>NZ_LPXO01000001.1 GCF_001482405.1 Pseudoponticoccus marisrubri
TGCCCGCGCCGCCGCCGCCGAAGCCCGACAGCTGCAGCGCCTGGTTGGCGTTCTCGTTGACGATCTCGTCCGTGCCGTCGCCGCCGTCGAGCGTGTCCTGAAGAAGTTCGTTCTTCTGGCCTTCAACGACGTCATTCCCGTCGCCCGCATCTACGGTGTCCACGCCGCCCTTGGGCCGGATGATGTCGTCGCCGCTTGTGGTGGTGAAATCGCCGCCGCCAGTCGTGTCGAAAGTTTCGTTCGCGTTGGTTCCATTCAGCACAGCCATGGTCCGTCCCCCAAGTAAAATATCGCGCGGAACGGAGGGAATGACTTTGCTCAGGCCAGGCACAAACGGTAAACCATCACACCGGCGTCACAAAATTGCCGGAATCACCCCTCCAATCTATGGTTCATTCTCCCGAATCGTGCCTTTTTGTCAATATTGGGGCGCCCTGAGGAAGTCTTGATAAAATGGTATTGCAAAGAGAAATACAGCTTTGGGTAGTAAATTTGGGTGTCGGGGATAAAGGCGACAGGAGGCATTTTTTCACCGTCTTCGGGCAGCATGCCCCACTTTTTCGGGTAAGTCATTGAAATTGAAAAGACTCGGCGCATAGAGTGCGTATGGGGTTTTCCGACTGGGCTTCGACAAAGATATCCTGAACGCAGAATGGGTATTAAAGTTGACGTAACGTAAAGTAAATCAGGAAATTCCACCGAAGGGCCCGCCGCAGTGTCGATGGCGTTACGCGAGGCGTTCAAGTATGCCGCGACGAATTGAAAAAACCATACTGCGAATCGCCAAGCCTGAACAACTGTCATCCGCGGCAGAACAGTGGCCCGAGACGACAAGGATTGTACGAAAGATTTGGTCTAGTCTTTTCAAATTGCGCTGCGTTACCTTTTGGGTTGCGACACACGCTGGAGCGGAGGCACCATAAATCTACCATGTCGTGACGACAGCCCAGGGCAATGGGGGACTACGTCTGTAGATACGCGTTGGCCATCGCACCCGTCGCTTCCGTGTCGGAACTGCTTGTAGTAAATTGAAGTGGGATAGGAGGGGGCCATGGCCAAACTCAAGGGAGATCGGTTCGACAATGTGATCGACGGCACACTGTTCGATGACATCATCAAGGGGAAAGCCGGCAACGACATTTTAAGCGGACTAGCTGGCAACGATATTATCAACGGCGGCAAAGACGATGATCGTCTCTTCGGAAATGACGGCGACGATTTCCTCATCGGCAAGAAGGGCAAGGATTATCTCGACGGCGGTGCCGGCAAAGATGTGCTCGATGGCGGCAGGGGCGAGGACGAGCTTCGCGGCGGAAGCGAGGACGACGTCCTGATCGGGGGTGCAGCCGGCGATACCCTGTTTGGCGACGATGGAAACGACATTCTGATAGGTGACAAGGGCCTGGTTACGGCGAGCGGAGCGATCAAGCACTTAGGCGGCGGCTCTGACGAGTCCGGCGGGTCGGGTTTCGGTCTGTCCGGTGGCTCGCGAGGTTCTGACGGATCCGATGGCTCTGGTGGCTCTGGTGCATCCGGAGAGCATGGCGGATCCGACTACCTGAACGGCGGGATCGGCGATGACATTCTGATTGGCGGCGCCGCCGGCGACGCGTTGATGGGCGGCGAAGGCGCCGACATTCTCATCGGTGATAATGGTGAGGTCACCTCTGCCGGCGCAGTCTTGGCCGATCCTTTTGTCGGAAAGAAGTCGGACAACGACGTTCTCGACGGCGGCGAGGGTGACGACCTGATCTTTGGCCAGAACGGCGACGACACCATTCTCGGCGGCACCGATGACGGTTCGATTGAGGTTGGCGGGCTGTATTACCCGGCCGGCTTCAACAACGATCCGGTCGATCTGGCCGATATCGCGAACCCGGGCGACTTTGCGTCAGTCGAAGTGATCTCCGGCAACGACCGGATTGGCAAACTCACGACGCTCGGTGATCTGCCCGACGGCGACAACGTGTTCCGGATCGACAATTTCGGCCCCAACAGCGTCGAGACGACATACATCGTCGATCTCGTTGGCGGCGGCGAATTCGAAATCACCGTTCCGGCCAATTCGCGTACCGTCATCAATACCGGCAGCGCCAATCTCACTGTGCGGCTGCTCGACGAGGATCGGAACCTGCTTCAGACAAAGGCGGCGAATGACAATCCGATCAGCTTCGATCCGGTCATCACGATCGAGGTCGGCGACGTCCTGACCGGCGGCGACGGGGCCGACGAGTTCGTCTACAATGTGGGCGATGGCGTCGACGAGATCACCGACTTCGAACTAGGCATCGACAACATCACGCTTGCGGGCCGGACGGCGGCCGACGTGTCGATCAGCGTAGAGGATGGAAACTCGCTGATCACCTTCTCGGACGATCCAAATGGCGCAATCCTGGTCGACAACGTCGCCCTGACCGTCGACGACCTCAGCTTCTGAGGCCCGCGCGAATGGCCGGATGACCGCATCGTCGGGCGCTCGGCCCCACAAAAAGGCGATCTGCCGCCCCGCGCCAGGGGCGGCAGGCACCGGCGGTGGACCGCCGGACGTGTGCGGCAGGCCGATGCCCTGCACGTGATGAAAAGGCGCCTGCCACCGGATGCGCACGGATCGAGTTCAGGAAATCGTCGAAGCCGTACGGACGGCGAGCGAACGGTTGCTCGGTGCGGCGCCCGATCGCATATTCGCGCCCGGCGGATCGCTGCGGGATTCGATACGGATCCAGATCGGGGACCGCGACGTCATCCTGACCCGTCGCGCGTCGCCGGGGCGGGCACGGCTCGAGGCCGAATGCCTTACCCGTCTACACGCCGCCGGCGCGCCCGTGCCGGCTGTCCTGGCGTTCGACGGCACGTGGCTCGCCCAGGCCTATGTCGCCGGAACACGGCTGAGCCGCGCGCTCGCCCACGGCACGGAAGCCGAACGTAGGCGGGTCTCGGCGAGGGCCGTGCAAAGCCTGTTGGCGATCCACGATGCAGCGCAAGGCACCGGCTTGCGCGACATCGCCCCGAAGATCGGGCACGCGCATGACTGGATCGAACGCGTCGCCAGGCGGCCATGGCGGCTGTCCGAGCGGCTCGACCTCGCGCCGCCGACGTGCGCCGTCGAGCGGATTTGCGAAGAACTCGCGGTCCGCCAGACCCGTTTTGTGAAATGGGACGCTCGGCCCGGGAACGCCATCATGACGCCCGCGGGCAAGGTCTGCTGGATCGACTGGGAGCATGCCGGCTGCCGGGAAGGCTTTGAGGATTTCACATGGCTCTCCGCCGACGAGTACTTCTTTGCCGGGGTCCAGCCGGTCGTCGACGCGGTGCGCGAAAGATATGCCACCGGACCGGGTTTTGGCCCCCCCTTGGTTGCGATGGCCACGTTCGCCTGCCTGCACGCAACGGTCCGTCTGGAACTCATCCTGAATGCCATTCAGGAGAAAGGATGGGGGAAACTCGACGATCTGTCCCGCCGGGACGCCATCGGCACAAGTGCCGAGAATCTTTGCCAGCTCCTCGAGAACGGACAGGTCTGGGCCGGGCAGACCGAGTTCACGACACCGTTCGCGGACTGGTTCTCGTCGGTCCAGGCAGCCTTGCCTATGAGGGCCCTGCCGGAGCCGCCCGCGTAAGGGTCCGGGTAGGTTTGGGACGTTCTGTCCGCGCTTGCGTCAGGGGCTTGTCTTCGCAGTATCGCCGGTAGGTCTTACCCGGACTGCCTCGCCTTTGGGTCGAGGCATCAGCCCTTTTCAACGCCATGAATGCCGTGGATCCGGCGAACGACGGCAAGACAAGGGGATATGTGAGCGTCAGCCGTTGACCCGACCGAGGAGCAGGCTGCGGAGCCAAGTCGTCTCCAACATATCTGTCTTTGCGTCAATCTTGATCTGACTGGCGGAAGCCCAGCTCATACGCGAGCACCCCGATGCCGGATTGGCTTGATGGCAGCTTCGTCCGCAACTCGGTCATCGGGACGGGCCGAAGCGAACGGCCGCAATGGCGAACGTTCGATTTCTGTTCCATCGTTGAGCGCGACCGGCGTCAAAGTGTTCAAGTCGATGCCGAAGAAAACCGCTGCACACCAATAGCTTACAAGCTATTCACCAAAATGGCGCAGTCATGAGGTCCGGAGAATATCGACCCTGAGAGACCGCTTCCGGGCCTTGTGGCGGCTGGCCCAGTGCTCAGCCCCACCCACATAACCCTCGAAAACAACGCAAAAATCCGGCCGCGGCCGGATCGGGAGAACGCTTTCGCAAGGGCAAGTGGCGGAGACGAAGGGATTCGAACCCTCGAGACGGTTTCCCGCCTACTCCCTTAGCAGGGGAGCGCCTTCGACCACTCGGCCACGTCTCCGTTGACGCGTATAGCCAAGGAAACAAAGGGATTACAAGGCGAAACTGCCCTCATCGTCAAAAAACTCCCTTCCGTCAATAACCGCTTCAAGTGGCACTGAGAGGCACCGAGTTTGGGCAAGATCTGGTCAATTTCCCTCACAGCGAAAGCGCCCTCGAACGCGTCAAGCGTTTTGTGAGGCCGCGCAGGCCGAACGCGCCCTTGAATCTGCCAAGGTCGTTTCCGGCCGGGTCTGCACGATCCGATCTCCTTTCCAGAAGGAGGTTGGGACATGAAGACCAACGGCAAGGACCCGGTTCGGCGAGCGCCGAAGAGCTCGCTACGTATTGGAGACTGCCCTCGGCCAGGGCTGCCCGGGAGCTCGCGCGAGCGGTCGGCGTTCGTCATGTCGGCGGCCGCTATCCGTGGTCTTCCATTTGGGCAGCCGAGGGGCTCGCGCCGCCTCCGCGATCACGCTGGGACGAACTGAAGCTGCCACACTGCACGTTGGACGACATCGCAGGCATCCTGGGGGAGTCGCCCCGTTCCGCCCGGCGGCGCGGCTTGGCGAAGCCCGATGCGAGTTTTCCAGACCCAATCCCGCTAAGGAAAAAGCCGATGCTCTGGCGAAGGGCGCAGCTACGCGCCTGGCAGGCAGGGTTGCCGGTTCCTCACTATAAGCGCGCCGCGACGACAGCACCGTGCTCGCTGAAAACCCCTAAGCCCCGTCAGCAGAAACCTGTTTGCAACTCATTTGATCCTTGGGCTGCTGCACGATCTGCGGCCACCGAGAACGATTAAATTACACCCCCGACGAAGAACGGAAAAGACGACAACCACCCGGCAAGATTGTTGCTGTGGTTCACTGAAAGGTGGGCATAATCTATCCCGAGGCCCTTGTAGGAGAGATGTTCGTCGGTCATGACGATTTGACCGGCGTTCACATTCTTGCGCTTCACGGCCTGCACGGTACGGGCCGTCGTGACTTTGACGACCTCAGCACGAAGCTCGCCATCGCGCTTCAAGACCCAGGACACGACAGCCTTGCTTGCGCCACCCTGAGAACCGGGAATGCGCTTGTCGGCGTGTTTGTTCTTCACCCCTGCCGCCCACAAAGTTTTCGTCGGTGTCCACGGGACCGTCCAGAGTGGCGTTAAACGACTGAGTGCGGGCGGCATGGCGGAGGCGGTGCAGCACATGCCATGCGCTTTTCTGCGTGATGCGCAGATCGCGCGCCAACGTGGTCGAAGCGACCCCCTTCTTGTGGTTGGTGATCAGCCTGATCGCCATGAACCACTTGCGCAGCGGTAGTATTGTGTCGTGGGAAATCGTTCCGACCTTGAGAGAGAACAGCTTCCGGCAGTCACCACACTTGAAGGTCTTGCCGTCTGAGTAGTGATAGATGCGCTGCCGTCACAATGGGGGCAAAACTCGCCGTCGCGCCAGCGGATCGCGCGCAGGTGGTCGAGGCACGACTGCTCATCCGGGAAGGCTTCAAACAGATCGTAGAGGCTTTCAAACTTACCGAGCATGGCGTCACTCCTTCTATGACACCAAAATAGTCTCAGGTCAGCTTTTGGTTAAGCAGGCATATCGGTCCCTAAAACTTCGGCCGATTCGCCAAACGACCCAGTGCGTCGGGCCATCAAGTGCGCTCACAGCACTACCGCCAGCCGAAAAGGCTCTCTACCGTCGATCTGCTCCACATGGGACACCCACAAAACTGCTACACAAAGGTGCCACACAGACCCGCGCAAGTCATTGAATTCAAAGGGAGATTTAAACTGGCTGGGGTGGCAGGATTCGAACCTGCGGTACGCGGTACCAAAAACCGTTGCCTTACCACTTGGCTACACCCCAACCGTGGCGGCGTATCTACGACGGAGGTTCGGGGGGTTCAAGAGGTTCTTTTCAAAAAATGCATCACGCCCGGGCCGCGGGCAGCGCGGGAGTGTCGGAGGTCTCCAGCATGTCGGGCGAGAAGAAGCGGAACCGGGCGCGGCCGGCCCGTTTGGCGGCGTAGAGCGCGATATCGGCGGTCTCGAGCATCTGGGCCGCGTCCGGTTGTTCGCTCTCGCTGATGGCGATTCCGATGCTGGCGGAGATCCGGCAGCTGCGGTCGTCATGGGCCACCGGCTCCTCGATTCGGGCGATCATGCGGGCGGCGAGGTCGCGCAGGCGGGTGCGACTGGTCAGGGCGTCGAACACGATGACGAACTCGTCGCCCCCCACCCGGGCGGCGATGTCATCCTTGCGGGTTTCTTCGGCCATGATGCGCGCCGCGGTGCGCAGCACCTGGTCGCCCGCGGCATGGCCCATCGTGTCATTGACCTGCTTGAAGAAATCGAGGTCGATATGCATCAGCGCGAAAGGTTGACCGGCGCGGCACAGCCGGTCGAGCGCCACGTCCAGCGCACGGCGATTGCGCAGGCCGGTCAGCGTGTCGGTATAGGCGCGTTCCTCGGCGGCGACCATGGCGCCCTGGAGCCGGGTGTTCAGGCTGCGCGAGGCATCCATGGCGGCGGATTTCGCCTCGACAAGGTAGAGCATTTCCACCGCGAGGTCGGTGGGGGCGAAATCGGTGCTGGTCAGGGCATAGTCGCGCACGGCATCGACGACGGCGATGCCGAAGGATAGGTTGATGACTGCCCCGCCCTGCCCGTCCGAGACGAGGATGCCCTTGAGCGGTGTGCGGATCCCGCCGCGCAGGCGCAGGTGCAGCTTGCGCCCCTCGGTCTGGAGGAGCTGGGCCATGCTGTCCACGGCGCGCGGGCGGTAGACGTCGAAGATCTCGAGGAAGCGCGCACCCGCAAGCGGGGTCGGCGCGATCTTGTGCAGGGTCGGTCCGGCCTGTCGGATATGGCCGGTCGGGGTCAGCACCGCGTGCATCGGGCAGATCTGGTGCAGCATCCGGTCGGGAAAACAGCTCATGCCTGCCCCCCGGCCGGGGCGGCGGCAAGCTCGAAATCGCGCCCCTCGGCATAGGCGGCCTCGACGATGGTGATCTCGATCACCTGCCCGTCGCGCCCGGCCTCCTGCAGGTCGAGCAGCGCGAGCGCGCCGTAATCATCGGCCATGGCCTGAAGCAATCCGACCAGCGCAAAGCCGAAGCCCGGCAGCTGCCCCGTGATTCGCAGGTGAAAGCGGTTCTGCGCGAGGTCGCGCAGTTCGAGATCGGGCAGCACCAGATCGGCCACGACCAGTCGCGCTCGGTCGGGCAGGTCGTCCAGCGAATGCAGGAACTCGATGAAATCCACACCGCCGAAGCGCAGCAGGCGGCGCAGCCCCTCGCTGTTGGGATGGGAGACCAGATAGGTTCCCACATCCTCCAGAATGGCCTCGCGCGGCTTGTTCAGCACGGCGCCGGCCGCGTCGAGCACGCGAAAGAACACCTCTTCCGGATAGTTCAGCATCGCCTCGAACCCCGGCGCCGTCAGGTCGGCCGCCGCCGCGATGCGGGCCCAGATCTCGGTCCCGTATGTGTCCTGAAGGAAGACCTGAAGCGTCTTCAGGATCAGTCCGTGCATGGCGCCATCCCTCGTGTCATCGGGGCGAGGATGGCGCGCGGATCTTAAATTTCGCGTAATGATTTCAATTGTGTGCAAAAAGGCTGCGGTCGCCCAGCCGCAACACCTGCAGCTCGCGCGGCTCCAGCACGGCCTCGCCGCGGTGCAATGCTGCCAGATGGGCGTCCCGAAGCCGCCAGGCCGGGCCCGGCTCGCCACCCAGCCCCGCCACGGTACCGCCCGACAACAGCCGGCCGTTGCGCAGCGTCACGGCGCCGACCTCGACCTGGTCGGGGGCGACGCGCCGGAAGACAAGGCCGCGCGCCTGCGGGTCGCCGGGCAGGAAGCGCGCGAAGTAGAGGGCGCAGCCCGGCCCCTCGGACAGGCGATTGTCGCAGGCGCGCAGCAGGTTGGCGATCTGCACGTCGCCCAACTCGCGCAGCGCGTCACCGCCCAGTGTCATGTCGCCGGGATAGACCGGCAGGATGGCCAGCAGGCGGGCGCGCTGAGAAGATGACGGGGCGGGCGCGGCGCTGCCGCGGGCCAGGCGGCGCGTCTCGGGATCGGCCAGCTCGGGCCGGGCCGCGGCGATGCGCTCCTGCGCCGCCTGTCCCGCAAGGCCCCAGTCGCCGGCAAGCTCGTCCAGCGCCAGCGCGCGCGCGGGCAGGCCCGCCAGCGCGCGCTGCGCCTGGTCCTCGGCCGAGATGCGCTCGGGCACGAAAAGCGGGGTCAGCCAGATCACGCAAACCGCCAGCGTGGCCAGCGCCATCCAGATATTGACCTCGCGGATGCGCGCCATCCAGCCCGCGCGCAGGACCAGCGCGGCGACATAGCCGATGCCGTAGACCACCAGCACTGCCGCCACGGTGAAGGCCATCAGCCGCGCCGGGGTCCAGCCATAGGCGCTCACGCGCATCCAGATCGCCCAGACCGCCAGCGCGGCCAGCACCAGCACCAGCGCCGCCAGCCCCACGGTCGCCCAGCGCATCAGCGGCGCCTGTACGGCCTCTTGCCGATTGCGGTCCACCGCCACGGTGACCAGCACCACCGCCGCGATGCCGAAGGCCATCAACGTCGCTGCCGGAGAGAAGCCGCGCACCAGCCCGTCCCAACCCTGCACCGGCAGCGCCACGAGAAAGACCGCGACGACCAGCAGCACGACCGGCACGAAAAGTCGCAAGAGCCGCAGCACGAGATCGGGTGCGAGATAGGCGGCCATCTCGTGCACCGCGGCGAGGGCCAGGCCGAACACCGCTCCGGTCAGCGCCCAGGTCACCGGCGGGTGCCGCGTCACCATCTCCATCAGGGGCAGGCCCACGATCTGCAGCAGCGCATCTGACAGCGACAGCAGCCCCCAGAACAGTGCCGTGAACAGCGCACCGGCTAAAAAGCGCACGGCGATCTGCCAGCTTTGCGCAAAAAGCACCGGGTAGCTGCGCCAGCCCTCGGGATCGCTCAGCAGCGACAGAAGAAAGGGCGTGACGATCACCAGCGCCATGCCGAAACAGAGCAGCGGGTAGCCGAGATCGAGGAAATCCGAGACATCCGCGTGGCGCCCCGCGGCCCACCACAGAAGCCCCGCCAGCACCACACCGCAGCCCAGCGCCGGCAACGCCACGCGGCGCAGGCGCAGAGGGCCGGTCAGGGCAAGGCCGATGCCGAAGGATGCCGCGGCAAAGCCCGTCAGGAAGAGCATGCGCCGTTCGCCCAGCACCCCGTCGCGCCAGCCCTCGCCGAGCGCCCAACCGCTCAGCCCGGCGAGCGCGCCAAGCACGACGAGGGTCAGGGCAAGCTTGCCGGGGGAGCGGGCGGTCATCGGCACGGTCCTTTCCCGCCCAGTCTTGCCCCCCGCCCGGCACTGGCGCAAGCCGCGTCTGGGCGGCCTGCCGGCTCAGAAATCGGTGGGCGCGCCCCCTTCCCGCTTGCGGCGCTCCACGAAGGCGGCCAGTTCCTCGCGAATGGCCGGGTCCATGGGCGGGGCCTCGAACTCGTTCACGATCAGCTTGAACTGGGCATGGGCGCGCTCGGCCGTCCAGACCGCGCCGGCGGATTGCCAGGCCTCGAAATTCTTCCAGTCCGACAGGAAGGGCTGGTAGAAGGCGGTCTCGTAGCGGGCCTGCGTGTGATCGGTGCCGAAGAAATGCCCGCGCGGGCCGACCTCGGCGATCACGTCCAGCGCCAGCGCCGCGTCCGAGGTGTCGCAGATCTCGGGCTCCATGTAGCGCTGCAACTGCTGGAGCACCTCGCAATCCATGATGAACTTCTCGGGGCAAGCGATCAGCCCGCCTTCCAGCCAGCCGGCCGCGTGATAGACGATGTTGGTGCCCGACTGGATCGCGGCCCAGAGGCTGTGCTCGGTCTCCCACATGGCCTGACCGTCCGGCACGTTCGAGGTGCACACCCCCGAGGCCCGCATGGGCAGCCCGTAGAACCGCGCCATCTGCCCGGTCATCTGCGTGGCGCGCATGTATTCGGGCGTGCCGAAGGCGGGCGCGCCGGTCTTCATGTCCACGTTCGAGGTGAAAGTGCCGATCACGCAAGGCGCGCCCGGGCTGATGATCTGCGCCAGCACGACCGCGGCCAGCGCCTCGGCCAGGCTCTGCACCACCGCGCCGGTCATGGTCACCGGCGCCATGGCACCTGCCAGCGTGAAGGGCGTGACCACCAGCGCCTGCCGCCGCCGGGCCAGCCGCATCCAGCCATCCAGCATGGCCCAGTCATGTTTCAGCGGCGAGGTGGAGTTGATGTTGGTATAGAGCCGCGGCGTCTGCGCGAACTCCTCGTGGCTGTGGCCGCCCGCGATGCGCACCATCTCGACCACGTCCTCGACCCGCTCGGGGCCCAGGCTGTAGGCATGCACCACCTTGTCGGTCAGGGTCAGCTTGTCGAAGAGCACGTCGAGATGCCGGGTCGAGGCATGCAGGTCGACAGGCTCCACCGGGTAGCCATTGGCCATGTGGATACAGTTGAAATACTGCGCCAGCTTGATGAGGTTGCGGCATTGCGCGCGGGTGCCGGGCACCTTGTGGCCGATCTCGAGATCCATGTAGTTGGGCGGCGAGGCGACATTGCCGAACAGGATATGCCCGTCCCCGACCGTGATCTGCCGGTCGGGGTTGCGTGGGGTCAGGGTGAAGCTGGCCGGCGCCTGTGCGATGACCTCCATCACTATGTCGCGGCCCATGCGCACGTTCTCGCCCGCGACGGTGCAACCCGCCTTGCGCAGGATCTCCAGCGCCTCGGGGTGCAGGAACTCGATCCCGATCTCTTCCAGCACGCGCATCACCGCGTCATGCACCCGTGCCACCTGTTCAGGGCCCAGCGGCTCGGTCGGGCGGTCGATATTGCGCGGCAGGCGCCACGGGGTCTGCTTGATGACCGGGCCGCTGCGGCGGGTGTTGCCGGCGCGGCCGCCATGGCGGCGGCGTTTCGCGGCGATCGCGGGCTGGGCAGTGTCGGGCATGGCGTCCTCCGAAGCGCGGGATGCCCTTCATGACACACCCGGCCGGGGCCGCTTTCGTGTCGGATCGCGACGGAATCAGTCGTTTTCGACAGGCGCGCCCTGCAGCCAGGCCGGCAGGTGGCCGATATGGGGCAGCACCACGTCGGCGAAGGGGGACAGCGCCTCGGCCGTGGCCAGCCCGGTCAGCACCCCCACGCACCACATGCCAGCGGCGCGCCCGGCGCGCAGGTCATGCGTGCTGTCGCCCACCATGACCACCCGGTCGGGCGCGTGCCCGGTCGCCCGCGCGAAGGCCCAGAGCGGCTCGGGCGCGGGTTTGGCGCCATAGCCGCTGTCGGCGCCGGCGATGAAATCGAAGACCCGCAGGATGCCGGCGGTCGTCAGATGGGCGCGCGCCACCGATTCGCTGTCATTGGTCACCACACCCAGGCTCAGGTCCATCGCGGCCAGCTCGGCCAATAGCGGCACCAGCGGTACCGGCTCGGCCAGGGGCGCATCGGCGGCTGCCTCGACGAGGAACTGCTCGATCTCCTCGACACGCCAGCCCGGCAGCTCGGTGGCGAGACAGGCCGCCGCCTCGGCATTGGTGCCGGCGATGACCGGGCTGTCGGGAAAATAGCGCCCGGCGGCAAGATCGTAGCGCGCCGCCGCCGCCAGACGCGCCGCCAGCCCGTGATCGCCGCCCGACAGCGCCGCCACCACTTGGCCCGCCCAGACATTCCACGTGGCCTCGAAGTCGAACAGGGTGCCGTCCTTGTCGAACAGCACGGCGTCGACCCGGGGCCTCATGTCCAGTGCACCTGCTCGCCTCCGGGCAGCGCGGCGCGCGCCTGCGCCGGCGTCTCGGGCGACAGCCCGGCAGAGAGGCAGAACTCCTGCACCCAGGCATCGTCCATCAGGATGAAATCCAGCACCGAGCCCTGGAAGCCGGGATCCTCGAGGCCTGAGCGGAAATCCGCCTCCGACGCCCCGGTGGATCCGGTAAACACCTGCAACAACTCGTCATTCGCCGCCAGCCAGGCCACCGCCTGAAGCCCGACCGTCTCGGCCTTGTCCCGTGATAGCGCCACTTCGCCTCAATCCCGAAAGGGTTTCTTAACCAATCTTCACCAAATTCCACCTCGAGGACAAATGCAAGCAGTTGGCCGGACCGAACCGGGAACGGCAGGGTCGATGGCATGAGGATGAGCAATGGCAGGTCGGATACTTGTGGTCGATGCGGTGCCGACGAACCGCATCGTGCTGCGCGTCAAGCTGTCGGCGGCCTTCTACGAGGTCGTGCAGGCGGGCTCGGGGCGCGCCGCGCTGGAGCTGATGCGCAAGATGCGGCCCGACCTCGTGATCGCCGCGGCCGAGCTGCCGGACATGACCGGCCGCGCGCTCTGTGCCGAACTGCGCCGCGGCGCGGGCGAGCGGCGCCTGCCGGTGGTCATCATGCATGGCGAGGATGATCCCGGCGAGCGGCTGGCCACACTGGCGGCGGGCGCCGATGACGTTCTGGCCCGGCCGATCGACGACCTGGTGATGCTGGCACGGCTGCGGTCCTTGCTGCGGGCCTGCGATGCCGAGGCCGAGCTGCAGCTGCGCGACGACACGCGCCGCGCGCTGGGGCTGGCCGAACAGGGCGCTTCCTATGCGCCGCCGGCGCTGGTGGCGCTGGTCCCCACCGGGCGCGACGCAGTGCCGCCCGCGCTGGTCGAGGGCTTGCGCGCCCGGATCGAGGACCGGGTCACCGTGATCGAGCCCGACAGCGCCCTGCGCGAGAGCGGCGCGGTGCCGGATGTCTTTGTCATCGCCGAGGGCCCGGGCGGCCAGGGCGAGGGGCTGGCCCTGCTGCCGCAGCTGCGTGCCAGCCGGCGCACGCGCCATGCCGCGCTGATCTACGTGGCCCGGCCGCACCAGCGCCGTGCCGCGGCCGCCGCGCTGGACATGGGCGCCAGCGACCTGCTCGCCGCCGGGCCCGACCCCGAGGAGCTGGCGATCCGGCTGCGCACCCAGATCGACCGGAAGCGCACCGCCGACCGGCTGCGCGCCAACATGCGCGACGGGCTGCGCGCCGCGGTCTGCGACCCGCTGACCGGGCTCTACAACCGCCGGTACGCGCTGCCGCACCTGTCACGGCTGGCCGAACGCGCCGGCCAGCAGCGCCGCCCCTACGCGCTGCTGCTGGCCGATCTCGACCATTTCAAGGCGGTGAACGATGTCTATGGCCATGCCGCCGGCGACGCGGTGCTGACCGTGCTGGCGCAGCGGCTGCGCGACAACCTGCGCGCCGCCGACCTGATTTCGCGCTGGGGCGGCGAGGAGTTCCTTGTCGCCATGCCCGATACGGACCGCGGCGCGGCGCAACGCACGGCGGACCGGCTCTGCCGCGTCATGGCCGAGGCGCCGGTGCCACTGCCCGACGGGCGCTTGCTGACCGTGACGCTGAGCATCGGGGTGGCCTGCGGGCCGGCCGGGGGCGATGCCCAGCCGCTGGAGCTGATCGACAGCGCGGACCAGGCGCTCTATGCCGCCAAGGACACGGGCCGCAACACGGTGGTCATGGCCGACACGGTGACCACCCTGCCCCGCCGCCCGGCCGCGCCCGAACTGCCGGCCGCGGCGGCCGCGCCCCGGCGCGAGGCGCGGCGCAGCTGAGCCCGGCTCAGTCGCGCGGTCGCTTGTCGCGGCGGCGCGCGTCCAGCCGGGCCAGGTGATCCTCCAGCCGGTCGGCATAGGCGCGCCGGTCCTCGGGGCTCATCCCTTCGAGCATCGCGAGAAAGACCTCCTGCCCGCGCAGACGGCGCGCTTCGGCCCGCGCGACCTGCGCTTCGACCAGCGCCTGCATGGCCTGCGCATCGAAGGGCTCGGCGCGCAGGACCTCAAGCGCCGCGCGGTAATCGTCCAGCAGATCGCGGCGCACCCCGTCCCAGTCCTCGCGGAAGGCCTGCCGCAGGTTGTCGCGCAGCGCGCGGCCCTGCGCCTCGTCAAAGGCGCGCGTGTAGGGAAAGATCGCGTCACCCGGTTTGTGCCGCCCGTCAGGCGGGCGCGGGCCACCGCTCAGCAGCATCCCCGCGACCAGCCCCGCCACGGCGAGGTTCAGCGCCAGCGAGGCAAAAAGCACGATGCGCAGCCAGGGTTTCGGCGCGCCGCGCCGCGGCAGTTCGGCCATGGCCTATCCTTCCATCATCGCAAGGTCGAAACCGCTCAGCGGATCGACACCCAGCGTGTCGATCGCGGCTTCCTGCAGGGGCCAGACGGTGCTCAGCCCCTCGGGCGGGCTGACACCCAGCCAGATCCCCGCCGCGCAGGCCGTGGCCAGCCCCGCCACGCCCGGCCAGCCCCCGATCGCGGCACGCAGCTGGCGCCACAGCGCCAGTGGCCCGCCCGTTGCCGGGCGCGGCCGTTCGGCCAGCGCCTCGGCCTCCAGCCGCGCCATGAAATCGCCCGAGGGCTGCGGGTCGGTCTCGCGGGCGGCGGCGAAGAATGCCTCCAGCCCCGTCTCGTCCTTGCGCTCAGTCATCGTCCCGGTACCCCAATTCATCCCGGCGCCCCAGCAGGCGCGCCTCCAATGCCCGTTTGCCGCGCGCTGTCAGACTTTCCACGGCGCGCGGGCCGATGTCCATGATCTGCGCGATCTCGGGATTCGACAGCCCCTCGATATGGCGCAGGATGACGGCCTGGCGCTGGCGGTCGGGCAGATCGTCCAGCGCCGCCTGCAATGCCTCGGCCCGCGCCGCCTGCTGCATCTCCGCTGCTGCCGAGGGCCTGTCATCCTCGGGCTCGGGGATCGCGTCCAGCGCCGGGCCGGCCCGGCGCAGCCCGCGCATCCGGTCGATGCACAGGTTCGCCGTCACCCGGTAGAGCCAGGTGGTCACCTTCGCCTCGCCATGTCGCCAGCCGGGCGCCGCGCGCCAGAGCCGCAACAGCGCCTCCTGCGCCACGTCCTCGGCCTCGGCCCGGTCGCCGCCCAGCATGCGCATGGCATGGGCGAAGACGCGCGGCCCCAGCCGCCCGGTCAGCGCCCGCGCCGCGGCGGCATCGCCCTCGGCATAGGCGGCCAGAAGCTCTTCGTCCTCGCAGTCGTTCATCGCGTCATACGGCATCCCGATCCCGTCCCTGCGCTAGCGGCACCCGCGCCCGGGCGCAACGCCGGCCTGGGGGCCGGGCCTGGGGCCCGACCCCGCCCGCGCATCAGTGGCGCTGCATCCAGCGCGGCATGCCGCCGCCGCGGTGCTCGTGATCGCCGCGGTCGTGGAACCGCCCGCCCCGGTCGCGCCGGTCGTGCATCTGCGCCTGCGCGGTCTCGATCTCCTCGCGCGAGATGGCGCCGTCCTCATCGGCATCAAGCCGTTGCAGCATGCGGTCGAAGCCGGTCGCCGCGGGTCCGCGCTTGGCGGCCTCTTGCGGGCTCAGCTTGCCGTCGCCATCGGTGTCCAGCCGCTCCAGCATCGCCTCGGCCCGGGCCGCGCGGCGCTTCTCCATGCGCTCGGCGCGCCGCTGCTCGGCCTGGGCCGCGACCTCGTCGGCCGAGAGGAACCCGTCCCCATCCGTATCGGCCGCGGCAAACCGCTGGGCCCCGGCTTCCTCGATCTCGGCCGCGGTCACCTTGCCGTCGCCATCGAGGTCGAAGCTTTCGAACATGGCGTCGATGCGCGCACCGCGCCCCTCGCCGCCCTTGCCCTGTGCCATTGCCATGCCGGTCGTGGCCATCAGGAGCACCAATGCGCCGCTCATCCAGTATGCCTGCTTTTTCATGTGCAAGGTCCTTCCTCTTGCTCGTGTCTGTCTGTTCGAGCGCCCTTCCCGGGGCGTCTCTGCAGGCTTTCACGGGCCGGCCGGCGGCTTCCGTCGCAGAAAATGCGGCCCGCCCATCACGCCCGCGTGAGATGTGACATGCCGCCGCAAGGACACCATGCGCCCTTCCGAAGCGCCGCGCCGCCCCCCATCCTCTGCGCGGAACGAGCGAGGACATCATGAGTGAGACCAAGGACGACCCGTCTGAACGCGACCTGTGGATGACGCTGTGGAAGGGCTGGCGCCGGCGCTGCCCGCAATGCGGCTCCGGCCCGATGCTCACGGGCTACCTGAAGGTGCGCGATCATTGCCCGGTCTGCCGCGAGGAACTGCATCACCACCGCGCCGATGACGGGCCGGCCTACCTGACGATCCTGATCGTGGGCCATGTCATGGCGCCGCTGCTGCTGGTCGTGTTCACCACCTGGCGGCCCGAGCCGCTGACCCTGTTCACGATCTTTGCGGTTGGCTGCGTCGCGCTGTCGCTTTACCTTCTGCCCCGGCTGAAGGGGGTGATCGTGGCTTTCCAGTGGATTCGCGGAATGCACGGGTTCACGCGCCCCGGCTGAGACAGGCATTTGGGGCAGAGCGCTGCATGACGACGACATCCCGGCCACCGATCGACAAGACCGCGATCCGCCACGCCGCCACGGTCATCGCCGTGCGCGACCGTCATGCGCGGCCGCGCGTGTTGATGGGCCAGCGCGGTGCCAAGGCAGCCTTCTTTCCCAACAAGTTCGTCTTTCCCGGCGGCGCGGTGGACGAGACCGACGCCAAGGTGCCGCTGGCCCGGCCGCTGCCGCCGCTCTGCGCCGCGCGGCTGGCCGAGGACAGCCCCCCCGGCCTGCCCCGCGCGCTGGCCACCGCCGCCGTGCGCGAGCTCTGGGAAGAGACCGGCCAGATCCTCGGCGTGCCCGCGCCCTGGCCCGGGGGCGTGCCGGATGACTGGCTGGGCTTTGCCGGCACCGGCCATCGCCCCGCGGCGGACGCCCTGCAATTCGTGTTCCGCGCGATCACGCCGCCGGGCCGGCCCCGGCGCTTCGATGCGCGGTTCTTCCTGCTCGATGCCGAGGCGCTGATGTCGGATCCCGACGATTTCTCGGCCGCCTCGGACGAGCTGTCGCACCTGCAATGGATCGCGCTGGACGAGGTGCGGAATTTCGACCTGCCCTTCATCACCGAGGTGGTGCTGGCCGAGGTCGCGGCACGGGTGCAGGATGACAGCCCGCCCGACTCGGTGCCCTTCTTCCGCAATGACGATGAAGAGAGCCTGTTCTTGCGCCTGCGCGGGGCCCAGCCCGCCGACCAGACGTAAAGCGCTCTAGAGAAACCCCCGCCAGAGCAGCAGCCCCGCAACACCGGCCGCCACCAGCGCAAGCCGGCCCAGAAGCGCGCCAAGCGCGCGGCTGTGCAGGATGCGACGGCGCTCGCGCGGGCCGGGCCCGGTCAAATGCGCCACGGCGCGGTCATGGGCGCGGCGCACGGCGCGGCGGTCGATCTGCGGCGCGATCCTGGGATGCCCGGCCAGATGCGCGGCTTCTGCCACGTCCAACAGGTCGCGCCGCACCTCTGCCGGCAGCAGGCGGCGCGCCTGCTCGGCCCGCTCGGCCAGATGGCCCCGGGTCAGGCCCAGCCGCCGGGCCATCAGCCGCTCCAGCCGGTCCACCCGGCGTGCCAGTTCGCGATCAACCCCCATGGGGTCACGCTAGGCCGGGCGACCCCGGCGGCTCAAGCACCAAGCCGTGGCCTCTGCGTTGCGGGGCGCGAAACAATCTGGCATCGGCGCGGCGGGCGGGCTATCACGCGGCCATGCTGAACACATTGACCCATGGCCAACCCGGCGACGCGCCGCCGCTTCTCATCGTTCACGGGCTCTATGGCTCGGGGCGCAACTGGGGCGTGATCGGCAAGCGGCTCTCGGCGGACCGCTTCGTGCTGACCCCCGACATGCGCAACCACGGCGACAGCCCCTGGTTCGACAGCCACGGCTACGAGGACATGGCCGAGGACCTGGCCGAGCTGGTCGCGGCGCATGGCGGACAGGCCGATATCGTGGGCCATTCCATGGGCGGCAAGGCGGCGATGATGCTGGCCCTGACCCGGCCACAGATGGTCCGCTCGCTGCTGGTGGCCGATATCGCGCCGGTCCCCTACAGCCACAGCCAGATCCAGTTCATCGAGGCGATGCGCGCCGTCGACCTGTCGCAGGTCGAGAAGCGCAGCGATGCCAGCGCGCAGCTGGCCACCCATGTCGCGGACAAGACGCTGCAATCCTTCTTCACGCAATCGCTGGACGTGGCCGGCAAGCGGTGGAAGCTGAACCTCGACACGCTGGCGCGCGAGATGCCGCGCATCCTGGGCTTTCCCGAGACCGAGGGGCGCTTCGAGGGGCCGACCCTGTTCCTGTCGGGTGGCGCGTCGGATTACGTGCTGCCCGAGCATCGGACGCGGATCCGCGCGCTGTTTCCCAATGCGCGTTTCGCCAAGCTGCCCGGCGCCGGCCACTGGCTGCATGCCGAGAAGCCGCGCGAGTTCGAAGCCTCGATCCGCGCCTTCCTGGGGCTGGGGGGCTCGGCCGGCTGAACCACCCGCAGTTTCGGGATTTCCGAAACTGTGCCCTCCTCTTTGCAAATGCGCCGCAGCGGGCTTTCGACGGGCTGCGAAGCCGCCCATTCTGCGCGCATGCGAGCACAGCCACATCACGTCGACGGGCCCGACCGGTCAGCCGTCCAGCACGCGCAGATCGTCCCGCAGCCAGGGCAGTTTCTGCAGCGCCTGCGCGATGACCATCTCGCTCACCAGCATGCGCATGGTGCGCGCCACGTCGCGCGGCACGCGGTCGGCCCAGTCCGTCCCGGCAAAGAGCGAGATGGTGCGCGAGAAGGGCTTGAACGGCAGCGGGTGCGCCTCCATCCGGTCGTGAAACCGGCCCGCCCGCATGAAGCCCAGCGGCGTGGTGATCGCCCAGCCCATGCCGCGCGCCACCAGCGTCATCAGCGACAGGTGTGCGCCGATCTCGAACCGCTCGGCAAAGTCCAGCTTGAGCCGCGCCAGATGCGCCTCGATCTGCCGCCCGATCAGCTGGTCGCGGTCATAGCGAAGGATAGGCAGGGCCTGCATCAGCGGCTCGATCCCGCCGGCCTCGGCCACCGCGCCCTTGGCGCAGACAAAGATATAGGGGTCGCGCACAAGGGGATATTCGACCACGCCCTCGATCACCTCGCCGCTGGAGGCGGCAATCGCCAGGTGCAACCGGCGGGCCTGCATCTCGGCCGAGATCTCGTGGCTGGGCGCGGTGATCAGCTTGAACCGGCAGCGCGTCATGCTCTCGGCCAGGATGGTCACCAGCCGCGGCGTCAGGTCATTGTCGAAATCGTCGATCACGCCCAGGTTCAGCGTGCTGAGATGGGTCAGGTCCATCACCGTCAACTCGTTCTGGGCCAGCCGCAACTGCCCCAGCACCGTCTTGGCGCGCACCAGGAAGGACCGCCCCGCCGGCGTCAGCATCATCGGCCGGCGTCCGTGGTCGATCAGGTCGGTGCCCAGCGCGGTTTCCAGGTTGCGCATCTGCTGGCTGACCGCGGGCTGGCTGAGCCCGGTGATCCGCGCCGCGCCTGCCACCGTGCCCTCGGCGGCCAGTGCTTCGAACACCTCGAGACCGCGCAGCGTCACGCCCTTCATCAACATCCGCCGTCCCTTTCGTCCCGCGCCAGTTTCAGCTTTTGCGAAACTGCCCCGCCCCGGTCAAGAAAAACCGAAGAGGTCCCGCCATGCCCGTCCGCCCCGTGAAGACCGCCCCCGGCCTGGCGCCCGACAGCGCCGCCGACATCCGCGACACCGTGCAGATCATGCTGGCGCGGCTGCGGGCCGAGGGGGCGCCGGCGGCGCTGGACTATGCCGCGCGGCTGGATCGCTGGACCGCGCCGGTGGTGGTCCCGCCCGAGGCGGTGGCACGCGCCGCCGCCACCGTGCCCGAGGATCTGAAGGCCGCGCTGGACTATGCGCATGACAATATCCGCGCCTTCGCCACCGCCCAGCGCGCCAGCCTGCAGGACATGGAGGTGGAGTTGCGCCCCGGCCTGCTGGCCGGGCAGCGCTGCCTGCCGGTGCAGGCGGCGGGCTGCTACGTGCCGGGCGGGCGTTACGCGCATATCGCCTCGGCGCTGATGACCATCGCCACCGCCCGCGCCGCCGGCGTGGACCATGTCACCGCCTGCGCCCCGCCGCGCGACGCGGGTGGCATCCACCCGGCGACGCTCTATGCCATGCAGCTGGCCGGTGCCGACACGATCCTGTGCCTCGGCGGCGTGCAGGGCGTGGCCGCGATGGCCTTCGGCCTCTTCCACACGCCGCCGGCGGATGTGCTGGCCGGGCCCGGCAATGCCTATGTGGCCGAGGCCAAGCGGCAGCTCTTCGGGCCGCTCGGCATCGACATGTTCGCCGGCCCCACCGACGTGCTGATCCTCGCCGATGCTTCGGCCGATCCCGAACTGGTGTCGCTGGACCTCGTGGGCCAGGCCGAGCATGGCGCGAACTCGCCCTGCTGGCTGGTCACCGATCATGCCCCCCTGGCCGAGGCCGTGGCCCGCCGCGTGCCCGAGCTGGCCGCCACCCTGCCGGCCGAGAACGCCGCCGCCGCCCGCGCCGCCTGGGACGCGCTGGGCGAGATCCTGCTCTGCGACACGCGCGACGAGATGCGCGCCACCGCCGACCGCTACGCGCCCGAGCACCTGCAGGTCATGTGCCGCGATCTCGACTGGTGGCGCGACAGCCTGTGCAATTACGGCTCGCTGTTCCTCGGGCCGCAGACGACGGTGGCCTTCGGCGACAAGGCCTCGGGGCCCAACCACGTGCTTCCCACCTCGGGCGCGGCACGCTACACGGGGGGCCTGTCGGTGCACAAGTTTCTCAAGACCGTGACCTGGCAGCGGGCAAGTGACGCCGCCCTGCCCGAGCTGGCGCAGGCCAGCGCCGTGATCTCGCGGGCAGAGGGCATGGTCGGCCATGCGCTGACCGCCGAAGCCCGCCTGTTCCAGGCGACTCCGCGCGCGCGCGCGGCCAATGACAGGAGCTGACATGAACCTTGCCCGTTTCCCCCGCGTGCGCCTTGCGCATCTGCCCACGCCGATCGAGCCGCTGCCGCGCCTCTCCGAGGCGCTGGGGGGCCCCGAGATCTGGATCAAGCGCGACGATTGCACGGGGCTGTCCACCGGCGGCAACAAGACCCGCAAGCTGGAGTTCCTGATGGCCGAGGCGGTGGACCAGGGCGCCGAGGTGGTGCTGACCCAGGGCGCGACTCAGTCCAACCACGCCCGCCAGACCGCGGCCGCCGCGGCGAAACTGGGCATGGAGTGCCACATCCTGCTCGAGGACCGCACCGGCTACGAACACGAGAATTATCGCTACAACGGCAACGTGCTGCTGGACGTGCTGCACGGCGCCACGATCGAGCATCGCGGCCCCGGGCTCGACATGAATGCCGAGATGGAGGCCGTGGCCGAGGCGATGCGCGCCAAGGGCCGCAAGGCCTATGCCATCCCGGGCGGCGGCTCGAACGCGACCGGCGCGCTGGGCTACGTGAACTGCGCGCTCGAGACGCTGGCGCAGCTGACCGAGATGGGGCTGCGCGTCGATCACATGGTGCATGCAACGGGCTCGGCCGGGACGCAGGCGGGGCTGGTCACCGGCTTTCAGGCGCTGAACGCGCAGATCCCCGTGCTGGGCATCGGCGTGCGCGCGCCCAAGGACAAGCAGGAGGCCAATGTTTTCGCGCTGGCCGAGAAGACCGCCGACAAGCTGGGCTGTCCCGGGGTCGTCGCGCGCGGCGACGTGGTGGCCAATACCGATTACGTGGGCGAGGGCTATGGCCTGCCCGCCGAGAGCACGCTGGAGGCGATCGACCTGTTCGCCCGGCTCGAGGCGATCCTGCTCGACCCGGTCTACTCGGCCAAGGGCGCGGCGGGGCTGATCGACCTCGTCCGCAAGGGCCATTTCGACAGCAGCGACCGGGTGCTTTTCCTGCACACCGGCGGCGCGATAGGTCTGACCGGCTACACGCATGTGTTCGACGTGGCCGGCCGGGCGTGACGGTCATGCGGCCCGTGGGCATCCTGGGCGGCATGGGGCCGCAGGCCACCGTGCTGCTGATGCAGAAACTGATCGACGCGGTGCCCGCGCGCGACGATGCCGACCACGTGCCGCTGATCGTGCACCAGAACCCGGCCGTGCCCTCGCGCATCGCGGCGCTGATCGAGGGCACGGGGCCCAGCCCGCTGCCCGCGCTGGTCACCATGGCCGGAGAGCTGGAGCGCGCCGGTGCGACGGCGCTTGCCATGCCCTGCAACACCGCGCATCACTATGCGCCCGAGCTTGCGGCGGCGACGCCGCTGCCCTTGCTCGACATGCTGGAGGCGACGGCGCGGGCGCTGGCGGGCAAGGGGCGCATCGGCATCCTCGCCTCGCCGGCGACCCGGCTGACCGGCGTGTTCGACCGCTACCTGACCGATCACGTGGCGCCGGACGACGATGCGCCGCTGCTGGAGATGATTCGCGCGGTGAAGGCCGGCACGCCGGCCGACCGCATCGCCGCGCCCCTGGCCGAGACGGCCCACGCCCTGCTGCGCGAGAGCGATCACATCCTGATCGCCTGCACCGAGCTGTCTCTGGCCGCGCCGCTCCTGCCCGGGCATCTCGCCTGGACCGACAGTCTCGACTGTCTCACCGGCGCGATCCTGGCCCATGCGAGGGCGGCTCAGTAGCCGCGGCACACACGCTCGGCATTGGCGGCGAAGGCTTTGTATTTCCGCCAGAATACCTCGTGCCCGGGGTTGTCCGACTGGCGGATTTCCTGCGCGCGATGCGGATCGGCAAAGAAACTGGCCGCCATGCGCTGTTCGGAGCCGTCGAAGGCGCGGTTCGCCACGCCTTGCACGCAATTGCAAAGCCGCCCGCTGGCCGCCTTGCGCCCCGCCCTCAGGCAGGCCTTGGAGATCGGCCCCGAGGCGAAGCTGACCGCCATCGCCCCCTGTGCCCGGTCCACGCGGTTGCCACCACCGCAGGCCGCTAGCATCAGTGCGGCCACTAGACAAAATCCGGCTGTCCTCATTCCACCTGTCTCTTGTCACGCCGCCGCGGGTTGTCCCGTCTGTGGCGGCCACTGCCCTCGGACGCATCATGCGCGATCCGGGCGGCAGGATCAAGAAACTCCACCCCCGGGCAGCGCATCGAAGGCGAACCCGATGAGGCTCGCATAGCGCTGCCAGTCGCGCGAGCTGCCGGCATAGACCGGCTTGCGCACCTGCGCCATCGAGGCGGTCAGCACATGGCGGGCATTGTCCTGCGGCGCCAGGCAGGCCGGATGCCAGCCCAGGCCCAGATGGGTCAGCAGGGCGCGGGTCTGTGTCTCGGGCGCGCGGGTCAGCGCCTCGTAATCCACGCGATGCGCGCAGCCCGGGTCGCGCGCCTGCCAGTCCGCCATCAGCGCGCGGTAGAGCGCGTGATAGGACACGAGGTCGTCCAGGTCATTGGCATAGCCCAGCCCGGCGCCCGAGAAGAAGGTGCGGAACTGCGACCAGCAACAGGCGCGCGGGTCGCGGACCACGTGCAAGATCCGCGCCTCGGGCAGGGCCGCGCGGATCAGCGGGATGTAGCGGAAGTTCTGCGGCATCTTGTCGGTGACGAAGGGCGCCCCGTCCGAAAGACCGCGCAGCTGGTCGAGATAGGCGTCCCGCAGCGCGCCATGCGATTGTGCCGTTGGTTTTTTCGCCCCCGACAGGAACGGCGCCACCAGCCGGTTCATCACCTCCAGCTCACCGCCGGCGGCCACGTCGGGATGGCAGGTCAGGATCTGCTCGACCAGCGTGGTGCCCGAGCGCGGCAACCCCAGGATGAAGATCGGCACGGGTGCGTCCCGGGCCGGCGGCGCCAAAGCGGATGGCAGCGCCGCCGCCAGGGCGCGCAGACTGTCGAACAGCGCCACGTCCTGCCCGATCTCGTAGCCCAGCTGCGCCTTGCGCAGCGCATTGCCCTCGACCCAGAGCGGAAAGGCCCGCGCGACCTCCCCCCGCCGGTCATGCTGCCCGGCAAGGCCAAAGCACAGGTGGCTGCGCTGTTCCGGCGTGGTGGCCGGGTCGGTGCGCAGCTGCGCCATCCGGTCCATCACCTGCGGATCGGTGGGGCCGGGACATTCGGCAAGATTGCGCCACGCCTCGGCATAGCGCGGGGCGGCGGCCACGGCCCGCGCGAAAAGGCCCCGTGCCTCGTCCGACCGCCCCAGCGCCTGCTGCACCACGCCGAAGTTGTTGAGCGCGACCGGCGCCCCGGGCGACAGGCTCAGCGCGCGGTCAAGCAAGGCCATCGCCTCCTCGAGCGCGCCATCCAGCATCCGCAGATAGGCAAGCCCGATCAGCGCCTCGACCTGCTCGGGCGCGCGGTCCAGCGCGGCGCGAAAGCTCTCCTCGGCTTCGACCAGCCGCCCCTGCCGCTGCCGCAGCGTGCCCAGATGCGCCAGCACCAGCGGATCGCCGGGGGCGAGGTCGCGCGCATGGTCCAGCGCCGTTTCGGCCGCCGCCAGCGCGCCACCGGCCAGCAGGGCAACACCATGGTTGCGCGCGGCCTCTGGCAGGTCGGGGCGCAACCGGGCGGCCTGGCCCAGTGCGCGCGAAGCCTCGGACACCCGGTCCACCGCCATCAGCGCGCCACCAAGGATCTGCCAGAGCACGAAATTCTCGGGGTAGACCTCGAGCAGGCGGGCGGCCTCCTCGGTCGCGACGGCGCTGTCACCCCGGCCATGCAGCGCGACAAGCTGGTCCAGCAGGTGCTGCGGCGGACCGACCTCCATCCCGGCCAGCAGCTGTCCGGCGCGCCGGTTGCGCGGAAAGCGCATCAGAACGTCGCGGCAAAGCGCACGGGCTTCGGCCAGCCGCCCCTGCCGTTGATGCGCCCGTGCGCGGGCCAGCGCCGTGTCGATTCCCGCCATCGCGTCCCTCCGATGCGGGAACGCTATGCCGGGCCGCGTTAAGATGCGGTTGCCACTCGGCGGATCAGCGCAGCGGGCCGGCGGTCACGGTCTTGCCCGTGCCGGAGGCGCCGTGGAACGAGTCGATCTGGGCGGTCAGCCCCTGCCCGGTCGGGCGTCCCACCCCGTCGGCCAGAACGGCCTGGGCCAGCGTGATGCAGGTGGCGGCGGTCAGTACGATGCGGATCATGGTCAAACTCCCGTGGCACACCCCGTTCCTGCCACCGATCGCGCCCCGGCCACAGTCAGGAATACCCCAAGGCGCACGCGCCACCTTGACCAGCCTTGCGTTCCGCAGCATATCGCGGTCCATGAGCACACCCTTGTCCCGCATCCGCAATTTCTCGATCGTCGCCCATATCGACCACGGGAAATCCACTCTCGCCGACCGGCTGATCCAGCTCACCGGTACCGTCGCCGAACGTGACATGAAAGAGCAGCTGCTCGACGCGATGGATATCGAGCGCGAGCGCGGGATCACCATCAAGGCCAACACCGTGCGCATCGACTACCCGGCGCAGGATGGCCAGACCTACGTGCTCAACCTGATCGACACGCCCGGCCACGTGGACTTTGCCTACGAGGTCAGCCGCTCGATGCGCGCGGTCGAGGGCTCGCTGCTGGTGGTGGACGCCACCCAGGGGGTCGAGGCGCAGACGCTGGCCAATGTCTATACCGCCATCGAGGCCGATCACGAGATCGTCCCGGTGCTGAACAAGGTCGACCTGCCCGCGGCCGAGCCCGAGCGCGTGGCCGAGCAGATCGAGGACGTGATCGGCATCGACGCCAGCGATGCCTGCCTGATCTCGGCCAAGACCGGCGTCGGCATTCCCGACGTGCTGGAGGCCATCGTCCAGCGCCTGCCCGCCCCCCGGGGCGGCGACCCGGACGCGCCGCTCAAGGCGATGCTGGTGGACAGCAAGTACGACCAGTATCTCGGCGTGATCTGTATCGTGCGGATCGTCGACGGCACGCTGAAAAAGGGCGACCGCATCCGCATGATGAAGACCGGCGGCACCTATGACGTGGACGATGTGGGCGTCTACCGCCCCGCCATGACCGCGGTCGACCGGCTGGGCCCGGGCGAGATCGGCTATCTCAACGCCTCGATCAAGCAGGTCCGCGACACGCGCGTGGGCGACACGATCACCCATGAGAAGAAGCAATGCGCCGAGCCGCTGCCCGGCTTCAAACCCTCGGTCCCGGTGGTGTTCTGCGGCCTCTTCCCGGTCGACACCTCGGAATTCGAGGATCTGCGCGACGCGATCGAGAAGCTGGCGCTGAACGACGCCTCCTTCTCCTTCGAGATGGAGACCTCGGCCGCTCTGGGGTTCGGCTTCCGCTGCGGTTTCCTCGGGCTGCTGCATCTCGAGGTGATCCGCGACCGGATCGAGCGCGAGTACAATATCGAGCTGATCACCACCGCGCCCAGCGTGATCTACCACATCTTCATGAAGGACGGCGAGCGCATCGACCTGCACAACCCCGCCGACATGCCCGATCCTTCCAAGATCGGCCACGTGGAAGAGCCGCGCATCAAGGCGACGATCCTCGTGCCCGATGACTACCTCGGCGACGTGCTCAAGCTCTGCCAGGATCGCCGCGGCATCCAGTTGGACCTGACCTATGCCGGCTCACGCGCCATGGCGGTCTATGACCTGCCGTTGAACGAGGTGGTGTTCGACTTCTACGACCGGCTGAAATCGGTCACCAAGGGCTATGCCAGCTTCGATTACGAGATGATCGGCTACCGCGAGGACAACCTCGTCAAGATGCAGGTGCTGGTGAACGACGAACCGGTGGACGCGCTGGCCATGATGGTGCATCGCGACCGCGCCGAGATGCGCGGCCGGGCGATGTGCGAAAAGCTCAAGGACCTGATCCCGCGCCACATGTTCAAGATCCCGATCCAGGCGGCCATCGGCGGCAAGGTGATCGCGCGCGAGACCCTGTCGGCGCTGCGCAAGGACGTGACCGCCAAGTGCTATGGCGGCGACGCCTCGCGCAAGAAGAAGCTCTTGGAAAAGCAGAAGGCCGGCAAGAAGAAGATGCGCCAGTTCGGCCGCGTCGAGATCCCGCAGGAAGCCTTCATCTCAGCGCTGAAGATGGACGAGTAGAGCCGTCGACGCCCCTTTCCCGGACAGCCGGCCCCGCCTAGCTGGGGCTGGCGCCGCGAACAGCCTCGGGGTGCTGGCCCAGGAAATGGTGCAGCACCTTGTAGAGCTCTTTCGCGTGGCGCACGTCATCGGCATGCAGCGCCTCGCGGATATCCTCGCAGATCATCTGCTGGACCCGCGCGGGCCCGTGATGCTGATGCATCAGGTAGTCGCCCAGTAGCGCCGCGTCGTAATCCGACAGGTGGTCATGCTCCGCCACCGCGGCCACTTCCTCTTCCGACAGGCAGGTCATGCCCACGACGTCATCGACCGAGATCATGCTGTGTCCTCCTCCTTGACGGAGGAAGACTAGCATCGGAGGGGGCCTTGCCGCGTTGATCTCGGTCAGGCGGCCCCGGCCTTGGCGCCCTGCCCTAGCCGGGGACGGCCAGTGTCTCGACGCCGATGGTGGGCGTGCCCGGCCCGTCCGGCCCGGGCGAGACGGGTTCGGTCACGTCGGGCTCCGTCACCACCGGCTCGGTCACCTCCGGTTCCGTCACCTCGGGCTCTGTCACCTCGGGTTCATAGGGTTCCTCGGGATATTCGGGCTCGTAGGGCTCTTCCTTGTAGGGCTCCTCGCGCACTTCCGGATAGGGTTCGTGCGGCGAGACGGGGAAGCGTTCCAGCAGGATGTCCTCCTGCATCCGCAGGAAGGCCAGCAGCTGCGGCAGCGTCGGGCGACTGGTCTCGATATAGCGCTTGGTGCTGCGCATGGCGTTCTGCAGCTCGCCCACCGGCACATGATCCAGACGGCGCACATAGCTGCCGCCGCCGCCGATCGGATAGGCCTCGCGCTGCCCCTGGGTCGAGACGACCATGTCCTGGTCGGAATAGGCCCAGCGCGGCCCGCCCAGCCAGACCGCGGCGAACATCAGCTTGGCCACGAACTCGTTCGTGCCGCCCTCGATCAGCCCGTCATAGAACATGATGTGCACATGTTCCCAGCGCGCCTTCTGGAAATTCGGCGCCTCCTCGTTGCCGATGCCGCAATAGGCGTCATGCACCGCGGCGGCCGAGATGAATTCCGGCGAGGTCGGATCGCCCACGATCGACACGAAGATCCGCGGGATCGAGGCCCCGTCCGTCAGCGTGCCCGCCGGGGCCACCCATGTCCGGCCGCGCGAATCGCTGAAGGTCAGCGGCTGCGCGGTGGGAAAGAACTTGTAGGGCCGGCGCGGGATGATGACCTCACGCGGGACCACCCGCACCGGGGCCTGGTCGAAATAGCATCCCGGCTGGGTCAGGCAGGAGATCTCGGGCTCGTCCACGGCATCGGTGCCGCGCAAGATGGCCACGGGATCGCAGGCCGCAAGGGCCATGAGGCTGACGGAGAGAAAGGCGAAATGACGCATGATTTGGCTTTCGGTCATAATGAATTGCGCCGATCTTCCGGCATTCCGCCGCGCCGATCAAGCCATGCACCGCATCGCGCGCGCCCTTCCGTGCGCGCCGCGCCACAGCCACATCTGACGCAGATCAAGGCCCAGACATGCGGGAATCGCTATGTGATTCGCGACACCAGACCAGGAGGACATGATGCTGCGCCTTGCCGGAATTCTCTATTCGCTCATCTCGACCACGCTGGCCGGCACGGCGATCATTGCCGTGCTGGTGGCCGGCTACGGCACGCTGACGCCGATCCTGCTGGCCGCCGCGGCGGGGTTCGTCCTCGCCCTGCCGGTCGCCTGGCTGGTCGCGCGCGAGCTCTACAGCTGATCCAGCAGCCCTTCGGCGCAGCGTTCGATCAGCGCCAGCGCCGCGGCGTATTCGCCGGTATGGTAGGGATCGGGCACATGGGTCGCCCCGGTCCCGGGCGCGTAATCGGTGAAAAGCCGCAGCTCCGCCCCGCCTTGTGCCGGACGCAGCGCCTGCAGATCGCGCAGGTTCTGCGCATCCATCGCCACGATCAGGTCGAACCGGTCGAAATCGGCAACCGAAACCTGCCGCGCGCACAGCGCCGACAGGTCGTACCCTTCCCGGGCCGCCGCGCGCTGCATCGGCCCGTGCGGCGGCGCGCCGATATGCCAGTCACCGGTGCCCGCGCTGTCCAGCTTCAGATCCAGCCCGCGCGCCTGCGCCTTGGCCCGCGTCACCGCCTCGGCCGAGGGGGAGCGGCAGATATTGCCGAGACAGACAAAGAGGATACGATGTGTCATGCCCGTGGCCTAGCGCCCGGGACCTGAAACGGCAAGGGGCAGCGCATGACCGAGAAGATCGTGATCCTGACCGGCGCGGGCCTGTCGGCCGAAAGCGGGTTGTCGACCTTTCGCGATGCGGGCGGGCTCTGGGCTCAGCACCGGATCGAGGATGTCGCCACGCCCGAGGCCTTCGCCCGCGACCCGGCCCGGGTGCAGGCCTTCTACAACATGCGCCGCGCGCAGGCCGCCGAGGCGCATCCCAACGCCGCCCATCTGGCGCTGGCACGGTTGCAGACCACGTTGAAGGGGCGTGTCATCCTCATCACCCAGAACGTGGACTGGCTGCATGAAAAGGCCGGCGGCATCGCCCTGCACATGCACGGGGTGCTGTCACAGGCGCTCTGCGCCGCCTGCGGGCATCGCTGGTACGTGCCGGACGAGATGACCCCGGACGAGCCCTGCCCCGCCTGCGGCGCGCCACGCGGGCGCCCGGACGTGGTCTGGTTCGGCGAGATGCCCTATCACCTCGACCTGATCGACAGCCACCTGTCCAGTTGCACCCTCTTCGCGGCGATCGGCACCTCGGGCCAGGTCTTCCCGGCCGCAGGCTTCGTGCGCGAGGCGCAGTTGAACGGCGCCGAGACGGTGGAGCTCAACCTCGAACGGACCGAGATCTCGGGCCAGTTCCAGCGCAACATCTTCGGCCCCGCGACCGAGACGGTGCCGCGCTGGGTCGACTCGCTTCTGGAAGACAGCCTGTACTGAGTGGCACGCCCCGAACGGGACGCGCCGGCCGTCACAAGGCTCAGCTGCCCGAGCCGTGGCCCATGCCATGCATCGGCTTGCGTTCGAGATCGACGGGGATCTCCAGCGCGACCTCGCCAGCCTGTTCGAAGACCAGCGTCACGCTGACCGTGTCGCCCTGCGCCATGGGCTGTTTCAGCCCCATGAACATGACGTGATCGCCGCCGCGGGCCAGCGCGTGGCTGCCGCCGGCCGGGATCACGAAGCCCTCCTCGACATGGGTCATGCGCATCACGCCGTCGCCCATGTCTTGGTGGGTGTGCAACTCGACCCGGTGCGCGATCTCCGAGCGCGCCTCGACCAGCCGGTCATCGGTCTCGCCGGTATTCTCGATCATCATGAAGGCGGCGCCCGCCTTGGTGTTGGCAGCACGCGCATAGGCGTCGCTGACGGTGATATCGGCAAGGGCGGGCATGGCAAGGCCAAGGGCGACGGCCCCGGCCACGAAAAAGCTGCGTGTCATCTGTAAGCTCCAGTGGTTCGAGAGAAAATCTGTCAGGTCTCGAACCGGCCGGGCGGGCCCCGCGCCACGGCCTGCGGACGCGTGCGCCCGGTGGCCAGCGTCCCGTCCGGCGCATGCAGCACCGCGCCCAGGGCGGCGGCCGGCACCGGCAGCGCCGCATTCTGCGCCACCGCCATCATCAGCGACAGCGCGCAATCGGGGCAGATATGCGCCGGCCCCGTCGGGTTGCCCTCGGCATCGACGGGCACGCTCACCGCGAAGCCGCCCGAGCAGATCACCATCTCGCCCACCGGCGCCGCCTGCCCGCGTGCCGCGGACAGGGTCAGGCTGGTGACCACCAGCATCAGGGCCAGCGCAAGGCCGGCCAGGGGGCGCAGAACCGCGGTCATGGGCGTGTCATACAGGCGAGTGCGGCAAGGGAAAGGCGACAAATGGAAACAGCCCCGCACCTGAAAAGGCCGGGGCTGTTCCCAAAGCAATGTGGCAAGGATCAGGCTTCGGCCTGGGCCTTCACGATCTCTTTCTTGACCTTCAGCGCCCGCTCGCTCAGCTCGGCATCTTTCGCCTTGGCCAGGAACTTGTCCAGCCCGCCGCGGTGATCGACCGAGCGCAGCGCCGAGGCCGAGATGCGCAGCTTGATGCCACGGCCCAGCGCTTCGGACTGCAGCGTCACGTCGTTCAGGTTCGGCAGGTAGCGCCGCTTGGTCTTGTTGTTGGCATGGCTGACATTGTTGCCAACCATCGGGCCTTTTCCGGTCAGTTCGCAAACACGCGACATGGATTCGTCCTCGTTGTCTCGGGGCCGGGCCAAACCCCACCCGCCAATATCAAAGGGCGCCGCCCGAGTTGGATATGCGGGGGGCGCCCGGAATCTGGTCTGCCGGTCTTTAGGCGCAAGCGCCCGGAGCGTCAAGACCCTGTCACGCAACAACTGCACTGCCCGGCCCCGCGACGCTGCCCCTTGCCAGTCGAGGCCATGATCCCTCGCGAAAACACGCCCCGAAGGTCGCACAATTCGCCCGTTCCGCCCTCAGCACGGCAAAGCCGAATCGCCCCTCAGGACATCATCAGATGCGTGCTCAGCAGCTCCTCCGCCGCGGCAGACGGCGTGAGTTCGCCATCCTCCACCTGCCCCGCCAGCGCGCGCATCGCGCCCTTCACCGGCTCGCGCGACAGCCGCGCCAGCAGCCGCTCGCGCACCTCGGCTTCGAACCAGAACCGCGCCTGCGCGGCGCGGCGGGCGTCGAAATGACCTTCCGCGCGCCGCCAGTCGGTCAGCCCGCACATCTCGTCCCAGACATTGGCCAGCCCTGCCTCCTCCAGCGCCGAGACGGTCAGCGCCTTGGGAAAGCCCTGCGGATCCTGCGGCCGCTTGCGCAGCAGGCGCAGGGCCCCCGCGTAATCGGCACAGGTGCGCACCGCCGTCGCCTTGAGATCACCATCGGCCTTGTTGACCAGCAGGATGTCGGCCATCTCCATGATGCCACGCTTGACCCCCTGCAGCTCGTCGCCGCCCGCCGGCGCCAGCAGCAGCACGAAAAGATCCGACATCTCGGCCACCATGGTCTCGGACTGCCCAACCCCCACGGTCTCGATCAGGATCACGTCGAACCCCGCCGCCTCGCACAAATCGATCGCCTCGCGCGTGCGCCGCGCCACCCCGCCCAGCTGCGATTGCGAGGGCGAGGGCCGGATGAAGGCCCCCGGATCCCGCGACAGCCGTTCCATCCGCGTCTTGTCGCCCAGGATCGAGCCCCCCGACCGGGCCGAGCTGGGATCCACCGCCAGTACCGCCACGCGCAGCCCGCGCCCCGTCAGCATGCAGCCGAAAGCCTCGATGAAGGTCGACTTGCCCACCCCCGGCGTGCCCGACAGTCCGACGCGCAGCGCCTGCCGGCCATGGCCCTTCACCGCCTCCAGCAGGGCCAGCGCCTGCGCCCGGTGATCGACCCGGCCGCTTTCGACCAGCGTGATGGCCCGCGCCAGCGCGCGACGCTCGCCGGCCAGGATCCGGGTTTTAAGATCGTCGATATCCATGGCGATGTCTTCCCGCGCCACGCGGCAAAAGTCCAGCCCGGCGACAGGCTTCTTCTCTTGCCAAATACTCCAGGGGGGGCTCCGCAGGAGCGGGGGACAGCGTCCCCCTCCGCCACTGGCCAAACCGCGCCGCAGCGGGCTATAGCGGCCCGCATGACCCGCCTGCCCATCGACGACGTCCTGCCCGAGCTGATCGAGACCCTGCGCCGCCAAGGCCGCGCCGTGCTGCAGGCCCCGCCCGGCGCGGGCAAGACCACCCGCGTGCCGCTGGCGCTGCTGGAGGCCGGGCTGCCCCCCGGGCGCATCGTCATGCTCGAGCCGCGCCGGCTGGCCGCGCGCGCCGCCGCCGCCCGGCTGGCCGAGCAGCTGGGCGAGGCGCCGGGCCGCACCGTGGGCTACCGCATGCGCGGCGAGACGAAGGTCTCGCGCGAGACGCGCATCGAGGTGGTGACCGAGGGCATCCTGACCCGGATGATCCAGTCCGATCCGGGGCTCGACGGCATCGGCGCGGTGCTGTTCGACGAGTTCCACGAACGCTCGCTCAATGCCGATCTCGGCCTCGCGCTCTGCCTCGAGATCGCGGGCGCGCTGCGCGACGACCTGATCCTGCTGCCCATGTCGGCCACGCTCGACGCCGGGCCCGTGGCCACGCTGTTGGACGCGCCCGTCGTCACCTCCGAGGGGCGTGCCTTTCCGGTCGACATCCGCTGGCGCGCCGCACCCCTGCCCAAGGGCACGCGGCTGGAACAGGCCATGGCCGCGCAGATCGAGACTGCGCTGGCCGAGACCGAGGGCGGCCTTTTGGCCTTCCTGCCCGGCGAGGGCGAGATCCGCCGCACCGAGGCGCTGCTGCGCCCGCGGCTCGGCCCTGACATCCAGCTGCGCCCGCTCTTCGGGGCGATGGAGCTTTCCGCCCAGCGCGCCGCGATCCGCCCCGAAAGCACGGGCCGCAAGCTGGTCCTGGCCACCGCCATTGCCGAAACCTCGCTGACGATCGAGGATATCCGCGTCGTCGTCGATGGCGGGCGCGCGCGCCGGGCGCGGTTCGATCCCGGCTCGGGCATGTCGCGGCTGGTGACCGAGCGTGTGACCCGCGCCGAGGCCACCCAGCGCGCCGGCCGCGCCGGCCGTGTCGCGCCGGGCACCGCCTACCGGATCTGGACCAGGGGAGAGGAAGGGGCGCTCAGCCCCTTCCCGCCGGCCGAGATCGAGGCCGCCGACCTCGCGTCGCTGGCGCTCGATCTCGCGCTCTGGGGCGCCGAGCCCGACCAGCTGCCCTTCCTGACGCCGCCGCCCGCCGGCGCCTTTGCCGAGGCGCGCGCGCTGTTGCGGATGCTGGGCGCGCTGGATGCGCAGGGCCGCATCACCGCGCATGGGCGCGCGCTGGCGGCGCTGCCGCTGCATCCACGGCTCGCCCACATGCTGCACGTGGCCGGCCCCCCGGCCGCGGGGCTCGCCGCGCTGCTCGCCGAACGAGACATCCTGGCCGAGCGCACGACCGACCTGTCGCTGCGGCTGGCCGCCCTGCGCGACCCTGCGCGCTTTGCCCGCGAACGCGGTAATGCGCTGAACCGCGCCGCGCTTGACCGCGTGAAAAAAGAGGCGCAACGGCTTGGCAAGGCCGTGAAAACACCCGACAGCGGCAAGTCCCCCGCCGAGATGGCCGCGCTGGCCTATCCCGACCGGATCGGCCTGCGCCGCAAGGGCGATGCGCCGCGCTTCCAGCTTTCGGGCGGCAAGGGCGCGGTGATGGACGCGGGTGACCCGCTGGCGGGCAGCCGGCTGATCGTGGTCACCGATACCGACGGCAACCCGCGCGAAGCGCGGATCCGGCAGGCCATCGCGATCCCCGAAAGCGCGCTGCGATCGCTTTTTTCCGAGCAGATCGAATGGGTTGAAAGCTGTTCTTGGAGCAGGCGCGAGCGCAGGGTCGTGGCGCGCCGGCAGGAACTTCTTGGCGCCATCGCGCTGGATGACCGGGCCTGGAAAGACGCGCCGGCCGAGGCGCTCTCGCGCGCCATGCTGGAGGGCGTGCGCGAGCTGGGCCTGCCGCTGTCGGATGCGGCGCGACGCTTCTGCGCGCGCGTGGCGCTGGGGCGGGAGGCCGGGCTGGACCTGCCCGACATGTCCGAAGCCGCGCTGATGGAGACGCTGGAGGACTGGCTGCTGCCCTTCCTTGACGGGGTGCGCAGCGCCGAGGAGTGGAAGCGTTTCGACCTGCTGCCCGCGCTGCGCGCACGGCTCGACTGGGGACAGATGCAGGCGCTGGACGACGCGGTGCCGGCGCATTTCACCACGCCGCTGGGCCACCGGATCCCGATCGACTATTCAGGCGACGCGCCCGAGATTTCCCTGCGCCTGCAAGAGCTTTTCGGCCAGAGCTCACACCCGACGGTGGGCAACACGCCGCTGAAGGTCACGCTGCTGAGCCCGGCCCGGCGCCCGGTGCAGACCACGATGGACCTGCCGGGCTTCTGGGCCGGCTCCTACGCCGATGTGCGCAAGGACATGCGCGCGCAATATCCCAAGCACCCCTGGCCCGAGGATCCGACCACGGCCGACCCGACGCTGCGGGCCAAGCCGCGCAAGCGCTGAGCCTCAGCCCTCGAGGCACCAGCGCATGATGGCCTTCTGCGCGTGCAGGCGGTTCTCGGCCTCGTCCCAGATCACCGATTGGGGGCCGTCCATGACCTCGGAGGTCACCTCCTCGCCACGATGGGCGGGCAGGCAATGCATGAAGAGCGCGTCCTTGCCCGCGGCCTGCATCAGGCGGTCGTTCACCTGGTAGGGGCGCAGCATGTTGTGGCGCCGCTCCTTGGCCGATTGGGCGTCATGCATCGACACCCAGGTATCGGCCACCACCAGGTCGGCCCCCTCGACCGCCTTGAACGGGTCTCGCTCGATCGTGACGGTGCGCCCGGCATTGCGCGCGAAGCCCACGAATTCCATCTCGGGGTCCAGCTGCACCGGGCCGGTGAAGGTCAGGTCGAAGCCGAACTGCCCGGCAGCATGCAGGAAGGAGGCGCAGACATTGTTGCCGTCGCCACACCAGACCACCTTGCGGTCGGCAATGGCGCCGCGATGTTCCTCGAAGGTCAGCACGTCGGCCATGATCTGGCAGGGATGCGAGCGGTCGGTCAGCCCGTTGATCACCGGCACGGTGGCGTGCTCGGACATCTCTTCCAGCACGGCCTCGTCGAAGGTGCGGATCATGATCATGTCGACATAGCGCGACAGCACGCGGGCGGTGTCGGCGATGGTCTCGCCATGGCCAAGCTGCATGTCCGAGCCCGAGAGCACCATGGTCTGCCCGCCCATCTGGCGCACGCCCACGTCGAAGGAAACGCGGGTCCGGGTCGAGGGTTTCTCGAAGATCAGCGCGACCATGCGGTCCTTGAGCGGCAACTCGTCGTCGGGCGCCGCCTTGGGACGGCCTGCGCGCGCGGTCTTGATCGCCTTGGCGTCGTCGATGATGCCCCGCAGGGCGGATTTGTCGGTCTTGTGGATGTCGAGAAAATGGTTCATCGGGTCCGTCTTTGATCGGCGGGACTCCCGGGGGCCAGCCCCCGGACCCCCGGAGTATTTGTGGAAAGATGAAAGTCAGGCGGGTTCCGGCGCGAGCGTGGCGGCGGCGGCGTCGAGCCGGCGCAGCGCCTCGTCGGCCTCGGCCGCGCTCAGGGTCAGGGGCGGCAGCAGGCGCACGATATTGTCGGCCGCGGGCACCGTGATCAGCCCCTGGTCATAGCCGGCGCGCACCATGTCGGCGGGGGCGCAGCGCGTGCGGATGCCCAGCATCAGGCCCAGGCCGCGCACGCTGTCGAAGACATGCGGGTGGGCGGTGACCAGCGCCTGCAGCCCGTCGCGCAGCTGCGCGCCGCGCGCCGTCACGTTGTCGAGGAAACTCGGGTCGGCCACGTGGTCGAGCACCGCCAGCCCCACGGCGCAGCCCAGCGGGTTGCCGCCATAGGTGGAGCCATGGGTGCCCGCGACCATGCCGCTGGCGGCGGCCTCGGTGGCCAGAACCGCACCCAGCGGGAAGCCGCCGCCGATGCCCTTGGCCACCATCATGATGTCCGGGGTCACGCCGGCCCGTTCATGGGCGAAGAGCCGGCCGGTCCGGCCCATGCCGCATTGCACCTCGTCAAGGATCAGCAGGATCCCCTTCTCGTCGCAGAGCGCGCGCAGGCCCTTCAGGCATTGCTCCGGCAGGACGCGGATCCCGCCCTCGCCCTGGACGGGTTCGATCAGGATGGCGGCGGTCGTGTCGGTGATGGCGGCATGCAGCGCGTCATGGTCGCCCCAGGGCAGATGGGTGAAGCCGGGCAGCACCGGGCCGAACCCGTCCACCATCTTGGGCGCGCCGGAGGCGGCGATGGCGGCCGAGGAGCGGCCGTGGAAGCAGCCGTCGAAGGTCAGGATCTCGGTCTTCTGCGGCTGGCCGGCATCGTGCCAGCGCTTGCGCGCCATCTTGACGGCCAGTTCGCAGGATTCGGTGCCCGAATTTGTGAAGAAGACCGTGTCGGCAAAGGTCGTCTCGACCAGCCTTGCGGCCAGCGCCTCCTGCTGGGGGATCTCGTAGAGGTTGGAAACATGCCAGAGCCGGCCCGCCTGTTCGGTCAGCGCCGCAACCAGATCGGGATGGGCATGGCCCAGCGCGTTCACCGCGATGCCTGATCCCATGTCGAGAAAGCGTCGACCATCCGCCTCGATCAGCCAGCTGCCTTCGCCCTTGACGAAATGCAGGGGCGCGCGTGCATAGGTGGGCAGGACGGGAGCGATCATCGCTTTCTCCTCGGGAATGTGAGGCCTTGATTGGTGGCAAGCCACCGCGGCCAAGTCAAGCTGTACGGGGGAAGGGACACGAGGGGCGGGCCCGCCGAGGCGGGAGAGCATTCAGGCTCGTCGGATACCGGTCGCATGTGTCATGCAGCTCGCTTAGGCAGGCCGTCTTCGAAAAGCAAGCGTGAATTTCCGCGTTGCCTGCGCAGCACGCGCTGTTCTAGCCTTGGGCCATGCAGGCGCCCGTGATCGACAATCTGCAATATTGCAACTTCTCGGAGCGGATCTTCCGCCATCTGCGCGAGGGCGGCGTGGACGCGATCCATGTCACCGTGGCCTATCACGAGGATTTCCGCGAGACGGTCGCCAATCTCGCCCGGTGGAACCGGCTGTTCGAGCGCCACCCCGGGCTGATCCTGCGCGGCACCGAGGCGGCCCACGTGGCGCAGGCGCAGGCCAGCGGGCGCACCGCGGTGTTCTTCGGGCTGCAGACGCCGCATCCGCTGGGCGACGATATCGGCATGGTCGAGATCCTGCACCAGCTGGGGATCCGCTTCATGCAGCTGAGCTACAACACCCAGTCGCTGCTGGCGGCGGGGTATCTCGAGGACGAGGATACGGGCCTGACCCGGATGGGCCGCGAGGTGGTGGCCGAGATGAACCGCGTCGGGCTGGTCGTGGACATGAGCCATTCGGGCGAACGCTCGACGCTGGAGGCGATCGAGGCCGCGACCCGCCCTATCGCCATCACCCATGCCAATCCCGACTGGTGGCACCCGGTGGCGCGCAACAAGTCCGACACGGTGCTCAAGGAGCTGACCAATGCGGGCGGGATGCTGGGCCTCTCGCTCTACCCCCACCACCTGAAGGACGGGCCGGACTGCACGCTGGCGGCGTTCTGCGAGATGGTGGCCGAGGCGGCCGAGCGCTACGGCGCGGACAATCTCGGGATCGGCAGCGATCTCTGCCAGGACCAGCCCGACAGCGTGGTGCGCTGGATGCGCGCCGGGCGCTGGACGCGGGCGCAGGATGACAGCGCGCGCTTTCCGCCACAGCCCGAATGGTTCCGCGACAACCGCGACTGGGACACGCTGCGCGACGGGTTGCGCGGCGTGGGCTTCTCGCGCGGCGAGGCGGACGGCATCCTGGGCGCGAACTGGCTGCGCTTCTACGAGACGAGCTTCGGCCCGGCCTGAAACCCGGCCTGAACGGGGCCCGGCTCAGCCGGGTTTGCGCGCGGTCAGGCAGAGGAACAGGATCGCGCCGTAGAACCGCCCCGCCGCGATGCGGTCGCGGCATTCGGCGACGAAGCCCTCGGCCAGCGCCGGGCCCATCTCGCCGGCGCGCCGCGCGGCGTCGACGCCGCGCCCGATCAGGGTCTCCAGATAGGTGGCCGGCGCGGTCTGGACATAGCCGAAGGGCTCGGTCGTCACGGAAGTGAAGCCCTGCGCCATGGCCGCCTGCGGCAGGGCGCGCATGACATAGGGCGCGTGGATCAGGTTGCGCATCACCGCCTGCATGGCGGCCTGCAGCGGATCGCCCTCGAACAGCGCCACGGTGTTGGTGGCGTAATCCCCGTCGAACACGGCCAGCGTGCCGCCCGGGCGCAGGACGCGCCACGCCTCGGTCAGCGCGGCCCCGGTGTCGGGGATGTGGGAATAGACCGTATGCGCCACGACCACGTCGACGCTGGCCGCTGGCAGCGCGCTTTGCGTGACATCGCCGGTGCGGAAGCTGACCGGGCCGCCCTCGTCGAAACGCGCCCGCGCGCGCGCCAGCAGCGCGGCCGAGGGGTCCACGCCCACCAGCCGCGAAGGCGCCATGTGCCGGGCCAGCTGCGCCGTGCTGGCGCCATTGCCGCAGCCCAGTTCCAGCACCTCGGCCCCCGGTCCGGGCAGGCCGCCCATGTAGCGCGCGCAGATGGCCTGCATCTGCGGCTCGGCCGCGCGCGCATCCATGGAGGCGGCGATGGCGTCGATCACGCCCTCGGGCTGGTCGGCGATCTGCAGGTAGATGTCCGGCATGCGCGTTCCCCCGGCGGCATGGCCTTCAGTGTGACGCAAGGGCAGGCAAAAGGCAAAACCCGTCTGCGTCTGGCGCCCTGCAGGCTTTTCAGACGGGGGCCGCCATGGCACTCTGCCATCTCATGAAGGACCTACTGGACCCGCCGCCGCCCCAGACGGACCTGCGCCATCCCGCGCAGGTCATGCGGCCGGAGCGGCTGGGCGCGATGATGCCGACGCGGCTCTCCTTCCTGCGGGTGCTGACCCGCCAGCTGTCGGCCGAGGGCGCGCGCCTGACCCGCCCGGTCTGGCAGATCGACGCGCAGGGACATGGCCACGCGGTCTACACGATCCCGCTGGGCGGGCGACCCTACAGCCTCGTGGCCGTGTCTTGCCACCTGCCCGACGCGATGCGCACCGACCGGGTGATCGCCACTGCATGGGATGCGGGGTTCGTGCTCTATGACGGGGTGCCGGATGCGGCCGAGATCGCGCGCCTCTGCGCCGCCGCGCCCCGGCAGGAGGCCGCCCGCTTCACCGAGCGTGACCTCGTGCTGTCGCGCGCCAACAAGTCGGTGCGGCTCTTCACCCATGTGGTCGACCGCCTGCGCGCCGGGGCGCAGCCCGATCCCGCCCGCATCGCCGAGGTCGGCTACCTGATGCGCACCACCGCGGTCTATGGAAATGGCAAGTTCGGCATCGCCGATCGCGGCGTGATCGCCGGGCGGCCCGGCATCGGCGGGGCCTTCGCGGCCGAGATGCTGACCGTCTGGCTGATCCGCTGCTTCACACATGACCTTGTCGAGCATCTGGGCGGCGCGGCGCTGGAGCCCGCGCTCAAGCGGCATCTCGGCATCGGCAATGCCACGGGGCTGGGCATGGCGCCCTTCCTCGTCTCGCACCCGGTGCTGCTCAACAACTGGATGCTGGCGCGCGAGACGGCGCTGGCCCGGGTGCGCGCCATCGGCAGCCTGTCAGAGACCGAGCGCGACCGCCTGCGCGCGCTGGCACGGCGCGCGGCGCAGCACCTGGAGGCCTGGCAGGTGCCCGACCCGGACGCCGCCGCGCGCATCGCCCGGCTGCGCGCCGACTGGCCGCAGGTGCTGGACTGGCTGGACGCCCTGCCCGAGCGCCGCCCGCTCGACACGTTGGTCCGGCGCGGCGAACACCACTCGCCCGACCTGCAGGAGCTGCTGGTCGCGCTGGTCCTGGAACCCTTCGGCGCGCTGGTCGACCCGCTGGCCGCGCAGATGGTCGAGCCACCCGGCGCGCAACCGGCCCTGTTCGGCGATGCGGTCGAGCTGCGCCAGGCCATTGCCGAGCAGTTCGGCTGGGCGGTCGAGATCGATTTCGACGCGCCCGGGGCGCAGCAGCTCTTCTGGTACGTCTCCGAGGAAAAGCGCGAACCCCGGCTGGGCCTGCGCGATACCGAGCCGGGGGCCGAGCGCGAAAGCCCGCTGGACATCGCCCGCCGGGTCAAGGCGCTCTGGCAGGCGCTGGACGGGGTGCAGGATCTGGCGGCGTTCCGGCAGGCCCACCCGCACCACGAACTGGCGATCCGGCGCGTGCAGATGGCGGTGTTCCACCCTTTCTCCGAGATCCGCGGCAACCTGATCGGCGCCGGCTGCCGCCCCGTCGACATGCTGCGCTGCAAGCTGGCCCTGTTCGGCGCCACCGGCTTCGATCCCAAGTCCGACCGCTGGACCCGCGTGACCCTGGCCCAGGGCGCGCCCCTGCCCGAAGAGCTGGGCAGCCCGCGCGCCGATGACTGGTGGCTGGAGGTGCTGCAGGCGTGACCCGCTCGGCCAGCGAAATCGCGGCGCTGGCCCGGGAGGCGGCCCGCGGCGCCGGCTTCCCCCCCGCGCAGGCCGACAGTTTCGGGCGCGCCGCCGTGCTGCACCTGGCCCGCGGCGGAGACGAGGCCACCCTGCGCGCCGCGCTGGCCGATCCCGCCGACAGCCCCATCCTGCGCCTGCCGCTCCTGGCCGAGGACATCCTGCGCGCCCTGACGCTGGCCGGGCCCCAGGTCGAGATGACGCTGCATCCCGGCGACGCGGCATTGGCCCCGGCCTATATCGCGCTGCTCGACATCGCGATCGAGACGCTGGAAATCGTGCCCGGATCCGACGGGGCGCAGCGCCTGCGTGTGCACGCCGACGCCGAGCGCGTCGCGGCAACCGCCCTGCCCGCCCGGCTGGCAGTGAGCGAGAGCCTGGCGGCCGAGCTGGGCGCGCTGGCCGACCGCACGCTCGTGCCCGCCTCCGAGCAGTCGCGCAGCGCGGGCGCCGGGGCGGGCGATATCGACAATGACTGAGCGCGCTCAGGCGGGCGCGAAGGGATCCTGCGGATAGCCGACGCCCGCGAGGTAGAGCCCGTGCGGCGGGCAGACCGGCCCGCAGGCCGCGCGGTCGCGCGCCTCCAGCGCCGCGCGCACATCCTCGGGCGCCCAGGCCCCGGACCCGACCCGCTCCAGCGTGCCCACGATCGAGCGGACCTGGTTGTGCAGGAAGGAGCGTGCGCGCAGCCGGAACTGCAGCTCGGGTCCCGCCGGCCCCTCCAGCGCGTCGATCTCCAGCGAATCCAGCGTCTTGACCGGTGATTTCGCCTGGCAGATGGTTGAGCGGAAGGTGGTGAAATCGTGCTGCCCCACCAGCAGCGCGGCCGCCGCGCGCATGGGGCCGACCTCCAGCTCGTGCTTGACCTGCCAGACCTGCCCGGCCTCCAGCGTCGCCGGCGCGCGGCGCATCAGCAGCCGGAACAGGTAGCGCCGCTCGATGGCCGAAAAGCGCGCATGCCAGTCCTCCGCCACGCGCGCGACCTGCCGGATCGCCACCGGCGCGGGCTTGAGATGGAAGTTCAGCGCCTCGCCCAGCCGGAACGGCGCCCAGTCCCGCGCCATGTCGCACTGCGCCACCTGCCCGCGCGCATGCACCCCCGCATCGGTGCGCCCGGCCGCGGCGATGGTATGGGCGCGCGGCTCGAGCTGGGCCAGGGCCGCCTCGATGGCGCCCTGGACCGAGGGCTGGTCCGCCTGCCGCTGCCAGCCCGCGAAGGGCCGTCCGTCATATTCCACCAAAAGCGCATATCTGGGCATGGCGCGCCTCTTACCCCGCCACCGCGCCGACCGCAAACCGGCCGGGCCCGCCCGTACCACGCGCCGCGGCGGCGGGCGGGGGTGGGCGGGCGGGACGCCTGCCGCCGCGGCGCCCTGCCCGCCTGCGCGCGATTTCCGCCGCGCGCCCACTGGCCCCGCATCGCATCAGCCCTTAAGTTGCGGGCGAACAGCCCGAAAGGCGCACCATGGTCATAGGCACGATCGCCGACACGCTCACCCGCGGGATGGAGAACATCACCGGCACGGTCTCGGAAACCTTCCTGGAACCCACCATCCGGCTGGGGGTGACCGGGCTGGCGCGGGCCGGCAAGACTGTCTTCATCACCTCGCTGGTCGCCAACATGATGGACCGCGCCCGCATGACCGGGCTGGTGGCGCAATCCGAGGGGCGGATCCTGTCGGCTTTCCTGCAGCCCCAGCCCGACGACACGCTGCCGCGCTTCGACTACGAGGATCACCTCGCCGCGCTCACCGCGCGCACCCCGCGCTGGCCGGACAGCACCCGCTCGGTCTCGGAGCTGCGCCTGTCGCTGCGGATCCGGCCCAACGGGCTGCTGGCCGGGCTGCAGGGGCCGCGCACGCTGCATCTCGACATCGTGGACTATCCCGGTGAATGGCTGCTCGATCTCGGCCTGCTCGACCGCTCCTACGCCGAATGGTCCGAGACCATGCTGGCGCGCATGGAAAACCGCCCAGGCGGCGACGCCTTCCTGCAGATGGCCACGACCGAGGCCGCGGCGCAGAAACTCGACGAGACCGCCGCCCGCCGGCTCTCGGATGCCTACACGCAGGCGCTGCGCAGCGCGCGGGAGGCCGGGTTCTCGGATTGCTCGCCGGGCCGTTTCCTGCTGCCGGGCGAACTCGAGGGCTCGCCGGTGCTGACCTTCGCGCCGCTGCCGCCGCAGGACCGGCCCGACCGCCGCAGCCTCTGGCGCGAGTTCGAGCGCCGCTACGACGCCTACAAGGCGCGCGTGGTCAAACCCTTCTTCCGCGACCATTTCAGCCGCATCGACCGGCAGATCGTGCTGGTCGACGCGCTGGGGGCGATCCATGCCGGCCCGCGCGCCATGGAGGACCTGCGCCAGACGCTGGCCGACATCCTGACCGCCTTCCGCCCCGGCGCCAATGCCTTCCTCAGCCAGCTGCTGTTGGGCAAGCGGGTCGAGAAGATCCTCTTTGCCGCGACCAAGGCCGACCACCTGCACCACACCCAGCATGCCCAGCTGACCGCCATCATGGAGGCGTTGACCCGCGAGGCCCGCGACCGCGCCCGCTTTGCCGGGGCCGAGACGCAGGCCCTGTCGCTGGCCGCGCTGCGCGCCACGACCGAGCAGATGGTGCCGCATGACGGGCGCGAGCTGCCCTGCGTGCGCGGCACGCTGCTGGAGCCCGATGGCAGACGCGGCCGCCACGCCGCCTTCTATCCCGGCGCCCTGCCCGAGGATCCCGGCGCCCTGCTGGGGCCGGCGCGTTCGGGCGCCGAGGCCTGGCTCGACGCGGATTACCAGGTCATGAGCTTTGCGCCGGCGTCGCTCACCCTGAAACCGGGCGAGGGCCCGCCGCATATCCGGCTCGACCGGGCCACGCAGTTCCTGATCGGAGACCGGCTGTGATCGCCCTGCGCCCCGCCCGCAGCACCGATGCCGGCAAGCTGGGCGAGATGATCACCCGCGCCGTGGCGGCGCATGACTGGAAGCCCGTGCTGCATACCGGGGCCGAGGACATCGCCCATGCCGGCCGGCTGATCGATCGCGGCTGGGTGACCGTGGCGGTGGACGCCGATGACCGCGTGGCCGGCTTCCTTGCCCGCGAAGGCGGCTATATCCACGCGCTCTTCGTCGCCCCGCAGGCCCAGGGCAAGGGGGCGGGAACGGCGCTGATCGCGCAGGCCAAGCGCGACTGCGACCGGCTCGAGCTCTGGACCTTCCAGGCCAATCGCGGCGCGCGCCGCTTCTACGAGCGCGAGGGCTTTGCCGAGGCCGAGCGCAGCGACGGCGCCCGGAACGAGGAAGGCCTGCCCGATATCCGCTTCACATGGGCGGCCGGACAGGACGCGGTGCGGGACACGGCGCCCGGGGAAGCGGGGGCTGGCAACGCCGCGGCCGGGCCGGACGCGGCGCCCTCCGACCCCGCTGGAGATCCGGCCGACCGCGCGCCGACACCCGCAGCCTCAAGCGCAACCGCCCCGTCCGGACCGGCCGGCGCCACGGAGACACCAGAATGACCGACCGCCAGGGCCCCGTATTGATCGAACTCGACGGTGACACCGCGGCGCCCGGCCCGGCCGAGGCGCCGCCCGTGCCCGAACCCGACGCCCCGGTGCCGCCGCGCGGGCAGGCCATGGCCACGGTCGCGGCGCTCTCGTCGCGCCCGCCCTCGCGGCTGGCGCGCTGGTTCTGGCGGCTGCTGGCGGTGCTGGTGACCACGCTGGTCTCGATCGCGGCCTGGTCGCTGGCCACCTCGCTCATCGCGTCGAACCCGCTGCTGGGCTGGGCCGTGGCCGCGCTGATGGCCGCCTTCGTGCTGGTCTGCGTGCTGATCGCGATCAAGGAGATCGCGGCCTTCTCGCGCCTGTCGCGGATCGACGCGCTGCACCATGCCGCCGAGACGGTGCTGGCCGATGACGACCTGGCGGGGGCGCGCAAGCTGGTGGTGCAGCTCGACGCGCTCTATGCCGGGCGCGAGGACACGCGCTGGGGCCGCGAGAAACTGGCCGAGCGGCGCGACGAGATCTTCGATGCGGCGGGGCTTCTGGGCCATGCCGAGACGGCGCTGCTGGCGCCGCTCGACCGCGCCGCGCAGGCCGAAGTCGAAGCCGCCGCCCGGCAGGTCGCCACGGTGACCGCGCTGGTGCCGCTGGCGCTGGCCGACGTGGCCGCGGCCTTCAGCGCCAACCTGCGCATGATCCGCCGGATTGCCGAGATCTATGGCGGGCGCTCCGGCACGCTGGGCAACTGGCGGCTGACGCGGGCGGTGATGTCGCACCTGGTGGCCACCGGCGCGGTGGCGGTGGGTGACGACATGCTGGAGCCCGTGCTGGGCGGCGGCATCCTGGCCAAGCTGTCGCGCCGCTTCGGCGAGGGGATGGTGAACGGCGCGCTGACCGCGCGGGTCGGGGTCGCGGCCATGGAGGTCTGCCGCCCGCTGCCCTTCGGCACCAAGAAGCGTCCCTCGGTGCGGGCGATCATCCGCAGCGCGCTCAGCGGGCTTGTCCTCTCCGACCGCGACTGACGGCGGGAACGCCCTTCGAAGGGCGTTCCGTCAACGCGTTTGCAAACGCGTTGGGACGCGGTTTCGAAACCGCGTAGGCAAGCCGCTTCGAAGCGGCTTCCCCCGGCCCGGGCGGCTCCGGCAGGTCCGGAATGCCGGACCTGCCGGCACGCTGCGATCGGGTCTACCCTCGCGCCGAGGTCATGAGGTCCCCTGATGGAAGCTCTTTTCGTACTGCTCGGTGTCGTGCTGCTGGCCACCCCCGTCGCGGTGGTGGTCCTGGTCATCGCCCATCTGCGCCTGCGCAGGGCCCTGCGCGACATGCAGGCCCGGCTGGCCTCCTTGGAGGGGTGGGACGCGGCCGCCGCAACGCCAGACCCGGCCCCCGTTTCCGCTGCAACGCCCGACTCTGCGCCCGCCGCGGCGGAGCCCGTCGCTCCCAAACCGCCCATGCCGCAAGCTAATGCCGCGCCCGCTGCGGCCAAGGCCCCGACTGGCGCGGTGGTGCTCCGTGCCGACCGGTTGGACGCGCTGGGGCGCTGGCTGCGCGAGAACTGGTTCTACGCCGCCGCGGCCCTGTCGTTGGCGCTGGCGGGGATCTTCCTCGTGCAATACGGGGTCGAGACGGGCCTGCTGACCCCGCCGGCGCGGGTCGCCGCGGCGCTGGGATTCGGCGCGCTGCTGATCGCGGGGGGCGAGGTGATTCGCCGGCGCGGCGGCGACGGGCCCGACAGCGCCACGGCCTACCTGCCCTCGGTCCTCTCCGGGGCGGGGCTGGTGTCGCTGATGGGCGGCGTTCTGGCCGCGCGGCTGCTCTATGACCTCGTGGCCCCGGGCCCGGCGCTGGCGGCGCTGTTTGCCATCGCGCTGGCGGGGCTGGTGCTGGGCTGGCGGCACGGGCCGCTTCTGGCCGCGATCGGGCTGGGTGGTGGCATGGCCGCGCCCTTCCTCGTGGGCGGGCAGACCGACCGTCCGGAATGGCTGCTGCTTTATTTCGCGCTGCTCACCGCGCTGGGGCTGGGGATCGACACGCTGCGCCGCTGGGCCTGGATCTCGGCGCTGGCGCTGGTGCTGGGCTTCGCCGCCGGCTGGCTGCTGGTGCTCGGCGGCGCAGATAGCGCGCTGCGGGCGGGCTTTGCCGTCTATGCCGCGGCGCTGGTGCTGATGGCGACGCTGATCCCGGCGCGCGCGCTGACGCCCGATCACGCCGAACCCATGGTGAGCGAGGCGCTGCTGCGCCACGAGACCGTGGGCTGGCCCATCTTTCCGCTGCGCCTGTCCATGGCGGCGCTGCTGGGGGCCTGCCTGCCGCTGCTCTACGCGGCCGCGCAGGCGCCCGTGACCTGGTGGATCGCGCTGGCGCTGGCCGCCGGGCTGGCCGCGCTCTTCGCGCTGTGGTCGGAGCGCGCGCCGGGCCTGCAGGATCACGCCCTGCCCCCGGCGCTGGTGCTGCTGGCGCTCATCGCCGCGCCCGAGCTGAACCGGCCGGTGCTGGAGGCGCTGCGCGATGGGCTGGCGGCGCTGGAGGGCCAGACCGAGACGCGCCTGCCGCGCGAGATCACGCTGGTCCTGCTGGCCGCGCTGGTGCCTGCACTGGCTGCCTTCCGCCGGGCCTTGCAGCCGGGGCGTTTCGGGCTGTTCTGGGCCGGGGCGGCGACGCTGCTGGCGCCGCTTGCCGGTCTTGCGCTGGAGCTTTCATGGCAGCCCGCCGCGCTGATCGGGGCCTGGCCCTGGGCGCTGCACGCGCTGGCGCTGGCGGCGCTGCTGTCGGGCATGGCGGGGCGCATTGCCCGAGCCGACGGCACCGACCGGACCCGCGCCGCGCTGGCAGCCGTGGCCGCGCTGGCCTCCTTGGCCTTCGCGCTGACCGTGATCCTGACCGAGGCCGCGCTGACACTGGCGCTGGCGGCGACCGTGGTGGCCGCCGCCGCGCTGGATCGGCGCTTCGACCTGCCGTTGATGACCGGCTATATCGCCGCCGGCATCGTCGCGCTGGGGGTGCGGCTGGTGGCCGATCCCGGGCTGGGCTGGGCGACATCCGCCCCGGTGCTCGAGATGCTGGCCGCCTATGGCGGCACGCTGGCGGCGCTTCTGGCGGCGCTCTGGCTGATCGGGCCGCGCCCGCGCCCGCGCGCCCGGATCTTCCTCGAAAGCGCCGCCTGGTCGGTGGGCGGCATGACGCTGAGCCTGATCCTCTACCACGTGATCGAGGCCTTTACCGGCCACGCGCCGGGAATGGCGCATTGGGTGCTGGGCCTGCATGGCGCGATCTGGGCCGCGCTGGCGCTGGCCCAGCTGGAGCGGTTGCGCCTCGGCGGCTGGCTGATCTGGCTGCGCGCCGGGCTGGCCGCGCTCTTCGGGCTGATCGCGCTGATCACGCTGGGCCTGGCGGCCAGCCTCGGCAACCCGCTGCTGGCCGCGCAGGAGATCACCGGGCCACTGATGCTGAACACGCTGGCGCCAGCCTACCTGCTGCCCGGGCTGGTGATCGGGCTGGGCGCGCTGCGCCTGTCCACCCTGCCCCGCGCGCTGCGAATCGCGCTGGCGGCCGTCGCGGGCCTGCTGGTCGTGGGCTGGGCCGGGCTGGCGCTGCGCCATGGCTGGCGCGGCAGCGAGGCGATGCTCTACACCAGCGGCACCACCCAGCCCGAGCTCTATTCCTACACGGTGGCGCTGCTGCTGGCCGGGGCCGGGCTGTTCTGGCAGGCGCTGGCGCGCCGCTCGGCCCCGCTGCGCCGCGCGGGCGTTCTGGTGATCGGGCTGGCCGTGGCCAAGGTGTTCCTGGTCGACATCGCGGGGCTGGCCGGGCTGGTGCGGGTCTTCTCCTTCCTGCTGCTGGGCCTGTCGCTGGCCGGGCTGGCCTGGCTGAACCGCTGGGCGCAGGGCGCGGGGCCGGAGGCTGACCCGGCGTCGCGCGACCCAGTTTGATCCAGCGCATGGCGCATCGGCCACGACCCCGCTTGAGTGGCGCAAAGGGAGCCACGCCATGCAGGATCTGCCCGAGCACGGCCACAGCCAGGCCGAGATCGACGACCGCCTGTCCCGCCCGCCGGGGCGGGGCGATTTGCGCGACGTGGTCTATGGCGCCATCGACGGGGCGGTGACCACCTTTGCCATCGTCGCGGGCGTGGCGGGCGCCGGGCTGTCGCCCTTTGTCATCGTGGCGCTGGGGCTGGCCAACGTGCTGGCCGACGGCTTTTCCATGGCCGCGGGCAACTACTCGGCCACCAAGGCCGAGCTGGACGACATCAGCCGGCTGCGCGCCGTCGAGGAACGGCATATCCGGCTGGACCCCGAAGGCGAGCGGCGCGAGCTGCGCACGATCCTGGCCAACAAGGGGCTGTCGGGCCCGACGCTGGAGGCGGCGGTGGACCAGATCGCCGCGCGGCGCGACTCGTGGATCGCCGAGATGATGCAGGGGGAATACGGGCTGGGCCCCACCGACCCGCACCCGCTGCGCGCCGCGCTGGTGACCTTTGCCGCCTTCCTCGTGGCGGGGATGATCCCGCTTCTGCCCTTCGTACTGGGCATCGGCGAGGCCTTCTTCCTGTCTTCGGCCCTGACGCTGGCGGCCTTCTTCGCCATCGGCACGCTCAAGAGCCACTGGTCGCTGTCGCCCTGGTGGCGCTCGGGGGCCGAGACGCTGGCCATCGGCGGCGCGGCGGCGGGAATCGCTTACGGGGTGGGCACGCTCTTCACGGTCTGAGCCGGCGACAGGCGGGTATTCCGGACTGCGCGGGCGGCCGCGGCCGGGATAGCGTGACGGGACAGATCCCACGCATTTTTCCCGGAGCCCGTTTCATGATCACCTATTTTCCCGACGCGCTTGGCGCCGACCTGCTGCGCCTTCTGGGCGTGCTCGGCTTCCTGCTCTACGTGCTGCTCTACACCTCGCTGTCGCTGCGCTGGCTGCACTCGGACAGCATCCTGTATTTCTGCGGCAATATCTGCGCCGCCTCGATGGTGCTGATGAGCCTGACGCTGGATTTCAACCTCGCCGCCGCGCTGATCCAGATGTTCTGGATCGCCATGGGCATCCCCGCGATCCTGCTGCGGCTGGGGCGGATGCGCTCGGACCGCCGCGCCGACCGGCTCAGCGCAGCGACCCGGTGGGCGGCAACAGGTCGCCACACACCAGCCGAGTGAGCGTCCGCGGCAGCGGCGGCACGGTCGAGAGCGGGAACAGCACGCGGTCGCGCAGCCACGGCAGAACCGTGCTGTCCGACTGGTATTGCGGCGTGAAGAGCCGGCTCATCAGCTGGTAGGTGCGCACGTGCCAGCGCCGCGCCCGGGCATAGCCCAGTGCGGCCACCTGCGTGTCGCCCTGCGCCAGCCGCAGCGCCTGCGCCAGCGCCCAGGCGTCCAGCAACGCCATGTTCGCGCCCTGCCCCAGCTGAGGGCTGGCGCGGTGGGCCGCGTCGCCGATGAAGATCACCCCGTCGCGCATCGGCCGGCGCAGCGTGCCGTGGCTGTAGCGCGCCATGGTCATCTGGTCATGGTCGGTGATCTGCGCGACGAAGGGGGCGAAATCGGGCCAGAGCCGGCAGGCCTCGTCCCGCCAGTCCTGCAGCGGGCGGGCCTGCCAGTCGGCATGGGCCTCGGCCGGCAGCGACCAGAAGATCGCCGCCTTGCGGCCGTCCTGCCCCGGCAGGCGGCCGACGGGCAGCACGCCCAGCATCCGGCAGGCGCGGCGATAGCGCTGGCGCAGCTCGTTGCGCGGCAGCCCGGCCTCGGGGCGCCAGTCCACCGTGGCCCAGAGCGCGCCATAGCCCAGCGGCCGCGCGCGCAGCGGCGACAGGCAGGAGCCCGCGCCGCTGGCATCGACGATCAGGTCGAAGGGCCCGGCCTCACCGCCGCCGGCAAAGCGCAAGCGCCGCTCGGTCGCGCCGATCACACGGTGCGCGGGCACGATCCGGGCCCCGGCCTGCACAGCCACGTCATGCAGCGCCTGGAACAGCGCGGCGCGGTGGATGGCCAGGCCGAAACGCGGATCGCCGGGCGCGTCATAGGCCACGTCGAGCACGGGTCGGCCGGTCTCGGCCTCGTGGCCCAGCATCCGGTGGATCGGGTTGCCCAGTGCGCGGGCCGTGGCCCCGGCGCCAAGCGCGTCCAGCACCTCGAGCCCCACGGGCTGTACCACCAGCCCCGAGCCCACCGGCGCGGGCGCGTCGAACTGGTCGAACAGGTGCACGTTGTGGCCGTCCTGCCGCAGCGCGGCCGCCAGGGCCAGACCGCCGATCCCGGCCCCCGCGATGGCGATCTCGAGCGTCTTCATGCCTGTCTCCTTTGGCGACAGAGAACCCGCGCGGGCGCATCAGTGCAAGAGACGCGCTGCCGCAGGCGCGATGGCCGGGCGCCCGGAGCGGTCATGAAAAAGGCCGGGGCAGATCGCCCCGGCCTCTTCCCGGATTGCCGTGCCGGCTCATTGATTGGCCGGTGCGGTCTCCTCTGCCGTGTCGCCGGCCGGAGCGGTCTCGTCCGCCGGTGCGGTCTGCTGCGCCGGTGCCGTCTGCTGGGCGGGGGCCGTCTGCTCTGCCGGCGCGGTGCCGTCCGCCGGGGCGGTCTGCTGCGCGGGCGCGGCCGGGTCCGCCGGGGTCGCGGGGTTGGTTGCGGCGCCCTCGGTGGCCGGGGTGATCGTCGTCTCCACCTCGGAGCCGCGCGGCGACAGCGCCACGGCGACGATGATCACCACCAGCACCACCGCGGCCAGCACGCCCAGCATGGTGCCGGCGCCCCCGCGCGAACTGGGCAGGGGGCGGCCGCCGCGGGTCCGCGGGTCGGTCTCGTGCGGGATCTCGGTCAGTCGGGGATCGCGGGTCTCGTAGGCCATGATCGTGCTCCTCTTCGGGTCTGGATGGACCCGGACCAGCCAGCGGGGCCGGCCCGGCGTCACGCATCCGACAAACGCCTGCACTGCCCGCCGCGGTTTCCCCCTGCGCCGCGCCCTGCCCCGCCTCGGCCAGCTCTTGCCGGAACCGGGCCCGCGGGCGCGCGGGTTTCAGCGCATACCGTCGCATACGGCAGACACCGGCGATGGCTGGCCGATCCCTGTGCGGCGCCCGGGCGGGAACATGCCGACATGGGCTCTCTGGACGGGCGAGCGCCATGCGCCTATAAGGCCGGCATGTGGACCCGTTTCGCGATCATCCTGCGAATTACATGCCCGGCGCTCTGACTGACCGAGCCGCCGGGACAAGGCGTATGACCCTCCGCGCCGCCCTCACCCAGATCCTTCCGAACGACGACCCGAGGACGCAATTCCATGTGCGCCGACACGCCTGAGTACAAAGACACCCTGAATCTGCCCAAGACCGGCTTTCCCATGCGGGCCGGCCTGCCCAAGCGCGAGCCCGGCTGGCTGGAGCGCTGGGAGCGCATCGGCATCTATGACCGCCTGCGCGAGACCGCCGAAGGCCGCCCGCCCTTCATCCTGCATGACGGCCCGCCCTATGCGAACGGCAACCTGCATATCGGCCACGCGCTGAACAAGGTGCTGAAGGATTTCATCGTGCGCAGCCAGCAGATGCTGGGCCGCGACGCGCGCTACGTGCCCGGCTGGGACTGCCACGGCCTGCCGATCGAGTGGAAGATCGAGCAGCGCTACCGCGAGAAGGGCCGGAACAAGGACGAGGTCGACGTGGTCGACTTCCGCCAGGAATGCCGCCGCTTCGCCGAGGGCTGGGTCGACATCCAGCGCAAGGAGTTCCAGCGTCTGGGCGTGACCGGCAACTGGCCCGAGCCTTACCTGACCATGGATTTCCATGCCGAGCGGGTGATCGCGGAAGAGTTCCAGACCTTCCTGATGAACGGCACGCTCTACCAGGGCTCCAAGCCGGTCATGTGGTCGCCGGTCGAGAAGACCGCGCTGGCCGAGGCCGAGGTCGAGTATCACGACCACAAGAGCCACACGATCTGGGTGCCCTTCCGCATCGTCTCGGGCGGTGATGCGCCCATGCCCGCGGGCGAGGATGACGATTACGCCGGCGCCGACCAGGCGCTGCTGGCCTCCGACCTGCAAGGGGCCAAGGTGGTGATCTGGACGACCACGCCCTGGACGATCCCGTCCAACAAGGCCGTGGCCTACAATCCCGAGATCTCCTACGGGCTCTACGAGGTCACCGGCCGGCCCGAGGAATGCTGGGCCCGGATCGGCGACCGCTACCTGCTGGCCGACAGCCTCGCCGAGGAGGTGTTGGGCAAGGCCCGCCTGCAGGACGGCATGTGGCGGCGGCTGCGCGGCGTCACCGCGCAGGAGCTGTCGACCATGACGCTGGCCCACCCGTTCCGCGGGCTGGACGGGGCCGAGGGGTTCTGGGATTACGACGTGCCGATGATCGATGGCGACCACGTCACCGACGAGGCGGGCACCGGCTTCGTGCACACCGCGCCCAGCCACGGGCAGGAGGATTACGACTGTTTCGTGGCCCGCAACTGGCTGGACCGGATGACCCACAACGTGGGCGAGGCGGGCGAGTTCCTGTCCCATGTGCCCGTCTTCGCGGGGCTCGAGATCATCACCGCCAAGGGCAAGGAGGGCAAGGCCAACACAGCCGTGATCGACAAGCTGGTCGAGGCCGGCGGGCTGCTGGCGCGCGGGCGGATGACGCACAGCTACCCGCATTCCTGGCGCTCCAAGGCGCCGGTCATCTACCGCAACACGCCGCAATGGTTCGCCGCCATCGACCGCCCCGTCGGTGACGGGCAGGACACGCATGGCACCACGATCCGCGAGCGCGCGCTGACCTCGATCGACGAGCTGGTCACCTGGACCCCGCGCACCGGGCGCAACCGCCTCTATTCGATGATCGAGGCGCGGCCCGACTGGGTGCTGTCGCGGCAGCGCGCCTGGGGCGTGCCGCTGACCTGCTTCACCCGCAAGGGGGCGCTGCCCACCGATCCCGACTTCCTGCTGCGCGACCCGGCGGTGAATGCGCGCATCAACGAAGCCTTCGAAACCGAGGGGGCGGACGCCTGGTACAAGCCGGGCGCCAAGGCGCGGTTCCTGGGCGCCGACTATGACCCCGAGGAGTGGGAGCAGGTCTTCGACATCCTCGACGTGTGGTTCGATTCCGGCTCCACCCATGCCTTCGTGCTGCGCGACCGCGCCGACGGGGCGCCGGACGGGATCGCCGATCTCTACCTCGAGGGCACCGACCAGCATCGCGGCTGGTTCCACTCGTCCATGCTGCAGGCCTGCGGCACGAAGGGCCGCGCGCCCTATCGCGGCGTGCTGACCCACGGGTTCACGCTGGACGAGAAGGGCAACAAGATGTCCAAGTCGCTCGGCAACACGATCGTGCCCGAGGAGGTCGTCAAGCAGTACGGCGCCGACATCCTGCGGCTCTGGGTGGCGCAGACCGACTATACCGCCGACCAGCGCATCGGGCCCGAGATCCTGAAGGGGGTGGCCGACAGCTATCGCCGGCTGCGCAACACGATGCGTTACCTGCTGGGGGCCGTGGCCTATTACGACCCGGCCGAGCGGGTGGTGCCGGCCGAGATGCCCGAGCTGGAGCGCTACATCCTGCACAGGCTGGCGGAACTGGATCACGCGGTGCGCAAGGGCTATGCCGAGTACGATTTCCAGGGCGTGTTCCAGCAGCTGTTCAACTTCTGCACGGTGGAGCTGTCGGCCTTCTATTTCGACATCCGCAAGGACGCGCTCTATTGCGATGGCGACACGGCCCGGCGGCGCGCGGCGCGCACGGTGATGGACATCCTGTTCCACCGGCTGACCACCTGGCTGGCGCCGGTGCTGGTCTTCACCATGGAAGAGGTCTGGCTGGAACGCTTCCCGGGCGAGGACAGCTCGGTCCACCTGCAGGACATCCCCGAGACGCCGGCGGACTGGCTGGACGAGCCGCTGGCCGCCAAATGGGCGCAGGTGCGGCGCGCGCGGCGCGTGGTGACCGCCGCGCTCGAGGTGCAGCGCTCCGAGAAGGTGATCGGGGCCTCGCTGGAGGCCGCGCCGGTTGTGCATGTGCGCGATTCCGAGATGCTGGCGGCGCTGCGCGAGGTGGCGTTCGAGGATGTCTGCATCACCTCCGACATCATGCTGACCGGTGACCCGCTGCCCACCGAGGCCTTCCGCATGCCCGAGATCGAGGGCGTGGGCGTGGTGTTCGAGAAGGCCGAGGGCCAGAAATGCCAGCGCTGCTGGAAGATCCTGCCCGATGTTGGCCAGCACGCCCATCCCGCGACCTGCAAACGCTGCAGCGCAGCATTGGGGTAAGGCGGACGCGCGTTCGAACGCGCGTCTCCCGCCCGCCCGGGCCGGTGCCGTTCCGCGCCGACCCGGGTTGGGTCAGGGCGCCCCGTTCGGGCCGGGCGCGCGGCAAGCGCGTTGCAACGCGCTTCGAAGCCGCTTCGAAGCGGCTTCCGCCCCGCTCCAGCATCAGAGCGGCCGGGCATCTCGGCGATTGCCCGACCGTGGCCTGGCGCGCTAGGCTGAAAGCGTCCCGCCAGATACGAGCCCTGCCATGCATCGCCGCGCCCTTCTCCTCTCTACCCTCGCCCTCATTTCTGCCTGTGCCACCGTTCCCGGCGAACAGGCGCTGGCGCCGAACAGCACGCTGATCGTCACGCGCCATGGCGACCGCGACGGCGAGGACCTCTCGCGCACCGGGCGCGCCCGCGCCGAGGCCCTGGTCGCCGCGCTGGACGGCATGGCACTGGATGGCATCTTCTCCCCCGGCATCGCGCGCAATCTCGACACGGCGGCGCCGCTCTCTCGTGCGCGCGATCTGCCGGTGCAGCGGCTCGCGCAGGAAGACCCGGTGCCCGAGTTGGTCACGCAGGGCGCCGGCAAGACGGTGCTCTGGGTCGGCAACAAGGGCAATATCGCGCGGATCTGGACGCAGTTGCGCCTGGGTGGCGAGATGCCGTTGACCTATGGCGACCTGCACATCATCCGCGCCGACGGGATGGGCCGGGTGACGATCGAGCGGCGCCGCTACGGCCCGCAGTGACAGTGGCCCCGCTCAGCCGGCCAGCAGGGCCAGCACCAGCGGGATGGTAACCACCGCCGCCAAAGTCTGCGCGGTGACCAACCCAGCCATGAAGGTGCCGTCGCCGCCCAGCTGTCGGGTCAGCACGTAGGCGGTGGGCGCCGTGGGGATGGCGCAGAAGATCACCAGCACCAGCGCCTCCTGCGTTCCCAGCCCCAGTCCCAGCGCCATGCCCGCCGCGAGCATAGGCATGGCCAGCAGGCGCGCCGCGCCCACAAGGGCCAGCGCCACGCCGTCCTGTCGCAGCGCCGCGGGACGCAGCGCCGCGCCGACGCAGAGCAGGCCCAGCGGCAGGCTGCCCTGCCCCAGCAGTGCAAAGACCCGGTCGGTCCCGAAGGGCAGGCTTTGCCCGCTCAGCGCAAGCCCGCCGCCGGCGAGGCAGGCGAGGATCAGCGGGTTGCGCAGCATCGTGCGCAGCAGGCGCAGCGGCTGGCCCAGCGCGCTGCCCTCGGTCAGGGCCATGATCGACAGCACGTTGACGAGCGGCACTGCGACCGCCAGCACCACCGCGGCCCGTTCCACACCGCCCGGTCCCGCCACGGCGGCGGTGACCGCGAGGCCCAGATAGGTGTTGAAGCGCACCACCCCCTGCAGGGCCGGGCCGAACCGCGCCGCCGGCACCGGGCGCAGCCGGCGCAGCCCGACCAGGATCAGCGCCGCAAGGCAGACCACGGCAACCGTCGCGCCGCCCAGCCGCAGGATCGCGGGGTCGCGCACCGGGGCATCCACCAGCGAGGCGACCAGCAGGGCCGGGAAAAGCACGAAATAGTTGATGCGCTCGGCCGCGGGCCAGAAGCCGGGATCGGGAAAGCCCGCGCGCATCAGGACGAAGCCCGTGCAGATCAGCGCGAAAAGCGGCCAGATCGTGAAGATGAGCACGGCAGGTCTCCGAAGCGCGACAATCCTGCGCGCCTCCTAGCACCTTCGCCGCGGCAATCGCCAGTCGGTTGCCGCCAGGGCCGATCGCTCAGGCGGCCAGCAGGTCCCGGAAAACATGCGGCAGGATCTGGTCGCGGGTCAGGCCCATCCGGGCCAGTTCGGCATCGCTGCGCGATTCCAGCACGATGATCTCGCGCAGGCGCGCACGGCGCAGCCCATTGGCGTTGAAGCCGAGCCCCCGCTCGGCGAAATACCAGTCGATCTTCTGTCCAAGGGGCGTGTGCCCGACACCGATCTGTACATTGTCACGTGGCATGTCCGGAAACCTTTCCTGCTCTGGCCGGTTTCCTCCCGCGTCACAGACTGGCACGGCGGGGCGACACGGCCTGCTCACCTGCGCGTGAGAGCGGCCCCTGCGCCCACCGGCTGCACAAAAAATGCGCCCGGATTTCCCCGGACGCATCGTGAGCGGTCAGTTGTCACCCCGATCAGCCCACATGGTAGAGGCTGGCGAAGAGCCGCGGGTCGAGGCTGTCCTGCTCGAACAGCGTGCCCTCGGTAAGGACCGAGACCGCGTCATGGCTGTGCAGGCTTTCCTGGTGGCTGGCCACCACGCGGAAATCCCCGACGCGCTGGTCGGCCAGCAGGCGCTCGGCAAAGAGCCGCGCGGCATCCTCGACGAAGATCGGGTTGGCGGCGTTCAGCTCGGCAAAGGCCTGCTCGTCCTCGCGCTTGACCATGACCTGCGTCTCGGTCGGTACCGCGGCGCGGCACATCTCGATCAGGTCCTCGAACCACAGGCAGTTGCCCTCTTCTACCTCGACCGAGATCCGCGCGACAGAGCGCTGCGAATGCGGCGTGGCCAGTTGCCCGCGCTCGCGCCGCGCGTGTTCGCTCAGCTCCAGCGAGCAGGGGCAGGTCGAGGAATAGACATAGTCCAGATGCATGATCTTGCGGCGCACGCCGGCGGTCTCGACCAGTTCCAGCGCGATGTCGTAATACTGGTAGCCCGACAGGCCGGACCGCAGGCTGTCGACCTTGACCGGAAAGGAGAAGCGCATGTTGATCCGCGCGTCGAAGCTTTCGAGGTCCGACTTGTAATCGTCCAGCGCCGCCTCGATCACGCCGAAGCTGAAGGTCTTTTCGGCATGGGCATAGAAGGAGCGCATGATGCGGCTCATGTTGATGCCCTTCTTGTCCGCCTCAAGGCTGACCGTGCCGGTGACCGAGGTCTCGAGCATCAGGTCGCCATTGTCGCGCGTGTGGTAGCGGATCGGTAGCCGGAAATTCGAGATGCCGACATGCTGGATCGCGCGCGGCACGCCGCGGATCAGCGAGGACGGCCCGTTCTGCAGGTCGGGCAGGCCCGCCTTGTAATCGGTGTCGACCGAGAATTCATGCGGGTAGGCGCGGCTGAGATCGGGATAGGCGCCCGCCACCGCCCCCGGCACGAGCCGGGCGAGCGCCGGGTCGAGCGCCGCCACCTCGTCCTGCTGTGCGCCGCCGGCCCAGCGGCGCAGCAGGGCCAGCGCCTCCTCGGCGTCTTCACGGCTCGGTGTCCGGTCAAGTTCAGGCGTGTGGATGTTCATCAGGGAGCACTCCCAACCCGTATCTGTGTCAGTCTAACGTAGGAATTGCACAGGCAATTTCCATTCATGACATTGTATACGCCGTATGCGACCGGTCGGATGACAATTAGTTCCCTTGCGGCCTCGCGGTCACGCCGCCGCCTCCAATGCCACATCCAGCGCCGCGGAGAGATCGGCCACCAGGTCCTCGGGATCCTCGATGCCCACCGACAGGCGCACCAGCCCGTCGCCGATGCCCAGCTGGGCGCGGATCTCGGGGCTGAGCCGCTGGTGGGTCGTGGTCGCGGGATGGGTGATGATCGAGCGCGCATCGCCGAGGTTGTTCGAGATCAGCACGATCTGCAGCGCATTGAGAAAGCGGAAGGCCGCCGGCTTGCCGCCCTCGAGATCGAGCGCCAGCATGGTGCCGCCCGCGCCCAGCTGACGCATCGCCAGCGCGTGCTGCGGATGGCTGTCGAGGCCGGGATAGATCACGCGGCGCAGCGCGGGATGGCCGGACAGGGCCGTGGCGATGGCCTCGGCCCCCTCGGTCTGGGCGCGCACGCGCAGCTCCAGCGTCTCGAGCCCCTTGAGCATGACCCACGCGTTGAACGGGCTCATCGAGCCACCCGTGTGCTTCATGTAGGGTTCCACCACGCCGCGGATATGCTCGCGCGGGCCAAGGATCACGCCGCCGAGGCAGCGGCCCTGCCCGTCCACATGCTTGGTCGTGGAATAAACGACGAGGTCCGCGCCCTGTGCGATGGCCCTGGAGTAGACCGGCGTCGAGAAGACATTGTCGACGATCACCTTGGCGCCCACGCCATGGGCCAGCTCGGCCACCGCCGCGATGTCGACCAGCTCCAGCGTCGGGTTGGCCATGGATTCGAAGAACACCGCCTTGGTGTCTGGCCGCAGCGCCGCGCGCCACTGGTCCAGATCGGTGCCGTCGACAAAGGTCACCTCGACCCCGTAGCGGGTCAGCACCTCTTCGAGCACGTAAAGACAGGAGCCGAACAACGCCCGGGCCGAGACCACGTGATCGCCCGCCCTCAGCATCGAGGTCAGCGCGCCGTTCACCGCCGCCATGCCCGAGGCGCAGGCAAACCCGTCCTCGGCGCCTTCCAGCATGGCCATCCGTTCCTCGAACATGGCCACGGTGGGGTTGCCGTAGCGGGCATAGATGAACTCGCCCGGTTCCGCCTTGAGAAAGCGCGCCTCGGCCGCCTCGGCACTGTCATAGACAAAGCCCTGCGTGAGGTAGATCGCCTCGCTCACCTCGCCCCATTGGCTGCGGCGGGTTCCGCCATGCACCAGGTTCGTGCGCCGTTTCCGTTCCATCCCGTGTCGTCTCCAACAAAAAAAGACCCCGATCGCGGCCAAGCGAAAGGAGCCTTTCGTCTGACCTCTTTAGCGGCATGTTTAACGTGGCCCGCAATCCGGTAAACAAATCGCCACGCTCAACGGATTAGAGGCCTTAAGGTCACATTTCAAGGGCGTCACGCAGGTGTAACCGCTCTTTCACGAATCCGTTGCAGCCTTGGCGTACCGGCCACCTACAAGATGTAGTGGATCGCTGCCATGCCCATGCTACGCATCACTGTGACGGACCAGGGCCCGCATCTCGACGGTGCGGCGGGCCCGCTGCACCCCGCGCTGGCCCGGGCGCTGGCGGCGGATGGTGGGCCGGTGACCATCATGATCCACGGGTTCAAGTACCTGCCCGGCCACAGCCGGCATTGCCCGCACCGCTCGCTGCAATCGGACGCGGCCCATCACGCCGATGCGCGCATCGTCAGCTGGCCCCGGCACCTTGGCCTGCGCGGGCAGCGGGGCGAGGGGCTGGGCATCTCCTTCGGCTGGCCGGCGCGCGGCTCGATCTGGCAGGCGCATCGGCGGGCCGCGCAGGCGGGGGATGCGCTGGCCGGGCTGGTGGCGCAGATCCGGCAGCTGGCCCCGCAGCGCCCGGTCCACGTGGTGGCGCATTCGCTGGGCGCGCGCGTGGCGCTGCAGGCGCTGCGTCAGGGCCGGCCCGGTGCCGTCGACCGCGCCATCCTGATGGCCGCGGCCGAGTTCACCGACACCGCGCGCGCGGCGCTGACCTCACCCGGCGGGCGGGCCTGCGAGGTGCTCAACGTCACCAGCCGCGAGAATGACCTGTTCGACTTCCTCATGGAGCGGCTGGTCGCGCCGCCGCGCCCGGGCGACCGGATGCTGGGGCTGGGCGCGCTGCGGCTGCCCAATCTCGTGACGCTGCAGCTGGACGATGCCGAGAGCCTGCACCGGCTGCGCGCCGCCGGCTTTGCCGTCGCCCCGCCCATGCGCCGGATCTGCCACTGGTCGCCCTATCTGCGCCCCGGGGTGTTTCCGCTCTACCGCGCGGTGCTGTCGGGCGCGCTGCCCCTGCCCCGGCTGCGCGCCCTGCTGCCGGACGCGCCGCAGCCGCGCTGGTCGCGGCTGGTGCCGGTGCTGGCCCGCCCGGCCACCCGGGCCATCGCAGCAGAATAGCGGTGGAAACGGCTTTTTGACGCGCCTGTCCTAATATTTGCGTGTGCCGCATGCCGGTCGTCTTGCACGCCTTGGACATGCGCCGCATGATGAGGCGCAAATGCAGGCGGGACACTAGATATGGAGTCATTTCTCACGCAAGCGGCCATTTTCCTGGGCGCCGCGGTGATCGGTGTGCCGATCGCGGCGCGGCTGGGGCTGGGCTCGGTTCTGGGCTACCTGATGGCTGGCCTGGCCATCGGCCCGGGCCTTGGTCTGGTGGTCGGGACCGAGGACATCCAGCATTTTGCCGAGTTCGGCGTGGTGATGATGCTCTTCCTGATCGGGCTGGAGCTGGAGCCCCGCGCGCTGTGGGACATGCGCCACCGGCTGGTCGGCCTGGGCGGCCTGCAGATCCTGATGACCATGGCCGCGGTCATGGTGGGCGCCATGGCGCTGGGGCTGGCCTGGCAGACGGCGCTGGCCGTGGGCATGACGCTGGCGCTGTCCTCGACCGCGATCGTACTGCAGACCCTGTCGGAAAAGGGGCTGATGCAGACCAATGGCGGGCGCTCGACCTTCTCGGTGCTGCTGACGCAGGACATCGCCGTCATCCCCATGCTGATCGCCCTGCCCCTGCTGGCCGTGGCGCCCGGCGTGTCGCTGAACCCCGACGGCTCGATCAGCCGCGGCGGCGACGCCCATGACGAGGTGCACCATGCCGTGTCGCTGGTCGAGGGACTGCCGGGCTGGGGCGTGGCGCTGGTCACGCTGGCGGTGATCGCCGGGATCATCCTGGCGGGCATCTACGGCGCGCGGCCGCTCTTTCGCTACATCCACGCCGCCCACCTGCCCGAGATGTTCACCGCCACCGCCCTGCTGATCGTGATCGGCATCGGCGTGCTGATGATCTCGGTCGGCCTGTCGCCGGCGCTTGGCACCTTCCTGGCCGGGGTGGTGCTGGCCAACTCGGAGTTCCGGCACGAGCTGGAGAGCCATATCGCGCCCTTCAAGGGGCTGTTGCTGGGGCTGTTCTTCATCACCGTGGGCGCGGGCATCGACGTGGAGCGTCTGCTGCAGGAACCCGTCATCATCCTCGGCCTCGCGCTGTCGCTGATCGCGGTCAAGGGTGCGGTGCTCTACGTGCTGGGCCGCGTCTTCGGGCTGCGCAAGCGGGGGCTGTGGCTCTTCACGCTGGGGCTGGCACAGGCGGGCGAGTTCGGCTTCGTGCTGATCTCCTTCGGGCTGCAGCAGCGCGTCATGCCGGACGCGCTGGCCGACCGGCTGCTGCTGGTGATCGCGCTGTCCATGCTGATCACGCCGCTTCTGTTCCTGCTCTTCGACTACCTCGCCAAGAAATTCCAGGAAACCGCGCCCAAGGTCGAGGCCGACGTAATCGACACGGCGGGGCCGGTGATCATCGCGGGGATCGGGCGCTTTGGTCAGGTCGTAAACCGGTTGGTGCAGAGCTCGGGCTATCGCACCGTGGTGCTGGACCACGACATGAAGACGATCCAGCTGATGCGGCGCTTCGGGTTCAAGGGGTTCTTCGGCGATCCCACCCGGCCCGAGCTGCTGCATGCCGCGGGGATCGAGACGGCCCGCGTGCTGGTGGCCGCGCTGGACGACCCCAAGGCCACGACAAAGCTGGTGGCCTATGCGCGGCGCCAGCGGCCCGACCTGCACATCGTGGCCCGCGCCCGCGACCGCACGCATGTCTACGCGCTCTACCAGGCCGGCGCCGACGATATCGTGCGCGAGATGTTCGACAGCTCGCTGCGCGCCGGGCGCTACGTGCTGGAGAATGTGGGGATGAGCGAATACGAGGCCGCCATCGCCGAGGAGACCTTCTACCACCACGACCGCAAGACGGTGCGCGAGCTGGCCAAGCTCTGGGATCCCTCGGTCCCGGCGATGGAGAACCACGCCTATATCGCGCGTGCGCAGGAGCTTGAGAAGGATCTGGAGACGGCGCTTTTCACCGCGCTGGAGGCACGCGCCAAGCAGGACGTCGCCTGAGGCGGCGCTTCTTACAGGCCATTTCGCAGGACATGAAATAGCCGCGCGCCCAAGGGGACGCGCGGCTTGAACTGTCGGACGGTCGGCCGGTTACGCGGCGCGCAGGCCCAGAACCTCGTCGACCTGGCGCGCGGCGGCGACCTCGTCGCCCGAGACGGCGGCGATCTCACGGGTCAGACGCTCCAGTGCGGCTTCATAGAGCTGACGCTCGGAATAGGACTGCTCGCGCTGGTCGTCGGCGCGATGCAGGTCGCGCACAACCTCGGCAATCGCGATCAGGTCACCGGAATTGATCTTCTGTTCGTATTCCTGCGCGCGACGCGACCACATGGCGCGCTTGACCTTGGCCTTGCCCTTCAGCGTCTTCATCGCGGCATCCACCACATCCGGAGAGCTGAGCGAGCGCATGCCGACTTCCGTGGCCTTGTGGGTGGGCACCCGCAAGGTCATCTTGTCCTTCTCGAAGGAAATCACGAACAGCTCGAGGCTGAGCCCGGCGATTTCCTGCTCCTCGATCGAGACGATCTGCCCCACGCCATGCGCGGGATACACGACGTAATCGTTGGGACGGAATTCGGCTTTTTTCGCTTTGGTCATATAGTCGCTTCCTTGCAGCTCACCCGTCACACAGGCGACAAAAAAAGACGACGGGGACCCCTAAGATTCCCGGTCATCTCGGAATATGGCGTTGTTCAGGCCCCCAGAGGCAGCACGGCCACGTGCCCTGTGCGTGATGTCATCATGTGAAGTGAGGGTATACCACAGCCCAAGCGCCAAGGCGAGTCCCTCGGCAAGCGCCGAAAGCTAGTGCGCGGCCAAGGGCTTGGCCAGCGCTCTTCACGCAAATCAACGGGATGTGATCCCGAATCGTCAGCCGCCCTCGCCGGGCTTTTCCGAGAAGTACTTGTTGAGCTTGTCGGGCTCGCCGTCGCGGGCGTCGGCCTCGGGCAGCGGGTCCTTCTTGGTGATGATGACCGGCCACATCTCGGAATACTTGCGGTTGAACTCGACCCACTTTTCCATGTCCGGTTCGGTGTCCGGGCGGATCGCGTCAGCGGGGCATTCCGGCTCGCAGACGCCGCAATCGATACATTCGTCGGGATGGATCACCAGCATGTTCTCGCCCTCGTAGAAACAATCCACGGGGCAGACCTCGACGCAGTCGGTGTATTTGCAGGCGATGCAATTATCGTTGACGATGTAGGTCATGGGCTCTCTCGGCTCTTCTACCGCCTAGCTAATTCAGGGGCCCGGATCATTCAAGCGTCCGGGACCGATCTTGGTCCAGTTTCCGGCGGTCGCGCTTGGTGGGGCGGGCATTGCCCTCCAGCCGCTGCACCGGGGCGGGTTCGGCCGGGTCGCGCGGCTTGGGCGGATCAAGATCCTCGTAGAGCGCCTGCGCCTCGGGCGCGGGGCCGCGGCGCGTACCGATCGCCTTGATGCGGATCACGCGCACGTCGCGCCCCTGGGCAAAGGTCAGCACGTCGCCCGGCCCAACCGCGACCGAAGCCTTCGAGATCGGGCGCGCATTGACCCGCGCATGGCCGCCGGCCGCCACCTTGGCGGCCAGCGAGCGGGTCTTGAAGAACCGCGCGTGCCAGAGCCACTTGTCGATGCGGATCCGTTCGACCGGTTCGGTCACTCAGGTCTTGTCCTTCAGCCCCATGAGCGCGGCGGCAAAGGGGTTGTCGGGGTCGATCTGCTTTTCCTTGCGCGGCGGGCGGGACTGGTAGGTCTTGGCGCCGGCATCGGGTTTGCCGCCCTTGCCCTTGCCTTTCGGCCCCTTGCCCTTGCCACGAGGCCGGTCGCCGCCGGACCGGTCGTCGCGCCGCTTGCCGCCCTCGGGGCGGTCGCCGCCGCGCGCCTCGCGCCGGGGCTTGCCGCCGCGGCGATTGCCACCGCGATTGCCGCCCCACGTGAAGGTGTAGAACACCTCCATCTCGGGGCCGGCGATGGCCTCGTCCGGGGCCTGACCGGGCAGCACCTCTTCCTCGGGCGTGTCGGGGACCGGGGTCTCGGCCACGGGTTCGGCCGGTTCGGCCGAAACGGGCGCCTCGCCCTGGTCTTCCAGCTGCGCCACAGGCTCGGCCACATCGGCCGGCGGCGGCGTCTCGCCCGCATCGGGCAGCACCCCGTCGGGCGCCTGCCGGGCGGCATCCATCACCGGCGTGTCCTCGGCCGAGGCGCCGGTCTCGGCCGAGATCACGGCATCGGCCGGCTTGGCCTTGGCGCGCTCGCCCTTCTCGGCCTTGTAGCCCAGCCCCTGCATCAGGTCGGCGAACTGCTCCAGCGTCATGCCGGTGATCGACAGCATGTCGGGCTTGGCCTCGAAGCCGCCGCGGCTGTCCTCGGCCCGGATCATGTCGGCCAGCCGTTCCAGCATGTCGATGCGGATCGCGCGGGCCCCGGCCTTGCGATAGCCGGCAAGGTCGTAATGCTGCGCCGGCACCTCGTCCATGTTGGGCACGGTCACCAGACCCGGCGGCGGCGCCTCGGGGAATTCGTCCAGCCCGTTGCCGAGGCTCCACAGCACCAGCCGCAGGCGGGTCGGCGCGGGCTTCAGCAGCAGCGGCATGAAGATCGTGTACTGGCCGAAGCGCACGCCGTGCTTGCGCAGGCTGCCGCGCGCATCCTGATCGAGCGCCTTGACCTCGTCGGCGACCTCGGCCCGGGGCAGCACGCCCATCGCCTCGACCAGGCGGAAGGCAAAGCCGCGGGCCAGCCCGCTCAGCGCCTCGTCGCCCTGCATCTTGACCAGCGGCTCGAACAGCGCGGCGATCTTGCGGTCCATGAAATGCTGCAGGCGGCGTTCCACTTTCTGCGCCACGTCGGGCCCGGCCTCGTCATCGACAAAGGCCACCACGCGCGGCTTGAGCGGATCGTCGCCCTTGGCCAGCTTGCCCACGGCCTGGTCGCCCCACATCAGGCCGCCCTGCTCGGTGAAGTCGATCTCGGTGTCGGGTGCGTTGTAGAACCGGTCGGCCCGCAGATGGAATTGCGGCGTCAGCGCCTGCAGGCTGGCCTGGCGCAGCGTCTTGGCCTCCTGTCCGGTGGCCTCCTTGTCCTGGCGGAACCGGAACCCTTCGAGCCGCCCGACGAGATGCCCTTCGACGGTGACCTCACCCTTATCGTTCACTTCGGCCAAGAGGGCCTCCTTCTGTTTCAACCGGCGAAGCAGGACGCTGGTCCGCCGGTCTACAAATCTTTGCGTCAGCCGCGCGTGCAGCGCATCCGACAGGCTGTCTTCTACCGCGCGGGTCGCGCCGCGCCAATGGTCTTCATCGCGCACCCAGCCGCGCCGCTGCGCGACATAGGTCCATGTGCGGATATACGCCAACCGTTTCGACAATGTGTCAATGTCGCCATCGGTCCGGTCGATCCGGTTGACCTGCCGCGCAAGGAAATCGTCGGGAACGCTGCCTTTCTCGTGCAGATGCCCGAAAATAACGCCAAGCAGGCCCGCATGTTCCGCCGGGCTGATTCCGCGGAAATCAGGGATCCGGCACACGTCCCACAGAAGCTGCACCGATTTCGGGTCCGACGCGCGGGCGCGCACCTCGGCCTCGCCGGCCAGCGTGCGCAGCGCGCGCAGGTCGTCGGCCTCGCGCGCCTTGACCAGGTGCTCGTGATCGGGCGCCACGTCCAGACTGCGCTCCAGCGCGTCGATGGAGCCGAAGCGCAGCTCGGCGCTGCGCCAGTTGAGCTTCTTCAGCGGCGTGAACTGGTGGTTGCAGATGGCCTGCGCCCATTCCTCGGGAATGGGCCCCGCCTCGCCGGTGACGCCGAAGGTGCCGTTGGTCATGCCGCGCCCCGCTCGGCCGGCGATCTGGGCCAGCTCGTTGGGCTGCAGAGGGCGCATGCGGCGGCCGTCGAACTTGGTCAGCGACGAGAACGCCACGTGGTTGATGTCGAGGTTCAGCCCCATGCCGATCGCGTCAGTCGCGACCAGGTAGTCGACCTCGCCGTTCTGGTAGAGATCCACCTGCGCGTTGCGCGTGCGCGGTGACAGCGCCCCCATCACCACGGCCGCCCCGCCTTTCTGGCGCTTGAGCAGCTCGGCGATGGCATAGACATTGTCGACCGAGAAACCGACGATGGCGCTGCGCGCGGGCAGCCGGCTGATCTTCTTCGATCCCGAATAGGCCAGCTGGCTCATCCGTTCGCGGCGCATGTATTCCACGCCGGGCACCAGCGCCGCGATCGGGCCGCGCATCGTGTCCGAGCCCAGGAACAGCGTCTCGTGCGTGCCGCGCATGCGCAGCAGCCTGTCGGTGAAGACATGGCCGCGCTCGGGATCGGCGCAAAGCTGGATCTCGTCCACGGCGACGAAATCGGCGCCCATCCCCTCGGGCATGGCCTCGACGGTGCAGACCCAATACTGGGTGCGCGGCGGGACGATCCGCTCTTCGCCCGTGACCAGCGCCACGACCGAGGGCCCGCGGATGGCCACGATCTTGTCATAGACCTCGCGCGCGAGCAGCCGCAACGGCAGGCCGATGATGCCGGAACGGTAGCCCAGCATGCGCTCGATCGCGTAATGGGTCTTGCCTGTATTGGTCGGGCCGAGGACGGCCGCGATCCGGGCTCTCTGGGCCATTGGCCCGCCTTCCTTGCTCAGGCGCGCGCTAGAGGCGGATGCCCTTCACGGCGCGTTCCAGCCGGCCCAGTGCCTGTTCGACATCCGAGTCATGCGGCCTGAGTTCAAGTACCCGCTCATATGCCTGATACGCAAGGGCACGGTTGCCGATCTGTTCATGGATCGCCCCCACCCCGCGCAGCGCGCCGAAATGCTGCGGGTTGAGCTCCAGCGCCCGGCCCAGCGCATCCATGGCCGGCCCGAAGCGCTCGGACTGGTAATAGGCCAGCGCCAGCCCGTGCCAGCCCTCGGCAAAGCCGGGCGCGTGGTCGGTCAGGGCGCGGAAATGCTCGATCGCGGCGCCGACCTCGTCAACCTCCAGCGCGTCACGACCGCGCTTGAGCAGCAGGTCCATCGCCGGCGAGCCCGATTTCGACCATTCCGACATCAGCTGTCTCTCCAGCCGCCGCGCCGCCGCCTCGGTCTCGGCTTGGGCCAACTCGTCCAGCAGTTCCGCCGTCCGCTCCTGCGCCAGCGCGGCGGGAGGTAGGGAAAACATGACTAGGGTGGCGATTGCCGCGAAGGTAGATTTGAATTCCATGTAGCCCGTGCTCATAACGTGACTTGGAGTTTAGCGTCCCGGCCGTCATTTGCCAGCGCACGATTCCGAGAGCGCCGAATGGGAGTGTAAGGAGATACCATGAGCGACACTGTGAGCGCGGCCGTCGCGGCCCTCAACGAGAAAATGGACGGACAGGGGTTCGAGGGAACCGCCAAGTTCGTGATCGAGGACGAGGGCAGCCTGATCATCGACGAATCCGGCGCCCGCGCCGGCGATGACGAGGCAGAGGTCACCCTGAGCGCCGACCAGGACACCTTCCAGTCGATCCTGTCGGGCGAGACCGATCCCACCAGCGCCTTCATGTCGGGCAAGCTGACGGTGGATGGCGACATGCAGGCTGCGATGCGCCTGGCCCAGGCGCTCGCCTGATGGATCTCGTCCCCGCGCCCTTTCACGCCGACCTCTCCGAAGGCCCCGACCATGCCCGCGCCTACTGGGTCACGGCCTCTGACGGGCTTCGGCTGCGGGTCGCGCATTTCCCCTCCGACGGGGCGCGGGGCACGGTGCTGCTCTTTCCCGGCCGCACCGAGTATGTCGAGAAATACGGCCGCACCGCGGCCGATCTGGCCGCCGCGGGCTATGGCACGCTGGCCATCGACTGGCGCGGACAGGGGCTGGCCGACCGGATGCTGGATGAGCGCCGCACCGGCCACGTGGCGGTGTTCGAGGATTACCAGCGCGACGTGCAGGCCATGCTGGCCTTGGCCGACACGCTGGAGGTGCCCGGCCCCCGCCACCTGATCGCGCATTCCATGGGCGGCTGCATCGGGCTGCGCGCCATGATGGACGGGCTCGACGTGGCGTCGAGCGTGTTCACCGGGCCGATGTGGGGCATCCGCATCTCGAACCCGGTCCGCCCCGCCGCCTGGGCGATCAGCCGCATGTCCAAGTCGCTGGGCGCCAGCCATCTTTTTGTCCCCGGCACCGGGGCCGACAGCTATGTCGCCTCGGCCGATTTCGAGGACAACCTGCTGACCACCGATCCCGAGATGTTCGACTACATGCGCCGGCAGGTGCTGGCGATCCCCGACCTGCAGCTGGGCGGCCCCTCGCTGAACTGGCTGCACGAGGCGCTGGCCGAGACCCGACGGCTGGCGCGACGCGCCTCGCCCACCCAGCCCTGCCTCTGCCTGACAGGCACGAACGAGCGCATCGTCGATCTCGACCGCATCCGCGCGCGCATGGCGCGCTGGCCGGGCGGACGGCTGGAATGGGTCGAGCGCGGCGAACACGAGGTGCTGATGGAGGCGCCCAAAACGCGCGCACGCCTGATGGCCGAAATCACCGCGCTGTTCGACACGGCAGGCGACAGCCGCGCCGGTGCCAAGGCCCGCGCCTGATTGGACGGGATCCAGACAATTGACACCTTTTGACCGGGGCCCGTTAAACCGGGCTTAACCGGCGCGTGCTGTCCTGTTCCTGCCCCGAACGGGAGAGCGTCGATGACCCAGCACTGCCCCGCCTTTGCCCGGATGCACAGCGACCGCGACCGCGACAGGTTCGTGCGCGAATTGCTGCACGAACTGACCGGCCTACTTGAGGAAACGGTGGGCCTGGAAGAGGCCGAGGGGTTCATCGCCCTCGTCGGCAACCGCATCGGCAATGCCATGAATGCCGAGTATCGCGCCGCCGCCGGCACGCCGCAGCTGAGCCGGGACCAGGTGGCCGAGGCGTTGGTCGATCTCAAGCGTCGAATACGCGGCGGCTTTGCCATCGACAGCATCGACCCCGACCGGATCGTGCTGACCAACACCGCCTGCCCCTTCGGCCGCTACGTCGCCGGGCGCCGTTCGCTCTGCATGATGACATCGAATGTCTTCGGCCGCATCGCCGCGGCGAACCTGGGCTATGCCCGTGTCACGCTGGACCAGACCATCGCCGAGGGACATGACGGGTGCCGCGTCGTCGTGCATTTCAACGAGGGCGAGGATGGACGCGCGTATTTCGGTTGAGGCGGACCGCGCCGGGCCGCGCTGCGACCTGGCCTTTCACGCCCTGCCCCGTCCCGCCCTGATCGTGTCGCGCGCGGGGTTGGTTCTGGGCTGCAATGCCGCGTTGCGGCAGCGGATCGACCCGCCGGCCCGCCCCGACCCGGGCGCGCCCTGCCTGCTCGAGGCGCTGTTTCGTGGCCGCTCGGACCGGTTGCTGGACGACATCAAGGCCGCGGCCACAGGCAACCGGCTGACGCTGACGCCCCGCCACCCCTGCGAGGGCGCCAAGCGCCTGCAAAGCTTCGAGGTCTGCCCGCTGCGCGACGGCACCGTCATCGCGCCGCAATTCCTGCTGGTCGAGGCGCCCGGATCGACGCTCGACACCGTCTTCACCAGCCTCAACCTGCGCCTGCGCGAGGCCAATGAACGCGCCGCCCGCGCCCGCGAGCTGAACCGGCGCCTGAAGGAGAAACATGCCGAGCTCGAACGCTTCAGCCATGCCGCCGCCCATGACCTGAAGGCACCGCTGCGCAGCATCGCCAACTGTCTCTCCTTCCTCGAGGAGGACCTGGGCCATGACCTGCCCGAGGACAGCCGCGAGGACCTGGCCATCGCCTCCCGTGCCGCCGGCCGGCTGGAGCGCCTGATCTCGGACCTGCTGCAACTGGCCCGCACCGATACGGTCGAACTGGCGCGCGAACCGGTTGCCGTGGCCGATGCCATGGCCGAGGTGCAGGAACTGCTGGCCGCGCAGGTGACCGAGACCGGCGCCACGATCCGCATCGAGGGCGACCCCGGCATGGTCGAGGCCGAGCCGGTGCTCTTCCGCCAACTGCTCCAGAACCTCGTCTCGAACGCCCTGAAATACCGCGCGCCCGACCGCGCCCCCGAAATCCTGCTGCGCCGCGTTCCGGGCGCGCCCGACCGGCTGCAGCTGCAAGACAACGGCACCGGGTTCGAGAACGAGCGCAAGGAGCGGATCTTTGCGCCGTTTCAACGGCTTGTCCCGCATGGCCAGATCGAGGGCAGCGGGCTGGGACTGGCCACCTGCCAGGCGATCTGCCGGCGCCATGGCTGGCAGATGGACGCCACGGGCGATCCCGGCCGCGGCGCGATGTTCGAGATCATCGGTGTCTGAGCGCGGTGGTCAGCGGCGCCGCGGCGCCTATAGTGGGGCTCATGACAGAGCCGGTCCTCACCTTCACCGATCGCGGCATCTATTGCCCCGCGGGCGACTTCTTCATCGACCCGTGGCGCCCGGTGGATCGCGCCCTGATCACCCATGGCCATGCCGACCATGCCCGTCCGGGCCATACCCACTACCTCGCCACCGATGCCGCGCTGCCCGTCATGCGCCACCGACTGGGCGAGATCACCGCCCAGGGCATCGCCTATGGCGAGACGCGGCAGATCGGCGGCGCGCAGGTCTCGTTCCACCCCGCCGGGCACATCCCCGGTTCAGCCCAGATCCGGGTCGAGGTGGCGGGCGAGGTCTGGGTCGTCTCGGGCGATTACAAGACCACGCCCGACGGGCTGTGCGAGCCGTTCGAGCCGGTGCGCTGCCACAGCTTCATCTCGGAATGCACCTTCGGGCTGCCGGTGTTCAAATGGCACGACCAGCGCAGTGTCGCGTCCGAGATCAACGCCTGGTGGGCGGCCAACCGCGCGGCGGGGCGCTTCTCCCTGCTGGGCGCCTATTCGCTGGGCAAGGCGCAGCGCCTGCTGAGCCTGCTGGAGCCGCAGGGCCCGATCCTGACCCATGGCGCGGTCGAGGCCACGAATGCCATCCTGCGCGACCAGGGCTACACCCTGCCGGACACGACCCATGTCACCCCGGCGCTGAACCCCAAGGAGGTGCCCGGCGCGCTGGTCATCGCGCCGCCCTCGGCGCTGGGGTCGCAATGGGCGCGGCGGTTCCGGCCGGCCTCGACCGGGTTCGCCTCGGGCTGGATGCGGTTGCGGGGCATCCGGCGGCGGCGCGCCATGGATCGCGGCTTTGTCATCTCGGACCATGCCGACTGGGACGGGCTGCACGCGGCGATCCGCGACACGGGCGCAGAAAACATATATGTCACGCATGGTTACACAGACATCTTCGCGCGATGGCTGAACGAGCGGGGCTGGAACGCGCAGGTCGTGCCGACCGAGTTCGGCGGCGAGGAAGAGGACAGCGCCCCGGCGGAGGCCGCGGAATGAAGGACTTCGCGGCGCTCTTCTCGGCCATCGACCAGACCACGCGGACCACCGCCAAGACCAAGGCGCTGGCCGAGTATTTCGGCCACGCCAGCGATGACGACAAGCTGTGGACCATCGCGCTCTTTTCCGGGCGGCGCCCGCGGCGCGCGGTCACGACGACAGATCTGCGCGCCTGGGCGGCCGAGGAGGCGGGCATTCCGCTCTGGCTGCTCGAGGATTGCTATCCCATCGTGGGCGATCTGGCCGAGACGATCGCGCTGCTGTTGCCACCGCCCGAGACGGTCTCGGATCTCAGCCTCAGCCACTGGATCGGCGAGCTGCGCGCCCTGCATGACATCGCCCCCGAGGATCGACCGGCCCGGATCCGCGCGGCCTGGGCCCAGCTGGACGAGACCGAGCGCTTCCTGTTCAACAAGCTGATCACCGGCGGCTTTCGCATCGGGGTCAGCCGCAAGCTGATGACCCGCGCGCTGGCCGAGGCGACGGGCCAGGACGAGGCGGTATTGGCGCACAAGCTGATGGGATCCTGGACGCCCGACAGGACGAGCTATCACGCGCTGATCGAGGCCGAGGACCCCGCCGCCGATCAGAGCCGCCCCTACCCGTTCTATCTGGCCTACCAGCTGGACGACCCTGCGGCCGAGCTGGGCAGCCCGCAGGACTGGCAGGCGGAATGGAAATGGGACGGCATCCGCGGACAGGTCATCCTGCGCGGCGGCGAGACGCATGTCTGGTCGCGTGGCGAGGAACTGATGACCGATCGTTTCCCCGAATTGACGCGTGCGGCGGATTTCCTGCCCATGGGCACTGTGTTCGACGGCGAGATCGTGACATGGGACGGCACGCAGCCCATGCCCTTCAACAGCCTGCAGCAGCGGATCGGGCGCAAGACCGTGCCGAAGAAGCTGCTGAAGGAGGCGCCGGTCATCCTGCTGGCCTATGACCTGCTCGAGGATCAGGGGCAGGACCTGCGCGACACACCCCTCCGCGACCGCCGCGCCCGGCTGGAGGCGCTGTTGGCCGACCTGCCGCCCGAGGCGCCGCTACGCGCCTCGCCGGTGATCGGCTTCGACAGCTGGGACGGGCTGGCGCAAACCCGGGCAGAGGCGCGCGCGCATCGGGCCGAGGGCGTGATGCTCAAGCGGCGTGACAGCCCCTATCTCTCGGGGCGCAAGAAGGGCGACTGGTGGAAATGGAAGCTCGAACCGCTGACGGTCGACGCGGTGATGATCTACGCGCAGCAGGGCTCAGGCCGGCGGGCGAACCTGTTCACCGATTTCACCTTTGCCGTCTGGAAGGGCAACGAGCTGGTCCCGTTCACCAAGGCCTATTCCGGCCTGACCGATGCCGAGTTCGACCGCATCACCACATGGGTGCGTCGCAACACGCAAGCGCGCTTCGGCCCGGTGCGGCAGGTCACGCCCGAGCATGTGTTCGAGATCGCCTTCGAGGGCATCCACGAAAGCCCGCGCCACAAATCCGGCATCGCGCTGCGCTTTCCACGCATGGCGCGCTGGCGCCAGGACAAGCCCATCGACGAGGCGAACACGCTGGAGGATTTGCGCGACATGCTGTCCACATACGGCTAAGATCCTGCACAGCGGGCAGAATTCGCACTTCTAAACCGGTCGGTTCGGTGACAGGCTGCGCGCAATCCCGTTCAGACCAAAGATCGCATGACCCGCATTCTATTTCTTGTACTGGCCCTGTGCGGCCCGGCCCAACTTGCCTCTGCCCAGTCCTCCACCCTGTCGGGACGCGTCGCGCTGGGTTATACCGACGACCTGTCCGGCACCGCGATCGGGGCGGTCGACCTGACATGGTCGCTTGCCGTGACCCGGCGCCAGCCGCTGCGCTTCGAGATCGGCACCTACCTCTTCGCGCTCGACGGCAAGCGCCCGCATGAGACCTATGCCGCCTTCGCCTGGAATGACAGCTGGCGGCTGGGCGTGGTGCGCCCGGCCTATGACGGCGTGCTGCCCTCGGGGTTCGAGCGGCTGGCCCCCTACCACGCCTATGAGCGCGCCGAATATGCCCGCGCCTTCACCACTGTCGAGGCCATGCGCCGCACCGCCGTGCCTTGGGGCGCCTCCTACGAGGGGGTGTCGGGCCCGCTCAGCTTTGCGATCTCGGTGCATGACGCGGTCAAGGGCTCTTTCCGCTCGGGCACGGTGGCGGTGGAATATGCCGGGGCCGGCTGGAGCCTTGCCGCCGCGGTCGAGGGCGCGCGCAGCCGCGGGGGCCAGCATCGCGATACCAATTCCAAGATCGGCGCACGGTTCGACGTGGCGGGCGGCGCGGTCGGCATCGCCTACCTGCATCCCGAGCTGAACAACCGCGACAACGCGCTGGCCCTCGACATGACCCTGCCGCTGGGCGACCGGCTGACCCTGATGGGCGCCGCCGAGCTTACCGAGCTGCACCGCGATGACGCCTACGCGCTGGGGATGGATGTCCGGCTGCGCGACACGCTGTCGGTGCTGGTCTCGGGTTCGGACACCACGGCGCGGGGCAGCGCCGCGCATCTGACGCTCGAGACGCGCTTCTGACCCGCCGGCCCTTGAACCTGCGGGCCCCGAGCGCTTAGCTGTCAGGCAACGCACATTTCAGGAGACCCGCACATGCGCATCCAGCCACTCCACGACGCCAATGCCAGCGCCGGAGGCAAGGACCTGGGCAAACTGCCGGAATGGGATCTCACCGATCTCTATGCCAGCCCGGACGCCCCAGAACTGAAACGCGACCTGGACTGGCTGGAACAGGCCTGCCGCGACTTCGCCGAGACATTCGAGGGCAAGCTGGCCGATCTGGACGCCGCCGGCATGCTGGAGGCCGTGGAGCGTCAGGAGAAGATCTCGGCCGTCTCGGGGCGCATCATGTCCTATGCGGGCCTGCACTACTACCAGCTGACCACCGACGCCGAACGCACCAAGTTCCTGTCGGATTGCCAGGAAAAGCTGACCACCTACACCACCCCGCTGGTCTTCTTCTCGCTCGAGCTGAACCGGCTGGAGGACGAGTTCCTCAACGGGCTCTTCGCGCAGAACGACGCGCTGGCGCGCTACAAACCTGCCTTCGACCGCATCCGCGCCATGAAACCCTACCAGCTATCGGACGAGCTGGAGAAGTTCCTGCACGATCTGGGCGTGGTGGGCGACGCGTGGGAGCGGCTCTTCGACGAGACGATCGCCGGGCTGAGCTTTACCGTGAACGGCGAAGAGCTGACCATCGAGGGCACGCTCAACCTGCTGACCGATCCCGACCGCCCCACTCGCGAGGCCGCCGCCCGCGAACTGGCGCGCGTCTTTGCCCAGAACCTGCGCACCTTTGCCCGCGTGCACAACACTCAGACCAAGGAGAAGGAAATCCTCGACCGCTGGCGCGGCATGCCGACCCCGCAGACCGGCCGGCACCTCGCCAATGACGTGGAGCCCGAGGTGGTCGAGGCGCTGCGCAACGCGGTGGTCAACGCCTATCCGCGCCTGTCGCACCGCTATTACGAGCTCAAGCGCAAATGGCTGGGGCTGGACCGGATGCAGGTCTGGGACCGCAATGCGCCGCTGCCGCTCGAGGACCCGCGCACCGTGACCTGGGACGAGGCGCGCGAGACGGTGATGAACGCCTACAACGCCTTCGACCCGCGCATGGGCGAAATCGCGACCCCCTTCTTCGAGAAGGGCTGGATCGACGCCGCGGTGAAGCCGGGCAAGGCGCCGGGCGCCTTCGCGCATCCCACCGTCACCGACGTGCACCCTTACGTGATGCTCAACTACCTGGGCAAGCCGCGTGACGTGATGACCCTGGCGCATGAGCTGGGCCACGGCGTGCACCAGGTGCTGGCCGCCGGCCAGGGCGAGATGCTGTCCTCCACCCCGCTGACCCTGGCCGAGACCGCCAGCGTCTTCGGCGAGATGCTGACCTTCCAGCGCATGCTGGACAACGCCGCCACCGATGCCGAGCGCAAGGTGCTGCTGGCCGGCAAGGTCGAGGACATGATCAACACGGTCGTGCGCCAGATCGCCTTCTACGATTTCGAGTGCAAGCTGCACGAGGCGCGCCGCGGCGGCGAGCTGACCCCGGACGACATCAACGCGCTTTGGATGAGCGTGCAGTCCGAGAGCCTCGGGCCGGCCTTCGACTTCATGGAAGGCTACGAGAGCTTCTGGTGCTACGTGCCGCATTTCGTGCACTCGCCCTTCTATGTCTACGCCTATGCCTTCGGCGACGGGCTGGTGAACGCGCTCTACGCCGCCTACCAAGAGGCGCCCGAGGGCTTCCAGGACAAGTATTTCGACATGCTGCGCGCCGGCGGCTCCAAGCACCACAAGGCGCTGCTGGAACCCTTCGGCCTCGACGCCACCGACCCCACCTTCTGGGACAAGGGTCTGGGCATGATCGAAAGCTTCATCGACCAGCTAGAAGCGATGGAGGGCTGAGGACCGGTCCGGGCCGCAAGGCCCGGCGAACCGTCCGGGGGACGGTTTGAGGTCCGAACCGACGGAGCCCCGGGAGAGCAGCGGTCCGGGCCTTACGGCCCAGCAAACCGCTGGTTCGACGTTTTGGCGCGGGATTGGGCGGAGCCCCGGCGCAAACGTCTCAGAACGCGCGTGGTTTCACCGTAGGGTTCTGACCGGGGCAACAAGTTGATTTTCCTCGGTGCCGCTTGAGGTGACAAAAACGACCGTTTTTGCCCAGAAGAGCTTGGCATCGACTTATTGCATCATTAACATATCAGGTACTATCACTATGTTCGCGTCGCAACTTGTAAAGGAAGGAGAGAGAGTATTGGCTAATCGATCCTACTTGTTGTGCCCTTACCCGACGCTTTGAAACCATGAGATAAAATTTATTGCCTGAAATGTAATGGATAAGCATTTAGAGATATTCCGATACAAGCCAACCTCCACAATAGAAAGCACGTGTCTCTTTCTCGTTCTTATCATTGTAAGTGACTTCCACAGTCAGCTTCATTCGGACTCATCGATATTCGAAGCAAAGTTTGTGGAGTACGTTCTTCAAAATTTTCCGGGCATTTTTTTGGTATTTTTTGGATCCATTTTTGTGCTTTTGCCCACTGTCGTCGGTATTTTTATGCTTGTCGTTGCGGTTATTTCCCTTTTCAGAGATACTTTATTTTCTACAATAAAAATTTTGGGTATTTTAAAGGCTCACCATACTACTCTTGCCCGTCGTAAGATTCGAAAATACCTACTTGAAAATGACATGAAGATCGGCCTCAAAGGCTTTCAGTGGGATGACAAAAAAAGAAAGTGAGCGAGTTGAGAACTATAAGTGGGCTATGCTACTTTCCTTTCTTATTCTTCTCGAAGCTTTAAAGGCTTCGAATTCTCCTCGATCAACCTTGCACTCATTTTCCGAGAGCATAGGGAAAACAATCACATATCAATCATTTTTGAATGAAGGCTATTTCTTTATTATTTTCATCTTGGCGGAGATTTGCGTTGTGACAATTCTTTCAGCGGCCTTTCGATTCATCGAGGAGGAATCAACATACGTTGTGTTTCCTAACAAAGACGCTGAAAATATTTCAGAAGAACTATTTGAAATTGAGAAGAAAATGCTCGCCTGAATGCTTCATGTCTGAGGTGCGGGTGTTGATCTCAATGCTCTTCGAGAGTTTTTTCGGCCAGAGCCCATATCTCTGTGTCTCCAACAAAAACCACCCTTTTCGCCCTCACTTCAACTGGCTGTCCTTCGAGCCGCGGCGGTTGATGCCTGCGCGCTGCCGCGCCTGACCGTCGCGCTCGGCGGCACAGTCGACGCAGAGCTTGACGCCCGGGATCGCAAGGCGGCGTTTCTCGGGGATCTCCTCGCCGCATTCGGCGCAATCGCGCAGGCTCTCGCCCTGCGGGCCGCGGCGGGCCTTCATGCGTTCCAGCTCTTCGGCGATCGACGCCTCGATCTGTTCGCTCACTGCGCCATCCCGGCTCCAGCCCCCTGCCATGTCGATCCCTTTCCGCGTCTTCAGTCCAAGTCGGTCCAGGGCCAGGGTTTCACCTCGGAGGCGCCGGTCTGGTAGCGCGCGGCCTTGGCCATCCAGATGCCGAGATCGGTGCCGAATTCGGCCAGCCGCTCGTTCGGCTGGTGATTGTTGAGCAGCATGATGACGAACTGCACCACGGTGCACAGGGTCAGCACCGTCTGCGCAAGGCTCAGCATCAGCCAGATCAGCACCATCGAGACCAGCCGCAGGCCCATGTTCTCGGCCTCGGCCGCGGGTTGCTCGCCATGCAGGCGCCCCTGGATCTTGTCTTCGTCGCTGGACATGCGTGCCCCCGGTCTGCTTTCGCGCAGCCTAGCGCATCGCACCGCGCGCGCAAAGGGGATGGCTTGACCCGGTGTCCGCCGGGCTATCTTGCCAGCCATACAGGAGGGTCCGGAATGAAACTGCTTGCAAGTCTTGTCTTCGGCCTGATGGCCAGCGCCGCCGCAGCGGCCGAGTTCGTCTTCGACAGCATCGATGGCGGCACGCTGTCGCTCGACAAATGGCGCGGCCAGCCGGTGCTGGTGGTCAACACCGCGTCGCGTTGCGGCTTCACCGGGCAATATGACGGGTTGCAGGCGCTTTATGACCGCTATCGCGACCGCGGGCTGGTGGTGCTGGCGGTGCCGTCTGATGATTTCCGGCAAGAGCTCTCCAGCGCCGAAGCGGTCAAGGAATTCTGCGAGGTGAATTTCGGCCTCGACCTTCCGATGACCGATATCACGCCGGTGCGCGGGCGGGATGCGCACCCCTTCTACCGCTGGCTGCAAACCGAGGCGGGTTTCGAGCCCAGCTGGAATTTCAACAAGGTGCTGATCGGGCCGGAGGGCGAGTTCGTCGCGGGCTACGGATCGCCGGTCAAGCCGCTGTCGCGCCGCATCACCGGCGCCATCGAGCCGCTGCTCGACTAGGGGAAAGACCCCGGCCAACGGGCCGGGGCCGGGCCGCGCTCAGGCGCGCAGCATGCCGTAGATCTGGTCCTTGAGGACGGCGCGCTGCTTGCGCAGGTCCTCTTCCGCCAGCTGCTCCATGGGCTCGACATTGGTTTCGGCCCGGTGCACCTTGCGGTTGATCTCGTGATATTCCTCGGCCAGCTTGGCAAAATGCGCGTCGCTCTGCTTGAGCGCGCTCATCTTCTCGGCATATTCCGGGAATTCTTCGTGCAGTTCGTGGGGTGTGTGCGACATACGCGCCTCCTCTTCATGTCATGTCCGAAGGACAGGTTTGCACGCCCCTGTGACCAAAGACTTTGACGAAGATCAACCACCTGCGCCGACCTGAAAAAAGTCGTGCGACCGCGGGCGTCAGCGCCGCGCGCGACGCCAGCCGGCGGCGACCGCCTCGGCCTCGGAGCAGAACCAGCGCTCGCCCTTCTCGGGCGAGATCCGCGTGCGCCCGTACCAGGACTGGCCCGGCAGATGATAGATCCGCGCGCGCCCGCCCTGCGAGATATTGCCCTTGATGAGGCAGCCCTCGGGCGCATCGGCGCGCCGGCGCGCGGCTCGGACCTCGCGTTTCGCAGCGCGGTAGGCCTCGGGCGATTGCGCCCCGGTGCCATGCAGCGCCACGCCCTCGGCGCGGGCGGCGCGTTCGGCGGGCACGTACTCCTCGGAATAGCGGCGATAGGCGAAAGCCAGGCCGGCGCGCACCAGCGCGCGGCCCACATCGGTGCCGAAATCGGTGCAGCGCGCGACCGAGCGACCATAGGCATCATGCGCCAGCACCGTGCAGTCGAGCACCCGGCCCTCGTAGCGGGCCCGGATCTCGCCCGTGGCCCAGGCGCCGCAGGACCATGTGGGCGCGTCACGGCCACCGCAGACCTGCCCCACTTCCAGCGCGTCGACACCGTAGAGCCGTACCGTTGTGCCGGCCACTTCGAACGTGTCACCGTCAATGACCCGGGCCGGGCCGCTCAGGCGCTGCGTGTCGGCCAGGCCGGGCAGCGCGGCGCACAGAAGAACAAGGGCTGAACAAACTCTTAACATGTCGTTAAGATCGGCGGCCCGCGCCGGAGATTCAACCGTGTTTGTTAACTCTGGTTAACAAGACGCCTCAGCGTTGTGCCACCTGCCACGCCGGGTTCTGCCAAGGGGTGGCATTCTCGGGCGGAAGGGCGCGGCCGAGAACGTGATCGGCCGTCTTCTCGCCCACCATGATCGCAGGGGCGTTCAGGTTGCCATTGGTGATGCGCGGAAAGACCGAGGCATCGGCCACGCGCAGCCCCGCCACGCCGATCACCCGGCCCTGCGGATCGACCACCGTGTCGGTATCGTCCACAGCACCCATGCGGCAGGTGCCGCAAGGATGATAGGCGCTTTCAACGTGATCGCGGATGACATCGTCCAGCGCGGCATCAGAGACAGCGTCGGCCCCGGGCTGGATCTCGGCCCCGCGGAACGGGGCAAAGGCCTCCTGTCCGAAGATCTCGCGCGTGAGCCGGATGCAGGTCCGGAAATCCGCCCAGTCCTCGGGCGCGCTCATGTAGTTGAAGCGGATGCGCGGCGGTGCCGCGGGATCGGCCGAGCGCAACCGGACCTGCCCGCGCGAGGGCGAGCGCATCGGTCCCACATGCGCCTGGAACCCGTGCCCCGCGGCCGCGACCTTGCCGTCGTAGCGCACCGCGATGGGCAGGAAATGGAACTGGATGTCAGGATAGGGCACGCCCGCGCGCGACCGGATGAAGCCCGCGCTTTCGAACTGGTTCGAGGCGCCCGGCCCGGTCCGCGTCAGCGCCCAGCGCAGCCCCACATAGGCCTTGCCCAGCGGATTCCAGTACCGCGCGAGCGAGACGGGTTTGGTCGCCGCCATCTGGATGTAGAGCTCCAGGTGGTCCTGCAGGTTGCCGCCGACCCCGGGCAGATCGACACGCGGCGCAATCCCCAGCGCCGCCAGATCGCGCGCGGGGCCGATCCCCGACAGCATCAGCAGCTTGGGCGAGTTGATGGCCCCGGCGCTCAGGATGACCTCGCGCGTGGCCTCCACGGTCTCGATGTGTCCGCGCCGGGTCAGCTCCACCCCCGTGGCGCGCCCCTCGGTGAACAGGATCCGGCCGGCCAGCCCGCGCAGGACCCGCGCGCCCAGCGCCTGCGCCGGGCGCAGATAGGCCTTGGCCGCCGACCAGCGCGCGCCCTTGTGCACGGTCATGTCATAGGGGCCGAACCCTTCCTGCTGCGCGCCGTTGTAATCCTCGGTCACCGGGTAGCCCGCCTGCTGTCCGGCCTGCACGAAGGCGCGCACCAGCGGGTTGTCGCGCGGCCCGCGCGTGACGTGCAGCGGCCCGTCGGTGCCGCGCCAGGACGGATCACCCCCCTGCCCGGCCGGATCCCAGCACTCCATGCGCCGGAAATAGGGCAGCACGTCGGCATGGCCCCAGCCCATCGCGCCGCTGTCGCGCCAATGGTCGAAATCGAGCGCATGGCCGCGCACGTAGATCATGCCGTTGATCGAGGAGGAGCCACCCAGCACCTTGCCGCGCGGGCACGCCAGCCGCCGCCCGCCCAGATGCGGCTCGGGCTCGGTGGCATAGCCCCAGTCATAGCGCGCCATGTTCATCGGGTAGCTGAGCGCGCCGGGCATGTTGATGAACGGGCCCCGGTCGCTGCCGCCATGCTCGATCACGATGACCGAGTGGCCCGCCTCGGCCAGCCGGTACGCCATGGCGCACCCGGCCGACCCCGCGCCGACGATGACATAGTCTGCCCTCATGCGTCGGCGCGCCTTCGCATCATTCCCCCCGCGGAAAGCGCTGGGTGTCTTCCAGCACGTTCAGGTCCATGTGGTTGCGCATGTAGCGGTCCGAGGCATCGCGCAGCGGCTGGTAATCCCACGGGTAATAGCCGCCCTGGCGCAGCGCCTCGTAGACCACGTGCCGGCGCGCCTGGCTCTGGCGCACGCTGGCATCGAACCATTCCAGATCCCAGCGCTCGGCCGCGAGCACGCGGAACCGCTCCAGCACCGCGGCCTGGGCCGGGTCATCGGCCAGGTTGACGCGTTCCTGCGGATCGGCGGACAGGTCGAACAATTGCTCGGGATCGCGCGCGCAATTGGTGTATTTCCAGGGCCCCGCCCGCAGCGCCACCAGGGGCGAGATCGAGCCCTCGGCCGCGTATTCCATGGCCACCGGGTTCAGCCGCGCCGCCCCGTCCATCACCGGCAGCAGGCTCTCGCCCTCGGTCCAAGGCATCACCTCCTCCATGCTGACCCCAGCCAGCGCGCAGAGCGTCGGGCAGAGATCGATGGTCGAGACCGGCTCCTCGACCAGCCCGCCGGCCTGCCCCGGCACCGAGATCATCATCGGCACCCGGGCCGAGCCCTCGTAGAAGGACATCTTGAACCACAGCCCGCGCTCGCCCAGCATGTCGCCGTGATCGCTGACGAAGACCACGATCGCCTCCTGCCGGGTGTCCTCGAGCACCTTGAGCAGCGCGCCGATCTTGTCGTCGAGATAGGAGATATTGGCGAAATAGGCGCGCCGGGCCCGGCGGATATGCTCCTCGGTGATGTCGAAGGACCGCCAGTCATTGGCGTCGAAGATGCGCTGGCTGTGCGGGTCGTGCTCGTCATAAGGCAGCGCCGCGGTCTCGGGCAGCAGGTGCTCGCAATCCTCGTAGAGATCCCAGTACTTGCGCCGCGCCACGTAAGGGTCGTGCGGATGGGTGAAGCTGACCGTCAGGCACCAAGGCCGCGCATCCTGCCCGCGGGCGAGGTCATAGAGCTTCTGCTCGGCATGAAAGGCGACGGCATCGTCATATTCCATCTGGTTCGAGATCTCGGCCACGCCGGCGCCGGTGACCGACCCGAGGTTGTGATACCACCAGTCGATGCGCTCGCCCGGCTTGCGGTAATCCGGCGTCCAGCCGAAATCGGCGGGGTAGATGTCGGTGGTCAGCCGTTCCTCGAACCCGTGCAGCTGGTCGGGGCCCACGAAATGCATCTTGCCGCTGAGGCAGGTCTGGTAGCCCGCCCGCCGCAGGTGATGCGCGTAGGTCGGGATGTCCGAGGCAAATTCCGCCGCGTTGTCATAGACCTGCGTCACGCTGGGCAGTTGGCCGGACATGAAGCCCGCGCGGCCTGGGGCGCAGAGCGGGCTGGCGGTATAGGCATTGCGGAAGCGGGTCGACCGCTCGGCCAGGGCGCGTAGGTTGGGCGTGTGCAGCCAATCGGCGGGACCGTCGGGGAACAGGGTTCCGTTCAGCTGGTCGACCATGAGGATCAGGATGTTCGGGCTCATTGCGGCTCTTTCGTCAGGGCCCGGGCCACATCGAGCACGCGGGCGGTTGCGCCCGCGATGCTGCCATCTGACAGGGCCGCCCGCAAATAGACACCGTCGATCAGCGCGGCCAGCGTGTCGGCCACCTCCTCCGGCTGTTCGCAGCGGGCGCGCAGCGCGTGGACCAGGTTCGACCTTAGCCGCGCCCGGTAGATCCGCAAGAGCCGCGCCGCCTGCGGGTCGCGCTGGGCCATCACGTAGAAGTTCAGCCAGGCCGAGATCGTGGCCGGGGCAAAGCAGCTGGGGTCGAAATTGGCGGCGACGATGGCCTCAAGCCGTCGGTCTGGCGGCGCCTCACGCAGGGCATCCCGGACCAGCGCGCCGTAATCTGCAAGGATCTGGCGCATCGCCGCGAGGAAGATCTGCGCCTTGCCGCCGAAATAGTGATGCGCCAGCGCGCTGGACATGCCGGCCCGGCGCGCGATCTGCCCCACGGTCACGTCAAGCGAGCCGGCGGCGCCGATCTCTTCGACCGTGGCGGCCACCAGCGCGGCGCGGCGTATCGGTTCCTGTCCAAGCTTCGGCATGGGCGCTGTTGTGGTTTTTCTTGACTGACGAGTCAATCAAAAAAACGCCCGCGGCTGAAGATCGGGCGCCGCGCGGCAAGGCGCGGGTTTCGTTGGGATCGGAGTCTGGAGGTCTGTTGCGAAAGGCGCCCGCACCGCTTTGGAGATCGGGCGAGTTCAGACGGCGAAGGTCGGGGAAAATAGAAGGGCGCTCTGGCGGCACCAGCGCAGCCTGCACGATCGGCAGGCCATCAACGGTCTCAAGCCCCCCTCGTCAAGGAGGCGAGACGCTGTCGTTAGGTCAGGGTCGTCCGGTCAGATCAGGTGACGGGGCCGGGCCATGGTCCCGGGCGGGCCGTCAAGGCAGGCCACACGCATCGCAGCCCGGGCCGCACGCGTGGGGCGTCTGTGTTGTCGCGCGGGCGACCGGCTCAAATGGCCAGGGTTCCCAGCACGGTATTCTGCGGCAGGCGGGCCACCTCGACCCCGCGATCGGTGCGGCGCAGGTTGTAGCCATAGCCCCGCATGCGGAACCGCCACTCGGATTCCGACAGGACCTTGTCCCGTTCCCGCAGCAGGAACGCTTCGATTTCGGTCATATCCTCGGTCAACTTGTTCTCCGCAAACATATCTCGCTTCCTTTCAAATATAGTGCGCGATACGTGGAAATCTCGTTAATCAATGCGGCGCGAATGCGCCCGAGGCAGGGATTTTTCGCGATGCGGACACAATCGCGTGAGGGTCAGTGCTTCGTTTCCGATACAACCGGAGTGACACGTCGCTTGAGCACGGCCTCGCGCCACGTGATGAAGATCACCGCCCCCATGATCAGCGACCCGCCCCCGATCACCCAGGGGTCGGCCGGCTCTCCGAAGAAGGCCATGCCCAACAGCACCGACCAGACCAGTTGCAGGAAGGTGACCGGCTGGGTCACGGTGACCGGCGCCGCGGCAAAGGCCAGCGTCATCGCGTAATGCCCCGCCGTGGCGAAACAGGCCACGCCGAACAGCACCAGCAACTCCCACGCGCTGGGCCAGACCCAGGCCGCCAGCGCGAAGGGCGCCAGCCCGATGGTCACGGTGACCGACAGCAGCGCCACCACGACGCTGGCGCTGACCTCGCCCGACATGATCTTGGCCAGCAGGTAGGACCCGGCAAAGAACAACGCCGTGCCCAGCATGGCGATGTGGCCGGGATCGAGCGCCCGGAACCCCGGCCGCAGGATCAGCAGCGCGCCCGCCAGCGCCGCCACAATCGCCAATATGCGCCGCAGCGCCAGCCGCTCGCCGAGGAAAAACACCGCCAGGACGGTGACATAGACCGGGTTGAGGTAATTCATCGCCGTGACCTCCGCCAGCGGGATCCGCGTCATGGCATAGAACCACAGGATCACGCCCAGGCTGTGCAGCAGGCCGCGCAGGCCGAACAATTGCCATTGCCGCCCGGTCAGGCGCAGCTGCGACAGGCTGCGCCACATCGGCACGAGAAAGACCAGCCCCAGCAGGTAGCGCAGGAAGGCGGCTTCGGCGGCGGGCACCCGTTCGCCCAGCGTCTTGACCAGGGCCGTGACCGCGACAAAGCAGAACCCCGTCACCACCATCCAGAAAATGCCCCGCGCCGGGCTTTGCGTCGCTGCTGCTTCCATGGCCGCAGGCTTAAAGGTTCTGCCGCCGGTGTCCAGCCGCCGGCCCGGGTTCACGCGCCCAGGATCAGCCCCGCCGCGATGGCCAGCATGGTCAGCCCCACGCCCAGGTCCAGCACCCGCCAGGCGGTGGGCCGCGCAAAGACCGGCGCCAGCGCCCGCGCCCCGTAGCCCAGCGAGAAGAAGAAAGCGAAAGAGGCGCTCATCGCCCCCAGCGCAAAGCTCAGCCGGTCGTCATACTGCGCCGAGATCGAGCCCAGGAGCACCACCGTGTCGAGATAGACATGCGGGTTCAGCCAGGTCAGCGCAAGGCAGGTCAGTACCGCCCGGCGGAGCGAGCCTGCCCCCGCGCCCGCATCCATCGCCGCCCCGCCGCGCCAGGCCGCGCGCAGGCTGCGCAGCCCGTACCATGTCAGGAAGAGCGCCCCGAAGATCCGCATGGCCAGGGCCAGCCACGGCACCGCCTCGGCCGCGGCGCCGAAGCCCGCCACCCCGGCCCCGATCAGCACCGCATCCGAGATCGCACAGACCAGCACCACCGGCAGCACATGCGCCCGCCGCAACCCCTGGCGCAGGACAAAGGCGTTCTGCGCCCCGATGGCGAGGATCAGCGAGAGGCCCAGCGCGAAGCCGGCGGCGGCAGAAGAGAAAGCGACATCCATCCGCCCGCCCTTAACCGCTTTTCCCGGCAGCGCAAGCCGACGGCGCCGCTTTTCCCGCCAGCGGCAGACACGACGCGCGACACGCGAAAAAATGCCTTTCGGATACAGCTTGAACGGTGCCAGTGTGACCGGCACGCCCCCGTGCGGCGGCGCAGATGCGAAGAACAAGGAAACGCTATGGCTTTACTCGAATCGCTTTTCGGATTGATCGGCGACCTGACATGGGGCTTTGCCCTGATCCCCCTGCTGGTCGTCTTCGGCATTTTCATCTCGGCCCTGACCGGTTTCGTCCAGTTCCGCTTCTTCAAGCGCATGTTCCGCGTTCTGACCGGTGACAACGAGGCGGCCGACCCCAACGCGATCTCCGCCCGCCAGGCGCTGCTGATCTCGGTCGGCGGCCGCGTCGGCGGCGGCAACATCGCCGGTGTCGCGGTGGCGATCACGCTGGGCGGGCCCGGCGCGGTGTTCTGGATGTGGGCCATCGCGCTGATCGGCATGGCCACGAGCCTTGTCGAATGCTCGCTGGCCCAGCTGTTCAAGCGGCGCCAGCCCGACGGCGATTTCCGCGGCGGCCCGGCCCGGTCGATCATCCACGGGCTGGGCGCCGATTACCGCTGGCTGGCCATCCTCTACGCGGTCTGCCTGATCGCCTCCTTCGCGCTGGGGTTCAACGCCTTCCAGGGCAACACGGTGGCCGGCGCCGTGCAGGACAGCATGGGCGTGCCGCGGCTCTATACCGGGATCCTGCTGGCGGTGATCTCGGCCGTGATCGTGTTTGGCGGCATCCACCGGATCGCGCAGGTGGCCGACGTGGTGGTGCCTGTCATGGCCAGCCTCTACATCCTGATGGCGCTGCTGATCATCGTGATGAACATCTTCGCGCTGCCCGGCGTGCTCTGGACCATCGTCAGCAACGCCTTCGGCCTCGAAGAGGCGGTCTCGGGCGGCATGGGCGCGGCCATCGCGCAGGGCCTGCGGCGCGGGCTCTTCTCGAACGAGGCCGGCCTCGGCTCGGCGCCCAACGTGGCGGCTACGGCCGATGTGCGCCACCCGGTCAGCCAGGGCATCACGCAGTCGCTTTCGGTCTTCATCGACACGATCTTCATCTGCTCCTGCACCGCCTTCGTGATCCTGCTGGGCGATGTCTACCAGCCCGGCGCCGAGGGCGTGGACGGCGTGGTGCTGACCCAGCAATCGCTGGTCTCGCATCTGGGCGCCTGGACGCAGTATTTCCTGTCGGGGATGATCCTGCTCTTCGCCTTCTCGTCGATCATCTACAACTACTACCTGGGCGAGAACGCGCTGACCGTGATCACCAAGACCCCGGCGGCCGTGATGGTCCTGCGCGTGGTGGTGATCGCGATCGTCTTCCTCGGCGCCACCGCGCCGGGCGCCACGGCGGTGTTCTTCTTCTCCGACCCGATGATGGGCATCCTCGCGGTGGTCAACCTCGTGGCGCTGATGATGCTGCTGCCGATCGCCATCCGGATGCTGCGCGACTTCCGCGCACAGCTGGCCGCGGGCGTCCAGCGCCCGGTGCTGGACCCCGACGATTATGCCGATCTCGACATTGACCGCACGGCCTGGACCAAGCCGGCCCCCAGCGCCGCCGCGCCCGGGGCCAGCCCCGCCCCGGCCGAGTAACCATGAAAAAGCCCCCGGCGCTGTGCATGCGCCGGGGGCCCCTTGAGTTTCGCGGCAAGGCTGACCGGCTCAGGCGTTCTCGAGCTGCGCCATGACCTCGTCGGAGGCTTCGAAATTGGTGGTGACGCGCTGCACGTCGTCATCATCCTCCAGCGCCTCGACCAGCTTCATCAGCGACTGCATCTGGTCGAAATCCAGCTCGGTCGTGGTGGTGGGCTTCCAGATCAGCTTGGTCGACTCGGATTCGCCCAGCTCGGCCTCGAGCGCGGTCGACACCTCGTTGAGATCGGTATCGGCGCAGTAGACCACGTGCCCCTCCTCCGAGCTCTCGACATCCTCGGCCCCCGCCTCGATCGCGGCCATCATCACCGTGTCGGCATCGCCGGCGCCGGCCGGGTAGACGATCTCGCCCTTGCGCTCGAACATGAACGCGACCGAGCCGGTCTCGCCCATGTTGCCGCCATTCTTGGTGAAGGTCGAGCGCACGTTCGAGGCGGTGCGGTTGCGGTTGTCGGTCATCGCCTCGACGATCAGCGCGACGCCGTTCGGGCCGTAGCCCTCGTAGCGGATCTCCTCGTAATCGTCGCCCTCGCCGCCGGTGGCCTTCTTGATGGCGCGCTCGATATTGTCCTTGGGCATGGACTGGCCCTTGGCCTCCTTCACGGCCAGGCGCAGGCGCGGGTTCTTCTCCGGATCGGGGTCGCCCATCTTGGCGGCGACGGTGATCTCCTTGGAAAGCTTCGAGAACAGCTTGGCGCGCACCGCGTCCTGACGGCCCTTGCGGTGCTGGATATTCGCCCATTTCGAGTGGCCAGCCATGGCACGCTCCCTCTTCGGTCCTGTCGGTTTGCGCGCCTCTATAGGCCATGCGCCGGCCCCTTGCCAAGCCGCCACGCAAACGGGCCTTCCGCTTCGGCCCCGCTTGGGGTAGCGCAAGGGGCATGAGCCGTTTTCTGCTGCTGCAACTTCGCCCCGAGACCGAGGCGAGCGACGACGAATACCGCGCGATCCTCGACAAGGGCGGGCTGGACGAGGCGCGCGTGCACCGCATCCGCCTCGACCGCGAGGACCTGCCCGCGAACTTGGACCCGGCCGACTATGCCGGCACGATCGTGGGCGGCGGCCCGGGCTGCGTCAGCGACCCGCCCGCGGCCAAGTCGCCGGTCGAGGCGCGGATCGAGACAGCCTGCCTGTCGCTGATGCCCGCCATCACCGGGGGCGACCTGCCCTTCATGGGCTGCTGCTACGGCATCGGCATCCTCGCCCATCATTTGGGCGCCGAGGTCTCCAAGGCGCGCTACGGCGAGCCGGTGGGCCCCTCGACCTGCCACAAGACAGCCGAGGGCGCGCAGGACCCGCTGCTCTCGGACCTGCCCGACAGGTTCGACGCCTTTGTCGGCCACAAGGAGGCGGTGCAGCACCTGCCGCGGGGGGCGGCACACCTGCTGGCCTCGGCGCCCTGCCCCTTCCAGATGATCCGCCACGGGCGGAACGTCTATGCCACCCAGTTCCACCCCGAGGCCGACGCGGCCGGTTTTGAAACCCGCATCCGCATCTACCGCAACCGCGGCTATTTCCCACCCGAGACGGCCGATGACCTGATCGAGATGTGCCGAGCCGCCGACGTCACCTGGCCCGAACGCCTGCTCGAGGGATTCGTCCGCCGCTACGGCTGAAACACGCGCCTGAGGGTCGCGATCATCCCCTCCCAAGGCCGTGCGCGGCGTGGCGAGCATAGCATTCGAGTATTTTCGGAAAGATGAAAGAGATCGGGACTCGAGGCGTCTTTCATCTTTCTCCAAATACTCATGTACACCAGCCGCCGCCCCACGCCGCGCCATCCATGCCTGGCGAAGTGTAAAGGGTGTCCCCCGCGCCCGCGCTGGTCAGGGAAATGGCATCGCGGGTCACAAGGGCCAGATGACCGGGATCAGCAGCGCGGCGAGGAGCCCGACGCTCAGGTTCAGCGGCAGCCCCACTTTGAGGAAATCCGAGAACCGGTAGCCGCCCGGCCCGTAGACCAGCGTGTTGGTCTGGTAGCCGATCGGGGTGGCGAAGCTGCAGGAGGCGGCGACCATGACAGCCACCACCAGCGGGCGCGGATCGACACCGATCGCCGCGGCGAGGCTGACCGCGATCGGCGTGACGACGACTGCCACCGCGTTGTTGCTGACCGTCTCGGTCAGAAGGCTGGTCATCAGGTAGACCGCCCAGACCAGCACGGCCGGCGGCAGCCCCGCCATCCACGGCGCGAGGCCCGAGACGATCAGTTCCACCGCGCCTGAGGCTTCGAGCGCCGCGCCGATGGCCAGCATCGCGAAGATCAGCGCCAGAAGGCGCCCCTCGACATAGGAGAAGGCCTCGTCCGCGTCGATGCAGCGTGACAGCAGCACCACCGCCACGGCGATCACGGCCAGCGGCAGGATCGGCGCCACGCCGAGCGCAGAAAGCAGTACGATCGCCGCCAGCGCGCCCAGGGCCACCGGCGCGTGGCCGCGGCGGAACGCCTTGGCCGAGGGGTGCGATACATCGACGAGGTTCATCTCCTCGGCGAGGCGCTGGATGTCGTCGGGGCTGCCCTCGAGCAGCAGCGTGTCGCCCACGCGCACCACCAGCTCGTCCAGCTGGCGGCCGATATTCTGGTTCCGCCGGTGCACCGCCAGCGGGTAGACGCCGAAGCGCCGCCGCAGCCTGAGCGCGCCCAGCGACCGGCCCACCATCTTGCAGCCCGGCGAGATCAGCACCTCGACGGTGGTGGTCTCGCGCGCCGAGACCTGGTCGACCCGTTTCAGCGACTTGTTGCGCTGCAGCGAGAGCAGTTCGGTCATGCGCGTGCGCAGCACCACGCGGTCACCCACCTGCAGCACCACGTCCTTGAGGTTGCGGCGCAGGGATTCGTCGCCCCGGATCACGTCGATCAGGCGCACACCCTCGCGCTTGAAAAGCTGCACGCTCAGCACCTCGCGCCCGATCAGGTTGCTGTCGGGGGGGATCACGGCCTCGGTGAAGAACTTCATGCGCGAACGGTCCGAGAGCATGCCGGCCATCGAGCTGCGCTCGGGCAGCAGGAAGCGCCCCACGAGGAAGAGATACAGCATCCCCCAGGCGACCAGCACCACCGCCAGCGGCGTGACCTCGAAGATGGTGAAGGGCTCCAGCCCCTGCGTGCGCGCCACCCCGTCGACCAGCAGGTTGGTCGAGGTGCCGATCAGCGTGGTCGTGCCGCCCAGGATCGCGGCATAGCTGAGCGGGATCAGCAGCTTGGAGGGCGCCACGCCAAGCGCCTTGGCGATCTGCACGAAGACCGGCAGCATGACCACGACCACGGGCGTGTTGTTCATGAAGGCCGAGGCCACGATGACCACGGCAAGGATCGCGGCCATGGCCACGCGCGGCCGGCGCATCACCTCGGATTGGGCGTAGCGGGTGAAGGCGTCCAGCGCGCCGGTGCGCACCAGCGCCCCCATGACGAGGAACATCGCGGCGATGGTCCAGGGCGCGGGGTTCGACAGCACCTGCAACGCGGCGTCATACGGCAGCACGCCCAGCAGCAGCAGCGCGGCGACGCCGCCGATCGCCGTCACCTCGGTCGGATAGGTCTCGCGGATGAAGAGCGCGAACATGGCGATGACGACGGCGATGGCCGCCGCCGCCTGGCCGGTCTGGCTCAGTTCGATCCAATGCATCAGGTCTGGTGTCCGCTCGTTTTCAACCCGCCGCAGTCTGACCGAGCCGCGCGCCGGGGACAAGCGCACCCGGATGCCGGCGCGCCGCTGTGACGCAAATGCTGCAACGCCGCAAAGCCGGGCCGGGTCAGGCCCGGCCCCGCGCGCGGGGCAGCGGCAGGCCCGGCGGGCGCGGCTGCACCAGCGCCACGCCGCACATCATGACGGCAAGCGCGCTCCAGAACCAGCCGCTATAGGCCTCGCCCAGGAACAGCATGGCCCAGCAGACCCCGAACAGCGTCACCAGATAGCTGACCTGCGCGGCAAAGACCGACCCGGCGCGCGAGACCAGCCAGACATAGCCCGTGTACGCCCCGGCATGCAGCAGCGCGCTGGCCAGCACCGCGGCATCGGGGGCCCCCCAGGGCGGGCGCGGATCGATGAATTGCCCCGAGACCAGCGCCAGCGGCAGGCTCAGCGCCATGCCCACCACCGAGGCGCCGGCCAGCACCTGCACCGGGTCCAGCCCCTGGGTGCCCCAGCGCGCCACCACGTTGCCCTCGAGCGCGTAGCAGGCCGAGGCGATCAGCGCGACGAAGATCCAGAACGTGTCGGTGCCGCGCGGCAGCCCGGCCTCGGGCAGCACCAGAAGCCCCACCCCGGCAAAGCCCAGCGCCAGCCCGGCCAGCCGGGCCAGGCCGAACCGGTCCATCCCCAGAAACAGCGCGATGGGCAGCGCAAAGAGCGGCACCGAGCTCAGCAGCATCGACAGCACGCCCGAGGGCAGGAATACCGCCGCCTGGTAGCCCGCGATTCCCGGCAGGACCGAGCCGATCACCGCGATCACGAAATAGAGCCGCAGGCACGGGCCCCGCCAAGGCAGCCCCCGCCCGCGCAGCAGCAGGACGGCGCCGAGGATCGCGCCGACCAGCGCGGTCTGCCAGAAGATCAGCCCGAAATGGCGATACCCGTCCGAGACGGCGATCTTGGCCAGCGGCTGGGTGCCGCCCCAGGCGGCGCCGATCACGACCAGCGCCAGGAACGGCACGACGCGGATCACGGGCCGGACTGCGCCAGCCGCCCGCCCTCGCGGATCATGGTGATCGCCTTTGCCTTGCCCGTGGCGTCATCGGTCTCGACCAGTACGCCCGACAGGGTCGCCGCGCCCAGGGCCGGCTGGAAGCGGGTCTTGGACATGCCGGTGACGAAACGGCGCATGGGCTCGGCCTTGTCCATGCCGATGACCGAATCGTAATCGCCGCACATGCCCGCATCGCTCAGGTAGCCCGTGCCGCCCGGCAGGATCTGCGCATCGGCGGTGGGCACATGGGTATGGGTGCCCACGACAAGGCTCGCCCGACCGTCGCAGAAATGGCCCATGCCCATCTTCTCGCTGGTCGCCTCGCAATGCATGTCCACCAGCACCGCCTGCGCCTGACCGGCCAGCCGCCGCAGGCTGTCATCGATGGCCGAGAACGGATCGTCGAAGGCGCGCTTCATGAAGACCTGCCCCAGCACCTGGGCCACCAGCACCTTGCGGCCGCGGCGGTCCTTGAACAGCGCGGCGCCCCGGCCCGGCGCCTGCTTGGCAAAGTTCAGCGGCCGCAGGATGCGCGGCTCGGACTCTATGAAGCTCAGCATCTCCTTCTGGTCGAAGGCATGATCGCCCAGCGTCACCACGTCGGCGCCGCTGTCCAGCAGCAGCCGGGCGTGATCGCCGGTCAGCCCCGCACCGTTCGACGCGTTCTCGCCATTCACCACGGCCAGGTCCACCGACCAGCGTTCGCGCAAGCCGGGCAGCCGCTCCGCGATGGCCTGCCGGCCGGCCCGGCCCATCACGTCACCAAGAAAGAGAAGTCGCATGAGGAGCACCGTTAATTTGCGGTGGGACAAAAGCAAAGCCCGAATCGGGCTGCGGGCCGCGGGACGGCGGGCGGGGCGATCTGCGCCAGCAGGAGCGCCGTCCCGGCGGCCTCACCGGCACGCCATGGCGCGGGCGATGGCGTCAGGGCTGTAGCGCCCCAGGCGCCGTGCCGTCAGCCCGTTCTCGGCCAGCCGCAGCGCGTACAGGTCGCGCCAGTCGCCGCCGGCCAGCACCATCTCGGGCCCGGTCCCGCAGGCGCGGATGCCACCCTCGATGTAATCCCAGCCGATCCGGTGGTTGGAATAGCCCGGCGCGGCGGCGACCTCGTCCAGCCGCGCCGCGCCCGGGCCCTCGGGCAGGTAGCGCCAGACACGCAAGGTCCGGGCCAGGTGCGGGCGGTCGACATAGGCCAGCTCCGCCCGCCCGTCCCCGTCCAGGTCGGCGGCGCCCAGCGGGGCCAGCCAGCGGAAGCGCGTGCCGATCCAGGGCGTCGCCGTGATCGGGCGCAGATCGTCCCCGACCAGCCCCCAGATGGCCAGCCGCGCGCCCCGCGCGGCATGGCTCTCGACAACGACCACCTCGGGCGCACCATCGCCATCGAGATCCGCCAGCCGCGGCGCGAGGTCTTCAAAGACGCGCTCTTCCCCGAGCCGCGCCGACAGTACGCGCCCATCCGTCAACCGCACCACCAGCTGCGCCCATTCCACATCGTCGCCCAGCACGCCATGCGGGTAGCGCGTGGTCGGCCCATCATAGCGCGCGGTGTCGATCTGCTGGGCCGCGGCAGCCCCGGCCAGCCACAGGCCCGCCAGCAGCCCCGCGCCGCGGGCCATCCGTCGCCAGAGGCGCGCGGGCCGTCGCGGCGCCGCGACGCCGCCGGGCATCAGATCTGCTTTTCGGGCATCTGAACAACCAGCCCGTCCAGCGCGTCCGAGACCTTGAGCTGGCAGGTCAGGCGCGAGCGGGCCGGATCGGGCTCGTAGGCGAAATCCAGCATGTCCTCTTCCATGTCTTCCTTGGCGGGCAGTTTCTCCACCCAGTCGGGATGCACGTAGACATGGCAGGTGGAGCAGGCGCAGGCGCCGCCGCAATCCGCCTCGATGCCGGGAATACCGTTGTCCCGCGCGCCTTCCATCACGGTCAGCCCGTTGGCCACGTCGACCACGTGTTCGGTGCCGTTATGCTCGATATAGGTGATCTTCGCCATGCTCTCCGCTCTCCGTTCGATGACGCGCGTATACCTAGTGGTCCCGTCCCCGGCGCGCCACCCATTTCCGACAGCGATGCGACAGGCAGGCCCCGGCCCGCGGGGGCTTGGCCGAACAGACATTATGTTCTACATATGTTCCTATGCGACACCCGCCCGTCTGGCCCCGCCCGCCTGCCGCCCTGACCGCCGAACAGCTGGCCCGCCCTCCCTCTGGCGCGCGGGTGACCGTGGCCGGGCTGGTGATCCTGCGCCAGCGCCCCGGCACGGCCAAGGGGGTGATCTTCCTCACGCTCGAGGACGAGACCGGCGTGGTCAACGTGATCGTCTGGCGCAAGCTCTACGAACGCTTCCGCCGCGCCGTGATCGCCGGGCGGATGCTGCGCGTGACCGGCCGGGTGCAGCGCGAAAGCGGCGTCACCCACGTGATCTCGGAAGAGATCGAGGACATCTCGCACCTGCTCGACACGCTGCTCGCCCCGGCGGATTGAGCCTGCCGGGCCACGCCCGGCAGCGCCCCGCCGCAGCGGACCTTTCCACAGGCGCGAAAAACCGCTATATTGCCTGCAACGAAGGCACGAAAGAGGCCCGAGCAGTCATGTCCCGTTTCCCAGCCCTGCTCTGCGCAGCGGCGATCGTCGGCGCCTGTGGCGCGCGCGCTCCCATGCCGGACGCGCCGGCCAGCCGTGCCGCGTTCCAACCCGGTCCGCCGCCGCTCTCCGAGCCCACCGCCGACGGCACCTGCCGCGCGCGCGAGGCCACGCCGGCCGTCTACGAACATGTCATGGGCGAGGTGCAGGTCGTGCAGGCCGAGATCGCCGAGGACGGCACCGTGCTGCGCGCCCCGGTCTACCGCCGCGCGCCCGTGCCGCGCATCGTGCGCCCCCGCGGCGAATTCACCTTCGAGGCCCCCTGCCCCGAGGTGATGACGCAGGAATTCATCGCCTCGGTACAGCGCGCATTGGCGGCCCGCGGCTATTTCGCCGGCAACGTGAACGGGCAGCTCGACGCCCCCACCGCGACGGCCATCGGAAAGTACCAGACCGAGCGCGGGCTCGAGAGCGACCAGCTCAGCCTCGAGACGGCGCGCGCGCTGGGGCTGATCGCGGTGGAACTGCCCCAAGGCTGAGCGCCCGGGCACAAGGGAGACGGCCATGGCAGGGTCAGGCATCGGCATCATCGGCGGCACCGGCCAGCTTGGCCGGGCCATCGCCGCGTCCTGGCTCAACAGCGGCGCGGTCCAGCCCGAAGAGCTTTGGCTGGTCAATCGTAGCGGCACCGCGCCGGGCTTCGAACATTACCCCGAGATCAACGTCACCACCGACCGCGACGCCATGCTGGCCGCCTGCGACACGGTGCTGCTCTGCCTGCCGCCCGACGCCGCGCGCGGCATGAAGGCCATCGCCCCCGACCGGCTGGTCCTGTCGGTCATGGCGGGCATCGGGCGCGACGAGCTGACCAGGCTCTCTGCCAGCCCGCGCGTGGTGCGCGCCATGTCCAGCCCCGCCGCCGAGCGTCACCTTGCCTATTCGCCCTGGATCGCGACCGCTGCGGTGACCGAGGCGGACCGCGCCTGCGTGACCCGGCTACTCGGCGCCTGCGGCCTGACCGACGAGATCGAGGACGAGGACCAGATCGACCATTTCACCGCGATGACCGGGCCCGTGCCGGGCTTCGTCGCCTTCTTTGCCGCCGCCATGACCGATCACGCGATCCGCATGGGCATCGCCCCCGAGATCGCCGACCGTGCCATGCGCCAGCTCTTCCTCGGCAGCGGCCAGATGCTGTCCCGCGACACGCGCTCTGCGCAGGAGCACGTGGACGAGATGATCGCCTATGCCGGCACCACGGCCGAGGGGCTGCGCAGCCTTCAGGGCTCGCCCTTGGCCGAGGCACTCTCGACCGCGCTTGGCGCCGCTGCCGCCAAGGCCGCCCGGATCGGCCGGAACGAGGGCTGAACCCCTTACCTCCCGAAGAACCCCCGCAAACGAAAAAGGGCGACGCCGCAGCGCCGCCCCTCTCCGGTCCTGTCGAAACCGATCAGCCTTCGTCGAGGCTCAGCGCCACGAAGCGCGGGTCGCCACCACGGCGCACCAGCAGCAGCAGCGACTTGCGGCCCTCCTCACGCGCCTCGGCCACGCGGGTCTCGAGATCCTCGACACTGCGCACCGGGCTCTGGCCCGCCTCGGTGATCACGTCACCGGCGCGCATACCCTTCTCATAGGCTTCCGAGACCGGGTCCACATCCATCACGGCAAGGCCTTCCATGCCCTCGGGCAGGTCCAGCTCGCCGCGGATCTCGTCGGTCAGCGGGTTCAGGGTCAGCCCGAGCTGGTCGAACTGCGAGGGCGCGTCCTCGGGGCCGGTGGCGGCGGCCGGCACGGCGGTCTCGTTCTCTTCGCGACGGCCCAGCGTCACGCGCAGCGTCTCGCGCGTGCCGTCCCGGTTGACCACGACGCGCACGGTCTTGCCCACGGGCGCATTGCCCACGATGCGCACCAGCTGGCGCGTGTCCTCGACCGCGACGCCGTCAAAGCTGACGATCACGTCACCCGCCAGCATGCCGGCATCCTTGGCCGGACCATCCGGCACGTCCGAGACCAGCGCGCCCTCGGCGGAGTCGAGCCCCAGCGCCTCGGCCACGTCATCGGTCACGTCCTGGATGCGCACGCCCAGCCAGCCGCGGCGAGTCTCGCCGAATTCCTTCAGCTGGTCGACCACCTTGGTCACGACATTGGACGCCATCGAGAAGCCGATGCCGATCGAGCCGCCATTGGGCGACAGGATCGCGGTGTTCACGCCGATCACCTCGCCGTTCATGTTGAACAGCGGGCCGCCCGAGTTGCCGCGGTTGATCGCCGCGTCGGTCTGGATGTAGTCGTCATAGGTGCCCGAGAGCGCCCGGTTACGGGCCGAGACGATACCGGCCGAGACCGAGAAGCCCTGCCCCAGCGGGTTGCCCATGGCCATCACCCAGTCGCCCACGCGGGCGGTGTCGCTGTCGCCGAAGGGCACGAAGGCCAGCGGCTCGTCCGCATCGACCTTGAGCAGCGCGATATCGGTGTTGGGATCGGTGCCCACCAGCTCGGCCGGCAGCTCGAAGCCCTCGAAGAACTCGACCAGGATCTCGTCGGCGCCCTCGATCACGTGGTTGTTGGTGACCACGTAGCCATCCTCGGAGATCACGAAGCCCGAGCCCAGCGCCGAGGAGCGGCGCGGACGGTTGGGCTGGCCGCGATCCTGGAATTCACGGAAGAAATCCTCGAAGGGCGAGCCTTCGGGAACGATGCCGCGCGGCCCGCCCCGGCCGGCGACGGTGGTCGAGGTGGTGATGTTCACCACCGAGGGGCTGATGCGCTCGGCCAGCTCGGCAAAGCTCTCCGGCGCGCCGCGCGCCTGCGCCATCAGCGATTGCGATACGATCAGGACCATGGACAACGTCGTCAGCCAGAAAAGGCGCAACGGCGAAGCCTGATCCCGTGTCAGAGCGAGGGATTGCGGTTTCAATTGGATCTCCTTGTCTCTGCCAGCCAGCAGCCCGAAATGCGGGCTGCCGCCTGCCTCCTGCTGTCTGTCAGTGTGTCAAACATAGGTGCGCGCGCGCAACACCAAAGGCGGCAATTCTGCTTCTCACGGGACCGTGACTGGATTGACCGGAACTTTCTTGAACCGTGCGCGGCTGTCCGCCGACACCGCCAGCGGCGCCGTCCGATTCCGAGTATTTTCGGAAAGATGAAAGGCTGGTCGCACCCTCACTTTCATCTTTCCACAAATACTCAATGCTCTCTTGCCGCCTGAGAAAGGCGCGGGGCACGGCGCGCGACCGCCCCGCTCGCCGGTTCCCACGGTTCTGGCCAGCTCACGCCTTGGCGAACCAATGCAGGATCAGCCCGGTGACCAATGTGAGCAGGCCGAGATTGCGACGCATCTCGATGGGCATGGCGCGAAGCGCCTCGAGCAGGCGCTCCACAAGCGAAGGGGCCAGTGCATAGACCAGCCCCTCGATGACGAGGACCAATGCAATCCCCGTCAGTATCTCCGACCCGGTCAATTGTCCGCGGGCGCGGTGTCGTCGGCGTCGGGCGTCGTGGCGTCCTGATCCACCGTGTCAGCGCCGGGATCGGTCGCCTCGGGGGCGGGCTCGATCACCGCGTCGGGCACGGTATCCTCGGGCGCCGTCACCTCGGCCTCGGTCTCCTGCGCCGATTGCGCATCGGGCAGGTCCACCGGCGGCAGCTGGCCGGCGGCGACATTGCCGGCGAAGGTGCCCTCGGGCGCGGTCTCGGACTTGAAGTACTCGAAGAACTGGCTGTCCGGCGTCATCACCATGGTCGAGTTGCCGCCGCGGAGCGATTGCTCGTAGGCTTGCAGCGACCGGTAGAAGGCGAAGAACTCCGGATCCGCCCCGTAGGCGCGCGCGAAGATGTTGTTGCGCTCGGCATCGGCCTCGCCTCGGATCACGTTGGCTTCGCGGTCGGCCTCGGAGAGGGTCTCGACCACGGTCCGGTCGGCCAGGGCGCGCACCCGCTGGGCGGCCTCGTTACCGCGGGCGATCTCGTCGGCGGCCTCGCGTTCACGCTCGGCCCGCATCCGGGCAAAGGTCGCCTCGAGGTTCTGGGCCGGCAGGTTGGTCTGTTTCAGCCGCACGTCGACCACGTCGAGCCCCAGCGACTGGGCCTCTTCGCGGGCGCTGTCGCGGATGCGGATCATCAGGTCGCGGCGATCCTCCGACAGGATGCGGTCCGAGGTCACCTGGTCGGCACCCAGCACTTCGCGGATCTGGGCGTTCAGGATGCCCGAGAGCCGGTCCTCGGCGACGCGGATGCCACCCACGCCCACGGCCTGCCGGAACTGCACCACGTCGGCGATGCGGTAGCGGGCGAAGGCGTCGACCACCAGGCGGCGGTCATCGGAGGGCGTGACCTCGATGGTCTCGGTGTCCAGCGACAGGATGCGGTCGTCGTAGCGGACCACTTCCTGGATGAGCGGGATCTTGAAGGCGAGCCCGGGCTCTTCCTCGACGGCCCGGATCTGGCCGAATTGCAGCACCAGCGCCTTCTCGCGCTCGTCCACGACGAAGATCGAGGAGAGCAGCACGACGATGGCCACCACGAAGACCGGCAGAAGGTAAGTCGTCTTGCGCATATCAGTTGTCTCCCGTGCGCCGCAGTTCGTTCAGCGGCAGGTATGGCACGACGCCGCCCTGTCCGCCGCTCGACAGCGACTGGTCGAGGATCATCTTGTCGACATCGCCCAGCACGTTCTCCATCGTCTCGAGGTAGAGACGGCGGCGTGTCACTTCGGGGGCCAGCGCGTATTCGGTCTGGACCGAGGTGAAGCGGGCGGCCTCACCCAGCGCCTCGTTGACCACCTGGGCGCGGTAGCCCTCGGCCTCTTCCAGCGTCTGCGCGGCCTGACCGCGGGCCTCGGCCACGACGCGGTTGGCATAGGCGTCGGCCTGGCGTTCCAGCCGGTCACGCTCCTGCTCGGCGGCCTGCACCTCGCGGAAGGCGTCGATCACCTCGCGCGGCGGGTCGGCCGTGTCGAGGTTGATCCGCACCACGCGGATGCCGCTTTCATACTCGTCCAGCGTCGCCTGGATCTGCTCGCGCGCGCTGTCGGCGATCACGCCACGGTCGCGGTTGAGGATCGGGGCGAGGTTCGAGGCGGCGATGATCTCGCGCATCACCGATTCCGAGACCGCCTGGACGGTCAGCTGCGGGTCGCGCACGTTGAACAGCAGCCGCGCCGGGTCGGCGATGTTCCAGACCACCTGGAACTCGATATCCACGATATTGGCGTCGGTGGTCAGCATCAGCCCGTCGCCGGTCGTGCCGCGCCCGGTGCCGATGGTCTCGGTCCGCTCCGAGGTCACGTTGACCACCTCGTAGGTGACGAAGGGCCATGGCGCGAAGTTCAGACCCGGGCTGCCGGTCGAGGAATACTCGCCCAGGAACAGCTCCACCGACTGCTCTTCGGGGCGCACCGTGTAGAAGCTGCTGAAGGCCCAGAGCGCCACGAGGCCGAGCGCCCCCAGCACCACGGTGCCCCGGGTGAAGCCCGGGCCGCCCGATCCGCCGCCGCTGCCATTGTTCATGCCGCCGCCATTGCCGCGGCCACCCATGAGCACGCGCAGGCGTTCCTGGCCCTTCTTCATCAACTCGTCGATTTCGGGGATCTGGTTGTCCTCCGGCCGGCGTCCGCCACCGCCGCCGCCCTGCGGGCCGCGGCCGTCACCATTGCCGCCGTTGTTGCTGCCACCGCCGCCCCCCCAGGGGCCGCCGCTGTGTCCTGCCATGAAGTCGGTTCCTTCCTTGGTCTTCCTCTGTCAAGGCCTCGCAGCCTTACCTGTGCGCCTCCGCGCCGAAATCAAGCCGTCCGGGCGGGTTTGCGCATCGTCACGATCTCTTCCGACATGGTCGGATGCACCGCCACGGTGCGGTCGAAATCCTCCTTGGTCGCGCCCATCTTGACCGCGATGCCGACCATCTGGATCAGCTCGCCGGCATGGGGCGCGACGATATGACAACCCAGGATCCGGCGGCTTTCCTTCGACACGATCAGCTTGAACAGCACCCGGTCGGGGTGATCGGCGAAGGCGGTGTTCATCGGCCGGAACGAGGCGCAGTAGACCTCGATCTCTTCCTGCTCGGCGGCGGCCTCCTCGGTCATGCCGATGGTGCCCAGCTCGGGCTGGGTGAAGACGGCCGAGGGGATCAGCTCGTGATCGACCGGGGTGGGGTTGCCGTGGAACACGGTCTCGACAAAGGCCATGCCCTCGCGGATCGCCACCGGTGTCAGGTTCACCCGGTCGGTCACGTCGCCGATGGCGTAGATCGAGGGGACCGAGCTCTGGCTGTATTCGTCCACCGCGATCTCGCCCTTGCGGCCGAGTTTCACGCCGGCCTCCTCGAGGCCCATATCCTCGGTATTGGGCGTGCGGCCGGTGGCGAAGAGCACCGCGTCGAAGACCCGTTCGGTGCCGTTCGTCGCCTTGACGCGGATCGGGCGGTCGATCTCCTCGACCGCGTCGACGCTGTCATTGCCGCCGTATTGCGTGGCCTCGACCGGCGGTGTCAGCCCTTCGTCATAGCCGTCATCGCAGGCCATCTCGACGATGTCGGTGCCGATATGCAGGTCGACCCCGCGCTGCTGCATCGCTTCGGCGATCAGGCCGCGGGCTTCCTCGTCAAAGCCCCGCAGCACCTGCGCGCCGCGATAGTACTGGGTGACCTCGACGCCCAGACCCGCAAGGATGCAGGCGAATTCGCAGGCAATGTAGCCGCCGCCGATGATCAGCACCGATTTGGGCAGGTCTTCCAGCAGGAAGATGTCGTCCGAGACCATGCCCAGATGCGCGTTGGGCAGGTCGGGGCGCACCGGGCGCCCGCCGGTGGCGATCAGGATGTGCTTGGCGGTCTTCACCTCGCCGGTGGACAGCTCGACCGTGTGGGCGTCCTTCAGCCGGGCGCGCGCGTCGAAGGTCTCGACCCCCGAGCCCGACAGCAGCTTGCGGTAGACGCCTTCCAGCCGGTCCAGCTCGCCCCGCAGATGGGTGTGGAAGGTGGGCCAGTCGAACTGGCCGTCCTCGATCTGCCAGCCATAGCCGCGCGCCTGCTCGGGCAGGTCGGCGAATTCGCTGGCGAAGACCATCAGCTTCTTGGGCACGCAGCCCCGGATCACGCAGGTGCCGCCGTACCGGTCCTCCTCGGCCAGTGCCACGCGGGCCCCGGCCTCGCCCGCGGCCACCCGTGCGGCGCGCACGCCGCCGGACCCGCCGCCGATGACAAAGAGATCGTAGTCGAACGCGCTCATGGCTCTTCCTCTGCTTGCCCGGGGCGAGGTATTTCACATGGTCACGGCGATGGCCAGACGCAAGCGGCGCGGGCGTCCCGGCCTGAGGCAGCCGGGGGTCACCGGCCCGAGACGGAGAAATGCTGGTAATCCTTGAGCGAGCGCCAGTCGCCGCCCCAGCCCCAGCCGCGGGCCTTGAAGGCGGTGATCATCGCATCGCCCGGCACCAGAACGCCCATCTGCCCCGCCGCGCGTTCCTCGGCGCTGTCATAGGCGGCGCCGGCCTCGGGCAGCGTCTTGGTGCGGGTCACGAAGGGGTTCTGCACCGGGTTGATGTCGATCGCCGTGCCGAAGGCATGATCGGACAGGCGCGATCCCGAGGTGGTCAGGCGGCAGTTGAAGGCGCTGGTATTGTTGGCCTGCATGGACAGGTCGTCCTTGCCGAAGAACATGTGCACCGGCTGCATGCGCGCGATGCGGAACCCGCCGGCGCGGGCCTCGGCAAAGATCTCCAGCACCTCCTCGGCATGGCTGGCGGCGACGATCATCTGCCCGCTCTGCGCGACCCCGGCGAAATCGGTATAGGGGATGTCCAGCAGGCGCAGCGCCTCGCGCGCGGGACAGTCCAGGTCGGCATGCCAGGACACGCCCTCCATCCGCGCCCACATCGCATCGGGGATCTCCGAGACGGTGCCGGTCTCGCCGGCCGGGGCAAGCCCGGGCCAGGCCAGGCAGAGAAACAGGAACGCGCGCATGACAGGGCCTCTCGGGCGGGATCGGGAGATCGGGACAGCCCCATCGGGCCGCGCCCCGCCCGCCCTGTCAAGCGCCGCGCGCGGATCGCCGCTCAGATGTCGCGGAAGAGGTTGTTATCCTCGACGAAGTCCAGCCGCTCCTCCGAGACCGTGCCTTCATTGATGTCGCGCGTCTCGACCCGTCCGTCGGAATAGCCGATCACCACCTGGTCGCAGATGTCGATGAAGAGCCCGTTCTCGACCACGCCGGGGATCTGGTTCAGCACCATGGCCAGTTGCCGCGGGTTGCCGATACGGCCGAGATGCAGGTCGAGAATGTGGTTGCCCTCGTCGGTGACATAGGGCCGCTCGCCGTTCATGCGCAGCGTGGCGCTGCGGCCCATCACGTCCATCGAGACCAGCGTCTCCTCGACCAGCGCCTGGCTGGTGGGCCAGCCGAAGGGGATCACCTCGACCGGCAGCGGGAAGGCGCCCAGCGTCTCGACCTCTTTGGCGGCATCGGCGATCACCACCATCTGGTCCGAGGCCGTGGCGACGATCTTCTCCTGCAGCAGCGCCCCGCCGCCGCCCTTGATCAGGCTGAGATTGGCGTCGAACTCGTCGGCCCCGTCGATGGTCAGGTCGAGCCAGCGCGCCTCGTCGAGCGAGATCACCTCGATGCCCACCTCGCGGGCGAGGTCGGCGGTGCGCGCCGAGGTCGGCACGCCGCGGAAGCGCAGCCCCTCCTCGCGCACCCGCTCGCCCAGGCAGCGCACCAGCCAGGCGGCGGTCGAGCCGGTGCCCAACCCCACCCGCATGCCCGATTCGACGAATTCCGCGGCGCGCTTGGCGGCCACGAACTTGGCCTTGTCGATGGGCGACAATTCTCCGGACATCGGCTTTCCCTCTTTGCCAGTTTGCGCCCTTATAGGCCGACAGCGCCCGGCGGTGCGAGGGCCAAATGCCGGGGTGGCGCGCGACGGCCGGATCCGGGCGGGGAAGATTTTTGCGAAAAATCTTGCAAATTTCTTGCAAGAAATTTGGGCGCCCGGTCGGACGGGTTCACCCGGGGCGGAAGTGTGGCGCGGGGGACCCGACCGCTCAGAGCGGCACCGGCTCGCCTGCCGCCTGCACCCGGCCCGTGGGCTGCCCCGTGGGCGAGCCGCCCGGCGGTTCGTCCGAGACGGCCAGCGTAGCGCCCGGCACCCGCTCGGCCAAGAGATCGGGCAGCACCACGACGAGGTTGCCGGCCTCGGACATCACGCCCAGCGAGATCGGGTTGGCATCCTGCGGGATCAGCCAGAGCTCCAGCACGCGGTCCTCGGGGATCGTACCCGAGACGTAATCCACCGCCATCGTGTGGGTCGGCGGGTCGATGCGCACCGCGAAGACAAGGTCACCCTGCGCCGGCTCCAGCTCGGCCCGGATCTCGGCCACGCCGGTCTCGAGCACGCCCGAGACGAAGACCGCCCAGGCCATGGCCGCGCCGGCCACCGCGCCGGCGAGATAGGGCAGCACCTGGCGCCAGAGCGGTGTCGGCGGCGGGCCGAAGGCTTCGGCCTCGATGCGGCGCAGCAGCGCGGGCGGCGGGGTCTCCTCGGCGATCTGGTCGGTGAAGGTGGTGAAATACTCGGTCCAGGCAGCGACATCCTGGCGCAGGTCCGGATCCTGCGCGAGCCGCGCCTCGAAATCCTGCCGCTCCGCGCCCTCGAGCAGGCCCAGCGCATATTCGGCCGCCGCCGCCTGCCAGCCCCCCGGCAGGCCCTCGTCGAGGTCGGTGTCGTCCTGATCGCTCATTGGCTCAGACACTCCCTCAGCTGCATCAGGCTGCGGCGCAGCCAGGTGCGGATCGTGTTCAGCTTGGCGCCGGCCGCCTCGGCGATCTCGGCATAGGTGTGCCCCTGCAGGTAGGCGCGGCGCACCATCTCGGCGCGGTCGGCGGGCAGTTCGCCGAGACAGGCCTGCAGCGCGCGCGCCTCGTCGCGCATCACGCTCTGGCTCTCGGGCCCGGGCTGCGGGTCGTAGAGCCGCTCGGCGATCTCGACCGGTTCGACCGCGACGCCGGCGGCGCGCGCCTTGCGCAGCCGGTCGATCGCGGCGTTGCGCGTGATGGTGATGAGCCATGTCATCGGCGAATACCCGTTCACTCGGTACTGCCCGGCCCGGTTCCAGATCCTGATATAGACCTCTTGCAGGACCTCCTCGGCCGGGCCTTGCTCCTTCAAGACACGCAGCGCGATGCCGAAGAGTTTCGCCGATGTGCGATCATAGAGGGTGCGAAAGGCTTTTCTGTCGCCCATGGCGACGCGGGCGATCAGCGCCTCGATCTCTTCCTGAGCTGACATGACCCGGCCGTTGTCCCGCTTCCCCTTGCCCCTCTCCGAGATATGTTGCACGTAACGCGAAGCATTCGAGCTCGGCAAGAGGACAAGGGCACCATGGCGGACGGCACGATCGATATCAACGCGAAACCGACCGAAGAGATCGATGTCCGTGAAGTGTTCGGGATCGATACCGACATGGTCGTGCACGGCTTTCCGGAACGCACGGAACGCGTGCCCGACCGCGACTCCACCTACAAGTTCGACCCCGACACCACGCTGGCGATCCTTGCAGGGTTCCGCAACAACCGCCGCGTGATGATCCAGGGCTATCACGGCACCGGCAAGTCGACCCATATCGAACAGGTCGCGGCGCGGCTGAACTGGCCCACGGTGCGCGTCAACCTCGACAGCCATATCAGCCGCATCGACCTGATCGGCAAGGACGCCATCAAGCTGCGCGACGGCAAGCAGGTGACCGAGTTCCAGGAAGGCATCCTGCCTTGGGCGCTGCGCAACCCCGCCGCCATCGTCTTCGACGAGTACGATGCGGGCCGTGCCGACGTGATGTTCGTGATCCAGCGCGTGCTGGAGGCCGATGGCAAGCTGACCCTGCTGGACCAGAACGAGGTCATCCACCCGCACAAGTATTTCCGCATCTTCGCCACCGCGAACACGGTGGGCCTTGGCGACACGACGGGGCTTTACCACGGCACCCAGCAGATCAACCAGGGCCAGATGGACCGCTGGTCGCTGGTGGCGACGCTGAATTACCTGTCGATCGACGCCGAGACCTCGATCGTCCTGTCCAAGGCGCCGCATTACAACACCGAGAAGGGCCGCAAGACCGTGCGCCAGATGGTCACCGTCGCCGATTTCACGCGTCGCGCCTTCATGAATGGCGAGCTGTCCACCGTGATGAGCCCGCGCACCGTGATCGCCTGGGCCCAGAACGCCGAGATCTTCCGCAACGTGGGCTACGCCTTCCGCGTCTCCTTCCTGAACAAGTGCGACGAGCTGGAGCGCCAGACCGTGGCCGAGTTCTACCAGCGCTGCTTCGACGAGGAACTGCCCGAAAGCGCGGCGAGCGTCAGCCTCGGCTGAGGCATCGATTCTTCGGATTGCTGATAAAGGCCGGCCGCTGCGCCGGCCTTTTTCGTGTCAGGGCGCCGGCATGGATGCGTGGCGAAAAGCGCGCCCCTGGCCCGCGCCCCGGGATCTGCGGGGCGGTCTGTGCGTTGCATCGACGCACATAACGGCAGATTTTTTCATTTTGCGTAACTGGCGGGCAGGACATTTCGTGTACTGTTTGATTCATGGGCATCTTGAGAACGATACGCCTGCTGAGCCTCTCCCTGATCCTCACCGCCTCGTCCGCGGCGGCGATGCCGGAGAAGACGACCGATCTCGCACAGGCCTTCGCCTCCTGCCTCGGCCGCTTCAGCGCCTTGCAGGAACATCGCTGGATGACCGGCGAAAGCGATGCGCAGGCGGCGGCACGGCGCGCCCGGTTCCGGGAGCTTCTGGAGGCGGTCCGCGCCGATGCGGCGCAAGGCGGGCTGAGCGGGGCCGCGCTGATCAACACCCAGCTGGGGGCCAAGATGGCACAGGCCCGGCTGCTCTATGCTGCCACCTATGACGCAGATGAACGGATGCGCCGCAGGGCGGCGGCCATGGCGCGGCGGCAGCTGGGCGCCTGCGAGACGCTGGTCTTCGGCTAGGCCTCACTCGTCGGGCCAGGGGCAGATCTCGTCGATCCGGCCGACCACTTGCAGGCCCAGCCGCGCCTGCGGATCGCTTTTGGCCAGCGCGATCTTGCGCTCGGCCAGTTCGATATACTGATCGCGCAGCGCGGCCCGTGTCTCCGTGTCGCGCGCAAGGCGGCGCGCCTCGCGCAGCGCGGCCTCCTCGGCCTCCAGCGCCACCATCTGCCGCGCCATCTGCAAGAGCGCCGTGACCTCGTCCACGGCCAACACATCGAAGAGCGGCCCCTGCCCCTCGCTCAGCTGGTGGGCGAGGCAGTCGAAATTGCGCGCCTGGCTGATCTCCAGCGCCGCGACCAGCGCCAGCGCATCGCGCGCCGCCCCGGGCGCCACGCGCGTATAGGTGGTTACGTTCTGCGAGAAACTGTTGGTGCGCGGATCGCGGTGGCGGCTTTCCAGCACCAGCGTGTCATCCGCCCGGCGCAGGGTGATCTCGAACTCGAAATGGTTGATCCGGGTCTTGGTCCAGAGATCGCTGGCGCGCGAGTATTCCAGCTGCCGCCCGTCATAGCGCAGGGTCGGCTCAAAGGGATCATCGCTCCATTGGCCGGCGTCGTCGCGCGTCAGGCGCCCCTGCGCCACGCGGCCCCGGTAGCGCCCCTCGGTCGACCAGAGCGGGCCGGTCCAGAAGGGCACCGCCGCCTTCAGCCAGTATTGCGTCAGCGTGACGACCCCCGGCGTCTCGTCCGGGCCGAAGACCAGCAGCTCCTGCCCCGGGGTGCGCCGCCCCTCGACATAGTCCAGCACGTCATCGCCCAGCCAGTATCCGTGCAACTGGCGCGCCTCGGTCACCGGCCACGCATCGGCCACTGCGTTGGCATTGACCCGCAGCATCTGCAACTCGACCAGCGTGCAGCCGAAAGCCCCCTTGCGCGCCAGCGGCGAGGCCAGCGCGGGGGGCTCGGCCCGGAACATCTCCAGAAGCGTGTCGCAGCGCGCATCTGCCGCGGCCTCGCGCGGGGCCGCCCAGAGGCTGGCGAGCAGGGTGGCAAGGATCGTCAGGCTGGCGCGGCGCATCGCTTCCTCCCGGGACGGACGGCTCTCGACATCGTCAGTCTACCCGCCCCGGGGCGTGCCGCCAATCGCCCATCCGCCCCCTTGCGGCGCAGGTCCAATCGGCGGATAACGGGCCCATGAACAAGCCCAGCGACAACCCCGCCGATCCGTTCAAGAAGGCCCTTGCCGAGGCCACCAAGGTGATGGCCGACGACCCCGAGCTGTCGGTCAGCTACAGCGTCGATCCGGCGGGCATGTCGGGCGACGCGATGCGCCTGCCGCAGATCTCGCGCCGCATGACCCGCGACGAGGTGCTGCTGGCGCGCGGCACGGCGGATGCGCTGGCACTCTACCACCGCTACCACGATGCCGGCACCCATGCGCGCTATGCCCCGCCGGGCGACATGGCGCGCGAGCTCTACGAGGCGATGGAGACGGCCCGCTGCGAGGCGATGGGCGCCCGCGACATGCCCGGCACGGCCGGCAACGTGGATGCCAAGATCGGCGCCGAGGCCGCGCGCCGCGGCTATGGCCAGATCCGCGAGGCCTCGGAAGCGCCCCTGCCCGTCGCCGCCAGCTACCTGATCCGGCACCTGGCAACCGGGCGCGACCTGCCGCCCGAGGCCGCCAATGTCATGGAGCTGTGGCGCGGCTTCATGGAGGAACAGGCCGGCGGCACGTTCGAAGGGCTCGAGGACACGCTGGCCGACCAGGCCGCCTTTGCCCGTTTCGCGCGGCAGGTGATCTCGGATTTCGGCTATGGCGACCAGCTGGGCGAGGATCCCGACAGCCAGGACGAGGACTCCGAGGAAGAGGGCCAGGACGACGGCCAGGACGAGCAGGAACAGCCCGATTCCACCGGTCAGGACGATGACGGCGAAGAGGCCGACGCCACGCCCGAGAGCAGCCAGGAAGAGACGCAGGATCCCAGCCAGGCGCAGGTCTCGATGGACGAGATGGCCGACCAGGAGATGGGCGAGGAGGCCGAGCTGCCCGAGGGCGAGGCCCCGCAGGAGCCCCCCCTGCCCCAGCCGGTCTCGGATGCCGATCCCGACTACCGCGTCTATGACGGCACCTTCGACGAGGAGATCGCCGCCGAGGAGCTGGCCGAGCCGGTCGAGCTGGAACGCCTGCGCGCCTATCTCGACCAGCAGCTCGAACCGCTCAAGGGCGCGGTCTCGCGGCTGGCCAACAAGCTGCAGCGCCGGCTGCAGGCGCAGCAGAACCGCAGCTGGGAATTCGACAAGGAAGAGGGCGTGCTGGATGCCGGCCGCCTCGCCCGGGTCGTGGCCAACCCCACCACGCCGCTGTCCTTCAAGGTCGAGAAGGACATGGAGTTCCGCGACACGGTGGTGACGCTGCTGCTGGACAATTCCGGCTCGATGCGCGGCCGGCCGATCTCGATCGCGGCGATCTGCGCCGACGTGCTGGCCCGCACGCTGGAGCGCTGCTCGGTCAAGGTCGAGATCCTGGGCTTCACCACGCGGGCGTGGAAGGGCGGACAGGCGCGCGAGAAATGGCTGAACGAGGGGCGCGAACAGCAGCCCGGGCGGCTGAACGACCTGCGCCACATCGTCTACAAGCATGCCGACGCCCCCTGGCGCCGTACCCGCGCCAACCTGGGCCTGATGATGAAAGAGGGGCTGCTGAAGGAAAACATCGACGGCGAGGCGCTGGAATGGGCGCATCGGCGCATGGCCGCCCGCCCCGAGGCGCGCAAGATCCTGATGGTGATCTCGGACGGCGCGCCGGTCGATGACAGCACGCTCTCGGTCAACCCGGCCAACTACCTCGAAAAGCACCTGCGCGACGTGATCGCCTTTGTCGAGCGCAAGCGGCAGGTCGAGCTGCTGGCCATCGGCATCGGCCATGACGTGACCCGCTACTACGACCGCGCGGTGACGATCACCGATGTCGACCAGCTGGCCGGCGCGATGACCGAACAGCTGGCCTCGCTCTTCGACACCGACCCCCGCGCCCGCGCCCGCATCATGGGCATCCGAAAGGCGGGCTGAGCGGCTCTTTCACCCACGCGCCAAGTCACAGCAGACACGCCGCGACTTGGCAGTGGAGTTGTTGTGTCTTTCAATACGTTGCTGCGTCCGGCAAGCGACCAGTCGGGCGGTCGCGACACAGCTGCATCGAACCGCAACACTGCGTCTACCACGCAGTTACAACAGAATTTTGGATGTCTTGGAGATGGTACCGCCTCCCCGGCTCGAACGGGGGACCTCTAGATCCACAATCTAGCGCTCTAACCAACTGAGCTAAGGCGGCACTGGCAGGCGGGATACAAAGGGATGGCGGTGATTGCAAGACCGAATTTGCACGCTCAGAGCGCTGTTTCCCAGGCCTGCTCGACCACGTCGACCCCGAAGCTGTGCCTGGGCTCGGAGCGTGTCATGCGCCATCCCGCGTGCCTGTAGAGGGCGCAGGCGGCGGCGTGACTCTCATGGGTCCAGAGCACCATTCGGCGGTAGCCGCAGGCGCGGGCGAAGCCCATGCATTCGGACAGCATCCGCTTGCCAAGGCCCCGTCCGCGCGCTTCCGGCACGAGGAAGAAGAGCCGCAGCTTGGCGGTCTGGGCGTCCTGTGCGACGCAGAAGATGCTGCCCAGGCGCTCCGTCCCGTCCCAGGCGATAAAGGCCCGCTCGCGCGCCGGGTCATGATCCCGCGCGAAGGCCTCGAGGATCTGGCGCACGAGCCGTCCGAAGGAGGCATCGAACCCCTCGTCACGGGCGTAGAGGCGGCTGTGTTCGGCGACAAGCCAGTCGATATCGCCGGGACCGAGATCCTTGAGGATGATGCTCATGCGGTCATCAGACCCTGTGCATGGTTGCAAATCAAGAGGCGGGCGGCTACGTCCCTAGGCTTTCAATCGGGACACCAGGGGGTCGGACGGCATGGGAATCAATGACGAGCGGGATATCGAGGCCAACCTGCAGATCGGGCCGACCGAGCTGGGGATGGTGCGGCTGTTCATCGCGGGGGGCGGAATCGAGATCCCGATGGATTTCGAGCCCGACGAGGCCGAGGAGATCGCCGACGAGATCCGGGCTGCCGCACAGACCGCCCGCCGGATGAAGACCCGCCGCTGATCCCGGGCGGCAAGCCGCTTCGAAGCGGCTTGGATCAAGCGGTTTCGAAACCGCTTGGAACGCGTTTGCAAACGCGTTCCACCAAGGCCCTTCGAAGGGCCTTGCCCCCTAGCCCCAGCCGGACAGCCCCGCCTCGGGGTCGCGCAGGGCCTGCAGGCGGCGCGCCGCATGGGCAGCGAACTTGCGCGTCAGCTTGGCCCGGCGCGGCGCGGCCAGCTTGTCCTCGGGGGCCATGCGCAGGATCTCGGCATCATAGCCATCGGCCAGGATCAGCCCGGTCCCGTCGGGCAGAAGCTCGGTCGGGAACGCCGCATCCACCGCCCAGAAATAGCGGTCGCACCAGTCCAGATAGCCCTGCCACTTGGCATCCGAGGTGAAATCGGCGCGGCTGGACTTGCATTCCACCACCCAGAGCTCGCCCTTGGGGCCCAGCGCCATCACGTCGACGCGCAGGCCGCGATCCGGCACGAATTCCTCGATCACCGCAAAGCCGTGGCTGGCCAGGTGACGGCACACGCCGCGCGCCAGCACCTGCCCCGGCATCATCTTCGTCTCGCTCAGCAATTCCATGCGCAATGATATGAACATTCCGTGAACATATGCAAGGCCTGCGCGGCATCGACTTACAATTCCGGCCCCGATCACTACTCTCCGGAACGACCCCGTCGTTCAGGAGCCCCACATGTCCCCACCGGAACTCAGCCGCGCCGAGGCGCGCGGCGTGCGCCATGCGCGCGAACTCGAAGGCCACCTGTCCTGGCTCGAGACGTTCTCCGGCACGGCCCTTGGCGTCCTGGCGGTGGCCTCGGGGATCTACACCTATCTCGGCGTCTCCTCGCTGCTGGACGAAAACGGCGCCATGTCGGTCTTTGCCGCCATCGCCTACTCGGTCGCGGTCTCGGTGGGGATCTTCGTCTTTTGGTCCTACCTGATGCGGCTCTTCCCGGCGGTGCGCACCACCCGCGCCCGGGCGGGGCTGATGGCAGCCATGGGGCTGGGCAGCCTGGCCATCGTGGCCATGTCGTCCTGGCTGAATGCCGCGGCGCTGGCGGGCTCGGCCGCGGTCGAGCAGCACCTGGCGGAGACGGTGCAGGACTACCAGGGCGCGCTGGAGCGCGCGCACGAGATCGCCCTGTCGGCGCAGGCGCTGGAGCGCGACGTGGCGCGCGTGCGGCAGAGCTTCGAGGATCTCTCCGAGCAGGAGGCGCAGGGCACCCTGTCGGGCCTCGCGGGCCGGGGCGCGGTGTTCCGCGTGCTGCGCCAGAAATCGGCCGAACTGGCCGCGCTCGAGACGCAGATCGCCGCGCAGACCCCGCTGGTCGACACCGCCTTCACAGAGGGCAACACGATCCTGTCGCGGATGCGCGCCCTGACGGTCGAGCCGGGCGCGGTCGAGGCGCGCAGCGTCGAGTTCTCGGAGGCCGCGGTGCGGCTGCAGGGCATCATCACGCGGCTGCGGCAGCTCTCCGTCGCGCCGCTGGTGGAGCGCGCGGCGCGCGACCTCTCGGCCTCGGTGGTGCTGCCCGAACTGGACGGGCGCACCGCCGAGACCCGCGCCGACCAGTCCGCGACGATCACCTCGGTGCTGGAGGTGCTGGGCGCCCGTGCCGACACGCTCGAGAAGGCCGCGCAGGCGGTGGTGGCGCTGCAGGCGCCCACGGATGTCACCTATACGCCGCTCTCGGCCGCCGACGCGGTGATCCTTTACGCGGGCAATTTCGTCCCGTCCTGGGCGGGGGCGATCGCGATCGACCTGCTGCCCGCCGTGCTGGTCTTCATCCTGGCGATCACGCAATCGGCGATCCGGCAGGGGCGCGAAGGCGCCGGGGTCGAGGACACGCTGACCCTGGCCGAGCTGCGCGCCGCCGTCACGGCCCTGCGCGATGTCGAGGGGGTGATGGCGCCGCCCGCAACCCGGCAGGAGGCCAAGGCAAAGACCGATCCCGAGGCCGAACGGGAGCCGGGCCACGCGGAGGATGAGAGCCACCGCGTGGCCGAGCTGAAGGACAAGCGCGCATGAGGGCCCGGACCGTCTCGCGCACCCTGTCGGCCGTGCTGGTCTTTCAACTGGGGATCGGCGTGCTGCTGGTGCTGGGCGACATGCGCGACGGCGCGCTCCGCCTGCCCGGCCTGCGCACCGATGCGCCGCGCCTGACCGAGCCGGTGCGCCCGGGTGACCAGCGCCGCACCTACACGCCCAGCCGCGATCGCCCCGCCACCGCACCCGCGCGCGACCCCGGCACCCTGCCCGACCGGCTGACCCTGACCTTCGACGACGGTACATGGCGGCTGGAAGGCGCGATCGCCGAGGGCGACGCGGCCCGGCTCATCCCGCAGATCGAGGCCGCCGACCCGCCCGTCGAGACGCTGGTCCTGCAATCGCCCGGCGGGTCGGTGCGCGACGCGCTGGACCTGGGCCGGCACCTGCGCGCGGCCGGCATCGGCACCACCATGCTGCCGGGCGAGTTCTGCTATTCCGCCTGCCCTTACCTGCTGGCCGGCGGCACCCCGCGCGAGATCGCGCCTTCGGCCTCGGTCGGGGTGCACCAGCATTATTTCGGGGAAAGCACCATCCTGCCCGCCTTCGTCGCGGTCGAGGACATCCAGCGCGGCCAGGGTGAGGTGATGACCTATCTCGACGAGATGGGGATCGACCCGCTGGTCATGCGCCACGCGCTGACCACGCCGGCCGACGAGATCTACATCCTGCTGCCCGAAGAGCTGCGCCGCTATGGCTTCCTGCCCGAAGAGGGCTGAGCGCATCCGGGCGGGACGGCGCGGACGATCCGAAACATTTCCGCGGCGCGGCCTTGTCATGCGCCCGCCCCCGACTTAGGTGAGGCGCTGGTGGGTTCTGCCCTTCACGTCAGACGGGTACATTCCGGTGGCCTTAAGCAAATCCGAGGGAGCTGGCTCTGACGGGATCGTGGTCTCGTTACCTGGCGCCCACCTGTAGATACAGGTCCTCGGGAATGCGCTACCCAGACGGTTGCGTGCGGTTCCCGCCGCTTTGCCCCTTATGGGCATCACATGAAAAAGCCCGCCGGAGATCCCGGCGGGCTTTCTCATTTCATCCATGTCGCGGTCACAGGCGCAACGTGCGGGGCGCCGCGGCCTCGGCCGGCACGGGCACGGGCTGGGCATGGCCGCCGCCCGGGCGCGAATCTTCGTCATCCCCCAGCCGCATCACGGCGATCCCGAACTGCACGCTGGCAAAAACGATGCCGTTCAGCACCCACAGGATAAGGGTCGCGAAGACGCCATAGGTGGAATGGGTGACGAGATACCAGAGATTGGCGACGTTCATGGCGTAGAGCAGCGCGATGAACAGGGCCGACAGCACGAAGCCGATGATCGTCTGTCGGATCAGCAAACGCATGATGCGGGGCATGGGGCCTCCTCCCGTTGATGTCGGGAAGGGTAAGGCCCCCTGCCCCCACGGCAAGCCTGCCTGTCCTGACAGGCCCGTGAGCGCGCGTTCAGCGGCGGCCGAGAAAGCGCAGGGGCCCGGGCCGCTCGGTGGCCTCGACCGGGATGGTCGCCTCGGCGCGGACGGGCTCGGGCTGGCGCGTGCCGCCATCGCCGCCCTCATCCGCGCCCATGCGCATGATCGAGATGCCGAACTGCACGCCGGCAAAGACGATGCCGTTGAAGATCCACAGCATCAAGAGCGCGATCAGCCCCGCCTCGCTGCCGCTGACGAGATGCCAGAGATTGGCCACGTTGAACCACATCAGCGCGCCCACGAAGACGGCCGAAAGGCCGAAGCCGGTCGCGACCTGCAGGATATAGAGACGGATGAGCTTGGGCATGAAAACCTCCTTGCATTCGGAACAGAGAATATAACCTGCGCGGGCGAAGACAAGGGGACGGCATGCCGCAAGCCTAGCCCTGCCCGTCCACCGAGCGGATCGGCACCGGCGCGTTGACCGTCAGGGTGCGATAGGGGAACGGGATCTCGATGCCCGCCTCGTCCAGCGCGCGCTTGACCGCGGCGACCACCTGGTCGCGGCTGGCGCGGATGTCGACAGGCAGCGAGCCGGTCCACCACGTCACCTCGAAATCGATCGAGGAGGCACCGAAGGCATGGGCGAAGACCTGGATGTCGCGCACGTCGTCACGCACCAGATCCACGGCGCGCACCGCCTTCTCGATCACGGCGCGGGCCTCGTCCACGTCCTCGCCATAGGCCACGCCGCAGATGATCGAGGCGCGGCGGAACTGCTGGTCGGTGCGTACCGTGACCGGGTTGTGGAACAGCTGCGCATTGGGCACCACGACCAGCTGGCCGTCGGTCTGGCGGATATGGGTGTCGCGGATGGTGATCGCCTCGACCCTCCCCTCGGCGCCCTCGCATTCGATCGTGTCGTCGATGCGGAAGGGCTCGCGCAGCAGGATCAGGATGCCGGCCAGGAAATTCTCGAACGTGTCTTTGAAGGCAAAGCCGATCGCCACCGAGCCCAGCCCCAGCGTTGTCAGCGCCCGGCCCGGCGTGATCGTGGGAAACACCACGGTGACCGCGATCAGCAGCCCGGTCAGCCAGATGGCGGTGTTGGAGACCAGCCGCAGCACGTCGACGAGGTTGCGGCGCAGCCGGGTGCGGCGGCCCAGCCGCGTCAGGACCTGCCCGGCCATCCAGGCGACCAGCGCGGTCAGTCCCAGCAGCACCAGTGCCACGCCGATCCGCGGCGCCAGCGTCACGGCCCCGTCCGCCCAGCCGGCCAGCTGCTCGGTCAGAGTGGCGGTGACCTCGGGCGGCAGCACCTCGTCCAGTTCATCCATGGATCAGCAACGCCGCCGCGCCCGGCGGGTTCCCGCGCAGGCGCGTGCGCTATCTCGCGGTCAGAACGCCTCGGGACGGGCCTCGCGCGCCATGTGGTCCAGCACCGCGTTCACGAAGCGCGCCTCGCGCCCCTCGGGAAAGAAGGCGGCGGCCACGTCGACATATTCCACGATCACCACGCGCGGCGGCGTCTGGGTGGCCACCAGCTCGGCGCCGGCGGCGCGGAACAGCGCGCGCAGCGTCGGGTCGATCCGGGCGATCGGCCACTTGGCGACCAGCGCGCGGTCGGTCATCTGGTCGATCCGCGCCTGCCAGTTCACCGCCTCGTCGAGGATCTGGCCGAACAGCGTGATGTCGCCGTCCAGCATCTCCTCGCCCTCGGGCGTGACCGCGCCGAACCGGTGCTCAAGGAATTCCCGCCGCACCTTGTCGACCATCTGGCCGGACTGTTCCATCTGGAACAGCGCCTGCACGGCATAGAGCCGCGAGGCGCTCTTCATCTTGCGTTTCAAATTGCCCGAAAGCTCTTTCATGCGGTGGTCGGTCCCTTGGCGCCGCCTGCGATCTGGTACTCGTCGCGGGCGGGCACGAATCCGACGCCCTGCCGCGAAGCGCCCCAGTTACGGGCCAGCGCCACCAGATGCAAGGCCGCCGCGGCCGCGCCGCCGCCCTTGTCCTGCCCGTCGGTGGCCGCGCGCACGCGGGCCTGCTCGTAGGTCTCGACCGTCAGGATGCCGTTGCCGATGCACAGGCCCTGCAGCCCCAGCAGCGTGATCCCGCGCGAGCTGTCATTGCAGACCGTCTCGTAATGCGTCGTCTCGCCCCGGATCACGCAGCCCAACGCCACGTAGCCGTCGAAATTGGCCATCCGCCCGGCGATGCCGATGGCGGTGGGCACTTCCAGCGCGCCGGGCACCTCGATCAGCTCCCATGTGCCGCCGCAGGCCTCGATCTCGGCCTTGGCGCCGGCGATCAGGTCATCGGCGATGGCCCGGTAATAGGGGGCGACCACGATCAGGATCTTGACCGGCTTGTCGAATTCCGGCCGTGCCAGCGTGTAATGCTCTTCGTTGGATGCCATCAGCCCAGCTCCGATATCTTGCGCGTGCCGACGATCTCGAGCCCGTAGGCCTCGAGCCCCACCACCTTGGGGGTCGGCGAATTTGTCAGAAGGACCAGCCGCGACAGGCCCAGCGAGGACAGGATCTGCGCGCCCAGCCCGTATTGCCGCAGCGTCCGGGGCGAGACCTCGTCCTGCACGTCGAGCTTCATCGAGGTGTCGCGCAGCAGCACGACCACGCCGCGCCCCTCGGCGGCGACGGCCTCCATCGCGTGCTGGAACTCGTGCGCGCGGTTGGCGGGCCCGGTGCCCACGATGTCCAGCATCGGGTCCAGCGCATGCATGCGCACCAGCACCGGATCGTCGCCCGACAGGTCGCCCTTGACCAGCACGATATGCTCGTCGCCATGGGTCTCGTCGGTATAGATCCGCATCTGCCAGTCGCCGCCGAATTCCGAGGTCACGGTCTCCTCGGTACGGACGCGGACGAGGTTGTCGTTGCGCCGGCGGTAGGCGATCAGGTCCGAGATCGTGCCGATCTTGAGCCCGTGCCGTTGGGCGAAAGCCACCAGCTCGGGCAGGCGCGACATGGTGCCGTCCTCGTTCATGATCTCGCAGATCACGCCCGCCGGGTTCAGCCCGGCCAGCCGCGCCACGTCGACCGCGGCCTCGGTATGACCGGCCCGCACCAGCACGCCGCCCTTGCGCGCGCGCAGCGGGAAAACATGGCCCGGCGTGGCGATGTCGGCCTCGCCCTTCGAGGCGTCGATCGCCACCGCCACGGTGCGCGCCCGGTCGGCCGCCGAGATGCCCGTGGTCACGCCCTCGCGCGCCTCGATCGAGGTGGTGAAGGCGGTTTCGTGGCGCGAGGAATTGTTGGTCGACATCAGCTGCAAGCCCAGCTGCTCGATGCGCTCGCCTGTCATCGCCAGGCAGATCAGCCCGCGCCCGTAGAGCGCCATGAAGTTGATCGCATCCGGCGTCGCCCATTGGGCCGGGATCACGAGGTCGCCCTCGTTCTCGCGGTCCTCGTGGTCGACAAGGATGAACATGCGCCCGTTGCGCGCGTCCTCGATGATCTCCTCGACCGAAGAGATCGCGTCCGACCAGTCCTCTTCCACCGGTCCGGGCGTCTCGTAATCCTGCATGTCGCCTCCGAGCTTGCGTCGCGTCCCAGCAGATAAGCCAGCCCTGCCCCGATGGCCAGAGGATAGCGGGCGCGCAGCGCCTGTGCAGCCGCGTCGGTTCGGACATGGGCGGGGTCCGCGGCTCCGGATCGGCGGGGGCAAGCCCCCGTGGGCCGGTCCGGACCGCTGTGCGCCGGGACCTCCGGAATACCCGACCGTCGGGAATCCACGACCTGACGCGGCCCCGCCCCGGCAGGTATCACAGATCCAGATCGCAACAACCGCCACGGGGAACCGGAACAATGTTCGAAGACAGCTTCATCTTCTCGCCCATCGCCGTCACCATCAACCACAACCACCTCACCGATCCCACCGAGGAAGCCGGCATCGGCGTGACCAATGACCACTTCACCAACCCGACCGAAGAGGCCGGGGTGGGCGTCACGAATGATCACATGACCGATCCGACCAGCGAATACGGGATCGGCGTGACAAATGATCACCTGACCGACGATTTCCTGTTCTGATCGCTCCGGACGCCCGGGCCCGGCACCGATGCCGGGCCGGTCTCAGTCGAAGATATCCTCGATCAGGTCGAAGGCCTCGCCGAACAGCTTCCGGGCGGGGCTTTTCTTCTTCTTGCCCTTCTTCGCCTTCTTGCCTTTCAGCGCCCGCCGGTCCAGCGCGCTCTCGACGCGGCGGGCGACATGCGAGACCGTGTCGTGATGCCGCGCCTCGCGATCGACCGCATCCGAGCGCAGGTGCTTCATCTCGTGCAGCGGCGCCCCGCAGGAGGCGCAGGACAGCTCATGCCGCTCGCGCCCCTTCAGGACCAGCGCGGCGCGGGTGCCGCAATAGCAGCAGGTGGCGATTTTCGTCTTCGGCATGGGAAGGTAAATGGGGCACGGCCGCGGCGATCACAAGCCCGGAACCAATGGCATCCCGCCGCTGCTGCCCGGTGGTAGTGGACGCCTGGCATGCAAACCCGTCCGACCGACGCGGCCTCTCGCCGGGTCAGTCAAAGAAATCGTCCAACGCCTCCACCGCGCCGCGCAGCAGGCGCTGCGGCAGGCGCGCGACCGGGCGCTGCCTGTGCGGACGTGGACCCGGTCCGGCATAGGCGCGGGCATGGGCCGTCTGGGTGACCGAGCGCAGGTCCCGTATCGCAGCACCGCATCCCGCGCAGGAGAGGCTTTCGGTGACGTCGCTCAAACAGATCGTGGTCTGCGTGCCGCAATAGGCGCAGGTGGCAAGCTTGGTATGTCTCATGGCCCTCGACCGATTCCCGTTCGGCCCGAGCAGACATGGGCATTGTGTCGCGCGTCGGGAAAAGGCGGGGCAATCCCGGCCTCGCCCCCTCAGGCGCGGGCCGCGTAGAGGGCGACGGCGGCGGCGTTCGAGACGTTGAGCGATCCGAAATCGCGCGCGAAGGGGATCTTGACCAGCGCATCCACCGTCTCGCGCGTCTTGGGGCGCAGGCCGGGCCCCTCGGCGCCCAGCACCAGCGCGACGGGCGCGTCGCGGCGCCCGTCCAGCGCCTCCTCGATCGTCTGCGCGGCCGTCCCGTCCAGCCCCAGCACCAGGTAGCCCATCTGGCGCAACGTCACGATCGTCTCGGCCAGGTTGCGCTCGCGCAGATAGGGCTGGCGTTCCAGCGCGCCCGAGGCGGTCTTGGCCAGCGCTCCGGTCTCGGGCGCGGCGTGGTGGCGCGTGCCGATCACGGCACGGGCGCCGAACACCTCGGCCGAGCGCAGGATGGCGCCCACGTTATGCGGGTCGGTCACCCGGTCGAGCAGCACCAGCCGCAGCGGCCCCGGCCCCTCGGCCAGCGCCACGTCCTCCAGCCGGCCCCAGTCCAGCGGCTTGACCTCGAGCGCGGCGCCCTGGTGGACCGAGTTGGGATCGAGCGGCGCGGAGAAGCGGCGCGGGTCCGAGATCTCGGGCGCCATCCCGCTCTGCGCCACCGCATCGGCCAGCTTGTCCGCGGCATTGGGCGTCAGGATCAGCCTCAGACGCTCACGCCGCGGGTTCATCAACGCATCGCGCACCGCATGCAGGCCGAAAAGCCACACGGTCTCGGCCGCCGCGGCCCGCCGCGCCTGCTCCTTCTCGACCACCCATTTCGGTTTCCTGGCCATCTGCCCTGCCTGTCCTGTCGGGTCTTTCCCATGACACCGAAGTCGGTCGCTTGCCAAGGGATTTTCCTGTTGACGGGGAAATTCGGCAGATGTAATCAGCCCCCCACGTCGGGGGTGCCCGACGACGGTGGGCGACAGGCCGCAAGGTGTGGCAGGGGACTGTAACTCCCTCGCGGAGACGCACGCTTGGTTCGATTCCAAGGTCGCCCACCATCCCGCACTCAAGGGATGAAAAATCCGCTAACACCTTGAAAGGAAAGGTGGTTTCAGCGGTTCGATAACCTTCATTCCGGCTATACCTCAGAGGCTCCGCGAAGGCCAATTTGAGCACTGTTCTCTTGAGGGAGAAGTTGCCGTTTTTGTAGATATTCCAAGGACTTGCCAGAAATGTCAGGGCCGGTTCGATAAAATCAGACAGGCGTCCCTGATCCGGCACTGCCGAGTCGGCTTGTTCAGCCAGTTTGATCTTCTTGCGCTCTAGCTCACCGATGCGTTTTTCATACGCCGTGATGACGGACGGGCTGGACGCATTCATGATCCGGTCCAGCAGGGCCTCGATCTGCTTTTCAGTGTCCTTAAGTTGCGACTCTAGTGTGCTGCGAGCGGACATGGCGTCAGCGCGGCGCATCTCCCAGATATCGGTGAAGATTGCCTTGGCCAGCTTCAAGAGCTGGCCAGCCGGTTGCAGCTCACGCAGTAGGCGCTCTGCCCCATCTTCGATATCGGCACGCCGGATGGACTTGCGCTTTGACGCGCAATCAGGGGTATCACACAGGTAATAGGGGTAGAGCTTATTGCGCCCTTTGGACCAGCAAGACGTCATAGGCTCACCGCAGTCGTCACACAGGACGAAGCCCCGCAGCGGGAAGTCCTCATTGATATCCTTGCGCGCAGGAGCGTTGAGCGTGCCCTTCAAGCGCGCTTGCACGCGCTCATGCGTAGCAAAGCTGATAAGCGGCTGGTGATGGCCCCTACGAAGGCCGACGCCCCAGTTAGGCGCTTCGACGCATCCGGCGTACACGGCACGCTCTAGCATGTCCTTCACACGGCTTGGATGGACGTAGCCGCTTGGCCCGCTCTTCGGGAAGTCGGGCTTTCCTTCCAGAAAGCGCTTCACTTCTACCTGGGAGCGGAAACGTCCATCAGCGAAGCCTTCAAGGGCTTCCGTGATGATCGATGCCACGGGCTCATCAGGCACGAGAAGCTTGCCGTGGCCGGAGACGCGCTCGTAACGGTATCCGACAGGTGGATGGAAAACGTAATATCCGTTCTCCACGCGGGCGGTCATCTTCTGGATGACCTGACGGCGGTTCTGTTCGCGCTCAAGCTGGCCTTGGGCCGCGAAGACCGTCTCAACAAACTTTCCTTCGGGTGTATCTTCAAATTAAAAATTCAGACACTCAATAGATGCGCCGCGCGCTGCCAGTTCATCGCGCAGCTTCCAATAGAATTGCGTATCGCGCGCAAACCGCTTCAGGTCATCAAATATAACGACATAGGGCTTGCCTTCTTGCGCTTCGAGATAGGCAAGCATGGCGCGCATGCCGGGGCGCTTCATGTAGTCGCCGCCGCCGCTGTAATCGTCCGGGAAGACCATCTCGACAGCAAGCCCACGCTCTTCCGCATACTGACGGCAGCGATGCTCCTGGCTCTCAAGCCCGTGGCCGTGCGTCTTCTGCTTCTTGTCAGAGACGCGGCAATAGATGAGCGCGTTGCTCGTCACATCGCTTTGTTTTACTTCATCTTTCATGACTCCTCCTTGTCTTCGCGGGTGGCTACTCAGCCGCGCACGCATTAAAAACTGTTGTCAGGGTAACTCCGTCTGAGCCTACCATACCGCCGCGCTCACCGGGAGCGATTTCCTCATTGTCGCTGGGTTTTCCACAAGTTGAACCAGCCCATTCATAGGCAAAAGTGGCATCGTAGAAGGCATTGCCGAAGACAAATAGCAGTTTGATGATCTCGTCTTTTCGCTCATCACTGATATCTGGATCATCAAATAGTCCGCGATATTTCTCATATACGATCTTGCCCTTTGGCTCACCGACTTCACCGAGGACCAAATAAAGCGCCTTGCTCAAATTCGGCGCATTTTGAAAACCGTTCTTAGTCATCACACACACCTGCCCATCTGCGCTGGTTTCTCGCGCATTGGAGCGCACAAGGGCGCCAGTTAAACTTTGCCCCTGTGCTTGGTTTTCATCCATATCGGTGAAGTGCTGGCCCTGAGCGTTATTCTGCTCCGGTGCCAAATTCAAAGAGCCGCGCTCTTGAATTCTCTTATCTTCTTTAATGTTAGCATAATTTATGCGCGGCCCGCAAATTTGCGTTGCGCCTTGCGCATGAGCACTTCTTCGTTTCCCTGGCATTTACTTTCTCCATCATCACATACTGATGATGGAAAGGTGGCCATTTCTCACTTCGATTTTTGATGCTGAGGCCGAAGGCTATTGGCACTCAATCGGAAACGATTGGGAAGTGAACGTGTCACATCATATCGTGATTGGGGAGATAATACTCTGGCCCTTGACCAACAACATACCAGTGAGGCCTCAAGCCCCGATGTTCCACGTAGCGATCAGCAATTTGACTTTTGCTTCCTGACGTGCCAAGCGGCCTCGCTCTCAAAGTTGTAATAAATCTGTTCGCCTGTCGGCGTCGGCGCTCGGTTGGTCCATAAATCAGGCATTCTTGGGCAAAAAAGTAGGCGGCCCGGTTAACGAAGCTAAATGATGTCAATGGCGCAAGGGATCGGCGCGCAAAATACATTGTCTGAACGGATTCGTCGTGATCCGGAAAGGCGAGAAACCTATTAGCAAACGGACAGCCGTCGCAAATTTCGCGGTCGCTGGGGCTATCGTAGTGCAAGTCACCAGGGCACTGCCAAAGACAACGCTTCAAGGCTTCAACACGGTGCCCCCCCGTTTCAAAACAATCAGCCAAGAGATCGCGGTAGAATTCGAAGACCGGGAAGTCATCGATCAAGCGATAGGTGAGCCGCCTGTAAAGGTTCTTCACTGCTCCTTGTGAGACCTTGAGCGCCCGAGCGGCATCCTCGGTCGTCTTGCCCATGAAGTACGCCCGCACAAGAGCCCGAAATGTGGGTTCGGGCAGCTTCGAGCCTATGCAGTAGCGGTTCTTCACTCCGAAATGGCCTCATAAATTGCAGCATAAGCAACTGATATTTATATATATACTACGGATTTGCCGATCCCGTTTCGCTATCCCGAATCTGCAAATTCCGGGAAGCCTCCCACATTCTCAGCAGCGCGGACAAGAACATCCATCCCCCGCGCCTTCAGAAAAGAGGACCCATGTAGCGACCATGACCAACAACAGCACCTAAGGACCACAAACCATGCCCCTGTAGAACAGAAAGCCCAACCATGCTCACAGCCATCAGCACAAAGGATGAAAAGATCACCGTTCTGGCCGATCACCACATCGCCAACCGCAAGCTCTATCGCGAACGCATCTGGAAACCCGCCCGCGCCATGCACAAGGAGGTCGGCTCCTTCGCCGCCTGGCGACGGGTCCTGGTCGAGATCGAGGACTATGACGGTCGGCTCTTCTTCCCTGACCAGCGTCCCTTCCGGCACGAGGAAATCTGCGAGATGTTCCCCGATGTCGGGAACCGTTGGATGGGACTATTCCTTGAAGCCGCGCCCTGCGGCACAGCCCCCAAGCGCTATGCCAGCCCGATTACATACAATCGTGTGCGTGTGATCGAGCTCTATAGCCGCCTTCATGGTGCCGCCAACAGCTTCGCCGCCTGAACCAAACCCGCCAAGTGACCAAAGCCCCGAAACGGATTACCCGTTTCGGGGCTTTCTTTTTTGGAAAGTGTTAGAGCGACCATCTCAGCACGGCCCAGAGTCCGTAGAGCATGGCTGGCCAGAGCAAGGGCAATGGCCAGCCGAGCCATACCGGCAACGCAGAGAGCGCTGTCCAGACGAGGCCGCGCGCGACCAGCTCTGGCCAAGCCGGACCAACGGCAGACATCCGCGCCGGTTCATGGTCCCCGCGCGCCAGAGCTTGAGAGACATCAGGATTGTCGGTGGTCCGGAAGTTCGAGACTTGCCGGGCCTGCCAGAGCGCGGCTGCGCTCCAAAGGCCGGTGACGAGCAAGGGGAGCGGCCCGGCGAAACCAATCATCAAGGCAAGCCATTGGTGGAACACCGGCAGGAATATCCCCGCCGCTCGCGCCAGGATGACAAGCGCTGCGTAGCCAAAGATGATATTGGCAAGCGTAAGGAGTATGAATTTTGCCATGAATCACCCCACGCTCAGGTAATCGCCAAGAAGCGCGCCGAGAGCCAAGCCGGGCTTTGTGAAGTCTACAGCCGCTGTCACAGGCAGTCCGGCGCGCGACGGATGAATGTCATAGAGAGGGCGGCCAGCGCGGTCCCGGAAACGCTTCTCCAGAAAATAGACTGGACGATAGCCGATCATGGGCCGGGCCGCCGCGAGAGCGACAACCTGCACCGACGGGTGCAAGCTCATCAGCTCATCGGATGTGATCAGGCGGCGGGATTGGCTGGTATCTCCGCTTGAGCGAAACTGCGGATCGCCCAGCAGCCGCCCGCGCTCTTGCGCGCTGTCCAGGCTGAGCTGATGGGCGCTGGTCTGGCCGCAAAGCGCCGAGATGTAATCGGCTGTGAAGCGGTCATTGGTGCCAAAGCATTGGATCGAGGCGCTATTGGCCAGAAAGGACTCCCAGCGGCTGCGATAGAGTTCTTTGAGCTGCGTAAAATCCTGAACGACCATGACAAGCTGCATGCCAAAGCCCGCCATGAGGCCGACCGCTTGCTCGATAATCGCCATCCGCTCTAGCGTCGCCATCTCTTCGAGCAAGAACATTACCGGCATCGAGGGGCGCTCAGGCAGCGCCGTGACGCTCGCGATAAGCGCCCCGATCAGCACCCGCAGGAAGCGCCGCGCGGTCGCAATCCGGCGCGCGGGCAGAATGATGTAGATCGAGGTATTTTCGCCAATGCTTTGCGGGTCGAAATCTGAAGACGCCAGCGCATCCGCCAGCTTGGCGCTTTCGAGGAAATGGGTGTTGCGCTGCGCGGTCGAGATGACCCCGGAGAGTTCGCGCTCTTCCTTGTTGTCAATTCGCCCGCCAGCGGCCCTGACCAGCTCGAAGGGGGAGTCCAGCATCTGATCCACAACGGCGCGGAAGTCCTCACGGCTGGCGTTCAACGCGCGCCGAACATCCTTCAAGCTGGCCGTGCCGTGCTCGCCAGCATGCAGGAGCAGTCCTGCAATCATGCTGGCGGCTTCACCGGACCAGTGGCTCTCTGCCCCGCCATCGGGGATGACCAGGCTATCAGCGGCCAGCATAGCCTCATCAAAGGCATCATCACCGAAGGGCTCGATGCGAGCACAAGGGTTGAAAGACGAGCGGAGCATGCCAAGCTTGCTCGCAGCCACGTCGAACGGATCGATCATGATGACGGTCTGACCCAGCACGTCGCGGCGGTAGCGCGCGGTGATGAAGGCCAGCTCGCCATCTTTGATATCCAGCACAATGGCGCTGCCCGGGTGCTCAAGAAGGCGCGGGATTGCGCCCGAGACCCCCTTACCGCCGCGCGTCGGGGCAACGATCAGCTCGTGCCTGTCCCCGCCATAGGTAACGGGAAGCGCGGGCTGCCGGGCATCCTTAGCAGGTAGGTAGCCAAGCGTATGGCGACCGGCGAGGCCGTAACCCCGCGCTGCCAAGTGGGCAGCGTCCGCCCACTTGGCCGAACCATGGCTGTCTGGATCAAAGCTCCAGAGCCGCCGCCGCGCTTGCTCCTGCTTGGTTTCGCGCGGCATCATTGCAGCGCGCCTTCGTCCGTTTCTTCATCAGCACAGGCCGTCTGACGCAGCACAGTCTGGCTTGTGTAGGCGTCCCGCACCACGTTGAAGAAGCGGGGGAGTTCTTGACGAAGCGCTCCGTCATGGCCGAGATAGCTATCTGCAAGGTCTTGCAGGAAGCGCTCTTCATTGCTGCCCAGAAAATAGACGAAGGTCACAACGTCGCCTTTGGCGGCGATGACTGAGGCCTGCCTTTCCAGGTTCCGGTTGGCTTGGCCGTCCGTGATGATGATGACGGCGCGCTGATGGTTGCTCAAGGCATCCTGGTTCATTTAGTCATAGAGATGTTCCAGCGAGCCGTAGAGATCGGTTGCCCCGTCTGCCCGCAGGCCATGCATCGGGAAGTTAGACGCGCGGCACTGCTCATAGCCAAAACCTTCACGCGGCTCAAAACTGGCTTCACCTTCGGAAAACGCCCCGATCAGACATCCTGCGCGGTCCGGCAGTGCATCGATAAATCCGCCCGCAGCGACGCGCATTTCGTCCATGTGGTTCATCATCGAGCCCGAGCGGTCCATCAGAACGGCGAAGGTCATCGGGATGCCCTCTGCCTGGCCCGGCGCGAGGATATCGACAGGAACCTGCGTTTCTTGGGTTATCACCTCTTCGGCAAAGCAGAGCTTCTCACCGCCGGTCCGGTAGAGCGCCAGCGTGCCCAGGGGCGGATCGATCACTTCACCGGTCTCGTTTCGGGTCAGCGCAGAGATGATCAGCCCGTTCTCGTCTTCGGCAATGTGAGTGATTTCTACCGATCCGCCGGAGAAGGCGAGCACGATGTTATGTTCGGCATTGATGTCGTAGCCGCTGACAATCTCCGCTCCAAACTCATCGCGCATATCGATAGAGGCCACCATTTCCATAAGTCGTGGGCTCGGAACGCGCGCCGGATCGGTGCGAATGCCAAGTAGCACTTCCCCTTCAAAGTCACGCCAGCGCTGAACGGTCAGGTCTGCGGTTTCGCCTTCACCGACGCGCGGCACGATCTGAAACCGCGCCGTGCCGCCGCTGCCTTGTTCCTGAACCGTGATGTTCGGGAGGTCACCGACATGCGGTTCAGCGATCTGCACGAGGCTTTCAGACAGAGCCGCACTGGAGAGCGTTGCCGCCAGAGCGCTCGTGGAGAGAAAAGTCCGCCAAGGCATAGCTTACTCCCTCCCCAGAATATTGCCGAGATTGCTGCGCGTGCGCGCCCGGTCCATCAGGTCAAGATCAAGCTCACCAGCGTTTGCGCGCGCCAGCGCGCCAGCGGCTTCCAGATGCTCCAGAACCATTTCTTCCTGATCGGCATGGAGGTTCATGAGCCGCGTGAAGCTTGCTTCCAGAGCAAGGTTTCCGAGCTGCACCTCCGCCGGAACGTCTTGAGGAAGCGTGATCAGCCCGTCGCCCTCATCACAGGGATAGCCCGCGTGAATGAACGGACCGATACCGATGAGGCGCAGATCATCCGGCCTTGTGATCCGCACGGTCGTCCGCACCTGATCCCAGGCGAGTTCCAAGTCCGAGCAGGTTGGAATGATGGTCAATGCCTCAAGCACAGAAGCGCCTTGCTCGTAGAGTTGTTCAGGCGTGCCGGACCAGGTGATCTCGGTCGGATTGGCCGAGGTGATGATGTGGATATTGCTATCCCGAGTGGCCCGCCTGCGGCGAAGCTCACTCAGTTCGCCCAAGGTGAGCCGAATTGCTTCGGCTTGCGCTTCGGGGTCGGTGACGACGCCGCCGTTTTCAACGACGATGAAGAAAGTAGGGGGCTCGTTGTTGCCCTCCGCACGGACGGCGGGCGTGGAGTGCAGGGCGAGCGCCCCGGCGAGGATCGTTGATTTCATGAATTGCGAGAGCATGGGTTAGCCTTTCTGGACAAGGGCACGGGTGGCGCGCACGGTCAGCAGCGCCAGCACGGTGTTGACGAGAGCGATCAGCAGGGCGACGAAGACACCAAGCCCTTGGTTCTGGGCGAGGAAATCCATCATCGGCGCTTGATCGTGGGAGACGCCGAACGGATTGGGCGCTGCTTGCTGGGCGATCAGCGTGTAGAGATTGACCACTTCCAGCGCGATAACAGCGGCGTAGACGATGCCCGCCATTCCCGCCTTGACGCGGTTCATGGGGCTCGCCAGCCAGCTACGCGGGTCCTCGTGGATGTTTTCATCCAGCACCGCCGACCAGATCATGATCGGCACGGCGACCGAGAACACCGCCAGCAAGAAGGCCAGCAGGTGAGAGACGGTCATGTCCTCATCGATGGCGCAGAACAGACCGCCCGCGCCGGGCAGATCACAAAGATACTGGTTCGAGGCCAGCCCCATGGTTTCTGTGTAGGTTGAGGCCAGCAGGACCAGCATGGCCAGTTCGAGAAGGAGCGCGAGAGCGAACCCGGCGATTGTCTTGGGGCCGGGACCGCCGCCGGGCATATAGGCCTGCGGGGGTAGATTTTGTCTTGGAGTTTTCATGAGTGACATCCTCATCAGATTGCGTTGAGGGCAGCGGTCTTTGCTGCCGTGTTTCGCATCTAATCTGAGGAAATCTTTGGTGCCGGAGCTGGGTAACAGCCGGATCGGAAACGGAATGGAAGCCAGCCAGCCTCTCAGTAAGAACTGATGCGGAAATCTCTTGGTTGTCGTCGTGATAGACAGAAGTAAGTCATTTGCTCGCTCATAGACCGAAAAGCGCATGTATTACGCCACAGCGCCAGTTGCTCGATTTTGGTGATGCCGACCTCTAGAACTCAAGATACACTATTAGCTGAATGAGTGAGCATCTCCGGATGCGGTTGCGAACGCCAAGCAGGGACACAATTGACCATGGGCAAGAGATCGCTCTAAAAACCTGAGCAAGCACAGGCTATTCTTAGATTGTTAGCATTAACCGCACCCGTCGTCTCTGGGGATGAATAACGGTATCTGATAATACCTGATATTTCGACACAGCCAGCGGCTGAACCAGTGGTCGTATTAGTAGAAGACCCCCCGGCGCCGAGTGCGTTTAAAACAAAGTTACAATGCGAGGTTGTGCCGTCGCTCCCAACATAATCTCTCGTCGCGGTATCATAAGATCCGCCTGCATTGCTACAAGTGGTGTTGCAGGATTCATTGTCCGCGCTGAGGAACCAGCAATGCCCCCCAACTTCAGTGCCGGGACAAGAGCCACCCGAAACCGTCGTTACATCCCATTGGTCGCTCACACCGTTTATTGTCACCGTGGCGCTGTGCAGCGTACTGTCACTGGCGCTACTGCTGAGTTGAAGCTGTAGATATTGGTTATTGCTGATCTCCTGATCGGCAGAGCCCCATGTCTCGACTTCGGTTGAGCAATCACTGGCGCTACATGTACGAAACTCCGGCGAACCATCACCTGTAATCGAAACCGCCGCCGGTCCAGACAGTCCCGTGATCTGCACAATATTGGACTGGATGGGCGTCGATGTCGCAACGCCGGTTTGGTCTGTGAATGAAAAAGCATCAGCCGGGTCGCACGCATCGCCTGCCGGACAGCCGGGATCATGAAACGCTTGCCAGCCTGATTCAGTGCAACCTACAAAGACATCAAACGAATAATTGTAAGCGACTTTTCCGCGTTCCCCAACTGGGTCGGTGCAAGCCTGCGCGTTTGCGTAGCCGGGTTTCGCCACCATTAACGCGAGTAACAATAAACAATTTTTTATTCTCAACCTCACTCTTGATCACCATTTCCTTTCTCGCCAAATGCCTCTTCCTTCTGCTTACGGTCGCTACCAGTCTTACCGCCGAAATCGCACTTTCCGCCTGTATCGGCGCAATATACGTCGCCTAATCCAGGTTCGCGCTTCATAACGAACGGCATTGCCTTGACCTCTCCGGGCTTTAAGAGAATCCGCTTTTCCTCTTCAGCGTGCTCAATGTTGGGAAGTGTGGCGACAGAGTCGTTTGACGGAGTCTCGGCGATTGATGACGACGGGACGAATGCAAATAGAGCAAAGAAGGCAAGAAACAAAAGTCTCAAATAACTATCCTTAAATTCGTTAATATTCAAAATTCAATTATGCACTATCAGGCCTAATAATTCCTTAACGATCCATTAGCTGATGGTTTTTTCCACAAGAAATCTTCCCCCAGACCATGGCTAAACCGGATAGAGAAGTGGTTCGATCATAATCCAATATGGTGATTTTGCCGCTTTGCAGACCATGTACTACAGGTCAGCCCCCGATGGAGAGCGGCTGAGTTGGAAGCGAACGCAAGCTGTGTTTTGTAGTACAAAACAGCTTGGCAAGGGGTCCCGCTGCGCGCCCCCGTTGCATCCCCCCGGCCAGTGGCTCTTCCAGGGCATTGAACCCGTTCCAGAGCCATCAGATCGTATCGCCGATCAATCACTCGCAGGGCTAGGAGAAGTCCCTCTCCACCTGCACCGAACCATGGATCAAAGGGCGTATCGCCGCCCCTTGAAACCCACTCGCGGGAGACTTCGCTCTCCCTGCACCCATCGATCCTTTCAGGAAGACCATGGGGCTATCGCGCCCCTTGGAACCACTCGCAGGGCTTGGAGACTTGCCTCTCCACCTGCGCCGAACCATGCACGAACGTCTGGCCGTCCGATCACCAATCAGGGGAGCGTTCCTGCTCCCACCGATCCCCCCATGACCACTTCATGGAGACCAACCTTTCTCAGATTGGATGCGCGCCATGTCATGGAGACGAGTTTCACCCGAGACCAGGAAGGGAGCATTTCATAGCGCCCTTACCTTGGAACCATCCCCTCGACCACGGAGCCTTCGCGCCCCATTGGAACCCTGACCAACCCTCACGCGGATTGGATGCCGCCTGCGCATCGGCGCTGAACCCAATCATGGAGCCCCCGAGCTGGTGAGCTGTTTAGCTTGTCCGTCGGACTAAGACACCTTGTTCATCTTGCTGCGTAACGCTTCCGACCAATCCTTCAAGGTCTGAATATCGCCCAGCATCTCTGTTGGTTCCGGCGGCTCAGGATCATGGCCCCGAGACGGATCATGGGCATCTACGAAGTCACAACACTTCTTAAACCCGCTCTGAAAGCTCTGCACATCCGCCTCATCCAAGGCCGTCACCTGCTTCAGGCGCTTAGTGTCGATATAATCGCGGTGACGTATTACAACGTTGGCAAAAACGATATCCTCCAACGCTCTCTCCCAAGTCGCGCGCAAGCGGCTATATAGCGATGATACCTCTCTCTTGTAGCCTTCGTCGTCGTGGGCCTCGAACAATTTCTTTGCCGCTCTCGCATCCTTTTCGAGCTTGTCAATCCGATCCCGAATGCTCGATGCCGTCCAGGGCAAGTCCTTGTGGACGAAACCAACGGAATCTTGCGCACGCGTCAAATGAGAAAGCGCAACCGCCGTATTTCGTTCCGATGCCAGTTTCACCAAATCGTTTACGAAAATCATGTCATGCGTAAATACGATAACCTGCCGGACACCAGCTTCCTTTGCCAGACGTTTGGCAACCTTGGAGCGCCACCGGTGATCCAAAGAGGAAACCGGATCATCAAAGACGAGCGCTGAAGTATGCGAAGCATTGGCAAGTTCAGTAAGGTAGGAAGCCAAGGCGACACAAGTCTGCTCCCCCTCACTTAAAACATCGTGGACCTTGGCTTTAGGATTGGCATAAAGCTTCACCTCATACTGCGGAGAACCGAATTTACCCCCTGAGCGCACAACTTCGACGCGCACCCGGTTTCCAGCAAGCGCGACAATCTCCTGCTGAAACCGGTCACGCATGCGCGGCGTAATCAGGTTGTCAGCAATCTCATTTCCGAGACGTGTGATTGCGGTCGTCGCGGTATCACGAAGGCAGTCATCTACAAGTTTAAGGTCAGCAAGCCGCGCGATTTCGATTTTCGCTATGTCCAGTAACTTTTGACTCTGTTTGCGATCCTGCAACTCCGCATGTTCGTTGAGAATAGCTTCTCGCGCTTCGCCACCGGATGCGCCATCAAGAGATTTGGCGTACTCGCGCGCCTGGTTGGCTCCTGCCCTTACATCATCTGTGACAGAGGGCAGCAGCGTTAGCGTGTTCGGAAATTCTTCACCGGAAAGCTGTAATAGAGTCTGAATCTGGACACGACGCGCAACCGCAAGGAATCTCAATACTTTCCGACCGAGCGTCAAATCTTGGGTCTTTAAGCCCCTATAGGCGACAGAAACTTTATTAATGTGAACAACGAAAGCACGAAAACCATCCTCAGCCTCCTTAAAGACCCTCTCGGCCTCAGTGGCTTTTGTTTCCGTATCCTTCTTGATGAATTCCTCAAAACCTAGCATCCGCGTGGCAGTCGCGCCATCAATCTCCTGGTGACATAATACGCAGATGTCACCCGAAGACGGCGGAAACGGAGCCTCTTCCTCCTTTGCCACTTTCGAGTAGGCTCGGGCCGACTCCCAGAGCGTTCGCCAAACATTTTCTCCGACGCCTTGAAGCTCCAGACCTGAGAACGCATTGTTGGCCGCCGCGTTCGCGGCGGCGCGCATGTCGTCCGCAGTCTTCTTTTTATCCCGAAGTGCCTGAATAGACTCGTTGCAGAGTGTTTGCTCGACCCGTTTCAAATAGGAATTCAGTTGCTCTAGTTGATCGGCGTAGTCGCGTTGAGCTTTCGCTGCGACAGCAGGGTCCTGAGCGAGATCGGCTTGCAGCTTAGCCAACCGAGCTTCATCATCATCCGAGAAAGCGGACGCGGGCGTTATCGCCGTGACATCGGTATCGTGCCGTAGTGAGGTCAGAGCTTTACCAAGCGTTGAGCGCGCTGACCAGATTGGATTATCAAATACAGAATTGCGCTTTTGCTCTAGCGTTTCCTTTTCACTCGTCAGGCGAGTTTTGATCTCTTGGCAGACACCGGCCAGATCATCCGGGATATCAAGGCCAAACGGACGAAACCAAACCTCGTTCTTTTTCTGAACATGGACTGAAGCCGCATCACGATCAAAGACGGTAATTGCCGAAAGCATATCGGCCGGATCATCATGGTCTTCCCAGTTTATAGTTTCTGTCGCTCCGCCGGTTCGCGATATCACGAGATCAGCCTTCGCAGGGCCTGGACTCGAAGAGCTATAAACGTCAGGCATAATTTCTCCGGCATGCCTAGAGCGGCATGCCTTCTTCAAGATTCGTGTATATCCGGATTTTCCTGTTCCATTCTGCCCGTAGACAATCGTCAGGCCGGCTTCCTCAAAGTTTAGTTCTTGACCTTTTGCGAGCTGGTTGACGCCGGAAACATTCTCAATCTTGGATAGAGAAACTGACTCACCAGCACCTGGATCAACCGGCAAATGATCCTTACTAAGCGGTTTTGCGCTCTGCTTAACGGACTGGTCGCCATGCTCCTTCTTACAGAGCGCCAATAATTCCTTAAGTGCCTCTTCGTCTGGAAAGCCATTCACGACAATTCGGCGCAAAGCATCACGTTGCCACAGGGGTCGATTTTCCGACCAATTGAGTATTCGATTCGGAACCGTGTCCTCTCTTTTTTCCCTGTCCGCAACGTCTGTCATCAATCAACTCCCAACCAATACAATCTCAACATAATCACTCCGGGACAGCTACAGACGCGAGCACGTCGAGGTCTTCCTCATCAAGTGCGAACATGCCCGTAACCTGCCGCTCCAATCGCGCCCGCGCTTCTCTCAATGTCCGTTCGTGTCGTTTGCGCTCGTGCGGCGTGCGTGCCGAGCGCAGGTCATCGGAGGCGAACAGAACTCTTTCTGCCTGCTGTTCCACAGCTTCCTGCACCGCTTCGTCGTCGGGGACCGGGATAGGCAAGTCTTTGATAAACTGCTTCCCATGCGAGTAATAACCACCTCTGAATACACTCGTATTCGTTCGGATCATTGCTTCGCACAGCGGGTGGTTCAGTACTGCCAGCAAGTAGAGCGTCGAGACCGGCGCATCATCCTTGGCTCGGATCATGTAGTACGGGCCGTTGCCGCCGCCGGTGATGATCGTGTTGGACTCGTCATAGGCATACCGCGCTTCTCGCGAGAGCACCGGCAAGATAATTTTCGGCCTGTCAAACTTTGTCAGACTTTGCGAGCGGCCATATTGGTACCACTGCCGCTCATCTGCTGCCCCACCTGCCACTTTGCGGCCTTCCAGAGCTTCGCGTCGCGCAGTCAGATATGCCAGGCATTGCGGATATTGCGCTGCCATCTCGTCAGGCTGAAGCAGCCGCGCGCGCAAGGTGCCCTTGGGTGTGGTCACAAGCTCATAGGGGAAGATCATCCAGGCATTTGCCTCTGGTCGCCCAAACGCTTCGAGCGGCGCGTCATGTAAACACGGACGCAGGATGCCTCGCTCTATCTGCCACTCGCGCCCATCCCACTGTATGGTTATGCTGTTCGCGTCGCTACGGACCTCACGCAAAAGGTAGATTTCGTCTGCACTGGTTTGAACGCCAACCTCGATATTCGCCAACGCCTCAAGCCTGCCCTCGACAGCATCCCTGATCCTGCCGAACAAAGCCCGGACATCATTCTGCCCGAACATCCAGGGCTCTTCGGTCAGCTCTGCAGTCGGCACTCGGGACGTGTCGCCCGACCGCCCGTAGCGCCACTCCTCCAAAGCGCAGGCTTGCTCTACGAGCACGTTTTCCGTGCCGCCGCGATCAGCCACCAGTATGCAGGTGTAGTTCGCTGTTCTGCGTCCGAAAACCGGCTTGACCCCAAAATGCACGATCTCGTCAAGCACCGGTCTCTCAGTCAGAAGGCCGCGCAGAGCGCGCCCTGATCTGATCGTCATGAACTTGTTCGGCACGATCACACCGAGACGTCCGGTGTCCTTTATCAAGCCAAGGGACCGCTCGATGAAGAGTGCATATTTGTCGAAATTATCTTGTCTGCCGGTGGTGTAGGGCGCTTGAGGCGAATGATAAAACTCAGCCTCTTCTGGTGAATAGGCAACCATGTTCTGGATGCGGATATAGGGCGGGTTCCCAACAATAATGTCGAAGCCTCCCGCCGCCATCTCGTTAGGAAATTCGTCTTCCCAGCTGAAAGGGTTGACGCGGTCCCGAAGCCTCTGATCAAGCGTGCCGAAGACTTCCTCCCATTCTTGCGTGCTGACCAGCGAATTTCCGCAAAGAATAGTCTCATCCAGGGCAGGCAGGGCCGCGTGCCGATGACGCCGCACATAGTCTCTAAGCACAGCCTCGCTTTCGTCCTCGATCAACTTGAGGAGCAAGCTAAATTGCGCGACCTCAACAGCATTTGGATCGATATCCACACCGCGTAGGTGTTCAAGCAAGATGCGACGCTTTTCGTCAAAGGTCAGCCGCCAGAGACTTTCTGTAACCTGATAGATCGTCTGGCCTTCGTATCTTTCGGGGCCTTCAGCAACGTACCAGTCCAGATAGTGGCCAAGTATGAAATCGAACGACGAAAGAAGGAAAATGCCGGAGCCGCAGCAGGTGTCAGCCACGGTGAAACCGGCCAGCTCATCCGGCGATTTTCCGGCAAGACGAGGACCCAGGGTACGGGCAACGATGACATCCGCCACGAAGCCAGGTGTCGGCACGACGCCGCCGATGTCGCGGACTTCGGGCTTGTTCTCGATTTTGACCTGACCATCCTCGATGACGATGACCTCACCAAGGAACTGCTCATAGATTTCCCCGAGCACTTCAGTTTCCACAACTGCGAAGGTGTAGGGGCTGAGCGGGTAGTAAAGCTCCGCGATGATGCCTTGTAGAACGTCATCACTTATCCGAACGCCTAACGGGTCATCGTCGATCAGCCGAAAAAGCCCGGAGTTGTAGAAGTCGTCCGCGCGCCGGAGCAAATCCTTCAACGCGTCGAACGTCGCCCTTTCATCGAGGTTCTTAAGGGTTTCGTATCGCTCGATCTCCCTGTCTTCGCAAATCCGAAGGAAAACGATGCGTGAAAGAAAAAGCTGTACGGCGTAGGTTAGCTCTTCCGAGCTCAGCCCGCCAACATTGGCGTGAATATCTACCGCTAGGCGCGATCTCCAATCACGCACTTGGTTCAGGAAGAAATCATCAAACTGCTCTGCGCCGTGCCGGGTTGTATCGATTTCGAAATGTCGGTCGAAAGCGCCTGAGAGCATGCTGTCGCGTGATAGGAGCAGCCACAGCTCATCAAACCGCGCATCAAAATCACCATAGTTGAACAAATGCAACCGAGCGACATGCGCCTCATGCGTTTCATCCGGGACAGGGTTGCAGTCGTATATTGCGAGCTGGTGAAAGTTCGTGACGACCGCTATCGGCATGCTTGCCGAATACCCATACCGGCGCGTTTGGAAAGCGGGGGCGCGGTCACGGTCTAAGCGAACACTGGGTTTCTTGGCTTCGATGAAGAGTTTGCGCTGGCGGGCCAGCCGCAACTCGTAGTCCGGGCGCTTGGACAAACGCTCTTCGCCTACTTCGACCGTCGCTTCTTCAATCACCTCGCGATAAATTCGAGGCTTGCCCCCGATGTTGTGAACGTCCCAGCCAAACGCTTCCAGAAGCGGTGTGATGAACTCTGTTCTGGCTTGGGTCTCGTTATAACCGGCGTCGCGGTAGTCGTTCTCGTTGCGCCGGAATCGTTCGACGAGCTCAGCAACGCGCTCTCGTGCTGCTTCCTTGGCCTCTTCGTTGGCTGGCGCAGCGGCGGCGTGTTCGGTTTGGTCCTGATCTGTCATGCTGCCCTTGCCTTACGCGGTCTTGCCTGAGCGTCGCCGCGATAGCCTGCGGTTGCGCATCTTTTCCCAGATGCTTCGAAGCATGCTGCAATCAGCTTTAGACAGCCCCATCTGGTCCATCAGTATGCGCCGGTTGTTTTCTTCAAGCACCGTCTCAAGCTTTCCGGCACGGATAAGCTCGTCACTCTCTTCGAGAGACATTGCGTCTCCCAGGGCGGCCGGCATGAGCAACTTCTCAGCTTCGGTGGGCTCCAGCTCTAGAACGCCGCCGCCATAGCTCCGCCCCTCGATTTCGGCTGACGCTGCCGTCAGGTAGCTGTAGCTGTTGGCAACGATGGTGCGGGGATCGCCGCCCTTGCATCGCATCCGGTGAATAGTATCGGTCGCCGTGGCTTCGGCTTCATTGAGCACAATCCGGGGGAAGTCATAGATTTGGCGGAACACAAACGCGTCTGGCACGTAAACCGATGGCACTGCATACCAGGGCGTGCGTACCGAGCATTTATAGCCCTTATGCACATTCTCCGCTTCGCCATGTCGAATATAGCTTGCCAAAGCACCTCTTGGCTTCGTTCCGTTAATCGGTGCCAGATGCAGTAAATGCACACGCTGGTCTTCGTTTGCCAGCGTACGCCAACCAGCTTGGTCCACAATCGAACCCTCAAGGTGAGCGGACCTCGCTATTAGCGGCATTGTATATTTCTGTAGTTTTAGGTCTTTTACTTCGCTCTCTCGCAAAACGAAGAATTGGTTTTTGCCCGTGACGACACCAACATTGACCGAGGCATATGATCCAAGCTCAACCGTTTCTTCGCTCGCGCGAAGCGCGCGCATGAAAGCAATTTCATCCGCATTCAGGAAATACTTCAACCATTTCTCACTGTCATGACAAACGGTCTTTGGTGAGGCTCCGCGCAGTACAGCCGGGGGGGAGCGTCTTACGATATCGGCGACCGAGTCGCTTTCAGTGAGATTGACCTTGCAGGGGTTGCTCGCCGAAGGCGCAGGGCGCGCTTCATCAGCGAGCAGAAGCAATACTTCCTGTTCTGCTTTTTCGAAGAACAGCTCGTTGCAGGCGATCAAATCGACACGGCCAAACCGGTCGGTCAGGAAGGAACGAAGCTGCGCGGCGTAGCTTACCTGCAAGAGTTCCGCAGGCAGAACCAGCGCCATGCGCCCGCCTTCCTTAAGCGCTGCCGCAGCTGCAACGACAAAAGGTACCCAGATATTGGTAAGGCGGTTTGGCGATAGCCCCTGTTCCTTCATAATGTCCATCGCACGGGTGCGGTGCGGTTCGGGGAAACTCTGATACCGAATAAATGGCGGGTTGCCGACTACCGCGTCGTATTGCGGCCGATCTGGTCTGCTCCACCAAGCAAAAAAATCGCTATTCTCAACGACATCGGCGGCTCGATAGCCCAGGCCGTTTCTTAGTCGCGCTCTCGCCTTGTCGGCTTCATCCGGTATGATCTCGACGCCGCGTAGTTGGTTCGCGCGCGAGGGGCCGTGCGCTCCCAACTCTTCCAGTCGCCAGCTTGCTGCCTCAAGGAAGGAACCGTCGCCACAGCTTGGCTCAAGGACCTGTTCCTGCGCATCGCGGATGGCCCATGTACACAGCCATCGTGCGAGTTCGGCTGATGTGTAGTATCCGCCGCGCAGCTTATCGGCATCGAGCGAGGTGAAGCGCCCGCTATGCGTCCGCTCGCTCGAAGCCTTCAAGTCTGTGTAGTCGGCAACATCCGTTGCATGCTTGTTCATCGCTCTTGCCTCACATGAAAAAGCGGCTGTTCGTCGCGAAGCAGTCGCTCGATGGCCTCTCGCACTACCCAGGCGACGGAGACCTTGTTTTGTTCTGCTATTTCAAGGAGTTCAGCGTGCTGCTCCTCGGTCAGGCTGACCGACAAACGGTGTGACGCTTTGGGCGTGGTCTTCTTTCCTGCGGCATGGGGCATAGCGTACGAATCCTTGTTTGCACCATGCTACACCACTCTGGTGCACGCGAGAAATGGACCTTGCTGTCAGTGACCCAATAATTTGTGGATAAGCTATATCAGTGACATACAGGTAGACCTGATACAAGAACAAAGTATGAACTTTCTGGCGCACCGCTGACGCGGCCGGGCTCTCGTGAACGGAGCCTGATTGGTCAGTCTCCGCCCTCGGGCTTCCATCCCTTGCGCGTGCGGGCGCGCGTCGTAGCGCACCCTCCGGCAGTGCGCGGCTCCATGAGAGCCGCGCCAGGTTCTGCTTCGTTTCCGGGGGCCTTCCGGCCCCATCCTCCGTCAAGACCAAGTCCTTCGCTATGGCTTCGGACACGGACCGGCGGTCTCCCCATCCTTCCTCGCTGACGCTCGTGCAGGACGGGTGATCCCCCTCCGCCGCCCGTGATCTTGACGGCCTCCCCCCGCTCATTGGCGCGGGCCTAGTCCGGTTGCATGCGCAACCGACTATCCAAAGGAGGAAAAAGGACATGAAAACCGATGTTTATCAGAAAGTAACAAACAAGATTATTGCCGATCTGGAAAAGGGCGAACTGTCTTGGATGAAGCCGTGGAGCAGCGGCAACCTTGAGGGCAAGATCACCAAGCCCCTGCGGCACAACGGGCTGCCCTACAACGGTATCAATGTGCTCATGCTCTGGGGCGCGAGCGTCGAGGCGGGATATCTCTCTCCGTACTGGATGACATTCCGGCAAGCGAAAGAGATGGGCGCACATGTGCGCAAGGGCGAGCGCGGCAATCTGGTCGTATACGCCAACACCATCACCAAGAAGGAAGAGCAGGACGACGGCAGCGAGGAAGAGCGCAAAATCCCGTTCATGAAGGGATACAGCGTTTTCAACGTCGATCAGATCGAAGGCCTGCCCGAGCACTACTACGCCAAGCCCGAGGCGATTATTGATCCCGCCTTGCGCATTGAGCACGCGGAACAGTTTTTCGGAAACATGGGCGCAGACATCCGCCATGGCGGGAACAGCGCCCACTATGCGAACGGCAGCGATCATGTGCAGATGCCAGCATTCGAGACGTTCCGCAGCCCCGAGGCCTACTATGCCACGCTTGCCCACGAACTGACCCACTGGACGAAGCACAAGAGCCGCCTTGACCGTGACTTTGGGCGCAAGCGCTGGGGCGATGAAGGCTACGCCCGCGAGGAACTGGTCGCAGAACTTGGCGCGGCGTTCCTTTGCGCCGATCTGGAGCTGACCCCCAAACCTGGCACCGACCATGCCGCCTATATCCAGAGCTGGTTGAAAGTCTTGAAGGACGACAAGCGCGCGATCTTTGCCGCCGCCGCCCATGCGCAGCGCGCCGCAGATTTCCTGCACGGTCTGCAACCCGTGATCGAGGGCGAGCAGCAGAAGGAAGGAGTTGCCGCATAAGCGGTGACTTCACCTAGCTGGAAAATTTTCACGGCTGGCCATCAGGCCAGCCGCTTAAAGAGTGTTCTCTTTGTGTTCGCGCTCTCTCATGCTATGTTGGGATTCTCTAACAGCCTCATACACGATGTAGGGAAAGGCGATGAGCAAGACATTCAAGCCCGGTCAAAAAGCCCCGCGTAGCGGACAGTACGAGATCACTGGTCCGCGCGGCGGCAGCACAGGCATCGAGCGCACAGTGACGAAGGGCGAGCCGCTGCCCCCGCCGCTAAAATCTGGCCAGCAGTACAAGCTGACTGATCCCACCAAGCACGGCGGCAAACGCGGGAAATAGGCGGTGTAGCATGCGGGACATACGCCTTCGAAGCCTCGAAAAATATCGCGTCGGCGGAACGCGCGACAAGATGGAGCTCGCGCTACCAGTACCGACGAGCCCATCCGGCAAGGTTTACAAGTACTCGCCCAGTCCTGACGCTCAGCCCCGCCTCTTCCTCATCGGCAATGCACCCGATGAGCGAAACATCGGCGAAGACGAAAGAGGGCGGATGCGGCGGGAGCCCGGGCCGGGACAAACAGTATGCCCGTACTCGGGTTACATCGGGGATGACGACGACTTCGTGCATGCCGATGACATCGAAGCCATCAAGAAGCACGCCTTATGGCTCGCAGAGAACGATTTGAGTGATTTCGTCGGCGAGTTGGCGAAGGATTTCAATCGCCGACAACCGCGTGGCGGGTTTATTTCCATGAAGATGGAGCACAAGCCTCGCCGCCGTCCCAAGCCTTTGGCAATCCGGGAAGACTTGCTGCGATCACTTGAGTGCGAAATCTGTGAACGGCAATACGGCGTTTATGCCCTTGCTCTGTTCTGCCCCGATTGCGGCGCGCCGAACGTCGCCCTGCATTTCCGGCGCGAGGTCGCACTAATCGGGGAGCAGATAGCCCTTGCGGATGAGCTGGACCAGCAAGGCAAAAGCGAAATCGCTTATCGGCTCATGGGCAACGCTCATGAGGATGTCCTCACCGCGTTTGAAGCAACCCTGAAATCCGTGCACGCTCAGCTAGTCAGGACCCATTTACCGGATCAGGTGGAAAAAATCCTTGGAAAGAAGGCAGTAGGTAATGCCTTCCAGAATGTCGAACGAGGGCGAAAACTCTTTGCCAAGCTCGGGATCGATCCATTTGATGGTCTGGATGAGGCCGGGATCAAACACATTCAGCTTAATGCCGAAAAACGCCACGTTCTCGGGCACAATCTCGGCATAGCAGACGATCACTATGTCAGCTTCGCCGAAGACCTTGAGCCAGGAGAAACTGTCACACTGATTGGTGATGACATCCGGCGCTTTGCCGATCTTTGCTTGAGCGTCGTTGCGCGTCTGGAGGACAGCCTGCTTCCAGCGCCACCAAATGATGAATCAAAGGAAAATAGCGGCCAGCCTGACGGCTGACCGCTGGTCGGTTATAGACCTGGCGCGCGCGCTGCCAGCTCATCTTCGATATTGCGCATCGACGCCAGCGCGTTGCGGCGCTCCTGGCTGCTACGCGGGGCACTCGCAAAGGCGTTGAATGCCTCCGCCAGTAGGCCGTGCAGTTCTGCCGTGCTGCGGGATGCCGCTTCAAAGCGTGAGACGAGTTTCATCGCATCCTCCTTTTGCTTCAAGGAGGCCCCGAACCACTCAGGGCCTTTCGGCCCCGTTCGCACCATCATCGGCCCATGGAAGGCCTGATGGTTCGGGAGGTGAACTTGATCCTGCATACAGGTGGATGCGTAGATGAAGCGTCGATATCGATTTTGGGCGGTGGATACCGGCAGCGCTGGCTGGATGGGCGGCCCACAGGGTGAGGTCTGGTATCAGCGTTTTTGCGAAGGGCGCTCCCGTGCATCACCGCGAGCGGCGCGGCTCCTGTTCCAGATGCTCTATCTCGAATGTCGGATGGCGAGCGCTTGCTAGTCCGGCTAGCGGCTGGAGGTCAGGCTGGCGGGTTTTCTTCTCCCGTGCAGATCGCCCCCCTTCGTCTTCCCGTGCCCGCTTGCAACTGATTGCACAATTCCCTGGCCGAAGCGGCTCAGCCTTCAATGTTCTGCCCGCCCCATAAATCCGTGTTGAACATGAAGCCTGATCCTTCGCTCCGGCCTGTCGGGAGGGCGTTAGCAAGTAGGCCCGAAAGACAAGGAGATTAAGATCATGGCACGCGAAAACACCAACCAGAACCACCCCCAGAACGCGCCGGACTATCTGGCCTGGCACGTCACCCAGAAAGGCGAGAAAGCCTATTGGAACAAGGTCGGAGCAGCATGGAAGCACAAGGACGGGCGCGGCTACACGCTTCAGCTTGAAACCTGCCCGATCAATGGCCGCATCGCCCTGCGCTTGCCGCTAGAGGACGCGCCCGGAACCGATAACGAAGCGGGGCGCTCATGAGCGCCCCCGACACGCGCGGCTACCGTCCTGGCCATCCATGGTACTACCTTCTGGGCGGTGAGGTCCTGCCTCCAAAAGTCATCCGCCTTGAGGCACGTCTCGCCGAGTACAAGGGATACCGTCAGGAAGAAATCCTGAGCGCCGCCCGCAGGCCAGAGCCACAACGAACGAGGTTGCTCAACAAAATCCGCGATGAAGTTAGCCAGTCCTTGAAGGCCAACATCTCGCGCTATCGCGAAGTCGCAAGAGAGCTTCATGCCTATCGCAATGCTCATGCAGGGGAGCCGATCCTGAATTGCAGCGAAGCGGTCCACACGGCAATGAGCCTGAAATACGCTCATATCTACAATGACTTCGGACATCTTGAACTGCTGGACAGCTTGCCTCAACAAATTGATTTGTTCGATCTGCTCTAACGATCAGCGCTGCCCCACCGGGCGGCGTTTCATGTTCTTGGCAGTGGGAAACGACGCACGTAGCATTGTGAAAACGGTTTGAACTTCGAGGCGTAATGATGAGCGGCATATTCTTCACCTATGTCTGGGGCAGCCACGGCGAGCGTGGCAGCCCGTTGACCTTCACCAGCAAGCAGAACCGAACGGCTGCCATCCGCAGCACCCAAGAAGGTGATCTGGTCTTCGGTGTTGTGAGCCGCAGCCCCGGCGATCCTGATGTGCAAATCCCCGACGCGATAAAGGGGCGCGTCATCAATGTCTGGCAGATCAGCCACTCGACTGCCGATACGGCGGAATTCGGGATCGAGGCCAGAAATGTGTGGGACAAGCTGGAGGATGGCAGCTATCGTTGGCCGTTCGCCCTCCAGCCGATCCGCACTTGGATCATTCGCGATGCCCCCGAGTTTCGGGAGCTTTCTGGCTATACGCCTGCGACCCACACGCAGCGGGCGATCACGACCGTGCAGGAAGTAGGCGAAGAGCTGGCTACCACGCTCAAAGACCTGATCGTGACCAACGGCAAAGAGCTGGAAGTGATGACACCGCGCTATCAGACAATGGCAAGCCGCGTTGAACAGCTTCGCCAGAAACATCCCTTTGCGCTCAATGGCTACACGGTTCAGCCCAATACCCAAGCTACGAACAGCATCTATATCGCCACTCTCGGCAAGGGTGGACGCAGCTTGAAAATCGGTCACGCGCAGGACGCAGCTCAGCGCGTTTCGGAGTTCAACAAATATCGGCTCTCCAGCGAGCCGCAATGGACGCTGCACACCAACCAGCTCATCGGCTCCGTTCAGGATGCCATTGAGGTCGAGAAGTATCTCGGCGAGATGTTTGCCAAATTCCGCACCGAACCCAACAATAACGAAGTCTATCTCGGTCTCGACGCTATCGATGTGGCGACCAAGCTGGCCACCGCCCAGATCAAGAAATAGCGCCGCGCATCAAGAGCATCCGACCAGCCGCAAACACCTTCTTCCCCTACATCTTCCTTTCGTTCCGGCTTCGTCTTTGAAGCAAGATTTCCGCATTCCCTGGCAGAGCCCACTTGCCGGTCAATCGGGCTGCCCGCGCCAGCAGCTTCGCCGCCCGTGTTGCCCATGACCGTCTGCGTTTTCGTCCCTGCCGTTTCGGGAGCGTCCATCAGGACGAAACCCAAGAAACGAAAGGAAAAAGCAATGGGACTAGATATGTATGCGATGATTTCAGATGAGAGTTTCGAGCGCGAGGTCGATTTCAAACCCGGCCAGGATGTCGGAGAGCTGCACTACTGGCGCAAGCATCCCAACCTCCACGGTTGGATGAAAACGCTCTACTTTGAAAAGGGCGGCGAGCAGCAGGACTTCAACTGCACACCAGTCACCTTGACCGAAACCGATCTGGCAAGGCTGGAAGCCGACATCAATGCAGGAAACCTGCCGCCAACCGACGGCTTTTTCTTCGGCGCGTCCGATGGATCAGAATCCGAGGATGATCTGGCCTTCGTCGCCAAAGCCCGCGAAGCCATCGCCGATGGCGATACCGTCTTCTATTACGCTTGGTGGTAAGCCAGCGCTAGCGCCGCCCAAGCTGGGCGGCGCTATTCAGGCATGTGATCTTCATCATCGTACCAGTCATCGCGCTTCGCGCGCGGCTTGAACTCCAGCGCGAGCACGTCCGGCTTTTGCTTGTGCCGAGCGTGCGTCAGGCGGATGGCGAGGCGCACCGTGTCGTCTGCCGCCAGATGAAAATGCTGGCGCAGCTCATCGAGCTGGCGCGCGTGCGCTTCGTCCAGATGAAGCATAAGTATGTGTCGCATGAATTTTCCTTTCAAACGCTAGAGGTTAAAATCAGGGCCAGGCCCGCGTGAGCGGTCACGCTCGCGGCTCTTATCTTTCTTCGGTGTCTCAGGTTGTTTCGCGATATCGGCTTTCACCTTGGCCGTTGCCGCATGCCCGCGCTGCATCGAGAGATAAGCGCTCAGCTCAAGGTGCAAATCGGCGATATCCTTGCTTCGCTGATCGCGCACTCGCTTGACGGCACGCTGGAGTTGCTGGCGCTCATCAAGCTGGCGGGACACCAGCCCATCGCGCTCAGCCTGATCCCGGCAATAGCACTGCCATGCATCCAGCTCGTTCTGGGTTCTGATCCGTGAATATTTTCCCGTGATCCGGCTCCACAGCCCGCCCATGCCTCTGGGCAGGCGCGCTGCTCGCACCGCCGTTTCCTGTTCCCAGCGGGCGCGCTGCCGATCGTCCAGCGCTTTGCGCTCATCGCGGTGGCGCTCTACGAGCTGGGTTCGCTTGAACTCAATGGAGGGGTGTTTCCGGTGGTACGCCTTATTGATTTCAACGGCGTATTTCTGAAGCTGCGCACTCATCCGCTTGGCTATCTCTTCGCGGCGCTCCTGCACACTTGGCAATTTATTCACGTCCGGCAGCCGGTCTTTGACGTCCTTCGCCTTGACGCCAGACCAGCGGGCCAGCGCGTAGACCTCGCCCTGATAATCGAGCGCGACCACGCCGCGCCGATCACCACGAGCGAGGAAGAAGCCCTTTTCTTCCAGAGCGGCTTTCAGGGTTTCGGCATTGTCAGAAGACTGCCAAGCCTGCTTGAACATCGCCTTGACGAGCTGCGGATCGGCCATGGCCCGCTTGGCCTGCTGCCATTCGGCCCGGCTGAAATTCAGCGGGTTGCGCAAGGCCTGATTGACAATGCCCTTGGGCACGTCCCAGCCATGCTGGAGATAGAGCTCTTTCGAGACCTCCATCAGGCGGCGCTTGAAGAACGGCAGGTTCTTTGCCGTCATGGTTTCGGAATCGATCCGCGACCAGACCGCATGCGCGTGCCGTCTCCCTTCCTTCTCATGGAAGACGATGGCGCGGGGATGCCCGTCCAGGCCAAGCTGCTGCTCGACCATTTCGATGGCCGTTTCGAAGTGCTCGACATCGACCCGCTCATCTGTCGGCGGGTTCAGACTGAGCGAGAAAAGATGCTGCTGGCAGCGCGTGCCTTTGGCCACGGCCTGCGCTTCGAGCAAGGCGTCCAAGAGCTGCTCATCGGATACAAATCCTCGCAGCTCGTGCAGCTCGACATGCTCATTGTCCCGCTCGTTCATAAGATGGCGGGCGAGCTTGGCAGCGTTCCCGCGCTGTGAACCTTTCAGGATCATGGCTCACCCCCGTCGCTTATGCTGCCGAGCGCCCGCAGCAGTTCCTGCCGCATGGCCTTCACATCTTCGCAGGCCTGACGAAGGTCAGCTTCTGTCTCGGGCGAGACGGGCAGCGAGCCACTGTTGGAAGCGCGCGCGAGCTGGTTCAGGTTGGACGACAAGCGCGACGAGCCAAGCGCGCCCAAGACACGCCCGAGGGATTCATGATCCTTGACCGGATAACGCCCACGCTTCTTGCGCGGCGCAGCATCATCCCCGAGCACTTGCTCACGGATATACCGCCCCAGCGGCATGCTGCCCCGCAATAAATCCAGTTTGGCGCGCTCATCGAAGGTGAGGCGCAGCGAAAACGGCGGCGGATACTTGGGCCGCTGATCCTTGGCTAACTTATTGAAACGTCTATCTAAGGTGCTCATCGCCGCACCTCAGATCGCTTAGATCATAAGGTGCGAGATGGTGTTCCCATTCTTGGAGGACTTCGAACAGGCGGTTCGATTCCCCTCCAGTTGGGTCCACCATTTTTCCCGACAGGATTGTGATCGAGGTTCGGGTTGGGCAACCGACCGTGCGCCGCAGGCCCGAGAGGATTTGCCCCTCATAACCACATCCCCATCCACGGGAACCATCGCGGCGGCGTGGTGGACGCGATCGGCCATCGGGATGTACTTGCCCCACCCCGCCAAGATCTGCGCGTTGAAGCTGTCGCCGAGGGAGGTCGTGTCGAGCACGCGGCTCACGGGCGAAGCTGCGACCGAGTTGGACAAGCCCGCGTGCAGGACATGCATCCGGGCGGGGCCGTTCCTGCCCACGACGGTCGTAGCCCCCTGCCCTGCATGACGGTCACGCGTCGCGGGCGGTGCGGCATCGTCGAGATGCACGCCCTCGTCGTCAAAGGACGGCATGACGATGTCGCTGACTGCGGCGTCCGGCACGACCCGATGCCGAGGCTGGTCATGCAATGCGCGCCGCCCGGATCGATGCAGAAACGGGCGCCCCCCTCGAAGGGGTTTTGACCTGAGCGTGATGAGGCACGGCGCGGGTGGCGCCGGGCCCGTCATGGCGGCAGGCGACCATCATCGGGGCGGGAGGATCGCCAAGATCTTGCGGGTGAGGCCGTCCTCCGCCGCCATCATGGGACAGCCGCTCATGCCCCCTTTGCTCAGCTGAACAGCATGCCGCCATTGATGTCGATATTGGCGCCGGTGATGAAGCCCGAGGCGGTGTCGCTGGCGAGGAAGCAGACCAGCTCGGCCACGTCGTCGGGCGTGCCCTGTCGCCGCGCTGGGGCCGAGGCCTCGAGCGCGCGGCGCGCCTCGTCCTTGGTGTGGATGTTGTGGAAGTCGGTGTCGATCATGCCCGGGCAGATCGCGTTGACGCGGATGGCCGGGCCGAGCTCCTTGGCAAGCCCGCGCGTCATGGTCATGATCGCGCCCTTGGCCGCGGCATAGGCCACCGCCCCGGCGCCGCCCCCGTCGCGCCCGGCCTGGCTGGCCAGGTTCACGATGGCGCCCTCTGAGATATGCGGCAGGCAGGCCCGGATCATCAGGAAGGTGCTGGTCAGGTTGAGATCCATCACCGCCTGCCAATGCTCGGTCGTCATCTCGGCAACGGTTTTGCGCGCGATCAGGCCGCCGGCATTGTTCACGAGGATGTCGAGCGATCCGAATTCCGCGATCGTGCGGGCCACCAACGCGTCGATATTGGCCTGCGCGGTCAGGTCACCGCGCAGCGCGAAGGCCTTGCCACCCTCGGCGGTGATCCGGTCCACCACTTCCTGCGCGCCGGCATCGCTGGAATGGTAGTTGATCGCCACGCTGGCCCCCTCGCGGGCGAGGTGCACAGCGCATGCGCCGCCGATGTCACGGCCGCCGCCGGTGACGATGGCGGTCTTTCCCTTGAATTTCATGGTCGTTCTGTCCTGTTCTTCGGTCTGTGTCGTGGCGGAAGGGGTGCGCAGCGCGCGCACCCGCCTGTGCTATTTCTGAAGCGTCAGGAAATAGTCGAAGATTTCCGGCACGTTGCCCTTGCCCATCCCGGCAGCCACGGCGGCCTGCAGGTTGTGCGAAGTGCCCTCGGCGATCTCGGCCCGGGTGTCGAGATCGGCGGCCATCTCGAGGAAATAGCCAAGGTCCTTGTTGGCATTGTCGATCGAGAAGCCGAGGTCGCTGACCCCGTCCACCGCGTAGTTCTTGCAGAACCCCATGAAGGGCGAGTTGGAGGGCCCGGTGGACATGATCTCGTAGAGCTGTGCGCGGTCGACCCCGGCGCGATCGGCCACGGCAAAGGCCTGGGACATGGTGCAGACGGTGGTCATGCCCATGAAGTTGTTGATCAGCTTGGTGGTGTGCCCTGCCCCCAGCGCACCAAGGTAGAAGACATTCTCGCCCTGTTCGTCGAGCACCGGCTTGACCTTGTCGAAGGTCATCTTGTCGCCCGCCGCCATGATGTTGAGCAGCCCGTCCTTGGCATGGGCGGGTGTCCGGCCGAGGGGCGCGTCGATCATGCCCGCGCCTTTCTCGGCAAGGTCGGCGCCGATCCTGCGGGTCGAGGCCGGGATCGAGGTGCCGAAGTCGATCAGCACGGCGCCGGGCCGGATGCCGGCAAGGATGCCGTCATCGCCATAGACCACGGCCTCGACCACCTCCGAGGTGGTCAGGCAGAGCATCACGATGTCCGAGGCCGCGGCCAGCTCTTTCGGCGAGGTCGCTTCCCTGGCGTTGCCGCGGTCGAGCACGGTCTGCACGGCGTCCTTGTTGAGATCCATGACGACCAGGTCGAAGCCCTTCTTCTGAAGGTTCTCCACCATGTTGCCGCCCATGAGGCCGAGGCCGATGAAACCGATGACAGGCTTGGTCATGCCGTTTTCTCCCTATGATTCCGGATGGTTATTGTTGGCTCACAGGAAGTCTTCACGATGCGGCGTGAAGACATCCAGAAGCGTGCCCGCCTCGAGGCAGGTGGCGCCGTGCACGATGTCGGGCTGCTTGTAGAGCGAGTCCCCGGCGCCGACGATGTAGGTCTCGTCGCCCACGGTGAACTCGAACCGGCCCGAGATCACGTAGGTGATCTGTTCATGCGGGTGGTGATGGCGCGCGGCCACGGTGCCGGTCTCGAAATGCACCTCGACCACCATGAGATTGTCGTTGAAGGCGCCGACCTTGCGGGTCAGCCCGCCACCCGCGTCGAACAGGCTGTTCTCGGTGGCGGGGAAATGGTTCTTCACACTCATCTGCGTGTCCCTTCAGGTATTGGCGAGCTTCTTCATCACCACCTTGAACGTGTTCTCGTCCGCGTCGGTGAAGTAGAGGTCGGCGTCGTAGCCCTGGTCGTCCATGAAGTTGAAAATCCGCTTGGGCGCCTCCAGCCGGTAGGGCACCAGCAGCGTGGCGATGCGGTGGCGCGTGGCCGCCGGATAGGTCGCGTGCAGGCAGGTCGAGACCGGCAGCCCTTCGTAATCGGCCGGGTCGACATCGGGGAAACCGGTGACCTGCGTCATCTCGGGCTTGCCCGCCTCGGACCAGACAACCTGCCCGTAGAAGCCCGCGCGCTGGCCGGTGTTGCGGAACGAGGTGCGGCCCAGGTCATAGGGCTGGTTGGCATGCAGCAGCCAGTCCACCGTGACCGGCTCGGTCGCATCCACCTTGTCGACGATCACGAAATAGCTGTTGCGCACGAAATAGACCTCGCGCTCGGCCAACGTCACCTCGGGCGAGAGGCTCTGGTAGGCCGCCGTCGCGTCGCCGCGGATGTAGTAGTGGTCGTCACGCTCTTCCGCGGCGAGGATCCGGCCCGTCGCGGCCATCGCCTTGGCCTTGTCCTTCTCGGCATACTGACCCTTGCCATTGATCAGGATGGCGTTCTTCGACCGGGTCTGGCGCCGCCAGTTGCGGTGCATCGACGAGTTGAAGGCCACGTAATAGCCCGACTGGATCGCCAGGTCCTCGCCATGGGCGGCCATGCAGAAGGCGTTCTGGTCACCATGGCTGTGGCTGATCGAGCCGAAGCGCGAGGATTTGAAGACGAACTGGATATGCTCGTCGGGCTCTGCCATGGCGTGCTGGATGCCGACCCAGCCGATGCCGCGGAAATGGCGCATGCCGGTGGGCGGATCGCTGGGCTCGACGACGGGGAAATCGGTCAGATAGGTCAGCTCGTCGAAATGGGTGTCCCACCAGCCCCAGTTGTAGAAGGCGCCCTCGGTCCCCGGGTTCAGGCGCATCAGCTCTTCGTGGTACCACTGGTAGGCGCCGTTGCCGGTGACGCCCGCGTATTGGCGCAGGTTGATGCCGGTCTTGATGCAGGGCAGATCGCCCTGCGTGCTGTCATCGCCGAAGGTGGCGCGGCGCGTGTTGGGCGCCTTGCAGAACAGGGGGAAATCGCCGGTGTTGCGGAAGAACGGCCGCTGGTAGAGGTCGATGCCGGCAAAGCTTTTCAGCCGGTTGGCCGCCTCGATCAGGTAGGCCATCCCCATCATCCAGTAGTTGGTGCCCTCGGCCCAGCCGCCATCGCTGTCGCCCCAGGGCGAGTAGACGGTGGCCAGGAACTCGATGCAGTAGTTCAGCCAGTCGCGTGCCTCGTCGTCCTCTTCATCGCCCAGAAGCGCGATGCAGGCCGGGATCAGCGTCAGCGAGACCGAGCGCACCGCGTGGCTGTCATAGGGAAACAGGTGGATCTTGGCGTTCAGGATCGCGTGTTCGGCGATGTCGCGGGTGCGCGCCAGGAGGGCAACGCGCACCCGCGCACGCTCGTCCTCGGAGAGCTGGTCGTGCAGCCAGTCATACCCCCAGGCAAGCGCATTGGTGACGCGGTAGGCCCATTCGTCGGTATAGGCCCGGCTGGTCACGCCCATCGGGTCCCAGCTCGCCGCCTCCAGCAGCCAGGCCTTGGCGCGGTCCAGCATCGCCTGGTCGCCGGTGACCTGCCCGCCGATGGCCAGGTGGCGCACGGCGTACATGTGTTCCTGCAGGTCGATATAGGTCTGGCGCCAGACCGGCGCGACGCGCTTGTGGTTCGGGTAGCCCGCGGGCTCGGTCATCACCTCGCGGTCCATCCAGGGCAGCACGGATTCGCGGTAGAACGTGTCCCATGTGCAATGGGTCGGGTCGGCGGCCACGGCGCTGCGGAACGCCTCCAGCCGCGCGGGGTCCAGCCAGAGCCGCGGATGCGCGGCGGTGGTGCCGGCAAAGCGTGCCCGGCGCGAGGGCAGCGGCGATTCCGGCAGGCCCTGTGCCACGGTGAAGCTGCGCGTGCGGCTCCAGCCGGTGACGGGCTTGCCGGTCTCGGGGTCGCAGACCGCGTAGGACCAGTGCCACTGCCCGGGCTCGAGCACGATGTCGGGGGTGAAGAAATTCACCGGCAGGCGGCAGTAGAAATGCGTGGCCCCGGTCGGGAAATCCGGGTCGGTCGAGATCCGCAGCACGTATTGCGCCTCGTCCTCGATCACGGGCAGCCAGGTGAAGCGCGGCGGGTTCTCGGTGATCTCGGTGGTCGCGTCGGGCGCGTACTGGATCGTCAGGCGGCCTGTCTGGGGTTCGTCGAGCGTGGGGATGGCAAGGCCGTGCATGGCGGGGTCTTTCTGTGAATGGGCAAGAGCGGGGGGTGACGGCGGCCCCGAAGGGCCGCCATCCTTTGTCGTCATCACGTGTCGGAGATCAGTTGCTGTACTGGCGCTCGTAGGCCGAGTTCATGACCTCGAGGACGTCCTGGTAGCCCATGTTGTTGAGCGCCGCGATGTAGTCGTCCCAGTCTTCCTTGACGTCGCCCGAGCCCAGGATCCACGCCTGCTGGCGCTCCAGCATGTAGGTCTGGATCGAGGGGAAGTAGCGGTCATAGACCTCCTGCTCGTCCTTGTTGAAGGACACGCCCAGGAACTGCTCGACCAGCAGGTCCTCGGAATCGTAGAGCTCGATCCCCTTGCGCGCGCTGTCGCGGGTCCACTGCCATTCATAGCGGTAGTCCTGCGGGTAGCCGCGATAGACCTGCGCCCCCTCGAGATACATCTGGCTGTTGACCGGACGGCCCGAGTTCAGCACCTCGTCCTTGTAGACCGGCTCGCCGTCGATCATGTCCCAGGTCTTGCCCTCGACACCGAAATTGGCCAGCAGCGCGCCCTCTTCCGAGAACCAGAAGTCGAAATACTTGATCGTCTCGACGACATGGTCGTTGGAATAGCTGATCGCCCAGCCGTCCGGCTTCATCGGGATGCGGCGGTTCTCCTCGATCCGGTTGCCGCTCACCGATTTCGGCGGCAGGAACGGGATGAAGTTGAAACCCTCGATCTTGTCGGCCAGCGCGATGTTGTAGCCCGAGGTCGAGGCGAACCAGTCATGGGTCATGCCGCCCAGGTTCTCGCCCAGCAGGTAGTCCCGCGCCGAGGAGCCGCGGGTGAAGAGCTCGGGGTCGATCAGCCCTTCTTCGTACCATTGCGCGATATTGGCCAGCCCGTCGCGATAGGCCTCCTGCGCGTAGGGGTGCACGACCTCGCCATCCTTGACGTAGAACTGGTGATAGACATCCGCCCCGGTGGAGCGCGCATCCCACAGCGTCAGCAGGCGCAGCACCTCTTCCCAGTCGCGCACGAAGAACGGGATCTCGTCCTGTTCACCATTGCCGTTGGGGTCCTGGTCGCGGAAAGCCACCAGCACGTCGTAGAGTTCCTCGACGGTGTCGGGACGCTCCAGCCCCAGCGCGTCAAGCCAGTCCTGGCGCACGAACCAGGCGCGGGCATATTTGCCGTCGGGCAGGTAGGGGATGTAGTAGACATTGCCGTCATAGGCCTTGATCGCGTCCCAGATGTCCGGGTGCTCGTCGAACCACGCCTTGATGTTGGGGGCATGCTCGTCGACCAGGTCGTTCAGCGGCACGAAGGCGCCTTCGGGGCCGTACTGGTTGACCGGCTGCTTGATCAGGTTGCCGCCGACGATGTCGGGCAGATCGCCGGTGGCCAGCAGCAGGTTCATCGCCTCGTTGTTGTCGGTCGTGTTGCGGCCCGAGGTCTTGTCGACGAGGTGGATGTTGGTGCGCTCGCGGGCCACTTCCTCGACCGGGTAGATCTTGGAGGTGTCGCCGCCGGGGCCATAGCCCTGCGCGCGCGGCCAGTGCATGTGGATGGTCAGCTCCAGCGGCTCGTCGACGATCGGCAGGTCGATGTCCTGCGCCAGGGCCGGTGCCGTCAGGGCCGTGGTTCCGAGGATGGCAGCGGCTGCCAGCTTGAAGGTTCGCATCTTGGTGTCCTCCCTATTGCGAATCCGGGATCTGGTGATGTGCCCCGGCCCCCTCCCGGGGCCGCGGGCCTGGTGTCGGACGGCGCCCCGCCGGGGCCCCGTCCGGTCGGTGCTCACTCCTTCACGCCGCCCAAGAGGATGCCCTTGGAGAAGTATTTCTGGAGGAAGGGGTAGATGAGCAGGATCGGGATGATCGAACAGACGATGATCGCGGCGGTCACGGTCTCGACCGAGTAGGCCGCGGTCAGCAGCGAGGTCGAGAATTCCTCGTCATCCGACAGCTCGACGATGACCTGGCGCAGGTAGACCTGAAGCGGGATCTTGTCCTCGTCCTGCAAAAGCACCATGGCCCAGAAGAAGCCGTTCCAGCGCGACACGATGCAGAACAGTGCGACCGTCGCGATGGCGGGCTTCGACAGCGGGATGTAGACCTTCCAGAGCACCTGGAACTCGTTGGCCCCGTCCATCCGCGCCGCCTCTTCGAAGGACTGCGGGATACCCTCGAAGAAGTTGCGCAGCAGGATGATGTTGAAGCCGTTGACCGCGAAGCCGATGATGATGCCGAAATAGCTGTCCAGCAGGCCCAGGTCGCGCATGTTCAGGAAGAACGGGATGAGGCCCGCGTTGAACCACATGGTGAAGGCCACCACCAGGTTCCAGAACCGCCGCCCGTAGAGCTGGGGCTTGGACAGCGCATAGGCGCCCGGGATGATGAAGGCGAGGCTCGCGAGCGTCCCGAAGATCGTGTAGATGAACGTGTTCATGTACGATTTCCAGAACAGCGGCTCGGCCAGGACCTGCTTGTAGGCCTCCAGCGTGAAGCCCACCGGGGTCAGCACCACGTTGCCGGCCCGGGCCTCGAACCCCGTGCTCATCGACAGCGAGGCGATGTAGATGAACGGGTAGAGCGTCGAGATCGTGAACAGCCCGATCAGGATCATGTTCAGGATGACGAACATCCGGTCGCCGCGGGAATAGAGATTCATGTTGGTCATTGCCCGGTCCCCCTCACCACAGCGACGTGCGCGAGTAGCGCTTGGAAATCGTGTTCGCGGTCATCACGAGGATGAAGGCGACCACGGCGTTGAAGAGACCGGCGGCGGCGGCAAAGTCGTACTGTCCGCCCTGCAGGCCCTGGCGATAGATGAAGGTGTTGACCACGTCGGCGGTCTGGTAGGTCGCCGGCTGGTACAGCAGGATGATCATCTCGAAGCTGATCTCGAGGATGTTGCCGATGCGGATGATCAGCATGATGATGATCGTGGGCAGGATCGACGGGATGGTGATCTTCCACATCATCTGCCAGCGCGAGGCGCCGTCGACGACCGCGGATTCATAGAGCGTGGGCGACACGCCCGCGATGGCGGCCAGGTAGACGATCGACTGGAAGCCGGCCTCCTGCCAGATGCCCGTGCCGATGAAGATCGGCCGGAACCATTCCGGCTTGGTCAGGAAATAGACCGCGTCCACCCCGAACCAGCCCAGGATCGTGTTCACGATCCCCGCCGAGGGCGAGAAGGCCGTGATGACGATGCCCGCGATGATCACCGAGCTGATGAAATGCGGCAGGTAGACGATGGTCTGCGCGGTCTTCTTGAACTTCTGGTTCAGGATCTCGTTGAACATCAGCGCCAGGAAGATCGGCACCGGGAAGCCGAAGAGCAGGCCGTAGGCGCTCATGATCAGCGTGTTGCGCAGCGCGCGCAGGAACTGGTCGTTGTTGAACAGGGTCTCGAAATGCTCGAACCCGATCCAGGGGCTGGCGGCCACGCCGCGGAAGATCGAGTAGTCCTTGAAGGCGATCTGCAGCCCGTACATGGGCTTGTAGAGAAAGATCACCAGCCAAAGGATGGTGGGGATCAGCATCGCATACAGCTGCCATTCCCGCTTGAGGTGGTCACCCACCCGTTGCATGCGGCTGGCCCGGCGGCGGCGCTGCGCCTCCTTTGCGTCGAAGACGAGCTCCTCGGTCTTGGGACCGGCGGAGGAGATGAAATCGGGATCGCTGCTCATTGCTCGAGCACCTGCCCGGGCAGCGTCTGGCCGGTTTCGGCGTCGAACACCTTGACCAGGTGCGGCTGGATCGTGAAGCCCGAGATCCCGTCCAGCACATGCATCTGACCGACCGTGTCGGTGCGGATCACGAAGGGATCGCCCATCAGGCTGGCATGGATCAGCGCCTCCGAGCCCAGCGTCTCGACAAGGTCGACCTCCAGCCGGACCTTGGCCGGGTCGGACTGATCGGCGACCGAGACGAATTCGGGCCGGATGCCCAGCGTCACCGGCCGGCCCACCCCGTTCTGCAGCGACGGGATCTGCTGCAGCTGGATGCGCTGGCCGCCGAACTCGGCCACCGGGCCCGCGTCGCCGGCCACCACCTGCGCCGAGATCATGTTCATCGGCGGCGAGCCGAGGAAGCCGGCCACGAAGGTATTGGCCGGGTTCAGGAACAGCTCCATCGGGGTGCCGATCTGCTCGATATGGCCGTCATGCATGACCACGATCCGGTCGGCCAGGGTCATCGCCTCGATCTGGTCGTGGGTGACGTAGATCGAGGTCACGCCCAGCCGCTTGTGCAGCCGCTTGATCTCGGCCCGCATCTGGGTGCGCAGCTTGGCATCGAGGTTGGACAGCGGCTCGTCGAAGAGGAAGACCTTGGGCCGGCGCACGATGGCGCGGCCCATGGCGACGCGCTGGCGCTGCCCGCCCGACAGGTCGGCGGGGCGGCGCTCCAGATAGGGCGTGAGGCCCAGGATCTCGCCCACCTCCTCGACCGAGGAGGCGATGGCGTCCTTGCTTTCCTTGCGGATGCGCAAGCCGAAGGCGATGTTGTCGGCGACGTTCAGATGCGGGTAGAGCGCGTAGTTCTGGAACACCATGGCCACGTCGCGATCCTTGGGCGCGACGCGGTTCACGTGCCGCCCGTCGATGGTCAGATCGCCGTCGCTGATCTCCTCCAGACCCGCGATCATGCGCAGCGTCGTGGACTTGCCGCAGCCCGACGGGCCGACCAGCACGACGAATTCCTTCTCCTGCACTTCAAGGTCGATGCCGTGCACGACCTGCACGGCGCCATACGCCTTGACGATGCCCTCCAATTGAACCCCTGACATGAGCCCTCCTCCGGTTTGACCTGACGTGCCGCGGGCCGCTCCTGCGATCCGGCCCGGGATCTGCCGGTCCGGAGGCGATACGATTCGCCCGAAATTTCATCTGGTATACTAGTCGCAAATCTGGAATACTAGTCTTAATTCTAGAATACCAGACTGGTGACGACTCGCCCGGACCGGCGCCGCGGCGCCCGTGGACGGGTCGGACCGAATGAAAGGATCAGGAGAAAACCCGCCGCCCTTGGGGCCCGCCCGCCTGCGTGGCGGACGGCCCGACACCAGCGGCGCGGACCATGGCATTTGCGCAAGATGCGCCCCGCATTGGCCTTTCACGGCGACGCGGCTATAACAGAACGACAACAAGGAACCCGACCCATGCAACCCACCCTGGCCCCGGAACGCCGCACCACCGTCGACGAGATCTTCAACCACCTCTATGGCGAGATCAGCGCGATGCGGCTGCGCCCCGGCGACCGCATCTCCGAGGCCGAGATCGCGGCGCAGTTCAGCGTATCGCGCCAGCCCGTTCGGGACGCCTTCACCCGGCTGGCCAATCTGGACCTGCTGCTGATCCGCCCGCAGCGCGCCACCGAGGTGAAGCGCTTCTCGGCGCGCGAGATCGAGAAGTCCCGCTTCGTGCGCGCCGCGGTCGAATCCGAGGTGCTGCGCCGCGCCACCCGCAATTTCCGCAAGAGCGACCGCGAGGTTCTGGGCGCCTGCCTCGACCGGCAGCGCGCCGCCATCGCGGACGGGGATTACGAGCGGTTCGGCAAGCTGGATTACGAGTTCCACCGGACCCTGTGCGAGATCGCCGGGGTGGATTTCGCCTTCGAGGTGATCTCGTCCGAGAAGGCCAAGGTCGACCGGCTCTGCATGCTCGGGCTGGCCAAGGAAGACCGGATGCCGCAGCTGCTGCAGGATCACGAGGCGATCACCGAGGCCATCGCCGACGGGGACGAGGCCCGCGCGGTCGAGGCGGGCATGCTGCACCTGTCGCGGCTGGATGCCACGATCGAGACGATCACGGCCACCAACGCCAACTATTTCGAGCCCGACCGCGCCTGAGCCGCGCCCGCCCGTCGCGGCGGGCGGCGCACGACCCTTGCACCGGCCGGGCACGCGGCCGCCGCAACACGCGGCGGAGATGGCAGCGGCGCGCTTGGCGCCCCGCCCCGGCCGCATCCGGAAAGACATCCCTTGGCCATTTCACAGACTTCCCGCGCGCAGGACATCCCGTCCGTCCGCGCGATCTTCGACCTTGCCTGGCCGCTGACGCTCAAGGCCATCATGCTGCATGGCATTGTGGTGATCGACGGCTACCTCGTCTCGTCGCTGGGCGAATCCGCCGTCGCCGTGCTGGGCCTCTCGGCCTCGATCGCGGGGCTGCTGCTGGGCCTGATCGTGGCCTTTTCGAACGCGACGCAGATCCGCATCGCGCAGGCCTTCGGCAGCGCCGACGCGGTGTTCCTCAAATCCGCCCTGCTGGCGGGGCTGGTCATCAATGTCGGGGTGGTGCTGATCGGCCTTGCCCTGCTGGCATTCTTTGCCGGCGACGTGATCGACACGCTGGCCCATGATGCCTGGATCGCCGACGAGGCGCGGCGCTACCTGTCGGTCTTCGCGCTGGTGGTGCTGGCGGAATCCGTCGGCCATTGCCTGACGAGCTTCTTCAACGGCTGCGGCCAGACCCGGCTGCCGGCGCTCAGCTACCTTGTCGCGGTGCCGGTCAACGTGGTGGCCAGCGTCGTGCTGATCCACGGCCATTTCGGCGCGCCGCAGTTGGGCGTGGTGGGCGCGGCCTGGGGCAGCGTCCTCGCCTCGGTGCTGCAGGTCGGCTTTCTTGCCGTGGTGCTGCTGTGGCGGCGGCGCGACCTCTTGCGCGTGGCGGGCTGGCGCAATGGCAGCTTTGCCGCATCGCTGCGCCGGCATCTCGTCTTTGCCCTGCCGATCGCCGCCACCTTCGGCAGCGCCACCGTCGCGCTGCATGTCTGCGGGCTGATCTATGCCGATCTCCCGGTGAACCAGTTCGCGGCGATGACCATCATCATGCCCTGGGTACAGGTCGCCGGGACCTTCGGGATGAGCTGGGCGCAATCGACCGGCATCATCGTGGCGCAGCTTCTGGGACGCGGCACCTCCGGGCCCGATCTCGACCGTTTCCTGGCCGGGGCGTGGCGGGCGGCCATCGTCGCAGCAGGTGTGGTGGCGGCCTTCTATGCCGGCATCTGTCTTTCCACGCCCTGGATCTATGCCGAGCTGCATGCCGAGACACAGCGCACCCTGCTGAGTTTCCTGCCCATCCTCGTGCTGCTGCCCTTCCCCAAGGGCTCGAACGCGATCTGCGGCAACACGCTGCGCGCCGGGGGCGAGACGGTCTATGTCATGCACATCTTCGTCTGGTCGCAATGGCTGTTCCGCGTACCCGCAACGGCACTGATGGTGCTCTATCTGGAACTGCCGGTGTTCTGGGTCTTTTCGCTGCTGCTGGCCGAGGAGCTGGTCAAGTTCCCGCCTTTCCACCTGCGCCTGCTGCGCGGCCGCTGGAAGCGCGGCGGCGTGATGGAGTAGCTGCCGGGCCAGGCCGGCGCGGTGCGCCCCTCCGAAAGCGCACCGCGGCCAGCGCTCATCCCCCGGGCGGGCCGGGGCTTCGCCACGCCATGAGCATATCCGGCATCTTTTCCGCGTTGCTCGACCCGTCCGTTTTCCGAACCTCGTGAAAGCCGTTGCGGCGGTAGAAGCTGATCGCGCGGTGATTGCGCTGGAACACCCAAAGCTGAAGGACGTCATGCCGCGCCTTCGCCTTGTCGAGCAGGGTCTTGCCCAACGCCTGTCCGACATGGCCCGGCAGAAGTTAAAGATGATCGACCCAGCCCGGCTTGAACGCGCAGAAGCCGACCAGACGGCCTGTCTACTCGGCGACCCAGACCTCGCAGGTGGGAAAAACCTTGTTGCGGTAGAAGGCCCTATCCCCGTCGAGCGTGTGCAGCACGGGCAGGAAGGGCAGGAAATGCGACCGCGATTTCCGGGCGATGGCCGCGACGGTATCGGACTCCGCCGGGACTGCCGGCCTGACGATCGCCTTTTCCATCGCGCCCCGGCCCCTGACCAACGCTCTTACCGATCATACCACCTGCCGCTTACGGGTCCACCAGTCCCGGCAGGGTCAGAGAGATCGCCGGCACGAAGGTGATGAGCATCAACGCCAGGAAGATCGCGAAGTAGAAGGGCCAGATCGTGCGCACCGCCTTCTCCATCGGCAGCTTGCCCACCGCGCAGCCCACGAAGAGACAGGAGCCCACCGGCGGCGTGCACAGCCCCAGCCCCAGGTTGACCAGCAGTATCATTCCGAACTGGTAGGGATCGACGCCCAGACTGTTGGCCACCGGCAGGAAGATCGGCGTGCAGATCAGGATCAGCGCCGCCATGTCCATGATCATGCCCAGCACCAGCAGGACGAGGTTGATCAGCAGCAGGATCAGGATCGGGTTGTCGGTCAGCCCGGTCATCAGCTCGACCGTCCGCGACGGCACCCGGTAGAAGGTCAGCATATAGGCAAAGGCCCCCGCGCAGGCGATCAGGATCATCACCATGGCGGTGGTGCGCACCGATTGCCGGACGGCGATGCGGAAATTCTCCCACGTGATGTTGCGATAGACCAGCAGCGTCACGAGGAAGGCATAGATCGCGCCGAAGGCCCCGGATTCGGTCACGGTGAAGACGCCCGACAGCACGCCGCCCACGATGATGACCGCCGTCATCAGCCCCGGCAGCGCGCCCAGGAAGGCCAGCGCCAGCGCAACCCAGCCGGGGAAGGTCTCGGCCCGGTAGCCGCGCCGGACCGCCACGAGGTAGGCTGCCAGCGCGAGGCAGAGGCACATCAGCACCCCCGGCACCACCCCGGCGAGGAACAGCTTGGAGATCGAGATCCCGCCCCCCGCCGCGATGGCGAAGATGATCATGTTGTGGCTGGGCGGAATGATGATCCCCGCAATGGACGAGGTCACGGTCACGTTGACGGCGTAATCGGCATCATAGCCCTTCTCCTTCATCACCGGCACGAGGATCGAACCCAGCGCCGAGATGTCGGCCACGGCCGAGCCCGAGATGCCGCCGAACAGCATCGAGGAGAAGACATTGACGATGCCCAGCCCCCCGCGCACCGCGCCCACCGCGGCCGAGGCGAAGCGGACCAGCCGCATGGCGATGCCGCCATGGAACATCAGCTCGCCCGCGAAGATGAAGAAGGGAATCGCCATCAGCGAAAAGACGTTGATCCCCGAGATGATGCGCTGAAAGCCGATCATCAGCGGCAGGCCCTCGTACCAGAAGGCGGCGATGGCCGAGATGCCCAGCGCGAAGGCCACCGGCACGCCGATGAGCACGCAGACCCCGAACAGGCCCAGCAAGACAAGCAGTCCCATGAATGTTTCCTATTCGAACGTGTCGCGGCGCAGGTCGCGCCGCTGCGCGCGGCGCAGCAGGTGGCCCAGCGAGAACAGCAGGATCAGCCCGCCCCCCACGGTCAGCGGCAGCGAGCGCAGCCCCTCGGGCAGGCCGATCAGCGGGATCTGCGAGCCCCATTTGAACAGGGTCAGCCGCGCCCCGTAGAGCAGCATCAGCGCGCCGAACCCGGCCATGGCAAGATCCGTCGCGATCACCAGCACCGCCCGCACCCGCGCCGGCACGGCGCTGCGCAGCGCCGTCACCGCAAGATGCGTATGCTCGTGCACGCCCACGGCCGCGCCGAGAAAGGCGATGACCATCACCAGCAGGAAGGCCACCTGCTCGACCCAGGTGGGTGTGGCATTCAGCACGTAGCGGCCGAAGACCAGCCAGCCGAAGATCGCCGTCAGCGCCACCAGCGCCACGCCGGTGATGATCCGGCAGAGCGCGGCGATCGCGTCGAGCGTCCGGTCGATCGCGCCCAGGTGGCGCGGGCTGTCGTCAGGGTCAGTCATTCGATCCCCCGGGGGAAGGACGGCCCCGGACAGGTCTCTGCCGGGGCCGCGTGTCATCGTCGGATCAGTCGGTGGACTGGATCAGCTCGACCAGCGGGCGCAGATCGGCATTCTGCGACAGGTAGGCCTCGTAGACCGGGGCCATCGCCTCGGCGAAGGGGGTCTTGTCGGCGATCTCGTTGGTCTGCACGCCCGCGGCCTCGACCGTCTCGCGGCTCGACGCCTCACGCTCGGCCCAGAGATCGCGCTGCAACGCGGCGGATTCCTGTGCGGCCTCGGTCACCGCGTCCTGCATCTCCTCCGAGAGCCCGTTGAAGATATCGGCATTGATGCACAGGCATTCGGGGATGATCAGGTGCTGGCTGAGCGAGTAGTAGCCCGCCACCTCGTAATGCCCCGTGGATTCGTAAGAGGGCCAGTTGTTCTCGGCCCCGTCGACCACGCCGGTCTTGAGCGACTGGTAGACCTCGGCAAAGGCCATCGGCGAGGGGTTGCCGCCCAGCTCCGAGATCATGCCGGAATAGAGGTCGTTGTTCATCACGCGGACCTTCATGCCGGCCACGTCATCCGGCGCGTTGATCGGCTTGTCGCCATTGTAGAACGACCGCGCGCCGGCATCGTACCAGGCCAGCGGGATCAGGCCCTTGGCCTCCATCCCGTCCGAGATCATCTGCCCGCCTTCGCCGTTCAGCACGCGGAACATGTGATCCACGTCCTTGAAGATGAAGGGCAGCGACACGACGTTGGCCTCGGGCGCGATGGGGCCGATCGGGCCGAGGTTGAAATTGCCGATGGCCAGCCCGCCCAGGCGGACCTGCTCGATGGCGTCGGGCTGGCTGCCCAACGTGCCGCCATGGAACATCTGCAAGGTGATCTCGCCATCCGTCTTCTCGTCCAGCAGTTCGGCGAAACGGTCCATGGCGACGGTGTTGGGGTAGCCTTCGACATGGATGTTCCACCCCCGCCAGGTCTCGGCGCCGGCCGCGGTGGCGGCCAGTGTCAGGACGGCGAGCGCGCCGGTGAAAGAAGTGCTGAGCGTCTGGTACATGAGGTCCTCCCTTTCGTTTCGTGACCAGGTCCGGCCACAGGCCCGCCGCGCCCGACAGGTGTCGGCCTTGCGCGTGCGGACCCACGGCCCAGCCGGGGGACACAACCGCGCCCGCCCGGTGATCTGATTGTCGAAGCTGTCCCGCCCGCGGGCCGCCCTGCGCCTGCCTGCCCGTTTGGCGACAGACGAGACCGGGCCCGACCGTGCGGATCCATCTCCTCCCTGCACCAATTGGAGACTAGTATCCCAGATAAGTCAAGCGGCGAATTTGGTGCGATTTTGCACGACCGGTCTACCGGGCACGGCTCTGTCGAGCGCAGTGGCGAAAACCGCCGGCACGCGCTAAAGGCAGGGCATCTGACACCGGGAGGAGACGGGCATGGACAGCACCATCGGCCTGACGGCGCCGCGCACCACGACCGACATCGTGTTCGACACGCTGTATCACGAGATCCTGACGCTGAAGCTGCTGCCCCGCACGCGGATCTCCGAGGCCGAGGTGGCCAAGCGGCTGGACGTGTCGCGCCAGCCGGTGCGCGACGCGTTCAACCGGCTCAGCAATCTGGGCCTGCTGCTGGTGCGGCCGCAGCGCGCGACCGAGATCCGCGGCTTCTCGATGTCCGAGATCGACAATGCCCGCTTCGTCCGCATGGCGGTCGAGCTGGAGGTCGTCGAACGCGCCTGCGCGATCTGGGACGCGGCGCAGGCCCGGACGCTCTCGGAGATGATCGCGCAGCAGGAAGACGCGGCGGCAGACAAGGAGACCGAGCGTTTCCACGCGCTCGATTACGCGTTCCATCGCCATATCTGCGACAGCATCGGCCGGCCGCTGGCCTTCGAGACGATCGAGCGCTGCAAGCGCGGCGTCGACCGGCTCTGCATGCTCAGCCTCGAGAAGGCGCATGAGGCCGGCGCGATCCTGCGCGACCACCGGCAGATCGCCGAGGCGCTGGAGCAGCGCGACGTGGCCGCGGCCCGCGCCGCACTCAAGACCCACCTGACGCGGCTCGACGAGACCATCGCCGAGATCCACGCCACGCATGGCACCTATTTCGAGTGAACGCCGCCGCTCAGTAATTCCACATCGTGCCATCGGTCAGGCGCACCACCGGGTGACTGCCGGGCTGGTACTCGAAGCGCGCGGCCTCGCCCTCGTCGAAATCGACGCCCAGGCCCGGTGCATCGCTGACATGGACCATGCCGCCCATCATCCGGTGCTCCGACGGGAACAGTGCATCGCAGTCCGGCGTGCCCAGCACGAGATATTCCTGGATGCCGAAATTGGGCGCCCAGGCGTTCAGATGTGCCTGCGCCGCCATCGAGATCGGCGAATGGCTGGGCGCGCCGTGAAACCCGGTGCGCACATGGTGCAGCCCGGCCAGGTCGACGATCCGCTTCACATGGGTGATGCCGCCGGCATAGGTCACCGCCACACGGATATAGTCGATCAGCTCTTCCTCAATCAGCCTGTTGCAGTCATGGATCGAGTTGAAGACCTCGCCGATGGCCACCGGCACCGTTGAATGCTGCCGCAGCAGGCGCAGCGCGGCCTGGTCTTCGGCCGGCGTCGGATCCTCGAGCCAGAACAGGCCGACGGGTTCCACCGCCTTGGCGAATTCCGCCGCCTCGCGCGGGGTCAGCCGGTGGTGCACGTCGTGCAGGATCTCGAGATCGGGGCCGAACCGCTCGCGGATCTCCATCAGCGCGCCGGGCATGTAGCGCATGTACTTGCCCGTGTCCCAGGTCTCGACCTTGGGCCGGATGCCGGAATAGTCGGTGATGTAGTTCTTCACGTCGCCCTTTTCCTCGGGCACGGCGTAGCTGGCCGAGGGCGTGCCGGGGATGCCGCATTGCACGCGCACCGCCCTGTAGCCCGCCTCGACGTAATGCGCGACCGAGTCCATCAGGTCTTCCAGGTCGGCACCTGTGGCATGGGCATAGCACAGCGCCCCGTCGCGGCTCTTGCCGCCGAACAGCTGGTAGAGCGGCATGTTCGCCAGCTTGCCCTTGATGTCCCAGAGCGCCATGTCGATCGCGCCGACGGCCGCCATCGCGATGGGGCCGCGCCGGAAATAGGCGCCGCGATAGAAGAACTGCCAGATATCCTCGGACCGGCGCGGGTCCATCCCGATCAGGTTCGGCACGAGGTAATCCTGCAGGTATTTCGCGGGCAGCGTCTCGCGGTTGTTCAGCGTCGCGTCGCCCAGCCCGTAGACCCCCTGGTCGGTCATGATCTTGAGCGTGACGTAGTTCTTCTTCGGGCCGCCGACGAATACCTTGGCATCGGTGATCTTCACGGGCTCTCCTCCCTGTATGTGGCCGGCACGGCGCTCAGCCCAGCGCCGTCACGTCGGTGCCGGACCCGGACGTGCGGATGATGTCGATGATCTGCTGGTAGAGGCTGCCTTCGTGAAAGGTCGGATAGGGGTCCACCGTGTGGCCCTGGATGTCCTGCACGAAGATCCGCGCAAGGTGATGCCAGCATTGTTCCGTCTCGCCCGTCACGTCGGGCAGGCTGTCGCTGATATCGGCGGGCAATGGCAGCGCCTGCCAGCGCCCGTCACGATAGTGATGCAGCTGCCCGCTGCCGTAATGCCCCTCGAGGTACAGCGCCCCCTCGGTGCCGTAGAAGACGATGTGATCCTCGTGGAAGCGCGGCACCAGCCCGCCATGCTTGAACAGGACCGAGACGGGCCGCTCAGCCAGCGGGCTCTGCAGCTGCGCCAGCACGGTATAGGACCATTCGACATTGCTCTCGCCCCATTCCAGCGCGGGGTCGTCCAGATCCTCGGGAATGAACGCGCGCCGCGTGGCGAAATTATGCACGCCGGCCACCTTGGGCGCGCGGCCAAGGTCATCGCGCACCTGCCCGGTCACGGTCAGGATCGTCTCGCCCACCACGGCGCAGGCGATGGACAGGGTATGGGTGAAGTTGTTGTTGAGCCGGCCGCCGCCATCCTCCCGGCGATGCGACCAGCCGAAGGGGATGCCGCGTTCGAGGTTGAAATGCGAGATGCACTCCACCTCGGTCGGCGCCCCGATCGCCCCCTCGGCCACGAGGCGCTGCGCGTGCAGCACGCTGGGCGTGTAGCGGAAACTGGCGGCATAGGCGGTCTTGACCCCCGCCGCCTCGGCCCGGCGGCAGAGATCGACCGCCGTGTCGCCCTCGGCCGTCATGGGCTTGTCGCAGAAGACGTGGCAGCCACGCTCCAACGCCTGCCGGATCGGTGCGTAATGCGCGCCGCCGGGTGTGGCGATGGACACGATATCCGCGCGGCAGGTCTCGAGCGCCGCTTCCCAATCGGTGCCGGCAAAGGGAATGCCCATCTCCTCGGCCACCTGCGCCACCACCGCGTCGGTGCGCCCGACAATGCCGACAACCTCCGCCCCCGCCGCGCGAAACGCCTCGGCATGGCCCCGCCCGGCAAACCCGGTGCCACAGATCAGTACCTTCAATGTCGTCACAGGCTCCCCCTCCATATCTGAGCTACTAGCATACTAGTAAATCAGACGAGGGCAATGCGAATCCGCCGACATAATCCACCGCCGCATCGGGCGTCGATGATATCGCAACAGTAAGGGCAATCAGGCAGATGGATCCCGAACGCGGCGCCATCATGATCACGACCAAGCGCCGCCTCGGCCGTGGGCGCTTGCGAAGGGAGACCCGTTGTTCCCGGCCTGTCGCGCGCCCGCTTGCGCCCGAATCGACCATGTTTCTACGGCCCGATCATACCGATGCCGTGATTGCGGGAACATTTTGCAGCTGCAGCGTGTTGCTTGGGCCAACGAGCCAGGAGTGAACATGTCGACGATCACCACGCGAAATCCCGCCACGGGCGAGACGATCGAAACCTATCCCCTGATGTCCGAGCAGGAAGCCGTGTCGCGTCTCGAGGCCGCGCATGCCGCCTTTCTGGACTGGCGCAGGCTGTCCCATGCCGAGCGCGCGCCCTACCTGACGAAGATCGCCGAGGTGCTGCGCGCGCATACCGACGAGCTGGCCGAGCTGATGACGCGCGAGACCGGCAAGCTGTTGCGCGACGGCAAGCTCGAGGTCGAGATCTGCGCCGCGATCTTCGAATACACCGCGCAGCACGGGCCCGACGTGCTGGCCGACGAGGAGCGCACGCATGGCCGCAATGGCTCGCGCGGCGTCGTCACCTACCAGCCGCTCGGTGTGATCTACTCGATCCAGCCGTGGAACTTCCCGCTCTACCAGCCGGTGCGCGTGCTCGCCGCCAACCTGATGGCCGGCAATGCCTGCGTGCTGAAACATGCCACGATCTGCACCGGCTCGGGCCTGCGCCTGCGCGAGCTCTGCATCGAGGCCGGCCTGCCCGAGGACCTGTTCCAGGTCATCCTGATCGACCATGACACCAGCGACCGGCTGATCGAGCATCCCCATGTGCGCGGCGTGACCCTGACCGGCAGCGATGGCGCGGGCCGTCACGTGGGCAGCGTGGCGTCCAAGGCGCTGAAGAAGACCGTGCTCGAGCTCGGCTCCAACGACGCCTACATGGTGCTCGAGGATGCCGATATCGAGACAGCTGTGAAATACTCGGTCATGGGGCGGCTCTACAACAATGGCGAGACCTGCGTCTCGGCCAAGCGCTTTATCGTGGCCGACAAGGTCCATGACAGCTTCGTCGCGGCCTTTGTCGAGCAGATGAAGGCGATCCGCATGGGCGATCCCATGGATGACGATGTCCAGCTCGGCCCGCTCTCGAGCGACGACCAGTTCGAGACCGTCAAGGAGCAGGTCGAGACAAGCGTCGCCAAGGGGGCCAAGGTACTGTGCGGCGGCGCGGCGCCCGAGGGCACCGGCGCCTATTACCCGGCCACCGTGCTGGCCGAAGTTGCCCCGGGCATGCCCGCCTATGACGACGAGATCTTCGGCCCCGTTGCCTCGGTGATCCGCGCCAAGGATGACGAAGACGCGATGCGGCTGGCCAATGACAGCCGTTACGGCCTGGGCGGCGGCATCTTCTGCACCGACGAGGACCATGCGCTCAAGCTCGCCCGCGACCATTTCGACACCGGCATGGTGCGGATCAATTCCTTTGGCGCGGCCGATCCCAACATGCCCTTCGGCGGGGTCAAGGATTCGGGCTACGGGCGCGAACATGGCGGCTTCGGCATGAAGGAATTCGTCAATACGAAAGCGATCTTCCTGCCATGATCACGCTGCACGCCCTGAACTATTCGCGCGCCACCCGCGTCCTGTGGCTGCTGGCCGATCTCGGCAAGCCCTGCGACCGGATCGACTATGAACGCACCAAGGCGTTCCGCGCGCCCGAGGCGCTGTCCCGCGTGCACCCGCTGGGCAAGTCGCCGGTGATCGAGGATGACGGGATGATGCTCGCGGAATCCGCGACCATCCTGCGCTACCTTGTGGCGAAATACGGCGATCACAGCCATACGCCGCCGCCCGGCACCCCCGCCTATTGGCGACACGAGGCGTTGTTCGACTATGTCGAGGCCTCGCTGGCCGAGGTTGCGCTGCAGGCCATCCTGCCCGCCTTTCAGGGCCAGCCCGTGCCCGAGCCGGCCAAGACGGCGCTGGACACGCATCTCGACTACCTCACGCAGGCCATCGGCGATGGCCCGCTGCTGTTCGGCAAGCGCGCCATGCTGGCGGATATCCAGCTGTCCTACATCGTCGCGCTGCTGGCGCGGATGGACCTTTTGGGCGACCACCCGACGGTCGCCGCCTACTGGGAGGCGCTGCAGGAGCAGCCCGGCTACATCTCGGCCACGCAGGCCGCCGGGCCCATGGCGCCCCCCGCTTGATGACATCGAAAGGAGCAACGACCATGAACATCCTCATCGCCGGCGCGACCGGCAAGACCGGCCGCCTTGTCGCACAGGACCTGCTGGCACAGGGCCATACCGTCACAGCACTGACCCGCGAGGGCTCGGACACGAGCGTGCTGCCCGAGGGCACGCAGCAGCGGCAGGCCGACCTGACCGACCTGCAGCCCGGTGTGTGCGACGGGGCCGACGTGGTGGTCTTTGCCGCGGGCTCCGGCTCGTCGACCGGGCCCGAGATGACTCAGAAAGTCGATCGCGACGGCGCGCAGCGGCTGGTGGATTTGGCCAAGCAGGCCGGGGCGCAGCGCTTCGTCATGCTCAGCTCGATCGGCGCCGACCAGAGCAACCCGTCGGGCAAGCTGGCCCATTACCTCGAGGCCAAGCACGCCGCCGACGAGCACCTCAAGCAGTCCGGCCTGACCTACGCCATCCTGCGCCCGGTCGCCCTGACCGATGACGGCCGCAGCGACGCGGTCATCCTCGGCGACCAGGTCGACATGCGCGCCGAGGCCAGCCGCGCCGACGTCGCCGCGGTCCTCGCCGAGGCCGCCACGACCGGCAAGCTCGACAACCAGGCGCTGGACATGCAATCCGCGTGACCGCTCGGGGCGCCCGGCAGTTTCATTCATGATCCGCCGGGCGCCCGCCGGTCGGGCCTTTAGATCAATTAACGGCCGTGTTCCGACAGCTTCCAAAGCCGGTCTGGACACGAATTTCTGGTTTGTGGGTTCCCGTCGGGCTTTTTCCAATAGCCTGAAGAACACCTTTCTTGCGACCGCACCTCCCCGCCCGTCCATGATCCCCCATAACACGCAGTAATCTCATTCTACCGGAGCCAACCCGGCAACGGCCATGACGCGCATAAAACGCTCACCGCATTGCGCGCGGTTCGGAAAACGCCGATCCTGCCCTGAAGACGCGATTTCAGGTCCGATCAGCCGGCCTGCACAAACGGGGAGCCGAAAGCCATGAAGAAAGTGATCATCGCGGGTGGCGGGATCGGGGGGCTGGTGGCGGCGCTGGTCCTGCACCGGATCGGCGTGCCCTGCCTGGTCCTCGAGCAGGTGCACACGCTGAAGCCGCTGGGCGTGGGCATCAACCTGCAGCCCAACGCGGTGCGCGAGCTGTTCGACCTGGACATCGGGCCCGAGGCGCTGGACCGGGTCGGGCTGCCGGTGCGCGAATGGGCGCTGGTCGGCCTGAACGGGCGGGAGATCCATGCCGAGCCGCGCGGAACCCATGCCGGCTACAACTGGCCGCAATACGCCGTGCATCGCGGCCGCTTCCATATGCTGTTGCGCGATGCGCTGATCCGGCGGGCCGGGCCCGATATCCTGCGCACGGGGTGCAAGGTGACGGGTTACCGAAAGGACAGCGACGGTGGCGTGACGGTGCTGGGCGACGGGCCCGACGGGCCCTTTGCCGAACCCGCCACCCTGCTGATCGGCGCCGAGGGCATCCACTCGGCCATCCGCGCGCAGATGCATCCCGACCAGCCGCCGATCCATTGGGGCGGCGCGCTGATGTGGCGGGGCGTCACGCGGGCCCGGCCCATCCGCACGGGGTCGAGCTTCGTGGGCCTTGGCACGCATCGCCACCGCATGGTGATCTACCCGATCTCGCAACCGGACGCGGACGGGCTGGCCGATATCAACTGGATCGCCGAGCTGACGCTGGAGGACACGCGCGGCTGGGAGAAGAGCGGCTGGTTCCGCCCGGTGGAGATCGACAGCTTCGCCCATCATTTTGCGCAGTTCCGCTATGACTGGCTCGATGTCCCCGCGCTGCTTGCATCGGCCGAGATCGCCTACGAGAACCCGATGATCGACCGCGACCCGGTGCCCACATGGGTGGACGGCCCGGTCGCGCTGATGGGAGACGCGGCCCATGCCATGTACCCGACCGGATCGAACGGGGCGAGCCAGGCGGTCATCGACGCGGTGGCGCTGGGACGTCACTTTCTGGCGCACGGGCTGACGCCGGCTGCGCTGGCCGCCTATGATGCCGAGCTCTGCGGGCCGGTGTCCCAGCTGGTCCTGCGCAATCGCGGCGCGGGGCCCTTCGGCCTGCTCGACCTCGTCGACGAGCGCTGCCGCGGCCAGTTCACCCATATCGACGAGGTCATTCCGCCCGAGGAGCGCCGCGCCTTCATGGCCGATTACAAGCGCGCCGCCGGCTTCGCGATCGAGACGCTGAACGCCGCGCCCCGCTCGCTGCCACAGGGCGCCACGCTGCCCGCGACACCGGGCTGACCGGCGGGTCCGGACCGTCCGCCGCCACGGGCGCACCCAAATTTCGTGCACGAAATTTGCAAGAATTTTCGCAAAATTCTTGCACCCCCGGCCGGACCCGGGTCGCGCGGACTGTCACCCGCCGCGCTGGCCGATCTCGCCCTCCAGCAGCCGCTCGAAGGCCACGGGTTCCAGAGCCCCGGGCGTGTCGAACGGATCGGCGAAGGCGTAGATGATGAACATGACCAGCCCGCTGAACGCCCCGTAGATGCTGAGCAGCAGCAGGTGCAGGCGCGTCGGCGAGAAGACGAAATAAGGCACGGTCACCAGCACGACGCCGGCCAGCGCCGCGATCCAGAACAGCGCGTTGACCGCGTGCAGGGCCGTGTTCTCGCGCTCCTGGCGCAGCTCGGCGATCAGCTGCGCCTTGGCGACCATGTGGCGGCGCAGATCCTCCTGCCGCGGCGTCTCGGGCACCAGGTCCAGCACGCCCAGGTAAATGGTCTCGCGCAGGATCCAGCCCTCGGCGCTCAGCGGGCGGTTCTCTGAGAGCAGCTGCCATTCCTCCTCGACCACGATGCGTGTGTAGCGTGACAGCGCGTTCTGGATTGCCCCCTCGGTCTCGGCCTCGCCCCCATAGCGGCGGATGTCGTTGTAGATATCGGCCACCGCGGTCGCCTCGGCCACGAGGTTGCTCCGCAGCGAGTGGTAGTCGACCATCTCCTGCGCGAAGACCAGCGCCAGGATCAGCCCGTGCAGCGCGGCCACCCGGATGATCACCGATCCGGCCAAGGTCTGCGTGTCCTCGGCAAAACGCGCGCCCGACAGCCAACGCAGGGTGAAATAGACGATCCAGGCGAGGGCGATGGTTCCGCCGATGAATAGGACCGGCAAGAGGACAGAGGACAGGCTCATCGAAGGCTCCGCTTTTACGGGGCGAGCACAGCCGCTTTCGCCGCGCTTGGCAAGACCGCCCGCGCCCATGCGGCGCCATGCCCTTGCCATGACCTGCAAAACTGCCCAGAACCGGGAGGGCCGGCATGCGCGCCGGCGCGCTGCAGGAGACATGCCCATGGGTTTCATATTCGATCCGCCCACCCCGCCCTCGGTCGCCGTAGCCGGCGAGGCGGACCGCTTCCCGGTCCGCCGGATCTTCTGCGTGGGGCGCAACTATGCGGCCCATGCGCGCGAGATGGGCAAGGATCCCGATCGCGAGCCACCCTTCTTCTTTACCAAGGCCGCCGACACGGTGGTGGATGACGGCGCCACCCTGCCCTACCCGTCGTTGACCAACGACCTGCATCACGAGGCCGAGCTGGTCATCGCCATCGGTCAGGGCGGGCGCGACATCCCGCGCGAGACCGCGCTGGCCCATGTCTGGGGCTATGGCTGCGGCAACGACCTGACCCGCCGCGACCTGCAGGCCGAGGCCAAGGCGGCGGGCCGCCCCTGGGACTGGGCCAAGAATTTCGACCGCGCCGCGGTGATCGGGCCGCTGCACCGGGTCGCGCGCGTCGGCCATCCCGAAACGGGCCGCATCGCGCTGGAGGTCAATGACGAGACCCGGCAGGAGGGCGACCTGGCCGACATGATCTGGGCGGTGCCCGACATCATCGCCTTTCTCAGCACCGCGGTCGAGATCCGGCCCGGCGACCTGGTGATGACCGGCACGCCGGCCGGGGTGGCCGCGCTGGTGCCGGGCGATGTCTGCACCGTCTCGATCGAGGGGCTCGGCCAGGTGACCACCACCATCGCCGAACGGGCATGACGCTGCGGCTGCACAACTACTTCCGCTCCTCCACCTCGACCCGGCTGCGCGCGGCGCTGAATCTCAAGGGGCTGGACTATGACTATGTCGCCTATGCCCTGCGGGATGATGCGCATCGCCAGCCCGATTTCCTGGCCCGCAACCCCGCCGGGCTGGTGCCCGTGCTCGAGACCTCTGACGGCCACCACCTGACCCAATCACTGGCCATCATCGAATGGCTGGACGAGACATACCCCGCCCCGCCGCTGCTGCCCGCCGATGCGGGCGGGCGGGCGCGGGTTCGGGCGCTGGCCGGCATGATCGCCTGCGAGGTGCATCCGCTGAACAACCTGCGCGTGCTGCGCCAGCTTGAACGCCAGTTCGGGGCCGATGCGGCGGCGCAGGCGCAGTGGTTCACGCATTGGGTGACCGAGACCTTTGACGCGCTCGAAACCATGCTGGCGGGCGCGGCCGAGACCGGGCGCTATTGCCATGGAGCCATGCCCGGGCTGGCCGATATCTGCCTTTACGCGCAGGTCTGGAACAACCGCCGCTTCGACATCGAAACGGCGCGCTGGCCGACCATCGCCCGGATCTTCGCGGCACTGGACCAATTGGACGCGTTCCGCCGTGCCGCGCCCGATGCGCAGCCCGACGCGACCTAGCCGCTTCCACCGCCCAGCTTCGCGGCCGCGTCGAACAGGGCGCGCAGCGTCGGGGTCTGCGGCTCCTGCGCGGGCGCGACCAGCCCCACCGCATGGGCCGCATGGCCACCGGTCAGCGGCACGACCCGCAGCTCGGGCGAGGCGGCGAGAAAGCCGGCCAGGTCGGTGGGCAGGATCGTCGCCCAGCCGCCTTGCCGCACGGTGGCAACCAGCACCACGGTCGAGCTCGCCTCGAGCGCCGGCACCATGTCCAGCCCGGCCTCCATGAAGTTGCGGTTGATGATGCGCCGGTTCTGCATGTCGGGCGTCAGCAGGCAGAGCCGCTGCCCGGCCAGCTCGTCCCAGCCGAGCGACGCGCGACCGGCCAGCGGGTCATCGGCGTGGCAGACCAGCGTGTAGGTCTCGCGGTAGAGCGCCTGCGTCGCGGCGCGCCCCAGCGGCTCGTTGTCGAGGTAGGTGATCCCGGCATCGCATTCGAGCGCTTCGAGCATGTGCAGGATCTCCTGCGAGCTGGCCGCGCGCACCGAGAAGCGCAGCCCGGGATGCGCCTCGGTGCAGCGCGCGGCCAGGCGGGCGCCCCAGGTCAGCGCCGTGGGGATCACCGCCAGCCGGATCTGCCCCGAGGGGCCATGGGTGGAATAGCGCATCTCGTCGCGCAGGCGCTTGGTCTCGCCCACGATGCTGCGCGCCATTTCCAGCGCGCGTTGCCCCTCGGGCGTCAGGCCGCGAAACCGCGCGCCGCGCTGTACCAGCTTGACGCCCAGCTGCGCCTCGAGCTGCTTGATACCACTGGATAATGTGGGCTGCGTGATATTGAGGCTTTCGGCCGCGCGGCCGAAATGGCGCTCCTGCGCGAGCGCGATCAGCATTTCCAGCTTGGCGATCACGCGCGCCTCCGCCGGTCGGGGCGGCGCGGAGCCTGTCCGCGCCGCCCAAGGCTCAGGTTCAGCCCAGCACCTCGGCGACGGCCTGCGCGGTCTTGCCGGCGATCTCGTCCGCCTCGGCCCGGGTCAGGCAGAAGGGCGGCGCGAAGCCGAGGATGTCGCCCTGCGGCATGGCGCGCCCGATCACGCCGCGCTCCATCAGCGCCCCGGCCACCTTGGCGCCCACCTTGTCGGCGGGATCGAAGAAGGCCGGTCCCTCGCGGCCCTTGACCAGTTCCACCGCGCAGAGAAGGCCCTCGCCGCGGACCTCGCCCACATGGGCATGGCCGGCCAGCGCATCGGTCATCGCGGCGTTCAGGTAGGCCCCCACCTCGCCGGCATTCTGCACGAGGTTCAGGTCGTCGATCAGCTGAAGGTTGGCCACGCCTGCCGCGGCGCCCACCGGGTGCGCGGAGTAGGTCCAGCCATGGCCGATCGGGCCGTTCTCGTCGGTGCCCTGCTCCAGCACCTTCCACATCTTGTCGGAAACGATGGAGCCCGAGAGCGGCGCATAGGCCGAGGTCAGCCCCTTGGCGATGGTGATGAGGTCAGGCTTCAGCCCGTAATGGGTGGAGCCCATCATGCTGCCCAGCCGGCCGAACCCGGTCACCACCTCGTCGGCGATCAGCAGGATGTCATGCTTGGCCAGCACCTCCTGGATGGCGTCCCAGTAGCCGGCGGGCGGCGGCACGATGCCGCCCGTGCCCAGCACCGGCTCGCCGATGAAGGCGGCGATCGTGTCGGCGCCCTCGCGGTCGATCAGCGCCTCCAGCTCGGACACGCAATGGGCGACAAAGGCGGCTTCGTCCATCGCCGGGTCGGGGCGGCGGTAGAAATAGGGCGCCTCGGTGTGCAGCACCTGCGCCAGCGGCAGGTCGAACTTCTTGTGGAAGAGCTCGAGCCCCGTCAGCGAGCCGGTCATCAGCCCCGAGCCGTGATAGCCACGCCAGCGCGAGATGATCTTCTTCTTCTCGGGACGGCCGAGGATGTTGTTGTAGTACCAGACCAGCTTGATGTTGGTCTCGTTCGCATCCGAGCCCGACAGGCCGAAATAGACCTTGGACATGTGGTCGGGCGCACGGTCCAGCACCATCTTGGAGAGGGTGATCGAGGCCTCGGTCCCGTGGCCCACATAGGCGTGGTAATAGGCCAGCTCCTTGGCCTGCGTGGCGATGGCCTCGGCGATCTCGGGCCGGCCATAGCCCACGTTCACGCAGTAGAGCCCGGCGAACCCGTCCAGCAGCCGCTTGCCGTCACGATCCTCGATATGGCAGCCATGCCCGCCCGTCACGATGCGGTTGGGCGCCTCGCCGCGGGCGAATTGCGCCAGATGCGTCGAGGGATGGAAGAAGTTCTCGCGGTCCCACTGGTCGAGCCGGTCGTTCTTGAGCATGTGTCACCTCCTGCGGCCCCCCGCGTCACGGGGCGCCCGATGCGTTTCATCACTGGATGGGGCCGCGCCGTGGTCCCGGCGCGGGACCCGCGATGCGGGCGGCGGCGCCGGGGACCGGGTGACGCAGATGGCCCCGGCGACCCGTGCAGCAGCGCGCAATGCCTTTATTGCCAGGGCTGTCCCCGTCCTAGCGCAGCGCGCGCGCCATGACCAGTGCCGCGACCGATGCTAGACCGCGATGACGCTGCCCGCGTCACCGAGACGCGCATGCACATGCGTGGCAATCGCCGTGTCCTGCACCCCGGTGCCGGTCAGGTCGCAGATGATGCAGCCCGGCCGCGGTGCCGGCATGGCCCCGATCAGCGCGCCCAGCTCCGGCGGCACCACGTCCTGCATCAGCCCGGCGGCCAAGGCGCCTTCCAGTTCGCCCGAGACCCGGGCCTGGCTGACCCGGTCGCAGACATAGAGACCGGCTGCCTCCAGCGCCGCGGGCGCGATCTCGGTCTTGCCCGCCTGGTCGGCGCCCATGGCAGTGACCAGCAGCTCGTCATGCAGCCAGTCGGCCTGCACCAGCGGCGTGCGGCTGGGCGTGGTGGTCACCACCAGCTGGCTGTCGCGGACCACCGCCTCGGGCGTCGCGGCGACCTGCGCCTCGATACCCAGCGTCTCGGCCAGGTCCCGCGCGCAGGCCTGCGCCCTGGCCGCGTCGCGCCCCCAGACCAGAACGCGCCGGAAGGGCCGCTCCAGATGCGCGGCCTGCATCTGCAGCCGTGCCTGCACGCCGGTGCCCAGCACGCCCGCCGTCTCGACCGTCGCGGGGGCCAGATGTCGTGCGGCCACCGCCCCGGCGGCGGCGGTGCGGATATCGGTCAGGTAGCCATTGTCGAGAAACACCGCCTGCACCAGCCCCGTCCGGGCCGAGAGCAGCACCATCAGCCCGTTGAGCGAGGCCAGCCCCAGCGCAGGGTTGTCGAAGAACCCGGGCGAGACCTTGATGGCGAACCCCTCGACCCCGGGCATCCAGGCCGTCTTGACATCGACCTCGCCATTCACTTGCGGCAGGTCCATGGACAGGATCGGCGGCATCACCACCTCGCCCGCCGCCAGCGCGACGAAGCCGCGTTCGATCACGTCGACCAAGTCGCGGTCCAGCGCCACGATCTCGCGCAGCTGCGCCTCGGTCACGATGCGGATGTCATGTCCCATAGGGGTGCCCCTTCACGGTCAGATCGCCCAGCACCACGTCCTGCCCGGTGATCACCCGGGTGAACAGGCCCATATCCGGGTTGCGCCCGGTGATGATCGTGGCTGTCGGCCCCTCGGGCTCCAGCTTGCCCGACAGGCAGGCGGCCAGCCCCACCACGCAGGCCCCCTCGGCCACGATCCGGTCCTCGTAATAGAGCACCTGCATGGCGTGGTAGATCTCCTCCTCGCTGACCAGCACAGTCTCGTCCAGCAGGTCGCGGCAGAGCGGGAAGGACAGCCGGTTCCCGGCCCCGATCCCGCCGCCCAGGCTGTCGGCCAGCGAGGCCACTTCCTCGACCTCGACCGGGTGGCCCGCCGCGATCGAGGCCGCCATCGCCGCGCCGCGCTCCATCGTGATGCCGACGACGCGGATGCCGGGCTTGATGGCCTTGGCCGCCAGCGCCACACCCGCCGCCAGCCCGCCGCCCGAGAGCGGCACCAGCAGGGTCTGCAGGTCGGGCCGCGCCTCGAGCATCTCGAGCCCGATGGTCCCCTGCCCCGCGATCACCTGCGGGTCGTCGAAAGGCGATATCTCGACCAGCCCCTCCTCGGCCACCAGCCTGCGGCTTTCGGCCAGCGCATCGTCCTGGCTCTGCCCGCGGATCCGCACCTCGGCCCCCAGCGCGCGGATGCCGTCCACCTTGGCCTGCGGCACCAGCTCGGACATGCAGATCACCGCGCGCAGGCCGCGCTCGGCCGCGGAAAAGGCGACGCCGCGCCCGTGATTGCCGGTCGAGCAGCAGGTGACGCCCGCCGTGCCCTCGGGCAGCGCGGCCACGGCGCTGAGCGCGCCGCGCAGCTTGAACGCCCCGATCGGCTGCATGTTCTCCAGCTTGAGCAGGAACGGCGTCCCGGTCCGCGCGGACATGAAGGGAGACGGCACCAGCGGCGTGGCATCCGCCCGCCCGCGCAGCACCTGTCGGGCCCGCAGGATATCGGCAAGGGTGAGTGTCATCGGACCTCCTTTCACGGGCCGAGTGAACCCCAGCCGCGCCCGAATGTCACGCGATGGCGGAGCCTCGGGATCGGCTGATTTTTTGTCTTGACCTCCCCGGCCGCCAGCCTTAGAGACCGCGCACGGTCTGGCGGAGTAGCTCAGTTGGTTAGAGCAGCGGAATCATAATCCGCGTGTCGGGGGTTCAAGTCCCTCCTCCGCTACCAAAATATCTAGTAATATCAGACAATTCCCTGTACTTGGTTGGTACAGACAGACGGCCGCCACTTGTTTGAGGTTGCGCCGGGGTTGCCCAATGCGGCTCCGTAAGAAAGATGGCCCGGACACCGTTCCGACAGAATCTTCGAGGACGTTGATGGCAGCCAGGAGCCTGCGTCACAGGCGCCGAGGATTTTTCGCCCCATCGCAGGTTTCTTTTTTTCTACCTTACGGCGTCCAATCCGACCTCCCTTCCACAAGCAGAGGGGAGAACGGCGTAGACGCTGAAAAAGCACTGAACGAAAACCTCGTCACCATTTCCGGTCTGGTATCAATGCTTCAACGGTCTCGCGCCAGCATCTATCGCGACGTGAAGGCGGTCACCATCCGATATAAACTGTTGCGGTTGTCTTATCACTGACCTGCCCCCCCCCGGTCGTCCCTCGTTCATGACGAGAGTCCTTGGGGTTGATAGTGGTCTGTTTCGGGTTGGGCAAGCGCGCCGGGCGCGGAGTCCTCAAATTGCTCAAGCGCTCGGCGCGCTTTCTGTGGCGTCTGGTTGCCCAAGGACGAGTGCGGCCTGACCGTGTTGTAGTCGTAGCGCCACAGGGCCAGCTTCCGCTGCGCATAGCCGAGGCTATCAAAAAGCTCCTCGTTGAGCAGCTCGTCTCGCAGGCTGCCGTTGATGGGGAATACGGCCCCGCTCCTGAGAAGGGACCGTATGCTGGTCCTGCATTGCAAGAGGAGCTTTCCCATGACCCCAACCACCGTTGGCCTCGATCTGGCCAAGAACGTTTTTCACGTCCATGTCGCCGATGCGTCGGGCCACACCATTGACAGCAAGAAGCTTGCGCGGCGCAAGCTGTTGCCATTCTTTGAGGCGTTACCGCCTTGTCTGATCGGTATCGAAGCTTGTGCGACTGCCCACAATTGGGCACGTCAGTTACAAGGGCTTGGACATGATGTCCGTCTCATTCCGCCCGGCTACGTCAAACCCTTTGTGCGGCGCGGGGCAAAGAATGATGCTTCAGATGCCGCTGCCATTTGTGAAGCAGTGAACCGTCCGAACATGCGTTTTTTCCCGATCAAATCACGAGAGGATCAAGCCTTTTTGATGCTCCATCGGGCCAGAGGGCTTCTGGTTCGACAACGCACCATGGCAGCTTATGCGTTTCGAGCACATTTGGTTGAATATGGCGTCATCGTCGCCCAAGGCAGACATCGGGTGGATACGCTGATCACCAAGTTAGATGAGTTGAGGAAGGACCTGCCGGATGATGCTTGCTTTGCCTTGGACGCTCTCATCGGCCAACTGGATGCGCTGAACCAGCAGATTGACAGCATTGATGCCCGATTGGCAGAGATCCACAAAAATAGCGCGATCTGCCGCTTGCTGGCGACTGTACCAGCGATCAGGCCGATCACAGCAACTGCTTTCGCCGCCGCAATCCCCGACCCATCAGCTTTCAGATCAGGCCGTGAGTTTGCCGCCTGGCTTGGCCTGACGCCGAGACAGAATTCATCTGGAGGAAAAACCAGGCTTGGTGGCATCACCAAGCAAGGGGACCGATACCTCCGTCATCTATTGGTCTTGGGGGCTCGAACAGTCGTGCGCTATCCTAAGGCGCGTTCACGCGTTGATGGCCCATGGATAGAAGCATTGCTCCAGAGACGCCGACCTATGGTCGTTGCCGTCCCCGTTGCAAACAAGTTGGCACGAGCCATATGGGCCATGCTCACGACTGGTGAAGTTTACCGGGCCGCATAACTGCAAAACTTAATTCACCGAAGGCACAACAAGATGGCACATGTGCAATGACAGCGAGATGGCAAATCGGCAGAGCTGAGGATCGAGAAAGCCCGGAGAGCTTTAAGCGCGCCAGAGCGCGTCCCGTTGATGAGGCCTCGATCTGCGGACACCATCAGGGCCAGCAGTCATGTTCAGGCTGCACAAACAGGCCGAATACATGAACGCACCCGCCGATGGACATTGCGATCAAGACACTTGCGCCTGCAGGACCGTCTATATATGAAGCTCTCCACGAAGGCGTTCTGCTGCGGCTTGCCGGGGTCGATGTAATGCCACGGCGCGATGTTCTCGTCTGCCCATCTCAGGATCGCCCGACTGGTGAACTCGGTGCGGTTGTCACTGACGATGCAGCCGGGCTTGCCATGGAGCCGCACCAGCGCGTCCAGTCCCCGCGTGACGCGGTCGCCCGAGATGCTGGTGTCGGCAATCAGGGCGAGGTTTTTGCGACGGCAGTCATCGTTCACGGCGAGGATCCGGAACCGGCGCGACGCTCCGAAGGTGTCGGAAACGAAGTCCATCGACCAGCGTTGATTCGGGCGCAGCGCTTCGGGCATCGGAGTTCGGCTGCCGCGGGCGCGCTTGCGGCCGCGTCTGCGGCGGATTGAGAGGCCTTCTTCCCGATACAGGCGGTAGAAGCTTCTTGTGGTTCATCGTGATCCCCTTGCGCTCGAGCAGGATGCCAATGCGGCGATCGCCGAACCGCCGCCGCTTCTCGGCGATCCTGCCCATCTCCTTGCGGATATCCGGGTTGTCGGGCGGACGCTCCCGCCCCACCGTCTTCGGATCAACATCGACCAGGATGCGGGCCCGGCGCTGCGAGAGATCATGATCCCGCATCGCCTTCAGTGCCGCGTCCCGCCGCGCCTTCGGTGTCGTCAGGGTTTTCCCAGGAGATCCTTCAGCACGACGTTGTCCAGCATCGCATCCGCCAGCTCGGCATTCTCGTCCTCCAGCTGCCTCAGCCGCTTGGCATCGGACAAGTCCATGCCGCCATACTTGGACTTCAGCTTGTAAAAGAATGGCCGGACTGAGCCCGTGCCTGCGACACACCTCGGAAGTCGGCATTCCGTTCGGCGCTACGATTGATCCACTGGATCAATCGCTTCACGCTTCAACCCTGTTCATTGATCATCCCGATGATCTGCGCCTCGGTAAAACGGCTTTTCCTCATGTCGTCTGCTCCTTCAGAGTGGCAGACTCTACATCACGACGAGGGAACTTCCGGGGGGCAGGTCAGGCGTGTTGGACAGCTTGCCGCCTTCCAGCATCGTCCTCATCCATTCATCAGCCTGGCGGACTGTGACGGTTCCGACGTTCTTGCTCTTGCGGTGCGAAGCGAACTCGTCAGCTGCTCGCCGGTACTTTCGCTCGGCGCTGCTGGACATGGGCTTGGCATCACGACCCGCCGCACGCCGCGCGACCTCCGCATCGATCACGTCTGCAAACGTCTTGTCCGTGGCTTCGCGAGCCTGCTCTCTTGAAGCCTCGGTCTTCGGTACATAGGCCGGATACTTGTCCACTACGTCAGTCTCAGAGTAATCGCCCCTTGCTCGCGCTCCGTTGACACGTGCCACGTCTTCCATGGCGACGGCGACGCGCTGCAACAACCTGACTCGGGATACCGGATCGACAACCAGACCTCGTCGTTCGAGCGTGGCGTCTGTCAGGGCTCCGAAGCGCCGTTCGACGTCGCGGGCTTTGGACTCTTCCGTGGGCACTGCGAGTGGATTGCTACGACCCTTTCTCGCAGCTAGGTCCACTGCCTCGATGTTTTCCCACATTTCGGGTGTCTTGGGATCCTCATCGAAGGCTTCGACAAATACCCCGACCACCTCACCGGCCAAGGCGACCGCCTGCTTGTGGGTGAGACTGCCCGGGCCGCGCCGAAGCGTTTCCCAGTGGTCCTCCAGCGCGGCCAGCGCCTGCGAGTAGCGTCTCTTCGCCTCGGGCCAGTCCTTGGTCCTCAGCGAAACCTTGGCACGGGTGTTGAGCGTGAGGCGGCTCAAACGATCACCGATGGGCAATGCCACAACTGTGCCCGCCGCGCGATTCCGCAGCTCACGGGGGACAATAACACGCAGGTAGTAGGTCGATCCGATCAGGACGGGCTGTGGCATCGTGCATCTCATTATGTACCACCTCTATGTACCAATGGAGGCGGCGCATGGTCCTGACTAACAGGAAGCTGTACGATTTCAATGCGTTAGAGTGGTGGGTGATGAGAGACTCGAACTCCCGACATCTTCGGTGTAAACGAAGCGCTCTACCAACTGAGCTAATCACCCGGGGCCGCGTCGGGATAGCGAAAGCGTGCGGGCTGTGCAAGACCGCTTTGTTGGTTTGCTTGCGTGGTTGGGTGCCGTCCCTTCGAAACTGAAGTCGATGCACCAGCCCTACAGAGCAGGGCGCAACGCGCCCTGCTCCCGAGCAATTGGGTGATCAGGAACTTCCGCCTTCATCTCTGCGGCTCTCCCGCAGCACCCGGTCCACGACCACGCTGCAGGACGGCGAACATCTGTGCCATGAATTCCCGACCCAAACCTCGGTCCAGACGAGCTCTCTTTCCGTCGATTGCATGCTTTCCTCGACGTCATAGACGTCTTGCGTCTGGTAGGTCCTGCCATTGACAACAATGTCCCTACCCGGTCTGCTTTCGTATCTGGACGTTGTGCAGGCCGTCAGCCCGAGGATCGCAATCGTCAAGACCATTGTCGCGATTCCGTTTCCTGTCATGGATCATCCTTTCCTCAATACACATTCCAAAAATAGCATTAATACGCTCCGCGCACCTTGACCCAGGTCATGTCATTGAACGGCTTGTGAAATTTGATCCGCCGGGAATGCAAGCGCGTGTATGCGTCGCACAGCTCCGTCACGCGGTCATGGGCCGCCCTGCCGCACGCTCGGCACGATTCCCTGCAGGGGCTGCCACGCAACAAAAAAACGGCGCGCCGGGGGTGCCGGTGCGCCGTCTGGGTCTTTCGGTGGATCACCCGAGGGGGATCCGGAATTCTGGTGGGTGATAAGAGATTCGAACTCCTGACATCTTCGATGTGAACGAAGCGCTCTACCACTGAGCTAATCACCCGGTGACGCGCGGTTTAGCGTTACTCCGCGGCGTGTGCAAGAGGGTCTGTCGGGGTATTTTCGACGTGTTCGGGCTGGCGCACGCGGGCGTTGATGATCTGGCCGTTGTCGCCCTTCTTCATGCGCGTGATCTTGAGCTTGCCGAAATTCGGCAGGTTCAGCTCGCGCCCGTCGGAGAGCGCCTCGCCCAGCACGGCGAGCGCCGCCTCGATGGCGGGCTTGGCGTCGCGCTTCTTGACGCCGCTGCGTTCGACGGCGAGTTCGACCAGCTCCTTCTTCTTCATCTCGGGCTGCGGCTCGATCGGCAGCACCTCGACATTGGGGTTCTGGGGCGCCTTCTCGCTGGGTTTCACAAGCTCGGGCTCGGCAGCCTCCGGGGCGGCAAGCGGCGCCTCGGGTGCGGGCATGGCCGTTTGCGGAACGCGGAAATCCTCGGTCACGGTGGCCACGACCTCGGTCGGGGCCTCGGTGGGCGCCGCCGGCTTGCTGCGCGGGGTGGCGGATTTGGCGGAGGACGTCCGCGACCGGGTGCTCGTCGACGTCGTCGACGCACGACGGCGCGTCGTGGTCTTGGATGTGGTGCTCATTGGCCTGTCTCTGCTCGGTTCGTTTTTGTCTCCGCGCAAAGCGCGGGAGAGCGTTTCGCTCACCCCTCAGTCTAGACGAAAAAACCACATCGGGGAAGGCACTTGCTTGACCGGTCCGAATCGGCGCGGCAGAATCACCCCAGTCTGCCAAAAAGATAAACGGAGAATACGCATGAAACCTGTTGTGGCGGGGACCGCACTGCTCATCCTGGCCGGGACGGCCCATGCCGGATCGATGGCCGATCCCGTGGTCGAACCCGTGCTCTCGCCCGTGGTCGTGGAAGAGGCCGCCGCAGACAGCAGCGCCCCCTCGGCCGCGCTGGTGCTGGCGCTGATGACCATCGCCGTCTTCGGCGCGGCGGCTGCCGGCAACTGATCCGAAATTCGTATCGACAAAAGCAAAGGCGCCGCAAGATCTTGCGGCGCCTTCTTCATGTGATGGGCGAAGCCCGGCTCAGTGCGCGGTGGCGCCGGCCGTGCTGTCCTCGCCCGAAATGTTGCGGGCCGCGGCGGCCGCTTCTTCAGCCGCTTCATCCCACTCGATCGGCTCGGGCTTGTCGATCAGCGCGGCCTCCAGCACTTCCGAGACGTGGCTGACGGGGATGATCTTGAGCCCGTCCTTCACGTTGTCGGGCAGTTCGGCCAGATCCTTCTCGTTCTCCTGCGGGATGAATACCGTGGTGATTCCGCCACGCAGGGCCGCCAGAAGCTTCTCTTTCAGCCCGCCAATGGCCAGCGCATTGCCCCGCAGCGTGACCTCGCCCGTCATGGCGACATCCTTGCGCACGGGGATGTTGGTCAGCACCGACACGATCGAGGTGACCATGGCCAAGCCGGCCGAGGGGCCGTCCTTGGGCGTGGCGCCCTCGGGGACGTGGACGTGGATGTCCAGCTTGTCGAAGCGCGGCGGCTTGACCCCGATCTGCGGCGCGATGGAGCGCACATAGGACGAGGCCGCGTCGATCGACTCCTTCATCACGTCGCCCAGCTTGCCGGTGGTCTTCATCCGACCCTTGCCCGGCAGGCGCAGCGCCTCGATCTGCAGCAGGTCGCCGCCCACGCTGGTATAGGCCAGCCCGGTGACGACACCGACCTGGTGCTCGTCCTCGGCCAGGCCATAGCGGAACTTCCGCACGCCCAGATAGTCATCAAGATTGTCCGACTCCACCGAGACGGTGTCGGTCTCCTTCTTGACGATCTTGGTCACGGCCTTCCGCGCCAGCTTGGCGATCTCGCGCTCGAGGTTCCGCACCCCGGCCTCGCGCGTGTAGTAGCGCACGATGTCGGTAAGCGCCCCGTCGGTGACCGAGAACTCCTTGCCCTTCAGCCCGTGGTTCTTGACCTGCTTGTCCAGCAGGTGCCGCTTGGCGATCTCGATCTTCTCGTCCTCGGTGTAACCCGACAGCGAGATGATCTCCATCCGGTCCAGCAGCGGCCCCGGCATGTTGTAACTGTTCGCCGTGGTGACGAACATCACGTTGGACAGGTCGTACTCCACCTCGAGATAGTGGTCGACGAAGGTGCCGTTCTGCTCGGGGTCGAGCACTTCCAGCATGGCCGAGGCCGGGTCGCCACGGAAGTCCTGCCCCATCTTGTCGATCTCGTCGAGCAGGATGAGCGGGTTCGTGGTCTTGGCCTTTTTCAGCGCCTGGATGATCTTGCCCGGCATCGAGCCGATATAGGTCCGGCGGTGGCCGCGGATCTCGGATTCGTCACGCACACCGCCCAGGCTGATGCGGATGAACTCGCGCCCCGTGGCGCGTGCCACCGACTTGCCCAGCGAGGTCTTGCCCACGCCCGGCGGGCCGACGAGGCAGAGGATCGGACCCTTCAGCTTCTTCGAGCGCGCCTGCACCGCGAGATACTCGACGATGCGCTCCTTGACCTTGTCGAGGCTGTAGTGATCGGCATCCAGGATGTCCTGCGCCTTGTTCAGGTCCTTCTTGACGCGGCTCTTCACGCCCCACGGGATGGACAGCATCCAGTCGAGGTAGTTGCGCACCACGGTGGCCTCGGCCGACATGGGCGACATGTTCTTGAGCTTCTTCAGCTCGGCCTCGGCCTTCTCGCGCGCCTCCTTGGACAGCTTGGTCTCGGCGATACGCTCTTCCAGCTCGGCCACTTCGCCTTCGCCATCCTCGCCGTCGCCCAGCTCCTTCTGAATGGCCTTCATCTGCTCATTCAGGTAGTACTCGCGCTGGGTCTTCTCCATCTGGCTCTTGACCCGGGTCTTGATCTTCTTCTCGACCTGCAGGACCGACATCTCGCCCTGCATCAGGCCATAGACCTTCTCCAGCCGCTCCGAGACCGACAGCGTCTCCAGCAGGTCCTGCTTCTGCGGCACCTCGATGCCCAGATGACCGGCGACAAGATCGGCCAGCTGCGCCGGCTCGGTCGCCTCGCCCACGGCGGACAGCGCCTCTTCGGGGATGTTCTTCTTGACCTTGGCGTAGCGCTCGAACTCTTCGGCCACGGTGTGCACCAGCGCCTCGATCGCGGCCTGATCGCCGGGCATCTCGGTCAGGTACTCGGCCCGGGCCTCGAAGAAGTTCTCGTTCTCGAGGTATTCGTCGATGCGCACGCGGGTGCGGCCCTCGACCAGAACCTTGACGGTGCCGTCGGGCAGTTTCAGCAGCTGCAGCACGTTGGCCAGCACGCCGGCCTTGTAGATGCCGCCGGTGTCCGGATCGTCCACCGAGGGGTCGATCTGGCTGGCCAGCAGGATCTGCTTGTCGTCATTCATCACCTCTTCGAGCGCGCGGACGGATTTGTCACGGCCCACGAAGAGCGGCACGATCATGTGCGGGAACACAACGATATCGCGCAGCGGCAGCACCGGGTACGAAGGATTGAGGGGCTGTTTCATGCTCGCGTTTCCTTTTTGGCAAGACGGTCCGGCCCCGCTTGGCGGCAGCGTGGCCCGTCTCCGGTTATGAGGGTTACAGGTGGGGTATCCGCCCGGGAATTCAAGCCGAGCCCCCCGTCCCTCCTTGCTGGAAAGATGGCCCTCCTGACCGCCATCCGCAAGGCGGCAAATCCGCGGGCGCGCGCAGGGCCGGCCTGTGGATCGGCGGTCACGGGCGGGACATTGGGCAACACGCGCGGCCCGCGCCCGCGACATGGGCGGGATCCTGCCGGACGGCACGGCAAAAGTGACACATCAATCCTGCGCACCACCATTGTTTTCAAATGACTTTTCAGCAAGATACTCAACCAATCCTGTATCAATTCGCAGAATCTTCATTTTACACGCGCCCCGTCCAGCGTTAGATCCCCGTGCAACGCCCCATCCGCGCGCGGCGCGACGGGGCCTTTCAGGCACGCGGAAAGGAACGGGCACATGCGCATTGCAATCCTCGGGGGCGACGGTTTCGTCGGCTGGCCCACCACCCTGCATCTCAGCGAGACCGGGCACGAGGTCCATATCGTCGACAACCTCTCGCGCCGCTGGATCGACGCCGAGCTGGGCGTGCAGTCGCTGACCCCCATCGATTCGATCCAGGAGCGCTGCCGCATCTGGAAACAGGTCACCGGCCGGGCGCTGCAGTTCCACCTGCTCGACCTCGCCAACGAGTACGAGCGGCTGAAGACCTGGCTCGAGACCGTCAAGCCCGACGCGATCGTGCATTTCGCCGAACAGCGCGCGGCGCCCTACTCGATGAAGACCGACCGCCACAAGGTCTATACCGTCAACAACAATGTCAGCTGCACGCACAACCTGCTGGCGGCGATGGTCGAGACCGGCTGCGACGCGCATCTCGTGCACCTGGGCACGATGGGCGTCTACGGCTATTCCAGCGTCGGCGCCGCCATCCCCGAGGGCTATCTCGACGTGCAGATCGACACGCCCTCCGGACCCAAGGGACAGGAGATCCTTTATCCCACGCGGCCCGGCTCGGTCTATCACATGACCAAGAGCCTCGATCAGATCCTGTTCCAGTTCTACGCCCAGAATGACGGGCTGCGCATCACCGACCTGCACCAGGGCATCGTCTGGGGCACCCATACCGACCAGACCCGCCGGCATGAGCAGCTGATCAACCGCTTCGATTATGACGGCGATTACGGCACGGTGCTGAACCGCTTCCTGATCCAGGCCGCGATCGGCTATCCGCTGACCGTGCATGGCACCGGCGGCCAGACCCGCGCCTTCATCCATATCCAGGACTCGGTGCGCTGCGTCGACCTGGCCCTGCAGGATGCACCGCGCGCAGGTGACAGGGTGAAGATCTTCAACCAGATGACCCAGACCCGCCGCGTCCGCGACCTGGCCGAGATGGTGGCCGGGCTGACCGGCTCCGAGATCCGCTACCTGCCCAACCCCCGCAAGGAAGCGGCCGAGAACGATCTCGAGGTGAAGAACGACCAGTTCCTCGCCCTCGGGCTCGACCCGATCACCCTGCAGGAGGGGCTGCTGAGCGAGGTGGTCGAGGTGGCCGGCAAGTATGCCCACCGCATCGACCGCAGCCGCGTGCCGGCCGTCTCGGCCTGGACGCGCGAACATGGCGCCCGGGTCGAGCATGACCCCGAGGGCACGCGCCTGAAATCCGTGTCATGACGGCGATGGTCGCGGATCGGCCGGCGCGCGGCCGGCAGGCCTATGTGACGCTGGTCACCAATGCCGATTTCGCGCTGGGGGCGCAGGCGCTGCTGAGCTCGCTGCGCCAGAGCGGCACCGAGGCCGACCTCGTCGTCCTGCACACCGACGCGGTCGCGCCCGACGTGCTGGCCCCGCTGTCGCGCCACGGCGCGCGGCTGGTGCGCACCGCGCTGCTGCCCACCTCGGACGCGTTCAACGCCGCCCATGCGCGCGACCGGCTGCACGGGCTGGCCCCCTTCACCAAGGGGGGCAAGCCACCCTTCCACACGCCGCTGGACAATTTCGTCAAGCTGCGCCTGTGGCAGTTGGACTACGACACCTGCATCTTTCTCGATGCCGACACGCTGGTGCTGCGCAATATCGACCGGCTTTTCGACTATCCCGGCTTCTGCGCCGCGCCCAATGTCTATGAAAGCCTCGCCGATTTCCACCGGATGAATTCCGGGGTCTTCGTGGCCCGCCCCTCGGCCCGGGTCTTTGCCGACATGCTGGCGCGGCTGGACAGCCCGGGCGCGTTCTGGCGGCGCACCGACCAGACCTTCCTGCAGGCGTTCTTTCCCGACTGGCACGGGCTGCCGGTCTTCTGCAACATGCTACAATATTGCTGGATGAACCTGCCCGATCTCTGGGACTGGGACTCGATCCGCGTGCTGCACTACCAGTACGAGAAGCCGTGGCAGGCCGACCACCCCAAGGCCCGGGAACTGGCACCACTCATCGCGCTCTGGCACGCCTATGCCGAGGGTCGCAGCCCCGACCTGGCGGCCCTGCCCGCCGCCGCATGAGGATCGCGCTGACAGGCGCCACGGGCCTTGTGGGCCGCTTCCTGCTGGACCTGCCCGGAGAGGTCGTGACGCTGGGCCGGCGCCCCCTGCCCGGCCATGCGCACCGGCCCTGGACGCTGGACGGGCCGGCACCCGATCTCGCGGGCATCGACCTGCTGGTCCATGCCGCCCTGTCGCATGTGCCCGGGCGCTACCGCGGTGGCGAGGGCGATGACCCCAAGGGCTTCCTGACCGCAAATCTCGACGGCAGCCGGCGGCTCTTCGATGCCGCCGCCGCGGCCGGCGTGCAGCGCGTGCTCTTCCTCTCTTCGCGCGCGGTGTTCGACGGGCTGCCCCCGGGCACAAGGCTCACCGAAGAACTGACGCCGCAACCGCGCTCGCTCTACGGGCAGATGAAACGCGCCGCCGAGATGCACCTGTCGCAGATGCCGCTCATCGGCCTGTCGCTGCGCGCCACCGGTATCTACGGCCCCGGTCCCGGCCACAAGTGGGAGGCGCTCTTCGCCGATTACCGGGCCGGAAGGCCGATCGCCCCGCGCCGCGGGACCGAGCTGCACGGCGCGGATCTCGCACGCGCCTGCGCGCTGCTGCTGGACGCGACGCAAGGCGGGCCGGTCCATGTCTCCGACATGCTGCTCGACCGCCACGACCTGCTGGCCGAGCTGCAGCGCCTGACCGGCTGCCCGCATCCGCCACCGCCCCGCGCCACCGATCCGATCAGCACCTTGGCCTGCGACCGGCTGCACGCGCTGGGATGGCGACCGGGCGGCATGAAAAGGCTGCGCGCCGACCTGCCCGCGATTCTGGCCACGGCCGCCCCGGACACCTCCGCCAGCCGCCCGAGCGGTTGACCAAGAGCGCGCACTTCCGCTTCTTCTCTTTCAAAATACTCCGGGGGTCCGGGGGCAGAGCCCCCGGCGGATCGCCCCGTCAGCGGGGCGACCCGGCGCTCAGAGCACCGCGTCCAGCGCCGCGATCAGCCGCGCGACTTCGTCTTCCGAGGTGTAATGCACGAAGGACAGCCGCAGCACCCCGCGCTCGGGATCGACGCCAAGCGCCTGCAGGGGCCGCACCGCGTAGAAATCGCCGCCGCCGGCCATGATGCCGTGATCGGCCAGCGCCGTCGCAGCCTCCAGCGCGGGCCGGGTCAGGGCCAGCGCCACGGTGGGCGCCCGGCTGGCGGCGTCGCGCGGGCCCAGCAGGCGCACGCCCGGCCGGTCGGCCACCGCGTCCAGCAGCGGCTGCAGCAGCCGCGTCTCATGCGCGCGCATCAGGTCATGCACGCAACCCGCACCGATCTCGTGATGCGCGGCCAGCGCCTCGACGTAATCGGCAATGCCGGCACAGGCAGCCACCTGCGCGTGGTCGGGTCCGGCCGGGGTGAAGCGCTTGTAAAGCGTGTCGCCGTTGAAGAAATGCCCCTGGTTGGGCAGCGCCTCGCCCAGGGCGCGGCGGATCACCATGATCCCCTGGTGCGGCCCGTAGGTCTTGTAGGCCGAGAACAGGTAGATATCGGCCCCCATCGCGCCCACCTCGGGAAAGCCGTGCGGCGCATAGCTGACCCCGTCGACGCAGACAAAGGCCCCGGCCGCATGGGCCCGCGCGGTGATCTCGACCACCGGGTTGATCTCGCCCACCACGTTCGAGCAATGCGGAAAGCAGACCAGCCGCACCTTCTCGTCCAGAAGCGGATCCAGCGCCGCCGGATCGAGGTGCCCGGTCTCGGGGTCGATCTTCCATTCGCGGATCTCGATCCCCTCCTCTTCCAGCCGCCGCCACGGCCCGGAATTGGCCTCGTGGTCCTGGTTGGTGACCACGATCGCCTCGCCCGGTGACAGGAACTGCCGGAAGGCCTGCGCCAGCACATAGGCGTTTTGGGTGGTCGAGGGGCCAAAGCTCACCTCGTCCGTCTCCACCCCCAGCAGGCCGGCCAGCCGCGCCCGCGCCTCGTCCATCTCGGCCCCGGCGCGCTCTGCCGCGCCGAAAGGACCGTAGGGCTGCACCTTGCGGTCATGGTAGAAGCGGGTCAGACGGTCGATCACCGGCGCGCAGGCATAGGATCCGCCCGCGTTCTCGAAATGCGCCTGCCCGGCCAGGCCCTCTTCGGCAAAGGCCGGAAACTGCCCGCGCACGAAATCGATATCCAGCATGTCCCTGCCCCTCTTGCTGTGATGCAGCCGCGAAAAGACAGTGCCGCGGCGCCGTCGTCAAGCGCCCGTCCGGCCCGTTCGGCAGAGCGGCGCCACCGCTCCCGCGGCCCGCGGGGCGGGCGGACATATTCACCCCTTGCGATACGGGCAGCCGCGACTTAAGCCACCTGCATGAGCACGACATCCACCCCCCGCGCCCGCCGCAACGTCATCGTCCTCGTCATGGCACAGGCCGTGCTGGGGGCGCAGATGCCGATGATCTTCACCATCGGCGGGCTGGCCGGGCAGTCGCTGGCCGCCAATGCCTGTTTCGCCACGCTGCCGATCTCGCTGATCGTGCTGGGCTCGATGCTGTCGGCCACGCCGGTCTCGGCCTTGATGCAGAAATACGGCCGCCGGGCGGGGTTCTTCGTGGGTGCGGGCGGCGGTGCCCTGGGTGGGCTGGTGGGGGCTTACGGGCTCTACCTCGCCTCCTTCCCGGTCTTCCTGCTGGGCTCCTTCCTGACCGGCATCTACATGTCCGCGCAGGGGTTCTACCGCTTCGCCGCCGCCGACACGGCCTCGGACGATTTCCGGCCCAAGGCGATCTCCTACGTGATGGCGGGCGGGCTGGCCTCGGCCATCATCGGCCCGCAGCTGGTCAAGCTGACGGCGGATGCCTACGTGATCCCCTTCCTCGGCACCTATGGCGCGGTGATCGCGATCAACCTGATCGGGTCGCTGATGTTTCTCTTCCTCGACATCCCAAAGCCGCCCGTGCCCGCGCAGGACGCGCCGCGCGGGCGCACCCGGCTGGAGCTGCTGGCCACGCCGCGCATCGCCGTGGCGGTGATCTGCGCCACCGTTTCCTACGCGCTGATGAACCTCGTGATGACCTCGACCCCGCTGGCCGTGGTCGGCTGCGGCTTCGAGACGGGCGACGCGGCCGACGTGGTTACCGCCCATGTGCTGGCCATGTTCGCGCCCTCCTTCTTCACCGGCCACCTGATCGCGCGCTTCGGGGTCGAGCGGATCATGGCGCTGGGGCTGCTGATCCTCGCCGGGGCGGGCGCCGTGGCGCTGTCCGGCGTCGCGCTCGAGCAGTTCTTTGTGGCACTGATCCTGCTGGGGCTTGGCTGGAATTTCGGCTTCATCGGCGCGACCACCATGCTGGCCGGCGCCCATGAGGCGCATGAGCGCGGCCGCATGCAGGGGCTGAACGACCTGATCGTCTTCGGCGGCGTGACCTTCGCCTCGCTGGCCTCGGGCGGGCTGATGAACTGCTCGGGCGGGTCGGCGGAACAGGGCTGGATGGCGGTCAACATCGCCATGGCGCCCTTCCTCGCGCTGGCGGGCGGCGCGCTGATCTGGCTGGCGCTGCGTCCCAAGGAACAGGACCAGGCGGTCTGAGCGGGCCCGCTACCAGCGGCCGGTGATCCCGACCCAGAGCCGGCGCAGCCTTGTGCGCGCCTCGGAGGGGGCCAGCGTGCCGTCGGCCACGTGGCGCGGATCCTGCACCGCGCGCGCCAGCACCGGGCGCGCCATCATCCCGGTCAGCAGCGCCGGACGGGCCTGCGCGGGCATGGCACCCACGTGCCGGCGCGCTTCTTCCAGCCGGTCCAGCCCGGCCTGCGCCAGGGCCTGCACCGCCTCCGGGCGACCATCGGCCAGTGGCACCTTGGCCAGCGCCTCCAGATCCGGGACCGCCTGCAGGTAGGCCGCCACACCGGATGCCGTGCCAAGGGCATGGGCCGTGCGCCCGTCGAGATCCCCCAGCGCACGGGCCGCGCCCGCCATCAGCACGCCCGCGGTCTCGGCCAGGTAGGCCAGCACCGCGTCATTGTCGTCGAAGGGCGCCTTCTCGATATCGGCGCGCCGCGCCACCACCACCCGGTCGAGCATCTGCGCGGTCTCGGCATCCAGCGCCTCGGAGAGCGGCGTGACCACCTCGTGCCGGCGCACCGTGCCGCCGCCGGCGATCTCTTCCAGTGCGTCGCGCCACCATTGCAGGCGCATCTCGGCGATCATCGGCTCGGCCGTGACCCAGGGCGCGCGGCTGACCTCGACATTGAAGGCGTAGATCGGGAAGAGCGCCAGGCGCGCGGCCACCGGCGCGGCCATCACCCCGGCAAACCGCTCGGGGTCGCCGCGTTCGACGATCTGCGCGCAGGCGTGAATGTCGGTTCCGGGGGCGATGCTCATGGGATGCGTGTCCTGACAAGGGTCGGTGTCGTGGCGCCGCGCGCGGCGGTTTTGCGCGATGTCATGGGCGTCAGCTAGGGCGGGCCCGGGCCGCCGACCAGCCGGCAGCCCGCATGCGCGCGATCAGCCTTCCCAGTCGCGCACCAGCTTCCAGCGCACCGCGTCCAGCAGCGCCTCGAAGGAGGCGTCGACGATATTGGCGCTGACGCCCACGGTGGCCCAGCGGCGGCCCTGCCCGTCTTCGCTGTCGATTGTCACGCGGGTGACCGCCTCTGTCCCGCCCTGGGTGATGCGCACCTTGAAGTCCACCAGCCGCATGTCGTCGATCACCGCCTGGTAGCGGCCCAGATCCTTGGCCAGCGCCTTGGACAGCGCGTTGACCGGGCCGCGATCATTGCCCTCGGCATCCATGCTCTCGCTGACCGAGAGCTTCTTGACGCCATCGACCTTGACCACGACCACCGCCTCGGAGAGCGAGACCATGCGGTTGTACTTGTTCTTGCGCCGCTCGACCGAGACCCGGTAGCGCTTGACCTCGAAGAACTCGGGCAGCCGGCCCAGCTCCTCGCGGGCGAGGATCTCGAACGAGGCCTGCGCCGTGTCGTAGGAATAGCCATCCGTCTCGCGCGCCTTCACCCGGTCGAGGATGCGCGCCAGCGCCGGATCGCCCTTCTCGACCTCCAGCCCCATCTCGGACAGGCGGCGGCGCAGGTTGGACTGGCCGGCCTGGTTCGACATGGGCACCACGCGGCGATTGCCCACCGCGCCGGGGTCGATATGCTCGTAGGTCGAGGGATCCTTGAGGATCGCGCTGGCATGCAGCCCGGCCTTGTGGGCAAAGGCCGAGGCGCCCACATAGGCCATCTGCCGCACCGGCACGCGGTTCAGGATGTCGTCGAGCATCCGGCTGATCCGCGTCAGGTCCTGCAGCGCGGCGCGGTCGATCCCGGTCTCGAACCGGTCGGCGTAATGCGGCTTGAGCAGCAATGTCGGGATGAGCGAGGTCAGGCTGGCATTGCCGCAGCGCTCGCCCAGCCCGTTCAGCGTGCCCTGGATCTGGCGCGCCCCGGCATCCACCGCCGCGAGGCTGCCCGCCACCGCGTTCTCGGTGTCGTTATGAGTGTGGATCCCCAGATGATCGCCGGGCACCGCCTGCGCGATCACCTCCTGCACGATCTGACCGATCTCATGCGGCAGGGTCCCGCCATTCGTATCGCAGAGCACGATCCAGCGCGCCCCGGCCTCCAGCGCCGCGCGCAGGCAGTCCAGCGCATAGGCGGGGTCGGACTTGTAGCCGTCGAAGAAATGCTCGGCATCGAAGAGCGGCTCACGCCCCAGCGCGGCCAGATGCGCCACCGAGGCGCGGATGCTCTCGAGGTTCTCCTCGAGCGAGACCCCCAGCGCCCGGGTGACATGGTAGTCATGCGTCTTGCCCACGATGCAGACCGCCGGCGTGCCCGCATTGGCCACCGCCGCCAGCACGTCGTCATTCTCGGCCGAACGCCCGGCGCGCTTGGTCATGCCGAAGGCGGTCATGGTGGCGCGGGTGCGAGGCACCTCCTCGAAGAAGGCGCTGTCGGTCGGGTTCGCGCCGGGCCAGCCGCCTTCGATATAGTCGAGCCCCAGCGCATCCAGCGCCGCCGCGATGCGGATCTTCTCGGCGGTGGAGAATTGCACGCCCTGGGTCTGCTGCCCGTCACGCAGCGTGGTGTCATACAGGTAAAGGCGGTCGCGGGTCATGCGGTCAGGTCCTTTCGGCCGGTCCGGGCGCGGCAGGTGTCTCGGGCGTCACGATCGGGCGCCGGGCCAAATTCCATGCATGGAATTTGCAAATTTCCAGAGGGAAATTTGGGCGCGCCTCTCACGACGCATCTTCCATCAGGCGGGCCGGGTCGAAGCCGGCCCCGGGCAGAAGCTCCACGCCCTGCTTGGACATGCGCACCTCCAGCCCGGCGGCCAGGAAGCGGGCCTTGAGCCGGTCGACCTCGGAGAAATCCTTGCTCTGCATGGCGCTGTCCCGCGCCGCGGCCAGCGCCTGCGCAAAGGGGGCCAGGTCGATGCCGACCTCGGCCCAGGCGCCCAGCGCCGCCTCCAGCAGCCCCATCAGCCCGGCCCCGGCCTTCAGCCCCGCGGCGTCGCCCTCGGTGGCCAGCCGGTGCAGCGCGGCCAGCGCGCCGGCCGTGTTCAGGTCATCGGCCAGCGCCGCAACCACACTCTCGGGCACCGGCCCCGGCGTGACGCCCGCGGTCAGGGCGCGCCATTTGCGCAGGGTCGCCTCGGCCTCGCGCGCCTTCTCGGCGGTCCAGTCCATCGGCTTGCGGTAATGGGTCGAGAGCATGACGAAGCGGATCACCTCGCCGGGGATGCCCTGGTCCAGCAGGTCGCGCACCGTGAAGAAGTTGCCCAGCGACTTGGACATCTTCTTGCCTTCGACCTGCAGCATCTCGTTATGCATCCAGACCCGGGCAAAGCCGCCCTCGGGATGGGCGCAGCAGCTTTGCGCGACCTCGTTCTCGTGGTGGGGGAACATCAGGTCGTTGCCGCCGCCATGGATGTCGAAGCTGTCGCCCAGCAGCGCATGCGCCATGGCCGAGCACTCGATATGCCAGCCGGGCCGCCCCCGGCCCCAGGGGCTGTCCCAGCCCGGCAGCTCCTCCGAGGAGGGTTTCCACAGCACGAAATCCATCGGGTTGCGCTTGTAGGGCGCCACCTCGACCCGCGCACCGGCGATCATGTCCTCGACCGAGCGGCCGGAAAGCGCGCCGTACCCCGCAAAGGAGTCGACCGAGAAGAGCACATGCCCCTCGGCGGCGTAGGCATGGCCGCGCGCCACCAGATCCGCGATCATCGCGATCATCTCGCCGATATAGGCGGTGGCGCGGGGTTCGTGATCGGGGCGCAGCGCACCCAGCGCGTCCATGTCCTGATGATACCAGTCGATCGTCTCGTCCGAGCGGGCGCGCACCAGTTCCTCCAGCGTGCCCTCGGCGCCATCCGCCTTGCGCTGCAGGGCGGTGGCGTTGATCTTGTCATCCACGTCGGTGAAATTGCGTACATAGGTGACGTGGTCCGCGCCGTAGACATGGCGCAGCAGCCGGTAGAGCGTGTCGAAGACCAGCACCGGCCGGGCATTGCCCAGATGCGCCCGGTCATAGACCGTCGGGCCGCACACATACATCCGCACGTTTCGGTCATCGAGCGGGGTGAACCGCTCCTTGCGGCGGGTGCGCGTATTGGTGAGGAAGATGTCCATGGCCCATCCTTCGCGGGGTTCGCGGCGGGCTTAGCAACTTCGTCGCAGAGAGGGAATAGAAGACCGGCCCGCCAGAAGATTCAGCGGGTAATGCAGCAGGTGATGCGTGCGACGGTCGTCATGCGGCTTGCCTAGCAGAGTTCCGACGGCAGGCCAAGCGGCTTGGGCGGGCGCTGCGAATTTCATTTGCCCCGCGGCTCCGGGGGCGGCACTCTGGGGTCATGGGCCGCGCAACCGTGAACGAGATCTGCAAGGCGCTGCCCGGGGCGGAATGGTCCGATCCCTGGGGCGGCGGGCATGACGCGTGGAAGGTCGGCGGCAAGATGTTCGCCTGTATCGGCGCGGCGGGCGACGGTGTCTCGGTCAAGACACCCTCGATCGAGGATGCGCAGCTGCTGATCGAGATGCAGCGCGCGGTCAAGGCGCCCTATTTCCACCGCTCCTGGGTGCGGGTGGACTGGGATGCCGTGCCCGCGGACGAGCTGCGCGACCGGATCGAGGGCTCGTACCGGATCATCTTTGCAGGGTTGACGAAAAAGCTGCAGCGGCAGATCGCGGGCAGCTAGCGTTCAATCCTCACCGCGTGAGCGAATGAAAAAAGGCGGGCCCGGGGCCCGCCTTTCGATCTGAATGCCTGTCGGCTCAGCGGCCGAGCGACCACCAGCCGCGGCGCTTGGGCTGGCTGGGCGTCTCTTCCGCCGGCTCGGCCGTCTCCGCGTCCGCCTCGGCCGGGCTGTCCTTTGCGACGGGGGCGGTCTCGGTCGCGGGGTCCTCTGCGGCCTCGGGCGCGGGGTCGGCCACCGGCTGGGCCTCGGGCTCCGCCTCCGTCACCGTCTCCGGTGCCGATTGGACCTCTGCCGCTTGCGGGGCCGGCTCGGGCTCCTGTGCGGGCGTCTCGACCGGCTCAACGGCGGCGCTCTCCCCGATCGCCATCGGCTCCGGCGCTTCCGCGCTCTCGGCCGGGGCTGCCGGCTCGGGCGCCTCAGAAGGTTCGGGCGTGCTGTCCGCAGGCGCGTCGGGCTCGGCGGGGGTCACTTCGCCCACGACCTCGGCGATGACATCGGCGGCCTTGCGGCGCACCCGCTTGGGTCGGGCCGGCTCCTCGCCCTCGGCGAGCGCGGGTTGCGCGGCCTCTTCGGCCGGGGCCGGGTCGGGCGCCTGCACGGTCTCGGCCGCGGGCGCGGCCTGCTCGGCCACCGGTTCGGGCGTCGGGATCTCGTCGCCCTTGGCCCCCTCTTCCGCGGTCTCGGTCGCGTCGGATTTCTTGCGCGAGCGCGAGCGGCGCGTCCGGGTCTTGCGCGGCTTCTCCTCGCCCGTCTCGTCCGGGCTGTCCTCGGCGGTCGACGCGGGCTCGGAGGTCTCGGCGGGCGCGGTCTCGGCGCCGTCCTTCGCACCCTCTGGGCGCGCCTCATATGCCGTGGCGGGCTGCTGGCCGTTGCCGTTCTCGGACTCCTCGCCCTCCTTCGACTTGGACTTGCGGCGACGCCGGCGGCGGCGCTTCTTGGGCTTGCCCTCGTCGCCGGTCTCCTCGGATTTCTCGGGAGCGGGTGCGGGCGCGGCTTCGGCCTCTTCCGGCTCGGGCGTCTCGGCCTGGGCCTCGGCCTCGGCGGCCTGCGAGGCATCCTCGTCGATCTGGTCCATGATCGAGGTGTCCACCGACACGACCGGCGCGGTCGCCTCGGGCACGCTGCGCGTGGCGGTCTTGAACTTCTCCATGGCGAAATCGGGCGCGACCAGGTGCGGGTCGCCCTCGATGCGCACGGCCATGCCGTAACGCGCCTCGATCTGGGCCACGTGTTCGCGCTTCTGGTTCATCAGGTAGTTGGCGATGCCCACCGGACATTTCACCAGCACCTCGCGCGAGCGGCGACGCACGCCCTCTTCCTCGATCTGGCGCAGGATCTGCAGCGCCATGTTGTCATCCGAGCGGATCAGCCCGGTGCCGTGGCAGGCCGGGCAAGGCTGGGTCGTGGCCTCGATCATGCCGGGGCGCAGGCGCTGGCGGCTCATCTCCAGCAGGCCGAAGCCCGAGATGCGGCCCACCTGGATGCGCGCGCGGTCGGTCTTGAGCTTTTCCTTCAGGCGCTTCTCGACCGCGGTGTTGTTCTTGCGCTCGTCCATGTCGATGAAATCGATCACGATCAGGCCGGCCAGGTCGCGCAGGCGCAGCTGGCGGGCCACCTCCTCGGCGGCCTCGAGATTGGTCTTGAGCGCGGTCTCCTCGATCGAGCCCTCTTTCGTGGCCCGGCCCGAGTTCACGTCGATCGCCACCAGCGCCTCGGTCACGCCGATCACGATATAGCCGCCGGATTTCAGCTGCACGGTCGGGTTGAACATGCCGCCCAGGTAGCTTTCCACCTGGTAGCGCGCGAAGAGCGGCATCTGCTCGGCGTAATGCTTCACGTTCTTGGCGTGGGACGGCATGATCATCTTCATGAAGTCCTTGGCCACGCGGTAGCCGCGCTCACCCTCGACCAGAACCTCGTCGATCTCGCGCGAATAGAGGTCGCGGATCGAGCGCTTGATCAGGTCGCCCTCCTCGTAGATCTTGGCCGGCGCGATGGATTTCAGCGTCAGCTCGCGGATCTGCTCCCACAGGCGCTGCAGGTACTCATAGTCGCGCTTGATCTCGGTCTTGGTGCGCTTGGCACCGGCAGTGCGGATGATCAGCCCCGCGCCCTTGGGCACGTCGATGCCCTGTGCGATCTCCTTGAGCTTGGAGCGGTCGGCGGCATTGGTGATCTTGCGGCTGATCCCGCCGCCGCGCGCGGTGTTGGGCATCAGCACGCAGTAGCGCCCGGCGAGGCTGAGATAGGTGGTCAGCGCGGCGCCCTTGTTGCCGCGCTCTTCCTTGACGACCTGCACCAGCATGATCTGGCGGACCTTGATGACCTCCTGGATCTTGTAGCGGCGCGGGCGCGGCTTGCGGACCGGGCGGATGTCCTCCTCGGTGTCGTCATCGGCCACGGATTCGATCGAGGTGTCGCGCGCGGCGGCATCGGCGCCGTCGGCGTCACCCTCGTCGTCCTCGTCCTCGTCGCGGGCGCTGTCCTTCTTCGACGCGCCCTTGTCCCGCCGGCTGCGCGAGCGTGACGGCTTGGGGGTCTCGTCGCTGTCCGGTGCGCTGTCGGCGCTCTCGGGCCCGGCCTCGGGCGTGGCGTCCTCGGAGGTCACGACCGCCGCGTCATCCTTGGAGGATTCCGCGATCGGGCGCGGCTTGGGCGCGTCCTCGCTGTCCTCGTCGGGGGCGGCGTCCGTGTCGGTGCTCTCGGAGGTGTCCCCAGCGGTCTCTGCCGGTGCATCGTCCTGCTGTCCCGCGGGCGCCTCTTCTGTCTGGGCCTCGGCCGGCGTAGCCTCCGCGACGGGTGCGCTGTCCGCGGCCGGCGCCTCGGGCACAGCGATCTCCGGCGCCGCAGCCGGGGTTTCGGATGCCGTGGCCTCGGGCGCGGGTTGCGTTTCTGCCACTTCCGTAGTGGCCACGCTCTCCGACGCCGCATCACCCGTCGCAGCCAGAGTATCCGGCGCCGCTACGGGCGTCTCGGGCGCGGCCGGGGCCTGCGCCTCGGCCGGGGCCTGCGCCTCGGCACCCGGGGTCTCGGCGGGCGTCGTCGCGGCCTCGCCGGTCTCGGGCTCGGCCACAGGTGCCTCGCGCACGGTCTCCATCGGGGACAAGCCCTCGCCCGGGGCGCCGGCCTCGCTGTCCTCGCCGAGATCGATCATCTCCATGCCGCTGGGTTCGCGCGGCGTGTCGGGCTTGGCCTGTGCCTCGGGCTTGTCGCCGGCGGGCTTGGATTTGGAGCGGCGCGAGCGGGTGCGCTTGGGCTTTTCCTTCTCGTCCTCCTCCTCGGCGGCGGCCAGGGCCGCCTCTTCCTCCATCAGCGCCTTCCGGTCGGCGATCGGGATCTGGTAGTAATCCGGGTGGATTTCCGAGAAGGCGAGGAAGCCGTGGCGATTGCCGCCGTAATCGACGAAGGCCGCCTGCAGCGAGGGCTCGACCCGGGTGACCTTGGCTAGGTAGATGTTGCCGGCGAGCTGCCGCTTGTTTTCCGATTCAAAGTCGAACTCCTCGACCTTGTTTCCGTCCACCACCACGACGCGGGTCTCTTCCGCGTGGGTGGCGTCGATGAGCATTTTCTTTGCCATGTTATCCGTCTGCACGTGAAGCGCGCCCCCGGTCCGGGCGGACGGGAGGCGGCATAGACGTGTCTTGTCTGGGCGAACTGCGGCGTGCGAGGACGGCGGGCGCATCTGCGTCCTGCCCCGTGCCTCGTCTGTGTCGCGCGCGTCATCGCGGTTCTTCTCCGACGCTCTCGCGGGTCAAGCCCCGCTGGCGCCCGTTGGGAAAGCCCGTCGCACTGCGGCGGTCCGGGCCCGGTTCATCGGCCTTGCGGCCCTATCGGTCTGGCCACGCCTGCCATGGCAGGGCAGCGGCCAGCGAAACTCTTGGCCATGCGCCGCGCGCAATGGCCTGAAAGCCACATTACAGCCAGAGGTGCAGCAAAGACAATGGGCAATCGTGTCCGGCCGCCCCGACATCGGGGCCCTGCCCGCCGGCCGGGCCGCGGCAAGGCGGTTCGAACCGCCTTGGCCAAGCGCGTTGCAACGCGCTTTCACGCCGCTTGCAAGCGGCGTCCGCCCGGTCCTGCCGCCGGGCATGGGCGCGGGAAGCCGCTTCGAAGCGGCTTCGGCGCGTCGCTCATCGGGTCAGCCGATGGCGTTCAACCGTGCGATCAGCGACGAGGTGTCCCAACGCCCGCCGCCCATCTTCTGGACCTCCTTGTAGAACTGGTCGACCAGCGCGGTCACCGGCAGCGCGGCCTGCACCTCGTCGGCGGTCTTCAGGCAGATGCCCAGGTCCTTGCGCATCCAGTCCACTGCGAAGCCGTGGTCGAACTTGCCGTCCAGCATGGTCTCGAACCGGTTCACCATCTGCCAGGACCCGGCCGCGCCGCCGCCGATCACCTCGACCACCTCGCGCCCGTCGAGCCCGGCTTTCTGCGCGAAATGCAGCCCTTCGGACAGGCCCTGCACCAGCCCCGCGATGCAGATCTGGTTGACCATCTTGGTCAGCTGCCCCGCACCGCTGCCGCCCAGCCGCTTGCACAGCTTGGCATAGGCGTCGATCACCGGCGCGGCCGCGTCGTATTGCGCCGCGTCGCCGCCGCACATCACCACCAGCTGACCGTTCTCGGCGCCCGCCTGACCGCCCGAGACCGGCGCGTCGACAAAGCCCAGGCCCTGCCCCTTTGCCGCCTCATACAGCTCGGCCGTCACCTGCGCCGAGACCGTGGTGTGATCGACGAAGATCGCCCCCTCGCGCATACCGCCGAAGGCACCGTCTTCGCCCGTGCAGACCGCGCGCAGGTCGTCGTCATTGCCGACGCAAGCCATCACGAAATCCTGCCCCTCGGCCGCCGCGCGCGGCGTCTCGGCCCGTGCGCCGCCATGCTCGGCCACCCAGGCCTCGGCCTTGGCGGCGGTGCGGTTGTAGACCGTCACGTCGTGCCCGGCCTTTGCCAGGTGACCCGCCATCGGATAGCCCATCACGCCCAGGCCCAGAAATGCAACTTTCGCCATGTCGTCCCTTTCCCTGTGGTTCCGTCCGCCTTTCGCGGATCCGCCGATCCCGGGCCGCGGCTCTTGGCAAGCCCGGTCGGGCAAGTTAAGCCCGCCTGGATCCTTCAGTAACGCAAGGCGGGGGCAAGGGAAATGGCGCGCGTGTTCCGGTGGCTTCTGCGCCTAGCAACCGCTTTCGTCGTGCTGGCCGTGCTGGCCGTGGCCACCGTCTACTACCTCGCCTCACGCTCGCTGCCTTCCTATGACAAGACGCTGCCGGTCGCGGGCACCACCGCCGATATCGAGATCGTGCGCGACAACTCGGCCATCCCGCATATCCTTGCCCTGTCGGACCGCGACGCGTTTTTCGGGCTGGGCTATGCCCATGCGCAGGACCGGCTGTGGCAGATGATGCTGCTGCGCCGCACCGCGCAGGGCCGCCTGTCCGAGATGTTCGGCCGCGCCACGGTCGAGACCGACACGCTTCTGCGCCGGCTCGATCTCTACACGCTGGCGGTGCAGTCGGTCGAGCATCAGGACGCCCGCACGCTGGACGCGCTTGAGGCTTATGCCGCCGGCGTCAACGCGCGCATCTCCGAGATCAACGCCCGTAGCCTCGGCCGCGGGGCGCCGGAATATTTCCTCTTCGACGCGGCCATCGCGCCGTGGCAGCCGGCCGACAGCATCGCGCTGATCAAGGTGATGGCGCTGCAGCTGGCCGGCCATCTCGAGGAGGAGGTGCTGCGCGCGCGCACCTCGCTGGCGCTGGACGATGCCGCGCGGCTGGCCGACATCCTGCCCGACAGCCCCGGCACCGGCGTCGCCGCCCTGCCCGACTACGCCGCGCTGGCCCCCGGTGTCCTGCCGCGCCATGCCAGCGCGCAATCCCCGCGCCCGCCGCTCTTCCCGGTGCCAGCACGCGGGCTGGCCGGCGCATCCAATGTCTGGGCGGCGGCACCAGACCGCTCGGCCGGGCGCGGCACGCTTCTGGCCAACGACCCGCATCTGGGCTTCTCGGCGCCGTCGATCTGGTATCTCGCCCGGATGGAGCTGCAATCGGGTGGCGTGATCGGCGGCACGATCCCGGGCATCCCCACCGTGTTGGTCGGCCGGACCGAGGCGCTGGCCTGGGGGCTGACCTCCAGCTATCTCGACGACCAGGACCTGTTCCTCGAAGAGCTCAACCCCGACGACCCCGAGGAGTACCGCACGCCGGACGGGTTCAAGCGGTTCCGCACGCGCAAGACGATCATCGAGATCAAGGACCACGCGCCGATCACCATCACCCTGCGCTGGACCGAGAACGGCCCCGTCCTGCCCGGCTCGCAGTTCAACCTTGGCGACATCACCCCGCAGGGCCATGTCATGTCGCTGGCCTGGACCGCGCTCTCGCCCGAGGACACCTCGGCCAGCGCCGCGATCGCGCTGATGATGTCGGGCTCGGTCGAGGAGGCGCTGGAGGTCTCGCGCGGGTTCATGGCGCCGTCGCAGAACCTGACGCTGATCGATGACGACACGGTGGCGATGAAGCTGATCGGCACCATGCCGCGCCGCGACCCCGCCCATCAGAGCCGCGGACGCCTGCCCAGCCCCGGCTGGATCGCCACCAACCGCTGGCAGGGCGCGCTGCCCTATACCTCGAACCCCGAATTCCTGGCCCCCGTGGGTGGCATCGTGGGCAATACCAACAACAAGGTGATCGACCGGCCCTTTCCCAACCATGTCAGCTATCACTGGGGCGACAGCCAGCGCGTGCAGCGCTGGCGCGGGCTGATGCAGGGGCGCAAGGTGCATACCCGGGACAGCTTTGTCGAGGCACAGCTGGACACGGTCTCGCCCGTGGCGCGCACCCTGTTGCCGCTGATCGGCGCCGACCTGTGGTATACCGAGGAAACCCTGCCCGAGGGCACGCCGGAACGCCGCCGCCAGCGCGCGCTGGCGCTGCTGGCCGAGTGGAACGGCGCGATGAACGAGCACCTGCCCGAGCCGCTGATCTATGCCGCCTGGCTGCGCGCCCTGCAGGACCGGCTGATCCGCGACGACCTCGGGCCCCTGGCCGATGCCTATACCCATGTGCAGCCGCTCTTCATCGAGCGGGTCTTTCGCAACGTGGACGGCGCCTCGATCTGGTGCGACGTGCGCCGCTCGGCCCCGCGCGAGACCTGCACCGACATCGCCCGGCTGGCGCTGGATGACGCGCTGATCTGGATCGAGGAAACTCATGGCAGCGCGCTGGAAAGCCTGCGCTGGGGCGATGCTCATGCTGTCACCCACAAGCACGAGGTGCTGGGGGACGTGCCGCTGCTGCGCTATTTCGTGAACATCCGCCAGACCACCTCGGGCGGGGATCACACGCTGATGCGCGGCGTGACCTCGGGGCGCGACCCCGATCCCTTCGCCAATGTGCACGGCGCGGGCTATCGCGGGGTCTATGATTTCGCCGATCCCGACAGCTCGGTCTTCATCAATGCCACCGGCCAATCGGGGCATTTCCTGTCGCGCCATTACGACGACCTTGGCCAGCTCTGGCGGCGCGGCGAATACGTGCCCATGTCGCTGGATATCGACCTGGCGCGCGCCGCCTCGGTGGGCATCACACGGCTCGTGAAACCGTGAGGCGCGCCGCCGCGCAGGCGCGCGCGGCCGCGGCGCTGGCTGCGCGGGGTCAGCCTGCCCCGGTGCCCATGGGCCCGGAGGGCGCGCGGCAGGCGCACCTGTTCCGGGCCGAGCGGCCGGAGGGGCCGCTTGTCGTCAAGACCTGGGCGCCCGAGGCGGCCGAACGCGCCCGCGCGCAGGCCCGCCGGCAGTCCGAGCTCGCCCCGGCGCTGCAGGACGGCCCCTGCCGCGTGCCCGCGGTGCATTTCTTCGACGAGGACCATCTTGCGCTGGCCATGCAGGCCGTGCCGGGCCACGACCTGGCCACGCTCTGGCAGGACCGGGGCGATCCAAGGCTGGCCCGGGCGGCGGGACACTGGCTGCGCGCCTTGCACGGGCTGAGCCTGCGCGAGACGCGCTTCGACCCGAAAGGTCAGGTCAACTGGCTGGACCGGCTGGTGGCCGCGGGCGAGGCCGGCAACCGCGCCATCCCCGACCTGCCGGGCTTCACCCGGGCCGCCCGCGCGGTGCAGGCCCGCATGGTGGCGGCCGCGGGGCGCTCCGCCACCCGCGCCATAACGCATCGCGACATGACGCTGTCGAACCTGATGCTAGATGCCAGCGGTACGGTCTGGGGGCTGGATGTCGAGAACCGACGCGAGGACGAACCGCTGCGCGATCTCTTCACCCTTGCGCTGGACCTTGCGACGCTGGGTCCCGGAGACGCTGGGCCCGGCCGCGCCGCGCTGATCGCGGGCTATGGCGACGCACAGACCCATCCGCTCGTGCGGCTGGCACTGCAGGGGGGCTTTGCGCTCTGGGTCTGGGCCAACACACCGGCGCGCCCGTCCCGGCGCCAGATCCGGAGGCTTGCCTTTGCCGAGCGCGTGCTGGCGGACGATGCACCACTGATCTGAGACCCGGCCGCGCCCGGTCAGTCCATCGACGCGAAGCGGGCGCGGTCGCGCGCCGACCAGTTCAGCTGCAGGCGAAAGCCGTCCTCGCCCTGCTGCTCGCCCTCGACAAGGCCGCGCTCGAACAGCCAGGCGCGCTTGCGCCCTTCATCATAGCCCAGCACCAGTTCCTCGCGCCGCCGTTCCTCGCCCAAGGCGCGGGTCACGGCCTGCAGCATCTCGTCCAGCCCCTGCCCGGTCAGGGCCGAGACGACAAAGACGCCGTCCTCGCGCGTGGCGCGCAGGCGCAGCGCCTCGGCCTCGTCCGCGTCGAGCAGGTCGATCTTGTTCCACAGCTCGATCTGGGCGGTCTCCTCGGCCACGCCGAGGCTTTCGAGGATGGCGCGCACATCGGCGGCCTGCTCATCCGTCTCGGGATGAGAGATGTCGCGCACATGCACCACCACGTCGGCGGCCAGCACCTCTTCCAGCGTGGCGCGGAAGGCCGCGACCAGCTCGGTCGGCAGGTCCGAGATGAAGCCCACCGTGTCCGACAGGATCACGTCCGCCCCGGTGGGCAGCGTCACCTTGCGCATGGTCGGGTCCAGCGTGGCAAAGAGCATGTCCTTGGCCATCACCTCGGCCCCGGTCAGCCGGTTGAACAGGGTGGACTTGCCGGCATTGGTATAGCCCACCAGCGCGACGATCGGGTACGGCACCTTGGCGCGCGCCTTGCGGTGCAGGTCACGCGTGCGCACCACCTTGTCCAGCTGCCGGCGCAGGCGCACCAGCTGCTCGTCGATGGCGCGGCGGTCCGCCTCGATCTGCGTCTCGCCCGGGCCGCCGACGAATCCCAGCCCGCCGCGCTGGCGTTCCAGGTGGGTCCAGGCGCGCACCAGCCGGGTGCGCTGGTAGGACAGGTGCGCCATCTCGACCTGCAGCACGCCCTCGCGCGTGGCGGCGCGGTCCGAGAAGATCTCGAGGATCAGCCCGGTCCGGTCGAGCAGCTTGACCTTCCATTCCTTTTCCAGGTTGCGCTGCTGCACGGGGGTCACCGGGCCGTCGACCAGCACCAGCTCGACCTCGGCGGCCTTCAGCCGCTCGGCCAGCTCGGCGATCTTGCCCGAGCCGAACAGCATGCCGGGCTGGGGCCGCGGCAGGGGCACGACCTCGTGGCCGACCACTTCGAGGTCGGGCAGCGCATGGGCCAGCGACACGGCCTCGTCCAGCGCCATGGGCGCGTCCCGGCGGTCCGGGTCGCTCTTGATGTCGGGATGCAGGACCCAGGCGCGGGTCACATGCGGGGCGTGTTCCTTCAAGAGTCCCCTTCGCCGTCATACAGGTTGATCGGCTGGCTTGGCATGATGGTCGAGATCGCGTGCTTGTAGACCAGCTGGGACTGGCCGTCGCGGCGCAGCAGGACGCAGAAATTGTCGAACCACGTGATCACGCCCTGCAGCTTGACGCCGTTGATCAGGAACACGGTCACGGGCACCTTGGTCTTGCGAACGTGATTGAGAAATGCGTCCTGAAGGTTCTGTCTGTCCGAAGCCATCTGAAATTGCCTTTTTTCTTGCGATGCCCGGTACGGCGGGCGGCCCTCGTTCCGCCGGAGTATGTCGCGCGCGCGGCGGAGTTTCCAGCCGAAAAATAATGCGTTTCCCGGCAAGCGCGCGGCTTGGCATTCCGGCAACACGCGCCCGTTCGCCGCAGGGCGGCGGGCTCAGTCGCGCCAGATGTCGGGCGTGAACATGACGATCACCGCCAGCAGTTCCAGCCGGCCCAGCACCATGGCCCCGCAAAGCAGCAGCTTGGCCGGCCAGGCCATGCCCATCAGGTCGATCGGGACGGCCGGCGCCACCTCGATCAGCGGGCCCGTGTTGGACAGCGCCGCGATGGTCAGCACGGTGGCCGGTTCGAATCCCTGCCCCGTCAGGCCCAGCAGAACGGTCAGCGCCGCGATGGTGATCGCGAAGAGCATGAAGAACACCCAGGCGATGAAGGCGCCCTCGCGCCGGATGCGCCGCCCCGCCGCGCCGACCCGCCCCACAGAGGAGGGATGGATCAGCCGCTCGATCTCGCGCTTGCCGTTGAGGTAGAGCGCGAAGACCCTAAGCAGCTTGACCCCGCCCGCGGTGGTGGCCACGCCGCCGCCCACCAGCGCCAGCCCCATCAGGATCAGACCCGGCGTCGACAGGCCCGACCAGCCCTGCGCCGTGGCCCAGTCCGCGCTGAGAAAGCCTGTCGTGGACAGGTAGGACAGCGCCGTGAAGAGCCCGCCCCAGAGCGCGCGCAGCCCGGCCTGCCAGTTCTGCTCGTCGCCCACGTCGAAGGCGGCCGACCAGTGGCGCAGGAAGAGCAGCACCGGCACCACGGCGACGATGGCAAGGCCCAGCCGGAACTCGGGGTCGTGCAAGAGCCCACGCTCCATCCGCGTGTCGCTGGAGAAGGTCAGTCGCGACAGGGCGAAGACGAGGAAGCAGAACAGGATCATCTCGCCCGCCATGCCGCTGGGCGCGGCCTCGAGCCCGCCCACCGGCGAGATCCCCGAGGTCGACATGGCGGCCATGGCATGGCTGAGCGCCACCAGCGGCGGATCGCCCGCCACCAGCAGCATCACCGTCAGCGCGGCGGTAAGCCCGGTATAGACGGGAAAGAGCGCCTCGACGCTGCGCCAGAGCCGCTGTCCGGGATCCGAGACCGCGCTGCGCGCCGCGCCCTGCAGATCGGCCTGTCCGGGCTCGCCGCTGGCGGTCACCTCGAACCCGCCCAGTGCCAGCGGTGCCATGATCGCCGCCGCGGCCACCCACATCAGCAGCCCGCCCATCCAGCCGACCTGCGCCCGCCACAGGTGCTCGGGCGCCGACAGCCGGCCCGGCTCGAACAGGGTGGCGCCCGTGGTGGTCAGGGCCGAGACCATCTCGAAATAGGCGCTGGTGAAGCTGGTGTTGCGCACCGCCTCGTGGAACGGCACGGCCAGGAAGACCGGCAGGAAGACGAAGACCGCGGCCAGCCCGACCAGCTGGCGCAGCGCGTGGCGGTTGTGCTCGCGATTGGCCAGCGCCATGCCGACCAGCGCGGTCAGGATGCCGCCGAGCAGCCCGGCATAGAAGAAGCTGCGCGCGTCGTGATATTCGCCCAGCACCCGGGCATAGACCGCCGGCACGATCATCGAGACCGAGGCGAGGCCCAGCACGATCAGGACGAAGGGGAGCGCGCGAATCGCCGCCATCGGGGATCAGAAGAAATCGATCGAGACCTGCAGCAGGCGCTCGACCTCGGGCACGTCCTTGCTGAGGGCGAACATCACGATCAGGTCGCCCTCCTCGATCTTGGTGCTGCCGGTGGGGCGCACCACCTTGTCGCCCTTCTTCAGCGCGCCGACCAGCACGCCTTCGGGGAAGTCGATCTCGCGGATGCGCGCGCCCGAGATCGGCGAGGTGGACAGCACCTCGGCCTCGATCACCTCGGCCTCGGCATCGCCGATGGAATAGACCGCACGCACCCGCCCGTGGCGGATGTGGCGCAGGATCGAGCTGACCGTGGTGGCGCGCGGGTTGATATAGGCGTCGATCCCCAGCGGCTCCATCAGCGGCACCAGCGTGGGGTCGTTGATCAACGCGATCACCATGGGACAGCCCTTTGCCTTGGCGCGCACCGCGACCAGCATGTTGGTCTTGTCGTCATCGGTCACGCAGAGCGCGGCATCGGCGCGCTCGACACCGGCCTCGGACAGCAGCGCGGCATCCAGCCCGTCGCCATGCAGCACGATGGTGCGCTCCAGCTCCTCGGCGGCGCGCTCGGCGCTCTTGCGCGAGCGTTCGATGACCTTGGCGCGGACGCGCTCCTCCTGGCCCTCCAGCGCGCTGGCCACGGCCAGCCCGACATTGCCGCCGCCCACGATGACCACGCGCTCCTGCTTGCGGACCTGCTTGCCGAAGATCTCGAGCGTGCGGCGGATGTCGTCGCGATGCACCATCACATAGGCCGAATCTCCGTCGAAGAGCTGGTCGCCCGGCTCGGGCGAGAAGAGCGTGCCCTCGCGGCGCACCCCCACAACCACCGCGCGCAGGGTGGAGAACAGGTCCGACAGCTGGCGCAGCGGCGTGTTCACGATCGGGCAGTCGGGATCCACCGACAGGCCCATCAGCTGCGCGTCGCCGTTGAAGAAGATCTCGGTGTCGAAGGCGGCGGGCGCGGCCAGGCGCTGCAGCGCGGCCTCGGCCACCTCCTTCTCGGGGCTGATCACCACATCGATGGGCATGTGATCGCGCCGGTAGAGATCGGAATAGATCGCCGTCAGGTAGGATTGCGCGCGCAGCCGCGCGACCTTGCGCGGCACGGAAAAGACCGAATGCGCGACCTGGCAGGTGACCATGTTCACCTCGTCCGAATAGGTCGCGGCGATCACCATGTCGGCATCGCGCGCACCGGCCTTGTCCAGCACGTCCGGGTAGGAGGCAAAGCCGGCAATGCCCTGCACGTCCAGCGTATCGGTGGCACGCCGCACCAGATCGGGATTGTTGTCCACCACCGTGACGTCGTTGCGCTCGCCCGACAGGTGCCGCGCGATCTGCCAGCCGACCTGGCCCGCCCCGCAAATGATGACCTTCATGGCCTGCCCTCACACCGCCTGACGCCCGGCATGGCACGGCGCCGCGCCGTGGTCAACGTCCGGGGAACAGGGGCGGGTCCGGACCGGGGCGCCCCGCCCCGCCCGGGGCCATCCGGCCCGGGATGCGCGCTCACTGCGCGGCGGTCTCGGCGCGGGCGCGGGCCTTCCAGTCGCGCTTCCAGGCAAAGACCTGCTGGCGGGGCTCCCAGACATAGCGGGGATCCTCGGTCACGCCCACGAAGTAGAGCCGGCCCAGCCCCTGCCGCCACGGGTCCAGCACGATGCCGGTCTCCATCGGCGCGCCCTTCGCGGTCAGGATCAGCGTGGAATGCTCCAGCCGGATGTTGCGCGAATTGGCGATGGCACGGTGCAGGTCGAAGGTGCGGAAGCGCTCGGCCCGCATGGCGCGTTCGAGGTCGTCGGCCCAGTCCTTGCACAGCCCGCGCGGGCGCTGGCCGTTATTGACCTTCATGTTGTGCAGCAGCGGCGGGTCGGTCACGTTCCACTCGCGCGCCCAGACCAGCGGCTCCATCACCGCGATGCGGGCGGCGCGGCGTGCCTCGGCCGGGTCCACGCCGGGGCCGAGATCCATCAGCGCCTGTGTCAGCGCCATGACCTTGGCCTCCTCGGTGTTCTGGGTGGCGGTGAAGGCGCGCGCCTCGCCATTGGCCAGCTTGTCCTCGGGCATGCCGCAGCCGGCCAGCAGGCCCAACCCCAGGCATAGTGCCCAAACCATCCGCAGGATCATTGCCCGCCCCCCGTGTTCATCGCGGCTCTCAGGACACTTCCTGCATCGGATGGTCGACATGGGCAACCCGTCCGCCCGACTTGGCCGAGGTCACCACGCCCAGCGACTTGAGCTTGCGGTGCAGGGCCGAGCGCTCCATCCCGACAAAGGAGGCGGTGCGCGAGATGTTGCCCCCGAAGCGGTTGATCTGGGTCATCAGGTATTCGCGTTCGAACGCCTCGCGCGCCTCGCGCAGGGGCAGCGTCGCCAGCGTGCCGGAAAGCACCACGCGATCCTCGCCGCCATCCTCGCGGCCGCCCTCCTGCGGCAGCTCGCGCGCCTCGATCGGGCCGGTGCCGTCGCCCAGGATCAGCACCCGCTCGACCAGGTTCTTGAGCTGGCGCACGTTGCCGGGCCAGGTCATGGTCTGCATCAGCGCCACCGCGTCCTCGGAGAGCGCGCGCATGGGCAGGCCCTGCCCCTGGTGGCAGCTCTCGATGAAATACTGTGCCAGCACGGGGATGTCCTCGCGCCGCTCGGCCAGCGAGGGCACCGCGATCGGCACCACGTTCAGCCGGTGATAGAGCTCTTCGCGGAAACGGCCCTGCGCAATCTCGGTCTGCAGGTCGCGATTGGTCGAGGAGATCACGCGCAAATCGACCCGCACCTTGTCATTGCCGCCCACGCGGGTGAACTGCTGGTCGACCAGCACGCGCAGAATCTTGGACTGGGTGCCGACCGGCATGTCGGCCACCTCGTCGAAATAGATCACCCCGCCATGCGCCTGCTCCAGCAGGCCCGGTTCGACCCCGCGCTTGGCGCTTTCACGTCCGAAGAGCATCGCCTCCATCATCTCGGGCTCGACGCCGGCGCAGTTGACGGTGACGAAGGGGCCGCGCGCCCGGTTGGAACGGCCGTGAATATAGCGCGCCGCCACCTCCTTGCCGCTGCCGGCCGGGCCGGTCAGCATGACGCGGCCATTGGACTTGGTCACCTTGTCCAGCTGGCTGACCAGCCCGCGGAAGGACGGGCTCTCGCCCACCATCTCGGCCGCCTTGACCTCGCCGCGCTTGAGCTGCTGGTTCTCGCGGCGCAGAAGCGATGTCTCCATCGCGCGGCGGATCACCACCAGCAGCTGGTCGATGTTGAACGGCTTCTCGATGAAGTCGTAGGCGCCCTGCTTGATCGCCGCCACGGCGATCTCGATATTGCCGTGGCCCGAGATGATGACGACGGGAATGTCGGGATTGTCGCGCTTGACGGTCTTGAGGATGTCGATCCCGTCCATCTTGCTGTCCTTCAGCCAGATGTCGAGGATCAGCAGCGCCGGAGGCTCGGCGTTGATCTCGGTCATCGCGTCCTGGCTGTTTCCGGCCAGCCGCGTGGTAAAGCCCTCGTCTTCCAGGATGTCCCCGATCAGCTCGCGGATGTCGCGCTCGTCGTCCACAATCAGGATGTCACTCATGCCTTGCCTCTTACCTTCACGTTCTCAAACCTGTTCCAAGCTCGCCTCGGCGCCGGCCAGCGCCGCGCGGGTCAGCGGCAGGCGGACCAGCGCCCGCGCCCCCACATGCCCGTCGGGGCCGAAGGCCGGCGCGTCGTCCAGCGCCAGCGTGCCGCCATGTTCCTCGATGATCTTCTTGACGATGGGCAGACCCAGCCCGGTGCCCTTGTCGCGTGTCGTCACGTAGGGCTCGAAAAGCCGCGCGCGGTCCTCGGGCAGGCCGATGCCGTTATCCATGATGGCGATCTCGGCCCAGCCGTCCTGCATGCTGGCCGAGACGCGGATCTCGGGGGCGTAATCCTCGGGCGCGCCGCGCTCGATGCGCCCCTCGATCGCCTCGCCCGCATTCTTGATCAGGTTGGTCAACGCCTGCCCGATCATGGTGGCGTCCAGCTCGGCCGGCATCGCCTCGTCCGGCAGTTCGGTGCGGAAGGTCACGTCCGGCAGGCCGGTCTCCTGCAGCAGCACCGCGCCGCGCAGGATCTCGGACAGGTCCTCGGGGCGGCGTTCGGGTTCGGGCATGCGCGCGAATTTCGAGAACTCGTCCACGATGCGGCGCAGATCGTCGGTCTGGCGCACGATCACCTCGGTCATGCTCTCCAGCTTCTCGGCCGAGGCGCCCTCGAGCTCGCGCCCGAACTTGCGGCGGATGCGTTCGGCCGACAGCTTGATCGGCGTCAGCGGGTTCTTGATCTCGTGCGCGATGCGCCGCGCCACGTCGCCCCAGGCCGCCATGCGCTGCGCGCTGACAAGGTCGGTCACGTCGTCGAAGGCGATCACGTAGCCCTCGAGCGAGCCGTCCGCCCGCCGCCGGCGCGACAGCCGCACCAGCAGGTGCTCCAGCCGGCCCTCGCGGCTGACCTTGACCTCTTCCTGCGCCACCTCGCGCCGCTCGGTGCGCAGCCGCTCGAAGAGCGGGCCGAATTCCGGCACCGCCACCATGATCGGGTCCGAGCGATGCGTCTCGTGCCAGCCCAGCAGCCGCTCGGCCGAGCGGTTGACGAAGGTCACCTTGCCCTTGGCGTCCAGCCCGACCACGCCCGAGGTGACCGAGGTCAGCACCGAGTCGAACAGCCGTTGGCGGCGCTCGATCTGGCGGGTGTTTTCCAGCAGCGTCTCGCGCTGGGCCTTCAGCTGCCGGGTCATCTGGTTGAAATAGCGCCCCAGCATCGAGATCTCGTCATCGCCCTCTTCCTCGGGCACCTGCACATCCAGATCGCCCGAGCCCACGCGCTGCGCCGCGCCGGTCAGCTTGCCCACCGGACGGCTGAGCCGTTCGGCAAACCACAGCCCGGCCCACGTCGCGGCGAGGATCAGCAGCACGGCAAAGCCGAGATAGAGCAGCGCGAAATCGAACAGCTGGCGACCGCGCTCGTTTTCCTGCTGCTGGTAGAAGCGCGCGGTCTCCTGCGTCTCGTCCAGCAGGTCGAGGATGTCGCCATCCACCTCGCGCGAGACATAGAGATAGCGGTCCACGAAGGCGCCCAGCGGCATCAGCGCGCGCAGCTCGTTGTTGTCCCAGTCGGCGACCAGCGCCACGCCCTGCGCCTCGGCCGTCTCGAACACGTCGCTGCCCGGCTCTTCGAAATCGAACAGGTAGGAACGCTCGCCACGCGCGCGGATGTCCCCTGCCCCGTCGATCACGAAAGCCTCGCGCAGGCCGCGCTGGATCTGGCCCTGACCCTGGCTCAGCGCCTGGCGCAGCTCGCCGTCATCCATGATGAAGGTGGCGCGTCGGCTGGCATCGAGGAACCCCCCCAGCGCGCGGATGTCCTGTTCGAGGGCGGCGCGCTGGTCCTCCTCATAGGCCTCGGCCGCCGCCAGCGAGGCGCCCACAACGTTCTGCACCCGGTTCGAGAACCATGTCTCGAGCCCGATATTGATGGTGAGCACGGCAAAGACCGCCACGGTCACGGTGGGCAGCAGCGCCATCAGCGCAAAGGCCGCGGTCAGCCGCAGGTGCAGCCGCGAGCCGGCCGATTGCGCGCGCCGATCCGCGATCATCCGGGCCACGCGCGCCATGACCAGCGCCGCGATCAGCAGCACGTAGACAAGGTCGGCCAGCAGCACCAGCCGCAGCGACAGGGCCGAGGCGCCGGTGTCCAGCGGACCCAGCACGGCGAAGGTGGCCCCGGCCAGCGCCGGGCCCAGCAACACCAGCGCCAGCGTCATCACGTTCTGCACGTGACGCCGGCGGCGCAGGCGCGAAAGTCGTTCCCAAAAGGTGGGACTGGTCAACGGACGTGCCCGCGTGGCCACAGCCAAACCTCATAATGATGTGCTGCCCAAGGCAGCGACCGCCATATCATGTGGTCTTTTCGCCACGCAGAGGCGGCGGCGCCACAGTTATGTGGCCCTTTTACATCAACTTGCGGCGGCGTGTCACGCGAATATCGAGATCGGTGATCTTCTTGCGCAAAGTATTGCGATTGATGCCCAGCAGGTCGGCGCATTTCGCCTGGTTTCCGCCGGTGGCCTCCAGCGCGATCTCGAGCAGCGGCGCCTCGACCTCGCGGATGATCCGACCATAGAGCCCCGGCGGCGGCAGCGCCGCGCCATGCAGGTCGAAATAGCGCCGCAGGTGGCGGGCCACCGATTCCCCCAGCTTGTCGCTGTCGCCGCCGCGCAGCACCGCGCCGGTCTCGGGCTGGTTGCCCAGCACCGCCTCGACCTCGGCGCGGCTGATCTCCTCGGTGCGCGAGGTCAGGCTGAGCCGGCGCACCGCGTTTTCCAGCTGGCGCACGTTGCCGGGCCAGGAATAGACGCGGAAGAGATCCGCCGCCCCTTCCGACAGCCAGCGCTTGGGCGCGCCCTCCCGCTCGGAGCGCAGCAGGAAGTGATCCGCCAGAAGCGGGATGTCCTCGACCCGCTCGCGCAGGCTGGGCACGGCGATGGCCGCCCCGTCCAGGCGGTAGAACAGGTCCTGCCGGACCTTGCCCTGCTCGATCAGCGCCGAGGGGTCGAATTGCGACGACGCCAGGAAGCGCGGCACGTGATCGCCCGGCACGTCCATCATGCGCACGATCCGGGCCTGGATCTCGTCGGGTACGTCGGCGATCTCGTCGATCAGCAGCGTGCCGCCCTTGACCCGGGCCAGGATCCGGGCCGGCCCGTCCAGATCCATCAGGTCGGCCGCCGTGACGGTGACAAAAGGCAGGGTGCGGCGGTCCGAGAAATCGTGCAACGCGCGGGCGATCAGGCTCTTGCCGGTGCCGGATTCGCCGGTGATCAGAACCGGCAGGTCGGTGTTCATCACCCGCGCCACCAGCCGGTAGAGCGCCTGCATGGCCGGGGTCTTGCCCACCAGCGGCAGCTCGTCGGGCTCGTCCGCGCCGACCACCGGCTCCTCGCGCGTGGGCGTGCGGTTGCGCGTCTCCAACGCCTTGGCCGTGCGCTTCATCAGGTCCGGCAGGTCGAAGGGCTTGGGCAGGTAGTCGTAGGCCTCGGCCTCGGCCGCCTGGATCGCCGTCATGATCGTGTTCTGCGCGCTGATCACGATCACCGGCAGGCCGGGCCGGTCCTGCGAGATCTTGGGCAGCATCTCGAGCCCGTTGCCATCGGGCATGACCACGTCCGAGATCACCACGTCGCCCTTGCCCTCGCCCACCCAGCGCATCAGCGTTGTCAGGCTCGATGTGGCATGCACCTTGCAGCCGGCCCGTGTCAGGGCCTGGGTCAGCACGGTGCGGATCGTGCGATCGTCATCGGCAACCAGTACAGTGCCATCCATCACGTGGTCTCCTGTGGATCCCCCGGCGCGCGGGGCAGTGAAATGCGAAAGACGGTGCGGCCGGGCACGCTGTCCACGGCGATCCACCCGTCATGGTCGGATATGATCTTGCTGACCAGCGCCAGCCCCAGCCCGGTGCCGTTCTCGCGGCCCGACACGAAGGGATCGAAGATGTCGCCCTTGATGTCCGGTGGCAGGCCGGGCCCGTCATCGATGATCTCGATCTGCAGCGGCAGCGTGTGGCCCGAGCCGTCGGCGCGGCGCAGCCGGAAACTGTGCTCGAAATAGGTGTGCAACCGGATGCGCCCGCCCTGCAGCGGGTCGGCGGCCTCGGCGGCGTTCTTGAGCAGGTTCAGCACCACCTGCAGCAGCTGGTCGGGATCGCCCAGCGCCATGGGCAGCGAGGGGTCGTAATCCTCGATGATCTTCATATGCGCGCCGAAGCCCAGCAGCGCCGAGCGGCGCGCCCGGTCCAGCACGTCATGGATGTTGACCGGCCGGCGCTCGGGGGCCGAGAGGTTGCCGAACTGCTCGACCTGTTCCAGCAGCTTCACGATGCGCCGCGTCTCGGCCACGATAAGATCCGTGAATTCAAGGTCTTCAGGGCCGAGATTCATGCTCAGCAACTGCGCCGCCCCGGTGATGCCGGCCAGCGGGTTCTTGATCTCGTGGGCCAGCATCTCGGCCATGCCGATGGCGGACTTGGCCGCCGACTTGACGCTGTGGCTCTGCGTCATGCGGCCGGCCAGCTCGCGCGGGGAAATCAGCATGACCATCCAACCGGGGCTGCCCTGCAGCGGCGCGATCTGGAGGTTGCAGACCAGCGGCGCGCGCGACCCGGTGCCCACGTCCACGTCGTTGACGAAAAGCGGCGTGCCGTTGGCGCGGGCCCGGGCGAGGCTTTCCTCCAGCGGTGCGTCGATTGCCAGCCGGTCCCAGATCGGCTGGCCGGTCAGCCACTTGGCGGAGTTGTTCAGGAACCCCTCGGCCGCGGGGTTGAGATCGGCGATGCGCTCGTCGGCGTCGATCAGGATCGCCGGGACGGGCAGCGAGGACCAGACCTGGGACTGGATGTCAGGGTCGATCATGCGGCCTCCGCCCGGTTACGGATCAGCGCGTCGGGCAGCAGCTGCAGCACCGCCCGGGGGTCCTTTTCGGTCAGCAGGCGCTGGCGCAGCGCGGCCGGCGTGCCGGCGCGATCCATGTACCAGCCCAGATGCTTGCGGGCGACGCGGCCACCCAACGTGGTGCCATAGAAGCCCAGCATCGCCTCGTAATGGTCCGCGACCATGTCACAAAACGCGCGCCCCTCGGGGATGTGGACGGGCGGCGCGCCGTAAAGCGCCGCGGCGATCTCGGCCAGCCGCCAGGGCGCGCCCTGTGCACCCCGGCCCACCATCACGCCCGCCGCGCCGGATTGCGCGAGCGCCTGCCGCGCGCTGGCCGCATCGGTGATGTCACCATTGGCCACAACGGGGATCTGCACCGCCTCGACCACCTCTCGGATCGCGGCCCAGTCGGCGCGGCCCTTGTAGAACTGGCAGCGCGTGCGACCATGGATCACCACCATGCGCACGCCCGCCGCCTCGGCCCGGCGCGCCAGATCGGCGGCGTTTCGGTGGTCGTCATCCCAGCCCAGACGGGTCTTGAGCGTCACCGGCACGTCCACCGCGCCCACAACGGCCTCGATCAGGCGCAACGCGTGATCGGGCACCTGCATCAGCGCCGAGCCCGACCAGCCGCCGGTCACCTTCTTGGCCGGGCAGCCCATGTTGATGTCGATCACCCGCGCGCCCATGTCGGCAACCTGCCGCGCGGCCTCGGCCATGGGGCCGGGTTCCCGCCCCGCGATCTGGACCGAGGTGTTCTCGATCCCGGCGCCCAGTTCGGCCTTCTCGCGGGTGCCGGGGCGCGCGGTCAGGAACTCGCCGCTGGCGATCATCTCTGAGACGACCAGCCCCGCGCCGAAGCCCGAGACCAGCCGGCGAAAGGGCAGATCCGTGATGCCGGCCAGCGGGGCCAGCAGGACGGGGGGCGCGATCTGTCGGGATCCTAGGGAAAGGGACACCTGCTTATTCCTTGTGCATCTGTTTCCGAGGTACTGTCGGCCCGGGTCGGATACAACATTTAGCGGCTGTTATCCGCGCGGCCCCTTGTCGCTTGCCTGTTTTTTGGGCGCTTCCAGCGGGTCGATTGCGCCGGCCCGCAACTGCCCCTAAGACAGGCGCATGGGACAAGGGGGGCGCATGACGGGCCGCGGGGCGACAACAGGAATCGTGATCGTCGCGGCCGGGCGCGGCACGCGCGCGGGCGGGCCGCTGCCCAAGCAATGGCAGGCGGTCGCCGGGGCGCCGGTCGCCCGCTGGACCCTGCAGGCGCTGGCCCCGCATGGCCGCATCATCCTGGTGATCCACCCCGAGGACGAGGCCCGGGCCGCCTGCGTGGCCGAGGGCCTGCTCGTCACGCTGGTCCCCGGCGCGGGCAGCCGCGCGGGCTCGGTCCTGGCCGGGCTCGAGGCGCTGGCCCAGGATCCGCCGGAGCGTGTTCTGATCCATGATGTGGCGCGGCCCTGCGTCTCGCCCGCGGTGATCGGCGCCGTGCTGGCCGCGCTTGAGACCCATGACGGTGCCGCCCCGGCCCTGCCCGTGACCGATGCGCTCTGGACCGGGGCCGGCGGTCGCGTGACGGGCACGCAAAGTCGCGAGGGGCTGTTCCGGGCGCAGACGCCGCAGGGCTTCCGCTTCGATGCGATCCTGCAGGCGCATCGCACCCATGACGGGACCGCCGCCGACGATGTCGAGGTGGCGCGCGCCGCGGGGCTTGAGGTGGCGATCGTTCCGGGCGAAGAGAGCAATATCAAGATCACCGCGCCCGGCGATTTCGCCCGGGCCGCCAAGCTGCTGGAGCCTCGCATGGATGTGCGCCTGGGCAACGGGTACGATGTACACGCATTCACCACGGGCGATCACGTGGTGCTCTGCGGCGTGCGCGTGCCGCATGACCGCGCCCTGAAGGGCCATTCTGACGCCGATGTGGGCATGCATGCGGCGACCGACGCGATCTATGGCGCGCTGGCCGAGGGCGATATCGGCCGCCATTTCCCGCCCTCCGACCCGCAATGGAAGGGGGCGGCCAGCGAGATCTTCCTGCGCCACGCGGTGGAGCTGGCCCGTTCGAAAGGGTTCGATCTGGGCAATGTCGACGTCACGCTGGTCTGCGAACGGCCCAAGATCGGCCCCCATGCGGCTGCCATGCAGCAAGAAATAGCGCGCATCCTGGGCGTCGAGATCGGGCGCGTCTCGGTCAAGGCGACCACCTCTGAACGGCTGGGCTTCACCGGTCGCGAAGAGGGTATCGCGGCGCTGGCCACCGCGACGCTGGTGACGGCATGAGGGCCCTGGCCTCGCTACTCTATGTGGGGTTCCTGCGCCCGGCCCCCGGGACCTGGGGCAGTCTTGTCGCGATCCCGCTGGCCTGGGCGCTGCACCTGCTGGGCGGGTTCTGGCTCCTGGCGCTGGCCACCCTTGGCGCTTTCGCACTGGGACTGGCCGCGACGCGCGCCGTCACGGCTGGTGGTGAGAGCGACCCGTCCTGGGTGGTGATCGACGAGCTTGTGGGCATGTGGATCGCCCTCTTCCCCGTCAGCTACGGCGCGCAGATGATGGGGGTCGACGTTCTACGGCTCTGGCCGGGCTGGGTTGCCGGTTTCGTGCTGTTCCGCCTGTTCGACATCTGGAAACCCTGGCTGGTGGGGCGCGCCGACCGCATGGGCACGGCGTTGGGGGTGATGCTGGATGACGTGGTGGCCGGTGTCTTTGCCGCACTTGGGGCCATCGCGCTGGCCGGCCTGTTCCACCTGGTCCTCCTCTGACCCGGCGTGGCGCCGGTGGCCCGCGGGGGAGTCGAGTATTTATGGAAAGATGAAAGTGGGGGCGCCTCGTGACCGGCATTCATGACATTGCGACGCGGTTGGTGAGCCGCGCGGTCGAGACGGGCCGGACGGTGACCACGGCGGAGAGCTGCACGGGGGGCAAGGTCTCGGCCGCGATCACCGATGTGGCAGGCTCGTCCAACATGTTCGAGCGCGGCTTCGTCACCTATTCGAACCGCGCCAAGACCGAGATGCTGGGCGTGCCCCCGGACCTGCTGGAGGCGCATGGCGCGGTCTCGGAAGAGGTGGTGCGGGCTATGGCCAGCGGGGCCCGCGCAGCGGCGGGGGCGGATCTTGCCGTGGCGATCAGCGGCATCGCCGGGCCGGGCGGGTCGGAGTTCAAGCCCGAGGGGCGGGTCTGCTACGCGCTGGCCGGTCCGGACGGGGTGACAAGCGAGACGCTGGAGCATGGCGCGCCGGGGCGCGCCGCGGTGCGTGATGCGGCCACGGCACATGCGCTGGAGCTGCTGCTGCGGGCCTTGGGCTGATCATCTTGTACAATTTGGCGGGTTTTCCGCCTGTTTCCGCGCGAGCTGCAAGCTTTGCGTAACGGTTTGCTGCGAGTCTGATCCCACGGTTCACGCGGTCATCAGCAGGCGCGCCGGCGAGGGTTCGGAGGTGGTCTCGTTCGCGGCGGCATATCCCGTATCGGCCCGGCGCGCGGTGTCCGTGGGCGCGGGGTCATCGGCAGGCATGCGGGCCAAGGCCTCGGCCACGCGGGCCGCGGGTTCGCTGCGGGCCGGCGGGGTCGGCGCGGGGGCCGGGAAGAGCGGGCTGGGCTTGGTCTCGGGCCGTGTGTCCAGCACTGGCGGCGCCCAGCCTCGGGCGGCGTCGGGTGCCGGCGGAACAGGCGCGGCCGTGTAGGCCGGCGCGTTGAAGAGCGAGGGCATGGCGTCACCTCCGGGCAGGATACGCCACAGAGGATGGGACGGAAATATGGCAGAAACCGGGCAGACCGCCGCGATTTCGGGGAACAAGGTTAACGCGTGCTCAGGCCTGCCGCGCGGTGCCCTGCGCCCCGTAAAGCGCCGCGGCACGCCGTTCGAAGGCCCGCACGATGCGCTGCATGGCGTCGTAGAAGAACATCCCCGCCGCGCCTTGCAGGATGCGGTTGCGGAACTCGAAATCGACGAAGAAGGAGACCTCGCAGCCGCCGTCGACGTCGCGGAAGGCCCATTTCGAGATCATGTGCTTGAACGGACCGTCGAGATACTCGGTATCGATCCGGTTCTCGCCGGGCCACAGCGTGACCTTGGAGCCGAAGCGTTCGCGGAACACCTTGAAGGAGATCACCAGGTCGGCGAGCATCACCTCGTGGTCGCCCTCGTCCTTGCGCGACCGGATCCGGGCCGCCGCCGTCCAGGGCAGGAACTCCGGGTAGGCGCCCACGTCGGCCACGAGGTCGTACATCTGCGCGGCCGTGTAAGGCAGCGTGCGGGTCTCGGAATGGGTCGGCATGTCGCTCCTTCAAAGGCCTGACATTGCGGACAGATGTCGTATGGTGCGTCGGGGAAATCAAGAGGCGGCTCATGACACAGCGTCCTTATGTCGTAGACGAGATGATCTCGGCCAAGGCGATCGCCGCGCGGATCGAGGCACTGGCCCAGGAGATCAAGCGCGAGTTCGGCGACACGAATCAACTGGTGGTGGTCGGGCTGCTGCGCGGCTCCTTCGTGTTCATCGCCGACCTCGTGCGGGAGCTGGACCTGCCGGTGGAGGTCGACTTCCTCGAGGCCTCCTCCTACGGCAATGCCATGGAATCGAGCCGCGAGGTGCGCATCCTCAAGGATCTGCGCTCGGGGATCGAGGGGCGCGACGTGCTGGTGGTCGAGGATATCGTCGATACCGGCCACACGCTCAGCCATGTGACCGGGCTTCTGACCTCGCGCAAGCCGGCACGGCTGCGCTCCATCGCGCTCTTGGACAAGCCGACGCGGCGCGAGGTGGATTTCGGCGCCGACTGGACGGGGTTCGAGATCCCGGACGAGTTCGTGGTGGGCTACGGCATCGATTACGCGCAGCGCAACCGCAACCTGCCCTATATCGGCAAGGTCCGCTTCACCGGCTGAGGCGGCCGCCAAGCTGTCAATATTCGGGCTGCGCGGGCATGGACACGACCCTGTGCGGCGGGCGAGAATGACATTGTCACATTCCGCGTCCATAGTATCGTGGCGTTATTGCACCTTTGGGAGATACCGATGAAATACACCTTCGCTGCATTGGCCGCCTGTGCCGTTCTCGCCACCCCTGCCCTCGCCCAGGACCTGCCGCAGCCCGTGAAGGCGCGCCAGGGGCAATTCAACATCCTCGCGCTGAACCTCGGCATCCTCGGCGGCATGGCCCGCGGCACGGTGGAGTATGACGCCGACGCAGCGCAGGCCGCGGCCGATTCGCTGGTCGCGGTGACCATGGTCGACCAGCGCGCCATGTGGCCCGAGGGCACCGACATGGAATCGATCGACGGCACCCGCGCCCTGCCCGCCGCCTTCGAGAATGTCGAGGACGTGGTCGCCAAGTGGGAAGCGCTGGGCGAGGCCGCCGTGGCCATGCAGGCCGCCGTGGGTGACGGTCAGCAGGCGATCGGCCAGAACATGGGCGCCATCGCAGGGGCCTGCAAGGATTGCCACGACGACTACCGCGCATCCGAGTAACCCCGCATGCGCCGTCTTCTGACACTTCTGATCCCGGTGGCGATCGTCGCCATCGGGATCGGGCTTTGGCTCACCGCGCCCAGCCGCGTCGATGCCGCCCGGTTCGACGGGCTGACCGGCGCGGCGGACCGGGGCGAGGCGGTGTTCACCGCCGCGGGCTGCGCCTCGTGCCATCACGCCCCCGATGCCGAGGGGGAGGCCAAGCTGGTCCTGGCCGGCGGCCAGCCCTTCCCGTCCGATTTCGGCACCTTCTACGCGCCCAACATCTCGTCGCATCCCGAGGCGGGGATCGGGGATTGGGATCTGGAGGATCTCGCCAACGCGGTGACGCGCGGCGTCTCGCCCGAGAGCCAGCATTACTATCCGGCCTTCCCCTACGGTGCCTATGCCAAGATCACCGACCAGGACCTGGCCGATCTCTGGGCCTACATGCAGACCCTGCCCGCCGACGCGACCCCGTCGAGGGCGCATGACGTGGGCTTTCCCTTCAACATCCGCCGCTCGCTGGGCGGTTGGAAGCTGTTGTTTTTCAGCGATGACTACGTGATCGAGGATATCCCGGCCGAGCTGGAGCGCGGGCGCTACCTGGTCGAGGCGCTGGCCCATTGTGCCGAGTGTCACACGCCGCGCAACGCGTTGGGCGGTCTGGACACCGCGCGTTGGATGGGCGGGGCGCCTAACCCGTCGGGCCGCGGCACGATCCCGCCGCTGACCCCGGATGAGCTGACATGGTCGGCGGCCGATATCGCCTATTACCTGGAAACCGGGTTCACCCCCGATTTCGACGCGGTGGGCGGGCACATGGCCGAGGTGGTGGAGAATTTCGCCGCCCTGACGAAAGAAGACCGCGACGCCGTCGCGGCCTATGTCAAGGCGCTGCCGCCCCTGTCGGAGTAAAGGCCTGGCGGGGCCACGCGGCCCCGCAACACTGTCAGACCGGGCGGGCCTGCGCCAGCTTGGCCTCGCGCGCATCGCGCAGCCGGGCGAAATCATCGCCCGCATGGTAGGACGACCGCGTCAGCGGCGTGGCCGAAACCATCAGGAAGCCCTTGCCGTAGGCGGTCTTCTCATAGGCCGCGAATTCGTCCGGGGTCACGAAACGGTCGACGCGGTGATGCTTGGGCGTCGGCTGCAGGTACTGGCCGATGGTCAGGAAATCGACATCAGCTGCGCGCATGTCATCCATCACCTGCGTCACCGACTGCCGGTCCTCGCCGAGACCGACCATGATGCCGGACTTGGTGAAGATGGAGGGGTCGATCTCCTTCACGCGTTGCAGCAGGCGCAGCGAGTGGAAGTAGCGTGCCCCCGGCCGCACCGTCGGGTAGAGCCCGGGCACGGTTTCGAGGTTGTGGTTGAACACGTCGGGCTTGGCCGCGACCACGGTTTCCAGCGCGCCGGCATCGCATTTCAGGAAGTCGGGCGTCAGGATCTCGATCGTGGTGCCGGGCGAGCGATGGCGCACGGCGCGGATCGTCTGGGCGAAATGCTCGGCCCCGCCATCGGCCAGGTCGTCGCGGTCGACTGAGGTGATCACCACGTGGTTCAGCCCCAGCTTCTGCACCGCATCGGCGACGCGGCCGGGCTCGAACAGGTCCAGCGCGTCGGGCCGGCCGGTGGCCACGTTGCAGAAGGTGCAGCCGCGGGTGCAGATCTCGCCCATGATCATCATCGTGGCGTGACCCTGGTTCCAGCACTCGCCCGCGTTGGGGCAGCCGGCCTCCTCGCAGACGGTGACCAGCTTGTGCTCGCGCATGATTCGGCGGGTTTCTAGGTAGCCTTCGCCCCCCGGGGCCTTGACGCGGATCCAGTCGGGTTTCTTCGGCTGGGCGTTGTCGGGGCGATGCGCCTTTTCGGGATGCCGCTCGCCGGGGATCTTGAGATCGCGCACGGAAAATTCCCCTCTTCCCTGTGTCATTCCCTCCTTAATAAGGGCGTGCAGGGGGTTTTTCCAGTACGGCTTCGCTGACTGCGCAGTGACGCATCCCCAAAGGTAACCAGTGCCCCCTGCGCCTTTTCTGCCCCGATCCCAACCACTTGCCCGCCGCCGTCGCGCGTGCGGCCGGGCGGGCTGTTACAATGGGACGCGGGGTTGCACGGGCCGCAAGGGGCTGACTTTCCTCAGCCCACCAGGTCGCCGCCGCCCTTGGCGGCCTCGTCGTAATGGCGGCGCAGGCGCTGCAGCGCGATGCGCAGCACGATCTTGCCCGAGCGGGCCGACCAGCCCAGCCGCTTCTCGGTCACCTCGAGCCCTTCGAGATAGCAGCAGCAGCGCAGCGCCACGTCGCCCAGCCCGGGGCCCAGATCGCGCAGCGCCGCCTGCACCCGGTGCCGGGCCCGGGCCGCGCCATCGCCGCCGGCGGCCTCGGCCGGGATCGGGTCGGCCATCAGGAACTGGTCCCAGTTGCGGTCCTGGCGCGCGCCGATCTGGCTGAGCTCGAAATCCTCGCGCAGCCGCTCGCCCGCGGCGACCAGCGCCTCGGGCAGGAAGGGGGTGCCGTCCTTCTCGCGCCGGCGGGCCAGCGCGGTCAGCGGGCTTTCGGCCAGCATGTAACGCCCCCGCCGGGCGCGCGGGTCGCGCTCGACCGCGTCCAGCGCGGCCTCGGCGGCGCGGCCCGTCTCGAATCCGGCCTGCGCCTCGGCAAAGCCCCGCACGCGGCTTTCCTGCTCGGCCACCATGCGGTTCAGCGCCTGCCGCCCCGTGGCGGTGATGCGGTAGCGCGAGATGCGGCCCGGCGCCCCGCAGGCGATCCAGTCCTTCAGCGCCATGGCCTGCGCCACCGGCGCATCGACCACCGCGGTGCGCGTGCTGCCGCCATCGCCGGTGTCGCGCACCACCACGGCCTTGTCCATCTCGGCCGCCACGGCCAGCACGGCCCCGGTCTCGCAGAGCCGGCGCAGGACGCGCCGCGCCTCGCGCAGCAGCGTCTGTTCGTCGGGCGGCAGGGGCATGTCATTCATCGCGCTCATCAGCTGTTCCTTTCCGGCCGTGACGGGATCCGCGTCGCCAAGCTGGCGCAGGGCGGCATCCACGAGAGGATCGTCGCGCCGCGTCTCGATCCGGCGCACCTGGCGCAGCACGGTCGAGGCATGGCAGCCCGCCTGCCGCGCCAGCGCGCGGATCGACGCGCCATGTTCGGTATGCGCGAGATAGACCCGCGCGGCATCGGGCACCCAGGACGGCCAGTGCGGCCGCATGACATGTGTTCCCGACTCATCCATTCGCGCTCCCATGGCAGGCCTTTTCCACAGACTTGTCCCCACCCGTCAACTTCGCAACCTTGGCGTGTGCTTCTTACCGAGAAGTTAATGGAACATTTTCAATGTGATCTTTCAGAACAATTTATAAACAGTCCTGACAGCGCCGTGCGCCGCTCTGCGCCCGCCGGCAACACCACTTTGAGTTGTGTCACGCTGATCCCGTCACGCCAGTTCGGGGGAGCACGACATGAAGGATATTCTTGGCATTCTGAGCGACCTGCGCCGGCCGCGCCTGCTGATCCGCGCGGCCCGGATCGGGGCGCAGGATTACTGTCGCGATGCGCATCTCAACCGGCTTCTGGGCTATGGCAGCCTGCCGCGGCCGGGGGCGGCGCTGATGCAGCTGGTCGAGCTGGAATCCGAGATGAACGCCCATCGCCAGCGCCAGAGCGCGACCTATTCGGTCAGCCGCCACGTGGCGCTGCTGACCGCCATGATGGGCGAGGCCCGGCTGCTGCGCGAGACGCGCCAGGCCTGAAGCAGACCCGCCCCGGTCGCGGCCGGGGCGGTGCATGTTCGCGCTGCGTTCCGCAGCGGCGTCGCGCGGGCCGTTTCCCGTTCGGAAACAACGACAGGTGCCAGCGACCCGGCCCGGTGGCGAATCAGGTGAAGCTGTCGCTCATGGCCGCCTTGCGCTGCGCCACGTAAGAGGTCAGCGCCTCGTGGATGCCGGGATCGAGATGCGGCGCCTGGTAGCTGTCCAGCAGCTTGCGCATCCGCGCCTGCGCCAAGAGCACGGTGTCGCGCCCGCCCTCCTCGGACCAGGTCTCGAACGGCTTGTAGTCCAGCAGTTCGGAGCGCCAGAAGGCCTGCTTGAAATTGGCCTGCGTGTGCGCGCAGCCAAGGTAGTGGCCGCCCGGCCCCACTTCACGGATCGCGTCCATGGCCTGGGCATTGGCGTCGCAGCTGACGCCCTCGGCCATCTTGTGAAGCGCGCCCAGCTGGTCGGCATCCATCACGAATTTCTCGAAACTGGCCACCAGCCCGCCTTCCAGCCAGCCGCAGGCGTGCAGCATGAAGTTCACGCCCGACAGAAGCCCCATGTTGAGCGAGTTCGCCGTCTCGTAAGCAGCCTGCGCATCGGGCAGCTTGGAGCCGCAGAAGGACCCGGCCGAGCGATAGGGCAGCCCCAGCCGCCGCGCCAGCTGGCCCGCGCCATAGGTGATCTGGCTGGCCTCGGGCGTGCCGAAAGTGGGCGCGCCGGAATTCATGTCGATCGAGGTGACGAAGGCGCCGAAGATCACCGGCGCGCCGGGCCGGATCAGCTGCGAATAGGCCACGCCCGCCAGCACCTCGGCCAGCACCTGCGTCAGCGTGCCCGCGACCGAGACCGGCGCCATGGCACCGCCCACGATGAAGGGCGAGATGATGCAGGCCTGGTTGTTGGCGGCATAGACCTCGAGCGCGCCCATCATCGTCTCGTCGAAGGTCAGCGGCGAGTTGATGTTGATCAGCGAGGTCATCACCGTGTTGTCACGCACGAAATCGGGCCCGAACAGGATGCCGGCCATGTCGACGCTGTCCTGCGCGCGGCTGGGTTCGGTCACCGCCCCCATGAAGGGCTTGTCCGACAGGGTCATGTGCGCCAGCAGCATGTCGTAATGGCGCTTGTTGACCGGGATGTCGGTGGGCTCGCAGATCGTGCCGCCGGAATGGTGCAGCCATTTGGACATCTGCCCCAGCTTCACGAAGGTGCGGAAATCCTCGATCGTGGCATAGCGCCGCCCGCCCTCTGCATCGCGCACGAAGGGCGGGCCGTAGACCGGAGCCAGCACGAGGTTGCGCCCGCCGATCTCGACCGACTTGGCGGGGTTGCGCGCGTGCTGGGTGAAGCGCGCCGGCGCGGTGGCGGCCAGTTTGCGGGCCAGGCCCCGGGGGATGCGCACCCGCTCGCCCTGCACGTCGGCGCCCGCAGCGCGCCAGCGCTCCAGAGCGGCGGGGGTGTTGACGAAGTTGACGCCGATCTCTTCCAGCACCGTCTCGGCATTGGTCTCGATGATCTCCAGCGCCTCTTCGGTCAGCACCTCGAAATCGGGAATGTTGCGCTCGATATAGCGCGCGGTCTCGATCGTCACCGCGCTGCGCTCGGCCCGCCTTGCGGCACCGCCACCGCTCCGGGACCGTCTGCGCGCTGCCACTTCTGCCATGGGTCTGCCCTCTGCCAAGGTTCGGGCACCGCCAAGGGGCGGCACCGCCGGGTTGTTCCCGGTTCTAACGTGCAACGGCACCCGGCCATCGACGAATTCCGGCACGTCACATGCGAAAGCGACATGATCGGGCCCGCGGGCCCGGCGGGTTTACCGCGGCAGGGCTTCGCGCCATCATGGGCGTGCAGGCGTCAGGGAGGGGTCGCATGCCCGAAGAGGCGGAACGCAGCCAGTTCACCGCGGCCGAGATCGGCGCCATTGCGCATCTCTACCGCGGCGAGGTCTATCGCAGCACGATCTGGCGCACGCGGCTGGACACCACGACCAACTGGGCGGTGGTCACGCTGGGCATCGCGCTGTCCATCTCCTTTGCCGCGCCCGGGGCCTCGCCCCTGCCCTTGGTGCTGGTCGGCGTGCTGATCATTCTCTTTCTCGTGCTGGAGGCGCGGCGCTACCGCTATTTCAACGTCTGGCGTGCGCGCTGCCGCTGGATGGAGCAGAATTTCTACGCCCCCATGCTGATCGAGGGCGACCTGCACCTGGAAGAGAACTGGCAGGAGGTGCTGGCCAATGATTACCTGCGGCCGAACTACCATATCAGCTTCTTTACCGCCGTCGGCCGGCGCATCCGGCGCAACTACCTGTGGATCCTGCTGATCCAGTCCGTGGCCTTCATCGGCAAGATCGTCGTGCACCCGGTGCCGCTGACCACCTGGGACGAGGTGCTGGAGCGCTCGAGCGTGGGCCCCCTGCCCGGCTGGATCGTGCTGGCCGCCGGTGCGCTCTACGTGCTCAGCTGGACCGGCATCGCCATCTGGAGCGAGATCCACGACACGCGCCGCGCCCGGCGCCGCGGGCATAGCGGCTCGTCCATGGGCTGAGGAACCATTCGGCGCCGCGCGCGTTGACCGGCGACTTTCCGGAGGGTTCCCATGTCGACACCTGTCAAGGACCGCCCCGCCAAATGGGGCACGGCCGGCGTTCTGATCGCCGGTTTTCTCGTGGCCGTGCTGGGCTTTCTGACCGGCGCGATCGGCTTCGGCCTGTCGCTGGCCCTGTGTTTCCTGATCTGGATCGGCGGCACGCTGCTGCTGAACCGCCACCGCGTGCGGCAGGACGCGAGGCTGCGGAACGGCGGCTGAGCGTCCGACCCTGCGCCAGATCAAGGCGCCACGGTCCCCTGCCGGCATGATGCACCTGGCGGCGCATGGATCGACGGAGGGGCGGCATGGACTGGCGAGGCAGGAAAAAGCCCTTGATGGGGCTCGTCGGCGGTATCGGTCTCGCCGTCGCGATCGGCGGGCTGGTCGGGCAATGGTATGCGCCGGGCACCGCCATCGCGGGCGCCCTGATCGTCTGGATCGTCGGCGCGATGATCGTGCACGTGATCTGCGACTGACGCGGCCGCGTGGGCCTTGCGCGCCCGCCCCGCTGTGCCTAAAGCGGGGCCATGACCCAGCATGACCGCCTTCTGATCATCGATTTCGGCTCTCAGGTGACGCAGCTGATCGCGCGCCGCCTGCGCGAGCTTAACGTCTATTGCGAGATCCACCCCTACCAGAACGTCACCGACGCCTTCCTGGCCGAGTTCGCGCCGCGGGCGGTGATCTTCTCGGGCGGGCCCGACAGCGTCACGCGCGAGGGCAGCCCCCGCCCGCCCAAATCGGTCTATGACCTGGGCGTGCCGATCCTGGGCATCTGCTATGGCCAGCAGGTCATGATGCAGGATCTCGGCGGCACCGTCGTCGCCGGCGAGGGCACCTCGGAATTCGGTCGCGCCTGGGTCACGCCGGCCGAGACACGCACGGACCTGCTGGCCGGCTGGTTCATGGACGGCTCGGGGCGCGAGCAGGTCTGGATGAGCCATGGCGACCATGTCAGCGCGCTGGCCCCCGGTTTCGCGGTCTACGGCACCTCGCCCGGCGCGCCCTTTGCGGTGACCGCCGATCTGGACCGCCGCTTCTACGCCGTGCAGTTCCACCCCGAGGTGCACCACACCCCCAACGGCAAGACCCTCTACGAGAATTTCGTGCGCGAGGCGGGCTTTGCCGGCGACTGGACCATGGGCGCCTATCGCGAGGAAGCGGTGGCCAGGATCCGCGAAAAGGTGGGCGATGCCAAGGTGATCTGCGCGCTCTCAGGCGGGGTCGACAGCTCGGTCGCCGCGGCGCTGATCCACGAGGCGGTTGGCGACCAGCTGACCTGCGTCTTCGTCGATCACGGGCTGCTGCGGCTCAACGAGGCCGAGGAAGTCGTGGGCATGTTCCGCGACCACATGAACCTGCACGTGATCCATGCCGAGGAGCAGGAGCTGTTCCTGGGCGAGCTTGACGGCGTCTCCGACCCCGAGACCAAGCGCAAGATCATCGGCCGGCTCTTCATCGACGTGTTCCAGAAATATGCTGACGGGATCGAGGGGGCGCAGTTCCTGGCGCAGGGCACGCTTTATCCGGACGTGATCGAATCGGTCTCCTTCTCCGGCGGGCCCTCCGTCACGATCAAGAGCCATCACAACGTGGGCGGCCTGCCCGAGAAGATGGGGCTGAAACTGGTCGAGCCGCTGCGCGAGCTTTTCAAGGACGAGGTGCGCGCTCTGGGCCACGAGCTGGGCCTGCCGGCCAGCTTCATCGGCCGCCACCCCTTCCCCGGGCCGGGCCTTGCCATTCGCTGCCCCGGCGAGATCACGCGCGACAAGCTCGAGATCCTGCGCAAGGCGGATGCGGTCTTCATCGACCAGATCCGCAAGCACGGGCTCTATGACGAGATCTGGCAGGCCTTCGCCGCCATCCTGCCGGTGCGTACCGTGGGCGTGATGGGCGACGGGCGCACCTATGACTATGCCTGCGCCCTGCGCGCGGTGACCAGCGTCGACGGCATGACGGCCGATTTCTACCCGTTCTCGCATGACTTCCTGGGCGAGACGGCGACGCGCATCATCAACGAGGTGAAGGGCATCAACCGCGTCACCTATGACGTCACCTCGAAACCGCCGGGCACGATCGAGTGGGAATGAGGGCGGTGCGCCGCGCGGCGCTCGCCTTCCTTCTGCTCTGCCTGCTGCTGCCCACGCTGTCGCGTTTCGTCACCCCGCCCTGCACCGACCGTGAGCGGCCTGTCGAGATCGCCGTGGTTCTGGGCGGCGGGGCCAGCGCCCGGGGCCTCGGCCCCGACACCGCGAGCCGCGTCGATGCGGGGGTCGCGCTGTTCGACCGGGGTCTGGCCCGACATCTGCACATGACCGGTGGCGGCACCGCGCAGGACGGGCTGACCATCGGCGCCGCCATGGCACAGCGTGCCATCGCCGCCGGCGTGCCGCCCGCACAGGTCAGCTGGGAAGGCGCGTCGCAATCCACGCTGGAGAACGCGCTCTTCTCGCGCCCTGCCCTGCCAGCCGGCGAGAAACGCATCCTCGTGACCGAAAGCTTCCACAGCCTGCGCGCCGCGGCCTCCTTTGCCTGGGCGGGCCGACCCGGCGCGATCTGCGCGGCCCCTGCAGCCCGGCGTTCGGCGCGTGGCTGGCTCTGGACCCGTACGCGCGAGACGCTGGCTTGGGGTTGGAACCTGCCCCGCGCCCTGGTCTGGTCGGCCGCCGCAGTCACCGGCCTGCAGGACGCGCTGCCAGAGACTTGGCTGGAATAGCCCCGCCCGGCCCCACATCATCGATCTGGCTCATGAAGGTGATGCGGATTATGCGTTTGCCTTGTGGTGGCGCATGTGGAACACGACAGGCGACCGGAACGAAAGGCGAAAGATGAGCGACGCTTTGCAGAAAGCCCTGGCCACGCGCGACTGGCTCTTGGCCGATGGCGCGACGGGGACGAACCTGTTCAACATGGGCCTGATGTCGGGCGACGCGCCGGAATTCTGGAACGAGACCGCGCCGGACAAGATCCGCGCGCTCTATCGCGGCGCGGTGGAGGCGGGCTCGGACCTGTTCCTGACCAATTCCTTCGGCGCGAATGCCTCGCGGCTGAAACTGCACGAGGCGCAGCATCGCGCTTTTGAACTTTCCAGGCTGTCTGCCGAGATCGGGCGCGAGATTGCCGATGCCGCCGATCGCCCCGTGATCGTCGCCGGCTCGGTCGGCCCCACGGGCGAGATCATGGGCGCCGCCGGCACGCTGGACCACGCCACCGCGGTCGAGATGTTCGAGGAGACCGCCTCGGGGCTGATGGAGGGCGGCGCCGACCTGCTCTGGGTCGAGACGATCAGCGCGCCCGAGGAATTCCGCGCCGCGGCAGAGGCCTTCGAGCGGATCGGCGCGCCGTGGTGCGGCACGATGAGCTTCGACACGGCCGGGCGCACCATGATGGGCGTCACCTCGGCCGACATGGTCAAGCTGGTCGACGGGCTGCCCAACCCGCCGCTGGCCTTCGGCGCGAATTGCGGCGTCGGCGCGTCGGACCTGCTGCGCACCGTGCTGGGCTTCGTCGCGCAGGGCACCGAGCGGCCGATCATCGCCAAGGGGAATGCGGGCATCCCGAAATACGAGGACGGCCATATTCACTATGACGGCACGCCCGAGCTGATGGCCGAATACGCCGTGCTGGCCCGCGATTCCGGCGCGCGCATCATCGGCGGCTGCTGCGGCACCATGCCCGACCATCTGCGAGCCATGCGCGCCGCGCTGGAAAGCCAGCCGCCCGGCCCGCGCCCGACGCTGGACCGGATCGCCGAAGCGCTCGGCGGGTTCTCTTCCGAGAGCGACGGCACCGGCGAGTCCGCCCCCGCCAAGCCGCGCCGCGGCGGCCGCCGGCGCCGGGCCTGAGCCCGGTTCACGCGCTGTTAACCGGATTCGGGCAAGTCTCATGGCATGTCTCGCGCTCCGATCCATACCCGCCCCGATGACTGGCTCGTCTCCATCTTCTCCGCCCGGGCCGTGGCGCAAGGTGGCATCATCCGCCGCCAGTCGCGCGATATCGACCGCATCGTCGGGTGCGACCGCTTTCTGCGCGAACTGTCCCGCCGCGGCTATCACGCGGTCGAGAATGGCGGCCAGATCGTCATCTTCTGCAACCAGGAGGCGGTCCGGGTGCTGCGGTGACAAATTCCATTCATGGAATTTGCAAATTCTGTCGACAGAATTTGCCCGCTCAGAACAGCGACAGCTGCGCGTCTTCCCGGCCGGGCACCCGGAACAGGTCGCAGCGCAGGGGCGGCTGGGCATGATCCAGCCCCAGCGCCCGTGCAGCACGCTTGAACCGGGCCGCGACCAGCTCTGCATAGGGCCCCTCGCCGCGCATCCGGTGGAACCATTTCGAGGAATAGACCGCGCCGCCATGCATGTCGCGCAGATGCCCCATGATGCGTGCCGCGCGGTCGGGATAATGGGCCTCCAGCCAATCCTGCCAAAGGGTCGCCACCTCGCGCGGCAGGCGCAGCATGATCCAGCTGGCGGCATCGGCCCCGGCCTCGGCCCCCGCGGCCAGGATCGCCTCGAGCTCGTGATCGGTCAGCGCCGGCACGAGGGGCGAGGCCATCACCCGCACCGGCACGCCGGCATCGGTCAGGGCCCGGATCGTGGCCAGCCGCCGCGCAGGCGCCGGGGCGCGGGGTTCCATCTTGCGCGACAGCGCCGGGTCCAGCGTGGTGACCGACAGGCCGACCCGCACCAGCCCCTGCTCCGCCATGTCGGACAGGATGTCGAGATCGCGCTCGATCAGCGTGCCCTTGGTGACAACGGCCACCGGGTGACGGAAGTCGCGCAGCACCTCGAGGCAGGCGCGCATGATGGCACGATCCCGCTCCACCGGCTGGTAGGGATCGGTATTGGTGCCGATCGCCAGCGGCGCCACCCGATAGGACTTGCGCGACAACTCGCGGGCCAGCACCTCGGGCGCGTCGGGTCGGGCGATCAGCCGCGTCTCGAAATCCAGCCCGGGCGACAGGCCCAGATAGGCATGGCTCGGCCGGGCAAAGCAGTAGATGCAGCCATGCTCGCAGCCGCGATAGGGGTTCAGCGTCCGATCAAAGGGCAGGTCCGGCGACCGCGTGTAATTGATCACGCTGCGCGGCCGCTCCTCCGAGATTTGGGTGCGCAGCACGCCTTGCGGCTCGGGGATGTCCCAGCCATCGCAGACATCCTCGCGCCCGTAGCGCTCGAACCGGCCGGCATCGCAGCTGGTCGCGCCCCGTCCCTTGCGGCGGGCTTCATCGATGGGGCGTCGGGCATGACTCATCCCGCGACACTAGAACACAACGGGAACATCCGCAAGCGCGCGCGAAACGGCCCGGCCAAGGTCGGAGACGTCGCGAACCATGTCGCAATCCACCAATTGGCGGCGCGACAAAAAGACCATGAGATTCAGAAGGCCACGCCCCAAGCGCGTGCTCAGGCGAAAGGAACCGCGCCCATGTCCGAAGACGAAGACGACATCATCCTGTCCGAACTCGATGACGAGGAACTCGTCCAGCAGATGTTCGACGATCTCTATGACGGCCTGCGCGAGGAGATCGAGGAAGGCGTCAACATCCTGCTCGAGCGCGGCTGGGCGCCCTACCGCATTCTGACCGAGGCCCTGGTCGGCGGCATGACCATCGTGGGCCATGATTTCCGCGACGGGATCCTCTTCGTGCCCGAGGTGCTGCTGGCCGCCAATGCGATGAAGGGCGGGATGGCGATCCTCAAGCCGCTTCTGGCCGAGACCGGCGCGCCCAAGCAGGGCAAGATGGTGATCGGCACGGTCAAGGGCGACATCCACGACATCGGCAAGAACCTCGTCAGCATGATGATGGAGGGCGCCGGGTTCGAGATCGTCGACCTGGGCATCAACAACCCGGTCGAGAACTATCTCGAGGCGCTGGAGCGCGAAGAGGCCGACATTCTCGGCATGTCCGCGCTGCTGACCACCACCATGCCCTACATGAAGGTCGTGATCGACACGATGGTCGAGCAGGGCATCCGCGACGATTACATCGTGCTGGTCGGCGGCGCGCCGCTGAACGAGGAGTTCGGCCGCGCCATCGGCGCCGATGCCTATTGCCGCGATGCGGCGGTGGCGGTCGAGACAGCCAAGGATTTCATCGCCCGCAAGCACAACCAGATGGCGGCGGGCTGACGGACGGGAACTTATGTCGCACCTGCCCGGTTGTGCCTGCAATGCATGACCGGAGAGGTACAATGTCGCAACGTCTGAACAACCTGAACACCATCGTCGCAGTCCTGAAATCGGGCGCCGAGTTCTACCGCAAGGCATCGCGCGCCACCGGCAAGACCGAGCTCGAGTCGCTGTTCATCGAACATGCCGAGCTGCGCGAGAAGGTCGCGGTGGAGCTGAGCGAGCTGATCGACGAGGCCGGCCACGAACCCGCCGAGGCCTCGACCGTCGAGCAGGGCCGCGCGCATCTGACGCGCATCGGCACGATCTTCAACGACCGCGACGACACGCTGGTCTCCGGGCTCGAAGAGCACGAGGACCGCACGCTCGCCGCCTTTCGCGAGGCGATCCAGCACCGCGACAACGAGCGCGACAAGCCCATGCTGGAAAGCTACATGCAGATGTTCCAGCACTCGCATGACAAGATGCGCGCGCTGAAGCAGGCGGCATGAGCATGCTTTCGGCAAAATCATGACAGAAGGCTCCTTCTCGGCGAAGGGGCCTTTTTCTTTGGCGATCAATGCCACATATTGGTTGGGAAAGGAGACATGGATGCCTGTGACGTCTTTCGCACTTCTGCTCTGTGCCGTGATCGCCGCGGCGGCGCTGACCCTCTGGGCCATGTCGGCCTGGGGTGTGCTGACCGTGTTGCCGGTGCTGATCGTGGCCGTGCTCTGTGCCCGCTGGGGCCTGGCGCATGTGCCCTATGACGACAGCCGACCCTGACCGGACAGCAGGTGACCTGCCGGCGGGCAGTCCTGCCCCGGATGATGCAACACTGACCGAGGACGGGCTGGCCCCCGATTGTTGCGGCCGGGTTCTGCTGATCGCCTGTGGTGCACTGGCCCGCGAGATCCTGGATATCCGGGCCCGCAATGGCTGGACGCATCTCGACCTGACCTGCCTTCCCGCGATCCTGCACAATCACCCGGACCGCATCGCCGATACCGTGCGCGCGGCGGTCGAGAAACACCGACAGGATTACGATCGGATCTGCGTGGTCTATGCCGATTGCGGCACGGGCGGCGCGCTGCACACCACTTGTGACGCGCTCGGGGTCGAGATGGTGGCGGGGCCGCATTGCTACGCCTTCTTCGACGGGCTCGACCGCTTCGCCGCCCGCGACGAGATCGATGCCTTCTACCTCACCGACTTCCTCGTGCGGCAATTCGATGCTTTCGTGTGGAAGCCGCTGGGACTGGACCGCCACCCGGCACTGCGCGACATGTATTTCGGCAACTACCGGCGGCTGGTCTACCTTGCCCAGACCGAGGATCCTGCCCTGACCGAGAAGGCACAGGCGCAGGCCAACCGGCTGGGCCTGGCATTCGAGCGGCGCAGCACCGGGTATGGCGACCTGTCCGGCACGCTGGAAGGCTGGGCGACACGGGCCTGACCCGGGGTGTCGGAACCCGCTTCGAAGCGGGTTCGCCCCGTCCAACTGTCCGCGCGGGCATGGCACGCTCTCCGCAGCACCACCGTCGCGAAGAGGGGCGCGCCGCAGGGGCCGGGCGGTGGGAAGGCTTTTGCAAAAGCCTTGGAAGCCGCTTCGAAGCGGCTTCGGCTCACTCCGGGGCAACCGACTCGCGCAGGACCTGCGACACCGGCACCATCGCGATGCTGGTGCCGCGATCCTGCAGCCCCCAGAGCACGAGGGCCGAGACCGTGTCGGCACGCAGCCGCCCCAGCATGACCACGGCCCCTTCCTGACGTGCCCGGAAGGCCGCCTGGTCCAGCGTGCGCCGGATCGTGGCCGGGTCCTGCCCCTCGCCGTCGAAATCGCGGAACAGGGTTGTCGAGGGCACGCCTTCCTTGGCCGCAAGCTGTTGGGCCGTGTTCAGCCCCTTCGGCATCATGACCATCCCGTGCCCCGAGGCCGCGAGATAGGCCGTCGCCTGCGAAGACACGGCGCGCGAGGCCTGAAGCCCGCCGCCCGGCGCCTCGAGCACGGCCACCGCCTCGGGCACCGCGTCCAACGCCCCGGCCAGTGCCACCTCGACATCGGCGGCCTGCGCGCCTTCGGGCATGTCGGCCAGCGCCAGCACCTCGAACCCGCGTTCCCGATAGGCCGCGGCCGTTTCCGCCGCGGTCGGGTGGCTCGGGTCGATGGCGAAGCTGACCGGAAAGGGGAAGGCCGCCAGCGCGTCGGGGCCCAGCGGGCCGCTGCCATCATCTATCAGCACGACGGACAGGCGCGGCACCTCCGCATCGGCGGTGCTTTCGGCCGCAAACCGGGTGAGCGGGCTGTCCCCGGCGCGCGGCGCCGCCTCGGCCGGCGCGGTCTCCGAGGTCTCCCCCACCGTGGGCAGCCGCCCTTCGCGCACCGCCGGGTCACGGTCGATCAGCGAGGTGGCCGGCCGCCCGATTCCCGGCGCGGAGGGCGACTGGGCCTGCACGGGTTCGGGCGCGCTCTCGGTCCCCGGGCGGAGCTCCAGCGCGGGGCCATCCGACGGCGCGGGCCGCTCGGTCACAAGCGCGCTCTCCCCTTGCGGCACTTGCGGGATCGGCGGTTGCGCGGGATCGGTGGAGATGTCGGGCTCGGCATCGGGGCTGGGCGCGCCAGGCGCCGTGCCCTGCCGCGCAGGCGAGACCGGCGCATCGCGCGCCACGGCGACCTCGGCCCCCTCGGCCGGCTCAACGCCGGGGGACAGCGCATCCGGCGCCGCGCCGACCTCGGGCCGATCCAGCGGCACCGTGTCCGCCCCAACATCGCGCGGCGACGCAGGCTCGTCGAGCGCTGCATCAGGGCGCGGGGGCAGCGCAACGCCGCTTTCCGGCGCAGGACGACGACCGGGTTGCGAGCGATCCTCCAGCACCTCCGGCGCGGCGGCGGCCATTTCTTCCCCGGCCGCCTGCCGGTCCGCGGCCGGGGGCGCTGCTGTCGGCGATGTCGCCTCGGATGCGGTCGGCTCGGCCCTCTCGTCGGCCGCCGGCAACTCATCGGTATCCGCCGGATCGGGGTCAGCGGTCGTCGCGACCGCCTCGGCCGCAGGCTCCGGCGTGGTGCTGGCCGCCTCGCCAGTCTGTTCGGGCGCGACCGGCGCGAGATCCGCGCCCTCGGCCTCTTCCGGGTCGTCTGCGCCCTCGCTGGAGGCCACCTCCGGAGCGCGCGCATCCCCGTCATCGGCCAGATCAGCCGCGGGCGACTGCGCCGCGCGGGTCGCCTCGGGCCCGGGATCGGCCGTGGGCGGGCCGATCGCCACGCCAAGTGCGGCGACGCTCACGCCCGAGACGACGACGCCCCAGATCACCCCTGTCAGAATCCCGCGTGCCATCCTGTGCCCTCCTGCCCGTCTGTTCGTGCCCCGTGCCGCCGGTCCCGACACATCTTGGCCGATGCGCGTCCGGCTTGGCGGGCCTTGACGCCAGAGGGCCCGCCTGCGCATGTATACCGCGATGAGGCGCGACCCTGCCAGCCCCGAGAGCCGAATGCCATGCTTCTTCTGATAGATAACTACGACAGCTTCACCTACAACCTCGTCCATTTCCTGGGCGAGCTGGGCGCCGAGGTGCAGGTGCATCGCAATGACCGGATCGACGTGCAATCGGCCATGGCGCTGAAGCCGCAGGGCATCGTGCTCAGCCCCGGCCCCTGCGACCCCGACCGCGCCGGCATCTGCCTCGCGCTGACCGAGGCCGCGGCTGAGACGGGCACGCCGCTGCTGGGGGTGTGCCTCGGGCACCAGACGCTGGGGCAGGCCTTTGGCGGCACGGTCGTGCGCCATGACGAGATCGTGCATGGCAAGCCGGGCATCATCCACCACCAGGGTGGCGGCGTGTTCGCCGGGCTGCCCTCGCCGCTCAAGGCGACGCGCTACCACTCGCTGGTGGTGGCGCGCGACCGGTTGCCCGACGTGCTCGAGGTGACCGCCGCGCTCGAGGATGGCACGATCATGGGGCTGTCGCACAAGGCGCTGCCGCTGCACGGGGTGCAGTTCCATCCCGAATCCATCGCCTCGGAGCATGGCCACGCGCTGCTGCGCAACTTCCTGGACCTGACATCCGTCGGGGCGCCGGCATGAGCGACGACCTGCGCCCGCTGATCGGCACAGCCGCCGACCGCCCGCTGACCCGCGCCGAGGCCGAGCGCGCCTTCACGCTGCTCTTCGAGGGCGCCGCCACCCCGGCCCAGATCGGCGGGCTGCTGATGGCGCTGCGCACCCGGGGCGAGACGGTGGACGAGTATTCCGCCGCCGCCGCGGTGATGCGGGCCAAGTGCAACAAGGTGACCGCACCCGCCGGCGCGATGGACATCGTGGGCACCGGGGGCGACGGCAAGGGCACGCTGAACATCTCGACCGCGACCGCGCTGGTGGTGGCCGGCGCCGGCGTGCCGGTGGCCAAGCATGGCAACCGCAACCTCAGCTCGAAATCGGGCGCGGCGGATGCGCTGGGGCAGATGGGCATCGACGTGATGCTGAGCGCGGCGCGGGTCGAGGCCGTGCTGGCCGAGACCGGCATCTGCTTCATGATGGCCCCGATGCACCACCCGGCCATGGCCCATGTGGGCCCGGTGCGCGCCGAGCTGGGGACCCGCACGATCTTCAACATACTCGGCCCGCTGACCAACCCCGCCGGCGTCAAGCGCCAGCTGACCGGGGCCTTCACGCGCGACCTGATCCGCCCCATGGCCGAGACGCTCAAGCAGCTGGGCGCCGAACGCGCCTGGCTGGTGCACGGCGGCGATGGCACCGACGAGCTGAGCATCTCGGGCGTCAGCTGGGTGGCCGCGCTGGACACCGATGGCAGCATCCGCGAGACCGAGCTGCACCCCGAGGAGGCCGGCCTGCCCGTGCATCCTTTCGAGGAGATCCTCGGCGGCACCCCGGACGAGAACGGCGCTGCCCTGCGCGCGCTGCTGGACGGTGCGCCCTCGGCCTATCGCGACGCGGTGCTGCTGAACGCCGCCGCCGCGCTGACCATCGCGGACAAGGCCACGGATCTGCGCGACGGCGTGGCGCTGGCACGTGAGAGCATCGACAGCGGCGCCGCACGCGACACGGTCCAAGCGCTGGCCCGAGCCACGCATGCCGGCTGAGCCGGGCGCAATGCTCACCGCAAGAGCTGCAAATTTCATGAATGAAATTTGCAAATTCCGTTCACGGAATTTGCCGTGACCCTTGGCGAGACTCCGCCCGCATGGCGACACCTGCGCTTTTTTCAGCGTGACCTGCCCGAAATCGCCGCGCGCCTGTCGCAGGAGGACGCTCCGGTCCTGCCGCCCGCGGAGCAGGTCTTTGCCGCGCTCGACGCCTGCCCGCCCGACCGGGTCCGCGTGGTCATCCTCGGGCAGGACCCCTACCCCACGCAAGGCCATGCGCATGGCTTCGCCTTCTCGGTCGCGCCGGGCACGCGTCCGCTGCCGCGCTCGCTGACCAATATCTTCCGCGAGATGACCGAGGATCTCGGCGCCTGCCCGCCCGATGGTGACCTGCGGTTCTGGGCGCCGCAGGGCGTGCTGCTGCTCAACACTGCGCTGACCGTGCCCGCGGGCCGGGCCGGCGGGCATGCGCGGCTGGGCTGGTCGCGCCTGACCGAGGAGGTTCTGGCCACGCTCTCGGACCGGCCCCGCGCCTTCCTGCTCTGGGGCAACCACGCGCAGGGCTTTGCCCGCCACATCACCGGCGCCGATCACCTGGTGCTGCGCAGCGCGCATCCCTCGCCCCTCTCGGCGCGGCGTGGCTTTTTCGGCTCGCGCCCCTTTTCCCGGATCAATGACTGGCTTAAAGCCAGAGGTGATACCCCGATCAACTGGACCGTGCCGCCCCATGACTGAGACCATCCTCGACCGGATCAAGGCCTACAAGCTGGAGGAGGTCGCCGCCGACAAGGCGCAGGTGTCGCTGGCCGAGATCGAGGCGCGCGCCCGCGCTGCCGACCCAGTCCGCCCCTTCGCGAGGGCGCTGCAGGCCGCCGCGGCCACGGGCTACGGGCTGATCGCCGAGGTCAAGAAGGCCTCCCCCTCCAAGGGGTTGATCCGGGCCGATTTCGACCCGGCCACGCTGGCCCGCGCCTATGAACAGGGCGGCGCCACCTGCCTCTCGGTTCTGACCGACACGCCCTCCTTCCAGGGGGCCAAGCCCTTCCTGACCGCGGCGCGGGCCGCCACCGCGCTGCCCGCCCTGCGCAAGGATTTCATGTACGACCCCTACCAGGTGGCCGAGGCGCGCAGCCTCGGGGCCGACTGCATCCTGATCATCATGGCCAGCGTCTCGGACGCGCAGGCGGCCGAGCTGGAAGCGGCCGCGCGCGACTGGGGGATGGATGCGCTGATCGAGGTGCATGACGCGGCCGAGCTGGACCGCGCGCTGCGGCTGGACTCGCCCCTGATCGGGGTGAACAACCGCAATCTCAAGACCTTCGAGACCACGCTGGACACCACCCGGCAGCTGTCGCGCGCCATTCCCGAGGGGCGACTGCTGATCTCGGAATCCGGCCTGACCACGCCGCAGGACCTGGCCGACATGGCCGGCTTTGGCGCGCGGGCCTTCCTCATCGGCGAGAGCCTCATGCGGCAGGACGACGTGGCCGCCGCCACCCGCGACCTGCTGCGCGATCCGGTCCCGGCATGAGCGGGCTGACCCATTTCGACGCCGAGGGCAATGCCCGCATGGTCGATGTCTCGGACAAGGCGGTGACCGCGCGCGTTGCCGTGGCCGAGGGCCATATCCGCATGGCGCCCGAGACCTATGCGTTGATCGACGAGGGCCGCGCCAAGAAGGGCGACGTGATCGGCGTGGCGCAGCTGGCCGGCATCATGGGCGCCAAGAAGACCCCCGACCTGATCCCGCTCTGCCACCCGCTGCCGGTCACCAAGGTCTCGGTCGAGCTGACCCGCGACCCCGACCTGCCCGGCCTGCGCATCACCGCGACGGTCAAGACCACCGGGCAGACAGGGGTCGAGATGGAGGCGCTGACCGCCGTCTCGACCGCGGCGCTGACGGTCTATGACATGGTCAAGGCCGCGGACAAGTCCATGCAAATCGGCGGCATCCGCGTCGTGCTGAAGGATGGCGGAAAATCAGGACGTTACGAGGCAGAGTGAGTGCGATGCGCAAAGCGGTGACCGCATGATCCCCGTCGCCGAGGCGCTGGACCGCCTGTTCGCCCTGGCCCGCCCGCTGGGCCATGAGACGGTGCCGCTGGCGCAGGCTGCGGGGCGGGTCCTGGCCGTCGCGGCGACCGCACGGCGTGACCAGCCGCCCTTCCCGGCCTCGGCCATGGATGGCTACGCGGTCAGCGATGCGGCCCCCGGCCAGCAGAAGACGGTGATCGGCGAAAGCGCCGCCGGCGCGCGTTTTGCCGGCGCGGTCGGCGCGGGCGAAGCGGTGCGCATCTTCACCGGCGCTCCGGTGCCCGACGGTGCCACCCGCATCGTCCTGCAGGAGGACGTCACCCGCGACGGCGACCGGATCACGCTGGGCGACGCGCTGGACGCGGGCCCGCATATCCGCGCCGCAGGCACGGATTTCCGCGCCGGCCACCAGCTGGAGGCCCCCCGCCGCCTGACACCGAACGACATCGCGCTGCTGGCGGCGATGAACGTGCCCGAGGTGACGGTGACGCGGCGCCCGAAAGTGGCGCTGATCTCGACCGGAAACGAGCTGGTCATGCCCGGCGACACGCCCGGTCCCGACCAGATCATCGTGTCCAACACCTACGGGCTGCAGGCGCTGCTGAGGGACCTCGGCGCCGAGCCGCGCATCCTGCCCATCGCGCGCGACAGCCTCGCCTCGCTGACCGGGGCCTTCGCGCTGATGGATGATGCCGATCTCGTCATCACGATCGGCGGCGCCTCGGTGGGGGATCATGACCTCGTGGCCGAGGTGGCAGGCACGCTGGGCATGGACCGCGCCTTTCACAAGGTGGCCATGCGCCCGGGCAAGCCGCTCATGTCCGGGCGGCTGGGCGGGGCGATGATGATCGGCCTGCCCGGCAACCCGGTCTCGGCCATGGTCTGCGGCCATGTCTTCGTGGCCCCGGTGATCGACGCGCTGAGCGGCCTGCCCGCGCGCCCCACCCCGCGGCGCCATGCGCCCCTGTCCGCCGATATCGGCGCCAATGGCTTGCGCGAGCATTACATGCGCGCCCGGCTGACCGAGGACGGCATCGCGCCATTCGAGCGGCAGGATTCCAGCCTGTTGAGCGTGCTGGGTCAGGCCAACGCCCTGCTGGTCCGCCCGCCGCAGGACCCGGCGCGCACGGCCGGAGACCGGGTGGCCTACCTGCCGCTCTAGCGCTGTCAAGGACTTATCCACAGACCATTGACACAAAACGGGAACGCCTGTAGAACAAACCGAAACAGGTTTGGGATGACCGGCGATGCTCACCAAGAAACAACTGGATCTTCTGGACTTCATCAACAGGCGGATGGCGCGCGACGGCGTGCCGCCCAGCTTTGACGAGATGAAGGAGGCGCTGGACCTTCGCTCCAAATCGGGAATCCATCGCCTGATCACCGCGCTGGAGGAACGGGGCTTCATCCGCCGGCTGGCCCATCGCGCCCGCGCCATCGAGATCGTGAAACTGCCCGAAAGCCTTGGGGGCCGGGCCAGCGGCTTTGCCCCGCAGGTGATCGAGGGCGACCTGCCCGACACCACCCCCGCCGCCGCGCAGGAGGTCAGTTCGGCCAACGTGGCCGAGCTGCCGCTGATGGGCCGCATCGCCGCCGGCCGCCCGATCGAGGCGATCAACGACCAGCCGCCGGGCATCACGGTGCCGGGCCAGATGCTGCAGGGCCGCGGGCGGCATTACGCGCTCGAGGTCAAGGGCGACTCGATGATCGAGGCCGGGATCAACGATGGCGACGTGGTCGTGATCCGCGAGACGTCGGACGCCTCCGAGGGCGATATCGTCGTGGCGCAGGTAGAGGGCTACGAGGCCACGCTGAAACGCTTCCGCCGCAAGGGTGACATGATCGTGCTCGAGGCCGCCAACCCGGCCTACGAGGCGCGTGTGCTGCCCGCCGGCGCGGTCAGCGTGCAGGGCCGGCTGGTCGGGTTGATCCGAACCTACTGATCCGCCTGCGCGACGCGCCGCTCTTCGGCCTTGGGCCGGCGGTGCCACAGCCGGGTGCCCGCGCGATCCGCGTCGGTGACACGCCGCCATCCATCCTCTGCCGGCCAATAGGCCACCGCGCCGGTGCGGCGCAGCCGGTCCGGGTCAAGGATCTCGCAGCCGCCGGACAGGCGCAGCGGCGCGCTGGTCACGAGGATCTGGCCCTTGGCGCAACCGGTCCAGGCCTCGGTCGCGCGCTTGCCCTGCAGGTGCACCAGGGTGGCGCCCTCCAGCACGGCCCGCGCGGTGCGCTTGGCGGGCCGGTCGGGCCAGAGTTCGGCCGCCCCCTCCTGCACCCCGCCCTGCCCGTCATTCTCCAGCCAGGTGTTCGCGACAAAGCCCGAGCCGCGCGCGCGCGACAGGGCGCGCCCCTCGGGCGTCATCACGCCGACCAGCGTGCCGGTATCGTTGACGAGGATCGCGGGCCGCTCGGTCACGACCCAGAGCGTCAGCCCCAACGCCGCCGGGGCCAGCCCCGCCAGCCGGCCCGGTCCGCGCCAGAGGCAGAGGATCAGACCGCCAAGCGCCAGCAGCGGCAGCACGGCGGGCATGGGCGCCTTGACGTGGCGCACCGCGCCCTCCCACGCGGCCACGTGATGCGCGACGGCCAGGATCCAGTCCAGCCCCAGCCCCATCACCGCCAGCGCGGCCCCGTCCCAGCCCAGCGGCATCAGCAGCGCCGCGACCACGCCCATGGGCACGACGAGCATGCCCATGACCGGGACCGAGACGAGGTTGGCCAGCAGCCCGTAGGGCGCGGCCTGGTTGAAATGCGCCATGCCTACCGGTGCCGTCGCCGCGCCCGCCACGGCCGAGGAGACCACAACCGACAGGACCGCGCCCAGCCAGGGCGGCGGGCGCCAGCTGCGCTGCGCGCGGCTCACCTGTTCGAACACCGCGACCAGCGCGGTCGTGGCGGCAAAGGACATCTGGAAGCCCGGGCCCAGCAATGCCTCTGGCCGCAGCATCAGCACCACCAGCGCGGCCACCGCCACGCTGCGCAGCGACAGCGCGCGCCGGTCCAGCATCAGCGCGCAAAGCGCCGCAGCGGCCATGATGAAGGCGCGTTCGGTCGCGACATTGCCGCCCGACAGCGCGAGATAGCCCGCCGCGGCCCAGAGCGCGCCGAAGGCGGCCACCTTCTTGACCGGCCAGCAATGCCGCGTCCAGGGCAGCAGGAGCAGCGCCAGCCGCAGCGCGGCAAAGACGAACCCGGCCAGCAGCCCCATGTGCAGCCCCGAAATCGCCAGCAGATGCGCAAGGTTCGTGTCGCGCAGCGCCTGCAGCGTGTCCTCGCCCATGCCCGAGCGGTCACCGCTCATGATCGCGGCGGCGAAAGCGCCGGTCTCTCCCGGCAGTCGGGCCTGCACCCGCTCGGACAGCCACATGCGCGCGCGAAAGAGCGGCAGTCCCGCGCCCGGCGGCTCCAGCATCAGCACCGGGTTGCGCGTGTAGCCCACCGCGCCCAGCTGCAGGAACCAGGCATGACGGCGGAAATCGAAGCCGCCGGGCTCCACCGCGCCGCCGGGGGGTGACAGATGGCCGGTCAGGATCACCGTGGCGCCCGGCTCGGGGTCGTAGAAGCCCTGTGTGCCGTGCAGCGAGACGCGCACGCGCAGCGGCGTGTCGTCGGGATCCATGCGCTCCAGCACCACGCGGTCGAGCGTCAGGCGCAGCGCGTCCGAGGCGGAGCGGTCGATCCGCACCACGCGCCCCTCGATCGCGCCGTAATAGCGGAAGTCCAGCACCGGCCCGGCCACTTGGTGCGCCCGCGCCCCGGCCAGCGCCACTCCTAGCGCCACCAGTGCCAGCGCCGCCAGCAGCGGGCCGAACACCGCGCCCGCCCGGGCCTGCCCGAAGACGGCCAGCCCGGCCAGCCCGCAGGCGGCCAGCACGGCAGGTGCCGGTTCGACCCGCAGCGCGAAATAGAGGCCGATGCCGCCGGCGAGGCAGACCGGCACCCAGGGAAACAGGTGCCCGCGCTGGCCGATCACCACGCGCTCCAGCCATTGAAAAGCCTGGCCCATGGTTGCCCCGGCAATACTGGCTCGTTAAGGAACGCGCAGATCCTGCCCCAGCCCGATTAGCAAAAGGTTAACCACGCCATGACCGCCCCCGTCGTGACCCGTTTCGCCCCCTCGCCCACCGGTTTCCTGCATATCGGCGGGGCGCGCACGGCGCTGTTCAACTGGCTGTTTGCGCGCGGCCGCGGCGGGCAGTTCCTGCTGCGGATCGAGGACACCGACCGCGCCCGCTCGACCCCCGAGGCAACCGAGGCGATCCTCAAGGGCCTCGACTGGCTGGGGCTGGACCATGATGGCGAGGTGGTCAGCCAGGCCGCCCGCGCCGAGCGCCATGCCGAGGTGGCGCGCGCGCTGCTGGACCGCGGCGCCGCCTACAAGTGCTTCTCGACCCAGGACGAGATCGAGGCCTTCCGCGAGGCGGCCCGGGCCGAGAAGCGCTCGACCCTCTTCGTCAGCCCGTGGCGCGACGCCGATCCGGCGACGCATCCGGACGCGCCTTACGTGATCCGCCTGCGCACCCCGCTGGACGGCGAGACGGTGATCCGCGACGAGGTGCAGGGCGAGGTGACGATCCGCAACGACCAGCTGGACGACATGATCCTGCTGCGCTCGGACGGCACGCCGGTCTACATGCTGGCCGTGGTGGTGGACGATCACGACATGGGCGTGACCCACGTGATCCGCGGCGACGACCACCTGAACAACGCGGCGCGCCAGATGGGCATCTACACCGCCATGGGCTGGGACCTGCCGGTCTATGCGCACATCCCGCTGATCCACGGGCCGGACGGCAAGAAACTGTCCAAGCGGCACGGCGCGCTGGGGGCGGACGAGTACCAGAAGATGGGCTACCCGGCGGCGGGCATGCGCAACTACCTGGCGCGGCTGGGCTGGAGCCATGGCGATGACGAGTTCTTCACCGACGCACAGGCGCGGGAATGGTTCGACCTTGCGGGAATCGGCAAGTCCCCGGCCCGGTTCGATTTCAAGAAACTGGAGAATATCTGCGGCCAGCACATCGCCGCGGCCGAGGATGCTGCGTTGCTGCAAGAAATCGACGCCTTCCTTGAGGTGACTGGCCAGCTGCCCCTGACCGAGGCGCAGCGCGACGGGTTGGGACGTGCGCTGTATTGCCTCAAGGAGCGGGCCAAGACCCTGCCAGAAGTGCTTGAAAAGGGGCACTTTGTCCTGACAGAGACGCCGGTGGAACCGGACGCGAAGGCGGCCAAGGCGCTGGATACTGTATCCCGTGGTATACTGGGATCGTTGACGCCGCACTTGCAAAATGCTAGCTGGACGCGCGAGGATCTGGAGGCGGTCATGAACCGTTTCGCCGAGGATCAGGGCACCAAGTTCGGCAAGCTGGCGGCGCCCCTGCGGGCCGCTCTGGCCGGTCGCGCGGCGACGCCCTCGGTCTTCGACATGATGCTGGTGCTGGGCCGGGACGAGACGCTGAACCGTCTGACCCATGCCGCGGCCGGCGGGGACGGCTGATCGCCCCTGTCCCCGGGCCATGTGATTGCAAACGGCAGGGCCGCCGCACTGGCCCCGCCCCGACATGACGAAGAGGGACGAAAAGCATGGCTGAACCGACCAAGACTGCAAAACTGACCATCGGCGAACAGGCCTTCGACCTGCCGATCCATTCGCCGACCGCCGGTCCGGACGTGATCGACATCCGCAAGCTCTATGGCCAGGCGGGCGTGTTCACCTATGACCCCGGCTTCACCTCGACCGCGTCCTGCGACTCGACCATCACCTTCATCGATGGCGAGAAGGGCGAGCTGCTGCATCGCGGCTACCCGATCGACCAGCTGGCCTCGAAATCGCATTACCTCGAGGTCTGCTTCCTGCTGCTCTACGGCTACCTGCCCAAGGCGGAAGAGCTCGAGACCTTCGAGGGCACGATCACCCGCCACACCATGATCCACGAGCAGATGGTGAACTTCTTCCGCGGCTTCCGCCGGGATGCGCACCCGATGGCGATCATGGTCGGCGTGGTCGGCGCGATGGCAGCCTTCTACCATGACAGCACCGACATCTCGGACCCGCGCCAGCGCGAGATCGCCAGCCACCGCCTGATCGCCAAGATGCCCACCATCGCGGCCTGGGCCTACAAGTACTCGATCGGCCAGCCCTTCGTGTATCCGCGCAACGATCTGGATTACGCGGCGAACTTCCTGCACATGTGCTTCAGCGTGCCGGCAGAGGAATACGTGGTCGACCCGATCCTGAGCCGCGCGATGGACCGGATCTTCACCCTGCACGCCGATCACGAGCAGAACGCTTCGACCTCGACGGTGCGGCTGGCTTCCTCCTCGGGCGCCAACCCCTTTGCCTGCATCGCGGCCGGCATCGCCTGCCTGTGGGGTCCGGCCCATGGCGGCGCCAACCAGGCCTGCCTCGAGATGCTCAAGCAGATCGGCAGCCCCGAGAACATCCCCGAATACATCGCGCGGGCCAAGGACAAGAACGATCCGTTCCGCCTGATGGGCTTCGGCCACCGGGTCTACAAGAACTTCGACCCGCGCGCCAAGGTGATGAAGCAGTCCGCCGACGAGGTGCTGGACCTGATGGGGATCGAGAACAACCCGATCCTCGCCACCGCCAAGGCGCTGGAAGAGGCCGCACTAAAGGACGAGTACTTCACCGAGAAGAAGCTCTTCCCGAATGTGGATTTCTACTCGGGCATCATCCTCGAGGCGATGGGCTTCCCGACCTCGATGTTCACGCCGATCTTCGCGCTGTCGCGCACCGTCGGCTGGGTCAGCCAGTGGAAGGAAATGCTGAACGACCCGCAGAACAAGATCGGCCGCCCGCGGCAGCTCTACCTTGGCGAGACCGCGCGCGACTACGTCGATATCGAGAACCGTTGAGCCGCCAAGGGCCCGCGACTCACCCGACAGGACCCGGTGCCGGAGACGGCGCCGGGTTTTCCTTTGCCGCCATGCTGCGGCCACCGGTGTCGCGGACAATCTCTGACACCGTCCGGCATTGTTCCGGAACCGGGACGGGCGGCCCGTGGAATGTGGCGCCTTGATGGCGGAAACGCTGCGTTTCCACAAAATTTGAAGCAATTACGGCGGTTTCGCGGCACGACATTGGGCAATCGTCTTTTTTGGTCAATTTGCGCGAGGACCCCGTCATGCCCGCTGTTCCCAGTTCCGAAATCCTGCTTGGCTGTGACCCGCAAGTGCGCTTCGTCGTGATCGAGGACGAGGGCAACCTTGTCCTGCAGGTCTTTGCCGAGGACCCGGCCAATACCGATCTCGACGCGCTGTTCTTCAACCTGACCGATCCCGCGATCGCCCCCGACCTGACGATCTCTCCAGGCTTCAACGAGGCGATCGGTTCCAACGGCGAGAACGTGACCGGCTATGACGTGGCGGTCGGCACGCAGAACCAGTTGAACAACGGCGCCCAGATCGCCGAGAGTTATGACGTCAAGCTGGAATTCGGCACCGTGCCCTATTCCTCGAACGGCGATGTCGACGAGGCGATGCTGACCCTCTATGTCGACGGAAACGGATCAAACCTGACGGCCGACAGCCTCGACCTGTCGAACATGACCGCCGTTGTGAACACCGAGACCGGCACCGGGCTGGCGCTGACCGGCGGCGTGCCGGGCAGCAACGCGCCGGTGCAGACCCCCGTGATCAACACCGTCTCCGAGGATTTCAACGGGCTGCACTATGCCTCGCAGAGCGATCTCGTCGAGGGCTGGACCGACTGGGACATCCGCCATGGCCAGCTGGAGACCGACGGCAATGATGACGGCACGCTGATGCTGCAGGAGGTCGCGACCGAGGGCCCGGCCGCGCTGTCCTTCGACGCGCGCGGCATCAATATCGACCGGTTCGAGAATTCCGGCCATGCCGCCGACAGCCTGCGCATCGAGGTGCAGGTGGATGGCGGCGACTGGGTGCTGCTGGACGAGTTCCAGGTCAATGATGACGGCACTGCGCTGGTCGGCTCGAACACCGGGCAGACCATCACCAGCCACATGGGCCAGGTCAGCTATTCCGGCGGCGTTCTGGACGAAGCCTCGGAAAGCGTGCAGTTCCGGCTGGTCTCGGACATCTCGGCCCGTGACGAGAATATCCGCATCGACAATATCGAGATCCAGACCACCGAGCTGCTGACCGCCGGCGAGACGGTGCTGCTGGACGAGGATTTCGACGGTCTGCACGACCCCGATGACAGCGAGACCGTGGTGCGCGACGATGGCTGGGAGGTCGAGAACGGCCAGGCCATGACCGATGGCTGCAATGACGGCACGATGACCTTCGCCGAGGTCGCCACCTCCGACCCGGTGGAGCTGTCGCTCGACATGCGCGCCCACGGCGTGCAGAATTTCGAGAATTCCGGCTGGAGCGAGGACAGCCTGCGCGTCGAGGTCCAGATCGACGGCGGCGACTGGGTGCTGCTGGACGAATTCCAGGTCAACGATGACGGCACCGCCATGGTGGGCTCGCTCACCGGGCAGAGCTTTGACGGCGACCTCTCCACATTGAACTATTCCGGCGGCGTGCTGGACAGCGCCTCCGAGGACGTGCAGGTGCGGCTGGTCTCGGACATCTCGGCCTCGAACGAGAAGATCTATGTCGACAACGTGCAGATCACCTCGACCTCCGAGGGTGCCCCGGCCAGCGGCGAAGAGACCTGCGAGGAATTCGAGGCCGCGCAGGCCGGTGACAGCGGCGCACTGGTCTTCGGCGGCGTGACCGTCACCGCCGACCGCGCGCAGGACAGCGACGGCGCGGGCAATGACGCCATGGTGTTCGACACCGCCAACCCCACCGGCGGCGATTGGGATCTCGGCTATGCCGGCCAGGGCAATGCGATCATCATCTCCGAGGATGGCGATGCGGCGGATCCCGACGACAACGCGGCCGGCGGCACCATCCGCTTCGAGTTCGAACAGGCCTCGGACGTGACCAGCCTGACCGTGCTCGATGTCGAGGAAGAGGGCGGCGCGATCGACCTCTACGACACCGAGGGCGAGCTGATCGACAGCGTCGCGATCCCGGCGGCCGGCAACAATTCCGAGCAGCTGCTAGAGCTGAACGCCGCCGGCGTGGCCAGCATGGAGGTGACCCTCGCCGGCTCCGGCGCCGTGGACGACCTGTACTACACCACGCCCCAGGACGCCGATTGCGGCCAGTACGAGCTCACCTATGACGACCTGATGAACACCGATCCCCTGCCCGAGGAGCAGCCGGACGAGGAGCAACAGGTCGAGGACGACATGGTTTTCGCCTGACCCTCAGCAACGGGTCGCGCGGCGCACCCCCGGGGGGCCTGCCGCGCGACACAGCGCGGGCCATGGACCGTCAGCGCCCCTCGTAGATCGCGGGGCGCTTTTCGTGGAAGGCGACGACGCCTTCCTTGAAATCACGGGTCTTGCCGCATTCGCCCTGCAGCTTGGCCTCCAGCGTCAGCTGGCTCTCGATGTCGTTGTCAAAGCTCGCCCGCAGCGCCTGCTTGACCCGCGCATAGGCAGCGGTCGGCCCCTTGGCAAGATGGGCGGCGCGGCGGCGCCACGTGGCCTCGAACCCCTCGTCCGGCACCGCCTCCCAGATCAGCCCCCAGGCCTCGGCCTGCGCCGCGGGGATCTTCTCGGCAAAGAGCGCGGCCCCCATGGCCTTGGCCAGCCCAACCTGGCGCGGCAGGACCCAGGTGCCGCCGGCATCCGGGATCAGCCCGATCCGCGTGAAGGCCTGCAAGAAGAAGGCGCTTTGCGTGGCGATCACCACGTCGGTCACGAGCGCGAGGTTCGCCCCCGCCCCCGCCGCCGCGCCGTTCACCGCCGCGATGGTGGGCACCGGGCAGTCGATCACCGCCTTGAGCATGGGCACGTATTCGTCGCGCAGCGTGCGCTCGAGATCGAGATTGGCCGCGTTGCCAGCATCGCCGAGATCCTGCCCCGAGCAGAAGGCCGGCCCCTGCCCCGTCAGCACGACCACCCGCGCCTCGCGCCCCGCACGGGTCACCGCATCGGTGATCTCGGCCCGCATCAGGCTGTTGAGCGCATTCATCACCTCGGGCCGGGCCAGCGAGATCACCGCTTGCCCGTCTTCCAGCTCATACGTGATCGTGTCATAGCGCATATCCGCGGCTCCCCTGTCCTGCTGCCGGCATGAAACACGCGCCGCTCTGGTTTGGCAAAGCCAAACGCCGCGTCACGGCGGCGCCCTTCGCGACAAAAGCCCTCTTGGCGGATTTGCCGGAGGCAGGCCTTTTGGCGCCTTGCCTGGAACATGATACCCGGGCGCCCGGTCCGATCCTTGCGCCGTGAGTATTTTAGGAAAGATGAAAGACAGGCTTGTGGGCGCTGTCAGCTCTTGAGGATCTCGTCGAGGCGTTTCTGCTCGTCTTCGCTGAGGCCGGTGTCGGCGGGGCCGGTGGCGCGGGCGCGGAGGTAAATCGCTGCGAGGGTGAGCGCGATGAGGAAGAGCAGCGGGCCGGAGGCCCAGAGCAGCCAGTTCCAGCCCCCCGTGGTGGGGCGCAGGAGGACGAATTCGCCGTAGCGGTCGACCACGTAATCAACCACCTCCTCGTTGCTGTCGCCTTCCAGCAGGCGTTCGCGCACGAGCAGGCGCAGGTCGCGGGCCAGCGAAGCGTTCGATTCGTCGATGCTCTCGTTCTGGCAGACGAGGCAGCGCAGCCCGGCCGAGATGTCGCGGGCGCGCTCTTCCAGCGCCGGGTCCTCGAGCACCTCGTCGGGGTTCACCGCCAGCGCGGGCAGGGCCGCGCCAGCCAGCATCACTGCCAGGGCGAGGCGGCGAAATCCTTGCATCCAGCCGCTCATTCCGCCGGGACCCCGGTGGCGGGGGTGGGCTTGGCGGCGCCGGCCGCGACGCGGTAGCGGCGGTCGCTGAGGCTGAGCGTGCCGCCCAGAGCCATCAGGATGGAGCCCGCCCAGATCCAGTTGGCCAGCGGCTTGATATAGGTGCGCATCACCCAGCCACCGCCCTCTTGCGGGTCACCGATCACCACGTAGACGTCACGCATCACGCGGTAGTCGATCGCCGCCTCGGTGGTGGGCATCTCGGCCACGGGATAGTTGCGCTTCTCGGGGTTGAGCCGCGCGATCTCGCGCCCGTCCTTCGACAGGCGGACATCGCCCATGGTCGAGATGTAGTTGGGCCCCTGCACCCGATCGACCGAGAGCAGCTCCAGCGTGAAGCCGCCCACCTCGAAGGACTCGTTCAGCTGCGCGACGCGGATATCTTCCTCCTGCCAGGCCATCAGCCCGGCAATGCCCAGCATGGTCACGCCGAGTCCGGCATGGGCCACCGCCTTGCCCCAGTCCGCGCGTGGCAGGCGCGCGAGGCGCGACAGGTCGCGGTTGCGGCCGGTGCGGCTGACCAGGTCGGTCGCGGCGCCGGCGATCAGCCAGGTGCCGAGGAAAACGCCGATCGGACCCATCAGGCTGCGCCCGGTCTGCATCGCCCAGACCAGCCCCATCAGCGCCAAGGCCAGGCCGAAGGCGGGGGCGAGATCCCGCGCCACGCGGGAGAGCTTGCCGCGCTTCCAGGCCAGCATGGAGCCCAGCGGAAGCGCCAGCCCCAGCACCACCATGAAGGGGGTGAAGGCCATGTTGAAGAAGGGCGGGCCGACCGACAGTTTCCGGTCAAACAGCATCTCGGCCACGAAGGGCCACATGGTGCCCACGAAGACCACGAAGGAGGACACGGCCAGCAGGATGTTGTTCAGCACCAGCGCGCTTTCGCGGCTGACCACGCCGAACACGCCCTTGGCCTCCATCGCCTGCGCCCGGGCGGCGAAGAGCGTCAGCGCGCCGCCGGTGAAGAAGACGAGGATCATCAGGATGAACTGGCCGCGCTCGGGGTCGTTGGCGAAGGCATGCACCGAGGTCAGCAGGCCCGAGCGCACGATGAAGGTGCCGATCAGCGAGAAACCGAAGGCGAGGATCGCTAGCAGCACGGTCCAGCTTTTCAGCGCCTCGCGCTTCTCGACCACGATGGCCGAGTGCAGCAGTGCGGCGGCAAAGAGCCAGGGCATGAAGGAGGCATTCTCGACCGGATCCCAGAACCAGAAGCCCCCCCAGCCCAGCTCGTAATAGGCCCACCACGACCCCAGCGCGATGCCGATGGTCAGGAAGACCCAGCTGACCAGCGTCCAGGGCCGCACCCAGCGCCCCCAGGCGGCATCGACCCGCCCTTCGATCAGCGCCGCCACGGCGAAGGAGAAGCAGATGCTCAGCCCGACATAGCCGAGATAGAGGAAGGGCGGGTGGAAAGCGAGCCCGGGATCCTGCAGCAGCGGGTTGAGATCCTGCCCGTCAAAGGGCGGCACGCCGAGGCGCAGGAACGGGTTCGAGGTGAAGATGATGAAGGCGAAAAAGGCCGCCGCGACCGAGGACTGCACGGCCAGCACGCGCGCCCGAAGCGTCGGTGGCAGGTTGCCCCCGAACCAGGCCGCCAGCGCGCCGAACAGGGTCAGGATCAGCACCCAGAGCAGCATCGAGCCCTCGTGGTTGCCCCAGACGCCCGAGATCTTGTAGATCATCGGCTTGGCCGAATGGCTGTTGAGATAGACCAGCCTGAGCGAGAAATCCGACACCACGAAGGCGTAGGTCAGCGCGCAGAAGGAGGCCGCGGTCAGGGCGAACTGCGCCGTCGCGGCGGGCTCGGCCATGGCCATCCAGCCGGGCCATCGCTTGTGGGCCCCCACCAGCGGCACGACCGCCTGGACCAGCGACACGAGAAAGGCGAGGATGAGGGCGAAGTGGCCGAGCTCTGTAATCATGCCTCTGGTTATAGAGGCTGGGGCAGGCCCGGCCAACGGATTTCCCGTCCGCCGGGCGATCACATTGTCGCAACACGATACGATACGTGGCCGTTCAGCGCGACCGTTCCGCGCGCCATTCGGCCAGCGCCGGGTTGTCCGAGCGGTTCTCCGGGACATCCGGTCGGGCATTGTCCGTCGCGTCGGTGGCCGGCGCTTCAGGATCATGGCTGCGCAACCCGTCGATGTCGCGCATGGTGCGCACCACCTGCGGCACCGCGGCGATGGTCGCGGCCATCTCGCGCTGGAACTCCTGCCCCTTGGCCTGGTGGCGCGCGCCGAAATAGAAGCTGACGATCGCCGCCAGCAGCCACCAGAGCGGCTCCGGCACCAGCGCGATCCCGGCCATGCGCGCCGCGAACCAGACCGGGTCGACCATGGCCGCAACGAACAGGCCCAGCGTGCCCAACGCCATGGCAGGCCTCGGCAGCCGGTTCAGCGCGTCCATCAGCCGGTCGAACCAGCCGCGCCGGGTGATCCGGAACTCGCCCGCGAACTGGCCCAGCGCGGCCGATTGCAGGTCATGGCCGCGGGCCGCCTGCGCCTCGGCATTGATGCGGAACACCTCCGCGGTCTCGGCCACCACGTTGCGCCCGCCGCCGAACAGGGCCGAGAGCAGCTTTTCGATCATCCCCATGCCGCCACCCGCTCTGCAAATTCGGCCGCGCTCAGGTGATAGCGGGGCGAGATGAACTCTTCGGCGCGGCGGATCCAGCCGCCCTTGCCGCCGGCCCGGGTGCGCGCGTATTTCCGCGAGGCCGGCCGGCGATCGGCAAGGCGGAAATAGTAGTTGCGCCGCGCGATCCCGTAGGCATCGACCATGTGATCGGGCGCCTGGGCAAAGGCGCGCGCCGCGGCGCCGATAGTCTGTGGCCCGATTTTCCCGTCAACCGCGACCACCTCTCCCATCTCTCCCAGAAGGCGCTGCAGGATCTTCACCGCGTTGCCGCCCGCGTTGACATACATGTCGAAAACGGTGGCATGCAGCGCCTCGGGCAGCTCGGCGATGCGCGGGGACATGAAGTAGTGCTGCAGGAAGATCTCGACCGCCTGGGCGCGGCTCAGCCGCCGGACATCGGCGGCATCCACCCGCCCGTCGCCGGTCAGGTCCAGCCCCAATCGGCGCATGGTGTGGATCGTGACCCCGTGCTTGGTGGCCCCGCCCGGGTCGTCGGGATCGTTGACATAGCCGCCCTCGCGGGCGACGATTTCCTCGGCCATCTGCCGGATACGCCTTTGCGACGCCGCCATCTTCTGCCTCCTGCTGACGCGGATATCGAATGAGAGCAGGCTGCGCCGCGCGGGTTAACCAAACTTCAGGAGGGCGTACGCCGATGCGCGCAGACCAGGTCATCTCAACGCTCGGACTGGCCCCGCATCCCGAAGGCGGTCACTACCGCCAGACCTGGAGCGCCGAAGAATGCGATGCCGAGGGCCGCGCCCTGGGCACCTGCATCTATTTCCTGCTGGCGGACGGCGAGCGCAGCCACTGGCACCGCGTCGATGCCACCGAGATCTGGCTCTTCCACGCCGGCGCGCCGCTGGTGCTTTCCCTCGCCGAGAGCATGTCGGGCCCGCGCACCGACCTCACCCTGGGCCCCGACCTCGCCACCGGCGCGCGCCCGCAAGCGATCGTTCCGAAACATCACTGGCAAAGCGCGCGCAGCACCGGCGCCTGGACCCTGGTCAGTTGCACCGTCTCGCCCGGCTTCCGCTTCGAAGGCTTCACCCTCGCTCCACCTGAGTTTGACATCCCGTGACCGGCGCACCTCAAGACACGCCAGAGCAAGGGTGGCTTGCGTTCATTTTTGAGTATTTTCAGAAAGATGAAAGATACGTGGTGCGTTCCACTCTGAGTCTTTCCGGGCCACGGCCTGTCTTTCATCTTTCCCAAAATACTCAAATCTACCCGAGACATAGGCGCCTTGGTCAGGCGTGGCGTGCCTTCGGCTGCGACAACTTCAGTCACGCCAAAAAAAGACCCCGTCCGGGAGGGAACCGGACGGGGTGGGTGGCCCTTGAACGAGGCCGCGGCGTCAGCCGTCGGTGTCGCCCCGCGCCATCGCTTCGTCGATGCTCTGCATCGAGGTCAGGCGATCTTCGGTGAAGGGCGTGACGATGGCATAGCTGTCCTCGCCGGTGGGCACCAGCTTCATCTCTTCGACCGGGAGCATGACGAACTTGTCGCCGATCCCGAGGAAGCCGCCCACTTCGGCCACGACGCCGGCCAGCTTGCCATCGGCGCTCAGGACCACGTCCTCGATCGAGCCGATGCGGGTCCAGCCTTCGGCAATCCCGTCATGCATCAGCTCGGTATCCCAATCCGCCTGTTCCTGGGCGTCGAGCGTGTAGACCACGCCACCCTCGATGCCGCTGACGCGCAGCAACTGGGTGTTTGCGGCCGCCTCGGTGCCGTCTTCCATGCCCTCCGGTGCGGCGTCGGCCGTGGCATTGCCCGTGGGCACCATCGGATCATCCGAGTCGGCCATGGAGGTCTCACCCTCCGCCATCGGATCGGCACTCTCGGCCGTTTCGCTATCGTCCTCCGCCACCGGCTCGGCGTTTTCGGCCGTCTCGCTATCGTCCTCCGCCATCGGGTCGGCGTTTTCGGCCGTTTCGCTATCGTCCTCCGCCATCGGGTCGGCGTTGTCGGCCGTCTCGCCGCCGTCCTCGGCCATCGGGTCGGCGTTGTCGGCCGTTTCGGACTTGTCACCGGTCATGGTGACCGTATCGTCATCGGCCGTGGGCGCGGTGCTGTCGGCGGTCTCGGTGCCGTCTTCCGAGCCTTGCGAATCGGTATTCTCTGCCTGGTCGGCGGGCGTGACCGTCTGGTCGGTCTCGGTCATGTCGGCCGACGAGGCATGGCTCTCGGCAAGGGCGGGGGCAGTCATCAGGGCGAGCACGGCCGTGGCCGTCACGAAGGTGAGGCGTGTCATCATAAGCTCCTTGAAGCATTGAGGAAATGTGCCCCCTCAACGCCGGGCCCGTGTGGCGGTTCCCGGGCTGCCTCAAGGATCTTCACGGATGCGTGCGGAAACCCGCCGAGGGTTGACAGGGGCGTCGAGGACGACGCCCCGGCCCGGCTCAGCCGCGATGCGCGTGCACGTAGCCCAGAAGCTGCGCGGTGGAGCCGTCCTTGCCTGTGACGGGCGTCTCGCCCGAGACCATCGGCCCCAGCGCGGTGGCCAGCTCCTTGCCCAGTTCGACGCCCCACTGGTCGTAGGAGTTGATGTCGAGGATCACGCCTTCGACAAAGACCCGGTGCTCATACAGAGCCACGATCCGACCCAGCGTCTCGGGGTCGAGCGTTTCGTAGATCAGCGTGGTCGAGGGGCGGTTGCCGGGGAAGACCCGGTGGCGCGCCTGCCGCTCCAGCTCGTCGCCCTCGAACTGGCCGGCCACCTTGGCACGCGCCTCGTCGAGGCTGCGCCCGCGCATCAGCGCTTCGGACTGGGCGAGGCAATTGGCGACCAGCAGCTCGTGATGGTGGCGCAGATCCGGCTCGTGGCCCCGCGCGGCCAGCAGGAATTCGCAGGGCACGACGCGGGTGCCCTGGTGGATCAGCTGGTAGAAGGCGTGCTGGCCGTTTGTGCCAGGCTCGCCCCAGACCACCGGGCCGGAATGGCAGGTCAGATCGGCCCCGTCCATGCTGACGCCCTTGCCGTTGCTCTCCATCTCCAGCTGTTGCAGGTAGGCCGGCAGGCGCATCAGCCGGTTGTCATAGGGCAGCACGGCGCGCGTGGCATGGCCCAGCACCTGGTTGTGCCACAGCCCCACCAGCGCCAGCAGCACCGGCATGTTGGCCTCGGGCGGCGCTTCGCGGAAATGGCGGTCCATGGACTGGCCGCCGCGCAGGAAGGCGCGGAAATTCTCGGGCCCGATGGCCAGCATCAGCGACAGCCCGATCGGCCCCCAGACCGAGTAGCGCCCGCCGACCCAGTCCTCGAAGCCGAAGACCCGCTCGGCCGGGATGCCGAACTCGCCCGCCTTGGCCACGTTCGAGCTCAGCGCGATGAAGCGCCCCGCGTCCGAGACACCCTTTTCGGCCAGCCAGGCCTTGGCGCTGCGGGCATTGGTCATGGTCTCGATCGTGGTGAAGGTCTTGGAGGCCACGATGAACACCGTGCGCTCGGGATCGCAGAGCTTGAGCGTGTCGGCGATATCGGCCCCGTCCACGTTCGAGACGAAATGTGCGCGCGGCCCGTCATGATAGGGCGCCAGCGCCAGCGTCGCCATGACCGGGCCGAGGTCCGAGCCGCCGATGCCGATATTGACCACGTCGGTCACGTCGCTGTCACGGATCTCGCGGGCCAGCGCCTCCATCCGGTCCAGCACCTCGAGCACGCCGGGCATCACGTCGCGGCCATCCACCAGCACCGGGGCGGCATCGAGATTGCGCAGCGCAGTGTGCAGCACGGCGCGGCCCTCGGTCTCGTTGATCTTCTGGCCCGCGAACATCGCGTCGCGCCGCGCCGCGACGCCGCGCGTCTCGGCCAGCTCCAGCAGGGCGGCGCGGATCTCGTCATCGATCTGCGTCTTGGAATAGTCGAACAGCATGTCCTCGGCCGACAGGCTGAAGGCCGCCGCGCGGCCCTCGTCGGCGAACAGCTCCTCGATGCGCCGGTCGCCAAGGCGCCCTGCGAGGCTTGTCAGTTTGTCCCACATGGTCTTTCTCCGCACAGTCCTATACGCGCCGGGCCGGCCGGCCGCGTGCCGCCCGGTCCCCGATGCCCGTCCCCTGCCCGGGGCCGGACCTCATTCCGCCCAGTGCACCGTCGCGTCCGAGAGCACCGCGTTGATCGGGGCCTCGCGCGCAGGCTTGCCGCGGGCCTGTTCCAGCACCTTGCGCTTTTCGGCGCCGAAGATCAGCAGGTGCTTGCGCATGCCGCCATTCAGCACGCGTGCGCTCAGCGTGATGCGCGGCTCCGGCACGTCGTCGCGGCGCATGGCCATCAGGATCGGCGCGCGCGGCGCCAGCGCCGCTTCCAGCTGGTCCGCGCCGGGAAAGAGCGAGGCCGTGTGCAGATCGGTGCCCATGCCCAGCAGCACCACCGCCAGCGGAAGCACGGGCGCGATGGGCACCTCCAGCTCGGCCAGCGCGTCGTCCGGGTCGGCCTTGGGCGCGTAGAGCGGCAGATAGCGGGCCTTGGCGGCGCGATCGACCAGCAGCCGCTGCTTGACCAGCCCGGTATTCGAGCGCGGGCTGTCCTCTGGCACCCAGCGTTCATCTGTCAGCAGCACGTCGACGCGGTCCCAGTCGAGATCCACGGCGCAGAGATCGTCGAAGACCGGCCCGGGCGAGGTGCCCCCCGGCACGGCCAGCGCCACGCGGTCCTCGTGGCGCAGCGCGTTGCGCAGGTCGCTGGCCAGCTGGTCGGCCAGGCCGATGGCCAGCAGGTCGCGGTCGGGATACTCGATGAATTCATAGCTCATGACGCCCCTTTCGCCTGTCGCCCCCGGTCTGTCACGGATCGGCGGCCCGTGGCAAGCCGCGGCAGCTCAGGTCCGGATCTCGCGCCACTTGCGCCCGTCGCGATGCATCAGCATCAGCGCATCCTCGGGCCCCGAGCTGTGCGCGTCATAGGGCTTGGGCACGTCGCCGCGAGTCTGCCAGCCCTCGATGATGGGATCGGTCCAGGCCCAGGCGGCCTCGACCTCGTCACCGCGCATGAACAGGGTCTGGTTGCCGCGGATCACGTCCATGATCAGCCGCTCATAGGCGTCGGGCACCTCTTCGGCCTCGGGGCCCAGCGCCTCGGCAAAGGACATGTCCAGCGGCACGTCGACCAGCCGCATGCCGCCCGGCCCCGGTTCCTTGATGGTGACGTCCAGCGTCATCCCCTCGTTGGGCTGCAGCCGGATCGCCAGCACGTTGCGGTGCCGCCCGGCATCGGCGCCGAAGATCGAATGCGGCGCGTCCTTGAAGACGACGGCGATCTCGCTGGTGCGCGCGCGCAGCATCTTGCCGGTGCGCAGGTAGAAGGGCGTGCCCGCCCAGCGCCAGTTCGAGATGTGGCAGCGCATGGCCACGAAGCTCTCGGTCCTGGAGCGCGGATCCTCGACATGGGCGCGATAGCCCGGCTGATTGTCGTCGGGCGCGTACTGGCCGCGCACGATGTGGTGGTGATCCACCGGGTCCAGCGCGCGGATCACCTTGAGCTTCTCGTCGCGCACCGCGTCCGGCTCGAACCGGGCGGGCGGCTCCATGGCGATCAGGCAGAGCAGCTGCATCAGGTGGTTCTGCACCATGTCCCGCATGGCGCCCGACTGGTCGTAATAGCCACCGCGCCCGCTGACATCGACGGTCTCGGCCACGGTGATCTGGATGTGGTCGACGAATTGCGCGTTCCACAACGGCTCGAACAGGACATTGCCGAAGCGCACCGCCATCAGGTTCTGCACCGTCTCCTTGCCCAGGTAATGGTCGATCCGGTAGATCTGCGTCTCGTCGAAATGCTGCGCCAGCGTCAGGTTCAGCGCCCGGGCCGAGGCGAGATCCTTGCCGAAGGGTTTCTCGACCACCACGCGGCTGTCGTCATCGGCCAGGCCGAACCCCTTGAGCCGCTCGGCCAGCGCGCCGAACAGGCTGGGCGCCACCGAGAAATAGAAGGCCCGCACGCAGCCCGGCCGCATCCGCGCCTTGAGCGCGCTCCAGCCGCCCTCGCCCATGGCATCGACCTGCTCATAGCCGACCCGTTCGAGGAACGCCTCCAGCGTGCCGTGATCACAGGCGCGCGGGCCGCCGAACTCGCGAATCGCTTCGCCCACCAGCGCGCGATAGGCGTCGTCGTCCATCTCGGAGCGCGCGGCGCCGGTGATCCGCGCCTCCTCGGGCATCTGCCCCGAGCAGAAGCGCCGGAACAGGCCCGGCAGGATCTTGCGCCGGGCCAGATCGCCCGTGCCGCCGAAAATCACCAGATCGAAGGGGTCCACCGGGATGACGCGTGAGACCATGGGCTGCCTGCCTTTCGCGGTTGTTAGCGCTAACGCGTGTGTTCTTAGCCGATGTTGCGGCGCGAGTCTAACACCCTTCTTGCGCATCACAATGCTGTCAGGGAAAATCTTTGTGCTGGCATGGGTTAGACAGGTGGCCTAGCTCGAATGCCGCAGCCGGAGGACGTGATGAAAGACCAGATCGCCGCGAATGCGGGCAAATTCGACAATCCCGACTGGACCGCCAAGGGCGAGCCGCGCGCCACCGTGGCGCTCCGCCGGCCGCAGACGCTGTGGTTCAACACCGGCACGCTGTGCAACATCGAATGCGCCAATTGCTACATCCACAGCTCGCCCACGAATGACGATCTCGTCTACATCACCGCCGAGGAAGTGACCGCCTATCTCGACCAGCTCGAGGCGCGGCAATGGGGCGTCGAGGAGATCGGCTTCACCGGGGGCGAGCCCTTCATGAACCCGCAGATGATCGCCATGACGGCGGCCGCGCTCGAGCGCGGCTACCGCGTGCTGATCCTGACCAATGCCATGCGCCCGATGATGCGCCCCTCGGTCCAGCGCGGGCTGCGCGCATTGCAGGAGGCCCATGGCGACCGGCTGACCCTGCGCATCTCGCTCGACCATTTCGACCCCGACTGCCACGATGCCGAACGCGGCCGCGGCAGTTTCGAGGCCTCGCTGAAAGGCATGCGCTGGCTGCGCGATGCCGGGATTCGCATGGACGTGGCCGGCCGCACCCTCTGGGACGAGACCGAGGCCCAGACCCGCGACGGGTTTGCCGCGCTCTACGCCCGTGAAGGCTTCGCCATCGACGCCTTCGACCCCGCCCGCACCGTGCTCTTCCCCGAGATGGATGAAAGCGTCGAGGTGCCCGAGATCACCACCGGCTGCTGGGACATCCTGAACAAGTCGCCCGATGACGTGATGTGCGCCTCCTCGCGCATGGTGGTCAAGCGCCGCGGCGCCGCGCGTCCGGCCGTGCTGGCCTGCACGCTGCTCGCCTATGACCGCGCATTCGAGCTGGGCGAGACCCTGGCCGAGGCCGAGCGCCCGGTCTCGCTCAACCACCCCCATTGCGCCAAGTTCTGCGTTCTGGGCGGGGCCAGCTGCTCGGCCTGAACCCGCGCCCCACACGGCCCACCGGGCCCCATGTCTGGGTCGGCTCGCCACGGGCTCCCTCCCCCCGGCCGTGACGGGGGGAGGACAGGTGGGGGGCCGAGGCCTCCGGCCGAGCGTCAGCGAGACCGCGAGAGAGCGCTGAGCCGGACGCGCGGCGCTTGCCCCCGGGCCCGGCGCGTGTCACGACATGGGCGCACGCGCGAGGAGAGCCCCATGGCCCGGAAGATCATCATCGACACCGATCCCGGACAGGATGATGCGGTGGGCATCCTGCTGGCCCTCGCCTGCCCCGACCAGATCGACCTGCTCGGCATCACGACGGTGGCCGGCAACGTGCCGCTGGAGCTGACCACGCGCAATGCCCGCACCACCTGCGAACTGGCCGGGCGTCCCGACATTCCCCTCCATGCCGGCTGCGACCGCCCGCTGCAGCGCCCGTTGCGCACGGCCGAGTACATCCATGGCGGCACCGGGCTCGACGGGCACGACCTGCCCGCCCCCACCATGCCGGTGCAAGAGGCCCACGCGGTCGATTTCCTGATCGACACGCTGCGCCGCGAGGAACCGGGCACGGTGACGCTCTGCACCATGGGGATGCTGACCAATATCGCCACCGCCTTCACCCGCGCCCCCGACATCGTGCCGCGGGTGGCGGGGATCGTCGCCATGGGCGGCGCCTATTTCGAGGTGGGCAATTACACCCCGGCGGCCGAGTTCAACATCTACAACGACCCCGAGGCGGCCGAGATCGTGCTGCAGGCGGGCCGCCCGGTCACGCTCGTGCCGCTCGACGTCACCCACAAGGCGCTGGCCACGCCCGAGCGGCTGGCCGCCCTGCGCGCCGCCGGCACGCGGGTCTGCGATGTGGTGGCCGACTGGATCGGCTTCTTCGAGCGCCACGACATGGAGAAATACGGCAGCCCCGGCGGCCCGCTGCACGACCCGCTGGTCATCGCCTGGCTGCTCTGGCCCGAGCTCTTTTCGGGCCGCGAGATCAATGTCGAGATCGAGACCGGCTCCGAGCTGACCCTCGGCATGACCGTGGCCGACTGGTGGCGCGTCACAGACCGCCCGGCCAACGCGCTCTTCCTCGGCGATCTCGACGCCGATGCCTTCTATGCCCGCCTGACCGAAAAGCTGGCCACGCTATGAGCCGCCCCGCCGCGCGACGCAGTAACGGCCGGCCCCCGTCGGTCAGTGCCCGGATCGGACCCTTGTCATGAAAAGCCTGCACCTTGCCACGCCCGACGATGCCGACCGGCTGTTGCCGCTGGTGGCCGCCTTCCATGCCGAGATGGGCTTCGACAGCGATGCCGAGGCGCAGGCCGCCGCCGTGGGCCCACTGCTCGACGGCTCGCCGCATGGCGCGATCTGGCTGATCGGGCCGCGCCGCGCGCCGGTGGGCTATATCGCCGTCACCTTCGGCTGGTCGCTGGAATTCGGCGGGCTGGACGGCCATGTGGACGAGATCTTCATCCGCCGCGCCGTGCGCGGACGCGGCATGGGGGGCGATGCGCTGAACGGCATCTGCAAGGCGCTGAAGGAGGCCGGCGTCAAGGCGCTGCATCTCGAGGTCGACCGCGAGGACGAGACCGGGCAGCGCTTCTACCGCCGCGCCCGGTTCGCCCCCCGCGACCGCGCCATGCTGATGACCCGCGCGCTGTGACGCCCGGCCCGGCCTAGACCGCCGTGGCCACCACGATCACCATCAGGATCGAGTAGAGCATGATTCCGCCCCCGATCAGCCAGATCGGGTAGTTGCGCCCGACGCTCGCCTTGGCCAGTTCCTTGGCCTGGTAGATCAGGTCCGGCCACGTGTAGCTGACGAAATCGCCCTGCGTGAAGATCACCTTGATGCGCCCCTCCTCGTCGACCACGGGCAGGCGGCGAAAGCGTTCGTTGGACATGATGCGCAGCCAGTTCACCACCTCGTCGGTGTCGCGCGCCACGCGCGGATTCGCGGTCATGATGTCGCTCAGGGTGACCGCGCCCGGCTCCTTGCCGACGGCCACGATCTTGCGCAGGATGTCGCGCTCGGTGACGATCCCCTCGACCTTGTCCTCGGCGTCCACGACCACGACCGAGCCGAAATTGTTCTTGTCCATCGCCTGCGCCGCGGTCAGCACCGGCGTGTCGGCGGGAAAGGTCAGCGGCTTGGGCTTGGTCGAAAACTCCGGCCGGTCGCGCAGCTTCATGACGTAGTCGTTGTCGGTGTTCATCTTGGGCCTCCTGCTAAGCATGTGACCAAGTGACGCTAGCGCGCAGATTTGAAGGGCAAGCGCTCTGACAAAGCTGTGACCGGCGGGCGCGGCGAGTGATCCAGTCGCTCCCCCCGGAAATCCCGCCATTTCGGCGAATTTGCGTGTCAAACCGGACAAGACGTACAAAACCCGGCAGAGACCGCCTATCTAGTCCGCATGACCCTCTCGATTCCCTTCGACAACAGCTATGCGCGCCTGCCCGACGGCTTCTTTGCCCGGCAGGGGCCCACGCCCGTCCGCGCGCCCGAGCTGATCGCCTTCAACCACGACCTTGCCCGGCTCATGGGCATCGACGGCGCCGACGATCCGCGGCTGGCCGCGCTCTTTGCCGGCAACGCCCTGCCCGAGGGCGCCGAGCCCATCGCCCAGCTTTATGCCGGCCACCAGTTCGGCCAGTACAACCCCCAGCTTGGCGACGGCCGCGCGCTGCTTCTGGGCGAGGTGGTAGGCCGCGACGGGCTGCGCCGCGACATCCAGCTCAAGGGCTCGGGGCCCACGCCCTTCTCGCGCCGGGGGGACGGGCGCGCCTGGCTGGGCCCGGTCCTGCGCGAATACGTCGTCTCCGAGGCGATGCACGCGCTTGGCATCCCCACCACCCGCGCGCTGGCCGCTGTGCGCACCGGCGAGGAGGTGATCCGCGAACGCCACCTGCCCGGCGCCGTGCTGACCCGCGTCGCCGCCAGCCATATCCGCGTCGGCACCTTCCAGGTCTTCGCCGCGCGCGACGACCGGGAGGCCCTTCAGAAGCTCTACGATTACACGGTCGAGCGGCACTACCCCGATGTCACCGACCCCGCCCAGCTGCTGGACCGCGTGATGGAACGGCAGGCGGCGCTGGTGACGCAATGGCTGTCGGTGGGCTTCATCCACGGCGTGATGAACACCGACAACTGCACCCTGTCGGGCGAGACGATCGACTATGGCCCCTGCGCCTTCATGGACAGCTACAACCCCGAGACGGTGTTCTCCTCGATCGACCGGTTCGGGCGCTACGGCTATGCCGCGCAGGCCGACATCATCGTGTGGAACATGGCGCAGCTGGCCAGCGCGCTGGTGCCGCTGATGCCCGACGTCGATGCCGCGGTCGAGGATTTCACCACTCGGGTGCGCGCCATGGGCGACCTGATCCGGGCCGAGTGGCTGACGCGCTTTGCCGCCAAGATCGGCATCTCGACCCCGGTGGCCGAGGATTCCCGGCTGATCGGCGACCTCTTGCAGCTGATGGATGCCGGCGGGTCGGATTTCACCAACACGTTCCGGGCCCTGTCGCGCGATGCCGGCCGGGACGAGATCGCCGACCGCGCCGGGTTCGACGCCTGGGCCGCGCGCTGGCACGAACGGATCGCGGACGAGCCCGCGCCCTTTGAGCTGATGGCGCGGGTGAACCCGGCCGTGATCCCGCGCAACCACCGGATCGAGCAGATGATCGAGGCCGCCGTAGCGGGCGACGACGCGCCCTTCCACCGGTTGCTGCAGGTGCTCTCGGACCCCTATACCGATCAGCCCGAGGCCGCGGATCTCTGCCGCCCGCCGGCCAATTCGGAAAAGGTGCGCGCCACCTTCTGCGGCACCTGACACGGGGCATGGGTGGGCCCCGCGCCCACCCCTAGGCGGGCGCCCGTCGCCGGCGGTTGATCAGCACGATCCCCACCGCCACCAGCGCCAGCGCGCCCAGCAGGCCCGGGCCCACCGGCTCGGACAGCAGCGCCCAGCCGAAGCCCACCGCCAGCACTGGCGAGAGAAAGCTGAAGGCGGCGATGTCCGAGGCCGGGTAGATCGCCATCAGCCGCAGCCAGAACAGGAAGCCCAGCGAGGCGACCATCACCGACTGGTAGCCCAGCCCCAGCGCATGCCACCACGTGGGCGCGCGCATCAACGAGCCGAAGAGCGGCGCCACCACGATCAGCACCACCGCCGAAACCGCCAGCTGCCAGAACAGCTGCGCCTCGGCATTGGCCTCGGAGACGCGCGTCAGCCGCACCGTCAGCGCGATCCCCGCCCAGCAGAACGCCCCCGCCAGCGCCAGCGCATCGCCGCGCAGATCGCCCGCGGCAAGGCTGGCGGGGTCGGCCAGCGCCCATCCGACCCCCGCCATGGCCAGCGCCAGCCCCAGCGCGCGGCGCCGCGACAGCCGCTCGCCCGGCAGGGTGACATGCGCCACGATCGCCAGCCAGACCGGCATGGAATAGAACAGGATCGAGGCGCGCGACACGCTTGTCAGGTCCAGCGCGCTGAACAGGAACAGGAATTCGAAGCTGAAGAGCAGGCCCAGCAGCAGCCCCGACCACAAGGTCCGGCGCAGCATGGTGGGCCGCCGCCCGGTGACCAGCACCCAGAGCCCCAGCACCGCCAGGGCCAGCCACGAGCGCAGCCCGGCGGCAAAGACCGGCTGCAGCCCGTCATTGGTCAACTTGATCACAACCTGGTTCAGCGCCAGTACGCCGGCGAAGGTGACCATCCCGGCCGCCCCCGCCAGATCCATCTCGGTCTTGCGGTCCATGCCGCCATGGACACCGCCCTGCGGCCAAGGTCAATGCCTGCGCGTGCGGGGTGTGCGCGGCGCCCGAATCTGGCACTGTGGTGCGATCGCTGGACAGGGAGGGGACGCGACATGGGACTGATGGGAACGCTGGCCAAGGTCGCGATCGGCTATGCCGCGGCACGCGGGGTGGACAGGATGTCCGGTGGTGCCGGTCTGGGCGGGCTTCTGGGCGGCGGGGCGCAGCTCAAGGCGCGCGACCCCAATGCCGCGACGCAGGCGCAGATGGCGCAGCCGCTCTCGGGCCAGGTACCGGGCGGGGCCGCGAACCCCATGCAGGGCATGCTGGACATGGCGCGGCAGAGCACGGCCGGGCTGGGCGCCGGCGCGCCCATGGCGACGCTGCTGGAAAAGCTGCAGGCCGGCGGGATCGACCTGTCGCACCTGGCCGGGCGTACCCCGGGCGGCGCGGGCTCGGGCGGGCTGCTGTCGCAGCTGGGCTCCGGCGGCACCGGCATGGCCGGGCTCTTCGCGGCCCTCGGCGGCGCGGCGGCGCAGGCGCAGGGTGACGGCGTGGCCCGGGCGCTCGACGCGGTCGATACCGGCGACAGCGCGGCCGAGGAAGCCGCCGCGCTGATGCTGCGCGCCATGATCCAGGCCGCCCGCGCGGATGGCGAGATCGACGCGGCCGAGCGGGCCCGCATCCTCGAGACCGTGGGCGCCGATGCGGATGCCGAGGACCGCGCCTTTGTCGAGGCGCAGATGGCCGCCCCGCTCGATCCCGAAGCGCTGGCCGCCGACACGCCCGAGGCGCAGCGCATGCAGGTCTATTCCGCCTCGCTGATGACGATCCGCGTCGATACCGAGGCCGAGGCGCAGTATCTCGACCGGCTGGCCCGCGCGCTGTCGCTGGACGAGCCCACGGTCAACGCGCTGCACATGCAGATGGGCCTGCAGCCGCTCTACGCCTGACCCCATGATGACCTTCTTCCTGCGTGGTCCCGGCCTGGCCCTGGCCGGGGCGCTGATCCTTACCCCCGATGCGCTGTTCATGCGCTGGTCCGGCATGGACGGGCTGCAGATGCTGGGCTGGCGCGGCCTGTCCATGGGCGCGGTCTTCCTGGGGATCTGGCTGCTCACCGCGCGCCAGCCGCGGCGCGACCTGGCCCGGCTCGCCGCGCCGGTGGCCTGGCTGGTGATCCTCGTGCACGCGATGAACGCGCTGCTCTTCCCGCTGGGCATCGCCAATGCCCCCGTAGCGCCGGTGCTGCTGGGCGTGGCGACCGTGCCCGTCTGGGCGGCGCTGCTGGCGCATGTGCTGCATGGCGAGCGCGCCGGTCGCGCCACATGGATCGCCACGGCCCTGACGCTGGCGGGCATCGCCATCGCGGTGGGCGACCCCGCCCCCTCGGGCACCGAGGCGCGCGCCGCGCTGATCGGCGCGGGCTGCGGGCTGGGCGTGGCGCTGATGCTGGCGCTGAACTTCGTGACGCTGCGCCACCACCCCGACCTGCCGATCCTGCCCGCGATCGGCACCGGCGCGCTGCTGGCCGGGCTGCTGGGCTGGACCGTGACCGGCCCGGGCCAGATGGGCGATGGCGGCGTGGCCGCGATCCTCGTCACAGGGCTGGTGATCCTGCCGCTCTCGTTCTTCGCGCTCAGCCAGGGCTCGCGCCACACCAGCGCCGCCAATGTCAGCCTGCTGATGCTGCTCGAGACCGTTCTGGCGCCGCTCTGGGTCTGGCTCGGCATCGGCGAGGCGCCGCATGAGCGCGAGCTGATCGGCGGCGCCGTGGTGATCGTCACGCTGGCCGCCTACCTGTTGCATGGCCGCCCGCGCCGCCGCGCTCCGGCCTTGGCCTCGGAGCCCGCTTTGCCTAAAACGGCGCGCAACGAATGAGGCCGCCCGATGACCGAGACGATCGCTGACCGCTGTGCCGCGCAGGGCCTGCGCATGACCGAGCAGCGCCGCACCATCGCCGGCGTGCTCGAGGAGTCGAGCGACCACCCCGATGTCGAGGAGCTGCATGCCCGCGCCGTGGCGCTCGACCCCAACATCTCGATCGCCACGGTCTACCGCACCGTCAAGCTGTTCGAGGAGAACGGCATCATCGACCGGCTGGATTTCGGCGACGGCCGCGCCCGCTACGAAGATGCCGAGCGCGAGCACCACGACCACCTGATCGACCTCAGCACCGGCGAGGTGATCGAGTTCGTCGACCCCGAGATCGAGAAGCTGCAGGAACGCATCGCCGAAAAGCTGGGCTACCGGCTCAAAGGCCACCGGATGGAGCTCTACGGCCTGCCCCTCAAGAAGCGGTAAGCGGCCGACCGGGACAGACCATCGAAGCGCCATGCGTACACCCGGACCTGTAGGGTTTGAGCCGCGGAGATGACGAAGCCGCGATAGCAGAGATTGGCCTGCGGGGACGGGCTGACCTGAAGACTCGCGTCCTGAGCGCCATGGCTTTCCAACTGGAACCAAGGCGGAGGACCTGCGCCCTGCTCTACCGCAAGAGCCTTGGACCGGAATGACGCCATCACGCCGATCAATTCATTCCTCGATCTTGGCGATGTGCAGCGTGCCGATCCCGCCAGCCAGCGCAAAAGGCCGCTCTAAAGGACCAATGCGACAGGATTGCAGCACGGCCGAACACCAAACATCTGTTGATGAAATGGTGCTGCCGGAGAGATTTGAATTCTAAACAGTTATTTTAAAACAATAGCTTACAAAGATTATTGTAACGCTGTTCAGTGCTTGATTTTGTAATGTGATTCCCTTGCGTAGGGGCGCTTTGGCGTGTTCGCACCGGGTGTACTTCGGCCAGACGCACTAGGTCGTCTGGCGAATCGGGCCGAAGTTTTGGAGTGAATGCCGGGATCGTTGTTTAGCCGGTACGTCCTGCTACCGGCGGTCAGATGTTGTCGGTTTCCGCAAGCTTGGCGTCGATCTGTGCTAGTTTCGCCAAGTGCGCCTCGTATTCCTCGGGCCTCATAAGCTCTTTCGCGGTCGGCTCTTCGACTGACGGCGCTTTCGGCGGGGCGAACAAAAGTATCTCGGCCTCTTCACGTTCCTTCAGGAACAGTGCCACGTCGCTGCGCTTGACGCTTGTGGAAAGCAGGACCGGGGCTGAATTCTCAATCCCCCTGTGGCCGCGTGCAAATTCTAACGCGGTCTGGCGGTCCAGAGTCCACGACAGCCCAGGCAATGCCTCGGCATCCGTGCCACGGTAGATAGTGAATTCTTCCGGCAGGGCATTGAATGCCGCGCTGTCTTCGGGCCGCATAACATCATTGGTCAGGTACGGGCGCATGCGGTGGAACAGGAGGTGAAACCATCCGTGCGGGATCGCGTCAAAGCCCGTCCATTCCTCGGCGATCAACCGCCAGAACACTTTGCCAAGCGCGTCTTCCTGTCCTTTGAGAAGGGCCTCTTCGGCCCAGCTTGCGACAACGCTGGCGCGCTGTTCGGAAGGGTACAGGGTCGTGTCAGGGGTTTGCATCACTTAGCCCTCAACCTGTTCTTCGCGCATCTCCTGAAACGTACCCTTGCCTTTCGCGCGTATCCACTCGCGGACATGGCCGGGGATCGCGCCGAAGGTTGCCTCAATCTGTGCCTCTACTTCGCGCCGATTAACGTCATGTATCTCGGCGTGTTCAAGCAAGGTTTCCATCACGACAGTGGCGGTAAATAGGGCGGCGCCCATGTGATACTCGGCGGGAAGTTCGGCCTCGTCATCATCTGCCACAGAGCGCGGCCAGATACCGCCGGGGGTGGCCTCAGCAAGTATATGCACGATTTCATCGCGCCTGCCGGGGGCGAGTTCTTCCAGTGCGCGCACAAGGGCGTGGTATTTGTCTTCGCTGATCATCACAACGTCGGCGGGCTGGTTGGCGGTGTCTTTCACTCGGGGTGTCCTTTGTGTCTGTTCTAGTGATTGCAGAATCTCCGATACTGGAATCCTCTGCAAGTCAAAAATTCTTGTAAGCATTTGAAAATAAATGATTAATCACTGAAGGAGGTGCCCTGGATAACCACCCGTGCGAGAGCCGGAAGCTGGTTTTTTCGCGGTCTATGCAACCAGGTTGCCGCAGGATCGCCGGAGCGGCGCTGTCATAAGGCTGAGGCGGTTGCGCGGGACGTTGGGCTGTCTGGGTGCCTGCGGCCTCCTGCGCCTTCTGTGGCGCTGTGGCCGCGTCGGGCGTTTCCAGGTCGAGCGAGTCGAGTAGCGTATCAATCTCGGCACTGGACTGTGCTTGCACCGGCAGAGGCACCACAGGCGAGGTGTCACGCGGCAGGGGATTACCGGAAGGGGTATCAGGGTCTATGTCGAGACAATGCCGCTCGCGGTGGTGCTTGGCACGCCAAGCACGGGCCAACTTGGGCGAGGTGCGGCGCCATGTCGTCAGCCTTTTGTGGCGTGCCTGGGCGATCTGGCGGACAGACTGCGAGAGGTAGATCCGGTCAGGATCGCCCTTAGCGCAATATGCGGTCCATCCGGCGCCGTCGAATATCTCCCCCAGGGAAAGCTGACGTGCTGCCGATCCCCGCTTGGTGATGCGCCCACCGGCGGCTCGAAGTGCCTTCTTGACTTTATCACGGTCATAGTCACCGGGGAGCAACACACCGTGCGCGTGGAGTTTTCCGGTGGGCGAGGTTTCAAGCACCAGTGCGAGGGGCAGCCCGGAGAGGCCGTGTTGTCTCAGGGCGCGGTTAACACGGCGTTGCAGTGCCCGGAGCGGATCGGGTGCGGCGGCGATGCTGGTCTCAACGTCGGGGTGCAAGTTCATGGTGATCGCTGCGGCGGTCATATGGGCCTGATCGGCGGCGAGCCGGAGCTTCTGCATGGGTGTAACGTAGCGCCACTGGCCGGGGAGGCGCGCGTTGTGACTGTGACGGGCGGTGGTGCTCGGTCGGGTCGTCTGGGTGTTGGGGCTTGTGGAGGGGAGTGCGCGGTGGTTCGGTGTCGGGCTGGTGTTGTTGTCGGGTCGGTGGGTGTTGGGGTGTGTAGGTTGGGTAACTGCTGTTACTGCTGTTACTGCTGTTACTGCACAAACGCCGCCGGCAACCGCATTTCGGCCTTGCTGTGCAAGGTTCTTGGCGTCATGCGCAGCGCTCAGGCGTGCGTCAAAACCTGCGCCTCTGTGACCGCCGAAAATCGAAACCACAGGCGTAGAAAAGGGCTGCGTAGGGGGGCGCGAGGTGTTACACATATGCCACCAGTTGATCGTTAGTATCGGTCTGAGGGCCGGGGTGCAGTTGAAGGGGCGCCCCGGCCATTTCTTGTTATAGCGGTTCAGTCGTCGGAGTGCTTGATCTGTGCTTCGATCAAGTCGGCGAATTCGTCGATCACGTCGGGCGCCAGTTTCTTTTCGACGCCGCCGATCTCTATCGCGACAGCACCGCCGGCGCCGCGCAAGGTGTAGCCGTGGTCAATGTTGATGAGCGGCCCTTGGCGCCCCTTTGTGGCAAGCCGCTCGCGTATGTGGCCCACAAGCGCTTGCGCCCCTTCACTTGTGAACGCGACACGCTCGCCTTCGTCAAACATGACCGAAACGTGTTTGCCGATTTTGCGGATCTCGATTCCGGGAATCTCGTGCTCTATCACGCCAAGCTCGGCGAGGTGGGTAATCATGGCGCGGATCGCCTGAGACACGCTTGACGCCTCATAATGATCCTTGAGCCTGTCCAGTTGCAGCAGCCGCTCCTGAGGCAAAGCGATGCGAGAGTTCGGGGGTTTCACCATGGGGGCTATCTCCAAGAATTTGTTCATTTACTTGGAGGTATGCATACCATGTACATAGTATGCTGTCAACACACCATGTACATGGTGTGTTTGATTCAGCTTCCAAGCATGTTGCCGGGCCGGGTAGCCTGCCGGATCTCCTTGACCACGATCTGCTTCATCGAGTTCTCCATCTCGCGCGCCATCTTCTTGGCGAGATCGGCATTCTGCTCCGGCGAGCCGGCCGAGCCGTTCACGGTGACCGGTGCGGAGATGTTGACATCGCCCGAGGAGCGCGCGACCGGCGCCAGGGCGGCCTTGGGGGCGCTGGCGCCGCCTACCAGCCCGCCGGCCGCGTAGCCGCGTAGCGCGCCCTCGTGGAGCCGTTCAAGCTGGTCTACGCCGATCCGTTCGACGGCGGGCTTGCTAACGACAAACTCGCCTCGGTGGACGATCCCGGCGGGTTCATGGCGCGCGCCGGGTCCGGTGAAGCCGCCACCAGCAAAGCCGAGCAGGCCGCCGACAAAGCCCAGCAGGCCGCCCCCAGAGGCCGCGCTGCCGCCGGAGGCCGCGATGCTGCCGGTGAAGATCCTGTCGAAAACCCGGCTTGCGGCCATCTCTGCGAGGCGTCCGATTACGCGCTGCAACGCGCTGTCCAATGTCGTGGCGCCAGTGATCAGGTCGGTGAAGGCGCCTTTGGCGGCGCTTCGCACCTGTTCGCGGGCCTCCTGAATCCCCTCGATCTTCGCAGCGGCTGCATCTGCGGCTCGGGCAGCCTCGGAATAGCTGGCGGCCTCGGCCTCGATTTCGGCGCGCACCTGCGGCGTGATCTCGATACCGGCGCGCTGCGCCGCGTGCAGAAGTTCCGCCTCGCGCCGTGCTTGCTCGATCGCGTCGGCGAAGGTGCGGCCAGCGGCGGCGGTGGCAACCAGGGCGGCGGCTTCGAGTTCCAGCGCGACCGTTTCCTCGCGAATGTCGGCGATCTCGGCTTCGTAATTGTTAAGCTTCGGGGCGCCGCCACTGCCGCCGCCGCCACCGCCGCCGCCGGGGCTGGCCGGTTCAGGATCAGGCACGCCGAAACTGTGGTTGACGCTGGGCAGCTTGGGCCGGAGCGACGTAGTGGGCGCCAGCGGTCCTGTCCGGCCATTTTCGAACGCACGCGGATCGCCACCACGGCCGCTGTAGACCTTCGCAGGTTCGTCTGGCGTGGGGAGGTTTTGGCGTAGCTTTGCAGCCTCGCCTGCCGCTACGGCCAGCGCGCGAGCGATGCCGCCCAATGCCTCGATCACATTACCGAAACGTTTGGCGTCAACCTCGTCCAGTTCGCCGATCAGGTTCTGTGCCTCACCGATCAGGTCGCCGACCGTCTTCTCAAATTCGGCGGCGCTTTTCTTTCCGGACTGGAAAGCACGCATCTCGTGGTCGATATCCTGCAGGATTCCGGCCAATTCGTGCGCCTCGTCAATGTCGGCCACGTCCATCAACCGCAGACCATCCGGGCCGGTGGCGGCGTTGATCGCCCGGAAAAGCCCTTCGTAGGTTGCTTGCAGCCCCTCAACAGTGTCGCGCTGGTCCTCGGTGATACGGGTGGCACCTTTCATCGCGTCATAGGCATCTTGACCCATCATCGCAGCGGCGCGCTCAGCCGATCCGAAAATCTCGTCCACGTCGATTGTCAGCGCATCCTCAATCGCACCGGCAACGTTCACAACGACGCTCTTGCCAAGGGCCGACACGCGCGCTGTGATCTCATCGAATTTTCGGCTTACTTCGTCGGCCTTTTCGATCATCTCCTGGTCGAGCACAGCGCCGACTTCATGCGCGCGGTCGATGGTGCGGCGCAGTTCATCCTCGCCTCGCGCAAGTAGTTGGACGAATTGCTCGCCGCCGGTGCCGCCAAAGACTTCATCGGCGATCCTGATCTGCGCAGCACGGTCGAGGCGTCGGGTGCGCGCGATGATCTCAAGCATGAGTTCGCTGGGGTCTTGCAGCTTCTCGCGCAATTCCTCGGCGCCGAAGCCCAGGCGTTGCAGCGCCTCGGCGGCAGGACCAGCGCCGGTGATGATGAATTCATCGGTGCGCAGGCTCAGTTCTTTTAGGCCATCGGTCAGGGCGTCGGCGCTGATCCGGTTCTGCTCGGCGACGAAGCGCCATTCCTGGAACGCCTCAAGAGGCACGCCTGCGCGTTTGGCCTCGTCGCCGATCTGTGCGACGGCCCGCGCTGTATTCTTCATAGCACGAACGGTCGCGGCGCTACCCAACGTTGCGGCCACGGGCGCGGCCATCTTGGCGAGCCTCCCGGTCACGCGAGACGCCATGGCCCCATAGCTGGAGTTGATCCTGTCCGCGCTTTGTTTTGCACGGCGTTCCATCTGGTCAGCGCTGCGCCGCTGCGCGCGGTTGGCTTTGGCGAGGCCCTTTTCGAGCTTGTCGATCTTGGCTTCCAGATCGACCACAAGGCCGGGCAGGTTCACGTCAGGCATGGTCTGGTTCCTCAGAAAATGAATAGTTCGGCGTCGTCGCTGGCGTAGGCGCTGCGCGTGGTCTCGGCATTCACGGCGCGGCTGACTGCCATCGCGGCGGCAATGGCGCCGTCGATCCGGTCGGTTTTCTTGGCCTTGTGCATCCTGGTCAGGCCGGTGTCGTTTCGGCTCGCAACCACGTTGTCGAAGTGATTGCGCAAGATCGGGTGGCCGTCATGGCGGATCATGTGGCCGTTTACGACGCGCTCAAGATCTCCGGCGGCAACACCCATCGTTAGCGGCGCCTGGCGCATCTCGATAACCGGCAAGCTGTCGTCAAAGAGCTTCTGCATGATTTGCCGGGCAAGGTGCGGATCGAAGGCGATCTCTTGCACGTCGAAGCGCGCCGCCAGTTCGCGGATCAGGGCCTCAATCTCCACCTGGTCAATGATCGGGCCGGGTGTGGCAGTCAGCAGCCCCTCGTCGCGCCAGCGCTCATAGGGCACGCGGTCACGCTCGGCGCGTGCTTTCAGATCGTCGCCCGGCACGAAAAACCACGGCTTGATCGTGATCTGCCCATCGTCATGGCGCCACGCTGCGACCACGGCGGCGGTGTCGGCATTCAAGGCGAGGTCTACGCCGATCCAGCACGGCAGGTCTTCGAGGTCTTCCAACGGATCATCGAAGCGGCGCGCGTCGTATGTGTCGAGGTCGAAGAGCGGGTCACGGCTGTTCCCGTGCCAGCGGTTCAGGTTGTACTGCTGAAAGCTGTAGCGTTCTGCCGGGTGCTCGGCCGCCTCTGCGGCGAGCGTGCGCAGGCCAGACAGGGACGGAAAGCCATGCTGCAGACCGGGGTTCACACGGTGCCACACGTCTTCGTCCTGCCAGTCGTCGCCCGGCTCTGCCGCAAAGATGATCGGCAGGAATTCCGGGTTGTCGATCTCACCTTTCGCCACGCGCAGCGCATACTCGTATTGCTCGGCGGCGAGCGTGTCAGTGCCACGTCCTGCGGTGGTGGCGACGATCAACAAGCTATCGTCGGACTTGGCGAGGCCGGATTTCAGCGCTTCCCACAGGTCGCGGCCCTTCCATGCGTGAATTTCGTCGGCGAGTACGAAAGCCGGGGTGGTGCCGTGCTGGGCACGCCCATCACTGGACACGGCGCGCAACCTAGCGCCGCTGGTCCGGTCGGTGATCTGCTTGGCGGCGTTGAAGGCGTCGTGAATGCGTGTTGCAGCGACAAGCCGGTGATCGGCGCGGATGATCTCGGCGGCTTCGCGAAAGCCGATCCCGGCCTGTTCACGATCACTGGCGGCGAAGATGGCTTGACCGGCGGGGCGCTTCTCGGGGCCGATTACATGCAGCAGGGACAAGGCGGCGGCGAGGCTGGTTTTTCGGTTCCCACGCGGTAGCATCAGGAAGACGCTCTTCACCACGCGGCTGCCGTCAGGGTGGCGCGGTCCGTAGATGCGCCGCACGATCCGCTCCTGAAACGGGTAGAGCTGGAAGGCGCACTTGGGTTCGGTGCTGGCGGGGTGGCGCAGGCGGCGCAGGAATTCGACAGCACGCGCGCCGTGTCCTAACGGGTCAGGGATCGGCGAGCCGTCAAAGATCCAATCGGGATATGCGCTGCCCTTCGCCATGGTCAGACGCTCAGAGGGTTGTCGTCGTCATCGTCGGCGGGCTGCGCGGCGCCGATCCGTGCGCGGCTGGTGGGCGACAGGCCGTACTCGGCGGCAAGCTGGCGCGCAGTCTGGGCGGCACGGTTCAGCACGCCGAAAAGCTTGGGGTCGATTGCGCTACCGGCGGCGGCACGCTGTTCTTCGATCTGCCGGACGTAGCCGATCTGGATACAGTAGTTCTCCACCCCGGCGAGGTCGGCACGGGTAATGACGCGCCGGCCGATCAGTTGCGGCATGATCCGGCGCCACTCGGCTTTCGCGTGCCGGTCGAGGTAGCGCGGCGGGGTCGGCGCTTTCTTCAGCGCGTCGGCGTCGGGCTTCAAGGGCGGCTTCACGCCGCGCTCATGGATGCTCATGTGATGGCCTTTCCGTAAAGGTCGAGGGCGGCGCGGCGGCCTTGTTCGGTGATCCGGTCGATCTCATATGCTGTGCCGTCGAAAATGATGCGGTCGCTGTTTTTCAGGTCGTTGCGCCAGCGCACGCGGAACACGGTCACGTCGCTGTCCAGCGCGCCGAAACCGTGCAGCCGTTCCTCGGTCGAGGCGGTCAGCACCTGAGCGCGCAGAGTGACAACGGGCGCCCATGCCTTCGAAACGGCACCGGACGCGGCCACGGTTTCGGTCTGGCGCTCAATTTTGATGCTGCGATCAAGTTTGCCTGCCGGGATCATCAGACCCTCCACCGGCAAACGGCTTCGACCGTGCCGATACCGTGGCAGTAGGCGCGTTCCGGGTCAGGGTCGCGCATGAAGGCGAAGCTGGGGCGCTGGTACTCGTCAATCTGGATATCGGCAGCGTCCGGCTGATCCCACAGAGCGAGCGCCACCGCGTGGCCGATCTGTTGCGCGGTGTCGGCGCCGTCCTCCAAGGCCCAAAGGTGCAGATCCAGCGCGACAGAAGAGGCGTAGAAACCGCCAGCGGCGCGGCCCAGGTGGATCAGTTGCGGCGTGGCGAAGATCACGCAGGGCAGCCCATCTGGCCGGGTGGAGCCTGTGCGGATCTGGTCAGGCTGTACCAGCGCCGTGACTGCCGGTGTGGCGATCAGCGCGGCACGGCACGCGGTGCGGAGGGACACGGCGGGGTCGATCATTTGCCCGCCTTTCTGATGGCCGTGGTAATCGCGCGCTGAATGCGGCGCATGACGCGGGGCCGAGCGATCCGCCAACCAGGTCGCAGAAAGGGCTGCGCCTCGTGGTGGATCGTGCCGAATTCCTGCAAGTGGCCGTGGCGCACATTCTCATTCCCGACAGTCACCAGTGCCTGGTTCGGACCTGCCGTCCGCTTGCCGCCACCTTCGGCATAGGCCGGTGTGGTCTCATTCGGGCCGGTGACGGTGATCGACGCGGCAAGGTCGCCATCTTCCACCGGGGCGAGCGTGCGCGCATTGCGTGCGGTTTCTTCCGCGCTCTTCACCAATGCCGGGCGCAGGGCGTGGAGAATGTCCTGCGGGATCGCCTCAAGGCGGCGCTCAAGGCGCTTGCTGTCATCACGCAACGACATGGCCTGTCACCTCTTCGACACGGCAGGACTGCAAGAGGTCGATCACGCCGAACGGGATAGGCCGCGCGGTGCCTTCGTATGACGCGGCTTCACGCTGCAGATACCAGAATGCCGCGATCTGCAGGACCGCCTCAGTGATCTGCGGCGGCACCGGATCAGGCAGGGTCGTGATCCCCAGGTATTGCAGCGCCCAGCCCTCGGCGGCGGCGAGCTTGTGCGTCAGGATGGCGTCGTCGGCGTCGTCGGTGATGTTCAGATGCTGTTTCAGCAGGGTGAGGCTGGTGGTCGGCATGGTCATTCCTCAAATCTTATTTTCTGCATATCTTGTGCGGTGGTCCCCCCGCCGGTCCCCTGAGAGCCGCCAAAGTCGGAGCCCCCCCCGCCTCTCTACGTGGCGCTAAGATGTTTTTAAGCATTCGGGGTGAGCCTTGTGATCTGCGGGCATTCGAGCCACTGATGTTCGCGACAAGAACATGCACGGAGGGACCCAAGTAATGCCCTGGGGCTTTGAAGAGGGACGTGTCTACAACCGCAGAAGGGAGATCCACGGGCGTTATGGTGGTCAGCAACGGGGCGGAATTATCACGCCGGCCGACCACGCTCTTGTCATCTGCATCAGCGGTGAAGAGGGCGAGCAACACGGTTACTCGGATAGGATGCGAGCCGATGGAGTCTTTGAATATTTCGGACAAGGACAGGTCGGCGACATGCAAATGTTGCGCGGGAATAAGCACATCCGGGACCATGCCGAGAACGGCAAGGACTTGCTGGTCTTTCGAAACACCGCGGACGGCTTGAGGTTCGTCGGACAGTACTTCTATGAGGCAGACCATATTGAAAGGGCGCCGGATCGTGAAGGTGCCATGCGCGATGCCATTGTTTTCGAGCTTCGCCACATCGACGCGATACTGGCGAGTGAAAACGAACATGCCAATGCACCAAGGCCGGATGAAGCTCCTGATCTCGCTGAGCTTCGTCGGCGCGCTCTGGACGCTGCGTCTGCCGTTCCGAAACAAAAGAAACAGACCGGCTCGGTGTTCGAGCGTGCTAAGGCTGTGCGCGAATATGTACTCGCACGTTCCAAGGGGCGTTGCGAGGACTGCGGCGAACCTGCACCTTTTGCCACGTCCGCAGGGCAGCCGTTTCTTGAGGCGCACCATGTGCGGCGGCTTACGGATGGTGGGCCAGACGATCCGCGCTTTGTGATTGCAATTTGTCCGAATTGCCATCGGAGAGCACATTTCGGCGCTGATGCGGCGGATTGCAACGCGCGTATGCTTGGGTTTCTCAAGCTCATCGAGAAGTTGTAGGCGCGACATCATCAAGCCCACTGTTCAGGTTGGTTGCGACTGCGTGCATAGCGCCGGAACTGCTTGCGGCCCTGTTGGTTCGGCGTGGCTCCATGTTCGGCGGTCTCGATCTGGCGCACCACGCGCTGCCGAACAGCTGCCGGGTCGAGGTCCAGCAGTTCGCAGATGACAGAAAGGCTTGGCGTTGGGTCGCGGAAATAGGCGCATGCCTCGGCGGTCAGGCGTTGCCGGGTCTTGCGGTTTCCCAAGATCGACGGTGCGCCATGCACCGCGTCTTCGATCATCGCTTGAAGCACCGTTGCCCATAGCTGGCGCTCGGGATTGGAGAAGTTGCGTGCATCGGCAGGGTTGCGGAAGCGGTCTGTGTAAGGGGTGGTCATTCGCTGCGCTCCTGCCGCTGTTTGTCGGCGTCGTGGTGGCGCTGGCATAACGGCTGCCAGTTGCTGCGATCCCAGAAGAGGGCGTGGTCGCCACGGTGGGGAATGATGTGATCGACCACGGTAGCGGGTGCGGTGCAGCCGGGATGCGCACAGATCGGATAGAGCGTCAGGAAGGCGGCACGGGCCTTGCGCCATGCGCTGCTGTAGCCTCGGCGTGCGGCGCTGGGACGGTGGGCGTCGTGGCGTTTGTCACGGGCGCGCTTCGTGTCACGCTGACAGGTGCAGAGGGTGCCGTGCGCGACCGTGCGGCCACAGGAGCAGAGGCGGGGCGGACGGGGCATTAGGCACCTCCCTGTAGTCGAGCCTTCAGGGCCTGTAGCCGGTCAAGGTCGAGGTCGGGATCAAGGCCGGCGTCGATATTGCGCTGGCGCTGCTCTTCCGACGGGTGGTGATTTTCAGGTTCATCTTCGGCGGCGCCGTGCAGGGCCTTCAGTTTGTCCAGGTGCGCGGTATAGGCTGCCGTGATCTCATAGGGCGTGGCGGTCCAAGCGATCTCAGGGGGCCATTCCAGCCAGCCGGTGGCGATCTTGTAGAGGCCGTCGAAGATTTCCGCCCAGGTGACGCGCCGGGCAGGTTTGGGACTGTCGCTGGTGGTTTCCGGCTCGGGAAAGATGGCGGCGATCAGGTCGAGAGCAGGAGCCTGCGTAAGTGCCAGGAAGTCGGCCAGCGGCATGTTCCGGGTGCTGCGCAGGAAGCGGTCTGCCGCGTTGGGATCGCTGGCGGCACTCTGAATGACGGTATGCAGCGTGGCGGTGTCGCCTTCCTGCACCTTGCGCAACAGGCCTGCGAAGCCGTCATGCAGCCGTTCAAGTTCCCAGGCCGCGCGCAGGGTCGGACGCAAGCGCACGGCGTGGGTGCCGTGTGCGAGTGTCACTTGCTGATATGCGCGCGGCGTGGGCATGGCTTAGGCGGCGGCCATGGTCAGCTTGCGGAACGCATCGGGCCGCACCACGCCAGCGCCGACGCGGCGGCGGGCGTGGTAGCGCATCAGGCCGTTGGCGCGCTGTGTGAACGGATCTGCAAGCACGCCAAGCATCAGCCGATCATAGATGCGGTAGCCGCGTTTGAAGTCACCGAAGGCGATGGGCGAGGCAGCGGCGCCAATGTCGGGCATATCCACGGCTTCGATCACCGGACGGCCCAGGATCGTTTCGGGCTGGCCTGCCTGGTAAGAGGGCTGCCACAGGTAATTGTCGTGGCCGTCCTTGAGGGTGCGGATCGCGGCCAGCGTGCTGCCGTTCATCATCCAGGTGCCAGCGTTCCGGTAGGTGGCCGGAAGCGCGTAGATCATGGCAATCAGTTCGTCAGCGTCGAGTGCCGTGGCACTGGCGGCAACGGTTTCGGCAATGTTAGCGTCAGCCATGAAACCAGCGGGTTCGTTGGCCGTGCTGCCGGCCACGAAGGAGGTGCTTTCCTTCTGGCCGAAATCCTCCGCCAGCGCGAGGTTCACTTCGCTCAGCACGTTGTCGCTGTCTTCGGAAAGCTGCAGCGACATATCGACGAAGGTGGCGATCTCCTTGATCGTGATCTCGGACTGGTCGAAGGTCGGCACGCTGCCGGTGCGTGCCTCGGTCTCACCAACCCAAGCCGCGTTGGTGACGCTGGCGCGCTTGGGCAGAATGATCGTCGCTGCCGCAGTGGTGCGCACATCTGCGATGCTGCGGATCGGGCTAAATTCCACCAGGTTGCGGATAAACTCTGCGCTCACCTCGTCAGGCGCGAGGATGTGATTGGCCGTATCGCTGGCGGTGGTCAGTGCCTTGGTGTCGTTGCTGCCGGTGCGCAGGTATTCGACAAAGGCCGCTTTCTTCTCGGTGCCCTGATCCGGCTGCCCAATGTGAACGGGGTGGGGTCGGGCAGCTTTTGCTTCGAGCTTGTCGAGCCGGGAGTTGATGGCGTCGAATGCTCTGGTGTCGATCTGCGGCACTTGCGGCGCATCGTTGGCCGGGTTGTTGTCCGGCTTCGGATCGGTGGTTTCGAGGTTTTCGTTTTCCATATGTACGGTCTCCTGTTCATGGGGCGTGCCACCTTTGAGGGAGGAAATGCGCGCGTCCGGGTGGCACGGAACGGCGACAATCGAGATCTCGTGCAGGTCGGCCTTGGTGATGCTGCGACCCTTGGCGCCGCGTTTGGCGTCTTTTGTCTGAAAGCCGATGCTAAGGCCGGAGACTGCGCCAGAGCTGACAAGGGCGCGCACCTCGCGGGCACGCGCCACGTCTTCAATCAGCAAGCGGCCCTTGACGGTGATGCCCTGTTCGGTCTCTTCGATCCGATCCCAAACGCCGACAACCTGCGCCTGATCGTGCGCCCAGAGCATCGGCAGGGTTGCGGGGTAAGTCAGGGCGCCCTTGGTGATGGTGTCGCCGACGCGATCCGGCGTGGTGAAGGGCCAGGCGGTGCCGGTAATCTCGCCGGTCTCTTCGACGTTCAGCGATGCTTTGATTTCGAGCCGGTCAGCCATCGGCAGGTTCCTTGGTTGTGCCGCTCCACCGCGCATCGAGAATGTTGAGTGCGAGCGGGTAGAGTTCTTCGAGGGGCCGGTTGGTGGCGTAGGTGGTGCAAAGATTGTGGGCGGTTTCCGGCGCGGTGCCGCCGCCGATCAGGCCCAACCGAATGATCTGGGTAAGGTCCGCCAGGGCGAAACCGGCACGAACAACGCGCAGATAGAGCGCGCCGATCCCGGTTTCGGTCACGCGCTCAAGCTCGCCGATCATGTCGTCAGTCAGGGCAAAGGTCTTCTCGCCATCGCCGAAGAATGCTGTGTGCTTCATGCGGCGCGGTCCTTGTCTGACGTGGTGTAGGGATTGGCGATCAGGTCGCCGTCCGCGTGCGCCGGGAGGTTCAGGCCAGCGCGGACTTCGTTCGCTGTCATGGCGCCCATTGCGCGATACTGGCCGTAGGCCGTGGCGCGCGATGCGTGATCGGTGGTGAGAAGATCGTCGGTGACGAATTCAAGGTAGAGGTCGGCGCGCTCTTCCGGGGTCAGCAGGCACCGGGAATAGGCCCAGGTCCATTCGGCGAGCCACGGCTTCAGCGTGACGCTGTAGAATTGCCGGGCCATCTCTTCGGTGTTCGACCATGTGCCGCGCGTAAGTTCAAAAAGCATGGTCGGCGGGACACGGAAGGCGCGCGCGATCTCGCGGATTTGTTCAAGGCGGTTCTCGGCAAACTGCGCGTCAGCCAGTGTCATGGCGAGTTGCTGATACGCCATGCCTTCATCGAGGATCGCGGTGCCGCCTGCGTTGTCGCGCGAATGTGTACTGAACCATGACGCGGCGATGCGTTTCTTGGTCTCAAGGTCGAGGCTCTTCTGTGCGGTGATGATGCCGGAGGGGCGGCCACCATTGGCGAAGATTCCGCCCATGTGTTTTTCAAAGGCGATAGCAAGGCCAATGGCTTCGCGCGCCAGATAGATCGGAGAAGCCCCGCCGAAGGGCTGGACGTGCACCACGTCGCGGAAAGTTAGTCGCGCGGTGCCGGTCTCGGTGGTGACGGCGTAGACAGGTTCGCCGGTCGGTTCGATCGTGCGTTGAACTGCGGCGGGGTCGAGGCGGTGTAGCTCGTAAGGGGCGCCATCGCGGACGCGGACAACCTGGGCGTAGCCGGAGCCGTGCAGCAGGGCGTCGGTGCTAAGCTGCGTGCGAAGCTGGGCCGCACTGGTCCATTCGTTCGCCTCGGTATGGGCGAGGCGGTAGGCGGGGTGGTCGCTGACGGTTTGCTTGGTGCCGCGCTCGTAAATCTTGATCGGCAAGGTGCCAACCGTGTCAGCGATCAGGCCAACAGCACAGGCGACGGCGGGCACGCGCATCGCCGAATGCGGCCCGATGTCCAGACCGGAGTGCGTGGCGATGGCGCCAAAGAGTTCGAACGCTGCCGGATCTGAGAGCGACAGCGCCTTGGTCGAATCCTTGTTTTCCACCTGCTTGCGATCCGTCCCGAAGGTGCGGCGCAGGCGTTCTGCGAAGTGCATGTTGGTTGCCCAGAAGTTGCCAATGTTAATAGTATTAACATTAGGATAATAGAATGTAAACAGATTAGTTCATATTGGAGTGGGACTTTGGCAACGCCGTTCAACCGGCAGTCGAAAGCACTGTAGACATGCATCTAAGGCGGGGTGATTAATCGGGCGTAATAAGGAGAATACTATGAAAAACATCATACTAGCGCTCGGCCTAATCGCGCCCCTGGCTGCCCAGGCGGCCGATCCCGCAGACACGCCCAAAGAGGTTAGCGACGCGATCATCGCCTATTGCGAAGACACCGGCGATCTTGCCGAGGCGATCATGCGGCAACGCCAGAACGGGGTGCGCATGAGCACCCTGCTCAAGAAGGTGGATAGCAGGAAAGCCGAGATCCTGATCGAGCTTGCCTACATGGAGTTCCAGCGCCGGGGCAAGGCAGGCAAGGAGCGCATCATCAACGAGTTCGCCGTCGAGTACGAGGCACGGTGCCTGTCGATCGCGTTCGAATGACCGATCATTTCCGAGCGCACCCCGCGCCGGAATTCGGCGAGGGGCTATCATGCAGCGGTGCGTTGCGAAGCGGGGCGGCGCGGGGCGAAGCGTGACGACGTGCTGCGATGTATCTACACTATAACAGGCGATGCTGCGGCACGCAGCGTAAAGCTAACTTTTCAGGTGTGCCAGATCCAAGCCGGGGTAGGTGATGGCCGCAATTAGTTAAGATCGTAGTCCGGCAATGCGTCGACCACACGCGCCTTTGCCTTGAGGGTCACGTCGCCATAGTTCTCACCGGCTGTTCTGCCGGCGTGGCCGCAGATTGCGTCAGTTACTCTGTCTGACGCGCCGACTTCGCGCGCGACGGTCTTGAACCTATGTCGCCAGCCGTGGTTCGGACTGACGCCATTCGGGACCAGATCGCGCGACTTCAGCCACGCGCCGATACGGTTTGAAATGATCCGGGCGCTTTCGAGGTGGGGTTTGCCATCTTTCGGTGTGAAGAACAGCGGGCCGGTTCCGCTGGCTGCTACAAAGTCAAGAAAGCCCATGTCGACAAGCTGTTTGTGCAGCGGCACGTCGCGGTACTGGTCAGTCTTCACTGTTCCGGCGTCTGGGGAAATGCGGATGAAAGAAACACCGTCTTCGTGCTGGACGTCCTGCTTCCGAAGCTGTGTGATCTCGGTGACGCGCGCGCCGGTGTGCGCGCAAAGGAGGGGCACCCAATTCTTCGCTGCGGTCGTTTTGGGAAATTCGCGCGGTGCATTGCCATTGAATGGCTGCGGCTCATACGAAACCGTGTGCCGAATGATGGCCGTGGCTTCTGCGTTCGTGAAACCCTGTTCGCGGTTCCGTGTCGCCTTCGGCACGTCCTGTCGAACGTCCTTGGCCGGGTTGCTCGGCAAGCGGTCTTCGTTCACCGCCCATCCTAACACGGTGCGCACAGAGGCTAGGTAGACGCTCGCGACGGTTTTTGCGGACTTCTCCTGCAAGAGCGCGTCACGCCAACCTATCAGATCTTTCTTCACGATGCGCCGCGCGTCGTCGTGGCGCAGGTATTTCCGCAGATGTTCGAAAACTGGTGTCCAGCGCTTCTCTGCCTCAGCACCTTTGCCAAGTACTTTGCGCGAAGCGATGTAGTCGCCAAACAAGCCCTGCAGCGATACCGGCTCTGGTTGCTGCTCTTCGACTTCGGCGGTGGCAAGGAGCGGATGCTCTGGCGTGCCGGTATAGTTGCCCTCGTCGCGTTCATACATCCGCGCAAGCGATTCAAGTTCCGCAACGCATAGGGAGCGCGCCAGCCGCCGCCATTCCTCGCTGCCGATTTCGGCAGTCGTATTGCCGCGTCGGCGGAACTCAGCGATCCGGTGGCCCACCAGATTATTGAGTTCGGGGTCGGTAAGTGAGCCTGCGATACCGCTCCTGATCTCCGCGACGAATCCATCATCAATCGAGATAGTTGAATAGCCAGGCAGCGAGTTGCGCGCTGTTTCATCCTGCCGAAGCCTGTCCTGGTAACTTCGCAGTGCGATCTGTGCATCAGACAGCGGGTATTGCCCAGGTTCAACGGCAACGCCGCGTGCCTGCGCCTCCTGCTGGCGGGCAAGCTCAATCTTAGCGGTGATCTCGGCCACCGCCATCGGGTGCTTGCGAAGAGCGTTGCGCCGATCAGGACCAAGCGGAACACGAAGCTCGGTTTTTCCGTTCAGAAAGGGTCTGAGAGCAGGCGGAACGACTTTGCGAGCGAAGTACCGTCCTTCCCGGTACAGCAGATGGCGCACCTTGCCTGCCATGTCACAACCTCAATTTTGTAACGGGTTTTGTAACATGAAAACGGGCAAACGCCCTGCCATGCAAGGGAATTCTTTGTTTTCAAAGGGGTGGAATGGTGCTGCCGGAGAGATTTGAACTCTCGACCTCTCCCTTACCAAGGGAGTGCTCTACCCCTGAGCTACGGCAGCAGCCGATCTTCGTCTTGCGCCCCGAGGATCGGGCAGGCCGGATGCGAAGCGGGTCCGGCGCGGCGCCGTGACGGCCCGTCCGGGGCGCTGCGTCATGGCGTGGCGCGCTGATAGACGAAGCGTGCGGGGGGCGCAAGAGGGCGGGTGCAAAAATCTCTGCAGCGCCGTCGCGTCACCGGCCAAACGCTGGACCCGGACCGGTCGCTGCGCTAGACGAACGCGCATGACACGCAAATCCGACGGGCAGAGCGGGCCGGGCACGACGCGCGAGGACCGGCTCAAGGCGGCGCTGAAGGCGAACCTCGCCCGGCGCAAGGCTCAGGCGCGCGCCCGCAGCACGGACAAGGACGCCCAGGCGGCGAAGAGCAGCGAGAAGGACTGACAGGCATGGATTCGATTCTGGTCACGGGCAACGGGCCGTTGGCGGGCGAGATCCCGATCGCGGGCGCCAAGAACGCCTGCCTGACACTGATGCCCGCCACGCTGCTCAGCGAGGATCCGCTCACGCTGACCAATGCGCCGCGGTTGTCGGACATCCGCACCATGTCGCTGCTGCTGCAGTCGCTGGGCGCCGAGGTGACCGCGCTGCAGGACGGCAAGGTGCTGGCCATGTCCAGCCACGGGCTGACCTCGCAGCGCGCCGATTACGACATCGTACGCAAGATGCGCGCCTCGATCCTCGTGCTGGGGCCGCTGCTGGCGCGCACCGGCTATGCCGAGGTCTCGCTGCCCGGCGGCTGCGCCATCGGCGCCCGCCCGGTGGACCTGCATCTCAAGGCGCTCGAGGCGATGGGCGCCGAGATGGACCTGCGCGACGGCTATGTCCATGCGCGCGCGCCGCAGGGCGGGCTGCGCGGCGGCGTGGTCGAGTTCCCGCTGGTCTCGGTCGGCGCGACCGAGAACGCGCTGATGGCCGCCACGCTGGCCCGCGGCACGACCGAGCTGCGCAATGCCGCGCGCGAGCCCGAGATCGTCGACCTCGCGCAGTGCCTGCGCCGCATGGGCGCGCAGATCGAAGGCGAGGGCAGCTCGACCATCACCATCCAGGGTGTCGAGAAACTGGGCGGGGCGACGCATCGCGTGGTCACCGACCGGATCGAGCTGGGCACCTACATGCTGGCCCCGGCGATCTGCGGCGGCGAGGTGACCTGCCTTGGCGGTCGCATCGAGCTGGTGCAGGCCTTCTGCGAGCGGCTGGCCGCCGCCGGCATCGAAATCGAGGAGACCGGCACCGGGCTCAAGGTGGCGCGCAAGGGCGACCGGGTGCGGGCGGTGGACGTCACCACCGCCCCCTTTCCGGGCTTCCCCACCGACCTGCAGGCGCAGATGATGGCGCTGCTCTGCACGGCCGAGGGCACCTCGGTGCTGGAGGAGAAGATCTTCGAGAACCGCTTCATGCACGCGCCCGAACTGATCCGCATGGGCGCCTCGATCGACGTGCATGGCGGCACCGCCACGGTCACCGGCGTCGAGCGGCTGCGCGGCGCACCGGTGATGGCCACCGACCTGCGCGCCAGCGTCTCGCTGATCCTGGCCGGGCTCGCGGCCGAGGGCGAGACGCTGGTCAACCGGGTCTACCATCTCGACCGCGGCTACGAGCATGTCGAGGACAAGCTCTCGGCCGTGGGCGCCCGGATCGAGCGGGTGCAGGGCGCATGACCGAGGACGCGCGCTTCGAGGATGCCGGCGGCCGCGCGCTCCACCTGGGCGCGCTCGATGCCGAGGATCTCAAGGTGATCTCGTCGCTGGCGCAGGATTCGGTCCTGCCGGTGACCGAGATCCGCTACCAGCCGCGCCGCCGCCGGCTGGCGCTGCTGCTCAACCGCGTCCGCTGGGAGGACGTGACCGGCCCGCGCGCCGCCGCGCGCCCGCCCGAGCGCGTGCGGTCACTGCTGGTCTTCGACAACGTGCTGTCGGTCTCCAGCCAGGGGGTCGACCGGACCGACACCGACCTGATCCTGTCGATCCTTGCCATCAGCTTCGAGGAGGGCCCCCCGCCCGGCGGTCACGTGCTGCTGACGCTGGCCGGCGACGGTGTGCTGCGCGCCGAGGTCGAGGCGCTGGAGGTCACCTTGCGCGACGTGACCCGGCCCTATCTCGCCCCCTCGGGCAAGCTGCCGAAACACCCGGACTGATCCGCGACAACAGGGCGCCTGCCGGGGCGCGCCCGGGCCGCTTGAGACCCGCCGGCGCAGCCTCTATGCAGGGCGCCGAGCCTTTGGAGAGCGCCCATGCCTGTCTTCCTGGACACCACGGACCCTGATTTCGAACCGGCCTTCGCCGCGCTGCTGAGCGCCAAGCGCGAGGACAGCCCCGACGTGGACGAGACCGTCGGCCGCATCATCGCCGATGTCCGGACCCGCGGCGATGCCGCCGTGCTGGAGCTGACGGCACAGTTCGACCGGCTGGCGCTGACGGCCGACCGGCTGCGCTTCACCGAGGACGAGATCGCCGCGGAATGCGCCAAGGTGGACGAGGCGGACCGCGCCGCGCTCGAGACCGCGGCGCAGCGCATCCGCGCCTACCATGTGCGCCAGATGCCGGATGATGCGCAATGGACCGACCCCGAGGGCGCGACGCTGGGCTGGCGCTGGACGCCGGTGGGCGCGGCGGGGCTCTACGTGCCCGGCGGGCTGGCCTCCTACCCGTCCTCGGTGCTGATGAACGCGATTCCCGCAAAGGTGGCCGGCGTGCCGCGGCTGGCCATCACCGTGCCGACGCCCGACGGGGTGGTGAACCCGCTGGTCCTGCTGGCCGCGCGTATCGCCGGCGTGGACGAGATCTACCGCATCGGCGGCGCCCAGGCCGTGGCCGCGCTGGCTTATGGCACCGAAAGCATCGCGCCGGTGGACAAGATCACCGGGCCGGGCAACGCCTTCGTTGCCGCCGCCAAGCGGCGGGTCTTCGGCAAGGTGGGCATCGACATGATCGCCGGCCCCTCCGAGATCTTGGTGATCGCCGATGCCGAGAACGACCCCGACTGGATCGCGCTCGACCTGATGAGCCAGGCCGAACATGACGAGAGCGCCCAGTCGATCCTGGTGACCACCGATGCCGGTTTCGGCCAGGCGGTGGCCGAGGCGGTCGAGGCCCGGCTGCAGACGCTGGAGCGGCGCGCCATCGCCGGCGCCGCCTGGCGCGATTTCGGCGCTGTGATCACCGTGCGCGACCTCGACGAGGCGGCCGCCCTGTCGGATCGCATCGCGCCCGAGCATCTCGAGCTCTGCGTCGCCGATCCCGAGGCGCTGAGCGCACGGATCACCCATGCCGGCGCGATCTTCCTGGGCCAGTGGACGCCCGAGGCGATCGGTGACTACGTGGGCGGGCCGAACCACGTGCTGCCCACCGCGCGCTCGGCCCGGTTCTCCTCGGGCCTGTCGGTGCTGGATTTCCTCAAGCGCACCACGCTGGCCAAAATGTCGCCCGAAGCCCTGCGCGCCATCGGCCCCGCCGCCGAGGCGCTGGCCCGCTCCGAAAGCCTGGAAGCCCACGGCCTCAGCGTCACCGCCCGGCTGGCGCGCCTGAACCGCTAGCGCCACGGTCTGGGCAGCGAGAGGCCCGACGGTCGCGAACACGCAATAGGGAATGACCATGCGGGATCATGGCGGAGACCTGGACCGGGCCCGAAGCGCATATGGCGGCACAGACTGGCTGGACTTGTCGACCGGGATCAACCCGGTGCCCTACCCGATGCCGGCCCTGACCGAGGGCGCGCTGGGGGCGCTGCCGCTGGCGCAGGATGTGGCGGCGCTGGAGGGAGTGGCGCGGTCTGCCTTTGGCGGGGGCGACAGCACCGCCTGTCTCGCCATGGGCGGCGCTTCGGCGGCGATCCAGCTGGTGCCGCGGCTGGCCCGCGCGGGCGGGGCCCGCGTGCTGGGCCCGACCTACAACGAGCACGCCGCCGCACTGCGGGCCGAGGGCTGGCACGTGCAGGAGGTGGCGACGCTGGCCGAGCTGGCAGGGGCCGAACTCGCCGTCGTGGTCAATCCCAACAATCCCGACGGGCGCTGCCACGACCCGGACGCGCTGCAAGCCCTCGCACGGAAGGTCGGCCTGCTGGTGGTCGACGAGAGCTTTGCCGATTCCTGCCCCGCCCTGTCGCTGGTGCCGCGGCTGGAGTACGCCCCGCGCGCAATCGTACTGCGCAGTTTCGGCAAGTTCTACGGGCTGGCGGGGCTGCGGCTGGGCTTCGCCTTGGGGGCGCAGCCCCTGATCGACGCGCTGCGGCGCATGGCCGGGCCCTGGGCCGTCAGCGGGCCGGCCATCGCGGCCGGGCGCGCGGCCTATGCCGACAGAGACTGGCAAGAGGCCACGACAGCACGGCTGACCCGCGATGCTGCGCGGCTGGACGGGCTGGCGGCGCGGGCGGGCTGGGCCTTGGTCGGCGGCACGCCGCTCTTTCGCACCTACGCGACACCGGACGCCCGCGCGGCGAAGGACGGGCTGGCCCGGCACCATGTCTGGTCGCGGATCTTTCCCTATTCGGAGACCTGGCTGCGCCTGGGCCTGCCAGGACAGGCAGAGGGCTGGGCCCGGCTGGACCGGGCACTGACGCAGATGGCTCAGTCGTAGCGCGACCAGAAGACCATCAGCGGGTCGACCCAGCTTTCATGGACCAGGAAATAGCCGACCCCGGTATGCAGCACGCAGACCGCGGGCACGCTGTCCAGCTCGGTGCAGGCGCTGACCCGGGACTGGTCCAGGGCGACCCCGTCCGCGCAACCCTCGCCCGCGGCAAAGGCCTGTGCGGCGGCCAGCGCGAGGTCGAGATCCCGCGGCTCGCCGTCTATGTCATCGGGAAACACGATCCCGGTGGCGAGGTCGCGGCTGTCGTCCTGCGACAGGGCGGCGCGGCAGGTCTCGACCGGATCAGAGCTGTCCTCGGACTGGGCGGCAGCCGAAAGCGGCAGGGCCAGAAGGCCGCAAGCCAGAAGCGCGCGGGGCGCGAAACGGTGGATGATCATGAACGGAACTCCTGCGAATGCAGCGTCAGCCTAGCAGCCCCCCGCAACAGGTCAATGACGCGCCGTCACCCGGCCAGCGCCAGCAGGCCCGCCACGTCCAGATGTCTTTCGAGATGGTCGGCCAGCGCGTCCAGCGTGGCCTCGACCGTGGCATCATAGGCCAGCGCGTCGCCCGTCGCACCCAGCCCGGCCAGCCATGCCGCGCGGAAGGCATCCTCGGCGAACATGCCGTGCAGGTAGCTGCCCGCGACGCGCCCGTCGGCCGAGACCGCGCCCTCGGGCTGGCCCGCGACACGGGCAAAGGGGCGCGCCCGGTCCGGCCCGTCCGAGCGGCCGATATGGATCTCGTAACCCGTGAAGGGCAGATCCAGCGTTGCGTGCTGCGCAGCGACGCGGCGCAGGCTCTTGTCGCCGCCCATGACCGTGTCGACCTGCAGCAGGCCAAGGCCCGGCGTCTCGCCCGGCGGGCCCTCGATCCCCTCGGGATCGGCGACCACGCGGCCCAGCATCTGGTAGCCGCCGCAGATGCCCAGCACGCGCCCGCCGCGCCGGTGATGGGCGCGGATGTCCACGTCCCAACCCTGCGCGTGCAGGAAATCGAGATCGCCGCGCGTGGATTTCGAGCCCGGCAGGATCACCAGGTCGGCATCCGCCGGCAGCGCCTGGCCCGGGCCCAGCATGGTCAGCCGCACCCCGGGGCTTTGCGCCAGCGGGTCGAGATCGTCGAAATTGGCGATTCGCGACAGGCGCAGGCAGACCACGTGCAGCCCCTCGGCGCGCGACGGCGTGGCGATGTCCAGCGCATCCTCGGCCGGCAGCTTCCACGCCTCGGCGAACCAGGGCGCCACGCCGTAGCCGCGCCAGCCGGTGCGCGCCGCGATCAGCGCATAGCCCTCGTCGAAAAGCGACGGGTCGCCGCGGAACTTGTTGATGACAAAGCCCTGCACAAGCGCGGCATCGGCCGGGTCCATCACCGCCTGCGTGCCGACCAGCTGCGCGATCACCCCGCCCCGGTCGATATCGCCGCAAAGCACCACGGGCACCTCGGCCGCCTGCGCGAAGCCCATATTGGCGATGTCGCCCGCGCGCAGGTTGACCTCGGCCGGGCTGCCCGCGCCCTCGACCAGCACGATGTCATGCGCCGCGCCCAGCCGGTGAAAGCTGTCGAGCACCGGCGCCATCAGCTGCGGCTTGAGCCGGGCATAGTCGCGCGCCCGCGCGGTGGTCAGCCGGCGCCCCTGCACCACCACCTGCGCGCCGGTCTCGGATTCGGGCTTGAGCAGCACCGGGTTCATGTCGACCACCGGCTCCAGCCCGCAGGCACGCGCCTGCAATGCCTGCGCACGGCCGATCTCGCCCCCGTCTGCGGTGACGGCGGCATTGTTGGACATGTTCTGCGGCTTGAAGGGCGCCACCGACAGGCCGCGGCGCCGCGCGGCGCGGCAGAGCCCCGCCACCAGCATCGACTTGCCGACGTTCGAGCCCGTCCCCTGGATCATCAGCGCGCGTGTCATGCCCGGTCCTGTCCCCTCAAGCCGCGATTGGTCCGCCCCGCCAGACACCTAGCGGCAAACCGGTGCGGGCGGTAGCCCTGCCCCGTCGCTGCGCGCCAAGGGTCAGTCCAGGCCCAGCCGCACAGGCAGCGCGTCGCGGCTGTCATCGGTGAAGTGGAACCCCTGCCAGCCGCGCGCCCGCGCCGCGGCGATATTGGCGGCAAGGTCGTCGACCAGCAGGATGCGCGAGGGGGCCAGCCCGGACCAGCGCTCGATCTGCGCGAAGAAGCCGGGATCGGGCTTGGCCGCCCCCATCCGCCCCGAGGAGAAGACCCGCTCCACTATGGCGGCATAGCCCATCTCCTCCTCGATATAGCGGCAACGGTGATGCTCGTTATTGGTGCCGATCACGTGGCGCGCGGGATGCGCCGCGATCAGCCTTTGCAGCTCGGGATCGGGATGGGCGTCCTTCTCGAACCAGTAGGCGAGGAATTCCGCGCCGGTCAGCGCGTGCCCGTTGCGCCCCAGCCAGTCCGAAACATGGGCCAGCAGGTCGCGCCGCCCGCGCAGGATGTCGTGGAAGTCGCGCGAACTGAACATGTCGCCGCGGAACACCGCCGGGTCGATGCCCAGATCGGCCTTCATGGTCTCGGACCAGAAGGTCCGGCCATTGCGCATGTTGGCGTTCAGCACGCCGTCGAAATCCCAGACGATCAGATCAGGCTGGGTCATGCGATCTCCACCACCACCAGCTCGGGCGGGCAGCGCCAGCGCAGCGGCGGGCCGGACATCCCCAACCCGCCCGAGACGATCATCTGCCGCGCCCCGTCCCGGTAATGACCCCGCGCATAGCGCGTGCCGAAGCGCGAGGGCACGATCAGCGGCCGGTCGAAGGGCCGGATCTGCCCGCCATGCGTGTGGCCGCAGACCGTCAGCGTGACGTGGTCGGGCAGCTCGGGGAAGATGTCGGGCTCATGGGCCATGAGCAGGGTGAAGCGCCCCGCCGGCATCTGCGGCAGAAGCGCCGGCAGGTCGTCCATGCCCCCGGCCCGGCGGCGAAAGAAGGTCTTGAAGGCCTGCTGGGATTCGAGCCCGGCCAGCGTGATCGGCCCCTGCCCGGTCTCCAGCACCGTTGCGGCGTTGCTCAGCATGTGCAGCCCGGCCTCGGCAAAGGCGTGGTGCCAGGCCGTGGGGCGGCGCGCGTCCCGCGCCGCAGGATCGTCGCGCCAGTCATGGTTGCCGAAGATGCCAAAGACCCCAATAGGAGCCGTGAGCCCCGCCAGCACCCCGGCCACCGAGGCCGGCGGCAGCGGGCGCGCGCCCCAGACATGGCCCACGTAATCGCCCAGCATCAGGATCAGATCGCAGCCCAGCGCGTTGGTCCGGTCGACCAGCGCCGCCAGCCGGTCCAGCCCCATGAACGGCGTGCAGGCATGGGGATCTGCAAAGAGCGCAACCCGCAGCCGCGGCGCGGCAGGCCCGGGCGGGGCCGCGACCCGGTAGCTCGTGACCTGCGCCGGGCCCATGGCTCAGCCCTGCGGCGGCAGGAAGGCCTCGATCGCGGCCTGCGCGATCACCGTGACCTCGCCGGTGTCCGGATTGGTGATGTCCAGCCCGCCCGGCACCGCCGTCACCTCGGCCCGGCCGCGCGGCAGGCGTGTGGCCAGCGCGGCGCAATCCACCGCCTCGGGCGCCTGCACGCCGACCTTCACCCGGACCTGCATCTGGTCGTGGTCGATCCCCAGCGCCCCGAAGAGCGGGAGCGAGCTGTGCCGCAGCGCGTCCTCGATCGCGCGCCCGGCGGCCTTGGTGTAATCCTGCCCGTGCAGGTCGGTGCCCATGCCCATCTCGATGATGAAACGCTGCATCACACGCCCTCCAGCGCGACCGAGATCGCCACGTTCGCCATCACCGTCGGCGGCCCGTCGCCCTCGGGGCGCGGCACGTCCAGCCCGCCGCGCGTGACGTTCACCGTCACCTGGCCATACGGGAAGACCGCCGCCACGCGGTCGATATCGACCCGCTCGGGCGCCTGCACGCCCACATCCACGGTGATGCGCATGTCGGTCTTGTCCTTGCCGAAGAGCTCGGCCAAGTTGATCGAGTTGTGCCAGAGCGCATTCTCCACCGCCCGGCAGGCGGCCTGGGTATAGTCCTGCCGGCGCAGCGAGCTGCCCATGCCGAACTCGGTCAGAAGGCGGCGGGGCATCAGAACTCCACCCCTTTCTGCGCCTTCACCCCGTCGCGGAACGGGTGCTTGACGAGGCTCATCTCGGTCACCAGGTCGGCCGCCTCGATCAGCTCGGGCTTGGCATTGCGGCCGGTCAGGCAGACATGGGTCATGCGCGGCTTTTCGTGCAGCAGGAAATCGACCACCTCGTCGATATCCAGATAATCGTAGCGCAGCGCGATGTTGATCTCGTCCAGCAGCACAAACTGCACCTCGGGGTCGAGGATCTGCTCGCGGGCGATCTTCCAGCCGTTCTGCGCCGCGGCGATGTCGCGTTCGCGGTCCTGCACCTCCCAGGTGAAGCCCTCGCCCGAGATGAAGAAGCGGCATTCCTCGGCAAAGCGGTTGCGCAGGATCTCTGCCTCGCCGGTGACCCAGGTGCCCTTGATGAACTGCACCACGGCGCAGGGCATGCCATGCGCGATGCAGCGCAGGATCATCCCGAATCCCGACGAGGACTTGCCCTTGCCCGGGCCGGTATGGACCATGATCAGGCCCTTCTCCTCGGTCTTGCCCTCCATCATCCGGTCGCGCGCGGCCTTGATCTTCTTCATCTTGGCGGCATGGCGGGCGTTCGCGTCGGTGGACTCGTCGCTCATGGCGTGCTGCTCCTTGACATCGCAGGGGATCGTGGCGCATCTGGCATCCAGCTGGTGCCTGTGTAAACAGGTGAAAAGGGAATGTGCAGCCGGGTCCGCCCGGCCAGGCACAGCCGCCCCCGCGACCGTGACCGGAAAGGTCGTCCACCGCCACTGGCCCATGCGCCGGGAAGGCCGGACGCCCGCGGGCCCCAGACCGGGGCCGGGATCCGCAAGCCGGGAGACCTGCCAGCGCATGTTGTTGAGACCGGACGGGGTGTGCCGGTGTCGGACAGGCCATTGCCACCGGCCCGCCCGTCGCCCCTGCCCCGTTCCAGAAGGATGGACCCGCGCGATGGACCCCGCCCCGACCGAACTGCTCGTCTGCGTCAAGTGCCGGCGCGGCCGCGAGATCCCGCAGGACGAGCGCCGCCCGGGCCAGCGGCTCTACGATAGCCTGACCCGGCAGGCGCCGCCCGAGGGCGTGACCGTCACCCCGGTCGAATGCCTGCAGAACTGCGATCACGGCTGCACCGTGGCGCTGCGCGGCGGCGACCGCTGGACCTACGTGTTCGGCAATGTCGACGAGGTGTCGCATCCGGACATGCTTCTGGACGGCGCGGCGCTCTATCACGCGACGGGCGACGGGCTGATCCCGTGGCGCGCCCGGCCCGAACATTTCAAGCGCAACTGCGTGGCGCGCATCCCGCCTGTGACCCCAGCCCCATCCCTGACCCCCGAGGCCAAGACATGACCGATCTCGCCAAGCTCCCCGTCACCGTGATCACCGGCTTTCTCGGCTCGGGCAAGACGACGCTGATCACCCAGCTGATGCAGAACCCCGGCGGCCGGCGGCTGGCCGTGGTGGTCAACGAGTTCGGCGATGTCGGCGTCGATGGCGAGATCCTGAAGGGCTGCGCCATCCCCGACTGCCCGGCCGAGAACATCATGGAGCTGGCCAATGGCTGCATCTGCTGCACCGTGGCCGATGATTTCATCCCCACGATCGAGGCGCTGATGGCGCTGGAGCCGCGCCCCGATCACATCCTGATCGAGACCTCGGGCCTGGCCCTGCCCAAGCCGCTGCTCAAGGCCTTCGACTGGCCCGACATCCGCTCCAAGATCACCGTGGACGGGGTGATCGCGCTGGCCGATGCCGAGGCGGTGGCCGCGGGCCGGTTTGCCCCGGATGTGGCAAAGGTGGATGCGCAGCGGCTGGCCGACGACTCGCTCGACCACGAGACGCCGCTGTCCGAGGTGTTCGAGGACCAGATCTCCTGCGCCGATATCGTGCTGCTGACCAAGCCCGACCTTGCCGGGCCCGAGGGCGTGGCCCGCGCGCGCGAGATCGTGCTGGCCGAAGCGCCCCGCGCCCTGCCCGTGGTCGAGGTGGCCGAGGGCGCGGTGGATCCGCGCGTCATCCTCGGGCTCGAGGCCGCGGCCGAGGATGACATGGCCGCCCGGCCCAGCCACCATGACGACCACGACGATCACGAACATGACGATTTCGACTCGATCGTGGTCGAGATCCCCGAGCAGGCGGCGCCGGACGAACTGGTGGCCGCGATCGAGGCGCTGGCCCGCGATCACGACATCCTGCGGGTCAAGGGCCATGCCGCCGTCACCGGCAAGCCGATGCGCCTGCTGGTGCAGGCCGTGGGCGCGCGAGTGCGCCACCAGTATGACCGGCCCTGGGGCCCGGACGAGGCCCGGCAGGGCCGGCTGGTGGTCATCGCCGAGCATGACCGGATCGACCGCGCCGTGATCGAGGCCGCGCTGTTCGGCCACGCGCAGGCCGCCGAGTAACGCGCCGGGCGGGTCTTGGGCCCGCCCCGCCTGGACCACGCCTATGCATGTCATCTTCCGCGAAAGCCACGGGCTCGACGAGACCGACACCCCCACCGACCTGGGCCAGAGCCCGGCCGACCTGGTGGTGCTGTCCTTCTCGGACAGCGATCTTGGCGCCTTCGCAGAAGGCTGGCATCGCGGCGGCGGGTCCGAGGGGCGGCTGCCGACGCTGCGGCTGGCCAACCTCGCCGCGCTGCGCCACCCGCTTTCGGTCGACACCTATGTCGAGCAGACGCTGGCCGGCGCCAAGGGAATCCTGATCCGGCTGATCGGCGGCGTGCCCTACTGGGCCTACGGGTTGCAGCAGGTCGCCGCGCTGGCGGCCGAACGCGGCATCGCGCTGGCCGTGCTGCCGGCCGACGGGCGCGAGGACCCGAGGCTCGACGCGGTCTCGACCCTGCCGGTCTCGACCCTGCGGCGGTTGGCACATCTTTGCGACACCGGCGGCGCGGTGGCCGCGCAGGCGGCGCTGGCGCAGCTGGCACTGGCCGCCGGGCTCTATGCCGGACCGGTGCGCGGCGCCAAGACCCTGCCGCAGGTCGGCGCATGGACGCCCGAGACCGGCGTGACCTGCCCGGTCCTGACCGTAACCGCCCCGCCGCGCCCGCGCCTGCTGGTGGTGTTCTACCGCTCCTACCTGGTGGCTGCCGACCTCGCCCCGGTCGAGGCGCTGTTTGCCGCCTTCCGCACGCGCGGCTACGAGGTGCTGGGCCTCTTCGCCCCCTCGCTCAAGGCGCCCGAGGCGGCGCGCTGGCTGCGCCGTCAGGTGGCCGCGCTGGCCCCCGCCGGCATCGTCAACGCGACCGCCTTCAGCGGCGCGGGCGAGACCGGGGCCTCGCCGCTCGACGCCGCCGGCGTGCCAGTCTTCCAGGTGGCGCTGGCCACCTCGACCCGCGACGCCTGGGACGGGTCCGAGCGCGGCCTCTCGCCCGGTGACCTCGCCATGCATGTGGTTCTGCCCGAGGTCGACGGCCGGCTCTTCGCGGGCGTCGCCTCGTTCAAGGAGCCGGGCCAGCGCGATCCGCAGCTGCAATTTGCCCGCACCGCCCACCGGTCCGAGCCCGCGCGCATCGAGGCCATCGCCGACCGTGCGCATGGCTGGCTGCGGCTGGCCGCGAGGCCGCGGTCCGCGCGCCGCGTCGGGCTGCTGCTGTCGACCTATCCCGGCAAGGACTGGCAGGCCGGCCATGCGGTGGGGCTGGATGCACCGGCATCGGCGCGCGCGATCCTGTCGGATCTCGCGGCGCAGGGCTATAACACCGCCCCCGAAGCGGGGCTGCTGGACCGGATGCAGCTGCGCGAGATCCGCTGGCCGGTCGCGGACTACCGTGCCGCGCTGGACCGGCTGCCGCAGGCATTGCGCGACGACCTGAAGACCGCCTGGGGCCCGCCCGAAGACGATGAAGACGTGACCGACGGCGCCTTCCGCTTTGCCGCCGCATGGTCCGGCAAGGTGCTGGTCGGGCTGCAACCCGAACGCGGCACGCCCGCCGCGCGCGAGGACGAGTATCACGACCTGTCCCGCGTCCCCCGTCACGGCTATGTCGCCTTCTACCTGTGGCTGCAGATGCAGCTGGACGCGCTGGTCCATATCGGCGCGCATGGCACGCTGGAATGGCTGCCGGGCAAGTCGGTCGCCCTGTCGGATGGCTGCTGGCCCGAGGTGCTGACCGGCGCGCTGCCAGTGCTCTACCCGTTCATCGTGAACGATCCCGGCGAGGCGGCGCAGGCCAAGCGGCGCATCGGCGCGCTGACACTGGGCCACGTGCCGCCGCCGATGCGCGCGTCGCGCACGCCCGACCGGCTGGTCCGGCTCGAGGCGCTGCTGGACGAGTTCTCCAATGCCGACGGGCTGGACCCGCGGCGCCGCGACCGGCTGCAGGGCGACATCCGCGCCGAGGCGCAGGCGCTGGGGGTCGAGGCGGATCTGGGGCTCGACGGGGCCGCCTGCCCGGCCGAGGCGATCACCCGGATCGACCGCTTCGTCTGCGACGTCAAGGAAAGCCAGTTCGGCGACGGGTTGCATGTCTGGGGCCGCGCCCCCGACCCGGCCGACGGCGCCGCGCATCCCGCTGCCCCCGACACCATCGCCGCGGCGGCCGCGGCCGAGCGCGCCGCGCTGATCGACGCGCTGGACGGGCGGCGCATCGCGCCGGGCCCCTCGGGCTCGCCTTGGCGCGGGCGAGCCGACGTGCTGCCCACCGGGCGCAACATCTTCACCACCGACCCGCGCTCCGTGCCCACCCGCGCTGCCTATGCGCAGGGCGGCCGGCTGGCCGAGGAGCTGGTGCGCCGCCACCTGCAGGACGAGGGCGACTGGCCACGCGGTCTGGTGGTCGATCTCTGGGGCTCGGCCACCATGCGCACCGCGGGCGAGGAATTCGCCATGGCGCTGCAGCTGATCGGCGTGCGCCCGGTCTGGGACGCGGGATCCGAACGGGTCTCGGGCATCGAGGTGCTGCCCGTGGCCGAGCTGGCGCGGCCGCGGATCGACGTGACGCTGCGCGTCTCGGGCCTGTTCCGTGACGTCTTCCCCACGCTCTCGGCGCTTTTCGCGCAGGCGGTGCGGGCGCTGGCGGCGCGGGACGAGGCGCCGGACTGGAACCCCTATGTGGGCCGGGCCGACCTGTCGCGGGTCTACGGCCCCGCGCCGGGGCAATTCGGGCTGGGCATGGGCGCCGATCCCGAGACCTTCACTCCCGAGGCGCGCCGCCGCGCCGGCGAGGCCTGGCTGGCGGCCAGCGCCTGGGCGCTGGACGGCGATGCGGCGGCGCGCGACATGGACGGGCTGCAGGCCCGCGTGGCCGGGGCGGATGCCTTCGTGCACCCGCAGGACCTGCCCGAGACCGACCTGCTGCTGGCCGCCGATTACGCCACGCACGAGGCCGGATTTGCCGCCGCGCAGGCCGTGACCGGGGGGCAGGCCCGGACCTGGCATCTCGACAATACCGATCCAGCCCGCCCGCGCGCCCGCGCCCTGCCCGAGGAGATCGCCCGCGTCGTGCAGGCCCGCGCGGCCAATCCCGACTGGATCGCGGGGATGCGCCGGCACGGCTTCCGCGGCGCGGCCGAGATCGCCGCCACGCTGGACCACATGGCCGCCTTCGCGCAGCTGGCCGGCGCCGTGGCGCCGCATCTCTTCGATCTCTACCACGAGGCGACGCTGGGCGACCCCGAGACCGAGGCCTTCCTGCGCGACGCCAACCCCGAGGCGCATGCCGCCATGCGAGACCGCTTTCGCGCGCTGATGGCGGCGGGGCTGTGGCAGACGCGGCGCAACTCGATCGCCGCCGCGCTGGAGGCCCGCGCATGAGCGCGCCGCACGTCAGGGGCTGGTGCCCCGGCGCGCACCGGCCGATGCTGTCGGGCGACGGGCTGGTGGTGCGCGTGCGCCCCTTTCGCGCCGCGCTGTCGACCGAGGCGGTGGCCGGGCTCTGCGCGCTGGCGCGGCGCTTCGGCAATGGCACGCTGGACCTGACGGCCCGGGCCAACCTGCAGATCCGCGGCGTGGCCGAGCCCGATCACCCGGCGCTGCTGCAGGCGCTGGACGGGCTGGGGCTGATCGATGCCGAACCAGCCGTCGAGGCACATCGCAACGTCCTGATGCCGCCGGACTGGCAGGCGGGCGACCTGACCGACCGGCTGCACGCCGCGCTGCTGGGCCAATTGCCGCACCTGCCGGAGCTTCCGGGCAAGATGGGCTTCGCGCTGGACACCGGCGGCGCGGCCTGCCTGACCGACGGCTCGGCCGATTTCCGGTTCGAACGCGATGCGGATGGCGGGCTGATCCTGCGCGCCGATGGCGCCGCGCTGGGGCGCCCCGTGGACGAGGCACGCGCGATGGCGGCGCTGTCGGCGCTGGTGGGCTGGTTCGTCGAGACCGGCGGCCCGGCGCAGGGTCGCATGGCCCGCCACCTGCGCGACACAGCGCTGCCGGCCGACTGGCAGCAGGTCGCGCCCCGACCCCCGCAGGGCGGGCCGGATATCGGGCCCGGGCCGCTGGGAACCGTGCTGGGCGCGCCCTTCGGCAGCATCGAGGCGGCGGCGCTGGAGCAGCTGATAACGGCCAGCGGAGCCAGCGGTCTGCGCCTGATGCTGGGCCGCCGCCTGCTGCTGCTGGATGCGCAGCCGGAGGAAGCCCCCGGTTTCGTCACCCGCCCCGGCGATCCGCGCATGACCACCTTTGCCTGCCCCGGCGCGCCCTATTGCCCGCAGGCCAGCGTCGAGACCCGGCCGCTCGCCACGCGGCTGGCCGGGCGGGTCCGCGGCACGCTGCATGTCTCGGGCTGTGCCAAGGGCTGCGCGCATCCGCGCACTGCCGATCTTACCCTGACCGGGCGCGACGGCGCCTTCGACCTTGTGCGCGACGGCGCCCCATGGGATGAGCCCGCGCGCCGCGGCCTTGCGCCCGCCCAGATCCCCGACCTGACCGAGTTGTCCTGAATGCCTTACACCTACGAGAAAGACGGCGCCGCGATCTACCGGCAGAGCTTCGCCACGATCCGGGCCGAGGCCGAGCTGGCCCGGTTCGATGCCGATGAAGAGCCCATCGCCGTGCGCATGATCCATGCCGCCGGCATGGTGGGGCTGGAGCGTCACGTGCGCTTCTCGCCCGGCTTCGGCGCCGTGGCCCGCGCCGCGCTGGAAGGTGGCGCACCGATCCTGTGCGATGCGCGCATGGTCTCCGAAGGGGTGACGCGCCCGCGCCTGCCGGCCGACAACGCCGTGATCTGCACCTTGCAGGACCCCCGCGTGCCCGAGATGGCGCGCGAGATGGGCAATACCCGCTCGGCCGCCGCGCTGGAGCTCTGGCGCCCCGATCTGGAGGGTGCGCTGGTGGCGATCGGCAACGCGCCCACGGCGCTCTTTCACCTGCTCAACATGCTGGAAGATCCCGCCTGCCCGCGCCCCGCGGCGATCATCGGCTGCCCGGTGGGCTTCGTCGGCGCGGCCGAAAGCAAGGAAGCGCTCTGGGCCGACCAGCCGGTGCCCTGCTGCATCGTCGAGGGGCGGCTGGGCGGCAGCGCGATCACCGTGGCGGCGATCAACGCCATCGCGAGCCGCGCGGAATGACCGGCACGGTGCATGGCGTGGGGCTCGGCCCCGGCGATCCCGAGCTGATGAGCGTGCGTGCCGATCGGCTGGTGCGCGGGGCACGCAACGTGGCCTTCTTCCGCAAAGCCGGCCGGCGCGGCCAGGCCCGCGGCATCGTCGAGGGGATGCTGGCCCCCGGCGCGCGGGAAATCCCCATGGAATACCCGGTCACGACCGAGATCCCGCTTGGCGATCCGCGCTACAACCAGCTTCTCTCGGCCTTCTATGCCGAGTGCACGGAGCGGCTGCGCGCGCTGGTGCAGGCGGGCGAGGACGTGGTGGTGCTCTGCGAGGGCGACCCGTTCTTCTACGGCTCGTTCATGCATCTCTACACCCGGCTCTCGGGCGTGGTGCCCGTGTCGGTGGTGCCCGCGATCACCGGCATGTCGGCGGCCTGGACCGCGACCGGCGCGCCGGTGACCTGGGGCGACGACGTGCTCTGCGTGCTGATGGGCACCCTGCCCGAGGAAGAACTGGCCCGCCGCATGGCCGATGCCGACGCGCTGGTGGTGATGAAAATCGGCCGCAACATCGACAAGATCCGCCGCGCGCTGGCCACCGCGGGCCGCTTCGACGCGGCCTGGCTGGTGGAATATGCCAGCATGGGCGGGCAGAGCGTGATGCGCCTGTCCGAAGCGGGCGAGAAGGTGACGCCCTATTTCTCGATCATCGTGGTGCATGGGCAGGGGCGCCGGCCATGAGCGGCTGGCTGAAGATCGCGGGGCTGGGCCCGGGCGCCGAGGCGCAAGTCACCCCCGAGGTCCGGGAGGCGCTGGACGCGGCGACCGACGTGGTGGGCTACATTCCCTATGTCGCCCGCGTGGCCGAGCGGCCCGGTCTGACCCTGCATGCCAGCGACAACCGGGTCGAGATCGACCGGTCGCGCCACGCGCTGCAGATGGCGGCCGAAGGGCGGCGCGTCGTCGTGGTCTCCTCGGGCGATCCCGGTGTCTTTGCCATGGCGGCGGCCGTCTTCGAGGCGGTCGAGGCCGGGCCCGACGCCTGGCGGGACCTCGACATCGCGGTGCTGCCCGGCATCACCGCCATGCTGGCCGCCGCCGCGCGCGCCGGGGCGCCGCTGGGCCATGATTTCTGCGCCATCAACCTCAGCGACAATCTCAAGCCGTGGGCGCTGATCGAGAAGCGCCTGCGCCTTGCCGTCGAGGCCGATTTCGCCATGGCCTTCTACAACCCCCGCTCCAAAGCGCGGCCCGAGGGGTTCGCCCGCACGCTGGACCTGCTCAAGACCGCCTGCGGCGATGCCCGCCCGGTGATCTTTGCCCGCGCCGTCTCGACCCCAGAAGAGGAACTGCGCGTGGTGCCCCTGCCCGATTGCACACCCGAGATGGCCGACATGCGCACCATGGTGCTGGTGGGCTCGTCGCAGACGCGGGTGATCGCGCGCGACGGTGCGCCCATCGTCTACACGCCGAGATCGGTCGCCTCATGAGCGATCCAGTCCAGCACCGCCGAAACGCCATGTGCCTCGCGCCGGGGCGGGATGCGCGGGCGGTCGATCATGATAACCGGCAGGCCCAGCCTCCGGGCGGCCTCGATCTTGGCATAGGCCCCCGTGCCGCCGGCATTCTTGGAGACGACCAGGTCGACCCCGTGCGCGCGCATCAGCGCCAGGTCGCCCTCCAGCGTGAAGGGGCCGCGATCGACGACGACGTGATGGCGCGGGAAGGCCGGCGGCTCACGCGGCGGATCGACGAGGCGCAGCAGGTAGCGATGCTGCGGGTTCACGGTGAACTCCGGCAGGTGCATCCGCCCCACGGCCAGCATCACCGCACAGGCGGGCCGGTCCAGCGCGGCCACGGCACCGGCAATGTCGGGCACATGGGTCCAGTCGTCGCCCGTCCGCGCCTGCCACGGCGCGCGGGTCAGCGCGATCAGCGGCACGCCGGCCGCGTCGCAGGCCGCCACCGCATTGGCGCTCATCTGCGCGGCGAAGGGATGGGTGGCATCGACCACGTGGGTGATACCGTGGGTCTCAAGGTAGTCCCGCAGCCCCGCCACCCCGCCGAACCCGCCCACGCGCTGCGGCAGCGGCTGGCGCACCGGCCGCGCGACGCGGCCCGCGAAAGAGATCGTACCGCGCAGCCCGGCCTCGGCCAGCGCACGGCAGAGCGCCGTGGCCTCGGTCGTGCCGCCCAGCACAAGCAGGTTGGGGTCCATGTCTGAGGCTCCGTGGCTGACGATCATCGGTCTGGGCGAAGATGGCCCGGATGGGCTGTCGCCCGCAAGCCGTGCCGCGCTGGAACGGGCCGAGATCGTCATGGGCCCGCCGCGCCACCTGTCGCTGCTGCCCGACCTTGCCGCAGAGCGGATCGACTGGCCGGTGCCCTTTGCCGACGGGGTGCAGCAGCTGATGGCCCTGCGCGGGCGTCCTGTCTGCGTGCTGGCCTCGGGCGATCCGTTCTGGTTCGGCGCGGGCAGCGTGCTGGCCGGACGGCTGTCGCCCGGCGAATGGCGCGCCCTGCCCGGCCTGTCCAGCTTTGCGCTGGCCGCCAGCCGGCTGGGCTGGGCGCTGGACCGCACGGGGTGCTACGGGCTGCACGCGGCACCGCTGAGCCGCCTGCGCCCGTCCCTGGCACCGGAGGCGCGAATGATCGTGCTGTTGCGCGACGGCGCGGCGGTGGCCGAACTGGCCGACCTGATCTGCGACGCGGGCTTTGGCGCCAGCCGCATGGTGGTGATGGAGGCCCTGGGCGGCCCGCGCGAACGCATCACCGAGGCCGTGGCCCATGCGCTGCCAGCGACGGGCTTTGCCCACCCGGTCTGCGCCGCGCTCGAGATCGCGGGGGATGGCGCGGTGCTGCCGCTGGCCTCGGGCCGGCCCGACAGCTGGTTCGACAGCGACGGCACGATGACCAAGCAGCCGGTGCGCGCTCTGACCCTCTCGGCGCTGGCGCCACGTCCGGGCGAGCACCTGTGGGATATCGGCGGCGGCTCGGGCTCGATCGCGATCGAATGGCTGCTGAGCCATGCCAGCCTGCGCGCCACCTGCATCGAGCCCCGCCCCGACCGGCTGGCCCGGATCCGCGCCAATGCGGACAGGCTGGGCGCCGATCGGCTGCAGCTGGTCGAAGGCGCCGCGCCCGCCGCGCTGGAAGGGCTGGAGGCGCCGGACGTGGTCTTTGTCGGCGGTGGGCTGTCGCAGGCGCTGTTGGAGCGTCTGGCCACCCTGCCCGCCGGCACGCGGATCGTGGCCAACGCGGTGACGCTGGAGAGCGAGGCGCTGCTGACGCAGGCGCAGGCCACGCTGGGCGGCGAGCTGATGCGGATCGAGATCGCCCGCGCCACGCCACTTGGCCCGCGCCGCGGCTGGTCGGCGGCCTACCCGGTCGTGACCTGGAGCACGGTGCTGTGATCGTCGCGGGGTTCGGCTTCCGCGCCGGCGCCACGGCAGACAGCCTGCGCGACGCCTATGAACAGGCCCGCGGCGCGCTGGCGCCCGATGCGCTGGCCACGGCCGAGGACAAGGCGCTGACGCCGCTCTTTGCCGGGTTCTCCGAGGCGGTGGGCCTGCCGGTGCATGGCGTGGGCGTGCAGGCCCTGCAGGCGGCCCGAACCACCACGCAATCCGAGGCCTCGCAGGCCGCGCGCGGCACCGGATCGGTGGCCGAGGCCGCCGCGCTGGCCGCCGCCGGTCCGGGCGCGCGGCTCTTGACGGCGCGCATGGTCTCGGCCGATCAACGGGCGACCTGCGCGCTCGCCATGGGAAAGAGCACATGACCGTCCATTTCATCGGCGCCGGTCCCGGCGCACCCGACCTGCTGACCCTGCGCGGCCGCGACCTGATCGCGGCCTGCCCGGTCTGCCTTTATGCCGGCTCGCTGGTGCCCGAGGCGGTTCTGGCGCATTGCCCGCCCGGCGCGCGGATCGTGAACACCGCGCCGATGGATCTCGACGCGATCATCGCCGAGATCCGCACCGCCCATGCGCGGGGCCATGACGTGGCGAGGCTGCATTCGGGCGACCTGTCGGTCTGGTCGGCCATGGGCGAACAGCTGCGCCGCCTGCGCGCCGAGGGCATCCCCGTCAGCGTGACGCCGGGCGTGCCGTCCTTCGCCGCCGCCGCCGCGGCCCTGGGCACCGAGCTGACCCTGCCCGGGCTGGCGCAATCGGTGGTGCTGACGCGCACGCCGGGGCGGGCCTCGTCGATGCCCGAAGGCGAGACGCTGGCCAATTTTGCCGCCACCGGCGCGACGCTGGCCATTCACCTGTCGATCCAGAACCTCGCCTCGGTCGTGGAGGACCTCGCGCCCGCCTACGGCCCCGATTGCCCGGTGGCCATCGTCTTCCGCGCCAGCTGGCCTGACCAGCGCATATTGCGCGGCACGCTGGCCGATATCGAGGCACAGCTGGATGCGGGGATCACGCGCACCGCGCTGATCCTCGTGGGCCCGGCTCTGGCCGGCGAGGGGTTCGACGAAAGCTGCCTCTACGCCGCCGCCTATGACCGCCGCTACCGCCCGCAAAGCGCCGAGAGCCCCTGGGCCGGCTGGACGCCGGAAAGCGAGGCGCAGGATGGCTGAGGGTCTGCTTGTTTCCGCGCCCGCCTCCGGCACCGGCAAGACCACCGTCATGCTGGGGCTCTTGCGCGCGCTGGCCGAGGACGGGCTGGTGGTACAGCCCTTCAAGTCGGGCCCGGACTATATCGACCCGGCCTTCCACCTCGCCGCGGCGGGGCGGGCGTCCTACAACCTCGACACCTGGGCGATGGGGCCCGGCCTGCTCGACCGGATCGCGGCCGAGGCGGCGGGCGCGGATCTGTGCATCGCCGAGGGCAGCATGGGCCTGTTCGACGGGGTCGCCACGCCCGGGCAGAGCGGCTTTGGCAGCAGCGCCGAGACGGCGCGGCGCATGGGCTGGCCCGTGGTGCTGGTGCTGGACGTGGGCGGGCAGGCGCAATCGGCCGCCGCCACGGCGCTGGGGTTCAAGACCTACATGCCCGATCTGCCCTTTGCCGGCGTGATCCTGAACCGCGTTGCCTCGCCCCGGCACGAACGGCTGGCGCGCGCGGGCATGGACCGGGCCGGGATCGCGGTGCTGGGCGTGCTGCCAAGGCGCGGCGACCTGACCCTGCCCGAGCGGCACCTCGGCCTGATCCAGGCGGTGGAACATCCCGATCTGGACCAAGCCATCGCGGGCTATGCGACCTTCCTGCGCGAGAATGTGGACCTCTCTGCGATCCGCAAGGCAGCCGCAGGCACCGTGCAGACCGCGCCCACCGGCCGCCTGCCGCGCCCGCCGGCACAACGCATCGCGCTGGCCCGGGACGCGGCCTTTTCCTTCACCTACCCGCACCTGCTGGAGGGCTGGCGCGCGGCGGGGGCCGAGATCCTGCCCTTCTCGCCGCTGGCCGACGAGGCGCCGGCACCCGACGCCGATCTGGTCTGGCTGCCCGGCGGCTATCCCGAGCTGCATGCCGGCCGGCTGGCCGCCGCCGGCACCTACCTGGCCGGGCTGCGCAAACATGCCGAGACCCGGCCGGTGCATGGTGAATGCGGCGGCTACATGGCGCTGGGACAGGCGCTGATCGACAAGGAAGGCACGCGGCACGAGATGGCCGGGCTGCTGGGCCTCGTGACCAGCTACGAGAAGCGCAAGTTCCACCTCGGCTATCGCCGCGCCGTGCTGGAGGCGCCGCTGCCCGGCTTTGCCCCGGGGACGGCGTTGCGCGGGCACGAGTTCCACTATTCCACCATTCTCGAGCAGCCCGACCCGGCGCTGGCCGCGGTGGCCGATGCCGATGGCACGCCCGTGCCCGAGACCGGCTCGCATCGGGGACATGTCAGCGGCACCTTCTTCCACCTGATCTCGGATGAGGGGGCGGCATGAGCGGCTTTGTCAGCTTCATCGGCTCCGGCCCCGGCGACCCCGAGCTTCTGACCCTCAAGGCGGTGGACCGGCTGAAGCGCGCCGACGCGGTGCTCTTCGACGACCTGTCCTCGGGGCCGATCCTGGCCCATGCGCGCGCCGGTGCCGATCTGGTCGGCGTGGGCAAGCGCGCCGGCCGCCCCTCGCCCAAGCAGCACCATGTCAGCCGCCTGCTGGTGGATTACGCGCAGATGGACCAGCGCGTGGTTCGGCTGAAATCCGGCGATGGCGGGCTGTTCGGCCGGCTGGAGGAAGAGCTGGTCGCGCTGCGCGCCGCGGCCATCCCCTACGAGATCGTGCCCGGCGTGCCCTCGGCCGTGGCGGCGGCGGCGGCGGCGGGCATCCCGCTGACCCGGCGACTGACCGCGCGGCGCGTGCAGTTCGTCACCGGCCATGACATCAGCGGCCAGCTGCCCGAGGACATCAACCTTGATGCGCTGGCCGACCCGACGGCCTCGACCGTGGTCTTCATGGGCAAGCGCACCTTTCCCAAGCTGGCCGCACAGCTGGTCATGCGCGGCCTGCCCGAGGACACGCCCGCCCTGCTGGCCGAGGCGGTCAGCACGCCGGAGCAGAACCTGTATCGCAGCACCCTGTCCGCGCTGGTCCAGCGCCTGTCGGCCGAGATCGGCAACAAGCCGGCGCTGATCCTCTACGGCCCGCTGGCCGAGATCGGGGTCGGCTTTGACTGAGCTCTGGCTGATCGGCATCGGCACCGGCCATCCCGGCCACCTGACTCTGGAGGGACGGCAGGCGATCCGCGACGCCCGCCTGATCCTCGTGCCGCAGAAGGGCGCGGGCAAGGAGGACCTGGCCGATCTGCGCCTCGCCATGGCGCGCGAGGCCGGGGCCACGGCGCGGATCGTGCGCTTTGCCATGCCGGTGCGCGACCCCGCCCTGCCCTACCAGGACCGCGTGGCGCGCTGGCATGACGAGATCGCCGAGGCTTGGCAGGCGGCGCTGGCCGGGACCGAGGTCGACGGGCCGGTGGCGCTGCTGGTCTGGGGGGATCCGGGACTCTATGACAGCACGCTGCGCATCGCCGAGCGGCTGCGCCCGGCCCCGCGCCTGCGGGTGATCCCCGGCATCACCGCGCTGCAGGCGCTGACCGCGGCCCATGCGATCCCGTTCAACACGGTGAACGGGCCGGTCACGGTCACCACCGGGCGACGCCTGCGCGATCACGGCTGGCCGGAGGGGGCCGAAACCGTGGTCGTGATGCTGGATGGCGCGTGCAGCTTCGACACGCTGGACCGGCCCGACCTGCAGATCTGGTGGGGCGCCTACCTGGGCATGGCCGAGCAGATCCTCGAGGCCGGCCCGCTGGCCGAGGCCGGGCCGCGCATCAAAGAGGCGCGCGCCGCCGCCCGCGCGCGCCATGGCTGGATCATGGACACCTACCTGTTGCGCGCGCCCTAGGCCGGGCGCGGCTCGGAGGTCAGCACGCCCTGGCGCAGCCGCACCGCGCGCGGCGCCACCTGCGCGCGAAATCCCGCGTCATGGCTGACCAGCAGGATCGCCTGCGGCAGCGTGTTCAGGATCGCGATCAGCCGCGCCTCGTTCTCCTCGTCCAGCGCGTTTGTGGGCTCGTCCAGCAGCAGCACCTCGGGCGTCATGGCCAGCACGGTGGCCAGCGTGACCAGCCGCTTCTCGCCGCCTGACAGGCGATGGGTGATGCGGTCGCGCAGGTGCATCAGGTCCAGCCGGGTCAGCACGTCATCGACGATGGCGCGCGCCTCCTCGCGGCTCTTGCCGAGGTTCAGCGGCCCGAAGGCGACGTCCTCGACCACGGTGGGGCAGAACAGCTGGTCGTCGGGATCCTGGAAGACCAGCCCGACACGGCGGCGCACCTCGTGGAAATCGGCTTCGTCGCGCCGCTCCTGCCCGAAGACGCGAACCCGGCCCGCATCGGGGCGCAACAGCCCCATGATCACGCGCAGCAACGTGGACTTGCCCGCCCCGTTCGGCCCGGTCAGCGACAGCCGCTCGCCCGGGCCCAGCGACAGCGAGGCCCCGTCCAGCACCGGCGCATGACCGGGATAGGCGAAGGACACGGTGTCGAGTTCGATCAGGCTCATGCCAGCACCTCGACCGCCCCGAGCAGCGCGCAGAGCGCCAGCATGGCGCCGGCAAAGACCGCGTCGCGCCGGGCATAGGCAAAGCGCTCCAACAGGGGGATCCGCCCGTCGAAGCCGCGGCATTTCATGGCGTCGAGGATCCGTTCGGAGCGTTCGATGGCCCGGACCAACATCATGCCGACAAGATAGCCGATGCTGCGATAGGTGTGCCAGTTCGTGCCGGGCCGGAAGCCGCGCACCTTCATCGAGACGCGCAGGCGCTGGTATTCCTCGTGCAGCACCTCGATGTAGCGGATGGTGAACATCATCAGGTGCACCAGCCGCTCGGGGCAGCGCAGCGCGTGCAGCGCGTGGCCCAGCGTGACCGGCTCCATCGAGCCGACCAGCACCATCAGCGCCAGCACCACGGCATTGGCGGTCAGGCCGATCTCGATCGCCTGCGCCAGCCCCTGCCACGAGGCTGTCAGCCCCCAGAGCGTGAAGATCGCCTCGCCCGGCACGGTGAAGGGCAGCAGGACCAGCATGAACAGGATGAACCCGTCCATCAGGATCATGCGGCGCAGCGTGCGGCGGGCCGGCATGGGCGACAACGCCAGCAGCGCCAGCGCGCCCCCCAGCGCGGCCAGCAGCGCGGTCAGCGTGGACAGCGCCACGGTGACGACGGCAAACAGCAGCGCGGCCAGGATGCGCGCGCGCGGATCGACCCGGGCCAGCGCGCCCTCGGCCTGCGGCGCCCCGGTCTCGGACAGCCTGCGTGCCGCGCCCGACAGCGTGTGGCCCATGCTCAGCCCGCCGCGAGCTTGCGGCGCGCGGCAAGGTAAAAGCCCAGCCCGAACAGCCCGAAGATGTAGCCGATCCCGCCCAGCACGGTCTGAAGGTCATTCTTTTCGCGATAGGCGGCGATCTCGCGGCGCAGCGGGCGGATCTCGTCGCGCACCAGCGTGGCGATGGCGGCCTTGTCGGCGGCGCTGAGCCCGGTGGCGGCCGGCGTGACCGCTTGCGTGTTAGGTGTCGGGGCGGGCTCCGGCGGGGCCACGCCCAGCAGCGCGGCCACCTCCTCGGCGCTCATGCTGGTCTCGGCCACGTGGCCCGCGCCCAGATCGGCGCGGAAGACATGGCGCACGGGCGCCTGCGGCACGTATTCGAAGAACCCGTCGGCATCGGTCACCGTCTCGCCCAGCCGGTTGCCCTGCCCGTCGAAGACCTCGACCGCCTGGTCGGTGGCCATGTCGCCGTTGGAAAAGCCGATCTCGCCCTCGATCCGATCGCCCGAGGGGAAGACCGCGGCGATCACCTTGTGCGCCAGGGCCGGCCCGGGCAGGGCCAGCAGCAGGACGAGGCAGGCGGCACGGATCATGCCGCACCTTTCCGGAAGCTGGCAAACAGCTCGGGCTTGACCTGCCGCGCGAGGTAGACCGCCGCACCGGTCAGCAGCGCCTCGACCGCGATGACCGGCAGATGCGCGAAAAAGACCAGGCGCGCGGCCGGCAGGAATTCGTCGCCGCTCAGCACCAGCGCGACGGCCACGACCAGCGTCGTGCCCGTGATCGCCAGCGCGCCGCCCAGCCCGGCCCAGAGCGCCGCCACCGGTGGTCGACTGCGCGCGATGACCGGGCCCAGCAGCAGCCCCACCAGCACCGCGGGCAGAGCGATGTTGAGCGTGTTCACGCCCAGCACGGTGAGCCCGCCGAAGCCGAAGAACACCGCCTGCAGCAACAGCCCGACAAAGAGCGCGGGAAAGGCCGCCCAGCCGAGTACGAGCCCGGCCAGACCGTTCAGGATCAGGTGGACCGAGGACGGGCCGATCGGCACATGGATCAGCGAGGCCGTGAAGAAACAGGCCGACAGGACGCCGGCGGCCGGGATCTTTTCCAGCGGCAGGTGGCGCAGCCCCAACGCAACGCCGCCCGCGGCCAGCACCGCACCGCCGATCACCACCTCGTTGGCCAGCGCCCCGTCGACGATATGCATGGGCCTACTCCATGTCCCAGGCGCGGATCCAGAGCACGGCGTCCTGGCTCAGCTCCTTGCCGTCATGCTCGGTCACCGGGCCGGCACCCAGCGCGGCAAAGCCCCAATAGCCCGCGCGCGGAATGCCGAAGGTGAAATAGCCGTTGGCGTCCGAGAGCGCCACGACCGCGCCGCCCGGCGGCGGGCTGGCGGTGGGATCGGTGGCGCGCGCGCTGTCCATGTCCGGCTCGGCCGCCATGTACTCGATCTCGATCTCGGCGCCCGCCACGGGCGCGCCCTCGGCCATGACGCGGCCGGTGAAGGTCGAGCCCGCGAGCACGTTGTAGGGCTTGTTAAGCGGCAGGATCTCGACCGGCAGGCCGACAGGCTCGGCCCAGTCGGTGGGCAGCCCGTTGCGGTTCAGCACGACCTTGGTCAGCTGCTGGATGTAGATGTCCTCGGTCTCTTCGAAATAGGGCTCGGGTACCGTCACCAGCACGTAGTCGCCCGAGCGCTTGACCGGAACGGTGCCGCGAAAAGCCGCGCCGGCGTTCTCGGCGCCCTCGAACGTGATCGGGGCCAGCCCGTCCATCAGGTCGGTCCGCTCGCCCCGATGCACCACGAAGAACTCGCGCGGGCGCGCGAGGTCCATCACCTGCCCGTTCTCGAACGGGTGCCAGAAGATCAGCTTGACCGGGACGTCGCCGGGCCGCGCGATCATCGCGTCGGTGGTGTATTGCAGCAGGAAATGGGCCGAGGCCGCGGCGGGCAGGCAGAGGGCCGCGGTGGCGGCGACGAGCGGTTTCAACAAGGTCATGTCCTTCCGCGTGACACGGGGCCGAGCGGCCCCGGGGTACAAGGGAACGGACGGGATGTATCGGCACGAACGGCGACAGGGCCGCTTCGAGCCAGACGCGCACCCCGGCGTCCGGTGGCAATGCCCCGAAGGGCATGCAAGCGGCAGGTCTCCTGGCTTGCGGATCGACGCTCGGCCGGCCTTCCCGGATCTCTCCAGTGGCACCGTCGGCCTCGCTCACCGCTCACAGTTGCGGGGGCAGCTGCAGGATTGGCGGCCGGGGCCACCGCACTGCATTCCCTCTTTCCCCTGACGCGACTCGCACGTGCAGGACCGTTTGCTAGGCTGGTTTGACCCATGAGGGGCGCGGCTGTCAATCGCGCATGACGACCACGCCGGGCCGGGGGGTGCGGCTCAGACCTTGTAGTAATCGCGGTACCAGCGCACGAATTCGGCCACGCCCTCGCGGATGTCGGTCTGCGGCCGGTAGCCGGTCAGGCGCTCCAGCAGGGTCGCATCGGCCCAGGTCGCGGGCACGTCGCCGGGTTGCATGTCCATGTAGTTGCGCTCGGCCTTGACGCCCAGCGCGGCCTCGATCGCCTCGATGAACTCCATCAGCCGCACGCTGCGCGAATTGCCGATATTGACCACCCGGAACGGCGCCACCGGCGACAGGCTGTCGCCCTCGGGCACCTGCCCGTCGGCGGGTGTCTGCGGCACCGCGTCGGTCATCAGCAGGCGCACCGCGCGCACGAGATCCGTCACATAGGTGAAGTCGCGCTGCATGTTGCCGTGATTGTAGACGTCGATGGGCCGCCCCTCGAGCGTCGCCTTGACGAATTTGAACAGCGCCATGTCGGGCCGGCCCCATGGCCCGTAGACCGTGAAGAAGCGGAACATCGTGGTCGGCAGGCCGTGGATATGGGCATAGGCATGGCCCATGGATTCATCGGCCTTCTTGGTGGCGCCGTAGATCGACATGGGCGTGTCGGCCTTGTCGGTCTCGCGGAAGGGCACCGCGCTGTTGGCGCCGTAGACCGAGGAGGAGGAGGCCATCAGCAAGTGCTGCACGCCGTGGCGCCGCGCGGCCTCCATCACGTTGAAGGTGCCGATCACATTGCTGTCGAGATAGGCGCGCGGGTTCTCGATCGAGTAGCGCACCCCGGCCTGCGCGGCGAGATGCACCACGATCTCGGGCGCAAAGGCATCGGCAGCGCGGTCCAGCGCCGGCTGGTCCTCGAGCATGGCCTCGGTGGCGGTGAAGCGCGCGTGCCGGGCCAGCCGCGCGTGGCGGGCCTGTTTCAGCGACACGTCGTAGTAATCGGTCATGCCGTCGTAGCCCAGCACGTCATGCCCCTCGTCCAGCAGCAGCAAGGCGAGGTGGTAGCCGATGAAGCCGGCCGTGCCGGTGATGAGAACGCGTGCCATGAAGTCCCCTTTCGTTCCGCGGCGTGTAGCGATTGCGCCCCCGGGCGTCAAAAGGAAACGCCCGGCCATCTTTGGCCGGGCGTGGGGATGCCGGGTCGCACCGTGCCGGGCAAGGCCCGGCCGGTCTGGCGCCCGTTGGTCTCAGGCGAGGTCGAACCGGTCGGCGTTCATCACCTTCGTCCAGGCCGAGACGAAATCGCGCGCGAACTTGGCGGCGTTGTCGTCCTGCGCATAGACCTCGGCGATGGCGCGCAGCTGCGAGTTGGAGCCGAAGACCAGGTCGACCCGGGTCGCGGTCCACTTGCGCTCGCCGGTGACGCGGTCATTGCCCTCGAACTCGGTCTGGTCCTCGGTGACCGGCTTCCACACCGTGCGCATGTCCATAAGGTTGACGAAGAAGTCATTCGTCAGCTGGCCCGGACGGTCGGTGAAGACGCCATGCGCGCTGCCGCCATGCGTGGCGCCCAGCGCCCGCATGCCGCCGACCAGAACGGTCATTTCCGGCGCGGTCAGGCCCAGAAGCTGCGCGTGATCCACCAGCAGCTCTTCGCTGGACATGGTGTACTGGCCCTTCTGGAAGTTGCGGAACCCGTCCGAGACCGGCTCCAGCGGCTCGAAGCTCTCGGCGTCGGTCATCTCGTCGGTGGCATCGGTCCGGCCCGGAGTGAAGGGCACGGTGATGTCGTGGCCGGCCGCCTTGGCCGCGGCCTCGACACCGGCGACACCGCCCAGCACGATCAGGTCGGCCATCGAGATCTTCTTGCCGCCCGACGCGCTGTCGTTGAACTCCGACCGGATGCCCTCGAGCGTGTCCAGCACCTTGGCCAGTGCTTCGGGCTCGTTCACGGCCCAGCCCTTCTGCGGGTCGAGGCGCAGGCGTGCCCCGTTGGCACCGCCGCGACGGTCCGAGCCGCGATAGGTCGCGGCCGAAGCCCAGGCGGTCTTGACCAGTTCGGCCACCGGCAGCGCATCTGTCAGCTTGGCCTTCAGCGCGGCCACGTCGGCCTCGTCCACCAGCGGATGGTCGACCGCGGGCACCGGATCCTGCCAGATCAGGTCCTCGGCCGGCACGTCATTGCCCAGGTAGCAGGCCTTGGGGCCCATGTCGCGGTGGGTCAGCTTGAACCAGGCGCGCGCAAAGGCATCGGCGAACTTCTCCGGGTTGGCATGGAAGTCGCGGCTGATCTTCTCGTAGATCGGATCCTCGCGCATGGCCATGTCGGCGGTGGTCATCATGGTGATGGCCTTGCCCTTGCCGTCCGCGGTGGGGGCCAGATGCTCGTCCTTCACGTCCTTGGGCTGCCACTGGTAAGCGCCGGCCGGCGACTTGACCAGTTCCCACTCGTAGCCGAACAGCATGTCGAAATAGGTCATGTCCCAGGTCGTGGGCGTCGGCGTCCACGCCCCCTCGATGCCCGAGCCGATGGCGTGGATGCCCTTGCCGGTCTCGAACTTGGAATCCCAGCCCAGGCCCTGCGCGGCGATGTCGGCGCCCTCGGGCTCGGGCCCGATCAGCGCGGCATCCCCGGCGCCATGCGCCTTGCCGAAGGTGTGGCCGCCGGCGGTCAGCGCGACGGTCTCCTCGTCGTTCATCGCCATGCGGGCAAAGGTCTCGCGGATGTCCAGCGCCGAGGCCTTGGGATCGGGACGGCCGTCCGGCCCCTCGGGGTTGACGTAGATCAGGCCCATCTGCACGGCGGCCAGCGGGTTTTCCAGATCACGCTCGCCCGAGTAGCGGCTGTTGGGCTTGTCGGAGGTGGCCAGCCACTCTTCCTCGGCGCCCCAGTAGATGTCTTCCTCGGGCTCCCAGATATCCTCGCGCCCGCCGCCGAAGCCGAAGGGCTTGAGGCCCATGTCCTCGATCGCGCAGTTGCCGGCCAGGATCATCAGGTCGGCCCAGGACAGGGCGTTGCCGTATTTCTGCTTGATCGGCCAGAGCAGGCGCCGCGCCTTGTCGAGGTTGACGTTGTCGGGCCAGGAGTTCAGCGGCGCGAAGCGCTGCGTGCCCGAGCGCGAGCCGCCGCGGCCATCCGCGGTCCGGTAGGTCCCGGCCGAATGCCACGCCATGCGGATGAAGAAGGGCCCGTAATGGCCGTAATCGGCCGGCCACCATTCCTGGCTGTCCTTCATCAGCGCGAAGATGTCGGCCTTGACGGCCTCCATGTCCAGCTTCTTGAACGCCTCGGCATAGCTGAACTCGGCCCCCATCGGGTTCGAGGCCGGCTGGTTCTGGTGCAGGATCTTCAGGTTGAGCTGGTTGGGCCACCAGTCGCGGTTCGAGCGGCCGCCGAACCGGGTGTGCACGACCGGGCACTTGCCGCTTTCGAAATCATTTCCGTCCATGACGATCTCCGATATTGCCATATGGGGTCGCACGGCCCGCGAACCGGGCACGCGCAGGCCGGTTGCGCCTTGGCGCCGCCCGGCATGTCGGGACAGGTCGGAAACCGTGCCGGTCCCCTGCCCGTCCGGCAGCCGCGACCGGCGCCGGCAGGCGCCCTCCCCCGAGAAACTGGAATGGTTCTAACAAACCCAGCCCATGGGTTTAAGTTGTATTTTCTCATTGGCGCGATAATATTTTTTTATGACAAACCTGACCCTGCGCCAGCTGCGCTATTTCGAGGCGCTGTCCCGCCACGGCCATTTCGGCCATGCCGCCGCGTCCTGCGCGGTCTCCCAGCCCGCCCTGTCGGTGCAGATCCGCGATCTGGAGGACGAGGTCGGCGCCAAGCTCTTCGAACGCGGCGCGCGGCAGGTGCGGCTGACCCAGTTCGGCGAGGAATTCGCCCAGCGCACGCGCGAGATCCTGCGCCGCGTGGACGAGCTGGGCGACCTGGCCCGCGCCTCGCAGGCGCAGCTGGTCGGGCGGCTGCGAATCGGCATCATCCCCACTATCGCGCCCTACCTGCTGCCGCGCCTGATCGGGGACCTGTCGCGCACCCATCAGGGCATCGACATCCATGTGCGCGAGACGCTGACGCCGCGCCTCGTGCAGGAGCTGGTCGAGGGGCGGATCGACACGGCGGTGGTGGCGCTGCCGATTTCCGAGCCGACGCTGCACGAAGAGGCACTGTTCACCGAGCGCTTCATGCTGGTCCGCCACGCCGCGGAAGCCGACAAGCCGGTGCCCGAGGCCGACGAGCTGCGCGAGATGCGGCTCCTTCTGCTGGAAGAGGGGCATTGCTTCCGCGACCAGGCGCTGTCCTTCTGCAACATCCAGTCCGCCCTGTCGCGCGACGGGCTGGATGGCAGCTCGCTGGGCACGCTGGTGCAGATGGTGGGCGCTGGGATCGGCGTGACGCTGATCCCCGAGATGGCCGTCCCGGTCGAGACACGCTCGGCCGATGTGGCGGTGGCGCGGTTCCGCGCGCCCGAGCCCACCCGCGTGATCGGCATGGTCTGGCGGCGCACCAGCCCGCTGGCCGCGCAGCTGGGCCGGATCTCGGAGGTGGTGCGCGACGCGGCCCGGGCGCTCTACCCCGCCGACCCGCTCAGCTGAGCACCAGCACGAGCCCCAGCGCCAGCCCGGTCCCGGCCAGCGCGGCGGGCAGCACCTGCGCCCGCACCAGCCGGGCCAGCAGCACCAGCCCCAGCGCCGCGCCGGCCGCCAGCGCGGCCTCGGGCCCCTCCCACGCGCCGGACAGGCGCAGACCGCAATAGACCGCCAGCGGCACCGCAACGGCTTGTGACAGCGTGCCCGCGCGCTCGGCTGCCGCTGCCTGCAGCCCCAGCACCGCGATCCCGCCCGCGGCCAGCAGCAGCGGGCGCACGTCCGCGGGCAGCTGCGCGGCCAGCGGGCCGGACAGGCTGGCCACTGCGCCCGTCAGCAGGGCCACGGCCAGCACGCGCTCGGCCCCCGCGCGCAGGTAGAGCGCCCAGAGCCCCAGCCCCCAGAGCGCGCCCACCACGTCCAGCGCCGGCACGGCCCACGCGCCCGGAGCGCGCAACACCAGCCCCGCGATGCAAAGCGCAGCGAGACCGGCCAGCGCGGGCCCGCTGCCGCTCATGTGGCGCCCCCGTTCAGCCGCGCGCGGAAGCCTTGCGCGGCCGCGACGATCCCCGGCTGGCAGGGCTGCGCGCGGCAATGCCGCTCCAACGCGTCCAGCGCGCGCAGCGCGCCCTGCGGCAGGTTTGCCCAGTTCAGCATCACCGCGCCAAGATAATGGCACCCCTCGGTGCGGCAGCGGCCCTCGGCCGCCTCGCGCGACAGATCGATCGCGTAGCGCCTTGCCCCGCGGAACCGGCCCAGCGCCTGCATGGCATGGACCGCGGCCTCGACCTCGGGGCCATGGGTCGGGGCGGCCAGACCGCGGCGCAGGATCTCGACATGTGCGGGCAGGTGCAGCGGGTTCAGCTCGACCGCCTGTGCGTAGAGCGCCTGCGCGGCCGCCCCCTGCCCGCGCTGCTCGGCCAGCCGGCCGGCCAGGAAGGCCGTGTCAGCGCCAAGGCAAGGATCGGGCGCCAGCCCCTCCACCGCCTGCAGCGCCGTGGCGGCGCGGCCCGTGTCACCGGCGCCAAGCGCCAGCCGGGCCAGACGGTTGGCAATGGCCACGCGCACCTCCACCGCCCCGTCCGGCAGCCGGGTCTGCAGGTCTTCGGCCAGCGGGGCGGCCTCTTCCAGCGATTTCGTCGAGAGCAGCACCGCCAACGCCGTGCGGTCGCGCAGCCGCACCTGCCCGGCCAGCAGCGCGGCGCGATCGGGCTGCAGCTCGAGACAGCTGCGCCCAGTGACCTCCAGCGTGCCCACCGCGTCATCCGAGGCGTCCTGCAGCGCAACCAGCGCGTCCTCCAGCGCGCTTTGAGAGGCCGCCGGGGCGGCGGGCGGCGCGGCCTCGGCCAGTTCCACCCGGTCCTGCAGCGCCCAGGCGGTCAGCGCGGCCAGCGCCAGCAACCCCGCGCCCAGCGTATGGAACAGTCGCTCTCCTGCGGGCCCGGTCATGCCGGGCATTCCCGCCGCCCCATGAGCGAGGCCGGACGGATCCGCAGCGGGTTCGCGCGGTCGGTATAGGCCGTCTGCGTGCGGGTCCAGGCGGTCCAGCGAAAGCACACCCCGGTCTCGGAGAGGTGCCGGTAGACCGGGCCGAACCGGGCCATCCCGTCGGGAAAAACGATGAAGTCCGGCGCCGCCCCCGCGGGCAGGCGCGCGCGCAGCGCCGCCACCAGCGCGGCCGGCGTCTGACCCGGTACGGCAAGCGCCTGCGGCACCGCGTTCAGCGGGATGTCCAGCACGGCGGTCAGCGCGTGATCGCCCGACAGCGCGCCGCGGTTGCGCACCCGGGTCGGTTCGCCCTCGGCCGCGCCAACGAAGATCCCGCCCGGCACCTCGACCGGCCCGCCACGCCCGGCCGCGGCCAGCGCCTGCCGGATGGCGGGCATGTCCAGCACGGCAAAGCCGGTCGCCGTCACCACCACGGGGCCCGCGGGCCGCGTCACGGTGTCGAAGGGCCGCGCCACGAGGTCGCCGCCATCGGCCTCGGCCAGTCGACCGGGGCGGTCCGCGGCGGCCTCGGCCGTGACGCGGGCCAGGAGCACGATCATGGTCAGCAGGATGAACAGCGCCATCAGGTTCGAGACGATGTCGCCCAGCCCCTCGACCGGGGTCAGATCCTCGGGCCGCCTCATCCCTCTTCCCACTCCGTCACGATCCGGCGCGCGCGGGCGCTGTCCTCGGCGGGGATCACGGTCCAGGAGACCGGCAGGAAATCATCGGCCCCGGTCAGGGCGGCATCGCTGAGCACCGCGTTCAGCGCCTTCATCGCGTCGAACCCGTCGGGCAGCAGCACGATGCCCACCGACAGCGGCGCCGCGCGCCCCTCTGCCGCGGTGACCAGCACGGCGCGCGTCGCGGTCCCGAAGGCGTTGTCGGGTCGGAACGGGTTGTCCAGCGGGGCCACGATCTCGACCGGCGGGGCGCCGTCGGACAGGATCTCGGCCCGGCCCTGCTCGGGCACCGGCCCGGCCGAGACCAGCACCAGCAGGTCGGGCCGCATCGCGCTGGCCTCGGTCTGCAACAGCACGCGCACGGCAAAGACCACCAGGAAGATGCCGAAGACGCCGAAATTCACGTCGAGAAAGCCCAGCGCCGGCGTGCCGCCCAGCCAGCCCGCGCCCCGGCGTGCACGGCGCTGCGCTACCACCGCTGCAACAGCTCGGCATGCATGCCGCGCAGCGCCATCGAGAGCGCGCCCAGCAGGAAAGAACCCACCAGCAGCATCAGCAGCCCCACCAGCGTGGTGTCGAAGGCGGTCTCGAGCCCCGAGACCACGCCCACCAGCGCGCCCGAGACGGCGCCCGCGCCGGCGCCCTCGGCCCCGGCGAGGATGTCGAGCGGCGCGATGGCGGTGCGGATGCCCAGCACCGTGCCGATGAAGCCCGTGGTCGGGAAGGCCACCAGCAGCAGGCGCAGCAGGGTCAGGCGGGCCTCCTCATGCTGGCCCAGCACCAGCTCCAGCCGGTCGCGGTCAAGCGCGCGGGGCCCGTCGGCAAGGTGCCGCACCCAGCCCTCGGGCAGGCCCAGCGCATGCAGCAGCTGCGCGCCGCTTGCCCCGCGCCCGTCCATGGCGGCGCGTTCGATCCGCACGGCGGCCAGCTGCGCGACGATCAGCACGAGGAAGGCGATGAACCCGCCCAGCTGGGCCACGATCACCCAGCCGCCCTGGTTCTCCAGCATGCCGATCAGGCCGTCCGGCAGCTGCCCGGCGGCCTGCAGGCTGCGCAGCAGAAGCGCGCCCAGCGCGCCGAGAACCCCCAGCGCCACGGCCTGCGGGCCCCAGGCGACCAGGAGGCCCGCGCGGCTGTCGGCGGGGTGGGCAGAGCGGCCGAGCGTGTCGTCCGCCCCGTCCATCAATTGGTTTCCTGTTGCCCGAATTCCGGCCCGCCGATGGCGACGGCCAGTTTCTGCATCTCGGTTCTGAGCGTGCCCATGGTTTCGAGCGAGGTCTTGAGCTCGGTCAGCGCACGGTCGAATTCGCCCAGCTTGAGGTCCGCGATGGCATAGACGCGGTTGTCGACATAGGTCTCGCGGATCTGCTCCATCTCGTCGACGAGCGTCAGGTATTCCTCCTCGCGCAGCAGCGCCTCGGCCACGCGCTCGTCCCAGCGGGTGACATATTCGCAGTCGCGGTTCTTGCCGCTCTCGTCGCAGCGCTCCTGCCAGAAGACGCGCTCGGCCTCGGCCTGATCCTTCAGCCCCAGCACGTCGGCGGCCACGTCGGACTCGGCATCGACCTTGTCCAGCATCCGGTCGACCGAGGCGATCATGTCGTCGTAGAACTGCTCGGTCGCCGCCATCTCGGCGGGCAGGTCCGACAGGGTCCGGCCCAGCGTGTCGATATCCTGCGCAAAGCTTTCCGACAGCGTGGCGATGGTGGTGGCCAGCGCCTTGGTGTCGATCGGGGTGGCCTCCTCCTGCGCGGCCGCCGGGCCGCACAGTGCCAGCGACAGGACCAGCGCGGGGATCCAGGGACGTGTCATGATGCTCTCCTCTCCGGGCGGGCCGGTCAGTTGGTTTCCTGGGTGAACTCGGCTTCGAGGTTTTCCATCCGGTCCATGGTGGCGCGGGTCGCGTTGACCACCGTCTCGAGCTGGGCCAGCGTCTCGTCCAGCCCGCGCAGCCGGATCGACAGCGCGATGTCCGGCGCGTCGTCGCGCAGCGCCCGCAGGCTGGCATCCACCTCGGTCTTGAGCGTGCCGACCTGCGCCTCGAGCGTGGTGAACCGGCCCTTGCGCTCGGCCAGCTGCTCGGCGCTGCGCTCGGCCTCCTCGGGGTTGCGCTCGCGCTGGCGGGCAATCTCGTCCTCCAGCGCCTCGATCTCGGTCGCGGTCTGGCGCAAGCCGTTGTCCAGCTTGCCGCCCGATTGCAGGTCGCGCTGGAACAGCTTGAGCGTCGTGATCTCGAGATCCAGCTTGCTGAGCGCGAGGTTGAACGCATCCTCGGCCGAGGCCTCGCTGCCCAGATCCGCGGCCGAGGCGACGAAGGCCTCTGTGCAGAAATTGCGCACGGCCGTCATCTCGGACAGGCTCTCGAGCTCGCCCATGAAGGCCAGCACCGCGGTGCTGTCGGTGCAGTCGATGTCGAAATCGGGCGCCGCGGCCCGATCCGCCGGCGGGACCGGCTGCGGCGTCTCGGGCGTCTCCTCGGCCTGCTGCGCCTGCAGGGCGCCGGCGGCGAGGAGGGCGGCGGCGAACAAGGTGCTGCGCATCACGATCCCTCCGTCTCGCAAACCTGCATGTCGGCCGCGACGCGCTGCGCGTAATCGCTCAGCGTGGTGCCGATCTCGAACAGCCCCATCACCGAGGCAAAGCCCTGCAGGCGATAGAGCTCGCGGATCTCGTCCTCGGCCCGGCGCTTGGAGAGCACCGACAGGCCGCTCTGCACGCCCTCGGCGTCGAAACGCGCGATCAGCTCGTCCCGCGCGGCCACCTGCGCGTCGATGCAGCCGTTGAACCTGTCGCGTTGCGCCGAGGTCAGCGCACCGTATTGCGGCACCAGCCCGTCCAGCTGGGCCTTGATCGCGGGCATGCCGTCCTCGGCGCAGATCACCGGGATCTCGCGCACGATCAGCGCGGCATAGGCGGCGCCGATCTCCTCGACCTGCGTGGTGCGCGCGATGGTGGCGCCATGCTCGACACAGGCGCGATAGCTGGCCACGTCTTCGGGACAGGCCGAGAAATCGCAGATCCCCTCGGGGGCCGGCGCCGCGGCCGTCTCCTCCTCGGGCTCGGGCAGGGCCTCGCCGCCATAGCACATGAAGGCGCGCATCCGCCGCTCATCCGCGCTGTCGCCGGCAAAGTTCTGCAGGCAGGCGCGGCACCCCGACCCGTCCGGCGCATCGAGGCACAGACGGCCCTGCGCCAGCCCCGGCGCCGCGGCCAGAAGGGCGGGAAGGACGGCCGCAAGGATGCGGTACGTCATATGCTATCCCCCTGATTCCAATATAGAAGCGAGACGGTGGCGCACGCTGTTCAATTCACCTCGGACAACGTACCAAGCGGTCGCGAAACAGGTCAACGCTATTAACCCCAGCGCCCCCAGAAACAGGCAGAAATACCTGGTCGCGCCGATCTCGGCGATCTGACCCGCGACGCCGCCCGCCAGCACAAGGCCCAGCCATGTCAGCCCGGCCAGCAGCAGCGCGGTGCCCCCCGCCAGCGCGAAGAGCACGCCCAGATACCAGCCGATCACCGCCATGGGCAGGCGCCGCGGCACCCCCATGGCCAGCATCATGGCAAAGGCGCGGCGGTTGTCGGCGACCAGCGCACCCACCGAGGCCGCGATCATCAGCGCCGTGGCGACCAGAACCAGCGTGGCGACCACCGCCAGCACCGCCGAGACCAGAAGGTTCGAGGCGATCACCTGCCGGAACCGTTCCAGGCTGTCGGGATCATAGCGGTAGCGCACCCCGATGCTGTCGGCTCCCGCTTCGGGTTCGAGGAAACGCGCCAGCGGCGCCAGCTCGCGCGGCTGGAAATAGAGCGCGGTCTTGCGATAGGCGTCATCGGCCATGTCCGGCTTGGCGCGCTCCAGCGCCTCGAGCGGGAAGAGCGCGTCGAAGTAGAAGTCGCCGTCGCGCGGCAGCCGGTCCGAGATGCCGATTAGCGTGATCAGCTGCGGCTCCCCGTCGCGCAGCCCGTTGCGCTGGACGCAGATCGTGTCGCGCGCCGCCGCCTCGGCCGGGCTGATCCCGAACAGACGCGGCACCGCCTCGGCGGCGATGACCAGCCCCATGCGGCTGCCCGCGGCGGTGCGGTCGCGCACCAGCGACGCGATCGAGGCGCCGCCCACGCCGTGCAGGTCCTGCAGGAGCGGCTCGTTACGGTGCAGCGCCACGGTCTGGAGCGAGCGCCGCGCATTGGCCCCGTCGGGCCCACGCCGGCTGTCCGCGCAGCTTTGCCCCGGCTGCGGGAACCACGCGTCCAGCCGCAGGTCGCGCCGGGGCCAGGCCGCAATCTGCGGCGTGCAGGCCGGGCCGGGACTTGCGGAAGCCAGCAGGGCCAGCATCTCGTCGCTGGCCATGCGCTCGGAGCGCAGCGCCTCGTCCGCGGTCGCCTCCAGCCAGGGCCGCGTGGCCAGCCAGCGCACTTCCGGCGGGTCGAGATCCAGCTCGGCGCTGGTGCCCTTGACGATGGTGTGGCAGTTGCGCGCGCTGTTCAGCACGGTCTCGGCCTGACGGTCCTGCACGGCGTAGAGCAACATCAGCCCGTGCAGCACCACCACACCCAGCAGCAGGCGCAGCGTCAGGCTGTATTCGCTGAAGGCCCGTGCCCAGGCGCCCGGCGACGCGCGCGCCCTCGGCCCGGGCAGCGACAGTGTGGCGGCCAGCCCGGACCCCGCCCCGGGCCGGCGCAACACCTGCGCGAGCGCGAGGCTACGGGCCAGGTGGCGCCAGCCGCTGGCCCCCTCGGCCCCGGTGCGGGCGCTGACGGGCGGTGGCGGCGCGGCCGTGCCGACCAGCGCCTCGATCTCGCGCAGGGTCTGCGGCACCGGCACGGGGGCGTCGGTCTTCGGCCCGGCCCGCCCAACGGCATCGGTCGTCATCACCAGAAGCCGGTCGGCATAGCGCTGCACCGGGCGGTAATCATGCGTGACCCAGAGGATGCTGCGCGCGCCCGGCGGACCCGCATCCACCCAGCGACGCAGCCGCAACATCAGCTCGTCGGCGAGGTCGGGATCAAGGCTCGAGGTCGGCTCGTCGGCGATGATCAGCGGCGGATCGGCGATCAGGGCGCGGGCCAGCGCCACACGCTGCTGCTGCCCGCCCGAAAGCTGCCAGACCCGCCGGTCGAGCAGTTCTTCGGAGAGGTTCACATCGGCCAGCGCCCGGGCCAGTTGCGCCCGGTCCACCTGCGCCAGCGCCGCGCCCCGGGGCGCGAGGCCCAGGGCAAGGTTCGCCGCCACGGTCGCGCCCTGCACCAGATGGCCGGACTGGAAGACGCGCCCGACCCGCGCATGGTCGAACCCGTCGCGATCCAGATCGACGGCCGGCCCCTCGCCCAGTGCCACGCGGACCGTCCCCTGCCCCGATCGCTCCAGCCCCGAGCAGATGTTGAGCAGGGTCGACTTGCCGCTGCCCGAGACGCCGACAATGGCCGTGATGCCGCCGCGCGGGATCTCGAGCGCCGGGATCTCGAGCCGGAAGCCCGGCCCGCCCGGCGCGCCACGGGCCAGCGCGAAGGCCTCGATCCGGACCAGGGGCCCCGGCTGGCGCATGGCTCAGAGCACCTGTTTGGGAAAGAAGCTCTGCGGGACGAAATGCACCTGCAGCCCGCCGCCAACGCCCCAGCGCCACTCGAACTCCTTGAGCGGCGCGCGCTCGATGAAGTCGAAGGCCTGGAAATCCTCGTCGAACTCGGCCTCGAAGCTGTCGCGGTCCACGTAATCGCCCTGCCCCACGGCCTCCAGCAGCCGCGCCGAGAGGCACAGCTCCTGCTGCAGGGCGCGGTATTGCGCGGGGTCGTCCTCGAGGTCGATCACCACGTCGACGAAGGCATCGACGCCCAGCTCGCGGTCACCGATCTTGAAGACGCTGAAATACTCGGCTGGCAGGTTGGTCATGCGGGCAAAGAACTCGGGGATGGTCTCGCCCTCGGGGCTGAGCGCGGTGGAGCCGATGCGCGACTCGCCCAGGAAACCCGCGGCCAGCTGCTCGGCCATGTCCTCCAGCTCGCGCCGCATGCGTCCCGGGTCCTGCATGGCGGCGCAGACCGTCTCCATCGCGCTTTCCAGCCCCTGCCGTTCCAGCACCGACAGCGCCACGAAGATCTCGGCATCCTCGATCGGGTAATAGCCGGTGCGCAGCAGGTCGGTGCGCAACTCCAGCGCCTCCAGCTCGCTCAGGTCGGCATCGGCCAGCCGCTGCAGCATCAGCAGCGGGATGTTGCACGAGACGTTGTTCTCCAGCGCAATGCGGCAGACCTCGTCGAGGTTGAACTCGCCCGGCGCGGCCTTCTGCAGCACGAAGAGCGAGGCGATGCTGTCGCGCACGCCGCGCCGCGCATTGTCAAGATCGCTGACCCCGGGATCGTTATAGGCCACCACCGTGGGCAGCGAGCCGCCCGAGCCGGGGATCTGCTCGCCCGCCTCGGCGATGCGCGCGACCTGCTCCAGCCACGCGCTGTTGTTGTCGTCGATATCGCGCCCGGCCACGTTGATCGGCAGGAAGAGCGCGTTGAAATCCTTGAGCGTCAGCGCGATGCGCTCGGCGCTGTCGGCCAGGTCGCGGCCGGGAAACAGCCGCGCCCGGTCATCGCCCACATAGATCACCAACCGCACGGAATCCTGCCGCCACCCGGTCGAGCGGATGGCGATGTCGAGCGCGGCCAGCCCCATCTCCTCGCGGTCCACCTGCGGGTCGGCATAGGCGCCACCGAACCGCGCCTGCAGATCCGCCAGCGTCGGGAAGGCGCCGGGAAAGGCGAGATCCTGCAGCCAGAACTGGAAGGGCTGGCCCGGCGGCATCAACTGGCGCCAGGACGGGTCGAACCCGCCGCGCGTCGCCGCCCAGTCGGTGGCCGCCTCGGGGCTGTCGAAGAAGTCGCCGAACATGGCGACCGCGACGCGCAGCGTCTCGCGGTCGGTGGCGGGATCGTTGTTCAGGTCCTCGATGCCGCGGATCACGCTGTCGCGGTAGACCTCCATGCTCTCGGTATTGTCGAGCACGAAGAGCACGTCGAGATCCTGCGTCGAATCCGCCAGCAGGTTCAGCAGCACCCGGGTCGCGTCGCTGCCGCCGGCCACGCCGGCCTCGGGCGCCGCCGGGGTGGGCCGTGCCCGCGCGGTGACCGGTTCGGCCCGGTCGCTGGCGATCTGCGGATAGGCGACGGAATAGACGCCTTCGGTATCGGACTGGCCCAGCAGCGAGAATTTCAGGATCGAATTGGCCTGGTCGGGGGCGGCTTCGTCGATCCACTCGATCCGCACACCGCGCCCGTCGGCATCAGCCAGGTCGGCGTCCCCGACGATGGACATGAAGGCCTCGGGCCCCTTGGGATAGACCGCCTGGCGCTGCGGCCAGAGCACGAGGTCGTTCTGGCTGACCCAGCCCAGCATCTCGTCGGCGGAGCGCGGGTTGATCCGCCCGTCCTCTTCCAGCCGCAGCCGCGCCTCGTCCTTGGAGCCTATGAAATACCAGTATTGAAGCGTCTCGGCATCGTAATGCGACGCATAGACATAGCCCAGCAGGTAGCGCTTGCGGTATTCCAGCACCGGCGCTTCGGCCGAGGGGCCGGCGCGCAGCGCGATGCCCTGCGGCTCTTCGCCGGGCGCCAGCGTCTCGAGGCTTTCGGGCCGGATGCCCAGCAGCGCCTTGGCCTGCAGCGTGTTGGTCAGGTCCCGCTCGTTGCGGGGGATGTCACTCATCCGCACCCGTTCCGACAGGCAGCCCCGCCCCGAGAAGGTCAGCACCTGGTCGGCCGGCACCAGCGCCGGCGTACCGTCAGGCGCCACCACCGACACGGTCGCGGGCGGCGCCCCGCCCGGCGCCGGGGCCAGCGTGCTCTGGTACTGCTCGGCCTCAAGCGCGTCGAGATAGCCCAGACGGCCGATCTCGGCCCCCGAGGGGTCAACCATGGGCAACCCCTCGGTCAGCGAGAGCACCGGGTAGGCCACCGGGCCGCGACACTCGGCACGGGCGGCCCCGGGCAGCGACAGTGCCAGCGCGGCGCTGAGAAGGCAGAAGACGGTCTGGCGCATGATGGTCCCTCCGCAGGGTCAATCGAGCAGGTATTCGGACAGCGGGTCGCGCAGGGCGCGGGCGAAATCCACGGGCGGGTCGGTCTGGTCGACGAAATCGGTCACCACGAGCGTCGCCTCGAACCCTTCGGGCCCGGTGCAGCGGCTGGTCGCCCAGGTGCGGATCTCGCCGGTCCCGGCATCCTGCGCGGGCGGCACCGGCACGCTGCCGCGCATGTCCTCGAGGATCAGGATCCGCGCCCCGGCGGGCCGGGCCCGGATCGCGCGGCTGAGATCGGCGCAATCGGTGCCCAGCTCGAACCGGGTGGCGGCGGCGCGCAGCACGATGATGTCGGGCCAGCTGCCCTCGGGCAGGCCGGCGGCATCGGCCACGGCGCGGGCATCGTCGAACACGTCACGCAGGTCGGGCTCGCTCAGCGCGGTGGCGTTGCCGCGGATCAGCGCGGCGCTTTCGATGCGCCAGTCCAGCGGCTTGGCCGTGGTGCCCGCGGCGATGGTCTCGAAGCCGCGGCGCGCCGGCTGGCGGATCGCCATCAGCCGCCTGCCTGTCAGCCCCTGCAGCGCGTCCAGCCAGGCCCGGTAGACACGCGGCGCGTCGCGGCCGTAATGCGTGTCGCTGGGCGCGGTGCGCAGGAAATAGACCAGCACGGGATGCGCATAGGGCAGCGCGATGCGGTCGAGCGCGACAAAGGACTTGGCGTCCATGCTGGCGATCACCGTGCCCTCGGGCCGGCAGACCTGTTCGGGCGGCGCGGATTCGCTGCCCGAGGCCGGACGCGGCCCGGTCACGATGTCGATCCGCGAGACCGAGTCCAGCCGGGTGCCGCTGATCGCGTCGGGCAGCACCGCGTCGCGCCCCTCGGGCGTCAGCCACGAGGTCAGCGAGTCCTCGATCTTGAGCCCGACGCGGCAGAAATAATCCTGCACCGGCGTCACCCCGTCCCGGGTCAGGGCCAGCCCGTCCACCGGCAGCCGCTCCGGCAGGGTGACGGAATCGGGCAGGATGCGGATCACCGCGGCGGGCTGGTCGGGCGCCGGTGCGCCGGTCATCCCCGAGATGTCGAGATCCAGCCGGATGCTGCGCGCCTCGGCGCCCGTGTCATCGACAAAGCGCTGCCCGCCGAGCGATTCGAGGAAGACCGGCAGCTGCGCGGTCTTCTGCCACGCATCCAGCGCGGCGGCGGCAAAGCGCGGCGTCAGGCGGACCGAGGCGCGGTCCTCGGCCAGATCAAGCGCCACGGACTCGACGATGTCGCGCCCGTTGATCAGGCTGACGCGGAAATCCCCTGCGCCGACATCCTCGTTCAGCAGCCCGCCCTGCACCGGCACGGTGATCGGCGTCGCGCGCGGCCGCACCCGCAGCGCGACCTGCACCGGCGCGCCCTCGGTCAGCGCGCTGCGCGGCAGGCTGCGCGGATAGTCGGCAACGATCTCGTAGCGCTCGGACAGGCCGGCCTCGTCAAAGGCGATCTCCAGCTCGGGCAGCCCGGCGCGCGGCGTGTCGAGATCGAGACAGTAATGCCGCGCCCGGCTGGCCGGATCGGGGGTAAAGCCGGGGCACGGCCCCTTGAACAGGTCGTCGCGCGCGCCCAGCGCAAAGCCCTCGGGCAGGCGCAACGTGACCGAGATCTCGCGCGCCCCGCAGCTGACCGCGCTGCGCGGCACGGTGAAGGGATCGGCCCCCACCTGCAGCGGCACGGGCGGGCAGACCGACAGCTCCGAGGCCGGCTGCACCGCGATCTCGGCCGGGCCCGGCCGGTCGAGGCGCAGGTGGAAGAGCTCTTCGCCCGTGCCCGCGCGCCAATAGCCCACCCGGTCCGAGAAGATGGCCGGGCCGGTCAGCCGGGCCAGCTCGATCCGCGTCCCGCCGGGCCGCAGCAGCGCCATGCCAGTCACGGGGGTGCGCGTGTCCAGCTCCACCAGCGCGTAGCGCCCGCCGGTTGCGTCCGGGGTGGGTTGCGACACCGGGGTGGCAAAGGCGGTCTCGTCCACCAACAGGAAACCGCCCGTCTCGGCAAGCTCGCGCAGGCGCGCATCGCGGGGCACGACCACCTGCCCGCCGCCGCGCGACAGGGTCACCGGCCCCGTGCCTTCGGGCAGATAGGTGCCGTCGCCCTGCGCGCGCAGCCCGGTGACCGAGACCTCGGCCCCCGCCGCATCTGCCACGCCGCAGCGCGAATTGGTGTTCAGATCGCCCAGCTGCCCGGCGAAGGACGCGCCCAGCCGCGTCACCGGCACGGCCGGGTCAAGGAAATCGGGGCAGTCCGGCGCGCCGCCATCCCAGACCAGCAGGCGCAGCCCGGCCGGCTGCGACGCTTCGGCCGGGCCGACTTGCGCGGCATAGGGCGCGTCGCGCGTGCCCAGCACCAGCAAGTGATCCTCGGCCCCGTCCAGCGTGATCCGCGCCCAGCCGGCGGTCTCGGTCGGGCGCAACTCGCACGCCGCCCCGGGGCCATAGGCCCGCTCGCCCGCCCCCGCGATGCTCAGCGTGAAGCGGTAGCACCCGACGGGCCAGGTCTCGGCCTCTGCATTCTCGACATTGGGGCGGGTATAGACGGCCCGGGGCCGCCCCTGGGACCAGCGGTCGCGCGGATGCCCGCCATCGGGGAAATGCAGCAGGATGGACAGGTCCGTGGGCTGGGGATCGCGATCCGCCACCGGCGCCGCGGCAAAGGGTGTCTCTGCCCCCTCGAACAGGAAATAATTGCTGAGCCGCGGCTCCTTGATGCTGGGAAAAACCCGAAACCACTGCCCGCTGTCGCCGATGGGCTGGATGTCGCGGAAATAGACGTCGTTGGCATTGACCTCGCGCAGCTTCTCGTTCCCGCCGACATTGGGGTTCTGCAGCGCGATCGGCAGCGAGCGCACCGCCTCGAGCGCGACCTCCCCCTGTGCCAGGGCCTCGGCCAGCCGGTCATTGTCGATCTGCGCCGACAGCGCGGTCGCGGACAGGCAGAACGCCGCCGCAAGGGACAGGTGCCTCATTCGGGCGCCTCCGCCAGCACGGTCAGGTAGCGCGTCGCCTCGGAGGTGTTCGGCCGGAAGGTCCGCACATAGGCGCCATCCTCAAGCACGCAGGCCGCCAGCCGCCGCGTGCCGCCCAGCTCGCGCGCGACCCAGGCGCCGCGGGCGCCCGACAGGCCCGGCGTGGCCGCGCGGTACTCGGCCAGCCGCGGGTTCTCCTCGATCACCTGGCCGATACGGTCGCAGTCCGCGATCCCGGCCAGCTCGGGCAGCATCTCCTGCGCCGCGCGCGCCTCGGCGCCCAGGATCCGCCCTCCCGTCTCGACAAAGGTGAACCCGTCCAGCGCCAGCGCGCAGGAGGTGTCGGACAGGGTGGGGTCGAAATCGGTCTCGACCCGGGTCAGCGGCAGGGACAGCGCCTCCAGCCGCTCGGCCGCAAAGCCCGGCACCTGCCCGCTCAGCCGCGCGATCACCGTCTCGCCCTCGACCGAGACCTGCACGGTCGGGCGCATGCACTCGGACAGGTCGAGCTCGGACAGCAAGCCGAACAGCGCCGTCTCGGTATGCGCGACCAACCGGCCGACAAGGCGCAGCCGGTCCTCCAGCTCGCGCTCGGCGCGTTCGAGCGCCGCATCGGCGCGCAGCCGTTCGGCCGCGGCCAGGTCCAGCGCCTCGTCCAGCCGCGCCTCGGCATCGGCGATGGCGCCCTCGGCCTCGGAGGCACGGGCCTCGGCCGCGTCGGCCCGGTCGCGGGCGGCGTCGCGCTCGGCACCCAGCGTGGCCAGTTGCGCCTCGGCCTCTGCCTGCGCTTCGGCGGCGTCGGCTTCGGCCTGCGCCAACGCGGTCTCGAACTCTGCCCGGGCCTCCGTCAGCTCGGCCTGCAGCGCTGCCATCTCGGCCTCGAGATCGGCCACGTCGCCGCGCAGTTGCACGAGGTCATCCGCGGCCTCGGCCGCGCGGGCCTGCGCGGCGTCGCGCGCGATTCGTGCTTCGTCCAGCGCGGTCTGCAATGCCTCGGTGGCCGAGGGCTCCGCCGCGGTATCCGTGCCTGGCGCCGTGCCGGGGGCGGTTTCGACCTCGGTGGTCCGGGGCACGCTCTCCGGCCCGTCCGCCTGCGGAGTGTCGACCGTCGTAACTCCGGGACCGGGATCGGCGGCCTCGGGCAGGTCACAGCCCTGCGCCGCGGCCATCTCGGTCAGTGCGCCGGTGTCCTGCGCCTGCGAGGTGGCGAAGGCCAGCATCTGGGCGATCTGCGCGCAGGAGAACTCCTGCGCCGCGCCCGGCATCGGCAGCGCCGCGATCAGGCAGGCGCAGGCCGCCCGGCTCCCGCTGAAAAGGGTCTTGGTCACTTTCGCTCCTGCCAGTCCGCCCGTCGGTCCGATTCTTTGCCCATGTGCCCGCAAGTGTAGAAAAAAATTGCGCGCATTGGCTAGGCCGGCGCCCAACCTTTGCCACATTGGCAGGCCAGACTGCCAAGCCAGACCCTGACACAAGAGCAGTCGGACACCGATATGGCAATCCTACGGAGCCTCGGCCGGATCGGACAGGACCCGCTTCCCGCGGCGCGCCAGTTGCGGCGCGCATCGCTGCGTGGCCGGGCCCTGCCGATGGGTGCGCTGCTGGTGCTGGCCTTCCTTGCCGGTGCCTACGCGGCGTTGCGCCTGGCCGCCCCGCCCCCGGTGTCGCAGGCCATGGGCCCGGCGCCCGTCACGGTGCTGTCGCCCGATCTGAACCGGGCCAGCGCCGTCGTCTGGCTGAGCCCCGACCGGCGGCGCGTGACCGTCGAGCTCAAGAACCTTGCCGCAACGCGGGAGGCGCCGCTGGCGGTCTGGCTCTACCCGCCCCAGGGCGCGCCGCAGCGGCTGGGCCGCATCGACGGCGCGGCCAGCTTCGACCTGCCCGCCCCGGCGGCTCGCGACACCCGGCTTGCCGTGGTGCTGGACAAAGGACGGCCCGGCACGCCCGGTCCCTGGGCGCTGATGGGGGACCTGCCCTGATGGGCCGCGCGGGCTAGGAGCCGCTCGCGTCGGGCTGGTCCGGCACCGCGAAGACCTGCGGCAGGTGTGCCAGCGCCTCCCGGGCGACGGGACGCGAGAACAGGAAGCCCTGCCCCAGATCGCAACCGATGCCGCGCAGCGCGCGCACCTGTGCCTCGGTCTCGATCCCCTCGGCCACCAGCGAATAGCCCGCCTCGCGCGCGATCGCGGCGATCGCCTGTGTCACGGCGAAATCGGTGCGGTCGCGGTCCATCGCGGCGGTGAAATGCCGGTCGATCTTGATGCGGTCCACGGGCCAGCCGCTGAGATGGCGCAGCCCGCCATAGCCGGTGCCGAAATCGTCCAGCGCGATGCCGGCGCCGCGCGCGCGCAACGTGTCGAGCGTGCGAAAGACCTGCGTCCCGCCGGCATCCAGCATGACGCTTTCGGTCACCTCGAAGACGAAGCTCTGCCAGCGCAGCCCGAACTCGGCCAGCAGGGTCTGGAAATCCAGCACGAAGCCCGGGTTCATCAGGTCGAAAGAGGTCAGGTTGAGCGACATCACCGTCTCGCCCTGCGGCGCGGCCGAAAGGGTCTGCATGACCTGCCGCGCGATGCAGAAGGTCAGCTGCTCGGCATGGCGGTAATCCGAGAACACCGCGCGGAAGGCCCGCGGCCCCAGCACGCCGCGCGCCGGATCCAGCCAGCGGGCCAGCACCTCGTGGCCGCGGCAGGTGCCATTGTGCAGGTCAACGATGGGCTGGAAGAAGGGCACGATCCGTCCCTGCGTGACAGCCGAGGCGAATTGCCGTCCGATCCCGCGCCCGTTCAGCCGGCGCTGCGCGGGGGCGGCCGGGTTTGCCGACTGCGCCGCCCGGCCCTGCCCCAGCTCGGCATCGGCCGTGGCCAGCAGCCTGTCCAGATCGCCACCCTGTCCCGGAAAACGTGCCGTGCCCAGGACCACCGTGCCCAGCCCGGCCCGGCCCATCTTGCGCGTGGCGCGCGACAGGGCGCGGGTGCAGCGCAGCCGCAGCGCCGCGGGCGTCGGGCTCTGGCCCGCCGGCAAATCGACCAGCGCCGCGAACTCCGAGCCGCAGAGCCGCCCGATCAGGCTGCCCGTCGGCAGGGTCTCGACCAGTTCCTCGGCCACGGCCCGGACGAAGGCATCGGCGAATTGCGCGCCATAAAGGTCGGTGACCGCGCGCAGCCGCTCGATCTCGGCCAGGATCAGCATGGCGGGACGGGCGGGATCGGCCAGCCGGCGATCCGCCGCCTCCTCGAAGGCGGGTTTGCCGGCCAGCCCGGTCAGCGCATCGGTCCGCACCTGCCGTCGCAAACGGTCGGCCTGCCCGCTGAGCGCGGCAAGATCGGCGCGCGCCTGCGCCTGCTCGACCAGCGCATCGAGCATCCCGGCCGTCATGCGCAGCACGGCGCGCCAGCGGGTGAGCGTGGACGCGGGCGGCGCCTCGGCCGGGTCGGCGAAACGCAGGCGCACATCGGCGCCCCCGGTCGCCGCCTCGGGCAATCCGACGGTAAGCTGCGCCGCGGCATCGTGCCAGAGCCAGAGCCCGGCCACGGGCTCGCTGGCGGCCGCCGGCCGACCCGCATCGGACGGCACCGCAAGGCCCTGCCGCGACAGCGCCACGATCAGCGGCGCATGGCCCGCCGGCCGCAGCACCGGCAGGCGGATCTGCACGGCCTCGGCGCCCGGTTCGGCCGCCAGCAGCTGCCGCGCCGCGTCGCGCGCATCCGACAGCAGCCGGCCATCGGTATCGACCGGCATCATCGCGGCATGCGTGGTCATGACGGCACCGCCCGGCCGCACGCGGACCTGCAGATGCCCTTCGGTGTCTCGCAACTGCCTGCCCCGGGCGTTCCCCGCACCCGGACCACGCGCGCCGCAGATCCTACACGTTCCACGCGCTTCACCTGTAGTTGTCCCCGCCTTGCAACCTTGAGTATAATCGTTAACAAAACCTTTACGATCCGGCGAGCCCGTATTTCGCGCCCACCTTGTTCCGAGCACGCCACAGTCCCATCCGTCGTGGAGCGCACGCGGGCATTGCGCCACGGGCCGGTTCCGGCTAGCTCTTTGGCAGCAAGTGATTTCGGATTGTGAGATGCCCAACTGTCCCAATTGCGGGGACGCGGTTCCCGGTCGGCTCGACGCGGCGCTGATGGCGGTCTGCCCGTCCTGCGACTCCACGCTCTACATCCTTGACGGTCGGCTGAACGCGGCCGGCACCGCGGGGGTGATGCATGACGCGCCGACGCTGATCGGCCTCGGCGACCGGGTCCAGCTGGACGGGCGCTGGCTGACCGTGGAGGGGCATGCGCGCTTCAGCTATGGCCCCGGCTGGTGGGACGAGTTCTGGGCCACCGCGCCCAAGGGCGACGGCGTCTGGATCAGCGTCGACGAGGGCGATGTCGTGGCACAGTCCGACCTGCCCGATCCGCCCGCCGACCTGCCCGCCCGGCCACGGCTGGGCGACACCGTGCAGTACCGCGGCGAGACCTATGCCGCGACCGAAATCGACAGCGGCGAATGTACCGCGCTGCGCGGTGTCTTCCCCGAGCGTCTGGCGGTGGGTGACCGGTTCGATTACGTCAACCTCTCGGGCCCCGAGACCACGCTGCTGAGCGCCGAGACCCATGCCGGGCAGACCGACTGGTTCCTCGGCGCCTGGCTCGATCCCTTCGAATTGCAGGTGGAGCGGGCATGACGGGCACGGTGCGCGCGATCAACTGCCCCTCCTGCGGCGCCGGGCAGGACGTGCTGGGCGGCGGCCGGGTGCAGACCCATGTCTGCCCCTATTGCGGCGGCGTGCTGGACGCGCACGAGGATTTCCGCCTGATCGCGCAATATGCCGACATGGAGCGGCCGCACAGCCCGCTGTCGCTGGGCGATACCGGGCGGATCGAGGGCGTCAGCTTCACCGTGATCGGCAAGGTCGGCTGGGTCGAACGGTACGGCGGGCGGACCTGGCACTGGCTGGATCACCAGATCTACTCGCCGACGCATGGCTATGCCTGGATCACGCTCGAGGCCTCGGGCCACCTGACCTTCACCCGGCGGCTGCGCCGGCAGCCCTCGCTGTGGTACTCGGCCCGCGACGTGGAACTGGCCGAGCGCCGGCCGCGGGTCTGGCTGGGCGACCGGCAATACGATTATTACGAGAGCTCGCTGGCCGAGATCGACTTTGTCGAGGGCGCCTTCAACTGGACGCCGCGGCTGGGCGATGCGACTTCGACCGTGACCTTCGTCGGGCCGGACGGCATGCTGGCACTGAACCGCGGCGAGGGCAGCGCCGAGCGCGAGGTCGAGCTGACGCGCCTGCTGAGCGATGCCGAGCAGGGCTCCTTCGGGATCGACCACCCGGCGCCCCGCGCCTCGCACCCGCTGACCGCGCCGGGGCCCTGGGCCAACGGTCCCTTCTTCAAGGCCACCGCGATGGCCTTCCTCGTCCTGTCGGTTCTGCTGCTGCTCTTCACCATGATGTCGGGCGGGCCGACGCTGGCGCGGACCGACCGGGTGTCGCTGGACGCGCTGCCGCTGACACTGGAGTTCGAGACCGACGCCTCGATGAACCTGATCTCGATCGACCTGCAGACCGATGTCACCAATGGCTGGGCCTTCTTCGAGCTGGAGCTGGAGGATGCCGAGGGCGAGACGCTCTTCGAAGGCGGGCGCGAGGTGTCCTACTATTTCGGGCGCGACTCCGAGGGCACATGGACCGAGGGCAGCCGTTCGGGCACGCTGACCTTCCGCTCTCCCGCGGCGCAGAGCTATACGCTGCACGTGGACATGACCGAGTTCGGCTCGGGCGAGGTGGGCACGCGGCAGACCAACAGCTGGATCAGCGCCACGGCGCGCGGGCGCACCTACAGCCCCTCGCCGATGTGGAAGACGGTCTTCCTGTTCGGCCTCGTCTTTGCCGCCTGCTTCGCCTACGACCACTGGCGGCGGAACCGCAAATTCGCCGGCTCGGACTGGAGTGACGACGATTGAGTGAGGAGCCGACATGATCTGGATCACGCGCCTGGTCTTCGTGCTGTGCTGCGCCGCCGTGCTGGGGGGATCGGTCTACCTGTCCTCCAAGGGCGTGTGGGGCGCCAGCGCCAGTGTCGTGTCGGTGCGTTCGGGCACATTCGGCGTCGGCGGACGCGTGAAATAGGGAAAGGGCCTTGCCATGTTGGCGAATATTCTGATTGCCGAGATCGTCGGCACGATCTTCTACACCTTCCTCGGTCTGCTCCTGCTGGTGGCCTGCTGGCTGCTGATCGAGAAGCTGACCCCGTTCTCGCTGCGCCGCGAGATCGAGGAGGACCAGAACGTGGCCATCGCGGTGCTGATCTCGGCGCTGTTCCTGTCGATCTCGATCATCATCGCGGCCGTCATCCTGTCGTGACGCAGACCCGGGCCGAGGCGGTCTGGCTGCTGCTGGCCACCTTCATCGTCGCCGTCGCCGGGCTGGTCTACGAGCTGATCGCCGCCACCGCGTCAAGCTACCTGCTGGGCGACAGCGTGCGCCAGTTCAGCCTGGTGATCGGCGTCTTCCTCAGCTCGATGGGCCTCGGCGCCTGGCTGTCGCGCTTCGTGGCGGAACCTGTCGGCGGCTTCGTGCGCGCGCAGATCGCGCTGGGGGTGATCGGTGGCTTCAGCGCGCCGGTGATCTTCGCGGTCTATGCCGGCTACGGCGTGGTGGGCCTGCCGCTCTACGGCGCGCTTGTCGCCATCGGCGTGCTGTCGGGGATGGAAATCCCGCTGATCGCCCGCGTGCTGGACGAGATCGGCGCCCGCGATTTCCGCTTCGAGAACGTGCTGACCGCCGACTATCTTGGCGCGCTGGTCGCCTCGCTGGCCTTTCCGCTGCTGGTCGTGCCGTACCTCGGCCTGATGAGCGCGAGCCTTGCCTTCGGGCTGGCCAACCTCGCCGTGGCGGGGCTGTCGCTGTGGATCTTCCGCGACCGGCTGGGCCGGCTCCTGCCATGGGCCTGGGGGCTGGCGCTGCTGCTCTGCGCCGGCACGCTTGTTGCCTCCGAGCGCATCGTCTCGGCGCTGGATGCCGCGCTTTACGAGGATGACATCATCCTCGCCGAGCGCACGCCCTACCAGGCGATCACGGTCACCCGCTTCCGCGACCGCGTGCGGCTGTTCCTCGACCAGTCGATCCAGTTCGACAGCCGCGACGAGCATCGCTACCACGAGGCGCTGGTCCACCCCGCCATGGGCTATGTCGCGCGACCGCGCAATGTGCTGATCCTGGGCGGCGGCGACGGCATGGCGGCGCGCGAGGTCTTGCGCCATGACGACGTGCAGGCGGTGACGCTGGTCGATCTCGACCCGCGGGTGACCGAGCTTTTCCGCGACACCCCACAATTGGCCGCGCTGAACGACCGAGCGCTCAGCGATCCGCGCGTGACAATCGTGAACCGCGACGCCTGGCAATTCCTCGAAGAGGCCGGGCCGTCCTATGACGTGATCATCGCCGACCTGCCCGATCCACGGAACCTGACGCTGTCCAAGCTCTATTCGGCCGAGTTCTACAAGCTGATGGTGCAGCGGCTGGGCTTTGGCGGCGTCTTCGTCACGCAATCGGGCTCACCGCTCTTCGCGCGCGCGGCCTTCTGGTCGATCGAAGCGACGCTGGCCGCCATTCCCAGCCCCGCCCTGCCGGGCGAGACATTGGCCACCCTGCCCTACCATGTCTACGTGCCCAGCTTCGGCGACTGGGGGTTCGTGATGGCGCGGGCGCAGGGCTTTCCCGACCGCGCGCCGGAACTGCCCGGCGGGCTGCGCTTCCTGACCCCGGCAGCGTGGCAGGCCGCGCAGGTTTTCGGGGCCGATACCGGGCCGCTGGAGGTCGAGGTGAACTCGATCCGGTCGCACCCGCTGGCGCGCTACTACGAAGAGGGCTGGGCGGCCTGGTTCGACTGACAGGGCCGCATCCCGCGCCCGGCTGCCCAAATTTTCAGCAGCTGCACGCATGTCCGGCACCCCGGGGGCGGCATTCCGGCACCCCGGCCCCGCAAACATGACCAAACCATTGCGCGCTCACGGATCTGTTGATTGAGTTGGTGCATGGGCGCCCGCTCGTGGCGCCCTGCCCCACGCGGGCCGAAGACGCAAAGCAGGTGCCCTGACCCCATGGACGACGAACCGATCTTCGACGAGATGCTGGGCCGAGACGACCGGATCCGGGCACCTTATGCGAAATTCAAGGACTGGTTCGACGGCGAGGAACCCAAGCGGCTGCGCGACAAGCAGCGCGAGGCCGAGGAGCTGTTCCGCCTGACCGGGATCACCTTCAACGTCTATGGCCGGGCCGAGGCCGAGGAACGACTGATCCCCTTCGACATCGTGCCGCGCATCATCTCGAACGGGGAATGGCAACGCCTGTCGCGCGGCATCGAGCAGCGCGTGCGCGCGATCAACGCCTTCCTGCACGACATCTATCACCGGCAGGAGATCGTGAAGGCCGGCAAGCTGCCGGCGCAGATGATCGACCGCAACGAGGCCTTCCTGCCCGAGATGATCGGCGTCGACCCGCCGGGCAACATCTACACCCATATCGTGGGCATCGACCTGGTGCGCACCGATGACGACCGGTTCTACGTGCTCGAGGACAATGCCCGCACGCCGTCGGGCGTCAGCTACATGCTCGAGAACCGCGAGACCATGTTGCAGATGTTCCCCGAGCTGTTCTCGCAGAACCGGGTGCAATCGGTGCAGAACTACCCCTCGCACCTGCGCAAGTCGCTGGCCGCCTGCGCGCCGCAGGGCCTGTCGGGCCGGCCCGCCGTGGCGGTGCTGACGCCGGGGATCTACAACTCGGCCTATTTCGAGCATGCCTTCCTGGCCGACCAGATGGGGGTCGAGCTGGTCGAGGGGCACGACCTGCGCATCGTCGACGGCCGCGTGGCCATGCGCACCACGCAAGGCTACAAGCAGATCGACGTGCTCTATCGCCGCGTCGACGACGAGTTCCTCGACCCGCTGAACTTCAACCCGGACTCTGCCCTGGGCGTGCCGGGGATCATGGATGTCTACCGCGCCGGCCGGATCACCATTGCCAATGCGCCGGGCACCGGGATCGCCGATGACAAGGCGATCTACAGCTACATCCCCGACATCGTGCAGTTCTACACCGGCGAGCGCCCGCTGCTGGAAAACGTGCCCACCTGGCGCTGCTCGGAGCCCGACAGCCTGGCCTACGTGCTGGACAACCTGTCCGAGCTGGTCGTCAAGGAGGTGCACGGATCGGGCGGCTACGGCATGTTGATCGGGCCCACCGCGACCAAGAAGGACATCGCCGAGTTCCGCAAGAAGCTGACCGCGCGGCCGGGCAACTACATCGCCCAGCCCACGCTGTCGCTGTCCACCGTGCCGATCTTCAACCGCGCCGGGCTGACCCCGCGCCATGTCGACCTGCGCCCCTTCGTGCTGGTCTCGCCCGACGGGATCCGCATCACCCCGGGCGGGCTGACCCGCGTGGCGCTCAAGAAGGGCTCGCTTGTGGTGAACTCGTCGCAGGGCGGCGGGACCAAGGACACCTGGGTGCTGGAGGACTGATGCTCGGCAAGACGGCAAACGGTCTGTTCTGGATGTACCGCTATCTCGAGCGGGCCGAGAACGTGTCGCGGCTGGTCGAGACCGGCCAGCGCATCGCCCTGACCCGCTCGGGCGAAAGCGACGAGGACTGGCAATCGGTCCTGCAATCGGCCGGCGTGACCGCCGGCTTCCACGATCATTACGACGCGGTGACCAAGGACACGGTGATCGACTGGATGCTGCGCGCCAAGGGCAACCCGTCCTCGGTTCTGAACTGCATCGGCGGCGCGCGGCAGAACGCGCGGCTGGTGCGCACCGCGTTGACCGGCGAGGTCTGGGAAGGCACCAACGCGATCTACATGGGCGCGCGCGACATGCTGGCGCGCAAGGTGGGCGAGCGCGACCTACCCAACATCCTGCGCCGCATCCGCCAGCAGACCGCGCTGGTGCGCGGCGCCACCCATGGCACGATGCTGCGCAACGACATCTACGATTTCTGTCGCATCGGCACCTTCCTCGAACGCGCCGACAACACTACGCGCATCCTCGATGTGAAGTACTACGTGCTGCTGCCTTCGGTCATGGCGGTGGGCACCGATCTGGACAATGTCCAGTGGGAGACGATCCTGCGCTCTGTCTCGGCGCGCGGCGGCTTCCGGATGGAATTCGGCAACCAGTTCGAGCCGCGCGACATCGCCTCCTTCCTGATCCTCGACCGGCGCTTCCCGCGCAGCCTGGGGTTCTGCGTCGACAAGCTGCGCAGCAACATGGAGTTCCTCGGCCGCGAATACGGGAATTTCCCGCGCGCGCACGGCATGGTCGTCGACATGTCCGAGCGGCACCTGAGCCGCGACATCGACGAGATCTTCGACTACGGTCTGCACGAATTCGTCCAGGAGACGCTGAACTGCCTCGGCGCGCTGGGGCAGCAGATCGAGATCGACTACCGATTCTACGAGTGAGCCCCATGCGCCTGCGGATCCGCCACACCACCCAGTACCGCTTCGACAGCCCCGAGACCTACGGGCTCCAGCAGGTGCGCAAGACGCCCAAGCCCGGCGCGGCGCAATCCGTGCTGAGCTGGAGCACCCGGATCGAGGGCGGGGTCAAGGAACTGTCCTACGAGGATCACCACCGCAACACGGTGGAGCTGATCAGCTTCGAGAAGGGCACCGAGACGCTGCTGGTCACCTCCGAGGGCGAGGTCGAGCTGAGCGAGACCCATGGCGTGGTCGGCCCGCATCCCGGGCCCGCGCCGCTCTGGCTCTACCGCCGGGTGACGCCGCGCACCAAACCCGGCCCGGCGATCCGCGCGCTGGTGCGCGAGGTGACGGGCGACACGCCGCTGGAACGGCTGCACATGCTGATGAAACTGATCGGCGAACGGGTGGACTACCAGCTGGGCGCCACCGACAGCGCGTCCGAGGCCGAGCGCGTGCTGACCGAGGGCAAGGGCGTCTGCCAGGACCACGCGCATGTCTACATCGCCTGCGCGCGCGAGATGGGGCTGCCGGCGCGCTACGTCTCGGGCTACCTGCTGATGGATGACCGGGTCGAGCAGGAGGCCATGCATGCCTGGGCCGAGACCCATGTGGACGGGCTGGGCTGGGTGGGGTTCGACGTTTCCAATTGCATTTCGCCCGATACCCGCTATGTCCGCGTGGCGACCGGGCTGGACTATGCCGATGCCGCCCCGGTGACGGGCACCCGAACGGGACAGGCGGGCGAGGCCATGAACGTCGCGATAGAGGTGGCGCAGCAGTAAGGACGATCCCGACATGACCTATTGCGTTGGCATGATGCTCGATGCCGGTCTCGTCTTCATGTCCGACACCCGGACCAATGCCGGGCTCGACAACATCTCGACCTTCCGCAAGATGTTCCACTGGGACAAGCCCGGCGAGCGGATGATCACGCTGATGACCGCCGGCAACCTGGCCACCACGCAGGCCGTGGTCAGCCTGCTGGACGAGCGCACCAAGGCCCACGACGAGCGCGACCCCTCGATCCTGGCCGTGCCCTCGATGTTCCAGGCCGCCAAACTGGTGGCCGAGACCCTGCGCGAGGTGATCGCGAAACAGGCCGGCGAGGGCATGGAGGCCAGCACCGCCTTCAATGCCACGCTGATCATCGGCGGCCAGATCGCCGGCGGCCCGCCGCGGCTGTTCCTGATCTACCCCGAGGGCAATTTCATCGAGGCCGGGTCCGACACGCCCTATTTCCAGACCGGCGAGATCAAGTACGGCCGCCCGATCCTCGTGCGCGCCTTCGAGCCGGGGCTGAGCTTCGACGAGGCCATGCGCCTGCTCTGCGTCAGCTTCGACAGCACCATCAAGGCCAACCTGACCGTCGGCCTGCCGCTGGACTACCACCTGTACAGGGCGGACAGCTTCGAGATCGGCACGACCGGCCGGATCGCGGCAGACTCCGAGTATTTCCAAGCGATCTCGCAGGGTTGGGGCGACGCGCTCAAGAACGCGCTGGACAGCCTGCCGGTCTTCGGTGACTGACCGGGGTGATCCGCCCCCGTTGCCCGGACCGACCGGCGCCCGTTCTTTCAGCACAGTGGCGCGGGATTGGCCCGCGCGGGCACCGGCCCCGACGGCGCAGGCTTTACACGCCGTGCGACGCCCTGTCATCTGAACCCGGACAATCACAAAGGGGACGCCCATGGCGATCACGGCAAGCGTCTATCACCTGACCCATTACGAATATGACCGCCCCGTCATGCTGTCGCCCCAGATCATCCGGCTGCGCCCTGCCCCGCACAGCCGGACGCGGGTGATCTCGCATTCGCTCAAGATCAGCCCGACAGACCATTTCGTGAACCACCAGCAGGACCCCTATGGCAACTGGCTGGCCCGGTTCGTCTTCCCCGAGCCAGTGCGCGAGTTGAAGATCGAGGTCGACCTCGTGGCCGACATGACGGTCTACAACCCGTTCGACTTCTTCACCGAGGACTACGCCAAGGACTGGCCCTTCGACTATGGCGAGGATTTCGGCCATGACCTGCAGATCTACCTGAACCCCGAGCCGGCCGGCCCGCGGCTGAAGGACTACCTTGCCGCGATCCCGCGCCAGAGCACCGGCACGGTGGATTTCCTCGTCGATCTGAACATGAAACTGCAGCAGCAGATCGGCTACATCATCCGCATGGAGCCCGGCGTGCAGACGCCGGAAGAGACGCTGGAGCGCGGCAAGGGCTCGTGCCGCGACACCTCGTGGCTGCTGGTGCAGATCCTGCGCCACCTGGGTTTTGCGGCGCGCTTCTGCTCGGGCTACCTGATCCAGCTGAAACCGGACCTTGTGTCGCTGGACGGGCCACCGGGCACGGATCACGATTTCACCGACCTGCATGCCTGGGCCGAGGTCTTCCTGCCCGGGGCCGGTTGGATCGGGCTGGACCCGACCTCGGGGCTGCTGACCGGCGAAAGCCACATCCCGCTGGCCGCGACGCCGCATTACCGCAACGCCGCCCCCATCGTGGGCGGCTTCACCGGCGATCCCGAGACGCAGACCACCTTCCATTTCGACATGACCGTGGCGCGCACGGCCGAGCATCCGCGCATCACCAAGCCTTTCTCGGACGAGGCCTGGGACGCGCTGGACAAGCTGGGCCACCAGGTGGACGCGGCGATCGAGCGGCAGGACATGCGCCTGACCATGGGCGGCGAGCCGACCTTCGTGTCGATCGACGATTTCCAGTCCGACGAGTGGAACACCGCCGCGGTGGGCCCGCAGAAACGCGCGCTGGCCGACACGCTGATCCGCCGGCTGCGCGGGCGCTTCGCGCCGGGCGGATTCCTGCATTACGGCCAGGGCAAGTGGTACCCGGGCGAGACGCTGCCGCGCTGGACCTTCGCGCTTTACTGGCGCCGCGACGGCAAGCCGGTCTGGAAGAACGACGCCCATGTCGCGCGCGAGAACCCGGCACAGGCGGCCGGCATCGCCGAGGCCGAGAGCTTCCTGTCGAAATTCGCCGAGAACCTCGGCATCCCGCGAGACCACGCGCAACCCGCCTTCGAGGACCCGGCCGAATGGGTGCTGCGCGAGGCCGGCCTGCCGGCCAATGTCTCGCCCGAGGACAGCAAGCTGAAGGATCCCGAGGCGCGGGCGCGCATCGCGCGGGTCTTCAACCGCGGCCTGACAGAGCCTGCGGGCTACGTGCTGCCGCTGCAGCGGCTCTGGCAGTCGCGCGCCTCGGGGCGCTGGCAGTCGGAATACTGGCGTCCGCGGCGAGGCCATCTCTTCCTGATCCCCGGCGACAGCCCGGTGGGCTATCGCCTGCCGCTGGGCGGGCTGCCCTATATCACGCCGGTCGCCTACCCTTACATCTATCCGGCAGACCCGTCCGAGATCCCGGCCACGCCCCTGCCCGACGTGCATGCCGATCTCGACGAGCGCCGCCGTGCCATCCTCGAGGAGCTGGAGCGCATCGCGCGCGAAGAGGCCGAGACCCTGCCGCCGGTCACGCAGGGCCGCGACCAGGATGTCGCCTCGTCGCGGCAGGACATGCGCCGGCGCGAGGAGCAGCGCCAGATGGGCGGCGTGGACCCGGCCACCGGCGCGGTGCGCACCGCCATCGCGATCGAGCCGCGCGACGGCAAGCTGTGCCTGTTCATGCCGCCGACCACCACGCTCGAGGACTATCTCGAGCTGCTCGCCAATGCCGAGGCCACCGCCGAGGAGCTGGGCCTGCCGATCCATGTCGAGGGCTACGCCCCGCCCGACGATCCGCGCATGAACGTCATCAAGGTGGCCCCCGATCCCGGCGTGATCGAGGTCAACATCCACCCCGCCCACAGCTGGGAGGACTGCAAGGCCATCACGCAGGGCGTCTATGAAGAGGCGCGGCACTGCCGGCTGGGCGCCGACAAGTTCATGATCGACGGCAAGCATACCGGCACCGGTGGCGGCAACCATGTCGTGGTGGGCGGGGGCACGACCTACGATTCCCCCTTCCTGCGCCGGCCGGACATGCTGCGCTCGATCGTGCTGCACTGGCTGCGTCACCCGTCGCTGTCCTACCTGTTCTCGGGCACCTTCATCGGCCCGACCAGCCAGGCGCCGCGGATCGACGAGGCGCGGCACGACACGCTCTACGAGCTGGAGATCGCGCTGAACCACATTCCCGACCCGGGCGACGGCACGCAGCCGCAGCCCTGGCTGGTGGACCGGCTGCTGCGCAACATGCTGATCGACGTGACCGGCAACACCCACCGGGCCGAGATCTGCATCGACAAGCTGTTCTCGCCCGACGGGCCGACCGGCCGGCTGGGACTGGTGGAGTTCCGCGGCTTCGAGATGCCGCCCGACGCCAAGATGAGCCTCGCCCAGCAGGTGCTGCTGCGCGCGCTGCTGGCGCGGTTCTGGGCGGCGCCGATCAAGGGCACGCCGCCACGCTGGGGCACCGTGCTGCATGACCGCTTCATGCTGCCGCATTTCGTCTGGGCCGATTTCCTCGACGTGCTGCGCGACCTTGGCGATCACGGCTTCCACTTCCGCCCCGACTGGTACGAGGCGCAGGCCGAGTTCCGTTTCCCCTTCTGCGGCGAAGTCGAGTACGAGGGCGTGCACCTGGAGCTGCGCCAGGCGCTGGAGCCCTGGCACGTGCTGGGCGAGCGCGGCGCCATCGGCGGGACGGTGCGCTATACCGACAGCTCGGTCGAGCGCATGCAGGTCAAGCTGAACTCGCTGAACCCGGGGCGCTACATCGTCACCGCCAATGGCCGCCGCGTGCCGCTGACCGGCACGGGCACCAGCGGCGAAGAGATCGCCGGCGTGCGCTTCAAGGCGTGGCAGCCGCCGGATTCGCTGCACCCCACCCTGCCCACCAACGTGCCGCTGGTCTTCGACATCTTCGACACCTGGACCGGCCGGGCGCTGGGGGGCTGCCGCTATCACGTGGCGCATCCGGGCGGACGCAACTACGACACCTTCCCGGTCAATGCCAACGAGGCCGAGGCCCGCAGGCTGGCGCGGTTCGAAAAGATGGGCCACACGCCCGGCGGCTATTGGCCTGCCGAGGAAAACGTGCATCCTGAGTTCCCGATGACGCTGGACCTGCGCCGACCACCCGGACTCTGATCATGACCGCACCCGACCCCGACCTGCGCAAGCTGGTCGAGGGATATTCCCCACCGAATGGCGTGGCCGACGAGCTGTTGCAGCCCGACGGGCGGCTGCGGCCGGTCTGGCGCCCGCTGATGCGGCTGATCGCGCAGGAAGAGCCCGAGGCGCTGGCCGAACGGTTCCGGCGCGGCGACCAGTACCTGCACGACGCCGGCGTCTACTACCGGCAATATTCCGGCTCGGGCTCGACCGAGCGGGACTGGCCGCTCAGCCACGTGCCGGTGATGATCGGCGCCGAGGAATGGGAGACGCTGGGCGCCGGCATCGTGCAGCGCGCCGAGCTGCTGGAACGGGTGATGGCCGATCTCTACGGCCCCGGCCGGCTGGTCGAGGACGGCCACCTGCCCGCCGAGATCGTCACCCGGATCCCCGAATGGCTGCGCCCCATGGTGGGCGTGCCGCCCCGCTCGGGGCATTACCTGCATTTCCTCGCCTTCGAGCTGGGCCGCGCGCCCGACGGGCAGTGGTTCGTGCTGGGCGACCGCACGCAGGCGCCCTCGGGCGCGGGCTTCGCGCTGGAAAACCGGATGGCCACGGGGCGGGTCTTTCCCGACGTCTTTGCCCGGGCCAATGTCACGCGGCTGGCCGGGTTCTTCCGCAGCTTCCGCGACACGCTGAACGGCTATCGCAGCCAGCCGGGCGGGCGCGTGGGCATCCTGACCCCCGGCCAGCACAACGCCACCTATTACGAGCACGCCTACATGGCGCGCTACCTGGGCTTCATGCTGCTGGAGGGCGACGATCTGCGGGTCGAGGATGACCGTCTGACCGTGCGCACCATCCGCGGCTCCGAGCCGGTCAACGTGCTGTGGCGGCGGCTGGATTCCAGCTATGCCGACCCGCTGGAGCTAAACGGCGCATCGACGCTGGGCACGCCCGGTATGGTCTCGGCACTGCGGGCCGGCGCCTTCACCATGGTCAACGCGCTGGGATCGGGCGTGCTCGAGGCACGCGCGCTGCTGGCCTTCCTGCCCCGCATCGCCGAAGAGCTGACCGGCGCACCGCTGCGCCTGCCCAACATCGCCACCTGGTGGTGCGGCCAGGCGGCCGAGCGCGCCTATGTGCGCGACAACCTGTCCCGGATGATGATCGGGCCGGCCTATTCGACCCGCCTGCCCTTCGACGTGGATGACGCCACCGCGCTGGGGGGGCGGTTCCGCGGCACCGCGCATCCCTCGATCTCGGACTGGCTGGAGGCCGAGGGCAGCCAGCTGGTGGGGCAGGAGGCCGTGACCCTGTCCACCACGCCGGCGATGATCGACGGCGCGCTGGTGCCGCGGCCGATGGTGATGCGCGTCTTCGCCGCCCGCACCCGCGACGGCTGGACGGTGATGCCGGGCGGCTATGCGCGGATCGGCCGGACCGAGGACCCCACCGCGCTGGCGCTGCAGGATGGCGGCTCGGTCGCCGATGTCTGGATCGTCGGCAAGGACCGGGTCGATCCCGACACGCTGGCCCCCAGCCAGACCGGCGCGGCGCGCTACCGCAAGCAGGGCAACCTGCCTTCGCGCGCGGCCGACAACCTGTTCTGGATGGGCCGCTACGTGGAGCGCGCCGACAGCGCGGTGCGCCTGCTGCGCGCCTATCACCTGCGCCTGCAGGACAGCGGCCTGCAGGAGACGCCGCTGCTGGCCCATGTGCAGGGCCATCTCGACGGCATGGGGCTGAGCACCGAGCGCGGCGTGCCCGAGGGGCTGCAGGAGCTCTTCGACAGCGCGCAGAACTGTGCCGGCAAGGTGCGCGACCGCTTTTCGACCGATGGCTGGAACGCGCTTGGCGACCTGTCGCTCTCGGCGCGCGCGCTGAGCCGGGCGGAGTCGCGCGGTGATGCCGCGGCGCGCGAGCTGAGCATGCTGCTGCGCAAGCTGGCGGGCTTTGCCGGGCTGGTGCATGACAACATGTACCATTCCTCCGGCTGGCGCTTCCTGTCGATCGGCCGCGCGCTGGAACGCGCGTTGCAGACCACCTGGCTGCTGGACAGCTTCGCCGACCCCGAGGCGCCGCGCGGCAGTTTCGACGTGGCCATCGAGATGGGCGACAGCGTGATGACCCATCGCCGTCTCTACCCGGTCGAGGCCAATCGCGACACCCTGATCGACCTCATGGTGCTGGAGCGCGAGAACCCGCGTTCGGTGCTCTACCAGCTCGACCGGCTGCGCGAGCTCGAGGTGATGCTGCCGATGAAGGCCGAGGATGTGCGCATGTCGGATCTGGCGCGCCTCATCCTGCGCACACAGACCGCGCTCTCGGTGGCGCATCCCGAAGAGGTCACCGGGGCGCAGCTGGGCGGGCTGCGGGCCGATCTGTCGGCCATGTCCGACGAGCTCTCCGCGCGCTACCTGCAGTGAGGCCCGCCCGTGCCCATCCTCTATGACATCAGGCTTGCCATTTCCTACAGCTACTCGGCGCCGGCGGGCGCGCATCGCACGGTGTTGCGGATGCTGCCGCGCGACCGCGACGGGCAGCGCGTGCTGCGCGGGGCGCTGCGGGTCGAGCCGGCCGAGGATTTCCGGCGCGACAGCCTCGATTTCTTCGGCAACCCGCGGACCGAGCTGTCGCATGCCCGGCCGCTGAGCGCAGTCAGCTTCACCTTCGAGGGGCGGCTGCTGCGCGACGCGCCCGAGTTGCCGCTGGACCTGTCCTGCGGCCTGTCCGAGCTGCGCGCCGAGATCGCCGCGGTGCACAGCATCGCGCCGGACAGCCCGCATCACTTCACCGGCCCCTCGCCCCGCGTGGCGCCGGATCCTGCGATCACCGCCTTTGCCCGCGAGGCCACGTCCGGCGCGCGCTCGGTCCGGGCCATCGTGGCGGCGCTGTCGCGGGCGATCCATGACGGGTTCGCCTTCGACCCGGCCGCGACCGACGTGGCCACCGACCCCGCGCAGGCCTTTGCCCAGCGCCGCGGCGTCTGCCAGGATTTCAGCCACGTGATGATCGCGGGGCTGCGCGGGTTGGGCATCCCGGCGGGCTATGTCTCGGGCTTCCTGCGCACGATCCCGCCCGAGGGGCAGCCGCCGCTGGACGGGGTGGATGCCATGCATGCCTGGGTGCGCGCCTGGTGCGGGGCCGAGACCGGATGGCTCGAGATCGACCCGACCAATGACCGGTGGGCCGGCGCCGATCACGTCACCGTGGCGGTGGGGCGCGATTACGGCGACGTCTCGCCCGTCAAGGGCGCGCTGCGCAGCGCCGGCGGGCATGGCACCAGCCACAGCGTCGACGTCGTGCCGGTGCGCCCCTGAGCCGGCCGACAAGCGCCTGTTTCGGCGGCAGATGCCCGGAAAATCCCCAGACCGACCGGCCGCGCCCGCCCGGCCCGCTTTCAACCACCCCGTGACGTGGTATACCCGTCCCTTGACGACAGACCCCGCGCCTCAGGAGATCCCGCACCCGATGCCCGAGACCTCGACCGCCCTGCACCAGCGTCTGCGCCGCCTGCTGTTCGCCATCTATCCCGAGCAAGACCCCGACGCGCTGGCCCGTCAGGTCGTCGAGGCGTTCTGGCCCGAGGGGCACAGCGCGCGCAAACGCGCCCGCAAGGCCGGCAACACGCTCTGGTCGCAGCGCGACGGCATCCTGATCACCTATGGCGACTCGCTGATCGACGGGGTCTACAAGCCGCTCGACCTGCTGCGCGACTTCCTGGTCGAGCACATGAGCGGCGTGGTCAACGGGGTGCACATCCTTCCCTTCTTTCCCTTCACCTCGGATGACGGCTTTGCGGTGACCGATTACCGCAAGGTGAACCCGACGCTGGGCGACTGGCCGGACATCACCCGCATCGGCGAGGCGTTCCACCTGATGTCGGACCTCGTGCTGAACCATGTGTCGAGCCAGGGCACGTGGTTCAACGCCTACCGCCAGCGCCAGGCCCCCTATGACCGGTTCTTCTACGAGGCCTCGCCCGAGGATGACGTCTCGACCGTCGTGCGCCCGCGCACCACGCCGCTGCTGCAGGAGATCGAGACGCTGGACGGCATCCGCCATGTCTGGTGCACCTTCAGCCATGACCAGGTGGATCTGGATTTCCGCAACCCCGAGGTGCTGCTCGAGATCATCCGCATCATCCGCCTGCATGTCGAGATGGGCGTGCGCATCGTGCGGCTGGACGCGGTGGCCTTCGTCTGGAAGGAGCCGGGCACGCCCTCGATCCACCTGCCCCAGACCCATGCCATCGTGCAGCTGCTGCGCGTGCTGTCGGATTTCGCCGCCGAACCGCTGATCCTGCTGACCGAGACCAACGTGCCCAAGGCCGAGAACCTGTCCTATTTCGGCCAGTGCAACGAGGCCCACTGGATCTACAACTTCCCGCTGCCGCCGCTGATCCTGCACGCGCTGCTGTCGGGCGATGCGCGCTACCTGCTGGGCTGGCAGCGCGCCATGCCGCCCGCCCCGCATGGCTGCGCCTACCTGAATTTCAGCGCCAGCCATGACGGGATCGGGATGCGCCCGGCCGAGGGGCTGCTGCCCGAGGACGAGGTCGCGCGCATGATCGAGACCGTCAAGCTGTCCGGCGGGCTGGCCTCGATGCGCAGCCTGCCCGGCGGGGGCGAGTCGGTCTACGAGCTGAACACCACCTATTTCTCGGCCATGGCGCGGACCTATGCCGGCGAGGACGCGCACCAGGTCGCGCGGTTCCTGTGCTCACAGACCATCGTCATGTCGCTGGAAGGGATCCCCGCCTTCTACATCCATGCCATGCTGGCCACGCCGAACGACCTCGAGGGCGTCGAGCGGCGCGGCATGAACCGGGCCATCAACCGGCACCGTTGGGATTATCCCAGCCTGCAGGAGAAGCTGGCCGATCCCGCCTCGGACCAGGCAAGGGTGATGGCCGCCCTCTCGGAACGTATGCGGCTGCGCGCGCAGCAGCCGGCCTTCCATCCCAATGCCACGCAGTTCACCCTGCATCTGGACGACCGGGTCTTCGGGCTCTGGCGGCAGGCGCTGGACCGCAGCCAGTCGATCTTTGCGCTGCACAATGTCAGCGGCGACCGGGTGGACCTGCCCTCGGGCGCGCTCAACCTGATCGCCGACGAGACCTGGGTTGACCTGCTCTCGGGCGAGGAGCTGACCCCCGACCAGACCGGCGTCTCGCTCGATCCCTACCAGTGTCGCTGGATCACCAACCGGCGCTGAGCCCGGCGGGCGGCGCGCGCTTTTTCGTTTGAAGCGCCCGGCCGGACATGCTGATCTCGGGCCATGACCGACACGCCGCCGCCCCTGCCCTCGGGCCCGACCGAGGAACACCGCTTTCCCTGCGACCAATGCGGGTCGGACCTGCGTTTCGACCCCGAGGCCGGCCGGCTGGTCTGCGACCATTGCGGCAATACCGGCGAGATCGCCGGCGCCGGCCCGTGGGAGGGCGGTGTGCGCGAGCTGGATTTCAAGCAGGCCATGGCCAACCTGCTGCCCTTGCAGGAGATCGAGGAGACGCGGGTCACCACGTGCCCCAACTGCGCCGCCCAGATCGAGTTCGACCCCGATACGCATGCCGCCGAATGCCCCTATTGCGCGACGCCCGTGGTCACCGATACCGGCACGCATCGCCATATCAAGCCGCGCGGCCTGCTGCCCTTCGCGCTGGACGAGGCCGCCGCGCGCAAGGCGATGACCGACTGGCTGGGCGGGCTGTGGTTCGCGCCGAACGGGCTGCAGGACTATGCCCGCAAGGGGCGGCGCATGTCGGGCATCTACGTGCCCTACTGGACCTTCGACGCCCAGACCGCCTCGGCCTATCGCGGCGAGCGCGGCACGATCTACTACGAGACCCGGCAGGTGGTGCGCGACGGCAAGACCGAGACGGTGCGCGTGCAGAAGATCCGCTGGACCCCAGCCGCGGGGCGGGTGGCGCGCTTCTTCGACGACGTGTTGGTGCTGGCCTCCAAGGCGCTGCCCAAGCGCTTCACCGACGCGCTGGAGCCCTGGGACCTGTCGGCGATGGAACCCTACCGCCCCGAATTCCTCGCCGGGTTCCGGGCCGAGGGCTACCAGGTCGATCTCGATGACGGCTTCACCGAGGCGCGCGCCCGCATGGACCGCCAGATCGAGCGCGACGTGAAATTCGATATCGGCGGCGACCGCCAGCGCATCCACCGAATCGACACCGATGTCTCGGACGTGACCTTCAAGCACGTGCTGCTGCCGGTCTGGATGGCCGCCTACAAGTATCGCGGCAAGAGCTATCGCTTCGTGGTCAATGGCCGCACGGGCCGGGTGCAGGGCGAACGGCCCTGGTCGGCCTGGAAGATCGCGCTGGCCGTGCTGCTGGGCGTGATCGTGGCCGGCATCGCGGGCTACGTGATCGCGATGAACCAGTGAGCCGGCGCCCGCCCCCGTGCCGACACGGCTTCCCAGCCCGCGCGCTTTCGTGATAGATAGCGCTAACAATTCGAGGAGATCCCCATGATCCTGTGCTGCGGCGAAGCCCTGATCGACATGTTGCCCCGCAAGACCGAGGCCGGCGAAAGCGCCTTCGCCCCCCATGCGGGCGGCGCGGTGTTCAACACCGCCATCGCGCTGGGGCGCCTTGGCGCGCCCGCGGGCTATTTCGGCGGCCTGTCCACCGACCTCTTCGGCCAGATCCTCGAGGGCTCGCTGCGCGACAGCCGGGTGGATCACAGCCTCTGCCCGCGCAGCGACCGGCCCACCACGCTGGCCTTCGTGACCCTGACCGACGGGCAGGCACGCTACGCCTTCTACGACGAGAATACCGCCGGCCGACTGCTGTCGGAAAGCGACCTGCCCGGCGCGGACGCGCAGATCGACGCGCTGTTCTTCGGCGGCATCAGCCTCGTGGGCGAACCGGCGGCCGACAGCTATGCCGCGCTCTGCGCCCGCGCCGGGGACCGCCCGGTGATGATCGACCCCAATATCCGCCCCGGCTTCATCCGCGACGAGGCCGCCTACCGCGCGCGCCTGCAGACCATGCTGGGCCGCGCCGACATCGTGAAGATCTCGGACGAGGATCTCGACTGGCTGGGCAGCGACCCGGCCGAGCTGATCGCCGGCGGCACCCGCGTGCTGCTGCTGACCCGTGGCGCCGAGGGCGTGACCGTGCTGACCGCCGACGGCAATCTCGACGTGCCCGCCCGCAAGGTCGCGGTGGTCGACACGGTGGGCGCGGGCGACACGTTCAATGCGGGCTTTCTCGCCGGGCTGCACCGCGACGGGCTGCTCGACCGGGGCGCGCTGCAGGGCATCACGGCCGAGGCTTGCGCCCCCGCGGCCGAGCTCGGCACCCGCGCCGCCGCCATCACCGTCAGCCGCGCCGGGGCCAACCCGCCCTGGGACACCGAGCTGTGAGGGCGCTGATCCAGCGGGTCTCCGACGCCCGGGTCGAGATCAACGCCACAACGGTCGGCGAGATCGGCCCGGGGCTGCTGATCCTCGTCTGTGCCATGCAGGGCGACACCGAGGCCGACGCCGACCGGCTGGCCGGGAAGATCGCCAAGCTGCGCATCTTCCGCGACGCGGCCGGTCGCATGAACCGCTCCGTGCGCGACAGCGGCGGCGCGGCGCTCGTGGTCAGCCAGTTCACGCTGGCCGCCGACACGCGGCGCGGCAACCGCCCCGGTTTCTCCGCCGCCGCCTCCCCGGAGGAGGGCCAGCGGCTCTACGAGTATTTCGCCGCGGCGATGCAGGCACAGGGCCTGCCCGTGGCCACGGGGCGCTTCGGCGCCGACATGGCCGTGTCCCTGACCAATGACGGCCCCGTCACGATCTGGCTCGACACCGCCGACAAGGGCTGAGCCGCGACCAAGAGTACCCCGACCACGCCCCAGCCGCGCCACGACCGGCCAGCGCGCCCCCTCTTTCATCTTTCGAAAAATACTCCCGCCGGAGGCCCCTGCCCGCGCCAAACCGGACATCCGTCAGGCGCGACCAAGACCCGCTGTCACAGCCGGGCGCAGGCCTCACGGCTCGCGGAAGGCGTCGCGCGTCTTGTAGAGCGGCTTGAGCAGGTATTGCAGCACCGTCTTCTCGCCGGTGTGCAGCTCGGCCTGCGCCATCATGCCGGGGCGGATCTCGATCCCGGACTGCCGCTCGGTCAGCTCGGACAGGTCGACGCGGATCTGCACCTTGTAATGCGGCGGCGCCTCGGGGCGGCGCTCGTCGCGGAACGTGTCGGCCGAGATGATGTCCACCCGGCCCTTCAGCGTGCCGTAGATCGTGTAATCATAGGCGGTCAGCTTGATCGTCGCGGCCTGGCCTGGGCGGATATTGGCGATGTCCTCGGGATGGACCTGCGCCTCGACGAACAGCTCCTCGCCCGCCGGGATGATCTGCATGATCTCCTCGCCCGGGCGCACCACCCCGCCGATCGTGGTGACGGCAAGGTTGTTGACCACCCCGTGCATGGGCGAGACCAGCACCGTGCGGTTCAGCTGGTCCTGGCTGGCCTTGAGGTTCTGGCGCAGCGTGGCCAGTTCCTTCAGCGTGTCGGAATAGGCCTCAGCGCGGGCCAGCTCGGTCTGGGTGACGATCTCGTCATGCAGCTTCTTGGCATCGGCATGGGCCTTGCGGGCGCGCGTCACCTCGATCAGGGCGACGACCTTCTGGTCCAGCAGGTCCTCCATCAGCCGCATCTCGGCGGTCGCTTCCTGCAGCACCTGCCGCGCGCCCTCGCGACGGCTGACGAAATCGGCCTGCCGCGCGGCCAGCAGCGCGCGTTCCGAGGCCACGATATCGGGCGAGCGCTGCGCCAGCGCGGCGGGCACCTCGAATTCGGCCGCGCCGCGCAGCTCGGCCTCCAGCCGCAGGCGACGGATCTCCAGCGCGGTGATCTGGTCCTGCAGGTCGTCCACCGAGGACTGGAACTGCGTCGGGTGCAGCCGGGCCAGCAGGTCGCCGCGCATCACCTCGTCGCCCTCCTTGACCATCAGCTCGGTCAGGATGCCGCCCTCGAGGTTCTGGATGATCTGAGGCCGCGAGGAGGAGATGATCTCGCCCTCCGCGCGCACGATCTCGTCCAGCCAGGCGACCGAGGCCCAGACGATGAAGGCCCAGACCGCCAGCGCGCAGAGCCAGATCGTGGTCGAGGGCCCGCGCAGCGTGGCCGAAAGCTGCGATGCGAGGTTGGTGGAGGATACGGCCATCACGCGGCTCCCTGTCCGGCGGTGCGCAGGTGGTCCAGCACCTGATCACGCGGCCCGTCGATCGCGATGCGGCCCTGCGCCAGCACCGTGGTGCGGCTGGCCAGCGACAGGATCGGCACGCGATGGGTGGCGATTACCGCGGTGCGTCCTTCCAGCCAGCCCTCCAGCCGCGAGATCAAGGTCTTCTCCAGCGTCTGGTCCAGCGCGGCGGTGGGTTCGTCCAGCAGGCAGATATCGGGATCCTGCAGCCAGAGCCGCGCCCAGCCGATGCTCTGGCGCTGGCCGACCGACAGCCCCTGCCCGCCATCGGTGATGTCGAGATCCAGCCCCTTGGGATGCGCCTTGACGAACTGGCCCAGCCCGGCAAAGTCCAGCGCCTCGTAGAGCCGCTCGTCATTGCGCTCCAGCAGGGTCAGGTTGAGATTGTCGCGCAGCGTGCCCTGGAACAGGCGCACATCCTGGCCCAGGTAGCCGATGGCGCGGCGCAGGTCGCGCGGCTCGATCTGGGCCATCTCGGTGCCGTCGACCAGCACCTTGCCGGCCTGCGGCGCGTAGAGCCCGCTGAGGATCTTCAGCAGCGTGGACTTGCCCGAGCCGTTGGCGCCCAGCACCGCCAGCGTCTGGCCGGGCTGGATCCTGAGGCTCTGCAGGTCCAGCACCGCAACCCCCTCGGGATCGTAGCGATAGCTGACGCCCTGCAGCTCGTACTGGCCCGACAGGCTTTCGCGGCGCAGGTAGCTGCGCGTCGCCGAGCGGTCCTGCGGCGCCTCGGCCAGCCGGTCCAGCCCGTCCAGCGCCGCCTTGACATTGCCCCACCGCGCGAGGATGCCGGACAGCTGCGTCAGCGGCGCCAGCGTGCGCGAGGACAGGATGCCCACGGCGATGATCGTACCGACGGTGAAATTGCCCGCGAAAACAAGGTAAGTGCCCGCGATCACGGCGCCGACATAGGTGGCCTGCTGCAGCCCCTGGCTCCAGAAGGTCAGCGTGGCGGCCAACTTGCGCTGGTCCGAGCTTTTCAGCGCCTGCACGGCGGTCAGCTCTTCCCAGATGCGGGCAAAACGGTCCTCGGCGCGCTGGGTCTTGATTGTGTCCAGCTCGACCACGGTTTCCTGAAGCAGCCGCGCCTGCTTGGCCGCGGCGCCGTGCATCTCCTGTGTCAGCCGGATCATGCGGCGCTGCAGGAAGAAGCCCGGGATCACCATCAGCAGCCCGCCGGCGACCAGCACCCAGACCACGTTGCCCGCGATCGACCAGACCAGCAGCAGGAAGACGAAGATGAAGGGGATGTCGGCCAGCGCCCCCGCGGTCGAGGCGGTGAAGAACTCGCGCACCGAGCCGAATTCCCGCATCGCCGAGAAGAGCTGCGAGGGCGAGCGCCCCACCATGTCCGAGCGCATGCCCAGAAGCCGGGTCATCAGGATCTTCTGCGCGCCCATCTCGATCTGCCGCCCCGCCCCGTCCAGCAACTGCGAGCGCGCAACCTTCAGGAAGGCCTCGAGCAGCAGCGCCACGACGGCGCCGGCGGCCAGCACCCAGAGCGTCGCCTCGGACTGGTGCGGGATCACCCGGTCATAGACCTGCAGCGAGAACAGCGCCACCGAGACGGCCAGCAGGTTGGCCACGAAAGAGCCCAGCGCCACCTCGGCGAATTGCCGGCGGAACTGGCCGAACTGGCCCCAGAACCAATGTGTCTTGCGCTCGACATTGGCATGGGTGTCCGACAGCAGCCGGACCGGCGCCTCGGCGCGCACCACCTGCCCCGAGAAATAGCTGCCGAACTCGTCGATCGCGACCTCGGACTGGCGATGGGCCGTGGTGTCGTCATAGATCGTCAGCGTGTCGCCGTCCTGCGACAGGACCAGCACGACCTGCCCGTTGCTCATCAGCGCCAGCGCGGGCCAGAGGCCGGGGGCCAGCGTGTCGGGCTCGTCCTCCAGCCCCATGAGGCCGGCAGCCTCGACCCCGGCGCGCAGCGCGGCCGGGCCGAACGTGTCCTCGGGGCCGGCATGGCGGGTCAGCGCGTCGAGGATGTCCTGCGCCTTGCCCTCGACCCCCAGCCGGCCGGCCAGTACTCGGATCAGGTCGGCGCGGGCGCGGGCCCGGGCCGAGTGGCGCGGCGCGCGGCGTGCGCTGTTGGCGGCGGCCGAGGGCTTGGGGACGGCGCGCAGCACCGCCCGGCCCGTGCCGCGCGCGGCGGCCTGATCCGGCATGTCGGTCAAATCTCTGCCCCCTCGGCCAAAGCCCCCTGCAGCCGCGCCAGCTCCAGCGCGGCGCGGGCGGCCTTGTATTTCAGCTCGATCTCACGTTCGAGCGCAGCAGCATAGGTCTCGTAGACGCCGACCACGTCCATCACCTGGCGCTGACCGCCCTGGTATTGCTGCTGGAACAGGTCGAGATTGGTCTTGGCCTGCCGCGTCAGCCCCGCCGCCTCGGTGGCCTGCCGGCGATAGGCCGAAAGCTGGCTGGACTGGGTCTGCACCTTGCGCTCGGCCACCTCGCGCGCCTCGGCGACGCGGCGCTCGGCGCTGACCTTGGTGGCCTCGATCGCCTCGAACTCGGCCATGGTGCCCAGCGAGAACAGCGTGTCGGTGGTCACGTCCAGCGAGGCGGTGGGCTGCGAGGTGCCGCCAGAGGCGCCCACCGACAGGCCCGGCAGGTGCTGGGCCCGCGCGATGCGCGCCTCGGCGATGGTGCGTTCATACTCGGCCCGCGCGCGCAGCACGCCCAGCGCCTCGCCCGGGGGGGTATCGGTCAGCCCGCCCAGCCCGGACACGCCGTCCAGCGGGCGGCCGGCCATGGCGGCCAGCTCGGCCAGCGCGGTGGTGGTGGTCTCGCGCGCCTCCAGCCGGTCGGCGCGCATCTGGGCCAGCTTCTGCTGCAGGATGTTGAGGTCCGAGCGGTCCGAGACGCCCCCCGCAACCCGCTGCTGCATGACCCATTCGAAATGCGTCATGTCCTCGATCGCGCCGGCCAGGTGGGCGGCGAATTCCCGGTTCTCTTCCGCCGTCACGTACAGCGACAGCGCGTCGAACACGCGGGTATTGCCGTCCTCGACCAGCGCGACGGCGGCAAACTCCACGTCGGCCTTGGCCAGGTCGCGCTCCGCCTTCTTGCGGCCATTGTCGAAGATCACCTGGTTGATCACCAGGTCGGCCACGAAATCGCCCAGCGAGGTCAGCGAAATGCTAGGCCCGATCCGCGGCATCCAGTTGTTGCGCGCGGCCTCGGCGCGCAGCTGTGCCACGCGCAGCTCGGCGGCCGCGACACGTGCATCCGAGGCGATCACCGCTGCGGCGACCTGCGCATAGGGCGTGCCCGGCTCGATCACCGAGGGGCGGATCTGCAGGGCGTGGATGATGGGGGAGGCATCGGCGGAGCGGATCACGGCGGGCTCGGCCGCCGCGCGCTGCCCCTCGGCCACGACGACGGGATCGGCGCCGCGAAACCGCGACACCGTCCCCTCGGCGAATGTCTTCAAACAGCCGGGCAGCACCGTCAGCGCGACGATCAGGCCCAGGCTCTGCCTGCCAATGCTCATTCGTGCCCCCGTCTCGGCGCGATTATCGTTGTATCGGGATCCGGGGCCCGGTTCGGCCGGGCCTCCGGACGTGGTATCCGCGGTCTCAGACCACCCCGGTCGAGACGTTGGTGATGTCGTCCTCGATCAGGATCGTGGCATCGCCCAGCGAGAAGCTATTGTAGCCGGTGCCATCCTCGCCGGTGACGCTGCCATTGGCGGTCGCCCCGGTGATGGTGACGCTGTCATCGCTGCCGCCCTCGACCACCAGCGTGTCGCTGGTCTGCGACAGCGCGAGGATCTGGTCCTCGGTGATGGTCAGGTGGCTGTCCTCGGCGAATTGCAGGTCGATCGTCTCGACCTGGAAGGCCGACAGCGACCCGGCCAGCTCGTCGGTCATCGCCACTTCCGAGGTGCGGGTGTCGTCGACCACCAGATAGGTGCCCGATGTGTTGCCCGCCGCATCCGTGCCGCTGACCACCAGGTGCGAGCCGTCGGGCACGACCTCGGTGAAGGCGAAGGAGGTCTCGTTCAGCACCGGGATCTCGACGGCGGAATTGCCCACCGGGTCGATCTCGGCATCCGAGACCACATGGCCGATGGCCACCGCGTCGTCGGTCGTCTCGATCGAGATGCCGCGCAGACCGGTATGGTCGCGGGTGTAGCTCTCGACATCAGGCGAGTCCGGCACGTCGGTGTCGATCGAGATCGTGTCGCTGATCGAGCGGGTGTTGCCGGCCGCATCGGTCGCGTCGACCTGCACCGGCGCCTCGAGCGTGCCCTCGGGGATCGATTCCGGCGGAATGTCCGCGCTCCAGCTGCCATCGGCCTCGACACTCGCCACATGCGCCACGCCGCCCACGGTCACCACGACCTCGGAGCCGGGCTCGACCACGCCGGTGAGCGAGATGCCCTGCAGCGCCTCGATCGCGTTGACCACGTCATCGGCGGTGACCGGATCGGCCGACATGGCCAGCCGGTTGACCTCGGTATCGACGGCAAAGCTCACCGTGGCGTCGGCCGTGTTGCCCGCCGCGTCAGTGGTCGTCACCTGTGCCTCGGTCGGGTACTCGCCCGCCGCGATGGCGCTGGCCGGGAAGTCGACCGACCAGTTGCCCTCGGGATCCACGCCGGCGGCGATCGTCTGGCCGGCGAAGGTCACCGCGACCGAACCGCCCGGCTCGGTGGTGCCCGACAGGGTGAAGCCGTCCGACGCCTCGTCGGCATTGATGATGTTGTCACCTTCCACAGGGTCGGTGGAGGTGGCGAAGTTCAGCACCTCGGTGTCGAAGTTCAGCGTGTCGGTCCGGGTCAGCGTGTTGCCCGCGCTGTCGGTGATCGTCGCCGTGATGTCCGCGGTATAGGTGCCTGCCGCCAGCTCACCGGCCGCGAAGGGCGCGGTCCAGATGCCGTTGGCCGCGGTCTCGACCGTGTGGGTGACGCCGTTCATCGTGACATCGACCATCTGGCCGGGGTTGGAGGTGCCGCGCAGGATCACCCCGTCCGAGGCCTCGGCCGCGTTCACCATGTCGTCGCCCTCGACCGGCTCGGGGCTGATGGTCAGCATCCCGGCATCGGTGTCAAAGCGCACGTCCTGGGTGATCGTGTCGGTATTGCCGGCCGGGTCGGTGGCCGTGGCGGTCAGGGTCACGGTGCGCTCGCCATCGGGCAGCTGTGCCGGGGCGAAGCTTGCCGTCCAGCTGCCATCGGCGGCGACCAGCGCCTCGACCTGCTCGCCATCGAGATCCAGTGTCACCGTGCCGCCCGGCTCGGTCGTGCCGGTCAGGGTCAGGCCAGCGGCGGCTTCCTCGGCATTGACCACCGCGTCGGCCCCGCCCGGGGTCGCGGTGACGGCGAAGTCGCGCACCAGCGTGTCCACGTCCAGGGTTCCGGTCGCGGTGGCGGTGTTGCCGGCCGCATCCGTGGCAGTGGCGGTGACGTCCAGCACGCGCTCGCCCTCGGGGATGTCGAAGGCGGCGAAATCGGCGCTCCAGCTGCCATCGGACGCGACCGAGGCGCTGCGGGTGAGCGCGCCCAGCGTGACCTCGACCGTGGCGCCCGGTTCAGCCGCGCCGGTCAGCGTCACGCCATCGGCATGCTCGACCGCGTTGACCACGCCGTCGCCTTCCACGTCATCGGTATCGACGCTGACCGAGGTCAGGGTGTCGATGGCGATGGTGCCGGTGGCGGTGGCAAGGTTGCCGGCCGCGTCCGTCGAGGTGGCGGTCACCGACAGGCTGCGCTCGCCTTCCGGCACGGTTCCGGCGGGGATGGTCACCTGCCAGGTGCCGCTGTCCGAGACGGTGGCGGACAGGGTGGTGCCGGCCACGGTGACCTCGACCGCGGCGCCGGGATTGCCCTCGCCCGTCAGGACCACGCCATCGGCGCGTTCCGCCGCGTTGACGGTGCCATCACCCTCCACCGTGTCGTCTTTAAGCGTGATCGCGTTCAGCGTATCGATCGCGATGCTGCCGGAGGTGGTGGCCACGTTGCCGGCCGCGTCCGTCGCGGTGACCACGGCCTCGGCCGAGGTCTCGCCCTCGGGCAGGCGGCCCGCCGGGATCGCGACCGACCATGCGCCGTCGGTGCCGGCGGTGGTGGTCAGGGTCTCGCCCGCCACGGCGACCGAGATCGCGGCGCCGGCCTCGGCCGTGCCGGTCAGGGTCACGCTGCCGGCCTGTTCTGCGGCATTGACCACGCCGTCGCCGGCCACGCTGGCCGTGTCCACGGTCACGCCGGTCACGGTGTCGATATCCACGTTGCCCGTGGTGCCGGCGGTGTTGCCCGCGGCGTCGGTCGCGGTGACCTCGACATCGAGGCTGGTCTCGCCCTCGGGGATGTCGGCGGCCGGAAGCGCGACGCTCCAGCTGCCGTCGCCCGAGACGGTGGTGGAGAGCACCTGCCCTGCCACGGCGACCGAGATCGCCGCGCCGGGCTCACCGGTGCCGGTCAACGCCAGACCGTCCGCACGGTCGGCGGCGTTGATGACGGAGCCCGTTTCGTCCAGCGTCACGCTGGTCACGGTGTCGATATCCACGCTGCCCGTGGTGCCGGCGGTGTTGCCTGCCGCGTCGGTCGCGGTGACCTCGACATCGAGGCTGGTCTCGCCCTCGGGGATATCGGCGGCCGGAAGCGCGACGCTCCAGCTGCCGTCGCCCGAGACGGTGGTGGAGAGCACCTGCCCCGCCACGGCGACCGAGATCGCCGCGCCGGGCTCACCGGTGCCGGTCAGCGCCAGACCGTCCGCACGGTCGGCCGCGTTTATGACGGAGCCCATGTCGTCCAGCGTCACGCCGGTCACGGTGTCGACCGGGATCTCGCCCGAGGTGCTGGCCGTGTTGCCGTAGGCATCGGTCGCGACCGCGCTGACCGTGACGGTTGTCTCGCCCTCAGGCAGGGTGCCGGCGGGGAGCGTCACGCTCCAGCTGCCATCGGTTTCGGCCGTGGTGTCCAGCGTCGCGCCGGCCACGGTGACAGTGACCGAGGCGCCGGGCTCGGCCGTGCCGGTCAGCGACACGCTGCCGTCACGCTCGGTCGCGTTGATGATGCCGTCGCCGCCCACCGTGTCGGTGTCGATGGTGACCGACGTCTCGGTGTCGATGGTGAAATCATGCGTCAGCGCGCTGGCATTGCCCGCCCCGTCGGTCGAGGTGACACTCGCCGTGACATCGCGCGTGCCGCCCGTCAGGGTGCCGCCCTCGAAGGTGACCGACCAGCTGCCATCCTCGGCGGTGGTGGCGCTGCGGCTGGTGCCGTCAACCACGACCTCGACGGTCGCGCCGGGCTGGCTGGTGCCGGTGAAGGTCACGCCCGCGTCGATCTCGTCGCCACCGATCACGTCATCGCCGGTCAGCGGCGTGTTGGTCAGCGCCACCTCGTTCACGGTGTCGATGCGGATCGCGCTTTGGGTCGCGCTGGGATTGCCCGCCGCGTCCACGGTCGAGGCGGTGACGGTCGTGTCATACTCGCCGCCCGAGAAATCGCCCGAGGTCACGTCGACCGACCAGTTGCCATCGGCACCGGTCACGACCTCGCGGGTCAGGTCCTCGAACACCACGGTGACCACGGCGCCCGGGGCCGAGCTGCCGGTGATCTGGAACCCGGCATCGGCATCGTCGCCGTTCACGAGGTCATCCGAGGTGACCGGGTCGATGCTGATCGGGTTCGGCACGGTGTCGATCTCGACCGCGTCGGTGATCGTGCCGGTATTACCGAAATCATCGGTGGCCGAGATGGTCACGTCCTGCGTGTACTCGCCACCCGGCAGCACGGTATCGTCGAAGGTGAAGCTCCAACTGCCATCCTCGCCGGCCGTGTCGGTCTGGCTGTGCTCGTCGATGGTGACGGTCACGGTGGCGCCCGGCTCGGTCACGCCCACGATGGTGACCCCGTCGGTGTGATCCTCGGCGTTGAAGACATCGCCCTGCGAGACGGTGCCGTCCGTGGTCTCGACCACCGGCGGGGTGGTGTCGATCTCGTAGCTGGGCCCGTCCAGCTCGGTCTCGGTCCCGTCGGGATCGGTGACCGTCACGTCGATATCGTCATAAGTGCCGTCATCGGGGAAGGTGTCGCCCTCGAAGACCACTTCCCAGGTGCCGTCCTCGTCCGCGGTGCCGGTGACGGTCTCGTCGCCGATCACCACCTCGACCTCGGAGTCGGGGTTGGCCGTGCCGGTGACCGTCACGGAGGGATCGTCGCCGCCGACCTGCACGTTGTCATCGGGGTTGTCGACGGTGGGCGGATTCCAGGTGGAGCCGCCGCCATTGCCGTCGCCGCCGCCGCCCAGCAGCGCCGCGGCACCCAGCCCGGCCGCGCCCAGCCCGGCCGCGCCTAACAGGCCCGGGGCCGCGCCCAGCAGGCCGGTGGCCAGCATGCTGACCTCTTCCTCTTCGCCGGTATAGGGCATCTCGGCGACGACGGTCGGCTCCTGCACGAAGATCAGGTCGTCCGAGGGGCTCCACTTGCCCCAGGTCTCGGTCGGGCCGTATTGCGCGAAGAGCGCGCCGGCGCTGGGATCGACGAAGCTGACCTCGTTCAGGATCCCGTCCGAGCTGAGGAAAAGCCGGTTGGCATCGGCGCCGTCAGGGCCGAAATAGCCCTCCAGCACCACCACGCGCCCGTCGGCCAGCGTGATCAGCAGGTCATCGCCCGCACGGTCATAGCCGCGCAGGTCGAGTTGCCGGATGTTCAGGGAAATGTCGTTGCCCGCGCCTGCCGGGATGAGAAAGGACTCATCCGGACCGCCCACGGAACCATGCTGGACCGTACCCGCACGGGTACGGATCACGAAATCGATCGCGTTCATGATACCACCGCTCTACCTCTGGGGACGGCCGATTTTGTGCCTGTGGCCGTCTTGTTGTTCTTGCTCTGGATTAACGCATTTTAGCCAAATTCGCTACAATGTTTTTTTCCAAGCGCCGGGAATGCGGGGGGAATTTTGCAGCGCAATTGTCACATTCGGGGTCGATTGTGGCCAGAATGTGGCGAAACCCGGGCGAAATCAGAGCGTGACCGCCTGCCCCGTCAGCGCCGACTGCTGCGCGGCCAGGCCCATGCGCACCGACCAGTCGCCATCCGCAAGGGTGACCTCGCAGGATGTCCCATGACGTACCACGTCGAGGAACCTCTGGTGTTGGTAGAACGTGGCCCCGTTGTGATCGCCTGCCGCGAGTATCTCGGCGTCGACCGGGATCTCGAGCACCTGCGGCCCCTTCGGACTGCGCGGGCTGAGCACCACCTGCGGCACCGGCGCAGGTCCGGCATGGGCGGGCCAGAACCGGCCCGGGCCAGGCACCATCGCCTCGATCTTGCCGGACGGACCGGTGGCCGAGAGCTCCTCCTGGTAGCGCGATCCCTCGGCATACATGCACAGCTCCAGCATGGCGCGGGCGCCGCTGGCGAACTCGACGATGACATAGGCGCTGTCCCAGATGTCGGGGCGCTCGCCGTCATAGAGCTCGTCGAGATGGTTCACCTCCTGCCCCGCGCTGGCCATCACGCGCACCGGGTCCGAGCGCAGGCAGAGCCGCATGAGGTCGAAGAAATGGCAGCATTTCTCGACCAGCGTGCCGCCCGTGTTGCGGTTGAACCGGTTCCAGTGGCCGATCTTGGGCAGGAAGGGAAAGCGGTGCTCGCGGATGCTGAGCATGCGCACGCCGCCGGTCGCTTCGTCCAGCCGGTCCAGAAAGGCCGCGATGGGCGGCATGTAGCGATATTCCATCGCCACCCAGATCGGCGCCGGGTAGTCGCGGGTCAGCGCGGCGATCCGCTCGGCATGCTGCGGCGCGGTATAGAGCGGTTTCTCCATCAGCACCGGCAGCGGCTGGCGCGCCGCCACCGCGTCGAGCTGCTCGACATGCAGGTGGTTCGGGCTGGCCACCAGAAGGCAGTCCAGATCGTCACGCGACAGAAGCGCGTCCAGATCATCACACAGCACCGCGCCCGGCGCCAGCACGTGCGACGCCGCCGCCATGGCCGCGTTCGGCTCGTAGATCGCGGCGACCTCGGCCCCGTCCAGCAGCGCGATGTTGCGCAGGTGCTCCTGCCCCATCATGCCGCAGCCGATCACGCCGTAGCGAATGTCCTGTGTCATGCCGCAAGGCCCCTATTTCAGTCGTGCCACGTAGGTGGCGACATCGGTGTCGATCCATCCGCGCGAGATCTCGGCCCGGGCGCCATCGCTGGCATGGCTGACCCGCGAGGCCAGCAGCGTGATCCGCCCCGGTTCGGGGCCGAAGGCGGGCGGCGCCCAGTCGGGCACCGGGCCGGTGCCCAGCCGGTCCTCGGCGCCCGAGATCCACAGGTTCAGCCGCTCGCGGTAGAACAGGTAGAGTGACTCGCGCAGGTCCTGCGGGGCCAGCCGCGCCGCATAGCTGCCATCCAGCCAGATCTCCTCGAGGATCGCGGGCGTGCCGTTCAGGCGGCGCAAGCGGCGGATCCGGTGCGCCTCGGACGAGGTGCCGAAGGGCTCCATCCCCTCGGGCTTGGGCAGCCGGTCGACCGAGAGCAGCTCGGCCGTGGGCAGCCCCCCGCCCTGCAACAGCTCGACCCGGAAGAAGGCATAGACCGATTCCACGTCGGCGCGCGCGCGGATGTAATTGCCCGACCCGTGCACCCGTTCCAGCAGCCCTTTCTCGGCCAGGTCCGCCAGCGCCTTGCGCAGCGTGCCGACCGAGATGTTGAGGCTGGCCGCATAGTCCCGCTCGGGCGGCAGGCGCGCGCCGTCCGCCAGCCGCCCGGCATGGATCTCGCGGATCAGCATCTCGCTGATCTGGAGGTACAGCGGCAGGGCGTGGCGGTCCTTCATTCGGGCTCCGGAAATTGATACAGTATTGATCTACTTGAAAGGGGCTGCTACGCAATAGAAAAGTTGCGTCGCGGAGACATCAAATGACGGTCGTGCCCATCACCTCCCCCGATCTGGACGCCGCCGAGGTGTCGTGGTTCGCCGCGCTCTGCTCGGATGATTACGAGTATCTGGGCGTGCCCGAGGGCCGGCTGCGCTCGTCCTGGGCGCATTGCTCGGCCATCTTGCAAGAAGCCGAGTCCCAGGGCTTCCGCAACATCCTGTGCCCGTCGAGCTACCAGGTCGGGCAGGACACGCTGTCCTTTGTCGCGGGCGGTGCGGCGATCACCTCGAAGATCAACATGCTGGCCGCGGTGCGCTGCGGCGAGATGCAGCCCATCATGCTGGCCCGCACCATCGCGACGCTGGACCACATGCTGGAGGGGCGGCTGACGATCAACATCATCTCCTCGGACTTTCCCGGCGAGACGGCCGAGAGCAGCTATCGCTACCAGCGCTCGCGCGAGGTGGTCGAGATCCTGAAACAGGCCTGGACCCGGGACCGGATCGATTACGAGGGGCAGATCTACCAGTTCCGCGACCTCTGGACCGACCCGGCCAAGCCCTACCAGACCGGCGGGCCGCTGATGTATTTCGGCGGCTACTCGCCCGCCGCGCTGGAGCTTTGCGGGCAGCATTGCGACGTCTACCTGATGTGGCCCGAGCCCAAGGAACAGATCGCCGAGCGGATGCGCGCCGTGAACGCCGTGGCCGAACGTTATGACCGGACGCTGGATTACGGGTTGCGCGTGCATGTCATCGTGCGCGACACCGAGGCCGAGGCCCGCGAATGGGCCGAGCATATCGTTAGCAAGCTGGATGACGAGTACGGGCAGCTGATCCGCGAGCGCGCGCATGACAGCGGCTCGCTCGGCGTTGCGCACCAGGCCCGCGCGCGCGAGCTGGCCGACACGTTCGGCTATGTCGAGCCGCACCTGTGGACCGGGATCGGGCGCGCCCGGTCGGGCTGCGGCGCGGCGATCGTGGGCTCGACCGACCAGGTGCTGAGCGAGCTCGAGGCCTATCGCAAGATGGGCATCCGCGCCTTCATCCTGTCGGGCTACCCGCATCTGGACGAATGCCGGCATTTCGGGCAGCGGGTGTTGCCGCAGATCAAGACCTGCTCGCTGCCCGAGGCCTATGGGCGCGTGCCGACCGAGACACCGAAGACGCCGCTGGGCGCAGGGGAGAGACGCTGATGGACCGGATCCGACTGAGTGACACGCTGGAAATGAGCCGGCTGGTCTATGGCATGTGGCGGCTGAGCGACGATGCCGATACCAGCCCCGAACATGTGCGCAACAAGATCGCCGCCTGTCTCGACCAGGGGCTGACGACGATGGACCAGGCCGACATCTACGGCGGCTACGAGGCCGAGGAGGTGCTGGGCAACGCGCTGACGCCCGAGCTGCGCAACCGGATCGAAATCGTCACCAAGTGCGACATCGTCGCGCCGGTCGGGCGCTACGCCGACAAGCGGGTGAAGTACTACGACACCGGCCGCGCGCATATCCTCGCTTCGGTCGAGCACTCGTTGCGGCTGATGCGGATCGACCATATCGACCTGCTGCTGATCCACCGCCCCGACCCGCTGATGGATGCTTGCGAGACCGGCGCCGCGCTGGACGAGGTCGTGGACAGCGGCAAGGTGCGCGCCGTGGGCGTGTCGAATTTCCGCCCCTGGGACTGGAAGCTGCTGCAAGCCTCCATGCGCACGCCGCTGGTGACCAACCAGATCGAGATCAGCCTGCTGCACAACGCGCCCTTCACAAATGGTGACGTGGCCTTCCACCAGCGGCACGGCCAGCCGCTGATGGCCTGGTCGCCGCTGGGCGGCGGTGCGCTGTTCGACGAGGGCCACGCGAAGTTGCGGGCCCGGCTGGCCGAGATCGGCGCCGAGCAGGGCGTCGACGATTCGGCGGTTGCCATTGCCTGGCTCTTGGCGCATCCCGCCCGCATCCTACCTGTGCTCGGCACCAACAGGCTGGACCGGATTTCCCGGATCGGCGATGCTGGCACAGTCAGGATGGACAGGGAGACCTGGTTTGACCTCTACACCCTCGCCCTGGGCCACGAAGTTCCCTGAGGCAGCAAGATGAGCCGGATGACCCATAGTTTCGACCCGGCCGAGGCCGATCCGCGCAGCTTCCGCGATGCCCTGGGCCGGTTCGGCACCGGGGTCACCGTGGTGACCTGCCCGACCGCCACCGGCCCGCTGGGCATCACCGCCAACAGCTTTGCCAGCGTCTCGCTGAAGCCGCCGCTGGTGCTCTGGGCGCCGGCCAAGTCCTCGTCCCGCTACCCGTTCTTCATGGCGGCCGAGCATTTCGCGATCCACGTGCTGGGCGCCGACCAGGCCGCGCTGGGGGCGGCCTTTGCCCGCGACGGCGACGCGTTCGACCAGTTCGCCTGGACCGAGAATGCCGAGGGGGTGCCGCTGCTCGAGGGCTGCCTGTCGCGCTTCGAATGCCGCCTGTCGGCCGCCCATGACGGCGGCGACCACTCGATCGTCGTGGGGCACGTGACGCGGGTGGCCACGCGCGAAGGCGCGCCGCTGATGTTCTTCGGCGGCCAGTTCGGCGCTTTCGGCCCCACCGGCTGAGCGCGCCGAGTCGTCCCCTACCGATCAACAATGACCGAACGCGCGGGAAATTGTTCCTGACGCGGGAACATTTGATCGAATTTTTCGCGACATTTCTGACACTTGCATTGCGCTCACGGGTCGCTCACAATTTGGTTATCGTCTCGTCACATTATTGGTTCCTGATCTCTCCATGGCTGATTTTTTCCGGTTTTCCCGCCCGTTCCGTGCGCTGCTGCCTGCCGCGCTGACCGCCTTCATCGCCCTGTCGCCCGCCGGGCCCGCAAGGGCCCAGAGCCTTAGCGCCGAGGATTTCCTCGATTTCGACCAGGGCCAGGCGCGGCTGGGTCAGCTGCTGTTCTACGACAAGATCCTGTCGGGCAACCGCAATATCAGCTGCGGCACCTGCCACCACCACGAGCTGAACGGCACGGACGGGCTCAGCCTCGGGATCGGCGAGGGCGGGCACGGGCTGGGCCGCGAGCGCACCCCCGGCAGCGGCGCCACGCGCATCGCGGCGCGCATCCCGCGCAATGCGCCGGCGCTGTGGAATCTCGGCAATCGCGACGTGCGCGTGATGTTCCATGACGGGCGCGTCGAGCAGATGGATGCCAAGGGCATGGCCTTTGCCACGCCGGCCGGCGAGCGCACCCCGCGCGGGCTGAACTCGGTCTTGGCAGCGCAGGCGCTCTTTCCGGTCAGCTCACCCGACGAGATGGCTGGGGCGCCATCCGAGAACCCTGTCAGCGCCGCCTTTGCCGAGCGCATCGACAAGGGCTGGGCGATGCTGGCCGACCGGGTGCGCGACGTGCCCGGCTACGTGCAGCGCTTCGAACAGGCCTATCCGCATGTGCGCGGCGCCGAGGACATCACCATCGTCGAGATCGCCAATGCGCTGGCCGCCTTCATCGGCACGGAATGGCAGAGCTATGACAGCCCCTATGACCGCTACGTGACGCAGGGGACCCCCCTGCCCGCCCTGGCCGAACAGGGGCGGCAGCTGTTCTTCGGCGAAGCCGGCTGCGTGCGCTGCCATAACGGGCCGCTCTTCACCGACCAGGAGTTCTATGCCGTGGGCGTGCCGCAATTCGGGCCCGGCCGGCCCTTCGACGGCGACACGATCCCGCGCGACTTGGGCCGGATGGAGACCACGCGCGACGACCGCGATGCCTACAAGTTCCGCACGGCCAGCCTGCGCAACGTGGCGCTGACAGCGCCTTACGGGCATAACGGGGCCTACCCGACGCTGCGCGACATGATCCGCCACATGTGCGACCCGATCACCACGCGGGCCAACTGGAGGCCGGGCATGGCGCGCCTGCCGCAAGTGGACTGGCTGACCGGCGAGGATTTCCGCCTGCGCGAGAATGACGCCGAGCTGGCGCGGCAGGTCTCCTATCTCGACCTGCAGCCGGTCGAGATGATCGAGGAGGATATCGACGCGCTCGAGGCCTTCCTGCACGCGCTGACGGGCGAGAGCGCCGCGCAACGCCCGCTCGGCCGGCCCGACACGGTGCCCAGCGGCTTGCCGGTGGACTGAGCCCGGGGCGGCGCTGGGAACGCCCTTCGAAGGGCGTTCCGTGAACGCGTTTGCAAACGCGTTGATCAAGCGGGTTGCAACCCGCTTGAAGGAAGCCGCTTCGAAGCGGCTTCCCGCTCAGTCCAACGCGTTCAGCATGCGACGGATGGCGGGCAGCTTGTCGGGCTTGTCCTGCAGGCGGGTGAGCAACTCGGCCAGGTCCGGCTCGTCGACCTTGCGCGCCGCGGCCTTGGGCGAGAACCACCGGCGCTTGCGCTCCTTGCGCTCCTTCCAGTTGCGCAGCAGCTTTTCCACTACCATCGGGTAGACCCGCACGATGCAGGGCAGCACGGTGCCGTCCTCCAGCACCTTGCCGTAGCGGTAGGTGCCGATCAGGTCGTGGCCGACAAAGCCCTTGGCGCCGGCCTCTTCCAGAGCCTCGATGGCGGCCGCCGCCCAGGGCTTCTTGCCGTCCATCTCCCAGCCCTTGGGCATCACCCAGCGGCCCGTCCCGCGCGAGGTCACCATCAGCACCTGCACGCTGCGTTTCGACTGCCACCGAATCGGCAGCGCCGCGATCTGCTCTCCTTGCTCGGGCACGCAATGACCCTCCTCGGCCGGAATCGCTAGCACGTGACAGCGACCGGGCACCAGCCCGCCGCGCGCCGCTTCGGAAAAGAAAAAGACCGCGCCGGCAATGCCGTGCGCGGTCTCAGGAAACCTTGGCGGACCGAGGAGGATTCGAACCCCCGACCCCTTGATTCGTAGTCAAGTACTCTATCCAGCTGAGCTATCGGTCCGTGTTTGGCGGAAATACCGCCCACGCCGGGGATGTGCAAGGGGCGTCATGCATTTTTTTGCGATGCCCTCACAGATCGCCCATCGGCAGGCGGATCTCGAAGGCGCTGCCGGTCTCATCGGTGCGCAGCAGCGACAGGCTGCCGCCATGGCCGCGGATCAGCTCGGCCACGATGGCCAGACCCAGCCCCGAGCCGCCCTTGCGCACTCCGCCTTGGAAGGGCTGGAACAGGTGGTCGCGCGCCTTGGGCGGCAGGCCCGGCCCGGTATCGGTCACGGTGATGATCCAGTCGCTCTCGCCGGACTGGGCCGAGACGTTGATCTCGCCCGGCGCGCCGGTGCCGATGATCGCCTGCCGCGCGTTGCGGATCAGGTTGGACAGGACGCGGTAGAACTGCTCGGGATCGGCCCGCACCATCAGCCCGGCGGGGATGTCCTCGGACAGGCTGATATCGTGGCCGTCGATGGCCAGCCGCTCGGCCTCGAGCACCTCGTTGACCATCTCGGCGAGGTTGAAGAGCATCATGCTGGGCGCCGGCTCCTCGGCGCGGCCGAAGGCCAGCGTGTTCTCGCAGAGCGACACGGCCCGCGTGATCGAGTTCACCAGCTTGGGCGCCATGCGCTTGACCGCCGGGTCCTCGGACATCTCGATCCGGTCGGTGAAAAGCTGCGCCGAGGTCAGGATGTTGCGCAAATCATGGCTGACCCGAGCCACGGCCCCGCCCAGCTGGGCCAGCCGGTCCTTCTGCTTGAGCGCCTGGGTCAGCTGGGTCTGCAGCGATTGCAGCGCGTCCTCGGCCTCGCGCAGCTCGCGCACCCCCGCCGAGGGCGTGATGATCCGGTGTGCATCCTCCGGCGCCTCGGCATAGCGCTGCATGTGCCCCACCACCCCCTTGATCGGCTTGACCAGCAGCTTGCGCACCGCAAGGAACAGCAGGAAGGCCGTCATGATCGAGATCACCGCCGAGAGCAGCAGGATGCGCAGCCCGTAATCGAGCATCTCGGCGCGCAGCGGCGCGGTCTCCATGGTGACCTCGATCAGCTCGCCGCCACCGCGCAGCGGGTTGCCCATCACCCGGATCACCCGGTTGGTTGGATCCACGAGGCAGCGCAGCGCGTCCTCGATCAGCTCCAGCGCCGTGGGATCGCGCAGGTCGAAATCCTCGTAGACCTCGCCCGGGATCGGCGAGGACAGCACCAGCTCGCGCATCTGGTCGCGGCGCAGCACGACGTTGAACACGCCGGCATTGTCCAGAAGCTCGGTCTCGAGCGCGGGGTCGATCATCTCGTCGGCCAGAAGCGTCAGCGAGGCGATCTGCGCCCGCTCCAGCCGATCCAGCAGGTAATCCTCGCGAAAGCGCGCGACCGAGGGCACGAAGATCAGCACCTCGGCCAGCATGACGAACACCGTCGTCAGGATCAGGAAGCGGCCGGAGAGGGAGTTGAGCATCACGTCTCGTTCTCAGGGAAGCCAGCGCTGGACCAGCCGGACCACCTTTTTCACCAGGTCATTCTCGAACAATCTGGGTGTGAAATAGGCCCCGGCAACCCGCTTGTTAAGTTCCGATATGGTCGGATAGGGCGCGACCATGCCGGAAATCGTGCTCATCTTCAGCCCGCCCGAGATGGCCAGCGACCACAGCGCGATCAGCTCACCGGCCTGGTGACCGGTGATCGAGGCGCCCACCGGCCGGCCCTTGACCACCATGACCTTGATCAGCCCCTTGGTCTTGCGCTCGGCAATGGCACGGTCGTTGTGGTTGTAGGCAAAGCGCGCCACCTCCAGCTTGTCGCCATGGGCCTTGCGCGCCTGCGCCTCGGTCAGGCCCACATGGGCCAGCTCGGGCTGGGTATAGGTGGCCCAGGGCAGGTGCTCGGTCCTGGCCTTCGCGGGCAGGCCGAACAGGGCCGAGCGGATGACGATCCCCGCGTGATAGCCCGCCACATGGGTGAATTGCAGGCCCCCCGCCGCGTCGCCGATGGCATAGACGCGCCGGTTGGTGGTCTTGAGGCTGTCATCCACCTTCACACCGGTCTTCGTGGTCTCGATCCCGGCGGCCTTGAGGTTCAGCGCCTCGGTATTGGCCTTGCGTCCCACCGCCACCAGCAGGTGCGAGCCGCGGAAGACGCGGCCGTCCTTGGTCTCGACCTCGATCGCGTCACCGGCCTGCCGGACCTCCTGCGCCAGCGCATTCTCGGCGATCTCGATCCCCTCGTCGCGCAGCGTGTCGAGCACGATCCCGGCCAGTTCCGGGTCGTCCTTGCCCAGCGCACGATCGCCCTCGATCACGGTGACCTGCGATCCCAGCCGGCGATGCGCCTGTGCCATCTCCATGCCGATGGGACCGCCACCGATGATCAGCAGGTGATCGGGCCGCGTGCGCAGGTCCCAGATCGTCTCGTTGGTCAGGTAGGGCACGTCCTCCAGCCCCGGGATCGGCGGCACGAAGGGCGACGAGCCGGTGGCGATGACGATGCGGCGCGCGGTGATGCGCCAAGGCCCGGCCTCGACCACGCGGTCGGTGACGAAGCGCCCGGTCTCGCGGATGACCCGCACGCCCAGCTCCTCGAAGCGTTCCTGGCTGTCGACCGGTTCGATCGTAGCGATCACCTCGGCCACGTGGTCCTTGGCGGCGGCATAATCCACCTGCGGCGCCGCATCGGCCACGCCATAAGGCGCCGCATGGGCCATGGCATGGGCCGTCTTGGCCGAGGCGATCAGCGCCTTGGAGGGCACGCAGCCGTAGTTGAGGCAGTCCCCTCCCATCTTGTGCGCCTCGAGCAGGGTGACATCCGCGCCCATCTGCACCGCGCCCGCCGCCACCGACAGCCCGCCCGAGCCGGCCCCAATGACAAGGATGTCCGTCTTGATGTCCTGTTTGGCCTGGGTGTCCTGCATGGCTCAGATCTCCTGCCGGCCGCGGATCGCGCGGATCACGATGGGCAGGGCGGCCAGCGCGGCCAGCCCCAGGATCGGCCCGATCACATGCGGCGCCCAGAGCAGCGACAGGTCGGGCTGCTCGCCCCGGTCAAACACCTCGCCCAGCCCCACGCCGATCGAGGTGTAGACCAGCGCGCCCGGGATGATGCCGAGGCCGGTGGTCAGCAGGAAGTTGCGGAACTTCACGCCGACCAGCGCCGGGATCAGGTTCGCCACGAAGAACGGCACGACCGGCACGAGGCGCAGCAGGAAAAGGACGCTGATCTCGTTCTCGCGCAGCCCGTTGCGCAGGCGCTTGAGCGTGCCCTCCGAGGTCTCGAGCCGCGCCGACAGGGTCCGGCCCAGCCCGGCGCGGGCCGCAAGGAAGATCGCCGTAGCGCCCAGCGTGGCCGCCAGCACGTTGAAGGCGGTGCCCGCCCAGAGCCCGAAGAGGAACCCCCCCGTGACCGAGGCCACCGCCGCGCCGGGCAGCGAGAAGGCGACGATGGCGATGTAGACAGCCACGAATCCCAGCGCCATCAGCACGAAATGGCTGTCGCGGAAAGCCAGCAGCGCCTCGCGATTGGCGCGCAGCGTCTCGAAGGTCAGATAGTCGCGCAGCGTGAAGGCGCCGATCGCCGCCACGATCGCGATCACGATCAGGGGCAGGTGGCGCGTCCAGCGCGTGGATCGTTCGGGTTGGGTCATGTCGCTCATCAATTCGGGCTCCGGTCCGGGGTCGGTTCGCGCTAGACATGCGCGCGGCAGCCGCCCGACAACAGCCGGTTCACGGCGCCTTGATCCCGGATCGCCCCGAACGTGAAGAAACCCGGCCGGATCCGCCAGACTGAAACATTTCCCCCGCCCCGGCCGGGCCGGAATGTTGCATTTCCGACCGTCACAGCGTTTGACACGCGTGCCGGGCGCCCCTATAGCCGGGGTTCGAATCTTTGCCCGGGCGAGTCAGGCTTTGACTGGTCGCGGGCTGCCGAAGGAGCAACCGCGATGAAACGCACCTTTCAACCGTCCAATCTCGTCCGCAAGCGGCGCCACGGCTTTCGTGCGCGCATGGCCACCAAGGCCGGCCGCAAGATCCTGAACGCGCGTCGCGCCCGGGGCCGCAAGAGCCTCAGCGCGTGAGCCCGGGCGCTTCGCTGATGGCGGAGCGGATGACGGATGCCGAAAAGGCCGCCACGGAGCATCCCGGGGCGGCCTTCTCATCGTGTGCGGTGCTGCGCAAGCGGGCCGATTTCCTGCGCGCCGCGCGGGCCCGGCGGGCGCCCTGCCCGGCTTTCCTGCTGCAGGCGCGCCAGCGCCAGCCGGGCGAGGCCGTGGGCATCCGCGTGGGCTTCACCTGCTCCAAGAAGGTGGGCAATGCCGTGGCGCGCAACCGCGCCAAGCGGCGCCTGCGCGAGATCGCGCGCCTCGTGCTGCCCGAACACGGGCAGCCGGGCTGGGATTACGTGCTGATCGGGCGCCGCGACGATACCGCGACCCGCGATTTCGCCGAGATGCAGCAGGACCTGCGCCGCGCGCTGCGCAAGATCCACGGGGGCCGGGCATGAGCCCCCTTGCTCGCGTCGTGGCCCTGCCGGTGCGCGCCTACCGGCTGCTGCTCAGCCCCTGGGTCGGGCATGGCTGCCGCTATCACCCGACCTGCTCGGCCTATGCGCTCGAGGCGCTGGAACGCCACGGTGCCCTGCGCGGCAGCTACCTGACGCTGCGCCGCCTGCTGCGCTGCAACCCGTGGGGCGGCTCGGGCATCGACAACGTTCCCGACTGATCGCCGTTGCACGGAACGCGCTTTGGCGCTACCCCGCTGCCATGCTGGACGATAGCGACGAGATCCACCCGCTCTTTCATGGCGCGCCCAAGAGCACCGAGTTCAAGAAGCTGCGCAAGCGGCTGGTGCAGCACGTGCGCGAGGCCGTCGATCAGTATGGCATGGTCGAGCCGGGCAGCCGCTGGCTGGTCTGCCTGTCGGGCGGCAAGGATTCCTACACGCTGCTGGCGATCCTGTACGAGTTGAAATGGCGCGGCCTGCTGCCGGTGGACCTGCTGGCCTGCAATCTCGACCAGGGTCAGCCGGGCTTTCCCGCAACCGTCCTGCCGGAGTTTCTCGAACGGATGGGCGTGCCGCACCGGGTCGAGTACCAGGACACCTATTCCATCGTGACCGACAAGGTACCTGCGGGGCGGACCTATTGCGCGCTCTGCTCGCGGTTGCGGCGCGGGCATCTCTACCGGATCGCGCGCGAGGAGGGCTGTTCGGCCGTCGTGCTGGGCCATCACCGCGACGACATCCTCGAAACCTTTTTCATGAACCTCTTCCATGGCGGGCGGCTGGCCACCATGCCGCCCAAGCTGTTGAACGAAGAGAAGGATCTGTTCGTCTACCGCCCGCTCGCCCACGTCGCCGAGGCCGATTGCGACCGCTTCGCGCGGGCCATGTCCTACCCGATCATCCCCTGTGATCTCTGCGGCAGCCAGGACGGGCTGCAACGCCAGCAGGTCAAGGCGATCCTCGACGGCTGGGAGAAGAACAGCCCCGGTCGGCGCAACGTGATGTTCCGCGCCCTGATGAACATCCGCCCCTCGCACATGCTGGACCCCAAGCTGTTCGATTTCGCCGGGCTGATGCGCGAGAGGGATCCGGACAATTCGATGCAAAGCGACGAGGCGCGTTAATCACCGGGTTACCGCTCTCCCTTAGCGTGCTTCGCGATGATGGCACATAAAGGGACAGGCGATGAAAGCGGCGCTGTCGGCACGGATCATACAGCTGCGCGCGGGCTTGCGTCGCGCGTTGCAGGGCCCGCAGGCGCTGGCCTTCCTTCCGGCGCTCGCGCTCGCCGCCTTCTGGCTTGGGGGGGAACCCGCGCTGGTCCTCGCCGCGCTGGGGCTGCCCGTGCTGATCCTGGTGGTCGGCGCGACGCCGCAAACGCCGCCAGGCGATGCCTCGCTTGCCGGGGCGGGCGACCTGGTGAATGTCGTGGCGGCCGGTGCGCTGGTCGAACGGGCGCTGGCCCGGGCGCGGGCGGCGAATCTCTCCACCGCCTGTTTCGTGATCGAGCTCGAGGGGCTCGAGGCCGTGGCCGAACGCGCCGGCGATGCCTCGGCCGAGACGCTGCGCGACCTGTCGCTCAACCGCCTGCGCAACATGCTGCGCCGCGACGACCACGCGGTGCGGATGAGCGACCGGCGCTACCTTGTCCTGCTTGGCCCCTCGCTGCGGCTGGATCTCGAATCGCTGCTGCAGCTGGCGACACGGCTGCAATCGGCGCTCGAGGAGCCGGCCTCGATCGACAATTCCATGCGCTACCTCTCGGCCTCGATCGGCTTCTGCGGCAGCCCCCGCCTGTCGCGCAACGCGACCGGGTCCGAGCTGCTGGAGGCAGCGCAGATCGCGCTGACCGAGGCCCTGGGCAACGGGCCGTCCGCCATCCGGGCCTGGTCGGACCAGATGCGCGCGGCCCATTCCGCGGCGCGCGACCTGCGGGTCGAGGTCGATCGCGCACTGGCCAACGGCCAGATCCAGCCCTGGTTCCAGCCGCAGCTCTGCACCTCCACCGGCGAGATCAGCGGCGTCGAGGCGCTGGCCCGCTGGATCCACCCCCAGCGCGGCATCGTGCCCCCGGCCCAGTTCCTGCGCTGCCTCGAGGAGACCGGCCAGATGGACCGGCTGGGCCAGGTCGTGCTGCAGCACGCGCTGACCGCACTGCGCAGCTGGGACGAGGCCGGGCTCGAGATCCCGCAGGTCGGGGTGAATTTCTCGGATGCCGAGCTGCGCGACCCCCAGCTGGTCGACCGCATCAAGTGGGAGCTTGATCGCTTCGGCCTGTCGCCGCAGCGGCTCTGTGTCGAGGTGCTGGAAACCGTGATCGCCGGCGCGCCCGAGGGGGTGGTCGCCCGCAACATCGTCGCGCTGGGACGGCTGGGCTGCCATCTCGACCTGGACGATTTCGGCACCGGCCATGCCTCGATCGCCGCGCTGCGCCGTTTCCGGGTGCATCGGCTCAAGATCGACCGCAGCTTCGTGGCGCGGGTCGACCGGGACGAGGAGCAGCACCGCATGCTGGCGGCGATTCTCGGCATGGCGGACCGGCTGGGGCTTGAAACCCTGGCCGAGGGGGTGGAAAGCGTGGGCGAACACGCGCTGCTGTCCCAGCTGGGCTGCGACCACGTGCAGGGCTTCGGCATCGCCCGGCCGATGCCGGCCGACCAGCTGGTCGACTGGGCCGGGGCCCATGCCGCGCGCATCGCCGATGCCCGCAAGCTGGGCCGCAGCTCGGGCTGAGGCCGGCAGGCCCTTGCCACCAAGCCTGCGCCACGGCGCTGCAGGGTGCCGCAAAACAGGGGAATCCGCTTGACCTTTGCACCCCGGGACGTTTGAACCCTGCGGTGACTTTCAAGAGGAAAGGCGTCGGTCTCCATGGACGATCAGAACAAGAACCTGCTTCTCGCAACGGCGCTCAGCTTTGCCGTGATCCTGGTCTGGTTCATTATGTTCCCGCCACCCGAACCTGCGCCGGAGGATCCCAACGCGCCGGCCGTGACCGAACAGGACGTGCCGGCCGATGGCGTGGCCAGCGCACCGCAGGCCGCCCCGGATGCCGCCGCCCCGGCCGGTGACGGCTCTGCCCCCCGCGCTGCCGGCGCGGACGCGCCGCGCCTGCCGCTGGACACCGCGCGGGTCGAGGGCTCGATCTCGTTGACCGGCGGGCGCATCGACGAGCTGCGCCTCAAGGATTACCGCGTCACGCTGGACCCGGAATCGCCGATTGTCCAGATGCTGGACCCGGTAGCCAGCCAGACCCCCTATTACGCGCTCTATGGCTGGGCCCCCGGCGCCGGGCTGGCGCTGGATGACGTGCCGGGCGCCAACACGCCCTGGACGGTCGAGAGCGGCGAGACGCTGGGCACCGACAGCCCCGTCACCCTGCGCTGGGACAGCCCCGCGGGCCTGATCTTCCGCCGCACCATTGCCATCGACGCGGACTACATGTTCACCGTCACCCAGTCGGTCGAACATGGCGGCGAGGGCACGGTCTCGCTGGCGCCCTACGGCGTGCTGGCCCGCCATGGCGAGCCGCAGGATCTCAAGAATTTCTTCGTCCTGCACGAGGGCGTGGTGGCCATGGCCGATGGCGAGCTGGCCGAGATCGACTATGGCGACATGCCCGATTTCGACGTGGTCCCCTCCGAGGGTGCGCGCGCCGAGGTCACGCAGGTCGCCGAGAACGGCTGGATCGGCTTCACCGACCATTACTGGATGGCCACGCTGATCCCCGAACCCGGCACCGCCTTCAAGCAGGTCGCGAAATTCGACGACCGCCGCAACATCTACCAGACCGAGGCCGTGCTGCCGACGCTGCAGCTGGCCCCGGGCGAGACGCAGCAGGTCACGACGCAGCTCTTTGCCGGTGCCAAGGAGTGGGAGACGATCCGTGCCTACCAGAAGGCCGGCATCGACCGTTTCCTCGACAGCATCGACTGGGGCTGGTTCTTCTTCCTGACCAAGCCGATCTTTGCCGCGTTGCACTGGCTGAACGTCTACATCGGCAACATGGGCGTCGCGATCATCGCGCTGACCCTGCTGATCAAGGCGATCCTCTTCCCGCTGGCCTACAAGTCCTACGCCTCGATGGCGAAGATGAAGGAATTGCAGCCCGAGATGGAGAAGATCAAGGAGCGCGCCGGCGATGACCGCGAGAAGCTCCAGAAGGAGATGATGGGGCTCTACAAGAAGGAAAAGGTGAACCCCGCCGCCGGCTGCCTGCCGCTGCTGCTGCAGATCCCGATCTTCTTCTCGCTCTACAAGGTGATCTTCGTCACGCTGGAGCTGCGCCACGCGCCTTTCTTCGGCCCGTTCCAGGATCTCAGCGCGCCCGATCCGACCTCGATCTTCAACCTGTTCGGCCTGTTCCCGTGGCCCGCGCCCGAGCCGACCTCGATCCTGGCGCTGATCTTCATCGGCGTGCTGCCGATCCTGCTGGGCATCTCGATGTGGTTGCAGCAGAAGCTGAACCCGGCCCCGACCGACCCGACCCAGCAAATGATCTTTGCCTGGATGCCCTGGGTCTTCATGTTCATGCTGGGCGGCTTTGCCAGCGGGCTGGTGGTGTACTGGATCGCGAACAACGTGATCACCTTCTCGCAGCAATATCTGATCATGCGCCACCAGGGCTACACGCCCGACCTGCTGGGCAACATCCGGTCCAGCTTCAAGAAGGGCGGGACGGCGGACAAGAAATGACCCCGCATGTCATCGCCATCCACCGCCACCCGATCAAGAGCCACGGGTGGGAAGTGATCGAGCAGGTGGTGCTGGACGCAGGCGCCACCATGCCATGGGATCGGGTCTGGGCCGTCGCGCATGAGCGCTCGAACGCGGATGGCAGCGCCTGGGCGCCCTGCCAGAACTTCTCGCGCGGGTCCAAGGCGCCGGGTCTGGGCGCGATCCGCGCGCGGCTCGACGAGGCGACCGGCATGCTCACCCTCTCCCACCCGGAGCGGGACGACCTGACCTTCGACCCCGACCGAGAGGGCGACCGCCTGATCGACTGGGCCGGCGATTTCATCCCCGAGAGCCGCGCAGCCTCCGCTCGCGTGGTGCGCGGGGCCGACCGCGGCTTCACCGACAGCGATTTTCCCAGCGTGACCCTGTGCAACATGGCCTCGCATCGCGCGGTCGAGCAGCGGGTCGGCCATATGCTGTCGGTGCATCGCTGGCGCGGCAATTTCTGGGTCGAGGGGCTGGCCCCCTGGGAAGAGTTCGACTGGATCGACCGCGAGATCCGCATCGGCGAGGCCGTGCTGATCCCGCGCGAGCGCACGGATCGCTGCCTCGCCACGCATAACAACCCCGATACGGGCCGGCGCGACGATGACATCCTCGGCGCGCTGGACAGTTGGGGGCATCGCGATTTCTCGGTCCGGGCCGAGATCGTTCAGGGCGGCCGCGTCGCGCTTGAAGACGCGGTGGCGCGGCTGTGAACGAGCTTGCCTTCCCCCTGGCCGAAGCCCCCGACGACGCCGCGCGCGAGGCGGCGCGCAAGCTCTTTGCCGGCGAGGTCGATTTCCTCAAGGGCGTGGTGGCGATGGACGGCCTGCCGCCCGACAACCGGATCGAGGTCTGCTTTGCCGGGCGGTCGAATGTCGGCAAGTCGAGCCTGATCAACGCGCTGACCGGCCGCAAGGGGCTAGCACGCGCCTCGAACACGCCCGGGCGCACGCAGGAGATCAACTTCTTCACGCTGGGGGCCGAGCGCTACCTCGTCGACCTGCCCGGCTATGGCTTTGCCAATGCGCCAGTCAACGTGGTGCAGGCCTGGCAGGCGCTGCTCAAGGCATATCTCGCAGGCCGCGTCAGCCTGCGCCGGGCCTTCGTGCTGATCGACGCGCGGCACGGGATCAAGGCGGTGGACGAAGAGATCCTGACCTTGCTCGACCGCTCGGCCGTGACCTTCCAGGCGGTGCTGACCAAGGCCGACAAGGTCAAGGAAAAGGACCGCGCCAAGGTGCTGGAGCAGGTGCGTACGCGGCTCGCCAAGCACCCTGCCGCCTATCCCGAGATCGTGCTGACCAGCAGCGAGAAGGGCGACGGGATCGCCACGCTGCGCGCCATCATCGCCGGGCTCGGCTGACCGACACGCGCGCGGGCAAGCCGCTTCGAAGCGGCTTGGAAGAAGCGGTTTCGAAACCGCTTCAGGAACGCGTTTGCAAACGCGTTCCGCAAGGCTCTTCGAAGTGCCTTGCCCCCACCCGACCCGCGGGGCACAGTCCCCGCCAAGCCGCGCCTGGACGACCGCAATGAGACAACAGACCATGAACAGAGACTGGATCGCCACCGCCCGGACCCTCTCCGAGGCCCTGCCCTACCTGCAGCGCTATACCGGCGCCGTGGTCGTCGTGAAGTTCGGCGGCAATGCCATGGGCGATGACGAGGCCATGGCCGCCTTTGCCCGCGACATCGTGCTGATGCGCCAGGTCGGCGTGAACCCGGTCGTGGTGCATGGCGGCGGCCCGATGATCAACGACATGCTGGCGCGGCTGCAGATCGAGAGCCGCTTCGTGCGTGGCAAGCGCGTCACCGATGAAGCGACGATCGAGGTGGTCGAGATGGTCCTGACGGGGCGCGTCAACAAGCGCATCGTGCAGGCGATCATGGAACAGGGCGGCCGCGCCGTGGGCCTGTCGGGCAAGGATGACGACCTGATGCTCTGCGCGCCCGACGACCCCGAACTCGGCTTCGTCGGCAAGCCGGTCGAGATGAATGCGCAGGTGCTGCGCGATCTCTTCGACGCGGGTATCATCCCCGTGGTGGCCCCCGTGGGCGGCGGGCGCAATGGGACCGACACCTACAACGTGAACGGCGACACGGCCGCCGGTGCCATCGCCGGCGCGCTGCGCGCCGACCGGCTCCTGCTGCTGACCGACGTCCAGGGCGTCAAGGGCCCCGAGGGTACCGTGCTGACCGAGCTGACCCCCGATGACGTGCGCCGGCTGACCGACGAGGGGGTGATTGCCGGCGGCATGATTCCCAAGACCGAGACCGCGCTCAACGCGATCGAGAACGGCGTGCGCGGCGTGGTGATCATCGACGGTCGCGTGTCCAATGCCTGCCTGCTCGAGCTCTTCACCGAGCACGGGTCGGGCTCGCTGATCCGCCCGGCCGATCTGCCGCAGCTGCGCGGCGCCTCGTGAGCATCGCAGAGCTCGGCGCGGCGGCGCGGGCCTCGGGTCTTGCCCTGCGCGGGGCGCTGCATCCTGACCCGGAGGACGGCGCGCCCGAGGGCACGGGCACGCTGGTCCTGCTGGGCCCGGACGAGCCCGCTTTCTGGCCGATCTTCACCGCATCGCCCGAATATGCCGATGGCGCGCCCGACCCGCTGGATCGCTGGTCGCGGCGCGTGATCGGCGCGCTGGCCGAGGCGTGGGATGGCACGGCGCTCTTCCCCTCGGACGGGCCGCCCTATGCGCCCTTCCTGCGCTGGGCCGAGGCCAGCGGGCAGGCCTGGCCCGCGCCGGTGGGGCTGATGGTGCATGCGCAGGCGGGGCTTTTCATCAGCTATCGCGGCGCGCTGGCCCTGCCCGTCATGCTGGACCTGCCGCCTGCCGCGACACACCCCTGCCCGGCCTGTGCCCAGCCCTGCCTGACGGCCTGCCCGGTGGGCGCGCTCGGCCCCGGGCAGGCATATGACGTGCCACGCTGCCAGGCCCATGTGGCAAGCCCCGCCGGGCGCGATTGCCGCGAGGCGGGCTGCCGGGTGCGTCGCGCCTGCCCCGTGGCACAGGAGGGTTTCCAGCGGCTGGTCGCGCAGTCGGCTTTCCACATGGCCGCCTTCATGCAAAACTACCGGCCATGAAACGCCTGATCCTGATGCGCCACGCCAAGTCCGACTGGTCCACCGGGCTGGACGATCACGACCGACCGCTGAACGCCCGCGGGCGCCTCTCTGCCGCGGCGCTTGGCGACTGGATGCGTCAAACGGGGCACCTGCCCGACGAGATCCTCTGCTCCACCGCGACCCGCACGCGCGAGACGCTGGAGCGCAGCGGCGTCACGGCCCCGGTGCGATACGAATCCTCGCTCTATCACGCCGCGCCCAACACCATGTTCGAGGTGCTGAGTGGCGCCAGCGGTGCGGTGGTGCTGATGCTGGGGCACAATCCCGGGATCGCCGCCTTTGCGCATCGCATGGTGGCCGCGGCGCCCGATCACCCGCGCTTTGCCGATTACCCGACCTGCGCCACGCTGGTGGCGGAGTTCGAGATCGACGCGTGGACAGACCTGACGCCCGGCACGGGCCGGGCCGTCGATTTCGTCATTCCGCGGGAGCTGGCGGGCTAGCGGTCAGCGGAAAGGCGGGCTGTAGAGCAGCCCGCCATCGGTCCATTGCGCGTTCAGGCCGCGCGACAGGCCGATCGGGGTGTTCTCGCCGATATTCTTCTCGAACAGCTCGCCGTAATTGCCCACCGCCTTGATCGCGCGGGCCGCCCAGTCGGGGTCAAGGCCCAGCATCTCGCCGAAAAGCCCTTCGTTGCCCAGCATGCGGTCGATCTCGGGGTTGTCGGTGCCGTCGCGCAGCTCGTCCACATTGGTCGAGGTCACGCCATGCTCCTCGGCCGAGATCAGCGCGTAGAGCACCCAGCGCACCGCATCGGCCCAGGCATCGTCATTGTGGCGCACCACAGGGCCCAGCGGCTCTTTCGAGATGATCTCGGGCAGCAACACGTGATCGCCCGGCGCCTTGAAGGTGGCGCGGATCGCGGCAAGGCCCGAGGCATCGGTGGTGTACACCTCGCATTCGCCCTCGAGATACATGGCCTGCGCCTCGGCCGTGGTGTCGACGGCGATGGGCTCGTATTCCATGTTGTTGCGCTGGAAATACTCGTCGAGATTCGGCGCGGTCGAGCTGTCCGTCTGCACGCAGACCCGGCGCCCGTCCAGTTCCTTGGCCGACGAGATGCCCAAGGCCCGGGGCACGATGAAGCCCTGCCCGTCGTAGTAGTTGATGCCCGCGAAATCGAGTTGCAGGTCCACGTCGGTCGAGAAATTCCAGGTCGTGTTCCGCGCGAGGATGTCGATCTCGCCCGACAGCAACGAGGTGAAGCGCGAGCGGGTCGTCGTCTCGAAGAATTCCACCGCGTTGGGATCGCCCAGCACCGCCGCCGCGACGGCCCGGCAGAAGCCCACGTCGAAGCCCTGCCATTGCCCGGTCTCGCCATTCTTGGTCGCAAAGCCGGCCAGGCCCGAATTGACCCCGCAATGCAGCATGCCGCGCGCGCGCACGTCGTCAAGCGTACCAGCCTGAACCGCACCCGAGGTCAGCATGGCCGCGACGATGATGGATCTCTTGAGCATGCCGTCCTCTTCGTAGTTTCCGCCTTGCCAAACCGCGGGATGAACGCCCGTCTTTGCCTTGCGTGGCAGAGGCCACCGCCCCAAACTCGGCTGCAGTTTGGGCGGAATTCTGCGCAAAGGTCAAGTCGAGAAGGCCCCGCTAAATTTGTGTCGGCCCGTGATATTTTTGTAACAACTACCGGTTTCAGGCAGGGACGACAAGCCGGTAGAAGCGCTCGGCCTGCAGGAATTCGGCCCGTTTGAGCGCCGCGACCTCGGCCGCCTCCTCGTCGACGCCCCATTGTTCCTGCTGCCAGGTCTCGTCGATGCGCGACAGGTCCCAGGCCTGCGCCGCGTCGCGCGCGCCGCGGGTCACGGCCAGCGCCAGGACAAGGCTGCCCGAGATCGAGACGAGGTCATGCACCGCCGCCAGCGCGAAGGGATCGAAGCCGTGCACCTCGTCCGACAGTCGCGCCAGCGCAGCTTCGTCCTGCGGCTGGTGCATGACACCGGCCACCGGCAGCAGCCGCGCGCCATAGGTCTGGTGCGCCCAGTCGAGCAGCGGGTCCCAACCCTGCGCCTGCCGGGCGACCAGCCCCTCGGGGCTGTCGGCGCGGTAGCACAGCAGGTCGCTGTCGCCATAGGCGGCCAGCATGTCGGCCACGGCGGCGCGCTGCGGGCGCACCTTGTCCAGCGCCGAGTTGCTCATCCGGGTGAAGGGCATGGTGCGCGGGTCGATGCGGTCCTCCTGAGCGTCCCACTCGGCGGCGATCTCGCGGGCCAGCGCCTCGGTCGGGACCTCCAGCGGGGTCTTGGCCGGCGTGCGCACGCCGCGCCCGTCCAGCAGCACGGTGTAGCCCGAGGGCGCGGTCTCGACCGTGGCGGCCTTCCAGAATCGTTTCGGGGCCCATTCGCTCATCTGGCATCTCCCAGGATCCGGTGGATGGCGCGTTCCAGCCCGGCGGCATCATCGACCACGGCATGCGCGGCACCCAGCCGCGCGCGCGGGTGATAGCCCCAGCTGACGCCGATCGCGTGCAGCCCGGCGGCACGCGCCATGTCCATGTCATACTCGGTGTCGCCGATCATCACCGCGCGGGATTCCTCGACGCCGGTCTCGGCCAGCGCGGCGAAGAGCATCGCGGGATGCGGCTTGGAGGGGTGGTCATCGGCCACCTGCGTCGTGACGAAACGCCGCGTCAGCCCGTGGCTTTCCAGCAACGCGGTCAGACCGCGGCGCGACTTGCCCGTGGCCACGCCCAGCAGAAGATCCTCGCGCGCGCCCAGCCGGTCCAGCAGCTCCGGCAGGCCGGCATAGAGCGGCGAGCTGTCGGGCCCGCCCCGGCGACGCAGGTCGGCATAGCTGTCCTTGTAGGTCTCGACCATGCGGTCCAGCTGCGCCTGCGGCAGCCCCGGCGCCAGCGCCGCGATGGCCATGGGCAGGGACAGCCCCACGATGCCCAGCACCGCGGCACGCTCGGGCACGGGCAGCCCCTCGGCCCCGAAGGCGGCACGCATCGAGGCAAGGATGTCGCCCTGGCTGTCGACCAGCGTGCCGTCGACATCGAAGATCACCAGCGACAGATCGGTCATCGCAGCTTCTCGAACGGGTCTTCGGCGGCGTAATCCTCTTCCCAGCCGAGCGTCTCCCAGCTTTGCGCCATGTGCGGCGGCAGTGGCGCGGTGATCTCCAGCCACTTGCGGGTGACGGGATGTTCCAGCCGCATGCTGCGCGCATGCAGGTGCAGCTTCTTCGAGATGACGCCGCCCAGCTGGGCGCCCCAGCCATCGCCGAGGTTCTCCTGCCCCGAGCCGCCATATTTGCCGTCGCCGATGATCGGGTGGCCGATCTCGGCCATGTGGGCGCGCAGCTGGTGGGTGCGGCCGGTGACCGGCTCCATCGCGACCCAGGCGGCGCGGCCGGCGACGCGGAACAGCGTGGCGTAAAGCGTGTGGGCGCGCTTGGCGCCGGGGGTGGCATCCATGTCGCGCGGATGCACGGCGCGCATCTTCTCGTTCTCGCCGCCCTTGCCGTGGCCGGGCGCCTTGACCAGCCCGTAGCGGATCTCGCCCAGATAGGGGGTGGGCACGCCGGCCACCAGCGCCCAGTAGATCTTGTGCGTCTGGCGGTGGCGGATCGCGGCGGTGAGCGCCTGCGCGACCTCCCGGGTGCGCGCCAGTAGCAGCACGCCCGAGGTGTCCTTGTCCAGCCGGTGCACAAGCCGCGGCTTTTCGTCGAAGCCGAAGGTCAGCGCGTCGGAGAGCAGGTCCACGTGGCGGGTCTGCTTGCTGCCGCCCTGCGTCGGCAGGCCCGGCGGCTTGTTCAGCGCGATGATGTGGTCGTCCTTCCACAGCACGCAGCCGCGGATCATCTCGGCATCAGCGTCGCTGACGCGGGGCTTGGGCGCGCTCTCAACCTGCCCCGGCTCGGGCAGCGGCGGGATGCGCACCTGCTGGCCCACGGCAAGCCGGGTCGAGGCCTTGACCCGCCCGCCATCGACACGCAGCTCGCCCTTTCGGCACATCTTCTCGATGCGGCCCTGGGCCAGTTGCGGGAAATGGCGCTTGAGCCAGCGGTCGAGGCGCTGGTCGCCGTCGCCCGGGCCTACCGTGACGGTCTGCACGCGGCTCATGCCACCACCCCCCGTGCCAGCGCGAGCCCGGCGAAGAGCGCCGCGATCGAGCCCGCGACCGAGGCGGTCACGTAGAGCGCCGCCAGCCCGCCCTGCCCCCGCTCGAAGAGCGTCACGGCATCGAGCGAGAAAGCCGAGAAGGTGGTGAACCCGCCCAAGAGCCCGGTCATCAGAAGCGGCGCGAACCGGTTGCCCTGCAGGTGCAATAGCGCGACGACAAGCGCCCCCATCAGGAAGGAGCCGGCGATGTTCACGACCAGCGTGCCCCAGGGAAAGCCCTTTCCCAGAAGCCGCGTCAGGCCGAGACCGGTGAGATAGCGTGCCGAGGCGCCAAGCGCCCCGCCGAGTGCGACTTGCAGGACGGGTGTCATGCGCGCTGCTTGGCTGCGCGGCGCCCCCTTGTCAAGCGCCGGGCGATCACGCCGCGCGGAGGGGGCGCTGCCCCCGCCCTGCGGGCCCCCCGGAGTATTTGGAGAAAGATGAAAGCCGCCCTCACGTGCCGTTGCGCTCGGCCCGGAGCCGGGCGAAATAGGCGACGCGCTTGCGCATGTCGCGCTCGAACCCGCGATCGACAGGGTCATAGAACTGCGCGCGCTTCATCGCCTCGGGAAAGTAGTCCTGTCCGGAGAAGCCGTCCTCGGCATCGTGGTCATAGGCGTAGCCCGCGCCGTAGCCCTGGTCCTTCATCAGCGCGGTGGGGGCGTTCAGGATATGCTTGGGCGGCATCAGCGAGCCGGTCTTCTTGGCGGCCCGCCGCGCGGCCTTGTAGGCGGCATAGGCGGCGTTCGACTTGGGCGCGAGCGCGAGATAGACCAGCGCCTGGGCAAGGGCCAGCTCGCCCTCGGGCGAGCCGAGCCGCTCGTAGGTCTCCCATCCCTGCAGGCAGAGCGCCTGGGCCTGCGGATCGGCGAGGCCGATATCCTCGACCGCCATGCGCGTGATGCGCCGCGCGAGGTAGCGCGGATCCTCGCCCGCCTCGAGCATGCGCGCGAACCAGTAGAGCGCCGCGTCCGGGTCGGAGCCGCGCACGGATTTGTGCAGCGCCGAGATCAGGTTGTAATGCCCGTCGCCGGACTTGTCGTATTGCGCGGCGCGTTTCATCACTCGCGTCTTGAGCGCATCGGGTCCCAGCGGCGCGTCGATCCGCCAGGACATGACCTGCTCGACCAGGTTCAGAAGCGCCCGGCCATCGCCATCGGCCATCTCGATCAGCGCGACGCGGGCCGGTGGGGTCAGCGGCAGGGGCTGGCCCAGGGCGGTCTCGGCGCGTTGGCAGAGCCGTTCCAGCGCGGCCTCGTCCAGCCGCTCCAGCACCAGTACCTGGGCGCGCGACAGAAGCGCGGCATTGAGCTCGAAGGAGGGGTTCTCGGTCGTGGCACCCACGAGCAGGATGGTGCCGTCCTCCATGTGTGGCAGGAAGCCGTCCTGCTGCGCCTTGTTGAAGCGGTGGATCTCGTCGACGAAGAGCAGCGTGCCGCGGCCCTGCCGGCGGCGCAGCTTGGCGGCCTCGAAGACCTTGCGCAGCTCGGGCACGCCGGTGAAGATCGCGCTGATCTGGACGAAATGCAGGTCGGTCGCGTCGGCCAGCAGCCGCGCGATGGTAGTCTTGCCGACGCCGGGCGGCCCCCAGAACACGATCGAGCCCAGCGTGCCGGCCTTGAGCATCACACCCAGCGGCGCCTCGGGGCCCAGCACCTGTTCCTGCCCGATCACGTCCTCGAGCCGCGCCGGCCGCAGCCGGTCGGCCAGCGGGCGCGGGGCGCTGCCCTCGCGCGGCGTGTCATCCTGCGCACTGTTCTGGTCGAAGAGGTCCGCCACGCTCAGACCCGGAAGCGCAGCAAAAGGCGGCGGTCGCCGCGCTGGGTCTCGAGCTCGATCCGCGGCGCAGCGCGGCGCAGGCGGCGGTCGACCTCGCGCGGCGTGGTCACGGCGCGGCCGTTGATGGCGCGCAGGATGTCGCCCCGCTGCAACCCGGCCCGTGCGCCATAGGGGCCGGGATCGAGCACGATGATCCCCTGCAGCCCGATGGGCAGGCCCAGCTCGGTCGTGACCGCCGGGTTGATGCGGGCCAGCGCAAGCCCGGGAAGCACGGCGCCCTCGGGCAGGGTCACCGCGTCGCGGGGCGGCGTGTCGGGCGGGGCGATCATGGCGATCTCGGCCGTCGCCGCGTTGCCGCCGCGCATGTAGGAGATGGCGGCCGCCTGCCCGATGCCGCGGATGGACATGCGGAACAGCATCTCGGCGGGCGTGTTGACCGGCAGCCCGTCCACCTCGAGCACCACGTCGCCCACCTGCAGCCCGGCCTCTGCAAAGGGGCTGGCGGGGTGCAGCTGGGCGATGACCACGCCGCCGGGCAGCGACAGGCTGAGGCTTTCGGACAGATCCGCATCGACGGGCTGGCCGACCATCCCCGCCCAGGGCCGTTCGAAGCGGGTCTTGCCCTCGCGCGCCTGCGCCACGAACTGCGCCACCAACGCCGAGGGGATGGCGAAGCCGATCCCGTTCGAGCCGCCCGAGCGGGTCAGGATCGAGGTGTTCACCCCGATCAACCGGCCCGAGACATCGATCAGCGCGCCGCCGGAATTGCCGGGATTGATCGGCGCATCGGTCTGGATGAAATAGCCGCGCGCATTGCCCGTGGCCGTTCCCGAGCGCGCCAGCCCCGAGACGATGCCCGAGGACACGGTCTGGCCCACGCCGAACGGGTTGCCGATGGCCAGCGCCAGTTCGCCCACCTCGACCGTGTCGCTGTCGCGCAGATCGAGATGCGGCATGTTGCTGGCCTCGTCCAGCTGCAGGATGGCAAGGTCCGCCTCCTCGTCGCCCAGAAGCACGCGCGCCTCGTATTCGCGGCGGTCGTTCAGCACGACGCGGATATCGGTCGCCTGCCCCACCACATGGTAGTTGGACACGACGATCCCGTCCTCGGACAGGATCACGCCCGAGCCGAGCGAGTTCTGCACCCGCGGCCGCGACCGGAACTCGCGGAAGAAATCGTTGAAGAACGGGTCATCGGCAAAGGGGCTGCGGGTCTGGACCACGCGGCGGGCGTAGATGTTGACCACGGCCGGCGCGGCCTCGCGGACCAGCGGCGCGAAGGAGAGCGAGATCTCGGCCCGGCTCTCGGGCACCCGTGTCTGGGCCAGCGCCGGTGTGGCGGCAAGGACGGTCAGCAGGACGAGAAGAATGCGCATGGAGCCCCCTGTGCGAGACATCGCCAGATATGCCGTCCGGCGCGGCGTGTTTCAAGCGCCCCGCCCGCCGGGAACGGAAAGCCCGCCCGGATCGTTTGCCCCGCAGACATGAAAGACAAGGAGGCTCCCATGGCAGAGCGCATCAGATCCCAGGACGGGCAGCGCGAGACCGAGGCGTTCATCGAAGAGACCGAGACGCCGTCGCAGCAGGGCCGCGCGCAGGGCAACCTGGAACGCAAGGTGGGCACCCGCGACGAGTTGAAACGCGCCGAGAAGGACTGCGCCGGGGCCACCCGCGTGACCAAGTCCGACGAGGAAGGCCAAGGCAATCTTGGCGGCCACCACGGCACCGACAAGGGGAGCAGCTGACATGGCGGAACTGAAGAAGAACACCTGGATCGTGGTGACGGATAGCGAAAAGGCGCTGTTCCTGCGCAACCTGACCGACCACGAGGATCCCAACCTGAACGTCTTCGACGAGGACGAGCAGGAAAACCCCTCGGACGAGGCGCAATCGGCCAACCGCCCCGGGCGCATGCCCGATACCGGCGTCGGCCAGCGGTCGTCCATGGATGACACCGACTGGCACGAGCTCGCCAAGGAACGCTTTGCCGCCGATCTGGCCGAGAAGCTCTATGACGAGGCGCACAAGGGCGCGTTCGAGCGGCTGGTGCTGGTGGCGTCCCCGCAGGTTCTGGGCGATCTGCGCGACGAGATGCACAAGGAGGTGCGCGACCGCGTCGTGGCCGAGGTGCCCAAGACGCTGACCAACCACCCGGTCGACAAGATCGAGAAGCTGGTCAAGAAAGAGCTGGACGCAGCGTGACGCATGGAACTGCGTCAGCGTATCACCCGCTTCATGGGCCGTGGCATCCTTGCCGCGGCCCTTGGTCTGTCCCTGACCGGAGGCGCGGCCATGGCGGCGGATGAGCTGTTCCGGCCGCTCGCCCCGGAGCGGGCCGAGTTGGGCGATCTGCAATGGCAGGCCCGGCCCGTGCTGGTCTTTGCCGACGGCCCCGAGGATCAGCGCTTTCGCCAGCAGATGACCGCGCTACGCGCATCCTCGGACGGGTTGGCGGCGCGCGACATCGTGGTTCTGACCGATACCGACCCGAGCGCCAAGGGCCGGTTGCGCGCGGCACTGGCGGTGGAGGGGTTCACGGTCCTTCTGGTCGGCAAGGATGGCGGGGTGAAGCTGCGCTCTGACGAGCCGATTGCGACGGACGACCTGTTCTCGACCATCGACGCCATGCCCATGCGCCAGCGCGAGATGCGCGACGACTGACGCCCGGCCCACGCCGCACCGCGGCGGGCCAAGTCGGCCGGGTCGTGCTATGCTGCCTTCGCTGACCGGACGAGAGTCAGCGTCACCCGGAAAGGTCGGACCCATGTATGCGCGCATCACGCCGTTCAAGATGAAGCAAGGCAGCCGCGACGAGGCGATGAAGATCATGGAGAGCGTCAAGAGCCAAATCCTTGGGCTCGACGGGATCCAGCACTTCATCTGCACGATGGACGACAGCGGCAGCGGCTATGTCGTGTCGCTGGTCACGAACAAGGAGATGTCGGACGGCAACGCTGCCCGCGTCAAGGAGATCTGGGCCAATTTCAGCGACCTGCTCGAAGCGCCACCCGTACCCGGCGGCTACGAGATTCTGGCCGACTGGGTGCCGGAACCGGCCTGAGCGATGTCAGGCAGTCACCAAGCCTAGTACCGTTTTTTAAATGACTGCGCCCTCGCAGTATCTGCGAGGGCGCATGAATGTCGGTGTCCCGTCGTCCGCTCCCAGCGACGGTGAGTATTCAGCGACAGAAGGGAGCTGTTTGACGGGTGAGCCCGGAGCTTACTCCGCGGCGGCCTCTTCGGCCTCAAGCCGGGCCTTGTCGGCCGCGCCCTTGGCGTCCACGTCGCGATCGACCAGCTCGATGATCGCCATGGGCGCCATGTCGCCATAGCGGAAGCCCGCCTTGAGCACGCGGGTGTAGCCGCCCGAACGCTCGGCATAGCGCGGGCCCAGCACGTCGAACAGCTTGGCAACGAGCGCGTCCTGCTTGAGCTGCGCCGCGGCCTGGCGGCGGGCATGCAGGTCACCGCGCTTGCCCAGCGTGATCAGCTTGTCGACGATACGCTTGAGTTCTTTCGCCTTGGGCAGCGTGGTCTTGATTTGCTCGTGCTCGATCAGCGAGCCGGCCATATTTGCCCACAGCGCCTTGCGGTGCTCGTGGGTGCGGTTGAGACGGCGATAGCCTTTTGCGTGACGCATTGTCTTACTCCTAGTCTGCCCTCTACGGGCGGTTTTGCTTTGTCAGGCGGCCCATGCGTGCGGACCGCTCTCCTTGGGGCATCTGCCCGGGGGGGCGGGTCGGTGACCCGCCCGGTTCAGAACGAGTCTTCCAGCTTCTTGGCCAGATCCTCGATATTGTCCGGCGGCCAGTCCTCGACATCCATGCCAAGGTGCAGACCCATGCCGGACAGCACTTCCTTGATCTCGTTCAGCGACTTGCGGCCGAAATTCGGCGTGCGCAGCATCTCTGCCTCGGTCTTCTGGATGAGATCGCCGATATAGACGATGTTGTCGTTCTTCAGGCAGTTGGCCGAGCGCACGGACAGTTCCAGCTCGTCCACCTTCTTGAGAAGCAGCGGGTTGAACTCCAGCCCGTCATCATCGTCCTGGCGGGTGGCCGATTCCGGCTCGTCGAAGTTGACGAAGATCGACAGCTGGTCCTGCAGGATGCGCGCGGCATACGCGATCGCGTCCTCGGGCGTGACCGAGCCGTCGGTCTCGACCTTCATGGTCAGCTTGTCATAGTCCAGAACCTGCCCTTCGCGGGTCGGCTGCACCTCGTAGGCGACCTTCTTGACCGGCGAATAGATCGCGTCGATCGGGATCAGGCCGATGGGCGCATCCTCGGGCTTGTTCTTGTCGGCGGCGACATAGCCCTTGCCGGTGTTCACGGTGAACTCCATGTACACCTCTGCACCCTCGTCGAGGTGGCAGATCACGTGATCGCGGTTCAGGATCTCGATGCCGTTGCTTTCCGAGATGTCACCGGCGGTGACGACCCCGGGGCCCTTGGCATTGACCGACAGGCGCTTGGGTCCCTCGACCTCCATGCGCAGGCTGACCTGCTTGAGGTTGAGGATGATGTCTGTCACGTCTTCACGGACACCGGCCACGGACGAGAACTCGTGCAGCACGTTGTCGATCTGCACGGATGTGATGGCCGCGCCCTGGAGGCTGGAGAGCAGCACGCGGCGCAGCGCGTTGCCGAGGGTCAGACCGAAGCCGCGCTCCAGCGGTTCGGCCACGACCGTCGCCATGCGGGACGGATCGGCGCCGGGCTTGATGTCCAGCTGCGTCGGCTTGATCAGTTCAGCCCAGTTCTTGTGGATCATGCAGTTCCCTCCATACCTGCCGGTGCCCCATGTCCCAAGGCCCCGACGCCCGAGGTTTCGAAATGACAGGCCGGGGCCGGGCACATGCGGCCCGGCCCCGGCGAAAAACCGTTAGACGATCAGACGCGGCGGCGCTTCGGCGGACGGCAGCCGTTATGCGCGATCGGCGTGACGTCGCGGATCGAGGTGATGTTGAAGCCGACGGCCGCCAGCGCGCGCAGCGCCGACTCGCGGCCCGACCCGGGCCCCTGCACTTCGACTTCCAGCGTCTTGACGCCGTGTTCCTGAGCCTTCTTGCCGGCATCCTCGGCAGCAAGCTGGGCGGCATAGGGGGTCGACTTGCGCGAGCCCTTGAAGCCCATCGTGCCGGCCGACGACCACGAGATCGCGTTGCCCTGCACGTCCGAGATCAGGATCTTGGTGTTGTTGAAGGTCGAGTTCACATGCGCCACACCGGCTGCAATGTTCTTGGAAACCTTCTTCTTGCCGCCACCGCGGCGAGTATCGCGTGCCATGGTTCCTGTCTCCCCTTACTTCTTCTTGCCGGCGATCGGCTTGGCCGGGCCCTTGCGGGTGCGGGCATTCGTATGGGTGCGCTGGCCGCGCACGGGGAGGTTGCGGCGATGCCGCAGGCCACGGTAGCAGCCCAGGTCCATCAGACGCTTGACGTTCATCTGCACTTCGCGGCGCAGGTCGCCCTCGACGGTGAAGTTCGCGTCGATATGTTCACGAAGCGAGAGCACCTCGGAATCCGACAGCTCGTTCACGCGACGGCTGGTGTCGATGTTCACCGCATCGCAAATGGTCCGGGCTGCTGCCGGGCCGATGCCGTGAATGTAGGTGAGCGCGATCGGAACGCGCTTGTGGGTCGGGATGTTGACGCCGGCAATACGTGCCAAGTCCTTGCTTCCTTTTCGTTGCGAGCCCGTAGCTCCAGGCCCTTTTTTCACAACATGTGGCCCGAGGCGTCCTTTCCTGCGGGCCATAGCTGCTCAGGTGGTCACAGGGGGACGGATCCGCCCTGCACGTTGATTCTCTGCTGAGATGGTGGTCGGTAAAAGGATTCGGCGGGGGCGTCAAGCCCCCGGCCGACACGGCCTGTCAAGCGTCCAGTTTCGCGGCGATCGCGGTCTGGATCTCGTCGATCTCGCCCAACCCGTCGACCCGGGCATGCTTGCCCAGGGCGTAGTAGTAGCCGATGAGCGGCGAGGTCTGCTTGTAATATTCCATCAGACGCTTCTTGAGGCTGTCCTCGTTGTCATCCGCGCGGCGCTTGAACTCGGTCCCGCCGCATTTCTCGCATTTGCCATCGGCCGGGATCGGCTTGGTGATGTCGTTGTAGACCTCACCGCAGGAGGCGCAGGTCGAGCGCGCGGTGATGCGCTTGACCAGGGTCTCGTCCTCGACGCGCAGCTCGATCACGTGGTCGAGCGTCTGGCCCACCTCGGCCAGCAGCTCGGACAGGGCATCGGCCTGCTTCAGCGTGCGCGGGAAGCCGTCGAAGATGAAGCCCGTGGCCTTGGTGCCGGTCAGCTTCTCGCGGATCAGGCCGATGACGATCTCGTCGGTGACAAGGTCGCCGCGCGCCATCACGTCGGCGACGCGCTTGCCCATCTCGGTGCCGCTGTCCTTGGCCTCGCGCAGCATGTCGCCGGTCGACAGCTGGACCATGCCGCGGGTCTCTTCGAGCAGGCGCGCCTGCGTTCCCTTGCCCGCCCCCGGCGGTCCCAGAAGAATGATGTTCATCGCCGAGCCGGTGCCCCCCGTTTCTTGCGGCCCTTGCCTTTGCCGCGCAGTTGCGACTTCTGGATAAGGCCTTCGTACTGATGTGCCAACAGGTGGCTCTGAACCTGCTGGATGGTATCCATGGTCACGCTGACCACGATGAGAACCGAGGTACCACCAAAGTAGAACGGTATGGCGAACTGCGCGCGCAGGATCTCGGGCAGCAGGCAGACCAGGGCGAGGTAGCCGGCCCCCAGCACCAGCACGCGGTTGACCACGTATTCCAGGTACTCGGCCGTCTTCTTGCCCGGGCGGATGCCGGGGACGAAGCCGTTCTGGTTCTTCAGGTTGTCGGCCACGTCATCGGGTTTGAACGACACGTTGAACGTGTAGAAATAGGCGAAGAACACGATCATCAGCGCGAAGAACGCCAGGTAGAGCGGCTGGCCGGGGCCGAAATAGGCCATGATCGTCGACATGATCGGCCCGGCCTGCCCCTGCTGGCTGAAGGTCGCGATGGTGGTGGGCAGCAGCAGCAGCGACGAGGCGAAGATCGCCGGGATGACGCCGGCCGGGTTGACCTTGACCGGCAGGTGGCTCTGCTGTGCCTCGGTCATCTTCATGCCGACCTGGCGGCGCGGGTACTGGATGGTGATCTTGCGCAGCGCGCGTTCCATGAAGACCACGAAGGCGATCACCACGACCACCATCACCATGACCCCAACGATCACCGCGGGGCTGATCGCGCCCGAGCGGCCCGAGGCAAAGAACTGCGCCAGCGCGGCGGGCACCTCGGCGATGATGCCGACGAAGATGATCAGCGAGATGCCGTTGCCGACGCCGCGCGCAGTGATCTGCTCCCCCAGCCACATCAGGAACATGGTGCCGCCGACCAGCGTGATCACGCAGGAGGCACGGAAGAACCAGCCCGGATCGGTCACCAGTTCGCCCGCCTCCAACGAGGCGGCGAGGCCGTAGGCCTGAAAGGTGGCCAGCAGCACGGTGCCATAGCGCGTGTACTGGTTGATCTTCTTGCGGCCCTGCTCGCCCTCTTTCTTCAGCTGCTCCAGCGACGGCACCATGGCCGTGAGAAGCTGCACGATGATCGAGGCCGAGATGTATGGCATGATCCCCAGAGCGAAGATCCCCATGCGTCCCAGCGCGCCGCCGGTGAACATCGACACGATGCCCCCGATCCCCTGCCCGGCCTGCTCCATGAAGTCTTGCAGCGCCGCGCCGTCGATCCCGGGAACCGGGATGAAGGTGCCAAGCCTGTAGACGATCAGAAGCGCGAGGGTGAAGAAGATGCGGTTGCGCAGGTCGGTTGCTTTGCCAAGCGCCGCCCAGGACGTGTTGGCGGCCATCTGCTCTGCTGCGGATACCATGCGGATCCCTCTTTTCAGTCAAACGCCGCCCGGAGCGTTTTCCAGCTCGGGCGGCGTGATGGGAAAACTTGGGGTTATGTAAGCGGCACGGTCGCCGCTCACAAGGCGTTATTCCGCCGCCGCCGCCGCGGCCTTGGTCTTGAGCGCGCCGCCCTTGCCCTCGACAGCCGCCACGGCCGCCTTCGAGGCGCCGGTCACGTCGATGGTCAGGGCGCCGGTCACCTCGCCCTTGGCGAGCACGCGCACGCCGTCCAGCTTGCGGCGCACGAGGCCCGAGGCCACCAGCGCATCCTCGGTGATCGCGCCTGCGTCCAGCTTGCCGGCGTCGACGAATTTCTGGATCAGGCCCAGGTTCACGACGGCATAGGACTTGCGGTTGGGCTTGTTGAAGCCGCGCTTGGGCAGGCGCTGGTAGAGCGGCATCTGGCCGCCTTCATAGCCGTTGATGGCCACACCCGACCGCGATTTCTGGCCCTTGATACCACGGCCACCCATCTTGCCGTAGCCCGAACCGGGGCCGCGGCCGATGCGTTTCTTGCGTTTCGTGGCGCCTTCGTTGTCGCGCAGTTCGTTCAGTTTCATGTCGCTTCTCCAATGCCGGATGCTGCCCGCGAAGCGATGATGGGCAGACCACGGCGTGTCTTGATGTGAATCGGGCCCGCAGGCCACCGGCCGCGTATAGCGAGGACCGGATCGCCTGACAAGGGCCCTGCCCTGCCTGTCAGGTGACGCGCACCGGCAGGCTGGCATAGCCGCGGAACCGCGCCAGCGGCACGCGGGCGGCCGGCCCGTCGGCGGCCAGAGCCGGGAAACGCCGGACCAGCCGGCCGATTGCGATGCGCCCCTCGACCCGGGCCAGCGTCGCGCCCAGGCAGACATGGATGCCGGTGATGAAGGCCAGGTGCCGGTTGGGCCGGCGCGTGATGTCCATCCTGTCGGGATCGGCAAAGACCTCGGGGTCGCGGTTCGCCGCCGCGATCGAGGTGTGGATGTAGGTGCCTTGCGACAGCGTGCCCGAGGCCAGCTCGATCGCCTCGCCCGCAAGCCGGTTGCCGATCTGCAGCGGGCTTTCCAGCCGCAGGAATTCCTCGATGGCCGGCACGATCAGGTCGGGATCGTCGCGCAGCAGCGCGTGCTGGTCAGGATGGTCCAGCAGCAAACCGATCGCGTTGCCGACAAAGCTGGTCGTCGTCTCGTGCCCGGCATTGAGCAGGAAGATGCAGTTCTGGATCAGTTCCTCACGCGTCAGGCGCCGGCCCTCATGCTCGCCGAAGATCAGCGCATCCAGCACCTCGCCCTGGTGGGCGCCGTCCGGGTTCGCACGGCGATGGTCGATCAGGTCGCCCAGGATGGCGCCGAACTCCTCGACCGCGCGGTTGCCCTCGGCCAGCTTGTCGGGCGGCACGGCGGGGTCCAGCGCACCGAGGATGGCCAGGCTGTAGCCGCGCAGCTGCGCGCGATGCGCCTCGGGGATGCCCAGCATGAACGAGATGATCTCGGTCGGCAGCACCTTGGCGAAATCCTCGATCAGGTCGAAGCGGCCCATCTCCTCGACCCGGTCCAGCAGCCGGTCGACGATGCCGTCGATCAGCGGCTCGAACTCGGCCAGCTTGCGCGGCGTGAAGGCGCCCGAGATCAGCTTGCGCACCACCGTGTGATAGGGCGGATCGTTGAAGACCAGCGAGGTGGTGTGATGCGTCAGAAGCGGGCAGCGACCGAACTTGCGGCCGAACTCCTCGGTCTTGTCGGACAGCATGTCACGGCTCTGGTAGACCTTCAGCACATCCGCATGGCGCGTCAGAAAGACCGAGCCGTCGACATTGCGATGCAGAGGATCCTGCGCGCGCAGGGCGTGCAGCGTGGGGTGCGGGTCCTCGATGAACTCCGGCCCGATGCTGGCCAGATCGAACCGCGTGACGTCCAGTGCCATGTCATGATCCTCCCGCCAGAAGACTGGGGGAGGATCGTTGCAGGTGCAAGTGCTTTGGCGGAGCGTTGTCGGGACAGCTCGCCCGGCGCGTTTTGCCTCTGCGGCACCGCCGTGCCGCCAGTGCCGACCGGGTGGTGCCGGGCGGCAGCCCGGACCGGGACAATTGGTCACGCCGTCACGAAACCACGCAAGGTTCAAGAAAAAGCGCCCGCCGGAGGACCGACGGGCGCTTTCAAAATCATGTGGGCGGGGCGTTCTGCCGAATGGTGATCGCCCCGCGCGGGTTCAGCCGCGCTCTTCCACGATCTCGACCAGATGCGGGATCTTGTTGATCATGCCGCGGATCGCGGGCGTGTCTTCCAGCTCGCGGGTGCGGTTCATCTTGTTGAGACCGAGGCCGATCAGCGTCTTGCGCTGGATCTCGGGACGGCGGATCGGAGAGCCGATCTGCTTGACGACGATGGTCTTTGCCATGGATCAGGCCTCCTCGGCGACGTGGGTTTCCTGCGACGAGCCGGCCGGGTTCTCATCCCGCTTGGGCAGGATGTCGGCGACCTTCTTGCCGCGACGCTGGGCCACGTTCCGCGGGCTCTGCTGGAAGCGCAGTGCGTCCAGCGTGGCGTGGATCATGGCATAGGGGTTCTGCGACCCGGTCGACTTGGCGACCACGTCCTGAACACCCAGCATCTCGAAGACGGCGCGCATCGGGCCGCCCGCGATGATCCCGGTACCCTGCGGCGCGGTGCGCAGCGTCACCTTGCCGGCACCGTGATGGCCGTGGCCGTCATGGTGCAGGGTGCGGCCTTCCTTCAGGGGCACGCGCATCATCTTGCGCTTGGCCTGTTCGGTGGCCTTGCGGATGGCCTCGGGGACCTCCTTGGCCTTGCCCTTGCCGAAGCCGACACGGCCCTTCTGGTCGCCCACGACCACCAGCGCCGCGAAGCCGAAGCGCTTGCCGCCCTTCACCGTCTTCGAGACGCGGTTGATCGCGACGAGGCGATCGGCGAATTCGGGCGTTTCGTCGCGGTCACGACGGCCGCGGCCGCCCCCGCGATTGTTGTCACGTTCTGCCATTTGGCAATCCTTCATGCATGGCGCCACCGGCACCTGTCTGTCTCAATCGAAGTGACGCGCCACGGGGCGCATCCCCGATCATCGAGGCGTTTCCGCCTGCGCTGTGGTGCAGGATGGGCCGAGGCCCATCCCGCGCTTCAGATCTTCAGCCCGGCTTCACGGGCAGCGTCGGCCAGAGCCTTCACCTTGCCGTGAAACAGGAAGCCGCCGCGGTCGAAATAGGCCTCTTCCACGCCGGCCGCCTTGGCACGCTCGGCAATGGTGCTGCCGATCTTGCTGGCCGCCTCGAGGTTGTTCTGACCGACCAGGCCGAGGCTCGGCTCCAGCGTCGAGGCCGCGGCGACCGTGCGGCCGGCCACGTCGTCGATGAGCTGCACCGAGATGTTCTTGTTCGAGCGATGCACGCTGAGGCGCATGCGCCCGGCATTGCTCTTGCGAAGCTTGTTCCGGACGCGCAGGCGGCGCTTCTGGAACAGTTGACGTTTACTGTTTGCCATGTCCTTGCGTCCTTACTTCTTCTTGCCTTCCTTCTGGAAGATGTACTCGCCCTTGTAGCGGATACCCTTCCCCTTGTACGGCTCCGGCCGCCGCCAGTCGCGGATATTGGCCGCGACCTGGCCCACCTGCTGGGCATCATGCCCTTCGATGATGACCTCGGTCGGCTTCGGGCAGGTGATCGTGATGCCGTCGGGGATCTGGAAGTCCACGTCGTGGCTCAGGCCCAGGTTCAGCTTCAGGACATTGCCCTGCAGCTGCGCCCGGTAACCGACGCCCTGGATTTCCAGTTCCTTCTTGAAGGTGTTCTGCACGCCATGCACGAGGTTCGCCACGATGGTGCGCGACATGCCCCATTGCTGGCGGGCCCGCTTGGACGACCCGCGCGGGGTCACCGAAACGGCGTTTTCCTCGACGGTCAGCGTGACGTCATCGGTGGCCGTGAAGCTCTGGGTGCCCTTGGGCCCCTTCACCTCGATGGTCTGGCCGGAGACGCTGGCCGACACGCCCGAAGGCAGTTCGACAGGCTTTTTCCCAATACGAGACATCGGCAAGCCTCCTTAGAATACCGTGCAAAGCACTTCGCCGCCGACATTGGCTGCGCGTGCATTTGCATCCGACATCACACCCTTGGGGGTGGAGACAATCGACACGCCCAGGCCCTGGCGGACCTGCGGGATGTCATTGACGCCCATGTAGACGCGGCGGCCGGGCTTGGAGACCCGCTTGAGTTCGCGAATGACGGGGGCGCCGTCGAAATACTTGAGGCTGATCTCGAGCGTCGGGTGACCGCGCCCGTCCGTGCCGGGCTCGTAGCCGCGGATATAGCCTTCGTCCGCCAGCACGTCGAGCACCCAGGCACGCACCTTGGAGGCCGGGGTCGAGACGGTGGACTTGCCACGCATGCCCGCGTTGCGGATACGGGTGAGCATATCGCCGATAGGATCGTTCATCTCATACCCTCCTTACCAGCTCGACTTCACGACGCCCGGAAGCTTGCCGTTCGAGCCGAGGTCGCGCAGGGCGATACGGCTGATCTTGAGCTTGCGGTAGTACGCGTGCGGACGGCCCGTGAGCTGGCAGCGGTTGTGCAGCCGGGTCGGCGACGAGTTGCGCGGCAGTTTCGCCAGTTTCAGACGCGCCTTGAAGCGCTCTTCCATCGGCTTGGATTCGTCGGTCGCGATCTCTTTGAGCTCGGCGCGCTTGGCGGCATACTTCTCCACCAGGCGCTGACGCTTCTTCTCGCGTTCGATCATGGATTTCTTGGCCATGTCTTGTCCCCTTACGCCTTGGTGAACGGCATGTTGAAATGCGCCAGCAACGCGCGGGCCTGCGCGTCGGCGGAGTGCTCGCCGTATTCCTGGGCGGTCGTGGCGATGATGATGTCCATGCCCCAGACCTCGTCGACCTTGTCGAAGTCGATTTCCGGGAAGACGATGTGTTCCTTCAGGCCCATGGCAAAGTTGCCACGACCGTCGAAGGACGGCTTCACGCCGCGGAAGTCGCGGATGCGCGGCATCGCGATGGTGATCAGCCGGTCCAGGAATTCGTACATGCGCACGTCGCGCAGCGTGACCTTGGCGCCGATGACCATTCCCTCGCGCAGGCGGAACGGCGCGTGGCTGTGCTTGGCCTTGGTGCCGACGGCCTGCTGGCCGGCGATCTTGGTCAGGTCCTCGACGGCCGACTTGGCCTTCTTGCTGTCGCGAACGGCCTCGGCGCCGCAGCCGATGTTCAGGACGATCTTGTCCAGGCGCGGAATCGACATGTCGTTGGCATAGCCGAATTCTTCCTTCAGCTTGGCCTTGATCGTGTCGCGGAACTGCGCCTTGAGCCGCGGGGTGTATGTCTGCGCATCAAGCATCGATCACGTCTCCCGTGGTCTTGGCGTAGCGAACCTTCTTGTCGCCTTCCATGCGGAAGCCCACGCGGGTCGGCTTGCCGTTGGCATCGACGAAAGCGAGGTTCGACAGGTCGATCGGCAGCGCCTTGGGCAGGCGGCCGCCCTGGGCGTTCTGGGTCTGGCGCTGGTGACGGATGGCGACGTTGATGCCGTCCACCACGGCCTTGCCCTCTTTCGGCAGGACCTGGGTGATCTCGCCGGTCTTGCCCTTGTCCTTGCCGGACAGGACGATGACCTTGTCACCCTTCTTCAGTTTCGCAGCCATCAGAGCACCTCCGGAGCCAGCGAGATGATCTTCATGAAGTTCTTCGCCCGCAGCTCGCGCACGACCGGTCCGAAGATCCGGGTGCCGATGGGCTCGCCGGCATTGTTCAGGATGACGGCGGCGTTGCGGTCGAAGCGGATGGAGGTGCCATCCTCGCGACGGACCTCCTTGGCGGTGCGCACGACGACGGCCTTGCGGACATCGCCCTTCTTCACGCGACCACGCGGAATGGCCTCCTTGACGGACACCACGATGATGTCGCCGACCGAGGCGTAGCGGCGGTGCGAGCCGCCCAGAACCTTGATGCACTGAACCTTTCGGGCACCCGAATTGTCAGCGACATCCAGATTGGTCTGCATCTGGATCATGTGTTTTCTCCCGACGTCCCGGGCCGCTCTTCAGAGAACATTGACCCGGGGGTTTCGTATATCATCCGGGGCCGCGCAGGTCGGCCCCGGCAGGCACGCCTCAGTGGGCGGCTTCTGCTTCGTGTGCGGCCTCTTCGATCTTCTGAGCCTCGGCGGCGGCTTCCGCGCGCATCCGGTTGTGCTCGTCCAGCATCTCGGGCGTCATGACTTCCCAGCGCTTGGTCTTGGACTTGGGCGCGCATTCGCGGATCATGACGAAATCGCCGACGTTGAAGGCCTCGCCCTCGTCATGGGCGCGGTACTTCTTGGACTTCTTGATGGTCTTCTGCAGCACGGGGTGCTTGAAACGGCGGACCACCTGCACGGTGACGGTCTGGCTGTTGGCGGTGGAGGTCACGGTGCCTTGCAGGATTCTCTTGGGCATGTCGTCAGGCCTCCGCTGCGGCCCCACGGGCCTTTTCGTTCAGGACGGTCTTGACCCGGGCCACGTCGCGGCGGACCTGGCGCATGCGGGCGGTGTTTTCCGACTGGCCGGTGGCCGCCTGGAAACGGAGGTTGAAGGCCTCCTTCTTGAGCTGGACAAGCGCGTCCCGGAGTTCGTCCGGGGTCTTGTCACGGAGTTCGTGGGCGTTCATGCGCCTCTCCTTTGTTGCAACATCACCGGTAGGCCCCTGCCTGCGTACATGCAGGGTCACCCTGATTCCGGTGGAGTCCGTGGATGAGAGGCGCGCATACGACGGACGCCCGCGTTTTGCAACCCCAAACCGACCGACGCCACGGAAAGCAGGCGCTGCGGAACATTGCCGCGGGGGGCCGTGTTGAGGGGCCAGAAGCCAATAAGGAGGCAACGACATGAAACGCATCTTTGCAAGCACCCTCGCACTCGCCATCGGCACCACCGGCGCGATCGCCGGCAGCCACAGCACCGACGGCGAGATGAAAGCCGAAGGCGACATGGCGACCGAAACGCACATGTCGGATGGCACCAACGCGATGCCCATTACCGAGATGGACGGCGCCGAGCTGATCCGCACCCGCGACATCACCGGCGGCGACATCTACACCATGAACGAAGCCAATGACGAAGGCTCGGCATGGGACGCAGACACCATGTATACCGAGGTCGGCGCCGAATGGAACGACATCGGCGAGATCGAGGACCTGGTGCTGTCGAAGGACGGCAAGATCATCGGCATCGTGGCCGAGGTCGGCGGGTTCCTCGACATCGGTGACAAGCACGTGGTGATCGACGTGAGCGACCTGAAGCTCGTCCCGGTCGACAACATGACCTACGCCTATGTCACGCGCCTCAACGAGGAAGACCTCGAGGCGATGGAAGGCGTCGATGAAGGCTATTGGAACTGAGGCGTCACACGCCTTTGATCCCGAAGGGCGCGGCACATCTGTGCCGCGCCTTTTTCATGGGCCCCTGCCCCGGCCCGGGCTCAGGCCCCGAACCGCGACCGACTTAGCCGCGCCAAGTGTTCGTCGCGAAGCGCATCAGGGTGAACGACGCCCAGTTGAGCTGGCATTTCCGGCAGCTCGAGGAGCTTCGCAATGGCAAATCGATGGTTGCCACCACCGCTGCGCAGACAACTGCCGTCGCGCGCTAGGTGCACTAACACCGCCCCGTGTTCGCGCCTGTAGTAGGCATTCGGAAGTTCGTGCATCCGCAGCAGTCGGCCGCGAACCTTGGTTTCGGCGAAGATCCGGTCGAGACGAGCGTAGCGCTCCCTGACCTCTTCGATGGTTCGGCATTCGTCCGGCGCCTCGCCTCTGGAGATTTTTGCCAACATGTCCTGGAAAACCGGGGTCTCTTCCCAATCCGCTCCTTCGACCCACCGCATGCGGCAACTGGTATATTTGCGGCTGCCGCTTACGGGTTTTCGCGAGAGATCCCAGTCGCCGCTCAGAACGCGCCCGCTGGACTGCCGCCTCAACCGCATGCCCCGGCGTGGAGCGCAGCTCTCAGTGATGGTTCGCGGATCCGGGAAGATCGCCATGTCGGACAACGGGCCATTCGCACCGAACCGCAGGCGGTTGACCCGGTCGCGCAGAGCTTTCTGGGGACGGTGCGCCTCCACTGCGCGCAGAATGTCCTTCAACACGCCGCTCGGAAGGGCAAGATGGGATATTGCGGCCACTGCGACTCAACCTTCTTTGTCAGATCATGGAACGGTTACCATCAATTCGGTCACGATTGATCGTGACCGACCAAGGGACAAAACGAAACGTCGCGCCGCAACGAAAGCGCGCAAGTCTGAACGCGCATTGCGCCGGCGTTGCCCTGCGCTTGGAGTTTCGAAGACGGCTTTGACGCTGCTATGTCCATTTGTAATTGAAGCTGACGCTGATCCGGTCCTCTTCGGACATGTTCATCGGCACTTCGTGGCGCAGCCAGCTTTCCCACAGCAGCACCTCGCCCACCTGCGGTTTCTCGTAGACGAAGCTGCGCAGCTCTTCGCGCGCGCCCTTGCGCCGTGCCGGCGCTCCCATCATGAAGCCCAGACGCGGATCCTCGAGCTTGAGCGCCGAGGTCCCTTCGGGCATCGCGACATAGGTCGTGCCCGAGATCACCGAATGCGGATGGATGTGCAGCCCGTGGCTGCCGCCTTCGGGCAGGATATTGATCCAGAGATCCTCCAGCTGCAGCGTCTTGTCGCCAAGGTCGAATTCCAGATCCTCGGCAAAGGCCGCCACGTGCCCGTCCAGCGCCTTGACCACATCCGCGAAGATCGGAAAGCGCCAGGGCAGATCGGTCAGCGAGGCATAGGAGGTATAGCCGGGATAGCCCTCCGTCTCGCACCAGTCCTGCCCCGCCTCGTCATCCTCGGCGATGGAATAGCAGGACGCGGCCAGCTCGGCCGGGTCGATGGCGGGTCCGTGCTCGGACAAGGCGGCACGGTAGAGGCGGGTGGCGAAGAGCGAACGAATCTGGGGCATGGCCGATCCATACCCACGGCACCGGCAGGAGGGAACCGCTTTCGCGCCCTGCCCTCGCGCCGGGACGGGACCGCACAAAGAAAAACCCCCGGCGAAGGGACGCCGGAGGTTTCGAATTTTAAACGGTGCGGGCTTTCATCGCCTTTGCGGACAAAGCCGACTGCCGCCCGCTCGGCGGCAAAACCACCGGTTACCAGTCCTCGCGGACCACCACGCGGGTCTTGATCGGCAGCTTCATCGCGGCCAGGCGCAGGGCCTCGCGTGCGATCTCTTCGTTGACGCCGTCGATCTCGAACATGACGCGGCCGGGCTTGACCTTGCAGGCCCAGCGGTCGACCGAGCCCTTGCCCTTACCCATACGAACCTCGATGGGCTTGGCGGTCACGGGGGTGTCCGGGAAGATGCGGATCCAGACGCGGCCCTGACGCTTCATGTGGCGCGTCATGGCACGGCGGGCAGCCTCGATCTGGCGCGCGGTCACGCGCTCGGGCTGGGTCGCCTTCAGGCCATAGGTGCCGAAGTTCAGGTCGGAGCCGCCCTTGGCCTCGCCCTTGATCCGGCCCTTGTGCATCTTGCGGAATTTGGTGCGCTTAGGCTGAAGCATGACGCTTACCTCCGATCATCACGACGGCCACCACCGGCACCACGCGGGGCCGGACCGTCCTGAATTTCCTGGGCCTTACGATCCCGCGCCGACGGATCATGTTCCATGATCTCGCCCTTGAAGATCCAGACCTTGATGCCGATGATGCCATACGGCGTCGATGCCTCGACATTCGCAAAGTCGATATCGGCCCGCAGCGTGTGCAGCGGAACGCGGCCTTCGCGGTACCATTCGGTCCGTGCGATCTCGGCCCCGCCCAGGCGGCCCGCGACGTTTACCCGGATGCCCAAGGCGCCCATGCGCATGGCGTTCTGCACCGCGCGCTTCATCGCGCGACGGAAGGAGACACGGCGCTCCAGCTGCTGGGCGATGTTCTCGCCGACCAGTTGCGCGTCGAGCTCGGGCTTGCGGACCTCGACGATGTTGAGGTGCAGCTCGCTATCGGTCATCTGCGACAGCTTCTTGCGCAGAACCTCGATATCGGCGCCCTTCTTGCCGATGATCACGCCCGGACGCGCCGTGTGGATCGTCACGCGGCACTTCTTGTGCGGCCGCTCGATGATCACGCGGGCCACGCCGGCCTGCTTGCATTCGTCGTGAATGAAGTCGCGGATCTTGAGGTCTTCCAGCAGAAGATCCCCGTAATCCTTGGTGTCGGCGTACCAGCGGCTGTCCCAGGTGCGGTTCACCTGCAGGCGCATGCCGATCGGATTGGTCTTGTTACCCATTAGGCTTGCTCCTCGACCTGGCGCACCTTGATGGTGATTTCCGAGAACGGCTTGTTGATCCGGCCGAACCGGCCACGCGCCCGCGGACGGCCACGCTTCATCACCAGGTTCTTGCCGACATAGGCCTCGGCGACGACGAGTTCATCGACGTCCAGACCATGGTTGTTCTCGGCGTTGGCGATGGCGGATTGCAGGCACTTCTTGACGTCCAGCGCGATCCGCTTCTTCGAGAAGGTGAGATCGGTCAGCGCCTTCTCGACCTTCTTGCCACGGATCAGGCCGGCCACGAGGTTCAGCTTCTGCGGGCTGGTGCGCAGCATGCGCAGCTTGGCCATCGCCTCGTTGTCCGCCACGCGGCGGGGATTTTTCTCCTTGCCCATGGCTTACTTCCTCTTGGCTTTCTTGTCGGCGGCGTGACCGTAATAGGTACGGGTCGGCGCGTATTCCCCGAACTTCTGACCGATCATTTCCTCGGAGACGTTCACGGGGATGTGCTTCTGGCCATTGTAGACGCCGAACGTCAGGCCCACGAACTGGGGCAGGATCGTCGACCGGCGGGACCAGATCTTGATGACTTCGTTGCGGCCCGACTCGCGCGCTTTCTCGGCTTTCTTCAGCACGTAAGCGTCGACGAAGGGGCCCTTCCAAACTGAGCGTGCCATGTGTTAGCGGCCCTTCTTCTTGGCGTGACGGGAGCGGATGATGAGCTTCTGCGACGCCTTGTTCGTGTCGCGGGTCCGCTTGCCCTTGGTGGGCTTGCCCCACGGCGTGACCGGGTGACGACCACCCGAGGTCCGGCCCTCACCACCACCATGGGGGTGGTCGATCGGGTTCATGACGACGCCGCGGACGGAGGGACGCTTGCCCATGTGGCGCACGCGCCCGGCCTTGCCGAGGTTCTGGTTGCTGTTGTCGGGGTTCGACACCGCGCCCACGGTGGCCAGGCATTCCTGACGGACCATGCGCAGCTCGCCCGAGCTCAGCCGGATCTGGGCATACCCGCCGTCGCGACCGACGAACTGGGCATAGGTGCCCGCGGCGCGCGCGATCTGGCCGCCCTTGCCGGGCTTCAGCTCGATATTGTGCACGATCGTGCCGATCGGCATGCGCGAGAACGGCTTGGTGTTGCCCGGCTTGATATCCGCGGTCTCGGACGAGATCACGCGGTCGCCGATGGCCAGGCGCTGCGGCGCCAGGATATAGGCCTGCTCGCCGTCATCATACTGGATGAGCGCGATGAAGGCCGTGCGGTTGGGGTCGTATTCGATGCGGGCCACGGTGCCCTGCACGTCGAACTTGTTCCGCTTGAAATCGACGATCCGGTAGAGACGCTTTGCGCCACCGCCGCGGCGACGTGCGGTGATCCGTCCGGTGTTGTTCCGGCCGCCCTTCTTGGTCAGGCCCTCGGTGAGGGACTTGACGGGACGTCCTTTGTACAGCTCCGAACGGTCGATCAGCACCAGCCCGCGCTGGCCCGGCGTCGTCGGCTTGTACGACTTGAGTGCCATGCTTTCTGTCTTCCGTTAGCTCGAGGCGGGCTGCCCCGCCTGGTGTTTGGGGCCTTGCGGCCCGGGGTATAGGCCCCCGTAGGTGCCCGGTTCGTGACCCGCAGACAAAAAGTCAGGCCCCGGACGAATCCGGGGCCGCTGCGGATGGGGTCTGTTACGGGAGGATGAGGATGGGGTCAAGCCCGGCATGGCCCGGGCCAAGCCGTCATGGCAGGGCGCGTCTGGCCCGCAGCAACTCGGATGCTCCGACGACGGCCAAGGGGACGCCGCAGACCAGGAACACGACCGCGCCAAGCACCAGGTGGCACAAGGTGCCCGCCACGCCACCCGCGATGAAGGCGCTGATCGTCACCGCGTGAAGCAAGAGCTGGCTCCGATGCAGAGCGTTCCGCTCGGACCGGACCCATAGCCCTGCCAGAGCCAGACCCATATCCGTGGCCATCCCGGATACATGCGTCGTGCGCACCCGAGCCGCCGAGATGCGTGTACTCACCGCATTCTGCCAGCCCAGCAGGAAGCCGAGACAGAAGATCAGAGGCATGCCGGTCGCCACTCCGCTGCCGCCCGAGCCGGCAAGACCGAGCGCAACCAGAAGCCCGGCCTCGACAAGGATCATTGCGGCATAGATGCCCCGGACCCGTCGTTTGCGGCCGTGTTCCATCACGATCCCCGAAAGGGTCGCGCCGCACACGAACACCGCGACCACGGACAGGAAAAGCAGCGCCGGTCCCCAACGACCGACGGCCAGTGCATCCGCGAAGGCGGAGAGGTTGCCTGTCATGTTCGCCGAGAACAGTCCCGCCACCTCGAAACCTGTCGCGTTCAATGCACCAGCGACGGCCGATAGAAGGGCAGCGAGCCTCAGATCAATCGCGGCGCTGCGCGCATCGCCTTCATGTATCAGCATGGATCCCGCTCACACACGGCTTGATCGAAATGAAAAGGGCCCCTCGCGGCGGCGAGGGGCCCTTCCCGGACCAGTCACACGGACAAGCCGATCAAAGACCGGTCGAGACGTCGATCGTGTTGCCCTCTTCGAGGGTCACATAGGCCTTCTTGACGTCCTTGCGGCGACCGCGGATGCCGCGGAAGCGCTTGGTCTTGCCCTTGGTGATGGAGGTGTTGACCGCCTTCACCTTGACGCCGAACAGCTCTTCCACCGCTTCCTTGATCTGCGGCTTGGCCGCGTCGATCGCCACTTCGAAGACCACCGCGCCGTGCTCGGACGCCATGGTGGATTTCTCGGTGATGACCGGCTTGCGGATCACGTCGTAATGTTCTGCCTTCGCGCTCATTTCAGTCGAGCCTCCAGAGCTTCGACACCCGCACGGGTCAGCACGAGCGTGTCGCGCTTGAGGATGTCGTACACGTTCGCACCCATCGAGGGCAGCACGTCGAGGCCGTCGATATTGGCCGCGGCGCGGGCAAAGCCCTCGTTGATCTCGGCGCCGTCGATGACCAGCGCGCGCTTCCAGCCCAGATCCGCGACTTGGCGGGCCAAGGTCTTGGTCTTGCCGTCGCTCTCGGCGTTTTCCAGGATCACGAGGTTCCCGGCCTTGGCCTTGGACGATAGGGCATGCATCAGGCCCAGCCGGCGCACCTTCTTGGGCAGGTCATGCGCATGGCTGCGCGGCGTCGGGCCCTTGTAGATACCACCCTTGCGGAAGATCGGCGCCTTGCGCGAGCCGTGGCGTGCGCCGCCCGTGCCCTTCTGGCGATAGATCTTCTTGGTCGAGTAGCTGACCTCGGACCGGGTCTTGACCTTGTGCGTGCCGGCCTGCGCCTTGTTGCGCTGCCAGCGGACGACGCGGTGGAGAATGTCGGCGCGCGGCTCCAGCCCGAACAGGGCCTCGTCCAGCTCGACTTCGCCAGCGGTGCCGCCGTCGAGTTTGATCACGTCGAGTTTCATTCGTCGCCTTCCTTCTTCTCGGCCTCGATGTCAGCCTCAGCGTCCTTCAGGGCGGCCTCCTGCTGGGCGGCCTCCTCGGCCAGACGGGCTTCCTCGGCGGCTTTCGCCTCTTCCTCGGCCTGGCGGGCAGCTTCCTCGGCCTGGCGCATGGCTTCGCGCTTGGCGCTCATCAGGGCCGCGGGCAGGATGAGGTTTTCGGGCGTCGGCTTCTTGACGGCGTCCTTGACGGTCACCCACGATCCCTTGGGCCCGGGAACGGCACCCTTGATCATGATGATCCCGCGGTCGCTGTCGGTCTTGACGACCTGCAGGTTCTGCGTGGTGATGCGCACGGCACCCATGTGGCCGGCCATCTTCTTGCCCTTGAACACCTTGCCGGGATCCTGGCATTGGCCGGTCGAGCCGTGCGAACGGTGGCTGATCGACACGCCGTGCGTCGCGCGCAGGCCGCCGAAATTGTGCCGCTTCATCGCACCTGCGAAGCCCTTACCGATCGTGGTGCCCGAGACATCCACGAACTGGCCTTCGAAGTAATGGTCGGCGATGATCTCCTCGCCCACCTCGATCAGGTTCTCGGGGCTGACGCGGAACTCGGCCACCTTGCGCTTGGGCTCGACGCTGGCCTTGGCGAAATGGCCGCGCAGTGCCTGGCTGGTGCGCTTGGCCTTGGCCGTGCCGGCGCCAAGCTGCACCGCGGTGTAGCCGTCCTTGTCGGAGGTGCGCTGCGCGACGACCTGAAGGCCATCGAGCTGCAGCACGGTGACGGGGATCTGCTTGCCGTCTTCCATGAAGAGACGGGTCATGCCGATCTTCTTTGCGATCACTCCAGAGCGCATCATCAAGACCTCCTTACACCTTGATCTCGACATCCACGCCGGCGGCGAGGTCGAGCTTCATCAGGGCGTCAACGGTCTGCGGGGTCGGGTCGACGATGTCGAGCAGCCGCTTGTGGGTGCGGATCTCGAACTGGTCGCGCGACTTCTTGTTGACGTGCGGCCCGCGCAGAACGGTGTATTTCTCGATCTTGTTGGGCAGCGGGATCGGTCCGCGGACCTGCGCACCGGTGCGCTTGGCGGTGTTCACGATTTCCTGCGTGCTGGCGTCGAGCACGCGGTAATCGAACGCCTTGAGCCGGATGCGAATGTTCTGGCTTTGCATTGATCTTGGCCTTCATTGGCAAGTGCGAGTTGAGAGGAGGAGACAGGACCACCCGGCCGCCTCGTCGAACCCTTGAAACGGACAGGATGGGTGCGGGCACCCATCCTGTGTTTGCGTGGTCCGGGCGCCGCTTGGGCGCCCGGGGGTCGCGATTACTCGATGATCTTCGAGACGACGCCCGAGCCCACGGTGCGGCCGCCTTCGCGGATCGCGAAGCGCAGGCCGTCTTCCATCGCGATCGGGGCGATCAGCTCGACGGAGAACTTCAGGTTGTCGCCCGGCATCACCATCTCGGTGCCCTCGGGCAGCTCGACCGTGCCGGTCACGTCGGTGGTGCGGAAGTAGAACTGCGGACGGTAGTTCTTGAAGAACGGCGTGTGGCGGCCGCCCTCTTCCTTGGTCAGGATGTAGACCTCGCACTCGAACTTGGTGTGCGGGGTGACCGATTTCGGCTTGCACAGAACCTGGCCGCGCTCGACGCCCTCACGGTCGACACCGCGCAGCAGCGCGCCGATATTGTCGCCCGCCTCGCCGCGGTCCAGCAGCTTGCGGAACATCTCGACGCCGGTGCAGGTCGTCTTCTTGGTGTCGCGGATGCCGACGATCTCGATCTCGTCGCCGACATTGATCACGCCACGCTCGACACGGCCGGTCACGACGGTGCCGCGGCCGGAAATCGAGAACACGTCCTCGATCGGCATCAGGAAGGGCTGGTCCACGGCGCGTTCGGGCTGCGGGATGTACTCGTCCACCGCGGCCATCAGCTCCTTGATCTTCTCTTCGCCGATTTCCGGGTTGTTGCCTTCCATCGCCGCCAGGGCCGAGCCCGCGATGATCGGGATGTCGTCGCCCGGGAAGTCGTACTCGGAGAGCAGCTCGCGCACTTCCATCTCGACCAGCTCGAGCAGTTCCTCGTCATCGACCTGGTCGACCTTGTTGAGGAACACGACCATGGCGGGGATGCCCACCTGGCGGCCCAGCAGGATGTGCTCGCGGGTCTGCGGCATCGGGCCGTCGGCCGCGTTCACCACCAGGATGGCGCCGTCCATCTGCGCCGCGCCGGTGATCATGTTCTTGACGTAGTCGGCGTGGCCGGGGCAGTCGACATGCGCGTAGTGGCGGTTCTCGGTCTCGTATTCCACATGCGCGGTCGAGATCGTGATGCCGCGGGCCTTCTCCTCGGGCGCGCCGTCGATCTGGTCATAGGCCCGGAAGTCGCCGAAATACTTCGTGATCGCCGCCGTCAGCGTCGTCTTGCCGTGGTCGACGTGACCGATCGTGCCGATGTTGCAATGCGGCTTGCCGCGCTCAAACTTTTCCTTTGCCATGGAATTGGCTCCCTTGTTTTCTGTGGGGCGGTGGGTCGGTGACCCACCCTACGGTGGTGGGTAGGGCGGGGTTCACCCCGCCATCCCGTTTATGCGTATTTCGACTGGATCTCGTCGCTGATGTTCTGCGGCACCGGGTCGTAATGGGCGAACTGCATCGTGAACTGCGCGCGGCCCGAGGACATCGAGCGCAGGTTGTTGATGTAGCCGAACATGTTCGCCAGCGGCACGAAGGCCTTGATCGCCACGGCGTTGCCGCGCGGCTCCTGGCCCGACACCTGGCCCCGACGCGAGGTCAGGTCACCGATGATCGACCCGGTGTATTCTTCCGGAGTGACCACCTCGACGCTCATCATCGGCTCCAGCAGCTTGGCGCCGGCCTTGCGCAGACCTTCGCGCATCGCCATCCGCGAGGCGATCTCGAAGGCAAGAACCGAGGAGTCCACGTCGTGGAACTTGCCGTCCACCAGCGCGACCTTGAAGTCGATCACCGGGAAGCCGGCCAGCGGGCCCGAATCCATCACCGAGTTGATGCCCTTCTCGACACCGGGGATGTATTCCTTGGGCACCGAGCCACCGACGATGCGGGACTCGAAGGAATAGCCTTCGCCCGGCTCGGTCGGGGTGATCTCCAGCTTGACCTCGGCGAACTGGCCCGAACCACCCGACTGCTTCTTGTGGGTGTAGGTGTGCTCGATCGGGTGCGAGATGGTCTCGCGATAGGCCACCTGCGGCGCGCCGATATTGGCCTCGACCTTGAACTCGCGCTTGAGACGGTCGACCAGGATGTCCAGGTGAAGTTCGCCCATGCCCTTCATGATGGTCTGACCGGACTCGAGGTCCGTCTCGACGCGGAAGGACGGGTCCTCGGCGGCCAGACGGGCCAGACCCTGGGACATCTTCTCCTGGTCGTTCTTGGTCTTCGGCTCGACCGCGATCTCGATCACCGGATCGGGGAAGGTCATGGTTTCGAGCACGACCTGCTTTTGGCTGTCGGACAGCGTGTCACCGGTGGTGGTCTCTTTCAGGCCGGCCAGTGCGATGATGTCGCCCGCGAAGGCCTCTTCGATCTCCTCGCGGTTGTTCGAGTGCATCATCATCATGCGGCCGATGCGCTCTTTCTTGCCCTTGGTCGAGTTCATGATCGAGTCGCCCTTGCGCAGCACGCCGGAATAGATCCGGGTGAAGGTCAGGGAGCCCACGAAGGGGTCGTTCATGATCTTGAAGGCCAGGCCCGAGAACGGCTCGCTGTCATCGGCGTGGCGCGCGATGTTGCGGGTCTCGGTCTCGTCATCCGGCGCGAAGCCCATATAGGGCGGCACGTCGAGCGGGCCGGGCAGGAAGTCGACCACGGCGTTCAGAAGCGGCTGGACACCCTTGTTCTTGAAGGCCGAACCACCCAGCACCGGCACGAAGGACAGGCTCAGCGTGCCCTTGCGGATCAACTGGCGCAGCGTGGCGATATCGGGCTCTTCGCCTTCCAGGTAGGCTTCCATGGCCTCGTCGTCCTGCTCGACCGCGTGCTCGATCAGGTGCGAGCGCCACTCTTCGGCAGTGTCCTTCAGCTCGTCACGGATCGGGCCGCGGGTCCAGGACGCGCCCAGATCCTCGCCCTTCCAGACCCACTCTTCCATGGTCACGAGGTCGACGATGCCTTCCAGCTTGTCTTCCGCGCCGATCGGGAAGTTCACCGGAACGGGGATCGCGCCGGTGCGGTCCTTGATCATCTTCACGCAGTTGAAGAAGTCGGCACCGATCTTGTCCATCTTGTTGACGAAGACGAGACGCGGAACCTCGTAGCGGTCGGCCTGACGCCACACCGTCTCGGTCTGCGGCTCGACGCCGGCATTGCCGTCCAGCAGCGCGATCGCGCCGTCCAGCACGGCCAGCGAACGCTCGACCTCGATGGTGAAGTCCACGTGACCGGGCGTGTCGATGATGTTGTAGCGGAACTTGGTGTCCGAGGTGCCTTCGGCGGTCGGATCTTCCTGCCACTGCCAGAACGTGGTGGTCGCGGCGGACGTGATCGTGATGCCGCGCTCCTGCTCCTGCTCCATCCAGTCCATGGTGGCGGCGCCGTCATGGACCTCACCGATCTTGTGGGACCGGCCGGTGTAGAAAAGGATACGCTCCGTCGTCGTGGTCTTGCCGGCGTCGATATGCGCCATGATCCCGAAGTTGCGGTAGCGTGTTAGGGGGTAATCGCGGGCCATCTGTCAGGTCCTTGAGCTTGGGAATTTACCAGCGGTAATGGCTGAACGCCTTGTTGGCGTCGGCCATCTTGTGGGTGTCTTCGCGCTTCTTAACCGCGGAACCGCGGGATTGCACGGCATCCAGAAGCTCACCGGCCAGGCGCTCTTCCATGGTGTTCTCGTTGCGCGCGCGCGAGGCGTTGATCAGCCAGCGGATGGCCAGCGCTTCGCGACGCTCGGGACGCACCTCGACGGGCACCTGGTAGGTGGCGCCGCCAACCCGGCGCGAGCGCACCTCGACCGAAGGCTTGATGTTGTCGAGCGCCTCGTGGAACAGCTCGACCGGCGCGCGCTTGACCTTGCTCTCGACACGGTCCAGCGCGCCGTAGACGATGCGCTCGGCGACGGACTTCTTGCCGTCATACATCAGGTTGTTCATGAATTTCGTCAGAACCCGGTCACCATACTTGGCGTCGGGCAGGACTTCGCGCTTCTCGGCAGCGTGACGACGGGACATCTTTCAGATCCTCTTACTTGGGACGCTTGGCGCCGTATTTCGAACGACGCTGCTTACGATCCTTGACGCCCTGGGTATCCAGAACACCGCGCAGGATGTGATAGCGCACGCCGGGAAGGTCCTTGACGCGGCCGCCACGGATCAGGACCACCGAGTGCTCCTGCAGGTTGTGGCTTTCGCCCGGGATGTAGCTGATCACCTCGTAGCCATTGGTCAGGCGCACCTTGGCCACCTTCCGCATGGCCGAGTTCGGCTTCTTGGGCGTGGTGGTGTAGACGCGCGTGCAGACACCGCGCTTCTGCGGGCACTGTTCGAGGTGCTGCGACTTCGAACGTTTGACTTTGGGCTGCCGCGGCTTGCGGATCAGCTGCTGAATCGTGGGCATGAAGGTCTCTTCCCCGTGCTTCTCACATATGTGGCGCATGAGGCGTCTCGCCCCGTGCAGGTTCTCTTTCTGGCGTGCTGCGCGTCCACAGCGTGCCGGTTCGGTGTCGCCGTTCACAAACGACGCAAAAAACCGCATGCGTCCCCTTGGACCGGGAACGACGCGGTGGGTGTCCAGAGGATCGGGGCACGTGGCCCGGATCTTGACCGCTTCCTGATGCAAAGACGCCAAACCCGTCGGGTCAGCGAATTAGCGGCGCGTATAGGGGGAGTCGCGCGCCTTGTCAACAGCCTGGGCACCGCCGGACCGGCAGGGTATCGCAGAGCTGCGCAAAAGGTGCAAGGGGCCGGGAGACAGGGATTTTCCGGGCCTGCACACAGGCCGCGCCCGGCCACGAAAAACGGCCCCCGGAGCGTCTCCGGGGGCCGTTCTCGTCATGGGTGGAATCGTGGCGGAAAACGCCTCAGCTGTCGCCGTCCGACGGCGTCACATGCACCAGCTCGCCGGCGCGGTAATCGGTCGCGAGGATGAACGAGCCATCCTCCAGCACCTCGATATCACGCACACGGCCATACTGTGTCAGCACGCGTTCCTCGGCCGCCACGCGGTCGCCGTCCCATTCAAGACGCACGATCCCCGGCGCGACCAGGCCGCCAATCAGCATGTCGCCCTGCCATTCGGGGAACATGTCGCCCTGGTAGAAGACCATGTCGCCCGGGGCGATCACCGGGTCCCAGTAATAGACGGGCTGCTCCATGCCGTCCTGCACGGCGATGCCCTCTGTGACGTCACTGCCGTCATAGTTGACGCCATAGGAGATCACGGGCCAGCCATAGTTCAGGCCGGGCTCGGGGATGTTCACCTCGTCACCGCCGGCGGGGCCGTGCTCAATGGTAAACAGCGTGCCATCCGCGCGGAAGCCCGCGCCCTGCACGTTGCGGTGGCCATAGGACCAGATCTCGTCCAGTGCGTCCTCGTCGCCGACAAACGGGTTATCCTCGGGCACTGAACCATCAAGGTTCACGCGCACGACCTTGCCGTAATGCGTTCCGAGATCCTGCGCCTTCTTGCGCTCCTCCACGGTGAAGTGCTCGCCCGTGGTGATGAAGGCATGGCCCTCGTCGTCAAAGACGATGCGGCTGCCATAGTGCATGGCCGCCGGCGAGGGCGGGGTCTGCACGAAGATGTCCTCGACCTCGGTCAGCTCGGTCATGTCCTCGGACAGCTTGCCTCGCGCGGCCGCCGTCACCGACATGCCGTCGCCCATGCCCTTGGCATAGGTGAAATAGACCCAGCGGTCGGAGTCGAAATTCGGGCCGATCTTCACGTCCAGCAGGCCAGCCTGCGTGCTGTTGCCGGCGGGTTCGTTGAAGATCTCGGGCAGCCCCGCGATGGGCTCGGATATCTCGCCCTGCAGGCTGACGTGGCGCAGACGGCCGGGGCGTTCGGTGACCAGCAGACCGGCCTCACCGGGCAGCGCCTCGACGGCCCAGGGGTGCTCCAGCTCTTCGGTCAGGCTGCGCGTGGCAAAGCCGTACTCGGATTGCTCCAGCGGCGCACGGGTCTGGTTCTCGAAGGCGGGCTCGAAGCTGGCACTGCGCGCGCCCCACTCATGCGTCTGGCTCTGGGCCAGCGCCGGGGCGATGGCGAGCGAGGTCAGGGCGGTGGCGGTGCTGATGAAAAGCTTGCGCTTTTGCATGGCGGTCCTCCTTTTCGGGGTTGCTTGTGACGGTAACGCGCGCAACCGCGAAAGTTTCCCGCAGCTGACGCGGCCGTGATCATATGGGCGGCAGGAACCCCGTGGCGCCGCGTCCCGTTGCGCCGACAGACCACTAGAGGAGGACATGATGACACACCCGTCGCTGATCCGCGCCGCCGCGCTGTCCGCGCTGGCCCTGGGCGCTGCCACCCCGGCCGCGGCGCAGTCGCGCTGCGGGGACAGCTACACGATGCAGCCGGGCGACACGCTCTACCAAGTCTCGCAAAGCTGCCGGGTCGCCATGTCACGCATCATGGCGCTGAACCCCGACCTCGACAGCCCGCGCGACATCGCCATCGGCACCCGGCTGCAGCTGGTCGGCGATGGCGCGGCCGAGCGCCCTGCCCCGCGCGACACCCGGACATATCGCGTGGAAGAGGGCGACACGCTCTTTGCAATCGCGCAGGCACTTGGCGTCTCGCTGTTCGAGCTGATCAACGAGAACGAGGACGTGAACCCCTTTGCCTTGGCCGTGGGCGAGATGCTGGACGTGCCGGGGGACCGCCCGGGCGCCTCGGTCTCGGTCTCGCCCAATGCCGGCGCGCCGGACACGCAGGTCACGGTGCGCGCCCGCAACCTGCGGCCGGGCGATTACGTCACGATCGGCGCCGGACGCAGCGCCTCGGACTGGAGCGCCCTGCGCGAGGTGCAGGTCGCCCGTGACGGAGACCTCACTGCCACCGTGCCGGTCCCCGACTGGGCGGAACCGGGCGACGCGCTGATCTACGTGGTCGATACCGACCGGGGCATGTCCTTCAAGTCGGACCTGTTCGAGGTGACGGGCGGGGCCCCTGATCCGGTGACGCTGGACGGGCGCGTGAACGCGGGCGTGGAATGCCCCATCCTGCGCACCCGCGACGGCGACAGCTATGCGCTGACCAGCGACAGCGTCGCCTTCACGCCCGGCGAATATGTCGAGATCACCGGTACCCGGGCCGAGATGTCCTACTGCCAGCAAGGCGCCGCGACGATCCGGGTCGACGAGATCCGCGAGGTCCGCCCGCCCGAGGGTGACGAGATCGGCGGCATGACGCTGGAGGGCCGCATCGAGGACGGTGTCGAATGCCCCGTGCTGGTCACGCCCGACGGCGATCGCTGGGCCCTGACCAGCGACGGCATCGGCCTGACAGAGGGCGAATATGTCGAGATCCGTGGGGAGACCGTGCCGATCTCGACCTGCATGCAGGGGCTGGGCACGATCAGCGTGACGGATCTGCGCGAAGTGCCGCAATAAACCGGACGCACCAAGAAAAAGGCCCCCGACGATGCGGGGGCCTTTTTGCTGTTCATGCGGGTCGCGTTACTCGCGGCTTTCCGGGGTGTCGACGATCAGCGTGTCGAAATCGTCGCCACCAACCACGTCGTCCACCATGTCCGGGGCGGCCAGCGCCGCGGCCGCTTCGGCCTCTTCCCGGCGCGCGTCGATCACGACGGTGTCGCGATCCTGCGCGATGCGGCGCACCTTCTGGGTCGCGCCACCGGTGCCCGCCGGGATCAGGCGGCCCACGATGACGTTCTCCTTCAGGCCGACAAGCTTGTCCTTCTTGCCCTGCACCGAGGCCTCGGTCAGCACGCGGGTCGTCTCCTGGAAGGAGGCGGCCGAGATGAAGGACCGGGTCTGCAGCGAGGCCTTCGTGATGCCCAGCAGGATCGGCTCGCCCTTCGCGGGGCGCCCGCCCTTCTTTTCGGCTTTCTCGTTGGCCGTGTCGAACTCGATCTTGTCGACATGCTCGCCCTTCAACAGCGTGGTGTCGCCGCTGTCGAGGATCTCCCATTTCTGCAGCATCTGGCGCACGATGACCTCGACATGCTTGTCGTTGATCTTCACGCCCTGCAGCCGGTAGACGTCCTGCACCTCGTCGATCATGTAGTTGGCCAAGGCCTCGATCCCCATGATCGACAGGATGTCGTGCGGGGCCGGGTTGCCGTCCATGATGTAGTCACCCTTCTGCACGAAGTCGCCCTCGCCCACCGGGATGTGCTTGCCCTTGGGGATCATGTACTCCTTGGGCTCGAGGCTGTCATCGGTCGGCTCGATCGTGATGCGGCGCTTGTTCTTGTAGTCCTTGCCGAAGCGCACATAGCCGTCGATCTCGGCGATGATGGCGTGGTCCTTGGGACGACGGGCCTCGAAGAGTTCGGCCACACGCGGCAGACCACCGGTGATGTCCTTCGTCTTCGCACCTTCGCGCGGGATCCGCGCCACCACGTCGCCGGCCTGAACAGTCTGCCCGTCCTCGCAGGACAGGATCGCGTCCACCGACATCGGGTAGGTGATCGGGTTGCCGGCATCGTTGCGCACCGGTTCGCCGTCCTCGCCCACGAGGATGATCTCGGGCTTGAGTTCGTTGCCCTTGGGCGCGGCCCGCCAGTCGATCACGATCTTCTGCGTCATGCCGGTCGCGTCGTCGGTCTCCTCGCGCACGGCGACACCGTTGACCAGGTCCACATGCTTGGCGACACCGTCCTTCTCGGCGATGATCGGCAGCGTGTAGGGGTCCCACTCAAACAGCTTGTCGCCGCGGGCCACGTCCTGCCCTTCTGTCACGAAGAGCTTGGAGCCGTAGCCCATCTTGTGCGAGGCGATCTCGTCGCCCTGCTCGCTCACGATCAGAACCTGCATGTTGCGGTTCATCACGATCTGCTCCCCGGCGGCATTCGTGATGATGCCGGGATTGGCGAACTGGATCTTGCCGTTCTGGCTGGCCTCGAGGAAGGAGCGCGACGAGCCCTGCGCGACGCCGCCCATGTGGAAGGTCCGCATGGTCAGCTGCGTGCCGGGTTCGCCGATCGACTGCGCCGCGATGATGCCGACGGCCTCGCCGGTATTCACCTTGGTGCCGCGCGCCAGGTCACGACCGTAGCAGGTCGCACAGACGCCTTCTTCGGCCTCACAGGTCAGCGGCGAACGGATGCGTGCGGTCTGCAGCGCCGCGTCCTCGACCATGTCGGCCAGCCGTTCGTCGATCAGCTCGCCCTCTCGGACCAGCACGTCGCCCGAGACCGGGTCGACCAGGTCCTCGGCCGCGACACGGCCCAGGATCCGCTCGCCCAGCGTGGCCACGACCTCGCCATCATTGACGGCCGCCTCGGCGGTGATCGCGCGATCGGTGCCGCAATCATCCATGCGGATGATGCAGTCCTGCGCCACGTCCACCAGGCGGCGGGTCAGGTAGCCCGAGTTCGCCGTTTTGAGCGCCGTGTCCGACAGGCCCTTGCGGGCGCCGTGGGTGGAGTTGAAGTACTCCAGAACGGTCAGGCCTTCCTTGAAGTTCGAGATGATCGGCGTCTCGATGATGTCGCCGTTGGGCTTGGCCATCAGGCCGCGCATGCCGCCCAGCTGCTTCATCTGCGTGACCGAGCCCCGGGCGCCGGAGTGGGCCATCATGTAGACCGAGTTGGGTTCTTCCACCGCACCGGCCTCGGTGCGGCGCTCGGCCGAGATGGTCGACATCATCGCTTCGGTGACCTTGTCGTTGCACTTCGACCAGGCATCGACGACCTTGTTGTACTTCTCACCCTGGGTGATCAGGCCGTCCATGTATTGCTGTTCGAAATCCTTGACCTGGTCGCGGGTCTCTTCCACCAGCGTCCACTTGTTGTCCGGGATCACCATGTCGCCCTTGCCGAAGGAAATGCCGGCCTTGAACGCCTCGGTGAAGCCCATGCGCATGATCTGGTCGCAGAAGATGACCGATTCCTTCTGGCCGCAATAGCGGTAGACGGTGTCGATGACCCGCTGCACGTCCTTCTTGCGCAGCAGCTGGTTGACGAGGTCGAAGGGCGCCTTGGCATTGAGCGGCAGGAGCGAGCCCAGCCGCACGCGGCCCGGCGTCGTCTCGAAACGCTGCCAGACTTCCTGCCCCTCGTCGTCGATCTGCTTGACGCGGCACTGGATCTTGGCGTGCAGATGCACCTCACCCGCGGTCAGGGCGTGCTCGACCTCTTCCATGGAGGAGAAGGTCATGCCCTCGCCTTTCATGCCCTCGCGCATGATGGTCACGTAGTAGAGGCCAAGGATCATGTCCTGCGACGGCACGATGATCGGCGCGCCGTTGGCCGGCGACAGAACGTTGTTCGTGGACATCATCAACACGCGGGCTTCCAGCTGCGCCTCGAGGCTCAGCGGCACGTGCACGGCCATCTGGTCACCGTCGAAATCGGCGTTGAAGGCCGAGCAGACCAGCGGGTGCAGCTGGATCGCCTTACCCTCGATCAGCGTGGGCTCGAACGCCTGGATGCCCAGACGGTGCAGCGTCGGCGCGCGGTTCAGCAGAACCGGGTGCTCGCGGATCACTTCGTCCAGGATATCCCAGACCTCGGGGCGCTCCTTCTCGACCAGTTTCTTGGCCTGCTTCACGGTCGAGGACAGGCCCTTGGCCTCCAGCCGCGAATAGATGAAGGGCTTGAACAGCTCCAGCGCCATCTTCTTGGGCAGACCGCATTGATGCAGCTTGAGCTCCGGCCCCGTCACGATGACGGACCGGCCCGAGAAGTCGACGCGCTTGCCGAGCAGGTTCTGGCGGAACCGACCCTGCTTGCCCTTGAGCATGTCCGAGAGCGACTTCAGCGGGCGCTTGTTGGCGCCGGTGATGACGCGGCCGCGGCGGCCGTTGTCGAACAGCGCGTCGACGGACTCCTGCAGCATCCGCTTCTCGTTGCGAACGATGATGTCGGGCGCGCGCAGCTCGATCAGCCGCTTGAGGCGGTTGTTGCGGTTGATCACCCGGCGATACAGGTCGTTGAGATCCGAGGTCGCGAAGCGGCCGCCATCCAGCGGCACCAGCGGGCGCAGTTCCGGCGGGATCACGGGGATCACCGTCAGCACCATCCATTCAGGCCGGTTGCCGGATTCCAGGAAGCTTTCCACGACCTTGAGCCGCTTGATGATCTTCTTGGGCTTGAGCTCGCCCGTGGCCTCCTTGAGGTCGGCGCGCAGGTTCTCGGCCTCGGATTCAAGGTCGATCGCGGCCAGCATCTCGCGGATCGCCTCGGCGCCGATATTGGCGGTGAAGGCGTCCATGCCGTACTGGTCCTGCGCGTCGAGGAATTCCTCCTCGCTCAGCATCTGGCCGTATTGCAGGTCGGTCAGACCCGGTTCGATCACCACGTAGTTCTCGAAATACAGCACGCGCTCGAGGTCGCGCAGCGTCATGTCCAGCATCAGGCCGATGCGCGAGGGCAGCGACTTGAGGAACCAGATATGGGCGCAGGGCGCGGCCAGCTCGATATGGCCCATGCGCTCGCGCCGGACTTTCTGCAGCGTCACCTCGACGCCGCATTTCTCGCAGACGACGCCGCGATACTTCATGCGCTTGTACTTGCCGCACAGGCATTCGTAATCCTTGATCGGGCCGAAGATGCGCGCGCAGAAGAGGCCGTCACGCTCGGGCTTGAACGTGCGGTAGTTGATGGTTTCCGGCTTCTTGATCTCGCCGAAGGACCACGACAGGATCCGTTCCGGCGACGCGAGCGATACCTTGATCTCGTCAAAGACCTTGGGCGGGGTCAGCGGGTTGAACGGGTTGTTGGTCAGTTCCTGGTTCATCTCATGTCCTCAGAATTTCAGAGGGTGCGGGGGAGCTTGGAGCGACAAATTTCGTGGACGAAATTTGCAAAAATCGTCCACGATTTTTGATGCGTCACTCGGCGTCTTCCTCCTCCGCATCCAGGAGTTCCATGTTGAGGCCCAGACCCCGGACCTCCTTGACGAGCACGTTGAAGGATTCCGGCACGCCGGCCTCGAAATTGTCCTCGCCCTTGACGATCGACTCGTAGACCTTGGTCCGGCCCGCCACGTCGTCCGACTTCACGGTCAGCATCTCCTGCAGCGTGTAGGCGGCGCCATAGGCTTCCAGCGCCCAGACCTCCATCTCGCCGAAGCGCTGGCCGCCGAACTGCGCCTTGCCGCCCAGCGGCTGCTGGGTCACGAGGCTGTAGGGCCCGGTGGACCGCGCGTGGATCTTGTCGTCGACAAGGTGGTGCAGCTTGAGCAGGTATTTCACGCCCACGGTCACCCGGCGGCTGAACTGCTCGCCCGTGCGGCCGTCGAACAGGACCGACTGGCCGCTGTCGTCGAAACCGGCACGCTTGAGCGCGTCGTTCACATCCGCCTCCTTGGCGCCGTCGAAGACCGGGGTGGCGATCGGCACGCCGCCCGTCACGTTGGACGCCGCCTCGACGAGGTCATCCTCGCCCATGCCGGCCAGGCCCTCTTCGTAGACCTCGTCGCCATAGGCGATGCGCAGCGCCTCGCGTACCGGGGTCAGGTCACCCGAGCGGCGATAGTCCTGCAGCGCCTCGTCGATGCGCAGGCCCATGCCGCGACCGGCCCAGCCCATATGCGTCTCGAGGATCTGGCCCACGTTCATGCGCGACGGCACGCCCAGCGGGTTGAGGCAGAAATCGACCGGCGTGCCGTCCTCGAGGAACGGCATGTCCTCTTCGGGCACCACGCGGCTGACCACGCCCTTGTTGCCGTGACGGCCGGCCATCTTGTCGCCCGGCTGGAGCTTGCGCTTCACCGCGATGAAGACCTTGACCATCTTCATCACGCCCGGCGGCAGGTCGTCGCCGCGGCGGACCTTCTCGACCTTGTCCTCGAACCGGGCATCCAGCGCGCGCTTCTGCACCTCGTACTGCTCGTGCAGCGCCTCGACATGCTTGGCATCTTCCTCCTCCCCGAGCGCCAGCTGCCACCACTGACCGCGGGTCAGGCTCTGCAGCAACTCCTCGGTGATCTCGGAATTGGCGCGCACGCCCTTGGGCCCCTTCACCGCGGTCTTGCCGAGGATCATGCCCTTGAGACGCGCATAGATGTTGCGGTCGAGGATGGCGAGTTCGTCGTCCCGGTCACGGGCCAGGCGCTCGATCTCCTCGCGCTCGATCTGCAGCGCACGTTCGTCCTTCTCGACGCCGTGGCGGTTGAACACCCGCACCTCGACCACGGTGCCGTAATCGCCCGGCTTGACCCGCAGCGAGGTGTCGCGCACGTCCGAGGCCTTTTCACCGAAGATGGCGCGCAGAAGTTTTTCTTCCGGCGTCATCGGGCTTTCGCCCTTGGGCGTGATCTTGCCCACGAGGATGTCGCCCGGCTCCACGTCGGCGCCGATATAGACGATGCCCGCCTCGTCGAGGTTGCGGAGCGCTTCCTCGCCGACGTTGGGGATGTCGCGGGTGATCTCCTCGGGGCCGAGCTTGGTGTCGCGCGCGGCCACTTCGAATTCCTCGATATGGACCGAGGTGAACACGTCATCCTTGGCGATCCGCTCGGAGATCAGGATCGAGTCCTCGTAGTTGTAGCCGTTCCACGGCATGAAGGCGACGATCACGTTCTTGCCGAGCGCCAGCTCGCCCAGATCGGTCGAGGGGCCATCGGCGATGACCTCGTTCTTGCCGACCTGCTGGCCCACCTTCACCAGCGGACGCTGGTTGATGCAGGTGTTCTGGTTCGAGCGCTGGAACTTGCGCATCCGGTAGATGTCGACCCCGGGGTCGCCGGGCTCGAGATCGTCTGTGGCGCGGATCACGATCCGCTGCGCGTCGACCTGGTCGATCACGCCGCCACGGCGCGCCAGGACGGCGGCGCCGGAATCGCGGGCCACGATCTCCTCGATGCCGGTGCCCACGATGGGCGCCTCGGAGCGCAGCGTCGGCACGGCCTGCCGCTGCATGTTCGAGCCCATCAGTGCGCGGTTGGCGTCGTCATTCTCGAGGAACGGGATCAGCGAGGCCGCGACCGACACCAGCTGCTTGGGCGACACGTCGATCAGGTCGACGTTCTCGCGCGGGGCCAGCGTGTAGTCGCCCGCCTGACGGGTCGAGACCAGGTCGTTGTTGAACCGCCCGCCCTCGTCCAGCGAAGCGTTCGCCTGCGCCACGGTGTGCCGCATCTCCTCGGTGGCGGACATGTAGTGGACCTCGTCGGTCACCACGGCGTCCTTGACCACGCGGTAGGGCGTCTCGATGAAGCCGTACTTGTTCACCCGCGCAAAGGTGGCGAGCGAGTTGATCAGGCCGATATTCGGGCCTTCCGGCGTCTCGATCGGGCACATGCGGCCGTAATGCGTCGGGTGCACGTCGCGCACCTCGAAGCCGGCGCGCTCGCGCGTCAGGCCGCCGGGGCCAAGCGCCGAGAGGCGCCGCTTGTGCGTCACTTCCGACAGCGGGTTGGTCTGGTCCATGAACTGCGACAGCTGCGACGAGCCGAAGAACTCGCGCACCGCGGCCGCGGCCGGCTTGGCGTTGATCAGGTCCTGCGGCATGACCGTGTCAATCTCGACCGAGGACATGCGCTCCTTGATGGCGCGCTCCATGCGCAGCAGGCCGACGCGGTACTGGTTCTCCATCAGCTCGCCGACCGAGCGCACCCGGCGGTTGCCGAGATGGTCGATGTCGTCGATGTCGCCGCGGCCGTCGCGCAGGTCGACCAGCGCCTTGATGCAGGCGACGATATCCTCGCGGTCCAGCGTGCGCTGGGTGTCGGGCTTTTCGAGCGCAAGGCGCATGTTCATCTTCACGCGGCCCACGGCCGAGAGGTCATAGCGCTCGGCGTCGAAGAACAGCGTGTCGAACAGGGCCGAGGCCGCCTCGACGGTGGGCGGCTCGCCCGGGCGCATGACGCGGTAGATGTCCATGAGCGCGGTGTCGCGGTTCATGTTCTTGTCCTGCGCCATGGTGTTGCGCATGTACGGACCGACCGTGACGTTGTCGATGTCCAGCACCGGGATCTCGGTGATGCCGGCGTCCAGCAGCTCCTTGAGCGACCCGCCGGTGACCTCGCCATCCTTGTCGACGGTCCAGGTCAGCTCGTCGCCGGCCTCGACATAGATCGCGCCGGTCTCTTCGTTGATGATGTCGCGGGCCACGAACTTGCCGACGATCTGGTCGAAGGGCAGCAGCAGGTTCTGGACCTGGCCCTCGTCGATCAGCTTCTTGACGGCGCGCGGGGTGACCTTCTTGCCGGCCTCGGCGATGATCTCGCCGCTGTCGGCATCCACGAGGTCATAGGTCGGACGGGTGCCGCGCACGCGCTCGGGGAAGAACCTGGTCGCCCAGCCCTCGCCACGGCGATACTCGTAGTTCACCGTGTTGTAATAGGCATCCATGATGGATTCCTGGTCGAGACCCAGCGCATAGAGCAACGTGGTCACCGGCAGCTTGCGGCGCCGGTCGATGCGGGCAAAGACGATGTCCTTGGCGTCGAACTCGAAATCCAGCCACGAGCCGCGATAGGGGATGATGCGGCAGGCGAAGAGCAGCTTGCCCGAGCTGTGCGTCTTGCCCTTGTCATGGTCGAAGAAGACGCCCGGGCTGCGGTGCATCTGCGACACGATGACGCGCTCGGTGCCGTTCACGATGAAGGTGCCGTTGGGCGTCATCAGGGGCATGTCGCCCATGAAGACATCCTGCTCCTTGATGTCTTTCACCGACTTGGCGCCGGTATCCTCGTCCACGTCGAAGACGATCAGGCGCAGAGTGACCTTCAGCGGCGCGGCATAGGTCATGTCGCGCTGCATGCACTCCTCTACGTCGTATTTCGGCTTTTCCAGCTCGTAATCGACGAATTCCAGCGTGCTGGTCTCGTTGAAATCCTTGATCGGGAAGACGGACTGGAAGACGCCCTTGATGCCCTCGCCGTCCAGCGGCTTGGGGGCGTCGCCCGATTTCAGGAACAGCTCGTAGCTGGACTTCTGAACCTCGATGAGGTTCGGCATTTCAAGGACTTCGCGGATTTTGCCATAGTACCGGCGAAGACGTTTCTGTCCGAGGAAGCTTTGCGCCATGTGAGGAGCCACCCTTTCGATGTTCTCTGCCCGAACGCGCCGGCCGTCGGGCCCCGGCGGCGCATTCCGTCAGTCACGGCGGATGACCCGATCCATTCTCGGCCGGCGTCCCACCGCCAGCCACTCGATCCGGTTGATCCTGCCTTGGGAAACCTCTCGACCCCGAGAGGCTTGCCAAGCCGGGACGTACCCCGTGCCGCACCCTTGTCCTGATTGTCCTGAGATCGCAGGGATGTGGGGGCGGATGGTTGAAACTTCAATACGACCTGCGCACCTCCCGACCGGAACACGACTGGCGGATTCGAATCAATCGAACCCGCAAGAGATTTCCGAATATTCCGTGAAGCGCAGGAACGCAAGTCCCCGGCCGGAGATTTGCTGCTTATCCACCACCCCACGATGACAAAAACCGCGCGAAAGGTCAAGCTTGGCGCACGTCCCCCGGGCCTTTCCCGTGACCTGCAAGGCGCACCCCTGCCCCGCCGCGCGGGGATATCGGACGAAAAAGGCGCCCCCGCGATGCGGGAGCGCCCTTGATACGTGACAGCTGCGGGGCGCATGCCCCGCAAGCCCGATCACTTGAGCTCGACTTCGGCGCCTGCCTCTTCGAGCTTCTTCTTGATTTCCTCGGCCTCGTCCTTGGAAACGCCTTCCTTGACGGGCTTGCCGCCGGCTTCGACGAGTTCCTTGGCTTCCTTGAGGCCCAGGCCGGTGATGCCGCGGACTTCCTTGATGACGTTGATCTTCTTGGCGCCAGCCGCCTTCAGGATCACGTCGAATTCGGTCTGCTCCTCGGCGGCTTCGCCACCGGCAGCACCGTCGGCCGGGCCCGCCATCATGACGGCGCCACCGGCTGCCGGCTCGATGCCGTACTCGTCCTTGAGGATGGTTTTCAGTTCCTGTGCCTCGAGCAGCGTGAGGTTCACGATTTGCTCGGCAAGTGCTTTGAGATCAGCCATTTTGAGACTCTTTCCGTATGCTTGATGTGTTCCAACGTCAGGGCGCGGGCCCTACGCAGATCCTTGGATGCCTTACGCCGCTTCCTGCTTTTCCTCGATGGTCGACAGGATGGAGGCGATGTTCGATGCAGGTGCGCCAATGGCCCCGGCGATGTTCGAAGCAGGTGCGCCGATGCAGCCGACGATGGAAGCGATGAGCTCCTCGCGCGACGGCATCTTCGACACGGCCTCGACACCGGCCCGGTCCAGCTTGGTGCCCGCCATGGCCCCGCCAAGGATCTCCAACTTCTTGTTGTCCTTGGCGAAGTCCTCGATGACCTTGGCCGCAGCGACCGGGTCCTCGGAGAAGGTGAGCACCGTCATGCCGTCGAGGTACTCGGAGATCTCCTCGGCGGGAGTCCCCTTGACGGCAATCCTGGCGAGCCTGTTCTTGGCGACGCGGACCGTCGATTCACCCTTGCGGGCGCGATCGCGCAGGTCCGTCATCTCGGCAACCGTGAGACCTTCGTAGCGGGCCACCACCACGACGCCAGAGCTTTCGAAGATCTGGCCGAGTTCCTCGACCACTTTCTCTTTCTGGGCTCTATCCACAGTTTCACTCCAGTTGTTGGAGGGCGGACCCTCCGGCTCTTTCCGGCAGGTTGCCCTGCCATTGAAGTCCGAATGAGGGTCGACGCATCCCGTGGCGCCCGGGGTCACGAAGGACCGGGGCGGAAAAGATGTCTCTTCCCGTCTCGGGCAGGAATTACTGGCTGGCGCCGACCCACCGTCTCGGACGAATGCAGCGGGGCCGACGAATCGGATCCCCTTGCAGGCTCAAGCGCATACAGGGTTTCCCCGCCCCCGCCAAGGGGGCATGCGCTCAGCGACGTGCCATCGCCTCGCGCAGCGCGGTGGAAAAGGCGCGCGGCTCGGCCAGCGCATAGAATTCGCGGATCAGCGGCGAGATATGCGCCTGCGCCTCGGCGGTCTCGAAACTGTCCGCCTGCGCGATGAACCCCTGCTCGTAGAGGAACTCGTCGGAATAGCCGGGCAATATCCACGCGATGTCGAAGGGCACCGCGCCGGGGTCGAGCTTGTTCACCGTGCGCGCCAGCACATTGGTGCAGTTGGAGAACAGCGTGTTGTACCAGCGCGGCTGCGCGGCCAGGTCGGCGGTCTCGTCCAGCATGGCGCGCAGCACCGCCTTCTGCTGCTCCAGCGGAATGTCCAGCGGGTACAGGTAAAGCTGGTCCTCGGCCCAGAACTCGGAATTGCCGAACATGTCCCGCTCGGTCGTCCAGAGGAACATGTACTCGAAGATCGGCAGCACGGCGGCCTTGGGGGCGCTGTAGGTCTCGCCCACCTCGCGCCGCGCCTCGATCGAGACGACATGCGCGCTGCCATCCTCGAAGGCGAAGGACAGCATGGTATGCGCGATGGCGTCCACATCGCCGAAGGGCTCGACCAGGTAATAGGCTTGCGTCAGCGTGTCGGGGTCGATCGCGACATCCTCCCAGCGCTCGGCCCGCGGGGTGCCGTCCGGCGCGTAGTCCCAGTTGCGCAGGTTCTCGACCCGGTAGATCCCGTCGCTTTCGCTGACCTGCGGCAGGCGGGCGTGATCGGCCCGCCAGTTGCGGTCATGCGAGGGGGTGGCGAGCTGCCAGTTGAGCCAGAGCCCGGCGACGACCACCACAAGCGCGGCCAGAACGATGGGGAAAAGCTTTTTCATCCCCGCTCTCTAGCGCGGGATTGCGGCCGGACCAAGACGGCAGCGGGGCCGCGACGGGCCGGCGCGGCGCAGGAACATGGCCCCGGGGCGCATCATTGGGCCCATGAAAGGGGGCATCATCGATTTCTTCCGCAGCCTCACCGCCGCCGGCTTTGCCGCCACGGCGATCAGCTATGGCCCCGCGCGCATGGGGTTCGGCCTGTTCGTGCCCGCGTTCCGGGCAGAGTTCGGCCTCTCCGCGGCGCAGGTGGGTCTCATCTCCAGCCTCGGCTTCGCCGGGTTCCTCGTCGGGCTGCTGATCGCGCAAGGGATGCTGGGCCGGCTGGGGCCGATCGGGCCGGTCCTGTCCGGGCTGACGGCCGCGACGACGGGGCTTTTGATCGTCGCGCTGACGCCCGACGTGACGTGGCTGGCAATCGGCGTCTGCCTTGCCGCCTCGAGCGCGGGCTTTGCCTGGACGCCCTTCAACGACGCGGTGCATCGCAAGGTGCGGGACGTGGACCGGCCCACCGCCCTGTCCGAGATCAGCACCGGGACGAGCGTCGGCATCGCGCTGGCCGGGCTGACGGCGCTGAGCATGGCCCTGTGCGGCATCGGCTGGCGGGTCTGCTGGGGCGTCTTCGCGGGGGCGAGTGCCTTGGCACTGGTCGGCAACGGGCTGGCACTGCGTCGGGTGGAGCGGGCCCCGCAAGCGCGCAGCACGCCCGGCTGGCGGGCCCTGTGCAAGCCCGCCGCGGCACCGCTTGCGGGCGTGGCCTTCACCTTCGGCGTCACCTCGGCCGTCTATATCTCCTTCGCCGCCGGACGCTTCGCGGAAGACGGCCTGCCCGGGGTCCCGCCGGACAGCGTCGCGCCGCTGGTCTTCATCTGCTACGGACTGTTCGGCTTGGCAGGCCTGCTGACCGACCACGCGCGGCATCGTCTCGGCCTGCATTGGCTGCTGCGCCTGCTGTTTCTCGCTTCGGCGGGTTCTCTGGCGCTGGCCGGGCTCTGCCCCGACAGTCCCGCCGCGCTTGTTGCCTCCGCCGGTTTGCAGGGGATCAACGTCATGATGACCAGCGCCGTGCTGGCCTTCTGGTCTGAGCGCCTGTTCCCCGCCCTGCCCGCGCTGGGGTTCACCGCCACGCTGCTCGCCATGGCGACGGGCAGCGTGCTTGGCCCCGCGCTGGCCGGGCAAATCGGCGGCGCGCTTTACCCGGCGGCGCGGTTCCTCGGCACCGCCCTGCTGCCCCTGCTCGCGGCGGCATTCCTTCCCGGCCGCGTCACCGACGCGCGCCCGGGATCCGGCCTGGCCGCGACATGACCGGCCACAACGACCAATCCCAATGAAAAAGGGCGCCCCGGCCGGGACGCCCCAATCACTGACGCATACGCTTCGGCTCAGTTGCCGGTGGCGTTGCTCACGTCGACGGTCACGCCCGGGCCCATCGAGGAGCTGAGCGCGATCTTCTTCATGTAGGTGCCCTTGGCACCGGCCGGCTTCGCGGCCGAAACGGCGTTCACGAAGGCGCGGATGTTCTCGGCCAGCTGGCCTGCATCGAACGAGACCTTGCCGACACCGGCATGGACCACGCCGGCCTTCTCGGCCTTGAACTGGACCTGGCCGCCCTTGGCGTCCTTGACCGCCTGCGCGACATCCATGGTCACCGTGCCGACCTTGGGGTTCGGCATCAGGTTGCGCGGGCCCAGGATCTTGCCCAGGCGGCCGACGATCGGCATCATGTCCGGCGTCGCGATGCAACGGTCGAACTCGATCGTGCCGCCCTGAATGGTTTCCATCAGGTCTTCGGCGCCGACGATATCCGCACCGGCCTCTTTCGCCTCGTCGGCCTTGGGGCCGCGGGCAAAGACGGCGACGCGGACGGTCTTGCCGGTGCCGTTGGGCAGGCCGACGACGCCGCGGACCATCTGGTCGGCGTGGCGCGGATCGACGCCGAGGTTCATCGCGATCTCGACGGTCTCGTCGAATTTCGCGCTGGCGTTGGACTTGATGAGCGAGACGGCGTCCTCGACCGAGAGATCGGTCTTGCCGGCAAAGGCCTCACGGGCGGCGCGGGCGCGTTTTCCGAGTTTTGCCATGATGATTACCCCTTCACCTCGATGCCCATCGACTTGGCCGAGCCAAGGATGATCTGCATGGCCGACTCGACGTCATTGGCCGAGAGGTCCTTCATCTTGGCCTCGGCGATCTCGCGCACCTGGGCCACGGTCACGGTGGCGATCGTCTCGCGGCCGGGCGCCTCGGCGCCGCGCGGACGGTTGCGCTTGCCCACGGGCTTCAGGCCGGCGGCCTTCTTCAGGTAGTAAGACGCGGGCGGCGTCTTGATGTCCATCGTGAAGGACTTGTCCTGATAGTAGGTGATCAGGGTCGGGCACGGCGCACCCGGCTCCATCTCCTGCGTGCGGGCGTTGAACGCCTTGCAGAATTCCATGATGTTGATGCCGCGCTGACCCAGGGCGGGGCCCACGGGCGGCGAGGGGTTGGCCTTGCCTGCAGGGATCTGCAGCTTCATCTTGCCGGCGAGCTTCTTGGCCATCGGCGTCTCCTGTTCCATCTCCCCGTGGTCGCGACCCCGGGGCGTTTGCGTGGCGTGGTGCGGACGGGACTTCGCGAAGCCCCTGCCTCCCACGGTGGATCCCGCGCATGGGCGTACCCTGCACGGTGAACCGGCCGGTTAGCTGCTCCGCGCCGATTTGGCAAGCGATTCCCGTGCGGCCCGTGGCGATGGGCGCTAGCCGGTGGCCACCGCCCGATCCACCGCGCCCGTGTCGCGGGCCATCTCGGCAAAGATCCAGTCGCGGAAGGCGCGGATCATCGGGTCGTCGCGGCGGCTTTCGGGATAGGCGACGGAATAGATCGTCACCGGCATGGTCACCGCGTCGAAAAGCCGTTCCAGCCGCCCCGAGGCCAGCGTGCCGCGCACCATCATGTCATAGGCCAGCGCCACGCCCTGCCCCTGCTCGGCCGCCGTGGTCGACAGTTCGCAATTGGGAAAGACCGGGCCGCGTGGCATCGACGGCTCGGCCATGCCGGCGGCGCGGAACCACTCGCCCCAGGCATCGAGCGTCTCGTCATGCATCAGCCGCAGACGCAGCAGGTCCTCGGGCACGGAGACACCTTCGCGCCGGCGCAGCGCGGGGCTGATGACCGGGTAGCGCCACGAGGACATGAAGGGCTCGGTCACCACGCCGGGCACCGGCGCATCGGCCCACTGGATCACCAGGTCGCTGCCATTGCTGGCGAAATCGGTCGAAGGCGCGCCGGTCGAGACGGCCAGCCGCACGCGGTCGCCAAAGCTCAGCCGGTCAAGCCGCGGCACCAGCCAGCGCGCGGCAAAGCCCGGGGTGCAGAGCACGCGGAACGGCCGGGCGCCGGCCTCCTGCACCGATCGCGTGCTTTCCTCGAAGGCGTTCAGCAGGCCCGTCAGCTTGCCGGCATAGCCGCGCCCGGTCAGCGTCAGCGCGATGGCATTGCCCCGCCGCTCGAAGAGCTGCGTGTCGAGATAGGCTTCGAGCGCGCGGATCTGGTGGCTGACGGCCGAGGGGGACAGGCACAGCTCCTCGGCGGCCGCCTTGAAGCTGAGATGCCGGGCCGCGGCCTCGAAGGCGCGGACGGCGGCGAACGGTGGAAAGGCCCGTCCCATGGAAGAATTCCTTTCACCCGAGGCTGAATAAACGTCTTTTGCCGCGTAACAGGTCCGATCGTACCATTTCAGCACCGTTTCTCAAAATCCTTTGGAGGCTTTGATGCGCCTGTTCCCACGCCTTGGCGGGCCGATCCTGTGTGCCCTGATGCTATTGACCCAGCCGGCCCGCGCCGCGGATCCCGATCCCCTTGCATGGCGCAGCGCGCCCGACATGGCCGCGCTGGTCGGCCTTCTCGAAGGCTGGCTCGATGCCCAGCCGGGCGCGCTGCCGCGCCGCACCACCCCGCCCGAGATCCGGCTGATCGGCGCGCCACGCGCCGCCTCGATGCACAGCGCGCTCTTCGCCTCGCATCAGGGGCGGCTGCGCGGGCTCTACGATCCGCAGGCACAGACCGTCTACCTCGTGCATCCATGGAGCGCGCGCGACCCGTTCGACGTGGGCGTGCTGCTGCACGAGCTGGTGCATCACCGACAGAACGGCGCGGGCCACTGGTACTGCCCCGGGGCGCAGGAGCTGCCCGCCTACCGGCTGCAACAGCGCTGGTTGCAGGGCATGGGGCTGGAGCCGGACGTGAACTGGATCGCCGTGGTGCTGGAGGCCGGCTGCACCCCACGGGACATCCATCCCGACTGATCCCGGCCTTAAAGGGTCTGGTCTGGCCGCTTGCCTAACGCATCGTACAGGCCCGGTGTCGGCGGGGCCGGACACCACCCTGAGTGCGCGTATAGCATCAGGTATCGCCAAAGCTGACAGTGGACCCCGCCTCCGGTATCCTCGGTACATGGAGGGCGGGATATGACGAACCGTGTCACGGGTGGGTGCAAGTGTGGCCTCGTCAGGTATCAGGGTACGCGGCTCGACGCTCCGATGTTCCGGTGTCACTGCCGCGATTGCCAGAGGCTGACAGGGGCCGGCCATGCCGAGATGATGCCCTTGTCGATCAAGGGCTTTTCCATCGGCGCGGACTGCAAGAGCTTCAAGATGACCGGCGGATCGGGACAGCCGACCTTCAGCGGCTTCTGCCCCAATTGCGGATCGCAACTCACCAGAAACAGCGCCCGGATGAGCGATCGGATCTACGTCCACGCCGCATCGCTGGACGACCCGGGCCTCTACCGCCCCGACAAGTCGATCTACGCCGACGCGGCACCGGATTGGGACAGGGCAGCAATCATAGCGAGCGACTGAGGGCGCGCATCAGCCCCTCGCGCCCCGCACACACGGCCGCCCGAACGAAAAAGGGGCGCCGGACCGCTCCGGCGCCCCCTCTATGCACTCTGGGGGACCTGTGAAATCAGGCCTCGTAGCCCAGCTTGTAGACATGGATCTCGAAGGTCGGGTGCTGCTCGGCATTGACCAGCTCGGGGCGCGCATGGCGGAAGGTCGAGCGCCAGTAAGGCTGAATGACGACGCCTTCCTCCTGCATGATCCGCTGCAGCTTGGCCGACAGCTCGCGACGCGTATCGGCATCGGCGATCGACAGAGCCTCCTGCAGGGTGGCGTCGAACTCCGCGTTGGAGAAGCCGGTCTCGTTCCACGGCTCGCCCGAGCGGTAGGCCAGCGCGAGCACCTGCACGCCCAGCGGGCGTTGCGCCCAGTCGGTGGCCGAGAACGGGTATTGCGTCCAGTCGTTCCAGAAGGTGCTGCCGGGGATCACCGTGCGGCGCACCGGGATGCCGGCGTCGCGCAGCTGGGCCGCGACCGCGTCACAGGTATTGCGGCGCCAGTTGTCGTCGATCGAGATCAGCTCGTGCTCGAAATCACCCAGGCCCGCCTCCTGCAGCATGGCCAGCGCCTGCTCGGGGTCGGTCTCGGGCGCCGGAAGCTCGGCATATTCGGGATGGATCGGGCAGACATGGTGGTTCTCGGCCAGCGTGCCGCGCCCGGCATAGCCCAGCTCAAGGCAGATCGCGTTCGACACGGCCAGCGCCAGCGCGCGGCGCACCGCGGCGTCGGCATAGGGTGTCTGGCCGTTCACCTCGGCATTCTGGTTGGTGCGGATCACCACGGTGTTGGCGGTAACGGTCTCGGACTTGGTCCAGCCGATCGTGTCCATCAGATCGACGAACTCGCCCAGCGATTCATAGAGCATGTCGACCTCGCCCGCATCGGCGGCGGCGAAATGCGCGGCCTGGTCGGTGCCGAAATCGTGGTACTCGATCCGGTCGGCATAGGGCCCGCCGAAGACCTCGGTGCCCCACCAGTCATGGTCGGTGTTGCGCTCCATGGCCGAGCGCACGCCCACTTCGAGCTCGACCGGGCGGTAGGGGCCCGTGCCCTTGGACATCATCGGGTCGCCGTTGAAATCCTGCGGCACGATGGCGGCCGGGTAGTCCGAGAACCCCGCGATCAGCGTGATGTCCGGCGCGTTCAGCGCCAGCGTCACGGTCATCTCGTCGGTCTCGGTGATCGCGCCCTCGCGCGCCATCCCGGTCTCGGTGTCGATCAGCGGCGTCATGCGCGACGCCATGGAGTTGCCCTCGACCCCGGTCTCGCACCAGCGGGCGATGTTGAAGGCCACGTCGGCGGCGGTGAAGGGGGTGCCGTCGCTCCAGGTCACGCCCGGGCGCACGCGCAGCACGTATTCCGTGGCGTCGTCGCTGACCTCCCAGCTTTCCAGCAGCATCGGCTTGAACGAGCCGTCACGCTGGTACTCGACAAGGTATTCCAGCCAGCCGCGCGACAAGTTCGACATTTGCGGCCAGTCATAGGTGCGCGGATCTTTCAGCGGGCGCACGTCGGACTGGATGCGGATCGTGCCGCCCATCTGCGGCTGGGCGGCGGCGGGGCTGGGCGCGGCCAGCCCGATCAGGCCATAGGCGGCGGTGGCGGTGACACCCAGCGAGGTCGCGCGGGTCAGGAATTCGCGCCGCGACAGCTGCCCGGCGGCATGTTCTGCGGCAAGATCACGGGCGGCGGGGTGGATATGTCCGGATGTCATGGAATCTCCGATCGACGTGGCGCAAGAGGCGCACTGTTGGGCCGGCCGTCGGTATCCCGACGCCCGGATTGTCAGGCCCGTCCCGTCCGGACAGGCCCTCGGTACATCGATGAAGGTAAAGCATTCCGGGGCATCCGCCACCGGGAAATGTGCCGAAATTTCCGGCACATGGGCGCAGGTGACGCTCAGACGTCCTTCGAGACCTGCGTGAATTCCAGCTCGACCGGGGTTTCCCGGCCGAAGATCGACACCGAGACGCGCAGGCGCTGGTTGTCCTCGTCCACGCCTTCGACCATGCCGTCGAAGCCCTCGAACGGGCCGTCATTGACCTTGACCTTCTCGCCCACCTCGAAGTGGATCAGCGTGCGCGGCGTCTCCTCGCCCTCCTGCACGCGGCCCAGGATCGCCTCGACCTCGGCATCGCGCATCGGCATCGGCCGGCCCTGCGGGCCGAGAAACCCCGTGACGCGGTTGATCGAGTTCACGAGGTGATAGCCCCGGTCGGACATCTCCATGTGCACCAGCACGTAGCCGGGCATGAAGCGCCGCTCGGTCGTGACCTTCTTGCCGCGGCGGACCTCGATCACCTCTTCGGTCGGCACCAGGACCTCGTCGATCTGGTCCTCGAGCCCCTGTTCCTCGACCGCTGTCCGGATCTGCTCGGCGATCTTCTTCTCGAAATTCGAGAGGACGCTCACCGAATACCACCGCTTTGCCATCTGGCCTTACCCTTGTTCTTCTGGTTCCGGACGACAGCACACCGCCCCAAATGAAAACCGGCGTGCAATACGACTCATTGCACGCCCGTTCCTCGAAGTGACGCGCCTGTTACACGCGCCGTCCACAGGATTCAAGGGGCGTGCGCGACGCCCGCCCGATCAGCTGAACAGGCCCAGAAGCCCGGTCACGCCGCTGCGGATCAGCAGATCGACCAGCGCGAAGAAGATCGCGGTCAGCGTGGCCATGATGAACACCATGATGGTGGTCAGCAGAACCTCGCGCCGTGTCGGCCAGACGATCTTGGCCACTTCGGCGCGGACCTGCTGGATGAACTGGAGCGGATTTGTCGTAGCCATGCCGAAAGCACATCCTCTTGCGCGGTTTGGGCTGATTTACGCGCCCGGTTCGCGGAATACAAGCCCGGGGCGGATCGCGGCGCCCGTTCACGTCCGCGTCAGCCCTGCGCGCGGCATCGTGAAGCTGACGCGGCGTTGAGGACCGGTTTCCGCGGGAACCCGTCACAGGCTGTGCGCGTTTGCGCGCGTGCTTCTTAGTTGGGCCACCAAGCTGCTGAAATAGGTGAACTTTTTCGCGGAACCCTTTCGCGGGCCGGGTGTTGGTCTGCCACATCCGGCGCCGCGATGACAGCGGGGCCGACGAATTGGAAGCTGATCAAGGAGATCATGACATGAAACGCCTGTTTGCCACCACCGCCCTTGCCGCCACCATCGCCACCGCATCGGTCGCCGCGACGGAAGGCCAGCTGAACGAGATCCAGACCTACCTGCCCAATGCCGATGTCGAGCTGCTGACCGACGAGCAGGTGACCATGCTGATCACCATCGCCAATGGTGGCGAAAACCGCGGCGACAAGATCGAGCGCATGGAAGCCGTGATCGAGGGCACCCCGGCCGAGGGCGACTACGAGCCGGTGGCCAGCGTTGACGTCGACACGATCGAGGCCCCCGCCCCGCTGACCGACGCCGAATATGCCGAGCTGAAGGTCTATGATCCGGACTTCACCGGCGCCGGCTACACCGAGGCCGAGCTGGAATCGCTGGCCGCCGCACTGGCCGCCGGTGACCGCGAGAAGATCGAGAGCCTTCTCCTCGCCGCCAAGTAACCGCATTGCTGCGGACTGTTCGACGGGTCGCCCCTTGGGCGGCCCGTTTTTCATGTCACGCTAAAACAGATAGCCATAGGCCAGCACCCAGCCCGACAGCAGCAGCCCCGAGAGCAGCACGAACAGCCCGTTCCAGCGCATGCCCACGTAAAGCGCCGAGTGCCCGGCATAGCGCCCGACCAGCAGGTTCGTCGCCGTGAAGGGCGAACTGGCCCCCGCCAGCGCCCAGCCGGCGGTCAGCGCGATCACCTTGGCCACCGGGGTGATGCCCAGCGCCTCGGGCGTGGGAAGCAGCGGCGCGATCAGCGTCACGCCAAGGATCGGGTTCATGCCCAGCTGCCCCATGGCCGGGATCACCCAGACCAGCGCCACGAGGATGACCCAGGGCGGCAGCGCGTTCAGGTCGAACCCCATCGAGACCAGCCAGGGCGCCAGCAGCGCCGCGCCCACCGTGCCGATATAGCCCGCCATCATCAGCAGCACGAGTTCGCCCCGGAAGGCGGGCAGCTCCTCCCACAAGTAGCGGCGCAGGCTCGCCAGCACCGCCCAGCCGGGGCCCGATCCGCGGTTCTGGAGATACAGCCAGACGATGGCCATCAGCGGCACCACCACGCAGACCACGCCCACGATACGCACGCCGGTCAGCCCGTTCAGCCCCAGCACGCTGATCATCAGGATCGCCAGTAGCACCAGCAGCGGCGTCATGCTGGCCCAGCTGCCCTCGGGCGTCATGCGCGGCGGGCGCGGGCCGCTCAGCTTCGGCTTGAGCACCGTGTCCAGCGCCCAGCCCGTGCCCGCCAGCAGCACGCAGGTCACCAGCGAGGGCAGCACGATCTGCGCCCAGGAGGTGCCCGGCACCACCGCCGTGCTGATCGCCACGGCAAAGGACAGCGGCGACCATGGCAGGGTCGAGACGAGACCGCGCTCGATCGCCAGCAGCATCCGCTTGATGCGGATCGCGCGGATCTCGGGATCGGGTTCGCGCTCGGCGCTGGTCAGGGCCAGCGTGCTCAGCAGTTGCAGGGCGCCGTAGTTCAGCAGCAGCGTAAAGCCCTGCCCGCCCACGGTCAGCGCAAGGTAGCGCCGCCCCGGCGGCTGCGAGGCGAGGAACCGGCCCGCCCGGCGCATCGCCTCGGACCCCTCGGCCACGGTCTTGAGGATCGTCAGCGCGGTGAAGAAGGCGGCGATGAAGCCGGCGGTGGTCAGCCCCGCGCGCGCCGGGCCCGTCCAGTCCTCGCCGCCCAGCACCAGCAGCAGGGTCAGCCCGGCGCCGAGCACAAGATAGGCCAGCCGCGACCACGCGATGCGCCCCGCAAACAGCGCCAGGATCAGCAGCGGCAGCGCCTCGCGCAGCCCGGTACGCGGCGCGCCCCATTCCTCGGCGATCACCACCAGCGTCACCAGCAGAAGCACGCTGCCCGTCAAGCGGTCGACAAGGGAGGAACGGGACATCCGGGGCAGCCTTTCTGCTCGGGCGGGCCGGTGCGCGGCCCAGCCCTCTGCCCGTCTGTTAGATCAATCCCGCGCCAAGGGGAATGTGCAGGGGCGTGCGGCTCAGCCCCGGTCGCCTACCGCCTCGCGCCAGTGCCGGCGGCAGAGGCTGACATAGGTCTCGTTGCCGCCGATCTGCACCTGTGCCCCGTCGCGCAGCACCTCGCCATCGGGGCCCTGCCGGATCACCATCGTGGCTTTGCGCCCGCAATGGCAGATCGTGCGCACCTCGCGCATCTCGTCGGCCAGCGCCAGCAGCGCCGCCGAGCCGGGGAACAGCTCGCCCCGAAAATCCACCCGCAGCCCGTAGGCCATGACCGGCACGCCCAGATCGTCGACCACCCGGGCCAGCTGCCAGACCTGCGCGCGGGTCAGGAACTGCGCCTCGTCGACGAAGATGCAGGCCACCGCGCCCTGCGCCAGCCGCGCCTCGCAGCGGGCAAAGAGGTCATCCTCGGGGCCGAAGGTCTCGGCCGGGCGCGACAGGCCGATGCGCGAGCCGATCGTGCAGGGCCCGGCCCGCGTGTCGACACCGGCGGTCAGCAGGTAGGTCTGCATGCCGCGCTCGTTGTAGTTGTGCGCGGCCTGCAACAGCAGCGTCGACTTGCCCGCGTTCATGGTGGAATACTGGAAATGCAGCTTGGCCATGCATCGCTCTTGCCGCAAGCGCCGGGGCCGCGCAAGACGGTTGGCGCGCGCCGCCCTCCTGGGGCAAGCCCCGGGGGTCGCGGAGGACGGCGCGCGCCGGTCAAGGGGCCCCGATGCGGGTGACGCGCACCGCCCGGCGCCGCGAAGGCGCGCATCGGGACCCGGGCACCGGGCCGGGCCCCGGTGCACTGGTGACCCCGTCCCGTGCGGGACAGGCTGATTTGTCAATGACATTCCCGGAGGAGAGCGCTAATGGGAAAGGACTTTCGGACTTCCCCGCAGGCGGGGCGCTGCAGCACGAGGCATGGATGTCGGTACTGGGACGCTACTTGAAGAAGCACATCGAGGCGCTGGTCAAGGATGTCGGCATCGAAGCGGCCTGCGAGCTGACCGGCAAGTCCAAGGCGACGCTGGGGCGCTACTACTCGGACTATCCCGAACATGCCGACCGCTTCATGCCGGTCGACGCGGTGGCCGCGCTGGAAGAGGCGGCCAGTTATCCGCATGTCACCTCGGCGCTGGCCGAGTTGAAGGGCATCACGCTGAATTTCGACCAGACGCGGCGCAACTCGCCCCGGCAGGGCGGCATCAATGCCGACGTGATCGCGCTGTCGCAGCGCTTTGCCATGCTGATGGCCGAGTACAACCAGTCGATCGAGGATGGCGTGATCTCGGCCAACGAGGCCAAGCGCCTTCTGAAGGAGACGCTGGCCATCCAGAAGGTGCTGATCGACATGAAGCTGCATCTCGAAGATGAGACGACCTGATCGCCACCCTGTCGCGCGCGTCGGCACGCGGGGGCGCCAGGGCACCTGATGCCAGACGGGCCCGCCGCCTGATCCTGCACCTCGGGCATGGCAAGACCGGCTCGACCTCGATCCAGCGGGCGCTGCGCGCCTCGCCCGGCCTGCTGTCCGCACAGGGCATCCTGTTTCCCGATCCCGGCCGGCACGACAATCACCAGTTGCTCTTCCCGCATCTGCACGATGCGCTGCCCGACGACCCGGTGCAGATGGCCAGCCTGGCCGACAGTGCCGTGGCGGCGCGGCGCCAGGCCGAGCGGCTTCATGACGACCTGCGGGCGCGCATCGCGGCCGAGCGGCCCGACACGGTGGTGCTGAGCTGCGAGAACCAGTTCCGCGCCTTCGATGCCACCGCCATGGCGCGGCTGTGCCAGACCTGCGCCACGCTAGCCGAGACGGTCGAGGTGGCGGTCTACCTGCGCGCGCCCGCCCCCTTCTTCCTGTCCAACGTGCAGCAGGACGTGAAGAAACGCCCCGAGTTCCGCTGGATCTCGCCCAGCCGCGTGCGCGACGTGCTGGAGCCCTTCGTGACCCATGGCCCCGGCCCGGTCACCGCGCGGCGCTTTGCCCGCGACGCGCTGGTCGGTGGCGACGCGGTGACCGATTTCGTCACGACTTGGCTGCCCGGCCTCGACCCCGCCGCGCTGAGCCGCGGTGCAGCGGAAGAGAACAGCTCGGTCTCGGCCGAGGCGATGGCGCTGCTGCAAGAGATGTTTCGCGGCCAGCGCCCCCTGCCGGGCCGCTATGCCCGCGATCTCAAGGGGTTACGCAAGCGGATCGTGGCGCTGGACGCGCAGTTGCCGGGGCAGACGCGCCCAGTCTTGTTCGACGCGGTGCGCGACTGTGTCGAGGCGCGGGTGGCCGATCTCGACTGGACGGACGAGGTGCTGGGCGTGCGCTTCCCCGAGATGGGTGCCCCCGCCCTGTCACGCTCCGAGGCCGAGACCCTCTATGCCGGGCTGCATGACGTGGCCGATATCTGCACGGTCGATGCCGCGCGCAAGGAAGCGCTGTGGCAGGCGGCTTGCGACGAGGCCCGCCCCTTGGCGCGGCTGGCCCGTCGGCTGGGGTTGCGCTGAGCGTTACCCCGCGACCGGCACGCCCCAGAGATCGTACTCGCTGGCCTCGTCCACCTCGACCGTCAGGATCTGACCCGGACGCAGCTCCGCCCCGCCCTCATCGATGAAGAGATTGCCGTCGATCTCGGGCGCATCGGCCATGGTGCGGCAGGTGGCGACACCCTCGGCATCGACCTCGTCCACGATGACCGGCAGGCGGCGGCCGACCTTGGCAGCCAGCTTCGCCTCGGAAATCGCCTGCGCCTTGTCCATGAACCGCTCCCATCGCTCCTGCTTGAGCTCGGGCGCCACGTGATCGGGCAGCGCGTTGGATCGCGCGCCGGCGACGTTTTCGTACTGGAAGCAGCCCACGCGATCGAGCTGCGCCTCGTCCAGCCAGTCCAGCAGGGTCTGGAACTCGGCCTCGGTCTCGCCGGGATAGCCCACGATGAAGGTCGAACGCAGCGTGATGTCGGGGCAATCGGCGCGCCAGGCGGCGATCTCGTCCAGCGTGCGCTATGCCGCGGCGGGGCGCGCCATGCGGCGCAGCGTGTCGGGATGGGCGTGCTGGAAGGGAATGTCGAGATAGGGCAGGATCCTGCCCTCGGCCATCAGCGGCACGACCTCGCGCACATGCGGATAGGGATAAACATAGTGCAGCCGCACCCAGACGCCGAGCTGACCCAACTCGCGCGTCAGGTCGAGGAAGGGGAACTTCGCCTCGCGATCCTTCCAGTCGGTGCCATAGGCCGAGGTGTCCTGGCTGATGACCAGCAATTCCTGCACGCCCGCCTCGACCAGCTTCTCGGCCTCGCGCAGCACCGCCCGCTGCGGGCGACTGACCAGCCGGCCGCGCATGTCGGGGATGATGCAGAACTTGCACTTGTGATTGCAGCCCTCGGAAATCTTGAGATAGCTGTAATGCCGGGGTGTCAGGCTGACCCCGCTGGCCGGCAGCAGGTCGATGAACGGGTCGGGCGCGGGCGGCACCGCGCCATGCACCGCGTCCAGCACCTGTTCGTATTGATGCGGCCCGGTCACGGCCAGCACCTTGGGATGCACGCCGGTGATGTAGTCCGGCTCGGCGCCGAGGCAGCCCGTCACGATCACGCGCCCGTTCTCGGACAGCGCCTCGCCGATCGCGTCGAGGCTTTCGGCCTTGGCACTGTCGAGAAAGCCGCAGGTGTTCACGATCACCGCATCCGCCCCGGCATAATCGGGCGAGATGCCATAGCCTTCGGCGCGCAGCCGGGTCAGGATACGCTCGCTGTCGACCAGCGCCTTGGGACAGCCGAGGCTGACCATGCCGATGGTGGGCTGGCCGGCGCGGCGGTCATCACCGATCCGGGCGCGGGCAAGGTCGGGGCGAAGGTCGGGAGGATTCTGCATGGCCGCTCCATAGCCAATCGCGCGGCCGGACGGAAGCGCCCGTGCACCCGGCGCGACAGCGCGCACCGGGCCCGGTCAGCGGATCATTGCCGCGGCGCTGATCTGGCGCCGCCCCGGGTCAGCGGCGCCGGTCGCGGCGCAGTTCAGCGGCGCCGGTCGCGGCGCGAGGACATGGGTTGGAAGGCCACGCCCACATGCGCCTCGCAATAGGGCTTGCCCTGCTGCACCGGCAGGCCGCAGAACCAGAAATCCGAGGTTGCCGGGTCGCCCACGGGCCATTTGCAGGTCCGCTCGGTCAGCTCCATCAGGGTGAGCTTCTTGGCCTTCTTTTCCACTTCGCTCACTTTCGCCAGCGCTTCGGGGCTGATCTCGTTGGTGGAGGGTTGCGGCGGCAGGGGCTGGCCGGCCGGGATGATCTGCTTGCGCGCCGGGCTGACCGCGGGGGTCGCGGCCGCGGGCGCCTCGGCCGCGGGGGCCGGCTCGGGCTTGGGCTCGGCGCGCGTCTCGGGCTCGGCCGGCTTGGGCTGGGCGGCGGGCCTCGACGGCTTGGCCTTGGCGGCCTCGGGCTTGGGCTTGACGGGTTCGGCCGGGGCCGGCGCCGCGCCCGCGCGGTTCGACAGGCCCAGCCGATGCACCTTGCCGATCACGGCGTTGCGCGTCACGCCGCCCAGTTCCTTGGCGATCTGGCTGGCCGACTGGCCGTCCGACCACATCTTCTTCAGCAGTTCGACGCGTTCATCGGTCCAGGACATGGTCTCTCCACGGAAAAAAGCGGCCGCGGGGCCCGGGCCGCCTGACGTTTCTTGAGTGCCCCCTATTCTAATCATCGCCACGCGAGTTACAAGGCGGCCCAGACCGAAGGAGGCTTCATGTCCGACACCCAGAACTTTGCGCCCGGCGCGCGGCGCTTCGGCCGCGTCAACTGGCTGGGCCTGCAGACCCTGGCCCAGCGCGAGATCCTGCGCTTTGCCAATGTCTGGACCCAGACCCTGCTGGCGCCGCTCGTCACCGCGGGGCTGTTCCTGCTGATCTTCACCATCGCCATCGGGCCACGGCGCGGCGACGTGATGGGCGTGCCCTTCACCACCTTCATCGCGCCTGGCATCCTGATGATGACGGTGATCCAGAACGCCTTTGCCAATACCTCGAGCTCGATCATGATCTCGAAGACGCAAGGCAACATCGTCGACACGCTGATGCCGCCGCTCTCCGCCGGAGAGCTGGTGCTGGGCTATCTCGCCGGCGGCGTGGCGCGCGGGCTGGTCGTGGCCGTGGCCATCGGCATCGCGCTGGTCGCCGTGCTGGGCATCGTGCCGGCCCATCCGCTGGGCGCGCTGGCCTTCGTCCTGCTGGGCGGCGCCTTCCTGTCGGCGCTGGGGATCCTCGCAGGGATCTACGCGCAGAAGTTCGACCAGATGGCGGCGATCACCAATTTCATCGTCACGCCGCTGGCCTTCCTGTCGGGTACCTTCTACTCGGTCGAGGCGCTGCCGTCGGGGCTCTACCAGGTGACCCATCTCAACCCGGTCTTCTACCTGATCGACGGGGTGCGCTGGGGCGTGATCGGCGTGTCGGACAGCCCGCCGCTGCTGGGCTTCGCCGTGGCGCTGGCCGCCACCCTCGCCGCCTGCCTCGCCGCCTGGCACATGTTCCGCCGCGGCTACCGGCTGAAAAGCTGAAGCGGCGCGGGCATACGCGGCCGCGCGGCGCATGTGTGACGCCAACTGACAGCATCGTATCTGACAAGCGGGCCCCGGCGGGCCCGCCTTTTCGTGTCTGCGCCGCTTCCCCGCCCGCGCCCCTGCGGATAGGGTGCGGGCGAGCTGGAGGAGGAGAGCCCATGCCGTTGATCGCATTCGACCACGTAAACCTGAGGACGAGGCAGTTGCAGACCATGATCGACTGGTACGGGCGCGTGCTGGGCCTGTTGCCGGGACCGCGGCCGCCCTTCGGCTTTGGCGGGGCGTGGCTCTATCTTGGCGAGCAGCCTTACGTGCATCTCGTGGAGAAACCCGAGCAGAAACCCTCGGTCCCGGACAACACGATGGAGCATTTCGCCTTTCGCGCCAAGGACATGCCTGCGTTTCTTGAGACACTACAGGAAGAGGGCGTCGCGCACAGCATCGACCCCTTGCCGGGCTTTCCCATCGTGCAGGTCAATTTCCGCGACCCCGACGGCAACCACATCCACGTGGATTTCGACAAGGCCGAGCATACGGGCTGAGGCGCGTCAGGCCAGCCCCTCGGTGCCGTATTTCAACAGGACGGGCACGATCAGGTCTTCCTCGTCCTCGAGATGGCGCAGCAGCAGCGTCTCGAAACCCGACACCTCGGCATGAAAGCGGCCCGGCTCGTCCCGGCCCTGCAGCACGGCATTGGCCGCGCCGGTAAAGCGCTCGAGCAGCGCGTCCATGGCGTGGTGGTCGCGGTCGAGGATCTCGAAGCCGCGCGACAGGCGCGGGTCGCGCTGCCCGAGCACCGGGAAATAGTGCATGTCCTCGATCTGGTGATGGCCATGCAGCTGCTGCACCAGCATCGCGCCGTAGCGTGACAGCCGGGCCTGCATCTGCGGCAGGTCCAGCCGGCCATCCACCGCGGCCTCGGCATCGGTGCGCAGGGTCTTGCCCAGCTTGCGGAACATAAGGTGCCGGTCGAGCCAGAAGGCGACCAGCCCGGCGAAATTGTCATGCCCGGGCCACGTGGCGCGCGGATGCTCGTGCAACAGCACCCGCAGCGCATCCGGCAGCCCGTCCCGGCGGTCAAGGTCAAGCGCATCATCCATGCGCCTGAATTGGCCGCGCGGGCGCCCCTGTCAACGCAGCACGTGCACAGCACAGGGCGCGTGACGCACAACCTGCGCCGCGGTCGAGCCCAAGAGCAGGTCCTGCATGCCCGGCCGGTGCGAGGCGATGACGATCAGGTCGACGGAATTGTCCGCCGCCCAGTCGAGGATGGTGCGGCCCGAATGCCCGTCCACGACCAGCGCGACCGAGCCCGGCAGTTGCGCGGCAAGATCCTGCAGATGCGTCTCGATCGCGTTGCGGGCCTTGGCGATGTAGTCGCCGGGCAGGTAGCTCGAGACATAGCCGGGCACCTGCTCGATCACGTGCAGCAGGGTGATCCGCGCGCCGGTGCCGGCCAGGGTCTCGGCCACGGACATGGCCGCGCGGGCCTTGGTGTCGCTGTTCTCGTCGAAGGCGACGGGGACTAGGATGTTCTGGTACATGGGTGGCTCCTCCTCCCCTCCACTGTGCCGGGTGGCGGGCCGTGCCACATTGATACAAATCATGCCGGCATGGCGACGCGGGAACACCACAGATTCTTCACATTTGCCGCGTAGCCAGAGGCACGGCTGACAGAAGGCGCCGATCCGATCCGCCGGGGGCAAGAATGCCCGGTGGCGGCAGATTTGACGGGCCGGGATGGGGTGCGCGAACGCCCCTGCCCCGGGCCGGCGACATCCCCGATGTCGCGACGTCGCAAGGAGACCGCCGATGCGTTACCTGATCGCCGAAACCAGCTGGGCCACGATGGAATTGGCACAGGACCTGTCCGGGACCGGCCCGCTGGTCACCCGCACCGACCGCCCCGAGGACCTGCAGCATTTCCTGCGGCTGGGCGGGCTCGACCTTGTCGTGCTGGATGCCGCGCAGCTGGGCCGCGACGGGGTCAGCCTGCCGGCCCTGCGCCATGGCGCGCCGAGCGTGCCGGTGGCGCTGGTCGCCGCTTCGACCGACCCGCGTCAGGTCTCGCACTGGCTGGAGGCCGGGGCCGACATGGTCATCACCCCGGACATGCCGCTGGCCGAGGTGTCCGCCCGGCTGCTGGCGCTGGCCCGCCGCGCGCATGGCCGCGGAACCGAGACGCTGCGCTATGGCGCCCTGCAGATCGACCTGCGCCGGCGCCGCGTGACGCTGCGCGAGACCCCGGTCAAGCTCAGCCCCAAGGTCTACGAGATCCTCGAATACCTGTCGCTGCGGCCGGGCCGGCTGGTCACCCGGTCCGAGCTGCTGGGCCATGTCTATGGTTACGAGAACGAGCCCGACAGCCGCGTCTTCGATGTCTACATGTGCAACCTGCGCGCCTGCCTCACCACCGCCGAGGGCGTCGATATCGAGACGGTGCGCGGCGCGGGCTTCCGCTTTTCCGTGCGCGGCGGCGATGCGGCGCTGGCCGCCTGAGCGGTCTCAGCCTTTCGGGAAAGTGGTCACCACGTCGTAGAGCACCGGCTCGAAGGTGCGGCACAGCGCGCTGATACGGCGGTTGCGCTCGCGCATCTCGTCCGAGCGCAGCATCGCCTGGAAATCCTCGCGCCGCTCCCATTGCGAGTAATTGGCGATGCGCGTCTGCGCGTCGTTCACATGCAGCCCGGCAGCGATGAAGCCGGGCTGTTTCGAGATGAACTCGGCATAGGCGGCGTTGAGCGCGTCGATCAGGTCCTGGCAGGTGCCGGGGCTGGTCTCGAACGTTGTGATCACGGTCTGAAGATCGCTGTCGCTGGAAATCCTCGGCATGGCCGCCCTCCCCTGTCGCGCAACCCCGCGCGAAATATGCCTGATTTCTCTCATCCTGACACGATTCTGCCACGCGACGGAAGCCGCCGCGCGCCTGCCGGCGCACCGGGATTTCCTTGACAGAAAGGGGGGCTGCGGGGCAAAACCGGAACATCGACAGACGAAGAACCGGACCACGGTCGCCCATTTCGAGCAGCACAGGACAGTCATGAGCAGCATTCAGCGAATCGAGGAGTCGCTCCGCGAAACCATCATGTCCCGACCGGACATGATCCTGGACGACAAGGACCTCATGCATGCCCTGATCGCCGCGAACGAGCGGGCCATGGGCGGCAACATCATCGACCTGCGCGGCATCGCGATGGAACGGCTGGAGGCGCGGCTCGACCGGCTCGAGGACACGCATCGCTCGGTCATTGCGGCCGCCTACGAGAACCTTGCCGGCACCAACCAGATCCACCGCGCCGTGCTGCGCATGCTGGACCCGGTGGAGTTCGAAGTCTTCCTGCGTGACCTTGGCGGCGAGGTGGCGCAGATCCTGCGGGTCGATGTCATCAAGCTGGTGCTGGAATCGCAGCAGAACGACAATGAACCGGTGGTGAAACGGCTGGGCGACGTGCTGTCGGTGGCCGAGCCGGGTTTTGTCGAAAGCTATGTCTCCGAGGGGCGCGAGGCGCCGTCGCGGCAGGTGACCCTGCGCCAGATCCAGCAGGGCGACGGCCGCATCTACGGCGAGAAGGCCGAGTTCATCCGCTCGGAGGCCTGCCTGCGGCTGGATTTCGGCCCCGGCCGCCTGCCCGGCCTGCTGGTCATGGGTTCGGAAGACCCGCACCAGTTCACGCCGCTTCAGGGCACCGACCTGCTGGCCTTCTTCGCCGGCGTGTTCGAGCGCACCATGCGCCGCTGGCTGTCGTGACCGTCGCGCGAGCCCCGTCTCGCGCGACGTGCGGGCAAGGGTGTCTTTCCAAGGGAAAGATCACCAACCCGCCCCCTCACCCTGCCGGGCACCCCCTGTCGGCGCGAGCCCCGTCTCGCCCGACCACCAATGGCCGGCACGCATGAGCTTGGCTCTGTCCCCCGCCGCGCGCGACGCGCTGTCCGGCTGGCTGGCCTCGGCCAAGGCGCTCAAGGGGGCCTCGGACAACACGCTGACCGCCTACCGCGCGGATGTCACCGATTTCATCACCTTCCTGACCCTGCACCATGCCGAGCCCAACGGGCTGGCGCCGCTGGCGCGGGTGACGACCTCGGACATGCGGTCCTGGCTGGCGCATCTGCGCGGCCAGTCGATCGGGTCGCGCTCGATGGCGCGCAAGCTGTCGGCGGTCAAGAGCTTCTACCGCTGGCTGGCCGAGCGCGAGGGGTTCGAGCCGACCGCCGTGCTCTCGGCCCGCGCGCCCAAGTTCCAGAAACGCCTGCCCCGCCCGCTGAGCGAGGATGCCGCCGCCGCCATGATCGACACGGTAGAGCTGCAATCCGCCGACAGTTGGCAGGGCGCGCGCGATGCCGCGGTGATCACCCTGCTATACGGTTGCGGGCTGCGGATCTCGGAGGCGCTTGGCCTGACCGGGCGCGACCTGCCGTTGGGCGAGACACTGCGCATCACCGGCAAGGGCGGCAAGGAGCGGATCGTGCCCGTGCTGCCCGTGGCCCGGCAGGCGGTGGACACCTACCTGCGGCTCTGCCCCTACCCGCCCGAACCCGATGCGGCGCTGTTCCGCGGTGCGCGCGGCGGCAAGCTGAACCCGCGGCTGGTGCAGAAGGTGACCGAGCGCGCGCGGATGCAGCTGGGCCTGCCGGCCACCGCCACGCCCCATGCCATGCGACACAGCTTTGCCACGCATCTTCTGTCGGCCGGGGGCGATCTGCGCACGATCCAGGAGCTGCTGGGCCATGCGTCCCTGTCCACCACGCAGGCCTATACCTCGGTCGACGAAGTGCAGCTGATGCGCGTCTACGAGGCGACCCACCCCAAGGCGCGCTGAGCACACGGCAAGTTCACAGCCGGCCCGTGCCGCTTCCATGCTATGCTTGATCCGTCGCCGGTCCGGCCGGGCGATGCATTTCAGCAAAGGAAGCGTTCATGACTTTCACGTCCATTGTGCCCGTCCCGTTGCGTTCCCTGTCCATTTTCACCGTGATCACCGCCGCCAGCCTCGCCCTTGCCGCCCCGTCCCTTGCCCAGGAATGGGTGCATGGCACGGGCTGGCAGATCTGGGACGATGCCACGGCCAATGACGCCTGCCCCTCGGTCTGCGGGCAGCGCAACATGAGCTATACCGGCTACTGGGAGGATGATGGCACCCAGAACTTTACCTCGTGGTGCTATTGCGACGCTGCCGCCCCGGCGCCGGACCCGGGGATGAGCCCGGCCATGGACACCGCGCAGGCGACGCCGCAGGGGGGCGGCGGGTTCCGCGACGCGGTGCTGGGCGCGCATAACACGCTGCGGGCCAATCATGGCGCACCGCAGATGGCCTGGTCGAGCGCGCTGGAACAGAGCGCGCAGAACTACGCCAACATGCTGCAGCAGAATGGCTGCGCCGGCGGCCACAGCCCCGCGACTCTGCGCAACGGCGCGGGCGAGAATCTCTATTCCACCGGCAACACCTCTCCCGGGTTCGATCCCGCGCGCGTCGGGCAGGCGGCGGTCGAATCGTGGTACTGGTGCGAGATCGGGCTCTACCCCTCGCCGCAGGCCGGGCATTACACGCAGGTGATCTGGCAGAACTCGACCCAGCTGGGCTGTGCGATGCTGCAATGCGATGCCGGCAGCCAGCAGGTCTGGCCGGGGCAGAATTATCACGTCGCCCGCGTGGTGTGTCAGTATGCGCCGGCTGGCAACATCACCAATGCCGGCCAGTACGAGCGGAACGTGCGCCACCGAACCGATCTGCAGAAGCCCGCGCATGTAAGCTGTTTCTGAGACCGGGCGGGCCGTGCCGCCGCGCGGCCCGCTTGCCTTTCCCACGGCGCCTTGCCAAGACTTGGGGCAGACCCGCCCCTGCCGTGGAGGAGACGCGATGAAACTGCTCAAGGCCGGCCCCTCGCCTTTTGTGCGCAAGGTGATGGTGACATTGCACGAAACCGGCCAGTTCGACGATGTCGAGCAGGTCGACGTGGTCGCCTCGCCCATGGCACCCGACGCCACGCTGACCGCCGCCAACCCGGTGGGCAAGATCCCCGCGCTGATGCGCGAGGACGGCCCGACGCTCTATGACAGCCGGGTGATCTGTCGATTCCTCGACGCGCGCGCCGGGGCCGGGCTCTATCCTGAAAGCCGGATCTGGGACACGCTGACGCTGGAGGCCACGGCCGACGGCATCATGGAAGCGGCGGTGCTGATCGTCTACGAGGAACGTTTCCGCCCGCCCGAGAAGGTGTCGATCGAGTGGATCGAGGGGCAATGGTCCAAGGTCTCGCGCGCGCTGGACGCGGTGAACACCCGCTGGATGAGCCACCTGCACGGGCGGCTGGACATGGGGCACATCGCCATCGCCTGCGCGCTGGGATATCTCGACTTCCGCCACGACGTGCGCAGCTGGCGCACCGGGCGCGACAGCCTGGCCACATGGTACACGCGATTCTGCGAGCGGCCCGCGATGCAGGCCACCGATCCGAACGCCTGATTGTCAGGAATCGGGAATGTCGGGATGGGGCAGCCCCATCCCGCAGCGTCAGAACTTCAGCGACAGGCCGACATTCAGCGCGTTGGTCTTGATGTCGGTCGACAGCGAGCCGCCGCCGTCAAGCTCGGCCTCGTTGCTGGAATAGGTGAACTGGTACTCGCCGAAGACCGAGAAGCGATCGTTCAGCGGATAGCTCACCCCGGCGGTCAGCCGCGCGGCCGGGCCGGTCAGCTGGAATTCGTAGGTGTCCGAGCCCGAGGCCGGGTGCTCGACATCCACATGCGGGACGGCGATCCCGATGCCGCCGCCGACATAAGGCGTGGCCGAGCCCCAATGCTCGGGCCAGCGGCGCATGACGTTGACGGTGATGATGTTCAGCCCGTCGGTGAACTCCATCGAGGAGAACCCCAGCGCATTGCGCTCGGCCTCGGGGGCGTAGACCTTGGTATGGGTGAACTCCAGCCCGAAACCCAGCGTCTCGGAACGCCACCAGGTGCCGCGCAGACCGTAATAGGGCGGCATCTCGCCCGAGCGGCCTTCCCAGCCGATCAGCGCATTGTAGCTGCCACCGCCGGGGTAATCGCCCGAGGCGCGGCTGTGCGGCGCGGTCTGCCAGCCGGTATAGACCGACACTTCCATCTCGGCCGCGGCGGGGGCCGCGACACCGGCGATCAGCGCCGTGGACAGAATCAGATGGCGCATATGCACACTCCTTGAACTCGCAGGACAAATAACCATTCGGTCCCGGCGGATTCAACCGCGACACTTCCGCGCTAAACCAGTAGTGAGGCTTTTGTGCGCTTTACGCCTCACCACCCCCCCGCTAAGTAACTTTCCGGAACGGTCGCAGGGGCCCTGCGGCCATGGTTTTGTTGCGGCCGATCTTCGGCCCCGAGCAATGGAGCGAACTTCGTGTCACATGCAGAAGACCACGACGACAACCGGAGGGACTTCCTCTATTACGCGGCGGCCGGCACTGCGGCCGTGGCCACCGGCGCGGCCGTCTGGCCGCTGGTCCACCAGATGAACCCGTCTGCCGACGTGCGGGCCCTGTCGACGATCCGCGTCGACGTGTCGGGCCTGTCCGAAGGCTCGCAGCTGACGGTGAAATGGCTGGGCAAGCCGGTCTTCATCCGCCGCCGCACCGCCGAGGAGATCGAGGCCGCCAATGGTGTCGAGATGTCCGAGCTGATCGACCCGCTGGCCCGCAACGCCAACCTGCAGGACGGCGCCGACGCGACCGATGCGAACCGCGCGCTGGACGAGACCGGCGAGTGGCTGGTGCAGATGGGCGTGTGCACGCATCTGGGCTGTGTCCCGATCGCCAATGCCGGCGATTACGCGCTGGACAGCGGCCAGGGCGGCTGGTTCTGCCCCTGCCACGGCTCGCACTATGACACCGCCGGCCGGATCCGGAAGGGACCCGCGCCCGAGAACCTCCCGGTGCCGCCGGCCGAGTTCATCGACGACGCCACGATCCTGCTGGGATAAGGATAAGGAAACGCGCAATGTCCGGAATTCCGCACGACCATTACGAACCCAAGTCGGGTGGCGAGAAGTGGCTGCACAAGCGGCTGCCGATCGTCGGCCTGCTCTACGACACGATCATGATCCCCACGCCCAAGAACCTCAACTGGATGTGGATCTGGGGGATCGTGCTGACCTTCTGCCTAGTGCTGCAGATCATCACCGGCATCGTGCTGGTGATGCATTACACGCCCGACACGAACCTCGCCTTCGCGTCGGTCGAGCACATCATGCGCAACGTGAATGGCGGCCACTTCATCCGCTACCTGCACATGAACGGCGCCTCGCTGTTCTTCATCGCGGTCTACGCACACATCTTCCGCAGCCTCTACTACGGGTCCTACAAGGCCCCGCGCGAGGTGACGTGGATCATCGGCATCCTGATCTACCTGCTGATGATGGGCACCGCCTTCATGGGCTACGTGCTGCCCTGGGGCCAGATGTCCTTCTGGGGCGCGACCGTGATCACCGGCCTGTTCGGCGCCATCCCGTTCATCGGTGAGCCGATCCAGACCTGGCTGCTGGGCGGACCGGCCGTGGACAATGCCACGCTGACCCGCTTCTTCTCGCTGCACTACCTGTTTCCGTTCATCATCGCGGGCCTGACCATGGTGCATATCTGGGCCTTCCACACCACGGGCAACAACAACCCGACCGGTGTCGAAGTGCGCCGCACCTCGAAGGCCGAAGCCGAGAAGGACACGGTTCCGTTCTGGCCCTACTACGTCATCAAGGACCTGTTCGCGCTGGCGGTGATCTTCGCGGTCTTCTTCGCCATCGTCGGCTTCATGCCGAACTACCTGGGTCACCCCGACAACTACATCGAGGCGAACCCGCTGGCGACGCCCGCGCATATCGTGCCGGAATGGTACTTCCTGCCGTTCTACGCGATCCTGCGCGCCTTCACCTCCGAGGTCTGGATCGTCCAGTTCTTCAGCTTCATCACCGGCGGCATCATCGATGCCAAGTTCTTCGGCGTGCTGGCCATGTTCGGCGCGATCGCGGTGATGGCGCTGGCACCCTGGCTCGACACCTCCTCGGTGCGCTCGGCCCGCTACCGTCCGCAGCTGAAGTGGTGGTTCTGGCTTCTGGTCATCGACTTCTTCGCGCTGATGTGGCTTGGCGCCATGCCCGCGGAAGAGCCCTATGCCACCTTCTCGCTGATCGCCTCGGCCTACTGGTTCGCGTATTTCCTCGTCATCCTGCCGCTTCTGGGCGTGATCGAGAAACCGCTGCCGGTGCCGGCCACGATCGAAGAGGATTTCGAGGCGCACAAGTCGGCCACCGGCGGCACCAAGACGCTGCCCGACGCCACGCCTGCGGAATAATGCACAAAGGACCGATTGAGATGTTCAAGAAACTGACCCTCGCGGGCCTTCTGGGCCTCGGCCTCACCTCCGGCGCGTTTGCCGCCGGGGGGGAGGGCCACACCGAGGATTATGCCTTCTCGTTCGAGGGGCCCTTCGGCACCTGGGACGAGGCACAGCTGCAGCGCGGCCTGCAGGTCTATACCGAGATCTGCTCGGCCTGCCACGGCATGCAATACGTGCCGATCCGCACGCTCGAGCAGCTGGGCTATTCCGAGGAGCAAGTGATCGCCTATGCCGAGTCCTTCCCGGTGATCGACCCGGCCTCGAACCCGGAACTGGTCGACCCGGACACGGGCGACGTGGCGACGCTGAAGCCCACCGACCACTTCCCGGCGAACAACGCGCTGAATGCGCCCGACCTGTCGCTGATGGCGAAGGCGCGGGCGGGCTTCCACGGCCCCTACGGCCTGGGCCTGAACCAGCTGTTCAACGGCATGGGCGGCGCGGAATATATCGCCTCGCTGCTGACCCACTACACCGGCGACGACAAGACCGAGGCCGGCGCGGTGCTCTACGAGAACACCACCTATGGCGGCTATTTCGGCATGGCCCCGCCGCTCTACGGTGATGACGTCGTCTATGCCGACGGCACCCCGGCGACGGTCGAGCAGGAGGCCAAGGATGTCGCGGCCTTCCTGATGTGGGCGGCCGAGCCCAAGATGATGGAACGCCAGCAGGCCGGCTTTGTCGGCGTGTTCTTCCTGGTGGTTCTGTCGGTGCTGCTCTACCTCGTGAACAAGCGCATCTGGCGCCCGATCAAGTACGGCACCAAGGCCTGATCGCGGGCGACATGCTCTGAAAGACAAAGCCCCGTCGGTTCGGCGGGGCTTTTTCGTGTCCGGGTCGTCGCGCTTCAGCCGCGCTCGGGTGCCGGGCTGCCCACGTAGCTGCGGAAGGCGGCCGGCGGGTCGGCCAGGAAGGCGCCGGTGGGCACCGGGGCATGCGCCGCCCCGTCGGCCACCAACACGATGTCATCGGCAAAGAGGCCTGCATCGCCCGGGTCATGGGTCACCATCAGGACCAGCGCGCCCAGCCCCTCGGCCACCTCGCGCACCAGCTCCAGCATCTCGGCCTTGAGCGCGGGCCCCAGCGCGGCAAAGGGCTCGTCCAGCGCAAGGATCGGGCGCGCCTGCAACAGCACCCGCGCCAGCGCTGCCCGCCCCTGCTGCCCGCCCGACAGCGTGCCGGGCTTGCGCGCACCGAGGCCCTGAAGCCCGACCCGCGCCAGCGCCCCCTCGATCCGCTCGGCTTGCGCGCGATCCGGGCGTCGCCCGTCGGGCCGCAGCGCAAGACCGAGGTTGCGCGCAAGGTCCAGATGCGGGAACAGGTTGCCATCCTGGAACAGGATCGAGACCGGGCGGCGGTCGGGCGGCAGGCCGGTCAGATCCTGCCCGTCCCAGCGGATGCGCCCCGCCTCCAGCGCCCGGAAGCCCGCCACCGCGTCCAGCAGGGTCGACTTGCCCGCCCCGGAAGCGCCCAGCACGGCCACGCGCCGTCCCGGCGACAGGCTGAAATCGGCCGCCAGCGCGCCGCCCTCCATCGCGATCCGCACGCCCTCAAGTGTCAGCACGCACGCGCCCTCCCCTGTCGAACAGCCAGAACAGCCCCAAGCTGAGCGCCAGCAGCAGCAGCGCCGCGCCCGACGCGGCCTCCATCCGGTAGGCGCCCATCAGCCGGTAGACCTGCAGCGGCAGCGTCGCACGGTCGGGATCGGCAAACAGCGCGATCACGCCCAGGTCCCCCATGGCCAGCGCCGCGCTCAGCCCCGCGGCAAAGCCGATCGGCCGGCGCAGGCGCGGCACCCAGACCACCCGCAGCCAGGCCAGAGGCGTCAGGCGCAGCGTGGCGCGCAGCCGCCCGTACTCGGCCTCGACCGTCTCGGCCTCGGGGCGCAGGATGCGCAGCGCGAAAGGCAGCGCCATCAGCGCGTTGACCATGGCCGTCACCACCAGCGCCAGGTCGAACGGGTTCACCAGCGGCCGCAGGATCAGGTAATAGCCCGTGCCCAGCACCAGCGGCGAGATCGCGATGGCCGCCAGCGACAGAAGCTCGCCCCGCCGGTTGGCCAGCGGCAGCGCCCAGGCCAGGCAGAGCGCGGTGGAGCCCAGCGCGACCGAGACCGAATGCCCCGCTGCGTGCCATGTCTGCGGCCCCAGCTCCGCCAGCCCCGGCAGACCGCGCAGCACCACGCTGGCCAGCGGCACCAGCAGAAACAGCGCCGCGGCGAGCAATGCCAGCGCGTCGCCGGCGCGTGCCAGCGCGCCCTGCCCGTCCCAGCGCGGCACCACCCGGTCGCGCCCGGCACCAAAGCCGGCGGTGCGCGACAGCCGCAGCGCCACGATGCCCGCGACCAAGGCCAGCGCCAGCTGCAGCAGCGCCAGCGCCGCCGCCCGGCCCAGGTCAAAATCGAAGCGCATGGCCTGGTAGATCGCAAGTTCCACCGTGGTGGCCCGAGGGCCGCCCCCCAGCGTCAGCGCCACCGCGAAACTGGTCAGGCAAATGACGAAAATCACCGCGAAGGCCCCCGGCGCAATTCGCCGGATCAGCGGCGCCTCCAGCACGTGCCAAGTGGCGCGCGGGCCGAGGCCCAGCGAGGCGGCCAGCCGAAATCGTTCGGCCGGGATGGCCAGCCAGCCCTGCAGCAGCATCCGCACCGCCAGCGGCAGGTTGAAGAAGACATGGGCCAGCACGACCCCGTGCAGCCCGTAGATGTCGATGCGTGGCAGGCCGAGCGCGGCAAGACCCAGGTTGACCAGCCCGTTCTGACCGAACACCGCGATCAGCCCCATCGCCGCGACGATCACAGGCAGGATGAAGGGCGCGCCCATCAGCGCCACCAGCAGACCGCGCCCGCGAAAGCGGCGCCGCGCCAGCGCGCGCGCCACCGGGATTGCCAGCACCGTGCTGAACAGGGCAGACAGAAAGGCCTGCCAAAGGGTGAAGCGCAGCGCCTGCCAGTCGCCCGGCCCCAGCGTGGCCAGCCCGCCGGCGCGGATCAGAACCGCCGCGATGGGCCCCAGCGTCAATGCCGCCAGGACCCCGCCCGCGATCAGCGCGAGAGCGCGCGGCGCCATGCGTCGATGGCCTCGTCCCTCAGCGCGGCGGCCTCGTCCTCGGAATAGAACAGCACCTTGTCGGGCAGGTCGAGGGCCTGGAAGCCCTCGGGCCAAGCTTCCTGCGGCAGCGCGGCCGGGATCGACCAATTGCCGGTGGTGATCATGCCCTGAAAATCCTCGTCGAGGATGAAGCCCATGAACTGGTCGGCCAACTCCGGCTGGTCGGTGCCGGCCAGCTTCGCGGCCAGTTCGACCAGGAAGTAGTGGCCCTCGGGGAAGATCGCGGCCTTCTTGGTGAAATCCTCCTCGGCAATCATGTGATAGGCCGGCGAGGTCGTGTAGCTCAGCACCATGTCGGCCTCGCCCTCGGTGAACAGCCCGTAGCTTTCGGACCAGCCGCGCGTGACCGTGACGATCTTGGGCGCGAGGTCCTGCCACGCGGCCTCGGCCGCGTCGCCATAGACCGCCTGCACCCAGAGCACGAGCGCCAGACCAGAGATCGAGGAGCGCGGATCCTGGATCACCAACCGCAGATCGTCGGGCGCCGCGCGCAGGGCATCAAAGCTCTCGGGCGGGGTCTCGATCCGGGTCGTGTCATAGACAAAGGCGGTGTGGCTGTAGTTGAACGGCAGGAAGACATCGTCGTCCCAGTCGATCGGCAGGGTCAGCGGCGAGAGGTCCTGCCCGTGCGGGGCAAACAGGCCCGACTCGCGGGCCCGTTTCGTGACATCGGTGTTCAGCCCGATCACGACATCCGCCTCGGTCCGCGCGCCCTCCAGCAGGATGCGCGGCAGCAGGTCGCCCGGCTTGAACTGCAGGTCGCAATCGCAGCGCGCCTCGAACAATTCCTCGATCCGAGGGCCCGGCCCCCATTCCGAAACGAAATAGTCGGGGGCATAGACCGTCAGAACCTCACCCTGCGCGAACGCGCTGGTGGCCAGGAACAGTCCCGCGGCAAAGCTTGGTGCCTTCATGGCATCCTCCAATCTTGCGGCGAGAGGGCAAGATCGGCCGCCTTGTGCGCAGCGTGCCATGCCTTCCCTCCGCCGGTGCTAACCGGTTCAGGTTCAACGGGTTGATGCGGTCACGCAAATCTCAGGCGGATCACGCTCCGCCACCCCGAGGTAGGCTTGAAGGTAGGCCCGCGGCGGGGGCGGATCAAGGCGAAATCTCTTGAGACAGCGGGCGCGCTGGCCTAGAGGAACGCCAAAGGAGACCCGCGCATGAGCCTGAACACATTCGGACATCTCTTCCGCGTCACCACTTGGGGCGAAAGCCACGGGCCCGCCCTTGGCGCGACGGTGGATGGCTGCCCACCCGGCGTGCCGCTGGACGAGGCCACGCTGCAGCACTGGCTGGACAAGCGCAAGCCGGGGCAGAACAAGTACACCACCCAGCGGCGCGAGGCCGACGCGGTGCGGATCCTTTCGGGCGTGTTCGAGGGGCGGAGCACAGGCACGCCGATCCAGCTGATGATAGAGAATACCGACCAGCGCTCCAAGGATTACGGCGACATTGCCGAGAAATTCCGCCCCGGCCATGCCGACATCACCTATTGGCAGAAATACGGGATCCGCGATTATCGCGGTGGCGGCCGATCGTCGGCCCGCGAGACCGCGGCGCGGGTGGCTGCCGGCGGCGTGGCCCGCGCGGCGCTGGAAAGCCTCGCGCCGGGGCTGACGTTGACCGGCTACATGGTGCAGATGGGCCCGCGCCGAACCGATCCCACGCGCCATGACATGGACGAGATCCCGCGCAACCCATTCTGGTGCCCCGATCCGCAGGCGGCCGAGGACTGGGCCGGCTATCTCGACGATCTGCGCAAATCGGGCGACAGCGTGGGCGCGGTGATCGAGATCCGCGCCAGCGGCGTGCCCGTCGGGCTGGGTGCGCCGGTCTATGGCAAGCTGGACACCGATCTTGCCGCCGCGATGATGAGCATCAACGCGGTCAAGGGGGTCGAGATCGGCGAGGGCTTTGCCGCCGCCGCGCTGACCGGCAGCGCCAATGCCGACGAGATCACCATGGGCCCCGACGGGCCGGTCTATTCCTCGAACCATGCCGGCGGCATCCTTGGTGGCATCTCGACCGGGCAGGACGTGGTGGTCCGTTTCGCGGTCAAGCCGACCTCGTCGATCCTGACGCCTCGGCGCACGATCACGAAATCGGGGGAAGAGACCGAGATCGTGACCAAGGGGCGCCACGACCCCTGCGTCGGCATCCGCGCCGTGCCGGTGGGCGAGGCGATGGCCGCCTGCGTGCTGCTCGATCACCTGCTGCTGCATCGCGGCCAGGTTGGAGAGGCCGGCGGGCGCATCGGCCCGGCCGGCTGAGACCGGCCCGGTCAGAAATCCTTCCACGGCGCCTGGTCCCCGACGGCCAGCGCCTCGGGCGCGAATGGCACGGAATCCTGCATCTCCTCCGCCCAGCCGCCCTGTGATCCTCCCTCCGAGGGGCGATCCCGGTGCAGGACCGGCCCTTCGACCTCATCCGTCGTGTCTTCGGAAGGCGTCGTAGCAAGCGCCGGATCCCCTCCGCCGAAACGGTCCAGCAGGCTGGCCAGGCGCGAGGCCTCGGCGCTGAGCTGACGGCTGGCGGTGTTGGTCTCGCCGACCATGGCGGCGTTCTGCTGGGTCACCTTGTCCAGTTCGGCCACGCCGACATTGATTTCCTGCACGCCGGCCGATTGCTGGCTGGCCGAGGCCGCGATCCCGCCCACCATCTCGGAGACATCGGTCACGCTCTCGACGATCAGGGTCAGGGTCTCGCTCGTGGCCTGCACCAGTTTCTCGCCATCGGCGACCTGCTCGGTGCTGCTCATCACGAGATCCTTGATCTCGTTGGCCGATTCCGCCGCGCGTTGGGCGAGGTTGCGCACCTCGGACGCGACCACCGCAAACCCCTTGCCGGACGGGCCGGCGCGCGCGGCCTCGACCCCGGCATTCAGCGCCAGCAGGTTGGTCTGGAAGGCGATGTCGTCGATCACGCCGATGATCTGGGTGATCTGTTCCGAGGATTTCGCGATCGAGCCCATGGCCGCCATGGCACGGGCCATGACCTCGCCGCCCTCCTCGGCGCGGCGGCGGCCCTCGACCACCTTGGCGTTGGCCTCCTGCGCCTGCTCGGCCGCCGAGCGCACGCTTTGTGCCAGCTGGTCCAGTGCGGCGGCCGATTGCTCGAGCGTGGCGGCCTGCACCTCGGAGCGGCGCGACATCTCTCCGGACATCTCCGAGAGTTCCTCGGCATTGCGGGCCACCTGCCCCGAGCTGTGCCGCAGCGAGCCGACAAGCTCTTCCAGCGTGGCGCCCAGGTCGTTGAAATCATGGCAGAGCTGCGCATAGCTCTCGCCCAGTTCCTGCCAGTCCTCAGCCCGGATCCGGCCCTGCAGATCGCCCTCTTTCAGACGGCTCATCGCCTCGCCCAGCGTCCGGAACAGCGCGACCCGCAGGTCGTTCATCGCGCCCGCGTGGCGCGCCTCGTCCTCGGCCCGGGAAAGGCGGTCGCGCAGGGCTTCGAGGTTGCGCGCGATCTCGCCCACCTCATCCCCCCGGCCCGTGCCCGAGATCTCGACCGCGTAATCCTGGTCGACCAGCGCGCGCACCGCGTCAGCGGCGCGCATGATCGGCCGGCTCAGCCCCCGGCCAAAGGCCGTTGCCAGGATCAGGGCCAGCAGGATCACCGCGCCGCTGCTGGCCATAAGGATGAGCGGAAGGATACGGGCATTACGTTCGACATCGGCAGCCACGGCGGCGGCGCTGGCATCGATCGGGCCGATCATCTCGACCATGTCGGCGCGGATATCGGCGAGGATCGGCTTGATCTCGCGATCCGCCATGGCCTTGCGATCGAACAGGCTGAGGGTTTCCAGCCGGTCGAGCGCGGCATTCACCGTGCCCAGCTCGCCCTGGATATCGGCGACGAGCGGGCCCATGTCGCTGCGCCGCGCTTCCGGCGTGCGCGCCTCGGTGAACAGGGCGAAGGCGGTGTCGAGATCACTGGCAATGGCGTCCATATGCGCGCGTACGCGCGCCATGGCGGCGTCATCGCCCGCCACGAAATCCAGCAGCGCGGCCGAGCCCTGTTCGGCCTGCAGCCGGACATGTCGCAGCATGTCGGTCTGGCGGCCGAAATCCTGCGTCTTGTGAATATCATGCACCAACCGGGCGTTCACGGCCCAGGACACGCCCGACACGACCAGCAGCGCGACCACGAAGCACGCTGCAAGGACCATCACCTGGATACGGACCGAGAATCTGCTCATCACCTTCCTCGCCTGTTCCGACGGGTCGGGCGACACGCCCCCGTCTGGACCGGCACGCTAGTCGCGGAGGGGTAAAGAAGTTCTCAGCAGATGACGGAACCCGCGCAGAAAATGCCGCGCATTCTATTCAACGGTGCGCGCACGGGGCAGCTTGGCCAGCTGCACCGCCAGGATGCCGCCCGCGATCACCGCCACGCCCAGCAGGTCCAGCGCGCGCAGCGCCTCGCCCAGCAGCACCGCGGCGATGGCCACGCCGAGAAACGGGTTGAGAAAATGGAAGGTCGCCGCCCGCACCGCGCCGATGCGGTTGACCAGAAGCACCCAGACGAAGGTGGCGGCCAGCCCCGGCACAAGGGTGGTATAGAGGAAGGCCGCGACGAGCTGCGGCGACCAGGCGATCTGGACCGTCTCGAAAGCCAGTGCCGGCACCCAGAGCACGGCGCTGCCCACCAGCATCTGCAGGCCCACGACCATCATGTAGTTGCCGCCCGAGATCGCCCCGCGCAGCGACAGCGTGGCCACGGTCAGCGCCACGACCCCGACGACGCAGAGCGCCACGCCGACGCCGTCGACCCCGCCGCCGAACCGCGCGCCCATGATCATCGCCACCCCGGCGACCCCGGCCAGAAGGCCGGCCACGGCCAGCGCCTTCAACCGCTCGCCGAAGAAGAGCCAGCCCGACAGCGCCACCAGAAGCGGCATGGTCGAGGCGATGATCGCCGCCAGCGAGGCCTCGACCGTCTGCATCGCGACGAAATTCAGGCCGAGGTACAGGGCGTTCTGGCAGATCCCGAAGATGATCGTGGCCTTCCATTGCGCCCGCGTCAGGCGCCAGTTCTGCCCCATCGCCCAAGCGATGAGCACCGCGATCAGGCCCGAGATCAGGAAGCGCAGCGCCAGCGCGCTCAGCGGCGGGGCGGCGGCGACGATGATCCGCGCCGAGGTGAAGGCCGACGACCACATGGCCGCGAAGGCCAGGCCCATGAGTAACGCGCGCAGATCCATGGTCCTGCGATACCCATTCCGCCGGCCGGGGGAAAGGCGGTTTCCGCGCCGCAGGCAGGGTTTGCCGGAATTGCCGGAACGGGGCCCGCTTGCTACTCTGGGATCACATCATCCAATCATTGCCACGGATCCTTGTCATGCTGAAAACCATTCTCGCCACGGGCCTTGCCCTGTCTCCGCTTGCCGCCAGTGCCCAGATGGTCAATGCCGAGGACCCCGAGCGGCTGGCCCAGATCATCCGCGCCGAGGGCTACCCGGTCGAGGTCGGTACCGACAATGTCGGCGACCCCAAGATCACGGGCAAGATCCGCGGCACCACGTTCAATGTCTTCTTCTACGACTGCACCGACAACCGGAACTGCCTGACGCTGCAGTTCCAGGCGGCCTATGACGTGCCCAATGGCATCTCGCTGGAGCGGGCCAACCAGTGGAACATGGATCGCCGCTATGCCTCGGTCTATCTCGACGCGGAATACGACCCCTTTCTCGAGATGGACCTGAACATCGACTACGATGTCACGGAAGAGAACTTCCTCGACAATTTCCTGATCTGGGCCAACGTGATCGGCGAGTTCGAGGATTTCATCAACTGGTAGGCGGGGGACGAAAAATGCCCCGCCTGCATCGGGCAGACGGGGCCAGTTGGCGCGCGTGAGATCTCACGGCGCGCCGGCGGTGACTTGTTTTTCGGTAGGTCGGGCCCGGATCAGTCCGGGCGATCTTCCATCTCGGCGCGGATCTGCTGGCGCAGCACGTCGATCGGGACGGTCTTGCCGTCGCGGCGGAAGCACCAGTAGGTCCAGCCGTTGCAGCTGGGCGCGCCTTCCAGCGCCGCCCCCACCTGGTGGATGGAGCCCTTGACGTCGTCGCCGATCAGCGTGCCGTCGGCGCGGACCTTGGCCTTGTGGCGGCCGTTCATGCTCCACAGTTCTTCGCCCGGGCGCAGCATCCCGCGCTCGACCAGCTGCCCGAAGGGCACGCGCGGCGCGGCGCGGCGCGAGGTCGAGACCTGCAGCGCGGACTTGTCGAAGGGGCGCACATCGGCGATGCGGCGATGGGCCACCTCGCGATAGCCGGCATCGCGCTCGATCCCGATCCAGTCGCGGCCCAGCATGCGCGCCACGGCGCCGGTCGTGCCGGTGCCGAAGAACGGGTCCAGCACCACGTCGCCGGGATTGGTCGAGCCCACCAGCACGCGGTGCAGCAATGACATCGGTTTCTGCGTCGGATGCGCCTTCTCGCCGGTCTCGGTCTTCAGCCGCTCGCCGCCATTGCAGATCGGCAGCACCCAGTCGCTGCGCATCTGGATGCCCTCGTTCAGCGCCTTCAGCGCCTCGTAGTTGAAGGTGTATTTCGCGCCTTCGCCCTTCGAGGCCCAGATCATCGTCTCATGCGCGTTGGTGAACCGCTTGCCGCGGAAATTCGGCATCGGGTTCGACTTGCGCCAGACCACATCGTTCAGGATCCAGAACCCCGCGTCCTGCATCGCGGCGCCGACCCGGAAGATGTTGTGATAGGAGCCGATTACCCAGATTGCCCCGTCGGGCTTGAGTAACCGGCGCGCTTCCCGAAGCCAGTCTTGGGTGAACCTGTCATAGGAAGCGAAACTGGAAAACCGGTCCCACTCGTCGTCGACCGCGTCGACGCGCGAATTGTCGGGCCGATGCAACTCGCCCTTGAGTTGCAGATTATAGGGCGGATCGGCAAAGATGAGATCGACGGACCCCTCCGGCAGCCCTTTCATGACCTCGATGCAATCACCGGCCATAATCGTGTTGAGGGGGAGCGCGGGTGCGCCCGTGAGATCCGTCATCTTCGTCATTCTCTGCCTCTGTCCCCGGCGCTTGAACGCGCTCATGTGTTGGACAAAAGATGAGTCAAAGGCGATTCGGCGTCAATTTCTTTTTTGAATCAGTCACTTGCAGAATGCTCTTGATACAAGATATTGTGCACCGGCTTGAAGGAGCGTCTATGGTGTGGGGTGACACCGAGATTTCGAAGCGCCGTTTTGTGACATTTCGACGGGTAGCCGACATTCGTCTCCCAGCCATATCCGGGGTAGTGTTGCGCCAAATCCCGCATGACACGATCTCGCCATGTTTTGGCCACAATCGAGGCCGCCGCGATCGAGGGGGAACGGCCGTCTCCCCCCACGATTGCAGAGGCCGGACAGGGCAGATCGGGCGGCAGACGGTTGCCATCGACCAGCAGGTGGTCCGGCACGACCGGCAGCGCGGCCACCGCGCGGCGCATGGCCAGCAGGCTGGCCTGCAGGATGTTGAGCCGGTCGATCTCGGCGACGCTGGCCTCGCCGATAGCAAAGATCGCCTCTTCGCGCAGCTGCCGTTCGAAGGCGGCGCGGCGCTTGGCCGTCAGCTTCTTGGAGTCGTTCAGCCCCTCGGGCACGCCATTGCGGCTGAGCACCACCGCAGCGGCCACCACGGGTCCGGCCAGCGGCCCGCGCCCTACCTCGTCCACCCCGGCCACAAGGCCCACGCCCTGCGCCCAGAGCGCCTCTTCCAGTGTCATTTCCAGCGCCATGACCCGTTTCAAATCCAGAACGCGGGCCCGGGCAAGGCCAAACTCAGTCTCCGGCGAAGAGCCGCGGCCGGAACAGGCGCTGCGTCACCGCCCCCGCGCCGGTCAGGCACAGCGCCAGCACGAAGAGCCAGCCAAGGAACGGGATGAGCCCGATCAGCCCGGCCGAGAGCGCGCCGATCGCCGCCGCGATGGCACGGTCGCCATTGCTGTCGGGCATGCCGCCGCCGAACAGGCTCAGCCCCCAGGCGCCCAGCGCGTAGGCGCCCACCACATAGCCCGCCACGCAGGCCAGCACGGCACCGATCAGCAGAAACGGCGCGGCGATCAGGCCGATCACCGTGGCGCCCAGAACGAACGTGCCGCCCAGCAGCGCCGAGACCGTGACGAAGCCGGTCATCAGCCCCTGCCCCGGCGCGCGCAGCACATGGGCGCGCATCGACGCCATGGTGGCCGGGGCCAGCACGGCCAGCGCGGCCCCCAGCACGGCCACGACGAGCACGCCCAGCAGGAAGGAGATCGGCTCCTGCGCGGGGCTGTCCTTCTGCGCCTTCGCCTTGGGTTTCGACAGAGCGCGCGTCGCGCCCTCGACCCGGCCGTCGAAATCCCGCCGCTCGATCCGGTCGGCGGGCACCACGCGCTCGGGCACCGCCAGCGCGCCGGGCTCTTCCTCATAGAGGATCAGCCGCCCGCCGATGCGGGCCTCGGGGCCGAAGCGCGCCTCGTTGGCCATCAGCGCCACGTCCCCCGTCACCGGGGCGTCCAGCTCGACGATCTCGCCGGCGACCATCAGCGTGTCGCCCACGGGCGCGTCGATCTCGATCTCGGAGCCCATCACCCGCAGGTCGCCCTGCACCGGCGCGTCGACCTCGATCCGCTGCGCGGCCAGCAGGGCGTCTTCCGCGATCGTCGCCTCGATGGTGATGCGCTGCGCGGCAGCGTAGAGGCTGCCCCCCACCGGGGCGGTCACCTCGACGAAGCGGCCGGCCATGTGCGCGGTGCCGGTGATTTCGGCCTGCAGCGTGACCCGGGCACCGGCCATGAAGGCGTCGTCACGCCCCTCTGCGTCCAGCGTGGCGGTCTCGCCGGCCAGGTAGAGGTCGCTGCCCAGCTCGAACCGCTCTCCGGCCTCCTGCGCGGCGGCCGGCGCGGCCAGCAGGACCAGCCCCAGCATGAATTTCCCAAAGCGTCGCATGGCATCCCCTTTTTCGACAGCGTCCCGCCCAGCATAGCGGCCGGGCATGACGCGGGCATTGCACTGGATCAGACGACCGCCGCGATCAGCGACAGCACGGTGACCTCTTCGCTCAGCCCGTGACGCTCTGCAAGCATGCGCAGGCGGGCGCGCTCATCGGGCGACAGCTGCAGAAGGATGGGCCGGGACAGGCCGGGCTCGACCGGCGGGTCGGGGGCAAGGCCGCGTTCGAAAGCCTGGCGCAGCGCGTGGCGCGACAGGTAGGCCAGCGACAGCCGCGCCTCGGTGGTGCGCACCAGCGCGCGGCGCAGCGTGCTTGGCAGCCGGATCGTCAGCGCCTTTCTCTCGTCGCGGCGACTCATCCCCGATGCTCCCTGCGGCCTGCCGCGAAAGGTTAACAGATTGTCGGGGTGATACGACCGCGAAACGGCCCTCGGCGCGCGCAAGGAGTCCGGCAAAAGAAAAGGGCCGGCGAACCGGCCCTTTCCCGAAAGTCGTTGCGCGGGGGCGCTTACATCATGCCGCCCATGCCGCCCATGTCGGGCATGCCGCCGCCGGCTGCGGCGCCTGCGCCTTCCTTCTGCGGCTTGTCGGCCACCATCGCTTCGGTGGTGATCAGCAGGCCGGCAACCGAGGCTGCGTCTTCCAGCGCGGTGCGGACCACCTTGGCCGGGTCGATCACGCCAAACTTGAACATGTCGCCATATTCGTCGGTCTGCGCGTTGTAGCCGAACTTCAGGTCGTCGCTTTCGCGGACCTTGCCGGCCACGACCGAGCCGTCCACGCCGGCATTCTCGGCGATCTGGCGCAGCGGAGCTTCCAGCGCGGTGCGCACGATGGCGATGCCGCGGTTCTGGTCGGCATTGGTGCCCTGCAGGCCGTCAAGCGCCTTGGCGCCCTGGACCAGAGCAACACCACCGCCCACGACGACACCTTCCTGCACGGCTGCGCGGGTGGCGTTCAGGGCGTCATCGACGCGGTCCTTGCGCTCTTTCACTTCCACTTCGGTCATGCCGCCGACGCGGATCACGGCGACACCGCCGGCCAGCTTGGCGACACGTTCCTGCAGCTTCTCGCGGTCGTAGTCGCTGGTGGTCTCTTCGATCTGGGTGCGGATCTGGGAGACACGCGCCTCGATCTCGGCCTTCTCGCCGGCGCCATCGACGATGGTGGTCTCATCCTTGGTGATGGAGACCTTCTTGGCGGTGCCAAGCATGTCCATGGTGACGTTCTCGAGCTTCATGCCGAGATCTTCCGAGATCACCTGGCCGCCGGTCAGGATCGCGATGTCCTGCAGCATGGCCTTGCGGCGGTCGCCGAAGCCCGGTGCCTTGACGGCTGCGATCTTGAGGCCGCCGCGCAGCTTGTTGACCACGAGGGTGGCCAGCGCTTCGCCTTCGACGTCTTCCGCGATGATCAGCAGCGGCTTCTGCGACTGGATGACCGACTCGAGCAGCGGCACCATCGGCTGCAGCGACGAGAGCTTCTTCTCGTGCAGCAGGATCATGCAGTCTTCCAGCTCGGTGATCATCTTGTCGGGGTTGGTCACGAAGTACGGCGACAGGTAGCCGCGGTCGAACTGCATGCCCTCGACGACGTCGGTCTCGGTCTCGAGGCCCTTGTTCTCCTCGACGGTGATGACACCCTCGTTGCCGACCTTCTGCATCGCGTCGGCGATCTGGCGGCCGATTTCGGCTTCGCCGTTGGCCGAGATGGTGCCGACCTGGGCGACTTCGTCCGAGTTCTCGACGGTGCGCGCCGCGCCCTTGATCTGCTCGACGACCTTGGCGGTGGCCAGGTCGATGCCGCGCTTGAGGTCCATCGGGTTCATGCCCGCGGCCACGGCCTTGGAGCCTTCGCGCACGATGGCCTGGGCCAGCACGGTGGCGGTGGTGGTGCCGTCGCCGGCCTCGTCATTGGTGCGGGAAGCGACTTCCTTCACCATCTGCGCGCCCATGTTCTCGAACTTGTCTTCCAGTTCGATTTCCTTGGCGACAGTGACACCGTCCTTGGTGATGCGCGGTGCGCCGAACGACTTGTCGATGACCACGTTGCGGCCCTTGGGGCCCAGGGTCACCTTGACGGCATCGGCCAGCACGTTGACGCCCTTGAGCATCTTGCTGCGGGCATCGGTATCGAACTTCACGTCCTTAGCAGACATCTGATGGTCTCCTGAAATTCTGGGGTTGGTAGAGGACGGGCCGCTTGCGCCCGTCCGCGGTCAGGAAGCGGTCGCTCAGGCCGCGGCTGCGGCGGCGGTGCCCTCGATGATCCCGAGGATGTCCGATTCCTTCATGATCAGCAGGTCTTCGCCGTCGACCTGCACCTCGGTGCCCGACCACTTGCCGAACAGGATGCGGTCGCCGACCTTGACGTCCAGCTCGATGCGGTCGCCGTCATCATCACGTGCGCCGGCGCCCACGGCCACGATTTCACCCTCGGCGGGCTTTTCCTTGGCGCTGTCGGGGATGATCAGACCACCCTTGGTCTTTTCGTCGCTCTCGACGCGACGGACGAGCACGCGGTCATGCAGCGGTTTGAATGCCATCTTCGAGTCTCCTAGCTCAAAGTTATCCCTGAACGCCTCTCTCCGGGGAGGGAGGCGTTAGCACTCGCCCTCGGTGAGTGCTAACAGCGCTTAGCTAGGCAAACCGCCGTCACCTGTCAACACGGTGCCGTGAAAATTTTGAGCGGCTTCCGGGGCGTCCGGAACGGGCCTGTCGCCCCGCCACAGGTGGGGATCCGGACGGGCGGAAAAAACCGCCCCCACGGCCTTTTCTTTCGCCCCGACGCGGGTCTACCCTGTCGCCAAGGCCCGCGGTTGCGGGCAATCCGAAAGGCTCCCCCATGCCCACCCCTCCGGTCGCGCCCTATCCGCTGGCGCCCAGCGACGCGCCGCGCGTCGACAACCTGCGCGGCATCGTGCTGATGTTGCTCGGCTTCTTCCTGTTCGCCGCCTGCGACATCCAGGCCAAGGTCCTGACCGAGACGCTGAACCCGTTCCAGGTGGTCTGGCTGCGCAATATCGGCCTGTGCCTCGGCGTGCTGGTCATGCTGGCGCTGCGCGGCACGCACCTGCTGCGCACGACGAACCCGGTGCTGCAGGTGATGCGCGGACTGGTCGCCGCGGTCTCGGCCGCCTGTTTCATCTTCGCGCTGCGTTACGTGCCGCTGGCCGATGCGGTGGCGGTGTCCTTCGTGGCGCCCTTCATGGTGACCGTGCTGGGCGCCCTCCTGCTGCGCGAGCCGGTGGGCCCGCGGCGCTGGGGCGCGGTGGCGGTGGGGTTCCTGGGCATGCTGATCGTCATCCGCCCCGGCTACGGTGTGTTCCACCCCGCGATCCTGCTGGTGGTGCTGGCCGCGATGGCCTTTTCGGCGCGCCAGATCCTGTCGCGCTGGCTGTCTGGCGGCGATGGCGTGGCGACCACGGTGGCCTATACCTCGCTGACCGCAACCGCGGCGGCCAGCCTGGTGCAGCCCTTCGTCTGGACCACGCCCACCGACCCGGGCGTCTGGGCGCTGATCGTCGGGCTGGCGGTGACCGCCGGGCTGGGCGAGGTCTTCGTGATCCGCGCGCTGGACGTGGCGCAGGCGGTGGTGCTGGCCCCGCTGCAATACACGATGATCCTCTGGGGCACCTTCTACGGCTACATGGTCTATTCCGACCTGCCCGATGCCTGGACGCTGGGCGGCTGCGCGGTGATCGTGGCCTCGGGGCTCTACACGCTGCACCGCGAGCGGCAGGTGGCGCGGCGCGCGGCCGGCTGAGGCGCCTCACGCCCCGGACGCCGCGGCCTCCCAGCTATAGGCCCAGTGCACCAGCCCGGCGCGGCCGGCCTCGGTCAGGCCGTAGACGCCGGTCTCCACCTTCTCGAACCAGCCGTAATGGTTCTCGCGCATGATGCGGGTGGCCTGCGCGACCCCGGTCGACGCCGCCACGTCGCGCCCGCGCGCCGCGCCATGCTCGGCCAGGTAGGCGGCGCAGGCCAGCGAATCCTGCCGGTAGCCGGTGACGATGCCGTGCCGCGTCGCGCCCCCGTCATTGGGATCGCCACGCAGCCGCTGGAAGGCGCGCAGCAGCCGGTCACGCCGCCGCGCGCTCTTGCGCGGCGCGTAGGGGCCGGGATCGCAGTGCACCTCGACGAAGCCGTCCTCGGGGCGCACGGTGATGAAGCCCAGCCCCAGCCGCCGGCAGAGCGCAAGGTTGTCCTTGAGCGCGCGTTTCGCGCTGCGCCCGCTCGGGCGCGGCACCGCGATATAGACAAGGTCGGTGACCGCCTGCCGCGCCACCGCCTGGTGAAACAGCGCAAGGCTCAGCCGCAGCTTGAGCTCGACCACCACCGGCTCCTCGTTGCCACGCAGCGCCACAAGGTCGGCCGCGCCTACCTCGCCCTTGACCTCGTAGCCCTGCCCCACGAGCAGCGCCTTGACCGGCGCATACAAATCCCGCTCCTGCTTCATGGGCGCAGCTTTGCCGCTCCGTTCCCCCTTGTCCAGCCGGCCCCCGCGCGACAGGATGCGCGCGAGAAGGAGACGCCCCATGCGCCATGCCCTGTCCCTTGCCCTGCTCTGGCTGCTCTGCGCCGGAACGGCCCTGGCCGACTGTGCCGGGCGCGACCTGCGCGCCACGCTCGACCCCCAGACACGCGCGGTGCTGGACGAGCGGGTGGCCGAGACACCCTATCCCGAAGGCAATCACTGGCGCGCGACGCGGGGCGACACGGTGCTGCACCTGATCGGCACGATGCACCTGGCCGATCCGCGGTCCGAAGGCCCGCTGGCGCGGCTGGCGCCGCTGATCGAGGGCGCGGGGCGCGTGCTGCTGGAGATGACCGAGACCGAGCAGGCGGCGCTGGAAGAGGCGGTGGCCGGGCGCCCCGACATGATGCTTCTGTCCGAAGCGACGCTGCCCGAACTGCTGCCCGAGGCGGATTGGCAGGCCCTGTCACAGGCGGTGCAGGCGCGCGGCCTGCCGGCCATCATGGCCGCCAAGATGCAGCCCTGGTACCTGTCCATGCTGCTGGCCGTGCCCGCCTGCATGAGCGAGGCGATCCTGTCGGGCGGCGGGCTGGATGCGCGGATCGAGGCGCTGGCCCGCGCGGCCGGCGTGCCGGTGAGCGCGCTGGAGCCCTTCGACACGGGCTTTGCCGTCTTTGCCGAGGCGCCGATGGATCTGCAGCTGGCGATGGTGCGCTCGGCACTGGCCAGCCCCGAGGCCAGCGAGGACCTGTTCGAGACGCTGCTGGCCGCCTATTTCGACGAGGCCCATGCCGAGGGGCAGATCGTGCTGGAACTGCTCTCGCCGCAGCTGACCGCGCTGGATGGTGCGGAAAGCGGCCCGGTCTTCGACGCGGTCGACCAGCGCCTGCTGACCGCGCGCAACCGGGCCTGGCTGCCGGTGCTGCTGGAGGCCGCCGAAACGACCCAAGGCCCGGTGGTGGCGGCCTTCGGCGCCGCGCATCTGTCGGGCGCGAACGGCGTGCCGGCCCTGCTGGAGGCCGAGGGCTTCACGCTGGAGCGCCTGCCCTTCTGAGCCCCGGGGCGCGCGCGCGGACCCCGCGCGCCCCGCGCCCAAATCAGGCTGCCAGCCCGCGCCCTTTCAGCAGCGCCTCGACCCCCGGCATCTTTCCGCGGAAGGCCATGTAGAGCGTCTCGGCCTCGTCCGAGCCGCCGCGCGACAGGATGTGCTGTTCCAGCCGCTCGGCCATGGCCGGGTCGAAGGCGCCGCCGGCCTCCTCGAAGGCGGCAAAGGCATCCGCATCCATCACCTCGGACCACATGTAGGAATAATAGCCGCTGGAATAGCCGTCCCCGGCAAAGACATGCGCGAAATGCGGCGTGGCGTGGCGCATGGTGATCGCCCGGGGCATGCCGATCCCCTCCAGCACCTCGGCCTGTTTCTGCATCGGGTCCGCCGGCGGCGGGCCGGAATGGAATTCCAGATCGACCAGCGCCGAGCCCACGTATTCCACCGTCTGGAACCCCATGTCGAAGGTCGCCGCCGCCAGCACCTTGTCGAGCAGCGCCTGCGGCATCGCCTCGCCCGTCTCGGCATGGGTGGCGAACTCGGCCAGCACCTCGGGCACTTCCAGCCAGTGCTCGTAGAGCTGGCTGGGCAGTTCAACGAAGTCGCGCGCCACCGAGGTGCCCGAGACCGAGCCGAACTCCACATCCGACAGCATCTGGTGCAGTGCGTGGCCGAATTCGTGGAACAGCGTGCGCGCATCGTCATAGGACAGCAGCGCCGGCTTGCCCGAGGACGGCTTGGAGAAGTTGCACACATTGACCACGATGGGCGTCTCGACGCGCGGACGACGCGCCTGCGTGCGGAAGGCCGAGCACCACGCGCCCGAGCGCTTGGAGGACCGCGCGAAGTAATCCGCGATGAAGACGGCCAGGTGCGTGCCGTTGCGCGTCACCTCCCAGGCGCGGCAATCGGGATGGTAGAGCGGCACGTCCAGCGCACGGAATTCCAGCCCGAACAGGCGGTTGGCGCAGGCGAAGGCGGCCTCGACCATGCGGTCGAGCTGCAGGTAGGGTTTCAGCTCGGACTCATCGAGATCATGCAGCGCCTGCCGGCGCTTCTCGGCATAGTAGCGCCAGTCCCAGGGCTCAAGCGGGCCGGTGATGCCGTCGGCGCGCAGCATCTCCTCCATCTCGGCCGCGTCCGATAGGGCCTGCGCGCGGGCCGGTTCCCAGACCGCCATCAACAGCGCGCGCACGCGGTCGGGCGTGCCGGCCATCTCGGTCTCCAGCTTGTAATGCGCGAAATCGGGATAGCCCAGCAACTGCGCGCGCTCGGCGCGCAGGGCCAGCACCTCGGCCGCGATGCCGCGATTGTCGGTCTCGCCGCCATTCTCGCCGCGCATCACCCAGGCGCGCCACGCCTTTTCCCGCAGGTCGCGCCGGGGCGAGAACTGCAGGAAGGGCGTGATGAGCGAGCGCGACAGCGTCACGCGCGGCCCCTCGGCCCCGGCCGCCTCGCCCGCCGCGCGGGCGGCGTCGACGACAAAGCCGGGCAGCCCCTCGAGATCGGCCTCGGAGAGCGGCAGGAACCACTCCGCCTCGTCCTTGAGCAGGTTCTGCGTGAACTGCGTGCCCAGCACGGCCAGCCGCGACTTGACCGCGCGCATGCGCTCGGCCGCGTCGCCTTCCAGCGCCGCACCCGCCCGGACAAAGCCGCGATGCGTCAGGTAGAGCACGCGCGCCTCCTCGGGCGACAGATCCAGCGTGTCGCGCCGGTCCCACAGCTCCGAGATGCGCGCAAAGAGCGCCCGATTGGCATAGATGGCCGAGCTGTGCGCCGCCAGTTTGGGCGAGACATCGCGCTGCAGCGCCTGCCGCGCGGGGTTGCTGTCGGCGCCGGCGAGGTTGAAGAAAACGCCCAGCACCTTGTCCAGCGCGGCACCCGCGCCTTCCAGCGCCACGATCGTATTCTCGAAATCCGGCGGCTCGGGGGTGTCGGCGATCGCCTCGATCTCGGCCATGTGCTCGGCCAGCGCCGTGTCGATGGCGGGGGCGAAATCGGCGTCGTCGATCGCGTCGAAGGGCGGCAGGTCGAACGGGGTCTGCCAGTCGGCCAGTAGCGGGTTGGTCATGGTTGTGCTCTCCTCTGCCGGGGCCGCTGCGCCCCGGGCTGTCATTATGTGTCGCGCCGGGATCAGGCCGCCCCGCAGACCGGGCAGTCCTGGCGCCGGCGCAGGGTGATCTTGCGGGTCTCGCCCCAGAGCGCGTCATAGATGATCATCTCGCCGCGCAGCACCTGCCCGACATCGGCGATCAGCTTGATCGTCTCCACCGCCATCATCGAGCCCACAACGCCGGGCAGCGGGCCCAGCACGCCGGCCTCGGCGCAGGTGGGGGCCAGCCCGTCGGCCGGGGGCTCGGGGAAGATGCATTGATAGCAGGGCGCGTCATGGGCGGGGTCAAAGACGCTCACCTGCCCCTCCCATTGCGCCAGCGCGCCCGAGACCAGCGGCTTGCCCTGCGCCACCGCCACCCGGTTGGTCAGGTAGCGGGTCTCGAAATTGTCCGTGCCGTCGAGGATCACGTCATATTCCGCGAAGAGGTCGGCGGCGATCTCCTCGGTCAGGCGGCGGTTGTAGGGGCGGATCTCGGCATAGGGGTTCTGCGCCTCCATCGCCTTCTGCGCCGAGAAGACCTTGGGCATGCCGATATGCGCGTCCACGTGGATCACCTGCCGCTGCAGGTTGCCGGGATCGACCACGTCATCGTCGATCACCCCGATCCGGCCCACCCCGGCGGCGGCGAGATATTGCAGCGCCGGCGCGCCCAGCCCGCCGGCCCCGATCACCAGCACGCTGGCCTGTTTCAGCGCGCGCTGCCCCGGCCCGCCCAGTTCGCGCAGCACGACATGGCGCGCGTACCGGTCAAGCTCGCCCGCGGCGAAGGGGCCGGTGGCGCCCGGCGACGGCGCGGCGGCGCTTTCCTGTTCGGTGGCGCGCGCGCGCAGCCGGCCGAGCCCCGCGCGGTAGAGCGCCACCAGCACGCCGGCCCCGGCCAGCATCAACCACGGCGCCGCGCTGCCGCCGGTCGCCGCGCGCAGCGCGTTGCCGTCGGGCAGGACCAGCTGGGCCAGCACCACCGCCAGCAGCAGCGCACCGACGCACATGGCCCGCAGGCGCTGCGGTGCCCCCATCACGCGGCCGCCGAACCAGATCAGCGCCGCCAGAGCCAGAACGAGAAGCATCAGGATCTCCCGGTCGAGCCGAACCCGCCGGCGCCGCGCGGCGTCCCGGGCAGGGTCTCGGCAATGGTGAAGGCGGCGCGGATCACCGGCGCCACGACCATCTGCGCGATCCGGTCGCCATGGTGCAGCGTGACCGGCTCGGTGCCGGCGTTCAGCAGTATCACGCCGAGCGGGCCGCGATAGTCACTGTCGATCGTGCCGGGCGCATTGGCCAGCGTCAGCCCGTGGCGCAGCGCCAGCCCCGAGCGCGGGCGCACCTGCACCTCATATCCCTCGGGGATGGCAAGGCGCAGCCCCGTGGGCACCAGCGCGCGGGCGCCGGGCGCCAGCTCCACGCGGCCCCGGTCGGGCAGGTTGGCACGCAGATCCGCGCCCGCGGCCCCCGCGCTGGCATAGGCGGGCAGGCCCAGCGCCCGGTCCGCGCCTTCCTCCCAACCGATCACGATCTCGACCATCCGGCCCCCTTCATATGCCTTTCGGTCCCGCGCCGCGGGCCCTTTTATTCCTGACCAAGACGTTCGCGAAGTCGCGCGGGTTCACCCTTTCGACAAGGCGTCGGCCATGCGCTCGGCCAAGCGCCGGGCGACAACGTCCTTGCCGGCGCGAGGCCATGGCTCCACCCCGTCGCCCGTGACCAGCAGCACGGCGTTCTCGGTCCCGCCCATGATCCCCGTCTCGGGCGAGACATCGTTGGCGACGATCCAGTCGCATCCCTTGCGCGCGCGCTTTGCCACGGCATTGGCCTCCACGTCATCGGTCTCGGCGGCAAAGCCGACGACCAGCCCGGGCCGGCCGTCCTGCAGATGCGCCACCTCTCGCAATATGTCCGGGTTCTCGGCAAATTCCAGCACCGGCAGGCGGCCATCCTGTTTCTTGATCTTCGAGCCCGATTCCGAGGTCACCCGCCAGTCGGCCACCGCCGCGGCAAAGACCGCCGCCGCCGCGGGCAGCGCGCCCATCACCGCCGCGCGCATGTCGCGGGCGCTTTCCACCTCGATCACCTGCACGCCCTGCGGGCGCGGCGCGGTCGCCGGCCCGGTGACAAAAACCACCTCGGCGCCGAGGTCCCGCAGCGCCTCGGCAATGGCGGTGCCCTGCGCGCCCGAGGAGCGGTTGGCAATGTAGCGCACCGGGTCGATGGGCTCATGCGTGGGGCCCGAGGTCACCACGATGCGCTTTCCCTCCAGCGGACCCGCCGCAAGCGCCTGCTGGATCGCGGCCACGATCTCGAGCGGTTCGGCCATGCGGCCGGGGCCGTATTCGCCGCAGGCCATGTCGCCGTCATTGGGGCCGGTCACGTGCACGCCGTCGCCCCCCAACATGGACAGGTTGCGCTGTGTCGCGGGATGCTCCCACATGCGCACGTTCATCGCCGGGGCGATCATGACCGGCGTGTCGGTTGCCATCAGCAGCGTCGTGGCCAGATCATCGGCATGACCCCCCGCCATCTTTGCCATCAGGTCGGCCGTGGCGGGGGCCACGACCAGCAGGTCGGCCACGCGGCTGAGCTGGATATGGCCCATCTCGGCCTCTTTGGTCAGGTCGAACAGCGCCCGGTGCACCTCTTCCCCGGCAAGCGCCGAGACGCTGAGCGGCGTGACGAATTCCTCGGCCGCACGGGTCATCACGGGCGTCACCGCGGCGCCGCGTTCGCGAAGGCGCCGGATCAGGTCCAGCGCCTTGTAGGCGGCGATCCCGCCTCCGATGATTAGCAGAATGCGTTTGCCCGCCAGCATGGCCCGTCCCCCGTTCGACGTCTGGCCAGACCCTAGACCCGGGCCACGCCGGGCCACAAGGGGCGGCGCCTAGTTGAACGCCGCGCAGGGATCGCCCCGCTCGACCGGGGGTGCACTTTCGATCACGTCAAAACCGCCCTCGGGTGCGCCGCGACCGGTTTCCCCCTGCCCCAGGGCAAAGATCCGGATCTTGGGCGCGGCGCGGGCCAGCAGCGCCGGCGCGCCCCAGTCCTTGCGGGCATGGCCGTTGCCGGTGATGACCGCGACCGGGCCGCCTGTCTCCTCGAACGCCTGAAGCGCCGCCGCGGCCAGCGTGCCGTCGCGCAGCCGCTGAATCTCTACCATCACGGGCAGCATCTCTTCGGGCATGGCGTTGCAATGGGCGGCCTGCTGGCCGTCGAGACGGGTCTGAAGCTCATCCTCCGGCAGCGGGCTGTCCAGCCCGAAGGCAGAGGCCTGTGCGCCGAACGTCGCCGCAAGCCCGGCCTGCATGACCTCTCCGGCTGCCTGCCGCGTGACGAGCGCGCCGTAATGCGCCGCCTCGGGGGCTGCCGCGAAGATCGGATAGTACATGAAGAAGTCGGGCCAGCCGCTCTCGGCCCAGCCCAGCGCCGCGCCCAGCGCGTCCTCGTCCGGCACGAGGTCTGGCGCGACCTGCCCGGCCTGCGCCGGGGTCAGCATTTCCCAGACGATGGCCGCCGGCTGGACCTCGGCCACGATCTCGGCCTGCCGTGCGTGATGGGCGGGGTTGTCATGCACCTCGCCCAGGAACAGCACGTCCGCACTGTCGTGACCGGCCGCGAGGGCCGGGCCCGCGACAAGGCAGGCCGCCAGGCACAGCCCCCTCATGCGAGGAAGTGCTGCACCTCGCCGGATTGCGCCTCCAGCGCCCGGCGCATCTTCTGGAAAGCCGCCGCTTCAAGCTGACGAACGCGCTCCTTGGACAGGCCCAGCTCTAGGCCCAGCGATTCCAGTGTGCGCGAGTCATCGCGCAGCTTGCGCTCACGGACGATGAAACGCTCACGCTCGTTCAGGGCGCCCATCGCCTCCAGCAACCATTCGCGCAGCTGGTCGGTGTCATGCGTGTTCTCGACCAGTTCCGAGGCCTGGTCCGAAGGGTCTTCCAGCGTGTCGATCCACTCGCGCCCCTCATCTTCGACCGACTGGGTGGCGTTGAGCGAGTAGTCCGAGCCGGAGAGCCGCCCCTCCATCATCTCGACATCGCGCAGGGGCACGCCGATCTCCATGGCGATCTTGTGGCGCAGCTGGTGGCCGTCCAGCTCCTCACCCGCTTGCGCGGCTTCGCGCTCGATCCGTGCCTGCACGCGCTTCATGTTGAAAAACAGCGACTTCTGCGACGAGGTCGAACCGGTGCGCACCATCGACCAGTTGCGCATCACGTAATCCTGGATCGAGGCCTTGATCCACCAGACCGCGTAGGTGGAAAAGCGCACGCCGCGGTCGGGGTCGAACTTGTCGGCGGCCTTCATCAGGCCCAGCCCGGCCTCCTGGATCAGGTCGTTCATCGGCGCGCCGTAGCGCTTGAACTTGGCCGCCATCGAGATCGCGAGGCGCATGTATGCGGTGATCAGACGGTGCAGGGCCTGCTCGTCCCGGTGGTCGCGCCAAGCATAGGCCAGTTGCAATTCCGTCTCAGCGTCGAGGAGTTCCGCCTTCATTGCCCGGCGGGAGAGGCTCTGGTCGTTGAACACGTCGAGTGCCATATTATTTCCCCTGTTTGCGCCCCCGTCTCCGGGGTATTTGCAGGGTATACGGACCGTCCGCGCATCCGGTTCACTCTTTTTTATGACTTGGTTTCGACATCCTTGCCGCTTGCCCCGTCACGCCCCGTGATCAGCCCCGTCACGAATGGGCATTTCCCCGCGCCCCGTGTCCCGGCTAGGGTTCGGCAACACCAAGCGCGGAGGCCCCGATGACCGACAATCCCGACACACTTTATATCGGCGACCGCTGCTATTCCAGCTGGTCGCTCCGCGCCTGGCTGCTCTTCGCGCGGTTCGACCTTGAGGTGACCTTGCGCGAGGTGGATTTCGCCAAGGCCGAGGTGGCCGCGCAGCTGGCCCATCTTGCGCCCGCGCGTACCGTGCCCACGCTGCACACGGGGGACGGACACCTGCTCTGGGACAGCCTCGCGATTGCCGAGGACCTGGCCGAGCGGTTTCCCGCGTCCGGGCTCTGGCCCGCCGACCGGGGCCTGCGCGCACTGGCGCGCAGCCTCGCGGCCGAGATGCATTCGGGCTTTGCCAGCCTGCGCGCCGAATGCCCGATGAACCTGCGCTGCGCCTATGCGGATTTCACGCCCAGCGACGAAACCCGCGCCGATCTCGCCCGGATCGAGACGCTGTGGTCACATGCGTTGGCGCGCTCGGGCGGGCCGTGGATGGCCGGCGCATATTCGGTGGCCGATGCGTTCTTTGCCCCCGTCGCCGCGCGGATCGCCGGCTACGGGCTGTCCGTCTCGGAGACGGCGCAAAGCTATGTCGACGCCCATCTGAGCGATCCTGCCTTTGTCCGCTGGCGCGCCGAGGGGCTGGCCACGGGGGGCGAGCTGCCCTGGTATCGGCGCGATTTCCCGCAAGTGCCCTGGCCCGGGCCGGAGTGAGCCGCCCCGTTTCCTAACGCCTTCAGGGTCGCGTTAACCGGTTGCTAACCACATTTGCGCCACCCTGCCCCCGGATCGGCAAGGGGACAACATGGTCGCGCAGGCCTACACGGTGGCGTTCGAAGGGGTGGAGGCCCGCCCGGTCGAGGTGCAATGCGCCGTGACCCCGGGCCTGCCCGCCTTCTCGATCGTGGGCCTGCCCGACAAGGCGGTGTCTGAGGCGCGCGACCGGGTGCGCACCGCGTTGTCATCGCTGTCCATCGCGCTGCCCTCGAAACGCATCACGGTGAACCTCTCACCGGCCGATCTGCCCAAGGAGGGGTCGCATTTCGACCTGCCCATCGCGCTCGGCCTGCTCGCCGCGCTCGAGATCATCCCCGCCGACGCGGTCGCGCAGACCGTCTCGCTGGGCGAGCTGTCGCTGGACGGCAATCTCGTTCCTGTGCTTGGCGCCCTGCCCGCCGCGATGACGGCCGCCAACGAGGATCGCGCGCTGGTCTGTCCCCGCGCCTCGGGCCCCGAGGCCGCCTGGGTCGGGGCCTGCAACGTGATCGGCGCTTCCAGCCTGCTGGAAATCGTGCGGCATTTCTCGGGCCAGCAGGTACTGGAGCCGGCGCAACCCGGCGAGGTGCTGGCCGATCCGCAGGCCCGCGACCTGCGCGACGTCAAGGGGCAGGAACGCGCCAAGCGTGCGCTCGAGATCGCGGCGGCCGGGCGGCACCACATGCTGATGGTCGGCACGCCGGGCTCGGGCAAGTCGATGCTGGCCGCCCGCCTGCCCGGCCTTCTGCCGCCACTCACCCCGGTCGAGGCGCTCGAGACCTCGATGATCCATTCCATTGCGGGGCTGCTGACCGAGGGCGGCATCTCGCGCACCCGCCCATTCCGCGAGCCGCATCACACCGCCTCGATGGCCGCGATCACCGGCGGCGGGCGCGGCGCCAAGCCGGGCGAGATCAGCCTCGCCCATCACGGCGTGCTCTTCATGGACGAGTTCCCCGAGTTCCCGCGCTCGGTGCTCGAAACCCTGCGCCAGCCGCTCGAGACCGGCGAGGTCGTGGTCTCGCGCGCCAATGCCCATGTGCGCTATCCCTGCCGCTTCCTGCTGATGGCGGCCGCGAATCCCTGCAAATGCGGCTATCTCTCGGATCCCGGCCGTGCCTGCGCCCGGGCCCCAGTCTGCGGCGAGGATTACATGGGCCGCATCTCGGGCCCGCTGATGGACCGGTTCGACCTGCGGGTCGAGGTGCCGCCGGTGGCCTTCACCGATCTCGACCTGCCTGCCACGGGCGAGACCTCCGAAACAGTCGCTTCGCGCGTCGCCACCGCAAGGCAGGTCCAGGCCGAGCGTTATGGCGGGGCCGTGCCGCGCACCAATGCCGATGCCGAGGGGCAGCAACTCGAAGCGGTGGCCCGCCCCGATGACGACAGCCGCGCCCTGATCGCGCGGGCCGCCGAGCGTTTCGGGCTCAGCGCCCGCGGCTATCACCGCGTGTTGCGCGTGGCGCGCACCATTGCCGATCTCGACGGGGCCGAAACGGTCCGGCGGCCGCATGTGGCCGAGGCGCTCAGTTACCGGCTGACGATGACGAAAGAGAGTTGAGCCACCCGTCCAGCGCCTTCAGCGTCTGGCGCGCCTCGGGCAGGAATCCGTGGAACAGCGGCCAGGCATGTGGCAGATCCCGCGCGATGCGCTCGGTCACATCGACCCCGGCCGCGCGCAACCGGGCGGCCATGCGGCGCGTGTCATCCAGCAAGAACTCGGTATCGCTGGCCGTCAGCCAGACCGGCGGCGCACCATTGAAGTCAGCGAAAAGCGGCGAGGCACGCGGATCGGCCGGGTCCTGCCCGGGCAGGTAGAGATCGACGATGTCATGGATGCGCGAGACGGGCAGCAGCACGTCGCTACCCGCATTGTCCCTGACGCTCGCCCCGGAAAACCCCAGGTCGGTCAGCGGCGAGAAGGCGAAGGCACCGAGCGGCGCAGGGCCGCCGCGGCGCAGGATCTCGGCAAGCACGGACAGCGCCAGCCCGCCGCCGGCGCTGTCCCCGCCCAGCACGACCCGGTGCCCCTGCGCCACCAGCGCGTCAAAGACGGCCAGCGCATCCTCTGGCGCCGCCGGGAACGGATGTTCGGGCGCCAGCCGGTACTCCGGCAGGCAGAGCGCCAGCCCCGCGCCAGTGGCGATCCGGGCCGCCAGTGCCCGGTGAGTGCGCGCCGAGCCCATGATGAAGGCCCCGCCATGCAGGTAAAGCAGAACCGGCGCGCCAGTCGGGCCGGACAGGTGCGTCGCCGGAACGCCCCCGATCGGCGCGCGCCGAAAGGCCATACCCCGCGGCGCGCGAAAGAGCAGCCCCGCCTTGCGGTCAAAGGCGCGGCGCAGGGCGAGAGGGTCCTGTGCCCGGGCCAGCATCGGCTTCTCGGTCCAGCGCAGCCAGAGGTTCAAAATCCGCCGCGTCAGGCTCACGCGCGTTTGGCCTCGATCGCCTGCCAGATCTTCTCGGCCACGTTGACGCCATCGAAGCGCTCCAGCTCCTGCAAGCCGGTGGGCGAGGTCACGTTGATCTCGGTCAGCCAGTCGCCGATCACGTCGATGCCGACAAAGACCTGCCCCTTCTCGCGCAGGGTCGGCCCGATGGCTTCGCAGATCTCGCGGTCGCGCTCGCTCAGCGCGATCTGCTCGGGACGGCCGCCCACATGCATGTTGGAGCGCACCTCGCCGGCCGCCGGCACCCGGTTGATGGCCCCGACCGGCGCGCCGTCGACAAGGATCACACGCTTGTCGCCCTTGGAGACGGCGGGCAGGTATTTCTGCACGATCAGCGGCTCGCGAGAGAAGCCGGTGAACAGCTCGTGCAGCGAGCCGAGATTGCGGTCATTGGCATCCAGCCGGAACACCCCGGCGCCGCCATTGCCGTAGAGCGGCTTGAGGATGACATCGCCATGGCGCTCCTTGAAGGCACGGATCGTGGCCAGGTCGCGGGCGATGGTGGTGGGCGGCGTGAGCTCGGGGAAGTTCAGCACCAGCAGCTTCTCGGGGAAGTTGCGCACCCAGAACGGGTCATTGACCACCAACGTCTGCCCGGCCAGCCGGTCCAGAAGATGCGTCGTGGTGATGTAATGCATGTCGAAGGGCGGGTCCTGCCGCAGCCAGACCACGTCCATTTCGGCCAGGTCCACCGCCACCCGCTCGCCCAGGATCGCCGGCGTCCCGTCCACGCGTTGCACCGTCATCCAGTGGCCGCGTGCGGTGATGCGCCCCTCTTCATAGGCCAGATCGTCCGGCGCGTAATAGAACAGCTGGTGCCCGCGCGCCTGCGCCTCTTCCGCCAGACGGAAACTGCTGTCGGCCTTGATGTCGACCCCGGTAATCGGGTCCATCTGAAACGCTACCTTCATCGCTGCCCCTGCATGGCTGTTCAACTCGGCCCATAGATGGCCGAACCCCGTGCCGGGCGCAATGGCGGCTAGATCCCGATGGCGTTCTCGATCACGCGGATGTCGCCGCGTCCGTCGACCAGCGCGACGTCGAACCGCATCGGCGTCAGCGCGCCGCGCGGCTCGGAGCCGGCGAATTCCTCGGCCGCCAGCTGCAGGCGCATCATCTGGCGCTGCGAGAGCCGTTCAGCGGCGCGCGCGAAATCGCGGCTTTTCTTGACCTCGACGAAGATCAGCCCGTCGCCATCCCGCGCGATCAGGTCGATCTCGCCGCCCGCGCCGCGCCAGCGGCGCCGCGCGATGGGAAAACCCCGCCTTTCGTAATCGGTCGCGATGGCCTGTTCCGCCGCGGCGCCGGCGAGATGCCCGCATTGTCCGCGCGCCCGACGCGGCGCCGCCCGATCTGTCGTGATCCCGACCATGATCATTCCTTTCCGTCGCTGTCGCGCTCGGCCGCCAGCCGCATGGCCAGCTGGTAGACCGGACGTCGCTTGACCCCGAGCTGGACCGAGACGAAATCGGCCGCATCGCGAACCGACATCCTGTCCAGCGCGGTCTTCACCGCCTGTTCTACGTCGGATTCCTTAATCTTTTCCGAATCCGACTTGCCGATCAGGACAACGATCTCGCCTTTCGGCGGGTCGCTCTCGCAGCTGGCGGCCAGCTCGGGCAGCGCCATGCGGCGGGTTTCCTCGAATTTCTTCGTTAGCTCGCGGCAGAGCGCGGCCGGGCGCGGCCCGAGGATCTCGGATGCGTCGGTCAGGAGCGCGGCCACGCGGCGGGGCGATTCGTAGAGCACCAGCGTCGCGTCGAGCTCGCGCAGACCCTCCAGCGCCTTGCGCCGCGCGCCCTGCGCATTGGGCAGGAAGCCCGCGAAATGGAAGCGGTCGGTGGGCAGCCCGGCCAGCGTCAGCGCCGCCACCACGGCCGAGGGGCCCGGCGCCGAGGTCACCGGGAAGCCCGCCTCGGTCACCGCGCGGGCCAGGTCGAAGCCCGGATCCGAGATCATCGGCGTGCCCGCCTCGGAGGCGTAGACCACCGACTGCCCCTCGGCGAGGGCCTGCAGGATCTGCGGGCGCATCCGCGCGCCGTTATGGTCGTGATAGGCGATCACGCGGCGCCCGGCGGGCGCGATGCCGTGGATCTCCATCAGCCGGCGCAGGCTGCGCGTGTCCTCGGCCGCCAGCAGGTCGGCACTGGCCAGCAGGTCCAGCGCGCGCAGCGTGATGTCGCGCGCATTGCCGATCGGCGTGGCCACGAGGTACAGCCCCGGCGCCAATTCGCCCTTGTTCGCAATCGCCACTGGTCGCCCCCTCTCCGCTTCTTTATGCTCCCGGCAAAGCGCGCGGTCGCTCACCCGCGCAGGAAACGAGGGAGTCCGATGTCCATGTTTGCCGTTTTGTCCTCTGTCCGCAAGGTCTTGCGCCCCGCTGCGCTGATCGGCGCCATGGCACTCACCGCCGCCTGCGACCCGGTCGCGCTGCCCGGGCTGGGCGGCGGCCAGGCCGGCCGGGGCGGTCCCCAGATCGACCCGGCCCAGCCGGTGCAGGTGGCGCTGCTGGTGCCGCAATCCGACCAGGGTGCCGCCCCGGTGGCGCAATCGCTGGAAAACGCCGTGCGGCTAGCCATCTCGGAGCAGTCCTCGGCACGGATCGACCTGCGGGTCTACGACACGGCCGGCGTCGCCTCGACCGCCGCGGCGCGTGCCCAGCAGGCGGTGGATGAGGGCGCCAAGATCATCCTCGGCCCACTGTTTGGCGAGAATGCCAACGCGGTCGGGCTGGCCGTTGCGGATGAGGGCGTGAACGTGCTCAGCTTCTCGAACAACCCCTCGATCGCGGGCGGCAATGTCTTCGTGCTGGGCCCGACCTTCAACAACACCGCCGACCGGCTGATGCGCTATGCCCGCCAGCAGGGCAAGCGCAACGTGGTCATCGTGCATTCGCGCGACGTGCCCGGCCAGTTCGGCAAGACCGCCATCGAACAGGCCGCCGCGGCCAACAATATCCAGATCACCTCGGCCGAGGGCTATGACCTGTCGGTCGAGGGCGTGACCGCTACCGCCCGCGCCGCCGCCGCCGCGATCCAGACCGGCGCGGCCGACAGCGTCTTCATCACCACCGACGCCACCAACGCGGCCATGCCCATGCTGCTGAACCTGCTGCCGCAGAACGGTGTCGCGCCGGGCCAGGTGCAGTTCATCGGCCTGACCCGCTGGGACGTGCGCCCCGACCTGTTCGACCTGCCCGGCGCGCAGGGCGCCTGGTTCGCGCTGCCCGACAAGGCCCGCCAGGACGCCTTTGCCGGGCGCTACCGGTCGACCTTCGGCGATGCGCCGCACCCGCTGGCGAGCCTCGGCTATGACGGGATCGCCGCGATCGCGCTGCTGGCCGGGCGGGGCCGCGCGGATGCGCTGACGGGCCGCGCGCTCACCTCGGCTAGCTTTACCGGCACGGGCGGTGTATTCCGCCTGATGAGTGATGGCACGAACGAACGGGCGCTCGCCATCGCCTCGGTGACGAACAATCAGATGGTGATCCTTGACCCTGCCCCCAGCCGTCTCTCCGGCCCCGGCCTCTAGGCCGGCGCCCAACACGGTCCCCGACGACCTGATCGCGCCCGCCTCGGACATCTGCGACGTCTCGGCCCTGCGGGCCACGCTCTTCGCGGCGATCGCGCCCGAGATGGCCGAGGCAGAGCTGCGCCGCGAGGCGGTGCGCCTGCTCTCCGAGGCCCGCAAGGCGGGCTTCGCGGTCATCTCCGAGGCCTTCACGGCCGAGCCCTTCGGCGCGCGGCGCACCACGCGCTCCTACAGCTGGCTGACCGACTGCATCGTCTCGCTGGCCTACGAGATCGCCACGCAGCACCTGCACCCGCTGCCCAACCCGACCGAATCCGAGCGCCTCTCGGTGCTCTCGGTCGGGGGCTACGGGCGGGGCGAGATGGCGCCCTATTCCGATGTCGACCTGCTGTTCCTGACCCCCTACAAGATCACGCCCTGGGCCGAGAGCGTCATCGAATCGATGCTCTACATCCTGTGGGACCTGAAGCTGAAGGTGGGGCATTCCTCGCGCACGGTGAAGGATTGCATCCGGCTGGGCGGCGAGGATTTCACCATCCGCACCGCCATGCTGGAGAACCGCTTCATCATCGGCGACGAGCTGCTGGCGCAGGAGCTGGACGAGACGCTGTGGTCGCAGCTCTTCAAGGGTTCCGAGCGCGCCTTCGTCGAGGCCAAGCTGGAGGAGCGCGACCGACGCCACGACAAGCAGGGCCAGCGTTACATGGTCGAGCCCAACATCAAGGAGGGCAAGGGCGGGCTGCGCGACCTGCAATCGCTGTTCTGGATCATCAAATACGTACACCATACCGACGACGTGTCCGAGCTGGTGCGCCAGGGCATCTTCAGCCCGGAGGAATACGAGACCTTCGTGCAGGCCGAGCGCTTTCTCTGGGCGGTGCGCTGCCATATCCACCTCGTCTCGGGCCGTGCGGTCGAGCAGCTGACCTTCGACATGCAGGTCGAGGTGGCCGCGCGCATGGGCTACAATGACCGTGGCGGTCGGCGCGCGGTGGAATGGTTCATGCAGGACTATTTCCGCCACGCCACCTCGGTGGGCGACCTGACGCGCATCCTGCTGACCTCGCTCGAGGCCGACCATACCAAGAGCGCCCCGCTGCTGGCGCGCATCTTCCAGCGCCAGCCCAAGGTGAAATCCGGCTACTCGGTGGTGAACAACCGGCTGGCCATCGCCGATGACGAGGCCTTCCTGTCGGACAAGCTGAACCTGCTGCGTCTCTACGAGGAAGCGCTGCGCACCGGGCTGCTGATCCATCCCGACGCCATGCGGCTGGTCACCGCCAACCTGCACCTGATCGACGATGCCATGCGCCGCGATCCCGAGGCGCAGCGGATCTTCCTGGACCTGCTGCTGAAACACGGCAATCCCGACCGCGCGCTGCGCCGGATGAACGAGCTGGGCGTGCTGTCCGCCTTCATCCCGGAATTCGCCCCCATCGTGGCGATGATGCAGTTCAACATGTATCACCACTACACGGTAGACGAACACACGATCCAGTGCCTGTGGCATCTCTCCGAGATCGAGAACGGACAGCTGACCGAGGAACTGCCGGTCGCCTCGACCATCCTCAAGGAGGGGGTGAACCGCCGAGTGCTCTACGTGGCGTTGCTGCTGCATGACATCGGCAAGGGCCGCGACGAGGACCATTCCGTGCTGGGCGCCAAGATCGCCCGCAAGGTGGCGCCGCGGCTGGGGCTGAACAAGTCCGAATGCCAGACCGTCGAATGGCTGGTGCGCTACCACCTGCTGATGTCGGACATGGCCCAGAAACGCGACATTGCCGATCCGCGCACGGTGCGCGACTTCGCCAAGGCGGTACAGACGCGCGAGCGGCTGGACCTGCTCTGCGTGCTGACGGTCTGCGACATCCGCGGCGTGGGCCCCGGCGTGTGGAACAACTGGAAGGCGGCGCTGATCCGCGCGCTCTACCGCCAGACAAGGCGCGGGCTGGAACAGGGCATGGAGGCGCTCAACCGCGAGAACCGCGGCACCGAGGCGCGAAAGGCGCTGCGCGCCGCGCTGTCGGACTGGGAGGGCAAGGATTTGCGCCGCGAGACGCAGCGCCATTACCCGCCCTATTGGCAGGGGCTGCATGTCACCGCCCACGTGGTCTTTGCCAACCTGCTGCGCGGCATCGACGATGACGAGATCCGCATCGACATCCATCCCGACGAGGATCGCGACGCCACCCGCGTCTGCTTTGCGCTGCAGGATCATCCCGGCATCTTCTCGCGGCTGGCCGGGGCGCTGGCGCTGGCGGGGGCCAACGTGGTCGACGCGCGCACCTTCACCACCAAGGACGGCTACGCCACTGCCGCCTTCTGGATCCAGGACCCCGACGGGCACCCCTACGAGGACACTCGCATCCCGCGGCTGCGCGACATGATCCGCAAGACGCTGATGGGCGAAGTCGTGGCCCGCGAGGCGATCCGGCCGAAGGACAAGCTGAAGAAGCGCGAGAAAGCGTTCCGGGTGCCGACCTCGATCACCTTCGACAATGACGGCTCCGAGATCTTCACCATCATCGAGGTGGACACCCGCGACCGGCCCGGCCTGCTCTACGACCTGACGCGGACGCTGGCCGACCAGAACATCTACATCGCCTCGGCCGTGATCGCGACCTATGGCGAGCAGGTGGTCGACACGTTCTACGTCAAGGACATGTTCGGGCTGAAGCTGCATTCCAAGGTCAAGCGCGACATGATCGAACGCAAGCTGCGCGCCGCGATCACCGCGGGCACCGAACGGGCCAACAGCTAGGCGCGCTTGCCACGGGCCGGCGGGAAGGCCCTTCGAAGGGCCTTCCGGGAACGCGTTTGCAAACGCGTTCCTGAAGCGGTTTCCAAACCGCTTCCTGCAATCCGCTTCGAAGCGGATTGGCCCCCGGCCCCGGCGTCATGGCGATCGTCTTGGAACCCCCGTGGCCCCGGCCGGTTGAACTGGCAGGTGACGGCACGCCCGGTGCCGCCCTGCCCCGTCAGACCTGCCCGAAAGGCCCCCGCCCGCATGCTCGCCGATCTCGCATGACCCCAACTGCCAGCGCCCTTGCCTTGCCATCGGGCCTGTCCACGCCCCGCGCCGGGCTGCGGGCTTCCCCCGGCCGCGCGCTTGGGATAAGCCCGGATCAAAAGACGGGACAGGGCAGGATGAAACCGATCAAGCTGATCTCGGGCGTGATGACCGTCGGGTTCTGGACGCTCATGAGCCGCGTGCTCGGCGTCGCGCGCGAAGTGGTGATCCTCGCACTGATCGGGCCCGGCCCGGTGCTCGACGCGTTCGTCGCCGCCTTCCGCCTGCCCAACATGTTCCGCCGTTTCTTTGCCGAGGGCGCGTTCAACGCCGCCTTCGTGCCGATGTTCTCGAAGAAATACGAGGGCGCAGAGGATCCGCTGGGCTTTGCCCGCGACGCGCTGTCGGGGCTGGCCTTCGTGCTGCTGATCCTGACCGGGCTCGCGCTGGTCTTCATGCCCGCACTGGTCTGGGCCAGCGCCGGCGGGTTCGCGGGCGATGCGCGCTTCGACCTGACCGTGGGCTATGGCCGCATCGTCTTTCCCTACATCCTGCTGATCTCGCTGGCCGCGCTGTTCTCGGGCGCGCTGAACGCCACGGGCCATTTCGCCGCCGCCGCCGCCGCGCCGGTGCTGCTCAACATCTTCGTTCTGGCCGGCATGGCGCTGGGGTCCGTTGTCGGGGGCGAGATCATCCTGTGGCTGGTCTGGACCGTGCCGCTGGCCGGGGCGGCGCAGCTGGCGCTGGTCTGGGTCGCGGCCGGGCGCGCGGGCATCCGCGTGCGCCCCGGACGGCCGCGCTGGACGCCTGACATGGCCCGGCTGGTGCGCATCGCGGTGCCGGCCGCGCTGGCCGGCGGGGTCATGCAGATCAACCTGCTGGTCGGCCAGCAGGTCGCCTCGCATTTCGACAAGGCGGTAGGCTGGCTCTACGCGGCCGACCGGCTCTACCAGCTGCCGCTGGGCGTGGTCGGCATCGCGGTGGGCATCGTGCTGCTGCCCGACCTGTCGCGGCGGCTGAAGGCCGAGGATCACGCGGGCGGCCGCGCCGCCTTTTCCCGCGCGGGCGAGCTGAGCCTTGCGCTGACCATCCCCTCGGCCGTGGCGCTGGTGGTCATCCCGCTGCCCATGGTCTCGGTCCTGTTCGAGCGGGGCGCCACCGGGGCCTCGGACAGCGCCGCCATTGCGCTTGCGGTGGCGATCTACGGGCTGGGCCTGCCCGCCTTCGTGCTGCAGAAGGTGCTGCAGCCGCTCTACTTCGCGCGCGAGGACACGCGCACCCCCTTCCGCTACGCGCTCTGGGCGATGGCCGTGAATGCCGCGCTGGCCATCGGGCTGGCGCCGCTGATCGGCTGGATCGCACCCGCCATCGCCACCACCGCCGCCGGCTGGTCCATGGTCTGGCAGCTGGCGCGCGGCGCCCGCGGCATGGGCGAGGTCGCCCGGTTCGACGACCGGTTCCGCGCCCGGATCTGGCGCATCTGCGCCGCCTCGGCGGCGATGGGCGCGGTGCTCTGGGGCGCGCAGAGCCTGCTGATGCCCTGGCTCATGGCCGATTACTGGCGCTACGCCGCGCTTGCGCTTCTGATCGGCATCGGCATCATCGCCTACGGGATCGCCGGCCAGGGGATCGGCGCCTTCTCGATGACCGAACTGCGCGGCGCATTCCGACGGGGGCCGAGGGACACATGACGCTGACACCGCTCATCACGGGGGCCGAGGGCTTTCCGGCGCTGGAACGGCTGGTCGCCGGCGCGCAGGACGAGCTGCTGATGTCCTTCCGCATCATCGACCCGGGCACGCGGCTGCGCGCGCCCGAATTGCTGGAGCGCGGGCTCGAGACATGGGGCGACCTGATCGGGCTGGTCACGGCGCGCGGCGTGCGCCTGCGCCTGCTGGTGGCCGATTTCGACCCGCTCTTCGCGCCGGAGTTGCACCGCAACGCCTGGGCCTGCGCCTCGGGCTTTGCCGATGTGGTTCAGGGCGACGCGCAGGTCATGGTGGCCCCGCATGGCCAGCAGGCCGGCGCCTTCTGGCGCGTGGCCATGCGCATCCAGCTGAACCAGGCCATGGCGCAGCTGCGCGCGACCGATCCGACCCGGCTGACCCCGGTGCAGCGCAAGGTGCTGAAGACCGGGCCGATCCTGCGCCCGGTGACGCTGCACCAGAAATTCGCCGTGGCCGACGGGCGCGACTGCGTGATCGGCGGGCTGGACGTGAACGAGCGGCGCTTCGACACGCCCGAGCATGACCGCCCCTCGGAAGAGACCTGGCATGACGTCTCGGCCCGGGTCGAGGATGCGGATTTCGCGGGCGCGCTGCGCGGCCATTTCGCCGATTGCTGGAACGATGCCATCGCCTGCGGCGCCGCCTCGCTGGCCGACCGGGCCGAGCGCTTCGCTGCCGAGCCGCGTCCGCAGGGCCGCAGCGACCTGCGCCTGCTGCGCACCCGGGCCGCCCCCTGCACCGGTCCCGCGCGACTGGCGCCGCGGCCACGCATCACCGATCACGAGGCCGCCACGCTGCGGCTCTTCGACCGGGCAGAGCGCTACATCTATCTGGAAACGCAGTTCCTGCGCCACGCCCCGCTGGCCGATGCGCTGGTGCGCGCCGCCGACCGCGCGCCCAAGCTGAACCTGATCGTGGTGCTGCCCGCCGCGCCCGAGCGCATCCTGTTCGACAATGACGACAGCTGGGACGCACGCCATGCCCACCAGTTGCAGGTCGACCAGATCGACAAGCTGCGCCGCGCCTTCGGCGAACGGTTTGCGCTGGTCACCCCGGCCTCGCCGCGCCGCGCCACGCCGGACGGGCCGACGCTGGTCGAGGCCGACCCGGTCTACCTGCATTCCAAGGTCACCATCGTGGACGATGCCGCGGCTGTGGTGGGCTCGGCCAACCTGAACGGCCGGTCGATGCGCTGGGACACCGAGGCCTCGGTCCTGTCCTTCGACGAAACCTTCGCGCGCGACCTGTTCGAACGGCTGTCGCAGAAATGGCTGCGCGGCGCGGCGCCCGAGGGGCGCGACCCGCGCGAGGCCGCGCTCTGGACCGAGGTCGCCGCCGCCGAGGCCCGCCGCCCGCCCGAGGCGCGCGAGGCCTTCCTGCTGCCCTTCCCGCTGTCGGATGCGCGGCGCTTCTCGCGCCGGGTAAGGCTCCTGCCCGACGACATGTTCTGAGACCGCGACAAGGGCGTCGAGCCGACGACCCCGTGCTCACGCCGGGGTCGCCACCGCTGCGCTGTCGGCCCGGCTTTCATCGGCCAGCTCGCGTGCGTGCAGTCCCAGCACGACCAGCGCGGGCCAGAGCAGGTAGGCCTCGATCTCGATATTCTCGCCAAAGGACAGCAGCACCAGCACCATGCAGATGCCTAGCGGCAGCCGTCCGCGCGGGCCGCGCGCCGCGTCGTAGAGCGCCAGCACCGTCTGCCAGACCAGCGGCACGAGGAAGGCGAAGAAGCCCACCAGCCCCTTGACGAAGAGCAGCCCGAACCAGGTGTGGTGGCTGCCGATCGGCATGTATTCCACAAGGTGCGGGCCCGGCTGCACCGTGCCATGGCCGAACCAGACCGCCTCTTCCTGCCAGCGCTCATGCGCGATACGCTGCAACGTGGCGCGCACCCGCGTGCTGTCGGCGCGCGCGCCCTTGAAGGCGGCGATGCCGGCCTCGGCCTGGCGCAGCAGCCAAGGCCCCACCACCGCCATGGACGCGGTCACCCCGGCCAGCGCGACCCAGGCCCAGCTGCGCAAGACCAGCGGCATCAGCCGCGGCCCGATCGTGCAGGCCACCAACCCGACCAGCCCCATGCGCGACTTGGAGGCAAGGATCATCAGCACCCCCGCCGCGATCCCCGCCGCCATCCAGCGCCGGTCGCGCTCTTCCAGCGCGAAGAGCACCATGACAACGCCCAGCAGCGCGGCAAAGGGCGACCAGGGGGCAAAGAACTGCCAGCGCGGCGTCCACGAGGCCGGGTCGAAGGTGAACAGGTAGACCGAGAAATATTCCGGCCCCGGACCGCCCACCGCCTTGAGCGGCGAGGTCCAGATGCGTTCCGGCAGGCCCAGATAGGGCGCGGCCAGCAGCACCGGGGCGATGCAGAGCGTCCAGAGCCCCAGCTTGCACTGCGCGCGCACCAGGATCTCGCGCCGGATCGGCAGCACCGCCCCGGCCAGCGGAAACAGCGCCAGCAGCGCCCAGCCCTTGGCCCAGCCGATCGAGGACTTGATGGTCTTCTTCAGGCCCAGCCCCCAGTCCAGGTGCCCGCCCCAGAGCGCCACCAGCATGACCAGCATGCCGATGATCCAGCCCCAGACGGGCAGCGGGATCGAGCCGGTGGCGCGCAGGTCGGCGCGGATCGCCGGGCCGAGATAGAGCGACAGGAAGGCCAGCCCCGCCAGCAGCCCCGCCAGCACCGGGCCCACCACGTAGAGCGCGCCGAAGGCGTAGAAGGGCCAGGTCCAGACGATCGCCTTCCAGACCATGCCCTCGGCGGGGTTCTGCGGCGCGATCACGGCCGCTCCCCCTTCATGTAGAGCACCTTCTCGATCATGCTGCGGCGCATCCAGCCAAGGCCCAGCACGATCAGCAGCATCATCGAGGCGGCGATGCCCGCGGCGATGGCCAGCTTGCGCTTGGGCGAGCTGGGCTCGTCGGCGAGCGAGGGATCCTCGAGCACCTGCACCAGCGGGTAGGAGGCATAGATGTCTGTCTTGCTGGACTGGGTGCGCGCGATGGCCGAGGCAAAGACCGCCTCTGCCACGTTGAAATCGCGCTGCATGTCCTCGAGCCGGGCGGCCAGCGGCGCCAGCGCTTCCAGCCGGGCGGCCTCGTCGGCGTGATGGGCGCGCAGCTGCGCCAGCTCGGCATCCAGCCCGGTGCGCTCGGCCTCGAAGCGGACCAGCTCGGTCAGCAGCGCCGCGCGCCCGCCATCGACCGCGCGCTCCAGCGCCACGCGCCCGCCGGTCAGCGCGGCGACATAGGTCTCGGCCTTGGCCTGCGCCGCGGCATAGCCCGCCTGCGCCTTGACCACCTCGGGGTGGCGCGCGCCGTATTGCGAGCGCGCCTCGGCCAGCGCCGAGGAGGCGTCGGCCATCGATTCCAGCAGGGCCAGGTAGGCGCTGTCACCGTTCAGCCGCAGGATCGCCGCGGCGTCCTGCGCGTTGGTGCCCAGCCGCGCCTCGAGGCGGTTCACCTCGGCGGCCTTGCGCTCGCGCTCGGATTGCAGCCGCTCGATGCGGACGGCCAGCGCGTCCAGCTCGTCAAGCTGGCGCTGGTACTGCTCGGCCGAATGCAGCCCGGTCTCGGCCTGCAGCCGCGCGATATCGGCACGGGTCGCCGCGACCGAGGCCTGGTATTCGCGGATCGCCGACAGACCGCCCGACTGGCGGCTGTCCACCTCGTCACCGCGCAGCCGGTCGATCTCGTCCATGAAGGCCTCCAGCAGCGCCGCGTTGCGGGCCTGCGCCTCTTCGGCCGAGGGGCCGGTCATCTCGACATGGATGAAGGCGGTCTGGTCGACCAGCCGCACGCGCGGCTCGCCGAAGACGCGCGGGTGCAGGCCGAGCCGATCGGCGGCGTCCTCGCGCACGCGGCCGGCGGACAGCAGGCGCTTGTAGGTCTCGGTCGGGCTGACCGCGCTGCTGGCAAAGGCCGAGTTGGAATAGCTGGAGGCCTGCCCGATATCGGCGAGGTTGACCGAGGCCGAGGCGCCCGAGCCCGGCAGGATCAGCGACATGTGGCTGCTGTAGCTCAGCGGCGCGGTCTTGAGATAGCCGGTGATCGGCGCCCAGACCGCCGCCAACGCCAGCGTGCCCAGCCAGACATAGCGCGGCAGGCGGCTGACATCGCCCGACCGCCCGCCCATGAGGATGCGCTTGAGCCCCGGGCCGCGACGACGCGGGCGCGGCCCGGCCTGTGCCGGATCGGCGGCGATGGCAGAGGACTCGACAGCGCTCGCCGAAAGCTCGGCGGCGGGACGGGGGAAGCGGCGGCGCAGGGTCAGGGGCATGGGCGGTCTCCTTTGCCCGGCACCCTACCCTTTGCGCGTCGTTAACGCTTCTGCGCGGCGGGAGCGGCGGCCGGGACAGATGGCCCCGGACCTATCCGCCCGGATAGGACCCGCTCAGAACAGGCCCGCATCATGCGCCACGATGGCCGCCTGCGTGCGGTTGTTGACCTTGAGCTTGCGATAGAGCGTCTTCATGTGCAGCTTGATCGTCGGCTCGGTCAGGTCGAGATCGCGCGCGATCTCCTTGTTGGACTTGCCCGCGCTGAGGCCTTCCAGCACTTCCAGCTCGCGCCGGGTCAGGGTCTTGGCCAGCGGGTGCGCCTCTTCGGGGTCGGGCGCGGTCATGAAATCGATGGGCGCGTATTTCTCGCCCATGGCCATGAAGCGCACGGCATTGACCAGCGACTTGGCCGGCAGCGTCTTGGGCACGAAGCCCGCCGCGCCCATCTCGAGCGCCTTCTCGGCGATCTCGCGCGAGGCCTCGCCCGAGATCAGCGCCACGCGCTGCCCGCCCTTCATCCCGAGCGCGGTCTCCAGGCCGTCCAGCCCGTTCATCCCCGGCATCTTGTAGTCGAGCAGCACGAGATTGTAGGGCGCATCGCTCTCGATCCGCTCACAGGCTTCCTCGAAGCTCGCGGCGCTGCCCATCTCGATGCCGTCCTCGGCCCCGAGAAAGGCGACCAGCGTGTCGCGCAGAAGATCATGGTCGTCGGCAATCAGCACTCGCATCGCACCTATCCACAGGCGGTTATTGCAGAAGCTGCAGAATAGACCGGCGCCCCGGCAAAGTTAAGGCGAGATTAAACAATTTGGTAAACTTGGCAGCACGCCGCCCCTGTCCGAACGGATAGGGCGTGACCTGACCGCGCCATGCGCGCCCCCGTCCGGAGAGGGGCGCCCTGCCGGCGGGACACAAGGGCCCATGCGGCCGGGGCGCGCGGCCCCCGCCTGCCCCCTCCGGCTAGCCCTTGGCGAAATTGCGCCCAAGGGGGCCGATGGCGCATCCAGACCGGGACAACGCCATTCCCGTTCGGAGGATCCGACAATGAACCTGCCCCCCGCATCCGACTTCGCCAATGCCCGCCCCGTCCAAGGCCACGACCTGCCCACCGCCCGCGTGCTGGGCCTGCCGGTCGTCGACGCCACCACCGAGCGCACGGTCGAGGCGCTGCTGGAGGGCGGCGCGCGCAGCGTGGTCTTCCTGAACGCCCATTGCGCCAACCTGCGCGCCCGCAAGCCCGCCTATGCCGCCGCGCTGGCCCGCGCCGACATGGTGCTGCCCGACGGGATCGGCGTGGAACTGGCCGGCCGCATGACCGGCACGCGGCTGACCGAGAACCTCAACGGCACCGATTTCACCCCGGCGCTGCTGCGGCGCGCGGCGCAGCGCGGCCTGTCGGTCTTCCTGTTCGGCGGCGCGGCGGGCGTGGCCGCGGCCGCAGCGCGGCGGCTGGCCGTCACCATCCCCGGCCTGCGCATTGCCGGCACCCGTGACGGCTTTGACGGCGCGCAGGACGAGACCGCCGCGATCGACGCGATCAACGCCTCGGGCGCCGACATCCTGCTGGTCGCCATGGGCGTGCCGCAGCAGGAGCTGTGGATCGACCGCAACCTCGACGCGCTCGCCCCGCAGCTGGTGCTGGGCGTGGGCGCGCTGTTCGACTTCCTGTCGGGCCGCGTGCGCCGCGCGCCGCAGCCGGTGCGCAAGGCGCGGCTGGAATGGGCCTGGCGGCTGGCGATGGAGCCGCGCCGCATGGCCGGCCGCTACCTTGTCGGCAATGCCACCTTCCTCGCGCGTGCCGCGGCCAATGCGCTGCGCGTGGCCGGCCCCGACGCGGTGGCCAAGCGGGCGCTGGACATCACGCTGTCGGCCGGCCTTGTCCTGCTGCTGGCGCCGCTCTTCCTGGTGCTGGCCGGGCTGATCCGCGCCGACAGCCGCGGGCCGGTCTTCTTCCGCCAGACCCGCGTCGGCCAGAACGGCCGTCCCTTCACCATGTTCAAGTTCCGCACCATGCATGTGGATGCCGAGGCGCGGCTGGCCGAGATCCGCGCGATGTCCGACCGCGAAGGCGTCTGCTTCAAGTCGCGCCACGACCCGCGGGTGACCCGCATCGGCCGGCTGCTGCGGCGCAGCTCGATCGACGAGCTGCCGCAGATCCTCAACGTGCTCTTCGGCCAGATGTCGCTGGTGGGCCCGCGCCCGGCGCTGCCCTCCGAGGTGGCCGCCTACCCGACCCGCGCGCTCGAGCGGCTGGCCGCACGGCCCGGCATCACCGGGCTGTGGCAGGTCTCGGGCCGCGCCGATATCGGCTTCGACAAGATGATCGACATGGACGTGGCCTATGTCCGCTCGCGCGGGGTGCTGCTCGACCTGGTGCTGTTGGCACTGACGGCGCGGGCCGTGATCTCGGGCCGTGGGGCATACTGACCCCGCGGCAAGCCCGGCCTATCCGTCCGGATAGGTCCTGCTCTCCCGAATTCCCGGTGCATGACGCACCGGCAAGTGTCACATATACTCCACCCCAGTACAGGAGATTTCCATGGCCCTGCGCACCGCCCTGCTTGCCTCGGCAGCATCGCTGACCGCCCCCGCCGCCGCCGACACCCTGCCCGAACCGCAGGGCCGGGTCGTGCTGACCATCACCGGCGACATCGCCCACACCAATGCCGAGGGCGCGGCGCGTTTCGACGTCGAGATGTTGCGCGCCATCGACGAGACGGATATCGCGACCGAGACGATCTGGACCGAGGGCGAGAATGTCTTTACCGGTGTCCGGCTCGATCTGCTGCTGGCCCATGTCGGGGCCGAGGGCGACGAGATCGAAGCCAAGGCAATCAACGACTACGCGGTGTCGATCCCCGTATCCGACGCCGTCGAGGACGGCCCCATCATCGCCTACGAGATGGACGGCCGCCCCATGCCCCTGCGCGAGAAGGGGCCGCTATGGGTGATCTACCCGTATTCCTCCTCGAGCGCCTACCGCACCGAGGTCATCTATTCCCGCAGCATCTGGCAACTGGACCGGTTGCACATCCCGGACTGATCCCATGGCATGGAAGGGTGGCCTGATGGCGACCTGGCGCGCCACGGGCCAGGGCGGCAAGGCCCTGATGGCCGCGATCGGGCTGATCAGCCTGGTCGCGATCGCGTTCCTCGTGTCCGAGATCGTGCGCGAGCTGCGCTTTCTCAGCACCGCGAACTCGGACAACGTGCACTGGACGCTGTCGCAGGCCGAGGTCGAATTCCTCGAGTTCCAGCACGCCGTCGATGCCGCGCGCGTCGGCGACACGGATGACCTGACCGAGGTGATCGTCGAGTTCGACGTGTTCTACAGCCGCATGGCGACGCTGGCGCAGGGCTCGCTCTATGCCGATCTGCGCGACCAGCCGGATTTCCTGGCGCCGCTGCAGCGGATCCGCGCCCAGCTGGATGCGCTGATCCCGCTGATCGACGGGTCCGCTTCCGATCTGCGCGCCGAGCTGGACAGGCTCTCGGCCGAGATCGAGGAGATGCGCCTCGACGTGCGGCTTCTGTCGACCAACGGCCTGCAATTCTTTGCCCGCCAATCCGATGCCAGTCGCAATTCGGTCGCGGTGACGCTGCTGCGGCTTGCGCTCATCACCATCGCGCTGGTGCTGGCGCTGGTCCTTCTGCTGCGGCATGCGCGGCGCGTCGGCCAGCAGACCGAGCAGCGCGGACAGGAACTGGCCACCGCCTATGCGCGGCTGAACACGATCATGCAGACCTCGCTGGACGCGGTGATCGTGACCGATCTCAAGGGGCGGATCGTGTCCTTCAACGCTGCCGCCGAACGCATCTTCCAGCATCTGGGCGAGGACGTGATCGGGCGCAGCATCGGCGACGTGATCGTGCCGCCGCATCTGCGCGAGGCGCATGAGACCGGCATGAAGCGCATGCGCGAGACCGGCGAGCATCGCGTCGTGGGCCATGGCCGCGTGCGGCTGGAGGGGATGCGCGGCGACGGCAGCATCTTCCCGGTCGAGCTGGCCATCGAGAAGGCCGTCTCAGGCGAGGACGAATTTGTCGTGGCCTTCCTGCGCGACATCTCGCACCGGGTCGCGGCCGAGAACGAGCTTGTCGCCGCGCGCGACGAGGCGCTGGCCGGTGAACACGCCAAGGCCGAGTTCCTGGCGATGATGACGCATGAGATCCGCACCCCGCTGAACGGCATCCTCGGCAACCTGTCGCTGCTCGAGGACACGCGGCTCGACGCCGCGCAGGGCCGCTATGTGCGCAACATGGACATTTCGGGCAAGCTGCTGATGCGGCACGTGGATTCCGTGCTGGACGTGGCGCGGTTCGAATCGGGCGCCGATGGCGCGGCCGAGGACGAGGTGCATCTGGGCCGGCTGATCCAGGACATCGTGGACAGCCAGTCCAGCGCCGCCGAGGCACAGGGCAACACGCTTAGCTGGGGCTGGGCGGGCGATCCGGTCGGCTGGATCCGCATCGACAGCTCGCGCCTGCAACAGGTCCTGCTGAACCTCGTGGGCAACGCGATCAAGTTCACCCGCGGTGGCAGGATCACCATCGAGGCCGAGAGCGTCGAGGGTGAGGCCGGCCCCGAGATCGAGCTGCGCATCATCGATACCGGCATCGGCATCTCGGAAGAGGACCAGGCCCGCGTCTTCGAGGATTTCCAGACCGTCGACAGCGTGCAGACCGACAGTATCGGCGGCACCGGGCTGGGGCTGGGCATCGTGCGGCGCTTCGTGCAGGCGATGCAGGGCGAGATCGGCGTCGAGAGCGCACCGGGCGACGGCAGCGTCTTCTGGCTGCGCCTGCCGATCGAGCACGTGACAGGCCCCGCCGACGATCCCGCGATCCAGGCGGACGCGGATGCGCAGGCCGTGCGCGACATCCTGCTGGTCGAGGATAACGAGATCAACGTGCAGCTCGCCCACGAGGTGCTGATGCGCATGGGCCACCGGGTCACCATCGCGCGTGACGGGCAGGCCGGGGTGGAGGCGGCCTCCGAGCGGCGCTTCGACCTGATCCTGATGGATATCCGCATGCCGGTTCTCGACGGGCTGGGCGCCACCCGTGCCATCCGCGAGGGCGACGGGCCCAATCGCGACGTGCCGATCATCGCCTTCTCGGCCAATGTGCTGCCCGAGGCCAAGGACCGGTTCCTGGCCGCCGGCATGTCGGATTTCCTGGGCAAGCCTTTGCAGAAGGCCGAGCTGCAGCAGGTGATCGCCCGGTTCGGCACGTCCGCCCCGGCCCCGGCCAAGCCCGCGCCGTCAGCGCCTGCCCCGGCCCCTGCCGCGTCGAAGCCTGCGCCGGCCGATCCGCTGGCCGGGCTGGCCGAGCGGCACCGGCAGGAGACCCAGGCCCTGTTCGACTGGCTGGCCACGGCGCCCGCCGATCACGACCAGATCGCCGATCGCGCCCATCAGGTTGCCGGCAGCGCCGCCGCCTTCGGCCAGCCGGGGCTGCGCGACGCGCTGGTGGCTCTGGAACGCGCCGCCGAGACGGGAACGCCCGAAGACCTGGCCGAGGCCACGCGGCAAGCCCATCGCGCCTGGCAGAAAGCCCCCGCCCCCAGCCTTGGCTGAGGGGCGGGCCCGCCAAGGCGCGGCTCAGCGCATCAGCGCCACGGCGCCCACCGCCCCCACGACGCGCGCCGCCTCGGCCACGTTGGTGACCGAGCTGTCATAGCAGGCGATGGCATCGCCGGGCAGCAGGTACGGGTCGAAATCGTCGCGATCGGCGCGGCGCAGCTGGTCCTCGATCTGGCGCTCGATCACGATCGACACGCCGGTGACCGGGTTGCGCGTGAACAGCACGGCCGAGCGGTGCGCGCTGGTCGCCCGCGCCCCGCCGACGCAGTTGGTGTCCACCACGGCCTGCATGAAACGCGTGCCATAGGGCACCTGCCGCACGTCGCGCCCCACCGCCGAGGGCGCGTTGCCGGTGGCCGGCTGGGTCAGGTTCGACAGGAACAGCGACACGCCCGGCGGGCTGACCGGGCTGGGCCGCATCAAATCGTCCTGGAAACACTGGCGCGAGGGCACGACGATCTCGTCGCCGGTCAGCAGCATCACGTCCACCGCGTGGCGCCCCTCGAAGACGCCGCGCAGGTCCAGCACGTGTTTGCGGCCGTTGCGATAAAGCGCGATCGCGGAAAGATCGGCATCCGGGCGCACGCCCCCCGCTGCGCGGATCGCGGCCGAGAGGTTGCGCGCCTCGGTCGAGGCCCCCAGCGCGCCCTGCCGGGCCCGGTCGATATTCTCGGCCGACAGCCCGCCGATCTCGACGCTGTGCGGCTCGAACACCGCGCCCGAGACCGCGACGTTCACGCTGGCGAAATCGGCCGTGCGCACAGATATGCGCGGTGCGGTGTCATACAGCTCCTCGCGCACCAGCAAGCGGGCCAGGTCGGCCTCCACGTCCTCGGGCCGGCGGCCCTGCGCGGGGATGGGCGGCAGGAAGGGCAGTTTCAGCATCCCGTCGCGCGAGATCACGTAATCGCCGTTGAAGGTCTCGTCATCGCCGACGCGCACATCCACCAGGTCGTTGCGCGACAGCCGCTCGCCGCGCAGCGCGCGCGCGGCCTGCACCGCGCCGGCCGCCTTGCCGCTGCCCGCCGGGCCGCCCGCCGCGGGGCGGCAGCGCTCGGCATTCATGCGCGCCGACACGAGGTAGACGGCGTCGTCGCTCTGCCGCGGCGGGTCGCGATACTGCGCCTGGTAGCCACCGCCGCTGGCGACGGGGGCGACGTTCTCGGGTGCGGGCGCGGCGCCGCAGCCGGCCAGCAGCCCGAGGCCGAGGCAGGCGCCGAGACGCAGGGAGATCGGGATCGGCATGTCTGTCCCTTCGGGCCACGTTCTGTCGTTGCCTTCCGTATAGACCAAAGCGCCGCGGCGCGTCATCCCGTTCCGCCCCTCCCGCGCGGCAACCCCGCCTATCCGTGCGGATAGGTCACTTCCCGTCCGCGCCGCCCGACCCTCCCGCGGCGCGCGCGACAGGCGGGGCGGGCGCGGGTAGACCTGTCTTCAGCATCCAAGGAGACACACCCGTGCCCAGATCCACCCTTTTCGGCCACCTGATGGCCTACGGCGCCTCCGAGCTGGCCACGAAGCTGTCGCGGCTCGGCGTGGTGGTGGCCGTGGCCCGCACGCTGGACCCGGTCGAGATCGGGCTGGCCGCCGCGGCGCTGGCCGCCGGGGACATGCTGAAATCGCTGACCGAGAACGGCATCGGCCAGCGCCTGATCGCGGCCCCCGCCGACCAGCTGGACGCCATGTGCAACCGAGCGCACGGGCTCTTCTGGATCTGGTGCGTCGGGCTCTTCGTGGTGCAGTCGGCGCTGGCCGGCGGTCTGTGGATGGTGACCGGCAATGCCGCGCTGGCCGCGCTTGTGCTGGTCCTGGCGGGTGAATACCTGTTCATGCCCGGCGGGCTGGTGCAGACCGGGCTGGCGCTGCGCGCCGGCAAGCTGCGCCGCACCGCCGCGATCGCCGGCGGCCAGGCGGTGATGGCCAACCTGATGTCGGTCGCGCTGGCGCTGGTCTGGCCCTCGGCGCTGGCGCTGGTGCTGCCGCGCCTGCTGACCGCGCCGTTCTGGCTGATCTCGATGCGCCGCCTGCACCCCTGGCAGCCCGATCCCGCTGCCGGCAAGGCGCCGATCCGCCCCTTCCTCGCCTTCGGCTGGCCGGTGCTGGGTGTCGAGATCGTCAAGGCCGCGCGGCTGCAGGCCGACAAGCTGATCATCGGCGCGCTGCTGGGCCCGCAGGTGCTGGGGATGTATTTCATGGCCTTCAATGCCGGGCTCAGCCTTGCCACCTCCTTCTCGACGGCCTTTGCCGCGGTGCTCTTCCCGCATCTGTGCACCAGCCCCGACCGTGCCGGCGCGCTGCGCCAGAGCATGACCGTGTCGCTGGGCCTCGTGGCGCCCGCCGTCATCGCGCAGTCGCTGCTGGCGCCCTGGTACGTGCCGCTGCTGCTGGGCTCCGAATGGCAGGACCTGAGCGGCGTGGTCAGCATCCTGTGCCTTGCCGCAATCCCCACCATGCTGTGGACCGCCACCGCCGGCTGGCTGCGCGCCGAGAACCGCCCGGGCCGCGAACTGGCCGGCACCGCCGCCCTGACCACCGTGCTGATGGCCGCCACCGCGCTGGCCGCGCCCTTCGGGCTCGAGGCGCTGGCCTGGGCCTATCTCGCCACCGCGAGCCTCGCCATGACGCTGCTGTCCTGGCCGGCCCTGCGCACCGCCTGTCTTCCGCTTGCAAAGGTCTGATCCCATGCCGCTTTTCTCCGTGATCCTGCCCGCACACAACGCCGCGCAGACCCTGCCCCAGACCGTTGCCAGCCTGCAGGCCCAGACCTGCACCGACTGGGAGGCCATCGTGGTCGAGGACCAGTCCACCGACACGACCTGGCAGGTGGCCTGCGATCTTGCCCGGCCCGAGCCGCGCCTGCGCGTGATGCGCAACACCGGCAAGGGCCCCAGCGCCGCGCGCAACCTTGGCGCGGCCGAGGCGCGGGGCGAGATCCTGGCCTTCTGCGATGCCGACGACCTGTGGACCTCGACCAAGCTGGACGGCACCGCCGCCGCGCTGCAGGGCGCCGACGCGGTGTTCGGCCGGATCGGCTTCTTCGACGGCACCCCGACCCATGTGCGCACGCACTCCACCGTGCCCGCCGCCCCGGTCACCATCCCCGTGCTGATGGGCGAGAACCCGGTCTGCACCCTGTCCAACCTGTCGCTGCGCAAGCAGGATTTCGACGCGCTGGAGGGGTTCCGCACCGACATGGTCCATAACGAGGACCTCGAATTCCTGATCCGCCTCGTGGGTCGCGGCCTGATCCTGCAGGGCGTCGATTCGCTGCACGTGCTCTACCGGCTCTCACCGCTTGGCCTGTCGGCTGACCTGGACGCGATGCAGGCCGGCCGCGCCACGGCGCTGGAGACCGCGCGGCGCTTCGGCTTCCGCCCCGATCCCCGCTCGGAGGCGGTGCACCTGCGCTATCTCGCCCGCCGCGCGCTGCGGCTGGACCTGCCCGGCACGGCGCTGCGCCTTGCCCTGCGCGGCCTCGCCCGGGCGCCGCGCGCCTTCCTCTCGCCGCTGCGCCGCGGCGCGCTCGTCTCGGGCGGCGCGCTGGTCGCGCCGATCCTGCCCCGCGCCCTGCGCCGCAGCCTCTTCTGCCATTAAGGACCCGCTGTCATGCCCTTTGCCTCCATCGTCGTCCCCGCCTTCAACGCCGCCGCAACCCTGCCCGCCACGCTGGCCTCGCTCTCGGCCCAGAGCTATCGCGATCTCGAGATCGTCGTGGTCGATGACGGCTCGACTGACGCGACGCCACGGATCGCCGCCGAGCATGCGACCCGCGACCCGCGCGTGCGGCTGGTCCAGCAGTACAACCGCGGCCTGGCCGGCGCGCGCAACAGCGGCATTGCCGCCGCGACCGGCGCGGTGGTGGGCTTCTGTGATGCCGACGATCTCTGGGCGCCGGACAAGCTCGACACCCACGTGGCGCACCTGGCCGCCGCGCCGCTGGTCGGGATCAGCTATTCCGGCTCGGCCCTGATCGACATGGAGGGCCGCCGGCTGGGCCACGCCCAGAGCCCGCGCCTAACCGACGTCACCGCGGCGCATGTCTTCAAGCGCAACCCGGTCGGCAACGGCTCGGCCCCGGTGATCCGCCGCGCCGCGCTGAAGGCGATCGCCTGGCGCCCGGCGGTCGAACGCCGCCGCGACTGGGTCTTCGACGAGACCTTCCGCCAGTCCGAGGATATCGAGTGCTGGCTGCGCCTGAGCCTGACCACCGACTGGGGCATCGAGGGCGTGCCGGGCCTGCTGACCGAGTATCGCGTGAACACCTCGGGCCTGTCGGCGCGCACCGATGCGCAGCTCGCCTCGTGGGAGCGCATGGTGACCAAGCTGCGCCCGACCGACCCGGGCTTCTTCGCCCGGCACGAACCTGCCGCCCGCGCCTACCAGCTGCGCTACCTCGCACGCCGCGCGGTCAGCGCCGGCGATGCCGCCACGGCGCAGGCCTATATCCGCCAGGCGCTGTCGCTGTCCCGCGCGCCGCTGACCGAAGAGCCGCTGCGCACCGTGACCACGCTGGCCGCGGCCGAGCTGTCGGCGCGACTGGGCGCGGCGCCGATGCGCCTTGCCCTCTCGCTGAAATCCGCCCTGCGCGGCTGACCCCTCATCCGACCCGGAGCCCGACCATGACCCGCCCCCGCATCCTGCACCTGATCGACGACACCACGCCCGGCGGCATCACCCGCGTGCTGGACCACATCCAGAGCTGCCCGCAGATGGCCCGCGACGCGCGCCACGTGGTGCAGGTCGTGTCGCGCAACCGCGCCCTACCCCGGCTGTCGGCGGACATGATCGTCTCGCACCTGACGATCGGCTGGCGCTTCCTGCCGGCGCTGATCTCGTTCCGCGCGCGCCACGCGACCACGCCGCTGGTGCATGTCGAGCACAGCTATACCGAGGGGTTCACCGCGCTGAACGTGCCGTTCCGGCCGCGCTTCTTCACCCTGCTGCGCAGCGCTTATGCGCTCTTCGACACGGTGGTGGCGGTCAGCCCCACCCAGGCGCGCTGGCTGCGCGACCGCAAGCTGGTGACGCGCTCAAACCTGCGGGTGATCCCGCCCATGGTCGACCTGTCGGGCTTCCGCGCACTGGCCGCGCCCACCGGGCGGCCGCGCGTGATCGGCGCCATCGGGCGGCTGGACCGGCAGAAAGGATTCGACGCGCTGATCCCCGCCTTCCGCGCCCTGCCCGACCGCGATGTCGAGCTGCATATCTACGGCACCGGCGCCGAAGAGGCCGCGCTGAAGGAGCTGGCCGGCACGGATCGCCGGATCCGCTTCATGGGCCATGCTCCCTCGCCCGAGGCCGCGATGGCGGCGGTGGACCTGGTGGCGATGCCCTCGCGCTGGGAAGCCTACGGGCTGGTCGCGCTCGAGGCCCGCGCCGCCGGGCGCGGCATCGTCGCCGCCGAGGTGGACGGGCTGCAGGACAGCGCCGCCGGCGCGCTGCGCACGGTCAAGGGGCTGAGCCAGGCCGACTGGACCGCGGCCCTCGCCGCCGCCCGCACCCTGCCCGCGCCCGAAGACCGCGCCACCGGTGCCGAGACCCGCTTCGCCCGCGCCTGGTCCGACCTCATCACGCAGCACTGCGACGCCGCGCAGGCGGCCGCGGCCTGAGACAGGTGTTGCGAGCGACTTACCCCGCTTCGCCCCTAGCCTCCGCGATCTTCACCTTGATGACATCCGCCATGGGCCGGGTCTGCGAGCCGGCGGTGACGCCGCCCACTGCCACGCGGCGCCCGAGCCGCCACCACAGGCCCGGGCGCCAGGCGCGCGGGCCCGAGGTCTTCAGAACGATCAGGAACCCGTTGGAGGGTTTCATCGCGAAGGCCCCGCGATCCACCCGGGCGATATCGTCGAGCCGCGCGATGACCGTGCCGTCGCTGTCGCGCAGGTCGGTCTCGGTCAGGATCAGCGCGTGGCCGGTCACCTCCCACATCAGCTGCGACACCCAGAGCGCCAGCGCGCCGCCCAGGCCGACGCCCAGGCGGAAAGGCATCGCCATCTCGGGCGTGCCGAGCGCCATGTAGAGCAAGAGCGCCCCCAGCCCGACCAGCGCGCCGACCCCGATCACCCGTCGCGGCCCGGAGGCCGAAATCCGCATCACTTCCCCGTCGCTCATCTGCGTCCCCGCTCTGACCTGCGCCCCCATAGCGCCAAGCGCGCCGCGACGAAAGCCATTGCGCGCAGCAAAGGGGTATCGCGCAACACCCGCCAAACAGCGCCAGCCCGCAGCCGCAGGCCCGAAGGGCCGGAGGCGAGGTACAAAGCGCGCCGCAGGCGCCCCTTTTGACAGGACCGCCGCGACCGGGCGCGGGTGATGCCCTGCTAGTCGCGCCGGGGATCGCGCGGGTAGACGCCCAGCACCTCGAGCGTGTCGGTGAAATAGTCCAGCTCTTCCAGCGCGCGCTGCACGCCCGGATCGTCGGGATGGCCCTCGATATCGGCGTAGAACTGCGTCGCGGTGAAGGAACCGCCGACCATGTAGCTTTCCAGCTTGGTCATGTTCACCCCGTTGGTGGCAAAACCGCCCATCGCCTTGTAGAGCGCCGCGGGGATGTTGCGCACCTGGAAGACGAAGGTGGTCATCATGCCATGGGTGCCGCGCCGGGTCAGGTCGGGCTCGGGCGCCATCAGCAGGAAGCGCGTGGTGTTGTGGGCGTGGTCCTCGATATGGCGGGCCAGGATGTGCAGCCCGTGGATCTCGGCGGCGAGATCCGAGGCCAGCACGCCCACGTCGCGCTGCCCGGCCTCGGCCAGTTCCGCCGCAGCGCCCGCGCTGTCGGCCGCCGCCTCGCCGCGGATGCCGTATTTCGCCAGGAAGGCGCGGGCCTGCGGCAGCAGCACCAGGTGCGCGCGCACCACGTCCAGCGCCTCGATCTCGACCCCGGGCAGCGCCATCAGGCTGATATGCACCCGCACGAAGGCCTCGTCGACGATGCGCAGCCCGCTTTCGGGCAGCAGGCGGTGGATGTCGGCCACCCGGCCATAGGTCGAGTTCTCGACCGGCAGCATGGCCAGATCGGCCCGCCCCTCGCGCACCGCCGCGATCACGTCCTCGAAGGTCTTGCAGGGCAAGGGCTCGGCCTCGGGCCGCGCCTCGACGCAGGCCTGGTGCGAATAGGCGCCCAGTTCCCCCTGGAAGGCAATGCGCTCAACCATCACTCGTCCCCTGTTCGGCCCGGCCGTGCGGGCGTTTGGTCGCGGCTTCTATATCTTGCCTGTGCCGAAGGGAAGCTCTAGACCCTCATGCAATCCGAGCTTTCTGAACAGGGCATCTCATGTTTGACACGATGACATTCACCAAGGTGGTCGGCGGGGTCTGTGGATCCCTGCTGGTCTTTCTGCTGGGGAAATGGGCCGCGGAAACCATGTATCACGGCGGCGGCGGCCACGGCGACGACCATGCCGCGGCCTACGTGATCGAGACCGGTGGCGGGGACGAGCCGCCCGAACCCGTGGAAGAGGTCGACTTCGCCACGCTGATGGCCGAGGCCGATGCCGGCAAGGGCGAACGCGTCTTCGGCAAGTGCAAGGCCTGCCACAAGCTGGACGGCTCCAACGCCGTGGGCCCCTATCTGAACGGTGTCGTGGGCCGCGACATCGGCGCAGTGGACGGGTTCGGCTATTCCGGCAATCTCGAGCAGGTCGGCGACGCCTGGACACCCGAGAACCTGAACGCCTTCCTGGAGAACCCGCGCAACGCCGCGCCGGGCACCACGATGAGCTTCAACGGCCTCAGCAGCGCCGTGGACCGGGCCAACGTGATCGCCTACCTGCAGGGCACCGACAGCTGACAGCGGCGAAAATTGTTGAATTCAAGGGTCGTCCCCGTCGGGGGCGGCCCTTTTGCCATGTGGCGCGCCCGATAGGCCGCTCTCTGCCGCTTCACGGGGAATTCATGCCTGGCTGACGCCAATCACCGCTTGAATGTGGTCAACCGGAGCACTTAGCTTATTTTCAAGAAAAATAACGTGCAGCAGGCCTGCCGCCGCAGGGCAGCCCCCAGGGAGTAGCAGATGACGATCCGACCCCACCGCACCGAATCCCGCGCCAGGACAAAGGCGCGCCACCGTCCCGATCTTCGCCCCTACGCCACCGGCGCGCTGGCGCTCGGCGTGGCGCTGCTGGCCGTGCAGGCCTTTGCGCAGGACGGGGACGAGACGATCATCAAGGCGCATGGCTATTCCTATTTCGGCAATCTCGACTACCCCGAGGACTACGCCCATTTCGACTTCGTCAACCCGGACGCGCCCAAGGGCGGCGAGTTGGTCCTCTCGGCCACCGGCACTTTCGACAGCCTGAATCCCTATTCGCGCAAGGGCCGCGCCGGGGCGCTGACCACGCTGCAATACGACCAGCTCTTCGAATCCGTCGAGGACAGCGTCGGCCAGTATTACTGCATCCTTTGCGAAAGCCTCGAATATCCCGAAAGCCGCGACTGGGTGATCTTCAACCTGCGCCCCGAGGCGACCTTCTGGGACGGCACCCCCGTCACGGCCGAGGACGTGGTCTATTCGCACCGGCTCTTCATCACGCAGGGCCTGCCCTCCTACGCGCAGGCCGTGGGCGAGATGGTCACCGGCGCCGAGGCGCTGGACGAGCACCGCGTCAAGTTCACCTTCAACCCCGAGCTGTCCAAGCGCTCGCGGATCGAGACGGTGGGCTCCACCCCGGTCTTCAAGAAGGCGTGGTTCGAGGAGGATCCCGAGAACCGCCGCCTCGACGAGCCGCGCATGGAGGTGCCACCCGGGTCGGGCCCGTACCGGCTCGACAGCTATGACGTGAACCGACGCATCGTCTATTCGCGGCGCGACGATTACTGGGGCGAAGACGTGCCCTTCAATGTCGGGCGCAACAATTACGACACGATCCGGCTGGAATATTTCGCCGACCAGACCGCCTCGTTCGAGGCGTTCAAGGCGGGGGAATACACGTTCAAGGTCGAGACGGACCCCAAGCAATGGGCCTCGGCCTATGACTTCCCCAAGGTGCAGGAAGGCGTGATCGTCACTGAGGAAATCCCCGATGGCAGCCCGCCCAACCCGACCGGCTTCGTCTTCAACCTCGGCAAGGAACAGCTGCAGGACAAGCGCGTGCGCGAGGCGATCGCGCTGGCCTTCAACTTCGAATGGACCAACGAGTCGCTGCTGTTCGGACTCTACTCGCCGCGCTCCTCCTTCGTCGAGGGCACCCATGTCGAGGCGACCGACGTGCCCACCGGCGCCGAGCTGGAGTTCCTGCAATCGCTGGGCGACGTGGTCCCCGAAGAGCTGCTGACCGAGCCGGTGCGCGTCATGCACGCCTCGGATGGCGACCGGCTGGCTGACCGGCGCAACCTGCGCAGCGCCTCGCGCCTTCTGTCCGAGGCCGGCTGGGAGGTCGGCGATGACGGCATCCGCCGCAACGACGCCGGCGAGACGCTGAGCGTAAACCTGCTGATCCCGTCGAACATCCAGCCCTCGGTCGAGGCGATGCACGAGACCTTCGTGCAGAACCTCCAGCAGATCGGCGTCGACGCCACGTTCGAGCGGGTCGACCCGTCGCAATACACGCTGCGCCGCCGCGACCGCGACTATGACATCCTGTACTCCACCCGCTACGGCGCCTTCCTGTCCACCGGGGGTGGTCTGACGCAGATGTACGGCTCGCGCGAGGCCGAGTTCAGCCTGTTCAACCCCGCCGGGCTGGCCAGCCCGCTGGTGGACGAGATCCTCGAGGCCTCCTTCGTGGCCGACAGCCAGGAAGAGACCGACGTGGCGCTGACCGCGCTGGACCGCGCGCTGCGGCACGAGTTCTTCGTGATCCCCACCGGCTATATCGCCGATCACTGGGTGGCCTATTTCGACATGTACGAGCACCCCGAGGAGCTGCCCCCTTACGACCTGGGCTATCTCAGCTTCTGGTGGGTCAACCCCGAGAAAGAGGCCGCGCTGAAGGCGGCCGGCCACCTGGACTGACAGGGCGGACATGGGAGCGTATATTCTTCGACGGCTGTTGCTGATCATCCCCACCCTTCTGGGGATCATGGTCATCAACTTCGTCCTCGTGCAATTCGTGCCGGGCGGCCCGATCGAACAGATCATCGCCCAGATCGAGGGCCAGGGGGACGTGTTCGGCGGCTTTGCCGGCGATGGCGGGCCGCAACTGGACGAGGGCGTGGGGGCCGGCGACAGCGAGTATGCCGGCGCCCGCGGCCTGCCGCCCGAGTTCATCGAAGAGCTGGAACGCCAGTTCGGCTTCGACAAGCCGCCGCTGGAACGCTTCCTCGACATGATGTGGAACTACATGCGGCTCGATTTCGGCGAGAGCTATTTCCGCTCGATCTCGGTCATCGACCTCGTTGCAGAGAAGATGCCGGTCTCGATCAGCCTCGGGCTGTGGTCGACGCTGATCGCCTACCTGATCTCGATTCCGCTGGGCATCGCCAAGGCGGTGCGCGACGACACCGCCTTCGACACATGGACCTCGGGCGTGATCATCGTGGCCTATGCCATCCCGGGCTTCCTCTTCGCCATCCTGCTGCTGGTGCTGTTCGCCGGCGGCTCCTACTACCAGATCTTCCCGATCCGCGGGCTGGTCTCGGACAACTGGGAGGAACTGGGTTTCTTCGCCAAGATCGGCGACTACTTCTGGCACATCACGCTGCCGGTGGTTGCCTCGACCATCTCGGCCTTTGCCACGCTGACGCTGCTGACCAAGAACAGCTTTCTCGACGAGATCAAGAAGCAATATGTGATGACCGCCCGCGCCAAGGGCCTGGCCGAGCGCGGCGTGCTCTATGGCCATGTCTTCCGCAATGCCATGCTGATCGTGATCGCCGGCCTGCCGGGCGTGTTCATCGGCGTGTTCTTCTCGGGCTCGATCATCATCGAGACGATCTTCTCGCTCGACGGGCTGGGCCGGCTGGGCTTCGAGGCGGCCGTGGCGCGGGACTACCCGGTGATCTTCGGCACGCTGTTCATCTTCGGCCTGATCGGGTTGGTGATGAACATCATATCGGACCTGATGTACGTGATGGTCGATCCGCGCATCGACTTCGAAAAGCGGGAGGGCTGAGCCATGGTCGCCAATCCCAATCCGCCCGTCACGCCCGAACCCATGCCGGGCAAGCCCGTGGCCCCGCCGCCGCGCCGCCGCGGCCGGTTCGAGCTGTCGCCGCTCAACAAGCGGCGCTGGCGCAACTTCAAGCGCAACCGCCGCGCGCTGTGGTCGCTGTGGATCTTCGCCTTCCTGTTCGGGCTGTCGCTGTTCGCCGAGTTCCTCGCCAATGAAAAGCCGATCCTCGTGCAGTATCGCGGCGAATATTACATGCCGATCTTCCAGTTCTACCCCGAGACCGAGTTCGGCGGGGATTTCCGGACCGAGGCGCCCTATCGCGACCCCGAGGTGAAATGCCTGATCCGCACCGGCGGGCTGGATGCCTGTTTCGACGACCCCGAGGGGCTGGTCGAGCGGGTCGACGCGGGCGAGGACCTGGGCGGCGAGTTCTACAAGGGCTGGACGCTATGGCCGCCCATTCCCTACAGCTACACCACCCCGGTCGAGCGCCCGGGCGCGGCACCGCTGCCGCCCAATGCGCAGAACTGGCTGGGCACCGACGACACCAAGCGCGACGTGCTGGCGCGGGTGATCTACGGCTTCCGCCTGTCGATCCTGTTCACCCTGATCGTGACCTTCTGCGCCTCGATCATCGGCATCGTGGCCGGCGCGCTGCAGGGCTATTTCGGCGGCTGGCTGGACCTGATCTTCCAGCGGGTGATCGAGATCTGGGGCGCGACCCCCTCGCTCTACATCATCATCATCCTCTTCGCGATCCTCGGGCGAAGTTTTTGGTTGCTGGTGCTGCTGACCATCCTGTTCGGCTGGACGGCGCTGGTGGGCGTGGTGCGGGCGGAGTTCCTGCGCGCCCGCAACCTCGAATATGTGCGCGCGGCCAAGGCGCTTGGCGTGTCGAACATGACCATCATGTTCCGCCACATGCTGCCCAACGCGATGGTGGCAACCGTGACCTTCCTGCCCTTCATCGTCACCGGCACGATCTCGACGCTGGCGGGGCTCGACTTCCTCGGCTTCGGCCTGCCCTCCTCGGCCCCCTCGCTGGGCGAGCTGACATTGCAGGCCAAGCAGAACCTGCAGGCGCCCTGGCTGGCCTTCACCGCCTTCACCGTCTTCGCCATCATGCTGTCCCTGCTCGTCTTCATCTTCGAAGGCGTGCGCGATGCCTTCGATCCCAGAAAGACCTTCAATTGAGCGCCATTCTTCAAGTCCGAGATCTGAAAGTCTCGTTCACGCAGGACGGGGCGACCACGCAGGCCGTCAAGGGCGTGTCCTTCGACATCCGCCGCGGCGAGACCGTCGCGCTGGTGGGCGAATCCGGGTCCGGCAAGTCGGTCACCGCCCTGTCCACCGTGTCGCTGCTGGGCGATTCCGCGGGGGTCGAGGGCTCGGTCCTCTATGACGGGCAGGAGATGATCGGCGCCTCGGATGCGCGGCTGCGGCAGGTGCGCGGCAACGACATCTCGTTCATCTTCCAGGAACCGATGACTTCGCTCAACCCGCTGCACAAGCTGGAAAAGCAGATCTCGGAAAGCCTTGCGCTGCACCAGGGCCTGTCGGGCGAGGCCGCCCGCGCCCGCATCGTCGAGCTGCTGGACAAGGTCGGAATCCGCGATCCCGAAAGCCGGCTGGGCGCCTATCCGCACCAGCTCTCGGGCGGGCAGCGCCAGCGCGTGATGATCGCCATGGCGCTGGCCAACGGCCCCGACCTCTTGATCGCGGACGAGCCCACCACCGCGCTCGACGTGACGATCCAGGCGCAGATCCTGCAGCTGCTGGCCGATCTCAAGGCGGCCGAGGACATGTCGCTGCTCTTCATCACCCATGACCTGGGCATCGTGCGCAAGATCGCCGACCGGGTCTGCGTGATGAAGGATGGCGAGATCGTCGAACAGGGCGAGGTTGCGCGCATTTTCGACGACCCCCAGCACCCCTACACCCGCAAGCTTCTGTCGGCCGAAAGCACCGGCACGCCCGAGCCGGTGAACCCCGACGCGCCCGAGATCGCGCGCACCGACAACCTGCGCATCTGGTTCCCGATCCAGCGTGGCCTGCTCAAGCGCACGGTGGGCTATGTCAAGGCGGTGAACGATGCCACCATCGCCGTGCGCGCCGGCGAGACGGTGGGCATCGTGGGCGAAAGCGGGTCCGGCAAGACGACGCTGGCGCTGGCCATCATGCGGCTGATCCAGTCCGAGGGCGCGATCACCTATCGCGGGCAGGACGTGCGCGAATGGTCCACGCGCGAGCTGCGCCGCCTGCGCTCCGAGATGCAGATCGTCTTCCAGGACCCGTTCGGCTCGCTCTCGCCACGCATGACCTGCGAGCAGATCATCGCCGAGGGGCTGGAGGTGCACGGCTCGCCCGACGGGCTGTCCCATCACGAGGCGGTCACCACGGTGATGCAGGAGGTCGGGCTGGACCCGGCCACGATGCACCGCTATCCGCACGAGTTCTCGGGCGGGCAGCGCCAGCGCATCGCCATCGCCCGCGCCATGGTGCTTCGCCCGCGGCTGGTGGTGCTGGACGAGCCGACCTCGGCGCTGGACATGACCGTGCAGGTGCAGATCGTCGACCTGCTGCGCAAGCTGCAGCGCAAATACGACCTCGCCTACCTGTTCATCAGCCACGACCTGAAGGTGGTCCGGGCCATGTCCCACAAGGTCATCGTGATGAAACAGGGCGACGTGGTGGAATACGGCACCGCCGAAGAGGTCTTCGACGCCCCGCAGACCGACTACACCCGGCAATTGCTGGACGCGGCGCTGAACGTGGCGTGAGGGGCGAGCCGGGATTGCAACCGCCGGCCCGCACCACGTGACCTTCCGAGCCCGAACCACACGCAATGCGTTGAGCGATATGAACCTGCGCCTGTGGGTCCGGATCATATGTCCGTGGGCGAGTGGCTTATTGCGCGTCCACCTGCTTGCGGAACCCGATCGCGCCAACTTCGGCGTTGACGGCATCCATCACGTCCAGCACCGGCTCCACCTTGAACCGGAAAGTGCCGAACACCGAAAAGAACTCGTGCATCGCTTCCAGATCGTCGGTCTGGACGACCATGTAGCCGCCATACTCGCCGACACGGACGACGAATTGCTGGATGTCGAGTGTTTCAGGCACTTGGTAGGCTTGGAACAGTTGCAGGATGCGCTCCTGAGCCGCTTCATATTCCTGGTAGGAGCCAACCGGACGATCCGTCCATGTGACAACGTATTTCTGTCCGGATGACGCTTGGTCTTCTTGTTGTGCCAAACCAGGCGCGGCAAGGCCCAGTGCGACGACCAATGCAATGCAAAGCGCTTTCATGTACTTGTCTCCTGTTCAAACGTCCTTTCAAAAAACACGCCCCTGAGCAGGGTGTGCATGATCCCGAGACTGACGTGGACGCGCCAGACCGATCGAGTCTTTTCAGAAGACGCTTCGATTGGTGTCGCCTTGAGCGCTGTGAAAGGCGGTGCGGCACGACTCCGGCAAGGTCGCAACCGGTGCCCGTGTTTGAGCTTGGCAAACCAAAGCCTCAGACGGCAAACCGGCTCAAGCTCAAAACCAGAAAGTACACCGCCAACTCACCATCACTCCGGACCCGTCGGACCCTGGTGTCATGCGTAGCTGCACTCGCGTCAGCCTCGCGCTTTGGCCTTCGTGAAGCGCGGCGCACGCCCTTCAGATCGCCGAGGAATGCCCGGCCTTGCTCAGGTCATAGGCGTCGAAGGCGCGGGCGATGAGGCGGGTCAGGGGGCGGGCTTCGGGCGGGACGAAGAGCCCGTCCTCGGTGATCTCCAACAGGCCCTCGAACTGGGCGTTGGCGGCCTCGAACAGCGCGTAGAGCGCCGGCCGCGTGATGGCGTGATCGCGCAGGATCTCGGCGGCGTCGATGCGGAAATCGCACATCACTGCCTCGATCAGCCGGCCGCGCAGCAGATCCTCGCCCTTGAAGACATGGCCGCGCGCGGTCGAGAAGCGCCCCTCGCGGATCGCGGCGACATGGGCCGAGGTGCCCGGCGCGTTCTGCGCGTAGCCTTGCGGGAAGCGCGAGATCGACGAGGCACCGATCCCGATCAGCGCATCCGAGGTGTCATCGGTGTAGCCCTGGAAATTGCGCCGCAGCTTGCCGGTGCGCTGCGCCACGGCCAGCCCGTCATCGGGTACGGCGAAATGGTCGATGCCGATCTCGCGGTAGCCGTCCCAGAGGAACAGCCGGCGCGCGGTCTCGAACAGCTCCAGCCGCTCGGCCGGGGTGGGCAGCGCGTCCGACGGGATCAGCTGCTGCCGCTTGGCCATCCACGGCACATGCGCATAGCCATAGAGCGCGACGCGGTCGGGCGCGAAGCTCAGCAGTTTCTGCACCGTCTCGGTGATCCGCGCGCGGGTCTGGTGCGGCAGGCCAAAGAGGATGTCGGCGTTCAGGCTGGCCACGTCACGGTCGCGGATCAGCTCCACCGCGTGGCGCGTCACGTCATAGCCCTGCGGCCGGCCGATCGTCTCCTGGATCTGCGGGTCGAAATCCTGCACCCCGATCGAGGCGCGGTTCATGCCGCCGTCGACCAGCACGTCCAGCCGTTCGGCGTCGATCTCGTTGGGGTCGATCTCGACCGAGAACTCGGCCCCCTCGGCCAGCTCGGCCGTGCCTCGGATCGCTTCGATCAGCCGTGCCATCAGCGCCGGGCTCAGCAGGGTCGGCGTGCCCCCGCCCCAGTGCAGCCGAGACAGCCGGACCCCGCGCGGCAGATGCGCGCGCAGAAGCGCCAGCTCCTGTTCCAGCACCGAGACATAGGCCTCGACCGGGGCCAGCGTCGATGTGCCCTGCGTGCGACAGGCGCAGAACCAGCACAGCCTGCGGCAAAATGGGACATGCAAATAAAGCGATATATGGCCATCTTCAGGGAGTGCCTCGATCCACTCGGCGAATCCGCGCGGGCCCACATCGCCTGCGAAATGCGGCGCGGTGGGATAGGATGTGTAGCGGGGCACTTTCGCGTCGAAAAGGCCAAGGCGGTCGAGTTGAGTTCGGCGTGTCATGTGGATAGGATTATGTCGCGACACGGGGCCGGGCCTTGATGCAGATCAACAAAAGGGCATCCAGCATGCTGAACGACAAGAGCCTTGCGACGGCGCCGGATTGCGCCGATTGCCCGATCCGCCATCGCGCGGTCTGCGCCCGTTGCGAGACCGATGAGCTGGAGCGCCTCGAAGAGATCAAGTATTACCGCAAGTTCGAGGCCGGCCAGACGGTGATCTGGTCGGGCGACCGGATGGATTTCGTGGGCTCGGTCGTCTCGGGCATCGCCTCGCTGACCCAGACGATGGAGGACGGGCGCACCCAGATGGTGGGCCTGCTGCTGCCGTCGGATTTCGTCGGCCGCCCCGGCCGCAGCACCGCCGCCTATGACGTGGTGGCCACGACCGACCTGGTGATGTGCTGCTTCCGCAAGACCCCGTTCGAGGAGATGATGGTGCGCACCCCGCATATCGCGCAGCGCCTGCTCGAGATGACGCTGGACGAGCTGGACGCGGCACGCGAATGGATGCTGGTGCTGGGGCGCAAGACCGCGCGCGAGAAGATCGCCTCGCTGCTGTCGATCATCGCCCGGCGCGACGCGACGCTGAAGACAGGCAAGCTGGAGGGCGCGCTGGTCTTCGACCTGCCGCTGACGCGCGAGGCGATGGCCGATTACCTTGGCCTGACGCTCGAGACGGTCAGCCGCCAGATGTCGGCGCTGAAGAAGGACGGCGTGATCCAGCTGGAAGGCAAGCGGCACGTGACGATCCCCGACATGGCCCGCCTTATGGACGAGGCGGGCGACGATGCGGACGGGGGCATTCTTGCCTGAGACGCGGCCGTTCCAGACTTGGGACGTGTTCACGCAGACGCGGTTTGCCGGCAATCCCCTCGCCATCGTCGAGGATGCGGACGGGCTGAGCACGGCGCAGATGCAGACCCTTGCGCGCGAATTCAACCTGTCCGAGACGATCTTCGTGCAGTCGCCCGAGGATGCCGCGCACAGCGCCAAGGTGCGGATCTTCTTCCCGACTGACGAGATCCCCTTCGCCGGCCATCCCACGATCGGCTGCGCGATCTGGCTGGCCCTGAAATCCGCACCCGAGGGCGATTTCGAGACGCGGATCGTGCTCGAGGAACAGGCCGGCCTGGTGCCGGTCGACGTGTCGCGCCGGGCCGGGCAGATCGACGCGTGTTTCACCGCGCCCGTTCTGCCCCACGCGCCCGGCACGGGCCGCGTTCCCGGGGATGACCTGCTGGCCGCGGCCGTCGGTTTGACAGCCGCGCAGATCGGCTTTGGTACACATCGCGCCGGGATCTGGCGGGGCGGTCCCGGCTTCCTGTACATTCCGGTGTGCGATCTCGATGCGCTGGCGGCGTCGCAGCCGCATCGGCCCGCATGGGACGAAGCAATGCAGATGTCCGGGATGGAGGGCGCCTATCTCTACGCGCCGGGCGGCGCGTGCGATTACCGCGCGCGCATGTTCGCGCCCGATGGCGGTGTGCCGGAGGATCCGGCGACCGGCTCTGCCTCGGCGATCCTCGCCGCCCAGCTGCGCGCCTGCGGGGTTCTGGGCGACGGCCGGTCGCAATTGACCCTGCACCAAGGGGTCGAGATGGGCCGCCCGTCCCGGATCGGTCTCGAGATCCGGGTCGAGAACGGCGCATTGGCAGAGGTTCGGGTCTCCGGCAGCGCCGTGCCCGTCGGCGAAGGCCGGGTCGCCCTGCCCCCTCGCTGAGCGACCCCGCCCCCTCTGCACCGGGTGACCGGTTTTCCGGCCCGCTAGTGGGACATGAAGACGGACACCCCGGACTGTTCCAGCATGTTGCGGGTGGCCCCGCCCAAAATCGCCTCGCGGAAGCGCGAATGGCCATAGGCGCCCATCACCACCATGTCGGCATTCACATCCGCCACGTGGCGCAGCATCACGTCCGAGACGCGCGGCATGGTCTTGGACAGCACGTCGATCTCGGCCTTGACCCCGTGGCGGGCCAGGAATTGCGACACCGCCCCGCCCGGGTCCGAGCGGTTGGGCCCGTGCTGCGGCGGGTCGATCACCGCGACATGCACCGTCTCGGCGCCCGCCAGCAGGGGCAGCGCGTCACGCACCGCGCGCAGCGCCTCGTTGCTTTCGTTCCAGCCGATCACGATGCGCCGGGGGCTGGCCGGCGGGGTCACGTCATCGGGCACCACCAGCACCGGCACGCGCCCCTCGAACAGCGCGCCTTCCAGCACCGGTTCCAGCTCGATCCCGTGGCCGTCGCCATAGGGCTTGGGCAGCACCACCATGTCCGAGAACCGCGCCCGCGCCGCCACGTGCCGGCCGATATCGGCCAGCTGCGCCACCCCGTGCTCGACCGAGGCGCGGCAGTCCAGCCGGCCCAGCCGCTTGCGCGCCGCGTCGGCCAGCGCCTCGGCCTCGGAGTTGGCGCGGGACAGCGTCTCCTGCAACACCATGGCATTGGCCCCGGCATAGTAATAGCCGGTCTGGGTCCGGTCGACGCCAAAGCACAGCACGTCCAGATGCGCGTCATAGGCAGCGGCCAGCGTGCCGGCATGGTCGAGCGTGCTGTCGACCAGCGCGGCATCGGTGCACACCGTCAGGACAGTCTTGTAGGCCATGAGATCCTCCAGTCGTTCATTTTCCCCACGCTAGCGTGATGCGGATGGTCGCACCTTGACCCGCGTCAATTGCCAGCCTGCGATCCATTGATGCAGATCAAGGTCAGGTTCATGCGATGCGGTCAAAGACGTGCCAGTCTAAGAACAGCCCGCACGGGCATCGAATCGTGTCGGTCAGACGAAGGGACGAACAATGTTGAATTATCTCAAGCTCATCGTGCTTGGCCTCATCGCGATCTTCGCGATGGTCGCGGCCAACAATGCACGGGATGTGGCTTACCTCGTCCATGCGATCATCATCCTGCTGGTCTCGGCAGGCCTGTTCGTATGGGTCCTCCGCAACACGGATGAACCGGCCCCCGCGCCGCCGCCGCAGAACGAGTACATGGACGGCGTGATCCGCTACGGCGTGATCGCCACGGCGTTCTGGGGCGTGATCGGCTTCATCGCCGGCACCTTCATCGCCTGGCAGCTGGCCTTTCCGGGTCTGAATTTCGAATGGGCCCAGGGCTACATGAATTTCGGCCGCCTGCGCCCGCTGCACACCAGCGCCGTGATCTTCGCCTTCGGCGGCAACGCGCTGCTGGCCACCTCGTTCTACGTGGTCCAGCGCACCTCGGCCGCGCGGCTCTGGGGCGGCAACCTGGCGTGGTACGTGTTCTGGGGCTACCAGCTGGTGATCGTGCTGGCCGCGACCGGCTATGTGCTGGGCGCCACCCATGCCAAGGAATATGCCGAGCCGGAATGGTACACCGACTGGCTGCTGACCGTGGTCTGGGTCGCCTACCTGGCCGTCTTCGTGGGCACCCTGGTCAAGCGGAAAGAGCCGCACATCTACGTGGCCAACTGGTTCTACCTGTCCTTCATCCTGACCGTCGCCATGCTGCACGTGTTCAACAACCTCGCCATCCCGGTCTCGATCTGGGGCTCCAAGTCGGTGCAGGTCTTCTCGGGCGTGCAGGATGCCATGACCCAGTGGTGGTACGGCCATAACGCGGTGGGCTTCTTCCTGACCGCCGGTTTCCTGGGCATGATGTACTACTTCATCCCCAAGCAGGCCGAACGCCCCGTCTTCAGCTACAAGCTGTCGATCATCCACTTCTGGGCGCTGATCTTCATCTATATCTGGGCCGGCCCGCACCACCTGCACTACACCGCGCTGCCCGACTGGGCCTCGACGCTGGGCATGGTCTTCTCGGTCGTGCTGTGGATGCCGTCCTGGGGTGGCATGATCAACGGGCTGATGACGCTCTCGGGCGCCTGGGACAAGTTGCGCACCGACCCGGTGATCCGCATGATGGTGATCTCGGTGGGCTTCTACGGCATGTCGACCTTCGAGGGCCCGATGATGTCGATCCGCGCAGTCAACTCGCTGTCGCACTACACCGACTGGACCATCGGTCACGTCCATTCCGGCGCGCTTGGCTGGAACGGCATGATCACCTTCGGCGCGCTCTATTACCTGGTGCCCAAGCTGTGGAACCGCGAGCGCCTCTACTCGCTCTCGATGGTGTCCTGGCACTTCTGGCTCGCCACGATCGGCATCGTCTTCTACGCCGCCTCCATGTGGGTGACCGGCATCATGGAAGGCCTGATGTGGCGTGAGGTCGATGCGAACGGCTTCCTCGTGAACAGCTTCGCCGACACCGTGGCCGCCAAGTTCCCGATGTATGTGGTCCGCGCAACGGGGGGCATCCTCTACGTCGCCGGTGGCGTGATCATGTGCTACAACCTGTGGATGACCGTCCGGCGTGCGCCCGCGGTCGAGGCCCGCGCCGCCGCGGCCCATGCCACCCCGGCCGAATAAGGAGACGGGTCATGAGCATTCTCAACAAGCACAAGATCCTCGAGAAGAACGTCACCCTGCTGGCCATCTTCTCTTTCCTCGTGGTCACCATCGGCGGGCTGGTGCAGATCGTGCCGCTCTTCTACCTCGAGAACACGATCGAGGACGTGGAAGGCATGCGCCCCTACACGCCGCTGGAACTGGCCGGGCGCGAGATCTACCTGCGCGAGGGCTGCTATGTCTGCCACAGCCAGATGATCCGCCCCATGCGCGACGAGGTCGAGCGCTACGGCCATTACAGCCTTGCGGTGGAATCCAAGTACGACCACCCGTTCCAGTGGGGCTCCAAGCGCACCGGGCCGGACCTGGCGCGCGTCGGCGGGCGCTACTCGGATGAGTGGCACGTGGACCACCTGCGCGATCCGCAATCGGTGGTGCCGGAATCGGTCATGCCGAAATACGGCTTCCTCGAGGCCAAGCTGATCGACGGCGAGCATATCGGAGAGCTGATGGCCACCAACCGCATGGTCGGCGTGCCCTATACCGAGGAGATGATCGACCAGGCGCGGCGCGACTTCGCCAACCAGGCCGATCCGGACAGCGACTATGACGGGCTGTTCGAGCGCTACGGCGACAATGTCAACGTGCGCAACTTCGACGGGCAGCCGGGCGTTTCCGAGGCAGATGCGCTGATCGCCTATCTGCAGATGCTGGGCACGCTGGTCGACTTCTCGACCTTCACGCCCGACGCCAGCCGCTGACGACCGGAGGAGACGTGGAAGAATATACCTTCCTTCGCCAGCTCGCCGACAGCTGGGGACTGGTGGCCATGTTCGTCTTCTTCGTGGGCATCATTGCCTGGGCCCTGCGCCCGGGCAGCCGCAAGACCCACGAGGACACGGCCAACATCCCCTTCCGGCACGAAGACAAACCGGCGCCCGACGACACGGACGCCCCCGCCCAGGATGAGGAGGCGCGGAAATGAGCGACCACAAGAAAGACGACGACGATCTCGACTACGAGACGACCGGCCATGAATGGGACGGCATCCAGGAATACAACAAGCCGCTGCCCAAGTGGTGGCTGTGGACCTTCTACGCCACGATCGTCTGGGCCATCGGCTACACGATCGCCTACCCGGCCTGGCCGGGCATCACCTCGGCCACGGCCGGCGTGCTGGGCTTCTCCACCCGCGGCCAGGTCGCCGAGGAGATCGCCCGCGTGGACGAGGCCAATTCCGGCATCAACCAGCGCCTGGCCGAGGTCGAGCTGGCCTCGATCAGCGAGGATGACGAGCTGCTGAACTACGCCACCAATGCCGGCGCGGCGGTCTACCGCAGCTGGTGCGCGCAGTGCCACGGCTCGGGCGCGGCGGGCTCAAGCCAGCCGGGCTGGGCGCCGGGCTATCCCAACCTGCTGGACGATGACTGGCTCTGGGGCGGCTCGATCGAGGCGATCCACGAGACGATCAGCCACGGCATCCGTAACGAGGACGATCCCGACGCGCGCTACTCCGAGATGCCGGCCTTCGGCGCCGACGAGATCCTCCCCGAGGAAGAGGTGGTGCAGGTCGTCAACTACGTGATGCAGATGTCCGGTCAGACCCCGCAGGACGCGGCCGCGGCCGAGGCCGGCGCCGAGGTGTTCGAGTACAACTGCGCCGCCTGCCATGGCGAGGACGGCCAGGGCGACCGCTTCCAGGGCGCGCCGAACCTGACCGACGCGATCTGGCTCTATGGTGGCGATTACGAGGCCATCTACGAGACGGTCTGGAACTCGCGCTACGGCGTGATGCCGCCCTGGCAGAACCGCCTGTCCGAGGCCGAGGTCCGCGCCGTGGCCACCTATGTGCACGGGCTGGGCGGGGGAGAAGCCTCCGAGCAGTGATCCGGCGGATCGTGTTGGAAAAGACACACGGCGCGGGGGCTTCCCTCGCGCCGTTTTTCATGCGGGCAAGGCCCTTCGAAGGGCCTTGCAGGAACGCGTTTGCAAACGCGTTCCCCAAGCGGTTTCGAAACCGCTTGAAGAAAGCCGCTTCGAAGCGGCTTTCCCGCCCGCGCCAGAAGATGCACGGGAAATAATATTCCGAAAATCGCAGATTTCAGCGCATGAATTGATGCAGGTCAAACACGGCGGTCGTGGAACGGTGCATCATCAAGCTCGACGGTCGGGGCAGTTCCCCCGGCCCGAGACACCCCCGCCCGATGGGCCGGGGCGTATGGCGCCGGTGCCCTGTCCTGTTCGCGCGTTTCCTGGGGCACCGGCGCATTTTTCATCTTCATCTCAAGCGACGCGCCCCCTGCCGCACGGCACGGGACCGGGGCGCAGAGCGATCCGCTCGATCAGGCGCCGCGGCGCATCGGGCGGGTGCCCTCGGGCGTCCGCAGGCGCGGCAGGTCACGGCTTTCGGCCCCGCGCTGGGGGCGATCCTCGATGCGGGTCGCGGTCATGAAGCTCTTGGCAAATATTCCGAACATCTGGGCCTCCTTCGGCACTGGGCTGACAGGTGGTCCTCTTGACGCAAACCGACGAATGATGCCACTCAGGAATATGTTTGGCATGTAAGGCAGGCTTACACATGGATTGGACCAGCCTTCCCCCGCTTTCCGCCCTGCGCGCCTTTGCAGCCTTCGCCGAGACCGGATCGGTGGCCGAGGCCGGGGCCGCGCTCAATGTAAGCCACGCTGCCATCAGCCAGCAGATGCGCGCGCTGGAGACCCACCTGGGCCTCGCGCTGCTGGACCGGAGCGGGCGCGGCCTGCGGCTGACCGCCGAGGGCGAGACCCTGGCCCGCGCCGCGCTGGACGGGTTCGGCACCATGGCCGTGACGATCGAGGCGCTGACCGGCGCCGATGCCGAGCGCCCGCTGCAGATCTCGGCCACGCCCACCTTCGCCGCCGCCTGGCTGATGCCGCGGCTGGCCAGCTTCCGCGAGGCCCATCCCGAGATCAGCCTGACCATCGATCCCAGCTCGCGCCTGCAGGCGCTGGAGCCGGGCGGAATCGATGTGGCGCTGCGCTACGGCTCGGGCGACTGGGCGGGGCTCGAGTCCGAGCTGCTGGTGCGCTCGCCGATCTCGGTCGTCGCCGCGCCCAGCCTCGTGGGGGAAAGCGAGATCACCTCGCCGGCGCAGCTGCGCGACTATCACTGGCTGCAGGAGCTGGGCACCACCGAGGCCAGCACATGGTTCGCCCGCCACGACGTGCACCGCGACGCGGGGCTGGGCTATACCTCGCTGCCGGGCAACCTGATGCTGGAGGCGGCGCGCAACGGCCAGGGCGTCGCCATCGTGGCCGGTGTCTTCGTCGAGGAGGACGTGCGCGCCGGGCGGCTGCGTGTGCTCTTCGAGGATACCCAGAAGAAGGGCTACTACCTTGTCACCCGCCCCGGCATGCCGCGCCCGCCGCTCAAGGCCTTCCTGCGCTGGATCCGGCGCGAGGCCCGTCGCCCCGCCGCCCCGCAGCCCGCCGCCCTGCCCCGCCGCACCCGGCCCCGTCGGCCGCCACCGCGGCCCGCGCGCTAGGCGGCACGGCCTGCGACCCGCCGCCGCAAAGCGGCGCAAAACCTATCTCGCAGAGTCAGAAATTGATACAGGTCAAAGAGGCGGACCGCGCCGCCTGTGACAAGGGCCGCCAACAGAACGCCAGCAACGGAGCGATTCCCCCGTGTCCGACAGCAATTCCCCGGCCCCCTCCCTCTACGCCGCGCGCGAGCCGATCTTCCCGCGCCGGGTCAGCGGCAAGTTCCGCAACCTCAAGTGGATCATCATGATCGTCACGCTGGGGATCTACTACATCACGCCCTGGCTGCGCTGGGACCGCGGTCCGCAACTGCCCGACCAGGCGGTGCTGATCGACCTCGCCAACCGGCGCTTCTTCTTCTTCTGGATCGAGATCTGGCCGCACGAGTTCTACTTTGTCGCGGGCCTGCTGATCATGGCCGGGCTGGGGCTGTTCCTGTTCACCTCGGCACTGGGCCGGGTCTGGTGCGGCTATGCCTGCCCACAGACCGTCTGGACCGATCTCTTCATCCTCGTCGAGCGCTGGATCGAGGGCGACCGCAATGCCCGCCTGCGCCTGCACCGCCAGAAGAAGATGGATTTCCGCAAGGCGCGGCTGCGCGTCACCAAATGGGCGGCCTGGTTCCTGATCGGGCTGGCCACGGGCGGCGCCTGGGTGTTCTACTTCGCCGACGCGCCCACTCTGCTGGTGGATCTGGTGACCGGGCAGGCCCATCCGGTGGCCTACACCACCATGCTGATCCTGACGCTGACCACCTTCTTCTTCGGCGGCTTCGCGCGCGAGCAGATCTGCATCTATGCCTGCCCCTGGCCGCGCATCCAGGCCGCCATGATGGACGAGGACACGCTGACCGTGGGCTACCGCGTCTGGCGCGGCGAGCCGCGCGGCAAGGGCAATGTGCGCCGCAAAAAGACGGCCGAGGCCATGGCCGCCGAGGCCGCCAGCCAGGCCGGCGGGCGCGACAAGGGGATCGGCGAGGCGCGCTACGCCCCCACCCCCTATCCCGGCATCGAGGCCAAGGCCGCCGCCGCCCCGGTGGAACCCGCCGCCTTCCAGGATGGGCCCGGCGACTGCATCGACTGCATGGCCTGCGTCAATGTCTGCCCCATGGGGATCGACATCCGCGACGGCCAGCAGCTGGAATGCATCACCTGCGCGCTGTGCATCGACGCCTGCGACGACGTGATGGCCAAGCTGGGCAAGCCGCGCGGGCTGATCGACTACCTCGCGCTCTCGGACGAGCCGCGCGAGCGCGACGGCAACCCGCCCCGCCCGGTCTGGCACCATGTCTTCCGCCTGCGCACCATGCTCTATACCGGGCTGTGGTCGCTGGTGGGGATCGGGCTGATCTTCGCGCTGTTCATCCGCCCCGATATCGAGATGACCGTGGCGCCGGTGCGCAACCCGACCTTCGTCACGCTGTCTGACGGCTCGGTGCGCAACACCTATGACGTGCGACTGCTGAACAAGCATGGCGAGGACCGCCCCTTCCGCATCACGCTGCGCGGCGATCCGACCCTGCGAGTGCAGCTGGAAGGCACGCCCTACGAGACGGTGGACGTGCCCGCGAACGAGACCTACCTGCAGCGCGTCTACGTCATCGCGCCGCCAAACTCGGCCCCGGCCGAGAGCGAGCGCACGCCCTTCCGCTTCTGGGTCGAGGACCTAACCAATGGCGACCGGGCCCATAACGACACGATCTTCAACGGCAGAGTGAACTGATGTCCAAAGCCAAGGAATTCAAACTGACGGGCTGGCACGCGCTCGGGATCTTCGGCGGCGCCTTCGCGATCATCATCAGCGTGAATGTCGCGCTGGCGGTGAACGCGGTGCGCACCTTCCCCGGGGTCGAGACCGACAATTCCTATGTCGCCAGCCAGACCTTCGACGACCGCCGCGCGGCGCAGGAGGCGCTGGGATGGGATGTCTCGGCCCGGCTGACCGGCGGGCTGCTGATCCTCGAGATCCGCGACGACCAGGGCCGCGCCGTCGAGGTCGAAGACCTGGACGCCGTGCTGGGCCGGCCGACCCATGTCAAGGATGACCGCAGCCCGGATTTCCGCTTTGACGGCCGCGCCTACGTGGCGCGCGAAAGCCTGGCCCCCGGCAACTGGAACATCCGCATGACCGCGCGGGCCGAGGATGGCACGCCCTTCGAACAGCGCGTCGTGTTCCACGTCAAGAACTGAGCCGGCCGCGGGGGGCCTGCCCCCGCGCGCCACGATCCCTCCGAGAGCTTCGATGACCGCGACCCTTCGCCCGCCCGCCTCTGCCTGCCCCGCCTGTTCCGCCGCCCCCGCCGCCCAGGCGCTTGCCGCGCGGCCGGCCCCGGAGGAGGCGCATATCGTCCTGTCGCTGCCCACCATTCACTGCGCCGCCTGCATGGCCGCGGTGGAACGTGCGCTGCATGCCGCCCCCGGCGTGACGGCTGCGCGGGTCAACCTGACGCAGAAACGGGTGAACATCGAGGCCGCGCCCGACATGGCCGCCGCCGACCTGATCCCGGTGGTCGAGGCGGCGGGCTACGAGGCGCATGAACTGGACGCCTCCGCCATCGCCGCCACCGCCACGGACCGCGCCGGTCGCGACCTGCTGATGCGGCTGGCCGTGGCCGGCTTTGCGTCGATGAACGTCATGCTGCTGTCGATCGCCGTCTGGTCCGGGGCCGAGGGGCAGACCCGCGACCTGTTCCACTGGATCTCGGCGCTGATCGTGCTGCCGGCCGTGGCCTTCTCGGCCCAGCCCTTCTTCCGCAACGCCTGGACCGCGCTGAAGGCCCGAACGCTGAACATGGACGTGCCGATCAGCCTGGCCATCCTGCTGGCGCTGGTCACCTCGCTGTGGGAGACGTCGCTCTCGGGCGAGCATGCCTATTTCGATGCCGCCATTGCGCTGACATTCTTTCTGCTGACAGGGCGCTATCTCGATCACCGCACCCGCGCCGTGGCGCGCTCGGCCGCCGAGGAACTCGCCGCGCTGGAGGTGCCGCGCGCCTGGCGCATCGGCGCGGAGGGCGAGGAACAGGTGCCCGTGGCCGAGCTGCGCGTGGGCGACCTTGTGCGCGTGCGCCCCGGCGGGCGGATGCCCGTCGATGGCGAGATCACCGAGGGCACCTCCGAGCTCGACCGCTCGCTGCTGACCGGCGAGACGCTGCCGGTCTATGCCGCGCCCGGCCGGCCGGTCAGCGCGGGCGAGGTCAACCTGACGGGCCCGCTGACCATCCGCGCCAGCGCCGTGGGCCGCGACACCTCGCTGGCGCGCATGGCCGACCTGGTGGCAATCGCCGAGTCGGGCCGCTCGCGCTATACCTCGCTGGCCGACCGCGCGGCCAAGCTCTATGCGCCGGGCGTGCATATCCTCTCGGCGCTGGCCTTCCTCGGTTGGCTGGCCTGGTCGGGCGATCTGCGCGTGGCGCTGAACATCGCCGCCGCGGTGCTGATCATCACCTGCCCCTGCGCACTGGGGCTGGCCGTGCCGGCGGTGACCACGGCGGCCAGCGGGCGGCTCTTCAAGCGCGGGCTGCTGATCAAGGACGCCACCGCGCTGGAGCGGCTGGCCCAGATCGACACGGTGGTCTTCGACAAGACCGGCACGCTGACCGCCGGCACGCCCGAGCTGACCAATCTCGACGATTTCACGCGCCGCGACCTGCAGATCGCGCTGGCGCTGGCGCAGGGATCATCGCACCCGCTGTCGCAGGCGCTGACAAGCGCGGCACAGGCCGCCGGCATCACGCCCGCCGACCTGGAGGATCTGGAAGAGGTGCCCGGCCACGGCACGCAGGCCACCTGGCAGGGCCGGCAAGTGCGGCTGGGCCGCGCGACCTGGACCGGCGGGCAGGCGACCGAAAGCACCGCCGCCTGGCTGCGGGTGGGCACGGACGGGCCGGCGCAGGCCTTCCTGTTCACCGACCGGCTGCGCGAGGGCGCGGCCGAGACCGTGGCCGCGCTGAAATCGGCCGGGCACCGCGTCATCCTGCTGTCGGGCGACACCACCGCGGCGGTCGAGACCCTCGCCCGCCGGCTGGACATCCCGCACTGGATGGCCGAGGCGCTGCCGCAGGACAAGGTCGCCCGGATCGAGGCGCTGACCGCCGAAGGCCGGCACGTGCTGATGGTGGGCGACGGGCTGAACGACACCGCCGCCCTGACCGCGGCACATGCCTCGATCTCGCCGGCATCGGCGCTGGACGCGGCGCGCGTGGCCTCGGACATCGTGCTGCTGGGCCGCTCGCTGGCGCCGATCCCGCAGGCGCTGACCACCGCGACCAAGGCCACCCGCCGCATCCGCGAGAATTTCACCATCGCGACCTGGTACAACGTCATCGCCGTGCCGCTGGCGGTGGCGGGGCTCTGCTCGCCGCTGATTGCCGCATTGGCCATGTCGGCCAGTTCGATTACCGTGTCGCTGAACGCGCTGCGCCTGCGCTGAGTGACGCGGGCCCGCGCCCGAGACGGAACAGCCCCCGGAGGCCGCCATGAACGTGTTGACCTACCTCATCCCGATCTCGCTGGTGCTGGGCGGGCTGGGCCTTGCCTTCTTCGTCTTCACCCTGCGCTCGAACCAGTATGACGACCCCGAGGGCGACGCCCGGCGCATCCTGTCCGGCGAATACGACGACCACCCGAAACCCTGATCGTCGCGGGTCGTTTTCCGACCGCAACGCGTCGGGCGCAAGCGGCGCGCCCGGGCCCGACGCGGTAGGACTGTCCCAGTATATCCGGGAGTCGGTCCATGAAGACGCATGTCAAAGCCCTGGTCGTCGGCGGTGGCGCCGTCGGCACCTCGATCGCCTATCACCTCGCCCGCGCGGGCTGGGCCGATGTCATGCTGCTGGAACGCGACGAGCTGACCAGCGGCTCGACTTGGCATGCGGCGGGGCTTCTGCCCTATTTCAACATGTCCTACGCGACGACCCATATCCACGACTATTCCATCAAGTATTACAAGACGCTGGAGGAGGATACGGGGCTGAATGCCGGCTTCTTCGTGGTGGGCAACCTGCGCATGGCCCAGACCGAGGCGCGCATGGACGAATACCGGCTTTATGCCTCGACGGCCGAAACCTGCGGCGTGCCTTACGAATGGATGACGCCCGCCCAGATCAAGGAACGCTGGCCGCTGGTGCGCACCGACGACCTGAAGGGCGCGATCTATCACCCAACCGACGGCTACATCAATCCCGCCGATGTCACCATGGCCATGGCCAAGGGCGCCCGGCAGCGCGGCGTCACGATCGAGCGCAAGTGGCAGGTGGACGGCTATCGCTGGACCGGCTCGGACTGGCAGGTCAGCGTCACGAAGATGGTCGAGCGCGGCGGCAACCTCGTCCCCGGAGACGAGACCGCGACGATCACCGCCGAACATGTCGTCACAGCCACGGGCAACCACGCGCAGCGCACCGCGCAGCTTCTGGGCATCAAGATCCCCGCCATCCCGGTCGAGCACCAGTATATCGTGACCGAACCCGACCCCGCGCTGGTCGAGTGGCGCAAGACCAACGACCAGCACCCGGTGCTGCGCGATGCCGATGCCAAGTGGTATGTGCGCGAGGAGCGCGGCGGCTGGATCCTCGGGCCTTACGAACGCAATGCGCCGGCGCGGTTCCAGTACGGCGTGCCCGACAGTTTCCGCGCCGATCTCTTCCCGCTCGATCTCGACCGGATCGAGGAAGAATACATGTCGATGATCCACCGCATCCCGTCTTCCGAGACGGCGGGGCTGAAGGACGACTATAACGGCCCGATCTGCTACACGCCCGATGGCAACCCGCTGCTGGGCCCCGCACCGGGCCTGCGCAACATGTGGCTGGCCGAGGGCTTCTCCTTCGGCATCACCGCCGCTGGCGGGGCCGGGCATTACCTTGCGCAGATGATGGTCGAGGGCGAGGCCGAGATCGACATGGCTAGCCTCGACCCGCGCCGCTACGGCTCGTGGATGACCACCGAATACGCCGTTCGCAAGAACGAGGAGGCGTATGAGCATGTCTACATCCTGCACCACCCCGACGAGGAACGCCCCGCGGCCCGGCCCCTGCGCACCGCGCCGGCCTATGACCGGCAGAAGGCGCTGGGGGCGCAATTCGGGCAGGTGAACGGCTGGGAACGGCCGAACTACTATGGCCCGGTGGACGCGCCCGAGAGCTTCGACCACGACGCGCGCAGCTTCCGCCGCGGCGGCTGGTGGCAATATGCGGTCGAAGAGGCCAAGGCGATCCGCGAGGGCGTCGGCCTGATCGACGCCACCGCCTTTGCCAAGACGCTGGTGCACGGGCCGGGCGCGGCGGGGTTCCTCGACTGGTTCACCTGCAACAGGCTGCCCAAGGTGGGCCGGATCAACCTGACCTACGCGCTGACCGGCGCGGGCACGACGCGCACGGAATACACCATCCTGCGCGAAGCCGAGGACCGGTTCATGCTGATCTCCTCCGGGGCATGGCAGGCCTATGACCAGGATTTCCTGAGAAAGGCGGTCGAGGACAGGGAGGCCGAGTTCGGCCGCATCACCGTCGAGGACTGGACCACGCGCCACGGTGTCTTTGCCATCGCCGGGCCGAAATCGCGCGACGTACTGCGCGCGGTGATCCGGGATGCCGATCCCGACACGGCGCTGTCGAACAAGCGCTTCCCCTGGCTGTCGACGCGCCGGATCGAGCTGGGCATGTGCCCGGTCACCGCCGTGCGCGTCGCCTATACCGGCGAGCTGGGCTGGGAACTGCACCACCCGATCGAGATGCAGACCTATCTGTGGGACCTGCTGATGCAGGCGGGCGCGGCGCACGGGCTGAAGCCGGTCGGCGCGCGGGCGCAGAACTGGCTGCGCCAGGAGAAGAGCTATCGCGCCTTCGGCAACGAGCTGGGCCGCGACGCGACGCCGCTCGAGGCCGACCTGCCCCGCTTCGTCGACCTGTCCAAGGCGTTCCATGGCAAGGCGGCGATGGAGGCGACCGGCGTACGGGTGAAATGCGTCACGCTGCTGATCGACGGGCCCGCGGATGCCGATCCCTGGGGTCGCGAGGCGCTCTACACGCCGGAGGGCGAGCGCGTCGGCCGGCTGACCTCGGGCGGCTACTCGGTCGCCTTCGGCCAGTCCATCGGCATGGGCTATGTCCGCCCGGAGCTGGCGGTGGAGGGCACGCGGCTGAAGGTGAAGATGCTGGACGCGCTCTGGGATGCGCGCATCACCTGCGACAGCCCCTATGATCCCGGCAACGAGACGATCCGCAAGGATGGTTGAGGGGACTGCGAGGGGCCAGCCCCTCGCGCTCCCCGGAGTATTTGCCGAAAGATGAAAGACAGGCCCCGGGCGTTGCCATCGCCGCACATGGGCTTAGGTTGCGCGCAGCCGGCGCGGACGGCGCGCCGCCAAGCCACAAGGAGCGAGCACATGGGGCTGAACGTCTATCTTTCCGGCGAGATCCACACCGACTGGCGCGAGCAGATCATCGAGGGGGCGCAGGGGCTCGACGTGACCTTCACCGGGCCGGTCACCGATCACGGGGCCAGCGACGATTGCGGGGTGACGATCCTGGGCGCCGAGAGCGACAAGTACTGGCATGACCACAAGGGCGCGATGGTCAACGCGATCCGCACCCGCAAGGGGATCGCGGATGCCGATGTGGTGGTGGTGCGCTTCGGCGAGAAATACAAGCAGTGGAACGCGGCCTTCGACGCGGGCTATGCCGCCGCCTTGGGCAAGTCGCTGGTCATCCTGCAGCAGCCCGAGCATGACCACGCGCTGAAGGAGGTGGACGCCGCGGCGCTGGCCATGGCGCGCACCCCCGAGCAGGTGGTGCAGATCCTGCGCTACGTGCTGACCGGCGCCCTGCCCGGCTGACGGGACCGGCTGCTTCAGTCGCGCGGCGGCACGTTCAGCCCGGCCTGCACGGCCGGCCGGGCGAGGAACCGGTCGAGATAGGCCACGGTGCGGGGATGCTCGGCCCAGCCCACGGTGTCGCGCACGCCGTAGAAGTCCAATGCGCGCAGCCAGGGCGCCAACGCGATATCGGCGATGGAGTAGTCGCCCATGATCCAGTCGCGCCCGTCCAGCTGTTTCTCGATCACGCCCAGCAGGCGCCGCGCCTCGTTGATGTAGCGGGTGCGCGGGCGGGGATCCTCGATCTCCTTGCCGCCCAGCTTGGTGAAATAGCCCAGCTGACCGAACATCGGGCCGACCCCGCCCATCTGGAACATCAGCCATTGCAGGATCTGGGCGCGCTCGGCCGCGTCCGTCCCGATCAGCTGCCCGGATTTCTCGGCCAGGTAGACGAGGATCGCGCCCGATTCGAAGAGCGGCAGTGGCTCGCCCCCGGGCCCGTCGGGATCGATGATTGCGGGGATCTTGTTGTTGGGGTTCAGGCTGAGGAAGGCGTCGCTCTTGACGTCGGCATCCGACAGGGTGACGCGATGCGCCTCGTAAGGCAGGCCCATCTCTTCCAGCGCGATCGAGATCTTGACCCCGTTGGGCGTGGGGAAGGAATAGAGCTGGATCCGGTCGGGATGTCGCGGCGCCCAGCGGCGGGTGATCGGATGGTCTGTCAGGTCTGTCATGATGTCCTCGGCTGTCCTGTGTCGCGTTCGGGGGAAAGCTATGCACGGTTTCCCGATGTCACAGGCCTCGCCTCTGTGCGATGGCGCAGCCGGGATGTGGCGCCATGCAGGGGTCACGCGCACAAGGGGACGGAACGGATGGTACAGGAATTCAGGGACTTCATCGCCAAGGGCAATGTCATGGACATGGCGGTCGGCATCATCGTGGGCGCGGCCTTCACGGCCATCGTCTCTTCGCTGGTGGCCGACCTGATCAACCCGGTCATCGCGCTGTTCACCGGCGGGATCGACTTCTCGGGCTGGTTTTACGCACTGAACGGCGAGAGCTATGCCTCGCTTTCGGCCGCGCAGGAGGCCGGCGCGCCGGTCTTTGCCATCGGCAACTTCCTGATGGCGGTCATCAATTTCTTCATCATCGCCTTTGTGGTCTTCCTGCTGGTCAAGATGGTGAACCGCATCAAGGCCGCCGCCGAGGCGCCCGACGATGTCGCCCCCGAGGTCGAGACCGGGCCGTCCGAGCTGGACGTGCTGCTGGAGATCCGCGACGCGCTGAAGCGCTGAGCCCCCGCCGGGCGGGCGGGCCCGCGGGTTGCGTGGCACCCGGGGCCCGGCTATCAGCGCGGCCAAGCAGCCGGAGCCGCAGGACCATGCCCAGAGCCACGCAGATCGCCCTTGGCAGCCTGGCCGTCGGGCTGGTCGTGCTGGCGGTCAAGCTGCTGGCCTGGCGGCTGACCGGATCGGTCGCGCTGCTCTCGGACGCGCTGGAGAGCATCATCAACGTGGCCACCGCGCTGGCCGCGTTGGTGGCGGTGCATATCGCGGCGCAGCCCGCCGATGACGACCACCCGTTCGGGCATCACAAGGCCGAGTATTTCAGCGCCGTCATGGAGGGCGCACTGATCCTGATCGCCGCGGCGCTGATCCTGCGCGAGGCCTGGGCCGCGCTGTTCGACCCGCGCGCCATCGACGCCCCGGCCGCCGGCCTGCTGCTGGTCGCGCTGGCCAGCGCAGTGAACGCGGTCTGGGCCTGGCGGCTGGGCCATGCGGGGCGCGCGCTGCGCTCGCCGGCGCTGGCGGCCGAAGGGCGGCATCTCTGGGCCGACGTGGTGACCTCGGCCGGGGTGTCGGCGGGGATCCTCGCCGCGCTGTTCACCGGGTGGCACTGGCTCGACCCGCTGATGGCCCTGGCCGTGGCGCTGCACATCCTGTGGTCGGGCTGGCACGTGGTGCGCGGCTCGGTCGGCGGGCTGATGGATGAGAGCGTGCCCGAGGCCGAGCTGCAGCGCATGCGCGACGTGATCGCCGCCAATGCCGAGGGCGCGGTCGAGGCGCATGATTTGCGCGCGCGGCAGGCCGGACAGGCGACCTTTGTCGAGTTCCACCTGGTGGTCCCGGGCGGGATGTCGGTGGACGCGGCGCATGAGATCTGCGACCGGCTGGAGGCCGCGCTGCGCGACGCCGTCGACGGCGCCCGCATCACCATCCACGTGGAGCCCGCGCACAAGGCCAAGCCGGGCGGGATCACTGTGCCCTGAGGCCCCCGCCGCCCGGCCGGTCTCAGCCCTTCACCACCAGCTGCGGCGAGGTCACGTCGATGCCCAGCGCCTTTCCGACCGCGTAATAGGTCAGCTTGCCCGCATGCACGTTCAGCCCGGCCAGCAGGTGCGGATCCTCGGCGCAGGCCTGCCGCCAGCCCTTGTCCGCCAGCGCAAGCATGTAAGGCATGGTCGCGTTGCCCAGCGCGATGGTCGAGGTGCGCGCCACCGCGCCGGGCATGTTGGCCACGCAGTAATGCACCACGCCGTCCACCTCGTAGATCGGATCCTGGTGGGTGGTGGGTTTCGAGGTCTCGAAACAGCCGCCCTGGTCGATGGCCACGTCGACGATCACCGCGCCGGGCTTCATGCCCGACAGCTGCGCACGGCTGACCAGCTTGGGCGCCGCCGCACCCGGCACCAGCACCGCGCCGATCACCATGTCGGCCTGCGCCACCAGTTCGGCCGTGCTGCCGGCGCTGGCATAGCGCGTGCCGAACTGCCCGCCGAACACGTCGTCGAGATAGCGCAGCCGCGGCAGCGAGCGGTCGAGCACCGTGACCGCTGCCCCCATGCCCGCGGCCACCCGCGCCGCATGGGTGCCCACCACGCCGCCGCCGATCACGACGACCTCGGCCGGGCCGACGCCGGGCACCCCGCCCATCAGCACGCCGCGCCCGCCATTGGCCTTCTGCAGTGACCACGCGCCCATCTGCGGCGCCAGCTTGCCGGCCACCTCGGACATGGGCGCCAAAAGCGGCAAGCCGCCGCGATCATCGGTCACCGTCTCGTAGGCGATGCAGGTCGCGCCCGAGGCCAGCAGGTCGCGCGTCTGCTCGGGGTCCGGGGCGAGGTGGAGATAGGTGAACAGCACCTGCCCCTCGCGCAGCATGGCACGCTCGGCCGGCTGCGGTTCCTTGACCTTGACCACCATCTCGGCCTCGGCAAAGACCGCCTCGGCGGTGTCGACCAGCCGCGCGCCCGCCGCCTCGTAATCGGCATCGTCGAACCCCGCGCCCGCGCCTGCGCCGCGCTGGACCAGCACCTCGTGCCCATGCGCCACAGCCTCGCCGGCCGCGTTGGGGGTCAGGCCGACGCGGAACTCCTGCGGCTTGATCTCGGTCGGGCATCCGATCTTCATGGCTTCCTCCTCTCGGTTTTGTTCCCGATCGTGCCACAAGCCGGTTGCAATCGGCTGCGCGACTTGCGCAAAAAGCCGGCAACGCACGCAAGATCCTGCGCAAGGATGCGCGGAAATCCGGAGGAATCTTCGAAAATGGCCCTTGACGAGACAGACCGCCGTATCCTGCGCGTGCTCCAGCGCCGCGGCCGGATCTCCAATGCCGAGCTGGCCACCGAGGCGACGCTGTCCGCCTCGGCCTGCCATCGCCGGGTGCAGCGGCTGGAGGCCGAGGGGTACGTGCGCGACTACGTGGCGCTGCTGGATGCGCGCAAGCTGGACCTGCCCACCACCGTCTTCGTCGAGATCAAGCTGAGCGCGCAGGCCGATGACGTGCTCGAGGCCTTCGAGACCGCCGTGGCGCGCGTGCCCGCGGTGCTGGAATGCCACCTGATGGCCGGCACGGCGGATTACATCCTCAAGGTCGTGGCCGAGGATACCGAGGATTTCGCCCGCATCCACCGCCAGTACCTGACCCGCCTGCCGGGCGTGGCGCAGATGCAATCCTCTTTCGCGCTGCGCACCGTGTTCAAGACCACCGCCCTGCCCGTGTGAAACCCTTTCAAATGCAAGCCATTTCGGTGCTTGGGGCGCACGGCGCTTAACCCGATCTTTGCGCGTCTCCTCCCATGCTCGCCACAGAGACGGAGCATGCGATGGGCCTTTCCTTCACCGCGCAGGACAACCAGTTCGCCACGGCGACCGGCCGCAATATCGGTGCCGGACCCGACCGGTCCAATTTCGACGCGCCGCCGGGCAGCGCGACCAGCGGGCTTGTCATCACGGCATCGGATGACGATCCCGACCCGCGCCTGTTCGAGGTCGGCGACAGCTACAGCCTGTCCTGGACCGGGCCGGACGGGCCGGTGACGCTCGCCAATGCCAGCGTGATCCGCAGCGACGATGTCGGTTCCGGCGGCGCCATCGTGTTCGAGGGCTACGACCAGACGGGCGCGCTTACGCAGCTCGTCTGGGCCCCCGAGGTGGATCTTGCCGGCTGGTATGCCGCGAACTCGGCCGGCGGTGCTCAGCCGCAATTCTTCACGACCGATCAGAATCCGGCCTATACCCATGAATTCATCTGTTTCGACGCCGCCGCGCGGATCGACACGCCACGCGGGCTGGTGCCTGCCGGTGCACTGTCGGTCGGGCAGACCGTCCGCACATGGGACGGCCCGCCGCGCCCCATCCGCTGGATCGGGCGCCGCCGCGCCAGCATCGCGCCGCGCCATGCGCCGATCCGCTTCGCGCCGGGCAGCATCGGCAATTTCGGCGCGCTCAAGCTGTCGCCGCAGCATCGCGTGCTGATCCGCGACCCGCGGGCCGAGCTGCAGCACGGCTCGGCCGAGGTGCTGGTGCCCGCCCGCGCGCTGGTCGACGGGCGACGCATTCGACAGGTGCCGCGCCGGCAGGTCACCTACGTGCATTTGCTGCTCGACCGCCATGCCATCGTCCTGGCCGAAGGCGCGCCCTGCGAAAGCCTGCTGCCCGGCGGGCGCGAGGCGCAGATGCTGCCGCCGCCCGACCGCGCCGCGATCCGTCGCGTGACGGACGGTGACCCCATGCCCGCCTGCCGCCCGGTCCTGACCGGGGCCGAGGCGCGCGCCCTGCTCGACCGCGCACCTTTGCCGGCCGGTTTCTGACGTGGACCCGGCGCGGCGTTTGCGGCACTGTCCCGGAACGGCACGACAGGGGGGCGGCGCATGCAGGGAGACTGGGATCACATCGTGGTGGGCGCAGGCAGCGCAGGTTGCGTTCTGGCCAAGCGGTTGGCCGAGGGCGGACGCCGCGTGCTGCTGCTCGAGGCGGGCGGCCGCGACACCTACCACTGGATCCACATCCCGATGGGATATCTCTATTGCATCGGCAATCCGCGCACCGATTGGTGTTTCCGCACCGCCGAAGAGCCGGGGCTTGGCGGGCGCTCCCTGCTCTATCCCCGCGGCAAGGTTCTGGGCGGCTGTTCCTCGATCAACGGGATGCTCTACCTGCGCGGACAGGCCGCCGATTACGATGGCTGGCGCCAGTCGGGGCTGACCGGCTGGGGCTGGGATGACGTGCTGCCCTATTTCCTGAAATCCGAGGATTATGTCGACGGCCCCTCCGAACATCACGGCGCGGGCGGCGAGTGGCGGGTCGAGAACCAGCGCCTGCACTGGCCGCTGCTGGACGACTGGATGGAGGCTGCGCACCAGGCCGGACTGCCCAAGGTCAGTGATTTCAACACCGGCGACAACGAGGGCGTCGGCTATTTCCGCGTCAACCAGAAGAACGGTTGGCGCATGAACACCGCGCGCGCCTTCCTGCGCAGCTCGCCGCGCGATCGGGTCAAGGTGCAGACCCATGCGCAGGTGACCACGCTGCTCTTCGACGGGGCGCGCGTGACCGGCGTGGAATATGACCTTCAGGGCACGCGGCACACGGCCCGCTGCCGGGGCGAGGTCATTCTTGCCGCGGGGGCGATCGGTTCACCCCATGTGCTGCAACTCTCCGGCATCGGCCCCGAGGACGTGTTACGCGCCCATGGCATCGCGCCGCACCACGTGTCGCCCGAGATCGGGCGCAACCTGCAGGACCATCTGCAACTGCGCTGCGCATGGCGTTTGACCGGGGCGAAGACATTGAACACGCTGGCCAATTCGCTCTGGGGCAAGGCGGCGATCGGGTTGGAATACCTTGCGAAACGCTCCGGCCCAATGGCGATGTCGCCCTCGCAGCTGGGCGCCTTCGCGCGCTCGCGCCCCGGGCTGGCCACGGCGGACCTAGAATACCACGTGCAGCCGCTCTCGCTCGACGCGTTCGGCCAGCCGCTGCACGACTACCCCGCCGTCACCGCCAGCGTCTGCCATCTGCGCCCCGAAAGCCGCGGCACGGTCGAGCTTGCCTCGCCAGATTTTCGCGACGCGCCGCGCATCGCGCCCAACTACCTGTCGACCGAGGGCGACCGGCAGGTGGCGGTGGACGCGATCCGGCTGACCCGCCGCATCATGGCCCAGCCCGCGCTGGCGCGCTATGCCCCGGAAGAGGTCAGCCCCGGCGCGGCGGCGCAGGACGATGCCGCGCTGGCCGAGGCCGCGGGGCGCATCGGCACCACGATTTTCCACCCTGTCGCCACGGTGCGCATGGGGGCGGACGAGGCCGCCCCGCTCGATGGCGCGCTGCGCCTGCGCGGGGTCGAGAATCTGCGCGTGGCCGATGCCAGCGTGATGCCGCGCATCACCAGCGGCAATACCAACGCGCCCACGATCATGATCGCCGAGAAGGCGGCGGACATGATCCTGTCGACCTGAACCTGCCCGCTCAGGGCCGGGCGCGCGCCGTCAGCACCCCCTGCGCCCCGCCCTGCCCGGCCGCGCGCAGGTCGGGCACCGGCGCGACCATCGCCTCGAGCAGGGCATAGTCCATCCCCTTGAGCACCGCCTTGATCCGGCCGGGCTGTGCGTTGGACAGCACGAAGACGTGCAACTCGCCATCCCCCTCGCGATGGGCGAAGATCCGGTAGGGGCGCATCTCGGCCCGCTCCATGCGGCGCACCACCAGCGGCAGCATGCCGAAGCGCCACTGCCCCCGCGCCATGAAGGGGCGGTAATCATGCGATTCGTAGCCGCCGCCGAAATGATGCGCCACCGCTCCGGCCAGCGGGCCCGGCGAGTGGATCCGCCCCGCGGGCCAGGCGTCTTTGCCCCGGTGATAGCGGATCAGCACGATGATGCGCCGATCGCCCTTGCGATAGCTCCACGCGTGCCGGGCGTCTGGCATCGGGCACGGGCCATCGCCCAGCAGGGCGCGCGCCCGCATCGCGCGGTCCATCTCGCGGCACCCGTCCAGATCGGGGCGCAGCGCCCAGAGATCCCCCTCGGCATAGGGGGCCAGCGTCCACCCCTCGGGCGCGGGCGGCAGGGCCGCGGCCAGATGGTCGGCACGGTCGCGCTTTTCCTCCAGCGTCAGCGGGGCGGCCTTGTAGTCGCGCGCGGCCAGCACCGGGCGCGCCGGGGCAAGCGTGATCCCCGTACGATGCGCCAGGTAGGCGCGCGGACCCGCCGGTTCGCTGTAGAGCCCCGCCGTCACGCTGAAGACGAGAAAATCGGTCACCAGCAGCAGGACCGGCATCACCACCACGAAAATCCCGACGGCGATGAGTTTCACGGAATCACGCATGAGCCGCCCTTTCCTTTCGCTCTCCGGCCCCGATCTGCCACGCAACCGTGGCAGCAATCGGTCAAGGCGGCGTTAACGTCAGGGCGTGAACATGAAAAACCCGACCGACCCGGGGTGCCCTGCCAACCGATCATTGCGGCGGGGCGGGCGGCGCCAGCATGGCGTTAAGCAGATCGTAATCCAGTGTCATCACGATGCGCTTGATATCGGCGCGAGTCGCGCGCCCGACGACCAGCACGTCGAGCCGGCCATCACCCTTCCGGCTGGCCGCGACCCGCATGGGCGGACGGTCTGGCCCGTTGCTGCGCGCGTGGTTCGGCCACTCGGTGAAGCGGAAACCGCGCCGTGTCAGGAAATGCCGCACGCGCGGGGTGCGGAACTTGTGACCAAAGAGGGTCAGCACGACGACGGGGCGGCGATCCTCGATGCGACCCGCGGGCCGGGCCTCGCGGTTGCGGCTGTAGCCGACGAAGACCGAGATGATCCGGTCGCCCAGCTCGTAGGTGATGAACCCGCCGCCACCGGTCAGGTAGGGGCAGGCCCGGGGGCGCTGCTGGCCGGTCCGGGCACGCGGCCGGTCGGCCTCCAGCTCCTCCTTTGAGAGCATCTGCGTGGTCGGGTTGTAGATTGCCTTCTCCCACAGGCTGCGCTTGTGGCAGTGGGCGAGGTCGGGCTTCAGCCGGTAGAGATCGCTCTCGCGGTAATAGCGCTTGCGCCAGCCCTCGGGCGCTTCGGGCAGCGCCATGTGCATGCGCCGCGCGATGCGGGCCTTGTCCTCCAGCGTCAGCGGGTCGGCGGCATAATCGCGCTCGGGCGCGCCGCGCAGCCCGCCGAACGGGTTCAGGCGGGCAAGCCTCTGCCGCACGTAGTCCGCCGGCGTGCCGCCCTGCTGCAGGGCCGAGGCATAGACGCGGAACAGCCCGTAATCGATGGCCGCCGCACTGGCGCCGCTCAGGAACAGCGTGCCGAGAACAAAGACGATGATCCGCATAATGCCCCTTTCACGCCTGCCGCAGCCGGGCCGGCTCAGTCATGGACCCAGCGGCAATACTCGCGGCCGCGATAATCGACGCAGACCTCGGGCGTGTACTCGCCGAAGCGGCTGCGCGAGCGGGCGATGCTGGCCTTGCGATCCAGCTCGGATTCGACCGCCTCGAGATAGGAGGCCCGCCGACGCTGCCGTTCCAGCCGCTGCCGCGCCATCTCGGCGCGCAGCTCGCGGGTCGACTGCTCTTCCACGCCCTCGGGCCATTCGACCAGCGTCTTCATGGTGCGGAAATCCACGCCCGCCAGGATGCGGTCCATGTCCTGCGCGCGGCCATTCGTGGCGATGGTCACCTCCATCTGCAGGCCGATCATGGCGCGCCAGATCCTGGTGCCGCGCGCATTGCCCGACCCGCGCATGTCACGGAAGGCCACGCCGTGGTGGATCGTCCGGATCGGGCGCCCTGCCGCCCAGTCGCCGCCGGCAAAGTCCCGCCCGCCGACCAGCGCGGTGACGCCCCAGAGCCGCCGCGGCCGCAGGTCGAGAAAGCGCGTCTTGATCACCACGATCGTGTCGCCATCGGTGTAGACGCGGATGTCCTCGGGCCGCGCGGGCCCGGCCTTGTCGGCGATCATCTTGGCCACCAGATCCCGGCGGTCGCGCGCGGGATCCATGCCGAACCGGTCATAGGGATCGTCCTGCGGGCTGACCATGCGGTTGCGGTCGCGCTTGAGAAAGGCTTCGTGCGCGGGATCCCAGTCGAGCCGTTCCCAGCCGGTGGGGGCCTCCGGGTAATGGGTGCTGAGCGGCGCGTCCCGATCGGCCATCATGCGCTTGCGGTCGGCGGCGCGGCGGCCGCGCTCGGCAAAGCTCTCGGTCCAGCCCGACAGGCCGAAGGCCAGCGGCCCCTGCCCGGCCGCGCGCGCCTGAAGCAGGTAATCCGCCCCCGCCACGACGAGGATGAAGAAGATGACGCCGGCCCCGACAAGCGCCCCGATCCGCAGCATGTTGAGTTCCCGCCCTGTCCTCGTTGCGCGTCAGGATCGGCGCCGAACCGGGCAAGATTTTGGCAGGCCAAGGGAAATTTGCCGTCCCCGCGACAAAGGCGGATTCACGCTGAATTGCAGGGGCGCAACACTTTCGCTCGCGGAACACGGCCCGTATAAGTGCGCTCGGCCCGGACCCGAGAGAGTCGCGGGCCCTTCGGGCAATGGGGCAGAGCGAAATGTTTGGAATGGATGGCATCTTGGGCATGTTCTCGTCGGACATGGCCATCGACCTGGGGACGGCGAACACGCTTGTCTACGTGAAAGGCAAGGGCGTCATCCTGTCGGAGCCCTCCGTGGTGGCCTATCACGTGAAGGACGGGCAGAAGAAGGTGCTCGCCGTGGGCGAGGACGCCAAGCTGATGCTAGGCCGCACGCCGGGTAGCATCGAGGCGATCCGCCCGATGCGCGAGGGCGTGATCGCGGATTTCGACACCGCCGAGGCGATGATCAAGGAATTCATCCGCAAGGTGCATCGCCGCTCGACCTTCTCGAAGCCCAAGATCATCGTCTGCGTGCCGCATGGTGCCACCCCGGTCGAGAAACGCGCGATCCGCCAGTCGGTCCTGTCGGCCGGCGCGCGCAAGGCCGGGCTGATCGCCGAACCGATCGCCGCGGCGATCGGCGCGGGCATGCCGATCACCGATCCCACCGGCAACATGGTGGTCGATATCGGCGGCGGCACGACCGAGGTGGCGGTGCTGTCGCTGGGCGACATCGTCTATGCGCGCTCGGTCCGCGTGGGCGGCGACCGCATGGACGAGGCGATCATCAACTACCTTCGGCGCCAGCAGAACCTTCTGGTCGGCGAATCGACGGCCGAGCGGATCAAGACCTCGATCGGCACGGCGCGCATGCCCGATGACGGGCGCGGCTCCTCGATGCAGATCCGCGGCCGCGACCTTCTGAACGGCGTGCCGAAAGAGACCGAGATCAGCCAGGCCCAGGTGGCCGAGGCGCTCTCCGAACCGGTGCAGCAGATCTGCGAGGCGGTGATGACCGCGCTCGAGGCGACGCCGCCGGACCTGGCCGCCGACATCGTGGATCGCGGCGTGATGCTGACCGGAGGCGGCGCGCTTCTGGGCGACCTGGACCTTGCGCTGCGCGAGCAGACCGGGCTGGCGGTCTCGATCGCCGATGAAAGCCTCAACTGCGTGGCGCTCGGCACCGGCAAGGCGCTGGAATACGAGAAACAGCTGCGCCACGCCATCGACTACGACAGCTGACGGCCACGGGCGGGACAAAAGTCTTGAGGAAGACTTTTGCAAATTTTTGCTGAAAAAATTTGTCCCCGTCCCGACCGTCGCGCGGGGCGACCCCCTGCCGGACATGTGCAGACTGGCGAAACCGCGGAACAAACCGTAGGTTTCGGAACAATCGACCGGGGACCTTCGTGGCCAGTGACCGCAACAGCGACGATTTCACCGGCCCGCTGAAGCGCCTGCTTCTGGCGGTTCTGGTGCTGTGCCTGACCGGGCTGTTCCTGCTCTGGCGGATCGACAGCCCGCGGGTGGAGCGGTTTCGCGCGCAGGTGGTCGACACGGTCGTGCCGCGCATGGACTGGGCCATGGCGCCGGTCACCGCCTCGATCCGGCTGGTGCGCGACTTCCAGAGCTACCAGCGCATCTACGCGCAGAACCAGGAACTGCGCCGCGAGCTGCGCCAGATGACCGCCTGGAAGGAGGCCGCGCTGCAGCTGGAGCAGGAAAACGCCCGGCTGCGCGATCTCAACAATGTCCGGCTCGATCCGCGGCTGACCTATATCACCGGCGTGGTGCTGGCCGACAGCGGCTCGCCCTTCCGGCAGTCGGTGCTGATCAACGTGGGCTCGCGCGACGGGATCGTCGACGGCTGGGCCACGATGGACGGGATCGGGCTGGTGGGCCGGATCTCGGGCGTGGGGCGCAACACCTCGCGGGTGATCCTGCTGACCGATGCCACCTCGCGCATCCCGGCCGAGATCCAGCCCTCGGGCCAACGCGCCATCATCTCGGGCGACAACAGCGCCGCGCCGCCGATCGATTTCCTCGAAAGCCCCGACCTCGTGCGCCCCGGCGACCGGATCGTGACCACCGGCGATGGCGAGGTCTTCCCCCCTGGCCTGCTGATCGGCCAGGTGGCCGAAGATCCCGGCGGCCGCCTGCGCGCGCGTCTGGCCGCGGACTACGAGCGGCTGGAATTCCTGCGCGTGCTGCGCGATCACGGCGCGCGGCGGGTCAACAACCCCAGCGCGCTGATCCTGCCCGAAGAGCGGCCCGACGCGGGCCCGCCCCCCGAAGAGACGACCGACGCGCCGGAGGCCGGCGATGGCTGAGATGACGCCCGGCCGCCTCTGGGGGATGCGTGCGCTCTACATCCTGCTCGCCCTTCTGGTGATGTTCGTCCACCTTCTGCCCATGCAGACCCTGCCCCGCGGCATCGCGGGGCCCGACCTGCTGGTCGCGATGACCTTTGCCTGGGCGCTGCGCCGGCCCGATTTCGTGCCCGCCCTGTCCATCGCGCTGGTCATGCTGCTGGCCGACATGCTGTTCCAGCGCCCGCCGGGGCTGTGGTCGGTGCTGGTGCTCATGGGCTCGGAATTCCTCAAGAACCGCGAGAAGACGGTGCGTGAGAACACGTTCTTCGCCGAGTGGGTCACCGTCGCGGCTCTGCTGGCGGCGTTGACCGTGGCCTACCGGCTGGCTCTCGGAGTCTTGATTGTCGCACCCGGGACCCTTTCCCTTAGCATCATGCAATATGGTATGACGGTGATGGCCTACCCGGTCGTGACGGCCGTCAGCCACGTGGCCCTTGGTGTCCGCCGCAGCAAGCGCGGTGGCTATGACACCGGGCGGACGCTGTAACCCGCGACGCAAGCAGAGAGACCGCGCCCGAGATGAGACGCACATCCCGTGAAAACGCCGAAAGCGCCCGCCGGATCACCCGGCGCGGGCTGATCCTGGGCGGCGCGCAGGTTGGCTTTGCCGGTCTGCTGGCGCTGCGCATGCGCTACATGCAGGTCGACCAAGCCGACGAGTTCCGCCTGCTGGCCGAGGAGAACCGCATCTCGATCCGGCTGATCCCGCCCTCGCGCGGGCGCATCTTCGACCGCGAGGGGCGGATCATCGCCGAGAACGAGCAGACCTACCGCATCACGCTGGTGCGCGAGGATGCGGGCGACGTGAACGACGTGATCGCCCGGCTGGGCCAGCTGATCGAGCTGGACGAGGATGACCTGAACCGGGCCCTCACCGAGATGCAGCGCACTGCGCCCTTCCACCCGGTAACGGTGGCCGACCGGGTCAGCTGGGAGGATCTGAGCCGCGTCGCGGTGAACGCGCCCGCCCTGCCCGGCGTGGTGCCCGAGGTGGGGCTCAGCCGCTTCTACCCCGAGCGCGAGCTTTACGCCCATGTGGCGGGCTATGTGGGCCCGGTCTCGGAGCGCGACCTTGAACGCTACGAGGACCCGCCCGCGGTGCTGCGCATCCCGCGGTTCCAGATCGGCAAGGTCGGCGTCGAGGCCAAGCACGAGGAGGTGCTGCGCGGCTCGGCCGGAGCCAAGCGGGTCGAGGTGAACTCGGTCGGCCGCGTCATGCGCGAACTCGACCGGCGCGAGGGCGTGGCCGGCACCGACCTGCAGCTGACCGTGGACAATGCGCTGCAATCCTACGTGCAGGCCCGGCTGGGCCAGGAAAGCGCCTCGGTCGTGGTGATGGACGTGGAAAAGGGCGACCTCTTGGCCATCGCCTCGGCGCCCTCCTATGATCCCAACAAGTTTGTGCGCGGCATCTCCGTCGCCGATTACGGCGAGCTGCGTGACAACGATCACCGGCCGCTGGCCTCGAAGACCGTGCAGGACGCCTATCCGCCGGGCTCGACCTTCAAGATGGTGACGGCGCTGGCGGCGCTGGATGCCGGGCTTGTCTCGCCCGAGGAGACCGTCTGGTGCCCCGGCCATCTCGAGGTGGGGGGGCGCCGCTTCCATTGCTGGAAGCGCGTCGGCCATGGCCACATGAACCTCGAACAGTCGCTGCGCGAAAGCTGCGACGTCTATTATTACGAGCTGGCCCTGAAGGTCGGCATCGAGCGCATCGCCGCGATGGCGCGCAAGCTGGGCCTGGGCGAGGCCTATGACGTGCCCATGTCCGCCGTGACCAAGGGGCTGATCCCCGACAAGGAGTGGAAGCGGCGCGAACGGCAGGCAGAATGGGTGATCGGCGATTCGGTCAACGCCTCGATCGGGCAGGGCTTCGTGCTCTCCTCGCCGCTGCAGCTGGCGGTGATGTCGGCGCGGCTGGCCACCGGGCGCAGCGTGACGCCGCGGCTGGTCAAGTCGATCGACGGGGTCGAGACGCCCCATACCGGCGGCAGCGATCTGGGCTTCAATCCCAACCACCTGCTGCAGATCCGCCGCGCCATGTATGCCGTGTCGAACAACCGGCGCGGCACCGCCTACCGCTCGCGCATCGTGGCCGAGGGGATGCGCATGGCCGGCAAGACCGGCACCAGCCAGGTGCGCAACATCACCGCGGCCGAGCGGGCCCGCGGCGTGACCTCGAATGCCGACCTGCCCTGGGAGCGGCGCGACCACGCGCTCTACGTGAACTACGCGCCCTGGGACAATCCCCGGATCGCCGTGTCGGTCGTGGTCGAACATGGCGGCGGCGGCTCGACCGCGGCGGCGCCCATCGCGCGCGACGTGACGCTGCAGGCGCTCTTCGGGGGCGATCCGCCGCTCGACGCCTACCCGCGCAGCGAGCAGCGCAAGGTCAAGGCGCAGCAGGAACGCCTCGCCCGCGAGCGCGAGGAACGCCGGGCCGAGGGGGACAGCCGCGCGTGACCTATCTCGAATATTCCGTCAAGACGACGCCGTCGGGCTGGCGCAAGATCCTCTACCTGAACTGGCCGCTGGTGGTGCTGCTCAGCGCCGTGGCCGGCGTCGGCTTCCTGATGCTCTACTCGGTGGCGGGCGGCTCCTTCAGCCCCTGGGCCGAGCCGCAGATGAAACGCTACCTGCTGGGTCTGACGGCCATGTTCGTGGTCGCGCTGGTGCCGATCTGGTTCTGGCGCAGCATGGCGCTGGCAATCTACGGGCTGGCCTTCTTCCTGCTGATCCTGGTGGAGTTCTTCGGCGCCGTCGGCATGGGCGCGCAGCGCTGGATCGATATCGGCTTCATGCGGCTGCAGCCCTCGGAGGTGATGAAGATCGCCATGGTCGTGCTGCTGGCCGCCTATTACGACTGGCTGCCGCTGGCCAAGACCTCGCGCCCGCTCTGGGTGATCCTGCCGGTGCTGATCATCGTCGCCCCCACCATGCTGGTGCTGACCCAGCCCGACCTCGGCACCGCGATCCTGCTGCTGACGGCGGGCGGGCTGATGATGTTCCTCGCCGGGGTGCACTGGCTCTATTTCGCCAGCGTCATCGCCGCCGGGGCGGGCGGGATCTGGCTGGTCTTCCAGAGCCGCGGGACCGAGTGGCAGCTGCTCAAGGATTACCAGTTCCGCCGCATCGACACCTTCCTCGACCCCTCCACCGACCCGCTGGGCGCGGGCTATCACATCACCCAGGCCAAGATCGCCATGGGCTCGGGCGGCTGGACCGGCAAGGGCTTCATGCAGGGCACCCAGTCGCGGCTGAACTTCCTGCCCGAGAAGCATACCGACTTCATCTTCAACACGCTGGCCGAGGAGTTCGGATTCGTCGGCGGGGTCTCGCTGCTGTTGCTCTACGTGCTGATCCTGGTCTTCTGCGTCTTCGCGGCGCTGCAGAACCGCGACCGGTTCTCGTCGCTGCTGACGCTGGGCATCGGGCTGACCTTCTTCCTGTTCTTCGCGGTGAACATGTCCATGGTGATGGGCCTCGCGCCGGTGGTGGGCGTGCCGCTGCCGCTGGTCAGCTATGGCGGATCGGCCATGCTGGTCTTGATGATCGCCTTCGGTCTGGTGCAAAGCGCGCATATCCACCGCCCGCGCTGACGCGCCAGACAAGGAAGACCCGATGCCCGATATCCTGTTCGCCGCCTCCTCCGAAAGCTGGGAGGAGTACGAGGCCCCGCTGCGCCGCGCCTTCGACGCGGTCGGGCTGGACGCCCGGATCGCCCCCGAGATGGCGCCGGAGGAGGTCGAGTACGTGATCTACGCGCCCAACTCGGCGCTGCAGGATTTCACCCCCTACACGCGGCTGAAGGCGGTGCTGAACCTCTGGGCCGGGGTCGAGGACGTGGTCGGCAACACCACCCTCAAGGCGCCGCTGGCCCGGATGGTCGACCCCGACGGGCTGACGCAAGGCATGGTCGAATGGGTGACCGGCCACGTGCTGCGCCATCACCTGGGCATGGACGCCCATATCGTGAACCCCGAGCGGCGCTGGGACGCGACCCCGCCGCCGCTGGCCACGGAGCGCCCGGTCACGATCCTCGGGCTGGGCACCCTGGGTCAGGCCTGCGGCGCGGCGCTCGGCGCCCTGGGCTTTCCGGTGACCGGCTGGAGCCGCTCGGCCAAGCAGGTCGACGGGATCCGTTGCCTGCACGGCGCGGATGGCCTGGCCGAAGCGCTGTCAGGCGCGCAGATCGTGGTGCTGCTGCTGCCCGACACGCCGCAGACCGAGAACCTGATGGATGCCGAGCGCCTCGCCCTGCCCGCCCCGGGCGCGGTACTGATCAACCCCGGCCGCGGCCCGCTGATCGACGATGACGCGCTGATTGCAGCGCTGGATGCAGGACAGATCGGACACGCCACGCTGGACGTGTTCCGCACCGAACCGCTGCCAGAGGACCACGCCTTCTGGGCGCATCCCAAGGTGACGGTCACGCCGCATATCGCCTCGACCACCCGGCCCGAGACGGCGGCCCTGGTGATCGCCGAGAACATCCACCGCGCCGAGACGGGCGCGCCGCTGTTGCACCTCGTGGATCGCGCCGCGGGGTATTGAGGCGCCGCGCAAGCGAGCTGAGTGCGGAGGGGGCGCTGCCCCAGCCCTTCGGGCCCCCCGGAGTATTTTCGGAAAGATGAAAGGGCTGTCGGGTCACTGCGTGTCCGGGGCGCTGCCCTTGGCGCGGCCGGGCATGCAGTAGTACCGCGTCTCGACCTCGGGGCGCTCCTGGAAGAGGCGGGCGGCGAGCCAGCAATTCTCGGCATTGGTCTCGGCGCCGTGGCGCGTGTCGAAGGTGGCGACATGTTCCGAGGCCAGCGGGTCGCCGGGCGAGGAGCGGTAGAGGGAATAGATCCCCTCGGCCGCCGCTCCGGCCGGCAGGGCTGTCAGACAGAGAAGGGCGATGATCGGGCGCATCATGCCTCCTGGTAGATGCGGGTGATCCAGTTGGCCACGAGCGCAGGGTGCGCGGCGCCCGCGATCTCGACCTCGACATCCCAATGCACGTTCAGGGCAGTGCCGCGTTCCTCGACATCGGCCACGATGAAGCGGCCGCGCACGCGGGCGCCGACGCGCACGGGGGTGACGAAGCGGATCCGGTCGAAGCCGTAATTCACGCTGGCGGCCATGCCGGGCAGATCGGCGGTGACCTCGTCGCTCATGGCGGTGAGCATCGACAGGGTCAGGAAGCCGTGGCAGATCGCGCCGCCGAAGGGCGTCTCGGCCGCGGCGCGGGCCTCGTCGAGATGGATGAACTGCCAATCCTCGGTGGCCTCGGCAAAGGCGCGGACCCGGGCCGTGTCCATCGTAACCCAGCCGCTGTGGCGCGGCGGCAGGGCGCGCAGCGCGTCAGCCAGCATCGGGCAGCCCGTACCCGGCATAGCGCCGGCGCAGGTCCAGCTTGGAGACCTTGCCCGTGGCGGTCAGGGGCAGGTCCTCGACGATCTCGAGCGCATCGGGGAATTGCCAGCGGGCGAGGTGGTCCTGCATGGCGGCGTGGATCTCGTCCAGCCCCGGCGGGTCGGCCACGTCGCGGGGCACGACGACCAGCAGCGGGCGTTCCTCCCATTTCGGGTGGGGCACGGCGATCACCGCGCAATTGGCCACCTTGGGATGGGCCATGGCGATGTTCTCGAGGTCGAGCGAGCTGATCCATTCGCCGCCCGACTTGATCAGGTCCTTGGCGCGGTCGCGGATGTAGAGAAACCCGTCGGGGTCGATGCTGGCCACGTCGCCGGTGCCGAACCAGCCCTCGGCATCGAAGGCCCGAGACGTGGCGGTCGCGTTGTCGAAATACTCGGCGATCACCGTGTTGGCGCGCACGAAGAGTTCGCCCGTGGCGATGCCGTCCTGCGGCAGGGTCGCGCCGGTCGCGTCGACGATCTTGAGGTCCACCCCGAAGAGGCGCCGGCCCTGTTTCGACTTCAGTGCCAGCCGTTCGGCGTCGTCCAGGGCGCCGAGGCCGGTGGGCAGCTGGGCCTGCGTGCCGACGGGGCTCATCTCGGTCATGCCCCAGGCGTGGCAGATATCGACCCCGCGGGTTTCGAAGAAGGAAATCATCGCGCGCGGCGCGGCCGAGCCGCCGATCGCCAGCTGGTCGAGCGTGGCGGGCGCATGGCCGCGATTCTCGATCTCGGCGCCGAGCCCCAGCCAGACCGTGGGTACACCCCAGCTGGCCGTGACGCGCTCGGCCTCCATCAGCTCGAACAGCGCGGCGCCGTCCAGCCGCGGACCCGGCATGATCAGCGAGGCGCCGACCAGCGGGGCGGCATAGGCCAGACCCCAGGAATTGACGTGGAACATGGGCACGCCCGGCAGGATTCGGGCGCCCTCGTGCAGGCTGCGCGGCACGGTCAGCGCCACGGTCATCGCGTGCAGCACAGTGGAGCGGTGGGAATAGAGCGCGCCCTTGGGATGCCCGGTGGTGCCCGAGGTGTAGCAGAGCGCGGCGGCCGTGGTCTCGTCCATCATCGGCCAGTCATAGGTGTCGGGCCGGCCCTCGAGCATCTCCTCGTAGCAAAGCAGGTCCAGCGCGCTGTCGGGCATGTGGGCGCGATCGGTCAGCACCACGATCACCAGATCGTCGGGAAGCTGCGGGGCCAGGGCCTCGACCAGCGGCACGAAGCTGGTATCGACGCAGAGCACGCGGTCCTGCGCATGGGTGATGATGTAGAGCATCTGCTCGGCCGAGAGGCGCGGATTGATCGTGTGGCAGACCGCGCCCATGCCCGAGATGGCGTAGTAGAGCTCGAAATGACGGTATCCGTTCCAGGCCAGCGTGGCGACACGGGTGCCATGGGTGACCCCCAGCCCGGCCAGCCCGTGCGCCAGCTGCGCGGCGCGCCGGTAGGCGGTGGCATAGCTTTCGCGGTGCAGGTCGCCCTCGGTCCGGACCGAGACGATCTCGCCGGCGGGGTGCAGCTCGGCCGCGTAGCGCAGGATCTCGATGATCCTGAGCGGCACGTGCATCATGCCTCCTTGCATCGGACCCTCCCTTGTCGTCAGCGCATGTCTGCATAGATTGGCCGGGTTGGCGCGCTGCGCGCAACAGATTTTCCCGAACGGACAGGCAAGGAGCCCCCATGACCGACCAGATGCGCTGCATCACGCTTGCGCGACGCCCCGACGGCGCGCCGGTGCTTGAAGATTTCGGACACGAGACGCGACCCATGCCCCAGCCGGCGGAGGGCGAGGTGCTGGTCGAGGTCTCGCACCTGTCGCTCGATCCCTACATGCGCGGCCGGATGAGCGAGGGGCCCAGCTATGCCCCCTCGGTCGAGCTGGGCGAGGTGATGACCGGCCAGGGGGTCGGCCGGGTGCTGGCCTCGCGCGTCGAGGGCGTGGCCGAGGGCGACATCGTCACCGGCATGACCGGCTGGGCCAGCCACGCGTTGCTCAAGGCCGACGCGCTGCGCAAGCTGGACGGCGACCTGCCCCCTTCGACCGCGCTGGGGGTGCTGGGCATGCCGGGGCTGACCGCCTGGGCGGGGCTGCGCGAATACGGCCGGCCCAAGGCGGGCGAGACGTTGGTCGTGGCCGCCGCCACCGGGCCGGTGGGCTCGCTGGTGGGGCAGCTGGCCAAGGCGGCCGGGCTGCGCACCGTGGCCGTGGCCGGCGGCGCCGAGAAGTGCAAGCTGGCCACCGAGCGCTTCGGCTTCGACGCCGCGGTGGATCACCGCGCCCATCCCGATGCCGAAAGCCTGCGCGCCGCGTTGGCCGAGGCCGCGCCGGACGGGGTCGACATCTACTGGGAGAATGTCGGCGGCAAGGTGCTGGAGGCGGTGCTGCCGCTGATGAACACGCATGGTCGAATCCCGGTCTGCGGCACGATCGCGTGGTACAGCGGTGCCGAGGACACGGCCGACCGGCTGCCCGCCACCTGGCGCAGCATCCTGGTCAAGCGGCTGCAGGTGGCCGGCTTCATCATCTTCGATCACTGGAACCTGATGCCGGAATTCGTGGCCGAGATGACGCCGCGCGTGGCCGCGGGCGAGATCGCCTTTCTCGAGGATGTGACCGAGGGGCTGGAGAACGCGCCGGCGGCCTTCCTGTCGCTGCTGGAAGGCGGCAATACCGGCAAGGCCGTAGTCAAGCTGACCGGCGAGGGCTGAGGCCGCATCGCCATGAGCCTGCCGGTCTCGAAATCGGCGGGCTCAGCCCTCCTCGGCGCTGCCGGTCAGGGCCAGCGGCGCCGGGGCCCCGCCAAGATCGTCGATGCGCAGCCCGCCGGTGGGCCGCGCCAGGCGGTTGCGCACCACCCAGAACAGTCGCGATTGCGCCCGCGTGATCGCCACATAGGCCAGCCGTTTCCACAGCGGCTGGCCAGCCTCGGTCCGGCCCATGCGCGCCGCGGCGTAGAGGTCGGGCGCAAAGACCTGAACGTTCTCCCATTGCGAGCCTTGCGCCTTGTGGATCGTCACCGCGGCGCCGTGCAGGAAGGTGGCGCCCATGCGCGCGGCATAGGGGATGAAGGGCTCTTCCGCCTCGGGCTTCTCGATCTTGACGATGGAAGAGGCCGAGATCTGCGGCTCGGGCGCACCCACGAGGTGCAGCTTGGAGAACCCCGGCTTGCGCCCGGGGCCCAGATAGATCGCCTGCGCACCCTTGATCAGCCCGCGCGCCTCGAGATCCAGCCGCTTCTTGCGGTGCTTCAGCGGCAGCTCGATCCCGTCGCAGATCAGCGGCTCACCGGGCAGAAGCTCGGTCTCGGGCGCGCCATGCACGTGGCGGAAAGCATGGATCAGCCGGATCCGCGTGGCATTGCGCCAGACCAGCACGGGCGAGCGCGCCATCAGGTCGACCTCGACCCGCTGGCTCCAGACCACCCGCTCGTCGCGCGAAGCGGCTTGCTCGACCAGCCGCTCGAAATCCTCGAAACCCAGCTCGGGATCGGCCAGCGCATGGGCGAGGTCCAGGATCGGGTTGTCCGCCGCCTGCCGGTGGATGCGGCTCAGCTCCTGTTTCTGGCTCTCGCGCAAATCGTCGAAGACCATCTTGCCCGACTGGTTCACCGGCGCCAGCTGCGCGGGATCGCCGAACAGGATCAGGTTGGGAAAGATCTCCTGCAGGTCCTCGAACTGGCGTTCGTCCAGCATCGAGGCCTCGTCGACGAAGCCGATATCCAGCGGCTCCTCGCGGCGCTTCCAGCCGGTGATGAAATCGCTTCCGCGCAAGCCCGCCGCGGCCAGCGCCGCGGGGACCGAGGCATGCGCCTGGTAGCTGGCCTCGGCGCGGGCCAGCGCCTCCTCGGTCAGCTCTTCCAGCTCGGGTTTCTCGCCATTGCCCATCAGCCATTCGGCGATGCGCTCGTATTCCGGGTCATAGACCGGCGTGTAGATGATGCGGTGGATCGTGGTCGCCGGCACGCCGCGCATGCGCAGCACGCTGGCCGCCTTGTTGGTCGGCGCCAGCACGGCCAGGGTGCGGCGCTCCTTGCGCTTGCGCCCCTCGTAATCGCCCGAGACCGTCTCGACCCCGATCGCCTCCAGCGCCTTGACCAGCTCGGCCAGCAGCAGCGTCTTGCCGCTGCCCGCCTTGCCCATCAGCGCCATGACGCCGCGCTTGCCCTCGCGCGGGGGCAGGCACATCCCCTCGTCCAGATCCACGCCCGCCCCGCGCAGCATCTCGGTCACGCGGTCATAGGCAGCGGCCTGGTCATCGGAAAGGGTCAGCGCGGGCAATGTCATGGCGGCACCCTATCCCGGCCGCCGGCCCTCCGCCAGAAGGCTTGACCGCCAAGCCCCAGGTCGGGGACGAAAAAACGCGCCCCCGCGGGGGGCGCGCCTGCCGGGTCAGAGCTCGACCACGTCCAGCGGCGGGAAGCCGTTGAACCCGACCGAGGCATAGGTCGAGGTATAGGCGCCGCAATTGCGGATCAGGATGCGGTCGCCCGAGGCCAGCCCCAGCGGCAGCTGCACCGGGTGCTGTTCATAGAGCACATCGGCGCTGTCGCAGGACGGCCCGGCCAGGATGCAAGGCCCGGTCGGCTCGGCATCGCGCGGCGTGACGAACTGGTAGCGGATCGCCTCGTCGATGGTCTCGGCCAGCCCCGAGAACTTGCCGATATCCAGGTACACCCAGCGATGCAGGTCATTGGCCGACTTGCGCGCCACCAGCAGCACCTCGGCCGAGATCGCACCCGCCTCGGCCACCAGCCCGCGACCCGGCTCGGCCATGACATGGGCCACGGCGCCGAAGCGCTCGCTCACCAGCCGCATCACCTCGGCGGCATAGAGCGTGGGCGCCTGCACCTCCTGCCCGTAGAAGGCGGGAAAGCCGCCGCCGATGTTCAGCAGGCTCAGCCCGAACCCGGCGTCTTGCGCGGCGTGCCAGACCTCGGCCACCTGGTCGAGCACCGGCGCCCACATGGAGGCCTGCCGGGTCTGCGAGCCGACATGGAAGCTCAGCCCCACCGGCTGCAGCCCCAGCGCGCGGGCCCGCTCCATCAGCCACAGCGCCTTGGACGGCGCGCAGCCGAACTTGCGCGACAGCGGCCAGTCGGCCTGCGACGCCTCGACGATCAGCCGGATATAGACCTCGGCCCCCGGCGCGTGGCGGGCGATCTTGTCCAACTCGTCCTCGGCATCGGCGGCGAACAGGGTCAGCCCCGCGCCATGCGCCCAGGCGATGTCCGACACCTTCTTGACCGTGTTGCCAAAGCTGATCTGGTCGGGGCGCGCGCCGGCGGCCAGGCACATCTCGATCTCGGCCCGCGAGGCGGCATCGAAATGCGAGCCTGCCTCGACCAGCGTGGACAGGATGCCCGGCGCGGGGTTCGCCTTGACGGCATAATGGATGCGCGCACGGCCCAGCCCCTGGGCCAGCGCGGCATATTGCCGGGCGACCTGCGTGGTGTCGATGACCAGCGTCGGCCGGTCGAAATGATGCGTCAGGATATGCGCCTCGGCGCGCGAAAAGGATGCGGACTCGCGGGCGGCAAGCCCGGTCACGAAAGCATTCATGGTCATCTCCAGTCAGACCCGGCCATGTCCGGTTTCCCGGCATGAGACCGCTCAGTTCCAAGGGGAGACGTTACCGTCGCTGCGTAACCTTAGGGGGCGTCCCTTGCGACAGAGGCGCGTGCGTTGGCGTCTATGGGCGCGCATATGGCGGCTTGGCCCGAGTCGTGCAAGGGGTTTTCGCGGCGCGGCACGGATTATCCCGGCCGGGGCTCAGCCCGTGTCGCGCAGGCATCGCTGCGGGGTCTTTCCGCGCGGTCCGCGCGTCTCGGCGCCGCAATGGATGCAGGTCCAGCGGCTCTGGTCTCCCTGCGGGTATTCCCGCCAGCGGCAATTGCGCGTGGCGCGGTTCGAAAAGACCGCGATGAGGATGAAGGCCACGACCAGCCCGACGATCACAAGCATGCCGCATGACCTATGGCGAAGCGGCGCCGCGGGCAAGGCGCCGGGGTTCCCCCTGCCCTGCTCCCCGGCGCGTCACGGGGCCGTTTGCGCTCGAGGACGGCGCCGGAGGCGCAAGGACGAGGGATCCTGCGCGCGCCCGCAGGGCGCGCTCCGTCGGATCAGGCCCAGTCCGCCGCGGCCTCGTAGGCCGGGCTCTCGAACGGGGGGCATGGCGCGGGGGTGTAATAGGCCCAGGCCTCTGCCAGCGCCTCGCGGGCGGCGCGTGCCTTGCGGCTGCTCTGGATGTTCATCTGCGTGGTCTTTCCGTCTCTGAATTCCCTCCCCGACGCAGCAGATAGATCATGCGTCGTGCCGCGACATGGGCACGGCTGCATGTCCGGCATGAGCCCATCACAACCCCATGAAAAAGCCCCGGAACCATCGGTTCCGGGGCCCTGTCACACCGCGGATGGCGATCTCAGACGGCGCGTTCCACCATCATCTTCTTGATCTCGGCAATCGCCTTGGCCGGGTTCAGACCCTTGGGGCAGGTCTTGGTGCAGTTCATGATCGTGTGGCAGCGATAGAGCTTGAACGGATCCTCCAGCTGGTCCAGCCGCTGGCCCGTGGCCTCGTCGCGGCTGTCGATGATCCAGCGATAGGCATGCAGCAGCGCGGCCGGTCCAAGATAGCGGTCGCCATTCCACCAGTAGGACGGGCAGGCGGTCGAGCAGGACGCGCACATCACGCATTCATAAAGCCCGTCCAGCTTCTTGCGATCCTCGATGGACTGCTTCCACTCCTTGGCCGGCCGGTTGGTCTTGGTCTCCAGCCACGGCATGATGCTGGCATGCTGGGCGTAGAAATGCGTCAGGTCCGGGATCAGGTCCTTGACCACCGGCATGTGCGGCAGCGGGTAGATCTTGACCTCGGCGCTGGAAATCTCGTCCAGCCCGTAGATGCAGGCCAGCGTGTTGATCCCGTCGATATTCATCGCGCAAGAGCCGCAGATCCCCTCGCGGCAGGACCGGCGGAAGGTCAGGGTCGGGTCGATCTCGTTCTTGATCTTGATCAGCGCGTCCAGGACCATCGGCCCGCAGGTCTCCATGTCGACGAAATAGGTGTCGACCCGGGGATTCTCGCCGTCATCGGGGTTCCAGCGGTAGATCTGGAACTTGCGCGTCTTCTTGGCGCCCTCGGGCTTGGGCCAGGTCTTGCCGGTGCGGATCTTGGAATTCTTTGGGAGCGTGAACTGAACCATCTCTCTCTCCTATCGAAGCAGGGCGGGCAGGCCTTCGGCGGCCAGGCAGGTCAGGGTTTCGGGTTTCGAGACGATCTGGCTGACGATCTCGATCGTGCCTTCGGTCGGGCCCAGCACGGCATCGGCGGCGAGTGCGCGGATCTGCACGGCGCTGGCATTGTCGATCAGGCAGTCGATGGCCGGCTCGACCGGCAGGGCCGGATAGCGGTCGGTGACCACCCGTGTCAGCGTGGCGCGGGCCGCGTCGCGCGTGATGCGGTCCTGCGCCTGCGGCGAACAGGCCGCCAGCCCGAGGGCCAGAAGCGCCGTGCCAAGCGCGGGCCGGATCAGTCGAGGCAATAGAGCGTGCCCCGATACATGCGCGGCGCCCCCGGATAGCAGCCATAGCTGCCCGAGGTCACGATGACCGGCACCTTGTACCGGCGCTGCCGGTAGTCGACAGGGCCGTTGTAGTAGCGTGCCGAGTTCGTGCATTGCGCCAGCGCCGCGCGGTAGCGCGCGGCATAGCCCGATTTGGACCCGTCATAGGCATAGGCATGGGCCTGTGCCTCGCAGGACTGTGTGACCGGCAGGTGACCGCCGGCCTGGGCCGACAGGCCCGCGACGCAGAGCGCCGCGGCGGTGAAAAGGGCAGTGCGCATCAGAAGGTCCTCGCCTTGGGGGCGATCTTTTTCAGCGCGATGCCGCCCTCGTCCTCGTTGGTGAGCGGGTCGGTAATCACCGGACGATAGCTCAGGTCGACCTTGGCCTTGTCGACAGTGGCAATCGTGTGCACCCGCCACGTCTCGTCGTCGCGCTCGGCGTGATCTTCATGCGCATGGGCGCCGCGGCTTTCCTTGCGCGCCTCGGCGCTGACGATCGTGGCCAGCGCGTTGGGCATCAGGTTGGTCAGCTCCAGCGTCTCCATAAGGTCCGAGTTCCAGACAAGGCTGCGATCCGAGACCTGAATGTCGTCCATCTTGCCCGCGATCGCGGTCATCGCGGTCACGCCCTCGGCCATGGTCTTGGCGGTGCGGAAGACGGCGGCGTCGCGCTGCATGGTCTTCTGCATCTCCAGCCGCAGCTCGGCCGTGGGCACGGTGCCCTTGGCGTGGCGCAGCCCGTCGAACCGGTCGAAGGCGCGGTCGATCTGGTCGGCCGGCGCCGTCGGCACGGCCGTCTCGGGGTTGACCACCTTGCCGGCGCGGATCGCGGCGGCGCGGCCGAAGACCACGAGGTCGATCAGCGAGTTCGAGCCCAGCCGGTTGGCGCCGTGCACACTGGCGCAGCCCGCCTCGCCCACGGCCATCAGGCCCGGCACGATGGCGTTGGGATCGCTCTCGGTCGGGTTCAGCACCTCGCCCCAGTAATTGGTCGGGATGCCGCCCATGTTGTAATGCACCGTGGGCAGGACCGGGATCGGCTCCTTGGTGACGTCGACCCCGGCAAAGATCTTGGCGGATTCCGAGATGCCGGGCAGCCGTTCGGCCAGCGCCTCGGCCGGCAGGTGCGACAGGTTGAGGTGGATGTGGTCGCCTTCGGCGCCCACGCCGCGGCCCTCGCGGATCTCCATGGTCATCGAGCGGCTGACATAGTCACGCGGCGCGAGGTCCTTGTAGGTGGGCGCATAGCGCTCCATGAAGCGCTCGCCCTCGGAGTTCGTCAGGTAGCCGCCCTCGCCGCGCGCGCCTTCGGTGATAAGGCAGCCCGAGCCGTAGATGCCGGTCGGGTGGAACTGCACGAATTCCATATCCTGCAGCGGCAGGCCCGCACGGGCCACCATGCCGCCACCGTCACCGGTGCAGGTATGCGCCGAGGTGGCCGAGAAATAGGCGCGGCCGTAGCCGCCGGTGGCCAGCACGACCATCTTGGCGTTGAACACGTGGAAGGTGCCGTCATCGAGTTTCCAGCACAGCACGCCCTTGCACTCGCCATTCTCCATCAGCAGGTCGATGGCGAAATATTCGATGTAGAACTCGGCCTGCTGCTTGAGCGACTGGCCGTAAAGCGTGTGCAGGATGGCGTGGCCGGTCCGGTCGGCCGCGGCACAGGTCCGCTGCACCGGCGGGCCCTCACCGAACTCGGTCGTGTGGCCGCCGAAGGGACGCTGGTAGATCTTGCCCTCTTCGGTGCGCGAGAAGGGCACGCCATAATGCTCGAGCTCATACACCGCCTTGGGCGCCTCGCGCGCGAGGTACTCCATCGCGTCGGTGTCGCCCAGCCAGTCGGATCCCTTGACCGTGTCGTACATGTGCCACTGCCAGTTGTCCGGGCCCATGTTGGACAGCGATGCGGCAATGCCGCCCTGCGCGGCGACGGTGTGCGAGCGGGTCGGGAAGACCTTGGTCACGCAGGCGGTGCGCAGCCCCTGCTCTGCCATGCCCAGCGTGGCCCGCAGGCCGGCGCCCCCGGCGCCCACCACCACGACGTCGTAATCGTGGGTTTCGTATTCGTATGCAGCCATGTTCCTCAGCCTCGTGTCTCGTGCGGGCCGGCATTCCCGTCCGGAAGGCGCGGCCATGGCAGAAGCGCGGTCACGGCCGACCTGCGCTCCCGCGGTTGTGGTCTGTCAGAGCGCCAGCTTGGCGATGGCGAAGATGCCCACCGCCGCTGCGCCGTAGCTGACGCAGGTCATCAGAAGGATCAGGATCTTTTCCCACAGGCCGTGCACATAGTCCTCGATCAATACCTGCACACCCATGTTGAAATGGTGAAAGCCCACGAGGATCGTCAGCGCCGCCACGATCGCCGGGAAGGGCCGCGCGTAATAGGCGAGGATCTCTTCGTAGGTGCCGCCCAGCGCCGGCCCGAAGGTGAAGACGAAGAGCGGCACGAGGATGAGCAGCGCCACCGAGCTCTTCTTCATCGCCCAGAAATGCTCGGTCCCGGATTTCGCGGAGCCCCAGCCAACGGCGCGCTTGCGATCGGTCAGAAATGCCATGGTCGGCCTCCTCAGATGATGATGACGGTGACGATGGTCAGGATGACCGAGCCGAACACGACGCCCCAGCCCAGCTTCTCGGCGCGCTCGAGCTCCAGCATCTGCGCGTTGTCCCAGACCAGGTGCCGGATGCCCGCCAGCGTGTGGTACCACAGCGCCCAGAGCGAGCCGAACAGCACCAGGTCGCCGAAGCCCGAGGTCAGGACGGCATTGGCCGTGCGGAAATACTCCTCCGAGGTCGCCGCGGCGAGCAGCCACCAGATCACCATCAGCGCGCCGATCAGCAGCGCGTTGCCAGTGATGCGGGTCAGGATCGAGGTGACGGAGGTCAGTTGCGGCCGGTAGTACTGGCCGATCATGAAGGGCGAAAGCGGGCGGTTGCCGCGGTTCACGTCGGGCATTGGGCTTTCCTTGTCGTGGTCCGTTTGTACTGGTTCTACTTCATTTTATCCGCCTGTCACGCGCGGCGCGCCTGAAATGGCGCGGTTTTTTGGCGCAATTCGGGAAAAATCAAGATTTGTGATCACGCACTTGCAACGTGTGATCACATGGTTTCGCTAACAGCGCGGGCCTGAAACGCAAAGGGCCGGCGCGCTGCGCCGACCCACGGATTCTGTCAGGAAAAGGGGACACCAGAGCGCCGGACGGCCGCCCGTGCCCTGTCACTCGGGAAAACCCATGTGCCGCAGGGCAAGGCTGCCTTGCTGGCGCAGGGCCGGGTCCTCGGAGCGCAGATCGCGGTGGATTCGCGCCATCAGCGGGGTCAGCGCCTTGTTGCGGATCAATCCGCGCATGGTGTCGGGCATCTGCTCGGCCGGGATGGCCAGAAGATCATCGGGTGCCGAGGGCAAGGCTGGACGTGTCATGTGCGTCTCCCTGTACTGGTGCGGTCGTTCCTCTCCCCAGGCAGAAGGATACGGAACCCTGACCGGCGCGCCAAGCCCCGTCTTCGTGTCAGCCGCATCACCGGACGCAACGTCCGGCTTGCCCGGTCATTTCGGAATCAGCACCCAGATGTCGAGATCCAGCAGCACCCCGGGCAGGTAGCGCCCGTCCTCGCCCCGCAGATCGAAGGGCGCACCGTCTTTGTTCGCGACCAGCCGCAGCCGCAACGCCCCGACCCCGGGAGCCGGCGTGTCGGCCTTGTCCAGCACCTCGGACCAGGCCTTGACCGTGTCCCCGGCAAAGCAAGGCCCGGCATGGGCGCCGCCGTTAAGCCCGACCACCATCTGCGCATTTGCCAGACCGTTGAAGCTGAGCGCGCGCGCCAGCGAGATCACGTGCCCGCCATAGATCAGTCGCCCCTCGGGGCGGAAGCTGAGGTCGAAATGCACCTTGGCCGTGTTCTGCCAGAGCCGCGTCGCCATCATGTGCTCGGCCTCTTCCACCGTCACGCCGTCCACGTGGTCGATGGTCTCGCCGATCTCGTAATCGCTCCAGCGATGCGGCTCACCCGCCAGGGTGAAATCGTAGCCGGTGAAGTCGAGCCCCTCGGGAATGACCAGATCCTCGGGCGCCAGCGCCTTTTTCAGCTCGGGCAGCACCGTCTCGGGCGCGGGGGCCTCGGCGTCGCGCTTGCGCACCATGACCCAGCGGCAATATTCCAGCACCGCCTCATCGCGCTGGTTGAGTCCGCGCGTGCGCACATAGACCACGCCGGTCTTGCCATTGGAATTCTGCTTGAGCCCGATCACCTCGGAGGAGGCGCGCAGCGTGTCGCCGGGCCAGACCGGGCGCAGCCAGCGCCCCTCGGCATAGCCCAGGTTCGCCACGGCGTTCAGCGAGACGTCCGGCACCGTCTTGCCGAAGACAAGGTGGAAGGCCGCGAGGTCGTCGATCGGCGCGGCCGGCAATCCGCAGGCCTGCGCGAAGGCGTCCGAGGAATAGAGCGCATGCCTTGCCGGGTAGAGCGCGTGGTAGAGCGCCCGCTCGCCCCCCGAGACGGTGCGCGGCACCGCGTGGTCGATCACCTGGCCCACACGATAATCCTCGAAGAAGCGGCCCGGGTTGGTTTTGGTGCCCATCACTGCTCTCCCAGCTTGAGGTCGGGGCTGTAGGCGCCCGGGGCCTCCTTCACCACGGCCTGCCCGCAACGCATGACGCCGTTGGCGGCGTCGAAGGCGTAAGTCGGCGCGCCGTGCAGCTCCCAGCCCGCGTTCAGCGCGGCAGTGACCTTGTGGCAGAAGGCAGACGTGTCGTCGGCGGTGAGAAAGCGATAGAGTTTCATGAGCTTATCCGAATGCTGGGTAGCCGAGCAGACCGTGGACCCAACCGATGGCCAAGAGCAGCACGACGCTGGCGGCCAAGAACATCGCGTCCTTGGCAATCGGCCCCGGTTCGCGCGGGGTCCAGTCCGGCTCGGCCCGGTTGATGATGACGATCTCGGCCAGCGCCCAGGCCAGCAGACCGCCGAAGAGGATGAAGGAGGGCACGTCGCCATTGACCAGCAGGTGCGCGCCGGCCCAGAGCGCAAAGCCCGTCAGCATCGGGTGACGCATCCCGGCCAGCAGCTTGCCCTTCTTGGCGGCCGGGCTCATCAGGTAGATCGCGATCAGGATGGCAAGGTTGTTGATGCCCACCGTGGCCGGGTGACGGCCCCAGAAGAAGGCCCCGTCGGCCATGCGATAGCCGATGATCATGAGCAGGATACTGACCCCGATGGCGGCGGCGATCAGCCCCTTGCCCTTGTCGCCCATCTGCGCGCGCTGCGCCGGCGCGAACCGCTTGAAGAAATGCGCGCCCGCCCAGAGCAGGACACCGAGAATCAAGATCAGCATGGCTTTCTCCCTGGCTGTGCTGGCGCGACCCTGTCGCTATTCCGCCAGCGCCGCAATGGCCTCGGCCTTGGCCAGCGTCTTGCGGGCGGTGTCCACGTGCAGGTTCTCGACGATCTTGCCATCGACCACGGCGACGCCCTGCCCCTCGGCCTCGGCGGCGCGGAAGGCGTCGATCTGGCGCTGCGCGAGGTCGATCTCGGCCTCGGAGGGGGCGAAGGCCGCGTTGGCGATGTCGACCTGCGCGGGGTGGATCAGCGTCTTGCCATCCATGCCCATGTCGCGGCCCTGAGCGCATTCCGCTTTCAGGCCCTCGTCATCCTTGAAGGCGTTGTAGACCCCGTCGACGATCACCGCGCCATGCGCCTTGGCGGCCAGAAGGCACAGGCCCAGACCGGTCATCATGGGCAGGCGATCGGCGCGGAACCGGGTGTTGAGGTCCTTGGCAAGATCGTTGGTGCCCATGACGAGCCCCTGCAGCCGCGGATGCGCGGCGATGGCGGCGGCGTTCAGCATGGCGGCGGGCGTCTCCATCATCGCCCAGAGCGGCTTGTCGCACAGCGCGGCCAACGCGTCGAGATGTTCGGGCCCCTCGACCTTGGGCAGCAGCACCGCGTCGCAGTCCATGGCGGCCACGGCGCGGGCATCCTCGGCGCCCCACTCGGTGTCCAGCGCGTTGATCCGCACGATCCGCGTGCGCTTGCCATAGTCCTCGGCCAGCGCGCGCGCCAGCGTGTCACGCGCGGCGGCCTTCTCGGAGGGCGTCACCGCGTCCTCGAGATCGAAGATGATCGCGTCCACGGGCAGGGTGCGGGCCTTTTCCAGTGCGCGCTCCTTCGAGCCGGGAATGTAGAGAACCGAGCGGTAGGGGCGCGTGCGCAGATCCATGACAGCCTCCGATAGGGTAACTTTGTTGCGCATGGGTGGCCATTTTTGCAGGAATGTTCAACCCGAAATTTGCCGCATCGCAGAATTTGCCCGCAATTCGGGCAATCCCGGCACCAGCCGGCCGCCACCGCGCGGCGCGTTAACCGGATCGGAACCGGCATGGACGGAAGCTTGACCCATGGCCGGCGGACCGGCCGGGGCACGCGGGCACAGGGCCGGCGCGCCGCCTCAGAGGGGACCGAACCGCCCCCGGGACCATCCCCGGGGCCAAACCGGAAGGTGACGACATGACGGAGAATTTCGTGAAACTCGGCCTGCTCTCGGCGGGCCTGGTGCTGGGGGCCGCCACGCTGGTCGATGCACAACAGCTGCGCCACTGCGCCCCGCGCGCCGCCGTGGTCGAACGGCTGGCCATTACCTATGGCGAGACGCGCCAGAGCATGGGGCTGGGCAGCAACAACGCGGTGATGGAGGTCTTTGCCTCGCCCGAGTCGGGCTCGTGGACGATCACGGTGACCCTGACCAACGGCATGACCTGCCTTGTCGCCAGCGGCCAGGCCTTCGAGGAACTGGCCGACGCGCTGCCACCCAAGGGCGACCCGGCCTGAGCAGTCGGGCCTGAAAACGTCGGCGGAGGGCCGAACGCCTTCCGCCTGCCGGCACGGGGCACCTCAGGTCAGCGCGACCCAGACCAGCCGCAGCCCGGTCAGCGTCAGCGCCACGTAGGTGATCGCGAAGAAGACGCGCTCGGACACGTAGTGATGCGCCTTGATGCCCAGCCACGTGCCCAGCACGGCAAAGGGCGCCAGCGCCAGATCCATCATCAGCGTCTCGCGCGTGAAGATCCCCATGCCCCCATAGAAGCCCGCCTTGAACAGGTTGACCGCCCAGAAGACCAGCACCGTGGTCGCCTGGTAGGTGGTCTTGGCCAGCCCCTGCCCCAGCAGGAACACCGCCGCCACCGGCCCGCCGGCATGGCTGACGAAGCTGGTGAAGCCCAGCCCCAGCCCGCCGGTCAGCCCGGTCACCGGCCCGGCCCGCCGCGTGCCCAGCCGGATCAGCCCGCGCGCCGTGGCGAATTGCCAGGCGACGAAGGACAGCGCCACCATGCCGATGATCAGCCGGATCGTGTCCGCATCGGCCCAGGCGTAGAACAGCGCGCCCAGCACCGTGCCCGGCACCCCGCCCAGCAGCAGGATCCGCGCCGCCGGCCAGTCCCACTTGCGCCAGTAGGCCGGCAGGCTGGTCACGTCGATCAGCATCAGCAGCGGCAGCATCAGCCCCAGCGCCACCCCCGGCTCCAGCATCAGCGCCAGAATCGAGGCGCTGGCAAAGGCAACGCCCGAGCCGAAGCCCCCCTTGGAAATGCCGGCGAAAATCACCGCCGGGATGGTCAATGCAAAGACCGAAAGGCTGAACAGCTCCACCCGCGCCCCCTTTATTCCGTGCGCAGGGCTGCGTTTATCCTGTTGAATGCACAGGCGATAGCCCTAACAGGTGACGATGCCGCGCCGCCGCACTCTTGCGCGGGGCGTCGCGAAGGCTTACGCCAACGGGCAAATTCACGAAGGACCGGAGATCAAATCCATGGCCAGACCCAAGATCGCCCTGATCGGCGCGGGACAGATTGGCGGCACCCTTGCCCATCTTGCAGCAATGAAGGAACTGGGCGACGTCGTCATGTTCGACATCGCCGAGGGCATCCCCGAGGGCAAGTCGCTCGACATCGCCGAGTCCGGCCCCTCCGAGGGCTTCGACGCGCGGCTGAAGGGCACGCAGGACTATGCCGACATCGCCGGTGCGGATGTCTGCATCGTCACCGCAGGCGTGCCGCGCAAGCCTGGCATGAGCCGCGACGACCTGCTGGGCATCAACCTCAAGGTCATGAAGGCCGTGGGCGAAGGCATCCGCGACAACGCGCCCGATGCCTTCGTGATCTGCATCACCAACCCGCTGGACGCGATGGTCTGGGCCCTGCGCGAATTCTCGGGCCTGCCCCATGCCAAGGTCTGCGGCATGGCCGGCGTGCTGGACAGCGCGCGCTTCCGCCATTTCCTCAGCCTCGAATTCGACGTCTCCATGAAGGACGTGACCGCCTTCGTGCTGGGCGGGCATGGCGACACGATGGTGCCGCTGACGCGCTACTCGACCGTGGCCGGCATTCCGCTGCCCGACTTGGTCAAGATGGGCTGGACCACGCAGGAGAAGCTGGACGCCATCGTGCAGCGCACCCGTGACGGCGGCGCCGAGATCGTCGGCCTGCTCAAGACCGGCTCGGCCTATTACGCGCCGGCCACCTCCGCGATCGAGATGGCCGAGGCCTATCTCAAGGACCAGAAGCGCGTGCTGCCCTGCGCGGCCTATTGCGACGGCCAGTTCGGCCTCGACGGCTTCTACGTGGGCGTGCCCACGGTGATCGGCGCCGGCGGGATCGAGCGGATTGTCGACATCAAGATGACCAAGGACGAGCAGGCGATGTTCGACCACTCGGTGGGCGCGGTGAAGGGCCTGGTCGAGGCCTGCAAGGGCATCGACGAAACCCTGGCCTGAGGCCATCCCCGAAGATGACTGCAAAGCCCCGGCCCCGCGCCGGGGCTTTTTTTGTCTGGCACGGGGCTGCGCGCGCCCGGGGCGACTCGGGGTTCGGCACGGGGCGCGACGGTCTCTGCGCTAACAGTCGGGAGGCTTGTGATCACACGTCGGAAAGCTGTGATCACAAATGCCCCAAATCCGGCGGAAATTTGCATCCGCCGCAAGTTTTCATTTAACCTCCGCCTGCAGACCGGCCTAAATCGCGCCAATCCGAAGCAGAACGGGGACAGACGACCCATGAATATCCACGAATACCAGGCCAAGGCGCTGTTGCGCGAATACGGAGCGCCGGTGTCAGATGGCCGCGTCGTGCTCAAGGCCGACGAAGCCAAGACCGCAGCCGGGGAAATGGATGGACCGCTCTGGGTCGTCAAGGCGCAGATCCACGCCGGCGGGCGCGGCAAGGGCAGCTTCAAGGAGGCCGATGCCGGCGACAAGGGCGGCGTGCGGCTGGCCAAGTCGGTGGAAGAGGCCGAGATGGAGGCCAAGCGCATGCTGGGCCGCACGCTGGTGACCAAGCAGACCGGCCCGGCCGGCAAGCAGGTCAACCGCATCTATATCGAGGACGGCTCGGGCATCCAGACCGAGATGTACCTCGCCCTGCTGGTCGACCGCGTGACCAGCCGCGTCTCTTTCGTGGCCTCGACCGAGGGCGGCATGGATATCGAGGAAGTGGCCGAGAAGACCCCCGAGAAGATCCTGTCCTTCTCGATCGACCCGGCCACCGGCTACCAGGCCTTCCACGGCCGCCGCATCGCCTTCAACCTCGGCCTGACCGGCAAGCAGGTGAAGCAATGCGTGGCGCTGATGGGCACGCTCTACAAGCTGTTCCTCGACAAGGACATGGAGATGCTCGAGATCAACCCCCTGATCGTCACCGACGAGGGGGACCTGAAATGCCTCGACGCCAAGATGGGCTTTGACGGCAACGCGATCTACCGCCATGCCGACATCGCCGCGCTGCGCGACGAGACCGAGGAAGACCCCAAGGAACTGGCGGCCTCCAAGTACGACCTGAACTACATCGCGCTGGACGGCGAGATTGGCTGCATGGTGAACGGCGCGGGCCTGGCCATGGCGACCATGGACATCATCAAGCTCTACGGGGCCGAGCCGGCCAACTTCCTCGACGTGGGCGGCGGCGCCACCAAGGAGAAGGTGACCGAGGCGTTCAAGATCATCACCTCGGACCCCAACGTCAAAGGCATCCTGGTCAACATCTTCGGCGGCATCATGCGCTGCGACGTGATCGCAGAGGGCGTGGTCGCCGCGGTCAAGGAAGTCGGCCTGCAGGTGCCGCTGGTGGTGCGCCTCGAGGGCACGAATGTCGAGAAGGGCAAGGAGATCATCAACACCTCCGGCCTGAACGTCATCGCCGCCGACAACCTCTCCGACGGGGCCGAGAAGATCGTGAAGGCGGTCAAGGGATAGGTTCGTGTTCTCTCCCGTTCCCACGACCCCGGGTCAGGATTGGATCCTCGCGGCCGCTCTCGGCCTGCTGATCGGTCCTTGTGTGCTGCTGATTGCAGCCGGCAAACCTGAGTGGGTGCGATACGTGGCATGGGCGCAAATGGCGCTGCTGGCACTGGTCGTGCTGCGCAACATCCTGACCCCCGTGCCGGTCTTCGGAACATTCGTGATCATCTACCTTCTGGTGCTTGGGCTGCTGGTCCTCGCGCTGGCTGCGGGAGCGAAGTTTTTGGCGGGTCTTGTGCGCAGGCATGTCTGGCGTGTCGCTGCACAGCCCGAAAAGCAAATCAAATAGGAGCCAACGAAAATGGCCGTCCTCGTCAATGAGAACACCAAAGTCATCTGTCAGGGCCTGACCGGCTCGCAGGGTACCTTCCACTCCGAGCAAGCGATTGCCTACGGCACCAAGATGGTCGGCGGCGTGACCCCCGGGAAGGGCGGGACCGAGCATCTCGGCCTGCCGGTCTTCAACTCGGTCCACGAGGCCCGGCACGTGACCGAGGCCAATGCCTCCGTCATCTACGTGCCGCCGCCCTTCGCCGCGGATTCGATCCTCGAGGCGATCGATGCCGGGATGGAACTGATCGTCTGCATCACCGAGGGCATCCCGGTGCTGGACATGATGCGCGTCAAGCGCGCGCTCGAAGGCAGCGCCAGCCGGCTGATCGGGCCGAACTGCCCCGGCGTCATCACGCCCGACGCCTGCAAGATCGGCATCATGCCCGGCCACATCCACAAGCGCGGCAAGGTCGGCGTCGTGTCGCGCTCGGGCACGCTCACCTACGAGGCGGTCAAGCAGACCTCCGACATGGGCCTGGGCCAGTCCTCGGCCGTGGGCATCGGCGGCGACCCGATCAAGGGGACCGAGCATATCGACGTGCTGGACATGTTCCTCGACGATGACGAGACCGAGGCGATCATCATGATCGGCGAGATCGGCGGCTCGGCCGAGGAAGACGCGGCCGAGTTCCTGGCCGAGCAGAAGAAGAAGGGCCGCTGGAAGCCCACCGCCGGCTTCATCGCAGGCCGCACCGCCCCTCCGGGCCGCCGCATGGGCCATGCCGGCGCCATCGTCGCGGGCGGCAAGGGCGGCGCCGAGGACAAGATCGAGGCGATGAAATCCGCCGGAATCGTCGTCGCCGACAGCCCCGCCACGCTGGGCGAGGCCGTGATGAAGGCGATCGGGTAAACGATCGCCATGTCCGCGTCAGCCCATCGCCCGAGGGCCCTGGCATCCATGATCGCCCCGCTGCCTGCCATGCAGGCGGCGGGATCGGATGTCACCGGTGGTTCGGGAGCAGGGCCAAGCGGGCGCTGGCCGGACGGCCCGCCGACCGGCCGCGGTGCCAACCACCCGACACGCCTGCCCGGCCATGCTTGCCATACCGCGCCGGGTGACGCGCGCCGGACCGTCCCCTATATCCATCAAGTTGCGCCCCCCGGATTGATCCCCTGCGGAAAGGAACGCTCATGACTGACCAATCCCCCAATGACCTGTTCCACGCCTCGAGCTTCATGCAGGGGCACAATGCCGAGTATCTCGAGCAGATGTATGCCCGCTATGCCGCCGATCCGAACGCGGTCGACGCGGCCTGGGCGGATTTCTTCCGTCAGCTCGGCGACGAGGACATGGACGTCAAGAAGGAGGCGCAGGGGCCCAGCTGGGCGCGCGCCGACTGGCCGCCAACGCCCGATGACGACCTGACCGGCGCGCTGACCGGCGACTGGCCGATGCCCATGGTGCCCGCCGAGGCGAAGGGCGCGGCCAACAAGATCCGCGAGAAGGCCGAGGAGACCGGCGTCAAGGTCAGCGACGACCAGGTGCAGCGCGCCGTGCTGGACAGCATCCGCGCGCTGATGATCATCCGCGCCTACCGGATCCGCGGCCACCTGGCGGCCGATCTCGACCCGCTGGGGCTGCGCGACACCTCGAACCACCCCGAGCTGGATCCGAAATCCTACGGCTTCACCGAGGCCGACATGGACCGGCCGATCTTCATTGACAACGTGCTGGGCCTGCAGATCGCGTCGCTGCGCGAGATCGTCAGCATCGTCAAGCGCACCTATTGCGGCACCTTCGCGCTGCAGTACATGCACATCTCGGACCCCGAGCAGTCGGCCTGGCTGAAGGAGCGGATCGAGGGCTACGGCAAGGAGGTCAAGTTCACCCGCGAGGGGCGCAAGGCGATCCTGAACAAGATGGTCGAGGCCGAGGGCTTCGAGAAGTTCCTGCACGTCAAGTACATGGGCACCAAGCGGTTCGGTCTCGACGGCGGCGAAAGCCTGATCCCCGCGATGGAGCAGATCATCAAGCGCGGCGGCAACCTCGGCCTCAAGGAGATCGTCATCGGCATGCCGCATCGCGGCCGCCTGTCGGTGCTCGCCAACGTGATGAACAAGCCCTACAAGGCGATCTTCAACGAATTCCAGGGCGGCAGCTTCAAGCCCGATGACGTGGACGGCTCGGGCGACGTGAAATACCACCTCGGCGCCTCTTCCGACCGGGAATTCGACGGCCACCCGGTGCACCTGTCGCTGACCGCCAATCCCAGCCATCTCGAGGCGGTGAACCCGGTGGTGCTGGGCAAGGTGCGCGCCAAGCAGGACCAGCTGAAGGACAGCGAGCGCACGGCGGTGATGCCGGTGCTGCTGCATGGCGACGCGGCCTTTGCCGGCCAGGGCGTGGTGGCGGAATGCTTCGCGCTGTCGGGTCTGCGCGGGCATCGCACCGGCGGCACCATGCATATCGTCGTGAACAACCAGATCGGCTTTACCACGGCGCCGCATTTCTCGCGCTCCTCGCCCTACCCCACCGACAACGCGCTGGTGGTCGAGGCGCCGATCTTCCACGTCAACGGCGACGACCCCGAGGCCGTGGTCCATGCCGCCAAGGTGGCCACCGAGTTCCGCCAGAAATTCGGCAAGGACGTGGTGCTGGACATCTTCTGCTATCGCCGGTTCGGGCATAACGAGGGCGATGAGCCCATGTTCACCAACCCGATCATGTACAAGAAGATCAAGCAGCAGAAGACCACGCTGTCGCTCTATACCGAAAGGCTGGTCAAGGACGGGCTGATCCCCGAGGGCGAGATCGAGGACATGAAAGCCGCCTTCCAGGCCCATCTGAACGAAGAGTTCGAGGCCGGCAAGAACTACAAGCCCAACAAGGCCGACTGGCTGGATGGCCGGTGGAGCCATCTCGACAAGCAGAAAGAGGGCAAGTACCAGCGCGGCAAGACCGCGATCAGCGAGGAGACCGCCAAGTCGATCGGCACCGCGCTGACCCGGGCGCCCGAGGGCTTTGCCATGCACCGCACGGTGCAGCGCCTCGTCGAGACGCGCGGCAAGATGTTCGAAAGCGGCGAGGGCTTCGACTGGGCCACGGCCGAGGCGATGGCCTTCGGCTCGCTGCAGCTGGAAGGCTACCCGGTCCGCCTGGCCGGGCAGGACAGCACCCGCGGCACGTTCAGCCAGCGCCATTCGGCCTTCATCGACCAGAATACCGAGGATCGCTACTACCCGCTGAACAACATCCGCGAGGGGCAGGCCCGGTTCGAGGTGATCGACAGCGCGCTGAGCGAATACGCGGTGCTGGGCTTCGAATACGGCTACTCGCTGGCCGAGCCCAACGCGCTGACCCTGTGGGAGGCGCAGTTCGGCGATTTCGCCAACGGCGCGCAGATCATGTTCGACCAGTTCATCTCGTCGGGTGAAAGCAAGTGGCTGCGCATGTCGGGCCTTGTCTGCCTGATGCCGCACGGCTTCGAGGGCCAGGGCCCGGAGCACAGCTCGGCCCGGCTGGAACGCTTCCTGCAGATGTGCGGGCAGGACAACTGGATCGTGGCGAACTGCTCGACCCCGGCCAACTACTTCCACATCCTGCGCCGCCAGCTGCATCGCAGCTTCCGCAAGCCGCTGATGCTGATGACGCCGAAATCGCTGCTGCGCCACAAGCTCTGCGTCTCCGAGCTGAAGGATTTCGTCACCGGCTCCTCTTTCCACCGGGTGCTGTGGGACAGCGCGGATTCGGGCGAGAGCGATACCAAGCTGAAGCCCGACTCCGAGATCAAGCGCGTGGTGATGTGCTCGGGCAAGGTCTATTACGACCTGCTGGAGGAACGCGACGCGCGCGGGCTGGACGATGTCTACCTGCTGCGGGTCGAGCAGTTCTACCCCTTCCCGGCGCTGGCGCTGGTGAAGGAGCTGGAACGCTTCCCGCAGGCCGAGATGATCTGGTGCCAGGAAGAGCCCAAGAACCAGGGCGCGTGGTCCTTCATCGAGCCCAATATCGAATGGGTCCTCGGCCGCATCGGCGCCAAGCATCCGCGCCCGCGCTATGTCGGCCGCGCCACCTCGGCCTCGCCGGCGACGGGCCTGGCCAGCCAGCACAAGGCACAGCAAGAGGCGCTCGTGAACGAGGCGCTGACCATCGACTAAACCTCGGGCAGCCAAGCCGCAGGGTATCAAGAAGGGAACTGAGACAATGACCGAAGTGCGCGTCCCCACGCTTGGGGAATCCGTGACCGAGGCAACCGTGGCCACGTGGTTCAAGAAGCCGGGCGACACGGTGGCCGTGGACGAGATGCTCTGCGAGCTGGAGACCGACAAGGTGACGGTGGAGGTGCCCTCGCCCGCCGCCGGCACCCTGTCGGACATCGTCGCGAACGAGGGCGACACGGTGGGCGTGGACGCCCTGCTGGCCAATATCTCGGAAGGCGACAGCGGCAGCGACGCCGCGCCCAAGGCCAAGGAGGCCAAGCCCGACAGCGCGCCGGCGCAGGAAAGCGCCCCGGCCGCGGGCGGCGCGCAGACCGACGTGATGGTGCCGACGCTGGGCGAATCCGTCTCCGAGGCGACCGTGTCGACCTGGTTCAAGAAGGTGGGCGACAGCGTTGCGCAGGACGAGATGCTCTGCGAACTCGAGACCGACAAGGTCTCGGTCGAGGTGCCCTCGCCCGCCTCGGGCACGCTGGCCGAGATCGTCGCCGACGAGGGCGCCACGGTCGAGGCCAATGCCAAGCTGGCGGTGATCTCCTCCAATGGCGAGGTCAAGGGCGCCGCCCCGCAGGAGAATGCCGAGGCCGCCAACGGCAAGCAGTACGAACAGCCCCCCGCCGGCGATGGCGGCCCGGGCAAGGACATCAAGGACGGCCCGGCGGCCGAGAAGGCCATGGCAGAGGCCGGCATCAGCCGCGACCAGGTGCAGGGCTCGGGCCGTGACGGGCGGGCCACCAAGGAGGATGTCTCGCGCGCCGTGGCAGCCGCCTCGGCCCAGCCGCAGGCCAGCGCGCCCGCCCCGGCCCCGCGCGCCCCGGTCAGCGCCGAGGATGCCGGGCGCGAGGAGCGGGTCAAGATGACCCGTCTGCGCCAGACCATCGCGCGCCGCCTCAAGGACGCCCAGAACACCGCCGCGATCCTGACCACCTACAACGAGGTGGACATGACCGAGGTCATGGCGCTGCGCAGCCAGTACAAGGACATGTTCGAGAAGAAGCACGGCGTGCGCCTGGGCTTCATGTCCTTCTTCACCAAGGCCTGCTGCCACGCCCTGAAAGAGGTGCCCGAGGTCAATGCCGAGATCGACGGCACCGACATCGTGTACAAGAACTTCGTGCATATGGGCATCGCCGCGGGCACGCCGCAGGGCCTTGTCGTGCCGGTGATCCGCGATGCCGACGCCATGTCCTTTGCCGAGATCGAGAAGGCGATCAACGAGAAGGGCAAGCGCGCGCGCGACGGCAAGCTGTCCATGGCGGAAATGCAGGGCGGCACCTTCACCATCTCGAATGGCGGTGTCTACGGCTCGCTCATGTCTTCGCCGATCATCAACCCGCCGCAATCCGGCATCCTCGGCATGCACAAGATCCAGGACCGGCCCATGGTCATCAACGGCGAGATCAAGATCCGCCCGATGATGTACCTCGCGCTGTCCTACGATCACCGCATCGTCGACGGCAAGGGCGCGGTGACCTTCCTCGTCCGCGTCAAGGAAGCGCTGGAAGATCCGCGTCGCCTGCTGATGGACCTGTAAGAGGCGGTGGGGGAAGACCCCCATCCCATGGCGGGCGCGGCACACCGCGCCTGCCCTTCCCGGGAACGGGCGCTGTCATGACCGTCAAGACCACCAGCATCGCGTGCAGCGCGCCCCCGTCGGACCGGCCGGCGGCATGAGCGACGGTGCCTGCATATCGGCCGCGACCCTCTATCGCGACGCGGTCGCGCGGCGGCGGGCCTTCCGCCTGCCGGGCTACCCGACGCTGGCCGAGGCCGGGTTCGACGGCGACTATGTCTCGCCCATCCAGATGAGCTCGGGCAACCTGACCGGGCCGATGCTGATCTCGAAGGACTGGCTGGATGCGCCCTCGGCGGCGCGCCATCATGCGCAGCTGAGCCGCACCGGCTACCTGCCTGACAACCCGTTCAACCGGGTGATCGACAAGGTGCTGGCAATGCTGGGCCTCGCGCGTGCCGATATCTACATCACGCCGGTCTTTCATTTGCTGGTGTCGAAGCGCTCCTCGACCATTCCGCCGGCCCATGCGCGCGCCTGTTTCAAAGCGGTGGGCCAGTACGAGCTGCTGGGCCGCCGGCCCGTCGCGCTCGGCACGGACTCGGCCCGCGTGCTGCGCGCCTTCGGCATCGACCACGTGCCAGCGCCGCACCCCTCGGCGCGGATCGGCAGTTTCGACCTGCGCGCAAGCCGCATCGCCGACGCGGTGGCCCGGGCATGAGCGGCGCCGCTCCCCAGCCGCGCGTGGCGCTGGCCGCCTGCATGCGCAACGAGGGCCCCTTCGTGCTGGAATGGGTGGCCTATCACCGGCTGATCGGCTTCGACCCGGTCATCGTGGTGACCAATGACGTCACCGACGGCTCGGACGCGCTGCTGGACCGGCTGGCACAGCTGGATGCCGTGACCCATCTGCGCCAGACCGTGCCGCCGGGGGCCGCGCCGCAGGATGCGGGCATGGATCACGTGCTGGCGCTCTGCCGCGATCAGGGCATCCCCTTTGTCATGCATCTGGACAGCGACGAATTCCTGGCCATCCTGCAGGACGACCTGGCCGAGATCCTGCGCCGGGTCGAGGGGCTGGGCGCCGACGTGGTGGCTGTGCCGTGGCGCGCTTTCGGCGACAGCGGGCTGCGCGACTGGACGCCCGGCGATCTCGTGCTGGAGCGCAACACGCGCGCCGAGCCGGCGCCCGAGCCGGGCGTGGCCAAGTTCAAATCGCTGTTCCGCGTGGCCAGTTTCGGCGGCGCTTCGGATCATATGCCGCGCGCGCCGCAGGTGCCTGATCCGCTGGTCATCCGCCCCGACGGCAAGGCGTTGCGCAACGCGCCGCTCTTCTGGCCCGAGACGACCTCGCGCTACCGGCCGCATGGCACGGCGACCGCCTCGGCCCGGGCGCAGGTCTATCACTACGCGCTGCGCGCCGAGGACGTCTTCCTTATGAAGAACGACCGTGGCAACGGGCAGGGCAAGACCGGCGACACCAAGTACCATCTGGGATCGCGCTGGCACCGGCTGGCCAATCGCAACGATGTCGAGGAGACGCGCATGCTGTCACTGGTGCCGCAGATCCGTGCGCAGATCGCCGCGTGGCGGGCCGATCCGGCGCTGGCCGCCTGCGAGCGCGCCTGCCATGACTGGTTTCTCGCCCGCAAGGCCGCCGTCCTGACGCCCGCGCAGCGCGCCGCCTGGACACGAAAGGCCCCCGCATGAGCCGCATCCCCCCGCCCCCACCCGTCACGCCGGCCGACCGCCTTGCGCGGATGCGCGAGACGCTGGCCCTGGGCACGCCCGGGGCGCTGCGCGCCGCGGGCTTTGCCTGGACGCGCTACGACGCTGACGATGCGGGCGCCAGCCACGCGGACTGCGCAGGCTGCGCCGCGCGGATCTCGGATGGCGACTGGGGCGACAACCACCCCCGCGCCTTCCGCGACGGCGCGCTCTGGCTCTGCCCCTATTGCCACGCTTTCCTGCAGGGGGTCGAAAGCGGGCGGGAGGGCGCGCCATGACGCCCGAGCTGACCTGCCTGGCCCTCGCCGCGCTGTGGCAGATGGTGCAATACGTGCTGATGTCTGTGCCCGCCAACCGCGAGTTGGGCACCGACAGGACGTTGGGCCCGCGCGACGGGGGCGACCTGCAGGCGCAGCTGTCGCCCAAAACGGCGCGGCTGGTGCGCGCGCTCGACAATCATTTCGAGGGGCTAATCCTCTTTGCCATCGCGGTGATGGTCATCACCTATGCCGACAAGGGCGACGGCGTGACCGCCGTGCTGTCAGGGGTCTACCTCGTCGCGCGCATCCTCTACGTGCCGGCCTATTACTGGGGGCTGACGCCGTGGCGGTCGCTGATCTGGCTGGCGGGCTTCGGCGCGACCGGCCTCATGCTGCTCTGGGGGCTGGCATGAACATCCGTTCCGGACATATCCGCTCTGGACAAATCCCCTGCCCGGCCCGTCTTGTGGCCGCAAACTCCGCGGGGCGCCGGGCTGGCGCCCTCCCCTGCCCCGCAATCAAGAAAGGAAACTGACATGGCAAATTACGACGTGATCGTCATCGGCTCCGGCCCCGGCGGCTACGTGGCGGCGATCCGCTGCGCGCAGCTGGGGCTCAAGACCGCCTGCGTGGAAGGCCGCGAGACGCTGGGCGGCACCTGCCTGAACGTGGGCTGCATCCCCTCCAAGGCGCTGCTGCATGCCACCCACCAGCTGCACGAGGCCGAGCACAACTTTGCCAAGATGGGCCTGAAGGGCAAATCGCCCTCGGTCGACTGGAAGCAGATGCTCTCCTACAAGGAGGACACGATCGGCCAGAACACCAAGGGGATCGAATTCCTGTTCAAGAAGAACAAGATCGACTGGCTCAAGGGCTGGGGCAGCATCCCCGAGGCCGGCAAGGTCAAGGTCGGCGACGAGGTGCATGGCGCCAAGTCGATCATCATCGCCACCGGCTCCGAGGCGGCCTCGGTCCCCGGCGCCGAGGTCGAGATCGACGAGAAGGTCGTGGTCACCTCGACCGGTGCGCTGGAGCTGAACAAGATCCCCAAGAAGCTGGTGGTGATCGGCGCGGGCGTGATCGGGCTGGAAATGGGCTCGGTCTATGCCCGGCTGGGCGCCGAGGTGCAGGTGATCGAGTATCTCGACACGATCACCCCCACCATGGATGCCGAGGTCTCGCGCCAGTTCCAGAAGATCCTGCAGAAACAGGGCCTGTCCTTCACGCTGGGTGCCGCGGTCTCGAAGGTCGAGGCGACCAAGACCAAGGCCAAGGTCACCTACAAGACCCGCAAGGATGACAGCGAGGAGACGGTGGATGCCGATGTCGTGCTGGTCGCGACCGGGCGGCGCCCCTATACCGACGGGCTGGGCCTCGATGCGCTGGGGATCGAGACCGAGCGCGGCATGATCAAGACCGACAGCCAGTGGCGCACCAACGTGGACGGCATCTATGCCATCGGCGACTGCATCGCCGGCCCGATGCTGGCCCACAAGGCCGAGGACGAGGGCATGGCCGCGGCCGAGGTGATCGCCGGCAAGCATGGCCACGTGAATTACGGCGTGATCCCCAGCGTGATCTACACCGCCCCCGAGGTGGCCAGCGTCGGCCAGACCGAGGAAGAGCTCAAGAAAGAGGGCCGCGCCTACAAGGTCGGCAAGTTCTCGTTCATGGGCAATGGCCGGGCCAAGGCGAATTTCGCTGCTGACGGCTTCGTCAAGATCCTCGCCGACAAGGACACCGACCGCATCCTAGGCGCTCATATCATCGGACCGATGGCCGGCGACCTGATCCACGAGATCTGCGTAGGCATGGAATTCGGCGCCGCGGCCGAGGACATCGCGCTGACCTGCCACGCGCACCCGACCTTCTCGGAAGCGGTGCGCGAGGCGGCGCTGGCCTGCGGCGACGGCCCGATCCACTCCTGACGAATACCTGCCCGGCCCGGGGGAACAGCCCCTTCGGGCCGGGCGCTCAACGCCCTGCGGGCGCTACCAGAGCGTCTCGCGCGCCCGGGCCACGTAGCCGAAATCGTAATCGGCCCCGCCATCGCGGCCCTTGGTGACCTCTTCCAGCATCTGGCCGACCGTGGGCAGTTCGGCGCTGTCGTCGCGGGTCCAGAGCCCCGAGCGGATCAGCGCCTTGGCGCATTGCGAGAAGGCCTCGGAAATCTCGATCACCATGACCAGCGTCGGCAAGCGGCCATCATGGGCGAAACTCTCGCGCAGCGCGGCGTCATCGGTCAGGAAGGCCCGTCCGTTGACCCGCAGAGAGGTGGTGGAGCCGGGCACGAGGAACAGCAGCGCCACGCGCGGGTCCTCGACGATGTCGCGCAGCGCATCCAGCCGATTGTTGCCGCGCCAGTCGGGCATCATCAGCGTGCCTGCATCGGCCACGCGCACCACCGGCCCGTCATCGCCGCGCGGCGTGCCATGCACGCCCTCGCGCCCCACGGTGGACAGCACGCAGAAGCGCGAGGCCTCGATCCAGCGGCGGTAGAGCGGCGTCAGCTGCGGCGCCACCTTGCGCAGCGCGACGGCGGGCGGGTCGGGATAGAGCTCGGCCAGGGCCTCAGGCGTTTCGATCCGGCGCATGGAACCCGGCCTCCTTCATCAGGATGTTCGAGGCGGTCTCGACCTCGGCCTCGAGCCGGGCAACGAAAGCCTCCTTGGACAGGCCCTGCGGGATCGGTTCGAGGAACTCGACCACGGCAAGGCCCGGCTTGCGGGCGATCCCCTTGCGGGGCCAGAACACACCCACATTGGTGGCCGCGGGCACGCAGACCTGCCCGGTCTGTTCATAGAGCAGCGCGGCGCCCACCTTGTAGGGGGCGGAGACACCGGGCGCGATCCGCGTGCCCTGCGGGTAGATGATCAGCTGCCCGGGCTCCAGCGCGCCGCGCTTCACATCGGCCAGCATCTTGGCGATGGCCTGTCCGCGCTTGCCCCGCTCGACCGGGATGCAGCCGATGCGCAGCGCGTATTGCCCAATCACCGGGGCCCACATCAGCTCGCGCTTCATGATGAAACGGCCCGCCGGCACGGCGCCGAAGATCAGGATGATGTCGAGGAAGGACTGGTGCTTGGCCGCGATCAGCACCTCGGCCGAGGGCGGCTCGCCGCGCACCTCGGTGCGCAGCCCGACCATCCAGGCGGCGGTCCAGCGCACCCAGCGGCAATAGGTGCGGCAGGCCAGCCGCGCGCCCCGGCGCGAGACCAGCGCCAGCGGCAGGAACACGATCCCCATCACCGCCATCATGGCATACATCTGCACGACGAAGACAAAGGATCGGATCTGCTGCATCAGGCAAGGGCCCCCAATACGCGCCGCGCCGCGGCCTGCGTGGCAAGAAAGGCCACCAGCGCGGCCAGCGGTGGCACGGTCAGGGGCAGCAGCCAGTGCCAGCCCTGAAGGCGCAGCGAGGTCAGGAAGCCCCCGGCCTCGCTGTCCCCGGGCATGAGCAGGATCGCCGCCAGCCCCAGCGCCGCCCCCAGCGCCGCGCCCGAAAAGGTGCGCAGCGTGTAGCGCCGCACGAAAGCGCGCGCGATATAGCCATCGGTGGCCCCCACCAGCCGCAGCACCGCGATGACCTGTGCATTTGCGGCCAGTGCGGCATTGGCGGCCAGCGTGACCATGGCGCCCGTGGCCGCCGCGATCAGCAGGATCGAGGCCCAGCCCAGCAGGCGCAGCCGGCTGGCCGCCGCCACCAGTGGCCGACGCCAGCGGGTATGCTCGTCCAGCACGGCGCCCGGCACCTCGGCCTGCAGCCGCAAGCGCAGCCCCTCGCTGTCATAGCCGTCATCGGTCTCGACGATCTCGATCAGCTGCGGCACGGGCAGGCTGTCGACCGGCAGGTCGGGGCCGAACCAGGGCTCCAGCAGAGCCTGCTGCTCGGCCTCCGACAGCGCACGGGCGCGCGCCACGCCGGGGGTCTGTTCCAGCACGCGCAGGGCCGCGGCGGTCTGCCCGGCCATCTGCTCGGCCGGGGTCGAGATGCGCAACGTCGAGGCGCGGGCCAGCTCCTCGCCCCAGTCCTGCGCCAGCCGGCCCGAGGCCAGCGAGAAGGCCATGACGAAGATTGTCAGGAAGGCCATGGCCGCCGAGGTGAAGACGGTCAGGCGCACGGTGAAGCCCGAGGGCGGCACGACCCGGTCGGCGGCGGCATCGCGGCGCAGCACGGCGCGGATGGCGTCGGGGATCAGCCTCACAGGTCCGCCCCTGCCAGTTGCAGCGAACGGTTCGCGATGCGCAGCACGCGGGCCTGCACCTGCGCCTTGGCGGCGCGGATCAGCATCAGGTCATGCGTGGCGATCATCACCGTCTTGCCCATCCTGTTCAGCTCGACCAGCAGGCGCAGCAGGCGCTGCGACATCTCCCAGTCGACATTGCCCGTGGGCTCGTCGGCCAGGATCACGTCGGGCGACAGGATCAGCGCGCGGGCCAGCGCGGCGCGCTGACGCTCGCCCCCCGACAGCTCGGGCGGCAGCGCATCGGTCTTGTCGACCAGCCCCACCCAGGCCATCAGCTCGCGCAGGTTGTCGGACTGGTCGGGGCTGCCCTGCCCCGAGACGGTCAGCGGCAGGGCCACGTTCTCGGACAGCGGCAGGTGGTCGAGGAACTGGCAATCCTGGTGCACCACGCCGATCCGACGGCGGGTATAGGCGACCGCATCCCGGCTCAGCCCGGTCACGTCGCGCCCGAACAGCCGCACCTGCCCGCCGGTGGGCTTCAGCGCGCCGTAGCAGAGTTTCAGGAAGGTGGTCTTGCCCGCGCCCGAGGGCCCGGTCAGGAAATGGAAGGTGCCGGGGGCCAGTTGCAGCGACATGTCCGTCAGAAGCGCGTCGCCACCGTAGGAATAGGCCACGTTCTCCAACTCGATCACGGCGACTGTGCCTTTCCTGCTGCCTGAGGCTCCGTTTTGCCCGAGCACGCCGCCCGTTGCAACGCGGCTTGGCCTTAACAATTGGACTTTTCCCCCTGTTCCGTGCCACTTATTCTCCCAAAAGAGGCCAGCAGAGCGGTAAGGGGACGACGACGTGAGCAGGATGCGGCTGATTTGCCCCAATTGCGGTGCGCAATACGAGGTGCCGACCGAGGTGATCCCCGAGGGCGGGCGCGACGTGCAATGCTCCAATTGCGGGCACACGTGGTACCAGCGCCACCCCGATGACGACCGCGATCTCGCCGAGGAACTGAACGAGCCGCTGCCCGAACCCGAATGGACACCCGAGCCGGAGCCCCGGCCGGCCGCGCCGCGCGGCCCGGTGCCGCCCCCACCCCCGCCCGCCGCCGCGCCGGCCGAGGAGGTCGAGGAGCCCGGGCCCGCCTCGCCCGAGCCCGAACTGCAGCGCAGCCGCTCGATCGACCCCGAGATGGCCGAGCTGTTCCGCGAGGAACGCGATTTCGAGGCGCGCCGCCGGGCCGCCGAGGCGCTGGAGAGCCAGCCGGATCTGGGCCTGGCCGAACCCGACGAGGACGAGCTGGCCCGCCGCTCGCGGCAGGCGCGCGAACGCATGGCGCGGCTGCGCGGCGAGGATCCCGAGGCGGTGGCCAAGCCAGCCACGCCGCGCCCGGCCCCACCCGCCACCGAGCCGCAGCGCCCCCGCCCCGACGGGCGCGCCGCGGCAGAGGCCGCGGCGGCGGCCGCCGCCGGCTCGCGCCGAGACCTGCTGCCGGATGTGGACGAGATCAACCAGACGCTGCGCGCCACCTCTGAGCCGCGCGTGGTCGACACCGCCCGCGGCGAGCAGGTCACCGAGAAGGCCGCGCGCCGCGAGGGCGGCGGTTTCTCCAAGGGCTTCTTCATGGTGGTCGTGCTGGTGCTGATCGCGCTGGCCATCTATGTCTCGGCCCCCCAGATCACCGAGGCCGTACCCGCCGCGGCGCCGGTGCTGCAGGCCTATGTCGAGGCCGTGGATGCCGGCCGGACATGGCTCGACGGGCAGGTCACGGCGCTGCTGCAGACGCTGGACGGGATGAGCTCCGAGGCCCCGCCCGAGGGCGATCCCGCGCCTCAGACCGACCCCGCCCCGGCGCCAGACGCGACCGCAACCGACGGCTGAGCCGCAACTCTGTCACGAAAACGGGCGGCCCCTTGGCCGCCCGTTTCGCGTTCCGGACAGGTAGCGTTGTCAGATCCGCCCCTTCCACGGCACCAGCGCCTTCTCGGCAAAGCGCATCAGGATGTCGATGCCGAAGCCGATGATGCCGATCAGGATGATCCCCATGATCACGATATCGGTCAGCTGGAATTTCGAGGCGACCATGATCATCATGCCGGCCCCCTTCTCGGCGGCGACCAGCTCGGCCGCGACCACCGTGCCCCAGCAGACGCCCATGGCGACGCGCGCGCCGGTGAAGATCTCGGGCAGCGAGTTGGGCACGATCACGTGGCGCATGATCTGCCACTTGCTGGCGCCCAGGCTATAGGCCGCGTGCACCTTGGAAATGGCCACGCCCGACACGCCGGCCCTCGCAGCGATGGCCATGATCCAGAGCGCCGCAAGGAAGAGCAGGATGATCTTGCCCAGCTCGCCGATGCCCGCCCAGATGATCACCAGCGGGATCAGCGCCAGCGGCGGCACCGGGCGCATGAACTCGACGATCGGGTCGAACCAGCCGCGGAACCAGTTGCTGAGCCCCATGGCATAGCCCAGCGGGATGCCCACCAGCGCGCCGAAGAAGAAGCCCACGACCACGCGGAACAGCGAATAGCCCAGATGCTCCCACAACGTGCTGTCGCGGTAGCCGTCGCTGGCGATCTCGCCCAGCCGGGCCACCACCGCTTCGGGCGGGGGCAGCCAGATCGGCTCCATCTGCCAGCCCTTGGCGGGTTCGAAATTCAGCGTGCCCTTGGGCGACATGCCGACGCGGCCGAACTCGGTCATGACCTCGCCGCCCGGCTCGATGGGCTGGCCGTTGACCGCCACCACCCGGTGGCCCGCGTCGCGGCCGTACGCGTCGTTGCGGTCCACCCGGACGAGCCCCGAGCGCCAGGCGCCCACCGTGTCCACGTCATTTTTGGCCCAGCCCTCGCCCGGCGGCACCTCGGGGTCCGCGACATCGGTACCCACCTCGAAGACCCGCACGGTCACGGTGGCGTCGTCCGGCGCCACGCCGTCGGCCTCGGCGGTATAGGTGAAGGTCGCATCGCCGATGAACGGGCCCGGCGCGTGCAGGAAACGCGGCACGAGGCTGGAGCCGGTGAAGGCCGCCCAGAGCAGGAAGATGGTCAGCACCGACAGGATGCTGGCGATCCGGTTCGGGGTCACGGCGCTTTCATCGCCGAAGGTCACGGTCTTGAGCGAGGTGAAATCGGTCACCGTCTTGCGGGCCACGAATTTCACCACGAAGAAGGAGGCGATGAAGATCGCCACGTAGATCAGGAAGACGATCATGCGTTCTCCTCCGTGCGGCCCATGATTTCCTCTTCCATGTCCCAGATCATGCCGAGGATCTCCTCGCGCTTCTGGCCGAACTCGGGGTGTTTCTTGACCTCGCGCAGATCGGCATTCACGCCCAGATCGGCAAAGGGCAGCCGGTATTCGCGGTGGATGCGGCCGGGGCGCGGCGCCATGACCAGCAGGCGTTCGCCCAGCAGCAGCGCCTCCTCGACCGAATGGGTGATCAGGATGATGGTCTTGCCGGTCTCCTTCCACAGCTTGAGCACCAGCCCCTGCATTTTCTCGCGCGTCAGCGCATCGAGCGCGCCCAGCGGCTCGTCCATCAGGATGACATCGGGATCATTGGCGAGGCAGCGGGCCAGCGCCACGCGCTGCTGCATCCCGCCCGAGAGCTCGTAGACCGCCTTTTCCTTGAAGTCGCGCAGCCCCACCACGTCGAGCAGGTGGTCGACCGTTTCGGCCCAGTCGCCTTCGCGCCGCCCCGCCATGCGCGGCCCGAAGCTGACATTGTCGCGCACGCTCATCCATTCGAACAGCGCGCCCTGCTGGAAGACCATGCCGCGCTCGGCATCCGGGCCGGTCACCGCGTGCCCGTTCAGCATGATGTCGCCCGAGGTGGGGGCCAGGAAGCCGGCCACGATGTTGAGCAGCGTGGTCTTGCCACAGCCCGAAGGGCCCAGCACGCTCATCAACTCGCCCTCGGCAAGCTGCAGGCTGACATCCTTGAGCGCCTGGACCGAGCCGCCATTGGGCAGGTCGAAGCGCATCGAGAGGTTTTCGATGGACAATCCGTTCATGGGACTCCGGTACGGCTGGGGGCAAGACTTTTCAGTAAAAGTCTTGCAAAAATCTTGCTGAAGATTTTTGGCCCGGCGGGGGCGCGTGGCTCCGCCGGGCCGCTGGCGTCACATGCCCTGCGCCGTGGAGAGCGGGCCGGTGTTGACGTTTTCCTCGTAGCTGTCGAGCGCGGCGTCGATGCTGCCCGCCTCGACGAAGACATCCGCGACGCCCTTCATGAACTCCTGCGCGCCGCCGCCCAGCCACTTGGCCGTCAGCTGCTCGTCCACGCCCGGGAAGACGAAGGTCGAGATGGTCTGCATCGTCGCCTCGGGGTCCATGCCCGCATCATTGGCGATCACCGGCAGCATCATCTCGTGGTTGGACTCGTCGGCCCACATGGCGTTGGCCTCGGCCGTCACGGCAAGGAAATCGGCCACGATGTCGGAGTTCTCGGCCACCCAGCTGGCCGGGCCCGAGGTCACGTCGAAGACCAGGATGCCCAGCTCTTCCTTCTCGGCGCCGGTCAGCAGCACGTTGCCATGCTCGAGCATGCGGCGCAGCGAGCCGCCCCAGCCGCAGGCCATGTCGACCGAGCCCTGCGCCAGCGCCGCGGCCCCGTCGGGCGGCGCCATGTCGACGATCTCCATGGTCGAGATGTCGACGCCGAAATGGGTCATCTGCTTGAGATAGCCGTAATGCGCGGCGGTCCCCAGCGGCACGGCGACCTTCTTGCCTTCCAGCTCGTCGGCGGAGTCCTTGTCGATCTCCAGCGCCTCGGCCACGACGCAGTTGTCATTGTCGGCATAGCTGACCGCCACGTCGAGGATCTGCAGGTCCTGCCCGGCCGAGGTGGCCACCACGAAGGGCGGCACGCCCTGGCTGACCGAAAGCTGCACGTCGCCGCTGGCCATGGCGGCCGACATCGCGGTGCCGGTGTCGAAGCTGACCCAGTTGATCGAGACATCCATCGCCTCGTCATACATGCCTTCGGCCTTGGCGTACTGGAAGGGCATCGGCCATTCCAGGAAATAGCCCACCGTGATCTCGCCATGCCCGGCGGCCATCACCGCCTGGCTGCCGGCCAGCAGCGCCATGCCGGCCACCGCGCCCTTGAGACCCGTCCTGATATCCATTGTCGTTCTCCCCTGCTGTGCCGGATCCTCGAACGGGGTCCGGACGTTTGCCGGGCGCCGCGCGGGCCCCCGAAACCCGGCGGCCCTTTGGCTGGCCGCTCGGGATGATCGGAGCGGAAAACCGGCGTCGGATCAACGATTTTTGCGCGGACCTGCCCGGGGATGCGGGGGGCTGCGCGGCGCCCCGCGTACAGGACATCGAGCCGAAATCTTTGAAAACCCTGCGTAAACCGCCACCCGGCGCGACGGCGCGCGCGCTTTGCCGCGCGCAACTGGCCCTATAGGGCTTGACCAACTGGCCCTATCCGGTGCTCATGAAATAGCGCATCTCGAACGGGATCATCGCATCCCCCGCCCTGCATCGAAGGAGGCTCCCCATGGACGGCACCTATTCCCAGAACGACCTGTCCCACGTGGTCGAGGCCGACAAGGCGCATGTCTGGCATCACCTGATCCAGCACAAGCCCTTCGAGTCGAAGGATCCCAACATCATCGTCGAGGGCCGCGGCATGCGGGTCTGGAACCAGGCCGGAAAGGAGCATCTCGACGCGGTCTCGGGCGGCGTCTGGACCGTCAACGTGGGCTACGGGCGCGAGCGCATCGCCAGGGCGGTCTATGACCAGCTGATGCGCCTGAACTATTTCGCCGGCGCCGCCGGATCCGTGCCCGGCGCGCTCTTCGCCGAGCGGCTGATCGAGAAGATGCCCGGGCTCAGCCGGGTCTATTACTGCAACTCGGGCTCGGAGGCGAACGAGAAGGCGTTCAAGATGGTCCGCCAGATCGCCCACAAGCGCTATGGCGGCAAGAAGAACAAGATCCTGTTCCGCGACCGCGACTATCACGGCACCACCATCGCCTGCCTGTCCGCCGGCGGCCAAGACGAGCGCAACGCGCAATACGGCCCCTTCACCCCGGGCTTCGTGCGCGTGCCGCATTGCCTGGAATACCGCGCCGCCGACCAGGGCGCGCCGACCGAGCATTACGGCGAATGGGCCGCCGACCAGATCGAGCAGGTGATCCTGGCCGAGGGACCCGACACGATCGGCGCGCTTTGCCTGGAGCCGGTGACCGCCGGCGGCGGCGTGATCGTCCCGCCCGAGGGCTACTGGCAGAAAGTGCAGGAGATCGTGCGCAAATACGACATCCTGCTGCATATCGACGAGGTCGTCTGCGGCGTGGGCCGCACCGGCACCTGGTTCGGCTACCAGCATTACGGGGTGGAACCCGATTTCGTGACCATGGCCAAGGGCGTGGCCTCGGGCTATGCCGCCATCGCCTGCTGCGTCACCAACGAGCGTGTCTTCGAGATGTTCAAGGACGACGCGGATGACCCGATGAACTATTTCCGCGACATCTCGACCTTCGGGGGCTGCACCGCCGGTCCGGCGGCCGCGCTCGAGAACCTCGCCATCATCGAAGAGGAAAACCTGCTCGAGAACACCACCGCCATGGGCGATTACATGTTGGGCCGTCTCGACGAGCTGGCCGGCAAGCACGCGGTGATCGGCCACACCCGCGGCAAGGGCCTGTTCCTGGGCGCCGAACTGGTCGCCGACCGCGAGACGCGCGCGCCGGCGCCCGAGAAGCAGGTGCAGGCCGTGGTCGCGGACTGCATGGGCCAGGGCGTCATCATCGGCGCCACCAACCGCTCGGTCCCGGGCTACAACAACACGCTGTGCTTCTCGCCCGCGCTGATCGCGACGAAGGACGATATCGACCATATCGTGACGGCGGTGGACGGTGCGCTGAAGCGTGTCTTCGGATGAGCTGAACGCGCTCGGCCAGCCGGTCGGGCGCCCGGTCGCCGGCGCGTTCCCGCGCCCGCGGCCCCCCCATGTCACCCTGCCCGGCCGGTACGGCCGGCTTGAGCCGCTGCGCGCGCATCACGCCCCGGCGCTGTTCGCGGCCTATGCCGAGGATGCCGAGGGGCGCGGCTGGACCTACCTGCCGATCGCGCCCTGGGCCGATCTGTCCGCCGCAGAGGCCTGGTGCCGCAACGGGCAAGCCAGCGCCGACCCGCTGTTCTACGCGGTCTGCACGCCGGAGGGCACCGCGCTTGGCGTCTGTTCGCTGCTGCGCATCGCGCCCGAGGTCGGCAGCATCGAGGTCGGCTATATCCATTTCGCCCCCGCCCTGCAGCGCACCGCGTTGGCGACCGAGGCGATGGCGCTGCTGATGACCCATGTCTTCGACACGCTGGGCTATCGCCGCTGCGAGTGGAAATGCCACGCGCTGAACGCCGCCTCGCGCCGGGCGGCCGAGCGGCTGGGCTTCACCTACGAGGGCACGTTCCGGCAGGCCAGCGTGGTCAAGGGGCGCAACCGCGACACGGCGTGGTTCTCGATCCTCGACAGCGAGTGGCCGCGGATGAAAACCGCTTTCACACAATGGCTTGAGCCCGAGAATTTCGACGCGGCGGGCCGGCAGCTCCGACCGCTGGGTGCCTTCGCCACAGCCTGTTAGATCGCGTTTTAGGCAAGAAACGGGCCGGTCTTGAGATGCCGGAAAGGTCCACCCTGCAAGGGTAGCGCAACCGCGTTGCGAAACCGCGCAGGGGGACGAGCCGCATGCCCAGGAAATACCCCGACTACCCCTATGTCGAGATGGTCGCCGCCGGTCTGCCCGCGGCGCAGATCGACGCGGCCGCCATGGCGCTGCGGCGCCGATTCCCCGAGATCGCGCTGGACCGGGGCGACCCGCTGGACCCGCTCTGCCGCGCCCTGGGCGTGGATCTCGACTATGCCGGGCCACCGCACGAGATCGTGCTGGATGTCCCGGCCGAAGGGCGCCCGGTGCTTTACCTGCCCCGGCTGGGCCGCACGCGGCAGGACCGGGTGGATGCCGCAATGGGCATCGGGCACTGGATCCTGCATGTCCCGCCGACGCGGCTGGCCCATCCCGGGGCCGGCATGCAGGCGCTGGTCGAGCCCACCGACCCCGCGCTGCTGGACGAGGCGCGCCGCTTCGCGCTGGCGCTGCTGATGCCCGAGCCGGTCTTCTGGGAGCTCTGGTACGAGGGGCGCGCCGGGGCCGTGGCCGAGACGCTCAACGTGCCCACGCAATTCGCCTATGAACGCGCCGCGACGCTGGACGTGGGCCATCACGATCCCGACGGCGCCGGCCCGGTCTGGACGGATCATCCCGCCCCGTGAGGAGGCAGGGGCAGCCCACGAAACGGGCCGCAAAAGAAAAAGGACCGCGCAGGCGGCCCTTGTTCCGGCAGATCGCGCCCTGGGGCTATCCGCTCAGGCGTTCACGCTGTCCTTCAGGGCCTTGGCAATGGTCACCTTGACCTGTTTGTCGGCCTCTTTCTTGAACTGCTCGCCGGTGGCGGGGTTGCGCACCATGCGCTCGGGCCGCTCGCGGCAGTAGATCTTGCCGACACCCGGCAGGGTCACCGCACCGCCGGCCGCCACGGCGCCGGTGATGATGTCGCCCAGCGCGTCCAGCGCCGCGCTTGCGGTCTTCTTGTCGGCTTCCATCTTCTCGGCCAGCGCGTTCACCAGCTCGGTCTTGGTCATCGGTTTCGCCATTTCATGGTCTCCTTCACTGCCCATCGCCTAGGGCCTCCGAGGGCAAATAAAACCGGATATGGCCGGGAAACACAACAATTCGTGGGCCTGCGGGCGCGCCCAATGTGCATTTTGTGCCACTTTCCGCCGGGTCAGAGGAAGGCGGTCTCTTCGAAACTGCGCAATTTCCGGCTGTGGATGCGCGACAGGGGCATTTCGCGCAGCGCCTCCATGGCGCGAATCCCGATGCGCAGGTGGCGCCCGACCTGGGTCTTGTAGAACTCCGACGCCATGCCCGGCAGCTTCAGCTCGCCATGCAGCGGCTTGTCCGAGACGCAGAGCAGCGTGCCGTAGGGCACCCGGAAGCGGAAACCGTTGGCCGCGATCGTGGCGCTTTCCATGTCCAACGCGATGGCGCGCGACTGGCTGAGGCGCTGCACCGGGCCGGTATGCTCGCGCAGCTCCCAGTTGCGGTTGTCCACGCTGGCGACGGTGCCGGTGCGCATCACCCGCTTGAGGTCGTAGCCCGCCAGCTTGGTCTCGCCCTCGACCGCCTCTTCCAGCGCGATCTGGATCTCGGCCAGCGCCGGGATCGGCACCCAGATCGGCAGGTCGTCATCCAGCACCTTGTCCTCGCGCAGATAGGCATGGGCCAGCACGAAATCCCCCAGGCTCTGCGAGTTGCGCAGCCCCGCGCAATGGCCGACCATGATCCAGGCATGCGGGCGCAGCACGGCGATGTGGTCGGTCGCCGTCTTGGCGTTGGACGGCCCCACGCCGATATTGACCAGCGTGATGCCCGCGCCGCCCGGCCGCTTGAGGTGATAGGTCGGCATCTGCGGCATGCGCGCGGGGTTGGGCAGCGGCGTGTCGGGTTCGGTGATCTCGACATTCCCGGTGCTGACGAAGCTGGTATAGCCGCTTTGCGGATCGCCCAGCTGCGCGCGGGCATAGGCCTCGAATTCCGACACGTAGAACTGGTAGTTGGTGAACAGAACGTGGTTCTGGAAATGCTCGGGATCGGTCGCGGTGTAATGCGCCAGCCGGGCCAGCGAGTAATCCACGCGCTGCGCGGTGAAGGGTGCCAGCGGGGCGGTCCCCTCCTCGTCGCGCGTCGCCACGCCGTTGACGATGTCGTCATTGGTCGAGGCCAGGTCCGGCACGTCGAACACGTCGCGCAGGGTGAAGGCGGCGGCGCCCTCCTGCGGGACGGCGATGTCGGGGAAGTTGGCCACCGCGAAATGCACCGGCATGGGCGTGGACGAGGCGCCGATGCGCAGCTTGACGCCGTGGTTCTGCATCAACAGCCCCAGCTGCTGCTTGAGGTAGTGGCGGAACATGCGCGGCCGGGTCACGGTGGTGGCATAGGTGCCGGGCTCGGGCACGTGGCCAAAGCTCAACCGGCTGTCCACCTTGGAGAAACTGGTCGTGGTCAGCCGGATCTCGGGATAGAAGGCGCGGCAGCGCACGCCGGGATGGCCCGAGCCGATCGCCTGCAGGAACCGGTCGCGCAGGAACTCGGCCGCCGCGTCGTAGAGCGCGCAGAGCCGGTCCACAGCTGCCTCGGGGTCGTCGAACAGCTCGGGCGCGGCCACGTCGGGCGTGACGATCTCCAGGGCTTGGCTGTGGTCCTGCATGGGGGCTCTCCGCGGTTTCGCGGCACCGTGACAGCTTGGCCCGGGGGGATCAAGCCGCGAAGCGGCGCCCGATTGACGGCCCTGCCCCGCTCGTGTCCAATGCGCGCGCAAGGAGGCCCAAGATGAACGCACCGCAGACCATTCCGAACCTCGATTTCTGGCAGGAGCGCGTCGACCTCGCCGCCGCCTTCCGCTGGACCGTGCGGCTGAACCTGCACGAGGCCGTCGCCAACCACTTCAGCCTTGCCGTGAACGGCGACGGCACGCAGTTCCTGATGAACGCCAACCAGATGCATTTCAGCCGGGTCAAGGCGTCCAACCTGCTGCTGATCGACGCCAATGATCCCGAGACGATGAACCGCCCCGACGCGCCCGACGCCACCGCCTGGGGGCTGCATGGCGGCGTGCACAAGCACTGCAAACATGCCCGCTGCGTGATGCATGTGCATTCGGTCAATGCCACCGTGCTGGCCTGTCTCAAGGACAAGCGCCTGCCGCCGCTCGACCAGACCTGCGCGATGTTCTACGACCGCGTGGTGATCGACGAGGGCTATGGCGGGCTGGCCTTCGAGGACGAGGGCGCACGCTGTGCCCGGCTCTTCGACGACCCGAAGAAGAAGGTCATGGTGATGGGCAATCACGGCGTGCTGGTGATCGGCGACACCGTGGCCGAGACCTTCAACCGGCTTTATTACTTCGAGCGGGCGGCGACGACCTATATCACCGCGCTTCAGACCGGTCAGCCGCTGGACATCCTGTCGGACGAAGTGGCCGAGAAGACCGCCCGCGAGATCGAGGAATATGACGAGCAGGACGCCCGTCACCTGGCCGAGCTGAAGGCGATCCTCGACGAGGAGGGCTCGGACTACGCCAGCTGAGCCGGCGTCCGGCAAAGCTATGCCGACAGCGATCAACCCGGCATACAAGAGATGACCGAACTCGAGGAACGGCTGGAACGCGAAGTCGCGGAGTGGCGGGCCAGGGAACAGGCTCGCTCCGAAAAGGATGCGCGCAAGTCCCGCTGGAACATCGTCCTTGCCGCCCTCCTCGGCTCAACCCTTCTGGGCGCTGTCGTCACCGAAATCGGCGAGATTGTCGGGGGCGAGTACAGGGAAGACGTCGAGCGTTGCCGGATCGCGCTGGACAACCTTCAGGACCTGGGCGCGCAGGATCTCTCCGGGCTCGGTGAAGAGGTTCAGAAACGGGTGCTGGCCGAGCTTGTTGAAATGATGGACGACAACTGCCATTTTGATAGCGGGCAATGAGGCTGCACCATGGACGTAACGGACGCAATCCAGATCATTCTGCTGCTGGTCGCGATGATCTCGGCCATTCTGCTGGTCGTGAACAACCTTTGAGCCGCCTCAGCCCGGGCGCAGGCCTGTTTCCACCAGCAGGCCCTTGCGCTTGGCCTCGTAGTAATAGCCCCGCGCATACCACTTGATGGCGTCGTCATGGTCGCCCCCCGCGACGAGGTAGGCGCCCTTGAGGTATTTCAGCGCGTATTTCAGGTTCGTCTCGGCATCCAGCAGGTCGTTTGGCGCGCCGCGGAAGCCCATGGTGCGCGCGGTCTGCGGCAGGATCTGGAAAAGCCCGTAATAGGGTCCGTTGCGCGCCCAGGGGCGGTGCGTGCTCTCGCGGATGGCCAGCCGGTGCACCAGACGGCGCGGCAGGCCGTAGTGATCCGACCAGCGGTTGATCTGCGCGCGCAGCTCGGGCGTCTCGTTGGGATAGAGTGGCGGGTCGAACTTCGCCCGCTTGACCCGGGCGGGCTCGGGCGCGGGGGCAGCGGCACAGCCGGCGACAAGCGCGGTGGCGGACAGCAGAAGGAAACGGCGCGAGATCATGGCACTCTCCGGGTCGACGTGGGTCCCTCGTAGACCGCGGGGCGGCGCCGGGCCAGCGCGCCGGGTGACGCATCGGCAAGAGCCTGCCGGGCCGGGGCGGGCTTCGGCGCGGACCTGCCGAAGCGCAAATTCCCGTGCCTGCCCTTGCAAACCGCCCCCCACAGCGTCACCTATGCGCCATGAACGGAACGCTGCTCTCGCTCGGGCACGGCTATTCGGCCCGTGCCCTGACCCCTCGGTTGCTGGCCGAGGGTTGGCACGTGATCGGAACGACCCGCGATCCTGCCAAGGCCGAGCGCTTGCGCGCCGAGGGCGTGGAGCCGGTGCTCTGGGGGCGCGAGGCGCTGTTGGAGGTCCTGCCCGAGGCCACGCATCTGCTGGTCTCGGCCGGCCCGGATGCAGACGGCGATCCAAGCCTGTCGCTGATCGGGCCCGAGATTGCCCGGCACGCGCGCAGCATCCACTGGGCGGGCTACCTGTCGACCACCGGTGTCTACGGCGATCACCGCGGCGCCTGGGTGGACGAGACCACGCCGCTCAGCCCCAGCTCGGAACGGGGCGCGGCGCGCGTCGCGGCGGAGGCGGCCTGGGGCGCGATCCCGCACCTGCCGCTGCATGTCTTCCGCCTGGCGGGCATCTACGGCCCAGGGCGCGGCCCCTTCCAGAAAATCCGCAAAGGCACCGCGCGGCGGCTGATCAAGCCAGGCCAGGTCTTCTCGCGTATCCATGTCGAGGATATCGCACAGGCGCTCTGGGCCTCGATCCATGCGCCCGACCCGGGCGCGGTCTACAACCTGTGCGATGATGTCCCGGCACCGCCGCAGGACGTGCTGAGCTACGCGGCCGAGCTGCTGGGCCATCCCCTGCCCCCGCGCGTCGATTTCGAGACCGCGGAACTGTCCGAGATGGTGCGCAGTTTCTACTCGGACAACAAGCGGGTGTCGAATGCCCGCGTCAAGAAGGATCTGAACCTGACCCTGCTGTACCCCGATTACCAATCCGGCCTGCAGGCCATCCTGCGGGCCGAAGGCGCATGAGCGGCCAGGCCATCGAAGGCGCCCCGATGACGAAAGCACCGGAAAGCCTTCAGGACCTTCTCGACGCCATGAAGCCCCGCGACGGCGACACGCGTGTCTACGTGCGCGACGTGCTGAAACGGGTCGGCGGCAAGTCCTTCCCGGCGGTGATCCTGGTGCCCTGCATCGTGCTGGTCTCGCCGATCTCGGGCATTCCCGGCACGCCGACCATTGGCGCGCTGATCGTCTTTCTTTGTGCCATCCAGGCGCTGTTCGGCCGCCGCCATCTCTGGCTGCCGGACGTCCTGATGCGCCGCTCGGTCAGTGCCGAGCGGATGCAGCGCGCGGTGGACTGGCTGTCGCGGCCGGCCGGCTGGATGGACCGCCACAGCGCGGGCCGGCTGAAGATGCTGACCGCCGGGCCGCTCAAGCTGGTGGCCTATGCGGCGGTGGCCTTGGTGGCGCTGTCCTGGCCGATTCTCGAGTTGCTGCCCTTCGTCACCTCCTTCGGCGCGGGGGCGGTGGCCATGATCATGTTCGGCATGATGACCCGCGACGGCGCCTACGTGGTCGCGGGCTACGTGCAGGGATCGGCGCTCTACCTGATCCTGCTCTCCATCTGGTCGGGCTTGATCTGATCCCGGTCTGACACCGGCGCGGGGTGCGGACCTGGCGCCCCCGCAGCGCGAGGCTCAGGCGCGCTTGCCGACCGTCTCGACGCCCAGCACCAACAGCACCTTGGCCTCGATATGTTCGGCATTGAGCCCCGCCACCGCATACATGTCGGCGGGCGAGGCCTGGTCGATGAAGATGTCGGGCAGCACCATGGAGCGGTATTTCAGGCCCTTGTCGAACACGCCCTCCTCGGCCAGCAGATGCGCCACGTGGCTGCCGAAACCGCCGACGGCGCCTTCCTCGACCGTGATCAGCGCCTCGTGCTCGGCGGCCAGCCGCAGGATCAGCTCGCGGTCCAGCGGCTTGGCAAAGCGCGCATCCGCCACGCTGGGCGATATGCCGCGGGCCTGAAGCGCCTCGACCGCCTGCATGACCTCCTGCAGGCGGGTGCCGAAGGACAGGATCGCCACGCGCCCGCCCTCGCGGATCATCCGGCCGCGCCCGATCTCGAGCGGCTGGCCGCGTTCGGGCATCTCGACGCCCGAGCCCTCGCCCCGCGGGTAGCGGAAGGCAATGGGCCCCTCATCATGCGCCGCGGCGGTGGCCACCATGTGCACCAGCTCGGCCTCGTCGGCCGCCGCCATCACGGTGAACCCCGGCAGGTTCGCCAGATAGGCCACGTCGTAGCTGCCCGCATGGGTCGCGCCGTCGGCCCCCACCAGCCCGGCGCGGTCGATGGCGAAGCGCACCGGCAGGCGCTGGATCGCCACGTCATGCACCACCTGGTCATAGCCGCGCTGCAGGAAGGTCGAGTACATTGCGCAGAATGGACGCATGCCCCCCGCGGCCAGCCCCGCGCTGAAGGTCACGCCGTGCTGCTCGGCGATGCCCACGTCGAAGCAGCGGCTGGGATAGCGCTCGGCAAAGAGGTCGAGACCGGTGCCGTCCGGCATGGCCGCGGTCACGGCGCAGATGCGCGGATCCTCGGCCGCCTGCGCGATCAGGCTGCGGGCAAAGACCTTGGTATAGGACGGCGCGTTGGAGGGCGCCTTCTTCTGCTGGCCGGTGACCACGTCGAACTTGGCCCGGGCATGGCCCCGGTCGGCGGCATCCTCGGCATGGGAATAGCCCTTGCCCTTGCGGGTCAGCGCATGGATCAGGATCGGGCCGGTCGCGCGCTGGCGCACGGTGCGCAGCACCGGCAGCAGCTGGCCCAGGTCGTGCCCGTCGATCGGACCGAGATAGGAAAAGCCCAGCTCTTCGAACAGGGTGCCGCCCACGGTCATGCCCTTGAGCATCTCCTTGGCGCGCTTGGCGCCTTCGCGGAAGGGGCCGGGCAGCATCGAGACCGCGCCCTTGGCAGCGGCCTTGAAATCCTGGAACGGCGCCTCGGCGTAGAGCCGTGACAGGTACGACGACATCGCCCCGGTGGGCGGCGCGATGGACATCTCGTTGTCGTTGAGGATGACAATCAGCCGCTTGCCCAGATGGCCGGCATTGTTCATCGCCTCGAAGGCCATGCCCGCGCTCATCGCGCCATCGCCGATCACCGCGATGGCATCGCCGTGCCCGGTGTCGCAGGCGCCGCCAAGGTCGCGCGACACGGCAAAGCCGAGCGCCGCCGAGATCGAGGTCGAGCTGTGCGCCGCCCCGAACGGGTCATAGGGGCTTTCCGAACGCTTGGTGAAGCCCGACAGCCCGTCCTTCTGGCGCAGCGTCCGGATCCGGTCGCGCCGGCCGGTCAGGATCTTGTGCGGGTAGCACTGGTGGCTGACATCCCAGACGATCTTGTCGCGCGGCGCGTCGAAGACGGCGTGCAGCGCCACGGTCAGCTCGACCACGCCCAGACCGGCGCCCAGGTGCCCGCCGGTCTCGGACACGGCCGAGATCGTCTCTTCGCGGACCTCGTCGGCCAGCCGCACCAACTCGGCATCCGAGAACTGCTTGAGATCGGCGGGCACGTTGACCCGGTCCAGCAAGGGGGTTTGGGGCCGTTCGGACATGGCTGCGCCTTTCGTTCAGTTCCGGCGCGAGATAACGAAGCGGGCGGCCTCCCGCAAGTTCCCGGCCGCGTCACCATACAAAGATAGGCTGTCGCAGGCCTCTTGCACCAGCGCCTCGGCGCGGCGTTTCGCCCCGTCAAGCCCGAGATGGCCGACAAAGGTGGCCTTGCCGCGGGCGTCATCCTTGCCCACCGCCTTGCCCATCGCGTCGGCGTCACCCTCGACATCCAGCACGTCATCGGCAATCTGGAAGGCCAGCCCCAGGCAATCGCCATAGCGCCGCAGCGGTGCGGGATCCTGCTGGGCCATGATCGCGCCGGCCTCGGCCGACCAGGTGATCAGGGCGCCGGTCTTGCCCGCCTGCAGCGCCGTGATCTGGTCCAGATCCAGCGGCAGCGCGGCGCTTTCGGCGGCGATGTCCATGGCCTGCCCGCCCACCATGCCGCGCACGCCCGCCGCCTCTGACAGGCCCAGCGCCAGCGTCACCCGCGCCTCGGCCGGGCAGACGGTCTTGAGCACGAGGTTGAAGGCCAGCGCCTGCAGCGCGTCGCCGGTCAGCACGGCGGTCGCCTCGTCCCATTGCCGATGCACCGTGGGCTTGCCGCGGCGCAGGTCGTCATCATCCATGCAGGGCAGGTCGTCATGCACGAGGCTGTAGGCATGCAGCGCCTCGATCGCCGCGCCCGCCGGTGCCGCGGCGGTGCGCTCGATCCCGAACAGGGCGGCGCTTTCGATGGCCAGAAAGGCGCGCAGCCCCTTGCCGCCCTGAACCGCGTAGATCATCGCCTGCCCCAGCGCCCCGTCGAGGTCGCGCAGCGCCATGGCCACATGCGCATGGGCAAGATCCGCATCCAGCGCCAGCGCCTCTTCGAAACCAATGGCGCGATCGTCCACCGCGCCCAGCCGGTCCACGAGAAACTCCGGCAAGGGCGCAAAGCGGTCCTGCATCAGAGCCCCTCGACCGGCTTGGTGCCCTTGGGCGTGCCCTCGGCATCCAGCGTGATCGCGGCCACCTTCTCCTCGGCCTCCTTCAGCTTGGCATCGCAGCGCTTGCGCAGCTTGGCGCCGCGCTCGTACAGGCTGATCGACTCGTCCAGCGCCACGTCGCCGCGTTCCAGCTGGGCCACCACCTGCTCCAGCTCGGCCATGGCCTGCTCAAAGGTCATCTCGTCGGGATTGGTCTCGGTCACGCGCCCGCCTCCATCAGTTCCTCCACATGCGCCCGGGCCGCGGCCGAAAGCGCTGCAAGGTCATAGCCGCCTTCCATCAGGGAAACAACGCGCCCGCCTGCCGTCTGATGCGCCAGGGCCAGGATCTCGCGGGTGATCCAGCGGAAATCCTCGAGGCTCCAGTTCAGCTGCGCCAACGGGTCGTCCTGGTGCGCATCGAACCCGGCCGAGATCACCACCAGCTCCGGAGCGAAGCGGCGCAGCCGCTCCAGCGCCGGGGTCCAGGCCGCGCGCATCTCGGCCCCGGCCGAGCCGGGCGCCAGCGGCAGGTTGAGTACGTTGTCATGCGCGCCGCGCTCCTCTGCCGCGCCGGTGCCGGGCCAGAGCGGCATCTGGTGCGAGGACACAAACAGCGCGCGCGGCTCGTCCCAAAGCAGGTCCTGCGTGCCATTGCCGTGATGCACGTCGAAATCCAGCACCGCGACACGCGACAGCCCGTGCACGTCCAGCGCCACCTTGGCCGCCAGCGCCGCGTTGCCGAACAGGCAGAACCCCATCGGCGTCTCGCGCTCGGCATGGTGTCCGGGCGGGCGCATGGCGCTGAAGGCATTGTCCACCTCGCCGGACATGACCATGGCCACCGCCTGCACCGCCGCCCCGGCACCGCGCAGCCCGGCGCGCCAGCTGCCCGGCGACATCCATGTATCGGCATCCAGCTGGTGCTGGCCCGAGGCGGGCTCGGCCGCCGCGATCCGGTCGATATAGGTCTGCGGGTGGATGCGGCGCAGATCGGCGATCTCGACCTCGGGCGCGGTCACGCGCTTGAGGTCGAGCGGCTGCAGCGCGTGCAGCACGTGCTCCAGCCGCGCCACGCGCTCGGGATGCCCCTCGGGTGTCACATGTTCCAACGCATCCGCATGCGTGATCAGTGCCGTGGCCATCGCCCCTCCTGCCGAAAATCCCTGTGCCGGACGGATCAGTCCGGTGCCAGCATGTAACCCGCTCCGCGCACGGTCTGCAAATAGCGCGGCTGCTTGGGATCGGATTCCAGCTTGCGGCGCAGCCGGGTAATCTGCACGTCGACGGCGCGTTCCTGCGCCTGCCCCTTGTCGCGGCCCAGATCCTCGACCAGCCGTGCGCGGGTGATCGGCTCGCCCGGGCAGGCCGAGAAGATGCGCATCAGCTGCGCCTCGGTCGCGGTCAGGCGCACCATCTCGTCGCCGCGCCACATCTCGCCCCGCTCGATGTCGTAGCGCACCTCGCCCAGCGTCAGCAGCTTGGGCGCGGCATCGGCGGGCCGGGTCTCGGGCATGCGGCGCAGGATGGCATTGATGCGCAGCAAGAGCTCCTTTGGCTCGAACGGTTTGGCCAGGTAGTCATCCGCCCCGGCCTCGAGCCCGGCGATCCGGTCCTCGGTCTCGGAGCGCGCGGTCAGCAGCAGGATCGGCGTGGCACGCGTCTCGCGCAGGCTGCGGGTCAAGCTGACCCCGTCCTCGCCCGGCATCATCACGTCAAGCACCACGAGGTCGAAATCCAGCCCCTCGAGCAGGCGCCGCGCATGCGCGGCATCGCGCGCCGCGCTGACCAGAAAGCCGTTGCGGATCAGGAATTTCTGCAACAGGCCGCGGATCCGTTCATCATCGTCCACGATCAGCAGATGGGCATCCGCCTCGGTCATCCCCGCCCCTCCCGGAGTTTTTGGTAATGGCGGCGCATCTCGGGATCCATCATCGCCTCGAGCACGCGGCGAAAGCCGGCGACGGCCTCGGGCCCGGCCTGCCGGAAGGCGGCGCGCATGCGGGCGCGCTGCGCATCGGTCAGCTGTTTCTCCAGCGCCTCGCCATCAGCGGTCAGGTAAAGGTGGCGTTCGCGCTTGTCGGTGCGGCCGACCTGGCTTTCCACCAGCCCGTCCTCGATCAGGGTGCGCAGCACGCGGTTCAGCGACTGCTTGGTCACGCCGAGGATGCTGAGCAGGTTGTTGACCGTGGTGCCGGGCGCGCCATGGATGAAATGCAGCGCGCGGTGATGCGCGCGGCCATAGCTCAGCCCCGCGAGGATCCGGTCGGGATCGGCCGTGAAGCCGCGATAGGCGAAGAACATCGCCTCTGCCCCCTGCCGCAACTGCTCGTCGGTCAGGTAGAGCAGCGTTTCGCCCTGCGGGCTTTGCCCGTCTGCCATGGGACCTCCGTCCTCTTGCCGCCTTTTTCCGCAGTTTACGTCAGTCTTGTTGACATTCCAAGCGCGAACTGTTAGCGACTCATAGATTTGACGCAACTTTATGTCCGATCCGGACATAGACGACGCAACTTTCGAAAACCGCTGAACCCGGGAGACACGCAATGGCGGAAGCAGCATATGACGATCGCGACGGCAAGATCTGGCTGGATGGCCAGATGGTGGACTGGCGGGCGGCGAATGTACATGTGCTGACCCACGGGCTGCACTATGCCAGCTCGGTCTTCGAGGGAGAGCGCGCCTATGGCGGCAAGATCTTCCTGTCGCGCAAGCATTCCGAGCGGCTGCATTTCTCGGCCGGCGAGCTGGATTTCCAGATCCCCTACACCGTGGACGAGATCGAGGCCGCGAAATCGGCCGTGCTGGCGGCCAACGGCCTGACCGACGCCTATGTGCGCGCGGTGGCGTGGCGCGGCGCCGGCCCCGATATGGGGGTCGCCTCGGCGCGCAACCCGGTGCGGCTGGCCATCGCCGCCTGGGAATGGGGCAGCTATTACGGCGACGCCAAGTTCAAGGGCGCCAAGCTGGACATCTCCAAGTGGAAGCGCCCCTCGCCCGAGACGATCCCGGTGCATGCCAAGGCGGCCGGGCTCTACATGATCTGCACCACGTCCAAGCACGCGGCCGAGGCCAAGGGCTGCTCGGACGCGCTGTTCATGGATTACCGCGGCTACGTGGCCGAGGCGACGGGCGCCAACATCTTCTTCGTCAAGGATGGCGAGGTGCACACGCCCAAGCCCGACTGCTTCCTGAACGGGCTGACGCGCCAGACCGTGATTGGCATGCTGGAAGACCGCCAGATCAAGGTGCATGAGCGCCACATCATGCCCGAGGAGATGGAAGGCTTCGAACAGTGCTGGCTGACCGGCACCGCGGCCGAGGTGACCCCGGTGGGCCAGATCGGCGAGTTCAGCTTCGAGGTCGGCGCGCTGACCCGCGAGATCGCCGAGAGCTACGAGACGCTGGTGCGCAGCTGATCGCGGCGCTGCGCCCGCTCAGATGAGCGAGCGCAGCATCGCCGTGTTGTTCTGGATGACCGAGTTCAGCTCGACGATGCGGGCCAGCCGCTGCTCGATCTCGTTCTGGCAATCGTCGAGCTGTTCGACGATCCCGTTCAGCGCGGTGCCCGAGCCCGACAGGGTGGCGCTTTCGATCTTGCACATCATCCGGGTGGAGCTGAGCCCGGTGACATAGCGCTTCATGTCCAGCACGCTGCGGGCAAAGCGGCGGGCCTCGCGCTCCACGCTCATCAGCGCATCGCCGGTCATGTCGAGGTACATTTTGCGGTGCTCCTCCAGCAGCGCGACCTCTGCCCCGATATCGATGCTGTCGGGATAGCTGGCCTCGATCTCCTGGAAGATCTCGATCATCTCCTTCTCGACCACCGAGGCGAAGCCAAGGAACTGGCCCAGCCGGATGGCGTCGCGGATCTTGGCAAAGACGCAGGCCTCGCCATCGACGAAGGTGTTCACCCAGGTCGTCATCTCCTCGAGCATCTGGCTGTAATTGACCGAGATCGCGCTGATCGGGCCGCCCGCATTCTCCAGCCGCGAGGCGATCAGGCGCATGTTCATGGGCACCGTGCGGATCGCCTTGAACGCCTCGGTCATCTCAGAGGTCTCTCGCTGCACCTCGCCGATGGCGCGGGACATGTCGAGAAAACGTTTCTGCACCTGCCCCACCGGCTGGCCCAGCTGCCGGGCGCGGGCTTCATACTCGGCCGCGATGGCATCGGCCTGGAACATCTCGTAATTCGGATAGCCCTTCTCGCGCAGCGTCGCGCGCAGCCAGGCGGCGCTGTCGGCGGGGCTGACACCCTGCGCCTGTTCGCGGCGCGCCATCTCGGCGTAAAGCTCGGTCACCATGCGGTGGAGCGGCGAGCTGGGCTTGATCCGGGTCGAGATATAGCCCCCCTCGGTCGGCGAGACGAGCGCGAAGACCCAGTAGAACCGCCCGCATTTGCGGCGGTTCTTGACATAGGCGCCGGTGGGCCGGCCGTCCTTGATCCGTTCCCACATCAGGTGGAACAGGCCGCGGGGCATGTCGGGATGGCGCACGATCTTGTGCGGCGCGCCGATCAGTTCCTCCCACTCGAACCCCGCGACGCGGTGAAACACGGAATTGCCCGCGCGGATCACGCCCCGCGTGTCGGTCCGGGAATAGAACAGCTCGTTCAGGTGAAACGACGCCTCGTTGGCCGAGGCGTCGTTGACAAGGCTGGGACTGAGATCGGTCATGCGGGGATCCTTGCGGCGCGGTCGGGCCGATCATGCCGACCAAACCTTGCCACGAGGTGAATCCCCGCGGAGATCAGCCGGGGCTGAGGCCGCGCATCTTCTCGGACCGCCGCCGCAACAGCTCGACCGTGGTCAGCAGCGCGATCGAGATCGCCACGAGAATCGTCGCCACCGCCAGGATGGTCGGGCTGATCTGCTCGCGCAGGCCGGTGAACATCTGCCATGGCAGCGTCTGCTGGTTGGCCGAGCCGACAAAGAGCACGATGACCACCTCGTCGAAGGAGGTGATGAAGGCGAAGAGCCCGCCCGAGATCACGCCCGGCAGGATCAGCGGCATCTGGATCTTGAAGAAGGTCCGCACCGGGTCCGCGCCAAGATTCGCCGAGGCGCGCGTCAGCGACCGGTCGAAGCCCACCAGAGTGGCGGTCACGGTGATGATGACGAAGGGGATGCCCAGGGCTGCGTGCGCCAGGATCACGCCGGCAAAGGTGCCCTGCAGCCCGATCCGCGAATAGAAGAAATACATCCCCGCGGCCGAGATGATCAGAGGCACGATCATTGGCGAGATCAGGATCGCCATGATCGCGCGGCGGAAGGGCACGTGCTCGGAGCTGAGCCCGATCGCCGCCAGCGTGCCGAAGCTGACCGAGAGCAGCGTCGCCACCGGCGCGATGATGACCGAGTTGCGCAGCGCCTGCTGCCATTCCGACGAGGTGAAGAAGTCGCGGTAATGCTTGAGGCTGTAGCCCTCGGGATCGAAGCGCAGCATCTCGGGCGTGAAGGTGAAGAAATCCTCGGCGTTGAACGACAGCGGCATCACCACGAGGATCGGCGTGATCAGGAAGACGAAGATCGCCCCGCAGAGCACGCGGAAGCTGTAATGCCACAGCACCTGCCCGCCGGTCAGGTAGGGTGGCAGCGGCGCGCGGTAGCGGCCCATGCCGACCCAGTAGACCAGCCAGCCGAAAAACCAGCCGAAGAGCCCGCCCAGCACGAGGCCCGGCAGCCCGCCCAGCAGGACGCCCAGCACCACCAGCAGCCCGATGATGCCCCATTTCGCCTGTTTCTCGCGCTCGGTGCCCAGCACCTCGAGCGCCACGTAGGCCAGCGCCGCCAGCAGCGCAAAGCCGATCAGGATGCCGAGGAAGGTGGAGCCGTTGGCCGTGCCCACGAAGATACCGGCAAAGGCACCGAACGCGCCCACGACGGGCAGCGTGAAGGACATGGGCTGTTTCTTGATTTCGGTCAGGATGGGCATGTCTCAGCGCTCCTCTGTGGGTGTGCGGCCACGGAGGGCCGGCGCGGCGTCGGTCAGGGCCGCGCGCGCATCGCGCAGCCTGTCTGCGGGGCGGGTGTCAGATGCCATCGCCTCAGCCCCCCAGCTTGACATTGTCGATCCCGACGATCCGGTCATAGGCCCAGTAGAGGATCAGGACCACGGCCAGCAGGATCGTCCCCAGCGCGGCCGCGAGGCCCCAGTTGAGCGAGGACGAGATGTGATAGGCGATCCGGTTCGAGATGAACGTGCCGGTGGTGCCGCCCACGATCTCGGGCGTGATGTAGTAGCCGATGGCCAGGATGAAGACCAGGATACTGCCCGCGCCGATGCCCGGCACCGATTGCGGGAAGTAGACCCGCCAGAAGGCCGTCCAGTTCGTGGCGCCCAGCGACTTGGCCGCGCGCACGTAATAGGGCGGGATGGTCGACATGACCGAGTACATGGGCAGGATCATGAAGGGCAGCAGGATGTGCGTCATCGCCACGATCGTGCCGAACTGGTTGTTGATCATCACCAGCCGCTCGGCATCGCCCACGAGACCCAGCCAGACCAGCACGTCGTTGATCACCCCCTGTTGCTGCAGCATCACCTTCCACGCGCTGGTTCGCACCAGAAGCGATGTCCAGAAGGGCAGCAGCACGAGGATCATCAGCAGGTTGGCCGAGCGCATCGGCAGGTTCGACAGCAGGTAGGCCACCGGGTAGGCCAGCAGGATGCAGCTGAAGGTGATCATCAGCGACATGAACATGGTGCGCTTGAACAGCAGGCCATAGATCCGTTCGTCCTCGTCGCGCAGCGCCGGGCCGTCCGGGGTCTTCTGCATGTCCACGGCGTTCAGGAAATAGCCACTGGTATAGTTCGGACTGTAGGTCTGGATGGTGCGCCAGACCTCGGGATCCAGCCAGTCCTCGTCGATCTCCTCGAATCCGTCCTGCAGGGTGACGGTCTCGAAATCGGGGTTGTCGACCAGCGCGTCGGCGGCCTGCAGCATCTCGGCGCGCGGGCCGTCATAGCTGCTCATGTCGCCGTCGCGCAGATCCTCGTAAAGGCGCGTGTAGACGATCGACCACGGCTCTTCCTCGAAGGCGCTGTCCTCTTCCTCGACCTCCATGAAGGTGGCGAAGCGCTGGTACATCTCGGCGGTGCGCGGCAGCGTCTCGGAGATGTCGGCGCGCAGCTCGAAGGAGGGGATCGGCTCGTCGAAGTCGCGTCCGGCCTCGCGGGCCGCGTCCTCGGCCGCTTCCCATTCGCGGAAGGCGGCGACGCTGGCCTCGGTGCCCATCAGCTCGGCCCAGGGCAGCGCTTCGTCCCAGTTCTCGTCGAGATCCTCGAACTGGTCGAGATAGACCTCGCCGATATCATCCAGCCCGCGGCCGGACTTGCGGAACAGCGAGGAGACGCCGGTCAGCTCGTAGTTCAGACGCGTGCCCAGCCGCGTGTGCCGCTTGTTCTCGGCGGCGATGAAGATGTCGGTATAGGCGGCCTCGAACACCGCGTCGCCAGGCAGCTCGCCCGACTCGGCGTCCCAATCCTCCAGCGCCGCGACCGTGCGGGGCAGCGTCTCGGAGACGATCTGGTTCTCGACCGAACGGAACAGCATGTCGGCGATCGGCGCGATGAAGGTCACCAGCACGAAGATGAGCAGAGGCGCGATCAGCGCCAGCGCCCGCAGCTTCTGCATGCGCAGCGCCCGGGCGAGGCTTTTCTTCAGCGGCGTGCCATCGGCGGCCAGAACCGGCCCGCCCAAGTTTTCGGCCGCATCGGCGGCACGCAGGGCATTGTCCGGGGTCGGACCCTCGATCTTGTCGGGATCGGATGTAGCGTCGGTCATGCGGTGCCTTCCACAAGGATCATTGTGCCCTCGGAACAGTCGCGCCGGATTGCGGCGACCTCCTGATAGGCCGGGTCATGATACGCCGCGCGCGCCGCGGCATAGCTGGGATAGGCGATCACGACGTGGCGTTCGCCGGTCTCGCCTTCGAGCATCTCGGAGCGACCGCCCCGCACGATGTAGCGCGCGCCATGGCCGCGCATGATCGGCGTGTTGCCCTCGACATAGGGCTTGTAGCCGTCGGGATCGTGCACGGTGACATGCGCCACGAGAAAGCCCAGCGGCGCGTCACTGTCGGCATCGGGCAGGTTCTCGTCGGTGCCTTCGGCAACAAGGATCACGCTTTCGGCGGCACGGGCGCGGATCTTGGCGACCTCCTGGTAGTCGGGGTCGCGGAAGGCGGCCAGCGCGGTGTCGTAATCGGGAAATTCGAAGATCACGTGGCGGTCATGGGCGGTGCCCTCGACCAGCTCGGCCTGTCCGCCGCGCACGAGGGGCCTTGCCCCGTGACCCAGAAGGATCGGCGTGTCCCGCGCGACGTATTCCTTGTACGCCTCGGGATCCTTCACCGTGATATGTCCGATGATATAGCCTTTGGGCATGATGCTGTGCGCTCCGCCTGTCAGGTCGGGTGCGCGGCGGCCGCGCACCCGGATTGCGTGGCAAGAGGCGCCCGGAGGCGCCCCCGACCTCAGTTCTGTGCCAGCCAGGCCTGGAACTTCGCGTCGATGTCGTCGCGGTAGTCCGCCCAGAACTCGTAGTTGTACAGGAACGTGTTCTGCGCGTTGTTCGGGTCGGTCGGCATGTGCGGCGCCATCTCGATGCCCAGCTCGGCATGGGTCGAAACCAGCGGGGCCGAGCTCTCACGGGCGGGGCCGTAGGAGATGTACTTGGCCTGATCGGCGAGGCGCTGGGTGTCGGTGGCGAACTTGAGGAAGTCCATCACGCGCGCCAGGCGATCCTCGGGCAGGTCCGCGGGCACGATCCAGCCGTCCAGGTCGAAGACCTGAGCGTCCCACATCATGCCGACGGGCTGATCCTGCTCCTCGATGACCGAGAAGAGACGGCCGTTATAGGTCGAGCCCATGAAGATCTCGCCATCGGCCAGCAGCTGCGGCGTGTCGGCACCGGCGGACCACCAGATCACGTCGTCCTTGATGGTGTCGAGCTTGGCGAGCGCCTGGTCCTGGCCCTCTTCGGTCTCGAGCACGTCATAGACGTCTTCCTTGGCCACGCCGTCGCAGAGCAGCGCCCATTCCATGTTGTTGATCGGACGCTTCTCCAGCGCGCGCTTGCCCGGATAGGTTTCCAGGTCGAACACGTCGCAGATGTCGTTCGGGGCCTCGACGCCTTCCGGCACCAGGTCGGTGCGGTAGCCGAAGGTGGTCGAGTAGACGATCTGCGGGATGAAGCAGTCGCTGACGATCAGGTCGCCGAAATCGTCCGAGGCGTCGGTGCCGTCCGGCGCGGGCGCCAGCACGTCGTCATGGTCGATCTCCATGGCGAGACCTTCGTCGCACAGGCGGATGGCGTCCGAGGCCACCACGTCGACGAGATCCCAGGTCACGTTGCCCGCCTCGTTCATGGCGCGCAGCTTGGCGACCGCCTCGGCCGAGCTTTCGTCCCAGGTCGCCGAGACGCCTTCGTTCATCTCGAGATAGGGCTCGACATAGGCCTTCTGCTGGCTCGACTGGTAGGCACCGCCCCAGCTGACCAGCGTCATGCTGTCGGCCATGTCGGCATGGCTTCCCGCGAAGGCACCGGTGGCTGCCACGGTCAGAGCCGTCGACGCCATGAGTGTCTTGGTGAGATTCATTCTATTACTCCCTAACTGGACCCGTTTGATTACGGGGGGCCGGGCTCCGGGTCACATGACCGGCCCCTCCGGATGGTGCTGCGCGCAGGCCTTGGCCACGCGCCGGCATCATTGACCTTTTAGCTCGCGTCGAGCGCGCGGCAATCTCGCGGTAGCCAGCCAAGCTCGACATGCTCGCCCGGCTTGAAACGTACCTGGTCGGGCGAGTTGCGCGTCTTGACGACGAAGTTGTCATTGCCCGCCACCCGCAGGCGCGTGCGGAAGATGTCGCCCATGTAGATGAATTCCAGCACCTCTGCCTTGAGCGTATGGGCATCGTCGCTCAGCTTGGTGGGGTTGAATTCCACCCGTTCGGGCCGGATCGAAATCGTCGTGCGCTCGCCCACCTCGGTCACGTTGACCGGCTTGGCGTCGATCACCTGCCCGTCATCCAGCTTGACCACGCAGGTCTCGCCCTGGATCTCCTGGATGTTGCCCTGCAGCGTGTTGTTCTCGCCGATGAACTGCGCGACGAAGGAATTCTGCGGCTCTTCATACAGCACATCGGGTGCGGCCAGCTGCTGGATGCGGCCGTCGTTGAACACCGCCACGCGGTCCGACATGGTCAGCGCCTCGGTCTGGTCGTGGGTCACGTAGACCACGGTGATCCCGAGGCTGTGCGCCAGGTTGGTGATCTCGAACTGCATGTGCTCGCGCAGCTGCTTGTCCAGCGCGCCCAGCGGTTCGTCCATCAGGACCAGCTCGGGCTCGAAGACCAGCGCGCGGGCCAGCGCGATCCGCTGCTGCTGGCCACCCGACAACTGCGCCGGACGGCGGCCGCCGAAATCGCCCATCTGCACCATGTCGAGCGCGCGCTTGACCTTCTCGTCGCGCTCGGACTTGCCCAGCTTGCGCACCTCCAGCGGGAAGGCGAGGTTCTCGGCCACGGTCATGTGCGGGAACAGCGCGTAGTTCTGGAAGACCATGCCGATGCCGCGCTTGTGCGGCGGGATGTTGTTGATCGACACGCCGTCCAGCTTGATCTCGCCATGGGTGGCGGTCTCGAACCCGGCCAGCATCATCAGGCAGGTCGTCTTGCCCGACCCGGATGGTCCCAGCATCGTCAGGAACTCGCCTTTCGGCATGGAGAGGTTCAGATCCTTGACGACAAGAGTTTCACCGTCATAGCTCTTCTGCACGCGTTCGAAGGCGACGAAACCGTCGCTGCTGCTTCCATCTGCCAAGACTGGCTCCCTGTCTGTTCTTGTCGCGGATGATCTCCGCTGTCTTGTCTGAAAACTAAAGCGCGTTGGGACAAGCGTTGCAACCTTTTCGCCGAAAAATGCCCGTTCCTCCGTCAAATACGGGCGGATCGCGCAGAAAGCCGGCAGGTTTCAGGCCAAAACCGTCCCGATTTTGCGAAAATCGGTCCCTTGGCCCGGCCCCCTCGCCGCCCAGACGCGCGAAACGAGCGGCCGACTCGCCCCCAAAGCGCTTGCAGCACCGGGCGATCCCCATGGTCCCAGGCGCGCCTCTGCCCGATCCTGAGGCAAATGCCCCCGGTTCAAGCAGTTTTTCGACAACACCTGACGTTTTTCCGCCTTCCACGTCGTAACTGAACCAGAATTCCGGCAGCTTTCCCACGTAGCGCTGAAGAAAGACCCCCGGAACGGAGCCGACCACGTGCGTCAACACCGCTTTGACAAGGACATCCCGTTTACCGAAGGCGAGTACCTGCGTCGCCTCGCCCTGACCCGTGCCGCGATGGATCGCGCGGGCATCGAGGTGCTGCTGGTCACCGACCCGTCCAACATCGCGTGGCTGACCGGCTATGACGGGTGGTCCTTCTACGTGCACCAGGCCGCGCTGGTCTTCCACGATCGCGACCCGGTCTGGTGGGGGCGCAACCAGGACACGAACGGCGCGCTGCGCACCGTGTGGATGAACGACGACCGGGTGATCGGCTACGAGGACAGCTATGTCCAGAACCCCGACAAGCACCCGATGGAGGATCTCGTGCTGCGCCTCGTGGGCATGGGCTTTCCCGCCCCGCGGCTGGGCGTCGAGATGGAGAACTACTATTTCTCGGCCCGCGCCTATCTTGCCCTGGGCGAGGCGGCGCCCGAGGCCACGCTGATCGACGCCACCGGGTTGGTGAACTGGGAACGCGGCATCAAGTCGGACGAGGAAGTGGTCTTCATGCGCCGCGCCGCGCGGATCTCGGAAAAGATCGTCGACGGGCTGCTGGAGCGGGTCGAGCCGGGCGTGCCCAAGAACGAGATCGTCGCCCAGATCCAGCATGACGCCTATACCGGCGCCGACGGGCACTGGGGCGATTACGCCGCCATCGTGCCGCTGCTGCCCTCGGGCTCGGACGCGGCCGCGCCGCACCTGACATGGGATGGCCGTCCTTTCCGCAAGGGCGAGGCCACCTTCTTCGAGATCTCGGGCTGCTACCGGCGCTACCACGCGCCGCTCTGCCGGACGATCTTCCTGGGCGAGCCGCCCGAGATCTTCCGCGCTGCCGAGGCCGCGCTGATCGAGGGGCTGGAGGCCGGGCTGGAAGCGGCCCGCGCCGGCAACCGCGCCTGCGACATCGCCCATGCGCTGGCGGCGCCGCTGGAACGCGCCGGGATCGAACGCGGCGCCCGCTGCGGCTACCCGATCGGCCTGTCCTACCCGCCCGACTGGGGCGAGCGCACGGTCAGCCTGCGCACCGAGGACGAGACCGTTCTGCAACCCGGCATGACCTTCCATTTCATGCCCGGGCTGTGGATGTCCGACTGGGGGCTGGAGATAACCGAATCCATCCTGATCACCGAGGACGGGCCGGCGGAATGCTTCTGCGATCGGCCCCGCAAGATGTTCGTCAAACCATGACCGAGCTCGACCGCAACTGCGCCCCGCCGCATCGAAGGCGCGCGCCCGCCGCCTGATCCGCTCCCGGCCGGCCCGGGGGTCCCTGCCCTGCCCCGGGGCCCGTTCTTTTCCATGGGAGGTCACAGAAATGACCGTTCTTGCACAGACCGAAGACCTGCTGTCGCGCCTGATCGCGCATCCCACCGTCTCCACCGACAGCAATCGCGAGATGCTGGCCGACGCGGCAAGCTGGCTGGAGCATCACGGCGCGCGGGTCGACCTGATCGAGGATTCGACCGGCCGCAAGGCCAATCTCTGGGCGACGATCGGCCCCGAGGGCGATGGCGGCATCGTGCTGTCGGGCCATTCCGACGTGGTCCCCGTCACCGACCAGGACTGGAGCGTCGATCCCTTCGCGCTGACCGACCGCGACGACCTGCTCTATGGCCGCGGCGCCTGCGACATGAAGGGCTTCATCGCCGCGGCGCTGGCCATGGCGCCGCGCTATGGCGAGGTGCCTCTGCGCCGCCCGGTGCATATCTGCCTGACCCATGACGAGGAAGTGGGCTGTCTGGGTGCGCGCGCGCTGGTGCCCGAGCTGCAGCGCCGCGGCATCCGGCCCGGCATCGCAATCGTAGGCGAGCCGACCTCGATGCGCATCATCGAAGGGCACAAGGGCTGCTGCGAATACACCACCCGCTTTACCGGGCTGGAGGGGCATGGCTCGGCCCCCGATCGCGGCGTGAACGCGGTGGCCTATGCGGTGCGCTATGCCACGCGGCTGATGGAGCTGTCGGAATCGCTCAAGGCCCGCGCGCCGCTGGGCTCGCGCTTCGACCCGCCCTGGAGCACGGTCAATATCGGCCGGCTGGCCGGAGGCGTGGCGCATAACGTGATCCCCGGCAAGGCCGAGCTGGAATGGGAGATGCGCCCGGTCCACTGGACCGACACGGACTATGTCAAGAACGCGCTGGAGAGCTTTGTCGCGGCCGAGCTGCTGCCCGCCATGCGCGCGATTTCGCCCCATGCCGACATCACCACCGAGGTGATCGGCGAGGTGGTCGGGCTGGAGCCCATGGCCGAGAACGCCGCCCGCGACCTCGTTGCGGGGCTCACCGGGCAGGAGACCTGCGACCTGGTCCCCTTCGGCACCGAGGCCGGGCTGTTCCAGGAAATGGGCATGTCGGTGGTGGTTTGCGGCCCGGGCTCGATCCAGCAGGCGCACAAGCCTGACGAGTACGTCGCGCGCACGCAACTGGCCGATTGCCTCGAGATGCTGGAGGGGCTGGGCCGCAGCATCGCCGCCTGACCCCGGCCGCGCGCCGTCGGGGCGCGGGGGATGTGAGTATTTTCGGAAAGATGAAAGAGGGGGCGGGCCTAGCGCGCCAGCCCCTCCGGCACGATGAGCCGGGTGTCATAGGTGATGCGCTGCGCGATGGCGAGCAGGTCCTGCGGGGCGAAGGCGATGCACCCCTCGGTCGGGTATCCGGGCCGGCGCCAGCGATGCAGGAAGATGGCCGAACCGCGCCCGCGCTCGGCGCGCGGCCAGTTCCAGTCGGTCAGGATCACGAGATCGTAGAGCCGGTCGCCGCGGCGCAGCCGCTCGTGGCTGTGCGGATAGGGCGCGCGGACCATGAGGTTGTAATCCTCGTGGCCCGGGTCATCCGACCACAGGTCGGAAGGGCGGATCGGCACCGCCCAGTCCACCGGGCGGGCGATGCGATCGGGGCGGTAGAGCAGGCCGACGATGCGATGCGTGCCCGCGGGCGTGGCGCCGTCGCCCTCGCGCTTGTCGGTGGTCACGCCGCCGCGCCCGATACTGCAAGGCCATATCCGGCCGGCACAGCGCAGGCCGACCGGGGTCAGCACCATGTCCGAAACGGCGGCGCTCATGCGGGCTCGGGCACGGCGAGGCGCTGCAGGATGTCGGCGGCGATCTCGAAGGAGCGCAGCCGCGCGGCCGGATCATGGATCTGGCCGGTCAGGATCACCTCGTCCGGGCGGTGGCGCGCGACCAGCTCGGCGAGCTGCCGCTCGACCGTCTCGGGCGCGCCCACGGCCGAGATGCGCAGCGCCGCGTCGATCTGCGGCTGCACCTGCGGCGGCACCACGGTGTCGAGATCGTCGACCGGCGCGGGCAGCTTGCCGGGCTGGCCGGTACGCAGCCGGTAGAAGGCCTGTTGCATCGAGGTCCGGAGGCGGCGCGCTTGCACGTCGGTCTCGGCGGCGAAGACGTTGACCGCCAGCATGGCATGCGGCCGTTCCAGCGTCTGCGAGGGGCGGAATCGCGCGCGGTAGAGGGCCAGCGCCTCTTCGAGGTGATCGGGCGCGAAATGCGAGGCGAAGGCATAAGGCAGGCCCAGCGCCGCCGCGACCTGCGCCCCGTGCAGAGAGGAGCCAAGGATCCAGAGCGGCACCTGCGTGCCCTCGCCGGGCAGCGCCCGCACGCGCAGCGCGTCATTCGGCGGGCCAAGAAGGGTGCGCAGCTCGGCCACTTCGTCGGCGAACCGCTCGGCCCGCGAGGGATGCACGCCCAGCGCCTGCATCACCGCGCGATCGCCGCCCGGCGCGCGGCCGAGCCCGAGATCGATCCGGTCGGGATAGAGCGTGGCCAGCGTGCCGAAGGTCTCGGCCACGGCCAGCGGCGCGTGGTTGGGCAGCATGATGCCCCCGGCCCCCACCCGCATCCGCCGGGTCAGCCCGGCGACATGACCGATCAGCACGGCCGTCGCAGAGGAGGCGATGCCGGCCATGTTGTGATGTTCGGCCAGCCAGTAGCGGTGATAGCCCCAGCCCTCGGCCTGGCGGGCGAGGTCGCCGGTGTTCTTCAGTGCCTGCGCGGCATCCGATCCCTCGGGAACCGGGGCGAGGTCGAGTAGCGAGTAGCGCATGTCCGTCTCCTTTGGGTGTCAGCTATGCAGCGCCGCGCGCGGCGCAAGGGGCGGGCCGCGTCATAGCAGGTGCCCGGATTTCTCGGCCTTGACGGCAAGGTAGCGGGCGTTGAAGGGCGTCTCGCCCACTTTCAGCGGCACGCGCTCGGCCACGGCGATGCCGCAGCTTTCCATCATCGCCAGTTTGGCAGGGTTGTTGGTCATCAGCCGCACCGCGCCGAAGCCCAGCGTCTGAAGGATCTGCGCGCCGAGGCGGAAATCGCGCTCGTCATCCTCGAAGCCCAGCCGGTGATTGGCCTCGACCGTGTCGAAGCCCTGGTCCTGCAGGGCATAGGCGCGCATCTTGTTGGCCAGCCCGATGCCGCGGCCCTCCTGCTGGAGATAGAGCAGCACGCCCGCGCCCTCCTGCCCCATCTGCATCAGCGCCGCGTTGAGCTGCGGGCCGCAATCGCACTTCAACGAACCCAGCAGGTCGCCGGTGAAGCAGGCCGAGTGCAGCCGGGCGAGCACGGGGGCGGCGCGGTCGGGGCGGCCGATCTCGATCGCGTAATGCTCGTCGCTGCCATCCTCGGGACGGAAGATGTGCAGCCGCGCCTGTTCGGCGGCGCGCAGCGGCACGCGGGCCGTCACCACGTGATCGAGCGGCGGCAGCAGGTCGAGCAGCGGGGCCAGTGCCTCGACCGGCAGGGTGACGAGCCCGCCCTCGGCCGGCAGGCGCGCCGGCACCGGCACGACCAGCGCGGCGGGCAGCAGCCGGGCGGTCTTGCACAGGCGGATGGCCAGGCGATGCGCCTCGGCCGGGCCGCCGCGGCGGGTCGACAGCGGGCCTTTCATCGGGCTGTCCAGGTCGTTGGCCGGGTCGGCGAGATCCCGGATCCAGCGCAGGTCGGCGCCCTCCGGCACCACGACACGGGCGAGGTCGCCGTCATAGGCGCGGGCCTTCAGCGTCTCGGCCCGGCGGGCGGTCAGCGCGAGATCCACCGCACCCAGCGCAAGGATCTCGGCCAGCCGCGCGGGGCGCAGCGTCTCCGCCGCGGCCAGCAGCAGCGTGCCCTCGGGACCGGTCAGCGCCACCGGCACGCCCATGCGCAGATCGGCGCGCGCCCGCGCTACGTTCTCGTTCAGATCCGGTCCCAGTGCCATGCCCGCCCCTTGCCCATCGTGCCGTTTCGACGCAGGTCCTGTAACATTTCCCCCTCGCGGACACGAGACCGTGAGAGGGATGCAGCAATCCTTGCCCGCCTGCGCATGACCGCACACTTGCTGCAAAACGAGCACGGAGACAACGCGATGGCACAGCTGAGAAACATCCTTCTGGTCGACGATGACGAGGACCTGCGCGAGGCGCTGGCCGAGCAACTGGTCATCACCGAGGATTTCGAGGTGTTCGAGGCCGAGAACGGCGCCTCGGCCATGAGCCGCGCCAAGGAACAGATCTATGACCTGATCATCCTCGACGTGGGCCTGCCCGACACGGATGGGCGCGAGCTGTGCCGGCTGATGCGCAAGCAGGGCGTCAAGTCGCCGATCATCATGCTGACCGGCCATGACAGCGACGCCGACACGATCCTGGGTCTCGATGCGGGCGCCAACGACTACGTCACCAAGCCGTTCAAGTTTCCCGTCCTGTTGGCCCGGATCCGGGCGCAGATGCGCCAGCACGAGCAATCCGAGGACGCGGTCTTTACCGTGGGGCCCTACACGTTCAAGCCCTCGATGAAGGTGCTGGTGACCGAGGATGACCGCAAGATCCGGCTGACCGAGAAGGAAACCAACATCCTCAAGTTCCTCTACCGCTCGACCGAGGGCGTGGTGCCACGCGACACGCTGCTGCACGAGGTTTGGGGCTACAATGCCGGAGTGACGACCCACACGCTCGAGACGCATATCTACCGGCTGCGCCAGAAAATCGAGCCGGACCCGTCCAACGCGCGGTTGCTGGTCACCGAGTCGGGTGGCTACCGGCTGGTTGCCTGAAATTTCGGCAATTCCGCAGCCCGGGCGCACAAAGCCGCGCCAGTGACGCAAGGATATGGGCAAAAGCGCGGCAGGAATGCCGCAGTACAACTTGACGCAGATCAAAGGCGTATTGCCCGCCTGCCTTTATTCCGGTCATACTGAAGGGTGAAAGTTCCCGTTGCATGTGCGGGTCATCGCATGCACCTCCCTGTTGGACCTGGCCGGGCCTCGTGCCCGGTCTTTTTTTTGCGGCATGCACAGGGCGGAAGGGTCGGGCCCCGGCATCCCCGCCGAGGCCCACGGCGCGTTCCGTGAGTGATGTGGTGAAACGGCCGATCCGTCGACACGTGCCATGATTGACGGTGCCGATAACGGGTAAAGACTTCGTCAACTTCCCCGCGTCTCGCGTATAGGTAGCACGCAACGGGCTGGCCACAAACAACCATGAGGCGATATCGGCAGGGCTTTGCCAGTCGCCAGGCCGCCTGGCACGAAAAAGGGGCGCCCGAAGGCGCCCCGATCAAGGTCGCGCACGTGGCGCGCGATGGAGGACCGCTCAGTCCGCGGCCTCTTCCTTCTTTTCCTTGGTCATTTCTTCGCCGGTCTCCTGGTCGACCATCTTCATGGCCAGGCGCACCTTGCCGCGATCGTCGAAGCCCAGAAGCTTCACGAAGACCTCCTGGCCTTCCTTCAGCACGTCGGACGGATGGTTCAGGCGGCGATTCTCGATCTGGCTGACATGCACCAGCCCGTCGCGCTTGCCGAAGAAGTTCACGAAGGCGCCGAAATCGACGATCTTCACGACCTTGCCCTTGTAGATCTTGCCCTCTTCCGGCTCGGCCACGATCGAGTAGATCAGGTCATAGGCCTTCTTGATGGATTCGCCATCCGGCGAGGCGATCTTGATGATGCCCTCGTCGTTGATGTCGACCTTGGCGCCGCTGGTCTCGACGATCTCGCGGATCACCTTGCCGCCCGAGCCGATCACTTCACGGATCTTGTCGGTCGGGATCTGCATGGTCTCGATGCGCGGCGCGTGCACGCTGAAGCTGCCCGCCTCGCTGAGCGCCTTGGCCATCTCGCCGAGGATGTGCATGCGGCCCGCCTTGGCCTGGGCCAGCGCGGTCTTCATGATCTCGGGCGTGATGCCGGCGACCTTGATGTCCATCTGCAGCGAGGTGATGCCGTTCTCGGTGCCCGCCACCTTGAAGTCCATGTCGCCGAGGTGATCCTCGTCGCCCAGGATGTCGGTCAGCACGGCATAGTCACCGTCCTCTTCCAACACGAGGCCCATGGCCACGCCGGCCACCGGCGCCTTGAGCGGCACGCCCGCATCCATCATCGACAGCGACCCGCCACAGACCGAGGCCATCGAGGAAGAGCCGTTCGATTCGGTGATCTCGGAGACCACGCGGATCGTGTAGGGGAAATCGGTCGCTGCCGGCAGCACCGCCTGCAGCGCGCGCCATGCCAGCTTGCCGTGTCCCACTTCGCGACGGCCCGGAGGGCCAACGCGCCCGACTTCGCCGACCGAGTAGGGCGGGAAGTTGTAGTGCAGCAGGAAGTTGGAGCGGTAGTTGCCGTGCAGCGCGTCGATGATCTGTTCGTCATCGCCGGTGCCCAGCGTGCTGATGACCAGTGCCTGCGTCTCGCCGCGCGTGAACAGGGCCGAGCCATGCGTCCGCGGCAGGACCGAGGTCTCGGACACGATCGGGCGCACCTCGTCCAGGGCGCGGCCGTCGATGCGGCGCTTGTTCTTCACCACGTCCGAGCGCAGCACGACCGATTCCAGCTTCTTGATGGCGGCGCCCAGATTGGGATCCTCCAGCTGCTCCTCGGTCAACGCGGCCTTGATCGCCTCCTTGGCCGCCGACAGCGCGGCGACGCGCTCCTGCTTGACCGTGATGGCATAGGCGTCGCGCATCTTCTGCTCGCCCGCGGCCTTCACCGCCTCGTAGAGTGCCGAGTAATCCGGCGGCTGGAAGTCGAACGGCTCCTTCGCGGCGTCCTCGGCCAGCCCGATGATCAGGTCGACGACCGGCTGGATCTGCTCGTGCGCGAAAAGCACCGCGCCCAGCATCTCTTCCTCGGTCAGCTCATAGGCCTCGGACTCCACCATCATGACGGCATCCTTGGTGCCCGCGACAACCAGGTCGAGCCGCTGCTCGGGGTTGTTGCGCAGCTGGTCCATGTCGTCGACGGTCGGGTTCAGAACGTATTCACCGTCCTCGAAGCCCACGCGGCAGCCGGCGATCGGGCCCATGAAGGGCACGCCCGAGATGGTCAGCGCGGCCGAGGCGGCGATCATCGCCACGATGTCGGGATCGTTGACGAGGTCGTGGCTCAGCACGGTGCACATGACCAGCACTTCGTTCTTGAAGCCGGGCACGAAAAGCGGACGGATCGGACGGTCGATCAGGCGGGCGGTCAGCGTTTCCTTCTCGGTCGGCCGCGCCTCGCGCTTGAAGAAGCCGCCGGGCACCTTGCCGGCCGCATAGTATTTTTCCTGGTAGTGAACGGTCAGCGGAAAGAAGTCCTGGCCTTCCTTGGCCTCCTTGGCGAAGGTCACGTTTGCCATGACGCTGGTCTCGCCCAGCGTGGCAATCACCGTGCCATCCGCCTGACGGGCAACCTTGCCCGTTTCCAGTGTGAGCGTCTCCTCGCCCCACTGCATGGTCTTCTTGGTCTCTTTGAACATCATCGTATCCTGTAGGGGAGCGCGCCCGGCCCCTGCCGGGTCTCCCGTTTGAGTGGCGGCCCCATTGCCGCCGGTCCCTCTCATCTATCCTTCACGGCGCGGGGACCGTCGCACCACGTCTCAGATGTGCGGCTCCGTTACATGTTTTCGGGCGATTTGGAAAGCCTTTCCGCCGCCCGGGCGACGATGCGCCCCGCCCCGCGGGCGCCCGTGACCGGGGGTATTCAGGACTTGAGATCGCATCCGGGCCGCGCTTCACTTACCGAAGACCGCCCAGCCCGGAGCCTGCCATGCGACGCCTTGCCCTGCTCTTCGCCCTTCTCGGCCTGTCTGCCGCGCCCGCCTCGGCCCAGGGCCTGGCCAGTTGCGATTTCGGTTTTGAGGTCGACACGCAAAGCTCGGCCTTCCAGGCCATGGTCGTCGATGGCGAGGCCAAGCCGGGCTTCTGGCTGTCGATCAACCGTGCGCCTTCGGATGTGCGCGAGATCGCGCGCTTCGTGGGCCGCATGCAGATCTGCCTCTCGACCCCGGACGGCAAGCCGCGCGAGATCACCCGCAACGGCCGCCGGATCACGCTGGACAGCCCCTTCGTGTCCTCCTGCACGGTGGCGCTGCTGCCGGGCAACCGGCTGCTGACCAACCGGCATTGCTTCCACGATCCCGATCTCGAACGCGGCGGCTTCGAGATCGTGCAGGAGGCGCGGGTGAACTTCAACTACACCGATCAGGACACGACCTCGGCAGTACGCACCTATCGCGTGCTGCCGCGAGCGCTGGCCGAGGATGCGGCGCTGGATGCGATGGTCCTGCAGGTGATCGGGGGCGATGCGAATGCCGATCTCGGAGGGCATCTGCCGCTGCGCATGATGACGCGGGCCGAGCCCTTCCAGGAGCTGCGCATGATCCACCATCCCGGGGGCGATCCGCAGCAATACTCCACCGGCACCTGCCAGGTGCATCGCCGCCAGTCCGAGATTCCGCCCGAGGACTCGGTCTTCCGCCACACCTGCGAAAGCACCGGCGGCTCGTCCGGCGCGCTGCTTTTCGATGCGCGGACGCTGGCGGTCGTGGCGCTGCACAACCAGGGCGGGCTGAGCCGCGTGGGCGACAGTTTCAACGGCGGCCACAAGATCGGCCCGATCGCCGCGGCGCTGGGTCTGGGTTTCGAGTCCGTCGAACAGGCCGAGCCCGAGCGCGATCCTGCACCGGACCGCGCGGCGGCGGCCACGGCAGCGCTGGGAGCCGCGCTGATCCCGACCGATCCGCAGACCCGCATGGAGGCCCTCGCGCGGGTCGCGGAAGACTTCGACGGCACGCCGGCCGCGGCGACGGCCAAGCGCCTGCAGACACAGTTGCGCGACGAGCTGGCGGCCGAACAGGCGAGGCAGTCCGAACGGGCCGAGGCCGAGCGGACCCAAGCGGCCCAGTCCGCGCTGGAGGCCGCGCTGAACCCGCTGGATCCAACGGCGCTGCGCGCGGTGCGCGACCGCTTTGCCGGCACCGAGGCGGCACGCCGGGCAGAGGCCGAGCTGGACCGGATCGACGCCGCAGAGACGCTGGAGCGCCGCGCCAATGACGCGCTGTCCGCCGCGCTGCGGATCGACGATCTGACCCGGCGCATCGCGCAGCTGCTGGTCGTGGCCAAGGATTTCCCCGAGACCCGTGCCGGGCTGCGCGCACAGGACGCCGCCGCCCGCTATGCCGAGACGCTGCGACAGGAGCGGGCGGACCCGTCCGAGGCGCTGATCGCCCTGTTCCGGCAGGGCCCCGAGGCCGACCTGTCGCAGATCCCGGTAGTCCGCGTGCCGATCATCGAGAATCCCGGCCCGCAGAAGGACATCCAGGCGCGGCTCGTGACGTCCAAAGCGCGCAGCCCGGTGGACACGCTCTACGATCATCTGCGCGTGCACCTGCAGACCATGGAGGTCTCGGGCCGCGACGATGCCTTGCGCGCGCAACTGGGCGGGGCCCGCAATTTCCGCGCCGTGCAGGTCTATCACGACACGGACGGCACCCGCGCCGCGCTGCGGGGCTGGGTCTCGGGCGGCGAGCTGTCGATGCTGGTGCTGGTGCTGCCGGCCGAGGCACGCCCGGCGCGGCTGGTGCGGCTGGCGATCCCGGCCGGGCCGCGCGGTCTGCACCCGGGCGACGATCCGGGCTATGTGGTGCCCGATTCCAACTATGTCGCGCAGGCCCCCGATGGCGGGCTGCTGATCCAGCTGGACACGGCGCGCCGCTGTTCAGGTACACGACGGATGGGGATCATCGTCTCGCTTGCGCCCGGGCTCAACCGGCTGAACTGGGTCTCGCCCATCCGCACCGCCGGCGGCAACCATTTCGGCTTTACCGAAGACAGCCTCTTCGCGGTGGATGGTGGCTCCTGCGAGAATGACTACCTGTACGAGATCGACATGGCGACCGGCCGCGTGAAGACGCGCGAGGTAATCCCCTCGGCGCAGGATGCCGGCGATTTCACCGCGGTGGACGGCAAGGACCTGTACCTGGTGCTCTACAACCGGTTCATGCAGTTCCGCCTGCCCTAGAACGGGAAACGCCCGCTCCGACATGGAGCGGGCGCCTGTCCCTCGGTATTCTGAAGCGATCGCTCTTAGCGGCGAATGCCCAGGCGCTTGATGAGGTCGCGATACCGGCCCTCATCCTTGCCTTTCAGGTAATCCAGCAGCTTGCGGCGCTGTGCCACGAGCTTGAGAAGGCCACGACGCGAGTGGTTGTCCTTCTTGTGGGTCTTGAAGTGCTCGGTCAGCGTCGCGATCCGCGAGGTCAGAATGGCCACCTGAACTTCGGGCGAACCGGTGTCGCCGTCCTTCGTGGCGTATTCCTTCATCAGGCGGGTCTTTTCCTCGGCCGTGATCGACATCGGGGTCTCCTTTTCGGATCAATGGGTTATGGCACAAGCCGGGATGTCGTCCAGCAAGGCCCATGGAGGTGCTCCGCAAAGCGGATGCGTGCCTTTACGTGATTCTGAGCGGATTGCCAAGCGCGCCCGGTCAGGCGAAGGCAAGCTCTCCCGCGGCGCTTTCGCCCACCAGCACCAGCTGGTCGGGGCTGGGCGCCTCGGACGAGGGCAACACGGTCAGCACCGTGCCATCCACGACGATTTCGGTCATCTCCGGATCCTCGGCACTGGGCCGGATGTCCAGCTGCGGATCGGCGCCGCCGTCGCTGTCGTAATAGACGATCACGATCTGGTCCTCGGCCGCGTCGAAATCCATCAGCTCGGACGGGCCCTCGACGATCCAGTCGCCCAGCACCAGCACATCCGCGCCCTCGCCGCCCGAGACAACGTCGCCCGTGCCGATTCCGATCGTGTCATCCCCGTCGCCGCCGTTCAGGAAGTCCGGCGCGTCGATATCCTGCCCGGTGGCCGGATCGCGCAGCACGCCGTTGAGCATGTCATCATCCCAGCCGCCGAACAGCGTGTCGGGCCCCGCACCGCCATCCAGCGTGTCGGCGCCTTCGCGACCATGCAGCGCATCCGCACCCTCGCCGCCCAGCAGCATGTCATGGCCAAGACCGCCCTGCAGCTCATCCGCACCGGCGCCGCCATGCAGCCAGTCATCGCCGTCATGCCCGAAGAGCGCATCATCGTCCGCGCCGCCCTCGATCCAGTCCGTGCCGCCCTCGCCATGGGCTGTGTCGGCCCCGTCCCCGCCCAGCACGGTATCATCGCCCGCGCCGGTGCGGATCTCGTCACCTCCGCCGAGCCCGTCCACGTGGTCATCGCCCTCGCGCCCGCCTAGCAGGTCGATATCACCCGTGCCACGCAGCGCGTCATCGGCCTCGGTCCCCGGTTCGATCACGCCATGGCCATATTCCAGCGGCTCGGGGGCGGCATCCTCTTCCGGTGCGGCTGCCGTTGCGTCATCTTCCGGTGCGGCCCGGGCCACCGCCGCCTCGGCCTCGGCACCGCCGAGCCCGGGCATGTTGATCAGCCCCAGCTGGGCAAAGAGCGAGGTGCCCTCGCCCCCCTCGACCTCGTCCTCGGGCAGGTCATCGGGGTCGCCGGACGCGCCGGTGCGGGCCACCGACGACTCGTCGGTCTCTTCCTCTTCCGGTGTCGTGGTGCTGACGATGGCCACCGATCCCAGCGCCATCATGCCCAACAGCCCTGCAAGAAACATCATCGGCCCGGCCTCATACGAAAACGCATGAAATATCCCAGATCACCCCTGACCGATCAACGGAATTCGCAGTGGAAGGTTAACGAGGCGTCCCGCGCCGGGACCGCTCAACCCCCGGCATAGCGCGCCTCGCGCGGCCAGGGCGTGGGGGTGACGGCATAGGATACGTAGAGCGGGTGGCGCGGGTGGCCGTCGCGGGTCAGGCCCAGGTGGCGCACGTCCCCGGCCAGTTGCGGAGCGATCGCGGCCCCCTGCCCCTGCAACGCGCCATGCACACCCCAGGCCGCGATGGTGACATCGGCGCCAGCCGACCACCCTGCCAGCAGCGCGGCATTCTCGGGGCCGACCGGGTCCTCGGCGCGGCGCAGATCCTCGGGCCGGGTAGCGCGGAAGGCAAAGAGATTGGCGATCCGCATCCCGCCGAAGCCCAGCCGCAGCGCCCGGCGCTGGCAGCGCTCGATCGTGGGATCATTGGCCGCCTCGGTCGCGGTCGAAGGGTTCAGCATGACGAAGAGCAACTCGGGCCCGGCCGGGTCCCAGACCCGCCGCAAGCCGTAGCGATAGCGTTCGCAAGGAGAATAGAGCGCGGTGCTGCGCTGCGTCCCGGTCTCGGCCATCCGTTCGATCATGGTCGGCACGCTGCCGCGGGCGGCACCCGGGTGCAAGACGCGTTGACATGGCCGGGCCGGCGCGCCCTAGTCCGCAGAGGCAAGACAGGGAGCATGACACCATGGATATCGCCGCGATCGAAGCCGCCGCCACCCGGGCCGAGGGCCATGTGCGGCGCACGCCGCTGCTGTGGTCGCCCGCGCTGGACGCGCTGGCCGGCCGGCGGGTGCGGGTCAAGCCGGAATGCCTGCAGCACACCGGCAGCTTCAAGCTGCGCGGCGCATGGTCGGCCATCTCGGCGCTGGACCCGGAGGTGCGCGCCCGGGGCGTGCTGGCCTATTCCTCGGGCAACCATGCGCAGGGCGTGGCCTGGGCGGCGCGTGCCTTCGGCGTGCCGGCGCTGATCATCATGCCGCGCGATGCGCCCGCCGCCAAGATCGAGGGCACGCGGGCCCTAGGCGCCGAGGTGGTGCTCTATGACCGCGGCAGCGAGAGCCGCGAGGAGATCGGCGCACGGATGGAGGCGGAGCGCGGGCTGACCCTGATCCGTCCCTATGACGAGCCGATGGTCATCGCCGGTCAGGGCACCTGCGGGCTGGAAATCGCCGCGCAGGCGGCCGAGCAGGGTATCGAGACGGCCGATGTGCTGGTCTGCTGCGGCGGCGGCGGCCTGACGGCCGGGATCGCGCTGGCGCTGGAGGCAAAGGCGCCCGGGCTGCGCGTGCGCCCGGTGGAGCCTGCGGGCTATGACGACACTGCCCGCTCGCTGGCCAGCGGCACGCGGCAGGGCAATGCGACCGAGGCTGGCGGGCTCTGCGACGCGATCCTGACCCCCATGCCGGGCGAGATTACCTTCCCCGTCCTGCACCGGCTCTGCGGGCCGGGCGTTGTGGTCAGCGATGACGAGGTGCTGCGCGCCATGGCGCTGGCCTTCCGGCATCTCAAGGTGGTGGCCGAGCCGGGCGGGGCCGTCGCGCTGGCCGCGGCGCTGTTCCACGGCGACGCGCAGGAGGGCGACGCCGTGATCTGCACGATCTCGGGCGGCAATGTCGACACCGCCACCTTCACCCGTGCACTCGAACAGGGCTGAGGGTCAGTCGTCGAGCTTGCGCGCCTCGTCCACCAGCATGACCGGGATGCCGTCCCGGATCGGGTAGGCCAGACCGGCGCGGTGGCTGACCAGCTCCTGCCGCTCGGCATCGTACTCCAGCCCGGTCTGGCTGACCGGGCAGATCAGCGCCTCGAGCATGCGGCGGTCGAATGCGGCCGTCCCGGAGGTCTCGGTCATTGGATCAGGTCCTCTTCCCCGCCACGCATGGCGTATTCGATCAGCGTCACCAGCGTCTCGCGCCGCGTGGCGAGCGAGGGCGCCTCGAGCAGCGCCTGCTTGTCCTCCGGCCCGAACTCGAGGATCATCGACAGCGAGTTGACCAGCAACTCGTCATCCGCCTCTTTCAGCGTATCCCAGTCGGCCGACAGGTTCTTGGCCGCGAAGAACCGGTCCAGCAGGTCGAGGAAGCGGCGCCGGTCGAACTGGCCATCCTCCTCGCTGCCGGCACGGTCGCGGTCGAACCCGTCCCACGACACCTCGCAGCGGCGATAGGGCGCGAAGCCCTCGACCTCCTTCGAGACGCGGAAGCGCGAGATCCCGGCCAGCGTGACCAGGTAGCGCCCGTCCTCGGTCTCGGAGAACTGCGTGATGCGCCCGGCGCAGCCGATCTTGTGCAGGCCCGGCCCGTCGCGGCCCGGCATCTCGTTGGGCTGGACCATGCCGATCAGGCGGGTCTGGGTCTTGAGCGCATCGTCCAGCATCGCAAGGTAGCGCGGTTCGAAGATATGCAGTGGAAGCCGGGCCCGGGGCAATAGCAGCGCCCCAGACAACGGGAAGACCGGAATTGTGTCCGGCAGATCTGAGAAGCGTGTCATGAAGGCCAAGCTAGCCCACGCCCCTGCTCAGGCAAATATCATCGAGCTGAGTTTCCGACGGCCGTTCAGCACCACCGGGTCGTTGGGCTTCAGCGCCTCGAAAATCGTGAAAAGCTGGGCCTTTGCGGCCCCGTCATTCCACTCGCGATCGCGCCGGAACAGCTCCAGCAGCTGCGCCACCGCGCCCTCGGCATCGCCCTTGGCATAGAGCGCTTGCGCCAGGTCGAAACGCGCCTGGTGATCGGCCGGATCGGCTTCGACCCGGGCCATCAGATCGGCCACCGGGCCGGCATTGGCGGCCTGCTTGGCCAGCTCGATCTTGGCGTGCACGGCCTCCAGCTCGGGCGCCTTGGAGATCTCGACCGGGGCGCCGTTCAGGATCGCCTCGGCCTGGTCGAGATCCTCCATCGCCACATGCGCGTCCACGAGACCCGCATAGGCGCGCGCGTTGGCGGGCTCTTCCTCGAGGATCGCGGCAAAGGTCTGGGCCGCATCCACGGCCGCGCCCTGCTCCAGCATCTCCTCGGCCGCGGCGATGGCCTCGTCCAGCCCGCCGCCCGGGGCCTCGCCGCCGGCCGCCGCCACCACGCGGTCGATGAAGGCCTTGAGCTCGGAGCCCGGCAGCGCACCCTGGAACCCGTCGACCGGCTGGCCCTGCCAGAAGGCATAGACCGTCGGGATCGACTGGATGCGCAGCTGACCCGCGATCATCTGCGCCTCGTCGACATTGACCTTGACCATGCGCACGGCGCCCTTGGCCGCGCGCACGGCCTCTTCCAGCGCGGGGCCCAGCGTCTTGCAGGGGCCGCACCAGGGCGCCCAGAAATCGACGATCACCGGCACCTTGGCCGAGCCATCGACCACCTCGGCCATGAATTCGGCCTCGGAGATGTCCTTGACGAGGTCGTCCTGTGCCTGCGGCTTGGCGCCGCCACCCAGTTCCAGCATGTGATCCTCCGCTCCTTGCGGTCCGTTTCCCGCTAGATGGCGCAGCGCCACGCGTTATGCAAGGGCGGCGGGCCTACAGGTCGAAGGTGGCGAAGACCGGGGCGTGGTCCGAGGGTTTCTCCCAGCCGCGGGCGGCGCGCAGGATGCGGCTGGAATGGGCGGCATTGGCGATGTCGGGCGTGGCCCAGACATGGTCCAGCCGCCGCCCCTTGTCGGCCGCGTCCCAGTCGCGCGCGCGGTAGGACCACCAGGAATAGAGCTGCCCCTCGGGCAGGTCCTTGCGGGTGATGTCGACCCAGCCGCCGGCCTCCTGCGTCTGGCCCAGGTGCTCGACCTCGATCGGCGTGTGCGAGACCACCTTGAGCAGCTGCTTGTGACTCCAGACATCATCCTCGCGCGGGGCGATGTTCAGATCGCCCACGAGGATCGACTTCTCGGGCTTCTCGGCATGGAAGCGGTCGCGCATCTCGGTCAGGTAGTCGAGCTTCTGGCCGAATTTCACGTTCACCTCGCGGTCGGGCACGTCGCCGCCGGCAGGAACGTAGAAATTGTGCACGGTGACCCCGTTCTCCAGCCGCGCCGCGATGTGGCGCGCGTGGCCCAGCCCGGCGAAATCCTCGGCCCCCGCCTCTTCCAGCGGCAGGCGTGACAGGATGGCGACGCCGTTATAGCCCTTCTCGCCGCGCGCCACCATGTGGGTGTAGCCCAGCTCGGCAAAGCCCTCGGTCGGGATCTTGTCGACCGGCGACTTGCATTCCTGAAGGCACAGCACGTCCGGCGCCTCCTCGTTCAGCAGTTTCTCGACCAGCCCCTTGCGCAGGCGGACCGAGTTGATGTTCCAGGTGGCAAGCGTGAAGGACATGGGCGACTCCGGTGACAAGGCCGCGCGACCCTGCCAATCCGCAGCCCCGGGTGCAACCGGATATGCGGCGCTCAGATGATCTCGTCCTCGTCGAAGAGCGGCGCCGCCTCGAGATGGGCGTCAAACCCCTCGGCGGCGGCCTCGGCCTTCTCGGGCTCGCGCGGCTCGGCGATGTGGAACAGCGCGTCGCCCTCGTTCACCACGGGCAGGTTGGTGCGGCCGACGATGATGCCGGTCACCTCGGCCACCACCTCGGCCTCTTCCTCGCCGAACGGGTCGGCCACGATGCCCAGCACGGTGCCCGCCTCGACATAGTCGCCGCTGGCCTTGAGCGAGCGCAACAGCCCGCCCGAGGGTGCGCGCACCCAGGAGGACCGCTCGCAGAAGACCGAGGGCGTGCGCGCCCGCGGCACGCCGCGCCCGGCGATCATGCCCAGCCGCGCCATCACCCGCAGGATGCCGGTCACCCCGGCCCGTGCCGCGAACTCGTCGAAGCGCAGCCCCTCGCCCGCCTCGTAGAGCAGAACGTCCACGCCGGCCGTGCCCGCCTCGAGCCGGAGCGAGCCCTCGCGCTCCTTGCTGAGCATGGTGACCGGCGCGGCAAAGGCCTCGCCCAGGTCGCGCAGCCGCGCGCTGCCGGGTGTCAGCCGGATCTGGGGCAGGTTCTCGCGCCGCACGGCGGCCGAATGCAGGTCGATGCCCACATCACTGCGCGCCACGATCTCGGTCATGAAGAGATGCGCCAGCCGCCCCGCCAGCGAGCCGTGTTGCTGGCCGGGAAAACAGCGGTTCAGGTCACGCCGGTCCGGAAGATAGCGCGACTGGTTGAGAAAGCCGAAGGCGTTGACGATGGGCACCGCGATCAGCGTTCCCGACAACCGCGCCACAGGGGCGGCGCGCAACACTCGGCGCACGATCTCGACCCCGATCACCTCGTCGCCATGGATCGCGGCCGAGAGAAACATGACCGGGCCGGGCTTCCGGCCGTGGATCACGTGGGCCGAGAGCGTCACCGGCGTGTGATCGGACAGCACCGAGACCGGCAGGTCGACGGTGCGCCGGTGCCCGGGCAGGATGGTCTCGGTTCCGAGGTCGAACGGGTCGCGCATGGTCAGGTCCTTTCGGGCGCCGATAAAAGGCCAAGCGCGGGGTGTCTGCAAGGGCGTGTGCCCGCCTGCCTCACGGCAGATCGAGCCGGTACATCTCGCTCGGCCCGGTCGACAGGGCCGGATCGCGTTGGAACCCCGCCTTGACCAGCACCCGCGCCGAGGCCGGGTTGGCCGGGTCCACGCCGGCCAGCAGCAGGGCCGGCCCTCGTGCCGACACTGCCTCCACGACGCCCCGCAGCACCTCGGTGGCGTAACCCTGCCCCCAGGCGACCTCGGCCAGCAGGTAGCCCAGGTGCAGCACGGGCGGCTTCGACTCTTCACCCCCGGCAAGGATCAGCAGCCCCAGCAGCTGCCCCGTGGCCTTGTCTTCAACAAGGAAGACCTCGGATTCCGCACGCCGCGCCGCGATCCACTCCGCCATGGCCGCCGCGCCCGTTCCCGGATGCAGCGCGGGTGGCAGGTGCGCCGTGACCGCTGGGCTCAGCAGCCTGGCCAGCGCGACCTCCAGCGCGGCCCGTCCAGCGCCGTCGCTCAGACGCGGGCCCCATGGCGTCACGCACAGCCGTGCCGTCTCGAATCGCCCGGGCATCATGGGCCGCCCTCCCCTCTCACATGCGCCGCGTTGCCGGGCCATGATACAGGAACGCCCCCGCATTTCGATGCGGGGGCGCGCCATGTCACATCAGGCGTGCCGATCAGGACGGCAGCTTGGCCTTGCGCAGGTAGGGCAGCACGGTTTCGATCTCGCCATACTTGGCCCGGGCGTCCTCGTCCGAGACCGCCGTCGGGACGATCACGTCCTCGCCCACGGTCCAGTTCGCGGGCGTCGCCACGTTCTCGCGCGCCGAAGTCTGCAGCGCGTCCAGCGCCCGCAGCACTTCGGCAAAGTTGCGGCCCACGGTCATCGGGTAGGTCATGGACAGCTTGAGCTTCTTGTCCGGGCCGATGATGAAGACCACGCGCACCGTGGCGCTGTCGGCCGGCGTCCGGCCATCGGGCAGGTAGGCATCGGCGGGCAGCATGTCGAAGGCCTTGGCCACGGTCAGCTCATCGTCGGCAATGATCGGGAAGCCGGCCGGCGCGCCCGAGGTCTTCTCGATATCGCCCTTCCACTTCTTGTGATCCTCGACCCCGTCGACCGAGATGCCCATGACCTTGGTGCCGCGCTTCTCCCATTCGTCGGCCAGCTGCGCCACGGCGCCGAACTCGGTCGTGCAGACCGGGGTGAAGTCCTTGGGATGCGAGAAGAGAATCGCCCAGCTGTCGCCGATCCAGTCATGCAGGGTGATGTCGCCCTGATCGGTGGGGACGGTGAGGTTGGGGATTTCGTCGTTGATGCGCAGAGCCATGGCGGAGATCCTTTTCTGTCCGTTTTGCTCGGGAATGAGTTTGCAGGTCCTAGATATATTCAAAAGTCGGGATGTAAACCCCTCCTTGCACCTTCCCTAACACGATGACAGAGTGAAGCCAAAGACCGACCACGCGGTCGGGTAAACATGTTTTCCCGGAGGAACGAGATGATCGAGAAACGCCAGTTCTATATCGACGGAACCTGGGTGGATCCCCGTGACGGGCGCGACCACGCGGTGATCGACCCGGCGACCGAAGAGCCCTGCGCCACGATCTCGCTGGGCGGGCAGGCCGATACCGACGCGGCCGTCGCCGCCGCCAAACGGGCGCTGCCGGGCTGGATGGCCACCCCGCCCGAAGAAAGGATCGCCGCGCTGGAACGCGTCTACGCCGCCTACAAGGCCCGGACCGAGGATCTGGCCCAGGCGATCAGCCTCGAGATGGGCGCCCCGATCGCGCTGGCGCGCAGCGCACAGGTCGGCGCCGGCATCGCGCATCTCAAGACCTTCATCCGCGCCGCCCGCGACTTCCCGTGGGAGGCGCCGTTGGGCGATCACGCCCCCGATGACCGCATCCTGCACGAGGCGGTGGGTGTCTGCGCGCTGATCACGCCGTGGAACTGGCCAATGAACCAGGTCACGCTCAAGGTCGGCGCGGCGCTGGTCTCGGGCAACACGATGGTGTTGAAACCCTCCGAGGAAAGCCCGCTCAGCGCGGTAATCCTGGCCGAGATCATGGACGCGGCCGAGCTGCCCGCCGGCGTGTTCAACATGGTCAACGGCGACGGGGCCGGCGTGGGCAGCCAGCTGTCCGCGCATCCGGACGTGGACATGGTCAGCTTCACCGGCTCGACCCGCGCGGGCATCGCGATCTCGAAGGCGGCGGCCGACACGCTCAAGCGCGTGCACCTGGAACTGGGCGGCAAGGGCGCGAACCTGCTCTTCGCCGATGCTGATGACAAGGCGGTCAAGCGCGGCGTGCTGCACATGATGAACAACTCGGGCCAGTCCTGCAACGCGCCTTCGCGGATGCTGGTCGAATCGACGATCTACGACAAGGTGGTCGAGGAAGCCGCCGCCGTGGCCGCCAAGGTCGAGGTCGGCCCGCCCTCCGAGGATGGCCGCCATATCGGCCCCGTCGTGAACGAGACCCAGTGGCACAAGATCCAGGACCTGATCCAGAAAGGCATCGACGAGGGCGCGCGCCTCGTCGCCGGCGGCACGGGGCGTCCCGAAGGCTTCAACAAGGGCTTCTACGTGCGCCCCACGGTCTTTGCCGATGTCACCAACGACATGACCATCGCGCGCGAGGAGATCTTCGGCCCTGTCCTGTCGATCCTAAAGTTCGACACCGAGGAAGAGGCCGTGCGCATCGCCAATGACACGCCCTACGGTCTGACCAACTACGTGCAGAGCGGCGACGACCAGCGCCGCATCCGCATGGCCCGCCAGCTGCGCTCGGGCATGGTCGAGATGAACGGCCAGCCCCGCGGCGCCGGCGCCCCCTTCGGCGGCATGAAGGCCTCCGGCAACGGCCGCGAAGCCGGCAGCTGGGGTATCCACGACTTCGTCGAGGTCAAGGCCGTGTCTGGTTGGGCCGCGGAGTGACACCGGTGGGTGGGGGCGCTGCCCCCGCCTTCCTTCGGAAGCCTCCCCCGGAGTATTTGGGGAAAGATGAAAGGGAGGTCGTCCGACCGGAGGGGCGCTCTTTCATCTTTCGTAAAATACTCGGGGGAGACCGCGCAGCGGTCGGGGGCGAAGCCCCCTCACCGTTTCAGAATGGCGCCTTGGCGCGGAACTTGAGGCCGAACCCGGTCTCGGGGTGGTTGAGGCGCAGTTCCTCGGCATGCAGCATCATGCGCGGGTAGCGGGAGGCGGTCTCGGGGGCGTAGAGCGTATCGCCGAGGATCGGGTGGCCGAGCGCCAGCATGTGCACGCGCAGCTGGTGGCTGCGCCCCGTCAGCGGGAAGAGGCGCACGCGGCTTTCGGCCTCGGTGGCCTTCACCACTTTCCAGTCGGTGATCGCCGGCTTGCCGGTGGCGTGGCAGACCATCTGGCGCGGGCGGTTGGGCCAGTCGACGGTCAGCGGCAGGTCGACCTGGCCGCTGCGCGGCGTCAACTGCCCGGCCACGCGCGCCAGGTAGGTCTTCTTCACCTTGCGCGTCTCGAATTGCTGGCCGAGATGCCGCTGGGCCGCGGCGGTCAGGGCAAAGACCATGACGCCCGAGGTGTCGCGGTCGAGCCGGTGCACCAGCCGGACGGTGGGAAAGGCCCGTGTCAGTCGCGACAGCAGGCAATCGGCCAGCTCGGGGCCCTTGCCGGGGACCGAGAGCAGGCCCGCCGGCTTGTCGACGACCAGCAGGTCGCTGTCCTCGTGCAGGACGGGGATCTCGCCCTGGGGCGGAGCGTAATCGGACACCATGGCGGCCCTGATTGCAGAGCCGCCGGGCGCGCGCAAGCCCCGCTCAGCCGCGCATGCGCAGCGATTTCGGATCGTAGAGCGGTTTCAGCGAGGCCGTGGCCGCAACCCGTGTGCCCGCCACGTCGATCTCGTAGCGCGAGGCCAGGAGCTGCTCGGCCGTCTCGCCCGGGCAGGGCACGTAGCCGAGACCCACGGCGCCGCCCAGGTGGTGGCCATAGGCGCCCGAGGTCAGGTGGCCCACGATCTCGCCATCGCGCAGGATCGGCTCGTTGTGGTAGACCAGCGGCTCGGGATCGCTCAGCAGGAACTGCACCAGCCGCCGGGTCAGCCCTGCCTCGCGCCGGGCCAGCACGGCGTCGCGGCCGATGAAATCCGGCTTGGCCGTCTTGACCGCGAAGCCCAGGCCCGCCTCCAGCACGTGATCTTCGCAGGTGATGTCATGGCCGAAATGCCGGAAGGCCTTTTCCGCGCGGCAGCAATCCATGGCGTGCAACCCGCAGAGCACCAGCCCGTGCCCCTGCCCCGCCTGCCAGAGCACCTCGAAGACATGCGCGGCCATGTCGGCGCTGACATAGAGCTCCCAGCCCAGCTCGCCCACGTAGGAGACGCGATGCGCGCGGATCCGGGCCATGCCCAGCTCGATCTCGCGCGCGGTGCCGAAGGGGAAGGCCTCGGTCGACAGGTCGTCGGACGAGCAGGCCCGCAGCACCTCGCGCGCCCGCGGGCCCATCACCGCCAGCACGGCTTCGGCGGCCGTCACGTCGGTGACCACCACCGCGCGGTCCCCGGCATGGCGGCGCAGCCAGGTGGCATCGGCGCGCAGCGTGGCGGCCGGCGTCACCACCAGGTAGGCGGTCTCGGAGAGCCGCGTCACGGTGACGTCGGCCTCGATCCCGCCGCGGCTGTTGAGGAACTGCGTGTAGACGATGCGCCCCACCGGCACCGACATGTCGCCGCCGCAGACGTGATTCAGCAGCGCCTCGGCGTCGCGCCCCTCGACACGCAGCTTGCCGAAGGAGGACATGTCGTAGAGCCCTACTCCTGTGCGGATCGCGGCATGTTCGGCGGCGACATTGGTGAACCAGGGCTGGCGGCCCCAGCCGAAGCTGTAGTCGCGCGGGCCCTCGGGCCGGGCGATCCAGTTGGCGCGCTCCCAGCCGGCCAGCTCGCCGAAGACCGCGCCCCGCGCGGCCATCTGCCCGTGCACGGGCGAGCGGCGCAGCCCGCGGGCCGTTTCCTTCTGGCGATAGGGGAAATGGTCGGCATAGAGCAGGCCCAGCGTTTCCGAGACCCGCTCCGCGAGATAGGTCCGGTTGGTCTGGAAGCCCTGCGCGCGGGCGATGTCCACGTCGCCCAGGTCGAAGGGTTTCTCGCCCGTATCCATCCATTCGGCCAGCGCCATGCCCGCGCCGCCGGCGGACTGGATGCCGATCGAGTTGAAACCGGCCGCGACCCAGACATTCGCGCGTCCCGGGCACAGCCCCATGTGATAGGCATTGTCCGGGGTGAAGCTTTCAGGCCCGTTGAAGAAGGTGTGGATGCCGGCCTCTCCCAGCACGGGCATGCGGCTGACCGCCTGTTCGAGGATCGGCTCGAAATGGTCGAAATCCTCGGGCAGCTGGTCGAACTCGAAGCTTGCGGGGATGCCCTCCACCGCCCAGGGCTTGGCGCGCGGCTCGAAGGCGCCCAGCATCAGCTTGCCGGCATCCTCCTTGTAATAGGCGCATTCATCCGGCACCCGCAGGACGGGCAGCGCCGAGAGCCCGGCAATGGGTTCCGAGACGATGTAGAAATGCTCGCAGGCCTGCAGCGGCACGTCGGTGCCGAGCATGGCACCCACCTCGCGGCCCCACATGCCGGCGCAATTGATGACGTGGTCGCAGGCGATGGTGCCGGTGTCGCCATCCTCGCCCTGCCAGTGCACATGGGTGACGCGATCGCCTTGCGTGTCCACGCCGGTGGCGCGGATGCCCTCGGCGATGCGGGCGCCGCGCTGGCGGGCGCCGCGGGCCAGCGCCAGCGCGATATTGGCCGGGTCGCCCTGCCCGTCGCGCGGCAGGTAGACTCCGCCCCGCACACCGTCAGTGTTCAGATGGGGGTATTTCGCGACGATCTCGGCCAGGCCGATCTCGTCGATCTCGACCCCGAAGGCGCGCGCCATGGCGGCCTGCCGGCGCAGCTCCTCGTGGCGCTCGGCCGTCAGGGCCACGGTGATGGAGCCCGTGCGGCGGAAGCCGGTGGCGACGCCGGTCTCGTCCTCCAGCGTGCCGTAGAGCTCCTGGCTGTATTTCGCCAGCCGCGTCATGTTGGCACTGGCGCGCAGCTGCGCGATCAGCCCCGCGGCATGCCACGTGGTGCCCGAGGTCAGCCGCTTGCGCTCCAGCAGGACGACGTCGGTCCAGCCCAGTTTCGTCAGGTGATAGGCCAGCGAGCAGCCGATCACGCCGCCGCCGATGATGACGGCTCGGGCCGTGTCGGGAAGGGTCATCGCAGGTGTCTCCGTTGCGCGCCACGCCCGGCCACCAGTTGGGGCGCGGGCGGGATCGGTGTCATGTCAGACGATCGCATGGCCGGCCGCCCGCAGGCGGCGGGCGATCTCGGCGATATGGGCGGGGCCGGTCTCGCAGCAACCGCCGACGATGGTGGCGCCCTGCGCGACCCAGCCCATCACGTGGTCGGCATAGGCCTCGGGGCCCATGTCGCGCCGGGCCGACAGCGACGCCGCTGTGGCGCCGCCCGCGATGAAATCCTTGGTCAGCGTGGCGAAGGCATTGGCATAGGCGCCCATGGGCACACCGGCGGGCGCCAGCGCGTCGAGCGCGGCGGGCATCGCCTCGGGCGCCGAGCAGTTGACCAGCGCGGCATCGGCAGCGGCGGCAACCTCGACCACCTCAGCCAGCCGCTCGCCCGAGCGCAGGCGATCGCCCTCGGTGTCGTCCACCGTGAAGGACAGCCAGACCGGCCGCCCCGTCTGGCGCCCCGCCGAAAGGCAGGCGCGTGCCGCCATGACCGAGGGGATCGTCTCGAAGAGCAGCAGGTCGACCCGCGGGGCCAGCACCTGCGCCACCTCGGCATAGAGCGGCACAGCGGCGGCCTCGTCGGGATGCAGGTCGGCACGGTAGCTGGCCCCCAGCGGCCCGATGGCCCCCGCGATGCGCCCGCGGTCGCGCACCGGCTCGGCCGCGTCCAGCGCGGCGCCCAGCAGCGCGCCCAGCTGGTCCTCCATGTCGGGCAAGACCACGTCGTCGCTGGCATAATGGTTGCTGGAGCCGCCGCGCAGCCGGTCGCGGTGCAGCGCGTAGCTGTTGGTCGTGGCCACCGAGGCGCCCGCATCGGCAAAGGCCAGGTGCACCTCGCTGACCAGCTCCGGCCGGTCGATCAGCATCTGCGTCGACCAGAGCGGCGTTGCGGGTTGGCCGTTGCGCCGGATCAGCTCCTGCCCCATGCCGCCGTCCAGAAGGGTGATGTCGGTCATGCGCGCAGCCTTTCATTGGCCGGATCCCAGGCCGGGCCGGTCCCGGTCACCGTGGCGGGATGGCGGGTGCCGAAGATCTCGACCTCGATCGCGGTGCCCGGCGCGGCCAGGTCGCTGCGCAGCATGCCCAGTGCCAGCGACCGCCCGGTGCGATAGCCGCGCGCGGCCGAGGTGACCTCGCCCACCATCGCGTCACCCTGCCAGAGCGGCGCCATGTAGGGCGCGTCCCGCGGCCCCGGGGCCACGTCCAGCGTGACGAAGGATTTCGCGGGCCCGGCCTGACGTTCCGCCTGCAGCGCGGCCATGCCCGGAACGGTGGCCGGTTTGGACCAGTCGATAAACCGGTCGAGCCCCGCCTCGAGCAGCGAGTAGTCGGTCGAGAGATCCCCCTTCCACGCGCGATAGCCCTTCTCGATGCGCAGGCTGTCCAGCGCGTACATGCCGAAGGGCACCGCGCCCGCGCCGGTCAGCGCATCCCAGATCGCCGGCGCGTCGGCCGGGGCGCAATGCACCTCCCAGCCCAGCTCCCCGGCAAAGGACACTCGCAGCAGCACGCAAGGACGGCCGCAGACCTGCGCCTCCTGGAAGGACAGCCAGGGCAGTGACAGGTCGCCATCTGTCAGCGGGCCCAGCACGTCGCGCGCGGTCGGGCCGGTGACCAGCAGGCAGTCGTATTTCTCGGACCTGTCCGAGAGGGTCACCCCCTCGGGCAGGCCGGCGGCCAGAAGGTCGCGGTCATGCCATTGCGCGGCGGCCGCGGTGATCAGCCAGATCGCCTCGTCCGATTGCGGGATGACCGACATCTCGGTCACGATGCGGCCGCGCGCATCGGCGAAATAGGCCAACCCGACGCGCCCCGGCCGCGGCAGCCGCGAGACGGTCAGCGCATCCACGGCATCGCGCGCGCCCGGCCCCTCGACCGCCAGCCGGGTGAAGCCGGACAGCGCCAGCACGCCGCAGCCGTCGCGCACCGCGGCGCATTCGGCTTCCACGCGCGGCTGCCACGGTCCGTCCGTGTCCCAGGTCAGCGTCGCGTCCTCGGAGGTGTCGTCGCCGGGTGCCGCGAACCAGTTGGCGCGCTCCCAGCCATTGTAGGCACCGAATTGCGCCCCTGCCGCGTCCAGCCGGTCATGCAGGGCCGAGCGGCGCCGGTCGCGGGCGGCGGGCCATTCGTGATGGGGAAAATGCATCGCGTATTCGTGGCCATAGACCTCGAGCGCCTTGTCGATGCAGTATTGCGGGTCGGTGTAGCCGGTGTAGCGGCGCGGATCGACCGCCCACATGTCCCACTCGGTGGCGCCCTCGGTCACCCATTCGGCCAACACCTTGCCCGCGCCGCCGGCCTGCGTGATGCCGAAGGTGAAGACACAGGCCTCGAACGCATCGGGCACGCCCGGCATCGGACCGATCAGCGGCAGCCCATCGGGCGCATAGGGGATGGGGCCGTTGATCACCCGGCTGACCCCGGCCGTGCCCAGCAGCGGCACGCGGGCCATCGCGTCCTCGATATACCACTCCAGCCGCTCCAGGTCGTCGGGATAGAGCTGGAACGAGAAATCTTCGGGCATGGGATCGTCCGGCGTGATCCAGTGCGCGCGACCATTGCGCTCGTAGGGGCCGAGGTTCAGGCCGTTCTTCTCCTGCCGCAGGTAGTAGGAGCTGTCGACATCGCGCAGGAGCGGCAGCTTGCCGTTCTCGGCCGCCCAGGCCTGCAACTCGGGGATCTCGTCGGTCAGGAAATACTGATGGCTCATCACCGCCATGGGCACGGTCCGCCCGCCATAGGGCTTGAACCACTCGCCCACGCGCTGCGCGTAGTAGCCGGCGGCATTGACCACCTTCTCGCAGCGGATATCGCCTTTCTCGGTATGCACGATCCACTCGCCGCCCTGGCGCGAGACGCCCGTGGCCGGGCAGAACCGCTCGATCCGCGCGCCGGCCATGCGCGCGCCCTTGGCCAGCGCCTGGGTCAGCTGGGCGGGGTCGATATCGCCGTCATCGGCATCGTAGAGCGCGCCGGCCAGGTCGTGGGTTTCGAGGAACGGGTAGCGGTCCTTGAGATCCGAGACCTGCAGCATCTCCAGCGACATGCCCTGCGCCGCCGCCATGCCGCGGGCGCGTTCGAATTCCAGCATCCGCTCGGGCCCGTGCGCCAGCCGGATCGAGCCGGTGACATGGTAGTTCATCGGGTAGTCGACCTCGTCGGCCAGCCGCCGGTAGAGCGCCAGCGAGTAGCGCTGCATGTTCATGATCGCCCAGGAACTGCTGAAGGAGGGGCAGTTGCCGGCCGCATGCCAGGTCGAGCCGGCGGTCAGCTCGTTCTTCTCCAGCAGCACGCAATCCCACCCGGCGCGGGCGATGTGATAGGCGCAGGAGGCGCCCACGGCACCGCCGCCGATGATGACCACGCGGGTCTGGCTGGGAAAGTCGCTCATGGCCTCACTCCTTCTGTGGCAGGCTGTCCGAAATCGTGTAGTAATCGCCCTTGTCGGCGGTGAAGATGTGCTTTTCCAGCGTGATGCCGGTCGGCGCGTCCAGCGCGCCCAGCGAGATGCTGATCATGTCCTCGGCCCGGGCATGCCAGAACAGGAAGCTGCCGCAGGTCGGGCAGAAGCCGCGCTGCGCCGCCTCGCTGCTGTCATGCCAGCGCACCGGTCCCGTGATCTCCAGCGCCGGTTTGGGCACCTGCGCCGAGGCCCAGAGATGCCCCGACTGCCGGCGGCACATGGCGCAATGGCAGACCGAGGCGCCGGTCGGCGTGGCCCCCGTCCGGAAGCGCACCGCACCGCAGAGGCACTGTCCGGTCACGCCCATCCCGCCCTGCCTGCGCTCAGTAGACCGGCGGCGCGATCACCCAGATCGCGACCGCGGGCGTGTCATGGGGGTTTTCCCAGCGGAACGGCTCGCCCCGGATGCGGAAACTGTCGCCGGCATGGATGCTGTGCCGCTGGCCGCCGATCTCGAGCTCCAGCGATCCGCTGACCAGGTAGCCCACCTCCTGCGTGGGGCGGGTCACCGTCTCGCCGATCTGCGAGTGTGGCTCGAAGGTGGAATGCACCACCTCGAAATCATCGGTCAGGTCGGGCGAGAGCAGCTCTTCGACCAGCCCCGAGGCGCGCGAGCCGATCGGCCGGCGCGAGGCCTTGCGCACAACGACGCCCAGGTCGTCCGGCGCGGCATGGCCGGGCTGCGCCAGCATCGAGACCGAGACCTCGAGCGCGGCGGCAAGGTGGCGCAGATCGGTGATCGAGGGCTCCGAGAGGTCGCGCTCCACCTGGCTCAGCCAGCCGACCGAGCGGCCCAGCCGGTCGGCCAGGTCCTGCAGGGTCAGCCCGCGATTGCGCCGGAGCGTCCGCAGGTCGGCCCCGATGGAGCGCGCGATGGGCAGGGAATCGGACATGGCTGGTGAATATCTCCGCTGTGCTTTCAGCCTCGCCGGGACGCGGTGAAAAATCAAGGGAAAATTTCACTAGGTCCTGCAATGGCCGGCCCGAACCCCGTTCGCGCGCCCTGTCAGACCGCCGCGTCCGCGCCCGCAAAGACCCGGTCGAGGATCGCCTGCAACCCGTTCGCATCAGCCTGCGTGAAAGCGGCCGGGCGGTCGCTGTCGATGTCGAACACGGCCAGCAGCGCGCCCTGCGCATTGCGCACCGGCAGGACCAGTTCCGACCGGGTGCTGGCCGCACAGGCGATATGGCCGGGAAAGGCCTCGACATCCTCGACCAGCTGCACCTCGCCGCTGCGCGCGCAGGCCCCGCAGACGCCCCGCTCGAACGGGATGGTCAGGCAGCCATGGCCGCCCTGGTAGGGTCCAATCTTCAGCAGCCCCGGCGCCACGACGCGGTAGAAGCCGGTCCAGTCGAAGCGGTCATCGGCGTGATGCACCTCGCAGGCCAGCGTGGCCATCAGCGCCACGGCGTCGGTCTCGCCCTCGCAGAGCGAGTCGATCACCCGCCCGAGGCTGTCATAGTCGATCTGCATGGTCCGCTCCTGTTCGCCGACACAAGGCTGGGGCCCCCGGGATGGCGGGCGCAAGATGGTCAGACCCGCTCGATGGCGATGGCCGTGCCTTCGCCGCCACCGATGCAGATCGCCGCGACGCCGCGCTTCAACCCGCGCGCCTCCAGCGCGTGCAGCAGCGTGACGATGATCCGCGCGCCCGAGGCCCCGATCGGGTGGCCCAGCGCGCAGGCCCCGCCATGCACGTTCACGATCTCATGGTCGAGCCCCATCTCGTGCATGAAGGCCATGGGCACGACGGCAAAGGCCTCGTTCACCTCCCACAGGTCGACATCCGCCTTGTCCCAGCCGATCCGCTCCAGCAGCTTCCGCGCGGCCGGCACCGGGGCGGTCGGGAAGAGCGCCGGCGCCTGGGCGTGGCTGGCATGGCCGAGGATCCGCGCGCGGGGCGCCGCCGCGGCGGCCTCGGCCGCGGCGCGCGTGGAAAGCACCAGCGCCGCCGCCCCGTCCGAGATGGACGAGGAATTGGCCGGGGTCACCGTGCCGTCCTTGCGGAAGGCAGGTTTGAGATGCGGGATCTTGTCGGGCCGCGCCGTGGCGGGCTGTTCATCGGCATCGATGCGCGCCTCGCCCTTGCGGGTCTGCAGGGTGACAGGGGCGATCTCGTCCGCGAAACGCCCGGCCTCCTGCGCCTCAAGCGCGCGCGACAGCGAGGCCAGCGCATAGGCATCCTGCGCCTCGCGGGTGAACTGAAACGCCTCGGCGCAATCCTCGGCAAAGGTGCCCATCAGCCGGCCGGTGTCATAGGCATCCTCGAGCCCGTCGAGGAACATGTGGTCGACCACCTGCCCGTGGCCCAGCCGCGCGCCGCCGCGCATCTTGGGCAAAAGGTAGGGCGCGTTGGTCATCGACTCCATGCCGCCCGCCACGATCGTGCCGGCCTGTCCCAGCGCCAGCCGGTCGAAGGCCATCATCGCCGCCTTCATCCCCGAACCGCACATCTTGTTCAGCGTGGTGGCGGGCACCGTCTCGTCCAGCCCGCCGGCAAAGCCCGCCTGCCGCGCCGGGGCCTGCCCCTGCCCCGCCGGCAGCACGCAGCCCATCAGCAGCTCGTCCACCGCCGGGCCGCCGGCCTGCGCCAGCGCGGCGCGGATCGCCTCGCCGCCCAGCCGGGCCGCGGGTTCCGACGCGAACACGCCCTGGAACCCGCCCATGGCGGTCCGGGCCGCCCCGCAAATCACAACGTCCTGCATCCTGCCTCCGCTCTGGTCCTGCCCCTGAATACCGAATGGTAAGGTTTCGCGTCTAGCCTCGCGGCGACACGAGAGCAACGAGGCAGGCATGGACCTTCAACTCCAGCAGACGGGACCGGTGAACGTGATCACGGTCGATGCGGCGCGGATCGACGCGGCGGTGGCGATCCAGTTCAAGGACGGCATGCGCGAACGGCTGAACAGCGTGCAGGGCCGCACGGTGCTGGACCTGCACAAGGTGGATTTCATCGATTCCAGCGGACTGGGCGCCATCGTCGCCGCGATGAAGTTGATGCCGCAGGGCAACAAGCTGGAACTGGCCGGGCTGACCCCGGCGGTGGACAAGGTGTTCCGCATGACGCGGATGGATTCGATCTTTGCCATCCATGACACGGTCGCCGACGCCGCCGGGCCGCCCGGCTAGGTCGCGGGCACGGCACGGGGGCCGCCGATGCAGATCGAGACCGCGCCGGACGGGACGCTTGTCCTGAGCAGCGCCATCGACAGCACGCCCGAGGCGGTGCGCGACCTGCTGGCGCGGCTGACCGCGGCGCTACAGGCCCGCGATGCCCTGCCCCCGCCCGATTCCATGTGGGAACTGGTGCTGGCCGAGGCGCTCAACAACATCGTCGAGCATGCCTATGGCGACCGCCCCGCGGGACGCATCGCGCTGCGCATCGCGCGGGGCCCCGGACGGCTGCGCGTGGACATTGCCGATCACGGGCGACCCATGCCCGGCGGCCGCCTGCCCGACGAACGCGATGCCGACCTCACCGTGGCGGCCAGCGACATGCCCGAGGGCGGATTCGGCTGGACGCTGATCCGGCGCCTGACCGAGGATCTGCGCTATACCCGCGACGGGCCGGTCAACCGCCTGCGCCTGTCGATCCGCCTGACACCGCCCGGACAGGTGTCGTGAAATGGCCCGGACCGGGTCACAGTCCTGCCCAGATGCACCGGCATACACGGTCTTGTAGCTGCATATGGCTTCCCTCGGTGCCGCGTGTTATCAGCCCCCACCCAGTGCGCGGCACCGAGGCTCTTCTCCCCCACAAATTCCGGAACAAAACCCACGCCACGCGCGGCACACACGCCGTTAACCGGTCCGAGTCTTTCCCCAGCGTCACCATATTTCCGCCCGGTTTGCCCGGCATACCCGTCGCTGTAGCTGCATATGGCTTCCCTCGGCGCCACGTTGCAACAGCCCCCACCCAGTGCGTGGCGTCGAGGTATCTTCCCCTCTCCAGACAGAACCGACAGGCCGGGCACCGCGCCGCCACATTTCCGCGCTTTCGCCCCAATCGCGCCGCAGCGTCCGGGCACCCTGCGCGAGACCCCAGCGGAGAGCCCCGATGATCGGACCTGTTGCAGCCCTCGAATCCTTCGTCTTCAACGCCTTCAAGCTGTCTGGCCGCGCCACCCGGGCCGAGTACTGGTGGGTGGTGCTGTTCCTGTCGCTGACGTTGATCGGCGCGGCAGCCGCCGACCTTGCCAGCCTGAGCAGTGGCATGGCGACCAGCATGAACCCGCTGGCCTATTTCTCGCCCTGGCTGGTCATCCTGACCTTCGTGCCGCAACTGACGCTGGTGGCGCGCCGCCTGCATGACACGGGCCGCTCGGCGCTGTGGTACACGATCACTTTCGTGCCGCTGGTGGGGCCGATGATCCTGATGGTCTTCCTGACCCTGCCCTCGCAACCCGAAGAGAACCGCTGGGGCCAGCCGCGTGGGCCGAGGCGCCGCACGCCCCGGCCGGACAGCCCCTCGAAAGGCGCCCCGGCCAGCGTGTCTCACGACCCGATGCAGGGCTACAAGGTGCTGCTCTCGGCCGACCGCCCGCCCTCGCCCGAGGAACTGGCCCAGCAGCGCGCGCAGATCCACGACTATTACCGCACCCATGTGCTGAAACAGGCCGAGGCCTGATCCCGTGGCGCCGCACCTGGCCGTCTGGGCGATGTTCCGCAACGCCTTCAACCTGTCAGGACGCGCCAGCCGGTCGGAATGCCTCTGGCCCGTCCTGATCTTCGAGGGCCTGCCCGTCACCCTGATCGGCTGGTCGCTTTTTTCGGGCAACCGCGGCGGCCATGCGCTGGTCGACATCCTGATCCCGCTGGTGCTGTTGACGCTCTGGCCGGGGCTCGCGCTGCGCGTGCGGCGCTTCCATGATATCGGCTGGTCGGGGGTCTGGGTGGTCGTGATCCCGATGATCCCGATCCTTGGCCTGCCCGTGGCCTATGGGATGCTGTTCCTCAAGGGGCAGGACCGGCCCAACAAGTGGGGCCCGCCGCGCACCCCCGGCCAGGGCGTTCGCGCCCCCCGCCGCCGCGATGCCCCCAAGGGCAAGGATGCGCCCCCGCGCCTGTCGGCTGATGAGATTGCCGCGGGGCGGGCCCGCACGCAGGCGCTCTATCGCAGCCGCGTGCTGGGCCTGTCCGAGGCCGACCCGCGCGCCACGCCCTGAGAAATCAGTAGGAGAACTCGGAATAGATCCGGGTCAGGTCGCCGTTCCAGTCGCCGTGATAGTGCTCCAGCAGCTCGTCGGCCGGCACCTTGCCGCTCTGGACGCTGTCCTTGAGCGCGTTCAGGAAATGCGTCTCGTCGGCCAGCAGACCGCCGGCGCCGGTGCGCGCGCGGGCGGACAGTCCGGCCTCGGCGATGCTCAGCACCTCACGCGCCAGCGCATGCATGTCCACGTCGCCCACCCGCGCCTGCAGCCCGTCGACCGAGGCCGCCACGCGCATCGCGTCGCGCGTCTCCTGATCCCAGTGCTTGACCAGGTCCCAGGCCGCGTCCAGCGCCCCCTGGTCATAGGTCAGCCCGACCCAGAGCGCCGGCAGCGCGCAGAGCCGGCGCCACGGACCGCCATCGGCGCCGCGCATCTCGATGAATTTCTTCAGCCGCGCCTCGGGGAAGATCGTGGTCAGGTGGTCCGCCCAGTCCGACAGGGTGGGCTTCTCTCCCGGCAGCGCGGGCAGCTCGCCCTTCAGGAAATCACGGAAGGACTGGCCCAGCGCATCCACGTAGACCCCGTCGCGATAGACGAAATACATCGGCACATCGAGCGCGTAGTCGACGTAGCGCTCGAAGCCGAACCCGTCTTCGAAGACGAAGGGCAGCGTGCCGGTGCGGTCATCGTCCAGCGACCGCCACACGCGCGAGCGCCACGACTTGTGCCCGTTGGGCTTGCCCTCGAAAAAGGGCGAGTTGGCGAAGAGCGCGGTGGCCACGGGTTGCAGCGCCAACGCCACGCGCATCTTCTGCACCATGTCCGCCTCGGAGGCGAAATCGAGGTTCACCTGCACGGTGCAGGTGCGGCGCATCATGTCTCGCCCCATCGTGCCGACCTTGCCCATATAGGCATCCATCAGCTTGTAGCGCCCCTTGGGCATCAGCGGCATCTGGTCATGCGTCCAGATCGGCGCGGCGCCCAGCCCGATGAAGCCCACGCCGATCTCGTCGGCGATGTCCTTGACCTCGCGCAGGTGCTCGTTCACCTCGTCGCAGGTCTGGTGGATGGTCTCGAGCGGCGCGCCCGACAGCTCCAGCGCCCCGCCGGGCTCGAGGCTGACATTGGCGCCGTCCTTGACCAGCCCGATCAGGAAATCGCCCTCGGTCACCGGGTCCCAGCCATGGCGGTCACGCAGCCCCTCCAGCACCGCCCGGATCGAGCGGTCGCCATCATAGGGCAACGGCTTCAGCGTGTCCTTGCAATAGCCGAACTTCTCGTGCTCGGTCCCGATGCGCCAGTCCTGCGGCGGCTTGCACCCCGCGGCCAGGTATTCCGCAAGCTGTTCGTGGCGTTCGATGGGCCCGCCACCGGATTGGGGGATCGACATGGGATGCTCCGGAAATGTCCTGCCGTGTTTGGCATCTGTCCTGTGCGCAAACGCACCGGGTGTCAATGCAGCCGCGCCCGGCGGTCCTGCACATGCGGCGCGCGCCAGATCACCGAGACGCCCGCGTCGCGGCTGCGCATCCGGCGCAGCATGTATTCCGTGCGGATGCCGGGCAGGCTGGCGAAGGCATCGAACAGCGCCTCGGCGCCCTGCGCGTTGACCGGGATGGCCAGGTCCTGCTGTCCAGGTTGCTGCAGCCGCCAATGCGCCGGGCGGGCGCCGGTGTCGAGCGACAGCACCTCGAGCGATTCCAGATCCGCCACCCCGCCCTCCAGCGGGCCGAAATAGGCGATGCGCCCCTCGACCACCTGCACGACGCCCGGCCCCTCTCCGTTGCCGGCGCGGAAACGGGCGCGCTGCACGCCCGCCACCACCAGCGCGGCCCCGATCAGCAGCGTGGCAATGCCCATCCAGCGCAGCACGCCGGGCCCCGAGAAGACGGCCCACCAGAGCCCCAGCGCCAGCGCCGCGCCCCCGGCCAGAAGCTCGCGCCAGCGCCGCAGGGTCGCGGCAGCCTCGGGACGAATCAGCGCCATGATGCGGCCTGTGTGGTCATTGCCAGTCTCCCAACCGTGTCTGCCACAGCACCAGCGCCGCGACAGCCGCGGTGTCGGCGCGCAGGATGCGCGGGCCCAGCGCCACCGGGTGGGCGGCGTCCATGCCGCGCAGCCGGTCGCGCTCGGGCTGCGAAAAGCCGCCCTCGGGGCCGATCAGCACCGCCCAGGGGCCCGGGGCCAGCCCCGAGAGCGGCGCGTCCTGCCCGGCCAGCGCCTCGTCGCAGAACAGGATCTGCCGCGCGCCGTCCCAGCCCGCCAGCAGCCGGTCGAGCCGGACCAGCTCGGCCACCTCGGGCACGAAGGTGGCGCCGCATTGCTCGGCCGCCTCGACCGCATGGGCCTGCAGCCGGTCGCGGCGGATGCGTTCGGAATTGGTGAATTCGGTCTGCACCGGCAGCAGGCGGCGCACACCCAGCTCCACCGCCTTTTCCACGATGAAATCGGTGCGCGTTTTCTTGACCGGCGCGAAGCACAGCCAGAGATCGGGCGGGCTGCCCTGCGGCGCGGTCTGTTCGCGGCATTCCAGCGTGCCGCCGCGCTTGCCCGCGTCGACGACCTCGGCCGACCATTCGCCGTCCCGGCCGTTGAACAGCGCCACCGTGGCGCCGACGGACAGGCGCATGACGCCGAACAGGTAATGGGCCTGCTCCCGCGTCAGCGCGACCGGTTGTCCCGGCCCCAGAGGGTGCTCTACACAAAGGCGGATCTTGGGTTTCATGAGGCGAACATATGACCGGCACCAGCGAAGGGCCAGAGGCCGAGGGACAGGTTGCCGACGCGGTCCGGGGCAACTGGGTCGACCGATACGCGCCCGAAGGCCTGCGCCCCTACCTGCGGCTGAGCCGCGCCGACCGGCCGATCGGGACATGGCTGCTGTTGCTGCCCTGCTGGTGGGGGCTGCTGCTGTCGATGGTGCATGACGGGCGCGCCGGCTGGTTCGACCTGTGGATCTTCATCGGCTGCGGCATCGGCGCGGTGCTGATGCGCGGCGCGGGCTGCACGTGGAACGACATCACCGACCGCGACATCGACGGCTCGGTCGCGCGCACCGCCTCGCGGCCGATTCCCTCGGGCCAGGTCAGCGCGAAACAGGCCCTCGGCTGGGCGATCCTGCAATCGCTGCTGGCCTTTGCCATCCTGCTGACCTTCCCGCTGGCCGCCATCGGGCTGGGCATCCTGTCGCTGGCGCCGGTGGCGATCTACCCCTTTGCCAAGCGCTTCACCTGGTGGCCGCAGATCTTTCTGGGCATCGCCTTCAACTGGGGCGCGCTCTTGGCCTGGACCGCGCATTCCGGGCGGCTGGAACTGCCGGCCGTGCTGCTCTACGCCGCCGGCATGGCCTGGACGCTGTTCTACGACACGATCTATGCCCATCAGGACAAGGAGGATGACGCGCTGATCGGGGTGAAATCCACCGCGCGGCTGTTCGGCGATGACGCGACGCCGGCCTGGCTGGCCCGGTTCCTCGTGGCCGCCGTGGCGCTGATGGGCATCGCCATCGTCGCCGCCGCGCCCGATGGCGAGATCCTGCAACTGGTGGTGCTGCTGGCCGGACCCTGGGCCTTTGGCTGGCACATGATGTGGCAGCTGCGCCGGCTGAAGATGGACGACAATGACCGGCTCTTGTCGCTGTTCCGGTCGAACCGCGATGCCGGGCTGCTGCCAGTGCTGTTTTTCGCCGGTGCGCTGCTGGCATGATTGCAGAGGCCCCCTGCCTTGCGTATCTGTCCTGAAACAAGAACAGGAACAAGAACACGCCCATGCGGCTCTCTTCGCTCGTCACCGTGGCCGGTGCCTTCCTTGCAGCGCTCGGCCTCAGCCTTGTCACCGCCTATTTCCTCGTCCAGATCGTCGAAACCGCCTCGCGCACGCAGGTTCTGGCCGAGCTGGACCGCGAGGCCATGACCTGGGCCGAGGTCGACACCAACGGGTTGCAGGTCTTCCTGATCGGCACCGCCCCGGACGAGGCCGAACGCTTTCGCGCGCTCAGCGTCGCCGGTGGCGCGGTCGACGCGGCCCGGCTGATCGACCAGATGCTGGTGGAAGAGCCCGAGGATGTCGCGCCGCCGCGCTTCTCGATCGAGATCCTGCGCAATGATGCCGGTGTCTCGGTGATCGGGCTGGTGCCGCAAAGCACCGACCGCGCCGCCTTGCTCGAGCAGTTCGGCGCCATCGCCGGTGACCTGCCGGTGACCGACCTGCTGGAAAGCGCCAGCTTCCCCGCCCCCGAGGGGTGGGAGGATGCGCTGCGCTTTGCCACCGGCGCGCTGCGCGAGCTGCCGCGCTCCAAGATCTCGCTCGATGCCGAGCGGGTCGAGATCACCGCCATGGCCGAGAGCGAGCAAGCGCGCAGCCGGCTCGAGACCACGCTGAGCCGCCGCAAGCCCGAGGATCTGCGCCTGGCCATGGACATCTCGGCGCCGCGCCCCGTCATCACGCCCTTCACCCTGCGCTTCGTCATCGACGAGGACGGCGCGAACTTCGACGCCTGCTCGGCCGATACCGAGGCCGCGCGCGACCGGATCCTGGCCGCCGCCGCGCAGGCCGGGCTGGAGGGCAAGGCCGAGTGCCGGCTGGGCCTGGGCACGCCGTCGCGCCACTGGGGCGAGGCCGCCGCCATGGCCATCGACACGCTGGCCAAGCTGAAGGGCGTCTCCGTCACCTTCACCAATGCCGATATCGCGCTGGTCGCGCCCGAGGGCACGTCGCAATCGACCTTCGACCGCATCGTGGGCGAGCTGGACGCCGCCCTGCCCGAGGTCTTTGCCCTGAACGCCGTCCTGCCGCAGCCTCCGGACCAGTCCGAGGAAGGCCCGCCCGATTTCGTGGCGACGCTCAGCCCCGAGGGGGCGGTGCAGCTGCGCGGCCGGCTGTCGAGCGAGATCTCGCGCCAAACCGCCGACAGCTATGCCCGCGCGCGCTTCGGCTCCGAGAATGTCTATACCGCCGCGCGCGTGGCCGAGAACCTGCCGCAGGACTGGCCGGTGCGCACGCTGGCCGGGCTCGAGGCGCTGTCCATGCTGGTCAGCGGCTCCGTCACGGTCGAGCCCGATCTCGTCATCGTCACCGGCAAGACCGGCAATTCCAACGCCGCCGCCGAGATCGCCGCGCTGATGGGCACCAAGCTGGGCGACGCGGCCGAGTTCGACATCGACGTGGAATACGTCAAGCGCTTCGACCCCAGCCTGGGCATCCCGACGCCCGAGGAATGCGTGCTGCAGATCGCCGAGATCATCGGCCAGCGCAAGATCTCGTTCGAGCCGGGCTCGGCCACATTCGATGCCGAGGGCGAGGGCATCATGGACGACATCGCCGTGCTGCTGAAGAAATGCGGCGACATCCCGCTCGAGATCGGCGGCCATACCGACAGCCAGGGCCGCGAGAGCATGAACCAGCAGCTCAGCCAGGAGCGCGCACAAGCGGTTCTGGATGCCCTCAGGGAAAGGCTGGTGCCGGTCAAGTCCTACACGGTAAGAGGGTACGGCGAGGAACAGCCCGTCGCCGACAACGACACCGCGGAGGGGCGCGAGGCCAACCGCCGGATCGAGTTCAAGCTGGTCGAGACCGAGGACACGGACGAGACCGGCGACACCGATGCCGAGACGGGCGAGGATACCGACGCGGCGGCCGCCGACACGGCGGCAGAAGGGACGGAAGATGAATAGGACCGAGTTCATCGTGGCCACGGCGATCATTCTCTTCGCGGCCTTCTGCATCGGCTGGTTCGCGCATTGGCTGGTGCATCGCTTCCGGCGTGTCAGCCAGGCCGATGTGGACCAGCTGGAGCGCATGAGCCAGGAGCTGCACGAGGCCGAGGAGACGCGCGACCAGGCGATCACCTACCTGCAGCAGCGCGAGGCCGAGCTGACCAACCAGCTGGCCCAGACCGAGGCTGAGCTTTCGGCCGCCATGGACGGACTGCGCGAGGCCCGGCAGGAGGCCGAGGAAATGCGCGCCTATGTGGAGCGCATGAAGCAGGTCTGACCCGCCGGGGCTTTCCAGCGGGGGCGCGATATGGGATGACCACGCCCAAGGCATCGTCCCCCCTGTCCCCGCGAAAGACCCTGTCCCATGTCCCAGATCATCGAGTCCCTCTCCGAGATTTCCCAAGGCTACGACGCGCTCTTCGTCGATCTCTGGGGCTGCCTGCATAACGGCGTGCGCGCTTTCCCGGAGGCCGTGGCCGCGCTGCAGGCCTATCGCGCCACGGGCGGCGCCGTGATCCTCGTGACCAACGCCCCCCGCTCGCGCCATGACGTGGCCCGCCAGATCGCCGGGTTCGGCATCCCCGAGGAGGCCTATGACGACATCGCCACCTCGGGTGACAGCGGCCGCGCGGCCATGTTCCGCGGCGCGGTGGGCGCAAAGGTCTGGTTCATCGGCCAGGACCACGACACCTCCTTCTTCGACCCGCTGCAGCTGATCGAGGACCCGGTCGAGATCACGCGCGTCCCGCTGGAAGAGGCCGAGGGCATCATCTGCTGCGGGCCCGAGGATCCGCATGCCGATCCCGAACTCTACCGGCCGCAATTCCTCTATGCCAAGCAGAAGGGGCTCAAGCTGCTCTGCGCCAATCCCGACATCGTGGTCGACCGCGGCGAACGGCGCGAGTGGTGCGCCGGCGCGCTCGGCCAGCTGTATACGCAGATGGGCGGCGAGAGCCTCTATTTCGGCAAGCCGCACCCGCCGATCTACGACCTCGCGCGGCGCCGGCTGGCCCGGCATCGCAGCGACGTGCCCGACAGCGCCATCCTCGCCATCGGCGACGGGCCGCAGACCGATATCCTCGGCGCCATGGGCGAGGATATCGATTCGCTCTTCATCACCGGCGGGCTCGCCGCGAAGGAGACGCGCACCGAGCGTCAGCCCGAGGCCAAGGCGCTCGAGGCCTACCTGGCCGAGGAACAGATCGCCCCGCGCTACAGCATCGGCTTCTTGCGCTGAGACCAGCCTGACCGGCCTTTCTGTCCGCCCCGCGATGCCCCGACCGGGCGTCGCGGGGTTTTGCCTGTCCCGCGCGGCATTCCGCGCGTGAGACGCCCGCAGCCCGGGCTGCGACAAAACAGGACTTGATTTTCTGCGCGCGCAAAGTAATTTAATTTCGCAACAGGGCGACACGTCGTCCATTTATTACCCACGGGGCGCCTTGGAGACGGACATGCTGGACAACCTGCCACGCGGCACGATCTGCATCGAAGATATCGAGATGGGCATGTCCCGCCACCTGCGCAAACAGGTGACCGACCAGGATATCGAGATGTTCGCCCAGATCTCGACCGACCGGAACCCGGTGCATCTCGACGATGATTACGCGCAGGACACGATCTTCGAGGGGCGGATCGCCCATGGCATGCTGACCGCAGGGCTGATCTCGGCGGTGATCGGTGAACAACTGCCCGGCCATGGCACGGTCTACCTGGGCCAGACGCTGAAATTCCTCGGCCCCGTGCGCCCCGGCGACATGGTCTATGCCGAGGTCAAGGTGATTGACATCGACATCGCCAAGCGCCGCGTCACGCTGGACTGCCACTGCGCGGTGGACGGCAAGAAGGTCCTGATCGGCGAGGCCAAGGTCCTCGCCCCCTCCCGCAAGTTCGATTAAGGCGCGTTCGTCCCAGCGAACGCGCCTGGTGGGCAGGGGTGTCTTTCCGCAGGAAAGATCACCGGCCCACACCGGGACATGCCAGGCGCACCCACTGTCACGCGAGCCTCGTCTCGCGCGCCTGGTGGGCAAGGGTGTCTTTCCGCAGGAAAGATCACCGGGCCACCACCCGGACATGCAAGCACCCCACCGCCGACCCCATTCTCGCGCCCTCTCCATGCCGGGTACCCCGCGGGATGGCGGGTGGGGCGATGTGCGCAGCACGAGCGTCCGGCCGACAGGCCGGCCCACCCGTCAGCCCATCAGCGCTTCGGTCCCGAATCCCTCCGGGATGCCCGACGCCTCTCCCTCCAGCACCAGATCGGCCATGACCTCGGCCACTTTCGGCGCCATGCCGAAGCCGATCTTGAATCCGCCATTGGCCACGAGGTGCCCGGCCCGCCCCGGCCAGACCCCCAGCAGCGGCGCACGGCTGCGCGCCCGCGGGCGCACGCCGGCCCAGCGCTGCAGGATCTCCGCCCCCTCCAGCGCCGGCAGTGCCGCGCGGGCCCGCGCGATCAGCGCGTCGCATTGCCCGTCCACCGCCGCGGGATCCTCGAATTCCCGCTCCGAGGTCGAGCCCACGGCCAGCGTGCCGTCCGCATGGGGCACGAGGTGCAGCCCCTCCACGAACAGCTGCGGCGCCTCGCGCGCCTCGAACCCCATCAGCACGGCCTGCCCCTTGACCCCGTCGCCCACCTTCCGCCCCGCGGCCTGTGACAGCTCCAGCAGCCCCTGCCAGCCCGTGGCCCAGACCACCGCGCCCGCATCGGGCGCCTCGGACATGATATCGACCCCGCGGGCGCGCAGCGCCGCCACCAGCGCGGCGCAGGCCCGGCGCGGGTGCAGCCGCGCGCTCAGCGTGTCGCGCACCAGCCAGCCCGAGGGCGAGAGCGGCGCAAAGCCCCCCGCCTCCGCCGCCTCGATCACCTGCCACGCGGCCCGGCCCTGCCAGAGCGTCTCGGCCTTGCGGCCCCGCTCCCGGGCCAGTTCGACCGCCGCCGCATCGGCCAGCGGCTGCAGCCGCCCGCTGCGCGCATAGCCCGGCGCACCGCCGCCCGCCTCTGCCACCTCGGCCCAGAACCCCTCGGCCCTCAACAGGCTGTCCAGCTGGAAGGCCTTCTTCTCGTTCCAATTCTCCGGCACATGCGGCGCAAGCGCCCCCACGATGCCGCCCGAGGAACCCGCCCCGGGCCCGGCCGGGTCCACGACCTGCACGCGCGCGCCGCGCCGTGCACAGGCCCAGGCGATGGACAGGCCGAAGATCCCCGCCCCGCGCACCGTCACGTCCACCCTTGCCATTGCGCCCTCCTGCCTGCACGAACGCGGCAGAGCTTAAGGACATCTGCCATGGCCGACCAGAGCCCGCCCCTGACATGGCGTGACGGAACCCCCGTCTCGACCCGCTTCGACGATCCCTATTTCTCGCTGCAGAACGGGCTGGCCGAGACGCGCCATGTCTTCCTGTCGGGCAATGACCTGCCCGCGCGCTTCCGCGACGGGGTTCACATCGCCGAGCTGGGCTTCGGCACCGGGCTGAACCTGCTGGCCACGCTCGATCTCTGGCAGCGCAGCGGGCAGCGCGGCCAGCTGCGCTACACGACCTTCGAAGCCTATCCGCTGGCCGCCGGGGACATGGACCAGGCGCAGGCCGCCTTCCCCGAACTCGCCCCGCTTGCCGCCAAGCTCGCACCGCATTGGCGCGCCGGGGCACGCGCCTTCGAAACCCCGACCTTGCGCTTCGAGATGGTCGAGGGCGATGCCCGCGACACGCTGCCACGCTGGCCGGGACGGGCCGATGCCTGGTTCCTCGACGGCTTCTCGCCCGCCCGCAACCCCGAGCTCTGGGACGCGCGGCTGCTGCAGGAAGTTGCCGGGCATACCGCGCCGGGCGGCACCGCCGCCACTTACACCGCGGCCGGGCACGTGCGCCGCGCGCTGGCCGCGGCGGGGTTCGAGGTCATCCGCATCGCGGGGTTCGGCCGCAAGCGCCACATGACCGTGGCCCGCATGCCGACAGGCCCCCGGCTGACGGAATCGACTTGAACCGGCGGGCAAATTGGGGCCGAACAGGGCCATGCCCGGCCGCGCGGAACAGTCATGACCGAACAGAACACGACCCTCGGGATCTGGCTGATGGTGGCCACGACCCTCATCTTCGCCGTGCAGGACGGGCTCTCGCGCCATCTCGCAGGCGAGTACAACACGATGATGGTGGTGATGATCCGCTACTGGTTTTTCGCCGCCTTCGTCCTCAGCCTGGCCGCCCGGCAAGCCGGCGGGCTGCGCGCCGCCGCGCAGAGCGCCATGCCCTGGCTACAGGCCTTCCGCGGCGCGCTGCTGGTGGTCGAGATCAACGTGATGGTGCTCGGCTTCGTCTTCCTCGGCCTCGTCGAGAGCCACGCGGTCTTCGCCGCCTACCCGCTGCTCATCGCCGCGCTGTCCGGCCCGGTCCTGGGCGAGCGCGTCGGCTGGCGCCGCTGGGTCGCGATCGGCGTGGGCTTCACCGGCGTGATCATCATCCTGCAACCCTCGGGCGGGGTCTTCTCGCCCTACGCCGCCATCCCCCTGCTCGCGGCGCTCTTCTTCGCGCTCTACGGGCTACTCACCCGCTACGTGGCCCGCACCGACAGCGCGGCCACCTCCTTCTTCTACACCGGAACGGTCGGGGTGGTGGTCGCCACCGGCATCGGGATGTGGTTCTGGCAGCCGATGAGCGCGCCGGACTGGGGCTGGATGGGGCTGCTCTGCCTGACCGGCGCGGCGGGCCACTGGACGCTGATCCGCACCTACGAGGTGGCCGAGGCCAGCGCCGTGCAGCCCTTCGCCTACCTGCAACTGGTCTTCGCCAGCCTGATGGGCATCATCGTCTTCAACGAAACCCTGCGCCCCAACGTGGCCGCCGGCACGGCCCTGATCGTCGCCGCGGGGCTCTTCACGCTCTGGCGCGCCCGTCAGCGCGCCACATGACCCGCCCGCCCGGCCTACCCCGGTCGCCAGTTTCGAGTATTTCTGAAAGGTGAAAGCCCCCTGCTCTTTCATCTTTCCCGCAAATACTCATGCCGAAGCGTGCAACTGCTGCCGCGGCCGGGATGGGAGCACACCCTCCCCACCGTGTGGCAGGGCGCGGGCTATTCCCCCGGAACGGGCGTCTCGCGCAAGGTACTGCCGACGAGCTCCTGGCTGAACGGCACGGGATGCGGGTCCTTGCCGATCCGGGCGCGGTAAACCGGCAGGCTCTCGGCCACGCGCATGACGTAGTTGCGCGTCTCGTCGAAGGGGATGAACTCGATCCAGTCGATCACGTCGACCGCGCCGGTCCGCGGGTCGCCACGCTCACGCATCCAGCGCAGCGGCCGTCCCGGACCCGCATTGTAGCCCGCCGCCATCATCACCACGTTGCCGTCGAAGCGCCGCGCCAGCCCGGCCAGGTAGGTCGAGCCCAGGCGCGCATTGTAGGACGGATCGTTGAGCAGCTTGGTCGGATCGTAGGCGATCCCGAGGCTGCGCGAGACGTCCCGGGCCGTGCCCGGCATCAGCTGCATGAAGCCCCGCGCCCCGGCGCCCGAGATCACCCGCGGGTCGAACTCGGATTCGCGCCGCGCGATGGCCAGCACCAGCTCCTTGGGCACCGGGAAGGCGGTGCGCATGATCTCGGGGTGCAGCGCGTAATAGGGCCCGGGCAGCTCGACCCCGTCCTGGGCCGCGCGCTTGCCCAGCATGACCTGGATATGCGGGCGCTTCATCTCGTCCAGCATCACCCCCATCTGACCCAGCGCGGTCTCGTCCTGGCTCTCGGCCAGGTGGGTCAGGAACCGCTCGCCCAGGTTGGTCTCGCCCGCAGCGAGCAGCAGGATGCCCGCCTTGAAGACGCTGCTTTCGGTGAAATCCGCCTCGCGCCAGTCGGGAAACTCCTGCGTGCCGGCCAGCGCCGTGTCGAAGGCGATGCCGCCGGCCTCGGCGGCGAGCAGCCCGTAGAACGAGGTCTGGAAGGCGGCGCCCATGGCATAGGCTTCCTGCGCGGCCTCGGCATTGCCCAGCGCCTCCTGCGCGCGGCCCAGCCAATAGCCCGCCCGGCCGACCGAGATCGGCGTCCAGACCGCGTCGCGGAAGCTCTCGAAATGTGCGACGGCGAGTTCGGGACGGTCGAGGAAGCGCAGCGCGATATAGCCCGACAGCCATTCGAGATCGGCAAAGTCGCGCCCCTCGACCAGGTAATGGGTCGAGGCGATGCGATAGGCCTCGGCCATGGCGCCGGCGCGCATCCGCTCGCGCGCGAGGTCGCGGCGCTCGCGCGCCCAGGCCCAGGGTTCGCCCAGCGCCTCGGCACTGGTCGAGCGTTCCAGAAGCATCTCGATAGCGCTCGCATCGCGACGCTTGCGCACGCGCCAGAGAAAGCGCTCATGCGCAAGGCCCGGGTGATCGGCCAGTTCTTCGGGCACGCGGTCGATCAGCCCGTCCACCCCGCCGGCCGAGCGCCGCAGCGCCAGCCGCGCCTCGGCGAGGCGCCGCCAACCCTCGTCGACGAAGGGCAGCATGCCGGTGGCGTTCTGGCTCCAGCCGCGCCAGAGCGCCATGTCCAGACGCGCCTCGTGATGCGGTTCCAGCACCTCGCCCCATCGCGACAGGAAGGCGCGCCGCTCGTCCCCGGTCAGCGCCAGCGTGCGCCAGGCCAGCACCACATCCGCCTGCGCCGCACCCTCGTTGCCCACCGCCATATGCGCCCGCGCCAGCGCCAGCGCGCCGGTGCCGGTCTGCGGCAGGTGATCGGAGAAATAAGCGATGATCTCTTCGGGCTCGGCCTCGGACATGGCCGCCTCGCTCTTCTCGCGCAGATAGGGCAGGCCCGGCCAGTCGGGATTGCGGGCGAGGAAATCCTGCACCTCGACCGCGTCGCCGCGGCCGGCGCGCAGGTAGTGCCACAGGATCACGTCCAGCGCCGCCTGCCCGTCGCCGCGCGCCTCGATTCGCGCGGCTGCCCAGTTGCCCTGCCGCATGGACTGCATCGCCTTGGCAAGATCCTGCCCGGCCTCCTGTGCCTGTGCGCCCAGCGCGGTGGCAACGACGAGAAGGGCGGCGAGGACACGGTACATCAGCTTGCAATTCTCTTCGCGAAAAGGAATAGACACATCTGGCGAGGATATCGCGGATGCACCGGGCTTCAACTCATTTTCCCGAGCGTCCGACATCGGGCCTTGCCGGTCGAAGACTCTCGGATCTGCAAGAAGGAGCGTGTCATGTTCAAGGGATCGATGCCAGCCCTGGTCACGCCGTTCAAGGACGGCGCGGTGGATTACGACACGCTCAAACGGCTGGTCGACTGGCATGTCGAGCAGGGCAGCCACGGGCTGGTCCCGGTGGGCACCACGGGCGAGAGCCCGACCCTGACGCATCGCGAGCATGAAGAGATCATCGAATGCGTAGTGACGGCGGCGGCCGGACGGCTGCCCGTGATCGCGGGCACCGGCTCGAACAATACCGACGAGGCGATCCGCTTCACCCGCCACGCGGCCGAGGTCGGCGCGGATGGCGCGCTGGTCGTGACGCCCTATTACAACAAGCCCACGCAGGACGGCATGATCGCGCATTTCAAGGCGGTGCATGACAGCGCCGAGATCCCGATCATCATCTACAACATCCCCGGCCGGTCGGTCGTGGACATGTCGCCCGAGACCATGGGCGAGCTGGCCAAGCTGCCGCGCATCATCGGGGTCAAGGATGCCACCGCCGACCTGACCCGGGTGTGCCGGCAGCGGATCACCTGCGGGGCGGATTTCATCCAGCTCTCGGGCGAGGATCCGACGGCGCATGGCTTCAACGCACAAGGCGGCGTGGGCTGCATCTCAGTCACCGCCAATGCGGCTCCTGCACTTTGCGCGGAGATGCAGGAGGCCTGCCTCGAAGGGGATTACGCCAAGGCGCTGGCGCTGCAGGACCGGCTGATGCCGCTGCACCAGGCGATCTTTGCGGAGCCGGGCCTCTGCGGCGCGAAATACGCCATGTCGCGGCTGGGGCTCTGCGATGACGAGGTGCGGCTGCCTCTGGTGCCGGTCACCGAGCCGGTCCGTGCCCGGATCGATGACGGGTTGCGCCACGCCGGGCTGCTGAACTGAGCACCGGGCCCGGGCGGAGAAATTTCTTGGAAAGAAATTTGCAAATTCCATGCATGGAATTTGCCCGCCCGGCCCACAGCGTTTCCTACTGGCCCAAAGTCGACTCGAGCCCCTCGGGCTGTCCCACCACCACGAAATGCAACGCGTCGGGCTTGAGAAGCTCGCCCGCGACTCGCTTCACATCCTCCAGCGTCACCGCCTCGATCTGCGCATTGCGCGTGGTCACGTAGTCGGGGCTGAGATCGTCCATTTGCATGCCCACGAGGATGCGGGCAATGGGGCGGTTGCCGTCGAAGCGCAGCGGGTAGGCGCCGGTCAGGTAGGTCTTGGCGGCCTCCAGCTCCTCCTGCGTCGCCCCCTCTTCCGCCATCTTCCGCCATTCGGCACGGATCACCTCGATCGCCTCGGCGATGCGGTCATTGGCCGAGGCGACGCGGCCGAGGTAGAGCTCGGCGTGATCCTTGGGCACGAGGTAGGAATAGACCCCGTAGGTGAGCCCGCGCTTCTCGCGCACCTCGTCCATCAGCCGCGATTCGAAGCCGCCGGCGCCGAGCATCTCGTTCAGCACGTAAGCGGTGAAGAAGTCGGGATGGTCGCGCGGCAGGCCCTCATGGCCGAAGATCGCCACGGATTGCGGGGTCTCGAAAGGGACCACGGTCACGCCGGCCTCGGTCTCGACCTCGACACGCTCGGGCATGGACGCTCCGGTCTCGGGCAGGTCACTCAAGAGACGGTCCATCAGCGCGCCCAGTTCCTCGGCCGAGATGTCGCCGGCCGCCGCCACGTAGACGCGGTCCTGCGCGATCGCGTTGCGATGCGCCGTCACCAGGTCCTCGCGCGAGAGGGCCGCCACGCTTTCCAGCGTGCCGTCCAGCGACGATCCATAGGGGTGGTCACCGAACACCATGCGGTCGAAGGCGGCGCTGACGATCTCGTTCGGGTCCGTCGCGTCCGAGCGGACCGAGGACAGCACCTGGCGCCGCACGCGCTCGATCGCGTCGGCATCGAAGCGCGGCTCGACCAGCGAGGCGCGCAGCAGCTCGACCGCTTCGTCCTGCGTCTCGGTCAGGAAGGTGGCCGAGATGCGCACCGAATCGTCGCCGAGGTCATAGCCGATCCGCGCCGCGATCGATTCCCGCGCCGCCGCGAAGTCCCGCGCCGACATCTCGCCAGCGCCTTCCTCGAGCAGGCCGACCATCAGGTTGGTCGCGCCGCGCTTGCCCGGCAGGTCGAGCGAGCCGCCGCCCTTGAAGCGCAGCTCCAGCGCCACGAAGGGGATCGAGGGTTCCTCCACCAGCCAGGCCTTGAACCCGCCCGGGCTTTCGACCTCCTGGATGTCGATCTCGGCCTGCGCGGTCAGCGCGGTCAGGGCCAGCGCGCAGCTCAGGATCAGGCGCATCATCATTGGGTCACCTCCGCGGTCTCGGTGTTCATCAGGTAGCCGGTGACCGACCGGTCGCGGTCGAAGACCTCGCGCGCGGCGGCGATGATGTCCTCGCCGGTCACCGCGTCGAGGATTTCGGGCCAGGCCTGCACATCCTCGACGGTCAGCCCCTCGGTCAACGCGCGGCCATAGCGGCGGGCCAGCGACCCTGCATCGTCGCGGCCATAGATCTGCTGGGCGCGGATCTGGAACTTGATCCGCTCCAGCTGCTCGGGATCGACGCCGGTCTCGAGGAACTCGGCCAGGGTGGCGTCCATCGCCGCCTCGGCCTCTTCCAGCGTCACGCCCGGCGCCGGCACGATTACCAGGCCGAAAGACGTGTCGTCCAGCGACACGCCGCTGTAGAAGGCGCTGGTGTAGACCGCCTTCTGCGTCTCGAATTGCAGCTTCTGCGTCATGACCGAGGTCTGCCCCCCGCCCAGCACCTCGGCCAGCAGGGTCAGCGCTGCGGCCTTTTCCTGGGCGCCGGAATCGCGTTCGGGCGCAAGGTAGGAGCGGATCACGTAAGGCTGCGCCACGCGTGGGTCGCGGAAGCTCAGCCGCCGCTCGGCCATCTGCACCGGCTCTTGCGGGCGCACGCGTTCGCCCAGCGCCGGGTTCGGCGGCAGCGGGGCATAGTGCTCCTCGGCCAGGCGGCGAACTTCTTCAGGGGTGACATCGCCGGCCACGACAAGCACGGCGTTGTTGGGCGCGTAATGGGTGCGGTAGAAGGACAGCGCGTCGTCGAGATCGAGCGCCTCCATCTCGTGTTTCCAGCCGATCACCGGCGTGCCGTAGGGATGGTTGAGGTAGAGCGCCGCGCGGGTCTGTTCGCGGAACAACGCGGCGGGATCGTTCTCGACCCGCTGGTTGCGCTCTTCGATGATCACGTCCCGCTCGGTCAGGATGTCGTCGGGCCCCAGGCGGATGTTGAGCATCCGGTCGGCCTCCATCTGCATCATCAGGCCAAGCCGGTCGGCGGCCACCCGCTGGAAATAGGCGGTCTGGTCATAACTGGTAAAGGCGTTGTCCGTGCCGCCATTGGCCGCCACGGTGGCGCTGAACTCGCCCGGCTCCAACGTGTCGGTGCCCTTGAACAACAGATGTTCGAGGAAATGCGCCACGCCCGAGGCACCGGGCTGCTCGTCCGCGGCCCCGGCCTTGTACCAGACCATGTGGACCACGGCCGGGGCGCGATGATCCTCGATCACCACCACCTCCATCCCGTTGTCGAGCGAGAACGTCGTCACCGGATCCGGCGTCTCGGCCCGGACCGGCACGGCCACGCTCATCGCGAGGCCCAGCAGCACGCCCAATCGCAGCATCATGTCTCCTTCCCTGACTGGTTATCGGAAAGGTACGACCTGTGCTGCGGGTTTCAAGCGACCGTGACGGCTTTGTGAGAGATCACTCGCCCGGTGGAGGTGCGGCCGGGGTACGGGCGCCCGCGCGGCGATAGCGCTGCAGCCAGAGATAGGGGTCGAGCGACTGGCGGCGATAGGCCTTGTAATACTCGTCCTCGGGCACGATCGACCAGGTGAAGCGCGAGCGGCGCTTGCGGAAGGCCAGATCTTCCTCGGCCAGCTGCGCCCGGATGCCGGGATCGCGGCCATAGCGGCTGGCCGATTGCACCAGCGCCACGTCGCCCGAGGGCACGCCCGCGCCCGGCGTCAGCGCCGCGGGATTGCCTCCCAGCAGCGCCACGGCATCGGCCTTGGGCGTAGGATCGGCACGGTTCGCGGCCCCCGGCGTGGGCGCCGGCAGCGCGTTGTAGCTGTCGGGCTCAAGCAACGGCTTGTTCGGCACGATCGAGAATTCCTCGGGCTCGCCGCTATTGGTCCGCAGGTCGTGCAGCGTGATGTCACGCGGCGCGCCACTGCAGGCCGCCAGCCCTGCAAGTCCAAGAATTGCCACAAGATGCGCACCCCGCATCGCACCCTCCGATTGCCGTTCGCGTTCAGCCTTAACCCATCTCCCCGGCGGCGTCACGAGCCCTTTTTCCCGCCCGGGAACAGAACCAGCCCCAGCGCGCCGGCAAAGATCGCGATGTCGGCGACGTTAAAGGCGAAGGGGTTGTTGATGCCGCAGCAGGACATGTTCAGGAAATCGGCCACCGCGCCATAGACCAGCCGGTCGACCACATTGCCCAGCGCCCCGCCGATCAGCAGCCCGGCCGAGATCAGCCCCGGCCGTCCCGGCGGGTCGCGCCGCATCCAGACCAGCACGAAGAGCACGATTCCCACCGCGACCGAGATCAGGATCCAGCGCGTCGCCGCCGCCTCGCCGGCCAGCAGGCCGAAATTGATGCCGTAGTTCCACGCCATCCGGAAATTCAGGTAGGGCGGGAAAACGTCGATATTCAGGCGTGTTGCAAGGTCGAGCACGTGCACGACCCAGATCTTCGAGACCTGGTCCAGAACGAAGATCACGGCGGCCCAGATCCAGACCAACCGCATGTCCTTCCTGTATCGGCTTTCTGCCATGGCGTGTGTCACTGCCCTGATGGTGATGTCGGAGGGCGTGTGTAGCGGCGCGCGCGCCGGATGAAAACGCGCCTCGGACCGGCAGGGCGCGTCCCGGCCGCCCCGCCCGGCTGCCCACGGCGGGGCGGCAAGTCGGATAGTCCAGCGATGCCAGCCGGTTGCGCGGCGCAGGCGCGGCCGGCACGGTGCGCGGGCTCGGCAAGAACCCGCGCATCCAGGTGCCCGCTCAGTGGCGGAAATGGCGCATCCCGGTGAAGACCATGGCCAGCCCCGCTTCGTCGGCGGCGGCGATCACCTCGTCATCGCGCATCGAGCCGCCGGGCTGGATCACGCAGGAGGCGCCGGCCGCCGCGGCCTCCAGCAGCCCATCGGGGAAGGGAAAGAACGCGTCCGAGGCCACGGCCGAGCCGCGGGTCAGCGGCTCGGGCAGGCCCAGATCCTCGGCCATGCGCTCGGCCTTCTTCGCGGCGATCAGCGCGCTGTCCACACGGCTCATCTGCCCGGCGCCCACGCCCACCGTGGCGCGGTCGCGCACATAGACGATGGCGTTGGACTTGACGTGCTTGGCGACCTTCCACGCAAAGAGCAGGTCGGCCATCTGGTCGGCATCGGGCGCCTTCTTCGTGACCACCTTCAGGTCGTCGGGCCCGCGCACGCCGTTGTCGCGGTCCTGCACCAGCAGCCCGCCCGAGACCTGCCGCCAGGCCAGCCCCGGCGCGTCCGTCGCGGCCAGCGCCGGCGTCACCAGAAGGCGCAGGTTCTTCTTCCTCGCAAAGATCGTGCGCGCGTCCGCGTCGGCGCCGGGCGCGATCACCACCTCGGTGAAGATCTCGGCAATCGCCTCGGCCGTGGCCCCGTCCAGCGGCCGGTTCAGCGCCACGATGCCGCCAAAGGCCGAGGTCCGGTCGCAGTCGAACGCCTTGCGATAGGCCGAAAGCAGCGAGATGCCGGTGCCCACGCCGCAAGGGTTGGCATGCTTGATGATCGCGCAGGCGGCCTCGACCCCGGGATCGAATTCCGAGACCAGCTCAAAGGCGGCATCGGTGTCGTTGATGTTGTTGTAGCTCAGCGCCTTGCCCTGCAGCTGCTCGGCCTGCGCCACGCCGGGCCGGTCCGAGCCGTCGACATAGAAGGCCGCCCCCTGATGCGGGTTCTCACCGTAGCGCAGCCCCTGCGCCAGCGTGCCGGCAAAGACGCGGCGACGCGGCGTGGCCTCGCCAATGGCCTCGGCCATCCAGCTGCTGACCGCCGCGTCATAGGCGCCGGTCCGGGCATAGGCGATCTGTGCCATGCGGCGGCGGAAGGCCAGCGTGGTCTGCCCGTCATTGGCCTCCAGCTCGGCCAGCAATGCGCCGTAATCCTCGACATCGACCAGCGTGGTCACGTGGCCGTGGTTCTTGGCCGCGGCGCGGATCATCGCCGGGCCGCCGATGTCGATATTCTCGATGCAGGTCTCGTAATCGGCGCCCTTCGCGACCGTGTCCTCGAACGGGTAGAGATTGACCACCAGCAGGTCGATCGGCGCGATCCCGTGCTCTTCCATCGCCGCCACGTGGCCCGCATCGTCGCGCAGCGCCAGCAGCCCGCCATGCACCTTGGGGTGCAGCGTCTTGACCCGGCCGTCCATCATCTCGGGGAAGCCGGTCAGATCGGCCACGTCGCGCACCGCGATGCCCGCCTCGCGCAGCGTGCGGGCCGAGCCGCCGGTGGACAGGATCTCGACCCCGCGCGCGGCCAGCGCTTGGGCCAGGTCGGTCAGGCCGGTCTTGTCGGACACGGAAAGGAGGGCGCGGCGAAGAGGCGCGAGATCGGTCATGCGAGGGGTCCCCAGATGGTCAAACGGTCAGGTCCGCCTCGTCGCGGGCCAGATCGCGGATGGCAAGCGCGGTTTCCTGCGCCTTGGCCAGCGACCAGCGGACCCGGGTCGCATACTGCATTGCGCGGCCGGTTAAAACGACCTGCTTGGTCGCACGGGGCCGCAAACGCCCCTTTTCAAGGTAGACCGAAGGCTCGATCTCCAGCTCGACCGCGCCGTCGAAGCGGAATACCCAGATCTCGCCCGAACGCTGCGCCATCGACACCGCCTGCCCGCCCATGTCCAGCTCCACATCCACCTCGGGGTGGATGTGAAAGCGGATCTGGAAGGGCAGCCCGGCCAGCTTGACCGTGTCCATCGCCTTGTCGAAGCGTTTCTTGCCGGCGGCATCCAGCGCCACGAGGTAATCCTCGCCCTTTAGTTCGCGCCCGTCGAGGCTCAGTTCGAGGCTGCGCGCATGGGTCAGGCCCTGCACGGTGACATAGCCGTCATGGCCGCCCTCGAAGCGCAGGCTCTGGCTCAGATGGGTCATCTGGATGGGCACGTGGCGCGGCGCGTCCTCCAGCAGCTCGCGCCGCGAGGTGCCGATCCAGCGCGCCGCGCCCAGCCGGGCGCTTGAATAGCCCTGCAGGCAAAGCGTGGAATGCGACGGCGTGGCCCGCCCGGCGCGGCGCCAATCCTCGCCGAACCCGCCGCCCGAGCCGCAATTGACCACCAGCGGCCGCCGCCCCGAGGTCAGCTCGAAGGCCAGCGTCGAGGCATGGGCATGGGCCGAGGCGCGCCCCGCCGGCGGCGGCGCCGCGTCCACGATGACCGAGCTGCGCGCGGCCGAGAGCCGGGCAAAGCCCATGGCCAGCCCGTCGGCCTGCCGCTTCTTGTTGCCCGAGGCCGCAAGGGCCAGGTCCAGCCGCCCTTCCAGCCCGCGCCCGCCGCCATGGAACCGCGCCAGCCCGCCATCGGCATGGCGCAGCGTGCGCAGCGTCGGCGCGATGCGCCCGATCGCCTCCAGATGCGCCGGGTCCGGCACGCGGTCGACCTCGTCCAGCGCCAGCTGCGCCCATGTCAGCAGGGTGAAGACCTCGAGCAACTCCTCGGGGTTGCGGGTGGGCAGCCCGCCCTGCGCGTCGATCTGGCGGGCGCATTCGGCACCCAGCGCGCTGCGCGCGGGCTCGATCATGCGCTCCATCCCTTCCAGCGAGATGCCGGCATAGAGCAGCCCGGTCAGCGCCTCGAAGCGCGGCAGGCCCGGCGAAGCGGCGCTGCCCCGCCGATAGAGGAACTGGCTCTGCGCAGCCAGCGCGGCGAAGAAGGCGGCGCTGTCCTCGGCCGAGCGGCCGCGCAGCAGGAAGAGCGCGTGATGCACCCAGCGGATCACCCGCCGCCCGGCCAGCTCGGGCGTCCAGCCCGGACCGCGCCCACGGCCATAGCGTTCGATCCAGCCCCACAGCCATTGCTGCGCCAGCTGCCGCGCGCGCAGGTCGCCCACCGCGGCCAGGTCATCCAGCCAGGAGAAGCCGTGGATCTCCTCGACAAAGGCCGCGTCGGGCGCGTCGAGATCCCAGAGCATGGCATTGGGCGCCTCGATCAGGTGACCGGCGAACATCAGGTTGCCGGCCATCATCTGGCGGCCGCGGGCAAAGAAGCCGATGGTGCGGGGCTCGGGCTGCGAGACGAAACCGTCGGCCGGGCGCGCCCGCGCCGCCAGCCGCGCATGCACACGGTTGAACAGCCGCGCCCGTGCGGCGTGCCAGTTTTGCCCCTTGGCCATTCTGCTCAGCCTCTTGTCGCCTGTACCCGGCAAACTTGGGCGCCAGCATACCGCGCCGCCACGGCGAAGTCACCTTGCTTTACCCGGCCTGCAGCACCGCCATGTAGAACCCGTCCATCCCGCCGGCATCTGCCCAGAAATCGGGCCGCAGGCGCAGCCCGCCCTCCTCCGAGCGCCAGCCCTCCTCGAGCCCCGGCGCCTCGGGGCGCAGCACGGTAACGCCCGGCCGGTCGTCCAGCGCCTCAATGTGGCACTCTCCCTCGTCGGGCAGCAACGAGCAGGTGGCAAAGACCAGCCGCCCGCCGGGCTTCAACAGCCCCAGCGCATGATCCAGCAGCGCGCCCTGCAGCTCGATCAGCCCCGAGATCCGCTCGCCCTGGTGGGCATGGGGCAGGTCCGGGTGGCGGCGCAGCGTGCCGGTGGCCGAACAGGGCGCGTCCAGCAGGATCGCGTCGTAGCGGCCCTCATGCACCAGCGCGTCACCCGCCACCAGCCGGGCCTGCAGCCCGGTCCGCCCGAGGTTCTCGCGGATGCGTTCAAGCCGCGTGGCAGACAGGTCCAGCGCCGTCACATCGGCCCCCGCGGCGGCCAGTTGCAGCGTCTTGCCGCCGGGGGCGGCGCACATGTCGAGCACCGATTTGCCGGCGACGTCGCCCAGGAGTTTCGCCGGCAGTGCGGCGGCGGCATCCTGCACCCACCAGGTGCCGTCCACATAACCCGGCAGCGCGCTGACCTGCCCGGCCTCCTGCAGCCGGACCGAGCCGGTGGGCAGCAGCGTGCCGCCCAGCGCCTCGGCCAGTGCCGCGGCATCGCCCTTTGCCGTCAGGTCCAACGGCGGGGCGCGAAACTGCACGGCCTCCATCGCCGCCACGCCCGGTGCCCCCCAGGCAGCGACCAGCGGGTCGCGCAGCCAGCGCGGCAGGCGCGGCACGCGCAGCTTCGCCCAGGCGGCGGGCCCGTCGGCCGCGATCTTGCGCAGCACCGCGTTGATCATGCCCTTGGCGCCGGCGCTGCGCTTTCCCGCGGCGGCGATCTCGACGCAATCGCTGACCACGCCATGCGCGGCCCCGCCCGAACAGAGCTCGACCGTGCCCAGCCGCAGGATGTTCATCACCCGCAGCGCCGGGCGCTTGCGCAGATGCGGCTTGAGCAACCGGTCGGCGCGTTCCAGCCCGCGCAGCGTCTCGGTGGCCAGCCGCAGCGCCGCGGCGCGATCGGCCGGGGCCAGCGCGCGGCCGGCCATGTCCGACAGCGGCCGCCCCTCGCCCAGCACCTGGGTCAGAAGGTCGACGGCGGCCTGCCGGGCGGGGCTGGGAGAGACGGGCATGGGCACTCCGGGATGCTGGGCCGGTGGCTTGTTCCGGCGGACGGGCGGCGTATATCAAGAGGGGACAGACGAGGAAAGCGACCATGCCCGACGACAGACCCATGCCCGACGACAGACCCGAGACACGCGACGACCTGCCCCCCGCCGCGCGCCGCGCTCTCGCCGAAGCGGCCGAGCGGCGCGCCAGGGCCGAAGCCGAGGCAAGGCCCCTGCCGACCGAGCTGGGCGGGCGCGACGGCCCCGAACCCGTGCGCTACGGCGATTGGGAGAAGAAGGGCATCGCCATCGATTTCTGAAGGACGGCCGCCCGGTCCTGCCCGCGCGCCCGCGCTCCGGTCGGAGCAAGCGGGTGGGCGGGTGGGCGCCGCTCCGAGCGGGGCGCGGGCGCGCTCAATCGCCTAGGCCCAGCACGTCCAGCATGTCATATTCGCCCGGCGCCTTGTCCTGCCCCCAGAGCGCCGCGCGCAACGCGCCGCGCGCGAACAGCGCCCGGTCCGAGGCCACGTGTTTCAGCGTGATGCGCTCGCCGGCCGCGGCGAAGATCACCTCGTGCTCGCCCACGATGTCCCCGCCGCGAATCGCGTGGAAACCGATCTGGCCGCGCTCCCGCGCCCCGGTCAGGCCGTCGCGCCCGCGATCCGACACCTTCTCCAGCGCCACGCCGCGCCCGGCCGCCGCGGCCTCGCCCAGCATCAGCGCGGTGCCAGAGGGCGCGTCGACCTTGCGGTTGTGATGCGCCTCGACGATCTCGATGTCCCAATCGGCATCCAGAGCCGCCGCCACGCGCCGCGTCACCTGCGTCAGCAGGTTCACACCGAGGCTCATGTTGCCGGCGCGCACCACCACGGCATGGCGGGCAGCCACGTGGATGCGGTGCAGATCCGCATCGGACAGGCCGGTCGTGCCGATCACGTGCACCGCGCGGGCCTGCGCGGCGAGATCGGCAAAGCCCACCGTGGCCGCGGGCGTAGTGAAATCCACCACCGCCTGCGCCCGGGCAAAGGCATCCAGCGGGTCGTCCTGCACCACCACGCCCAGCGCCGCGCCGCCCATCGCCTCGCCCAGGTCGCGGCCCAGCCAGTCATGGCCCTCCCGCTCCAGCGCGCCGGCCAGCCGCAGCCGGTCACTGTCGAGGATCTCGCGCACCAGCATCCGGCCCATCCGGCCTGACACCCCCGTCACCACCACGCCCGGCTTTTCCGTCATCACCCTGTCTCCTGCTGTCTCGCGCCGCCCCCCATAACCCGCCCCGGGCCGCTTGGCAAAGCGCCGGCGACCGCTTAAGTCTGCCCCATGGCACGCAACAGATTCCACGAGACTTCCGGTCCCAGCCAGCGCCAGCTGCGCGTCGGCGAGCTCATCCGCCGGACCCTGTCCGACGTCCTGAACCGGGGCGACATCCACGACCCCGACCTGAACCGGCTGTCCATCACGGTGGGCGAGGTGCGCGTGTCGCCCGACCTCAAGGTCGCCACCGCCTATGTCGTGCCGCTGGGCGGCAAGCACGAGGACGACATGTTCGCCCTGCTGGAGCGCAACCGCAGCGAGCTGCGCCGCGCCGTCTCCAAGGGGCTGACGCTGAAATTCGCGCCCGAGCTGCGCTTCCGCCTCGACGAGACCTTCGACCGGCTCGACGACACCCGCCGCCTCTTCTCGGACGAGACGGTGCGCAAGGACGTGGACAGCTAGGCCGGCATGATGCGACGCAGGCTCCTCGGCACTCTGGTACTGCTGGCCGGGCTGGCCGGCGCGGGCACGGCCGGCGCGGTGGAATGCCGGCAGGCCAGCCATGACGGCAACCGCTATACTCTGTGCGAGGCCGATGCCACGCGCGAGACGCTGCGCCTGTTCCGCACCGATGCCGAGGGCACGCCCTATGGTCACTTCGCCCCGCTGGAGGCCGCGCTGGCGGCGCAGGGCGAGCGGCTGCTCTTTGCCATGAATGGCGGCATGTACCACGAGGATCGCGCGCCCGTGGGCCATTACATCGAGGACGGGCAGGAAGAGATGCGCGTGATCCCCGGCCCCGGGCCGGGCAATTTCGGCCTGCTGCCCAACGGCATCTTCTGCATCGAGGCGAACCGCGCCCGGGTGATCGAGACGCGCGACTACCTTGCCGACCGTCCCGACTGCCGGCATGCCACGCAATCGGGGCCGATGCTGGTGATCGGCGGGGAGCTGCATCCGCGCTTCCTGCCCGACAGCAGCTCGCGCTACATCCGCAACGGGGTCGGCACCTCGGCGGACGGGCAGCGCGTGGTCTTCGCGATCTCCGAGAACCCGGTCACCTTCCACGAGTTCGGGCGGCTGTTCCGCGACGGGCTGGGCCTGCCCGACGCGCTGTTTCTCGACGGCAATGTCTCGCGCCTGTTCGACCGGGCCGGCGGGCGCGCCGATCTTGGCCGCCGCATGGGCCCGATCCTTGCAGTGACCGCGCCGGCCGAGTAGCGCCGCACCGGGCGGGCTTGCACCCGGGCGCGGGCCGGCCTACCTCCTTGGCCAACCAACCCGAGGTGCCCATGACCGAGACCCCACAGGACCTGACGCTTGCCCTGACCGAGGCCGCGAAAGCGGCCGGCGCCGATGCCGCCGACGCCATCGCCATCCGCGGCACCTCGATCTCGATCGACGTGCGGCAGGGCGCGCTGGAACAGGCCGAGCGGGCCGAGGCCACCGATATCGGCCTGCGGGTCTTCCTTGGCCGGCGCAGCGCGGTGGTCTCGGCCTCGGACACCCGGCCCGAGACCATGCGCGAGATGGCCTCGCGTGCCGTCGCCATGGCACGCGAGGCGCCGGAAGACCCCTATGTGGGCCTTGCCGAGCCTTCGCAGATCGGCAGCGGCCATGACGAAGCGGGGCTGGAACTGGCCGACCCCGCGGCGGAACCCGCCCCCGCCGCGCTCGAGGAGGATGCCCGCCGCGCCGAGGCTGCCGCGCAGGCGCATGACGGGATCACGCAGGTGCAATCCGCCAGTGCCGGCTACAGCGCGCAGGACGTGGCGCTGGCCGCCACCAACGGCTTTTCGGGCGGCTATCGCCGCACCGCGCGCAGCCTGTCCTGCGTGGCGATTGCCGGCACGGGGCTGGAGATGGAGCGCGATTATGACGGCGACAGCCGCGTCTTCCAGTCCGACCTGCGCGACGCGACCGAGATCGGCGACCGGGCCGCGACCCGCGCGTTGGAGCGGATGAACCCGCGCCGGCCCAAGACCGGCGCCTACCCGGTGCTCTTCGACGAACGCATCGCCGCCTCGCTGGTGGGGCACCTGATGATGGCGATCAACGGCGCGCAGGTGGCGCGCGGCGCCTCCTTCCTGCGCGACGCGCTTGGCACGCAGGTGCTGCCCGAGGGGCTGAGCCTGATCGAGGATCCGCACCGCCCCCGCACCACCGCCTCGCGCCCCTTCGATGCCGAGGGCCTGCCCACCGCGCGGCGCGCCGTGATCGACAAGGGTGTGCTGACCGGCTGGACGCTGGACCTCGCCAATGCGCGCAAGCTGGGCATGGGCTCGACGGCCAACGCGTCGCGCAGCGTGACGGGCGGCGTCTCGCCCACGGCCTGGAACCTGGAACTGACGCAGGGCACGGCCAGCCGCGACGATCTGATCGCGCAGATGGGCACCGGGCTGGTCGTGACCTCGATGATCGGCTCGACCATCAACCCCAACACGGGCGACTATTCGCGCGGCGCCGCCGGGCTCTGGGTCGATAACGGCACGGTCGCCTACCCCGTCTCGGGCGTGACCATCGCGGGCAACCTCAAGCAGATGCTGCGCAGCCTCGTGCCGGCCAATGATGCGCGGCCCTGGCTGTCGCGCGTGGTGCCCTCGCTGCTGGTCGAGGGCCTGACCCTTGCCGGCGAATGACCTCGCGCTTCTGATCGACGCGGCACGGAAGGCGGCCGAGACCGCGCTTGCCTATGTGGGCGGGCCGCTGGACGTGCGCAACAAGCCCGCCGACGACACGCCCGTCACGGCGGCCGACCTCGCGGTGAACGCCGTGCTGCATGACATGCTGCGCGACGCCCGGCCCGATTACGGCTGGCTGAGCGAGGAGAGCGAGGCCGATCCCGGGCGCCACACCGCGCGGCGCACCTTCGTCGTGGACCCGATCGACGGCACCCGCGCCTTCATCGAGGGGCAGCGCGCCTGGGCCCATGCGCTGGCCGTGGTCGAGGACGGCGCGGTGATCGCCGCCGTGGTCCACCTGCCGGTGATGGACAAGCTCTATGCCGCGGCGCGCGGCGGCGGGGCGCGGCTGAACGGAAAGCCCATTTCGGTGGGCCGCGTGGACGCACCCGCCCGGGCCGACGTGCTGGCGACCCGGCCCAGCATGGAGGCGCATCACTGGCCGGGCGGCGTGCCGCCGGTCACGCGCAGCTATCGCCCCTCGCTGGCCTACCGGCTGAGCCTTGTGGCCGAGGGGCGCTTCGATGCCATGTTCACCTTCCGCCCGACCTGGGAATGGGACATCGCCGCCGGCAGCCTGCTGCTCTCCGAGGCCGGCGCCCGTGTCACCGACCGACGCGGCGGGCGGCTGTCCTTCAACGCGGCCCATCCGCAGGCCGATGGCGTGCTGGCGGCCAATCCCGACCTGCATGCCGCGCTGCTCGACCGCCTGATCTGAGGGCAGCCCGCCCTGGCCGGGCCCTGCGGGCACGGGCTCTGCCTTGACCCCGTGCCGGCAATCAATAGGGTGCGCGGCAACGTCCCTGCCCAGGCTGAAAAGGACCCTGCGATGAAACGGCTTCACCTCGTTTTCGGCGGCGAACTGGTCGATCCCGGCAGCACCGAGTTCCGCAACCCAGACGACCTGCACGTGGTCGGCTTCTTTCCCGACTACCAGTCGGCCTATGACGCGTGGAAGGCCGAGGCGCAGCGCACCGTGGACAATGCCCACATGCGCTATTTCATCGCCCATATCCACCGCCTGCTGGACGAGGGGCAGGAAGGCTCCTCGACCGAACAGCTGGGCTGAGGCTTGCCGCGCCGCGCGCTCAGCCTGCAGGCCTACCTGGCCTATGCGCGCGCCGGCACCCCGGCCCCCGCCCCGCCCGTCACGCGCCCCGAGGGGCCCGTGGTGCTGGCCCATGGCGAGACCCCGGAACAGGCGCGTGCGCTGGCCAACATGGGCGCGCGGCTGGCCGTGATGCGCCCCGAGGTGACGCTGGCCCTGTCGGGCGACGCGCCGCTGCAGCCCGGCCAGATCGCCGTCACCCTGCCCGAGGACGGCGCCGCCGAGGCCGAGGCATTCGCCCGCGCGCTGCGCCCCGAGCTGCTGCTCTGGGCCGGCCAGCACCTGCGCCCGGCGCTGGTCGACGCGCTTTATCGCCACGGCACGCGCGCCATCGCCATGGACCTGTCGGATGCGCCGCTGACCGCGCCCGGGCCGCGCTGGCTGCCCGACCCGGTGCCCGCGGTGCTGCCCGCCTTCGAGATGCTCTATGCCAATGACGATGCCGCCGCGCGGCGCCTGCGCCGGCTGGGCTCGGCCCCGCAGCGCATCCAGATCGCCGGGCCGCTTCTGGACACCGCCATGCCGCTCAGCTGTCCCGATGCGCTGCACGAGGAGATCGCCGGGCTGATCGCGGGCCGGCCGGTCTGGCTGGCCGCGCGGGTGCCCGCCTCCGAGGCGCATGACGTCCTCAGCGCCCATCGCCGCGCGGTGCGGCTGGCCCACCGGCTCCTGCTGGTGCTGGTCCCGGCGGATGCCGCCGACAGCGCCTTGATGGCCGAGACGGCGGCGGCAATGCAGATGCGCGTCTGCGACTGGGAGAATGGCGAGATGCCCGACGAGAACACGCAGGTCATCCTGACCCGCGACGATGACGAGCTGGGCCTGTGGTACCGGCTGGCGCCGCTGGTCTTCCTGGCCGGTTCGCTGCGCACCGGCGCCTCCGGGCAGGACCCGTTCGAGGCCGCATCGCTGGGCTCGGCCATCCTCTACGGCCCGCATGTGCGCCGCCACCTGCCCGCCTATGGCGCGCTGGTCGAGGCCGGGGCCGCGCGCATCGTGCGCGACGCCGATTCGCTGGGGGCCGCGGTGTCGAACCTCGTGGCGCCCGACCAGATCGCCGCCATGGCCCATGCCGGCTGGGACGTGGTGTCCTCGGGCGCCAAGCTGGTCGACCGGGTGATCGCCGATTGCTGCGAGATGCTCGACGCGCCGGAGCGGGCCTGATGCGCCCGCCGCGTTTCTGGAATACCGAGCCCGACCGCCCGGCCCTTGCCGCGCGCCTGCTGGCGCCGCTGGGTCACCTGACCGCGCGCGCCACGGCGCGCCGGGTGGCGCGCCCGCCCGATCATGCCCCAGACGTGCCGGTGATCTGCGTCGGCAACATCAATGCCGGCGGCACCGGCAAGACCCCCACCGTGATCGCGCTCTGCCAGCGCCTGCTGGAGGCCGGGCGCAGGCCGCATGTCATCACGCGCGGCTATGGCGGCACGCTGACCGGCCCGGTCGAGGTCGACCCCCGGCGCCATGGCGCGGCAGAGACCGGAGACGAACCGCTGCTGCTGGCCGCCTTTACCCGCACCTGGGTCGCGCGGGACCGCGCCGCCGGCGCCCGCGCGGCCGAGGCCGCCGGGGCCGATTGCCTGGTGCTGGATGACGGGCACCAGAACCCCGCCCTGCGCAAGGACCTGTCGCTGGTCGTGGTCGATGCCGTGGCCGGGTTCGGCAATGGGCGCTGCCTGCCCGCAGGCCCGCTGCGCGAGCCGGTGCCCGCCGGGCTGGCCCGCGCCGACATGGTGCTGTCGATCGGGGCCGAGCCGGCGCAGGCGCGATTCGCCCGGCTCTGGGCCCCGGCGCTGGACGTGCCGCACCTGACCGGCCATCTTGCGCCGCTGCAGACCGGCATGGACTGGCAGGACCTGCCCGTACTGGCCTTTGCGGGGATCGGCCATCCGGAGAAGTTCTTTGCCACGCTGCGCGCGCTGGGGGCCGACCTGCGCCGGGCCGAGCCGCTGGACGACCACCAACCGCTGTCCGATTCGCTGATGGGGCGGTTGCAGGCCGAATCGCGCGCGCTGGGGGCGCAGCTTGTCACCACCGAGAAGGACGCCGTCCGCCTGCCGTCCAGCTTCCGCGGCCAGGTGCTGGCCCTGCCCGTGCGGCTGACCCTCGACGACCCGACCCCGCTGGACGCGGCGCTGTCCCGGCTGTTCGAGGCGGGCTGAGGCCGCGTTATTCCGCGGCGAGCTGCTGGTCGCGGCTGCCCAGCGCGGCGATATCGGCCACCACGCCGCGCAGCAGCTTGCGGAAGGCGTGGAAATTGGCGTTCGGACGCACGCGGGCCTCATCCATGTAGACCGACCGGTCGATCTCGATCTGGATGGCATGCTGGTTGCGCGAGGGGCGGCCGTATTGCTGCGTCGTGTAGGCGCCGGCAAAGGGCGTGTTGCGCGCCACGACCAGCCCGGCCATGGCGAAGGCGGCCTCAATCCGCTCGACGATCTCGACCGAGGCCGAGGCGCCGAACCGGTCACCGATCACGATCTCGGGCCGACGCGCGCCGTTGCGCACCACCGATTCGGCGGCCTCGTGCGGCATGGAATGGCAATCGATCAGGATCGCCTCGCCAAACAGCCCGTGCGCCCGGCCCAGAAGCTCGGCCAGCTGCGAGTGATAGGGGTGCCAGATTCGCTTGAGCCGCTGGTCGGCCTCGACCCGCGACAGTTTGCCGCGATAGATGGCGCGCCCGTTGGCCACCACCCGCGGCACCACGCCCAGCCCGCTGGCCACCCGCGGATTATGCCCGCCACGGCGCACCCCGTCGATCAGGGCGGGATCCAGCTCGTCGCAGGCGCGGTTGAGATCGACATAGGCGCGCGGCGCCCCGGCGCGCAGCAGCGGCGCCCCGAATTGCGGCGCACAGTCGAACAGGCGGTCCACATAGGCATCCTCGGACGAGCGAATCGCATGTTCGTCGAGAATCGTGTCCTTGAGGAAGGACCACGGGTAGTCCCGCCCGGAATGGGGAGACGCGAACACCACGCAGGACGACGGCACGTCCGGCAGATGCAGGTGATAGGCGGTACTGGGCATCCTGTCTCCTTCTCGCACAGGAGAATAGACCGAAATTCTCGGATGCCAAAAGGCCTTGATCCCGGTTTCGATCCCTTTTATAGACCCTTCACCGGCGCGGAGATCCCGCGCCCCTTTTATTGGGGCACGGAACGACGGGTCGGCCATACGGGCGGTTAGCTCAGCGGTAGAGCACTTCGTTGACATCGAAGGGGTCACTGGTTCGATCCCAGTATCGCCCACCATGGATTTCATCACCCGGCGTTGCGCGGTCCCCGGGATCGCGCTTTCGTCGGGTATTGGCTGCAACGGGCGCTCGCGCGCCGCGACGAAAGGGAGAAGACCATGAAGGTCGCAAACTCGCTCCGCTCGCTCAAGAAGCGCCACCGCGACTGCCGCGTTGTGCGCCGCAAGGGCCGCGTCTACGTGATCAACAAGACGCAGCGTCGGTTCAAGGCCCGCCAGGGCTGACCACGCCTTCCCGCAAGGGACCGGATCAGGACCGCAGGCCACGTGCCTGCGGTCTTTTTCGTTTGGGGCCACGGGGGCGGAGCCCGATCACGGCCGGCGCATGTGATCTGCATCAACGTGCTGCACCGCAGCACCCCCTAGCCTGCGCGCGAACACCCCGATCGACCCGCGCCGGAGGACCCGATGACCGCAGATCCCGCACGCCCCGACCCGCACCCGCATCGCAACCTGGATCGCGCCCTGCGCGCCGGCATGGCGCAGGTCACGGGCGGCGTCTCGCCCTATGCCACGGCCAGCGCGCTGACCGATTGGGCGATGCACCTGGCCATGGCGCCGGGTCGGCAGCTGGAACTGACCGAGCGCGCCGCCGCCAATATGGGCCGGCTCTGGGCCTATGGCACGCAGAGCGCGCTTGGCGGGGCGCCCGAGCCGCCCTTCGCGCCCCGCCCCTATGATCACCGCTTCACCCATCCCGGATGGGCGCGGCCGCCCTTCAACATGTGGGCGCAGGGCTTTCTGGCCGTCCAGGACTGGTGGGATGCTGCCACCAGCGATCTGCCGGGCATGCATCGCGAACATGGCGACAGGGCGCGTTTCATGGCGCGGCAGGCGCTGGACACGGTCTCGCCCTCGAACTTCCCGCCGACCAATCCCGAGATCGTGGCGCGCAGCCGCGACCGGCTTGGCCGCAATTACGTGGACGGCGCGCGCCACGTGCTGGCCGACATCGCCGAGCTGGCGACCAAGGCCCCTGCCCCGCAGCCCGAAGGTTATGCCGTCGGGCAGACCCTTGCCGCCACGCCGGGCGAGGTGGTGCTGCGCACGCCGCTCTTCGAGTTGATCCAGTACCACCCGCAGACCGAGACCGTGCATCCCGAGCCCGTACTGATCGTGCCGGCCTGGATCATGAAATACTACATCCTCGATCTCTCGCCCCACAATTCGCTGATCAACTGGCTGGTGGGACAGGGGCACACGGTCTTCGTGATCTCCTGGATCAATCCCGGGCCGAACGAGGCCGATCTCGGGCTCGACGCCTATCGCCGCGACGGGGTGATGGCGGCGCTGGACCGTGTGTCGGACATCCTGCCCGACACGCGCATCCATGCCACGGGCTACTGCCTTGGCGGCACCATCCTGTCCATTGCCGCGGCCACCATGGCGCGGGATGGCGATGACCGCCTCGCCTCGATCACGCTTCTGGCGGCGCAGACCGATTTCACCGAGGCGGGCGAGCTGCTGCTCTTCCTCGACGAATCGCAGATCGCCTTTCTCGAGGACATGATGTGGGATCGCGGCTATCTCGACACCGGGCAGATGGTCGGCGCCTTCCGCGCCATCCGGGCCGAGGATCTGGTCTGGACCCGCGCGGTGCGCCGCTACCTGATGGGGATCGAGGAGATGCCCACCGATATGGGCGCGTGGAATGCCGATGCCACGCGCATGCCGGCGCGGATGCATTCGGAATACCTGCGCGGCCTGTTCCTGGAAAACCGGCTGGTCTCCGGGCGGTTCGCCGTGGACGGGCGGGTGATCGCGCTGAAGGACATCCGCGCCCCGATGTTCGTCGTGGGCACCGAAAAGGACCACATCGCGCCGTGGCGGTCGGTCTACAAGACCAAGCTGTTCACCGAGTGCGACCTGCGCTTCGTGCTGGTCAAGGGCGGGCATAATGGCGGGATCGTCTCCGAGCCCGGGCACCCGCGGCGGCATTAACGCATCGGCCACAGGGCCGAGAGTGCGCTCTACATGGATCCCGACAGCTGGCTGGCCGGACATGCGCCGCAGGAGGGCTCGTGGTGGCCGGAATGGGCGGCATGGCTGGCCGCGCACTCCGCACCGAAGGTGTCGCCGCCCGCGATAGGGGACTCGTTGGGCCGTGCGCCCGGTGACTATGTCATGATGCGCTGAGGCCGGGCGCGGGCAAGGCTTTTCGAAAAGCCTTGCAGGAACGCGTTTGCAAACGCGTTCGGAAGCGGTTTTAAAACCGCTTCCTTCAAGCCGCTTCGAAGCGGCTTGCCCGCCTTGGCCCGTCAGTCGCCGAGGATTCCGTCCGCGAGGATGCGCACCACGGTCTGCTCGTCGAGAAAGCCCGAGACACGCAGGCCGCGGGTTTCCTGGTAGCGACGGATCGCCGCGCGGGTCTGCTCGTCGAAGGTGCCGTCCACGTTGCCCGGGCGCAGACCCAGCTGGGCGAGGCGCGCCTCGGCCAGCCGCTTGGCCACGGGGTTGAGGTTCAGCCCCTGTTCCTCGGCCCGGGCGCGCCCGGCATTCTGCGCCTGTTCGGCCTGCCGCTCCAGCTGGCGGATCCGCGCCTGCGCCTCGGCGGCGAAGGCCCCGTTGGGCCGCGCTTCGAGATATTCGCGGTAGCCCTCGATCGTGTTGACCTCTTCGACCCGCGCCCATTGGCGGCGGTCCTGCGTCGCGGCCTGCTGGGCGCGGCGCTGTTCGATCCCGCGCAACAGCTCGCGCGCCCGGTCGGCGAAGAGCCCTTCGGGATAGCGCTCGAGGTAGGCCCGGACAGAAGCTTCATCGCCGCTCGATTCGACCTCACGCCAGAAGGCCCGGTCGGCGCGCTCCTGTTCTTCCTGCCGCTGGCGCGCCTCTTCCTCCAGTTCGGCCGCGCGGCGGGCCGCCTGCGCGTCCAGCCGGGCGATCTGCGCGCTGTCGAGATAGGAGGACGGCTCTTCGTTCGCGGTCTCCTGCCATTGCCGGATCGCGCCGCGCGTGCCCGGGCCAAAGATCCCGTCGATGCCGCGCGTGTCATAGCCCAGGATCGACAGGTCGCGCTGGATCTCGCGGCGCGCGTCGCGGCTCAGCTCCATCGCCTCCTCGGCGCGGCGCTCGGCGTAATAGGGCTCTTCCTCGATGGCCTTCAGCCGCTGGCGCGCGGCGGCGGCATGCAGCCCCTCGGGAAAGCCGTCGAGATAGGTGCGGTAGCCCTCGGCCGAATCGGCCTGCTGCGCCAGCCGCCAGGCGGTTTCGTCGGCGGCCGTGTCGATTTCGGGTTCGGGCTCCGGCTCCGGTTGCGGATCGGGCGCGGGCGCCGCTGTGTCGCTGTCGGGCTCGGCCTCGGCCTCGGGCGCGGCGACCACCACGAGGTCGCGCGGCGTGAACCCGGCCACCGACAGCTCGTATTGCTCGGCCGCCTCCAGCAGGCTCTGGCCTTCCTGCACCAGCTCGCGCGAGGCGAAGCGGGCCACATCCGTGGCCGGTCCGCGCAGCACGGTGACGCCTTGCGGGATCTGCAGATCACCCACGCCGGGCGACAGGAAGCGGCCGACCTCGGGGTCGACCGCCGTCTCGCCCAGCACCAGAAAGGCCTGCCCGGGATAGCGCGCCAGAACCGCCAGAACCGCGTCCATCGGCAGCGCGTCCAGCATCGCCACTGCATCGTCGGGCTCGCCATCGCCGGCCACGGGCAGCATGTAGGTGGCGCCGGGCGCGTGCACGAAGGCACCGGCCAGCACCACGACCACCGGCCCGTCGCCCTCCTGCAATTGCAGCACGAAATCGAGATAGGCCGTGGCCATCGTATCGGCATCGGCATCCTGGATCTCGGTCACGTCGAAGCCGAGATCCGAGAAGGCCTTGGCCGATTCCGCCACCCGCGCGCTGCCGAAAAAGGTCTGGATCGCGTCGTACTGGCTGTTGCCGATCACCAGGGCGTCGCCCGCGGCATGGACGGCCGTACCCGCGACAAGCCCCAGCAGGGAAAGACGAAATGCGCTCATGTTCAATCCTCCTTGACGCGAGCCTATCCGCCAATCCCCCTCAGGCAAGGCGAAAGCTCAATCGTAGCGGCGCGCGTCCTCGATCACGAGCCCGTCGCGCGGCAATCCGCCGATCGGCACCAGCTCGATCTCCCCTTTCAACTTCAGCACCTCGCGCACGGTTCCCTCGTAGCGCGCCGGGTCCTCGGCCGCCGTCTCCAGCCGCACGGTCATCACGTCGGCCTCGCCCTGCCGCGTGGCCACCACGCGAGCACGCGCCACCTCGTCATGGCGCGAGACCAGCTGCGCCACCTGTTCGGGGCGCACGAACATGCCCTTGATCTTGGTGGTCTGGTCGGCCCGGCCCATCCAGCCCTTGATCCGGGCATTGGTCCGCCCGCAGGGGCTCTCGCCCGGCAGCAGCGCCGACAGATCGCCCGTGGCAAAGCGGATCAGCGGGTAGTCGGGGTTGAGCGTGGTCACCACGATCTCGCCCACCTCGCCCGGCGCGACCGGGTCGCCGGTGCCCGGCGTCACGATCTCGACGATGACATGCTCGTCGAGGATCATCCCCTCGGGCAGTGCCTCGGGGAAGCCCGGCGGCGGGGCTTCATAGGCGATGTTGCCGAGGTCCGCGGTGGCATAGCATTGCAGGCAGGCGATGCCGCGGTCGGCGTAATACTGGCGCAGGCTGGGGAACAGTGCCCCGCCGCCCACCGCGGCGCGGGTGATCGCCAGCGTCAGCCCCATCTCGTCGGCCTTCTCGAGGATCACCTTCAGGTAATCCGGCGTGCCGGCATAGGCGGTCACACTCACGTCATGCGCGGCGCGGGCCTGCAGCTCGGTCTGGCCGGTGCCGGCGGGCAGCACCGCCGCCCCCACCGCCCGCGCGCCGTTCTCGAAGATCATCCCCGCGGGCGTCAGGTGATAGCCGAAGCAGTTCTGCACGATGTCGCCCTGCCCGATCCCGCAGGCATTCAGGAAGCGGCCCATGCGCCACCAGTCATGGCCGGTGCCGCCGGGCTCGTAGATCGGGCCGGGGCTCTGGAACACGTGGGCGAGGTTCTGCACCGGCAGCCCGCCAAAGGGCGGCTGCGCGGCCTGGCGCTCGGACAGCTCGGCCTTGCGCAGCACCGGCAGCGCGGCCAGCCCGGACAGATCGTCCAGCGGCGCTTGGCCATGCCGCTCCATCTGCGCGTTCAGCGCCTCCAACTGCGCGGCCTCGCGCGCGTCCCGCGACCGTGTCTCGAGCGCATCGAAATAGGTGCTCATGCCACCCTCCGTTCTTCGTGTTCCATGGGCCGTGGCTGTCCGGACGGCGCCGATGCAGGGCGCCGGGATGCCGCAACGTCAATCCCGTTTGATCTGCCGCAAGGCGCGGGTCCCGGCGCGCGCCTACCCTGCCCCCGAGACTGGAGGAGAGAGGGACTGCCGTGACCAGTGAATTCGAGCCGAGGATCCGTTTCGACCGCGACCGCCAGATCATGGAGGCAGATTTCTCCGGCTTCCATTTCGACAGCAGCGCCACGGTCAACCGGTTCTACGACCATATCGAGGAGCGCATCGCCGCGACGGGAGAGGAGCTGTGGTTCTTCCTCGTCAATCTCAACGACATGCGCATCGACCCGGCGGCCTGGGTGGCCTATGCCACGCGCGGCAAGGCGCTGAACCTGGCCCATTCCATGGGCTCGGTACGCTTCGACGCCTCGCCCGAGACCGCCGCCCAGATCGAGCGGGCGGCCCGGACCGAGGCCTTCGATCCCAACCTCTTCACAAACCGCGCCGATGCGCTGGCACGCCTGGCCGAGATGCCCTCGACCCGCCGCACCCGGGTGCAGCACGATCCCTGCTACGCCACGGGCGATTTCGTCCGCCGCATCGCCTTCGATTTCGAGCGCGGCATCATGGAGGTCGATTTCTCGCATTTCACCTTCAACCACTCGCGCGACGTGAACGATTTCTACGACCACATCGAGGAGCGCATCGCCGATACCGGCCGCGACCGGTGGTTCTTCCTGATCGACTATGACGGCTGCCGCATCCTGCCCGCGGCCTGGGTGCAATATGCCCATCGCGGCAAGCTGCTGAACCTCGCCCACAGCCTCGGCTCGGTGCGCTACGCACCCGGCTCCGAGACCGAGGCCGAGATCCGCCTGCGCGCCGAGAGCCAGGATTTCCGGCCCAACATCCGCAACACGCGCGCTGAGGCGCTGGCCCGGATCGAGGAGATGCGCCTCGAACATGCCTAGCCCCGGCCCTTGCCCGGCGCCACCGGCACAAGGCCCAGCGCATCGCGGATATACGGATGGGTGGCCGCCGCGGGCGCCTGTCCGGCTTCGCGGTCGGCCCAGGCGCGCAGCCGGGCCAGATCGGCCTCGCTCTCCTGCCCCGCCCCGCGGCGCGCCGCCTCCAGCTTGACCAACAGCGCGTCGCGGATCAGCCCGCGCGCCGGTGCGTCCAGACCCGGCGCACCTTCGGCATCCAGCAGCAGGGAGGCCGGCAGCGCGGCGATGCGCAGATCGGCATCCACCTCGCCCTGCCACCGCTCCAGCGCCTGCCGCAGGGGTCCGAACCTGTCGCCCATCCGCTTGCCCTCCGCCGTCCCGGCCCGCTACTCGGCCAGTGTCTGGAAGGGGCGGCCCTCCTCCAGCACATGGGTGGTCAGGATCTCGATCGGCGTCTCGCCGGCATTGGTCACGCCCCCATGCACCATGCCCGCGGGAAAGAACATCACCGTGTCATCGGCAAAGTCCATCGTGGAGCCGTCGGGCATGGTCGCCGTGCCGCCGGTCACGATCACCGCGTGCTCGTCACCGGGATGGGTGTGCAGCGGGATGCGCCCGCCCGGCGCCAGCACCAGTTTCGAGACGATCACCACCATCTCGTCATGGCCGGTCAGCAGCTTTTCCTGCAGCACCTCGCGGTTGACCAGATCGGCCGAGCCCGCCGCCGCGTGGCTGTCGGCCATGGCCGCGAAAGGCATCAGCGCCAAGGCGGCGGCGGCCAGGAACATGCGTGTCATCTCGAAATCTCCCCCCGGGTTGAAAAGGCTCAGGCCAGCCAGCGCTTGCGCCGCCGGTAGGAGCGCACGTCGCGGAACGACCGCCGCCCCTCGTCGGAAACGCCAAGGTAGAATTCCTTGACATCGTCATTCTCGCGCAGCGCCTGCGCGGCGCCCTCCATCACGACGCGCCCGTTCTCGAGGATGTAGCCCCGATGCGCGTATTTGAGCGCGACATTGGTGTTCTGCTCGGCCAGCAGGAACGAGACGCCCTCGTTCTCGTTGACCGATTTCACGATCTCGAAGATCTGCTCGACCAGCTGCGGCGCCAGCCCCATGCTGGGCTCGTCCAGCAGGATCGTCTCGGGCCGGCTCATCAGCGCGCGCCCGATCGCCGTCATCTGCTGCTCACCGCCCGAGGTATAACCCGCCTGGCTGCGCCGCCGCTCCTTCAGCCGCGGGAAATAGCCATAGACCATCTCCAGGTCCGCCTCGACCGCGCCCTTGCCGTCGCTGCGCGTATAGGCCCCGGTCAGCAGGTTCTCCTCGACCGTCAGGTGCTCGAAGCAGTGCCGCCCCTCCATCACCTGGATCACGCCGCGCTTCACCAGCGCCGCGGGGTCGAGATCCTGCACCCGCTCGCCCTTGTAGACGATCGAGCCCTTGGTGACCTCGCCGCGCTCGGAATGCAGCAGGTTTGAGATCGCCTTCAGCGTCGTGGTCTTGCCGGCGCCGTTGCCGCCAAGCAGCGCGGTGATCCCGCCCTTGGCCACGTTCAGCGACACGCCCTTCAGCACGAGGATCACGTGGTTGTAGATCACCTCGACATTGTTGACCTCCAGCAGCGCCTGCCCGGCCTTGCCCGTCTCCGGCGCCTCTGCGGCCCCCTTCGCGGCGTCCAGCATTCCCGTCTCCTCCGTCCCGGCCGCGGTGGCGGCCCGCGCGGGACCCCGGATCGGGGCCCCTGCTTTCATCTTTCCGAAAATACTCATGTGCCCCCGGCGACGCCCGCGCGCCGCCGGGGACGCGTGCTCAGTTCGTCACGTTGCACTCTTCGTTCATCGCCCAGGGCGCATTGGCCTCGGCATATTCGGCGGCCTTCTCGTCGATCAGGTCCTGGTAGCCCGCCACGTTCGGCGTCAGCAGGTCCGAGACCTTGACGAATTTCTCGCCATCCCATTCCAGCATCCAGCCGCCGGAATGTCCGGTATGGTTGGCACAGCTGGTCTGGAAGGGCGGCACCATGCCGTCGAGCCCCAGCTCGCTGATCCGCTCCTCGGTCATGTTGATGTTCTCCAGGCCCCAGCGCAGCTGGCTCGCATCGATCTCGGCGGTGCCGTATTCCTCCTGCGCGACGCGGATGCCCTCGGCCAGGATGGCCGAGATGATCAGGCCGCGGCTGTAGAACACGCCCGACATCTCCTCGGCATTGGACTTGGTCAGGCCCTTGTCGACCACATGGGTCTGGATGTCGGCCATCACGGGCGCGTCGGGGTTCGGGAAGGACCAGCTGATCGACTTGTAGCCCTTGCCGTCCTCGCCCACGATCTTGAGGTCGGCATCATGGCCGGCCCACCAGACGCCCAGGAAATTCTCCATCGGGAACTTGGTCTTGACCGCCTCGGTGATGGCGCCCGCGTTCATCGCGCCCCAGCCCCACATGACCACGTAATCGGGACGCAGGCGGCGGATCTGCAGCCATTGTGCCGACTGGTTCTGCATTTCCTTCAGCCCGACCGGGATCGGCTCCAGCTCGAAGCCCTTCTCGCCGGCAAGCTTCTCGAGCACCGGGATCGGCTCCTTGCCATAGGGGTGGTCGAGATGCAGGAAGGCGATGGTCTTGCCGTCGAGGCTGCCCTGACCCTCGAGATACTGCACGATCATGTCGGCCGCGTCCCAGTAGCCCGACGGCGTGTTGAAGGCCCACTGGAAGGTCGTGCCGTCGGCCATGGGCGAAAAGCCGTAGCCCGGCGCAAGAATCGGGATCTCGTCCACATTGGTCTTGGGCAGCACCTGCAGGGTGATGCCGGTCGACCAGGGCTGGGTCACGATCGCCTTGGACTTGGTCTTCTCGTAGCATTCCACGCCCTTCTCGGTGGAATAGCCGGTCTCGCATTCCTCGCCGTTGATGCGGATGCCGCCGATGCCGCCATCACGCTCGTTGAGCATGGTCAGGTAGTCGGCCTGCCCGTTCATCAGCGGGATGCCGGTCGCGGCGAAGGGGCCGGTCCGGTAGGCGAGGTTGGGCGCGTAGAGCTCCTGCGCCATGGCGCTGCCGGCGGTGACACCGGCCACGACCGCGGCGACGGCCCATTTGGTAAAGTGTTTCATTGGATCTCCTCCCTGAGATTTGCGCGTCTTTGCTTGTTTGGACCGGCCCGTCCGGCCCGGCTCGGGGGCGGGGCGGACCCCGCCGGTGGCCCCGGTCAGTAGGGGAAGGGCCAGATGATCAGCTTCTCCCGGATCAGCCGCCACAGCTGCGCCAGCCCATGCGGCTCCACGATCAGGAAGAACACGATCAGCCCGCCCACGATCATGATGTTGAGATGCTCGACCATGGCGCTGTCGATCGGGATGCCGAAGGCCGCGGGCAGCAGGTTCAGCACCACCGGCAGCCCCACGATCAGCGCGGCGCCAAGGTAGTTGCCCAGGATCGAGCCCAGCCCCCCGATGATGGCGATGAACAGCACCTGGAAGCTCAGCGGGATGTCGAAGACATTGGGCTCGGCCGCGCCCTTCCACGAGAAGACGTAGAGCGCGCCGGCCACGCCCACGATGTAGGACGAGATCGCGAAGGCGGTCAGCTTGGAGCGCATCAGGTTGATGCCGATCAGCTCGGCCGCGATGTCCATGTCGCGCGTCGCCTTCCACGTCCGGCCCAGGTTGCCGCGGGTCAGGTTGATGCAGAGCATCGTCAGCAGCGTCACCACGAAAAGCACCACGTAGTATTCCGTCACGCTGGCCGCCTGCGGCCCGGTCACGTACACCCCGAAGATGTCGAGATTGGGCACCTGGATCGCGCCCGAGGCGTTGTAGTTGTAAAGCCAGGACCATTTCTCGAAGAGCCAGACCAGGAAGAACTGCGCCGCCAGCGTGGCGATGGCCAGGTAGAACCCCTTGATCCGCAGGCTGGGAATGCCGAAGAGCACGCCCACCCCGGCGCTGAAGAAGCCCGACAGCAGGATCGCCACCACCGGGTTCATCCAGGGCATCAGCGTGACCATCTTGTAGCAGGCATAGGCGCCCACCCCCATGAAGGCCCCGGTGCCCAGGCTCAGCTGGCCGGCATAGCCGGTCAGGATGTTCAGCCCCAGCGAGGCCAGCGAGAAGACCAGCACCGGGATCAGGATCGCCTGGAAGGTGAACTCGCTCGCCGTCAGCGGAAAGATCACCCAGGCCAGGACCAGGATGATCCCCAGCAGGACCGCGTCCTGCCGGACCGGGAACAATGCCTGGTCCGCCTCGTATGTCGTCTTGAACTGTCCCACCGTGCGATAGAGCATCGGCTTCCTCCCTCTTCGCCGCGTCTCAGCGCGCGGTCTCGTCCCAACCGCCCCCGGGCGGCACCGGCCGGCCCCGCAGGCAGAAATTTCCCAGCGCCACCAGCGCCGGCACCGGCAGCAGCAGCACCGCCCCCGCCAGCGCGGCGCCGGCCGGATCCAGCCCGCGCGGGCCCGGCCCGGCCGGCCCGCCAGAGGCGATCCAGAGCGCGGCCCAGCCTTGCGCCAGCCAGACCGCGAGGCCCGGCAGCAGCACGCCCCAGCCCTGCCACGCGGCCGGCGCCGGCAGGCCCGGCAGGGTCTCGGCCTCGCGCACCGCGCTCAGCACCCGCAGGACCAGCCACGGCACCGGCACGACCGCGCCCAGCACGAGCAGCAGCAGCCAGAATTCCGGCCCGCCGCCCGACAGCGCGACCAGCAGCAGCCCGCCCAGCAGGGCGGCCAGCGCGCTCAGCGCGGCCGAGACCAGCCCGGCGGTCAGCATCCCGTCGCGCCGCGCCGCGCCCGCCATGGCTCAGTCCTCCTCCCGGTCGCCGCGGCCGCGCGGCAGGCTCGCGCCCCACATCTGCGACATCGCGCGGAAGGTGGCGGCCGTCATCTCGGCCGAGGCGGCCATCATGGTCGACATGGCCTGCATCTGCGCCGCCATCAGCCCCTGCGCGATCTCCTGCGGGTCGGAAGGTTCGTCCAGCCCGTTGGCCCCGCGGGCCAGGTCGGCCACCTCGGGGCGGTGGTCGTCGAAATCCTCGGCCAACTCGTCGGGCTTGCGGGTCCGGCTCATCTCAGGTCTCCAGCCCGGCATCCGCCTCGAAGCGCGGCCGGCTGCGCGTCGCCCGCGGATGGCCCGCCGCCACCGTGTGGCGGACGATCCAGAGATAGGCCCAGATCCCCAGCGCGGCGCCGGTCGCCGCCAGCAGCAGCGCCACCACCATGCGGGATCCCTCTTCCGGCGGGGTAGTCGCCGCCAGGTAGCCGAAGGCCCAGAAACCGGCCCAGGCCACAACGTTCAGGATCGCGATCAGTTTCGACATCTTGTCCCTCTCACAAAGGCCCACGGACGTGGCCCTGTCCTTTTCCTTTCCCACACAAGGCCAAGCGGCCCCGGGTTTGGCGGCGCGCTCCGCGCCGCCCTAGACCCTTTCGATGATGCGCTCCCCGAACAGGCCCTGCGGGCGGAAGAGCAGCACCACCAGCGCCAGCACGAAGGCGAACCAGGTCTCGGTATTGCCCCCCAGAAGCGGCTGGCCCCAGTAGATCTCGAACAGCTTTTCCAGGATGCCGATCATCAGACCGCCGATGATCGCCCCGGTGATCGATTCAAGCCCGCCCAGCATCAGCACCGGCAGCGCCTTGTAGGCGATCACCTCCAGCGCAAAGCTGACGCCTGCCCGCGCACCCCAGGCAATGCCCGTGACCAGCGCGATGATGCCCGCGATGAACCAGACCAGCACCCAGACCGTCTGCAGCGAAATGCCGACCGACAGCGCCGCCTGGTGATCATCGCCCAGCGCCCGGATCGCCCGGCCCATCTGGGTGTAGTTCAGGAAGGCCAGCAGCGCGGCCACCAGCAGTGTCGCCACCACCACCACGGTGATGTCCAGATGTTGCAGGATCAGCAGCCCGCCCCAGGGCTCCAGCACTGTGTCGCCGGTGGGAATGCCCAGCTCGCCGGTGATCATCTGCTTGTTCTCGCCGCCGAAGATGATCTCGCCGAAGCCGATCAGGAACAGCGTGATGCCGATCGTGGCCATGAAGAGGATGATGTCGGGCTGGCCCACCAGCGGGCGCAGCACCACCCGCTCGATGCTGACCGCCAGCACGAACATCACCCCCAGCGTCAACGCCACCGCGATCCAGGCCGGGATGCCATAGGCATGCAGCCCCACCAGCGTCAACGCGGCGAAGACAACCATGATGCCCTGGGCAAAGTTGAAGATCCGGCTGGATCGGAAGATCAGCACGAAGCCCAGCGCGATCAGCGCATAGAGCACGCCCGAAACCAGCCCCTCCCACAGCACCTGCAACAGGAAGTCGGGCGCCTCGACCATGTCCACGAAGGGCGCGATGAAGATGTCGTTCAGCATGTCGTCTCCGCTCCGGGCGCGCCGCCCGTCTCATCTTTGGTCCAGAAATATCCCGGGGGAGTCGCGCGCAGCGCGACGGGGGCAGCGCCCCCTCCCGGCCGATCAGCCCTCAATGCGGCACCCCCAGATAGGCGTCGATCACGTCCTGGTTGGTCCGCACCTCGTCGGGCGTGCCGTCGCCGATCTTGCGCCCGTAATCCATCACCACGACCCGGTCGGACAGGTCCATGACCACGCCCATGTCATGCTCGATCAGCGCGATCGTGGTGCCGAACTCGTCGTTCACGTCGAGGATGAAGCGGCTCATGTCCTCCTTCTCCTCCACGTTCATGCCGGCCATGGGCTCGTCCAGCAGCAGGATCGACGGCTCGGCCGCCAGCGCGCGGGCCAGCTCCACCCGCTTCTTCAGACCGTAAGGCAGCCGGCCCACCGGGGTCTTGCGGATCGCCTGGATCTCGAGGAAGTCGATCACCTTCTCGACGAGCTCGCGATTGGCCATCTCCTCGTCGCGAGCGAAACCGCGCCAGAGCGCCTGCTGCAACACGTTGGCGTTCATGTGGGTCAGCCGCCCGGTCATGACATTGTCCAGCACCGTCATCCCCTCGAACAGCGCGATGTTCTGGAAGGTGCGCGCCACGCCCATCCGCGCCACCTCGTAGGGCTTCATCGGCGGGCGCTTCTCGCCCTTGTACCAGACCTCGCCGATGGTCGGCGTGTAGAAGCCCGAGATCACGTTCAGCATCGAGGACTTGCCCGCCCCGTTGGGGCCGATGATGGCGCGGATCTCGCCCTCGCGCACATCGAACGAGATGTCGTTGATCGCCGTCACCCCGCCGAATTTCAGCGTGATGTTGCGCATCTCCATCAGCACCCCGCCGATCTGGCGGCCATCGGCGGTGACGTATCCTTCGGTATCCTTCACGCGTGGCCTCCCGGCAGTGTCGTGTAACGGGGTCTCCTTGCACCGGCCCGCCAGGGCGCGCCGCCCGGGTGATGCGCGGCCAAGGGACGGTGGGCGGGGCGAATGCGCAGCAGAGCGTCCTGCCGCAGGCAGGCCCGGCCAGCGGATGCCATACTCATTCCGCCGCCATCGCCTTGGGCGCGACGGGCATCACCCTGGCGTCGCGGATCTCCAGCGTGGCGCGGATCTTGCCCTTGCGGCCGTCCTCGTAGGTGACTTCCGTCTCGGTATAGATCTCCTCCGATCCGTCATAGAGCGCGGTGACAAGGTCTCCGAACTTCTCGCCGATGATCTTGCGGCGCACCTTGCGGGTGCGGGTCAGCTCGCCGTCATCGGCATCCAGCTCCTTGTGCAGGATCAGGAAGCGGTGCACCTGGCAGCCCGACAGCATGTCGTCCTGCGCGACGCTGGCATTCACCTCCTCCACGTGGCTCTGCACCATGTCCAGCACCTGGGGATGGCCGGCCAGCTCCTGGTAGGAGGCATAGGCGATGTTGTTGCGCTCGGCCCAGTTGCCCACCGCCGTCAGGTCGATGTTGATGAAGGCCACGCAGCGCTCCTTGCCGGCGCCGAACACCACCGCCTCGAGGATGTTGGGATAGAATTTCAGCTTGTTCTCGACGTATTTCGGCGCGAACAGCGCCCCGTCCGCCATCTTGCCCACGTCCTTGGCGCGGTCGATGATGCGCAGGTGCCCGGTGCCCTCCTCGATGAAGCCCGCATCGCCGGTGGCGACCCAGCCCTCGGCATCCTTGGTGTCGGCCGTGCTCTCGGGGTTCTTGTAATATTCCACGAAGGTCCCGGGCGAGCGGTAGAAGACCTCGCCATTCTCGCCGATGCGGATCTCCACCCCCGGTGCGGGCACCCCCACGGTGTCCGAGCGCACCTCGCCATCGGGCTGCACGGTGATGAAGACGCTCGCCTCGGTCTGGCCATAGAGCTGTTTCAGGTTGATCCCCAGCGAGCGCCAGAAATCGAAGATCTCGGGCCCGATCGCCTCGCCCGCGGTATAGGCCACGCGCACCCGGCTCATACCGGCGCGGTTGCGCACGGGACTGTAGATCAGCGCCTCGCCGAGGGCGTATTTCAGCCGGTCCATCAGGCCCACCGGCTTGCCGTCCAGAAGCTTCGGGCCGACCTCGCGGGCATGGGCCATGAAGTGGTCGAAGAGCCGCTTCTTGAGCGGACCCGCATCCTCCATCCGGATCAGCAGCGCGGTGATGCGCTCTTCGAAATAGCGCGGCGGGGCGAAGAAATAGGTCGGCCCGATCTCGTGCAGGTTCTCGTACATGGTCGCCGTGGCCTCGGGGCAGTTCACGCAGAACCCCGTCCAGTAGGCCTGCCCGATCGAGAAGATGAAATCGCCAACCCAGGCCATGGGCAGGTAGGCCAGCACGCTGTCGCTCTGGCGCAGGTCGTCGAATTCCGACGAAGCGCGCGCGCTCTCGATGATGTTGCGATTGGACAGCACCACGCCCTTGGGCTTGCCCGTGGTGCCCGAGGTGTACAGCATCACGCAGGTGTCGTCATAGCCCAGCGCCTCGCGCCGGCGGGTCAGCTCGCCGATCAGCTCGTCATGCGCGGCGCGGCCCTGCGCCTGGACATGGGAATACTCGTGCAGCCGCGTGTGGTCGTATTTGCGCAGGCCCCGCGGATCGACATAGACCATGTGCTCGAACTGGTGCAGGTCCTCCTGGATCTCGATGACCTTGTCGACCTGCTCCTGGTCGGCGGCGATGACGAAGCGCGCGCCGCAATGGCCCAGCACGTAGCGCATCTCCTCGGCCACCGCGTCCTGGTAGAGCGGCACGGGGATCGCGCCGACCATCTGCGCGGCCACCATCGACCAGTAGAGCGTCGGGCGGTTGCGGCCGATGATGGCCACGTAATCGCCTTTCGCCACGCCCATGTTGAGCAGGCCAAGCGCGAAGGCCTCGATCTCCTGCTCGGTCTCGGCCCAGCTCCAGCTCTGCCAGATCCCGTATTCCTTCTCGCGATAGGCCGGTGCGTCGCCGAACCGCTCCGCGTTGCGGCGCAACAGCGCCGGAATCGACCGCAAGCCTTCAGTGCCCTCAGCGTGCTGCGCCAAGTCAACTCCTCCCCTTGACCGGTGCCTCCGGCCCTCCCCTGCCGCCCGTGCGGCGGCCTGATCGCCTGTGTCGCGATTCTCGTCTCATTAGGCTGACGCTTACCGTGGCGGTCAACTTTTTCCGGATGTTTTCCCAATTCTTACGAATTGTAACGACCCGCCCGGGCGCCGCCGGACCCCGGTGACAGGCCCCGCGCGCCGCGCTAGGCTCGGGCTCCCGGACAGGAGTGCCCATGCCCCGCCACGCAGCCCCCCGCCTCCCCGGCGCCATGCCGGAGCCACTCGCGCCACGGGACGGCGGGCGGGGCGAGGTGCGCAGCACGAGCGCCGGACCGGCGGCCCGATGAGGGATCCCGCGCTCATCCAGGCCGGGCTCAACCTGATCCAGCAGGCGCTCAGCATCTATGACAGCGGGTTGCGGCTGGCGGTCTGCAATGCCCGCTTCGCCGAGATGTTCGACCTGCCCGCACCGCTGACCACGCCCGGTGCCCGGTTCGAGGACACGGTCCGCCACCTGCTGGCCAGCGGCGAATACGGTACCGTGGACGACCCCGAGGCCTTCGTGCGCGACCGGGTCGAGACCGCGCTGGCCTTCCAGCCGCATTACATGGAGCGCACCCGCGCCAATGGCCGGACCATCTCGGTCGAGGGCGCGCCGCTGCCGCATGGTGGCTGGGTCACGGTCTATACCGACATCACCGAGGTGAAGGCCCAGGAGGCGCTGCTGCGCGCCCGCTCCGAGGTACTCTCCGAAGAGGTGCTGCGCCGCTCCGAGGAGCTGGCCGCCAGCAACCGCCAGCTGGCCGCCGCAAATGCCGCTCTGGAAGAGGCGCGCCGCGAGTTGCTCGAGATGGAGGCGCGCACCCGCACCACGGCCGAGATGATGCCCGCCCATATCGCCCGCGTGGATGCCGAGGGGCGCTACACCTTCTCCAACCGCCGCCTGCCCGCGGTGATGCCCGGCCGCGCCGCCGAGATCCACGGCCGTCACATCCGCAACGTGCTGGGCGAGGCCGCCTTCGACCGCGTGCGCCCGCATCTCGAGGCCGCGCTGGCGGGCCGGCAATCGGCCTTCGAGTTCACCGACGCGGTCTCGTCCCGGCGCATCAGGGCGGTCTTCACCCCCGACCCGCTGGAGCCCGGCGTCTACATCCTGTCGCAGGACGTCACCGAGGAAACCCAGACCCGCGCCGCCCTGCAGCAGACCCGGCGGCGCGAGATGGCCGCACAGCTGACCTCGGGGCTGGCGCATGATTTTTCCAACCTGCTGACCATCATCCTCGGCATGCAGTCGAAACTGGCCCGCACCGTCACCGACCCGCGGGCCGAGCCGCTGATCGCCGCCACCCTGCAGGCGGCACGACGCGGCGGGCGGCTGCTGAACCGGATCGGCGACATCACCTCGCAGCGCCACTGGCAGGCCGAACCATTGTCGCCGGCGCGCCTGCTGGCAGATCTCGAGACGCTGGCCACGCCCAGCCTGCCCGAGGGGCTGCACCTGATGATCCGCGATGCCACCACCGGCCCGGTGCTGGCCGATCCCGGCCTGCTGCAGGACGCGCTGCTGAACCTCGTGCTGAACGCCGCCGATGCCTGCGGCGGCGCCGGCGAGATCCGCGTGGCGGCCGAGGAGGTGCAGGACACCTGGCTGCAGATCACCGTCACCGATACCGGCCCCGGCTTTTCCGAGACGGCGCTGGAGCACGGGCTGGACCCGTTCTTCACCACCAAGGGCGGCGAGGGCTCGGGGCTGGGGCTGGCCATGGTCTATGACACGACCAAGCTGGCCGGCGGCGCGGTCCGGCTGTCCAACACGGGCACGGGCGCGCGGGTGACGCTGCGCCTGCCGCTGCGCCGGGCCCAGCCCCTGCAAGGCGGCGGGCTCGTGCTGCTGGTCGATGACAGCGCCGACCTGCGCGAGACGATCCGCGGCGAATTGACCGCGCTGGGTCATTCCGTGGTCGAGGCGAGCTCGGTCGACGAGGCCTGCGCGCTGGTGGACGGGCTGCCCGAGATCGCGCTGGTCCTGTCCGATATCGCGCTCGAGGGCGAAGACACCGGGCTCGACCTGCTGGAGCGGGTGCAGGGCGTGCCGGTGCGGCTGATGACCTCGCTGCCGCCCGATCACCCGCTGCATGTCCGCGCCGCCGCCCATGGCCCGGTGCTGCGCAAGCCTTTCACGCAAGACGCCCTGCGCGAGGTGCTGACGGCACATCCGCGCGACGGCGCGGTTCCCCGGCCCGGGCAGATGCCGTAACAGGTCGGGCATGAGCGCGCTTGTCACCATCCTCGACGACGAACCCGAGATCCGGGCCATGCTGTCCGACGCCCTGACCGAGGCGGGGTTCCGCACCATGGCCTTTGCCCGCGCGGCCGAGTTCGAGGCGGCGCTGCGCCGCACCACGCCCGATGTCTGCCTGGTGGACCTGGGCCTGCCCGACCGCGACGGGCTCAGCCTCGTGCACCGGCTGGCGCTGGAACAGGGCGCCAAGATCATCATCATCTCGGGCCGCGCGCAGGTGCAGGACCGCGTCACCGGGCTCGAACTGGGCGCCGACGACTACATCATCAAGCCCTTCGATCCGGCCGAGGTGGTGGCCCGCATCCGCGCCCGGCTGCGCGGCCCCCGCCCCTCCAGCCGCGGTCAGACCGCGCGGTTCAACGGCTGGACCGCGCATTTCGACCGCTACGCGCTGGAGGATTCCGAGGGGCAGGAGACGCCATTCAGCCATGCCGAGGGCGAGGTGCTGCGCCTGTTCCTCGAAAGCCCGCGGCGGCTGATCACCCGCGCCCACATGCAGGAGAGCCTGGGCGGCGGCGCGGGCGAGAGCTTCGACCGGGCGATGGATGTGCGCATCTCGCGGCTGCGCACCAAGCTGCGCGAGGATCCCCGCAACCCGCGGCTGATCAAGACGATCTACGGCGCGGGCTACATCTTCCTCGGCGAGGTCGCCTGGGACTGACGCTAGGGCTGGATCGTCGTGTAGATCTCGGCCAGGCCCAGCAGCTGCTTGATCTGCGGCAGGATCGCCACCGCGACAACCCCGACCAGCGCGCCGATGCCCAGCCGGATAGGAGCGCGCCCCAGCCGCGGACCGGCCAGCCCCAGCAGGCCGCAGACAAGGGCGTAATAGCCCAGCGATATCGGGTCCATGCGCCCCTCCGTTCCCCGTGACACGCCCAGTCTAGCCTGTCGATGCCGCCGGGGGAACGCGCGCGTAAGGCCCTTCGAAGGGCCTTACGTCAACGCGTTTGCAAACGCGTTCAGAAAGCGGTTTCGAAACCGCTTGTCCAAGCCGCTTCGAAGCGGCTTGTCCGCCCATCACGACGCGATGCGCGCCACGGCATCGGCCATCACCTGCAACCCGGTCACCAGGTCGGCCTCGTCCGTATCCTCGGCGAAATCATGGCTGATCCCGCCGATCGAGGGCACGAAGAGCATCGCCGCCGGCATCAGCCGCGCGGCGTTCGAGGCATCGTGGAGTGCGCCCGACGGCATGGGCCGCCAGAGGCCGGGCACCTGCGCCTCGGCCGCCTCGGCCAGCGCGGCGCGCAGCCCCGCATCCATCGCCACCGGCGGCACGCCCAGCATCGGGCCGAAGGAACAGGCCAGCCCATGCGTCTCGGCCACCTCCTGCGCGGTGTCGCGCACGATCGCCTCCATCCGGTCGAGCCGCCCGGCGTCGCCATCGCGCCACTGCACCGAGAAGGCCGCGCGCCCCGGCACGATGGAATGCGCGTTGGGATGCAGCGCGACGTGGCCGATGGTCCAGACCGTGTCCGGCGTCACAACCTCGGCCAGCCGGGTGTTGAGCAGCCCCGCGAAGGCCACCAGCCCCTGGAAGGCGTCCTGCCGCAGCGCCATCGGCGTGGTGCCGGCGTGGTTCTGCTGACCCTCGAACTGCACCACCATGTCGCGGATGCCGACGATGGCCTCGACCACGCCGATCTTGCCGGCGGTGCGGTCCAGCACCGGCCCCTGTTCGATATGCATCTCGACGAAACCGGTGAACTGCGCCGGGTCCAGCCAGTCGCCCAGCCGGGCGCCCATGGCGGCCCGCGCCTCGGCCAGCGTCACGCCATCGGAATCGACCAGCGTCTGCGCCCGTTCGCGGTCCAGCGCGCCGGCCCAGGCCGCGCTGCCCGTGGTGACGCCAAACCGCCCCTCCTCGTCCTGGAAGGAGACGGCCGAGATCGCCGGCCCGCCGGCCTCGCGCGCGGCCCGGGCGATCTCCAGCGCCGCGATCACGCCCAGCGCGCCGTCCAGCCAGCCGCCCTCGGGCTGGCTGTCGGAATGCGAGCCCAGCAGAAGCGAGCGCTCTCCGGCGATCCCGAAGAGCGAGCCCATCGGGTCGAAGCGCGGTGCCAGACCGGCGGCCTCCATCCGCCCGGCCAGCCAGTCGCGCGCCTCGATATCGGGGGGGCTGTAGGCCGGGCGCTGCACGCCCTTGCCCACCCCCGAGGCACCGAAGCGGCGCAGCGCATGCAGGTCTTCGAGGAATCGGTCGGGCTGGATCGGGATCATGGCACAGTTCCTTTCGCGCCAAGGGTCGGGCAAAGATGCCGCGCTGTCAATTTATCACGATAAATCTCCGGAAGCGTGCGCTGGCGCACCGATGCCATCCGGCCACAGGGAATTCCGCCGCATTCGCACAATACCTAGATGACGATGCAAAGGAGACATGCCATGACCGCCCATCCCGACACCCGCATCGGACACGTGCACCTGAAGGTCGCCGATCTCGACCGCGCCATCACCTTCTACCGCGACGTGCTGGGGCTTGCGGTGATGCAGCGCTTCGGCACGCAGGCGGCCTTTCTCTCGGCCGGCGGCTATCATCATCATATCGGCCTGAACACCTGGCACAGCAAGGACGGGCCGCGCCCCGACAAGCGGGCCACCGGGCTCTACCACACGGCCTTGCTCTATCCCGACCGCCGCACGCTGGCGCAGGCGCTGAAGACCGTGCTAGACGCCGGGGTCACGCTGGACGGGGCGGCCGATCACGGCGTCTCGGAGGCGGTCTATTTCACCGATCCCGACGGCAACGGGATCGAGCTCTACCGCGATCGCGCGCCCGAAGACTGGCCCCGCGATACCGAGGGCAACCTGGCCATGGTCAATGCCCGTCTCGACCTCGACGCGCTGCTGGCCGAGGCGGATTGAGCCCCGCGCGCTCTGGACCTTGCCGCCCGGCTTGCCTAGCCTGACGCCGCGCGCAAGGGGAAGGGAACCACATGGCTACGGGACGCAACATCCGCACCTATTTCAACGGCAGCTGGCAGGACGGCGACGCCATGATCCTGCGCGCGGCCGATCACGGCGCGTGGCTGGGCTCGGGCGTGTTCGACGGGGCGCGCTGCGTGAACGGCATGGTGCCCGACCTGCGGGCGCATTGCGACCGGGTGAACCGCTCGGCCGAGGCGCTGGGGCTGGTGCCCAATGTCACCACCGACGAGATGGTGACGCTGACCATGGAGGGGCTCTCGGCCTATCCGGCCGATGCGGCGGTCTATATCCGGCCCATGTACTGGGGCATCGACGGCGACGTCACCGCCATCGTGCCCGACCCCGAGAAGGTCGGCTTTGCCATCTGCCTCGAGGAAATCCCCATGGCGCCCGAGACCGCCAGCGCCACGCTGGGCTACACGAGCTTCCGCCGGCCGGTGCTGGAAAGCGCCGTGGTCAATGCCAAGGCCGGCTGTCTCTATCCCAACAATGCCCGCATGCTGCGCGAGGTGCGCGGGCGCGGCTTTTCCAACGCGCTGGTCGCCGATGCCATGGGCAACGTGGCCGAAAGCGCCACGGCCAATGTCTTCATGGTGCGCGACGGCGTGGTCTTCACGCCGATCCCGAACGGCACCTTCCTGGCCGGGATCACCCGCGCCCGGCACATCGCCAACATGCGCGCCGACGGGATCGAGGTGATCGAGACGGTGCTGGGCTTCGACGCGTTCGACACCGCGGACGAGGTCTTTCTCTCGGGCAACATGCAGAAGATCACGCCGGTCACCGGCATCGAGGAGGCCAGCTACCAGGTCGGCCCCGTCACCCGCCGCGTGCGCGAACTCTACTGGGACTGGGCGCATTCAGCATGAGCCTGCGCGGGCTCTTCCGGCACCGCGCCCGCGCGCCGGAGGGCCCGTCGCTGGAGGAGCAGGTCGCCCTGCTGGCCCGGGCCGGGCTGCCGCTGGCCCCGGGCGTGACCCGCGCCGACCTGCTCGATTTCGGACCGGAAGAGAGCTATCGCGCCGAGCCGTGGCGGCTCCTGCTGATGACCTACGCCGTGCGCAGCGAGCCCGAGGCCGCGCCGCGCCCCTTCTGCGACCGGGCCGTGCTGGTCGACCTGTCCCATGCGCCGGGCCAGGGCGATCACGCCACGCTGGCCGCACAGCTGGCGGGGATCGCCGGGCTGGGTCCGCGGCTGCGCGGCGCGGTCGAGGCCGAGACGCCGGGCGGGCGCGTGCTCTCCTACCGGCTGGACGGTGTCCCCCGGCAGCACCGGGCCGAGGGGCGCGGGCCGTGGCTCGATGACGCGCTGATCGACGCCATCGCCGCGGACCTTGCGCCGCTGATGGTCCCGCGCGCGCTCCACGCGCTGGACAACGACCTGCAGCGCATGTTCTACGCCCTGACGCCGGCCGGCGCCGCGCTGATCGAGGCCGAGGCCCCCGGCCTGTTGACCCCACTGCCCGATCGCTGACACCGCTTGCCACCGCCGGCGCGCTCGGCCATGATCGGCGCCTGAAGGAGCGGATGATGCGCAAGTTTCTGGTCGTCCTCGATGACAGCCGCGAATGTCTGAACGCGATGCGGTTCGCCGCCATGCGCGCCGCCAATACCGGCGGTGGGGTGGCGATCCTGTCGGTGATCCCGCCGGACGAGTTCAATCACTGGATCGGCGTGGGCGACATCATGCGCGAGGAATCGCGCGAGCGCATCCAGGCGCATTTCGAGGTTTTCGCCAAGTGGATGCGCGACAAGCAGAAGGTCGACCCCGAACTGGTCATCCGCGAGGGCGATCCGCTGACCGAGATCCTGGCCCAGGTCAAGGAAGACGGCGAGATCGGCGTGCTGGTCCTCGGCGCCGCGGCCGACAAGAAGGGCCCCGGCCCGCTCGTGTCGCAGCTGACCCGCTCGGCCGGCACGCTGCCCGTGCCGATCACCATCGTGCCGGGCGATCTGTCCAAGGAACGGCTGGAAGCGATCACCTGACGCGCAGCGCCGCAGCAGCGGCGACGGGCGCGAAGGCCGCCACGCCGGACCGCTGTCTGCCATGATGTCGATCAATCCGCGGCCTGCCGATCCGGTGCATCCTGTATGGCGAACGCTCCCTTGCGAGGAGGATCGGCCCCATGCCCGCCGCAAAGGACCGCGCCGCCCTGCGCGCGGTCACCGAAAAGGAGTTCGCCAAGCTCGAGGCGCTGCTCGACCGCGTGCCGGAGGCGGCTCGGCTCGTGCCGGATGCCGGGGCGGACGGTGCGTCTCTGAAGGACATCGTCGGGCACCGGGCACATTGGATCGGGTTGTTTCTCGACTGGTACGCGCAAGGACAGGCCGGTGAGGCCGTCGAGATCCCGGCACCCGGCTACAAGTGGAATGCGCTCAAGCGCTTCAACGCCGATCTGCGTGCCGCGCAGGCCGATCTGGGCTGGCAGGCGGCGCGCGACCTGCTGCGGCGCAACCATGCGCGGCTGATGGAGTTCATCGACCGGCATGACGATGCCAGCCTCTATGGCGGGCCGATGGCGGGCGGCGGCAATGCCTGGACAACGGGACGCTGGGCCGAGGCGGCGGGCGCCTCGCATTACCGCTCGGCGGCAAAATACATCCGGACACGGCTGCGCGCCCTGTCCTGACGGCACTACTTTAGAACGGTTCCAATCCTTGACGTCGCGCCGGGCGAGGCGCATATAGGAAGCGACCCGAAAAAGGTGCGACACATATGTTCATTCAGACCGAATCCACCCCGAATCCCGCGACGCTGAAATTCCTGCCGGGCCAGACGGTGCTGGACAGCGGCACGGCCGATTTCCCCGCTGCCGAAGCGGCCAGCACCTCGCCCCTCGCGCAGCGGCTCTTTGCCGTGGACGGCGTGACCGGCGTGTTCTTCGGCACCGACTTCATCACCGTCACCAAGGGCGAGGCCAGCGACTGGGACCATCTCAAGCCGGCCATCCTTGGCGGCATCATGGAGCATTTCCAGTCCGGCCAACCGGTCATGACCGACGGCGTCAGCCAGGGCGACGGCCATGCCGCGCATGACGGCGAGGATGGCGAGATCGTCGGCCAGATCAAGGAGTTGCTGGACAGCCGCGTGCGTCCGGCGGTGGCGCAGGATGGTGGCGACATTACCTTCCACGGCTTCGACCGCGGCGTGGTCTACCTGCACATGCAGGGCGCCTGCGCGGGCTGCCCCTCGTCCACGCTGACGCTCAAGATGGGGATCGAGAACCTGCTGCGCCACTACATCCCCGAGGTGACCGAGGTCCGCCCGGTCGCCGTCTGAGCCGGCCATGGGCGACAGGGTCGAGGTCGAGAACGTCAACCACCCGGGCCGCACGGAACGGGTGGATGCAGCGAAGTATGCCGCGATCCGCGACCTGATGCTGGCCGCCCTGCCACAAGGCGCCCCCGGCCTGACCGGCGCCCAGATCAAGGACGCGTTGCGCCCCGATCTGCCGCAGGATCTGTTTCCCGGCGGGGCGACGCTGGGATGGTGGGCCAAAAGCGTGCAGTTGGACCTCGAAGCCAAGGGCCTCGTCCAACGCGCCCCGACCCGGCCCCTGACCTTCTTCCGCCCGACATGAGCCTGATCCTCGGTTTCGACACCTCGGCCGCCCATGTCAGCGCGGCCCTGTTCGACGGGTCGCGCCTGCTGGCCCATGCGCATGAGGACATGGCGCGCGGGCAGGCCGAACGGCTGGTCCCCCTGCTGGACGCTGTACTGGCCGAGGCGGGCGTGACCTGGGCCCGGCTCGACGCGCTGGGGGTCGGCACCGGGCCCGGCAATTTCACCGGCATCCGGCTCTCCGTGGCATGCGCGCGCGGGCTGGCGCTGGGCCTGAACATCCCGGCGGTCGGCGTCAGCCTGCTGGAGGCCGTGGCGCTGGACATGCCCGGCCCGGTGCTCTCCTGCCTGCCCGCCCCGCGCGACCGCACCTACGTGATGTCGCGGGACATGGCGCGCGACGTGCCGGCGCAGCTGATCGCCATCGACGAGATTCCCGCCGACTGGGCCGAACCCGGGCTGACCTGTGTCGGCCCGGCAGCCGCGCCGGTCGCCACCCGGCTGGGCGCCGCGCAGGCCCCCGCCCGGCACGCCCCCGGCAGCGCCGTGGCGCGGATCGCCGCAGAGCGCTGGCAGCACGCGCCCGAGCGCCCGGCCCCGGTCTATCTCAAGCCCGCCGATGCCGCGCCCGCGCGCGACGCGCCGCCGCGGATCCTCGATGACGCCTGAGGCGATGGCCGCGCTGGCCGCGCGCGCCTACCGGCACGGCACAGCGTGGAGCGCCACCGCCTTCGCCGACACGCTGGCCCGCCCCGAAGCCCTTCTGGGCCTGTCCGGCGACGCGGCTTTCGCGCTGGGGCTGGTCATCGCCGACGAGGCCGAGATCCTCGCCGTCGCCTGCGACCCGACGCAGCAGCGCCAGGGCCATGCCGCGCGCGCGCTGGCGCAGCTCCACGCCGCCGCAACCGGGCGCGGGGCCGGGACCGTCTTCCTCGAGGTGGCGGCCGGCAACGCATCGGCCATCGCCTTCTACGCGCGGCACGGCTATGTCGTGACCGGCCGGCGGCGCGGCTATTACCGCACGCCCGATGGCGGGCGCGAGGATGCGCTGCTCATGGTGCGGGCCCTGCCCTGACGGCGCGTCGCCGCGGGTGCCCGGTGCGGAAAAACCGGTTGACCCTCCCTGCCCCCTGCGGCCTTAATCGGGCCACCAATAACGCAAGGCCGGCGCGGGCGCGCCGCCCTGCAACAGGGAGCACGACATGACCTTCATGACCAAGACCCTCGGCACCGTGGCCGCGCTGGCCCTTTCGGCCGGGGCTGCGCTGGCCGATCCGGCCCTGATCTACGACCTCGGCGGCAAGTTCGACAAATCCTTCAACGAGGCGGCCTATAACGGCGCCGAACGCTGGGCGCAGGAAACCGGCGGCTCCTACCGCGACATCGAGATCCAGTCCGAGGCCCAGCGCGAACAGGCGCTGCGCCGCTTCGCCGAGGCCGGGTTCAACCCGATCGTGACCACCGGCTTCGCCATCGCCGACATCCTGGGCCAGGTCGCGCTGGATTATCCCGACACCAAGTTCGTCAATGTCGACGGCTTCCTGCCCGAGGTGCCCGACAACGTCCTGCTGATCAACTTCCAGGAACACCAGGGCTCGTATCTCGTCGGCATGCTGGCGGCGATGGCCTCCGAGACCGACACGGTCGGCTTCATCGGCGGCATGGACATCCCGCTGATCCGGCATTTCGGCTGCGGCTATGCCCAAGGTGCCAAGGCGGCCAACCCCGATATCGAGATCATCGCCAACATGACGGGCACCACCCCCACCGCGTGGAACGACCCGGTCAAGGGGTCGGAGCTGGCCAAGGCGCAGATCAGCCAAGGCGCCGACGTGATCTATGCCGCCGCCGGCGGCACCGGGATCGGCGTGCTGCAGACCGCCGCGGACGAGGACATCCTGTCGATCGGCGTGGACAGCAACCAGAACTACCTGCACCCGGGCCAGGTCCTGACCTCGATGCTCAAGCGCGTCGACGTGGCCGTGCATGACGCGATGGCCGCCGGCACCGATCTCGAGACCGGAAAGTACATGACGCTGGGCCTCGCCGAGGAAGGCGTGGGCTACGCGCTGGACGAGCATAACGAGGCGCTCATCACCGACGAGATGAAGGCCGCCGTGGACGAGGCCCGCCAGCAGATCATCGATGGCGAGCTGAACGTGGTCAGCTACTACGAGAATGACAGCTGCCCGGCACTGAACTTCTGATCCCGACGCGGGCCGGCCCCGGCCGGCCCGACGCGAACGACCCGCCCGGCCGCCGCGCCGCTGCCCGACCCGGGCCGTGGGCGCCGCGGCCGGGTGCTTCCTGAACAAGGGCGCAGCATGACCGATACCCCCGCCATCGAGCTCAAGGGCATCTCCAAGGCCTTCGGCCCCGTGCAGGCGAACAAGGACATCTCGATCCGCGTGATGCCGGGCACGATCCACGGCATCATCGGCGAGAACGGCGCGGGCAAGTCGACGCTGATGTCGATCCTCTACGGCTTCTACAAGGCCGATGCGGGCGAGGTCTGGATCAACGGCGACCGCAAGGACATCACCGACAGCCAAGCCGCCATCGCCGCCGGGATCGGCATGGTCTTCCAGCATTTCAAGCTGGTGCACAATTTCACCGTGCTGGAAAACGTGATCCTCGGCGCCGAGGACGGCGCCATGCTGACCCCCTCGCTGGCCAAGGCCCGCGGCGTGCTGAAGACGCTGGCCGAGGAATACGAGCTGAATGTCGACCCCGAGGCGCTGATCGAGAACCTCTCGGTGGGCCACCAGCAGCGGGTCGAGATCCTCAAGGCGCTCTACCGCGAGGCCGACATCCTGATCCTCGACGAGCCGACCGGCGTGCTGACGCCCGCCGAGGCCGACCACCTGTTCCGCATCCTCGAAGGGCTCCGGCGCGAGGGCAAGACGATCATCCTGATCACCCACAAGCTGCGCGAGATCATGGAGATCACCGACACGGTCAGCGTCATGCGCCGCGGCGAGATGACCGCCACCGTCAAGACCTCCGAGACCTCGCCCGAAGAGCTGGCCGAGCTGATGGTGGGCCGCAAGGTGCTGCTGCGCGTCGACAAGCAGCCCGCCCGCCCCGGCGCCCGGGTGCTCGAGATCGAGAACCTCCGCCTGACAGACCGCGACGGGGTGGAACGGCTCAAGGGCATCTCGCTTGACGTGCGCGCCGGCGAGATCCTCGGCATTGCCGGCGTCTCGGGCAATGGCCAGTCCGAGCTGCTGCGCGTGCTGGGCGGCTATGCCGAGGCCACCGGCACGATCCGCGTGAACGGGCAAAAGATCGACCTCACGGGTCGGCATTCCGACGGCCGCTCGCGCCGCGCCCGCGGCATCGCCCATGTCCCCGAGGACCGCCACCACGAAGGGCTGATCCTGCCCTATACCGCGTGGGAGAACTCGGTCTTCGGCTACCATGACGACCCGGCGATCCAGTCCGGCCCGCTGATGAACAATGCCGCGATCAAGGCCGAGGCCGCCGCCAAGATGGAGCGGTTCGACGTGCGCCCGCCCAATCCCGCCCTCGCGGCGCGCAACTTCTCGGGTGGCAACCAGCAGAAGATCGTGCTCGCCCGCGAGATCGAGCGCAATCCCGACCTGCTGCTGGTCGGCCAGCCCACCCGCGGCGTCGATATCGGCGCGATCGAGTTCATCCACCAGCAGATCCTGCGGCTGCGCGACGAGGGCAAGGCCATCCTGCTCGTCTCGGTCGAGCTCGACGAGATCCTGTCCCTCTCCGACCGCATCGCGGTGATGTTCGACGGCCAGGTCATGGGCGAACGCCTGCCCGACCAGACCGACCAGACCGAGCTCGGCCTGCTCATGGCCGGCGTCACCGAAACGGGCGGCCGCAGCCCCATCGAGGCGGTCGACGCCAAGCTGCAGGCGAAGGACGCGCGCGAGGCCGGTCAGAATGGCTGACCCGCGCCCTTTCATCTTTCCGCAAATACTCCCGCCGGAGGCGTCCATCCGCGCCACGGGCGGGCCGTCCGGCCCCAGGAAGGAGTCGCGCCATGGATAGAATGCCCGCATGGGCCGACGCGGTGCTCGTGCCCCTGTTCTCGATCGTGCTGGCCGCGATCCTCTCGGCGGGGGTGATCCTCGCCATCGGCGAGAACCCGGTCGAGGCCTTCCGCCTGATGGTGGACGGGGCGCTGATGCGCTCCTCGGGCTGGGGCTACACGCTCTACTACACCACCAATTTCATCTTTACCGGGCTCTGCGTCGCGGTCGCCTTCCATGCCCGGATGTTCAATATCGGCGGCGAGGGGCAGGCGATGATCGGCGGGCTGGGCGTGGCGCTGGTCTGCCTGTTCATCCCGTGGCCGCACTGGAGCATCGCGCTGGTCTTCGCGACACTGGCGGCGGGGGCCTTCGGCGCGGCTTGGGCCTGGATCCCGGCCTACCTGCAGGCCAAGCGCGGCAGCCATATCGTGATCACCACGATCATGTTCAACTTCATCGCCGCGGCGGTTCTGAACTACGTGCTGGTCAACGTGCTGCGCCCGGCCGGCGCACAGGATCCGGCCACGGCGCGCTTCCCCGAGGCGGTGCACCTGCCCACCTTCCAGGACATGTTCTCGACCGCCGAGACCGCGATGTTCCGCGGCTCGCCGGCCAACGTGACCTTCTTCATCGCCATCCTCGCCTGTGTCGCGGTCTGGCTGCTGATCTGGCGCACGCGGCTGGGCTACGAGATCCGCGCCTTCGGCCATTCCGAGACGGCGGTGCGCTATGCCGGCATCTCGCCCGTGCGCATCACCGTTCTGGCCATGCTGATCTCGGGCGGGCTGGCCGGGCTGATGGCGATCAACACCACCATGGGCGAGGCCGAGCGGCTGGTGATGAACGCCACCGAGGGCGCGGGCTTCATCGGCATCGCCGTGGCGCTGATGGGGCGCAGCCACCCGGTGGGCGTGTTCCTCGCCGCGCTGCTCTTCGGCTTTCTCTACCAGGGCGGGGCCGAGCTGGCGCTCTGGACCAATATCCCGCGCGAGCTGATCACCGTGATCCAGGCGCTGGTGATCCTGTTCACCGGGGCGCTGGACAACATGGTGCGCATGCCGCTGGAGCGGGTCTTCCTCGCCTTCCGCAAGGAGGGCGCGCGATGAGCCGCCCCTGCCCCGCCGCCCCGGCCAAAGGAGCGTGACATGGACCTGAACACCATCCTCCAGGTGCTGGACAGCACCGTGCGCCTGGCCACCCCGCTGCTGCTGGCCTGCCTGGCCGGGCTCTTCTCGGAACGCTCGGGCATCATCGATATCGGGCTCGAGGGCAAGATGCTGATCGCGGCCTTCTTCTCGGCCGCGATCGCCGCGATGGTCAGCACGGCCGAGACATGGCAGCTCTTCGGCATGGAGCTGACCTGGCTCAAGGACCTGATGCCGGCGGTGATCTGGGGCATGTTCGCGGGCATCCTCGCCGCGCTCTTCCTGTCCGGGCTGCACGGGCTGGCCTCGATCACCTTCCGGGGCAATCAGCTGATCTCGGGCGTGGCGCTGAACTTCCTCGCCTCGGGCATCACCGTGCTGATCGCGCAGGTCTGGTTCCGGCAGGGCGGGCGCACGCCCTCGCTGATCTCGGGCGGCCGGTTCGAGGAGATCACCCTGCCGCTGGCCGAGACGCTGCGCCCGGTGCCGCTGCTGGGCCCGATCTATGCCGACCTGATCTCGGGGCACTCGATCCTCGTCTATGTCGGGCTGCTGATGGTGCCGCTGACCTGGTGGGTGCTGTTCCGCACACGCTACGGTCTGCGCCTGCGCGCCGTGGGCGAGGCGCCCGAGGCGGTGGACACGGCCGGGGTCTCGGTCACCGGGCTGCGCTATTCCTCGCTGGTCATCACCGGGGTGCTCTGCGGCCTGGCCGGCGCCTACCTGGCCACCGGGCTGCAGGCCGGGTTCGTGCGCGAGATGACCGCCGGGCGCGGCTACATCGCGCTGGCGGCGCTGATCTTCGCCAAGTGGCGGCCCTGGTACGCGCTGGGGGCCTGCCTGCTCTTCGGCTTCCTGCAGGCCGTGGCGCTGCGCTACCAGAATATCGACCTCGGCGCCTTCACCGTGCCGGTTCAGTTCATGGACGCCCTGCCCTATGTCCTGACCGTGGTGATCCTGGCCGGTTTCGTCGGCAAGGCCATCCCGCCGCGCGCCGGCGGCGAGCCCTACGTCAAGGAACGCTGACGCCGTCGGGGCAATTCCCGTCGCGCCCCGGCGCGGCGGGGCTTTTCCGTTGCGCCCCGAATGCTGCAGGCGCATAACTGGACCATGCAGGTCTATCTTCCCATTGCCGAGGTGTCGGTCAACGCGTTCTTGCTTCTGGGGCTGGGCGGCATGGTGGGGCTTCTGTCCGGCATGTTCGGCGTGGGAGGCGGCTTCCTCCTGACGCCGCTTCTGTTCTTCATCGGCATCCCGCCCGCCGTGGCCGTGGCGACCGGCGCCAACCAGATCGTCGCCTCCTCGGTCTCGGGGCTGATGGCGCATCTCAAGCGACGAACGGTCGACATGCGGATGGGGGTGGTGCTGCTCATCGGCGGTCTGGTGGGCGCCAGCCTGGGCGTGGCGCTGTTCAACTACCTCAAGAGCCTCGGCCAGGTCGACCTGCTGGTGCGGCTGTTCTACGTGACCTTCCTGGGCGTGATCGGCGCGCTGATGTTCGTCGAAAGCCTCAAGGCCCTGCGCCGCTCGCGCAGCGGGGCACGGCCCGTTCGACGCAAGCACAACTGGGTGCACGGGCTGCCGCTCAAGATGCGGTTCCGCAGCTCGGGCCTCTACATCTCGGTCATCCCGCCGCTGCTGGTGGGCCTGTCGGTGGGCGTGCTGGCGGCGATCATGGGCGTGGGCGGCGGGTTCATCATGGTGCCCGCGATGATCTACCTGCTGGGCATGCCGACCAAGGTCGTGGTGGGCACCTCGCTCTTCCAGATCATCTTTGTCGCCGCCTTCACCACCACGCTGCACGCGGCCACCAACTACACGGTGGACGTGGTGCTGGCGGTGCTGCTGCTGGTGGGCGGCGTGGTCGGCGCACAGCTGGGCACGGTGCTGGGCATGCGGCTGCGGGCCGAGCAGCTGCGCATCCTGCTGGCGATCCTCGTGCTGCTGGTCTGCGCCAAGATCGGGCTGGAGCTGCTGCTGCGCCCGTCCGAGCTCTACTCGATCACCACCGGGGTGCTGTGATGCGCTGGCTGCTGCTCGCCCTGGCCACCCTCTGGGCCGCGCTGCCCGCGCGGGCCGAGGAGGTCGTCCTCGGCCTCAGCCAGGACAGCGTGTCGATCTCAACTTCCTTCGACGGCTCCGAGATCCTGATCTTCGGCGCGATCAAGCGCGAGGCGCCGATCACGCAGGACCCGCCGCTACAGGTCATCGTCACCGTCTCCGGCCCGCTGCAGCCCCTGACCGTCTGGCGCAAGGCGCGCGTCGCCGGGATCTGGGTCAACAGCGCCGCGGTGGTGGTCGATGCCGCGCCCTCCTTCTATGCCATCGCGAGCTCCGCCCCGTTCTACGAGGCGATCAGCCATGTCGAGGACCTGCGCCACCACGTCTCGATCCCGCGGGCGATCCGCTCGGTCGGGGCGCCGAGCGCGGTCGAGGATTCGCAAAGCTTCACCGACGCGGTGATCCGCATCCGCAGCGACCAGGGCGTCTACCAGCTGATGGAGAACGCCGTCTCGGTGCGCGAGCACACGCTGTTCGAGACCTCGATCGACCTTCCCGCCAACCTGACCGAGGGCGCCTATCCCACGCGCATCCTGCTGACGCGCGGCCGCGAGGTGATCTCGATCTACGAGACCGAGATCGACGTGCGCAAGGTCGGGCTGGAGCGCTGGCTCTTCACCCTGTCGCGGGCGCAGCCGCTGGTCTACGGGCTGATGTCGCTGGCCATCGCGGTGATCGCCGGCTGGGGCGCTTCCACCGCCTTCCGGCTGCTGAGGTCCTGATGAGCCGCCCGCCCCCCGGCACCCGCGGCGCGTACCGCGCCTTCCACGCCCTGCCGACGCGCTGGAAGGACAATGACGAATACGGGCACATGAACAATGCCGAGTACCTGTCGCTCTTCGACACGGCGGTCAGCCTCTGGCAGATGGAGAACGGCATCACCCTCCGCGGCCCGGACGCGCTGCGCCTGCTGGTGGTCGAGACCGGCTGCCGCTACCACGAAGAGGCAGGCTTTCCCGACCTGATCCATGCCGGGCTGCGCGTGGGCCACCTGGGCCGCTCATCGCTGCGCTTCGAGATCGGGCTCTTCCGCAACGACGCCGACCGCGCCTGCACCGAGGGGTTCTTCACCCAGGTGCTGACCGGCCCGGACGGGCGGCCCACGCCCCTGCCGGACGATCTGCGCGCGCTGTTTCAGACGTTGGTCTTGTGAACGCGCGCCGATTGGGGGCCAGCCCCCAAACCCCCGAAGTATTTTCGGAAAGATGAAAGACAAGGGCGCGCGGGGGCCACGGGCGCCCGGGGGATCCAAGGGGGCCTGCCCCCTTGGGGCCTGCGTGGCCTGAACGCGAACCGACCTGTGCGCGGCACGCGCGCCGGGGGATCAGGGCGGTCAGGGCTTGTCGTGGAAGAAGGCATAGATCCGTTCGGCCAGCGCTTCGCTGACCCCGTCCACCGCCTTGAGATCGGCGAGGTTCGCCCGGCTGACCGCCTTGGCCGAGCCGAAATGCGCCAGCAGCGCGCGTTTGCGGGCGGCGCCCACGCCCTGCACCTCGTCCAGCGGGTTGGCGCTGACCGCCTTGGACCGCTTGGCGCGGTGTGAGCCGATGGCGAAACGGTGCGCCTCGTCGCGCAGGCGCTGCACGAAATAGAGCACCGGATCGTTGTGGCGCAGCGCGAAGGGGCGCTGGCCGGGGCGGTGGAACTCTTCCTTGCCGGCATCGCGGTCGATCCCCTTGGCGACGCCGACGAATGGCACGTCCTCGACCCCGTGCTCTTCCATGATCGCCGCCACGGCCGAGACCTGCCCGGCGCCGCCGTCGATCAGCATCAGGTCCGGCCAGAGCCCCTTTTCACGGTCGGGATCCTCTTTCAGCAGACGGGAGAGGCGGCGCTTCAGCACCTCCTTCATCATGCCGAAATCATCGCCCGGGGTCAGCTCGTCGCCGCGGATGTTGAACTTGCGGTACTGGTTCTTGAGAAAGCCCTCGGGGCCGGAGACGATCATGGCGCCCACGGCATGGGCGCCCTGGATGTGGCTGTTGTCATAGACCTCGATCCGGGCCGGCGGGGCGTCAAGCTCGAAGGCCTCGGCCAGCCCGCGCAGCAGCTTGGCCTGGGTCGCGGTCTCGGCCATGCGGCGGGCGAGGCTCTCGCGCGCATTGCGCGCCGCGCCCTCGACCAGCTCGGCCTTCTCGCCGCGCTGGGGCACGGCGATCTCGACCTTGCGGCCCAGCTTGTCGGCCAGCAGCTCGCCCATCAGGTCGGCATTCTCGATCCCGTGGCTGAGCAGCAGCAGGCGGGCCGGTTCCTTCTGGTCGTAAAACTGGCCGATGAAGGCCTCCATCACCTCGGCCTCGGAGACATCGTCGCCGACCCGCGGGTAAAAGTCGCGATTGCCCCAGTTCTGGTTCGCGCGGATGAAGAAGACCTGCACGCAGGCCTGTCCGCCCTCCATGTGCAGCGCGATCACGTCGGCCTCGGCCACGCCCTTGGGGTTGATGCCCTGCGCGGTCTGCACGCTGGTCAGGGCGCGGATCCGGTCCCGCAGAGCGGCGGCGCGTTCGAACTCCATCGCCTCGGAGGCGGCCGCCATCTGCTCGGCCAGCATGGCCTGCACCTGGGTCGACTTGCCGGTCAGGAAGCGCTGCGCGTCGCGCACGCTGGCGGCATAATCCGCCTCGGAGATGCGGCCGACACAGGGCGCGCTGCAGCGCTTGATCTGGTGCAGCAGGCAGGGGCGCGTGCGGCTTTCGAACATCGAGTCCGAGCAATTGCGCAGCAGGAAGGCCTTCTGCAGCTGGTTCAGCGTCCGGTTGACCGCGCCGGCGCTGGCGAAGGGGCCATAATACTGACCGCCCTCGGTCTTGGCGCCGCGATGCTTGCGGATCTGCGGATAGGCGTGACCGGTGACGAGGATGTTGGGAAAGCTCTTGTCGTCGCGCAGAAGCACGTTGAACTTGGGCTTGAGCTGCTTGATCAGGTTCTGTTCCAGCAGCAGCGCCTCGGTCTCGGTGCGCGTGGTCAGGAACATCATCGACGCGGTTTCCGAGATCATCCGCGCAATGCGCCGCGAATGCCCCGAGGGGCGTGCATAGTTCGACACCCGCGCCTTGAGGTTGCGTGCCTTGCCGACATAGAGCACGCGGCTTTGCGCATCGAGCATGCGATAGACGCCCGGCGAGCTGTCGAGCGTCTTCAGATAGGACTGGATGACATCATGTCCGCCGGTCATGCAGCTGTCCCGATCCCCCGTTCCGGATGCAGGCGGGATACATACGATTCCCCGTCCCCGCCTGCAATGCAAAGCGCTTTGGTTCAAGGGCGAATGGATCCACCGAAACTGTGGATAAACCTGTAGGCAAAAACCGGCGAAGCGGGATTTCTTCTTGAGTCTTGGCCACTTCCGTCATCTGCCCAATTTTTCAGCACCTAAATAACCCACTGAAAAGGCTGAATAAAAAATCGGATGTTTGCAATGCATTGGAATTCTTAATGTTTTTGTAACGCTTACGTTACGTCCGCGTGACCGGTGCAAAACCTGACTCGAACCAGCATCATTCCAGCCCGATCACGTCCGGTGTCTGCCAGTTCAGGTGCTGCCCGCCGTCGATGCACAGAAGTTGCCCGGTGACGCCCGGGGACGACAGGAAATATCCCAGCGCACCGGTGATGTCATCGGGATTGGCTCCCCGCTCCAGCAATGTGGCGGCGCGCTGGCGGGCGAAATGGTCCTCGGACTGGCGGCCGCCCTTGAGCGTCGGGCCGGGCCCGATCGCGTTGACGCGCACCTTTGGTGCCAGCGCCTGCGCCGCGGTGCGGGTGAAGGCCCAGAGCCCCATCTTGGCCAGCGTGTAGGTCATGAATTCCGGCGTCAGCTTGCGCACGCGCTGGTCGATCATGTTGACCACCAGCCCCTGCGCCGCGGGCTCGTCGCGGGAATCCCGCAGCGGGTCGGGCACCTGTCGGGCCAGCTCCTGCGTCAGCACGAAGGGCGCGCGCAGGTTGCTCTGCATGTGGCGGTCCCAGCTGTCGCGGGTGGCGGTCTCGATATTGTCGTATTCGAAGATCGAGGCATTGTTGACCAGCACCGTCAGCGGTCCACCCAGCGCCTCGGCGGCGCGCCCGATGAGCGGCGCGATCTGCGCCTCGTCCACCAGGTCCGCCTGCAGCATGGCGGCCTGCCGCCCCATGCCGCGGATCTCTTCCACGGTGTCGCGCGCCGCGTCCTCGGAGCCCGCGTAATGCACCACCACGTCGTGGCCGCGCGCCGCCAATTCCAACGCCATGGCGCGGCCCAGCCGCTTGGCGCCGCCTGTCACCAGCGCGCGGGGCGCCGCTCCTGTCGTCTCAGCCATCTGTCCTCCGGGGTCATGTCAACACGAGCAGGACATAGCCCACATACAGCGCCGACAAGACCACGCCCCAGATCCGCGTCAGGTCGCGGCGCAGGAAGACGAAGGGCACCAGCAGGATCGAGGCGCCCAGCATCACCCACAGGTCGAAGCGCAGCAGGTTCGGATCCACCGGCATGGGCGCGATGAGCGAGGCCACACCGATGATGGCCAGCAGGTTGAACATGTTCGAGCCGATCACGTTGCCGATCGCCACGTCGGCCTGCCGCCGGATCGCCGCCATGACGGTGGTGGCCAGTTCCGGCAGCGACGTGCCCAGCGCGACCAGCGTCAGCCCGATCACCGTGTCGGGCACGCCAAACATCAGCGCGATCTCGGACGCGCTGTCGACCAGCAGGTCGGCGCCCAGCGGCAGGCCCACAAGGCCCAGCGCCAGGAAGAGCAGGATCTTCCACCACGGCATGTCGGGGTCGGCGCCCTCGGGCTCTTCGACCTCGGGGTCGGGCTTGCCGGCGCGGCGATGGGCCAGCGCCTCGCGCACGGAATCGCCCAGCGCCAGCGCCAGCACCGCCAGCAGTATCAGCCCCGCGATCCAGTCGAACACGCCGCGGAAGGCCAGCCCGATGAACAGCACCGAGCCCGCCAGCATCACGAGGTAGCTTTTGCGCGTCTCGCACTGGCTGGTATGCATCACGGTGATCAGCGCGGGCACACCCAGCACCAGCAGCACGTTTGCGGTGTTGGATCCCACGACATTGCCCAGCGCGATCCCGGGCACGCCCTCCAGCGCCGCCTGGACCGAGATCAGCAGTTCCGGCGCCGAGGTGCCGAAGGCGACGATGGTCAGGCTGACGATCAGGGCGGGGATGCCGACACGCAGCGCGAGGTTCACCGCCCCCTTGACCAGCGCGTCGCCCGCAAGCAACAGGATCAGGAGGCCCAGAACCGCATAGACGAAGACCATGCTCAGCGTTTCTCCTTGGCGCAGGGACAGGGACCGCTTCCGATACGGAACCGCCCGCAGCGCTTGCAACGTTTCGAGCTCAACCGGTCGAGATGGCGCTTGCCGGGCACGCGCAGGCGCCCGAACATGGCCAGCACGGCCATCACTGCCAGGAAGAGAAAGACAATCTTGACGACCACGTCACAGCCCGAACCGGGCAAAGGCGGCACGGTCCTCGATCTCGGCCAAGGCGCCGTCCACCGCCTGCATGCCCAGCCGCGGCAGAAGCGGCTTTTTCGCCTCGTAGCGGCGGAAGCGGACCTTGTCGCCGAAGCGCTCCTTCATCTGCGGCACCAAGTGCCCCACCCCGTCGGCCAGCCCGACATCGACGGCGGCCTGCCCGATCCAGACCTCTCCGGTGAACAGGTCGGGATTGTCGGCCAGCTTGTCGCCGCGCCGGTCCTGCACCTGCGCGATGAAGGTCTGGTGCAGCTGTCCCAGCAGCCGGTTGAGCCGGGCCACGTCTTCTTCCTTCTCGGGGCGGAACGGGTCCATCATGCTCTTGGACTTGCCGGCGGTGTAGACGCGGCGTTCGATCCCCTGCCGCTGCAGGAAGACATGCGCCCCGAAGGAGGCCGAGATCACGCCGATCGAGCCCAGGATCGAGCTGGGATCGGCCCAGATCTCGTCCGCGGCCGAGGCGATCCAGTACCCGCCCGATGCGGCCACGTCTTCGCAGAAGGCGTAGACCGGTACCTCGTTCTCCTCCGACAGGCGGCGGATGCGCGACCCGATCAGCGAGGATTGCACGGGCGAGCCGCCGGGCGAGTTGATCTCGAGCGCGACGGCATCGGGCTTGCCCTTGAACGCCTTCTCCAGCATCTGCGCCAGCGAGCGGTCGCTCATCGAGGAGCGGCCGGGCGCGCCGATGGCACCCTGCAGCCGCACGACCGACACGCGCGGCGCCTTGTTCATGAACGGGATCCAACGTCTCATGGGCAGCGATGTAGACGCGCGGTGTCGGACAAACAAGGCGCAGCCCGAAAAGACGCGTGCCTTGTGGCGGATGCGCCGCGCGGGCGGGTGGCTAGAAGAAGCTTTGCGGGTCGATATCGACGGCCAGCCGCAGATCGCCCTTCAGCCGCACCGGCGCCAGCCACGCGCCGATGGCCCCTTGCAGGGCCACGCCCTTGGGGGCCTTGACCAGCAGTCGCACGCGGTGGCGCCCGCGCACCCGGGCGATCGGCGCCGGTGCCGGGCCCAGCACCTGCGCGCCCACCTGCCGCAGCGGCGCATCGTTGCGCGCCAGCCAGTTGCCCAGGTCGAAGACCTGCGGCATGTCCTCGCCCGACAGGATGACCCCGGCCAGCCGCCCGTAAGGCGGCATGCCGGCAGCGCGGCGTTCCTCGGCCTCGGCGGCCCAGAACGCCTCTTCGTCGCCACCGAGGATCGCGCGGATCACCGGGTGCTCGGGCTGGTAGGTCTGCAGCAGCGCCTGTCCCGGCTTCTCGGCCCGGCCCGCGCGCCCCGCCACCTGCCGCATCAGTTGGAAGGTGCGCTCGGCCGCGCGCAAATCCGAGCCCTGCAGCCCCAGATCGGCGTCTATCACGCCGACCAGCGTCAGGTTGGGGAAGTTGTGCCCCTTGGCCACCAGCTGGGTGCCGATGATGATGTCGGCGCCGCCCGCGGCGATGGCCTCGATCTGGGCCTTCAACTCGCGCGCGGTGCCGTAGAGATCCGAGGACAGCACCGCCACCCGCGCCTCGGGGAAGAGCGCGGTGGCCTCCTCGGCCAGCCGTTCGACCCCCGGGCCCACCGGGGCCAGCTTGTCCTCGGCCTCGCAATGCGGGCAGACCGTGGGGATCGGCCGGCTCTCGCCGCATTGGTGGCAGACCAGCCGCTTGAGGAAACGGTGTTCGACCATGCGCGCATCGCAATGGTCGCAGCCGATCTGCTGGCCGCAGGCCCGGCAGAGCGTCACCGGCGCATAGCCGCGGCGGTTCAGGAACAACAGCGCCTGTTCGCCGCGCTCCAGCCGCGCCACGACCGCCTTGCGCAGGCTGGGCGAGATCCAGCGCGCCGCCGGCAGGTCCTCGCGCCGCATGTCGATGGCGCGCATCTCGGGCAGCACGGCCGGCCCGAAGCGCGAGACCAGCTCCAGCCGCTGGTACTTGCCCGCCTCGGCATTGGCCCAGCTTTCCAGCGAGGGCGTGGCCGAGGCCAGCACCACCTGCGCGCCCAGGATCGAGGCGCGCAGCACCGCCATGTCGCGCGCATTGTAGAGCACCCCGTCCTCCTGCTTGTAGGAGGTGTCGTGTTCCTCGTCGACGACGATCAGCCCCAGCGACCGGAAGGGCAGGAACAGCGCCGAACGCGCGCCCACCACGACCTGGGCCTGCCCCTCGGCCACCATCTTCCAGACCCGGCGACGTTCGGTCATGGTCACGCCGGAATGCCATTCCGCCGGGCGCCCGCCGAAGCGCGCGGCAAGCCGGGTCAGGAACTCGGCCGAGAGCGCGATCTCGGGCAGCAGCACCAGCGCCTGCCGGCCCTGCCGCAGCGCCTCGGCCACGGCCTCGAGATAGACCTCGGTCTTGCCAGAGCCGGTCACGCCCTTGAGCAGCACCGTGCCGTAGCGGCCCGCGCGCTGGCCTTCGCGCAGCACCTCGACCGCCGCGGCCTGGTCCTCGGTCAGGTCCTTGCCGCCCAGCTCGGGGTCGAGCCGCGGGAATGGCGTGTCGCGGGGGCTTTCCTCCTCGACGATGGCGCCGCCGGGCAGCAGCCCCTTGACCACCGAGGATGTCACGCCGGCGGCCTCGGCCAGTTCCTTCAGGGTCAGCGCCAGCCCGCCCATCTCTTCGGCAGCGTCCAGCACCCGGCGCCGCGCATCGGTCATGCGCGCGGGCTCCCCTTCGCCGCGGCGATAGACCTTGCGCATCGACGGCGGATCGCCCAACCCCGGCGCCCGCGTCGCCAGCCGCAGCATGGCGGGCAGCGGCGTCAGCGTGTAGGCGCCGGCCTTCTCTAGGAAGAGCCGCATCTCCTCGCGCATGGGCGCGGCATCCAGCACGCGGATCACCGGGCGGATCTTGGCAGCGTCGAAACCGCCCTGCCCGGGCCCCCAGACGACGCCCAGCACCTTGCGCGGCCCCAGCGGCACCTCGACGAAGGCGCCGACAAAACAGCCACCCTCGGGCGCGCGGTAATCCAGCACCCGGTCGAGCGGCTGCGTGGTCAGCACGCCGACCCGCTCGCCCTCTGCAAAGAATGCGTCCATCACCCCAGTCCCGTTAGCGATAACCACTCCGGGCTTTCGACCCGTCCGTCCTTGGGGTATGACACGGGTCAAGGAATGCCAAGCACAGCCGGGAGGGCCAACGCGCAATGAAATTCTTTGTCGACACCGCCGATATCGACGCGATCCGCGACCTGCACGCCCTGGGCATGGTCGACGGGGTTACCACCAACCCCTCGCTCATCAACAAGTCGGGCCGCGACATCCTGGAAGTCACCAAGGAGATCTGCGACCTGGTCGAGGGCCCCGTCTCGGCCGAGGTGATCGCCACCGAATCCGACGCGATGATCGCCGAGGGCCGCAAGCTGGCCGAAATCGCCGAGAACATCGCCGTGAAGGTGCCGCTGACCTGGGACGGGCTGAAGGCCTGCAAGGTGCTCAGCGACGAGGGCCGCATGGTCAATGTCACCCTGTGCTTCACCGCCAACCAGGCGCTGCTGGCCGCCAAGGCGGGCGCTACCTTCATCTCGCCCTTCATCGGCCGGCTGGACGACCTGAACATGGACGGGCTGGAGCTGATCGCCGATATCCGCGAGATCTATGACAATTACGGCTACGAGACGCAGATCCTCGCCGCCTCGATCCGCACCGCGAACCACATGTCGGAATGCGCCAAGATCGGCGCCGACGTGGCCACCGCACCGCCGGGCGTGATCCATGCCATGGCCAACCACGTGCTGACCGACAAGGGCCTGGCCGCCTTCCTCAAGGATGCCGAGGCCGCGGGCATCAAGATCGTCTGACCGTCTCGGGGCGGGCCGCGTCCTCAGACGTTCGGCTCGCCTTGCAGGCCCATCAGCTTGCGCATGCCCGTCCAGATCGCCGGCAGTTTCGGCGGGGCGGACATGCCGGCCACGGCCTCCTCGGCCCAGGGCGCCATTTCGCGCGCGGCAAAGGCGCGGCCCCACTCAAGATAGGCGTCGGCATGCTCCGGGCGCAGCCGGCAGGCCGAGCCCACCAGCCCGACCAGCGTCTCGGCGGGCGAGTACCATTCATCCTGAATCGCTGTCACGCGGCGCTGCATCAGCGGGCCGACAAGGCGCATGATGCGTTTCTCCGAGAAGGCCAGCAGCAGGCGGCCCATCTCGTCCCGCGAATAGTGGATCAGCGGCGGGAAGGTGTCGAAGAACACCGCCTGCCCGTCGACGATCGCGAAGTTGCGAATCGAGGGGTGGAAGCCGATCCGCCCCTGCTGCCCCTCGGCCCAGTGCCAGAACCGCGCGATCACCGTGCCGGCCTGCTGCATCATCTCCAGCGTCTCCTCCACCGGCGCGGTCTGCATGCGCGGGCGCATCAGGCTGTCGGTCGGCAGCGCCTCCTGCACGATCACGGGGATGGTCACGCCATCCATCTCGAGCAGGTGGAACACGGTCTGCGGCAGCGGCACGCCGGCGGCGACCAGCGCATCGGCGTAATCGTCATGGCAGACCTTCAGCCGCTCCAGCGCGCGCGGATCGGGCAGGCCGCGATAGACCTTGATCACCCGGTCGCCAAAGGGCCCGCCTTCGGGGCGGAACGGGGCGCAGAAATAGCCGAGTTTCGAGATCGTCTGGCCGCGCGCCGCGCTGTCCTGCCGGATCAGGGCGCGGAGGGCATCGAGGTCGGTCATGGGGCTCTCCTTTGGCGCCCGCTCCTAAAGCAGATCGGCGGCAAGGGACAGAGGGTCAGGCAAGACCCAGCCGGGCGGCCACCTCGGCGGTCAGCGCGGACACCTCGTCGCGGGCCGGGCCACGCGCCACCTCCTGCGCGCCGCGTCCCAGCCCCATCGCCTCAGCATAGCCTACGCGGTTGGCCAGCCCGTGCCGAGCCAGCGGCGCGTCGATCTTCTGCACCGCCTGCGCCACGTCCAGCCCCAGCCGCGTGCCGCTGCGCGTGCGGTTCATCACCAGCAGCGTCTCGCGCCGCTCGCGCGCGGCAAGGTCCAGCACGCCCTCGGTGGCCCAGAGATCCACGTGGCTGACCGAGACCGGCACCACCACAAGGTCGGCCACGCGCAGCGCCGGGCGCAGGTCGCTGTCGGCCTTGGGCGGCGTGTCGATCACCACCACGTCATGCGCGGCGGTCAGCTTGCGGCATTCCAGCGAGATCCCCCAGGCCGAAGAGGTCGAGAATTCCAGCCGGTCGCAATCGGCCGGGTCAGCCTCGATCCGGGTCATGTACCAGCGCCCGAGCGAGCCCTGCGGATCGAGATCCACCAGCGCCACCTTCAGGCCCATCTCGCGGAACCCCAGCCCCAGATGCGCGGCCATGGTGGTCTTGCCGCTGCCGCCCTTCTGCTGTGCCACCGTGATGACCCGGCCTGCCATGTCGCGCTCCCCCTGCTGTGCCGGGCCACCCTGCCCCGGCTGATCGGCGGAATCCAGCCACCCGCGCGATTTAACCCGGCCTTAACCAAGGTGAAGGCAGGCTTGCGGCACCTGCCATGCCGATCTGCCGCCTCATATCCCTGCTGCTGGCCCTCAGCCTGATCGCCGGTGACGCCGCCGCCGGCGCCTGGCCGCGCGAGGCCGGGCGCAGCTTCGTGGCCGGCGCGCTGCGCTTCGGCTGGCCGCAGGATCCCGACGGGCGCAGCCTGCGCGACCCGACGCAAGGCTATCACACGCTCTACATGGAATACGGGCTGACGCCGGACTGGACGATCGGGCTGGACCTGGGCCAGTCCATGACCGGCGAGCGCAAGATGCTGGTCTGGGCGCAATACCCACTGCGCAACCTGCAAAGCTATCCCAAGGTCACGGCGCAGCTGGCCTATGGCACCATCGCCGAAGAGGCGATCCTGCGGCCCGGCCTGTCGCTGGGCTGGGGGAGCGAGGGCGGCTGGTTCACGATCGACAGCATGGCCGAGATCGAGATCGACGGCGGCGCGACCGATTACAAGATGGACATCACGCTGGGCCGCAACCTGTCGCGCGGGCGCAAGCTGATCCTGCAGATGCAGACCGGCGCGCCGGACGGGGGCGACCCGTTCGCGCGCTTCGTGCCCTCGCTGGTCTTTCCGGTCACCGACATGCTGAAGATCGAGGCCGGCATGTCCTACGGGCTGCAGGGGGACGAGGCGATGGGGATCAAGCTGGGTTTCTGGGCCGAGTTCTGACGGGCGGCGCGACCGTTGCGCGCCGCCCGTCCCGGGTCACTTGTCCATTCGGATGTTCATCGTGACGTCGCCGACCATGTTCTCGGGCCAGATCACGTGCACCTGGTCCCTCTGGCCGCCCTTGCGCCCCTCGACATAAGGGAAGTGGTTGCGCGTCACGTTCGAGCTGTTGCGCGGGCGCGAGCGGGACACGATGCTCTCGATCTCCAGCGCCTCGCCCTCGAAGGGCAGGCGGTTGTCGGTGGGCACCGTCCAGACCGAGGCATGCGAGTTCTGCGAATGTGTCACTCGCAGCGGGTTCGCCGCCCCCGATTCGACGTTGTGATAGGTATTGCCGACAAAGGTCACGCTGCGCGCCCGCGACATGTCGAGCGGCGCAAAGGTCGTGTCCACCCGCTCGCCGCGATAGGTCAGCCCGCCGATGGTGCGGAACGTGTTGCCCGAGACGGTCAGCCCGTTGATGAAATGGCCCGAACCGTAGGGCTTGATCACGATGCTGCTGAACCACGGCGCCACGCTGGAGGCCAGCATCACGTTGCCGGTGATCGACAGGCCGGCAAAGCCGAACCCGCCGGTGAAATCCGGCTCGGGCTCGCGCTCGTTGGTCCACTCGATGAAGCAGTTGTCGACATAGTTGTTGCTGATCTGCGTGTTGCAGGCGCGCAGGCACAGCACGATCCCCGCGGTGCGCGACCCCGCCGAGGCCGGATCGCCCTGGAAGAAGTGGTTCGCCGTGATGATCGCATGCGCCCCGCTGATCACCGCGAAATGGCGGAACTGCGAGGCCCGGCAGTTGCGGATCTTGACGTCATTGGCGTTGGTGTTGATCGCCACGGTCTGCCGGTCCTGCGACAGGGTGCCCCCCTCGTAGGAGATGAACTGGCAATGGTCGATCAGCATGCCCTGGCAGCCATCCCCGTGCGAGGTGATGCCGCGATGGCCCGGCCGGTTGAAGACGCAGTTGCGGATCACGTTGACCGTGCCCAGCCGCGGCAGGATCACGCCCGAGGCGGTCTCGTTGCACTGGAACTCGATGCCTTCCAGCTCGAACACGTTGATCCGGTCGAAGCCGGTGAAATCCATCATGTACTTGTAGCGGGTGAAGGTATAGCTCTGCCGGCCCACCGCATCCGACAGCGGCTGCGACAGCTCAAGCTCGCCCGCCGCCACGTTGACGCGCCTCACATAGATCTCGCGGCCCACCCCGGCGCCCTGCACAAGGCTGCCCTCGCGGATATTGGCGATGTTGCTGACATCGGTCAGCCGCCACTGGTTGCTGGCCGAGTAGGTGGCCGCGCTGGTCACCGTGATCGGGGTCCAGTTGCCGCTGGACTCGGCGCGGAACTGGCCGTTCCGGATCACCCGGCGCTGCGCGTAGGAGGTCCGGTTGGGCACCGCCGCCTGCATGTCGATGGGCCCGGTGATCGAGATGCGCCGTCCGCCAAGATCCAGGCTCTCGTGATCGGCATTGTTCATCAGCGATTGCAGCGCCTTCTTGAAGGCCAGCTCCTCGTTGCCGCCGAAGGCGTCGATATAGACCGGCAGGCTGAAATCCTTGGTCAGCGACAGGATCGCGCTGTCGGGCATGGTGACCGAGCCCTCGAACTGCACGCGGCTTTCCAGCGTGACCGAGGAATTCAGCCGGTAGGTGCCCTCCGAGACCAGCACGCGCCGGCCATCCGCGGCGGCGTCCGCGGCCTCGAAGGCCGCGCTGTCATCCGCGCTGCCATTGCCCACGGCGCCGAAATCGCGCACGTCGACCCAATTCATCATGTCGCGGTGAAAAACATCCGTGACATCCTCGATCACGATGTCGTCGACCCGCACCACGCCGCCATTCGGCCCGGTCAGGTCGATGCCGAAATGGCCGTAGACCGGCTCGGTCCCCCAGACCAGGTCGACGCCGCTGCGATTGCCGGATCCGACGATGGCCGAGACTTCAACCACCTCGCCATAGCTGGTCAGCGTGGTCGACGGGCCGGTCTTGTCGATGCCGTTCACGGCCGAGTTGTTGGCCCGACCCGCCCAGGCTGCCACCCGAACCGAGGGCAGCGAACCCGCGATCGCCTTGATGCGGGCCGTGATGCGAAGGTAGCAGCCCAGCGGGATCGGCGTCTCGCCCATGTAGCGCAGCTTCTGCGTGCTGGCGGTCTTCTGGATCTCGAGGCATCCGCCGAAATCCTGGTCCGCCGGGACGAAGGCCGCCGTGGCCAGGCTGGCATAGGTGTTCGATCCCGGCACCCCGTCGCCGCGCGACCATTGCCCCAGATTGCCGGCCGAGAAGGCCGGCGGCATGAAGACCAAACCCTCGGTGATCGCCTTGTTCATCCTGATCCCTTTCCTCGCAAGGGGCGCGGAGCGGCCCCGATCGGGAAAGGGAAATATCAACGGGATCTTAAGGCTCTCGGACCCCAGCGCACGGGCCAAGCCCGCACGCCGCAACCGGGTGGCTCAGGCCGCCACGTCCGGTGCCGGCAGGATCTGCACGCCCGAGATGCGCCACGCGCCGTCGATCTGCTGCATGCGGTAATCCAGCACGAAGGTGCGCCCCGCGCCATCGGTCACGATGACCTTCTGCCACAGCGCACCACCGATCTCGCGCAAATCACCGAAGCGCACGTCGCCCGGCCGCCAGACCATGGGATAGCCGTTGCGCACCATCGCCCCGAAATTCTCGGGCGTGCGGAACATGCCCTGGATCGAGGGGCTCGCGAATTCGAAGGCAGTGCCCACGTCATCGGCCAGGAAGGCATCCATCTGCTGCCGGATCACGCCCTCGATCCCCTTGTCGGGGGGCAGCGCATCCTGTGCCATGACCGATCCCGACAGGATCACCGACAGTACCATTCCAAGAATTCCGCCGCGCATCGCACTCCTCCTTGCCGTGAAGGAAAGCTAGCGCGGCGGTCGCCTGCGTCAAAAATGCACGTGGCGGGGGCGCTGTCAGGCCAGCTCGCCGGCCAGCCCCTTCTCGATCAGCGCGATGGTCTCGGCCACGCCGTAGAGCGCGATGAACCCGCCGAAGCGCGGCCCCTGGCTCTGGCCCAGCAGCACCTCGTAGAGCGCCTTGAACCAGTCGCGCAGCGGCTCGAACCCGTGCGCCTTGCCGACGGCGAAGACCAGCGATTGCAGTTCCTCGTCATCATGCGAGCCGTCATGCGTGCGCAGCCGCTCGGCCAGGTCCAACATGGCCGCGTGCTCCTGCTCGGTGGGCGCCCGGAAGACCTTGGAGGGTTTGACGAAATCCTGGAAGTAGCGCACCGCGTGACCCGCCGCCTGGTCCATCCCGGGATGCGTCTCGGGCGTGGCGTCGGGGGCGTATTTCCGGATGAAGCCCCACAGCGTCTCCTTGTCCTCGGCGCTGGACGCGCTGGCAAGGTTCAGCAGCATCGAGAAGGTCACCACCATGTCCGAGGCCGGGACCTTGCCGGCATGGATGTGATGCACCGGGTTGTTCAGCTGCTGCGCCGGCTCCTGCGTCGCATAGGCGCGCAGCTGCTGGTGATACTCGTCAACCGCCTTGGGGATCACGTCGAAATACAGCCGCTTGGCGGTCTTCGGCTTCTGGAACATGAAATAGGACAGCGACTCGGTCGAGGCATAGCTCAGCCACTCGTCGATCGAGATGCCGTTGCCCGAGCTCTTCGAGATCTTCTGCCCCTTGTCGTCGAGGAAAAGCTCGTAGGTGAAATGCTCGGGCGGGCGGTTGCCCAGCACCCGGCAGATCCCGTCATAGATCGGCGTGTTGGTCGAGTGGTCCTTGCCATACATCTCGAAATCCACGTCCAGCGCGGCCCAGCGGGCGCCGAAATCGGGCTTCCACTGCAGCTTGACCTGCCCACCGGTGACCGGCAGCGTCCATTCGCGCCCGTCCTCGTCGTCGAAGGTGATCTCGCCCTTGGCGGCATCCACGTGCTTCATCGGCACATAGAGCACGCGCCCCGTCTCGGGATGGATCGGCAGGAAGATCGAGTAGGTCTGCCGGCGCTCCTCGCGCAGGCTCTTCAGCATGATCTTCATCAGGTCGTCATAGCGCTCGGCCGCGCGCAGCAGGATCTCGTCGAACTTGCCGGACTTGTAGAACTCGGTGGCCGAGTAGAACTCGTACTCGAACCCGAACGTGTCCAGGAACCGCCGCAGCATGGCGTTGTTGTGATGGCCAAAGCTTTCATGCGTGCCAAACGGGTCCGGCACGGCGGTCAGCGGCTTCTGCAGGTGTTCGTGCAGCATCTCGGCATTGGGCACGTTGCCCGGCACCTTGCGCATGCCGTCCATGTCGTCCGAGAAGCAGATCAGCCGCGTCGGGATGTCCGACAGCGTCTCGAAGGCACGGCGGATCATCGTGGTGCGCAGCACCTCGCCGAACGTACCGATATGCGGCAGACCCGAGGGGCCATAGCCCGTCTCGAACAGCACGTGGCCCTTTTCCGGCGGCGCCTTCTCATAGCGTTTCAGGATGCGGCGCGCCTCTTCGAACGGCCACGCCTTCGCGCTCATCGCCAGGTCACGCAATTCGGACATCTGAAACTCTCCTGATTTCCAAGGCGCGGCACCGCTGCGACGCGGGCCCATTGCCCTTGCCACCCTGCCGCGCACCGCGCGCTTCCTATTGCGGGCAGGGTCGGGCGTCAATAAATAGCACCAAGACCCGTACAGGATCAGGACAAGGCCGCCCTTCGATGAATGACACCGCCCAGCCGCTCACCCCGCAGGACAGCCTCGTGGCGCTGATGATCGCCGTCTCGGCCTCGGACGAGAACGTGCGCACCGTGGAACTCGTCAAGATCGACGGCGCGGTGAACTCGCTGCCCGTCTTCTCGGGCTACGACACCGAGCGCGTGCGCGCCGTCTCCTCCATGGTCTTCGACCTGTTCGAGCAGGAGGACGGGCTGGACGCGCTGTTCGGCCTGCTGCGCGACACCCTGCCCGAACGGCTCTACGAGACCGCCTATGCGCTGGCCTGCGACGTGGCTGCGGCCGACGGCACCCTGCAAGAGACCGAGCTGCGCCTGCTCGAAGAGATCCGCTACGAGCTCAACATCGACCGGCTGCACGCCGCGGCGATCGAGCGCGGCGCACGGGCCCGCCACATCACGCTCTGAGCCGGGCCGCAGCGGGCGGAACCCCCGCGCGCATCGCGGATAAATTACAGTCCTGTCACAATTTGTGTCGGTTCGGGTCCGGATTCCCGGACTGACCGGTGGATATCCGCAGAGTATAAACCCTTTCAGGTATTTATCGCCGAACAAGACCGATTCACCTGGAGGGACAAAATGAACCGTATTCTTGCGGCGGTCCTCGCGACCGCGATGCTCTTCCTGACCCCTGTCGCCAGCGCCGCTGCCCCGCTGGTCGCCAAGGTCGACATCTCTTCGCAGACGATGACCGTGATCCACAATGGTCGCGTGGCCTATCGCTGGCCGGTTTCGACCGCACGCTCGGGCAAATGGACCCCGCGCGGCTCGTGGGGCGCCAAGTGGCTGTCGCGCTATCATAAGTCCAGCCTCTACAACAACGCGCCCATGCCCTACTCGATCTTCTTCAACGGCAATTACGCGATCCACGGCACCAACCAGATCAGCCGTCTCGGTCGCCCGGCCTCGGCCGGCTGCGTCCGGCTGCACCCCGATCACGCCGCCGTGCTGTTCCGCCTGACCAAGCAGGTGGGCAAGCGCAACATGCGCGTGGTGATCCAGAACTGATGGACCTGTTCGGGCGGACCGTCCCGGCCTGCCCCGTTTCACGCAGAGTAAAGCACGCCCCAGCGTTCGATCAGCGCCTGCTGCAGCGCCTTGGCCCGCCGGTTCCATTCACGCCCGCCCGGCGGGCGTTCGCGCTGCGCCCGGCTCAGCTCGGCGCGGCGGTCCATGTCGGAGGTGAAGATTGCAAAGACCAGCTCCGTCCCGTCCGGCAGATCGACAAAGCCCGCCAGGCCGCTGACGAAGTTCAGCGTGCCGGTCTTGGCATGCACCTTCAGCGGATGGTCCGAGATGATCCGGCGCTGCGAATCGCGCATCGGAAAGGCCTTGAGCAGCGGCTTCAGCCCCTTGCGCCGCCGGATGTTGTAGAGCGCGGTCATCATGTCGCGCGCGCTGATCCGGCTGTCCTCGCCCAGCCCCGAATGATCGACGAAGGCCATCGAGTCGAGCCCGAAGCTTTCCCGCCCCCAGGCGCTCATCTCGGCGGCCGAGGCGGTCAGGCTTGCGGGCGCGGCACCGGTGCGGACACGCGTCGCCATCATGCCCACCGCCTCTGCGGTGAGGTTCGTGGACCATTTCAGCATGTCGCGCAGGATGATGCGCAGCGGCGCGCTTTCATGCCGGGCCACGGTCTCGCCCGCAGGCAGCGCGTCGATCACCGTCGGGGCACCCAGCTGGATGCCCTGCGCCCGCACGAAGGTCTGGAAGACCTCGCCGGCATAAAGCTCGGGCTTGCGCACGGGCAGCCAGCGCGCCCCGCCATCGCCCAGCGCGCCGCGCGCCACGGTCCACTCGTCGCGGCCATTGCTGTCGGAATAGGTGTAGACCGGCATGTCGCGCGCCACGACGCCCATGCGCGCCATGGTCACGTCGGGCCGGTGCGTGCCCGAGCGCGCATCCATCGAGACGGTATAGCCGCTGCCCGCCCGACGCCATTCGAAATGCACCCGGTTGTAGTTCAGGTTCAGCCCCGACACGGCCGGGCTGTAGCCCACGTGGTCCGGCTGCAGCGGGTCGATCACCCGCACGAAGGGCAATTCTCCGCCCCAGACCTTCAGGCCGCCCGTCACGCCGGTGATCCCCGCGGCCTTCACCCCGGCCGCCAGCGCCGCCAGCGCGTCGGTGTCCAGCGTCGGATCGCCGCCACCGGCCAGCACCAGATCGCCCTGCACCACCCCGTCGGTGATGCCGCCCGTCGCGATCACGCGCGTCTCGAAGTGATAGGCCGGGCCCAGCACCTCCAGCGCATAGGCGGCGGTCAGCGCTTTGGCGACGCTTGCGGGCGGCAGGCCGAGGTTCGGCGCGTGATCCTCCAGCATCTTGCCATCGGCCATGTCGGCCACGGCGAAACCGACCCGCCCGTCCAGCCGGGCCCGGGCGATCAGCTCTTCGGGCGGGGTCTGCAGGCGGCGCAGCAGATCGTCGCTGCGCGCGACAGGCCGCAGCGAACGCGCGGGCGCGTTCGCCACCGCCGGGCCGGCGGCCGCGCTCAGGCCGGCAGCCGCCGCAAGGGACAGGAAAGCACGTCGAGGCAATGTTTTCGTCATGGGCGGGATCTAAGCGAAGGATCGGGCGCGCGGCAACCGGTCATCTTTGCGCACGCGATCAACTTTTTGCCGAACCGCGCCGGATCGCGGAAACACAGCGTTTCCCCGCTCAGGACCACCCGCCGCGGGCACGCAACTCGGTCGAGCTGAGATCGATCATCGGGATGTTGACGAAACACCAGGCCGGCGGCGCGCACAGCGCCAGCCGTCCCGATTGCGCGGCGGGCAAACGCGCACCGGCATAGACCCGCGACGCGACCGAGGCGCGCGCCGCGATGCGCAGGCCCGGCCGGGCCATCACGCCCATGGGCACGCGGTGCATGATCTCGTGCCAGCGATCCCAGCGATGCAGCTGTGCAAGGTTGTCCGCCCCCATCAGCCAGACGAAGCGCACGCCGCGGTGCCGCGCCTGCAGGGCGGCCAGCGTCTCGGCGGTGAAGCGTGTACCGGCCTGCGCCTCGAAATCGCTGATCAGGATGCGCGGATGCGACACCAGCGCCCGGGCCGCGTCCATGCGGCGCGCCAGCGCGGCCGGCGGGTTGGGTTTGAGCGGGTTGCCCGGGCTGACCAGCCAGACCACCCGGTCGAGGTCGAAACGCTTCAGCGCCTCGCGCGACAGGTGCAGATGGCCCGCATGGGGCGGATCGAAGGAGCCGCCCAGCAGCCCGACCCGCTGGCCGGCGCGCAGAAACATCCCGTCGTCAAGCTCTGCCACGGCTGTCCCCGCCCGTCCCGTCCCAAGGCGCGGGGCCCGGGCCCCGTGCCGGGCCTTGTCTAGGCGCTCGCCCCCGGCGCATCAAGCCGCCCGATTGCACCGGGCCGCGCAACGCGCTACTCCCCTCGTCACGCGCACGCAGCAGGAGCTTTCGCATGGCCTCTTACCAGTATGTCTACCACATGGACGGGGTGTCCAAGACCTATCCGGGCGGCAAGAAATGCTTCGAGAACATCCGGCTGAGCTTCCTGCCCGGGGTCAAGATCGGTGTCGTCGGCGTCAACGGCGCGGGCAAGTCGACCCTGATGCGGATCATGGCCGGGATCGACAAGGATTTCACCGGCGAGGCCTGGGCCGCCGAGGGCGCGCGGGTCGGCTATCTCCCGCAGGAGCCGCAGCTCGACGAGAGCCTGAATGTCCGCGAGAACGTGATGCTGGGCGTGGCCGAGAAGAAGGCCAAGCTCGACCGGTTCAACGAGCTGGCAATGAACTACAGCGACGAGACCGCCGACGAGATGGCGCAGCTGCAGGACGAGATCGACAGCCAGAACCTGTGGGATCTCGACAGCCAGATCGACGTCGCCATGGAGGCGCTGCGCTGCCCGCCGGACGAGGCGGATGTGGGCACGCTCTCGGGCGGCGAACGGCGCCGCGTGGCGCTGTGCAAGCTGCTGCTCGAGGCGCCCGACATGCTGCTGCTGGACGAACCGACCAACCATCTCGACGCCGAGACCATCGCCTGGCTGCAGAACCACCTGATCGCCTACAAGGGCACGATCCTGATCGTCACCCACGACCGTTACTTCCTCGATTCGATCACCGGCTGGATCCTCGAACTGGATCGCGGCCGCGGCATCCCCTACGAGGGCAATTACTCCAGCTGGCTGGAGCAGAAGGCCAAGCGGCTGGAGCAGGAAGCCCGCGAGGACAAGGCCAAGCAGAAGACGCTGGAGCGCGAGCTGGAATGGATGCGCCAGGGCGCCAAGGCCCGGCAGGCCAAGTCCAAGGCCCGGATCAGCGCCTATAACGAGCTGGCCAACCAGTCCGAGCGCGAAAAGCTGTCCCGCGCCCAGATCATCATTCCCAACGGCCCGCGGCTTGGCTCCAAGGTGATCGAGGTCGACGGGCTGAAGAAGGCGATGGGCGACAAGCTGTTGATCGAGGACCTGTCCTTCTCGCTGCCGCCGGGCGGCATCGTCGGCGTGATCGGCCCCAACGGCGCGGGCAAGTCGACGCTGTTCAAGATGCTGACCGGACACGAGACGCCGGATGCGGGCACGCTGGAATACGGCGACACGGTGCAGCTGGCCTATGTCGACCAGTCGCGCGACGATCTGAAATCCGACGAGACCGTGTGGGAGGCGATCTCGGGCGGCGCCGAGCAGATCAAGCTGGGCGATGCCGAGATGAACAGCCGCGCCTATTGCTCGGCCTTCAACTTCAAGGGCGGCGACCAGCAGAAGAAGGTCGGCCTGCTCTCGGGCGGCGAACGCAACCGGGTCCACATGGCACGGCTGCTCAAGGAAGGCGGCAACGTCATCCTGCTCGACGAGCCGACCAACGACCTCGACGTCGAAACCCTGCGCGCGCTGGAAGATGCGCTGGTCGATTTCGCCGGCTGCGCGGTGGTGATCAGCCACGACCGCTTCTTCCTCGACCGGATCTGCACGCATATCCTCGCCTTCGAGGGCGAGGCCCATGTCGAATGGTTCGAGGGCAATTTCGAGGATTACGAGGAAGACAAGAAGCGCCGCCTCGGCGCCGACGCGCTGGAGCCCACACGGGTGAAGTTCAAGAAATTCGCGCGCTGACGCGGGCTTGGCCCCTGCAGGGCGGGTCTGGCCCTCCCTGCGATCCGCGCGACCTGCGCTGAATTACGAGAGCTGCCACAAAAAGCCCCGCGCGAGTGGATCGCGCGGGGCTTTTCAATTCAGCGTCGGAGCGCTCAGCCGTCGCCTTGCGGCTGGGCGTCTTCCGGGACCCGCTCCTGGATCAGGGCGACGACGCGCTGGTTCAGCTCTTCATCGGCCTGCGCGGCTTCGCCGATCTGGGCATAGGTCTCGACGGTCATGCCGTCGGTTTCCTCGATCGCGCTGCGCATGTCGGATTGCGCCTGCGCGACCAGCGCCTGGCGGTCTTCCTGGGTCTCGGCCGCCTGCAGGCGGACCTCGTAGGTCTGGCGCAGGGCCATGACCTTCATCGCGGCATCGACGAAGTCCGACAGCATCGCGTCGGTGACCTGAATCGCCTCGGCCTGCGGTGCCTCGGCTTCCTGCGCGAAGGCGGTGCTCATCGGGGCCGCGGCCAGCGCGGCGATGACGGCGGTGCCGAGGAGGGTGGTTCGAGCGCTCATGGTGATCTCCAATCTCGTGTGAATTTGCGGTTCTCCCGCGCTCATCCCCGACCAAATCATCCGCGCCGCCGGTTTCAACCACCCCGGCGCCGATCCGCCAACAGGGCGGCCTCAGACCATAGGGCTCACGCATCTGCGAACTTGTCGCGCATGAAGTCCCTTGTCCCGACTCGGCAAACCTGTCATGCAGGCGTCGCTACGTTACCACTATCGCCTACCTGTCTCCCTTACCCGGCGACAGAGCAACCGATACTGCTCTGACAGATGCCGGGCCGCAGCACTTCCGCGTGCGGCGACACATGACAGGAGATCTCACGATGGCCACTGGCACCGTGAAATGGTTCAACACCACCAAAGGCTTCGGCTTCATCCAGCCCGACGCGGGCGGCAAGGACGTGTTCGTCCACATCTCGGCTGTCGAGCGTTCGGGCCTGACCGGCCTCGCCGACAACCAGAAGATCCAGTACGAGCTGCAGTCCGGCCGTGACGGCCGCGAGAGCGCTGCGAATCTCGAGCTGCTCTGAAACGGGACATCCCGTTCGGAAAGATCGAAGGGCGGGGATTTCCCCGCCCTTTTGCGATTCCGGCCCTCAGACGATCAGCGCCGTGACCCACATGCCCAGGCCAAAGACCGTGTGTGCGACCAGCCCCATGGCTCGGCCCTTCATCGGCGTCTCGGTCCGCGACAGGGCCCAGCCCAGCCCCATGCCGGGCTGCAGCAGGAACCAGCCCGCCGCGATCGTCACCAGCGCGAAGATCCAGGCCGGCAGGAACGTCGGCGCGGCCGCCCAGCCCGGCCCCACCAGCAGCATGAAGATTACCCCGTAGAAGATGCCCACCGCGTAGTGGAAGGCCCAGCCGATTGCGGTCTCGCCCGGCAGCGGCGTGGCGGCGCCGATATCGTCGTGAAAGACCCGGCCCGGCAAGTGCCCCACCCAACGGCCCACATTGCCCCAGTTGGGCAGGCCCTGTCCCAGGGTCCGGTTGAGCAGCAGGGCCCAGAGGTCCATGGCGATCGTGCCGCCCAGCCCGATCAGGATACCGGTGAAGAGGATGTCCATGCGCGTCTCCCTTGTCGGCGCCACAGTGCCGCGCCCGGCCCCGGGATACAATGGGCCGCTGACCGACCGGAAAGCCCTTGTGATGGGGCGGCGCGCGCGGTTCACTGCGCCCGGAAACGAGGAGGCCCACATGCTGCACAACATCCCCCCCATCCTTTCGCCCGACCTGCTGCACTGCCTGCGCGCCATGGGCCATGGCGACGAGATCGTCATCGGCGATGCGAACTTTCCCGCCAGCAGCCTCGGGCCCAAGGTCATGCGGCTGGACGGCATTCCCGCCACCGCCACGCTGGAGGCGGTCTTGCGGCTGATGCCGCTGGACCGTTTCATGCCCGACCGGGCGCTGACCATGCAGGTGGTGGATGACGCCGCGGCGGTGCCCGAGATCGTGGCCGAGTTCCAGCAGATCCTCGACGCGACCGCCGATCACCCCGCACCGATCGTCTCGCTGGAGCGGTTCGCCTTCTATGACAGAGCGCGTACGGCCTTTGCCATCGTTCAGACCGGCGAGACGCGGCTCTACGGCAACATCATCCTCAAGAAGGGCGTGATCGGCAGCGCCTGACGGGTCGGGGATTCCCGACCGTCCGGAATGCCGGACTGTCGGGAGGCGGCGGGACAGAGCATCCTGTATGACAGGAGGACCGATCTCATGACCAAGCACGACATCCCCACCCGCGACACCCAGAAAAGCCCGATCCCCGGCACCCGCAGGAAGCCGCAGACCTACCGCTTCACCGACTGGGCCGCGCTCTGAGCGCGCCCGGCCCGGCTCAGCCGCCCAGCCGGACCAGGTGATTGTCCCAGGCCCGCGCGGCGCGCGCCAGCGGCGCAAGGTCCGGGTCCAGCGCGGCGATCCCGCCCTGCCCGTCCGTGACCACCAGCCCGCACGCCCCCGTGGCAATGCCGCAGACATCCGCGCGCAGCACGGCACGCACAAAGCGCCCCTGCCGGTCAAAGACATGGACCCGACCGCCCCTCGGCGAGGTGATGGCCACGTGGCGTGCATCCATGGCGACGCTGCCGGCATAGCCGTCCATCGACATCTGCTCGCCCATCTCGGCGCTGCACAGCACCGGCGCCGCCCCCCGCCGGTGCAGGCCCAGAAGCGGCGCGGGGTCCGGCAGATCGCCCTGCCACTGCATGGCAAAGGCCACCTGCCCGCCCTCTGCCGCCAGATGCCGGATCGAGGCGTGATGCAGGTCGGGCTCCAGCTCCACCACCTCCTCAATGCCGCCTGACAGCGACACATAGGCCAGGTTCGGGCGCATGGAGGCGAGGTTGAGCTTGTCGCGACCGCGCTCGGGATGGGTGCGGATGCCACCATTGGCCACGGCCAGCACTTCGCCCGGCAAGGCCAGAATCTCGTGCGGTCCGACCCCGCCGGACGGGATTTCGCCAATCCGCCGATAGCCCTCGGAGCGCGCCCAGAGGCCCAGCACCCCGGCGCCGGTCTCGATGCCATTTTCCGACGTCACGAGGATTTCGCCCCCGTCCAGATAGGCGCCATGCCCGTAGAAATGCCGCCCCGCCGGCGCGTCCAGCCTTGCGCGCAACTGCCCCGAGGCGCAGTCGATCACCAGCGCGAAAGCCCCCGGGCGGCGGGCAAAGGCCACGGCCTCGGGCGCGACGGGATGGGCGGCAGCGGCATGGCCGCGGGCGGGCAGCGGGATGCGGAACAGGTCCTGCCCGGTCGCCGACAGCCCGAACAGCGCGAATGCCCCCGACGGCTCGCGCGCGGCGGCAAGGAAGGCCGGGCTGCCGGCATCGGCCCAGCTGGCCCCGGGCATCGTGGCCGAGGCCAGCATCGCCGACAGGAAGGCGCGCCGCCGCATCAATCGCCATCCGTGGCGTTGAACCCGGTCGACAGGCCTAGCGCGGCGCCGATCTCGGCCGCGACGGCGGTCTTCACGAGCTCCACGCGCTGCTGCAGGATCTCGACCTTGAGCCGCCCGGCCGGGTCGGCCAGCACCGGGTCGTCCAGCCCCTCCGCGACGGAGAGCGCATCGGCAAAGGCGGCCTCGGTCTGCGGGATCGGCACATCGGACAGGCTGCGCGCCAACCCGCGCAACGCCTCGAGCGACAGGCCCACGTTGCGCAGCGAGCGGCCCGAGCGGCGCGCCTCGGCCCGGGTCGGGCGGGGCCGGTCGAACGTGCCGAGCGGACGGCCAAGCCGTTGATCCCCGGTGAATTCCAGCCCGGTGATGAGCGCGGTATAGAGCGCCTGTTCAGCTTCGCGCGGCGACAGGTAGACGGTGTTTCCATCCTCTCCTGCCGAGCGCATCAGAGCCGCGTGGTCACTCCAGTCCGCCTGCAGCGCCTGCCCGGTGCGGGCAAGATCGGTCGCCACGGCCCGGATATAGGCGCAGGCATAGCTGTCATCCGCAAGGACCTCGTCGCCCTCGAAGAGCAGGCGTTCGAGCGCGAACAGCCCGCGCCCGGCGACCGAGACCTCGGCAAAGCCCTCGGGGTCGGAGACGACAGGGTCGGCATCCTGCAGCAACCCGTTCACGCTGCGCGCGACAAAGCCGCGCGTGTCGGGCCAGAATCCGATCGCCAGTGCCCGCCCGCCTGTCTCGAGCGGGCCGAACCGCAGATGCGAGATCCCCATCCAGGCGTCGAACGCCGCATGATAGGCCGGGCGCAGTGCCTCGGCCCCGCACCCGGCCGCGGCGGTCCGTGACAGATCGGCGGTCTCCTCGGCAAAGGTCTCCATGGCCGGCAGGACATGCCGGTCCAGGGCGTCGTCGGTTCCGGCGGTGGCGGGGCCGGCCAGCAGGGCGGCAAGACAGGCGACAAGAGAAAGGTGGCGCATCACAGGCTCTCCAGGAAACGGATCAGGGCGGCGCGATCCTCGGGCTCCATCTCGACCACGCGGGTCTTGGCGGCCTCGGCCTCGCCGCCATGCCAGAGCACCGCCTCCAGCAGCGAGCGCGCGCGCCCGTCATGCAGGAAATAGGTGTGGCCATTGACCTGCTCGGTCAGGCCGATCCCCCAGAGCGGCGGGGTCTTCCACTCGGACCCGGTCGCCAGCCCCTCGGGGCGGTTGTCGGCCAGCCCGGGGCCCATGTCATGCAGCAGGAAATCGGAATAGGGCCAGATCAGCTGGAAACTCTGCGCATCGCGATCGGCCAGCCGATGGGTGACATATTTCGGCCGGTGGCAGGCGATGCAGCCGCTGTCATGGAAGACCTGCTTGCCGCGCAGCACCTGCGGGTCGTCCACGTCGCGCCGCGCCGGCACGGCAAGGTTGCGGCTGTAGAAGGCGACGAAGTCCAAGCCCTCCTGCCCGATCTCGAAGACGCGGTCGTCGCCATCGCCATGCGGCCCGTCCATGCAGGCGGCCTGGGCGGCAGTGCAGTCGCCCGAGGGCAGCGGGTGCAGCGGGGTCGAGATGCCGATATCGCCAGCAAAGGCGCTGGCGCTCTGGTCCAGCACGGTGGGGTTGCCGGCCTTCCAGCCGAACCGGCCCAGCATGGGCGCGTCATGGGCCAGCGACCACGTCACCTGCGCCCGCCCGGAAATCCCGTCGCCATCGGCATCCTCGGGATCAACTGCGGAGAGGAGGTCGGCGGTAGGGATCGCCTCGATCAGGCCCAGCCCGATCATCGGCGAGGCGACCCGGGGGCTGAGCATCGTGTCGGGGTGCAGCGGGCCGTAGGCCGGATCCGACACGCTGTAGGTGGGCTTGCGCAGCGACGCCGTCTCGCCGCCCGAGAGCGCGACCTCGATCTCCTCGTAGGTGATCTCCATCCGCCCCTCGGCGGCATGGCCCAGCACTGCGACATCCTGCAACTGGCTGCCATAGGTGGGCTCGGGCCGGGTCGTGGCGCCGCCCAGCCCGGCCAGGTAGGTCTCGATCTCGCTCATGCCGGACTGGTCCGAGGGCACCGAGAGACGCAGGAACATCGACACGCGATTGTCCTGCGGCCCCTCGGGCGGGTGGCCGCGCCCGTCCTTCAGGTGGCAGCGCTGGCAGGAGCGCGCGTTGTAAAGCGGGCCCAGCCCGTCCGAGGCCAGCGTCGAGGCGGGCGAGGACACCCAGAGCTTGCGGAACAGCCCGTTGCCGACGCGGAAGTCCAGCTCTGCCTCGAAATCGAGATTGGCCGAGGGCAGCGAGAAGGCATCGGCATCGCTGCGCGCACGCACCGTGGCCGCCCCGCCGGGATTGGACTCGAACCGCTCGGCGGCGTCGAAGGTCCGGGTCGGCGCGGTCACGGCGGCGACGCGCGCGGCCTCCTCGGCGCTGCGCGGGACGATGTTCAGGTGCGGGTCGGACAGGTCGGGGGGCCCGGCAATCGCCGGGCTGCCCGCGCCGGACAGCGCGGCGCAGATGAGCAATGCTCGCATGATGCCTCTGGGGTTGCGGCCGGGGCACAGCACGGCGCGCCCGGCCGGGAGGGGCCCTTACTCGGCCTCGTCGGCGGGCTTGGCCTGCAGCAGGCCGTAACGCTCTTCGCCGATCTTCTCGTAAAGGTCGATCTGGGTTTCGAGATAGTCGATATGGCCCTCTTCGTCGGCGATCAGCTCTTCGAACAGGTTCTTGGAGACATAGTCACCCACCTTGTCGCAGTGATCGCGCGCCTCGATGTAGAGCGTGCGCGCGTCATGCTCGGCCGCCAGATCGGCATCGAGCGTCTCGCGCAGCGTCTGGCCGATGCGCAGCGCGTCGAGCTTCTGCAGGTTCGGGTGTCCTTCGAGGAAGATGATCCGCGAGACGAGCTTGTCGGCGTGGTGCATCTCCTCGATGCTTTCCTCGCGCGACTTGTTGGCGATGCGGCCAAAGCCCCAATCCTCCTGCAGGCGGTAATGCAGCCAGTACTGGTTGATGGCCGTCAATTCGCTGCGCAACGCGGCGTTGAGGTATTCGATGACCTTGGGGTCGCCCTTCATGTCGTGCTCCTTTCGCTGGTGATCTTCCAAGAGTTACGCCGCGAAGGCGGTCTCGCAAGGGCAAATCTGGCTAGGGGATGTGGCGGAATTTCCCGGGGTTGCGCAGCGCGCGCAGCTCGGCCGGGACCTCGAGATTCTCGTTTCTTGCCATGGTGGACACGAAGAGCGGCAGGCACCCGCCGCAATCGGCCTTCTTGCCAAGCGCGCGGTAGACCTTTCCGGGCGTGATCAGCGTGTCGGCATCCGAGGCCCGCATCCAGTCGATGGCGGCGTCGATATCCTTGTCCGTGATGTTCATGCAATGGCAGACGATCATGGCACAGTGTCCGGTGTTGGAAGAAGGGATCGGCCGGGGCAGAGGAAGGGAGATACCGCCCCGGCCTGGGGCGGTCCTACTGGAAGACCGCATTCGGGGCGTCGAGGCTGTCGGAGCCTTCGAACGCAATCTGGTCGAGCCCCAGCGCCGTCACCGCACGCTCGATCCCGCGGGTCTGGGTGACCAGCGCGTCGACCGCGGACAGGATCAGCGCCTCGCCGGCGTCGTTGCCGCGCTCCAGCATCTGGTCATAGGCAAAGCCCGCCTCGGCCGCGGCCTTGATCTGGCCCAGCTCGATCATGGTGGCGTTGAGATCGGCGCGCAGGGCGTTGTCGACCGCCGGGTCGGCCGCGGCCACCAGCGAGGACAGGCTTTCACCCGACACGGTCGAGCCGTCGATGCGGACATATTCGCCAAAATAGACGTTCCGGATGCCCAGCCCGTCATAGTAATGGCTGTTATGGGTGTTGTCCGAGAAGCAGTCATGCTCTTCCTCGGGATCGTTCAGCATCACGCCCAGCTTCATGCGCTCGCCCGCCTGCTCGCCGTAGGAGAGGCTGCCCATGCCGGTCAGCATCGCCACGATGCCTGCATCCTCGTCCGCCATCAGCGTGTCGCGCGCCGCGCCGCCCTCGGCCCACTGGGCGGTCATCCATTCCAGATCCGAAACCAGCAGCTCGGTCGCCGCCTTCAGGTAATCGCCGCGGCGGTCGCAATTTCCGTTGGTGCAGGCCTGACCCTCGGCATAGTCGCTCCACGGGCGCTCTCCGGCGCCCGGCGCGGTGCCGTTCAGGTCCTGCCCCCAGAGCAGGAACTCGATCGCGTGATAGCCGGTGGCCACGTTGGCCTCGACCGCATCGGCCTCGTGCAGGGTCTCTTCCAGCAGCGCCGGGGTGATCTGCGCGGCATCGACCGTCTCGCCCGACAGGGTGAAGCTGGAGGAGGCCACGACGTTCAGGTCGGCATAGGCGTTCTCGTCCGTGGCCCCGCCATAGGCGGCGTCGACATAGTCGATCAGCCCCTCGTCCAGCGGCCAGGCGTTCACCTTGCCCTCCCAGTCGTCGACGATGGCGTTGCCGAAACGGTAGACCTCGGTCTGCTGGTAGGGCACGCGCGCCTCCAGCCATGCGCTGCGCGCGGCGGCCAGCGTCTCGGCCGAAGGATCGGCCAGCAGGGCGTCCACGGCGTCGTTCAGCGCCCGCGCCTTCATCAGGCTGTCCTCGTACCCCGCCTGCGCGATATCGGCATAGGTCGTCAGGACCTCGGCCTTCCCGGCCAGCAGCGGGCTTGCGGTCAGCACAAGCGTCAGGGCTGTCATCGTCGTCTTCATGGGAGCTCCCCTAGTGTAGTCTTTGCGTGTTCGGCCGGTCCTGGCCGCCGTGACCCGCCGGCGGCGTCATGCGACGCAGCAGCAGGCCGAACTCTTCGGCCAGCGCGATCAGCGCCGGCGCCATGTCGGGGCGCACGATCAGCGTGGCCATCAGCATGGCATCCTCGCGTGCGCCTTCGCTGGCCGCACCCACCAGCTGGGCGAAACAGGCCTCGTCCGCGCCAAGGCAGACACACCCCACCGAGTGGCGCATCAGGGGGCGGCGCCCGAAGCGCACCATCAGCTGGGCGATCTGCGCGAACAGATCCAGCGCGCGCGCCTCGGACGGATCCTTGCGGGCGCGGTCATGCGCTTCGGCCTCGCTCCATAGCCGCAGGCACAGCACCGCCGCGGCCTCGACCCCGTCCAGGTCGGCCATGTGGCCGACCGCGGCACCGCCGCGCGGCTTGACATGCAGGGTCATCGCAGTGCCACCCCGCCGGCCGGGGCCGTGGCGCGGGCCCCTCGGGTGCCGGCGCAGGATCCGCCCTGCTGTCGCTGTGCCTGTGTCATGCCCGCCCTCCGGTCGACGTCGTGTTGCGCAAGTATCTGACTGAATCACTCTGATTAGTCAATGGTGATCGTTTTACTCGGAAAAGCCGTCGCGCCGGCTGCCGCTTTCCGCAGCAGATCGGTGGCCCTGCCCGGGGATTTGTGCAGAATGCCGCGAAACAGGCGCGAGACGACATGAGCCACACCCCCTACGACCCCGAATCCGACGGCGCGCGGATGCGCTTTGCCGATGCCATGTCCTATGGCGACTACCTGCGGCTGGACGGCATCCTCGACCAGCAGCGCCCGCTGAGCGACGCGCATGACGAGTTGCTCTTCATCATCCAGCACCAGACCAGCGAGCTGTGGATGAAACTGGCCATCCACGAGCTGGCCGCCGCGCGCGAGGCGCTGATCGCGAATGACATGTCCCACATGTTCAAGATGCTGGCCCGCGTGACCCGCATCTTCGAGCAGCTGAACGGCGCCTGGGACGTGCTGCGCACCATGACCCCGGCGGATTACACCCGCTTCCGCGAGGCGTTGGGGCCATCATCGGGGTTCCAGTCCTGGCAGTACCGGATGATCGAGTTCATCCTCGGCAACCGGAACCCCAACATGCTGCGCCCGCATGAGCACGTGCCGGAGGTGCATGCCGCGCTGCAGGCCGAGCTGGCCCGGCCCAGCTTCTACGACGTTGTGGTCGACCGGCTCTGCCGCGAAATCCCGCTGGACCGGCCCGCCCCGGCGCCGCAGCTGGACAGCCCGCATGCCGGCGATGCCGGGGTGCAGGCGCGCTGGCAGATCGTCTACGAGGATGTGGATGCGCACTGGACGCTTTACGAGCTGGGCGAGAAGCTGGTCGATCTCGAGGATTACTTCCGCCGCTGGCGCTTCAACCACGTGACCACCGTGGAACGGGTGATCGGCTTCAAGCGCGGCACCGGCGGCACGGCCGGTGTCAGCTATCTGCGCCGCATGCTGGACGTGGTGCTGTTTCCCGAATTGTGGTCGGTCAGAGGAGAGCTTTGAGATGACATCGACCCTGCCCCGCAAGGATCGTTTCCACCTGCCCGAGGGGCTGATCTATCTGGACGGCAACTCGCTGGGCCCGCTGCCCCTCGGCGTGACCGAGCGGGTCGAGGCCGTGATGCGCCGCGAATGGGGCGGCGAGCTGATCCGCGCGTGGAACAGCGCCGAGTGGATGGCGCTGCCGCAGAAGGTGGGCGATCGGATCGGCCGCCTGATCGGCGCGCCCGCGGGCTCCGTCGCGACCGGCGACACGCTGTCGATCAAGGTCTACCAGGCGCTGGCCGCGGCCTTGCGGCTGCGCCCCGACCGCCGCGTGATCCTGTCGGACAGCGGCAACTTCCCCACCGATCTCTACATGGCGCAGGGGCTGGTGGATCTGCTGGGCCAGGGCTACGAGATCCGCACCCCCGCCCCCGAGGAGGTGGCCGGTGCGATCACCGACGAGGTGGCCGCGGTGATGCTGACACAGGTCGACTACCGCTCGGGCCGGATGCATGACATGGGCGCACTGACGCGCGCGGCACATGACGCGGGCGCGGTGATGATCTGGGACCTTGCGCATAGTGCCGGGGCCGTGCCGGTGGACATGGCGGGCTGCGGCGCCGAGTTCGCGGTGGGCTGCACCTACAAGTATCTCAATGGCGGGCCGGGCGCACCGGCCTTCATCTATGTCCGCCCCGACATGGTCGAGGACGTCGCCCCGGTGCTGGCCGGCTGGCTGGGCCATGCCGCGCCCTTCGCCTTCGAGCCGGACTATCGCCCCGCCATGTCGGTCGAACGGCTGCGCGTGGGCACGCCGCCCATCCTGCAGCTTGCGGCGCTGGACGCGGCGCTGGATGTCTGGGATGGCGTCACCATGGAAGAGATCCGCGCCGCCTCGATCACGCTGTCGGAGCTGTTCATCGCCGAGGTCGAGGCGCGCTGCCCGCAGCTGACCCTCGCCTCGCCCCGCGCGGCAGAGCAGCGCGGCAGCCAGGTCTCCTTCGCCTTCGAGCACGGCTATGCCGCGATGCAGGCGCTGATCGCGCATGGCGTGATCGGCGATTTCCGCGCGCCCGACATCATGCGTTTCGGCTTCACGCCACTCTATCTCGATGAGACGGACGTGCGCGCGGCGGTGGACGTCATGGCCAAGGTGCTGGATGACGAACTTTACCGCGACCCCGCCTACCAGACCCGCTCGCGCGTGACCTGAGCCCTGTCAGGTGGCGGCGTCCAGCAGCGCGGCCACCTGCCCCGGCAGATCGGCAAAGCTGTCGAATGCCACGTCATGCGGGATCTGTGCGACCGCTGTCTTGCGATAGCCTTGCGTGAACAGAAGGAAGGGCACGCCTGCGCGCTGCGCCGTCTCGGCATCGACCTCGCTGTCGCCCACATAGAGCCGCGGGCCATCGCCCAGCGCGTCGAAGGCCGCGTGTAGCGGCGCCGGGTCGGGCTTACGCGCGGGCAGGCTGTCGCCTCCCCAGACCGTGGCAAAGCGCGCCTCCAGCCCGAGATGCCGCAACACCGCCTTGCAGGGCGTCAGCGGCTTGTTGGTGCAAATACCCAGCGCATGGCCCTGCCCGGCCAGCCGGTCCAGCGCCTCCACGACATGCGCATAGGGTTCGGTCAGGGTCACCGCATCGCGGTAGCCCTCGACAAAGGCCTCCTGCAGGCGCGTCTGCGCAGTCTCGGGCAGGCCCGCGGCCGCCCGCATCCGCGCCACGAAGACACCCGCCCCGTTGCCGATGAAGACGCGGGTCTGCGCCATGGAGATCGGCGCGCAGCCCTCGCCCTGCAGGATCCGGTTGGCCAGCGCATGGATGTCCGGCGCGCTGTCGATCAGCGTGCCGTCCAGGTCGAAGACGATGCGCGCCATCAGGCCGCCGCGCGGGCCGCCTCGGCCGCATCGCGGATGGTGCGAATATTGCTGCCGTAGACCTCGGGCGCCTCGACCGAACCGCCACGGAACACGGCCGAGCCCGCCACCAGCACATCGGCGCCGGCCTCGGCGACCAGCGGCGCGGTCGTCGGGTCGACCCCGCCATCGATCTCGACATGGACCGGGCGGTCGCCGATCATCTCGCGCAGGCGGCGGACCTTGCCGGTCAGGTCGATGAATTTCTGCCCGCCGAAGCCCGGGTTGACCGTCATCACGCAGACCAAATCGGCCAGGTCCAGCAGATGCGCCACTGCCTCGGCCGGGGTGCCGGGGTTCAGCGCCACGCCCGCCTTCATGCCCGCGCCGCGGATCGCCTGCAAGGTGCGGTGGATATGCGGGCCCGCCTCGACATGCGCGGTCAGCACATCGGCCCCCGCCTCGGCATAGGCGTCGATATAGGGGTCCACCGGCGCAATCATCAGGTGCACATCCATGACGGTGCGGACATGCGGCCGGAACGCCTTTACCGCCTGCGGCCCGAAGGTCAGGTTCGGCACGAAATGGCCATCCATCACGTCCACGTGCACCCAATCCGCGCCCTGCGCCTCGATGGCGCGGATCTCCTGCCCGAAATTGGCGAAATCGGCCGAGAGGATGGACGGGGCGATCTTGATCGTTCTGTCGAGCGGCACGGCGACGGCCTCCTTGCATGTGATTGCGCGACAGCGATAGCCGCCCCGGCGCGCGCGTCAAGCGCCCTGTCGTTCCGATGGCCCCCGGCTGGGCGGGGGCGCGTTCCGGGGCCGGCGGCGGCGGATCGATAAAAACCACGGCATTCCCTCGATTTGCCAGCCTGCTTGCGGCCCTCGCGGAGAGGCGACTCCGAACGCTTTCTTAAGACTGCGTGCGTATCCCTACCGCCCACAGACCCGCCGCACCGGGACACGTGTCACGCCAAGAGGGATACGATACCGCCATGCCAGACATCCATTTCCATGCGCTCGGTCCCGGCCGGGCCCGCTCGGGCGAGGACCCGCTGATTCCCTTCCTGATCGGCGCGCGTCATGCCCCGGTGACGATCTCGGCGCGCGACGTGCCCCGGCTCGACGCGCATCGTCTGCAGGTGCTGCTGGTGGCGCAGCGCCAATGGGCCGCGGATGGCGCCGAATTCCGGCTGACCGATCTCTCGCCCGGCTTCCGCGACGGGCTGGAACGGCTGGGGCTGGATGGCGACCATTTCGACGGCGAGGTGCAGGCATGACGACCAAGGTCCTGGCGATCGACGATTCGCGCACCATCCGGAACCTGTTGCGCGTCTCGCTGGAGAACGCGGGGTTCGAGGTGCATTCCGCCTGCGACGGGCAGGAAGGCGTCGACATCTTCCCCGAGGTCGATCCCGACGTGGTGATCACCGATATCAACATGCCCAATCTGGACGGGTTCGGCGTGATCGACACGCTGCGCAGCGGGCCGAACCGCACCAATGTGCCGATCCTCGTGCTGACCACCGAAAGCTCGGACAAGCTGAAGTCGCGCGCCCGCGCCTCGGGAGCCACGGGCTGGATCGTGAAGCCCTTCGACGATGCCTCGCTCGTCTCGGTGCTTCGCCGTCTGACCGGCCATGTGAGCTGATCCGATGTCGGGAAACGCGATCCGGGATACCTTCTTCGAGGAATGCGAGGAGCTGCTCGAGGCGCTGGTCGAGGGGCTTGCCCAGATGGAAGAGGCGCCCGACGACCTGCAGGTCGTCAACGCCGTCTTCCGGGCGGTCCATTCGATCAAGGGCGGTGCCGGCGCCTTCGCGCTCGACCGCCTCGTCACCTTCGCCCATACGTTCGAAACGGTGATGGACAAGGTGCGCGACCGCGACCTTTCGGTCGACGACCGGTTGATGGCTTTGTTCCACCGCTCCGGCGACATGCTGTCCGACCTCGTCGCCGCGGCACGCGACGAGACCCCGCTCGATCCGGCCGCCGAGGGCGAGCTGATCGAGGCGCTTGAATCCTATCTCGGCCCGGCCTCCGAGGAGGAGGAGTTCAGCTTCGACGCCGTCAGCCTCGACCTCGGCGGCGACACGCCTGCAAGCCTGCCCGAGATCCCGCTGGCCAAAATAGCCGACAGCGCGCCGGATGGGGCGGCGACAGGCCCCGCCTCGGAAAAGACCTACCGCATCCGCTTCACCCCGACCCGCGCGCTCTACGAGAATGGCCACGAACCTCTCCTGCTCTTCGATGCACTCGCCGAGCTGGGGACACTATGTGTCTTGCTGGACCTCTCCGGCCTGCCCTCTTTCGATGCGTTCGATCCGCAGGACTCCTGTCTCGACTGGACCCTGCTGCTGACAACCGCTGAGCCGGAAACCGCGCTCGACGAGGTCTTCGAATTCGTCGAGGGTCTGTGCACGCTCGAGATCACGACCGCGCCCCCGCCGGCCCCAACTGAGGCAGAGTTGCCGACCCCTGACCTGCCGCAGCCGGCCGCCCGACCTGCCCCCCCTGCTGCTGAGAGCGCCGCAGCCCCGCCGCCGCCCAAGCCCGAGGCGCGTGGCCCGAAACCTACGCTGCGCGTGGATCTCGACCGGGTCGACCGGCTGATCAACACGGTGGGTGAGCTGATCATCAACCAGGCGATGATCTCGCAGCGCATCGAGGAGCTAGACCTGCCCACTGTCGCCCATCTCACCAATGAGCTCGAGGCCTACAAGCTGCTCGCCCGCGACATTCAGGAAGGCGTGATGGCGATCCGCGCGCAGCCGGTCAAACCGCTCTTCCAGCGCATGTCGCGCATCGTGCGCGAAGCCTCGGACGCGACCGGCAAGAAGGCGCGGCTGGTCACCGTCGGCGACTCGACCGAGGTCGACAAGACCGTGATCGAACGCCTTGCCGATCCGTTGACACACATGATCCGCAACGCCGTGGACCACGGGCTTGAACACCCCGAGCGGCGCCTTGAACGGGGCAAGGAGGCGCAGGGCACGATCCGCCTTTCGGCCTCGCACCGCTCTGGCAGTGTCTTCATCGAGATCGCGGATGACGGTGCCGGGCTCGACCGCGCGGCCATCCTGCGCAAGGCACGGGAAAAGGGCCTCGTCGCACCAGAGGTTGAGCTCACCAATCCCGAAATCGACAACCTGCTGTTCCTGCCGGGCTTTTCCACGGCGAACCAGGTATCGAACCTCTCCGGCCGCGGGGTCGGGATGGACGTGGTCAAGAACGCGGTACAAGCCCTGGGCGGCCGGATCTCCATCACCTCGATACCCGAAAAGGGCACGACCTTCACCATCGTCCTGCCCCTGACATTGGCCGTCATGGACGGGTTCGTGATCTCGGTCGCGAAAGAGACGATGGTCGTGCCAATCGCCTCTATCCTCGAGACGATCCGCCCCAATGCGCGCGACACGCATGTGATCGGCACGTCCAGCGAGGTGGTCAAGATCCGCGGATCCTACGTGCCGATCGTCGACGTGGCTGCCAATCTCGGCCTCGACGCGGGCGATGCGGATCGCGGCGGAAGCATCCTTCTGCTGGTCTCGACCGAAACCCAGGGCCTGACCGCGCTGCGCGTGACGGGGATTCACGACCAGCGCCAGGTCGTGATCAAGAGCCTGGAGAGCAACTACGCCGCCATCCCCGGTGTCTCGGCCGCCACGATCCTCGGCGACGGCAAGATTGCCCTGATCCTTGATCCCGACGAGCTGATCAAACTCTCGCGCCTGTCCGAGCCCGAGGGGACGGAGACCAAACTGATGCCGGAGCCTGGACATGTCTGAAACAGCAGAACAGAAAACCGACGACCTCTTCGAATTCATCACGTTTTCCGCCGGGCAGCAGAGCTATTGCCTCGAGATCACGCAGATCCGCGAGATCCGCCGATGGACGCCGGTCACCGCCTTGCCTCACACGCCCTCCGACGTGCTGGGCGTCATGAACCTGCGGGGCGCGGTGATCCCGATCTTCGACCTGGCGGCCCGCTTCGGACTGGGGCCCACGCCCGCCAACGAACGCAATGTCGTCATCGTGGCCACCGTGTCCGGCATGACGGTCGGGCTGCTAGTGGAATCCGTCTCCGAAATCCTGTCGGTCGAGACCTCCGCGATCCAGGAAACCCCGGACATCAAGTCCGAGGCGACCCGCAACAGCATTCTCGGCGTCATCTCGGTCAACCAGTCCATGGTGCGCGTCGTCAATCTCGACGCCGTGCTCGACACGCAAGGACCAGTCCAGACATGAGCACCGGGATCGAAACCGGAGACATGATCTTCTCGGACAGCGACTACCGCGCGCTCGCCGCGCTCGCTCGACGCAATTACGGTTTGAACCTTGCCGACAGCAAGAAACCACTCGTCCATTCACGCCTGTCGCGCCGCCTCAAGGCTCGTCGGGTGGCGGGTTTCAAGGAGTACCTCACCCTGCTGCAGGATCGCGCGGAAGAGGCGGAACGTCTTGAACTCATCTCCGCGCTCACGACAAATGTCACCAGCTTCTTCCGCGAAAAGCACCATTTCGACATTTTGACCGCGCATTTGCGCGACCACGTCGCGGCGCGCGGGCGTATTCGGATCTGGTCTGCCGGCTGCTCGTCCGGACAGGAACCCTGTTCCATCGTGATGACGGCGCTGGCCGGCGGGCTCGATCCGGGTCAGACTGATTTCAAGGTATTGGCGACTGATATCGACCCCAAGATCGTCGAGAAGGCCCGCACAGGAACATTCACAGAGGACGAGTTGTCCGGCCTGTCGCCGGATGACCGGAAACGCTGGCTCGACCGATCGGGCATTGACCCCAAGGCCTGGCAGATGTCGCCTTCCATTCTGTCACATATTGCCTTCGCGGAGTTGAACCTGATTTCGCAATGGCCGTTCAGCGGGCCGTTCAGCGCCATCTTCTGCCGCAACGTCGCGATCTATTTCGACCAGCCCACGCAGCAGACCCTCTGGGCGCGGCTCTGCGACATTCTGGAACCGGGCGGGCTGCTCTTCATCGGTCACTCGGAACGGGTCACCGGGCTGGCGACGCGGCAACTCAAACCCGTCGGGATCACGACCTACCAGAAAATCGACGCCGCCAGCGCCCTTTCGCCAACGGAGGAATAGATGAGCATCAAGCAAAGCCTGCGCGTCATGGTCGTGGATGACATGGCCACCAGCCGCGGACTGATCACCCAGGCGCTCGACGATATCGGGATCAAGAATTACGTGACCGAGAATGATGGGCGCAAGGCGCTGGACACCTTGGCGAAATCTCCCGTGCATCTTGTCCTTTCGGATTACAACATGCCCGGTCTTGACGGGCTCGGTCTGCTGAAAGCGGTACGTACGCACCCGGCGACACAGAAGACCGGGTTCATCCTCGTCACCGGCCGCCCCACGCCCGAAATCGTGGCCGAGGCAAAACGCCTCGGCCTCAACAACATGATCAAGAAGCCCTTCACCTCGGATTCGATGAAGAAATGCATCGAAAGCGTGGTGGGGCGCCTGTGACCGGCATGGACCGGGACAGAGTGCCACTCGCCGATGTCACAATGCGCGTCGTATCGGAACTGCATATCCTGACCGACCGGTTGCGCAATCTCGAGGACGGTGTCGAAACGCTTCTGCTCGCGCCGGGCCCTTCTGTAAGCGGCGATGGCATCAGGATGCTTCAGGAAATCGACGTCACGCGCCAATCCATCGATGCACTGGCGGATTTCCTGCACGACCTCTGCCTGACGGCAAATTGCGAGGGGCGCGTGTCTCTCTCCGACCCGCTCGATCGTATCCAGCTGAAAGACCTGTCCGCGCGGTTGCGTGGTGAACGGCCCATCGCGAACCCGACAGGATCGATGGAGCTGTTCTGATCATGACCGCAGGGCAGACAAACAAAGGTGCCGCATCCGGATGAAGACCGTCATCATATCCGCTCCGAACCCGGCACAAGGCGCCAAGCTCGCACGGGCCGTCGATGCAATGACCGGGTTCCGGGTTGTCGCCCGTGCCAGCGACCTGATGGGCACCTTTGCCGAGGTCGAGGACCGTCTGCCCGACGCCGTACTCATCGCGGAAGCCCTGGCACGACTGCCGGAATTCGAGGTCATGCGCGCGCTGTTTTCTGCGCATGACGTGCGCTGGCTGGTGATCACGGCCGCGCAGTTCCCGCAGACGCCCGCCTTCTGGCGACAGATGGCCGGCCGACGGCGAACCGACCTGATGGCCATTTGCGGCACGGCCCCGGTCGGAGACCTGAAGAGCCGGCTGCTGTCCCTGACCCGTGCCGGTTCGCAGCCGCACGTCATCCCGGCTCGACGGTCCGACGATCCGACATCCGATGCAATCACGCCGCTTGCGCAGGAACCGTCGGCGACGGACACCCACGCGCCAGAAAAAAACGAGCGCGTGATCCTGATCGGCGCCAGCACCGGCGGGGTGGACGCCCTGATCACCGTCTTGTCGGATTTCGATCGGAACTGCCCGCCCACCCTGATCGTGCAGCATACCGGAACCGGCTTCGGCGCGAGCCTCGCCGACCTGCTCGATCGACAATCCGCCGCGACAGTCAGGCTGGCCGGATCCCCAGCCCCGTTGCGCCGGGGCGAGGTCACGATCGGGGCTGGCCTGGGTGAACACCTTTGTATCTCGCCCGATCCGCCTTTGCGCCTGTGCCTGCAGCCCGGCCCGCCAGTTTCGGGGCACAGGCCCTCGGTCGACATGCTGTTTCACTCCGCGGTGCGTCTTGGCACCCGTATCAGCGCCGCCTTGCTGACCGGCATGGGCCGCGACGGCGCCGAGGGGTTGAAGGCATTGCGCGACGCCGGCGCCCTGACGGTGGCCCAGAACGAGGCAAGCTCGGTCGTCTACGGCATGCCCCGCGCCGCGGTCGAACTGGGGGCTGCTCAGATCACCCTGCCCCTCGACAGGATCGGCAAGGCCCTACTGTCGGGCCACATGCGCGCCCAACCGCAGAATGCGAGGCCCTGACATGCCCCGACCGCACGGACAGAAGACAACCAACGTGGTCCAGGGCGAATACGCCATTTCCGAGGATCCCGACGAAATGCTGACAACGGTGCTCGGCTCCTGCGTGGCGGTCTGCATGTTCGACACCGGGCGAGGCATTGGCGGCATGAACCATTTCCTGTTGCCCAGCCGCCCGGGAGAGGCCGGCGCGAATGTGCGCTACGGCGCCTACGCGATGGAACTGCTGATCAACGGCCTTCTCAAGCGCGGCGCGGCGCGCGACCGCCTGCAGGCCAAGATGTTCGGCGGGGCCAGCATGATCGGGAATGTCCGGGATATCGGCGCCCAGAATGCCGCCTTCGCGCGCCGCTTCCTCGCGGATGAACGGATTCCCTGTCGCGCCGAAAGCCTTGGCGGCGTCTGCGCCCGCAGGATCCGGTTCTGGCCGGTCAGCGGTCTTGCCCGCCAGATGCTTGTCGAGGGACCGGTCGACCGGGTCGCCCCGCCGCGGCCCGCTGCGAAACCGGCGCCGGCCTTCCCGGCCATCGAGCTGTTCTGATCATGGGCCACCCAAGACACGCGACGGCACGGCGCCTTGCAAACCCACCACGAAACCGGGCAACTGTGCGCGTCGGGGCCAAGGCGCCCCTGCCACGACCGGACCGGGGATGTCATGCAGGCGCAGAATCTACCACTCACACGCGATCTGGTCTTGATCGGCGGCGGGCATACCCATGCTCTGGTCCTGCGAAAATGGCTGATGTCGCCCCTGCCCGGCGCGCGTGTCACCGTGATCAATCCCGACCCCGTGGCGGCCTATTCCGGCATGCTGCCGGGCTATCTTGCCGGGCATTACAGCCGCGAGATGCTGGACATCGATCTCGTCCGCCTCTGCCAGGCGGCCGGTGCGATCTGCGTCATCGGTGCGGCGGAGGCGCTGGATCTAACACGGCGCGAGATCCACGTGCCAGGGCGACCACCGATCCGCTTCGACGTGGCCTCGATCGATATCGGCATCACCAGCGCCATGCCGGACCTGCCCGGCTTTGCCAGTTTCGGCGTGCCGGCCAAACCGCTCGGCCCCTTTGCGGAAGCCTGGTCCGCCTTTCTTGCCCGTGGCGAAGACGCGAATGTCGTCATCCTCGGTGGCGGTGTCGCCGGGGCCGAGATCAGCATGGCCCTGGCCCACGCCATGCGGCGCAACGGCCTGCGCGGGCAGGTGCACCTCATCGACCGCAGCAAGATCCTGTCCGACATGGCAAGCCCTGCACGACACCGCGTGCGAGAGGCGCTGGACGACCTGGCCATCCAAATCCACGAGGATGCGACGGTCACCTCAGTGGAGGAAGACGGCGTGACGCTGGATGGCGGTGCCAGGATCACCGCCGGCTTTGTCTGCGGTGCCGCCGGGGCGCGCCCGCATGGCTGGCTGGCCGAGACGGGTCTGGACCTGACCGAGGGCTTCGTGACCGTCGGCCCCACACTGCAGACCTCCGATCCGGCGGTGTTCTCGGTCGGCGACTGCGCCCATATGCGTCACGCCCCACGCCCCAAGGCCGGGGTCTACGCCGTGCGACAGGCCGAGACGCTGTATCACAACCTGCGGCAGGCGCTTTCCGGGCGCGGCACGTCCAAAAACTACAGGCCGCAAGCGGACTACCTAAAGCTGGTCTCGCTCGGCGAAAAGGCCGCCTTGGGCACACGGTTCGGGCTGGCCTTTTCCGGCCAATGGGTCTGGCGGTGGAAGGACCGGATCGACCAGGCTTTCATGGACAAGTTTCGCGACCTGCCGCAGATGGCCCTGCCCGATCTGCCGGCCGAACATGCCGCAGGCGTCAAGGAGGCGCTCGGGCCCAAACCGATGTGTGGCGGATGCGGGGCCAAGCTGGGTCAATCAGCGCTTGGACCGGCGCTGGCCGGCCTGCCGTCGGAGCGCGCGGACATCCCCGGACGGCCGGGCGACGATGCTGCGCTGTTGCTGACCGGTGGCGCCCGGCAGGTGATCAGCACGGACCACCTGCGCGCCTTCCTGCCCGATCCTGTGCTCATGGCGCGGATCACGGCGGTGCACGCGCTCGGCGATATCCACGCCATGGCCGCGACGCCTCAGGCCGCGCTGGCCCATGTCATCCTGCCGCGCATGTCCCGCGACCTGACCGAGCGCACGCTGAACGATATCATGCAGGCCGCGCGGGCCGTGTTCGATGCGGCAGGCGCCCCGATCGTGGGCGGCCACTCCTCCTTCGGGGCCGAGATGACGCTGGGCTTCACCGTCACCGGGTTGAGTGCCGCCGATCCCATCGGCCTGACCGGCGCCCGCCCCGGCGACGCGCTGATCCTGACCAAGCCGCTGGGCTCCGGCGTGATCATGGCGGGTCTCATGTCCGGGGCCGCCAAGGGCCAATGGGTGACCGAGGCGCTGGAGCACATGCAGCGCGACCAAAGTGATGCCGCGCGGATCCTCGCTGATGCCCACGCCATGACAGATGTGACAGGCTTCGGCCTTGCCGGGCACCTGATGAATATCTGCGCCGCCTCCGGCACGGGCGCACGGCTGGCACTGGACGCAATCCCGCTGATGGAGGGCGCGCTCGACTTGTCCGCGCGCGGCACCCGTTCCACGCTCTACCCCGAGAACCGGCGCATCCTGCCCGACCTTCCGCAGGACCCGCGCAGCGATCTGCTCTTCGACCCGCAAACGGCGGGCGGGCTGTTGGCGGCCGTGCCCGGCGATCCCGCCCCGCGCCTCGCCGCGTTACAAGCCGCGGGCCACGTCGCGGCCCATATCGGCCAGATCACCGGGGAGCCGGGTCAGATCGTCACGGAGTGAACCGTCTCGGCAATCCGGTCGGCGAGGTCATCGAGCTGCGGCGCCTGCAACCCCTCGGCCGACAGGCGCGCGAGTATGCGAGGGGCAGTGGCACTCTTGGCCTTGTCATAGGCCGGATCGTAATGCGTCTCGGCCAGCGAACGGCACAATTCTACCCGAGCATCACGCGCGATCAGGTCGTTCCAGGCGTCAACCAGCGCATGCCCGCGATGGTAGCGCAGCGGATCCAACCGCGCCCGCAGGGTCGGCGCATCCGCGAGGATATCCGCGTAGGCCTCCGCAAGGTAACGCGCCCGCGCGTCGAGCGGCGCCTCTACCTCGATCCAGGGGGCAACCTTCATGCCCGCCCAGAGCGATTGCGGCACAAGGCGCGCCCCGATCTTGCTGCTCTCGGCCTCGACCACCACCGGTCTTGCCGGATCCAGCGCCGAGAGTTGCTGCGCCAGCCGTGTCTCGAACGCCTTCTGGCTTGGCTGCCCGCCGGGCAGATCACCCAGGAGCGAGCCGCGATGCTGCGCGAGACCCTCCAGGTCGAGCGTCTGGATCCCGCGCGCCGCAAGTCGCGGGAGAAGCGCGGTCTTGGCCGTGCCAGTATACCCTCCCAGCTGCAGGAAGCGGTGGGGCAGCGCAGCGTCATACAGCGTCTCGACGACGAGCCGCCGGAAACTGCGATACCCCCCGTCGATCGTCTCGGCCCGCCAGCCGATCTCGCGCAGCATCCAGGCAAAGGCACCGGACCGTTGGCCCCCGCGCCAGCAGTAGACAAGGGGCCGCCACGCCCCGTCATGATGCGCAAGGCGCGTCTCGACATGCTGCGCCGCGTTGCGGAACACGAGCGCCGCACCGATCTTGCGCGCGTCAAACGGGCTGACCTGTTTGTACATGGTGCCCACCCGCGACCGCTCGGCATCGTCGAGCACCGGCAGGCTGAGCGCCCCGGGCACGTGATCCTCCGCGAATTCGGACGGGCTGCGCACATCGATCACGCTGTCATAGCCGTGGGAAAAGAGATCGTGCAGGGTCGTGAAAGTCTGGCTCATACTGTCAGGACCTAGCGCCAAGCGCGGTGCAATGGAAGCGCTCGCCAAATTGCGGTTTTCGCAAAAAACCCACTGGACACTCCCCGACACCTCGGCTACCAACCGCCCACCCGAAGCGCTGGACACAGCGCTTCCCCGTGCCCGGGTAGCTCAGGGGTAGAGCAGTGGATTGAAAATCCTCGTGTCGGTGGTTCGATTCCGCCCCCGGGCACCATTTCTGAATTTTGCTGCTTCCTTTCAGTGATTTAGGCCCTATTTTTGTTCCACCATCTCCAACCGCCGCTGAAAGTGGGACACTTTTGTCTGGTGTTTGTTCACCCGGATATGGCCTGCCCCTATTGGGTGGTCCGGTTTCAGTCTTAGTGCATGACGGGTCTCGGCGCCAAGGTAGATGCCTGGGGCGGGGGCGATCCGCCATCTCG
>NZ_LPXO01000002.1 GCF_001482405.1 Pseudoponticoccus marisrubri
CGAGTACTGCTTCCGGGTCTTGCGCTTGATCCCTTTGACCAGCTTGTCGGCCGCGTCCTTGGATGTTCCGGATTTCTGGCTCATCTTCGCTCCTTGGTGCCTGCGATGATCCAGAAATCCTCCGTTACGAAAACCTCAAATCTGTCCCACAGGTGCTGACGTCAGACAGCAGATGATGACGAGGCCGAACTTCCCGTCGAGTATCACATGGGCGCCGCCCTATTTACCGCCACTGTCGTGATGGACACCTTGCTTGAACACGCCGAGATACATGACGTTAATCGGCGCGAAGTACAGGCACAGATTGAGGCAACCTTCGGCGCGATCCCCGGCCATGTTCGCGAGTGGATACGCGCGAAACGCAAGGGTACGCTTCGGTAGGCTCACGCCATTCCAGTTATCGCAGATAGTAGCAGCAAAAGGCCCAAGAAGACCACGCCGGAACTGAGGAAGCCAGAAACTCCACCCCTCCCAAAAATTGACATTCTATGAAGCCGACGCAATCTGACCGGTCACAGTCAATTGCCTTCCTAAACCTATGTTGGCACAGTGCGTATAGAGGATGCTGAATGAAAAGGAGAACTTGTGCTTAGGAAATCGAAAGGAGGCGTATCGACGCTTGCGGGAGTTGCTATCTTGAGCTTGATGGCGGGCGCCGCAGCATCCATGGACTACCTAAACACGGTGGTAACGAACGGACAACGTGACTTCGCCGAAGGTGTTCTTGAGGGATACTTTCTTCAGGTTGATGGTGTTACTATTTGTGCTTCTCCCTACGTGATCGGCAAATACGTCTCCTGTAGCCCAGCCTTGAAGATTGCGGGACGCGTATACCGAGCGCCTTCCCAGAGAGTATGGGTCAAGTCAAACGGTCAGCTTGGCGGTATGGACGTGATTGATGCTCAGGGACGGTTTCGCTGCACAGGCCCTGTCGCGTCGAACGAGTTTCGCGGTCCCGACAGCTATCTGTACTGCCCTTAAAAACGGCATAGTCTCGGATCTTCTGCGTGGCTCCCCGCCATGGGCCAAGCGATTGTACTAGAGATCATCCAGTGTTTGCCGCGCATTGTGCGGCAAGTCCATTTGTTCAGGGCACCCAACATACGGAATGCTTGAGCCCCGGCACGGATCTTCATTCTTGGCACGCGATTACGTGGCGTCATATGTGCCAGAATTAAGCCGAAATCCGGTGCCAGAGAACTCCATAGCCTTTTGAAATTATTAGGCAGCCTCCGCGTTCGAGTCCCTCCGGGCCTACCAGTGCGGGCACCCTACCCTTTGCGCAGCCCAGCGGCTCAGCGGCCCTTGAAGAGTCCGCCCAGCACGCCGCGGACGAGGCGGCGGCCGGTGGTGCCGGTCAGCTCCTTCATCACCATGCGGCCCATGGCCTCGCCGAAGCTTGGCCCCTTGCGCGGTTTGCGCGCGCTGGAGCGGCCGACGCGGGTGCCGGAATAGCGCCGCGCGGTGCGGTACTCGCGGCGCTCAAGCGGCAGGTCCTCCTCCTCGGCCTCGGCGGCTTCGGCCGCAAGGGCGGCGGCCTCGGCCCGGGCGCGCAGGATCTCGTGGGCGGAGTGCCGGTCGGTCGCGGCGTCGTAGCGCGCGCCCAGATCGGAAGCGGCGCGGATCGCGGCGCGCTCTTCCGGGGAAATGGGACCCAGCTGCGAGGAAGGCGGGCGTATCAGCGTGCGTTGCACGATCCCCGGCACACCCTTTGCCTGCAGCATCGAGGTTACCGCCTCGCCCACGCCGACCTCGCGGATCGCGGCCTCGGTGTCGAAATCGGGGTTGGCGCGGTAGGTCTCGGCGGCCATGCGCAGCGCGTTGCGGTCACGCGCGGTGAAGGCGCGCAAAGCGTGCTGGATGCGGTTGCCCAGCTGGCCGAGGATGTCCTCGGGGATGTCATCGGGCGCCTGGGTGATGAAATAGACCCCCACCCCCTTGGAGCGGATCAGCCTTGCCACCTGTTCGACCTTGTCGACCAGCGCCTTGGGGGCGTCGTCGAACAGAAGATGCGCCTCGTCGAAGAAGAAGACCAGCTTCGGCTTGTCGGGATCGCCGACCTCGGGCAGCTCCTCGAAGAGCTCCGACAGCAGCCAGAGCAGGAAGGTCGCGTAAAGCCGCGGCGCCGTCATCAGCCGGTCGGCGGCGAGGATGTTGACCTGCCCGCGCCCGTCCGGGGCGCGCCGCATCAGGTCCGACAGGCGCAGCGCAGGTTCGCCGAAGAAGCCGGTGCCGCCCTGGTTTTCCAGCACCAGCAGGCGGCGCTGGATGGCGCCGATCGAGGCGGTCGAGATCGTGCCGTAACGCAGGGCCAGATTGGCACGGTTCTCGCCGATCCAGACCAGCATGGCGCGCAGATCGGCAAGATCCAGCAGCGGCAGCCCCTCTTCATCCGAGAGCCGGAAGGCGATGTTCAGCACGCCCTCCTGCGCCTCGGAGAGATCGAGCAGGCGCGACAGCAAGTGTGGCCCCATCTCGGCCACGGTGGCGCGCACCGGGTGGCCCTGCTGTCCGAAGAGATCCCAAAAGGTCACCGGGAAGGCGTCATAGGCGAAGGTGTCGAAACCGATCGTGGCGCAGCGCGCCATGAAGGCGTCGTGCAGCTTGTGATCGGGGCGGCCGGCGACCGCGAGACCGGCCAGGTCGCCCTTCACATCGGCCATGAAGACCGGCACGCCGGCTTGCGAAAAGCCCTCGGCAAGGATTTGCAAAGTCACCGTCTTGCCGGTGCCCGTGGCCCCCGCGATCAGCCCGTGACGGTTGGCATAGCCGAGGTCCAGCCACTGTTTTTCGCCATGCCCCGGGCCGCCGCCGCCCACGAAAACGCCATTTTCCATGCCTGCCCCCCGGTTTCGCACCGGGTCAAACATACAACCTTAACCTTTTGATGCCAGTCTGTTTTCGGTCCGGGGCGTCATGTCCTCTCCTGCCCCGGGCGGACTTCCTCCCTGTCAGACTGGCCGCGCCTTCGGGCGCGGCTTTTTTCATTCGTCAGTCTTCCTGAGTTTTTCTCTCATAAGCCTGTTGACCCGCGCGGGCTCTTTGCGTAGCGTCCCGACCAATGACAAAGTCGGCCGGTCCGACAGGGAGTGAAATGGAAAGGGGCTTACGGGCCCCTTTCCTTTTTGGTGCGTCCGACGCCGCCCCGTGGGGCCGGCCCGTGCGGTCCTCCGCTCATCCCGGTGCGGACCGGCCATTTTTGCCCGCTGACACTCCGCCCGGCACATGCTAAGCGCAGTCGCGAGAAATTTCTGGATCTCAGGGGAGCCCGATGACCAAACCGCTTCTTCTTCTTTCCTTGATCGCCGCCCTCGGCACCACCCCGGCGCTGGCCCAGGACGCGCCCGCCGAAGAGGATGCCCCGACCACCGGCACCAATATCGGTGGCGGCCTGGACCTGGGCGAGGATGCCACGGCCGGTGCGCAGCAGCAGGGGCCCAACACCTATATCCGCGACACCTACGATGACTGGTCGCTGCAATGCCTCGAAGTGGCCGAGGCGGATGATGTCTGCCAGATGTACCAGCTGCTGAAGGATGGCGAGGACAACTCGGTCGCCGAGGTCAGCATCTTCCGGCTGCAGAATGGCGGGCAGGCCGTGGCCGGCGGCACCTTCGTCGTCCCGCTCGAGACGCTGCTGACGCAGAAGCTGACCGTCGCCGTCGATGGCGGTCAGGCGCGGCGCTACGACTTCTCGTTCTGCGGCGTGGCTGGCTGCTATGCCCGCGTCGGCTTTACCGAGCAGGACATTGCGCGCTTCAAGGCCGGTGCCGTGGCCAAGGTCACCATCGTGCCGGCGCTGGCCCCCGACCAGAAGGTCGAGCTGGACATGTCGCTTTCGGGCTTCACCGCCGCCTATGACGAGACCTCGGCCCTGCGCCAGTAAGGACATCCCGATACATTGTGAAAGGCGCGCCCCGCCCGGGCGCGCCTTTTTCTTTTGCGGGGGCCCGGCCGCCTACTGGCTCGCCATGCCCACCAGCATGGAGCCGAGCGCCACGACATGGATCAGCATGATCGCCCGGTCGTTCCAGAGCACGCCCACGATCAGCCAGCCCAGCACGCCTGCGAGGAACAGGTAGAGGTTCCACGGGGTCCAGCCGAAACCGGTCGCGGCATAGCCCAGGATCTGGATGACCGAGGCCACCCATTTCACGACAAAGGCCGTCCGGCCGTGTTCGACACGTGCGAGGGTCTCAGACGCCACGGGTCAGCCCCCCGTCGACCCGCCAGTTCTGCCCGGTGACATAGCCGCCGCCCTCGGAGGCCAGCCAGCCGATCAGCGAGGACACCTCGTCTTCGCGCCCGTAGCGGCCCATCGGGATGCGCGCGCGGCGGTCCTCGGTCTCGGGCAGGCTGTCGATGAAGCCCGGCAGAATGTTGTTCATGCGGATGTTCTGCGCCGCGTACCGGTCGGCATAGAGCTTGGCAAAGCTGGCAAGCCCCGCCCGGAACACGCCGGATGTCGGGAAGAGCGGGTCCGGCTCGAAGGCGGCGAAGGTCGAGATGTTGATGATCGCGCCGCCGCCCTGCCCTGCCATGACGGGCGTGACCAGCCGCGTCGCCCGGATCACGTTCAGCAGGTAGATGTCGAGCCCGTCATGCCAGCCATCATCGGTGATCTCCAGAATGTCGCCCTTGGGCCCGTGCCCGGCCGAGTTCACCAGCACGTCGACCCGCCCCCAGCGCGCCATCGCGGCGTCGACGAGCCGGCCAAGATCCGCGACCGACCGGTTCGAGCCCGTCACGCCGAGCCCGCCCAGCTCCTCGGCCAGCGCCTCCCCCTTGCCGGAGGAAGACAGCACGCCGACCCGGAACCCGTCGGCGGCCAGCCGCCGTGCCGCGCCCGCGCCCATGCCGCTGCCGCCCGCGGTGACCAGTGCCACTTTTTCTGTCGTCATGATCCTCTCCATCTTGCTGTCCGATCCTGTCGGATTGCCTCTGTTGTCCCTCAGCTAAGGGCGATAGGCTCTGCGCACCAACCAGAACGGCGATTGCCCGGGTGCAGGAATTCTATCGTGTCGGATGAAAAGCGACTGCCGCCGCTGAACGGGTTGCGCGCCTTCGCCGCCGCCGGCCGTCACCTGAGCTTTCGCGCCGCGGCCGACGAGCTGGGCGTGACCCAGGGCGCGGTGGCCCAGCAGGTGCGCGGGCTCGAGGATCACCTCGGCCTGCGCCTCTTCCTGCGCGAGCCGCGCGGGCTTGCCTTCACCGAGGAGGGGCGCGCCTATCATGCGGCGGTGGCGCGGGCCTTTTCCGGCCTCGCGGAGGCCACCACGGCGCTGCGCGCGGCGCCGTCACGGGTGACGATCAGCGTGACGCCCACCTTCGCGTCGAAATGGCTGATCCCGCGGCTGGCCGAGTTCACCGGCGCCCATCCCGATATCGACCTGCGCATCACCGCGACCGAGCGGATCTCGAGTTTTCATGCCGACGGGATCGACCTGGCCGTGCGCCAGGGCCGCCCGCCCTTCGGCGCCAGCCTGCGCGCCGACCGGCTCTTTCCACAGGCGGTGATCGCGGTCTGCGCCCCGCATCTTGTCGCGGACCGGGCGCTGCCGCTTGATGCCGCGGCGCTGGCGGACATGACGCTCTTGCACGACACCCATGACCTCTGGCCGGCTTTCATCGACGCGGCCTTCGGGCGCGATCCGGGACAGCCCCGTGCGCTGCGCTTCAACCAGACGACGCTCAGCCTCGACGCGGCGCTGGCCGGACAGGGCATCGCGCTGGCCAGCGGCTTCCTCGTCCGGCGGGATCTTGATGCGGGGCGGCTGGTCCAGCCGATCGACTGCGTGCTTGCCGGCGGGCAGGACTTCCACCTGCTGTCACCGCGACAAGGCGTATCGCAGGCGGCACTGCGTGTGCGCGACTGGTTGCTGAGCGCAGCCGGGGACGACCGTCTCTAGGCCCCCCTCAGAGAGGCTCAGGCCGCGGTCTCGCCCTTGGTCCCGAAGACGCGCGCCCAGACCGGGGCGACCAGTTTGGTGCCGATCGGGATCAGGATCAGCCCCACCAGAAAGCCCAGCACGAAGTCGATCGCCGCGGTGATGATCCATTCCAGCGCCGGGCTGCCACCGCCGAAGGCGACAGCCACATGATGGATCGTCTCCTCCGGCCAGTGCCAGCCCATCTCGTGCAGCGAATGCACGATGATCGAGCCGCCGACCCAGAGCATCGCCGCCGTGCCGATGATCATCAGCAGTTTCAGGAAATAGGGCATGACCTTGACGATGCCTGCACCCAGGCCGCGGCTCAGCCCGGTGCGGCCATTGGCGTTCATCCAGAGGCCCACATCGTCCATCTTCACGATCACCGCAACCGCGCCGTAGACCGCCAGCGTGATCAGCACGGCCACCACCGCCAGCGTCGCGGCCTGCATCCAGAAGGTCGTCTCGCCCAGTGCCTCGTCGATGGCGGCCAGCGAGATCACCATGATCTCGGCCGAGAGGATAAAATCGGTCTTGATCGCGCCCTTGACCTTTTCCTCTTCGAGGTGGCCGGGATCCTTCACCGCGTGGCTGCCATCGGGCCCGCCGGAATGGGCGTCATGCGCCGTCAACGCATGCACGATCTTCTCGGCCCCCTCGTAACTCAGGTAACAGCCGCCAAGGATCAGCAGCGGCCAGACCAGCCAGGGCACGAAGGCGGCCATCAGCAGCGCGGCGGGCAGCAGGAAGACCAGCTTGTTGATCAGCGATCCGCGCGCGATGCGCCAGATGATCGGCAGCTCGCGGGCGGGCTTGAACCCCTGGACGTATTTCGGCGTCACCGCCGCGTCGTCGATGATAACGCCCGCGGTCTTGGAGCCCGCCTTCATCGCCGCCGCGCCGATATCGTCGACCGAGGCCGCCGCGATCTTGGCGATGGCCGCCACGTCGTCCAGAAGTGCCAGAAGCCCGCTCATGCTTTGCCCCTTGGATGCCTGCCCTTGCGTGTCGCGGCCACCCTAGTGGCTGGCCCGCTCAGCGCAAGCGCCAAGCGCCCGCCCCGTGCGCCGCAAGCACCAGGCAGCCGCCGGCGATGGCCCAGTTCTTGACGAAGATCGACATCTGCCACGGATCCTCGGGGATCAGGTGGAAGAAGGCCGTGCCGGCGCAGTAGAGCGCGAGCGAGGCCGCCACCGGGCGCACCGCTACGCCAGCGACAAGACACAGCGCCGCGCCGAGATTGTAGAGCGCCGCCGGCCAGACCAGCCAGCCCGGCAGGCCCCAGCCCGCCAGCAGCGCCTGGACGGGCGCGGGATCAGAGACCTTCTGCGCGGCCCCGGCAAGGAACAGCGCGGCGATCAGGAGACGTCCGACAAGCGTGGCAGCGTTGGAGAGGATCATGGACAGACCTTGGCACGGCGGGCACAGGAACAGGGCGACGGCCCGGCCCGCACCCGTTACCGCCACCATCCCGAACGGTTAGCGCAACCGGGTAAAGGCGCAACAGGTTTATCGCTAACACACTGTCATGAAACGTATTTTTTCTTTGCATGTGCAGCATGCCTTTGTATACCGGCGCCAAGCGGCACATTCAGGAGAGCCATCATGACCGTCACAGTCGGAATCAACGGATTTGGCCGCATCGGCCGCTGCACCCTGGCCCATATCGCCGAATCCGCGCGCAACGACGTGCAGGTGGTGCGCATCAACGCCCCCGGCCCGCTGGAGACCCATGCCCATCTGCTGCGCTATGACAGCGTGCATGGCCGCTTTCCCGGCACGGTGACCGTCAAGGACGATGCGATCGACCTGGGCCGCGGCCCGATCGACGTGATGTCCTCCTACGAGCTGGACGCGCTGGACTGGGGCGGCTGCGACGTGGTGCTGGAATGCACCGGCCAGTTCAATGACGGGCAGAAGGCCGACGCGCATCTGCGCAACGGCGCGAAATCGGTGCTGATCTCGGCCCCGGCCAAGAACGTGCAGCGCACCGTGGTCTACGGCGTGAACCATCGCGAACTTGCGCGCGGCGAGACGATGATCTCGAACGGGTCCTGCACGACGAACTGCCTGGCGCCGCTGGCCAAGGTGCTCGACGAGGGCATCGGGATCGAAAGCGGCATCATGACCACGATCCATTCCTATACCGGCGACCAGCCCACGCTGGATCGGCGCCACAAGGATCTCTACCGCGCCCGCGCCGCGGCCATGGCGATGATCCCGACCTCGACCGGCGCGGCCAAGGCGCTGGGCGAGGTGCTGCCCAACCTCAAGGGCAAGCTCGACGGCTCGGCCGTGCGCGTGCCCACGCCGAATGTCTCGGCCGTGGACCTGACCTTCTACGCCAAGCGCAGCGTGACCGAGGCGGATGTCAACGAGGTGGTGGCCGAGGCCGCGGCGGGCCGGATGGGCGCGGTGCTGTCCTACGATCCCGAGCAGAAGGTCTCGATCGACTTCAACCACACCACCCATTCCTCGGTCTTCGCGCCGGACCAGACCAAGGTCGTGGGCGGCCGGCTGGTGCGGGTCATGGCGTGGTACGACAATGAATGGGGCTTCTCGGCGCGCATGGCCGATGTCGCCGCCGCGATGGGGCGCCTGCTGCACTGACCGGCACCGGCGCGGAAGCCGCTTCGAAGCGGCTTCCTGACGCGGTTTCGAAACCGCGTGATAAACGCGTTTGCAAACGCGTTGAGAAACGCCCTTCGAAGGGCGTTTCCCGTTTCAAGGGGCGCGGACCGGGCTAGAGATAATCCGCCCGTTGCAGCCCGTACTTGGCCATTTTCTCGTTCAGCGTCCGGCGCGGCAGGCAGAGCTCGTCCATCACCGCGGCGATCGAGCCCTTGTGCCGGCGCATCGTGTTGTCGATCAGCATCCGCTCGAACGCCTCGACATATTCCTTCAGCGGCTTGCCCTCGGTGGTCATCACCGGCTGCATCTGGTCGTGATCGGACATCAGCAGCGAGGCGATGGTCCCCTGCCCGCGCCGGGATTGCAGCACGGCGCGTTCGGCCAGGTTGATCAGCTGGCGCACATTGCCCGGCCAGGGCGCCTGCAGCAGCTGCGCGGCCTCCTGCGCGCTGACCTTGGGGGCGTCGCAGCCATATTCCTCGGCAAACTGCTCGGAGAGCCGCGCGAACAGCGTCAGGATGTCCTCGCCCCGCGCACGCAGCGGCGGCACGGTGATCTTCAACGCCGCCAGCCGGTAATACAGGTCCGCCCGCAGCGCGCTTTCGCAGGTGCGCCCCTCGTCCTGGAGGTTGCAGATCGCCACGATCCGCGTCTCGGGCGGGTTGCCCTGGTCGTTGATCACCGAGAGCAGCCGCGCCTGCGCGGTGTCCGACAGCACCTCGATATCCTCCAGCACCAGCGTGCCGCCGCGCGCCTCCTCGATGGCGGGCAGGCGCGTGTCGTCGGGCATCATCGGCCCGAAGAGCCGGCGCATCAGCGCATCGGGGTCATGCGCCCCGCAGGAGATCAGCACGAATTTCTTGCCGGCCCGCGTGCCCACCGCGTGCAGCGCGTGCGCCACCAGCGTCTTGCCGGTGCCGGTCTCGCCTTCGATCAGCACGTGCCCGTCGGCCTGGCCGAGATCGAGGATGTCCTCGCGCAGCCGTTCCATCACCGGGGCGGCGCCGATCAGCTTCTGCATGATCTGCCCGCCCTCGCCCAGCTCGCGGCGCAGCGCGCGGGTGTCCAGCGTCAGCCGCCGCGCATTGGTGGCCTTCTTGGCCAGCTCCGACATGCGGTCGGGGTTGAACGGCTTTTCGAGGAAGTCGAACGCGCCCACGCGCATCGCCTCGACCGCCATGGGCACGTCGCCATGGCCGGTGATCATGATCACCGGCAGCGCGCTGTCGGCGCCCATCAGCTTTTTCAGGAACTGGATCCCGTCCATGCCCGGCATCTTGATGTCCGAGATCACGATGCCCGGGTAGTCCGGCCCCAGCGCCCCCAGCGCCTCCTCGGCGCTGGAGAAGGTCTCGGTGTCATATCCCGACAGGGCCAGCCACTGGCTGATCGACTGTCGCATGTCCTGCTCGTCATCGACGATGGCGATCTTCATTGCGTTGGCCATGGCTCTCCTTACTCGGCTGCGGCGGTGCCCGCGTTCAGCACCGGCAGCTGCATTTCAAAGACCGCGCCGCCCTCTTCGCCGTTGCGGGCGGTCAGGCGGCCGCCCAGGTCGCTGACGATCCCCGACGAGATGGCCAGTCCCAGGCCGACCCCGTCGCCGGGCTGCTTGGTCGTGTAGAACGGCTCGAACAGGGAATCGAGATCCTGGATGCCGTGGCCGTTGTCCCGCACGCTCAGCGTCGCGGTCTCGCCGGCGGCGAGGATGATCTCGACCTGCGGGTCATCCACCGACTTGGTGGCATCGAGCGCGTTGCGCAAGAGGTTGACCAGCACCTGCTCGATCCGCATCCGGTCGCCCATGACGCGCACGGGGTCGTCGGGCAGGATCTTGGTGATCTTCACGCGGCGCGATTTCAGCTGCGGCTCCATCATCGACAGGGCCGAGGCCAGCGCCTCGGCCAGGTCCACCGGGCTGAACGCCTCCTGACCCTTGCGGGCATAGCTTTTCAGCTGCTTGGTGATCGCGCCCATGCGCTCGATCAGGTCGTCGATGCGATGGAAGGCGGACAGCGCCTCGTCGGGGCGGTTGCGGCGCAGCAGCAGCCGCGCGCCCGCAAGGTAGGTCTTCATCGCCGCCAGCGGCTGGTTCAGCTCGTGGCTGACCGCGGCCGACATCTCGCCCAGGGCGGCCAGCTTGGAACTCTGCGCCAGGCTCTGCTCGGCCACGGCGAGGTTCTTCTGCACCCGCTCGCGCTCCGAGATCTCGCGCTGCAGCCGGGCGTTGAGCTTGCGCAGCTCGACGCTTTCGCGCTGGAACAGCGCCATGCGCACGGCGGTCTTGCGCGACAGCGCGTAGAAGGCCAGCGCGGCGAGGATCGCAAAGACCATGATCTCGAGCGCCAGCACCGCGTTCACCCGCTCGCGCACGCTGGCATAGGTGGTGAAGGTGGTCAGGGTCCAGCCACGGAACGGGATGCGCCCGTCGATCCGCATCACCGCCTCGCCCTTCAGGTAGGCATCGGCCTCCTGCACGGTCCAGTCGGCGGTGGCGCGGATGGCGCGTTCGATGGCGCCGTCGGCCGGCTGGCGCTCCAGCGCGGCCTCGGGGGTCAGCCCGCGCCAGCGCGGCTCGGTGGCGAGGATGATCATCCCCTCGCTGTTGGTCACCATGACCGCGTCCGAGATGCCCTTCCACGCCTGTTCGAACTTGGCCAGATCCACCTCGACGAGGATCACGCCGACGGTGGAGCCCACGCTTTCCATGCGGCGCGAATAGACGAACTGGTAGCCGCCGGCCTCGCGTTCGATCACCGAGAAGACGGTGGAATTGGCGCGCAGCGCGTCGACGAAATAGGGGGTGGCGCGGTGGTTCTCGCCCAGCCGCGCGCGGTTGGTGGCGGCCACGGTGCGCCCGTCGCTGTCCAGCAGCATCAGCGAGGCGGCGCCGATCTCGTCCACGAAGGAGATCAGCCGCTGGCTGCTTTGCGTGTAGTCCTGGCTGTTCAGCGCGCCGATCAGCGCGGGATCGCGCGCCAGCAGCTGCGGCACAATGGCGTTGCGGCGCAGCTCGGACACGAGGTTGCCGGAATAGAGCGCCAGCCGCAGCTCGGCCCGGTTGCGCGTGGTCTCGGTGAAGCGGTCGGTCAGCAGCCGGTTGGTCACCCAGACCGTGCCCACCGCCGCCAGCAGCAGCACGACAAGCGCGACGCGCACCCGCACCGACAGGGGCGCGGAGCGACGGGCACCGGACCCGGCACCGGACTGATGTTCACTCATGACCATGGCGCGCAGGATACGGGCGGCGCCCGCCACGCTCAAGTCACGCCGCGGCAAGCGCCTCGGCCGTGTGGGCAAAAAGGCGCGCACCGTCCTCGTTGCCATGAGCGGCTTCCGACGCACGCTCGGGGTGCGGCATCATGCCCAGCACCCGCCGGTTGGGCGACAGGATGCCGGCAATGTCGCGCGCCGAGCCGTTGGGGTTCTGCAGGTAGCGGAAGGCCACCAGCCCCTCGCCCTCCAGCCGGTCCAGCGTGGCGTCATCGGCAAAGTAGTTGCCATCGTGATGCGCGATGGGCAGCGCGATCTCGGTGCCTGCGCCATAGCTTTCGGTATAGGCGCTGTCCGCCGTCTCGACCCGCAGGTCCACGGTGCGGCAGATGTATTTCAACCCGGCATTGCGCAGCAGCGCCCCCGGCAGCAGCCCCGTCTCGGTCAGCACCTGAAAGCCGTTGCACACGCCCAGCACGTAGCCGCCCGCCTCGGCATGGGCGCGCACGGCATTGCAGATCGGCGCATTGGCCGCGATGGCGCCGCAGCGCAGGTAATCGCCGAAGGAAAAGCCGCCGGGGATCCCCACGAGATCGACCTTGGGCAGCGCGGTGTCCTTGTGCCAGACCCGCTCGACCGACATGCCGGCCTGTTCAAAGGCCATGGCCAGGTCACGGTCGCAATTGGATCCGGGAAAGACGATGACGGCGGCTTTCATGGGCAGGTCCTCTGGCAGTCTTGTCGGGCCCGATACGGGGCTCAGGCGGTGAAATCGGTGATCACGGCGACACCCGGCGGGGCCGGGCCGTCGAACAGGGCCAGCTCGGCCGTGGCCTGCGACAGGGCGACATGCCGCGCGATCAGCGGGCTGAGGTCGATATGCCCGCCCGCGACCAGATTGAAAAGCCCCGGATAGCGATGCGCCGGCATGCCGCGCGTGCCGTAGACCGCCAGCTGGCCGGAATAGACCACGTCCCAGGGCAGCTCCATGCGCGCGTGATCGCCCGCCGGCATGCCGATCTGGACCATGCGGCCCAGCTTGCGGCAGGCGCGCAGCGCGGCCTCGGTCGTGGCGGGCAGGCCCAGCGCCTCGAGCGCCACATGCGCCCCGCCGCCGGTGATCGCGCGCACCTGCCCGGCGGCATCGCCCGTGCGTGCATCGACCGTGGCATCGGCGCCCAGCGCCGCGGCATGGGCCAGCTTGTCGGCCACCACGTCGACCACGACGACTCGCGCGCCCAGCGCCCGGCCCAGCAGCATGGCCGACAGCCCTACCCCGCCACAACCGAACACGGCCAGCCATTCGCCGGCACGCAGGCCCGCGCGCCCGGTCAGCGCCTGCCAGGCGGTGGTCACGCGGCAGCCGAAGGCGGCGGCCAGCTCGGGAGAGATCGCCTCGGGCAGCGCGGCCAGGTTCTCGTCCCCGTGCGGGACGGCCACGTATTCGGCAAAGGCGCCGGGGATGGTGAAGCCCGGCAATTGCTGGTTGGCACAGATCGTCTGGTGCCCCGCGGCGCAATCCGGGCAGGATCCGCAGGCCAGGATGAAGGGCGCGATCACCCGATCGCCCACCGCCCAGCGCGTCACCCGCGCACCGACGGCGACCACCTCGCCGCAGAACTCGTGGCCGGGCACATGCGGCAATGCGACGTCCGGGTCGGCGCCGGTCCAGACATGCCAGTCCGAGCGGCAGATGCCGCAGGCCAGCACGCGCAGCACCACGCCATCGGGCGGACAGGTCGGGTCGGCGACCGTCTCGATCGCCAGCGCGCCGCGCCATTCCTGCAGAACCGCTGCCTTCATGCCACGCCCCTTTCGAGACCGGGGCTCAGAGCCCCTCGATCCGGTAGCTTTCGATCACCGTGTTGGCGAGCAGCTTCTCGCACATCTCGGTCACCGTCTCGGTCGTCGTGCCCTCGGCCAGGTCCAGCTCGATCACCTTGCCCTGCCGCACCCCCTCGACCCCGTCAAAGCCCAGCGCACCCAGCGCGTGGCGCACGGCCTCGCCCTGCGGGTCGAGCACACCGTCCTTCAGCATCACAAAAACGCGCACCTTCATGCCGGATCCCTCTTGTCTTGCCCTGCCCCGCTTGGAACGACATGCCGGGCGGAAATGCAAGCCGAAAGGCCGAAACGGGCCTTCCACTGGATGACGGCGCGCCGGATGGCTAGGTTGGCAGGGCGACGCGACAGGAGGCTTGGCAGTGTTCGGACATTGGTTGATACGGCTGGCGCTGATCGCGCGGAACCCGCCCTCGCCGAAAAAGGCCATGGTGGTGGGCGCCGTGGTGCTGATCGTGCTGGCCGCCGCGGGGCTCGAGGCGCTGGGGCTCTGGCCCGACTGGGCGCAGGCCGAGAAGATGCCCACCCGGATCATGCGCCCCTGAACCGCTGCCCCTGATGCTCCCCTGACCGGACCGGCTCCCTCGACCAAACGACAGACCGCGCGAGATCCCCCCGCGCGGTCCGATCATCATAGCGTGCCGCCTATTCCTTGTTGCCGCGCCGGATGACGTTGCCGGCATCGGATTCGATCCGGAACGCGCCCGCCGCATTGCCCGACAGGTCATTGTTCTCGAAGGTGCCGCCGGCGCCCTCGCGGATGCGGATCGCCTCGTAGGAATTGTCGTGGATCACGTTGTCCCGCACGATGGGCTGGGCGTTCTCCTTCAGCGACAGCCCGTAGAAGGCGTTGTGATGGATCTCGTTGTTCTCGATCACGCCGCGGCCGTTGTCATGGATGTAGATCGCCGATTGCTGGCCGTCGCGGAACTCGTTGTTCCAGACCACCGGGTTGGCGCGCGACTTGATCTCGAGCCCGGCATAGGTGTTGGCAAAGATCGTGTTGTTCTCGATCCGGGCGGTGGCATTTTCCGTCACCATCAGCCCCACCTGCCGGCCGTTGCGGATCACGTTGCCGGTGATCAGCGGATCATTGGCCCCGGTGACCTGGATGCCGGCCAGCGTGTTGTTGAAGATCGTGTTGTTCTCGATCCGGCCGGTGCCGTCGGTGTTCAGGAAGATGCCCGAGCCGCCGCCGTCGCGCACCGTGTTGCCGCGCACGATGGGGGCCGCGCCCTCCTTGATCTCGATCCCGGCCATGGCATTGCCGAAGATCTCGTTGTCCTCGATCACCGCGCGGCCGTTCTCGAACAGGAAGATCCCGCCCTGCGCGCCGTCATGCACCACGTTGCGGCGGATCGTGGCGCCCTTGTTGGCGCGGATCGCCACCGCGGCCAGCCCCTGCGAAGACAGGTCGCTGTCCTCCAGCGTGACCGAGCCGCCGGCGATATGCATGGCAAAGAAGCGCCCGCCGCCCTGCCGGATGGTCAGGTTCGCCACCCGGCCCGAGGGGGCGGTCCAGCGGATCGCGTTGTCGCCGCTCACGTCCAGCACGATCTGCTCGCGCGGGCCCTTGCCGATGATGGTCAGCGGCTTGTCCACGGTGATGCCCTGCGTGTAGGTGCCGGGATAGACCTCGATCACCGCCTCGGGCGCGGCATTGGCCACCGCCTCGGCAAGGCTGCGATAGGTGCCCCCGCCCGAGGCGCTGACCGTGATGGCGGTGCTGTCGATCCGGGGCGTGGTATTGTCGACCACGGGGGCGGTGCATTCGCGTTCGATCACGCGCCGCGCCATCGAGGCGAAGGTATGCGTGCCGCATTCGTCCAGGTAGGCCTCGTAGCCCGCGCAGCCCAGCGACTTGGCCTCGGTCCAGAGCGCCGAGCAGCTGTTGCGCGGGGTCACGGTGGCCACGCGCGGCGGCTGGGGATCGACCGGCTGGGTGTTCGTGACGGGCGGCTGCTGGGTGACGGGCTGCCGGGTGATGGGCGGCTGCTGCTGGATGGTGGCCGCGGCCTTCAGCACGCGGCTCTGCGGCAGGATCCGTGTCATCGGGATCGCCATGTTGAAGCCCGAGCGGCTGTCGCCGGCATGGTGCAGGCCCACCACGCGCTTGTCCGACAGGCGGATCACCGGCGAGCCGGAATTGCCGCCCAGCGTGTCGCAGGTATGGACCAGCTTGCCCTCGCCCGAGATGGCGGGCGCGGCGGCGGCACAGCCCTCGCGGCTGATATGCATGGCCTGGCCCTGCGGGTGGCCGATGATCCACAGGAACTCGGAATCCTCCGGGTCGGCCTCGGCCAGCTCCAGCTTGCCGTACTTGGTCGAGGGGTTTCCGAAGACGCGCAGCACGGTGTAGTCCAGCTCGCGGTTGGTCTCGACGATCTGCGGGCTGACGGTGTAGCGGTCCACCCCGTCCGAGCGGCCCGGCTGGATGAAGCCCGCCACGAACTGCGCCGCCTGCACGCCGCTGACACGGCCGGTGGGATCGCCATCCATGCCCGGGATGCAGTGATGGTTGGTCAGGATGTGCTGGTCATCCACGATGAATGCAGTGCAGAACCCGGTCTTGCCATTGGTGAACAGCATGTCCAGCCGGCCGATCGGACGGCCCAGCTTCACGATCGGGCTGTTCTCGCCATAGGTGATGATCGGCTCGTTCTGGTAATCGCCGAAGGCCTGTTCGAAGACGATGCCCCCGGCCGTGGCCGACTGGCGCGGTTGAATGAGGATCTTGCCGAAATCGTTCGGATCGAATTCCGCGGGAGCCTGCGCCGCCAGCTGCCCGGCACCAAGGCCCAGGCTGGCAGCAGCGGCGAGTGCTGGTAGAAGAAGGCGCATCTGAATATCCCCGTTGGCATGAATGCTCTCAGGGTACCGCGTGGCACGTGACTTCGCCAAGTAAAGAATACCCTGCCCGGGGGCGTGATGCGCCTGCTACTGCACCGTGTTGTCGCGGCGCACGACATCTCCTGCACCGCCCAGCACGAGGAAGGGCCCGGCCCGGTTGCCGCGCAGGTCGTTGCCGGTGAACACGCCGCCGGCCGCGGTCACGAAGATCCCCGCCCCGTCATTGTCGGTCAGCGAATTGGCGGTCGCCTCGACATGGCCGTCATCCTCGACCCAGAGCGCCGCGCCGCTCTGCCCGGTGACGAGGTTGCGCAGCATCTCGGCCCGCGCCTCGGCGGTGACGAGGATGCCGGTGGTGCCCGCTCGGATCGTGTTGCGCTGGATCGCGGCGCGCGCACCGATGCGCAGCGCGATGGCCGCGACACCGGACTGGCGGATGCGGTTGTCGGCGATCTCGGCCTCGGCCCGGCGCGACACCTCGATCCCGGTATGCGCGGCGGCATTGATCAGGTTGCCGGTGATCTGGGCCCGCGCCGCGTTGGAGACACCCACCGCCGCGCGGGCATTGCGCAGGAAGATGTTGTTGCGGATCACCGCGCTGCTGCCTTCATCAGTGACGAAGACGCCCGTATGGCCATCGTTGAAGCGGTTGTCGCGCAGCTCCAGCGCGCCGCCATCCGTGACCACGATGGCGCTGTCCTCTTCACTGGTCAGGTCGCTTTGCGAGACACGCAGGCTGCCGCCCGCCAGCACCACGGCGACGCGTTTCCCGCCGCTCTGGACGAGGCGCAGCTTCTCGAGGCTGCCGCCCTTGGCGGTCCAGCGGATCAGCACCGGGGCAGCGCCGCGGATCTCGGCCACGGCCCCCTCGCCCGGGCCGGTCAGGGTCAGCGGCTTGTCCACCACCAGTTCCTCAGCGCCCAGAGTGTAGAGCCCCGCGCCCAGCTCGATCCGCCCGCCCGGCGCGGCGGCCGCCACGGCCTGCGCGAGATCCGGCAGGTCGCCGCTGCCATCGGCGGCCAGCCGGATCAGGGCGGGGTCGACCGCCTTGTCCGCCGCACCCGGTGCGGCGCCATCGGGCGCGCCCGTGCCGCCCGGCCCCTCGGGCACGGTGCCGTCCGGGGGCGCGCCCTCGCGCGCGGTGTCGGGCGTGTCGATCACCGGTTGCGCCGTGCAGGCCCGCGTCATCAGCCCCTGAGCCAGCGGCGTGAACAGGTGGTCGGCGCATTGGTCGAGGAACACGGCATAGCCGTCGCAGCCCAGCTCGCGCGCCTCGTTCCACAGCGCGGTGCAGGTATCGCCCGGCGCGGCGCTGTCCTCGGGGGCGAAGGCCGCGACGACGGGGCTGCGCGCCATGATCTGCGACATGGGGATCGCGAAATTCACGCCAGAGCGGCTGTCGCCCGCATGGTGCAGCCCGACCACCCGCCGGTCCGAGACCCGGATCACCGGCGAGCCGGAATTGCCACCCAGCGTGTCGCAGGTATGGACCAGCTTGCCCGCATCCGAGACCGCCGGCAGGCTGGCGGCACAGCCCTCGCGGCTGATATGCTGGGCCTGCCCCATCGGATGGCCGATGATCCAGTAGAGCTCGCCATCCTCGGGCGCGTCCTTCACCAGCTCCAGCGTGCCGAACCGATCGGCGGGCCGGCCGAAGACGCGCAGCACCGCGAAATCGAGCCCGACATCCGAGGCGACCACCGATGGATCGACGGTAAAGCGCTCGGCCCCCGCCTCGCGCCCCTGCTCGACATAGCCGGCCACGAACTGCGCCGCCTTGACCCCGCCCGTGTCGATGCCCGGCACGCAGTGATGGTTCGTCATCAGGTGTTTGTCATCCAGCACGAAGGCCGTGCAGAACCCGGTCTTGCCGTTGTTGTAGAGCAGGTCCAGACGGCCCACGGCGCGGCCGATGCGGCGCGGCGCGCTGTTCTCGCCGTAATCGCTGACCGGCTCGTTCTGGTAGGAGCCGATCGCCTGCTCGAACTCGATCCCGCCCAGCGACTGGCGCGGCGTCACGACGATCTTGCCGAAATCCTCGGGCAGGAAGGCGATGGGCTCCTGCGCCGAGCCAGAGGCCGCGCCCAGCAGCAGCACGGCCAGGGCGCGCGCCAGGGAGGCCGGAAGGCGGCTCATTCCATGTTGTCGCGGCGGGTGAACTTCCCGGCGCCGTCCTCGATGCGGAAGGCGCTGTCGTTGAAGCGCAGGTCGTTGCCCTCGAAGGCGCCGGTGCCCGCCTCGCGCACCCAGACCCCGATCCGGCCATGGCGCAGGATCGACTTGGACAGGTCCACATGGCCGCCCGATTCCACCCGGATGGCCGAGACGCTGGGGCGCACCATCTCCGAATTGCGCACCGTCACGCTGCCCCCGTCCTGCGCGATGATGGCATGCGCGCCATCCGTGAATTCGGTCTGCGTGACGGTGCCACGGCCCCGGTCGCTGAGCAGCAGCGCGATCTTGATGTCCTCGAAGCGGCTGTCCTCCAGCGTCAGCGTCGCGCCCTGCCAGACCTCCAGCCCGGTGGTTGTGGCCTTGCTGACCTCGTTGTCGCGGATCACCGCGGTGGCATAATCCGACAGCGCGATGGCGCGGTCATGGTCGCGGAAACTGTTGCCGCGCATCTCGACCCTGGCATCCTCGCCGGTGACCAGCAGGCCCTGGTCGCCGCCCTCGAAAACATTGCTCTCGAGGAAAAGCTCCGCCTCGTAGCGGGCAAAGACCGCCGCCTCGGTGCCCGAGACCAGCCGGCTCTGCCAGATGGTCAGCTGGCCGGCATCCTGGTAGACAGCAACGCCCTTCTCGCCGGTCTGGCGGATGGTCAGCCCCTCGATCCGTCCGCCCTCGGCCTGCCAGCGCAGCACGGCACTGCCGGCGCCGCGGATCTCGGTCGTGGCGGGATCGAGGGCGCGCAGGGTCAATGGCTTGGAGATGCCCAACCCGCGCACGCCGACATCGTAGGTGCCGGGTTCGATCAGGATATAACCGCCCTCGGGCACCTCGCGCACGGCCGAGACCAGGTCGATCACGTCGCCGCTATTGTCCTGCGCCACGCGGATCACGTTGCCGCCCGTGGGTTCGGGCCGCTCAGGCAGCGTCTCGCCGCCCTTGGCACGGTCCACCGGGGTCTCGGGCTCGGGCGCGGCGCATTGCCGGTCGCTCAGCCGCTGGGCCAGCGGCGCCAGCGCGTGGCCGCCGCAGCTTTCGAGGAAGACCGAGAACCCGTCGCAGCCCATCTCCTTGGCCTCGGTCCAGAGCACGCGGCAGGCATCGGCCACCGGCGCCGGCGTCCTCTCTTCGGGCTCGGGCGGCGTGGCGGCGGCCTGCAGCACGCGGCTGCGCTTCAGGATTCGCGCCATGGGGATGGCGAAATTCACCCCCAGCCGGCTGTCGCCCGCATGGTGCAGCGCCACCACCCGCTGGTCGGTCACGCGGATCACCGGCGAGCCGGAATTGCCGCTGAGCGTGTCGCAGGTATGGACCAGCTTGCCCTCGTCCGAGACCGCCGGGTCGCTGGCGGCACAGCCCTCGCGGCTGATATGCTGCGACTGGCCCATCGGGTGGCCGATGATCCACAGAAGCTCGGCCGCGCCCAGATCGGAGCCGTCCAGCTCCATCCGCCCGTAGCGCGCGGACGGATCGCCGAAGACCTGCACCACAGCATAATCCAGCGCCTCGTCCGACTCGACAGGGTTCAGGTTGACCGAGTAGCGCTCGGCCCCCGTCTCGCGCCCCGGCGTGACATAGCCCGCGACGAACTGCGCCGCCTGCACCCGGACGCCGGAATTGCCGGGGATGCAGTGGTGATTGGTCAGCAGGTGTTTCTCGTCGACGATGAAGGCGGTGCAGAACCCGGTCTTGCCGTTCTCCAGCAGCAGGTCGAGCCGCCCGATCGGCCGGCCCAGCTGGCGCAGCGGGCTGTTCTCGCCGTAATTCGCGATGGGCTCGTTCTGGTAGGACCCGATGGCCTGCTCGAACTGGAAGCCCGAGGTGGACTGGCGCGGCGAGACGACGATCTTGCCGAAATCCGAGGCGGGAAATTCGGCCGGCTGGGCCAGGGCGGACCCGGCGACCAGCGCAAGGGCCGCAAACGCGGAAAGGACGGGGCGAAGGCGTATCGACATGGAAATATCTCGGCTCAAGCGTGATCCGAGCCTACGCCCCCCGCCCCGATCCGCCAAGTCCGGAATACCGCCAACCGCGCCCCGGCAGGCTCACTCCCTTGGACGGATATTGCTGAAGCGCTCGTAATAGACCGTGCGATCCGTCGTGTCGCCATCCCGGATCGTCTGCTCCTGCCGCATGCGCAGGCTCCACCCCAGAGAGGGATCGAAGAGCAGCGTCGCCTCGCTCACATGGTCTTCGCTCTCGAAGCTGTAGTCGATCTCCCAAACCAGATGCCGGTCCGAAGGCGTGTTGTGCAACACCGTGCAGCAGCGCTGTTCGACCCGCATCCGGTAGGTGTCTTCAATGTCGGGCTCATCGTCCCAGTCCCATTCCTCTGACCAAGTCAGCACCTTGCCGTGGCGCAGCGGGTAGAAGCTGCCGCCCGTGGCATTGGTGATCGTCACGCGGGTGGCATAGTCCAAGCCCGGCAGGTCGTCACCAGTCAGGTTGATGCCAGGGCGCAACGCGTCGTCACTGTAAGAGGCCGTGACATATTTCAGCCCGTCGCGCTGCAGGCTGTCTGGGAACTCCTGACAGGACACCGTCCCAGCCTAGGCTGGCAGACGCCGCCCCGTAAACCCGCACGGCGGAATCAGCCGGCCCCTCAGTCGGGCCAGGCCCATGTGTCGGCCTCGGCGCGGTCCAGCTTGTCCTTGGCAATGCGCGCCAGTCCGCGCGTCTCGAAAGCCACCTTGTCCGCCGCGGCGACATTGTCCTGCATCCGGGCAAGAATGGCCGGCCCGGCGGCGGGATCGGTCAGCTCCCAGACCTCTGTCTCCAGCGCGACCTGCGCGAGATCGGCATCCTGCAACCCGGCAAAGGCCGCCTCGCGCTGCGCCAGCGGACCTTCGAGAAAGCGCAAATAGCCTTGCCAGATCTCGCGCGCGCCGTCGGCACTGGCCTCGTCCAGCGCCAGTCGGGCGACCTCGCGATAGGTCTGCAGGTCCAGCAGGTGCAGCTCGGCCGCCTCGCGCGCTTCGAGCAGTTGCATGGACAGCTCCACCGCCGCATCCTGCAGGGCCGACAGCGCCTCAGCCTCTTGCGCCGCGCACAGCGTGCGCGCCTGTTTCTGGCCGATCGCGGCCAGCGGGTGGTCGGCGCAGGTCTCGATGAAGGCGCGAAAACCCTCGCAGCCATGCGCCTCGGCGGCCTGCCACAGCATGTCGCACTGACCCGCCGGCGCCGGATCCACCGGGGCGGCCGCTTTCAGAACCCGGCTCTCGGCCAGGATCGCTGCCATCGGGATGGCGAAATTGTAGCCCGTCCGGTTGTCGCCCGCGTGATGCAGCCCGATCACCTTGCGATCGGTGACGCGAAAGACGGGTGACCCCGAATTGCCGCCCAGCGTGTCGCAGCTGTGCACCAGCTTGCCCTGCGGCGAGACCGCCGGGTCATCGGCGGCACAGCCCTCGCGGCTGATATGCTGGGCCTGTCCCTGCGGGTGGCCGATGATCCAAAGCACCTCGCCATTTGCCGGGGCGTCGGCCGCGATCTCGACCGTGCCGAAGCGGGACGCGGGATCGCCGAAGACCCGCAACACCGCATAGTCCAGCGGCTGGCTGGACTCGACCGGCTGGACCGAGACCTGGAAGGTCTCGGCGCCGCGCCCATGGGCGCCGTCGACATAGCCCGCCACGAACTGCGCCGCCTGCACGCCGCCCCCGTCCAGCCCGGGCACGCAGTGAAAGTTGGTCAGGATGTGGTTCTCATCCACGATGAAGGCGGTGCAGACACCGGTCTTGCCACTGGCATAGAGCATGTCCAGCCGCCCCACGGGCCGGCCCAGCTGCCGCGGCAGGCTGGTCTCACCATAGGTCAGGATCGGCTCGTTCTGGTAGTCACCGAAGGCCTGTTCCAGCACCAGCCCGCCCGCGCCCGCGGATTGCCGCGGCGCCAGGACGATCTGGCCGAAATCGGCCGGGTCGAACTCGACCTGCTGGGCGGCCCCCGCGCCGGCAAGGCAGGTTGCAAGACAAAACGACAGGAAACGTGACACTCTGGACCCTCCGGCTCTGACCGAGCCGGAAGATGTCAGGTTTTGCCCGCGCAGGGAAGCCGCCCGATCAGTTGATCAGCTTGGGCTTGGCCATGTGGGTGGCCTGCTTGGGCATCACGCCCAGCCGGCGCGCCACCTCGGTATAGGCGTCCGACAGGTTGCCGAGATCGTGGCGGAACACGTCCTTGTCCAGCTTCTGGCCCGTCTCGAGATCCCACAGCCGCATGCTGTCGGGCGAGATCTCGTCGGCCACGATCAGGCGCTGGAAATCGCCCTCGAAGACGCGGCCGATCTCGATCTTGAAATCGACCAGCCGGATGCCCACGCCGAACATCAACCCCGACATGTAGTCGTTGACCCGCAGCGCCAGCGCCACGATGTCGTCCATGTCCTGCTGGCTGGCCCAGCCGAAGGCGGCGATATGCTCCTCGGTGACCAGCGGATCGCCCAGCTTGTCGTCCTTGTAGCAGTATTCCACGATGGGCCGGGGCAGCGGCGTGCCCTCCTCGATGCCCAGCCGCTTGGACATGGAGCCGGCGGCATAGTTGCGCACGATCACCTCCAGCGGCACGATCTCGCAGGCGCGCACCAGCTGCTCGCGCATGTTCAGCCGCTTGAGGAAATGGGTCGGCACGCCGATCCCGTTCAGCCCGGTCATGAAGAACTCGGACAGGCGGTTGTTCAGCACGCCCTTGCCCTCGATGACGTCCTTCTTCTCGGCGTTGAAGGCGGTGGCGTCATCCTTGAAATACTGCACGATGGTGCCCGGCTCGGGGCCTTCGTACAGGATCTTGGCCTTGCCTTCGTAGATCTTCTTGCGCCGTGCCATCGGGGCCCTTTCCCAAACAACGAAACCGCGCCGAAGCGCGGGTGGCGCAGACATAGAGCAAGCCCGCCGGCGCTGCAAGCGCGCCAAGCGCCCCGGCTGCGGCACCGCATCCCCTTGCGCAACGGGCGCCGGGGCGGCATATCCGGATCGGAGAGATCATTTCCCGAGGGAGCCCGAGACATGACCACCTTTGACGACCGCGAAAGCGCGTTCGAGAACAAGTTCGCCCATGACGAGGACATGAAGTTCCGCGCGCAGGCCCGCTGCAACAAGCTGCTGGGCCTCTGGGCGGCCGAGCTTCTGGGCAAGTCGGGCGAAGAGGCCGAGGCCTACGCGCGCGAGGTCATCAAGGCCGATTTCGAGGAGGCCGGCCACGAGGACGTGGTCCGCAAGGTCGCCGGCGACCTGGGCGACAAGTCCTCCCCCGAGCAGATCCGCGCCAAGATGGCCGAACTGCTGGTCGTGGCCAAGGGCCAGATCGTCAAGGAAGCCTGAGGCCCCGGTATATACGGTTCAAAGCCCCCCGCAGAGCGCTGCGGGGGGCTTTTTTGGTTGGTGGATGGAGCAAATTCGGCGGGGAGCCGCCATTCGCTGCGGCGGCGATCCGATCACCCGCAAAAGGTGTAAGCCGACATTCGGAGCGGACCAAGGTCGAGGCTTGTTCTGCACCGCCGCATGGCTGCTTCGAGCCCAACTTGACCAATTCTGCGATTCAAATGAACGTCCGCTTCCAACTCGATTACGCCGCTTCGAGCGCCTCTTGGGGCCTCATTTTGCAGAAAACAGGGAGCCTGTTCTATTTCGCCCAAAGGGGTTCGACACACATCGTTCAGCTACATTACCAATCGCTCAATCACCCAGCGATGTACTGCGCTCTTGCTGTGTCGTTTGTGACTGAGGATTGAGATATCGAACGGCCGTATGGTGATCGGTGGTTCGCGGTAGTCCAGGCCGAAATAACTTGCATGATGGCGCACGAGGTTTGTGGGCAAGGTGCCAATGAAGTCGCTGTTTGCCAGAACAGACAGCGCCGGCAGAAACGATGGAATGGCAAGGCAGACCTGCCGCTTCAGCCCCTGCTGTTCGAGCGTGGTATCCACAACGCCCCGCATCGATCCGTCGCTTGAGACGAGGATATGCCCCTCGGCGGCATAGGCCTCCGGCGTCAGGGGCGCATCGAATATGGCATGCCCCCGCCTTGCTGCGACCAGATAGCCTTCTTTGCGAATAAGGCGGGCGTCAAATTCGTCGCCCACACCCGCAAAGTAGCCCAATGCCAGGTCGAGCGTTCCGTCTGCCAAAGCGCGCAGGCTGTCTGATCTGGTCAGCGACCGAACAGAAAGGCGAATGCCCGGCGCGTCATGGCGTATGTTCGCCATTGCCCTCGGCAAGAGCGTGGCAATCTCTCGGTCAGACGCGGATACCCGCAGGGTGATCTCTGCCATGGCGGGATTGAACTTTGTGGGTCCAGATAGGGCCGACTGAATGGCATCCACGGCGGCACGGATGCTGGGTTCAATCTGAACTGCGAAGGCCGTGGGTTCCAAGCCGTGCGGGCGACGCAGAAACAACTCATCCTCAAAGACCTCGCGCAACCGGCGCAGCGTATGGCTGATCGAAGAGTTCGTGAGCCCCAATTCGCCCGCGACGTCAGAGGCTTTGCGGGTGCGCATGAGCGCCAGAAAAATCAATAGGACGGTAAGGTCCAGCCTTCTGATTTTATTCTCATTGTATTCTGACATGAACCGTTTTCAGTTTTATCACACTGTTCCGATCCATATGTCCTGCGCCATGGCAAGGCAAGGAGCGACGATATGAAGATTGGAATCATCGGACGGGGCAGCGTCGCATCGGCGCTGGCCAAAAGTTTTGCAGGCCACCATGACGTTCGGCTGGGTGTCCGGGCTGCCTCTGACCCATCGGAGGCCCCAATCGGCGCCGTCGCACTTTGGTCAGACGTGCTTGTTCTGGCAACGCCGTGGGGCGTCGAAGCAGAGGTCTGCCAAGCGATTGCAGATCACGTCGCAGGCAAGCCTGTGATTGACGCGACGAACCCTGTGGGCATGCGAAACGGCAAGCTTGATCTGGTCCATGAAGGCCCGCGCTCTGCCGCAGAAGCCCTGCAAGCCCGCTTGCCAGACGCCCATGTCGTGAAGTGCTTCAATCAGATCGGGGCGGAGTTCATCGACGACGCTGGCAAACTGTCCGGCACACCGGTGATGTTCGCCGCTGGTGACGACGCGGCGGCGAAAAACATCGCGCTCAGCCTTGCGACCGACGCCGGATTTGAGGCCGTCGACGGCGGGCCGCTGTCGAATGCGCGGCACCTAGAGTCGCTGGCGATGATCTGGATCTGGTCCGCCCTCAAGGGACCGCTGGGGCGCACCTTCGGCTTCGCACTGTCTCACACAAAATCAAAGGACACGTAATGGAACTCTATCACTGGCCCATGTCTCATAACGCGCGCAAGGCCCGCGCTCTCGCCCGCCATCTCGGTGTCGAGGTCGAAGAAATCGCCCTGTCGATGCAGGACAAAGACCACAAGGCCGACAGCTTTTTGGCGATCAACCCGATGGGCCAAGTGCCTGCGATCAAGGACGGTGACTATTCCGTCTGGGAAGCGAATGCCGTTCTTATCTACCTTGCTGCGCAATCGCCGAATGACCTGCTGGGGCAATCGGCGCAGGAATGGGGCCACATCACCCAATGGATGACGTGGCAGTCGGTCGAGCTGTCACCGGTCGTCGTCCCCTTGCATGTCGAGAACTACTTCAAGCGCGTCCGTGGCCTGGACGCGGATGCGGCCAAACGCGACGCGGCGCTGGCCAAGCTGCGCGTCTTGCTGAAGGTGCTGGATGATGCGCTGGTTGGCAAGGATCACCTGGTGGGCGGTCGCCTGACCGTCGCGGATTTTGCCGTCGCCGGTGATTTCACCCACGCGAAGAACGCGAACTTCCCGTTTTCCGACTTTCCGAACGTCGCGCGTTGGCTGGCGGGTATCGAAGCCTTGCCTGCTTGGGCCGACACCACACCCCCGACACTTGGCTGAACCCAGAAAGGAACACCCATGACGAAACATATCTTGATGCTGGCCTCCAATCCGGCGGTCTCACCTGTGACTGGGTGGCCCATCGGCTTTTGGTGGGCCGAGTTGAGCCACGCCTACGACGTCTTCAAAGACGCGGGCCACGACGTGACAATCGTGTCGCCCGATGGCGGCGAAATTCTTGCCGACGGCTACTCCGACCCCGAAGACGACAGCGGATATTCTGTCGAGGACACGATATCGCTCGCGTTCAAACAGGACCCCGCAAAAATGGCGCTCTTGCAGAACACGCCCGCTTTGGCTGACCTCAACACGGCGGATTTCGACGCGATCTTCGTGGTGGGCGGGCAGGGCCCGATGGTCACGATGATCGACGATGCCAAAACCCACAAGGCGGTCGCGGATTTCTACGAGGCGGGCAAGGTCACGGCAGCGGTCTGTCATGGCACTTGCGTATTGTTGAAAACCAAGCTGTCCAATGGCGACCTTTTGGTGAAAGGCAAGCGCTGGACGGGGTTCGCAAATTCCGAAGAGGAATATGCCGAGAACGCTGTGGGCATGAAAATTCAGCCGTTCTGGATCGAAACCGAGGCGCGCAAGATCGCGGACACGTCCTTTGAGGTTGGCGGCCCGCTCGAGGAGTTCGCGATCCGCGACGGGACCCTGATCACGGGCCAGCAGCAGGTCTCTGCTGCCGCTGCCGCCCGCGAAGTCAACGCAGCGCTGGGGTCTTAACCTACGCACACAGGAGAAACAGGATGAATATTCTCAAACCCCTCGCAGTTGCGTCCGCCGTTCTGGCGGGTCCGGCTGCGGCTGAAAACATCGTCATCGTCCACGGGGCCTTCCAATCCGCTGCCGACTGGGCAGATGTCGAAACTGCGCTCAAAGCGCAGGGTCATGACGTCACTTTGGTGGATTTGCCGGGACGCAATGCCGAGGGCGCTGCTGCGCAAGCGGTTACCCTCGACGACTACGTGGCGACAACGCTGGAAGCCATAGCAATGGCCGAGGGGCCCGTGGTTCTGGTCGGTCACAGCTTTGGCGGAATGACGATCTCTGCCGCCGCCGAAGCCGCGCCCTTGGACGTCTCTCAGCTTATCTATGTCGCGGCCTACGTCCCGGAAAGCGGGGAGAGCATGGAAGCGCTCGCGTTAAGCGACAGCAACAACAGCTTCACCGAGGAAAGCTTCGTCATTGCGCCGGACTATTCCTATGCCGAAGTTCTGCAACGCGACCGCGCGGCGATCTTTGCAAACCAAGGCACCGAAGATGAGCGCGCGGCGATTGTTGCCGGGCTGATCCGGGAACCCCTCGCGCCTATTGCAACGCCGGTGACGTTGACCGACGACGCGTTCGGGTCCGTGCCTCAGGCGTACATTCGGACCCTTCAAGATCAGGCCGTTTCGACGCCGCTGCAAACGCGAATGATCGAACGCGCCGGGATCGAGCGGGTCATCGACATCAACGCAGGCCATGCACCCCAGACCACTCAGGTTGACGCGTTGGTCGCGGCGATCTTGGAAATGGCGGGTGGCGCATAACGCCCCCGCCTTGAAGGAGAAGGAAAACGAATGGCACAATGGCCGCTCATGCTGGCAGCGCTTGTGACCGGGGCCCTGGTTCCGCTTCAACTGGCCTTTAACGCTCAGTTGGGCGGCGTGACGCGCAACGCCTTCACCGCAAGCCTGATCGTGTTCTTGGTGGGGGCGCTGGTTCTGACAATGATCGTTGCCGCAACCCGGCCGACCTTGCCGACCGCGAGCGAGTTGGTGGCGGCACCGACAACCGTCTGGCTCGGCGGGGCGATCGCAACAGGCTATGTCGTTGCGATTGTCGTGCTGACGCCAAAACTTGGCGTCGGGCTGACAACCGGCCTCATTCTGGTCGGCCAAATCATGACCGCGCTGGTGCTGGACCATCTCGGTGCATTCGGCAACGCACAACATTCGCTGAATGCCGGTCGCTTGGCGGGGCTTGCTTTGATGATTGCGGGCATTGCGACGATCAAAATGTACTGAGGAGAAAGCAATGTCGCAGAAAACGGTATTGATAACAGGCGCGAACCGAGGGCTGGGTGCGGCGTTTGCAAAAGAGGCGCATGATTTAGGCTACAGGGTTGTCGGAACCGCGCGAGATGCGTCGACGCTCAAGGCTGATCATGTCGATCGACCTTACGCGTTGGACCTCAGCAAGAAGAAAAGCATTGCCCAAGTTTGCTCTGAGATACTCGCCGACGGGCTGGAGATCGACCTTCTGATCAACAACGCAGGCTTCAACCCCAAAGACCGGAAAGACGATCCCAACTACTTTCAGTCGACATTCAGAATCGAACATTTTGACGCTTCAAATGTCGCCGAAAGCCTTTGGATCAATGCATTGGCTCCTATGACGCTGATCTCTCGGCTATTGCCAAACCTGACCGATGATGCCGTCGCGCTCAACATCTCTTCCTGGCTTGGCTCAATCGGCGGAAAGACAAGCGGTGGGCACTATGGTTATGCCGGGTCAAAAGCCTTGCTGAATATGTTCACGCGGGCAGTTGCGCTTGAGTTCTCTGATACCAACAAGTCTGCCGTAGCCCTCAACCCCGGCTGGATGCGTACCGACATGGGTGGATCCAATGCGGAACGCACGCCGACGGAGGTCGCGCGGGCCGTGTTTGCATTGTGGAGAGGTGGCAAACTGTCTGCGGCCAACGGCAAATTCCTAAACACTGATGGATCAATCCATCCTTGGTAGCCACCAGAAATACGAAGTCGATAGTGCATGTCTTGTTTGCGGTCATTCGTTCAGCCGCAGCGAACGAGCACTTTGTCCGCACTGTCGACCTTCATCATCTGAAAATGCTGCGCGATGGACGAATGGCCGGTCTGGAGAAGCTGCACAGCGGCATTCGGCCAGGGACGGAACAGCAGGTCTGGGCCGCGGGCGACTATGCCCTTGCCTTGTTCTCCAACCAAAGGACCCGTGCCAACATTGGCAACAGGGCAATGCAGGCGGTCAAGAAGACAGCGATACCCCATGGCATAAGCGGCATCCCGACAGCCCGGGCACGCGGCGCCAGCAGATAAAATCCAATCGTGACCGCCATGATCAAATCAAACCATACCTGGTTCCCGGTCAGGTCCGTGGTGTGGTTGATCCAGAACTGGATCAGACCGTCTTGCGAAACCTGATAAAGCGAAAATGCCAGAAAGACGGCACCCAGAACCGCGGGAACCACCCACCGCATGAGTGCGGACACTGTCTTCTCCTGGGCGATCAGCAGGATGGTTCCGACGCACCCGGCATAGGCGAGAACGGGCAGGATTTGCAGCAGTGTCATGACATTCAACCTTTTCGTGTTTGGACTTCGATAAATGAAGCGGTCGCTACACTATGCAAATTTGTAGCAAGTGCTACAAGAAGAGCATGGCACGGCAGAAAATGAACAAACAGGCACTGCTGTCCGATCTTGCGGATCATGTCTTGGAGTATGGGCTGAACAACGCGAGCCTTCGCCCAATGGCAGCGGCAGCAGGAACCTCAGACCGGATGCTTATCTACCACTTCGGTAGCAAGGACGCGTTGATAGTTTCTCTGCTTGAGCATCTCGCAGCGCGCATGGAGGTTGGGTTGGATGCGGCTTTGCCGGCAGAGCGACTCGAGACGGAGGGTGCACTGATCGCGCGGGTAATGGAACAGATGCGATCAAAAGCGTTTCAACCCTATACCCGTGTTTGGCTGGAAATTATTGCTGCAGCTGCGCAGGGCAACGACGCGCACCTTAAGGCTGGTCGTGCCATCATAGACCTTTATTTAAACTGGCTCTCAGTCCGACACCCGGAGGGGGCAGCTGGTGCGGCTAAGGCTCTTACTATTATCGAAGGCTGTCTCGTTATGGATGCGGTCGGGCAAGAGCGTCTTGTCGACATGCTCTGTGACACCGACGGTCGATCAGAGTACTGAATCCGCCTTGCTAAGTGTATCGAGCGCTATTTCTGAACTAATCTATGTGGTCCGCGAATGTCCGAAATACGGGATGCAATTGCAGCACCAACGTGATGTATTCAATGGCAGCTAAGGGCCGTCCACTGCCCGCGAGACCCTCACACCCCCACCCCTTGCCCTTTCCCCTCCAAGGTGAACAGATGCGGCGTGTGACGGGAGGGAGATGCGATGAACGACACGCTCAAGGCCTGTTTGTGGATGACCGGGGCGATTGCCTCCTTCACCACCATGGCGGTGGCGGGGCGGGCGGTGAGCCTCGATCTCGACACGTTCGAGATCATGCTCTACCGCTCGCTGATCGGCATCGTGATCGTGCTCTCGGTGGCCAGCCTGGCGGGCACGCGGCGCCATATCTCGGCCAACAAGCTGCGCCTGCACGCGGTGCGCAACCTGTTCCATTTCGCCGGCCAGAACCTGTGGTTCTTCTCGATCACCGCGATCCCGCTGGCGCAGGTCTTCGCGCTGGAATTCACCCTGCCCTTCTGGGCCATGGCGATGAGCGTCGTGATCCTGGGCGAGAAGCTGACGCCCAACCGGGTGCTGGCCGCGGCGGTGGGCTTCATCGGCATTCTCGTGGTCACCCGCCCCTCGCCCGAGACGGTGCAGTTCGGCCAGCTGACCGCGGCGCTGGCGGCGATCGGCTTTGCCGGCTCGGCCGTGTTCACCCGGCTGCTGACCCGGACGGAGAAGATCACCTCGATCCTGTTCTGGCTGACCGTGATGCAGGCGGTGTTCGGCCTTGTCTGCGCCGGGATCGACGGGGCCATCGCGCTGCCCGAGCCTGCCAGCTGGCCCTGGGTCGTGGTCATCGCCTTTGCCGGGCTGGTGGCGCATTTCTGCCTGACCACGGCGCTGTCGCTGGCGCCGGCCACCATCGTCATGCCGATCGATTTCGCGCGCCTGCCGGTGATCGCCATCGTGGGCATGCTGCTTTATGCCGAGGCGCTGGACCCGTTCGTCTTCCTTGGTGCGCTGATCATCTTCGCCGCGAACTACGCCAATATCTGGTACGAGACGCGCCGCCGCCCGGCCCCGGCAGGTTGACGTCGCGTCGGATCGGGTCAAGCTGACGTCCCGTCAAAATTGACGCTTTTGTGACAGCCTCTCTACCTTGCGGGACAGGAGACATCCCGACACTCAGGGACGAGGGACATATGCAGAAGAACTTGACGGCGGCCGCCTTCCTGGCCGCCAGCGCCGGCGCATCCGCCGCCGGCGGGATCGATCGCGCGGCCAATGATTACGGGCTGCTCTTCCAGGACGGCGCGCAGCTGAGCTTTTCCACGACGCTGGTGAACCCCAGCGTCTCGGGCAGCTACCCCGCCGCGCTGGGCGGCGGCGAGACCGGCAACATGTCGCAAACCTATGCGACGGTGAGCGCGGCCTACAAGAACGACCTGACCGACCGGCTGGCGCTGGGCATCTACATCAACGACGCCTACGGGGCCGATGCGCTCTACCAGCAGGGGGTCTATACCGGGCTGCGCGCCGAGTGGGACAGCACCCAGAGCGCGGCGCTGCTGCGCTACCGGATCGGCGGCGGCGTCTCGGTCTTCGGCGGGCTGCGCTATGTCGAGAGCCGGGCCGACATCGCCATCCCGGAGCTTCTGGTGCGCGCCGCGGTGGGCGATTTCGCGACCGAGCTGGCCGCCGATGCCGCCGCCGCCGCGGCCGCGGGCGATCTGGCCACCGCCGCATCGCTGGGTGCGCGCGCCGCGACGCTGGGGGCCGCGGTCAACCCGGCCACCAACCCGCTGGGCGATCCGGGACTGAACTACACCGCCTCGGGCGAGAAGCGCGGCGACATGGGCTATGTGGCCGGCATTGCCTACGAGATCCCCGACATCGCCTTCCGCGCCGCCCTGACCTGGGAGAGTTCGATCGAGCACGCGTTCGAGACGCGCGAGGTGCTGCCGACGCTGGGGCTGAACGGCACCGGTACGACCGAGATCACCATGCCGCAAAGCGTGGCGCTCGACCTGCAGAGCGGCGTGGCCCCGGGCACGCTGGTCTTCGGCGGGGTGAAATGGACCGAGTGGTCGCAATGGGAGGTGCGCCCGCCCGGATATGAATCCGTCACCGGCGACCGGATCACTGGCTACAATGACGACATCCTGACCTGGCGGCTGGGCGTCGGACGGCAATTCTCGGACCAGGTCTCGGGCTTTGCGCAGGTGAGCTACGAGAAGAGCCATGGCGGCGTGACCTCGCGCCTGTCGCCCACCGATGGACGGCTGGGCCTTGCCCTGGGTGGTCAGGTCGAGACCGACATGGTCAAGATGCGCGGCGGGATCGAATATGTCTCGCTGGGCGACGCGACCGACAGCAGCGGGACCGAGTTCTCGGGCAACTCCGCCATCGGGGTCGGGCTGTCCTTCACCATGAAGTTCTGAGGCCGGAACCGGGCGCGCAAGCCGCTTCGAAGCGGCTTGGAAGAAGCGGTTTGGAAACCGCTTCACCACGCGATTTGCAAATCGCGTCAGGAAGGCCCTTCGAAGGGCCTTCCCCCGGCCCCGGCCAATGCGCAATTTCCGGATCGCGCCCCCGGCCCGAGCGGTGCTAGGGGACTTCCATGACACAGACCTCGCTTTCCCCGCGCGCCTGGGCCGAACTGGTCCTGCTGGCGCTGATCTGGGGCGGTTCCTTCCTGGCGATCCGCACCGCGCTCGACGAGATCGGGCCGCTGACCTCGGTACTGTTCCGCACCGGCCTCGCCGCCGTGATCCTCTGGCCCGTGGTGCTGGCCCGGCGCCTGCCCCTGCCGCGCGAGGCGCGCATCTGGGCCGCGCTGCTGGCCATGGGGATCCTGAACAATGTCATCCCCTTCTCGCTGATGGCCTGGGGCCAGCTTCACATCCCCACCGGCCTGACCTCGATCCTGAACGCCACCACGGCGATCTTCGGCGTGCTGGTCGCGGCGGCTGTCTTTGCGGACGAGCGCCTGACCGCGCGCAAGGCGGCCGGGGTGGGCCTGGGCTTTGCCGGCGTGGTCACCGCGATCGGCCCCGCGGCGCTCCTGGACATCGACGTGACCTCGCTGGCGCAGCTGGCCGTGATCGCCGGCACCTTCGCCTATGCCTGCGCCGGGGCCTGGGGCCGGGCCCGGCTGGGCGGGCTGCCGCCGCTGGTGGCTGCGGCCGGCATGCTGAGCGGATCGACGCTGGTCATGCTGCCGCTCACCCTGATGACCGAAGGCGTGCCGCGGCTGGATCTCGCCCCCGCCACATGGGCCGGCATCCTCTACTATGCCGGGATCGCCACCGCGCTGGCCTACCTGCTCTATTACCGGGTGCTGGCCATGGCCGGGTCCGGCAACGTGATGCTGGTCACGCTGATGATCCCGCCCACCGCCATCGGGCTCGGCGCGGCAGTGCGCGGCGAGGATCTCAGCCCCTCGGCCTATGCCGGCTTTGCCCTGCTGGCACTGGGGCTGGCGGTGCTGGACGGGCGGCTGCTGCGCCGGCGGCGGCAACGGGTTTGACGCCGGCCCGCGCGGCCAGTAAGCCATGCCCCGACCTGGCCGAAGGACCGCCGCCCATGCTCTACCCGACCGCTGCCGACTGGCGCGCCGCGCCGCGCAAACGCGTGGTCCTGTTCGCCATGTCGGGGCTGGGCAAGACCCATGTCTCGACCCTGCTGCGCGCCGAGGCCGAGTGGTTCCACTACTCGATCGACTACCGCATCGGCACCCGCTACATGGGCGAGTACATCGCCGACAATGCCAAGCGCGAGGCGATGAAGAACCCCTTTCTGCGCGACCTGCTGCGCAGCGACTCGATCTATATCGGCTCCAATATCTCCTTCGACAACCTGACCCCGGTCTCGACCTATCTCGGCAAGCCGGGCGATCCGGCGCGCGGCGGGCTTGCGATGGAGGAGTACCGCCGCCGGCAGGCCCAGTTCGAACGCGCCGAGCGGCAGGCGCTGCTGGATACCGAATATTTCATCACCCGCGCCGAAGACCTGTACGGCTACCCGCATTTCATCTGCGACACCGGCGGCAGCATCTGCGAATGGGTCGACCCCGAGGACCCCGAGGATCCGATCCTGACGGCGCTCTCCTCGGTGGCGCTGATGGTCTGGATCCGCGGCTCCGAGGCGCACACGGCCGAGCTGATCCGCCGCTTCGACCGCGCGCCCAAGCCCATGGCCTACCGGCCCGATTTCCTGCACGCCGCCTGGGCGCGCTACCTCGACGAGACCGGGCTGGCCGAGGCAGAGGTCGACCCCGATGCCTTCATCCGCTGGACCTATGCGCAGGCGCTGGCCCATCGCCAGCCGCTCTACGAGGCGATGGCGCGCAACTGGGGCGTCAGCGTCGCGGCCGAGGACATGGCCGAGATCCGCTGCGAGGCCGATTTCACGTCGCTGATCGCCGAGGCCATCGCCGCGCGCACGGCATAGGCGGCCGCCCGGCTTGAACCGGCCCCGCGCTTGGCCTATCTAGCGGCCTCGCCAGACAGGAGCGCCTCAATGCCGATCAAGCTGCCCTCGGACCTGCCCGCCTTCGACGTGCTCACCCGCGAGGGCGTCATGGTCATGTCCGACGAGATGGCCGCCCGGCAGGACATCCGCCCGCTGCGCATCGGGCTGCTCAACCTGATGCCCAAGAAGATCCAGACCGAGACACAATTCGCCCGGCTGATCGGGGCCACACCGCTGCAGATCGAGCTGCACCTGATCCGCATGACCGAGCACCAGACCCGCAACACCGCCGCCGCGCATATGGAGACCTTCTACCGGCCCTTCGCCGAAGTCGAGGCCTCGGGCGAGCGCTTCGACGGGCTGATCATCACCGGCGCCCCGATCGAGCACCTGCCTTTCGAAGAGGTCACCTACTGGGACGAGCTGACCCGCGTCTTCGACTGGACGCAGGCCCATGTGCATTCCACCTTCGGCGTCTGCTGGGGCGGCATGGCGATGATCCACCATTTCCATGGGGTGGCCAAGCACATCCTGCCGCACAAGGCCTTCGGCGCGGTGCGCCACAGCAACCTCGCGCCCGCCTCGCCCTACTTGCGCGGCTTCTCGGATGACATGGTGATCCCCGTCTCGCGCTGGACCGAGCTCAAGCGCGACGAGATCGAGGCCGCCGGCCTGCCGATCCTGATCGACAGCGCCGAAAGCGGTCCCTGCCTGGTCGAGGACCCGGCGCATCGCGCGCTCTACATCTTCAACCATCTCGAATATGACAGCGGCACGCTGAAAGAGGAATACGACCGCGACGTGGCGGCCGGCACCCCGATCAACGTGCCCGCCAACTATTATCCCGGCGACGATCCCAGCCTGCCGCCGCAGAACCGCTGGCGCAGCCATGCGCATCTGCTCTACGGCAACTGGATCAACGAGATCTACCAGACCACGCCCTTCGACCTATCCTTGATCGGAACGCAACAGGCATGAGGCGCGCCCGGGCGCGGCGCAGACGGTGAGACGGATGGTTGTCAATCTGGGGATCGGGCTGGCCGTGGCGGCGCCGGCCTCGGGCGGGGTCGCGCTGGACCTGCGCGCCAGCCGGGCCGAGCGCGCGGCGGAAGACCGCTGGCCGGCCAAGGGGCAGTTCGTCGAGATCGCCGGCACGCGGGTGCATTACGTGCAGGCCGGCGACGGCCCCGACGTGGTGCTGTTGCACGGCGCGGGCGGCAATCTGCGCGATTTCACCTACGGTCTGACGGATGCGCTGACGCAGCATTACCGCGTGACCGCCTTCGACCGGCCCGGGCTGGGCTATACAGGCCGCGCCTCCGAGGCCTATGGCGGCGCCTTCAACCCGCGCGCCGAGAGCCCGCAGGTCCAGGCCGCGCTGCTGGCCGGTGCGGCGCAGGCGATCGGGCTGAAACGCCCGGTCGTGGTGGGCCATTCCTTCGGCGGCGCCGTGGCCATGGCCTGGGCGCTGGAGCACGAGGCGGCCGCCGTGGTCAGCCTCGCCGGTGCGATCATGCCCTGGCCCGGCGGGCTCGACGCGCAGTACCGGCTGATCGGCTCGCGGCTGGGCGGCGCGCTGGTGCCGCCGGCGGTGACCGCGCTGACCGACCCGATGTCCACCGCCGAGACGGTGGGCCGCATCTTCGCCCCGCAAGCGGTGCCCGAGGGCTATCTCGCCCATGTGGGCCCCGGCCTGACCCTGCGCCGCGCCACGCTGCGCGCCAATGGGCGGCAGGTCAACGTGCTGCGCCCGGCGCTGGAGCAGATGTCGACCCGCTACGACACGCTGGACCTGCCGGTCGAGCTGCTGCACGGCACGGCCGACACGATCGTCGGGCTGGACATCCATTCCCGCGGCGCCGCCGCGCTTCTGCCCGATGCCGCGCTGACCGTGCTGGAGGATGTGGGCCACATGCCCCACCACGCCCGCCCCGGCGCCGCGCTGGAAGCGATCCACCGCGCCGCACGCCGCGCCGGGCTGCGCTAAGCGCCTTACCCCGTTTGCCTTTGCGGGCCTCGGGTCCCATAGTGCGTGTCACGGCAAGACACGAGGCCCGCAATGACCCTGCCCTTCGACGGCGCCATCAGCTCCTACCACCAGTCCGATGCGCCCAAGGCGGTCCGCGAAGCGATCAGCCGCGCCGATCGCGACGACATCCTCGACACCGCCTATCCCTATTCCGAGGAGATGAAGCGCAAGGCCTATGACAAGGAAATGGCCCGGCTGCAGATCGAGCTGGTCAAGATGCAGGCTTGGGCCAAGCGGTCGGGCCACCGCATCGCCATGGTCTTCGAGGGGCGCGACGCCGCCGGCAAGGGCGGCACGATCAAGCGCTTCCGCATGAACCTCAACCCGCGCGGGGCCCGCGTGGTGGCGCTGGCCAAGCCCTCGGACCGCGAGGCCACCCAATGGTATTTCCAGCGCTATGTCGACCACCTGCCCGCCGCCGGCGAGATCGTGTTCTTCGACCGCTCCTGGTATAATCGCGGCGTGGTCGAACACGTGTTCGGCTTCTGCTCCAATGCCGAGCGCGAGCATTTCTTTGCCCAGGCGCCGAATTTCGAGCAGATGCTGGTGGACGAGGGCATCCACCTGTTCAAGTTCTGGCTGAACGTGGGCCGGGCCGAGCAGCTGCGCCGCTTCCTGTCGCGCGAGGCCGACCCGCTCAAGCAGTGGAAGCTCAGCCGCATCGATGTCGAGGGGCTGTCGCATTGGGACGCCTATTCCGCCGCCATCCAGGAGACGCTGGCCCGCACGCACACGCCCTCGGCACCCTGGACGGTGATCCGCTCGGATGACAAGAAACGCGCCCGGCTGGCCGCGATCCGCCACGTGCTGACCCATCTGGATTACGCGCGCAAGGATCCCAAGGCGATCGGCATTGCCGACCCCCAGATCCTTGGCGGGCCCGAGATCTGGACCTCGTGAGCGCTGCCGCGACGGCAGCGACCCTTTCCAAACGCCGCCCGCGCCGCATATCTGCAATGTTAACCACGGCAACATGAAAAGGGGCGCATGCCCAAACGCGGCTATCATCACGGCAATCTCCGGCAGGCGCTGGTCGACGCAGCGCTGAAACTGATCGAGGAGAAGGGCCCCACCGGCTTCACCCTGTCCGAGGCGGCCAAGCAGGCCGGCGTCACGCCGGCGGCGGTCTACCGCCATTTCGCGGGGCGCGAGGACCTGATCGCCGAGGCCGCCCGGCAGGGCTACGAGATCTTCGCCGACGTCATGCAATTCGCCTATGACAAGGGCCAGCCCTCGGCGCTGGCGGCCTTCGAGGCCACGGGCCGGGCCTATCTTGCCTTTGCGCGGAAATATCCCGGCCATTACATCGCGATGTTCGAAAGCGGCGTCAGCGTGAACCACTCGCCCGAGCTGGCCGCCATCTCGGCCCGGGCGCGCGGCGTTCTGGAGAAGGCGGCCGAGGAACTGTCGCGCCACATCCCGCGCGAAAAGCGCCCGCCCCCGGCGATGTTCTCGGCCCATATCTGGGCGATGAGCCACGGCGTGGTCGAGCTCTTCGCCCGCAACTCCCCCGGCACCCAGTCCCCCTTCCCGCCCGAGGACCTGCTGGAAAGCGGCATCGGCGTCTACCTGCGCGGGCTGGGCCTGTTGCCGGCGGACGGCTAGGGTTCGGGCCGGATCGTGCCGCGACGCGCTTACGCCCTCCATCTCCCGGCGCCTTGACCGGCTCGTGCCACAGTCATATTACACGGGAACGCGGGTCGCGTGCCCCGGCCGGATCGGGACAATGGGCCTCCGTCCCAAGGCGCAAAGGTGACTTACTTGAAATCGACCCCCAACCCCGCCAAGCAGGCCTATTACCACTTGATGTCCCACCTGCCGGGGCGACGCGGACTGCGCTACCTGCGCAAACACAGCCTCAGCCGCCGCGATGATGTCAACGCTCTGTTCGACGCCGCGCTCGTCGAGGCCAGCGGCAAGACATGTATCGATCTAGGTGCCAACATGGGCGTATTCGCCACGCGAATGGCCAAACACGCGGGGCGCGTCTACGCCTTCGAGCCTGACCCGTGGACGGCACAGAAACTCCGCGAAAACACGGCCGGTTTCGACAATATCGAGGTGATTGAAGCCGCCGCTGGGGTCGAAACGGGCAAAATGCCGATCTATCGCTCGGCAAAGTTCGACACCGATCCCCGCAAAGGCTCGCTGTCCTCCACGTTGCTGGCGGACAAATCCAACGTCACCCCTGAGACCGCCGCCATGGTCGACGTGATCGACTTTGCCGAGTTTCTCTCCGGGCTGCACAGCGACATCGCCATCGTCAAGATCGACATCGAGGGCGGGGAGGTCGCATTGCTTGAGCATCTTCTCGACCACCCGGTGATCTCGCGCATCGGATATATCTTTGTCGAGACTCACGAGACCAAGCTGCCACGCGACTTGGTCGCCCGGTCGCGTGCCCTGCGCCGCCGCGCCCGGCAGCTGACCCATCCCCGGATCGACATGGACTGGATGTAGGTCGCCGCGCCCGGCCCCAAAGACCGGGTTCCGGGCGGGACCGGCATCCGGTCCGGCAGGACCGGCCTTCAACCTCGGCGGACCGCCCGCCCGGTCCGGCGCGCTCAACCGACGATGCCGGCATAGATCTCTTCGATCCGCGCTAGGTGGCTGTCCAGCGAGAACAGCTCGCGGCAGCGCGCCTGCGCTGCCCGGCACTGCGCGTCGCTCGCTTGGGGATTGGCCAGCGTGTCCAGCACGGCTGCGGCGAAACCCGCGGTGTCGTCCGGCGGCACCAACCGCCCGGTCCGCCCGTCCTCGACGATTTCGAGGTTGCCGCCTTCACGCGTGGCCACCACCGGCACGCCGGCCAGCCCGGCCTCTATCAGCGTCCGGCCCAAGGCTTCCCGCCGCGCCGGGGCCACCAGCACCGACAAGCCCGCGAGGAGCGGCACAAAAGGCCGCTTCGGTCCGATCAGCAAGACGCGGTCCTCGAGACCCAGCTCGGCAATGCGCGCCCGCACGCGGCTTAGCTGCGGCTCGTTCAGCGCGCCGAACATCGGGAACCGGACCGTGCCGCTATACTCGGCCGCCACCCGTGCGGCGATCTCCACAAACAGCTCCGGGCGCTTGCGGTCCGAGAAATTGGCAGCAAATCCGATCACCGCGGCGTCCGGCGGCGCGCCGATTTCGGCCCGCAGCGCCGCGCGTTGCGCGGGATCCGCCTGCTGCTCCACCACGAATGGATTGTACACGACACGTGCATGGGGCCTTAGCGGCCCGGGCAGGCTGTCGCAGGTAAACCGCGACACCGCGATGAAGGCATCCGCGCGACGTCCCCAGTCGGTCATGTGGCGGCCCGATGCGGGCGTGCGTTGATGCCAGACGTGGCGCGTACGGCCCTGTGCTGTGGCGGCGCTCCAGATCAGATGATTGCGCATGTCGTGGCTGTGCACAATGTCGAACTGCCTCGTTTCCAGAACCGGCGCCAGCCGCCGCTGCGCGGCACGGCGCGGCCACCACTGCCGCCAAGGCGCCCGCAGCTTCGGCGCAGAGACATCCGGAAGCTTAATCCAGTCCTCACCGCGTTCGCGCAGGTGCGCCTCCAATGCTCCGCCGGTACGATGCAGACCAAGCACGACCTCGAATCGCGCGTCCCGCAAAGCCGCCGCCAGCAAGAGCGAAGACATGTGAGAGCCGCCGACACTGTCGCCGGTATAGGGAAACAGAATCCTGAGCGCGGTCACAGCCACCCCTTTCAGAAGTTTGGACACCCTCGTTGTTAGTGCAAGCCACGCTTGCACGCCAGCACGCAGCCCCAAGCGTGCGGGATTGCCTAAGTACCTGTGCCTTGCGACCGGTGACGGGCGACGGGCGATGGGTGACATTCGCGCCGCCACCGCCTAGGGTCGCGGCCCAAGCCCTATCCGGGGCGAACGCGACACAGGGTCCACCCGCATGATCGATCACGCCACCGCAACGGACGTTGAAATCCGCAACAACGACCTCTCTGCCGCCCCCGGCTTGCCGCTGGTGCTGGTGGTCCGAAACGAACGTTTTCTGTTGCCGGATTTCCTGGATCATTATCGCGCGCTCGGGGTGGAACGCTTTTTTGTGCTCGACGACGCCTCCGACGACGGCACGCCCGACTTTCTCGCCACGCAGCCCGATGTCTGCCTGCTGGCGTCGTCGTACCGATACGGCGACAAACCCGATCCCGACAGCCTCCCTCCCGCGCTGCGCGGCAAACCCGACACCCGCATGATCCATGTTTGGCGCACCGGCTTGATGAACCGATTCTGCGCTGATGGCTGGGCGTTGCAATGCGACGCGGATGAATTCCTGCTGCTGCCCTCGAAAACCCGGCTGCCCGATGTCATCGCACGCCTCGAGGCCGAACATGCGCGGGGCGCCTGGGGCGGCATGATCGACCTCTACCCGCGCAGCATCTCCGACCTGTCCGCTTATGACGAGACGGGTTTCGTGTATCCCAAGGCCGCTTGGTTCTTTGATGGCGTCCGACATTTTTCCATGCGCAAGGGCAAGCCGCCCCGCCACCACTATGTCGGCGTGCGCCACAGGCTTGACGTCGCCTTCGCGGACAAACCCGACCTGTCACGCTTTCAAAGTCTGAAACTGCGCCTGCGCGGGGCACGCAAGTCGCCCTCGGGCACGCTGGTCAAGCCGATCCTTCAGCGCTGGTCCGCTAGTGCCTACTATCTCAACAGCCATGTCACCACGCTGCCGCTCAGCTGTTCCATGCTCCTGCCACTGCTTCACTACCGGTACACGCCGGGAATGTTGCGCAAGCTGGAATGGGCGCTGGAGGCAGGCGGTTATTCGAAGGGCAACGCGGATTACCAGCGCGTCGATGCCATGCTGGCCCGGATGCGCCGGGAGCAGGCCAGCTTCATGTCGCCTTTATCGGTCCCGCTAACCGGCTTCGACAGTCTGCGTCAAACCTGCAACGCGATCTACTGACTCCGTCCGGGCAAGACTCGCAATACCGGACCTCTCGAAGCCATTCGCCTCTGATCGACGACCGCGCCACGAAAAAGGGGCCCCGAAGAGCCCCTTTCCGATACGTTTCGCCAGATGTGCCGGGTGGGTATGCACCCGACCTCCCGGCTTAACGCTTCGAGAACTGGAACGAGCGGCGGGCCTTGCGGCGGCCGAACTTCTTGCGTTCCACCACGCGGCTGTCGCGGGTCAGGAAGCCGGCGGCCTTCAGCGGCGCGCGCAGCGAGGGATCGTAGAGCTGCAGCGCCTTCGAGATGCCGTGCTTGACCGCGCCGGCCTGGCCGGTCAGGCCACCGCCCTTGACGGTCGCCATCACGTCGAACTCGCCCTCGACACCGGCGATCTGGAAGGGCTGGCGCAGGATCAGCTGCAGCACGGGACGGGCAAAATACTTGTCCATCTCCTTGCCGTTCACGACCACCTTGCCCGAGCCCGGCTTGATCCAGACGCGGGCCACCGCGTCCTTCCGCTTGCCCGTGGCATAGGAGCGGCCCAGCTCGTCACGCACCGGCTCGCGCGGGGTTTCGAGCTCTTCGGCGCCCTGCACACCGCCCAGGTCCTCGGTCACGGCCTTGGCCAGTTCGTCCAGCGAAGAAATCTGATCAGCCATTATTTCGCCACCCGGGTATTCTTGGAGTTCTTCGATTTGACGTCCAGAACCGTCGGGTTCTGGGCCTCGTGCGGATGCTCGGCACCGGCATAGATGCGCAGGTTGGTCAGCTGCTTGCGCGCCAGGCGGTTGCCCGGCAGCATGCGCTTGACGGCCTGGAAGACGACCCGCTCGGGATGTGCGCCCTCGAGGATCTGCTCCTTGGTGCGCGACTTGATCCCGCCGGGATGGCCGGTGTGCCAGTAGAAGTTTTCCTGACGCTTGTTGCCGGTCAGCTGGATCTTGTCGGCATTCACCACGATCACGTTGTCCCCCATGTCCATGTGGGGCGTGAAGGACGGCTTGTGCTTGCCGCGCAGACGCTGGGCGACGATCGAGGCGAGGCGGCCGAGAACGATGCCCTCGGCATCGATCACGATCCACGACTTCTCGATGTCTGCCGGGGTCGCAGAGAAGGTTTTCATGTTATCACCCGTTCGATTGAAAGGGCCGCGCCCCGCAAGAGGCCCGGCCCGAAATCCGATTGCGGGGTTATACAGGCGCCGATTTTCCAGTCAAGCGCGGAATGCGCAGGAAAACACAACAAAACCAGAGACTTGAAAATACGGTACCCAGATACCCCACATTCTTCACCCCGTCTTCACCCACAGGACAGCCCCGCACAACCGTGACATTTCGGCAAAACTTCACCGCCGACGGAATTTTCTCTTGATCGACTCGGGGTCGGGTCATAGGTGGGCCTCACTTTCGGAACCGATCCCAACCCGTACGCCCTGCCGCCAACGCAGGGCGCCATTGTCTTCGGGGGGCGCTAAGGAACCGACTGGAACGCACTGCTGGATTGAGAGAGGAGCATGTCATGAAGGACATCAACCTCTTCCAACTGGGGTACGGTCTGGAGACAGGCGCCCACGAGGAAGACACCACCCGGGGTCTCGCCCCCGCACCCGTGGCCCCGCGCGACGTCATGGATGACGACCGCGAGGATCACTTCATCCGCGATGGCGAAAGCGTCTATGCCGGCAATCACCTGATCATCGAGGTGGTCAATGGCGACGGGCTGGATGACGAGGCGCGCATCCAGCAGGCCTTCCGCGACTGCGTGGACACCTGCGGCGCCACGCTGCTGCACATCCACACGCACAAGTTCTCGCCGCAGGGCGTCTCCGGCGTGGCCGTGCTGGCCGAGAGCCACATCTCCGTGCACACCTGGCCCGAGATCGGCTATGGCGCCTTCGACGTGTTCATGTGCGGCGACGCGCGCCCCTGGCTGGCGGTGGACGTGCTCAAGGCCGCCTTCGACACCGATGACGTGCGCGTCAAGGCGCTGCGCCGGGGCGAAGGCCTCGTGGACGGCGCGACGCTGGCGGCCTGATCCGCCGGGTCCGACCCAGATCCTGACGCCCCGGCCCGCTGCCGGGGCGTTTTACGTTCCAAGACCCAGCTCACGGAGGCCCCGATGTCCGACTGGATGCAGGAAAAGCTTCACCCCCATCACGCCCAGGCGCTCAAGCTCGACCGCGTGCTCTATGACAGCGAGACCGATCACCAGCGCCTGAAGGTCTTCGAGAACGGCACCTTCGGCCGCGTGCTGACGCTGGATGACGTGGTCCAGACCACCGAAGGCGACAACGCCATCTACCACGAGATGCTGACCCATGTGCCGATCCTCGCCCATGGCGCGGCGAAACGCGTCTGCATCGTGGGCGGCGGCGATGGCGGCATGGCGCGCGAGGTGCTGCGCCATGACAGCGTCACCCATGTCACCATGGTCGAGATCGACGCCGGCGTGGTCGAGTTTTCCAAGGAGTACCTGCCCACGCTCAGCCAGGGGGCCTTCGACGATCCGCGCCTGAGCCTCGTGATCGACGACGGTGCGGCCTTCATGAAGACGACCGAGGGCGGCTTTGATGTCATCATCGTCGACAGCACCGACCCGATCGGCCCGGGCGAGGTTCTGTTCACCGACACGTTCTATGGCCATGCCAAGCGCGCGCTGGCCCCCGGCGGCATCCTCGTGACCCAGAACGGGGTGCCCTTCCTGCAGGCCGAGGAACTGACCAACACGATGCGGGCCTTCCAGGCGCTGTTCGCGGATGCCACCTGCTACATGGCGACGATCCCGACCTATGCGGGCGGGCCCATGGCCTTTGGCTGGGGCACGGACGGCACGTCGCGCGACACCCCGCTGGAGACGCTGCAGGACCGCTTTGCCGCGGCCGGGCTCGATCCGTTCTACTACACGCCCGAGGTGCACAAGGCGGCCTTCGCCCTGCCCGCCTACGTGGTGAAATGCCTGCCCTGAGCTGCAAAACGCCCCCGACCCGGCGGATCGGGGGCGCCTGTACGGTCGCGCACCTACTTGCGGATCATCCGCATCAGCCCGCGCGCCACTTGGCGCTCGGGACTGCCATGGGTCCGGCGCGGATGGCCGTGATGGCGCGAGCGGGAAAAGCCACGCACCGCGCGGCGAATCATGCCTCCGAGATTCATCTGCTGTCCTCCTCTGGGCCTCGCGGCGCGGGATGCGCCGCCTGTCTTCCCGGGAACGCGCCCGGGGCCCGGCCGTTCCACCGGCTAGCGGGCCGGCGGGATGGCATAGGTCAGGCTGGCATGGGCCACCGGTTCGGGACTGCCCTCGCTGAACAGCAGCACATCGGTCACCGACAGCGACCGACCCAGCTTGAGCACCCGCGCCTCGGCCAGCACGTCGCGGCCCGCCGCGGGCTTGCGCATGAAATCGATCGAGCAATGCGTGGTCACGGTCAGCGCCTGCCGGCCGATCCGCGCCATGGTCGCCACATAGGCCGCCACGTCGGCCAGGCTGAACATGGCCGGCCCCGACACGGTGCCGCCCGGGCGCAGGTGCCGCTCGTCGCCCAGAAGCCGCATCACCAGCAGCTCCTCGTCCAGCCGGTCGATCGCGAACATGCCGCGCACCTGCGGAAACACCTCTTCGAGGAATGCCGCCATTTCCTCTGCCTCGATCTTCAATGCCAAGGGCCTGTCCTTTCGCTTTTGGCGCAGCTAATCTCGCCCCGACATGGAGGACAAGATGCAACTTCTCGACCGCAGTGACGCGGGGGGCATCGCCCACCTGCACCTCAACGCCCCGCAAAAGCTCAACGCCCTCTCGGACGAGATGCTGGCCGCGCTGCAGGCGCAGATCGACGCGCTGGCCGAGGATCGCGAGACGCGCGTGGTGATCCTGTCCGGTGCGGGCAAGGCCTTCTGCGCGGGCCATGACCTCAAGCAGATGCAGGCCGGCCGGCAATCCGAGGATGGCGGGCGCGCCTATTTCGCCGATCTCTTCAGCCGCTGCGCCAAGGTAATGTCGGGGCTGCAGCGCCTGCCCCAGCAGGGCCTCGCGCAGGTCCACGGCATCGCCACCGCCGCCGGTTGCCAGCTGGTCGCCTCCTGCGACATGGCCGTCGCCGCCGAGGGCACGCGCTTTGGTGTGAACGGGGTGAATATCGGGCTCTTCTGCTCCACCCCCATGGTGGCGCTGACCCGCAACATCCCCGCCAAGCGCGCCTTCGAGATGCTGACCACCGGCCAGTTCATCGAGGCGCAGGAGGCCGAGCGCCTTGGCCTGGTCAACCGCGTCGTCCCGCAGGACGCGCTCGAGACCGCAACGCGCGAACTGGCCGAGACCGTGGCCGCCAAGCTGACTGCCGCGGTCAAGATCGGCAAGCAATCCTTCTACGACCAGATGAGCATGGATCTCGACGCGGCCTATGCCTTCACCGGCGCCAACATGGTCGAGAACATGCTGTGGCGCGACACCGAGGAAGGCATCTCGGCCTTCATCGAGAAGCGCAAGCCCGACTGGGCCTGACGGGTTTCGGACGTTTCGGCGAGATCCCTGCCCGAAACGTACGAAACGGACAATTTGCCGGCGGAGCGCGGGAGCGCCCCCTCCGCCTTTCCATCGACGCAGAGCACGCATAGATCGGAACCCATGACACAGACACTTCATATCGTCGGCGGCGGCATGGCCGGCTCCGAAGCCGCGTGGCAGGCCGCACAGGCCGGCATCCAGGTGGTCATCCACGAGATGCGCCCCAAGGTTAAGACCTTCGCGCATCATACTGAAAAACTGGGGGAAATGGTCTGCTCCAATTCCTTCCGCTCGGATGATGACGAACAGAACGCCGTGGGGCTCCTGCATTGGGAGATGCGCGCCGCCGACAGTCTGGTGATGGCCTCGGCCGACCGCAACCGGCTGCCCGCCGGCGGCGCGCTGGCCGTCGACCGCGAAGGGTTCTCCGAGCACATCACGCAGATCCTGCGCAACCACCCCAACATCCTGATTTCCAACGAGGAAATCACCGATCTGCCGTCCGAGGGCCAGTGGATCTTCGCCACCGGCCCGCTCACCTCGGACGCGCTGGGAGCGGCGATCCGCGCCGAGACCGGCACCGACCGGCTGGCCTTCTTCGACGCCATCGCCCCCATCGTCTATGCCGACAGCATCGACATGTCCGTCGCCTGGGAACAATCGCGCTATGACAAGGGCGAGACCGAGGCAGAGCGCCGCGCCTACCTCAACTGCCCGATGACCCGCGACCAGTACGAGGCCTTTATCGACGCGCTTCTGGCGGCCGAGAAGACCGAATTTCATGAAGGCGAAACAGCCACTTACTTCGATGGCTGCCTGCCGATCGAGGTCATGGCCGAGCGCGGCCGCGAGACGCTGCGCCACGGGCCGATGAAGCCCATCGGCCTGACCAATGCGCATGATCCCGAGACCAAGCCTTATGCCGTGGTGCAGCTGCGCCGCGACAATGCGCTGGGGACGCTCTACAATATCGTGGGCTTCCAGACAAAGATGAAGTACGGCGCGCAAACCGCTGTTTTCAAGACGATTCCGGGGCTCGAGAATGCCTCTTTCGCGCGGCTTGGCGGCATCCATCGCAACACCTTCCTGAACAGCCCCACGCTACTCGACGCGCAGATGCGCCTGCGCTCGCGCCCCAATATCCGCTTCGCCGGCCAGGTCACCGGGGTCGAAGGCTACGTGGAATCCGCCGCCATGGGCCTGATTGCCGGCCGTATGGCCGCGGCCGAGCTGCAGGGCCTGCCCCTGCCGACCGTGCCGCAGGACAGCGCCCATGGCGCGTTGATCCACCACATCTCGGGCGGGGCCGAGGCCAAGACCTTCCAGCCGATGAACGTGAATTTCGGCCTGTTCCGCCCGCTGGACGGCGTGCGCGGTGGACGCAGGGGCCGGCGCGACCGTTACAAGGCCTATACAGATCGGGCCAAGGCCGCGTGGCAGGGTTGGCTGGGCCAACAGGGGCTTGACGGTCACGCCGCGGAATAGGACCCTTGTGTGCATGACGGATGACACGGACAGCTTCTTCGACAAGGTCTACAAGACCCGCGACAGCGACGGCACGCGCGCACTTTATGACGATTGGTCAACGCGTTACGAGGCAGAGGTGGCACAGCAGGGCTATGCCACCCCGGGCCGCTGCGCGCAGGCGCTGCACGCCTTCCTGACCGACCCGGACGCGCCGATCCTCGACATGGGCTGCGGCACCGGCCTGTCCGGGCTGGCGCTGCGCCTCGCCGGGTTTACCACGATCGACGGGCGCGACCTGTCGCCCGGGATGCTGGAAGAGGCCCGCAAGAAGGAGGTCTATCGCGACCTGTCCCCCATCGGGCCCGACGACCCGCTGCCCGAGGGGTACAGCGCGATCTGCGCCATCGGGGTCATCGGCGCAGGGGCTGCGCCGCTCTCGGTGCTCGACCGCATTGTCGAGGCCCTGCCATCCGGTGGGCTGACGGTGTTCTCCTTCAACGATCACACGCTGCAGGATCCGGCCTATCACGGCCGGGTCGAGGCGCTGATCGGCGAAGGGGTGCTGCGCGAGCATTTCCGCGAAGACGGGCCGCACCTGCCCGGCATGAACATGAACGCCACCGTCTACGTGCTTGAAAAAGTGTGACATTCACCACGCGTTTCGCCCCGTCCCCGACCGGCCCGCTGCATCTTGGCCATGCCTTTTCGGCGCTGCTGGGCTTCGACCTCGCGCAGGCCGAGGGCGGCACTTTCCTTTTGCGCATCGACGATCTGGACCAAAGCCGCGCCCGCCCGGAATGGGAGGCGCAGATCAAGGATGATCTGACCTGGCTTGGCCTGTCCTGGCCCGAGCCCTGCCGCAAGCAATCGGAGTGCCACGCCGAATATGAGGCCGCGCTGGACCGTTTGTGGCAGATGGGTCTGCTCTACCCCTGCCGCTGCACGCGACGCGACATTCGCGAGGCGCTCTCCGCCCCGCAGGAAGGCGCGCCGATCGAGGGGCCGGACGGGTTGGTCTATCCGGGCACCTGCCGCGCGGAGCGGGCCGCATGGGTCGGGCGGGGCCGTCCGACCAACAGGACGCTGCGCCTCGACATGGCCGGCGCATTGGAGCGGATCGGCGTGACCGACACGCGCCCCTTGCGCTTCGAGACCTTCATGCAAGACCTGAATGACGCGCCGCAAAACCCTGAAAAATCACGTGAAGAAATCTTGAGCGGGATCGGCGACGTGGTGCTGGCGCGACGCGATGCGGGCGCGGCCTATCACCTGGCCGTGGTGGTGGATGATGCCGCGCAGGCGGTCACGCATGTCATCCGCGGCGCAGATCTGCACGACGCCACCTTCATCCACACCATCCTGCAGGATTTGCTGGGCCTGAGCCGCCCGCGCTACCTGCACCACCGGCTGATCCGTGATGCGGCGGGCAAGCGGCTGGCAAAGCGCGATGATGCGCGTGCCATTGCCACTTATCGCGACCAAGGCCTCAGCCCACAGGAACTGCGCGCCATGATCGGGCTTTAGGCCCGGTCAGTCGACCATCGGTTTCATCAGCTCCACCTCATCGCCATTCGTGACGGAGGTATAGAAGCAGGACCGACGGTTCGTGTGGCAGGCAGGCCCCTCCTGCCGGACGATGGCCAGCAGGCAGTCGCGGTCGCAATCGACGCGCAGATCGATCAGCGCCTGGGTGTGACCCGAGGTCTCACCCTTGATCCAGAAGGCCTGGCGCGAGCGGGACCAGTAGGTGACCCGCCCCGTCTCGAGCGTCTTGCGCACCGCATCGGCAGTCATCCACGCCATCATCAGCACCTCGCCCGTGCCCTCGGCCTGCGCGATGCAGGGAACGAGCCCGTTGGCGTCATAGACAAGCGTGTCAGGATCGAAAGCCATGGAAAATACCTTTTTGCATCAGCGCGGGCTGCGCCTATGTAAGGGGAAGACGCGTGGAGGAAAACCCATGTCCGGCGAGACCGACCTGATCAAGCTCTATTCCGGCCGCATCCTTGAACTGGCCGCAGACATCCCCCGGACCGCGCGTCTGGAGGCGCCGGATGCGACCGTCAAGAAGCGCTCGCCGCTCTGCGGCTCGACCGTGACGGTGGACCTGACGCTGCGCGACGGCAAGGTGACGGAATATGGCCAGGACGTGAAGGCCTGCGCCCTGGGCCAGGCCGCGGCGTCGGTCGTGGGCGGCGCCATCATCGGCTGCACGCCCGACCAGATCGCCGAGGCGCGCGAGGCGCTGCGCCGGATGCTCAAGGAAGACGGGCCGACCCCCGCGGCCCCCTTTGACGGGCTGGAAGTGCTGCGCCCGGCCGCGGCCTACAAGAACCGCCATGCCTCGATCATGCTGGCGCTGGACGCAACAAGCGAGGCGGCCGACCAGGCACAGGCGACCCAGACCGCCTGACCCACCCGCTTTGACAGAACAAAAAAAACCGCCGCACTCCCGGGGAGGAGGCGGCGGAAAGGCGCGTGTTGCGTTTGGGGACACCGGATCAGAGCGGCTCCAGGCAGGAAAACCGTTGGGACAGGTCCGGCCGTCGGGACAGAGACGGGCCGGGATCCGGGGAAGTGAACACGCAGGCAGAAACTAGAGAAACGCGGGCAGGTGAAGCGTGCCGAAGAGGATGACGACGAGGGACAGGGCACCAAGCGCATCCTGCCAGAGCGTCTGTTGCTGGCGGCTGAGCACGTCCTTGACGGTGTCGATCATGGCCTTCCTCCTCTCGGCGCTGCTTGTTGCACCTTTGTTCTCATATTCTTAAGCCCCTGTAAAGAACTTAATGAGAACATTTGAGAACAAATTGGAACGGACGCGTCAGCCGACCGAGATCAGGTTGATCGCCTCGTCCTGCCGCATCAGCCAGAGCAGCAGGCGCGCCGCCTCGCCGCGCGGGCCGGTCAGACCCGGATCGTCCGACAGAAGCCGCCGCGCATCGGATTGCGCCACCGCCATCAGCCCGGCCTGCCGTTCCAGATCCGCGACGCGGAAGCGCGGCAGGCCCGACTGCGCCACGCCGATCAGGTCGCCGGCGCCGCGCATCTCGAGATCGACCTCCGAGATGCGGAACCCGTCCTCGGTCTCGCGCAGGGTGGTCAGGCGCTTCATGCCACCCTCGCTCAGCGGCGGGGCATACATCAGCAGGCAGGTCGAGGCCGCGGCGCCGCGCCCGACCCGCCCGCGCAACTGGTGCAGCTGGGCCAAGCCGAAGGTCTCGGCCCGCTCGATCACCATGATCGAGGCGTTGGGCACGTTCACCCCGACCTCGATCACCGTGGTCGCCACCAGCACGCCGGTGCGCCCCTCGACGAAATCGGCCATGGCCGCGTCCTTCTCGGCTGGGGGCATCTGACCATGGACCAGGCCGACCACGCCCTCACCAAGCGCCGCGCGCAGGGTCCGGAACCGGGCCTCGGCGGCCATCAGGTCGGAATTCTCGCTTTCCTCGACCAGCGGGCAGACCCAGTAGGCCTGCCGCCCCTCGGCCACGGCCCGGCGCAGGTGGTCGACCACCTCCTCCATCCGCTCGACCGAGGTGAGCGCGGTCTTGATCGGCTGCCGGCCCGGCGGCTTCTCGTTCAGCACCGAGACATCCATGTCGCCATATTGCGCCAACGACAGGCTGCGCGGGATCGGCGTGGCGGTCATGACCAGCACATGCGCGCCGGCGCCCTTGCGGCCCAGTTCCAGCCGCTGGCGCACGCCGAAGCGGTGCTGTTCGTCGACGATGGCCAGCCGCAGATCCGAAAAGACCACGTCCTTCTGGAACACCGCATGGGTGCCGACGAGGATCTGGATCCGCCCCTCGGCCAGTGCGGCCAGCTTCGCGGCCCGTTCGGCCCCCTTGTCGCGCCCGGTCAGCAGTTCGAGCACGACGCCCGCGGATTCGGCCAGCGGCTGCAACCCTTCAAGATGCTGGCGGGCGAGGATCTCGGTCGGGGCCATCATGACGCCCTGCCCGCCCGCCTCGACCGCGACCAGCAGCGCCATGAAAGCAACCAGCGTCTTGCCCGCCCCCACATCGCCCTGCAGCAGCCGGTTCATGCGCTCGGGCCGGCCCATGTCATCCGCGATCTCGCGCATGGCGCGGTGCTGGGCGCCGGTCGGCTCGTAGGGCAGCGCCGCCAGCACGCGGTTGCGCAGCCGGCCGTCCCCCGCCGTGGGCGTGCCGCGATTGCGCCGACGCGCCTGCCGGGCCAGCGCCAGGGTCAGCTGGTGCGCCATCAGCTCGTCATAGGCCAGACGTGCACGCGCCGGGGCGGTGGCGGCGAGATCGGCATTGCCCTCGGGTGCATGCACCGCGCGGATCGCCGCGGCCCAGCCGGGCCAGCCTTCGCGCGCCACCTGCGCGCCGTCGATCCATTCCGGCAGCTCGGGTAGACGGGTCAGCGCATCGGCCATGGCCCGCGTCATCACGCGCTGCGTCACGCCCGAGGTCAGCGGGTAGACGGGTTCGAACCCCGGCAGCGTGTCGGCCTCGTCTGGCGGCAGGATGTGATCGGGATGCACCATCTGCGGCACGTTGTCGAAAAGTTCCACCCGCCCCGAGACCACGCGCCGCGCGCCGGTCGGCAATTGCCGCGTCAGGTAGTCTGCACGGCCGCGGAAAAAGACCAGCTGGAACCGCGTCTCGGCATCGTCGACCTCGATCCGGTAAGCGCCACCCTTGTTGCGCGGCGGCCGATGCTGCCCGACCGTCACCGTCACGGTCAGCGTCGCGGGCAGCTCGGCCCCGCGCAGCGTCGGGCGCAGCCGCCGGCCGATCCCGGAATAGGGCAGCGTCATCAACAGGTCGCGCGGCGTGTCGATGTCGATCTGGTGCAGCGCCTGCGCCGTCTTGGGGCCGATCCCGTCCAGCCCCTTGAGATCCGCGAAGAGCGGCCAGAGCGCCTCGGGCCGTCCGCTCATCCGCCGATCAACTCCAACCAGCCATCCTCGTCGAGGATGGTCAGCCCCAGCTCCTGCGCCTTCTTCTCCTTCGATCCCGCACCCGGGCCCGCGACCACGATATCGGTCTTCTTCGAGACCGAGCCCGAGACCTTGGCGCCAAGGCTCTCGGCGCGGGCCTTGGCCTCTGCCCGGGTCATCTTCTCGAGGCTGCCGGTGAAGACCACGGTCTTGCCCGCCACCGGAGAGCCGTCATCCGCCGGGCGTTCGGCCTCCTGCGGGTCGAGCAGCGCCACAAGCCGGTCGATCGAGGCGCGCTCAGCCTCCTGCGTCATCGCGGTGACCAGCGCTTCGGCCGCGACGGTGCCGATCCCGTCGATGCCCACCAGCTCGTCCCAGGCGGCGCGCGCCTCGGACGGGGTGTCGGCCCAGGCGGCCTCCCGCGTCTCCTTGATGCGGGCGCGGCGCCCCTCAGCCTCGGCCTTGCGCCGCTCCTCGGCCTCGGCCGCGTCGGCGCGGCGATGCGCCTCCATCGCCGGCTGCGCGGCGTCCACGGCATCGACCAGGGCCTGCCAACGCAGGTAGTGCCGCGCAAGATCGTTGGAGGCCACCTCGCCCACGTGACGGATGCCGAGCGCGAAGATCAGACGACCCAGCGCGATCTCGCGCCGCTCGTCGATCGCGTTGAACAGGTTGGCCGCCGATTTCTCGCCCCAGCCCTCGCGGTTTTTCAGCTGTTGCAGGCCCTCGCTGTATTGCTCGCGCAGGCGAAAGATGTCGGCGGGCTCGCGGATCCAGCCATCAAGGTAGAACTGCTCGACCTGCTTGGCACCCAGCCCCTCGATGTCGAACGCGGCGCGTGAGACGAAATGCTTCAGCTTTTCAACCGCTTGCGCCGGGCAGATCAACCCGCCAGAGCAGCGGCGCACGGCATCGCCCTCCTCCCGGATCGCGTCCGAGCCACATTCCGGGCAGGTCTGCGGAAAGGCATAGGGTACGGCATCGTCGGGGCGTTTCGACAGGTCGACATCGGCCAGTTTGGGGATCACGTCGCCGGCGCGGTAGACCTGCACCCAGTCGCCTTCGCGGATGTCCTTGCCGTCTCGGATCGGCGCGCCCGAGCTGTCGCGCCCGGCGATGTAATCCTCGTTGTGCAGGGTCGCGTTGCTGACCACGACGCCGCCGACGGTCACCGGCGTCAGCCGGGCCACGGGGCTGAGCGCGCCGGTGCGGCCCACCTGGATGTCGATCGCTTCCAGCCGGGTCCAGGCCAGCTCGGCCGGGAACTTGTGCGCGATCGCCCAGCGGGGCGTGGTCGAGCGGAAGCCCAGCCGTTCCTGCAGCGACAGGTCGTCGACCTTGTAGACCACGCCGTCGATGTCATAGCCGAGTGTCGCGCGCTGCTCCTCGATCCTGGCGTAATGGGCCAGCATCGCGTCGGGATCGGCGCAGCGGGCGGTGAGCGGGTTGGTCTGGAATCCCAGCTCGGCCAGCCGCGCGATGGCCTGCATCTGCGTTTCGGCCAGCGGCGCCGAGAGTGCGCCCCAGGAATAGGCGAAGAAGCGCAGCGGCCGGTCGCGGGTGATCGCCGAATCGAGCTGGCGCAGGGACCCGGCGGCGGCGTTGCGCGGATTGGCGAAGGTCTTGGCGCCCTTCGCGGCCTGCCGCTCGTTCAGATCGGCGAAATCGGCGTGGCTCATGTAGACCTCGCCACGCACCTCCAGCAGCTCGGGCGCCCCCTTTAGCCGTTCGGGGATATCGTCGATGGTGCGCGCATTGGCGGTGACATTCTCGCCCTCGGTCCCGTCGCCGCGGGTGGCGGCCTGCACCAGCACGCCGTCCTCGTAGCGCAGCGACAGAGACAGACCGTCGATCTTGGGCTCGGCCGTGTAGGTTAGCGCATCGCTGTCCTTTAGGCCGAGATAGCGGCGCAGCCCGCGGTCGAAATCGGCGATGTCCTGGGCGTCGAAGGCATTGGCCAGCGACATCATGCGCACCGCGTGGCGCACCTTGGAGAATCCCTCGGCCGGGGCGGCACCGACCTGGTCGCTGGGGCTGTCGCTGCGCTTCAGCTGCGGGAATCGCGCCTCGATCGCGGCATTGCGCTGTTTCAGCCGGTCATACTCGGCATCCGTGATCGTGGGCGCGTCATCGCGGTGATAGGCCGCGTTGGCTTCGGCCAGGCGCTCGGCCAGCGCCTCCAGTTCGGACCGCGCCGCGGCCTCGTCCAGTTCGTCCACCGGTGTCTCTGCCATGACCCTGCCCTTCTTGCAGACCCGCCCTTGTACACGTGATAGGCGGGGTCCCCGGCAAGGTCCAGCCGATCAGCCGTTGGCGGCCATTGCCTTCTGCTCGTCGCGGCTGGGTTCGGGATCGCGCAGCACATAGCCGCGGCCCCAGACGGTCTCGATATAGTTGTCGTCGCCGGTCGCCACGGAAAGCTTCTTGCGCAACTTGCAGATGAACACGTCGATGATCTTGAGCTCGGGCTCGTCCATGCCGCCGTAGAGATGGTTGAGGAACATCTCTTTGGTCAGGGTGGTGCCCTTGCGCAGCGAGAGCAGTTCGAGCATCTGGTATTCCTTGCCGGTCAGGTGCACCGGCTTGCCGGCAACCTCGACCGTCTTGGCATCGAGATTGACCGAGACCTTGCCGGTGCGGATGATCGACTGCGAATGCCCCTTGGAGCGGCGAATGATGGCATGGATGCGGGCCACCAGTTCGTCCCGGTGGAACGGCTTGGTCAGGTAGTCATCCGCGCCGAAGCCGAACCCCTTGATCTTGCTTTGTGTATCGTCCTCGCCCGAGAGGATCAGGATCGGCGTCTCGATCCGCGCGACGCGCAGCTGGCGCAGCACCTCGTGCCCGTTCATGTCCGGCAGGTTGAGATCCAGGAGGATCAGGTCGTAGTCGTAGAGCTTGGCGAGGTCGAGCCCCTCTTCCCCCAGATCCGTGGCGTAGACGTTCAGGTTGGCATGGCTCAGCATGAGCTCGATGCTCTTGGAGGTCGTCGGATCGTCTTCCACCAACAGGATGCGCATGGGGCTGTCTCCAGATGAATCTCTCACTCGGCCGAAACTGGGCGAAAAAGGTTAACGCCTGATTACCTTAAGGAGATCAAGGCGGGGTTCAACCTAAAGTTGCCGATATTTCTGCACGCGCGTGACCTTGAGCGCATCTTCGCCGTGTATCGCGGCCGCCTTGATCCATTCGGTCAGTTCCTCGTCGCTGAGCCCGTATCGGCTCAGCGCCTGCGCCTCGGTGATCAGGCCGAATTGCACCGCCCTGACCACCGCCGCCTTGCGCGAAGCGACCCAGCGCCGCGTGTCGGCGGGCGGCAGATCCGCGCGGGTCATCGTGCTGCCATCGGGAAGCCTGACCGCGCGCGGCCCATCCACCTTCTTGAGAAACATCACTTTATCTCCACAGCCTCGGTGGCGGACATAAAGCCGCGGCACGCTTAACGGCGCCTAAAACCGGGGGTTGAGAGTATGTCGGATTTTCCTATATTCCGCCGGACCATCCGGAGATTTGACATGCCGCTCGACACGCGCCCGCTGAATTCGCTGGGCCTGCCCAAACCGCCATCCGAGACGCGCGTCGTCGTTGCCATGTCCGGCGGCGTCGACAGCTCGGTCGTGGCCGCGATGCTGAAGGACGAAGGCTATGACGTGGTCGGCGTCACGCTTCAGCTTTATGACCACGGCGCCGCGCTGGCCAAGAAGGGCGCCTGTTGCGCCGGGATCGACATACACGATGCGCGCCGCGTCGCCGAGGAGATGGGCTTTCCGCATTACGTGCTGGATTACGAGAATATCTTCCGCGAGGCGGTGATCGAGGAATTCGCCGACAGCTATCTTGGCGGGGCGACGCCGGTGCCCTGCATCCGCTGCAACGAGCGGGTGAAGTTCAAGGATCTGCTCGAGACCGCGCAGGATCTCGAAGCCGATTGCATGGCCACGGGCCATTACATCCAGCGCAAGACCGGCGCCGCGGGGGCCGAGCTGCACCGCGCCGCGGACTGGACCCGCGACCAGAGCTATTTCCTGTTCTCTACCACCCAGACGCAGCTGGATTTCCTGCGCTTTCCGCTGGGCCACCTGCCCTCCAAGGACGCGACGCGCGAGCTGGCCGCGAAATACGGGCTGGCCGTCGCCGACAAGCCTGACAGCCAGGACATCTGCTTCGTGCCCGACGGCAACTATGCCGGCGTGATCGAGAAGCTGCGCCCCGGCGCGGCCGAGCCGGGCGAGATCGTGCATGCCGATGGCCGCGTCCTGGGCCAGCACAAGGGCGTGATCCACTACACGATCGGCCAGCGCCGCGGCCTTGGCATCGGCGGGCTGAGCGACCCGCTCTACGTGGTGCGCCTGGACGTCGACAACCGCCGCGTGGTCGTCGGGCCCAAGGAGATGCTGGCCACCCGCACCGTGCCGGTGCGCGAGATCAACTGGCTGGGCGACGCGCCCTTCACCTCGCGCGAGGCGTGGCACCTGTCGGTCAAGCTGCGCTCGACCCGCCCCCCGGCCGAGGCGATCATCCGGCCACTGTCGGAGACCGAGGCGGAGGTCGAGCTTCTGTCCCCGGAAGAGGGTGTAAGCCCCGGGCAGGCCTGCGTTTTCTACGAAAGCGAGGGCAGCCGGGTGTTTGGTGGCGGCTGGATCTGGCGCGGCGCCTGACGGGTTCCAACCGGCGTGAAACCGGGTATGAGTGGTCCTGCGACAGCTTGAGGAGACATGCGCATGACCACCCCGCCCGGACCCGCGTCGGATGATGGCTTCTGGATCGACAGCACGGCGCACCGGGACTGGCTGCGCATGGACGCCACCCGCGCGATCGACTTCTTCCGCGCCGCAAAGCGCCCCGAGGGTGGGTTTCACCAGCTGGCGCAGGACGGCACGCCCCGGCCCGACCCGGTGCAGGAGCTGCACGCCACCACCCGCATGGTGCATTCCTACGCGCTGGCGCATCTGGGCGGCTGGCCCGATTGCGAGGCGCTGATCGACCACGGCATGGCCTGCCTGCAGCGGTTTCACCGCGACGCCGAACATGGCGGCTATCTCTGGGGCGTGAATGATGCCGGCGTGGTGGACGGGCGCAAGCTGGCCTATGGCCACGTCTTCGTGCTTTTGGCCGGGGCCAGCGCGCAGCGGGTCGGCCACCCGGATGCCGACGCGCTGATCGACGACATCTCGGCCTGTCTCGACGCGCAATTCTGGGACGACGACGCGGGGCGCTTTGTCGATGAATGGGCGCGCGACTGGACGCCCTTCTCGGCCTATCGCGGGATGAACGCCAACATGCACGGGGTCGAGGCGCTGCTGACCGCCTACGAGGTGACGGGGCGCGAGCATTTCCTGACCCGCGCGGGCCGGATCATGGAGTTCTTCATGCGCGGCATGGCGCCGGCCCATGACTGGCGCCTGCCCGAGCATTACGATGCGGACTGGCAGGTGACGCCCGATTACGAGGAAGACCCGATGTTCCGCCCGGCGGCCACCACGCCCGGCCATTCCTTCGAGATGGGCCGGCTGATGCTGCATCACTGGGACCTTGCGGGCCGGCCGGCGGATGACACGCCGCAGATCGTGCGCAACGTGGTCGATGCCGCGCTGAGCCGCGCTTGGGATCCCGAGGGCGGCGGTTTCTTCTACACGCTGAATTTCGACGGCAGCCCGCGCATCCGCTCCCGCTACTGGTGGCCGGTGACCGAGGCGATCGGCGTGCTGGCCTCGCTCATCAAGCTGGAGCGGCGCGCCGAGGACGAGGCCTGGTACCGCCGGCTCTGGCAGTTCGCCGATGCGCATTTCGTCGATCACGCGCGCGGTGGCTGGTTCCCCGAGATCGACGCGGCAGGCCGCCCGGCCGAGACGCAGTTCCAGGGCAAGCCCGACATCTACCACGCGCTGCAGGCGGACCTGTTCCCGACCCTGCCCGGCCTGTCGCGCTACCATGACGCGCTGGCGGCGGAGGGCTGACCCTCCGCCCGCGCGGCTTTCAGTGACGGATCATCAAGACGCCCTCAGGCGCGGCTGAGCGCCAGCACCGCGTTCAGCCCGCCAAAGGCGAAGGCGTTGGACAGGACCACGTCCACCTCGGCCTCGCGCGCGGTGTTGGGCACCACGTCCAGCGCGCATTCGGGATCGGGCTCTTCATAGCCGATCGTGGGCGCGATCACGCCCTCGTTCAGCGCCATCAGGCAGGCCAGAAGCTCCACCGCGCCGGTGCCGCCGATCAGGTGGCCATGCATCGACTTGGTGGACGAGATCATCAGGTCGTCGGCATGGGTGCCGAAGACATCGGCCACCGCGGCGCATTCGGTCTTGTCGTTGGCCGCCGTGCCGGTGCCATGGGCGTTGATATAGCCCACGCGGTCCCGCGCGATGCGGCCATCCTTCAGCGCCCCCGAGATCGCGCGTGACGCGCCCTGCCGCGAGGGCATGACGATATCGGCCGCGTCCGAGGTCATGGCGAAACCGATCACCTCGCCCAGGATCTCGGCGCCCCGGGCGCGCGCATGCTCGTATTCTTCGAAGACGAAAACGCCCGCGCCCTCGCCCTGCACCATGCCGTTGCGCGTGGCCGAGAAGGGCCGGCAGGCATCCTTGGACATCACCCGCAGCCCTTCCCAAGCCTTCACTCCGCCAAAGCACAGCATGGATTCCGACCCGCCGGTGATCATCGCCGTGCAGAGCCCGGAGCGAATCATCATGAAGGCCTGCCCCATCGCGTGGTTCGACGAGGCACAGGCCGTGGCGACGGTAAAGCTGGGCCCCTTGACGTTGAACTCCATGCTGACATGGCTGGCGGCAGCGTTGTTCATCAGCTTGGGCACGACGAAGGGATGCACGCGGTTCTTGCCGTCCTCGTAGACGGCGCGGTAATTCTCGTCCTGCGTCAGCAGCCCGCCCCCCGAGGTGCCCAGGATCACGCCCGAGCGGTCGGCCAGCTCGCCGATGAATTGCAGCCCCGATTGCGTCACCGCCTGCCGCGCGGCCAGCAGGGTGAACTGCGTGAACCGGTCATAAAGCGCCAGCTGCTGGCGGTTGAACACGCTGTCGGGCTCGAACCCCTTGACCTGCCCGCCGATGCGGATGGCCAGCCGTTCGACATCGCGGAATTCCAGCGCGCCGATGCCGCAGCGCCCCTCGCGCATGGCCTCCTGCGTCTCGGGGACGGACTGGCCCAGCGGGTTGATCGTGCCCGCACCTGTGATGACGACCCTGTTCACGCTTTCTGCTCGGCGATCAGCTTCTCGATGCCCTCGACGATGCGGCCCACGGTCGAAATGTCGAAATCGCTCTCGGTCGGATCATTGGCGTTGAACGGCACCGAGATGTCGAACGCCTCCTCGATCGAGAAGATCGACTCTACCAGACCGAGGCTGTCGATGCCCAGGTCTTCCGGCGTGCTGTCCATGGTCACGTCCGAAGGCTCCAGCATGGCCTGCTCGGCGATGATCTCGACCACCTTGTCTTTGACATTCATGATCCCGGCCCACCTTTCTTGTACCGGCCCGTGATTTAGTCATTCCCCGCCAGCTTGGAAACCGCTTTCTTGAGATCCGCGACGTCCCGGAACAGGCGCGGCAACCGGCGCAGGCCCTTGTAGCTTTCCACATGCGTGTCCATCCGGACCGCCGGGTAGCCCAGCATCATGCGGCCCGCAGGCACGTTGGACAGGACGGTCGAGGCGGCGCCGATCACCGCGCCCGCGCCCACGGTCAGGTTGTCGGACACGCCAGACTGCCCGCCCAGCACCACGTGATCGCCGATCACGGTCGAGCCGGCGATCCCCGTCTGCGCGCAGCACAGGCAATCGCGCCCCATGATCACGTTGTGGCCCACCTGCACGAGATTGTCGAACTTGCAGCCATCGCCCACCCGCGTGTCGCGCACCGTGCCGCGGTCGATACAGCTGTTGGCGCCCAGCTCGACATCGTCGCCGATGCTCACCGCGCCCAGGCTGTGGATGCGCGCCCAAGCTTGCGCCGTGGCAGTGCCCTCCTGGCCAAGGCTGGCGCGGGCCCGCTCGGCGCCCGAGGGCTCGGGCGTAACGAAAGAGAACCCGTCCGCACCGACGCAGGCCCCCGGCTGTGCGACGAAGCGCGCCCCGATCCGCACCCGTGCCCCGATCCGGACGCCGGCATGCAGCAACCCGCCGGGCCCGATCTCGGCTTGCCAGCCGATCTGCACCTGCGGGCCCAGCACCGAGCCCGCCGCGATCCGGGCGCCCGGCCCGATCACGCAGAGCGGCCCGATGGCGACATCGGCGCCGATCTCGGCCGAGGGGTCGATCACGGCGGACGGATGGATGCCGGGCGCGTAGCCCTGCCCGGCATCCATCATCGCCGACAGGCCCGCCATGGCAAAGCGCGGCCGCGGCGCCAGGATCGCGGCAGACAGCCCGTAGCCCTGCCAATCCGCCCCGTCCCACAGCATCGCGGCGCGGGCGGCGCCCTGCGGCAGGGCGGCGGCGAAATCGGGCTTCATCGCCAGCGCCAGCTGGCCCGGCGCGGCCGAGGCCGGCTCGGCCACGCTGTCGACCCGGATCGTGCCGTCGCCTTCGGCCCGGAACCCGAGCGCCGCGGCGATCTCGTCTATCGTGTAGGACAAGGCCCTGCCTCCGCATTCTGCATCCTGCGCGGCAAGGTGTAGGCGTTGCGGCCGGGGGCGGCAAGCCGGGGAAAAAATCACGCCGCGCAAGGGCTCACCCCTCGCGCGGCGCAGTCATGGTCCTGCGGTCAGGTCCGGCCGAGACGCAGCGACACGCCCTTGGCCGACAGCGCCTGCCACAGCCGCGCATCGCGGTCATAGACGTCGTCGCGGTAGTTCATCTGCCCCTTGGCCTGGGTAAAGGCCGTCCGGTAGATCAGGTGCACCGGCACGGGCTCCACCAGATCGACATGGGTCTCCTGCCCGGAATCGAGTATCCGGTGGAAATAGTCGACCGGGTTGGCCTCCTGCTTGGCCAGCAGCGCATAGGCGAAGTCATGCGGATCGTCGAGCCGGATGCAGCCATGGCTGAAGGTGCGCACCTGCCGCGAGAAGAGATGCTGCGACGGCGTGTCGTGCAGGTAGATGTTGTAGCGGTTCGGGAACATGAACTTGACCGATCCCAGCGCGTTGCGCGGTCCCGGCGGCTGTTTCATCGAGAACGGGAAGGTCGAGGCCGAGTAGCGCGCAAAGCCGTGGTAGCGCGGCACGACGCGCCCGCGGGAATCGATCACCTGCAGGTGGCCCACGGCGCCGGGATTGGCGCGCAGCAGGGGCAGGTACTCGTTCACGATGATCGAGCGCGGCACGTACCAGGACGGGTTGATGACCATGTGGTCCATCACGTCCGAGAATTCCGGCGTGCGGCGGTCGCGGTTCTGGTGGCCGATCACCGACTTGGTCTCAAAGGTCAGTTTATCGTCGTCGAAGATCTGTGCGTGAAAATTCACGAGGTTCACGCGCACATGCCGCTGGCCCAGCCCCTCGGGCAGGTTCAGCCAGCGCTCGCGCTCCATGGCGACCATGATGGATTTCAGCCGCTCTTCGGGCGAGACGTTGATCTCGCGCATGGTGGAGCTGCCGGCCACGCCATCGGGCTCGAGCCCGTGATCCTCCTGGAACTGGCTCACCGCCTCTTCCAGCGCGGCGTCGTAGCGCGGGCTGAGCGAGGGCGCCATGTAGCCCATGGCCGTCAGCCGGTTGCGCAGCGCCACCACCGCGTTGCCGGCATTGCCCGGCTTGAGCGAGCCGGCCGGCACGGCCTGCCCCCAGCCACCATGCTGGATGCGATGCTCCATGCGCAGCTTGGCGCGCATCAGGCGGGTATATTCGGGGCTGGTGGGCGCAAGGCTGCGCATTACCGCGCGGGGATCTTCCTCGATCAGACGGGTCAGCAGCAATTGCGGGTCGCGGCGCGGCGGTTCGCGCTTGATGCCCGAGATGATGCGGCCGGGCTCCAGCACGCCGGATTGCAGCGCATGGGCGAAGGCGACGAAGCTGCGCGTCAGCTCGATCTCGACCATGCCGCGGTCGCGCCCGGTGCGGGCCTGCGCCATCTTGGCCATCAGCCGCTGGGCGTCGAACTCGCGCACCGGCAGGCCGTGATCGTCGGCCATGGCAAAGGCCTCGAGCAGCGCCTCGCGCCGCAGACGGTCCGACTCGGAGGAGCCCGTCCAGATCGGGGCGAAGTCGCGCCCGCGGTAGAAGGCGGCGATCGACTCGTCATCGCCGAAGGATTCGGCCACCGCCTGCTTGTAGGCCGACATCTTGAAGACGAAGGCCGCTTCCGTCGCCTGCTGGGCCTGCGCGCCGGCACTGGCCGCCAGCCAGAACCCGCCCGCCGCCAGAAGGCTGCGAACGACGCCCCCCGTCACCCGGTGTTGAAATCGAGTCATCAAAAATCCCTCATACGCGCGCATTTCCTACCTTTCGCAAGTGTTTACCCAGCGCCATCCACCTGTCCACTCACTTTTCCGCAAAACCCTGTCCGCGAAGACGAAACCGCGGCTTTCGGGGGCAGATGCGCGAACAGGTCACAGTGACTCAGAACTGAGCAGTTTTCTGCCCAAATCCCCTTGATCATTCCAATTGAGGGCGAAACCCGCTTTTTCGACCGGGGGAATCGTGCCATACCAAACTCGGCATCTCTGGAAAGATGGCAGGGCGCGCACAACGATGCGCGCACGAGCGACACAGGTAACAGCGACCACGGGACAGGCGCTTTCGATATGGCAGATACAACTTCGGGCAGCATCTCGCGCCGGGCTCTTCTCGGCGCATTCGCGGCAACTTCGGTCGTTGCGGCACCCACATATTCCAACGCGGCAGGCTTCCTGCGCGGCGCCGGCGACATCCGCCGCCTGCGCATGTATTCCGGCCGCACGGGCGAACGCATCGACATGATCTACTGGATCGAGGGGCACTACCTTGCCGACGCGGTCCGCGAAGTGAACTACTTCATGCGCGACTGGCGCACGGATGACGTCAAGAACATCGACATCCGCACCATCGACATCATGACGGCGGCGCATAACCTGCTCGACTGCTCCGAGCCTTACATGCTCATCTCGGGCTATCGCAGCCCCAAGACGAACGCGATGCTGCGGGCCCGCTCCTCACACGTGGCACGGAACTCCCGCCACCTGCGCGGCGAAGCGGCCGACCTGCGGCTGTCCACCCGCTCGGTCAGCCAGATGGCCAAGGCTGCCGCGGCGTGCCGAGCCGGCGGTGTCGGACGGTACTCGCACTCCAACTTCGTTCATATGGATTGCGGCCCGGTCCGCAGGTGGGGCGCCTAGGCCGCTCCTCCTCTCGATCGTCCCGCAAAGGCGCCCACGTGGCGCCTTTTTCATGTCTGGCAATAGCATATCTGCCGAATTGTCTGACACCAGGTTGCCTCATGTGCCGCTGCGGGACCAGTCAGGTATCCCCGACCTTTCCACATCAACACGCGCACAGGCGGAACGGTTCCTGCCTTGGCAAGAAAATCCGTATCTTTTCCGAGGGATGGGAGAAAGTGGCGCGGTTGACGGGGCTCGAACCCGCGACCCCCGGCGTGACAGGCCGGTACTCTAACCAACTGAGCTACAACCGCGCATCGCGTCGTACTGGATCGGTCGGGGGCAGGAGTGGCGCGGTTGACGGGGCTCGAACCCGCGACCCCCGGCGTGACAGGCCGGTACTCTAACCAACTGAGCTACAACCGCACTCTCTGCTGCCCGGCCCGATCAGCCGAAGCGTGAGAGGCCTTTTATGGCCCGCCCCCCACGCCGTCAAGCGAATTTCCGGCCCCGATCGCATCTATTTCGCGATCCGCCCGAAAAAATCGTGGCCCGTTCGCCACGCCCTGCCCGTTTCACCGGCAGGCCTGTGGAAAACCCTTGCCCGTCAAGCACCTGCCCGGCTTACCTCATCAAGCCTGTCTGCCATTGTCTCTGCCAAGGAATGGCCCCAACCATGACTGACCTGTCTCGCCGGACCGTCCTGTCCGCCGGCTGCGCCATGCTGACCTCCGCCCTGCCCGGGGCCGCGCTGGCCAAGCCCACGATCGCCCTGCCGGGGGATGTCGCACAGCGCGACGCCGCCACCGTCATGGCGGTGCGCACCCGCAGCCCCGTCGTCGGCATGACCTTCGATGACGGCCCGCATCCGCGCCTGACCCCGCTGTTGCTTGACATGCTCAAGGCGCGGGGCTTGCGCGCCACCTTCTACCTGATCGGCAACCGGGTCGTCACATGGCCCGAGATCGTGCGCCGCATCCATGAGGAGGGCCACGAGATCGGCAATCACAGCTGGTCGCATCCCGATCTCAGCCGCAAGTCCGACGCCCAGGTGCTGAGCGAGATCGACCGCACGACCAATGCCATCTTCAAGGTGACCGGCCGGCCGCCCGTCACCTTCCGCCCGCCATACGGCTCCTTCACGCGGCGCCAGCGCCTGATGCTCTACAAGGCGCGCAACCTGCCCACCATCCTGTGGTCGGTCGATCCGCAGGATTGGCGCCGCCCGGGCGCCAGCGCGGTGGCCAGCCGGATCCTGCAGGGCTCGCGCCCCGGGGCCATCATCCTCAGCCACGACATCCAGAGCGGCACGGTCAAGGCCATGCCGCGCACGCTGGACGGGTTGTCGAGCCGCGGGCTCAAATTCGGCACGATCAGCCAGATGATGGGCTGGCCGCTCTGGCAGAGCCGCCAGTTCCGGCGCGTCGTTCAGCCGGGCTGACCCGGCGCCCGCCGTCCTAGCGGTCGGGCAGCGGGATGAACTCGGCATCATCGCCCGGCGGCAACGAGAATCGGCCATGCGCCCAGTCCTCGCGACGCCAGGCCTCCTTCGCCTCCTCGATGCGCTCCTTCGAGGAGGCCACGAAGTTCCACCAGATATGGCGCGGCCCTTCCAGCGTCGCACCGCCCAGCAGCATCAGCCGCGCGCCCTCGGCCTCGGCCTGCACCGACAGCCGGTCGCCGGGACGAAAGACCATCATCTGCCCGGCCTCGAAGCGCTGCCCGGCCACCCGGATCGCCCCCTCGACCACGTAGATGCCGCGATCCTCGTGCTCGTCGGGCAGCGGCAGGGCCGCGCCGGGGGCCAGCACCGCATCGGCATAGAACATCTCGGACGGGGTCTCGACCGGCGCGCGTTCGCCATAGGCCGAGCCGAGGATCAGCCGCACGGTCTTGCCCTCGGCCTCCAGCTCGGGCAGCGCGTCGCGCCCGGCATGGATGAAGGCGGCCGGCCGGTCCTCGTGATCCTTCGGCAGCGCGACCCAGGTCTGGATCCCGAAGAAGGGCATCGGATCGGTCTGCGTGGCATCGTCGGTGCGCTCGGAATGCGTGATCCCGGCGCCGGCCACCATCCAGTTCACGGCGCCCGGCTCGATCCACTGGTCGGTGCCCAGCGAGTCGCGGTGATGCATGCGCCCGCGATAGAGATACGAGATCGTGGCCAGCCCGATATGCGGATGCGGGCGCACGTCCAGCCCGCGGCTGGGCAGGAACTCGGCCGGCCCCATCTGATCGAAGAAGATGAACGGCCCCACCATCTGGCGGCGCGGCGCCGGCAGGGCGCGGCGCACCTCGAGCGCGCCAAGATCGCGGGCGCGCGGGATGATGACGGTGTCGATCGCGTCCACCTCGTCCCCGGTGGGGCAATGCGGATCGAGGGCGGGGTTCCAGCTCATGTCGGCCTCCTGACAAAGCGATGTTGTGCAGAGAATAGGGCCGGCAGTGCCGTGCGAGAATGCCCGAAAGCGGAACGGGAATTGTGCGAATTTGCACGCAGGCTTGGAAATCAGCTAAGATTGCGCGCCCGCTCCGAGAGCACCCGCAACAGCCGCGCCCGCAAGCCCGACCCGCCTTGACCTTGCCGTGATCCCGGGGGCTTGCTAGGGCTGAAGCGGTCACAATGGGAGATCCCGCATGACCGACAGCCAGGACGAGCTGCCCGACATGATCCGTTTCGGCTGGGAGGAATGGGTGTCCCTGCCCGACCTGGGCCTGCCGGCGCTGCGCGCCAAGGTCGATACCGGCGCCCGCACCTCGGCGCTGCACGCCTTCGACATCGAGACTTTCGGCACAGTCAGCGCGCCCAAGGTGCGCTTTACCGTGCATCCCGTGCCGGGGCGCGACGACCTGATCATTCCCTGCTCGGCCCGGATCGTGGACCGGCGCAACGTCACCTCCTCCAACGGCGAGACCGAGAGCCGCTATGTCATCGCCTCCACCCTGCGCGTGGGCGAGGAAAGCTGGCGCATCGAGCTGACGCTCACCGACCGCTCGACCATGGCCTCGCGCATGCTCTTGGGCCGCGAGGCGCTCAAGGATCATATCACCATCGTGGCCACCGACCGGTTCCAGCAGCCCCGCCTGAGCTATGACGTCTACACCACCTCGCGCGTGCGCCACGCCGCGCCGAACCGCAGCCTGCGCATCGCCGTGCTCAGCCGCGAGGACAATTATTCCACCCGCCGACTGGTCGAGGAGGGCGAAAAGCGCGGCCACTCGGTCGAGGTGATCGACACCACGCGCTGCTACATGGCGATCAATGCCATGGCGCCCGAGGTGCATTATGACGGCAAACGCCTGCCACGCTACGACGCGGTGATCCCGCGCATCGGCGCCTCGATCACCTCTTACGGCACGGCCGTGATCCGCCAGTTCGAGACGATCGGCACTTTCTGCGTGAACGGCTCGGACGGGATCGCCTCGTCGCGCGACAAGCTCTTCGCGCATCAGCTCATGGCGCGCCACAAGATCGGCATGCCCAACACGGCCTTTGCCGCCTCGCCCAAGGACACGGACAGCCTGATGCGGCTGGTGGGCACGGCGCCGCTGATCGTGAAACTGCTGGAATCGACGCAAGGCAAGGGCGTGGTGCTGGCCGAGACCAAGAAGGCCGCGCAATCGGTGATCGACGCCTTCCGCGGGCTGAAGGCGAATTTCCTGGTGCAGGATTTCGTCAAGGAAGCCGCGGGCGAGGATATCCGCTGCCTCGTGGTGGGCGGCAAGGTGGTCGCGGCGATGAAACGCACGGGCGCCGAGGGCGATTTCCGGTCCAACCTGCATCGCGGCGGCTCAGCCAAGGTGGTGCGCATCACCCGCGAGGAACGCGAGACGGCCGTGCGGGCGGCCCGTGCCTTCAAGCTGAACCTTGCCGGCGTCGACCTGCTGCGCTCGGAATCCGGGCCCAAGGTGCTGGAGGTCAATTCCAGCCCCGGCCTCGAAGGGATCGAGACCGCGACCCAAAAGAACATCGCCGAGCTGCTCTACGACCATATCGAGGCCAAGGTGCGCCCCACCCCGGTGCGATCCAGGCGCCGGATGGAGGACGAGTAGCGGTTCGCATCAACCACGGGCATGGGTGCCGGATCGGGGCGCGGCGTGACCACCGGGGGCAAGCCCGTTCGAACGGGCTTGAAGACGCGGTTTCGAAACCGCGTGAAAAAGCGCTTTGCAAAGCGCTTCCTGCAAGGCGCTTCGAAGCGCCTTGCCCGGGACATCGGCCTGCGGCGTGGCGACCCCGCACCGGATGCCAGACCCCGTGTGGCTGCACGGCAGCTCTTTACCCCGGCGCCGGCTTTTCCTATATAATCGGTCGGAAATCCAGTTCGCGAGGATGAGAATGACGGATCAGAGCCCCCAGCTCGAAGGCGCGCCGCTGATCGCGCCCTCCAGCACCGACCACCCGCTCTACGACCAGGTGGTGGAGGCCTGCCGCACGGTCTATGACCCGGAAATCCCGGTGAATATCTACGATCTCGGGCTGGTCTACACGGTCGACATCAATGACCAGAACGAGGTTCGGGTCATCATGACCCTGACTGCGCCGGGCTGTCCCGTGGCGGGCGAGATGCCGGGCTGGGTGGCCGAGGCGATCGAGCCGCTGGGCGGGGTCAAGCAGGTCGATGTCGAGCTGACATGGGAGCCGCCTTGGGGCATGGACATGATGTCCGACGAGGCGCGGCTGGAGCTTGGCTTCATGTGATGGCAAGCCGCTTGCCTTGCTTTTGATACAGGCAAGCGGTACCACTTGCTTATGACTTGGGCCGTCCTGACCGGAGACGTGGTTCACTCATCCGACCTGTCACAGGATGGGTTGGAGTTGGCGTTCGACACGCTCAAAGACGCGGCACAGGACATGGCCGATTGGCCGTCGATTGGCACTACCGCCTTTGCGCGGCGTGGCGGCGATGGCTGGCAGATCGCGCTTGACCACCCTGCACTGCACCTCCGCTCCGCGCTATTCCTTCAGGCGCGCCTCGCAGCGCAGGACCCACCCTGCGCGACCCGGATTGCCGTGGCCACCGGGGCCGGCAGTATTCCCGGTGACATGGATCTCAACGGCGCGCATGGGCCAGCCTTCACCCAGTCGGGCCGGCTGCTGGAGGCGTTGAGCGGGCGCAGCCGCTTGGGCTTTGCCACGCCCGGGCCGGTGGGTGCGGTCTATGCTCTGGCCGATCACATCGCGCAGGGGTGGACGCAAGCGCAGGCCCGCTCGCTCGCGCTGGTGCTGCCCCCTGACGGGCGCCCGCGCAGGGACGCGGCCGCGCAGCTTGGCATCTCGCGACAGGCCGTGGACCAGGCGCTCTGGGCGGCAGGCTACCCGTTCATCGAGGCCGCTCTGGCGCAGCTGGAGGTCAAATGATGCAAGCCGAAGCGCTTTCTTCCGACGAAGGCAAGTTCTGATGCTTGCCTATCTCCCATTCCTCTCCCTGCCCGCGTTGCAGGTCTTTGCCGCGCTGCTGCTGGCCCATGTGGTGGCCGATTTTCTGCTGCAGCCCGACTGGATGCTGCGGCACAAGCGCAACGTCTTCGGCATGACGGCCCATATCGCGGTGGTCTTCGGGCTGTCCACCGCGGCGCTGGGCGGGGTCTGGCAGGTGGCACTGCCCGTCGCGCTGGCCCATCTTCTGATCGACGTGGTCAAGAGCTGGATCCTGCCGCGCCGGCTGGGCGACAGCTTCAGCGCCTTCGCGCTCGACCAGTTGGCGCACTTGGCCACGCTAATCGCCGCGGCGCTGGCCTGGCCCGGCGCGGCGGGTCTCGGCCTCTTGGCGCCTTGGCTTGAGCTGCTGCTGGCGCCTGCGCTGCTGCTCTCGGGGCTGATCCTGACGGTGACCGCGGGCGGCTTTGCCGTGGGGCTGCTGACCGCGCGCTTCCCGGCGGCGCCGACGGGGATGAAGGATGCCGGCCGCCTGATCGGTCAGCTGGAGCGCGCGCTGATCTTCCTGCTGGTCTTTGCCGGCCAGCCCGCCGGGATCGGCTTCCTGATCGCGGCCAAGTCGATCCTGCGCTTCGATGCCGCGAATGGCGATCATGCGACGGGCGAATACGTCATCATCGGCACGCTGGCCTCGTTCTCCTGGGCGCTCGCCATGGCCTATGCGACACGCGCGCTCCTTGAGATCGCGGCCAACCTTCCCTAGGTTGAGGGTGACACAACGAGGTACCCCATGTTCAGCATTCCCGGCAAACAGGCAGTCACGCTTACCCCGAAGGCCGTTGCCCAGATCCGCAAGCTGATGGAGCGCGACGGGCGCCACGGCCTGCGCATCGGCGTCAAGAAAGGCGGATGCGCGGGTATGGAATACACCATGGATTACGTGGACACGCCCGACGACAATGACGAGACCGTCGAACAGGACGGCGCCCGCGTCATGATCGCGCCCATGGCTCAGATGTTCCTGTTCGGGACCGAGATCGATTACGAGACGACGCTGCTCGAATCCGGCTTCCGCTTCCGCAATCCCAATGTGGCGGATGCCTGCGGCTGCGGCGAGTCGATCAAGTTCAAGGATGTCGAGGAGCTGCAGGCCGAACGCGCCGCCAGCGGCTCCTGACGCTTCGCTGACGGGTGCAGGCCTCAGAGCCGCGCCCGCAGCACGCCGACCGCCGCGCGCAGATCCTGAGGGATCGGCCCGTTGCGCGGGTCATCCCGCAAAGTCGACAGCAATTCTGGCGCAGGCCGCGTGGAGCGCGTCCAACTGAGTCCGGCCAGCACATCGCGCGCGGGCTCCGGCAACACGTCGGGCAGCTCCTGCCCCGACAGCTCCGCCCAGATCCGGGCCCAGCACCGCGCCGTGCTCCACGGGTTGTAGCCCCCGCCCCCCGACACGATCAGCCGCGGCGCCAGTGGACGTAGCGCGCGCAGCGCGGCGACATGGGCGTTGTTCGACAGGGCCAGCCGCGACAGCGGATCCTCGGTCAACGCATCGGCGCCGCATTGCAGGTAGATCGCATCCGGTTTGAACGCCTCGACCGCGGGCAGGATGGCTTGTTCCAGCGCGAAGGCGAATCCGTCATCGTTGAAGCCGCGCGCCACGGGCAGGTTGAAGGCCGCACCGCCGCCGGTATCCTGCAGCCGTCCGGTAAAGGGCCAGCGCGCATCCTCGTGGACCGAGATCACGCGCACCTGCTCCGAGCCCTCGAAGGCCGCCTCGACCCCGTCACCGTGATGGGCGTCGATATCGACATAGGCCACGCGGTCCAGCCCCATGTCCAGCAGGCGCAGGATGGTCAGGACAGGCTCGTTCAGGAAACAGAACCCAGCCGCGTAATCCGGAAATCCGTGATGCGTGCCGCCGCCGGGATTGTGCACCGCCCCGCCCTCGGCCACCAGTTCCGCCGCCAGCAGGCCGCCGCCCGCGGCCGTAGCCGGACGCCGGAACATCTCGGCAAAGATCGGGTTGGACAGCGTGCCCAGCCCGTGGCGCTTGCGCACGGTCTCGTCCACCGCCTGCTCGGCCTCGGCGCGCTGCAGCGCCGCCACGTAGTCGGGCGTGTGAAAGGCCTCCAGCGCGCGCGGCTTGGCGCGGGGCGAGATGCGATAGCGCTCGGCCGGCAGCCAGCCAAGCGCGCGGCAGAGGTCGGTGACCGCCGGAACGCGCTGGATCGAGAGCGGGTGGCGCGCCCCGTAGACCGAGCCGCGATAGATCCGGGAGCCGATGAAGACGGGTATTTCCATGGCGCGCCACCTAGCGCGTTTCCCGCCCGGTTGAAGCCGTCCCCGGTCCGCACCTGTCCCGCGATGCAGGGCGGCCACATTGTGCCCGGGCGCGCGCTCGCCTAAACCCGTGCCATGCAAATCGATTTTCCGCCGGCCCGGGACATCGTCCTGACCGGTCTCATCATTACGCTGGGCGCGGCGGGGGGCGCCGTGGCCGAGCAGTTGGGAACCCCGATGCCCTGGATGCTGGGCGCGCTGTTCGTCTCGGCGCTGCTGGTCACCGTGATCCGGCCCGCGCCGCTGGACAGCTACCGCTTTCCCATGGGGTTCCGCACCTTCTTTGTCGGGCTGATCGGGGTGATGATCGGCACGCAGGTCACCGCCGAGCTGGTGGATCTCGCAGCGAAGCTGCCGCTGACCATCGCCGCGCTGGCGCTGTTCGTGGTGGCCGCCCATGCGGGCAATGTCGCGATCTTCCGCCGGGTGGGCGGCTATGACCGGGCCACCGCCTTCTATTCCGGCACGCCCGGCGGGCTGATGGAGAGCATCGTGCTGGGCGAAGCGGCCGGGGCGGACACGCGCATCCTGACCGTGCAGCAATTCCTGCGCATCATCCTCGTGATCGTGCTGGTGCCGACGGGCCTGTCGCTCTGGCTGGGCCAGCCGGTGGGCAGCGCGGCCGGCGGCGTCGCGGCGACCGCGCCGGTCGATCCCGGCAGCCTGCTGCTGATCCTGGCGACCGCGGCGCTGGGGCTGGCCGGGGCGCAGCGGATCCGGCTGCCCGCGGCGCAGCTGACCGGGCCGCTGCTGCTGGCGGGGCTGGCCACCATGACGGGCCTTCTGGACCTACACCTGCCCGGCTGGATGATCGCGGCGGCGCAAGTGGTGATCGGGGTCAGCCTCGGCCTGCGCTTCCAGGGGGTGGACGGCGCGCTGCTGCGCCGCTCGCTGGGGCTCAGCTGCCTGTCGGTGGCCTTCATGCTGGTCCTGGGCGGCACTTTTGCGCTGATCCTGCTGCCGCTGACGGGCATCCCATTCCTGCATCTCTTCATCAGCTTCGCACCCGGCGGCGTCACCGAGATGTCGGTGATCGCGCTCAGCCTTGCGGCCAACCCCGCGCTGGTCAGCCTGCACCACGTGATCCGCATCCTGATGACGGTGGTGGAGCTGAGCCTTGCCGCGCGCCTGTTCGGGCTGGACAGCAAGGCGCAGGACGGGGCGGGCTAGGCCGGGCTCAGGCCTCCTCGGCCCGCGCGGCCAGCTCCAGCCATTCCTCCTCGGCGGCGGCGAGCGCCTCCTGCCGGCTGACCAGCGCCTCGGTCGCCTTGCGGAACTTGAGCGGTTCCTTGGTGAACAGGTCGGGATCGGCGAGGAACTCCTCGAGTTTGGCGATCTCGGCACCCAGCCGGTCGATCTCGCCCGGCAGGGCTTCCAGTCGATGCTTCTCGGTGAAGCTCAGCCCATTGTCCGGCGTCGGCTGTTTCGCGCCGCCCGATGCCTCGGCGCGTGATTTACGCGAGGCGCCCGTGCTGCCGCCGGATTTCTGCGCCGCGCCGGTGTCGCGCTTCTGGGACTGGTAGTCGCTCCAGCCGCCGGCATAGACCGTGGCCCGGCCGCCGCCTTCCATCGCCACGGTGGTCGTCGCCACCCGGTCGAGGAAATCGCGGTCGTGGCTGACCAGCAGCACCGTGCCGTCATAATCGTCCAGAAGCTCCTGCAGCAGGTCCAGCGTCTCGACATCGAGGTCGTTGGTCGGCTCGTCCAGCACCAGCAGGTTGGATTCGCGCGCCATGATCCGCGCCAGCAGCAGCCGCGCCTTCTCGCCGCCCGACAGCGAGCGGACCGGCGCGCGGGCCTGCCGCTCGTCGAAGAGGAATTCCTTGAGATAGCCCACCACGTGCTTGGGCTGGCCGCGCACCATGACCTGGTCGGCCTGCCCCGAGACGCGCATGTCGCGGTCGCCGGTCAGGCTGTCCCAGAGCGTCATGTCGGGGTCGAGCTGCGCGCGCGCCTGGTCGAACACGGCCGGCACCAGATTGGTGCCCAGCTTGACGCTGCCCGCATCCGGCGCGACCTCGCCCATCAGGATCTTGATCAGCGTGGTCTTGCCCACCCCGTTCGGGCCCACGAAGGCGACGCGCTCGCCGCGCTGCACGGTGATCGAGAAATCGCGCAGGATCGGCTTGTCGTCGAAGGCATGGGACAGGCCCGTTGCCTCGATCACCTTCTTGCCGGACTTGGGCCCCGAGGCGAGGTCCATGGCCGCCGCGCCCTGGCGGCGAATCTGCCCGGCCCGTTCGGCGCGCATGTCCTGCAGGCGCCGCACGCGGCCCTGGTTGCGCTTGCGCCGCGCGCTGATTCCCTCGACCGCCCAGCGGGCTTCGGCCTTGATCTTGCGGTCAAGCTTGTGGCGCTGCTGGTCCTCTTCCTCCCAGATCTTGTCGCGCCACGCCTCGAACCCGGCGAATCCCTGTTCCTGCCGGCGCACCGCGCCGCGGTCGATCCAGAGCGTCGCACGGGTCAGCTCGGTCAGGAATCGCCGGTCGTGGCTGATCAGGACGAAGGCGCCGCGCGCCATCTTCAGCTCGTCCTCGAGCCAGCCGATCGCCTCGATATCCAGATGGTTGGTCGGCTCGTCCAGCAGCATCAGCTCGGGATCCTCGGCCATCAGCTTGGCCAGCGCGGCGCGGCGCCGCTCGCCGCCCGAGGCGGTGGCCACGGGCCGGTCGGGGTCGAATTTCAGCCCCTCGCTGGCGCGTTCCACCCGGTACATCTCGGAGGCCGCCAGTTCGGAGGCGGCAAATTCGCCCAATGTCTCGAAGCCCGACAGGTCGGGATCCTGCTGCATGTAGCCCACGGACATGCCGGTGGGCATCACCACCTCGCCGCGGTCGGGTTCCACCAGCCCGGCCATCACCTTCATCAGGGTCGACTTGCCCGACCCGTTGCGCCCGACCAGCGCCACGCGGTCGCCGGTCTGCACGACGAGCGAGAGCGCGTCGAAGACGGGATCGCCGCCGAAGGTGAGAGAAATGTCGGTGAGTTGCAGAAGGGGTGCGCTGGCCATGCGCGGCAGCTAATCGCGCGCGGCCGCGGCGTCAATGGCGCAGACCTAGCCGGCGACCGCGCGCAACAGCTTCTTGCGGGCCGGCGGGATGGCCGCGATCTCGACCCCGGTGAAGACATGCAGCGTGTTCATCTGGTTGTCGACCACCGCGTGATCGCTGACCCAGCCGCCCATCATCAGGTAGGTGCGCAAGAGCGGCGGCATGCGCAGCATGGCCTGTTTCGCGTCCGGCTTGCGCCGCAGCCGCTGGGCAAAGCGGAAGACCTTGGGCGCCTTGACCCGGGGCAGCCAGCGCTTGGGCGCAAGGTGGCGGGCCTTCAGCATGGCGAAGGCGTCATAATAGAGCCGCGCATCGGTGCCCGCGAAAGAGGCGCAGCCGAACAGCAGCTCGACCCCCTGCGCATCGACATAGGCCGTCATCGCGCCCCAGGCGACGCGCAGGATATCCGGGTCGCCATGATCGGGATGCATGCAGAAGCGCCCCATCTCGACCATCGGCCCGTCAAAGGCGGTCAGCGCGGAAAGCTCGTAATATTGTGCCGAGTAGCTGCGCCCGATCTCGGCCCCGCCCGACAGCGGCAGGAAGCGGAAACAGCAGACCAATGTGCCGGATTTCTGCTCCTCGACCAGAACGTGGTCGCAGGCCGCGTCGAACCCGTCACGGTCCGGCTCCGCACCACCGTGGAAGGCCAGCCCGCGCAGGGACTGCGCCGCTTCGACATCCTCGGGCCGGGTGGCAAGGCGCGCGACATAGCGGCCGCGGGTCAAGGGGATCATGGCGCGGGCTCCTGGTGCGAAAGGCGCGGGTCGCGCCTTCCGTGACAGAGAGGCGTGACACCCCGGTGACAGCCCGCCCCGTTACCCTGCCCCGCTCGCGCCGCGCGATGCACCCCGGACAGGACGCGCGCGCCGGGCATCGTCAGTTGTTCAGAAGCTCGCCGGCGGAGAGCCCGCCGATATTGCCGAAGAGCTTGCGGATGAAGCCGATATCGCCGTCACCCGACTCGGTCACCCGCTTGGTCAGCGGCACCACGATGCCGTCCTCCAGACCGTAGGTGACGATGTTGTTCACCACGCCGGCCTCGTCGAAGGTGATGGCCAGGATCTCGCGGTTGACGACCTGCGGGCGCTGCCACGCGAAATGGCGCATCTCGGAGCTGATGTAGTAGAAGCCGCTTTCGTCCAGCACGCCCGACGAGGTGGGCACGCCTACCAGTTCCTCGACCGAGCCCTTGGTGTCCACGCCGGGCACGATCTGCTGCAGATCCTCCTCCGGCGGCACATAGCCATGGTTGCGGTATTGTGCCGTGCAGGCGGCCAGCCCTGCCAGGGACAGGAGCACGATGCCCAGTTTCGCCTTTGCCACGATGCCACGCATCCCCACGCCCTCTTGTATTCGGCCTGCCCCGCCCATTAATCCCGCATTACAGAAAGCGGCCCCGCCATTCAAGCACAGGAAAACCCGACCATATGACCAGCCCTGCCCCGTCCGCAACCCGCCTGCGCACCGCCACGCTGCGCCGGAACGCCGAAACGGCCTTCCGGATCGAGCCCGATGCCGAGGCGCGGGCCGCGATCGCCGAGGTCGTGGGCGCGCAGGCCCTGCGCAAGCTGCGCCTTGTCGGCCAGCTGGTACCCGAGAGCGGCGGCGGCTTCCGGCTCGAGGCCGAGCTGGGCGCCACGGCCGTGCAGGGCTGCGTCGTCACGCTGGAGCCGGTCACCACGCGCATCGACACGCGCGTCGAGCGCCGCTTCGTGCCAGCCGAGTCCCTGCCCGACCCCGAGGCCGGCTCCGAGACCGAGATGCCCGAGGATGACACGATCGAGCCCATGGGCGACGTGATCGACCTCGAGGCGGTGATGACCGAGGCGCTGTCGCTGGCCCTGCCCAGCTACCCGCGAAAGGACGATGTCGAGGCTGTCGAGGCGCAGTTTGCCGCCGATGGCGTGACGCCGATGACAGATGATGACGTGAAACCCTTCGCAGGGCTTGCCGCGCTGCGCGAAAAAATGCAGGAGAGCGGCGGAGACGACTGAGAATCCGCTTGCTCTTTCGGGCGTTCTGCGTATTTTCGCGCCTTCATGAGAAAAGCACGCCCGTGCCGTCGCGCCGCCATGCAGCGGACGCGGCACGCACCGCAACCGGGCCGCAGGCCCCCGACTTGAGACGAGGTTGAGACATGGCCGTCCAACAGAACAAGGTGTCGAAATCGCGCCGCAACAACCGCCGCGCGCATGACGCTCTGTCCGCCGCGAACCCGAACGAATGCGACAATTGCGGTGAGCTGAAGCGCCCGCATCACGTGTGCCCGTCCTGCGGCCACTATGCCGAGCGCGAGGTCGTCGCCATGGCGGACGAGATCGAGCTGGACGACGACGCAGCGTAACGCGATACGGGCGGGCCACCGGCATGACCTCTCTGAAGGATCATTCCAAGGCAGGCTCCGGCCGGGTCGTGATATCGGTGGACGCGATGGGCGGCGACAGGGGACCGGCAGCGGTCGTCGCCGGCATCTCGCATTCTGCCCGCAAGAACCCCGAGCTGGATTTCATCCTGCATGGCCCCGAGGACCAGCTGTCCAAGCTGGTCCGCAAGCGCCGCGGGCTGTCCGAACGCTGCACGATCCGCCACGCCGAGGGCGTGGTGAACATGGATGACAAGCCCAGCCAGGTGATGCGCCACGGCAAGGGAACCTCGATGTGGTCGGCACTGGAATCGGTGCGCGACGGCGAGGCCACCGTGGCCGTCAGCTGCGGCAATACCGGCGCGCTGATGGCGCTGTCGATGATCCGCCTGCGCAAGCTGCCGGGCGTCAACCGCCCCGCCATCGCCGTGCTCTGGCCCTCGCGCAACCCGCAGGACTTCAACGTCATGCTGGACGTCGGCGCCGATATCCGCGCCGATGCCGAGGATCTTCTGCAATACGCGATGATGGGCGCCTCTTACGCGCGCAACGGGCTCGACCTTGCGCGCCCGCGCATCGGCCTGCTCAACGTGGGCACCGAGGAGCACAAGGGCCGCGCCGAGCTGAAACAGGCCCATGACCTGATCGAGGCCCATGCCGAGGAAGGCGGGTTCGATTTCGTGGGATTCGTCGAGGGCGGCGACATTCCGGGCACGCGTTGCGACGTGATCGTGACCGACGGCTTCACCGGCAACGTGGCGCTGAAGACCGGCGAAGGCACCGCCTCGCTGATCGGCGACCTGCTGAAAGAGGCCTTTGCCTATTCGCCACTGTCGCGCTTTGCCTCGCTGCTGGCGCTGACCTCGATGCGCCGCCTGAAGAAACGCATCGACCCGCGCCGCGTGAATGGCGGCGTGTTTCTCGGCCTGAACGGCACGGTCGTGAAAAGCCACGGCTCGGCCGACCCCACCGGCATCTCGGCCGCGGTCAAGCTGGCCTTCGAACTGGCCCGGTCGGGCTTTGGCGACAGGCTCGCCGCGCGGGTTGCGTCCGCCGCCGAGCTTGCGCAGGATGCCGCCGGGCAAAAGGACAAGAAACACGCATGACGACGACGCGCGCCACTGTCATCGGGGTGGGCCATTACCTGCCGGATCGAATCGTCGAGAACGCGGAATTCGAAAAGACGCTGGACACGAGCGACGAGTGGATCCGGGCACGCTCCGGGATCGAGCGGCGCCATTTCGCGGCCGAGGGACAGGGCACCTCTGACCTCGCCACCCGCGCGGCCCGTGCCGCGCTGAAGGATGCCGGGGTTGCCCCCGACGAGCTAGACGCGATCATCCTCGCCACCTCCACCGCCGACCTGACCTTCCCATCGGCCGCCACCATGGTGCAAGCCGAGCTGGGCATGACCAAGGGCTATGCCTTTGACGTGCAGGCGGTCTGTGCCGGGTTCATCTACGCGCTGGCCAATGCCAACGCGCTGATCGTCTCGGGCCAGGCGCGGCGCGTGCTGGTGATCGGGGCCGAGACCTTCAGCCGCATCATGGACTGGACCGACCGCTCCACCTGCGTGCTCTTCGGCGATGGCGCCGGCGCGCTGGTGCTCGAGGCGACGGATGGGACCGGCAGCAACGAGGATCGCGGCATCCTGTCCACCGATCTCAATTCCGACGGGCGGTTCCGCGACATCCTCTATGTCGATGGCGGCGTCTCCACCCAGTCCACCGGCCATCTGCGCATGCAGGGCAAGGAAGTCTTCCGCCACGCGGTGGAAAAGCTTGCCTCCACCGCCACCACGGCGCTGAACAAGATCGGCATGACCGCCGATCAGCTCGACTGGGTCGTGCCGCACCAGGCCAATATCCGCATCATCCAGGGCACGGCAAAAAAGCTGGGCCTGCCGATGGAGCGAGTCGTGGTTACCGTGCAGGATCACGGCAACACCTCGGCCGCCTCGATCCCGCTGGCGCTGTCGGTGGGCAAGGCCAAGGGCCAGATCCGCGAGGGCGACGTGCTGGTCACCGAGGCGATCGGTGGCGGTCTGGCCTGGGGATCGGTCGTCCTGCGCTGGTGATCGGCGCGGGGCCGCGGCGCCCCTGCCCGCGTCACTGCCGGTCCCATGTTCAACCACTTCCCAAACCGCCTCTGCCAAGTCATTGATATTGACTTGGCTTTTCCCTCGCGCGTAAGCTGGGGCAAAAGCCGGGAGGGATGGCATGGGGGACAAGACCCTGACGCGGATGGATCTGAGCGAAGCGGTGTTCCGCGAGGTCGGCCTGTCGCGCAACGAAAGCGCCGAACTGGTCGAGGCCGTTCTGCAACACATGTCCGACGCGCTGGTCGATGGCGAGCAGGTCAAGATCTCGTCCTTCGGCACGTTTTCCGTGCGCGAGAAGGCCGCGCGGGTCGGCCGCAATCCCAAGACCGGGGAAGAGGTGCCGATCCAGCCCCGCCGCGTCCTGACCTTCCGCCCGTCGCACCTCATGAAGGACCGCGTCGCGGCCGGCAACAAGCGCTGAGGGCCCGTCCATGCCCAAATCCCCCGATGCGTTCCGCACCATCTCCGAAGTGGCGGAGTGGCTGGAGACCCCGGCCCATGTGCTTCGTTTCTGGGAAAGCAAGTTCACGCAGGTCAAGCCGGTCAAGCGCGCCGGCGGCCGGCGCTACTACCGTCCCGCCGACATGGAGTTGCTGGGCGGCATCAAGAAATTGCTGCACGATGACGGGATGACCATCAAGGGCGTGCAGAAGATCCTGCGCGAACAGGGCGTGCGGCATGTCTCGGCCCTGTCGCAGATGTCGGTCGATGGCGAGGCGTCCGACAAGCCGCGCGAGGGCGAGCTGATCGAGGATGCGCCCTATGCCGAGGTCGAGATCGACGAGACCGCGCATGGCGCCGTGGTCGCCTTCCCCGGCGAGACTCGAACCGCCCCGCAGGAGATTCCCCAGGACATGGCGACGGAGGACAGCGTGACAGGGCAATCCGACGAAACGCCCGAGGAGACACCGGCAGAGGCTGTGCCGGACAAGGCAAAGCCCGAAGACGCGGCATCGGTGGAGGACGAGACGGTCACGGCTGCTGACGAGACGTCCGAACCGGCTGCCGAAGAAGGCCCCGCCGAGGCGATGGCAGAGGTCGCCAGCGACGCGCCGACCGAGACCGCTACGGGCGAGGATCCTGCCCCGGCCGAGCAGCCTGCCGAAGCGGCCGCCAGCGAGTCGGACGGCGAGTCAGACGGCGCACCGGCCGAGACGGACCCCGAAACACCGGCCGAGATCGTCGTGTCCCTGCCCGAACCCGCGGAATTTCCGGCGCACGGGCCCCTTACCCTGCTGGCGCGGCTCGACCGGGTGCCGCCCGAAAAGGCCCGCGCCCTTGCCGCCCGCCTGCCCGATCTGCGCGCACAGGTCGAACGTCTTTCGGCACCGCTTTCGCGCTGAACAAGGGGCTGCATTTTTCCGCGACAGGGGGTTGCCCCTGCCGGTAATTTCGATATGACACCCTTCACAAGTCGGGCTATGGCGCAGCCTGGTAGCGCGTCCGTCTGGGGGACGGAAGGTCGCAGGTTCGAGTCCTGCTAGCCCGACCAATACACGACCGACACGACATGACGTGTGTCACCGGTCACGACTTGTCGAAACACAGCGTTTTCGTCTCTCCCCTTCGATACAATTTGACCAATACCGGCAGTCTTCTAGACTTGCGCGCGGCGCGGGGCCGGAACGGGCGCGACCGCGGCCATGCCCGAACCCGCGTCCGGAGCCGTCGCCATGCCGCAATCCCAGTCGCAGTATTTCTTCGGCAACTCGCTGGTGACCTTTGCCGAGGGCGGCGCGCAGACCAATGTGCCGGTCTGGATGGACCGGATGGCCGAGGCCGATGGCAACAGCTATGCCGCCTCGGGCAGTTTCGGCTTCCTGCGCAGCTTTGCGGACCAGCCGGCCCCGGCCGATCAATGGGGCTTTGCCGGGGTCGACCCGGCCTGGGACAGCGGGGCCGAGAGCTTTGCCGAGGCCGAGTTCGACACGGTCCTGATCACCCCGGCCAATTTCATCCAGGACCAGGCACCCACGGCCGATTACGCGCAGGACAGCCGCAGCCCGCTGGAGGCGACACTGGATATCGTGGGTGACGTGACCGCCGCGCAACCCGCAGCGCAGGTTCTGATCTACGAAGGCTGGGCCGATCTGGGCCCGTTCGGCGACTTTCCCCCGTCCGACGCGGACCTGGCCGAGTACCACGCCTTCAACAGCGGGCCCTATCACGACTGGTACGTGGCATTGGTCGAGGCGGTGAATACCGCAGACCCCGATGCCGATGCGCAGCTGCTGCCCGTGGGCTCGATCCTGTCGGAGGTGATGACGACCACGCTGGCCGACCTGCCGGTCGAGGTGTTCTTCGTCGACAGCGCGCCGCACGGGACCGAGACGACCTATTACCTCGCCGCGATGATCACCTACCAGGGCAGCTATGGCAGCCCGCCGCCCCTGCCCGCCGATCTGCCCGACACGATCCACCCTGCGGTGGCCGAACGGTATGACGAGATCAACGCCGTGATCACATCCGGGCTGGAGGAGGCCGGGTTCGAGATCTCTGCAGCCGGGAGCGTGTCCGAGGCGGGCGCAACGGAAGCCTCGGATGAGGCGGAGGAGCCCGACGACGAGGCCCCCGACACGGCCGCAGATACCGAGGCACCCGATCCTGACCCGGAGCCGGATGACGCGGCCGAGACACCCGAACAGGGGTCCGGGTCCGAGGCGGATACGCCGGAGCCTTTGCCGAATGACGTGCCGGAGGGTGCTGGAACGCCCGACCCCGTGACGCCCGACCCTGCGCCGTCTGAGGACCTGGAGGAGGTCTCATCGCCTCCCTTGGCAGATGACCCCACCGAGGAGACGCCAGCGCAGGAGACTCCTGCGCCTGCAGATCCCGAACCCGCCGCGCAATCGGCGCCGCAGGACCCGGAGACGGACGAGTCTCCGGCAGAAACACCCATGACACCCGTCGCCGAGGAGCCGGCCGCGCAGATACCGGAAGCCGGGTCGGACCCGTTCGACGACGCGGCAGACATGGTCGCCGCGATCGGCTTCGGCCCGCCGCAGGCGGCCAGCGCCTTGGGCGACTTCGGCAGCACCCCCACAGACCTGCAGGCGCTTCAGACCGCGCTGCCACCCGGGCTGCAGGAGGTCGCGGCACCCTACCTCGACAGGACCGGCGACGGGTTGCCGGACCATTTCCCGGCGCGGGTCGATGACCTGTCCGGCCCGCTCGGCGAGACCGGGCGCGAGATCCTGGCCGCGCTTACCCTGCCCGACCCGCCGGAGGACCCCGACGAGGACGAACCGGAGATCGAGGTGCCACCCTTCCTCTAGCATGGATCGGCGCGCCCTTGCCGGGCGCGTATTCGGCTCTGGCGAGTGGGCGCGGCTCTGCCTATCCTCGGGCGCAGATCCGGAGGTTTTGCATGCGTCGCTTCCTGTCCCTGACCCTTGCGCTTGGCCTGCTGGCCGGGCCCGCCCTGTCCAACCCGTGGGACCTGATCCAGCAGATCGGCTACAAGGAGACCGAGGCCAATGGCCGCTGGCGGGTCGAGAAGACCATCCCGCCCGAGCTGCGCGCCATGGCGCCGGATTTCCGGATCACCGGCTATTACGTCCCGGTGCAGGCGCAGGCGCGGGTGACGCAATTCCTGCTGGTGCCCGACCCGGCCGATTGCCCGTTCTGCGGCGAAAGCGGCTACGGGCCCACGCTGGAGGTCACGGCGCGGCGCGCCATGCCGGACATGCCCGAGGGCACGCGGATCACGCTGAAAGGCCGGCTGGCCATTGATGACAGCGACACGACCTATCGCGCGGTCATGCTGGAAAACGCGGTGCTGGTCGACTGAGACCGCCCGCACCGGACATCAAAAGCCCCGGACCGCGGCCCGGGGCTTTCCTGTTTCACCGATCAGGTCGTGTTCAGAGCGCCTGGCGCTCGGCCTGAAGGCCGCGGAAGATGGCAAAGCACATCAGCAGCAGCACAATGGTGAAGGGCAGACCGGTCGAGATGACCATGGCCTGCAGAGAGGTCAGGCCGCCGCCCAGAAGCAGCGCGATGGCCACCATGCCCTCGAAGGTGCACCAGAACACCCGCTGCGGCACCGGCGCGTCGATCTTGCCGCCCGCGGTGATCGTGTCGATCACGAGGCTGCCGGAATCCGACGAGGTGACGAAGAACACGATCACCAGCACGATCGCCACGGTCGAGGTGATCGCCGTCAGCGGCAGCGCCTCGAGCATGCCGAAGAGCGACAGTTCCGGCTTGTAGGCGTCGATCACGTTGGCCTTGACCAGCGAGGCCTCGGGGTTGGCGATCATGTCGTTGATCGCGGTGCCGCCGAAGACGGCCATCCAGAACACGCAGACGATGCTGGGGATGATCAGCACGCAGGTCACGAATTCCCGCACGGTGCGGCCGCGGCTGACGCGCGCGATGAACATGCCGACGAAGGGCGACCAGCTGATCCACCAGGCCCAGTAGAAGGCCGTCCAGCCCTCGCGATAACCGTCATCCTCGCGCCCGAACGGGTTGGACAGCGGCACGACCTCGGTGAAATAGGCGCCCAGCCCCATGACGAAATCGCCCAGAATCGTGACGGCCCCGGCCGCGAACAACACGAAGAGCAGCAGCGCCGCGGCGACCACCATGTTGATCTCGGACAGGATCTTCACGCCGCCATCAAGACCGCGCAGCACCGAGACCAGCGCAACCGCCGTGATGCCGATGATCAGCAGCACCTGCGTCGTGACGCTTGTCGGGATGCCGTAGACGAAGTCCAGCCCGGCATTGGCCTGCTGCGCGCCGATCCCCAGCGAGGTGGCCAGGCCGAACAGCGTCGCGAAGACCGCCAGCGTGTCGATCGTGTGGCCCCACCAGCCCCAGACACGCTCTCCCAGGATCGGGTAGAAGGCCGAGCGGATCGAGAGCGGCAGGCCCTTGTTGTAGGAAAACAGCGCCAGCGACAGCGCCACCACGGCGTAGATCGCCCAGGGGTGCAGCGCCCAGTGATAGGAGGTCGCGGCCAGCGCCATGCGACGGGCTTCCTCGACATTGGCGGCGATGATCTGACCATCCTCGCCGAAGGGTCGCGCCGCGCCCAACGGCTCGTCGCCCCAGGGCGTGCCGAAGTAATAGGCGGGCTCGAGCACGCCGAAGAACATCAGGCCGATGCCCATGCCCGCGGCAAAGAGCATGGCGAACCAGCCCGGGTAGCCGTAATCCGGCGTCGCATCCGCCCCGCCCAGCCGGACCGAGCCCAGCGGCGTGACGATCAGCAGCAGGCAGAAGATGACGAAGACATTCGCCGCCAGCATGAAGAACCAGTCGAAGGTCGAGGTCAGCGCCGGGCGCAGCCAGCCGAAGAAGGTCTCGAACTGGCCGGGAAAGATCAACGCCGCGAAGACGAAGACCACCACCGACAGGCCCGAGATCATGAAGACCGGGTTGTGGATGTCCAGGCCGAAGGGCCCGATGCTCGTTTCGATATTGTCCTGACCGATCTCGTATTCGGTCTCGATGATGTCCGAGGCGCCTTCCGGCTGCGGAATGCCCTCGTCGTTTGTCGTATCGGCCATATGCGGCCTCCTCGTGTTGTTCGCGTTTCCTTGTTCCTGACCGGTCGCCGCCTAGCGCACGACCAGGACCGAGACCTTGGCATGCCCCGCGATCGTGCCGCCGTTGGAGGGCCAGATGTAATCCGTCACGTTCGGAATATGGCTGGCCATCACCACGAGATCCGCGCCCGTCTCGTCCACCGCCTTGAGCAGCGTGGGATCGAGATCGACCGAGGGGTCGTGACTGGTCACGGCATGGGCCGTGGTGGTCACGCCGCTGGCCTGACCCTGCTCGACCGCGAAGGCCTCGAGCTTTTTCGCGAATTCCTCGGGATTGTGCGCCACCGAGGTCGGCGTCGCCGCCGAGACCCCGACATATACGACTTCCGAGCCGTGCTGTTTGGCCATGTCGGCCGCGCAGGTCAGCGCCTTGTTCAGGCGGTCGACATGCGCAAGGTCGACAGGCACCATGATGCGTTTGAACACGTTCCACTCCCTTCGACTGCTGCGAACGGGCGGCGCCTGCGCGGGAGTCCGCGCGCCGTCCCTGTCCGCGTCCCCAAGGGGGCTGCCCGGGCGGCTGCCCCCGTTGTTACAGGCTAACCCGTATCGGGGTGGAACAGCAAACGGAGGCGGCGCGCCGAGGCCAAAAAACGACATTGACAAAGCATTGATACGTCATCGATTCTGACGCTCACCGCCACGAGATGTCGTTTTCAGGCCATTGACGGCCACCACAGGGGGCGCAACCGGGCCGCGCCCCCGGCCCTGGCTCAGGCGTTCACGTCAACAACGACGCGGCCCTTCACCTGGCCTTTCAGGATGTCATGGCCCAATTGCGGAAGGTCGGCCAGCGTAGCCGGCTGGACCATCTCCTCCAGCTTGTCCATCGGCAGGTCCTGCGCGATTCGCGCCCAGGCGCGGCGGCGCATCTCGACCGGTTGCAGCACGCTGTCGATGCCCAACAGGTTCACGCCGCGCAGGATGAAGGGCGTGATCAGCGCGCCCTCGATCGCCGCCCCGCCGGCCAGGCCGATCGCCGCGACCGAGCTGCCGTATTTCATTTGCTTGAGCACGCGGCCCAGCATGGCGCCGGCCACCGCGTCCACGCAGCCCGCCCAGCGTTCGCTTTCCAGCGGCTTGCGGGTGACCTCGGTCAGTTCGTCGCGGGCGACGATCTGGCTGGCGCCAAGGCCGCGCAGATAATCCTCCTGCTCGGGCCGGCCGGTCACCGCGGCCACCTCGAAGCCCAGCTTGGCCAGGATCGCCACCGCGACCGAGCCGACCCCGCCGGCCGCGCCGGTGACCAGCACCGGGCCGTCTTTCGGTGTCATCGCGTGATCCTCAAGCGCCATCACCGCCAGCATCGCGGTGAAGCCGGCCGTGCCCACGGCCATGGCGGCGCGCGTGTCCAGCCCCTCGGGCAGCGGCACCAGCCAGTCGGCCTTGACCCGCGCCTTCTGCGCGTAGCCGCCCCAATGCGCCTCGCCCACGCGCCAGCCGGTCAGCACGACCTTGTCGCCGGGGCTGTAGCGGTCATCGCTCGAGGCCTCGACCGTGCCCGCGAAGTCGATGCCCGGCACATGCGGGTAGTTGCGCACCAGCCCGCCGCCCGGCCCGATGCACAGCCCGTCCTTGTAGTTCACCGTGGAATACTCCACCGCGACCGTGACCTCGCCCTCGGGCAGCCGCGCCTCGTCCAGCTCCTGGACCGCGGCATGGGTCTTGCCGCTCTCGGCGTCCTTTTCCACCAGCAATGCCTTGAACATGCCTGTCATCTCCTTCGATGTTGAGTGTCACGTGACGTGGGTCGGGGGTCGGTCGGGTTTGCCGGGGCCGCGCTCACAGCCACGGCCCGTCCTCCGGCATGAAGATCAGGTCGCTGACCGGTGCCTCGGCGCCCGCCGCCGTCAGCATGGCGTGGATCTGCCCGCGGTGATGCGCCTGGTGATTGAACATGTGCCCGATGCAGAGCCCGATCGGCTTGGCCACATCCGCGCCCATCACGCCGGAATACCAGCTGATCTGCCCGGCCAGGTCGACGGCGCGCAGCTTTTCGGCCCAGAGCAGCAGCGCGGCGTCGGTCTGGAAACGGCCGACCTCCCAGTCGCCGCGGCTCGTCACCAAGGCGGGGCTGTCGCCGATGCCGCCCTCCGGCAGTGTGGTTCCGGCGAGGCGCGACAGCCAGACCCGATCACCCCAGAGCAGATGGCTCGCGGTGCCGAGGATCGAGCCGAAGAACGCCCCCCGCTCGGCCCGCAGCGCCGCGTCATCCAGCGTGGCAAAGGCCGCCTTGAGCTGACGGTTCTGCCACGCGTTGTAACGCGCCATGGTCACGCAATACTCCGGTGACAGGATCATCCGTCGGGTCCCCCTTCACATGTCTGCGCGCCCCATGCCCGCGGATGGCCTGCGCTGCAAGCCCCGCGCGGGTGTCGGCGTCAACTACGGGCAAGGTTGCAGAGCCGCGCGCCGAGGGCAACGCCCTTTCCGATCCGCGCACAATCTGCCCCGTTTCCGGTGAATTGGCGCGAAACTCTTAGGAATATGTCAAACCGGCTCTGGCACGCTGGCGGCGTGGGGTTCCCGAGGGGTGAGTTGCATCATGACCAACACCACGCGTTGCTGCCTGATTGTCGAGGATGCCGAGGTCGACCGGCGCATGATGCGCCGCGTCTTCTCGCGCCAGTATCCGCGCATGCCGCTGCTCTTTGCCCACAGCCTGGCCGAGGCGCGGCACAAGCTGGCCACCGAACACGTCGCGATCATCTTTCTCGACAATGCGCTGCCCGACGGGCGCGGCGTGGATTTCGTGGCCGAACTGGCCGGCGATGCGCGCTTCCGCGCCCTGCCCGTCATTCTCGTCAGCGACTGGCCGTCGCCCTTCATGTACGCCAAGGCACGCGCCGCCAATGTCCGGGCGATCTGGTCCAAGAGCGATTTCCGCGACGGCTCGGTCCGGCGCGCGGTGCGGACGCACGCCTTGTCGGCCTGAACCGCACACGCGCTCACGCCACGCGCGTGTGCCGTTCGCTGTCGAAATATCGCGGCCAAGTAAAGGTGAAGAGCGCCCCGCGTCCCTGCCCGTCCGACACGACTTTCATCTCGCCCCCGGCCAGCATCACGTGTTTCCGTGCGATGGCCAGGCCCATCCCGCTCCCCTCGACCTGGTCGCGCGATTTCAGCGTCTGGAACAGGCCGAAGATCCGGTCATGGTAGAGCGGGTCGATGCCGGGCCCGTCATTGCGCACGTGAAAGCGCCACATCTCGCCCGCCTCCTCGACGGAGATCTCGACCCGGCCGTCGGCACGGTCATGATGTTTGATCGCGTTGGACAGCAGGTTCAAGAGCACGCTGCGCAAGGGCATCTGCGGCAGTGAGATCGCATCAAATCCGGGTGCGAAATCGATCGTGAAACCGTCAGGCGGGGTCGACAACGCGCAGAGTTCCGCGCGCAACTCGGCCCCGGTGATGACCGGGCTTGGCGATTCGCCCATCTTCCGCCCGATCCGGGCATGTTCCAACAGATCGTCCAGCAGGTTCTGCATGCGGTCGATCCGGCTGCGCATCAGCGCAAGGTTCTCGCGCGTTTCCTCGTCGAGCGTCTCCCCGAGATCCTCCTCGATCCAGGTCGCGGCATTCTCGATCACGCGCAGCGGGGCCTTCAGGTCATGCGATGCGACGAAGGCATAACTGTTCAATTCGCTGTTGGAGGATTCCAGCGCCGCGATCAGCCGGGCACGGGTCGCCTCGTCCGCCAGCCGGCTTGACACGTCCCGCGCGATGCATACCCAATGCTGACCCGGGTCCCGCGAAATCGCGCTGAGCGTGACCTCGACCGGAACCGATCGACCGCCGAAGTGCGCGGCATCAAGAACCAGGGTCCTTCCCGCCTCCGACCCGTTCTGGCAGGCAACTCCCGACGTGTCGACCGTAAAGGTTCCCGGAACCAGGTCGTTCAAGGGCAGCCCGGTCAACCCGTCGCGTTCGACCCCGGCCATCCGGGCAAAGGCCGCGTTGGCATCCGTGATACGGCCGTGACGGCCAACGAAGACGACACCATCCTGCACGCTCTCGAAGACCGCCTCCGCATGTTTCACGGATTGCGCGACGAGCTCCTGCAAGGCCTCGAACAGTTCGTCGAAGCTGCGCGCAATCTGCCCGATCTCGTCCTTGCGGGTTGCCGGCAAGGCCGGCTTGCGCCGCCCGGCACGCGCCGCGTCGATCTCATCCGTCATGCGCAGAAACGGGGCCAGATGGCGCCGTACCGTCGCCCGCGCGAAACTGGTTGCCACCAGCACCATCAGGCAGCCGAACAGAACAAGGTAGCCGGCCCAGAGCCGCGTCTCGCGCGTGAACCTGTCAGCCTCGATGATCAATCCGGTCGTGAAACGCCCTCCCTCGATGGCCTCGTTCGTCGAAGAAATCGCCTCCAGGGCGAAGCCATCGACACGCTGCAAGCCACTGGATTGGCTGCTGTCCTGCAGCGCCCGCAATGCCTCCGCGCTGACCGGCGGCGGCCTGTCGACATATAGCCGGCCGGTGCCGGTATCGGGGTCGTAGACGAAACTCGCCGCGTAGGCGTCCCGGATGATGACCCTATGCGGCGGGGCGACCTCGCGGATCACCTTTCCCAAGAAGGCATTGGCATCCACATTGATAACGATCATGCCGAAAAGCTCCCCGTCCGCGTCAAACGCTGGCACGATGTAGCGCAGCACGGCCTGGCGCGGCTCGACGATGCGACCGTCTTGGTGGGCCCAGTTCAGACGCGAGATGTAGCGATCACCCGGGGTCAGCGCCTTGACCGCATCGAAATAGGGCGCCTGATCCCTTTTCTGCAGCTGATCCTCGCGCAGGATGACGATGTCGCCGCCAGACTTGTCCACGCGCACCAACTCACGGCCATCATCGGCCATACCGATGAAACGGATCTGCCGGTAGTCGGGACGCGCCTCGTGGAAGGACACGAAGATCTGTTGAAGACGCCGCCGCCAGTCGACGTCCCGCGAACTGCCATCCTGTGGATCCACGCCGGCGCTATGCGCGACGCGTGCCAACCCCTGGATCGGAGGAAGCTCAGACAGGATCCGGGCATCGGCCAGAACCATCGACAGGCGTTCGTTCAACCGCATTTGCACCCGCCCCAGCATCTCTTGCGACAGCGCGCGCGAGTAGCTCTGCTCGATCCGATGACCGATGAACAGGTGCAGACTGCCCTGCAAAAACAGCGCTCCGGCAAGGGTTAGCACGGCAGTCGTGACTATGCGCCCCTGTAGTGACATATGGGCTTGCGCCAGAACGGCCAGCAATGACGTCACCCCCTTTGGTCAGGCCCACCCAATCTGCACGACGAGAATTGCCAAGCGGTAAATCCGATCTGGACAATACGAGTGATCCGGCAGAGCCATTTCGGATCGCTTTAAGCCGCCATTAACAAGCAGCGCCTAACAGAAAGGGACAAGTGTTGCGGATTGCAGATCCGCTCCGTCACCCGGAGGAGGCCGCATGACCCAGATCATCCAAGCCCCCAAAGCGCAATCGCCTGGCCGATCCGACCGGCTGACCGTCATGGTTTTGGAAGATGACGAGGTCGACCGCATTCGGCTGATCAAGCTGTGTCGACGCGCAGGCCTGGAGGCTGCGTTTCACTGTGCCGCCGATCTGGGCGAATTCCAGGTGCAGCTGGATGCCCGTCCGTTCGACCTCGTCTTCATCGACTACCATCTGGGCCTCTCCACCGGGCAGGAGGCGCTGGATTTACTTCAGACCCACCCGGAGCAGCAGGACGCGATCAGCATCATGGTGACCAGCGTGGACGCACCCGATGTCATCATCCGCGCCATGCGATCCGGATGTGTCGATTACCTGATAAAGGAGGAACTTTGCGTCGAGACGATCCGCAAATCGGTGTTCACGGCTTTCCAAAAGACGCTGTTGCAAAGCACGCGGGACATCGATCGTTTGCGCGCCATCGCATTGGAGGAGATGCTCACGCGCTTCAGAGACAGCATGGAACCCGAGATGCGGCGCATCATGTCGGCGATGCTGTGGCGCATCCGGAGCCTGGGTAAGGTCAATGGGCAGACGCAACGCCACGTCCATCGCCGCGAGCTTGAGAACCTCTGTCTTGACCTGATCTCATTCCTGGATCGCAGTGAAACTTTGCTGGGAAAACCCGACCTTGAGGTTTTCATGAGCGCACAAAGCGCCGCAGGTGAAGTGAGATGAGCCATGCCGGGACCCTGTTTCAGATGGAGGCGGAACAACCCGCTGCAGCGGCCACGCGACCGGAAATTCTCTTGGTCGAAGATGACGACGCGGATGCCAAGGCCATGACTCGCGCCTTTCGTAAGGCCGGCCTTTCATTCCACGTACATCGCGCGATCGACGGGATCGAGGCGTTGGCCATGTTGCGAAATGACTTTGCGGGGTCAAACAGCTGCATCCTGATTTCCGATGTCAACATGCCCCGTATGAACGGGCACGAATTCCTGGCCGAGTTGCGTGCCGATCCCGTGCTGCGCCGGGCCATCGTCTTCTTCATGTCAACCTCGGCCGATCCGGATGACATCGATGCCGCCTATGATCGCAACGTTGCAGGCTACCTTTTGAAATCCGGGCTAAACAGCAACTACGATCTGCTGGTGGACACGCTCGACCGCTACACACGCCTGTGCCGTTTTCCGGCACTCGGCGCAGCAAGGAGTTGCTGAGGTGGACACGCTCGAGGTTCTCGTCGTCGATGATGATACCGCCGATCGCAAGTTGGTGCGACGCTATTTGTCCTCCGCCTTTCCCGAAGCGACCCTGCACGAGGCCGACGACGAGGACAGCGCTCTCGCCTGTCCGGCCCCGCGGCTTGATGCAATCCTGCTGGATTACCTGCTGCCCGGCTGCACCGGCTTGGAACTGCTGCCGGATCTACGCCAGAAATACCCTGGGGCGGCCTGTATCATGCTGACCGGCCAGGGGGACGAGGTCGTCGCAAAAAGCGCGATCAAGCATGGCGCCTGCGACTACATCCCGAAACGCAGCCTCACGGTTTCGGCACTGCAGCGCATGATCGAGCGGGGTCTCGAATTGGCCGAGATGCAGGCCAAACTGGATGACCAACGCAGGGAGCTCGAGGTATTTGCCGACGTGCTGGTTCACGATCTCAAGGCCCCGATCCGGGCGGTCAACTTCCTGACCTCGGAGCTTGCCGAGGATCTTGCCGCGGGTGACCACGGTTCCATTGATCAAACCCTTGCGTTGCTGCGACGTTCGGCGATGCAGATGCGCGCGCTGGTGGACAGTCTCGCCACCCACATTCGGATCGACCGCGAAGTTGAGTTCGAGACCGCCTCCTTGCGCGAAATCGTCACCAACGCAATGTTTGCGCTGAACCGTGACATTACCGAAACTCAGGCTGATATCCGCCTCCATTTCGAGGACCGCCCGCTTCATTGCTGTGTGCCGCAGCTGAGTCAATTGCTGCAGAACGTCATCTCGAACGCGATCAAGTATCGCGCGGACAGGCGTCCCGAAATCCGCATCACGGCCGAGCTGGTCGAGGAAGGCTGGCTGCGCATCGCGGTGTCCGACAATGGCATCGGCATCGACAGGCAATATGTCGACCGGATTTTCGAACCTTTCAAGCGTGCCCCCTCAACGGACGACATTGCCGGATCAGGGTTGGGGCTGGCCACCTGTCGCAAGATCGCCGACCGGCACGAAGGCACCATCTGGTGCCAGTCCGAACCGGGCGTCGGCACCACCGTCTTTCTCGATATTCCACATCGCGAGGCAAGCGAAGGGGCAGCCATGCCGACCAAGCCGCTTTCCAACATTTCGGACGCCCGCCTAACCGCCAGCAATTGAGGTTCCCGATGCTGCAAGCCACCGACTCCCCGCAAAAATTGCGGATTCTCGTCGTCGAAGATGACTTGATCGACCGCCTCCAAGTGCTGCGTGCCGTGGAAAAAACCGATATCGACTGCAGCTTTGACGAGGCGCTGAGCCTGAACAAGGCGCGCGAACTTCTGGTCATGAAGACCTATGACGTGATCCTGCTCGACAACCATTTGCCCGATGGCTACGGCGCGAAGTTCGCACGGGACATCACCGAAAGCGGCCTGTCCAAGGGCGCGCGGATTGTAATGCTTACGGGTGAGGTCAAGGTGGCCGAGGCGGTGGCAGAAGGCCATCAACCGTGGCAGCATGTGCTCGACAAGGACGATTTTTCGTTTCGCAAACTGCGCGAGATACTGCTCGAGCGACCAGATGAGCCGATCGAGGTGGCGACAGCCGAGGATTGCGTAGAACTTTTCAAGCTGCTTGCCAATGACAACCTGCCCGAGGCGCTGGAAACCCTCGAAAGCCTCAACGAGGAGGTCTGGGGGCGGATCGACAGCTCGGTTCGGGTGAAGCCATGACCGATCCCGACACCTCCACACAGAACGCTCTTAACGGACTGGCAACGTCGGTCTCGCCATGCCCGCATGTCCACGAAACGACAGATCGGTTGAAACCTCGGCCCAGATGTTTAGTTTGTCTAAGCGAAACCGATGCAGATCTGCTTGCCGGGATCGCTTTCCCGTTTCAGGACGCTTCTTTTGTCCGCAAGCGGACAGGTCGAACCCTTTCGACCTCGAAGGATCTGCGCGACGAAAGGACGACAGAGCATGACCGAGAAGAATCCCGACAAAGGTCACGTGGCCTTGTTTGGCTGGAGCCTGAACGCCATCGATGCCGTGGACCGCTTCGACCGACGCTATCTCGTTGTCGCCCCCCCATGGGCCGAGGAATACTGCGCTCAGAACGACATTCCCTTCATGGCGTGGGATTTCGACCGCCTGAACGAACGGTCCTACGAACTGGCGCAAAGACTGGAGGAACGCGGGGTCGATGTCGCGATCCCGATTTTCGAGGAAACCGTCGAATGGGCCGGCGCGGTGAATGCCGTGCTGCTCAAGAACCCGCGCCTGCTGGGCCAGTCCATGCTGTTCCGCGACAAGTCGCTGATGAAGCGCCGTGCGCAGCTAGGAGGTATCCGCGTCGGCGTTTTCGAGGAAGCACATGACCGCGGCGACGTGATCCGCTTTCTCAAGCGCGTGAACGAGACCCTGCTGAAGCTGGATGGCGACCCGAACGACCCGATCCACTTCAAAGCTTTCGACAAGTCCGGCACCGCCGGGCACCGCGTGATCCGCACGCCCGAAGACGTCGACAATATCCCGGACGAGGAGTTTCCCGCCCTGCTGGAGAGTCACCTGGATGGCTGGGAATTCGCGGTCGAGGCCTGGATCAAGGATCGCAAAATCCAATTCCTGAACATCTCGGAATATGTCACGCTGGGCTACTCGGTTTTCGTACCCGCCACGCCGGAGCTTGAGGCCCATCGCGAACGCATCACCAAGGAGATCGAGAAGCTGATCGAGGCCTTCGATATCGAGTTCGGCTTCATTCACCCCGAATACTTCCTGACCAGCGACAACACGCTCTACTTCGGCGAGGTTGCCTACCGGCCGCCGGGCTTCAACGCGCTGGAGCTGATCGAACGCGCCTACGGATTCAACGGCTACCAGGGCCTTGTCGTGGCCTTCGACCCCAAAACCACTAAAGAAGAACTAGACGCTTTCTTCCCGGAAGCGGTCACCGATGCCAAGGGCCATGCGGGCTGCTTCGGTGTCTACCCGCGGCGCCGCGTGGTCAGCCGGCTCGAAGTCCCGGAAGAGACCGCCAACCACCCCTATTTCGAGTTCCACGAACTGTCGGATCCGCGCGAACAGAAGGTTGCCAAGCGCTCGGCTTTCGGGACGCATTGGGGGCTGGCCTATTTCTTCGGTGACGATCCGCACAAATTGCGCGATCTTCTGAAGCATCAGGAAGAACTGGATTTCTACGTCTGATGAGTGTCGAGGAAGCCCCCGACCGGCAGGGGGACAGCACTGCCGGGGCGCCTGACGCGCAGGCCATGCGCCTGTGCGGCACGCTGGATGTCGCGATCGAGCGGCTGGAGCGCGCGCGTCCCTTTGCCAAGACCCGGTACCAACGCCCGGTGCTGGACGTGGCGGCCCGGCTGCTGTCGGTGCCGGGTGGCTTCGCTGCGTTGTGTACGCGCGCCATGCGCATGGATCGGGCCGGGCTGTTTGCAGGCTCGGACTGGGACACGCCCGAGGCGTTGCTGCCGCAGCTTTCGGGGGGCACCCTGGTCTCCGACGATCCCATCTACCGCGCGCTCGAGGCCTCCAGCCTCGCGCGGTTCCTCGCCGTGGCGAGCGGTGCGGGCCGGCATGACAACCTGCACTCCGAGGGTGCGCGGCATTTCCTGACACAGGTCCTGGCCCTGAACCTGCGCGACACGTTCGGCACGGTCGATGAGGCGCAGCGCGCGCTTGGCGATCGGCTGACCGTCAAGCGAGAGATCCTGCGCCATATCGCGGAGACAGTCGGGCTGACCGATGTGCTGGGCGTCATGGTTTCGGAAATCTGGCGCCTGCTCGAGCAACGCTCGGTACAGGTCGGCGTGGTCAAGGACATGATCGCCCAGATCGCGCTGGCCCTGCATGAGCGCGGGGCCGAGTTGGGCAACACGCGGCTGGGGGCGGAACGTCTTGTCAGCGCGCTGTTTGGCCCCACGGCGGGTTCGCTCGACGATCCCGGCATCGACGCCTATCTCGAGCGGATCGCCCATACCGACGAGGTCGGGCTCTCGCGCGAGGCAATGGGATTTGCGCGCGCCATGCACGACACCGGCCTCGTCTCGGATTACCACGCGGCCTTCCTGCGCTGGGCGCTGGATTACCGCGACCGCCCACTTGTGCCCGAGGCGCTGGGACTCGGCACGACAGGCCTCGACAGTTGGCGCCATTATCGCCGCGTGATCGAGGATCTGATCCGCGCTGCAGTCACCCCCGCCACGCCGCAGGCGGCCTACGGGCTGGCCATGCTGCTGGAGCGCGGCGTGCTGCACAACGCGCCCATGGTGCCCGCGCTCGACCGGCAATTGCGGCTGCGGCTGAAAGGGGCCACGCGCGACCGCATCGCGCTGGGCTTTGGCGAGGCCGCCCCGCCCGAGACGCATCTGCTGGCCGGTGTGCTGCAGATCCTTGGCCAGCCGCTGGGCGTCGGACAGGGCGCCAACCCCACCTGCCAATCGGCGCGCGCCATCGCCATGTGGGCGCTGATCGACCCCGATTACCTGCTGCACCTGATCGGCCAGGCGGCCGAGTTCGAGACCGTGCAGATGCAGTTCGAAGGGACCGAGATCAACTCGACCGACCTGCCGGTCGGCCTGGCGGGCTTCGGACCGATCGACGCGGACCCGGTCTCGGTCCTGCTGGTGACGCATCTCGACCGCATCTATGCCGAGATGGGACGGCTCTGCGCCGGGCGCGAGGGCGATCCCCATCGCTGGATCAACCCGCAATTCCACGGCTGGTGGGTGGCGCGGGGCTGCGCGGTGGCCGTGGACGTCGCCACTGGCAAGCTGAAGGCGTATGAGGATTTCCTGCGTCGTTTCTTCCTGACCTACCATCCCGAATACAATGGCGGCCGGCCGGTCAGCCATCCGCAACCTGCGGGCATCGCGGTAACCGATGCCAACGCGCAGTTCGTGGGTTGGCACGCAATCGCGATCCTGCGCGTGGCCGAGGATCAGACGGGGCGCATGCGGGTCTATTTCTACAATCCCAACAATGACAGCGGCCAGAACTGGGGCGACGACGTCATCGTCTCGACCGGCGGCAATGGCGAGCGGTATGGCGAGGGGTCGCTGGAATTCGAGGATTTCCTGTCGCGAATCTACCTCTTCCACGAGGATCCGCTGCGCGTCGATGACGAGGTCGAGGTGCCGGCCGAGGCCTTGGCCGATGTCCGCCGCCGGGCCGTTGCCAGTTGGGCCGCCGAACGGGTGCCGGATGCGGACGTGGCGGGCAGCGACGCGTGACCGGACCCGCGGCAACGTGGCAGCGGCGCCCTGCCCCGCGTTAACTTCCAAAGCGCTTGCGTGAATTTTACGTAACGTCAGGATTCCCTTACTGACTCGACAGGGGGCGCCATGGTATCTTTCGTATATCGGCAGATACCAGCCGACAGTTCCAGGATTTCATCGGGGCGCTCAGCAAGCGATTTTCGCTCGGTATTGAAACAGGGGGTTTTATCCGTTTCTTGCCTATCAAGACGGGGCGGTGCCGCAGGGCCCGCCCCCTTTTCTTTGCCGGCCAGTGGTCGTAACCCCATGGGCACGGCGACAGGGCCGAGTCTTGGGCAGATGACATGCGATACGAATACAAGGTGATCCCGGCTCCCGAAAAGGGCGAGCGGACGCGGGGCGTGACCGGAGCCGAGGGGCGATTCGCTGCCGCGGTGGAGCGAATCATGAACGACATGGCCGAGCATGGCTGGGAGTACCAGCGCTCGGACACGTTGCCCTCGGAAGAGCGCAGCGGCTTCACGCGGCGCGTGACGGTCTGGCGCAACCTGCTGGTCTTCCGGCGCGCCGTGGAAGAGCCCGAGGCAGAACCCGAGGCGCCGCCCGTCATGCTGGAGGCGCCGAAACCCGTGGGCGTCTCGGCGCCGGACCCCGAACCGGCCCCCGAGCCTGAACCGGAGCCCGCGCCGGAACCGGAACCGCAGCCCGAACCTGACCCCGAGCCGGAGGAGCCGAAGGCGGCAGAGCCCGAACATGTTGCGGAAGACGTGGAAGAGGAGTTCGACGCCGCCGCGGCGCAGGATGCGGCCGACCAGGACGCGCTGGCCGAGCTCGAGGCCGCCGAGCGGGCCCGCGACGAGGAGCGCGAGCGCGCCCGCGATGCCGCGCGGCTGGCCGAGCGCCCGGACCGGGCCCGCGCGCGGGCCGCGCGCGAGGTGCTGTCAGATAACGGGGTCGAGGATGTGGAGCCCGTCAACTCCCTGCCCGGCGCGCTGCGCGCCCGCGCGGCACGGCTGAAACCCAAGCCCTGAACCCCACACCTTCGGGCTCAGGCGCCGATATCCAGCGACAGCGCGTGGATCTGCCCGACCAGCTCGGGCCCCAGCGCCGCGTGCACGGCGCGGTGCCGGGCGATGCGCGACTGCCCGGCAAAGCCCGGGGCGCGGATCGTGACGTGGAAATGGCTCTCTCCGCTGCCGTCATCGCCTGCATGGCCGGCATGGCGCGCGCTGTCATTGCGCACCTCCAGCGTCTCGGGCGCAAAGGCCTCTTGCAGCTTTGCGCGGATCTCTTCTGCTCGTGACATTTTTACGGTCAGCCCCCTGTAAACTCCGTACGGATTGTCTAAACTCTGGCGTCCGAGTCGAGAAGAGGTGCGATATGAGCAGACCCGATCCCTTCGGTTTCGACATGTCCGTGAAGTCCGCGAAGAAGAAAAATCCCCGTGGACGCAAGGGCATGACCGGCGAACAGGAGACGTCGCAGCGGGTCTGCGACCACGAAGGATGTCAGGAACCCGGCAAGTTTCGCGCGCCCAAGGCGCCCGATGTGCTGGATGATTTCTACTGGTTCTGCAAGGACCACGTCCGCGAGTACAATGCCAAGTGGAGCTTCTTCGACGGCAAGACCGAGGCCGAGATGAACGCCCAGAATTCGCAGGACAAGGTGTGGGAACGGCGCACCAAGGACTGGCGCGATCCCGAGGCCAAGGCCTGGGCGCGGCTGGGCATCGAGGACCCCCACCAGGTGCTGGGCGACAATGCCACGCGCAACCCCGGCAAGAAGAACGGTGGCAGCCGTCGCCTGCCGCCCACCGAACGCCGCGCGCTCGAGATCCTCGAGGCCGAGGACACGATGAGCAAGGCCGAGATCCGCAAGGCCTACAAGGCGCTGATCAAGGTGCTGCACCCCGACATGAATGGTGGCGACCGCAGCCAGGAAGAGCAGCTGCAACAGGTCGTCTGGGCCTGGGACCAGCTGAAAGACAGCCGCAGCTTCAAATAGGCCGCGCGACCGTGCGACTCGAAAAAGCCGGGCACCCATGGAACGGGTGGCCGGCTTTTTCGTCTCGGGCTGTGTGACGGAGCAAACGCGCGGTGCCGACACAAATGCGGTCGGCGCGACGCCGCGTATCTTGCGCATTGGGGGATGGACGCGACGCCGCAGGCGCCACTAGGCTGGAACCGCGCCGGCTGACACCAGGCGTGGCAGACCACTCACGGAGGCGGGCGCCGGGTCGACAGATGACCCGGTGTCCGCCGCGCCCTCAGGCGCTGGCCGGTTGGAAGGTCAGGCTGATCCCGTTGATGCAATGGCGCTTGCCGGTGGGCGGCGGCCCGTCATCGAAGATATGGCCCAGATGCGAGCCGCAGCGGCGGCAATGGCATTCGGTGCGCACGTAGATCAGCACCCGGTCGGGCTTGGTCTCGATCGCGTCGGGCAGCGCCTGCGTGAAGGACGGCCAGCCGGTGCCGCTGTCGAACTTGTGTTCCGAGGAGTAAAGCGGCAGGTCGCATCCCTTGCACAGGAAGGTGCCGGCGCGTTTCTCGTCGTTGAGCGGCGAGGTGAAGGCCCGTTCGGTGCCCTCCTTGCGCATCACGCGATACTCGGCATCGCTGAGCATGGCGCGCCACTCGGCCTCGGTCCGGGTGATCTCGAAATCGCCCTCGGCGGCGAGGCTGCGGCTGCCGGGAAGGATCGCCGCGGCGGCGGCTAGGAAAGCTCTGCGGTTCATGGGACGCCTCCTTTCACTGGGGCAAGGATGCGCCCCCGGCCGTATCGGAACAAGCCGGGGGCGCGCACGATTGCGCGAGGCCGGACGGGGACGGGGCCACGCGCAACCGGCGGGGCGGGCATGAGGGAACTCCGCCCGCGCCGAGGCCGGCGCTTACTGCTGCGGCAGCAGCACGCGGTCGATGACGTGGATCACGCCGTTGGACTGGCGCACATCGGCGATGGTCACCTCGGCCTCGCGGCCGTTCTCGTCGGTCAGGATGATGTCATTGCCGCGCATCGAGGCCTGCAGCGTGCAGCCGCCCACGGTCTCGACCGGGTGCATGCCGCCATCATCGGCGATCATCCCGGCAATCGCGTCGGACATGGCGTTCGCGGCGACAACGTGGCAGGTCAGGATCTGCTGGAGCTGCGCCTGCGCGCGCGGCTCCATCAGCGCGGCCATGCTCTCGTCCGAGATCCGGTCGAAGGCGGCATCGGTCGGCGCGAAGACGGTGAAGGGGCCGTCCGAGTTCAGCGTGTCCACCAGCTCGGCCGCCTGCACCGCGGCGACAAGCGTCTCGTGATCGGCCGAGTTCACGGCGTTCTCGACGATGGTGCGGTCGGCGAACATCGGCGCGCCGCCAACCATCGGGTTGTCCTGCGCGGCAGCGCCGGTGGCCAGCGTGGCGGCGGTGAGGCTGATGGCGAGCGATTTGGTGAAGGTCATTGTCTATCCTTTCCCTGTATGATGCCGCGCCCCGTTCGGGCGTGGTCTGCAAGGAAACACGCACGCGGTTGCGCAGCAGTTTCAGCCGGTTGCGGATTTTTCTGCACACGGAGCGGTCACGTCGGCGTGAGCGGCGGCCCGCGTCGCAGCAATACCCGCGCGTGCCGCATTCGCCCCTTTCGCCGGCGCGCAAAACCCCTAGGGTCGCGCGGGAACGCGCGGCCGGTTTCCGGCCCCGGCCATTCGCCCGGCACCGATCCCGCGCCGCCTGACCACATGCCCTGCGGGCCGGCGCGCCCGTCCGCAGCCACGCGAAGGGAGCCCTGCCAGATGTTTCTGTCCGTCTTCGACATGTTCAAGGTCGGTGTCGGCCCGTCCTCGTCCCACACGATGGGGCCGATGGTGGCCGGGGCGCGCTTTCTCGACAGGCTGCGCGCCGCGCCCTTCACGCCGCACGGGATGCGCGCGGTGCTGCATGGCTCGCTGGCCTTCACCGGGATCGGCCACGCCACCGACCGGGCCACGATCCTCGGCCTCGCCGGCTTCCGCCCCGAAAGCTACGATGCCGAGGCGGCCGAGACCGCGCTGGCCCGGATCCGCGACACGGGTCAACTCGAGCCCGAGGGGCTGCCCGCCCTGGCCTTCGATCCCGCCCGCGACCTGGTCTTCGATCACGGCCCCGCCCTGCCCGGCCATGCCAACGGCATGATCCTCAAGGCCATGGATGCGCAGGGCGACGTGATCCTGCAGGAGACCTATTACTCGGTGGGCGGCGGCTTCGTGCTGACCGAGGCCGAACTGGCCGCGGGGCGCGACACCGATGACGGCCCGCCGGTGCCCTACCCGTTCAAGAGCGCCGCCGAGATGCTGGAGATGGCGCAGGCCTCGGGGCTGAGCATCGCGGGCATGAAACGCGCCAACGAGCTGTCGCGCGGCGGGGTCGACCGGCTCGATCGCGGGCTGTCGCGGATCTGGGAGGTGATGGAAGCCTGCATGGAGCGCGGCCTGACCGAGACCGGCGAGTTGCCCGGCGGGCTGCGCGTCAGGCGCCGCGCCCGTGCCATCCATGACCAGCTGCAGGCCGAGCGCGGCATGAACCTCGCCCCGCCGCACACGATCAATGACTGGATGAGCGTCTATGCCATGGCCGTGAACGAGGAGAACGCCGCCGGCGGGCAGGTCGTCACCGCGCCCACGAACGGGGCAGCTGGCGTGGTACCCGCGGTGATCCGCTACTGGCTGGACCACGTGCCCGGCGCCACGCGCAAACGCATCCCCGAATTCCTGCTGACCGCCGCCGCGATCGGCGGGCTTGTCAAGTACAATGCCTCGATCTCGGGCGCCGAGGCGGGCTGCCAGGCCGAGGTGGGCAGCGCCTCGGCCATGGCCGCGGCGGGGCTTGCGGCGGTGATGGGCGGCAGCCCGGCCCAGATCGAGAACGCCGCCGAGATCGCGCTGGAGCATCACCTGGGCATGACCTGCGACCCGGTGAAGGGGCTGGTGCAGGTGCCCTGCATCGAGCGCAACGGGCTGGGCGCGATCAAGGCGGTCTCGGCCGCCTCGCTGTCCCTGCGCGGCGACGGCACGCACCTTGTGCCGCTCGATGCCTGTATCGAGACCATGCGCCAGACTGGCCACGACATGAGCGAGAAATACAAGGAGACCTCGCTCGGCGGCTTGGCCGTCAACGTGCCGAACTGCTAGGGGGCGCTGCCCCCGCCCTTCGGGCGCCCCCGGAGTATTCTTCGGAAAGATGAAAGATACGAGGGGCGCCGACCGGGGGGGGCCGGCGCCCGGGGCGTGGCGTGTCAGGCGGCGCTGGAGCGCAGGCCGTCCTCGGCCGCGGCCGTGGGGACGAGCGCCTTGACGAGGTCGGTCATCTTCAGCACGCCCACCTGTCGACCCTTGTGCATGACGCGGAAGGTCAGATCGGTGCGGCCCTCGGAGCGGGCGATCACCTCTTCCAGCGTGTCGTCGCGGTCGACATCGCCCGCGACCTCGGCCGGCGCCTCGCCGGTCTTCTCCATAACCGAGCGGACGCGCAGCACGCGGGCGCGGTTGATGTCGGAGATGAAGTCCACGATGTAGGGATCGTTGGGCTGCATCAGGATCTCCTGCGGCTCGCCCTGCTGGACCACGAACCCGTCCTTGAGGATGACCAGGTGGTCGGCCAGTTTCAGCGCCTCGTCGAGGTCATGCGAGATGAAGACCACGGTCTTTTTCAGCTCATCCTGCAGCTCCAGCAGCAGGTCCTGCATGTCGGTGCGGATGAGCGGGTCGAGCGCCGAGAAGGCCTCGTCCATCAGCATCACCGGCGAGTTCGAGGTCAGCGCGCGCGCGATGCCCACGCGCTGCTGCATGCCGCCGGAAAGCTGGTGGGGGTATTGCGCCCCCACATCCGTCAGCCCGACGCGGTCCAGCCATTTCTGCGCCTCGCTTTCGTATTCCGAGCGCGGCAGGCCGCGCACGTCGAGCGCCATGCCGGCATTCTCCAGCACGGTGCGGTGCGGCAGCAGCGCGAAATGCTGGAACACCATGGACATCTCCTCGCGGCGCAGGCGGCGCAGCTCTTTCGGGCCGAGATCCACCACGTTCTCGCCGTTCAGCAGCACCTCGCCGGCGGTGGGTTCGATCAGCCGGTTGAGGTGGCGGATCAGCGTGGACTTGCCCGAGCCGGACAGCCCCATCATCACCGTGATGTCGCCTTCCTTGATGTCGACATTGATGTTGTTGAGCCCCAGCACGTGGCGATGGGACTCCATCAGTTCCTCCTTGCTCATCCCGGCCTTGACCTTGTCCAGCACGCTGGCCGGGTTGGCGCCGAAGATCTTGTAGAGGTTGCGGATCGCGATCTTGGTCGTCTTCTCGGAACGGGTCATGGCTCAGCCTTTCTGCGCGGCGTTGATACGGTCGAGGGCGGCCTTGGTGGTGCGGTCGAGGATCACGGCCAGCAGCACGATGCCCAGCCCCGAGACGAGGCCCACGCCCAGTTCGAGGTTGTTGATGCCGCGCAGCACCAGCACGCCCAGACCCGGCGCCGAGACCAGCGAGGCGATCACGACCATGGCGAGGCTCATCATGATGGTCTGGTTCACGCCGGCCATGATGTTGGGCAGTGCCAGCGGGATCTGCACGCCGTAGAGCTTTTGCCGGTCGGTCATGCCGAAGGCCTCGGCCGCCTCGATGACGGATTCGTCGACCATCCGGATGCCGAGATCGGTCAGGCGGATCACCGGAACGATGGCGTAGAGGATGATGGCGATGCCGTAGAGCTTGGGCTCGGTCACCGAGAACAGGAAGATCAGCGGGATCAGGTAGACGAAGGGCGGCAGGGTCTGCAGCATGTCGAGGATCGGGATCGTCCCCGCCCGCAGCCGGTCGGAGCGGGACATGGCGATGCCGATGGGCACACCCAGCAAGACGCAGAGGAAGGCGCAGACCATGATGATCGCCAGCGTCTGCATCGCGTAGCTGTAATAGTCGATGAAGGCGAGCCCGCCGATGCTGAGCGCCACGAAGCCCAGGAGCTGCCAGGATTTCGAGACCATCCAGACCACGGCGAGGATCAGCGGAATGACGATCCACCACGGCGTGTTGAGGATGGCGTAGAGCGCCCCGTCCAGCATCCAGGACAGCGGCTGCGTGATCGGGTCGAGCACGACGCTGATCGAGTCCTTGACCGCGAGAAAGCCGTTCTCGAGCCCCAGCGTCACGTTGCGCGATTGCGGAAAGGCCGCGCAGGCCTCGTTCAGCGCATCCATCGAGGGAAAGGGCAGGTCCCAGAGCGAGGGTGCGGCCTCTTCCCCGGAGCTTTGCGCCATCAACGCATCCATCGACATCGGCGCGGCGCCATCGCCGCCGGCCTCGCACCAGTCCTCGAGCCCCAGGCCCTCGAACACGAAATCATAAGTCGCCATCTCTTCGTCCCCATCTTCACCCACGCCTGCCCGGATCCTCCGGGCACAAACGCGGACGGGGCCGATCACCGACCGGCCCCGTCCCAAATCTTGGTCGGATTACTGGCTCAGCAGTGCCGACAGGTTGTCGCGCGCGGCGTCGTTCAGCCAGCCGGCCCACTCGTCCTGGTAGTTGGTCAGGTAGTAGACGGCGGCCTCTTCGGCGGAGGCGTTGTTCTCGTCCTTCCAGGCCAGCACGCTGCTCATGTCAGACGTCTTGAACGTCATGTTCTGCAGCAGCGCGAAGACCTCGGGGTTGCTCTCCTGGAAGGTGGTGGTGGTCGCGGTCACGATCGGGGCCGCGGGGAAATCAGAGACGCCGGGATTGTCATTGTCGGCGTTCTGGTTGGCGTTGTGGATCTCCTCGTTCACTTCGCCGAGGTCGATCTTGGTCATGTCATACTTGCCCAGCGGCACGGTCGGACCCCAGTAATAGCCGAACCACGGCTCCTCGTTCAGCACCGCATCGGCCATCGAGGTGGCCAGCACCTGGCCCGAGCCCGAGTTGAACACCTCGATCCCGTTGCCCTCGAGGTCGAGCGCGGCGGAGAGGTTGTCGCTGACAACGCGGCAGCCCCAGCCTTCGGGGCAGTTGTAGAAGCGCCCGTCGACCAGTTCGGGATTGGCGAGGATGCCCTCGATCGTGGTCAGCTCGGGGTGTTCCTCGGCCAGATAGGTCGGGATCCACCAGCCTTCGACACCGCCGGGATCAAGCACCGGGGCGGCCTCGACGACCTTGCCGGCCTCTTTCAGCTGGGTGTAGGTGTCGCCGGTGGAGTTCAGCCAGAGCTCGGTCACGATGTCGGGCTCGCCATTTTCGGCCACCGAGGTGATCGCGGGGATCGTGTCCGAGGAGACGACGTTGACCTCGCAGCCATAGCCCTGCTGCATGAGAAACGAGGCGACGCTGGTGACGACCTGCGACGAGGCCCAGTTCATTTCCGTGATCGACACTTCGCCGCAGCCATCGGACTGGGCCTGCGCGGCCATGGGGGCTGCGACGGCGCCGGCGGCGAGCATGAGCGGTAGCTTTTTCATCGATCTGTCCTTTCTGTTGAACGTGCCAAATCCCGCCTTCCGCGGTGCGGAAGAGCGCAAGCGATGAGCGTTGCATCGGGAAAGTCGGGGCTTTCGATACAATGCCGACCTATGCGGCCAGCCTGTCAGAAAGCGCCGGGTGGCGACGATTTTTGGTCATTTGCCATGGCGGTGCAGTTAGCGCACCGACTCACGGATTTCAACCGTTCGTGAGAAAATTGATTGTGCAAGCACACACCCCGCAAGCCCGCCAGCGACAGGGATTCGACGATTTTCGACACATTTGACATGGTGGCGTCCCGGCCCGGAATCGCGCTGTTCGGGGCGCGATCTGCGCCACAAGGCGCGCTTGCCGGATGCGTTTGAGCCGCGCTTTGCCCGCGGCACGCTTCCGAGCCTCGATGCCCCGCGACGTGACAGCGACCGTTCAGGCCGTCACGAGGCAGATCATGTACTTGGCGCCCTGCCCCTTTGCCGTGACAAAGCGCACACCGGCATGCTGGCGATAGCGCAGCACGTCACCCGGGGCGAGGTCATGCGTCTCGCCATCCAGCTCGACCCGCATATAGCCCGACAGGATCACGAGGTGATGCTCCTGCCCCGCCACGGCCGGCGATTCCTGGATCACGGCCGTGCCGGGTGGCAGGCGGCATTCGACGATCTCGCCGGCCAGCGCGGCCGCGCCGGGCGAGACGGTGCGTCGCACATAGCCCGTGGCCTGGTCGCGCCAGACCGACTGCGTGTCCCGGCGAACATGGGCGGCAAAACCATCCTCGACGGTGAACAGAAGGCGCGACAGGCTCATGTCATGGGCCCCGGCGAGCTTGTCGAGGACATCGGCAGACGGGCTGACCTCGGCATTCTCGAGCCGCGACAGGGCGGCCCGGCTGACCCCGCTGGTCGCGGCAAGCTGGTCCAGCGTCCAACCCTTCGCGGCGCGCAGCTTCGACAGCCGGTCGGCCAGCCGAAGCGTCAGATCGCTTTTCATTTCTATCCCCCCGGGAAACTATCCCGTTCCTGAGACTAGACCGGGATTTTGCGGATTGGCAACAATTCCAGATCGCTAGGCCGCGGGTCTGCCCCGGAATCCTTGGGAAAAAACGCAGTGGTTCGGATTGCGAAACAGTTATCCCCAAGACAGACAGGGAAAATGCCGCAAAGAGGCGGCGCATCCGACCCTGTTCAAGCGCCGATTCTGCGGCCAAGGTCGGCCTAGCCCGGTCGCTCGTGCCGGACAGTCGGTCAGACCGGGCTGAAAGCGCAATTTCTGAAAAGAACGCTTGCGCGCGGTAGGGTGGTTGGATAAATCGCGCGCAGCGTGATGGTGAGGGGCCGCCGGTCCGGGTGACGTCACGCTGCAAGAGGAATGCCGCTGTAGCTCAGCTGGTAGAGCACGTCATTCGTAATGATGGGGTCGGGGGTTCGAGTCCCTTCAGCGGCACCATTCCTCTTCTTCTCCCGCAGATCTTGATCCGTGCGCAGGCTGAGGTGCCGCCGTTCTGGCGTGTCGGCCCAACAAAAAGGGCCGGCATGGGCCGGCCCCTCGCAGAACGTCTCAGGCCGCGGCGAGCGACTTCCTGGGGTCGTAGAAGGGACGTTCCACGATGCGGGCGGGACGCGGACCGGCCAGGGTGACGACCTCGACCTCTGCGCCGATGCCGGGCGCGTCGATATCGACCAGCGCAAGCGCGATGTTCTGGTCCAGCCGCGGCGAATGCACCGCCGAGGTCACCTTGCCGACCCGCGCGCCATTCACGAGGATCGGCCAGAAGGTGGTGTTGGGCCCGGTCAGCGGCGCGCCCTCGATCACCAGCCCCACCTGCTTGCGTGCAGGCCCTTCCGCGCGGATCCGCTGCAGTGCCGCCTTGCCGATGAAATCGGCCTCCATCTCGAGATCGACCAGCCGGTCGAGCCCCAGCTCGAACGGGTTGGTCTGCGCATCCATGTCGGCATGGTAGGAAAGCATGCCCCCCTCGATCCGGCGGATGGTCGAGGTATGGCCCGGCTTCAGCCCGAAGGGCGCGCCGGCGGCCATGATCGTCTCCCACAGCATGTTGCCGCTGGCGCTGTCGCGCAGGTAGATCTCGTAGCCCAGCTCGCTCGACCAGCCGGTGCGCGACACGACCAGCGGAATGCCGTCCAGCTCCATCTCGCGCAGCCAGAAATATCGCAGGTCGAGGATCTCGTCACCGAAGAGCGCCTGCATGATCGCGCGCGATTGCGGCCCCTGCAGCTGCAGCGGCGAGACATCGGGTTCGCGGATCGTCACGTCGAGCCCCGAATGCACCGCCAGCCCCTGCGCCCAGAGCAGTATGTCACTGTCGGCCAGCGACAGCCAGAAATGATCATCGCCCAGCCGCAGCGCAATCGGGTCGTTCAGGATGCCGCCCTCAGCATTGGTGATCAGCACGTATTTGCACTGGCCCACCGCCATGTTGGACAGGTTGCGCGGCGTCAGCATCTGGGTGAAGCGTGCGGCGTCGGGGCCGGTGATCTCGACCTGCCGCTCGACCGCCACGTCACACAGGATCGCGGCATTCACGAGGGTCCAGAAATTCTGCTCCGGGTCGCCGAAATCGCGCGGAATGTACATGTGGTTGTACACCGAGAAACCGGTGGCGCCCCAACGCAGCGTGGCGTCGAAATAGGGGGATTTGCGGATCTGCGTGCCAAAGCCGAAATCGGTCAGTTCGTTCATGTCAGGCCTCCTCCCAGGACCGCCGGCCGCGACCGCCGCGACCGGATCACGGGGCGGGCCGTTGCTCCTCTGCCCGCGCCCCCGATGGATCGGCAGCTAGCGGAGTTGCGAGGCCCGGACAGGGCCATGTGCGACATGGGGCGGAAGCAAACCGGCAGATCACGGTTGCGTGACCGGCCAAGCGGACCCGCCTTGACCCGGCGCGTCCCGTCAGCCTTGCGGGGCGCGCACGAAACAGGCGGCGGAGTGGCTGTCCGAGCGCGCGACCAGCGGCGGCCGGCTTTCGGCGCAGCGCGGCTCGGCCAGCGGGCAGCGGGTGCGGAAGGGACAGCCCGAGGGCGGGTCGATCGGGCTGGGCAGGTCGCCCTGCAGCAGCACCCGGTCCCGTCGCGCGCCCGGATCGGGGCGCGGAATGGCCGAGAGCAGCGCTTCGGTATAGGGGTGGACCGGGTCGCCGAAGACCTCTTCGGCCCGGCCGATCTCGACCACCATGCCCAGATACATAACCGCCACGCGGTCGGCGATGTGGCGCACCACGCTCAGGTCGTGGCTGATGAAGAGATAGCCCAGCGACAGCTCGCGCTGCAGCCGCATCAGCAGGTTCAGGATCTGGCTCTGGATCGAGACATCCAGCGCGCTGACCGGCTCGTCGCAGATCACGAGGCGCGGGTTCAGTGCCAGCGCGCGGGCGATCACCACCCGCTGCCGCTGCCCGCCCGACAGTGCGCCGGGGCGCCGGTCGCGCTGGTCGGGGTTAAGGCCCACCAGTTCCATCAGCTCGTCCACGCGTGGGCGGATCTGCGCCCGCGGGATTCCATGGATCTCCAACGGCTCGGCGATGGATTGCGCGATGCTGCGCCGCGGGTCGAGCGCCGAGACCGGGTCCTGGAAGACCACCTGCATGTCACGCCAGACGGCCTTGCGCTCGGCCCGCTCCAGCGTGGTCAGGTCGCGCCCGTCGAAGCGCACCCGCCCCTCGGTCACCGGGGCCAGCCCCAGCACGGCGTTGCCCAGGGTGGACTTGCCACAGCCGGACTCGCCGACCAGCGCCAGCGTCTCCTGCGCGTCGATCGACAGCGACACGCCGTCCACGGCCTTGACCAGGGCCTTTTCGCCGCCGAACCGGCCGGTGCGCACGGGGAAATGGACCTTGAGATCCTCGATCTGCAACAGCGCGGTCATGGCGTCTCCATCGGGTGGAAACAGGCGACACGGTGGTCATCGCCCTCCAGCGCCGGGCGGCTGCGGCAGGCCTCGGTCGCGCGGGGGCAGCGCGAGCGGAAGCGGCAGCCCTCGGGCCAGTCGCGCGGGGATGGCACGTTGCCGCGGATCACGAAGAGCTCTTCCTTGGGCGGGTCGTCCAGCCGCGGGATCGTGCGCAAGAGCATCGCGGTATAGGGATGGCGCGGCGCGGCAAAGAGCGGCCCGACCGGGGCCTGCTCGACCACGCGGCCGCCATACATGACGCAGACCCGGTCGGCCAGTTCTGCCACCACGCCCATGTCATGGGTGATGAGCAGCACCGCGGTGCCCGCTTCGGCGGCCAGTTCGCCCATCAGCGCAAGGATCTGCGCCTGGATCGTCACGTCGAGCGCGGTGGTCGGCTCGTCCGCGATCAGCAGCCGCGGGCGCGAGATCAGCGCGGCGGCGATCATCACGCGCTGGCACATGCCGCCCGACAGCTCGGCCGGCAATTGCCGCGCGCGGCGCTCGGGCTCGGGGATGCCGACACGGCGCAGCATCTCGACCGCTTCGCGCCCGGCCTCCTGCGGCGTGGCGCGGCCATGCGCGACAAGGCTCTCGGCCACCTGCGCGCCCACCGGCATCAGCGGGTTGAGCGAGGAGACCGGCTCCTGGAAGATCATCGCGAGGTCCTGCCCGCGCAGGCGCTGCAACCGCGCCGGGGTCAGCGGCGTGCCGTCCAGCCGGATCTGCCCGCCGGTCACCGATAGACCCTCGGTCAGCAGGCCCATGATCGACAGCGCGGTCAGCGACTTGCCCGAACCGCTCTCGCCCACCAGCGCCACGACCTCGCCGGGCCGGATGTCCAGGTCGACGCCGTCGACCAGCGACAGCGGGCCGGCCTGCACCGACAGATCCTCGACCGCCAGAAGGCTCATGCGGCCCCCTCGGGGATGGCCGCGGCCCAGGGGCTGGGCGGGTGCGCGGCGCCGATATTGGGCCCGGCCCCCTGCCCTGCCACGGCCAGCGAGGGCACGGCGAAGCGCACGGGATAGACCGCGTCCTCGGTGATCTGGACTGCGTGGCGCGCCGAGATCGCGGTGGCCACCGGTCCCTCGGCGCGCCGGTCGACCAGCACGGTGGGCGTGCTGGCATCGATACGCGGCGCATGCAGCGCCGCCCCGGGGGACAGCCCCAGGTCGATCATGTTGGTCAGCACCTGCAGGACGGCGGGAAAGATCTGCCGCCCACCCGCGGCGCCAAGCGCGATCTCGGGCCGACCGTTGCGCGTGGCGATCACCGGGCACATGTTGGCCAGCGGCCGGGCGCCCGGCGCGATGGAGTTGGGCTGGCCCGGGCGCGGGTCGAACCACATCATGCCATTGTTCAGCAGCAGCCCCAGCGAAGGCGCCACCACCTTGGCACCGAAGCGCGACAACAGCGTGTTGGTCAGCGCGACCATGTTGCCCTGCCGGTCCACGACCGACACATGGCTGGTACAGTCGCCGCCCGAAGCGGCATGGCCCATGGTGGTCAGCCGGTGCTCATAGGTGTCGCGGATGGCATCGGCATGGCGCGCGGCGCGCTCCGCCGCGTCCAGCGCGGCAAGGTCGGCCCGCCCCAGCCGGTCGAGGCAGGCCAAGAGGCTGGGCCCGCCCGACAGGCCCGGCACCGCGTGCACGACCCGGTCGCGATAGGCGGCCGAGTGCGCGCCCTGCCATTCCGGCGCATAGGCGGCCAGATCCGCGGCACTCACCGGCGCGCCCATGGCGGCCAGGTCCTGCGCGAGGTCGCGGGCGATCTGCCCCTCGTAGAAATCCCGCGCACCGTGTTCTGCCAGGCGCCGCAGCATCGCGGCCTTGACCGGCATGGGCAGCAGAGCCGCGCCCGGATCCTCGGGATCCGCGCGGCGGCTGGCCGGATCGAGGAAGAGCGCCGCGGCGGCCGGATCAGCCGAGAGGCCGGGCCGGTCGATGGCAAAGGCGAGGTCGGCGAACCAGTCGACGCGCATGCCGCGCTCGGCGATCTCGATCGCGGGCGCCAGCGCATCGGCCCAGGAAAGCGAGCCATGACGCGCCAGCGCCGCCTCCAGCCCCGGCACCGCGCCGGGCACGCAGATCGACCCCGGGCCGATCAGGTTGCGGTCGTCCTTGACGGCGGGCCAGTTGAACCAGTCGCCACCTTCACCGCCGGCCAGCGGGTAGGCCGCGGGATCGGCGCCCTGCCCGGCCACGAGGTTGAAGTCCAGCACGTCGACCGCGCCATCGGCCGCGCCATGCAGCAGGAAGCCGCCGCCGCCCAGCCCTGACAGCCAGGGCTCGACCACCGACAGGACACAGGCGGTGACCACGGCGGCATCCATGGCGGTACCACCCGCGGTCAGCACGCGCGCCCCGGCGCGCGCGGCCTCGGCGTTCTGGGCCACGACGATGCCGCCGGCGCTTTCGACCTGCGGCTTGGACAGGGTCCAGGTCTGACCCGGGGTCACGGTCGCTTTCATCGTCGCTGCCTTTCCGAGACGGCGCGGATCGGCGCGGTCTGCACCTCCATCCCCGCCTGCGTGTCGTGATGCGCCGCGATCTCGCCGCAGGGCGCGATCCAGACATCGCCGCGCTCGGCCAGCCCGCGCCACAGCTCTTCGAGCATGGCCACCCGCGCCGCGCGGCCCGAGATCCAGTCATGCACGGTCAGCATGAACAGCCCGCCATCGGCCACCTGTGCGGCGGCCTCGCTTTTCCAGGTCTCGCCGATCTCCAGATGCGAGCGCGGCGCGCGGTCGCCCGGGCCGAGGAACTTGAAGAATATCGCGTCGTCATTGTCCCAGCGCACCGGCACCTCGGTGACGCCGTCGATCCTGTAGGGCAGGTCATGGCCCATGAGCGAGCTGTCCCAGAGCCCCAGCCGCTTCAGCTCGGCCAGCATGTGGGGCGTCATCTCCCAGGCGGGCGAGCGGAAGCCGGCCGGGCGCTGGCCGGTCTGCGCCTCGAACAGCGCGATGGCCCGTTCCAGCGCCTCGGTGAATTGCGCGTCGGTGATGTCGGCGACGATCTCGTGGAAATAACCGTGCAGCGCGATCTCGTGGCCGCGCGCCACCAGCCCGGGCAGCAGGTCGGGGTTTTCCTCGGCCACGACACCGGGCACGAAGAAGCTGCCGCGCAGGCCCAGCCGGTCCAGCATGTCGACCATGCGGGCCAGCCCGCGGCGCATCCCGTATTGCCGGTGCTCGACCGCGGCCAGCCGGTTCGACACGCCCTCGCGGGTCTGCCACAGGTAGGGCGACAGCGCGTCCACATCGACGCTGAAACAGGCCGCGGCGCGCTTGCCCTCGGGCCAGAGATAGTCAGGAGCTTCCCAGATCATAGCGGGTGCTTCTTGTCCTGGTAGACATCCATCACCCCGGCCGAGTTGCCGCCATCCACTGCCAGTGAGGTGCCGGTGACGTTCTTGGCCGCCGAGGAGGCGAGGTACAGCGCCGCCTGCCCGATATCCTCGGGCATGGTCTGCGCCCCCAGCGGGATGTTGTTCGTCACGCGGTCGATATGCTCCTGGCTGAGCTGCGACACGGCGCTGCCCGGGGCAAAGCCCGGCTCGAGGCAGTTCACGCGGATGCCGAACTCGGCCAGTTCCAGCGCGAAGCCCTTGGACATGCGGTCGAGCGCGGTCTTCGAGGTGCAGTAGGTCACCGCCGTGCGCCGCATCTTGCGCGCCGCGCCGGACGAGATGTTGATGAAATTGCCCTTCACGCCCTTGTCGATCATCTGCAGCGCAAAGCCGCGCATCAGCACCACAGGCGCGCGCACGTTGAGATCCATGATCCGGTCCCAGTCGCTGACCTCCATGTCGAGCAGGAAGGCCGAGGGGTAGAGCGCGGCATTGTTGATCACCACGTCCGGCGCGCCCCATTCCTCGGCCACCGCCGACAGCAGCGTGTCCAGCCCGTGATCGGTGGTCAGGTCGGCGGCCACGGCAAAGCCGCCCAGACCGTCGGTCAGCATGTCCGAGGCGCAGATCTCGGCCCCCGCGGCGGCGAACTGGTCGACCAGCGCGCGGCCCATCACCCCGGCGGCGCCGGTGATGACCACGCGCTTGCCCTTGAACTCATCTCCGAAATCCATTCAGCGTCCCTTTCCGATCACGTCGCCCATCCGGTCGCCCAGCATGTTGGCGGACAGGACAAGCAGAAACAGGGCCAGGCCGGGGAAGGTGGCGATCCACCAGGCCGTGGCGATATAGTTGCGCCCCACCGAGAGCATCGCGCCCCAGCTGGCCATGGGCGGCTGCACGCCCAGCCCGAGGAAGGACAGCCCCGCCTCGAACAGGACCATCAGGCCGAATTCCAGCGTGGCCACCACCAGCAGCGGGCCGGCGATATTGGGCAGGATGTGCTGCCACAGCACGCGCGGCGTGCCCGCCCCCATGGCGCGCGACAGCCGCACGAAGGGGCGGTCGGCAATGGCCAGCGTCTGGCCATAGGCAACGCGCGCATAGCGCGGCCAGCGGGTCAGCGCGAGCACGAGGATCACGTTGACGAAGCCCGGGCCCAGCACGGCCACGGTGATGATCGCCAGCAGGATGGCGGGGATCGACAGGAAGATGTCGACCAGCCGCATCAGCACCGTCTCGACCCAGCCGCGCAGGTAACCCGCCAGCATGCCCACCGCGACACCCACCGCGCCCGACAGCAGCACCGACAGCACCGCGACCGAGATCGAGACCCGCGCGCCGTGGATCACCCGCGACAGCACGTCGCGGCCCAGCTCGTCAGAGCCCAGCCAGTAGGTCGCGCCGCGCGTCTCGAAACCCGGGTCCTTGAGCCGGGCCAGGAGGTTCTGCCGGTCGGGATCCATCGGCGCCAGCCAGGGCGCGAAGATCGCCGCCAGCACCAGCAGCCCCAGCAGCCAGGCCGGCCACCAGCTCAACGCCCGGGCCGAGCGCGCGCGCAGCGAGACGGCCGCGCTCATGCCTTGCCCGTCAGGCGCACGCGCGGATCGACCACGGTGTAGAGGATGTCGGCGGCCAGGTTGGCCGCGATGGTCACGAAGGCGCCCAGCAGCACCACCGCCTGCACCACCATGAAGTCGCGCGACGCGATGCTCTGCACGGTCAGCAGGCCCAGCCCCGGCCAGGCGAAAACCGTCTCGACGATGACGGCGCCGGCCAGCAGCTGCGACAGCTCGAGCGCAGTGATCGAGATCACCGGGATCGAGGAGTTGCGCAGCAGGTGGCGCCGCACCAGCCGCCCGGTGGTCACGCCGCGCGCGCGGGCCGAGCGGACATAGTCCTTGCCCAGCTCGTCGATCACCGCGCTGCGCATGATCCGCGCATAGGTGGCCAGCGACAGAAGCCCCAGCGCGATGGACGGCATCACCAGATGCGCCAGCGTGCCCGTGCCAGACGGTGGCAGCCATTTCAGCCAGACGCCGAAGACGAGGATCATCATGATGCCGCTCCAGAAGGTCGGCAGCGACTGGAAGGCCAGCACCAGCCCCATGATCGCGCGCGAGATCGCGCGCCCGCGCGTCAGCGCCATGATCAGCCCCAGCGGCAGCCCGATCAGCAGCGCCACGACCAGCGCACCGGCGGCCAGTTGCAGGGTCTGGGGAATGCGGCTGAGCAGGATGTCCCAGACCTGCGCGTTCTGGACAAAGCTGCGGCCCAGGTCGAGGCGCAGCATGTCGAAGAGGAATTCCACGTATTGCACGCCCAGCGGGCGGTCGAGGCCAAGCGACACGCGCATGGCCTCGATATCCTGCTCGGTCGCGGTCTCGGGCACCAGCAGCAGCACGGGGTCACCGGTCAGGCGCTGGATGAAGAAGACCAGCGTGACCACCCCGAACACCGCCACCAGCGCCTGTCCGCCCCGTTGCAGCAGGAAGCGCAGCATTTACTCGGACCAGCTCATGCGGTTGAGGAACATGCTCTCGTTCGCGGTCGGCTCGAATTCCAGCTCGGCCCGCGCGCCGTACAGCACCGCCGCCTGGTAGATCGGCCGCACGAGATAATCGTCACGCACGATCTGGTGCACCTTCTCGTAGGCCGCGAGGCGCACATTCTCGTCCAGCGAGGTGCGGGCCTCTTCCAGCAGCGCGTCCAGCTCGGCATTGCTCACCCGGCTCCACGAGCTGCCCGAATGCAGCAGCGGATAGGCGATCCCGTCGGCATCCTGGCAGGCGCAGGACCAGCGGCCGAAATTCAGCTCGGGGCGCTCGGCCCGGTCGGGCGCGCGCGCGGCCGCAAGGTAGGTCGGCATGTCGGTCATGCTGATCGAGATGTTGAAGCCCACGTCGTTCAGCATCTGCTGCAGCGCCTGCACCACGCGCTGGTCGAAGACCGGGGCGGTGGCGAAGGTGGCCGGGGTCGCGGCCATCTCGGATTTGGACGCGACGATCTCGGCCGCCTGTTCGGGATCGTATTCGAAGGGCGCGATATCGGGGGCATAGCCGAAATGCGCCGGGCTCGACAGCTGGGCCATGGGCACCTCGCCCGCGCCCAGCAGGCCCTCGGCGATGGCGACCGAGTCGATGGCGAGGCTGGCGGCGCGGCGCAACTCGGGATCGCTGAAGGGCGGCTTGTCGAGGTTCATGCCCATGAAGGCCACCCGCTCGGTCGGCGTCGAGAGCGCCTTGACCGCCGGGTTGCCCGCCAGCTGCATCGCTCCGTCGCTGTCCAGCCCGACCACCAGATCGGCGGTGCCGGCCTGCAGGTTGGCGATGCGTGTCGCGGCATCGGGCACGGCGCGGAACACGGCATTGTCGAAGGGCCCGTCCTCGCCCCAGTAGCTGTCATTCTTCGCCAGCGTCACCGAGACGCCGCGATTCCAGTCCTCGAAGCTGTAGGGGCCCGAGCCCACCGGCGCCTCGTTGAACGCGTCCTTGCCGACCTCCTCGACGATGTGCTGCGGCACAACGGACAGCTTGACCAGCTGCGCCAGCAGCGCGGGGTACGGCCCCTTGGTGGTCAGCTTGACCTTGTTGCCCTCCATCACCTCGGCCATCTCGATCTGGTTGAACTGGCCCAGCTGCGGCGAGCCGAATTCGGGGTCGATGATGCGGTTGACCGAAAACGCCACGTCCTCGGCGGTCAGCGGCTCGCCGTCATGGAAGGTCACGCCGTCGCGGATGGTCAGCACCAGCTCGGTCTCGCTGGCATAGTTCCATTCGGTCGCGATCTGCGGCACGATGGCGCCGTCATTGTCGCGCGTCACCACGTTGTCGAAGATGTTGCGATAGACGTAGTAGCTGTCCGGGTTCCACTGCATGTGGGGGTCGAGCGACGAGGGCTCTCCGGTCAGGTCGATGGTCACGTCCCGCGCGAAGGCGGGCAAGGCGAGCACCGTGATGGCGACGCCGGTCAGCAGTCCGGTCAAGGGTCTCATGTGGATCTCCTGTTGCTGGCAGCTTGTCCGGCCCGTTCGCTCAGCCCGCTGCCGGGGCCAAGCGCCGTCTGGCTTTTCAGCATCTGGCGCAGGAAGAAGGTCTCCTGCGCGTCGATCAGCGCGGCCCGGGCCGCGCGCACGCCGTCTGCATCCCGCGCCTCCAGCGCCCGGACGAGGGCAAAGACATCGTCCCGGCGGAACATGTGGCCCGCCTGCGCGTCTTCAAGGTAACGCGTGATGCGCGCCGAATGGTGCCACAGCCGGCGCAGATGCCGCGCCGTGAACGGGTCGATGGCCGAGAGCAGCAAGCTGTCGATCTCGTCCACGAAATGCCGGAAGGCCACGCGCGCCCCGGTCTGGGGCTGGTGCTGCACCGCCGCGAGGATCTGGCCCGTGCGCCGCACCTCGTGCAGTTGCGCCTCGTCCAGGCGCGCTTCCGCCAAGGCCGCGGGCTCGACCAGCCGGCGAGCCGAGAGCACCTCGCCCACCAGCGCGCCGGTCACCTCGAGCACCTGCCAGCCCATGCGCGCCAGCGGCTGTGCCCACCCGTCATAGCCCAGCCGCGTCAGCGCGGCGCGCGCCGCGGCGCGGGTCAGGCCGAACCGGTCCATCACGTCGGATTCGGTGATCGTCTCGCCCGGCAGGATCTCGCACCACAGGACGGCATCCAGCAGCCGGTCCTCGGCAAAGCGGGCCTTGGCGTCGGGCTGCGGCAACCCGGCGGCCGGGCTGCCACTGCGCAAGAGGGGAGAGGCGGGATCGTACATCGGGGCTCACCTTTCTGGTAAGATGTGACAGCACGTGTCGTGACATGTCAATAAACCCTTTCTGGCATCCACCGCACGAAAGCGCGAGTGCCGAATGTCGCGTCGGCACCGCGCCGCCGGCTCATTCGTAGCCCGTCATCTCCAGGTAGCCGCGCCCGTCATGGCTTCCGGTGACCTCGACCGGCCCTTCCCAGTAGGGAATCGCAAGGTCCATCCAGGCCTGCGCATTCATCGCCGCGACGGTCACGTCGACGTCGCGCGCCGGCAGCTGCACCCGCCAGCGTACCGGCACGTCGCGCCCGGCGACTTGCGCCTCGTCCAGCGGCGCGGCCGAGAAGGCGCCGTCGGGATAGGCGGTGGTCGTTCCGTCCGGCGCGATCCAGGTGGCCGAGGTGTAGAAACTGCCATCGGTCTGGCGCAGCCGGAACCCCATCAGCTTGTCGCCCCCCGAGAAGGAGAGCGAGAACCAGTCCCAGCCAGACTGCGCCCGGGACAGTGGCTGCGAGGACCATTCCCGGTCCAGCCAGGCCTGCCCTCTGACCGCGACCGACCCCTCCGGCAGGTCCAGACTTCCCGAGATCTCGTAGAAGGGCTGCGAGTAGTAATAGCTCGCCTGCCCCTCGGCCGACTTGACCGAGAAGCCGTCGGCACCGTGAAAGACCAGCGGGCCCTGCGCCTCGAGCGCCATGTCATAGGCAAAATCCGGCGCGGACGCGCGCAGCGTCAGAGTGTCGAAATCCGGGCCCTGCAAGGCCCATTCGTCGATCCAAGCGCGGAAGGGTGCGGCCTGCACGCCGGCCTGCCCGATCCCGCCGCGCGCGAACCGCTCGGTCGCGAAATGACGCTCGGGCGTGGTGACGGCGGCATGGGCGAACCAGACCTGCGGCGAAGTCCAGCCCGCCGCCTCGCCCGGAGCCAGCGCGGTGCGGAACAGCGTCCACTGCAGCCCGTAGTCGCGACCATCGGCGTCCTGCAGGTTCGCGGTCAGGTACCACCATTCGATCCGGTAGTCGGGATGGGCCCCGTGATCGGCGGGAAAGTCGAAGACCGGGTCGGGGGCGGGCATGGCAAAGCCCTCGCTTTCCGCCCCGAGCCCGGCAAAGCCCTGCGCCTGCGCGACCACGGGCAGCAGGCAGGCCAGGAGAAACGCCTTAACGTTCATGGGAAAACACCTTGAGAAGCTGCCCGGCGGGCGTGCGCATCAGCCGGAAGGCAGGCCAAGCCGCCGCGACCAGCGCGGCGAGTGCGGCGTAAAGGCCGAGCCGCGCGTAATCCACCGGGAAGAGGAACATGGGCAGCTGCCAGCCGAAGGCCGCCACGTTGACGATGCTCAAGAGCACCCAGGCCAGCGCCAGCCCCAGCGGCAGCGCGCAGAGAAAGACGCAGAGCGCCAGCACCACGGCGCGGGCCAGCTCCAACCAGCCCAGCCGGCGGCGCGTCAGCCCCAGCGCCCAGACCGGGGCCAGCTGCGGCACACGCATGTCGGCCAGGGTCAGCAGGCTCATCAGGATGGCGAATCCGGCCACGCCCAGCGTCAGCACGTTAAGCGCGCCGGTCACGAGGAAGGTCCGCTCGAACACGTCGAGCGAGGCGCGCTTGATCACCGCCTGGTCGGTCATGGCGCTTTGCGGCACGCCCAGCTCTGCCTCGATGGCCCGGCGCAGCGCGTCCGGATCCTGCGTGCGCACGCCGAAGCGGAGCGGCCGCACCTCGGGGTAGAGCGTGGCAAAGAAGGGCTCGGACAGCACGACCTGCCCGCGCGGATTGCCGTAGTCGCCCACCACGCCCGCGATGGGCCGGCTGACCCCGGGCGCCAGCGTGACGCGATCGCCCACCCACAGATCGGCGCGCCGGGCCAGCTGTTCATTGACCACCACAGCCTCGCCTGCGGCCACCGCGTCCCACGGCGCGTCACCGGCATCAAGGAAGGCCCAGCTGTCGCGATAGGTCGGCCCGACCCGCACGCCGAAGACCTGCGCCGGCAGCCCGGCAACCTCTTCGGCCACGGAATAGAGAGGCAGCACCTCAAGCCCCTGCCCGCGCAGGTAGGCGTCCAGCGCGGCGCCCTGCGCGGCGGTGTCGACCTCGACATAAAGCTCGGGCGCCAGCCGCTGGTCGAGGAAGGAGACGAAGGTCAGCCGGAAGCTCGACACCATGGTCGAGACCCCGATATTTGCCGAGACCGCCAGCAGCAGCGCCATCAGCGCAAGGCTCAGCCCAGACAGCTGCTGGCGCGTGTCGGCCCAGAACCAGGACAGGATCGGGCCGTGACTGCGCGCTTCGATCAGCGCCAACACGCGCGACAGGACCACCGGCAGGGCCAGCGCGGCGCCGATCAGCAGGCAGGCCAAGAGCGCGAACCCGGCGACCAGCCCCTCGGCCACCAGCCCCAGGATCGCGGCCGCCACCAGCAGGACCAGCGCGGCCAGCGCCTGCCCGCGCAGCCCCGCCGCGCCGGACATGGCCCAGGCGCGCGGCCGCGCGCTGGCCAGGATCGGCATCCGCGCGATCTGCCAGAGGCTGCGCGACAGCGCGGCGGCGGTGCCGATCAGCGCCAGCGCCATGCCCGACAGCCACCATTCCGGGCGCAGCGCCAGCGTGCCCGAGACCTGCGCGCCATAAAGCCCGCGCAGCGTGGCCGCCACGTCCGGCAGCAGGACCGAGGCCAGCGCGTAGCCCAGCACGATGCCGAGCGCGCCGCCCAGCAGCGCCAGCGCCAGCATCTCGGCACAGGTCACGCCGATCACCACGCGCAGCGGCACCCCCAGCGCACGCATGGTCCGCACAACGCCGCGGCGCTGCTCGAAGGCCAGCCCGATCGTGCTGTGCACGATGAAGAGCCCCACCGCGAAGGATAGGAAGCCGAAGGCGGTCAGGTTCAGGTGGAAACTGTCGGTCAGCTGCGCGATGTCGGCGGTTTGCTGCGAGGCGCGCAGGCGCAGCTCCGGGGCGACCTTCTCCAGCGGCGGCCGGCCGATGGGCTGTTCGGGCAGGACCAGCAGCCGTGACAGGCCGTCCCGGTCGAGCAGGCCCAGCACCACGCCGATATCACCCACCGCCACGCCCGGCGCGACGCCGCGCGTCACGGTGACCGGGGCCAGCCCCTCAAGCCGCCGGGCGGTGTCCGCCGTGCCGAACAGCCCCTTGGCCGCGCCCGTGTCGCCCGGGGCCAGCGCAGCCGTCGCCTCCAGCCCGCCGAAGCCCGCCGGCGCTGTCACCGGATCGAACCCGATCACGCGCACATCGCCCAGCCGCCCCTCGACGATCGGGGTCACACGCCAGCCGGCCCGGCGCAGCGAGACATAGGTCTCGACCGGCAGCGCGTCGCCCTGCCGCGGCACCAGCTGGTCATAGCGCCCCTCGCCCAGCGTCGCAGCGGCCGCGTCATAGCTGGCCCGCGCCTCGCCATTGATCGCCTGCACCCCCGACCACAGCGCCGTGGCCAGTGCCAGCCCGGCCAGCAGCGCGAAAAGCTGCAGCAGGTTGCGCCGCCAATGCGACAGCAGCGCGGCAAGGCTGACCCGGATCACGACAGCTGTCCCGCCGACAGGTGCAGCTGCCGGTCCATGCCGGCGGCCACCTTGGACGAATGGGTGACCACCATCAGCCCCGCCCCGGTGCGCGCGACCAGCGACAGCATCTCGGTCATCACCTTGTCGGCGGTCGCCTCGTCGAGATTGCCGGTGGGCTCGTCCGCCAAGAGCAGCCGCGGCTGCGCGGCCAGCGCCCGCGCGATGGCAACCCGCTGCTGCTGCCCGCCCGACAGCGCCTCGGGATACTTGTCGAGCTGCCCCTCCAGCCCCAGCGCCTGCACGATGGTGTCGACCAGCCCGGCATCGAACCGGCCCGCCAGCCGGGCATGGAACCCCACATTCGCCCCCACGGTCAGCGAGGGGATCAGGTTGAACTGCTGGAAGACCAGCGCGATGTCGCGGCGGCGCATCTCGGCCCGCGCGCGGTCGTCGCAGTCCTCGAGCGCGCGGCCCAGCACCCGGACCGAGCCGCCCTCTGCCGCCTCGAGCCCGGCGGCGATGTGCAGAAGCGTGCTCTTGCCGCTGCCGGATTCGCCGGTCAGCGCCAGCGTCCGCCGCTCGGCCAGCGCAAAGCTCACGTCGCGCAGCACGGGCACCCGGCCCTCGCCGTCGGAAAAGGATTTCTGCACCCCGTCGAATTCAAGCAGCATCTGGCCGGTCTCCTTTGCTGCCGACATATCGCGCGAGGCCCGGATTGACAGCCGCTTGCACGCAAAACCGGGGCCAAGCTGGACTCCCCCGTCCCGATCCGCCATCCCTGCGCCAACAGCACGGAGATGATCATGCGCGACAGTTCCGACGACCTCGTCCACGACCCCAAGGGCGGCATGCCCCGCCTGATCGAGATCATGCGCCGCCTGCGCGATCCACAAACCGGCTGTCCCTGGGACCTGGAACAGGATTTCGGCACCATCGCGCCCTACACGATCGAGGAGGCCTACGAGGTGGCCGACGCGATCGAGCGCAAGGCCTGGGACGAGCTGAAGGGCGAGCTGGGCGACCTGCTTTTTCAGTCGGTCTTTCACGCGCAGATGGCGGCCGAACGCGGGCTGTTCACCTTCGACGAGGTGGCCGACACCATGTCGGACAAGATGGTCGCCCGCCACCCGCATGTCTTCGGCGACCAGTCGCGCAACAAGTCCGCCGAGCAGCAGACCCGCGACTGGGAGGCGATCAAGGCGGAGGAACGCGCCGCCAAGGCCGAGACGGGCGTGCTGGACGGCGTGGCGCTCGGCCTGCCGGCGCTTTTGCGCGCGGTCAAGCTGCAGAACCGCGCCGCACGGGTCGGCTTCGACTGGCCAAGCACCGACGAGGTCATGGACAAGCTGGCCGAAGAGATGGACGAGCTGCGCCAGAGCCCCGATGCCAATGCCCGGTTCGAGGAGTTCGGCGACCTGCTCTTCGTGATGGCCAACCTCGCGCGACACCTCAAGATCGACCCCGAAGCCGCTCTGCGCGCTGCGAATTCCAAGTTCACCCGCCGCTTTGGGCATATCGAGCAGGCGCTGGCCGAACAGGGCCGCCGCCCCGAGGACAGCAACCTGGCCGAGATGGACGCGCTCTGGGACGCGGCGAAGGCGAAAGAAAAAGCCAAATAAAATACTCAGCTATTGACCTGAGTATTTTTCTTGGATTTAAGCACCCGCGGAAACAAACCGCAGGAGGACATCCATGTTCGCACGCATGACCACCGCGCTCACCGCGCTGGCCGTGGCCGCCCCGGCTTCAGCCGACGAGGTCAATCTCTACTCCTACCGCCAGCCCGAGCTGATCGCGCCGCTGACCGACGCCTTCACCGAGGAGACCGGGATCGAGGTCAATGTCTCCTTCCTCGACAAGGGCATGGTGGAACGGCTGAAGGCCGAAGGCGCCCGCTCGCCCGCCGACCTGATCTTCACCGTCGACATCTCGCGGCTCGCCTCGGCGGTCGAGGCCGGTGTGACCCAGCCGGTGGAAAGCGACGCGCTGCGTGAGAACGTGCCCGCCCAGTACCATGATCCCGACGGCCATTGGTGGGGCCTGACCACCCGCGCCCGCATCGTCTATGCCTCCAAGGACCGCGTCGACCCGTCCGAGATCACCACCTACGAGGATCTCGCCGATCCCAAGTGGGAGGGCCGGATCTGCACCCGCTCGGGCACCCATGTCTACACGCTGGCCTTGGTCGCCGCGATGATCCACCACCACGGCGAGGAAGAGGCCAAGGCCTGGCTGGAAGGCGTGAAGTCCAACCTCGCACGCAAGCCGCAGGGCAATGACCGCGCGCAGGTCAAGGCGATCTGGGCCGGCGAATGCGACATCAGCCTCGGCAACACCTATTACATGGGCAAGATGCTGGAGGACGAGGAACAGCAGGAATGGGCCAATGCGGTGGACATCGTGTTCCCGACCTTCGAGAACGGCGGCACCCATGTGAACATCTCGGGCGTGGCCATGACCGCCTCGGCCCCGAACAAGGAAAACGCCATGAAGATGATGGAATTCCTTGTCTCGCCCGAAGCCCAGGAAATCTACGCCGCAGCCAATTACGAGTACCCGATCGCGCCGGGCACCGAGGCGATCGACCTCGTGCAGAGCTGGGGCGATTACACGGCTGACGACGTCAACCTGATGACCCTGGCAAGCTACCGCGCCGACGCGCTGCGCCTGGTCGAAGAGGTGGATTTCGACGGCTGAGCCCTGACGGAACACACGGTCGGCGCGCGCCCGCGTGCCGGCCGCTTCAACCATCCCCCCGCGTCGCGCATCGGCACGGTCAGGGAGTGTCGAGTATTTTTGGAAAGATGAAAGACGCGAGGGTTCTCCTGCCCTTTCATCTTTCTCCAAATACTCACTTGCAACGGCTCCAACCCGCGCTCCGTCTGATCAATGTCTTTCGGGACGGCGAGCGGGGCCCACGCCGGACTGTCTCACAGGAACTCGGCAGTCTCTTCGGGCTGCGGGCGTGCGACATCCAGCGCCTGTTCGAGCGTGAAGGTCTTGCGCATCAAGGCGCGCCCGACGATGGCACCCGCGATATTCGGCACGTAGCGCAGGCGCGAGAAGTCATCGAGCGTGTCGACAAGGCCGCTGGCGAACACGAGGTGGCGGGTCTGCGCCGCCAGCCCGGTGATCACGCCGAGATGTTTCTCGACCCCGGCGGCATCGGCATCGTGATCGGTCACGATCACACCGGCGAGGGGCGCCTGGGCAAAGCTTTCGAGCACGGCGCTGGGGTCGAGCACGGTATCCATCTGGCGGCCAATCGGGGCCAGCCAGCCGTCGCGGATGTCGAAGTTCAGCAGCACCATGTCAGGTCGGTACTTCGCCAGCGCGCGTACCATGTCGGGGGCGGTCACGGCGAGGCTGCCCACGACAACTTGCGCCGCACCTTGCGCGATCCAGAACTCGGCGCGCTCGCGGGCGCGGATGCCGCCGGCGACTTGCACCGGGACACCGACCGCGCGGATGATCTCGGTGATCAGAGCGTCATTGTCGTGGCGCCCCTGCATGGCGTCGAGGTCGGTCACCTGCAACCGGGTCGCGCCGGCCGCGACGAAGCCGCGCGCCGTGGCCACCGGATCCACGTGCCACAAGGTGGGCGCGTCGAAATCCCCGCCGCGCAGCGTGACGCAGCGCCCGTTCAGCAACTCGATTGTCGGAATGACCTGCATGACACCCTCCCCGGCACAAGCTTGGGAGCAGTGTAGCATGGTCGGGGCTGTTTCGCGCAGTACAGGCGCGACGCATGGCGCGCCATACGCGGCCTTCTGATACGCAGGACGGCGCCCTTGACGGGCGCCGTCGGGGGCCGGGCCGGTCCCGGGCCTTTAGGCTTACTGGGCGTCGGAGATGAACTTGACCGCGTCGCCGAAGGTCTGGATGGTCTCGGCAGCGTCGTCCGGGATCTCGATGCCGAATTCTTCCTCGAAGGCCATGACCAGTTCCACGGTGTCGAGGCTGTCCGCGCCGAGATCGTCGATGAACGAGGCGCTCTCGGTCACCTTGTCCTCGTCGACGCTCAGGTGCTCGACCACAATCTTCTTCACGCGATCTGCGATGTCGCTCATGTTCTCGTCCTCACATAGTACAAGCGGGCCTGTTGCCCGATTCGCCCTGCCCCTTGGCGTGGCATCTGTTGCCCTTGCGGGCGGCTCGATCTCCCGGCAGAACCGGGCCATGGCCGGTCCGCCACCCCGCGTCCGTCCAAATCTGGAGGCGCCTATAGCACAGGCAACCGGGATGGCAAACGCTTTCCCACGCCGCTCTGCAGCAGGGCGCCGAAACCCTTCAAAGCATGGCCATGCCGCCATTTACATGCAGCACCGTGCCGGTCACGTAGGCCGCCTCGGGGCTGGACAGGTAGAGCACCGCGGCGCCGATTTCGGCGGGCGTGCCCATGCGGCCGGTCGGGATCTGGCCGAGGATCCCGGCCTTCTGGTCGTCGGTCAGCTTCTCGGTCATGGCGGTCTCGATGAAGCCCGGCGCCACGGCGTTCACGGTGATGCCGCGGCTGGCAACCTCGTAGGCCAGCGATTTCGACATGCCGACCATGCCGGCCTTGGCGGCGGCATAGTTGCCCTGCCCGGGATTGCCGGTCGCGCCGACCACCGAGGAGATATTCACGATCCGCCCCCAGCGGGCCTTCATCATGCCGCGCAGCACGCCCTTGCACAGGCGGAACGTGGCCGAGAGATTGACGTCCAGCACCGACTGCCATTCCTCGTCCGACATGCGCATGAAGAGGTTGTCGCGGGTGATCCCGGCATTGTTGACCAGGATATCGACGCTGCCGAGCGCCTCGGCCGCCTGCTTGGGCAGTGCGGTCACCGCCTCGGCATCGGAGAGGTTGCAGGGCAGCACGTGGGCGCGGTCGCCCAGTTCCTCGGCCAGGGCCGCCAGGGGCGCCTCGCGGGTGCCCGACAGCCCCACCGTGGCACCCGCCCCGTGCAGGGCATGGGCAATGGCCCCGCCGATGCCGCCCGAGGCGCCGGTGATCAGGGCCGATTTTCCCGTCAGGTCGAACATTCTCGTCTTCCTTGTCGCTGGCGCAAATTCCATGGATGGAACTTGCAAATTTCTTGCAAGAAATTTGGGCGCGGCTCAGCCGTTCAGGCTGTCCACCGCGCCGGTCACGTCGGCCGGGGCGCCGATATTGCGCACGGTGGCCGGCTTGTGGATGCGGCGCACCATGCCCGACAGGGCCTTGCCGGCGCCGATTTCCCAGAAGCTGTCCACGTCCTGTGCGGCCATCCAGGCCACGGATTCCCGCCAGCGCACCGCGCCGCAGATCTGCTCGACCAGCAGGGCGCGGATCGTGTCGGGATCGCTGACCGCCTCGGCGCGCACATTGGCGACCACCGGCACGGCGGGCGCGGCGATGGTGACCCGGGCCAGCTCCTCTTCCATGGCGTCGGCGGCCGGGGCCATCAGCGCGCAGTGGAACGGTGCGCTGACCGGCAGCAGCATGGCCCGCTTGGCCCCGGCCGCCTTGGCCAGTGCCACCGCACGTTCCACCGCCGCCTTGTGCCCCGAGATCACCACCTGGGCCGGATCGTTGTCATTGGCCGCGGCGCAGATCTGGCCCTGCGCGGCGTCGGCGGCGACCTGGCGCACCGCGTCCAGGTCGAGACCCAGCACGGCGGCCATGGCGCCCTCGCCCACCGGCACCGCCGCCTGCATGGCCCGGCCGCGCGCGCGCAGGAGCCGTGCCGCATCGGCGAGGCTGAGGCTGCCCGCGGCGGTCAGCGCGGAATACTCGCCCAGGCTGTGCCCGGCGACAAAGGCCGCATCGGTCACCTTGACCCCCTCGGCCTCGAGCGCGCGCAGCGCCGCGATCGAGGTGGCCATCAGCGCGGGCTGGGCGTTCTCGGTCAGGGTCAGCGTCTCGGCCTCGCCCTCCCAGATCAGCGTCGACAGTTTCTCGCCAAGCGCTTCGTCCACCTCGTCGAACACCGCGCGGGCGGCGGGGTAGGCTTCGGCCAGGTCACGTCCCATGCCGATGGTCTGGGCGCCCTGCCCCGGGAAGATGAATGCGCGGCTCATGTCTGGCCTCCTCGCCTCTGCACCGTGTCGTTGCCGCACAGCCCTACAAGGCCCGGCCGGCGCGCGCAACGGTCTGGCCGCGCCTCAGCCTGCGCGCCGCGCGCGGCCCCGCGGTCTGCGCGACAGCGACACGCAACACAGACCCGCCATCATCATGAAGAGCGACACGCCCAGCTTGACCAGCGCGAGGCCCGGACCCCCTTGGGCGTCGCCCACCAGCCAGATGCCGAGCGCCGAAAGCATCAGCCCGCCCCCCAGCACGGCCAGTCCCAGCCGCAGCACCGCCCGCGCGGTGATGTCGTCCCCGGCCATGCCCGTGCCCGTGATCGCGATCTCGCCTGTGCTCATATCATGTGCCCTCCGCCTGTCCTGTCCCGCAGGCTCGCGCGCGAAGGCGACGGAAATGCGGCGGCTTCCGGGCGATGCGGTGCCCGCCCGGCGGGCATGCCGCGCGGCCTTGCGTCGGCGCGAGATCCGTGTATACCGCGCGGACCTTCCGCGGAAATATGCAATCGCGCAGTCTCTCGTGGGCCGGGGCGGAAGGCCCGAGACCCGACCCTTTGAAATGCGCCGTGACACAAATGGAGTTCGCATGCCGCTTTACGAGCATGTTTTCATCTCGCGTCAGGACCTGTCCAACGCGCAGGCCGAGGGCCTGGTCGAGCACTTCACTGCCGTTCTCACCGACAATGGCGGCAAGCTGGTCGACAGCGAGTACTGGGGCGTCAAGACCATGGCGTTCAAGATCAACAAGAACCGCAAGGGCCACTATGCCTTCCTGCGCACCGACGCGCCCGCCTCGGCCGTGCAGGAGATGGAACGCCTGATGCGCCTGCATGACGACGTGATGCGCGTTCTGACCATCAAGGTCGATGCGCACGAGGAAGGCCCCTCGATCCAGATGCAGAAGAAAGACGAGCGCGACGGCCGCCGCGAGCGCCGGTCGCGCGACTGATCCCGAAGACAGAGGAGTTAAACCATGGCTGCAAAACCGTTTTTCCGCCGCCGCAAGGTCTGCCCCTTCTCGGGAGACAATGCCCCCAAGATCGACTACAAGGACACCCGCCTGCTGCAGCGCTACGTATCCGAGCGCGGCAAGATCGTGCCCTCGCGCATCACCGCCGTGTCCTCCAAGAAGCAGCGTGAACTGGCCCGTGCGATCAAGCGCGCCCGTTTCCTCGCCCTGCTGCCCTATGCCGTGAAGTAAGGAGACAGGCACATGCAAGTCATTCTGCTGGAACGCGTGGCCAAGCTGGGCCAGATGGGCGACGTGGTCGACGTCAAGCCCGGCTTCGCGCGCAACTACCTGCTGCTGCAGGGCAAGGCGCTGACCGCGTCCAAGGAAAACATCGCCGCCTTCGAAGAGCAGAAGGCGCAGCTTGAGGCACGCAACCTCGAGTCCAAGAAAGAGGCCGAGGCGCTGGCCGCCAAGCTGGACGGCGAGCGGTTCATCGTGATTCGCCAGGCGTCGGACGGCGGCAACCTCTACGGCTCGGTCACCACCCGTGACGCGGCCAATGTCGCGACCGAGGCCGGCTTCTCGATCGACCGCAAGCAGATCCTGATCCGTCAGCCGATCAAGGAGCTGGGCCTGCACGAGATCGAGGTGCACCTGCACCCCGAGGTGATGTGCCTGGTCACGCTGAACGTCGCCCGCTCGCCCGAAGAGGCCGAGCTGCAGGAATCGGGCAAGTCGATCCAGGACCTGGCCGCCGAGGAAGAGGCCCAGGCCGAATTCGAGGTCAGCCAGCTGTTCGACGATATCGGCGCAGCCGGCATGGACGACGACGATCAGCCCGCCCCGGCCCCCCGGGCCGAGGAAGGCTCGGAAGATCCGCGCGACGCCGACTGACCGACCCGTCTCCGACGGACCTGATGCAAACCGCGCCGGCCCTGCCCGGCGCGGTTTTTTTCGTGGCCGCCTTCAGGATCTGCGCCCGGCGCCCGATCGCCACAAAAGCTTCGGCATAGCGTCACATGGCGGTTACGTGCCTGCGTCACAGACGGCGTCACGCGCGACGGGCCCCGGCGGCGCCGACGCGCAAGACAGATGCAAGCTGACATGTGAGGCCAGCCATGAAGAAAACCGACATCACCGACCTGTCCTGGGACGATTTCGACGAGCTGCGCGACCCGCGCCCGGCGGAAAGCGATTTCGACGCCGTCGTGGAACGCGCCATCTCGCGCCGCGGCTTCCTGGGTGGCGCGCTGGCCTTCGGCTCGGGCGCGGCCGTGTTCGGCGCAGGCATGTTCGGCTCGGCCAGCTCGGCCCGCGCGCAGGCCGCCGCCTTCGATTTCGAACCGATCGACATTGCCACGGATTACGACATCCACCTGCCCGAAGGCTACCAGTGGAAGCCGCTGGTGCGCTGGGGCGATGCGCTCTTCTCCGAGGCCGAGGGCGCCTATTCGCCCGAGACCGGCGTCTCGGTCGAGATGTCCGACAAGGTCTTTGGCGAGAACACCGACGGCATGGAACTGTTCGAGGTGGACGGCCGCCAGGTCATCGCCGTGAACTCGGAATACGTGAACCCCAAGATCAACCTGCCCGCCGACAGCGAAGGCACGCCGAAGAGTGCCGACGAGGTGCGCATGCTGCAGAACTTCCAGGGCGTCAGCGTCATGGAAGTGGCCGATACAGGCAACGGCTACGAGGTGGTCAAGGACAGCCCGCTGAACCGTCGCATCCACCACAACACGCCGATGACCATGGACGGCCCCGCCGCCGGTTCGACGCTGGTGCAGACCAATGCCGACCCCGAGGGCCTGTCGCCGCTGGGCACGCTGAACAACTGTGGCTCGGGCAAGACGCTCTGGGGCACCTACCTGACCTGTGAGGAGAACTTCAACGGCTACTTCGGCACCACCGGCGCCGCGGTTGAGACCGACGGCTTCTCGCGCTACGGCATCGGCGGCGAAGGCCGCTATGCCTACGAGAAATTCGATGCGCGCTTCGACATCTCGAAAGAGCCGAACGAGCCGCACCGCCACGGCTGGATCGTCGAGATCGACCCGTCCAACCCCGACAGCACGCCGGTCAAGCACACCGCCCTGGGCCGTTTCAAGCACGAGAACGCCGCCATGACCCAGGCCGCCGACGGCCGCGTGGTGGTCTACATGGGCGACGACGAGCGTGGCGAGTTCATGTACAAATACGTCTCGAACGGCACCTGGGCCGAAGGTCAGCCGACCGACGGTCTGCTGTCGGACGGCACGCTCTACGTGGCAAAGTTCCACGACGACCAGACCGGCGAGTGGCTGGCCCTGACGCCCGAGAGCACCGGCATGGAGATGGCCGACATGCTGGTCCACGCCCGCATGGCCGGCTCCAAGCTGGGCGCCACCACCATGGACCGCCCCGAATGGATCGCCGTGAACCCGCTCAAACCCGAGGCCTATTGCGCGCTGACCAACAACAAGAACCGTGGCGTCAAGCCCAATGCCGGCGGTGACGAGACCCCGGTCGGCGGCCCCAACCCGCGCGAGACCAACAATTTCGGCCAGATCGTGCGCTGGCGCCCCGAAGGCGAGGACCACGGCGCCACGGGCTTCACCTGGGATCTCTACGTCATGGCCGGCAACCCGACGGTCTATGACAATGCCTATGCCGGCTCGGACAATGTCACGCCCGGCAACATGTTCAACTCGCCCGATGGAATGGTCTTCGACAGCAAGGGCACGCTGTGGATCCAGACCGACGGCAACTACTCCAACGAGGGCGAGTTCGAGGGCCAGGGCAACAACCAGATGCTGGCCGGCAACACCGAGACCGGCGAGATCGCCCGCTTCATGACCGGCCCTTATGGCTGCGAAGTGACCGGCCTGTGCTGGTCGGCCGACCGCAAGACCGCCTTCGTCGGCATCCAGCACCCCGGCGGCTCCTGGCCCGACGGCGAAGGCAAGCCGCGCTCCTCGATCATCGCCGTGTGGCGCGAGGACGGCGCAACCGTCGGCTGACCTGCACGCCGGACGCAACGACAAAGGCCGCGCCCGGACCCCGGGCGCGGCTTTCTTCGTGCAGAGCCTTGTGCCGGGCGTGCACGCACGTGCGGTTTGATCGAGGTCACGGCCCGGCGCAGGGCATGGGGGATAGGATTCGGGGGTGTCCAGCAGAGAGGCCCCCGATGCGATCACTTCGTACCCAGTTGTTGTCCCTCACCTTCGGCGTCCTCGCCGGCGCGGCCGGCGCAGGCCCGATCGAGACCGTGACCGAGGGCGCGGGCCCGGGCGAGCGGGTCGTGGCCTACCGGCTGGCCCCTGATGCGCTGCCCCTGCGCGCCGGCGATACCGATGTGCTGGCCCTGGCGGGCGAAATCTCGGACCGGCAGGGCGCGGCGGCCACACAGGCGGCGCTGGAGGCCGGATTGACGCTTTTCGGGGACGGGTTCGGCGGCGCGGGCGCCGTGGGCACGCTGGCCGAGAACGTGGGCGGGATCGCCGCGCTTGGCGGGATCAATTCCATCATGACCTATGCCGGCGTGGTCTTCACCGGGGTGCTGGTGGCCAATGACCTGGCCCAGGGCAAGCCCGACAGCGCCGCGATCAATGCCTACAAGGGCATGGTCGGTTTCGCGATCTCGAAATACGGCTGGAGCGCGTTGCAGACCTCGGCCACCACGCTCTTCATCTTCGACGTGACGCTGCGCGAGGTCGCCTCGGGCGGGCGCGAGATCTACGAGGATCGCTGGCGCGAGGCGGTGAAACGCACCTTCCGCGAGGATCGCGACCTCGCGCGCAGCGCGGCGGACTGGCACCGCATCGTCTGGGACATCTACCTGCGCAGCACCCCCGCACCGGGCGAGGACCGCGCGGCCGGGATCAACCCCTTTGCCGCAACGCTCGAGGCCGAGCTGGACGCCTACGTGGCGCGGGTCACGCTGGACAAGGTCGCCCTGCATGACGAGGCGACGCGGCTGGCCGGCGGCGGCAGTGGGCTCAGCCGGACGATCCTCGACGGGCTGCGGGCCGAGCACAAGGCGCGCCTGTCGGCCTGGATCGCGCGCTCGGTCCTGCCGTCCATCGCGAAGCGCGCGCGTGAACGGCAATTGCACCTGCTGGTGCAGCAGATGAATGCCGAGCTGAAGCCCGAGATGAACCGCACGATCACGCTGGAGGTTACGGCCTGGGACATGCCGGGCGCCACGCTGCGCCTGCCCGGGGCCGATGGCACCGACTGGGGCGGGCCGCTGGGCGCCGATGGCAGCTTCACGCTGGAGTTCACGCGCTTTGCCTGGATGAAGGCCGGGCTGCCGCGGCAGATCCTGCTGGAGACGGGCCAGGGCACGGTGCTGAGCGCACCGCTCAGCGTCATGGGCGACCGCGCGGCGGCGATCTTCGGAGAGCCGCGCACCCCGCTTGTCTCGCGCATGACGCTGCGTGAGGACTCCCGCCTGTGCTGGCTGACCCGGCTCAGCCTTGCGCGCGAGCCGCTCTCGACCCGTGCCCTGCGCCTGTCGACGCCGGCCGAGCAGCAGCTCGACGCGGCGCAGCTGCCCGGCGGTCAGGTCGTGGTCGGGCGCTATGACGGGCAGGCGCAAAGATGGCTCTCGGCCGCGCCGGCGGTCTGGCTCTACGACACGCAGCTGCACCTGGGCGCGCCGCGCGACACGGCGCTGGCCGTCATCAAGGATTGCGAGATGACCATGTTCTCGGGCGACCGGATGATGCAGGGCAGCTGCACCTTCGTGCACCAGCGCGAGCGACTGCGCGCCAACGACATCCTTCAGATGCGCTGCTCGAACCGCGGCACGGTCAGCTATGACGGGGTGTTTGCCGACATGGGCGACGGGTTCGCCTATCACCCCTATGGCGGCGATACCGGCGCCATGGCCAACGAGGCGCTGCGCGAGGGGATGCGGCGCGGGCTGCCCGGGCTCGACAGCGGCGCGCTGGAGCAGAACCGGCTGATGATCCCGCAGGGAGGGAACTGAGATGTCACGCAACCTGCCTTTCGCGACCGCCCTTGCCCTGATCTGGGCCCTGCCCGGCACGGCCCAGAGCATCGACATGCTGGCCGCCGAGGCCGAGGCGTGGCTGGCCCCGGGCCCCGCGCCGGTGCTGGAAAGCCTGCTTGGCCCCGTCTCGGAAGAGGCGCTGCCCGACCGCCCGATCCCCGAAGCGGCGCTGCAAGCCGAAACGACCGACGACGCCGGCGATGCGGGCTGGCCGGAATTCGGCATCACGGCCGAGGACGTGGCCCGCGCGCAGCCCGTCGATCCCACCACGGTCGACCAGGATGCGGCCCCGCAACAGGCCGGCATCGCCCCGGTCGAGCCGCCTGCGGGCTGGACCCGGCACGCGCTGCATGGCGTGGAATTTGCCCTGCCCCCCGGCTGGCGCGTCATGGAACAGGACGAGGATCAGCTGGGCATTGCCCTGCTCGATCCCGCCAGCCGCGCCCCCAAGGGCAGCCTGATCCTTGTTGCCGTAACCGGGTCGATGAAGACGGATCGCTTCCTGCAGGAGTTCGCCACCGCCGAGATCGGCACCGTGCAGGAAGGCATGACCCTGCGCGACAAGGGCGCTGTCGAGATCGCCGGCGCGGCCTTCTCCTGGGCCAGCATCGACGGCGAAAATGAAGGCATGGCGATGGTCATGCGCCTCTACATCTCCGAGCGGCGCTTCGGCCCCGATGACGTGCCGCTGACGCTGGCCTTCGGCGCGGTGGGCGGCGGCGATGTGCCCTCTGATGAGGTGCGCGCGCAGGTCCTGGCCTCGCTGCGCCTGCCCGCGCCGAGGACCGAGGAGCCTGCGGCGCCCGAACCGGCCGCGCGGCCCGTCACCAAGACCCGCAGCGCCTTTGACGGGATGGTCACGGTTCCCGCCCTGCCCGGCTGGTCCTGGGTCGAGGCCGGGACGCGGGCGGTGCTGGCGGCCGCGGATGGCAGCGGGAAAGTGAGTTTCCTCCGCGGCGCTGCAGCGCTGGCCGCACTCGACCGCCGCCAGCCCGACGCGGAGGGCATCCCCAGCTGGCAGGGCGGCGCACCGGCGCGCGACTACCCCGTCGCGGGCGGCGAGCTGACCCTGTGGGACAGCTGCCCGGGCCCGGGCGCACCGCTGGTCATGCTCTTCGAGGGGCCCGAGGGCTTTCGCGACGACCCGGCCTACCGCACCGTGTTGATGGGGCTGCGCATTGCCCTGCCGCCGGACGCCGCGCCGTGCGGCAAGCTTTCCGACGCCTCCAGCGCCCCACGGGAGACCGCGCCCGCGGCCGGACAGGCCCCCTCTGCACCGAACGAGACGGCAACCCAAGCCGCCCCGGACCAAACGGCCCCGCAGACCGCGACCCAAGCCGCCCCGGAAGCCACGACCGGTGTCGACACGCTCGCCCCGCCCAGCTTCGGCACGGACCGGTTCGACCCGCAGCCCGGCGGCTACACGCTCTACCGCAACGCGCGCTACGGCTTCTCGCTGTCCTACCCGGGCAGCTATTTCGCGGCCGATCCGCCCCCGGCCTCGGGGGACGGGCGCAGTTTCCTGTCGGTCGACGGGCAGGCGCGCTTTGCGGTCTTCGCGGGCTACGAGGTGCAGGCCCCCGGGCTCGACACGCTGCTGGCGCGCGACCGCGGCTATTTCTCTAAGCTGCACTCCGAACGTGTCGAGAGCGGCGCCTACACGCTGCGCGGCCTGATGGGCGGAGAGATGGTCCTGCGTCGGGTGCTGCGCGACAGCGACGGCATGGTCCGCGTGCTCGAGATCGGCTATCCCCCGTCCCGCGCGGCCGAGTTCGAGGCGGTGGTCACCCATATGGCCGCCAGCTTCGGCCCGCCGCCGCAAGTCCAGACCGCCCCCGTCCCGGTGCCGCAGCCGACCACGCGCAGCGCCGTGCCGCAACCGCCGCCGCAGAGCACCCCGTCGGAGCCTGCGCTCGGGCAGCTCTACACGCCGCAGCGCGGCACGCCCGAGCGCGCCGCTCTGATGGATGCCGCGCGCAAGCCGATGCTGATGGCGATCGGGCAGCGGGTGATCTTCGTCGTGGACCGGCTGAACTCGGACGGGCACTGGGCCTTCCTGCAAGCCACGCCGCGCAACCCCGATGGCACGCCGATCGACTGGCGCAAAACCAACTATGCCCGCGACTGGGACCGCGACATGATGAGCGACATCGTCATGGTGCTCATGCGCCATGACGGGCGGCAGTGGCAGGCGGTGGAATGGGTGGTGGGCCCGACCGACGTGGCCTGGATCAGCTGGGCCGAGCGGCACGGCCTGCCGGAGCGGCTGTTCCGCTGACACGCCCGGTTTGATCCCGATCATGCCCCCGACCGGCGCGCCGTGCGATGCTGCGGTCGCGGGCGGCGGGCCCGCAGGCTGCCGGGACAGACAATGACCGACCAGAGCGAAATCCTGCGCTTCCTCAAGGACCCGGGCACCCATCCCGGCGCGCCGGAGGTGACCGAGATCCAGACCCATGGCGCGCATGTCTTCCTTGCCGGGGAGATGGCGCTCAAGATCAAGCGCGCGGTGCGCTACGACTATCTCGACTACAGCACGCTGGCGGCGCGCGAGGCAGCGCTGCGACGCGAGCTGGAGCTGAACGCCCCCGCCGCGCCGACGCTCTACCGCGACGTGATCCCCGTCACCCGCGAGGCTGACGGGCGGCTGGCGCTGGACGGCGATGGCCGACCGGTGGAATGGGTGCTGCGCATGGTGCGCTTTCCGGACGACGACCAGCTGGACCGGGTGGCGGCGCGCGGCGCGCTGGATCGCGCGCTGGCCGAGGCGCTGGGGGCGCGGATCGCCGACTACCACGCGGCGGCGCCCCTGCGGCGCGGGCCGGACGGCGCAGGCCCCCTGCGCGACATCCTGGCCGAGCTGGGCCGCGAATTCGCAGGCATGGGCGACGCGCTGCCGGAGAAGACGGTACGCGACCTGCTCGACCGGGCCGCGGTCGAGTTGGAAAACCGCGCCGCGCTGCTGGATGCGCGCGCGAGCGCGGGCCATGTGCGGCGCTGCCATGGCGATCTGCACCTGAGCAATATCGTCCTGCTCGACGGCGTGCCACACCCGTTCGACGCGCTGGAATTCAGCGAGGCCTTGGGGACCTGCGACGTGCTCTACGACCTCGCCTTCCTGCTGATGGACCTGCTGCATCGCGGGCTGGGCATGGCGGCGAACGCGGTGCTGAACAGCTACGTTTCGCGCGCAGGACGCCCCGCGCATCTGGACGGGCTGGCGGCGCTGCCGCTCTTCCTGTCGGTGCGCGCGGCGATCAGCGCCATGGTCGCGGTCCAGACCGCCCGGGCGCGGGGCGGCGACGAAGACCTGCCGGAACAGGCGCGGCGCTACCTTCAGGAGTCCGGCACCGCGCTGCACCCCGTGCCGCCGCGGCTGGTCGCGATCGGCGGGCTGTCGGGGACCGGCAAGACGACGCTGGCCCGCGCGCTGGCCCCCGCATTGGGCCGGGCGCCGGGCGCGGTGCATCTGCGCAGCGACGTGATCCGCAAGGCGCTTCATGGCGTCGACCCGCTGACCCGCCTGCCCGAGGATGCCTACACGCCCGGGATGACGGCGCAGGTCTATGCCGCGATGGAGGACGGGGCGCGCGCCGCGCTGGCCGCCGGGCAATCGGTCATCGTGGACGCGGTCTTTCTGAAACCGACCGAGCGCGCATCGCTCGCCACGGTCGCGGATGAGACCGGCGCCACGTTCGCCGGGCTCTGGCTGGAGGCGCCGGAACCCGTCCTGCTGCAACGGGTCACCGGACGGCGAGGCGACGCCTCGGACGCCGATGCGCGGATCGTGCGGATGCAGACCGGGCTGCCCCGGGGCGCGCTCGACTGGAGGTCGATCGACGCCTCGGGCGGGGCCGAGGCCACCCGCACCGCGGCCTGCGAGGCACTGGCGTTATCACCAGACGCAGACGGCACGCCCTGACGCGGGGTCACGTTGACCTGCGTCATGTGACACCCCTCTCGTCCCGCCTAGGCTGCCGCCGAAACGAGCGCGCATCGCGCGGCGCAAGAGGTACGGCATGGCGGATGACACGGCACACCCGGTTCACGGGCTGACATCGCAAGAGGCCGCGCGGCGGTTGCAGGAGTACGGCCCCAACCAGCTGGCCGAGCAGGAGCCGACCGCGCGCTGGCGCATCCTGGCCCGGCAGTTCACCTCGCTGCTGATCCTGATGCTGATCGCCGCGGCCGGCATCGCGCTGGCCCTGGGCGAGACGGTGGATGCCGTCGCGATCCTGCTGGTGGTGCTGCTGAACGGCGTGCTGGGCTTCGTGCAGGAATGGCGCACCGAGACCGCGCTTGCGGCGCTGAAGAACATGCTGGCCAGCGAGGCGCGGGTGGTGCGCGACGGCGCGCAGCGCATGGTGGACACGCGCCGGATCGTGCCGGGCGACCTCGTGATCCTCGAGGCCGGCGACAAAGTGCCGGCCGATCTGACGCTGGTCGCGGGGATGCGGCTGAAGGTCGACGAAAGCGTGCTGACGGGCGAATCCGTGCCGGTCGACAAGGCGCCCGGCGGAGAGGCCGACCGGCTCTTCATGGGCGCGAACGTGGTGGCCGGGCGCGCCGAGGGCGTGGTGCAGGCCACGGGCACGGCGACCGAGTTCGGCAATATCGCGCAACTCACCGCCTCGATCGAAGAGGGGCAGACCCACCTGCAGGTCAAGCTGGCCCGGCTGGCGCGGGTGCTGGGCGCCGCGGCGGTGGGGCTGGGGCTGATGGTCCTGGCCGCCGGGCTGGCCGTCGGCCGCCCGCTGGACGAGACCTTCCTGATGGCCGTGGCACTGGCCGTGGCCATGGTGCCCGAGGGGCTGCCGGCGGTGGTGACGATCACGCTGGCGCTGGGGGCCTCGGCCATGCTGCGGCGCCGCGCGCTGGTGCGCCGCCTGCAGGCGGTCGAGACGCTGGGCGCGGCGACGGTGATCTGCACCGACAAGACCGGCACCCTGACCGAGAACGCCATGACGGTCACCGCGATCTGGACCCCGGCGCAGGGCTACAGCGTGACCGGCACCGGCCATGATCCGGCCGGCCACGTGGCGCGGGACGGGGCCCGCGTGCGCGCGGGGGACGATGCGCGGCTGGCCCGGCTGATGGACGTGGCGCTGTCGTGCAACCATGCCGAGCTGACCCGCGACGCCGAGGGCTGGCACATGGTGGGCGACCCGACCGAGGGTGCGCTGGTCACGCTGGGCCACAAGGCCTGGGCGCCGCTGCCCGACCCCGCCGACCGGCTGGCCGAGATCCCCTTCGACGCCGAGCGCAAGCGCATGAGCGTGGTGATGCGGCGCGGCCCGGACCTGGTGCAGATGGTCAAGGGCGCGCCCGAGACCGTGCTGGAGGTCTGCGACCGGATCGACGGGCCCGACGGCACGCCCGCGCCGCTGACCGCCGCCGACCGCGGTCGCATCCAGCGCGCGGCCGAGGAGATGGCCGCCGACGGGCGCCGCCTGCTGGCCTTCGCGCAGCGCAGCGTCGAGGATCCGCTGGCGGGCGAAAGCGGGCTGATTTTCCTCGGGCTCGTCGGCATGATCGACCCGCCCCGCCCCGAGGTCCGGCAGGCGGTTGCGCTCTGCCGCAGCGCGGGCATCCGCGTGGTGATGATCACCGGCGACGCGCCGCTGACCGCGGGTGCCATCGCGCGCGAGATCGGCCTGTCGGTGGACCGCGTGCTGACCGGCGCGGATCTGGACGATCTGTCCGAGGCCGATCTGGACCGCGCGCTGGCCGGCAACACGCATTTCGCCCGCACCGCGCCGGCGCACAAGATGCGGCTGGTCGAGGCGCTGCAGCGCGCCGGCAATCTCGTGGCGATGACCGGCGACGGGGTGAACGACGCGCCTGCCCTGCGGCAGGCCGATATCGGCGTCGCCATGGGGCAGCGCGGCACCGACGTGGCCAAGGATGCCAGCGACATGGTTCTGCTGGACGACAATTTCGCCACGATCGTGGGCGCGGTCGAGGAAGGACGCCGGCAATTCGCCAATATCCGGCGCTTCGTGCGCTACCTGCTGTCCTCGAACGCGGGCGAGGTCGTCGCGATCCTCGTCAACCTCTTCCTCGGCGGGCCGCTGATCTTCCTCGCCACCCAGATCCTGTGGATGAACCTTGTCACAGACGGGGTCACGGCCGTGGCGCTGGGGATGGAGAAGCCGGCCCCCGACCAGATGCGGCGCCCGCCCACCGCCAAGACCACCCCGATCCTCGATCTGGCAGGCTTTGCCATGATCGGGGCCTTCGGGCTCTATACCGGCGCGGCCAGCCTGTGGCTGTTCTACAGCTACCTGCCGCAGGGCGAGGACCTGGCCCGCACCATGGCCTTTGCCGGCATGGTGGTCTTCGAGAAGGTCAGCGTCTTTGCCTTCCGCTCCTTCCGGCTGCCCATGGCGCGGATCGGCTATGCCAGCAACCGACCGCTGCTGATCGCCTTTGCCGTGACCATGTCGCTGCAGGCGCTGGCGATCTACTGGCCGCCGCTGCAGGTCATGCTGCGCACCGTGCCGCTCGGCCCCGATCACCTGCTGGTGCTGGCGGGACTCGCCCTGCCGCTGCTGCTGGTCCCCGAGCTGTTCAAGACGCTTCGCGCGGCGCGCCCGTAGCGCGGATCCTATCCGTCCGGATAGCCGGGCCGCGCGCCCGCGCCACGCCGTCGCCCCCCGCGCCCGCGCCTAGCCCGGCGCGGGGATGCCGGCGTGGCTATTCCCCATGATAGACCGGTCCTCGGAAAGTAATTCAACTTTGACCAACATCAGGGCCGGTCGCGGATCGGCCACGCGCACGAGGACGAAAAAGATGACTGCAACGAAGAAGGTACTGGTGATCGGGGGTGACGGGTTCTGCGGGTGGCCGACGGCATTGCACCTGTCCGAACTTGGCCACGAGGTGGTGATCGCCGACAACCTGTCCCGCCGGGCCATCGATGCCGAGCTGGGCGCCGACAGCCTGACGCCCATCGCCTCGATCGAGGACCGCATCGCCGCCTGGCACGAGCTGACCGGCAAGACCATCGGCTTTGCCCGTCTCGACGTGGCCCGCGACCTGGCCGGGCTGCGCACTCTGATGCTGTCGATGCAGCCCGACACGGTGATCCATTTCGGCGAACAGCGTGCCGCGCCCTACTCGATGAAGGGGCTCGAGCAGAAGGTCTACACGGTCGACAACAACATCAGCGCCACGCACAACCTGCTGGCGGTGATCGCCGAGACCGGGCTCGACCCGCATGTCGTGCACCTGGGCACGATGGGCGTCTACGGCTATGACGGTGACGGGCTCGAGATCCCCGAGGGCTACCTGACCGTCTTCGTGCCGGGCGACGAGAACCGCATGTACAAGCGCGACATCCTCTACCCGACCAACCCGGGCAGCGTGTACCATATGACCAAGTCGATGGATCAGCTGCTGTTCCAGTTCTACGCCAAGAACAACATGATCCGCGTCACCGACCTGCACCAGGGCATCGTCTGGGGCACCCAGACCGAAGAGACGCGCCGCGACGAACGCCTGATCAACCGTTTCGATTATGACGGCGATTACGGCACCGTGCTGAACCGCTTCCTGATGCAGGCCGCCGTCGGCCACCCGCTGACCGTGCACGGCACCGGCGGGCAGACCCGCGCCTTCATCCACATCCAGGACACGGTGCGATGCATCGCGCTGGCCGTGGCCAACCCGCCGGCGCGGGACGGCAAGGTGAAGATCCTCAACCAGATGACCGAAACCCACCGCGTGCGCGACCTGGCCTACCTGGTGGCGCGCATCGCCGGCGCCGAGGTCGCGCTGGTCGACAACCCGCGCAAGGAAGCGGCCGAGAACGAGCTCAAGGTCTCGAACGCCACCTTCCTCGACCTCGGTCTCAAGCCGATCACCCTGGCCGAGGGGCTGCTGGAGGAGACGGTCGAGATCGCGGCGCGCTACGCGCATCGCCACCGCGCCGACAGCGTGCCCTGCGTCTCGGTCTGGACCGATGCGCAGAAGCCCGGCACCGTTCCGGCCGCGTCGCGGATCGACACCGCGGCCTGATCCCCTGACCCGTCCTGACCGGGGCAGCGCGGGGCGCGCGACATGGCGCGCCCCCTGCCCCGGTGTTCCCACCTGTCCAAGGAGTGAGCGCCATGCGCCTCGTCGGAGTTCTGGCGACCTGTTTCGTGTTGCTGGCCGCGCTGATCTACGGCTTTCAGCACCGCGCGGAAATCGGCCTGCAGCTTGCCGACCGCGTGAAGGAGATGATCCCGGCCGAGACCGCCGCGGTCGACGCCCACGCCCTGCCCGCCGCCGCCACCCCGGCCGAGCTGATCATGCCGATGCGCGAGGCCGGGCGGCTGAACGCGTTCAGCGGCTTTCCCGGCTACACCAAGGCGACCTTCGCCCTGCCGCGCAGCAGCGCCGCGCAGTCCGGCGTGCTGCTGCTCGACCTCAACGGCGAGCTCGAACAAGGCGCGCAAGGCATCCTGCGGGTTACGGTGAACGGCGTGCGCCGGGCCGAGCTGGTGCTGGACGAGGGCCGGCTGCGCCGGCGTCTGGCCGTGCCGCTCAACATCCGCGATCTGGCCGGGCAAACCGTCACCGTCGCGCTCTCGGCCGAGGGGCAGGCCCCGCAGGCCGAGTGCACCGCCGACTGGAATGGCGGCATCGTCGCGCAGATCCTGCCCTCGTCGCATCTGAAACTGGTCATCGACGCGCCGCTGAGCGATCCCGCCGACCTGCTGCTGGCCCAGGCCGCGCCGCGCCTGCTGGAATGGCCCGAGGCCGGGCCGATGCGCGCAGGGCTGCTCCGGGCCGCGCATCTGAATGCGACGCAGGGCGAGGACATCCTTCTCGCCTCGGCCGATAGCGGCGCGCTGGCGATGGATGCCGGCCTGATGGACGCGCTCGAGGCGCGCGCCGTCGCCCGTGCGACCACGGAAAGGGACGTACTGGACCTTGCCGCCGCGCTGGGGCGCAAACGCTCGGTCGCCTTCGAGGGCGAGGCCGGCTGGCGCGTGACCTTCGACCGGCGCCGCTTTGCGCAAGGCGCGCCCGCGGCCGCGCTGGACCTGCAGATGCGCTATGACGCGGCCGGCGATGACAGCGGCTGGCTGCTCTCGGTGCGGCTGAACGACCGGCTGGTGCATTCCGAGGCGCTGGACGGGGCCTCGGGGCAGATCGCGCGCCGGCTGGAGCTGCCGACCGCAGACCAACCCATGCTGAACGACCTGCGCGTCACCCTGACCAGCGCCGAGCAGCGCGCAGGCCGCTGCATCGCCGGCCGCCCGGCCAGCGCCGACATCCTGCAGGCGCGCCTGACGCTGGCCGCGCCCGAGGCCGACAGCCCCTGGGCCGCGCTGCAGACCGTGCTGCAGGACCAGATGCAACTGGCCGTGCACCCGCAGCTGGGCCCCACCGGCGCGCAGCTGGCGCTGGACCTGCTGGGCGGCTTGCAGGGCGCCACCCCGCTGCAGCTGACCACCGCGCAGGAGGCCGCCGCAGAGCAGCCGCGCATCACCGCCGTGCCGCTGGCTGCGCTGGACGCGGCGCTGGCGCCGGTCGACCCGGTCCACAGCTGGCTTGTCCTGCCCGATCCCGAGGACAGCGACATGCTGCGCATCCTGCGGGTCGGCGACCGCGACGCGCAGTTCCACGCCACTGCCGCGCGCGCCGTGCTGCTGATCGAGGAGCGCCCCCACTTCGCCAGCGCCGGGATGCGGCCATGACCGCCGCCCCCGCACCCGAGGGCACCACCGGCCAGCAGGGGCGCAACGACGTCCGGTTCTGGTCGGTGGACAGCGCGCCGCGCCGCTTTGCCAGCAAGGTGCCGCAGCACGCGGCACCGCTGACCCTGGCCCTGTTCTCGGTCATCGCCTTCGCCCTGCTCTGGGCGGTCAACGAGATCCCCGCGCTCGACGCGCTCTTTCCGCATAACGACCTGGTGTTTGCGCCGGCACAGGGCAGCCACGCGGTCGCGGTCCGGATCTTCGTGATCTCCTTCCTGTCGGCCTTCGCGCTGACCTGCGACCGCTCGATCCTGCGCCGCGCGCAGGTGCTGCTGGACATGGTGGGCAGCTATGTCGCGCTCTGCCTGCTGATGGACTTGATGGCCCACCTGCTGCTGTGGCAGACCCATATCGTGCTGTCGCTGCACGTGATCGAGATCGCCTCGGGCCTGACCGGCTTTGCCGTCTTCGCATTCAAGCTGCTGGAGCGCGGCGAGATGCCGGCCCGCATCCGGCTGCGCATCAACACGCGCAAGACGCGCAGCGTCGCGCTGCGGCTGATCGTGGTCACGCTGGTGGCCGCGGGCATCGCCTGGTATGTCGCCTCGCTGAACCTCTGGCTGGAACAGGCGCTGCGCCACCTGACCCTCCTCGGCGGCATCGGGCCCGGCGTCTTCCTGTTCCTGCCCACCTTCTTCACGCTGCTCTACCTGGGCGCGCGGGTCGAAGCGCACCTCGCGCCGCTGGCCGATTTCTCGCCCGACCTGACCATCTTCGTGCCCGCCCATAACGAGGAATACATCATCGCCGACACGATCCGCGCCATGGATGTCGCGGCCACGCGCTATGACGGCCATGTCGAGCTGCTGGTGATGAACAACAATTCCTCGGACCGTACCGCCGAGGTCGCCGCCGCCGCGCTGGCCGCCTGCACGGCCCTGTCGGGCCGGGTGATCGACGTGCCGAAACCGGGCAAGGCCAATGCGCTCAATGCCGGGCTGGACGCGGTCGAGACCGAGTACTGCGTGCGCGTCGATGCCGACACCCAGCTTGGGCCGGACTCGCTGCGCCTGGCCATGCGCCATTTCGCCGATCCCCAGGTGGGCGTGGTGGGCGGCGTCCCCCTGCCGCCGGGCGGCGGGCTGTTCGACCGGGCGCGCTTTCTCGAGGTCGCGGTCAAGCACGCCTTCTACTCGGTCGCCTTCGGCACGATTGATTCCGTCGTCGGCATCCCGGGCATGTTCTCGGTCTACCGCACCGAGCTGCCGCGCGACCTGGGCGGCTTCGTCGAGGGCATGAACGGCGAGGATACCGACATCTCGCTGCGCGCGGGCGAGCTGGGCTACCGCCTCGTGGTCGACCCCAAGGTGCGCTACATCTCGGAGGTGCCGGCCACCTATCGCCACATGCGCGAGCAGCGCACCCGCTGGTTCCGCTCGACCTTCCACATCTCGGCGCGCTGCCGCGACCTGATCTTCTCGCGGCACGGCACCGTGCGCGGCAAGATCATCCTGCCCTACATGCTGATCAACTCGGCCCGCCGCGCGATGATGGTGCCGCTGCTGCTGTTCGGCGCGATCGAGTACCTGACGAGCTTCAACGCCTTCAACACGCTGATGTGGCAGTCGGTGGTGGCGCTGACCGTGGGCGCGCCGGCGCTGATGGCGATGCTCTGCGCCCTGCTGATGCGCCGGCCGGGCGCCATCCTCTACCTGCCGGAATACCTGCTGTTCCGCGTGATGCGGGCCTATTTCACGCTGGAATCGATGCTGTCGATCAATATCCGCGCCTATGGCGAGCATCCCTATTCGCGCAGCGCGCTGGCCCGCCCGGCCCCGCCCTCGGTGCGCATCGCCTGACGGCGCGCGGCGTCCCGGCTCACTTCGTGCCGGGGCGCCGTTCGGCCAGCGCCTCGGTCACGGCGCGGATCGTGGCGCTCTTGCGCGGGCCCTCGCGGCATTGCGCGATAATGCCCGCATCGCGGCAGAACCGGTTATGCGCCGCGATGGTCGACCGCGTCAGCCGCCCGTTCAGCGAGCCGCGGTAATAGCCCAGCCCGCGCAATTCGCGTTGCAGGATGCGCACATAGGCATTGGGCGTCACCCGGTTGGCGGTCAGCGCCGCGCGCGGAAAATGCTCGGAGGGCGTGGTGGCGATGATCTCGTCGGCGGCCAGGTAGAAGCGGCGCGGCTGGATGTCGGCAGCCAGCCACATCCGTTCGGAGGCAAGGATCCGGTCGCGGATGCCCGGCACTTCGATCAGCGCCTGCCGCCGCGAGACGGCGCGTCGTTCTGCCTTGGTCAGGTAGACCAGCGCCGCCTCGGCCGAAGGACCGTCCCCCGCCAGTCCATCCGCCTCGACCTGCGCCACCAGCCGATCCGGGGCGGGCAGTGGCAGCCGGTTCCAAGTGTAGCGCAGCAGAAGCGGGCGCGCGGCGCGCCCATCCCCGTCATCGATCAGCGCCATCAGGATCTCGCGACCCCGGGCCGGGTCCGAGGCGACACCCAGCTGCCGGTCCACATGGGCAAAACCCAGCTGCCGCTCGGCCCCCGGCATCCCGGCGTCGATGGCGCGGTTCACCAACCCGAGCGCCGCCGCCCCGTTGCCAAGCGCCGCCTCGACCCGCGCCATCGGCGCCAGCGCATAGGGCCGCCCGCCCTCGATGGCACGCTGGTACCACTCCCGCGCGGCCTGAAGGTCGGTCTCGGTCCCGATGCCTTGCCTGTAATAGGTGCCCAGCTCCTGCTGCGCCTTGGTGTCACCCGTCGCGGCAAAGCGCGTCATCAGCCCGAACGCGGCGCCCGGATCCGTCTCGGCCATGGCCTCGAGCGCCTCGAAAAGCGCGGTGCGCTCCTCCCGCTCCAGCGGGCCCTGCTCGGCCGCGCCCAGCAAGGCCTGCACCGACCCGGGCGCCGCCCCCGCCTCCTGCCCCGGCGCGGCCGTGGCCGACAGCGCCACGACCAGCGCGGCGGTGATAAGACGAGCAGCGGCCATGCGGTCCTCCGGAGCAATGCGACAGGCAACAAACGGTAGCGCCATGTTGCCCAGCCGCGCGGACGGATCAAGCCCTTGGCGACGTGTCCCGCATGATCCGTTCAGCCACCCCGAGCGTGCCCATCAGCCGCGCTTGCGCGCGTAGTAGGCGCTGATGGCGGCGGCGTCGGACATGGCGTTGCCGTCCTCGGCATAGCCGACATAGGTCTCGACCGCGCGGTCGATGAGCGGCATGCCGCCGCCCTGTTCGGCCACGAAATCGGCCAGCGCCTTCATGTCCTTGGACAGCTGCCGCGCATAGGCCTTGGGCGGGTCGAAATCATCGGCCGCCATCTGCTTGTAGGTGCGCTGCAGGATCTGCGAATCCGCCAGCCCTCCGGCCAGTGCCTCGGGCAGGCGCGCGGGGTCGATCCCGGCGCTGCGGGCCAGGGTGATGACCTCGGCCATCAGCACGTAATTCGTGCCCACGATCGCCTGGTTGAGGGTCTTGGCCACCTGCCCCGCGCCGAGCGGGCCCAGCAACGTCGCGGCCTGTGTCAGCGCGCCAAGCAGCGGGGCGGCGCGGTCGACGTCGGCCTGTGCGCCGCCCAGCATCGCGGTCAGTTGGCCGGCCTCGGCCGGATCCGGCCCGCCCGATACCGGCGCGTCGATCCAGCCAACGCCATGTGCCGCCATGCCCGCCGCGATCTCCAGCGTGTGATCTCGCGCGACGGTCGAGAAATCGACGATCAGGTCGGCGCCGGCGCCGGCGCCGGCCTTGTCGAACCCCTCGGGCCCGAAGCAGCAATTGCGCACCGCCTCGGCATGCAGCACGCAAAGCGCGAGGAGATCGCAGTTGCGCCGGACCTCGGCCGGGCTGTCCGCCCAGATCGCGCCATGCGGCACAACCTCGTCAGCGCGCTCGGGTTCGAGGTTCCAGACGATGACGCGGAAGCCCTGGGACAGAAGGCGGCGCACCATGGGCGCGCCCATGATGCCCAGCCCGACAAAGCCGATGCGGGGAAGTGTGGTCTCGGTCGTCATGCGTGCTCCATGCGGTAGATGCGGCGGGCCGTGTCGCGGAACATGGCCGCGCGCGCGGCCTCGGCGAAGCCGCGGGTGATCCGGTCGAACCCGTCGATGATGGTGTCGAACCCGGCCACCAGCGAGTCCACCGGGAAGTTGGAAGCGAACATCACGCGCTGGGGCGTGAAGGCGTCGATGGCGGCAAGGACGATGGCGCGGTTGTCCTCGATCCGCCAGGGCTGACCGGGCACGCCCAACCCCGAGATCTTGAGCGCCACGTTGGGCGCCCCTGCGAGACGACGCAGCGCGGCATCCCACTGCGCCAGCCCCTCGGCGGACCGATCGGCGGGCAGCCCGGCATGGTTCAGGATGATCTGCGTTTCGGGGAAGTCGCGGGCCAGGTCGCAGGCGGCGTCGAGATGCCACCACGGCGTCTGCAGGTCGAAGGACAGCCCCTGCCCGGCCAGCATCGCGAACCCCTCGCGCCAGCGCGGATCATCCATCGAACCCGGCGCCCCGCGCCTTGCCGCCTGCGGCGTGGCGGAGGCGGCGGGCTTGTGCCGGATGCCGCGCACCAGCGGATGCGCCCCGTGGGCGGCCAGCACCTCGTCGCGATCCGGGCGGTCGAGCCAAGCCTGCGCCACGATCACCGTGGGCAGGCCCTGCGCGCGCGCGATGTGACTGACCCAGGCAACCTCGCCCAGCGGATCGCCGGGATCATGCTCGGCCTCGACATAGACCGAGCCCACCACCTCGTGCCGGCCGGCATCGGCGCGGTAATCCCCCGGCAGGTAGGGCCGCCGCAACGCCGCGTAGTCGCCATAGCGGAACGGGATCGGGTCGGGATCGCAGAGCCAAGGGTGATAGTTGCGGGAGATGTCCCAGAAATGCTGATGGGCGTCTACGATGCGCATCGCGGGTCAGGCTCCGCGCTGGCGGTCCAGCTCGTGCAGCATCTCGACACGGCGGACATGATCGTCGGTCGCGTCGAACTCGGCCTCGACATAGGCCTTGACCAGGTCGCGGGCCAGCCACGGGCCGACGATCTGCGCGCCGATGCACATGACGTTCACGTCGTCATGCTCCACCCCCTGGTGGGCGCAATGCACATCATGCCCGATCGAGGCGCGAATGCCCGCGCGCTTGTTGGCCGCGATCACCGCGCCCACGCCCGTGCCGCAGATCAGCAGCCCGCGATCGGCCGAGCCGTCCAGTACCGCGTCGCAGACCTTGCCCGAGATCACCGGGAAATCCACCGGGTCCGGGTCGAAAGAGCCGACATCGGTGATCTCGTGGCCGAGCGACTGCAGGTATTCCACGACCGAGGCCTTGAGCGGAAAGCCCGCGTGATCGGATCCGACGACAAGTTTCATGACAGTTTCCTTTCCGGGTTAGCGGATCATCTTGGGCAGGAACAGAGAGAGTTCCGGCACCAGCGTCAGCAGCAGAAGCGTGGCAAAAAGCGGAATGTAGAAGGGCATCATCGCCTTCAGGATCGCGCGCATCGAGACCTGCGCGATATCGGTGATCAAGAAGAGCGACAAGCCCATCGGCGGCGTGACCAGCCCCAGCATGAGGTTGAAGATCGCAACGATCCCCAGGTGCACCGGGTCGACCCCCGCAGCGTGCAGCGGCCCGGCGATGATCGGGATGATCAGCAGCGTCGCCGTGGTGCTGTCGAGAAACATGCCCGCCACCAGCAGGATCAGGTTGACGATCATCAGGAGCATCACCGGATCCTGCGATATCGAGGTCAGCGTGGCGGCAAAGCTCTGCGGGATCTGCTCGATCGCCAGGATCCAGCCGAACAGCGCCGCGGCCGAGACGATGATCAGGATCGCCGCCGTGCTCTTGATCGTCTCGTAGGCGGCATAGAGGATATGCGCCATGGTCAGCTCGCGGTAGACGATGCTGCTGATGAAGATCACGTAGAACACGGTGACCGAGGCGGCCTCGGTCGGGGTGAACCAGCCCAGCAACATGCCCCCCACCAGAAGGATCGGCGTCAGCAGGGCCGGGATCGCCGGCAGCAGCGCATCGCGGATCTCGCCGGGGCGCGACCAGCGTTCGGCGCGCGGCAGCTTGCGGCGATGGGCGATGAAGGCGGTGGCCGCCATCAGCATCAGCACGCAGACGACGGCGGGAATGATGCCGGCCAGCAGCAGCTGGACGATCGAGACACCGGTGACCGACCCGTAGATGATCAGCGGGATCGAGGGCGGAAAGATCGGCCCGACTACCGCCGAGGAGGCCGTGACCGCGCCGGCGAAGGCACGCGAGAAGCCGCGCTCGGCCATGGCCTTGATCTCGATCTTGCCCAGCCCGCCGACATCGGCCAGCGCGGCGCCGCTCATCCCCGAGAAGATCAGGCTGGAGAAGATGTTGACCTGCGCCAGACCGCCGGGCACCCGGCCGACAAGCGTGTCGGCAAAGCGGAAGATGCGGGCCGTCACGCCGGCCTGGTTCATCAGGTTGCCGACGAAGATGAAGACCGGCACGGCGACCAGCGGAAAGCTGTCCAGGGCATAGGTCATGCGCTGGCCGATCAGCTCGATCGGAAAACCGTTCAGCGCGATATACAGCGCCGACGGCACGAGAATGGAGAGGACGATGGGAAAGCCCATCAGGAACATGCCGGCAAAGACGGCGAGGATCAGGTAGCCCAAGTCGTACCTCGAATGCTTGTGGTCTGGGACGCGGGACTCACAGGGTCAGGTCCTCGGTGGGTTGTTCGGCGGCGAAGGTCACGTACATCGGCAGCCCCACCAGCGCCTTCCAGGCCAGCACGGCAAATTCCAGCGCGGCACAGAAGAACCCGACCGCGGTGGCCGAGAAGAAGACGTAATAGGGAATGCCCAGCGTGGGCGTCGCGTTGTTGAGGTTCTTCAGCGTCGCGGTCAGCACCGACCACGCGGCAAAGGCGAAGGCCGCCATGCCGAGCAGCGCGATCAGCACGCGCAGGCCCCGCTGGACGGGCTGCGGAAAGACGTGCTGCAGCTCTTCCATCCGGACGCTCGCCCCGGAGGAGACCGTGTAGGGGATGGTCAGCATCACCACGCTGATCAGCATGAAGCGCGACAGCTCGTCCGCGCCGATCAGCGGGATGCCGAAGAACTGGCGCATGATGACCTGCGCCATCGGGGTGGCGATCATCACCGCCAGGATGACAAGGCCGGCCAGTCGCAGGATGCGGCGCGCCGGGTTCAGGATGCGGTCTGCCATCAGGGCAGTCGTCGGAAGCGCGGCGTTCGGCGCCTCAGGGTCAGGATCGTGCGACACGGGGGGTCCCCTCCGTCGGGCTGCGGATGAACAATGGCGGGAGGGGGGAGTGACCCCTCCCGTCGCCGGATCACTCGATCGCGGCAATCTGCTCGATATACGGCGCCCAGGACGGGAAGTCCTCGTTCACCTGTGCGACCACGCCTTCGCGGAACGCGTCCAGCTCCAGCCCGTCATCGCCGGTGATGAAGGTCATGCCCTTCTCGGTCAGCGTGCCCACGAGGTCCTGCTCGGCCTGCTGCGCGGTGGCCAGCGTCTCGTAGGCCAGCTCGTCCAGCGAGGTCAGGATCGCCTCGCGGTTCTCTTCCGAGATCGACTGCCAGACATCCTCGTTGATGAAGACCGGCAGAACGTTCTGCATGTGACCGGTCAGCATGACGTGGCTCTGCACTTCGTACAGCTTGTTGGCGTTGATCATGGTCAGCGGGTTCTCCTGCCCCACGACCATGCCGGTCATCAGCGCGGTCGGCAGTTCGCTGACCTCGACCGGCGTTGGGATCGCGCCGAAGCCCTTGATCATCGTGGTCCACAGCTGCAGCGGCACGCCACGGAACGGCTCGCCCTCGAGATCGGCGGGCGAATAGACCGGCATCTTGGCCGTCATCTGACGCGCGCCGCGGAACAGCCGGCCGATGATGCGCATGTTGCCGCTCTCGATCAGCTGCTCGTTGAATTCCTGCAGCACGGGCGATGTGCGGGGATCGGTGGCCTTCAGCGCGTGCTCGCCGTCGCGGTAGACGAAGGGCGCGTTGAAGACGGCGATGTCCTCGACCAGCTGGGCCAGCGAGGCGAACTCGTGGTGGGCCATCGAGATCGCGCCCGAACGCACCCCGTCGATGGTTTCCTGCACGCCGCCCAGCTGCGAGTTGGGGAACACGGTGACGGTCACGTCGCCATCGGTCGCGTCGGGCAGCCGGTCGGCGGTCTGCGCGGCGAACCAGTGCTGGATGTCGCCTTCCGAGCCCACATGGGCATAGCGCAGGTTCTGCGCGCTGACGGCGGTGGCGGCAAGTGCGGCGCTGACAGCAAGCGCTGCTGACGCCAGCCGGATGGAGCTGAACTTCATGGATTTCCTCCCGTTGAGTGGTCTGGCGGGGCCAGAGAAGCGCCTCCCATGGTCGCCTCTGGGTCGCATTCTTGTATGCAAGAAATCAGGGCGTCAATAGAGGATGTGAAAGTTTTGCGATGGGCCGACCGCAATTCGGGGCGCCCTGCCCCGGGCGCCAGCCCGACGGGACAGCCCTATTCCTCGCCCATCCGGGCGCGCGCGTGACGTTGCGAGAAGGACAGCCCGTTCATGAAATGCTCACGTGTCATCTGCGCCAGCTTGGCACCGTCGCGCGCACCGAGCGCGGCCAGCATCCGCGAATGCTCGGACACCGCCGCCAGCCAGCGTTCGCGGTCGAGATTGGCCACCGCGCGCGCCCGCTCGACCCGCGGCACCAGCACCTCCCAGGCCGACAGCAGGACCGGGTTGCGCGCGATCTCGACAACGCGGCGGTGGATCAGGTGGTTGTTCGCAAGATATTCCGCGCGATCGCCATGCTCGTAGGATTCAAGCATTTTACTATGCAAATCAACGATTTCCGCAAATTCGTCCTGCGTGATCCTTTCGCAGGCCAATTCGCCCGCCGTGGCCTCGAGCGCGGCGACGACCACATAGATATGCTCGAGATCCTGCGCGCTCAGCCCGGCCACGACCGGCGATCTGTTCGGGGACAGCTCGATCAGACCCTCGGCCGCAAGCGCCTTGACCGCCTCGCGGAACGGCGTGCGGGATACGCCGAACAGTTGGCAGTAATGCGATTCCCGCAGCCGCTCTCCGGGGGCAAGCTCGCCCGAAACGATCATCTCGCGCAGCCGCTGCGTGGTCGCCACGTGCAGCGCCCCCTTGCGGGGTTGCGCCTCTGCGCCATCGACAGGCCTGGCCATGGCAGTTCCTCCTCCACAGGCTCCAAACCGACCTACTGATTCCGGGCCGTTGGGGCAATCTTTCCCGGTGCAGCTATGCGGCGCAGCTTGACCTTCGTCAATTCTTGTATACACAAATGGCAAGGCGAGACGTGATGGCAGGGAGGCAGCACACGCATGACAACCACCGACGACCAGGACCGGGCGGACGCCCCGCCCCTTCCGCTCGCAGGCTTGCGGGTCATCGACCTGACGCAGGTGATGGCCGGGCCCTTCTGCTGCATGATGCTGGGCGACATGGGCGCCGACGTCATCAAGATCGAGCCGCCCAAGGGCGACCAGACCCGCGCCGCCATGGGCTTTCGGATGAAGGGGGCCGACAGCCCCGGCTTCCTCGCGCTCAACCGCAACAAGCGCTCGGTGACGCTGGACCTCAAGACCGAGGGCGGGCGGGCCATGCTGCTGGAGCTGGTCAAGACCGCCGACGTGCTGGTCGAGAACTACCGCCCCGGGGTGACCGGGCGGCTGGGCATCGACTATGACACGCTCTCGGCGCTGAACCCGAAACTGGTCTATGCCAGCATCTCGGGCTTCGGCCAGACCGGGCCGTGGTCGCAGCGCCCGGGCTTCGACCTGATCGCACAGGCCATGTCGGGCGTGATGAGCGCGATGGGCCACCCCGAGACAGGACCGGTGAAATCGGGCGTGTCGGTGGGCGACCTCGGCGCCGGGCTGTTCTGCCTTTACGGCATTCTCAGCGCGGTGATCGGCCGGTCGAGCTCGGGCAAGGGCCAGTATATCGATGCCTCGCTCTTCGAGGCCGCGCTGTCGCTGTCGATCTGGGAGACGACCGAATACTGGGCCACCGGCCATTCGCCGGAACCGCTGGGCACCGCGAACCGGATGAGCGCGCCCTACCAGGCCTTCACCGCCAGCGACGGGATGTTCGTGGTCGGCGCCGCGAACCAGAAGCTCTGGGACCTGTTCTGCGAAGTGATCGCCCGCCCCGACATCCATGACGACCCGCGCTTTGTCACCAACAAGGACCGGGTCGCGAATCGCGACGCGCTGGTCGCCGCGCTGGAGCCGGTCTTCCTGGAACGCGGAGCGGCGGAGTGGGTCGAGGCCTTTCTGTCCAATGGCGTGCCGGCCGGGCCGATCAACGATTTCGGCCAGGTCTTCGCCGCCGACCATACGCAGGCGCGGGACATGATCATGACGATCGACCACCCGGCGGAGGGGCCGATGAACGCGCTCGGCTTCCCGGTCAAGATGCGCGGCACGCCGCAGCAGGTGCGCCATGCCCCGCCGCTTCTGGGCCAGCACACTGACGAGTTGGCGGGCGAGCTGGGGCTGGATGCCGCCCGGCTGCGCGCGGAAGGTGCCTTCGGATGAGCGCCGGGGAGGTCCGGCTCGCGATCGACGGCCCGGTTGCGCGCATCTTCTTCGACCGGCCGGCGGCGATGAACGCCATGACATGGAAGATGTATGGCGAGTTCGAGGAGATCAGCCACAGGCTGGCGGCCTGGACCGACCTGCGCGCCGTGGTGCTGCGCGGGGTCGGCGGGCGCGCCTTTGTCGCCGGCTCGGACATTGCGCAATTCGCCGAGTTCGACAGCGGCGCCGACGGCATCGCCTACGAGCGCAAGATGGACCGGATCCTCGACGCCTTCGCCTCGATCAAGGCGCCCACCCTGGCCGTGATTGACGGCATGGCGATCGGCGGCGGATTGAACATCGCGGGGGGCTGCGACCTGCGCGTCGCCACTGCAGGGGCGCGCTTTGGCGTGCCCATCGCGCGCACGCTGGGCAACTGCCTGTCCATGCGCAACTATGCGCGCATGTCGGCCGGTCTGGGCGAGGCCATGGCGAAGCGCATGCTGCTGCTGGGGGAGCTGGTTACCGCGGAAGAGCTGGCCGGTACCGGTTTCCTTGCACGCATCGTCCCCGCGGACGAGATCGACGAGACCGCAGACAAGCTGGTCTCCAGGCTTCTGGCCGGGGCGCCCCTGAGCATGGCGGCCAGCAAGGCCGCGCTCGGCCGGCTGGCGCGCAGCACCCTGCCTGATATCGACGACCTGATCGACAGCTGCTACGGCAGCGCCGATTTCCGCGAGGGCATCCGCGCCTTCGGCGAGAAGCGCAAGCCGGACTTTACCGGCCGCTGAAGCAGTCCGGCGACAGGCCGCCCGGAGCGTTGAACAAACACCAAGCGGGGCCGCCCTCCTGAAACGCGAAACACGACCCCCGGCGCACGCGCCGGAGGTCATCCTGCATCCGCTAGAGCAGACCCCGCGAGGCGAGGTTGCGCATCAGGTGGCTGGCGCCGAATTGCCAGGGCGGGCAGTCGGTCGACAGGTTCACGACATTGCGCAAGAGCCCCAGCCGGGGCGAGCTGATCTCGACCACGTCCCCCAGCTTGTGGGTGAAGCCCTGCCCCGGCGCATCGCGATCCTCGGTTGGGGCGAAGAGCGTGCCGAGAAACAGAACGAACCCGTCGGGATACTGGTGATGTCGCCCCACGGTCTGCGCCACGAGGTCGAGCGGGTCGCGGCTGATCCGTGTCATGTCCGACCGCCCCTCCAGCACGAACCCGTCTTTGCCGGTCACCTGCAGCCGCAGCTCGGCCCGGCGCACGTCCTCGATGCCGAACCCGTCATCGAACAGGCGCAGCATCGGCCCCAGCGCGCAGGAGGCATTGTTGTCCTTGGCCTTGGACAACAGCAGCGCCGAGCGTCCCTCGACATCCCGCAGGTTGACGTCATTGCCCAGCATCGCGCCGACCGCCCGGCCGGTCGAGGCCACGGCCAGCACCACCTCGGGCTCGGGGTTGTTCCAGGACGAGGACGGGTGCAGCCCCACCTGCGCCCCGTGGCCCACGGCGGAGAGGACCTGCGCCTTCGAGAACACCTCGGCATCCTGGCCGATACCGACCTCGAGATACTGGCTCCACAGCCCCTCGGCCATCAAGGCCTGCTTGACGCGCGCCGCCTCCGGTGAGCCGGGCACGATATCGCGCAGCGAATTGCCGATCGCCTGGCCCACCCGGGCGCGGATCGCCTCGGCCCGGCCGGCATCGCCCGCGGCCTGTTCCTCGATGACGCGTTCGATCATCGAGCCGGCAAAGGTGACACCACACGCCTTGACCGCCTGAAGGTCGACCGGTGCCAGCAGCTGCCAGCCCGCACCCTCGCCCAGCACCTCGGACACCGATCCCAGGTCGGTCCCCGGCGCCGTGCGGACATGCGCCACGGGATCCGCCATCTCGCAGATGTCGCGCACCGTCGGCGCGGCCCGGCATGTGATGTCCAGCACCCGACCCTGGCGGATCGTGATGACCGAGGGGCCCGCCGCCTCGGCGTTCCAGGCCCGGCCCAGCCAGCAGCCGTCTTGTTCGAGCGCGTCATTCATCCGTTCTGTCCTTTCTGCGCTTCGGCTGCCGGGAACAGGCAGCCGGGATTCATCCGCCCCTCGGGGTCGAGCAGCGCCTTGATCCCCTCGGCAAGGCGCAACAGCTCGGGCGCCCGATCCGCGTAGAGCGCCGCGCGCCGCTCGCGGCCGATGCCATGCTCGGCGCTGAGCGATCCGTCGAAGCCGCGCACGACCTCGTACATCCGCGCCCGCGCCGGCGCGGCCCGGGTGGCAACCTCCGCCCCGTCCAGCCCCTCGGGCGGCAGCACGTTGAAATGCACGTTGCCATCGCCCATGTGGCCATAGGCGAGCGAGGTCCAGCCCGGCAGATGCTCGGCCACGACCTGCTCCAGCGCCGCGACCAGCTGTGCCACGCGCGACAGCGGGACCGAGAAATCGGTGCGCAGATGGGGACCGCGGGCGGCCTGCGCCTCGACCATCGCCTCGCGCAGCAGCCAGAGCTCCTTGCGCTGCTGATCGCTGGCCGCGACCACCCCGTCAAGCACGCGGCCATCGCCCATCGCCTCTTCGAGCAGCCCCATCAGCAGCCCGTCGAGGTCGACCGGCCCCGAGGCAGCGATCTCGAGCAGGACGTAATAGGGATGGCGCGCCTCCAGCGGGTCGCGCAGGCTGTCCACGTGGCCGGTGGCCAGTTCGATCGCCTCGCCCGGCATGAATTCGAAGGCCGACAGCAGGTCGGAGCAATGCGCCCGCGCCTGACCGGCGAAGGCCACGATCTCGGACAGCCCTTCGAAGGCCAGCAGCGCGGTCTGGCGCCGGGTGATGCGGGGCAGAAGGCGCAGGCTGGCCGCGGTCACGATGCCGAGCGCCCCCTCGCTGCCGATGAAGAGCTGGTGCAGCGCCAGCCCGCGATTGTCCTTGGACAGCGCCGAGAGCGTGTCCAGCACCGTCCCGTCGGCCAGCACCACCTCGAGCCCCAGCACGAGGTTGCGCGTCATGCCATAGCGCAGCACGTTCAGCCCGCCCGCGTTGACCGCCACCGCACCGCCGATCTGCGCGGTGCCCTGCGCGCCGAAGGAGAGCGGAAACAGGCGGTCCGCCGCGGCCGCCGCCATCTGCGCCTCTTCCACGGTGACGCCGGCCTCGACCTGCATGACCATGTCGGTGGGCTCGACCGCGCGGATCGCGCGCATCCGCCCGAGCGACAGCATGATGTCGCGCCCGCCGGTCGTACAGGTCCCGGCCACCAGCCCGGTATTGCCGCCCTGCGGCACCACGCCAATCCCCCGTGCCTGCGCAAGGCGCATGATCTCGGAGACCTCCGCCGTCGTGGCCGGACGCACGACACAAAGCGGCTCGGCCAGGTTGTCACCCGGCCAGTCGCGGACATAAGCCGCGGTCTCCTCCGGCCCTACCAGCACGTTGCGATCCCCGACAATGGCCGCCAACGCGGCCAGGCAGTCCTGTTCGTTCATGGGCTTCCCCCCTCTTGGTGGCGACGTGTCTAGCAGGCTTATCCCATTTGTCCAACAATCCTATCATCGAAATATCTGTCGCATGTGCCTGCGTCTCTGCTATGACCGGGTCGAAAGAAGGCACCCCGCCGATGGCACGACAGTCAGGAGGCCCCCGTGAGCACCAGGTTTGTCATGGACCGCCCCGCGGGGCTGCCGGACCGGATCGCCGACCGGCTGCTGGCGCAGATCGAGTCCGGCGAGATCGCGGAGGGCGAGGTGCTGCCGACGGAAAGCGCCCTCGCCCAGAGTTTCGGGGTCAGCCGCAATGTCGTGCGCGAGGCCATCGCCCGTCTGCGCTATGACGGGATCCTCGACAGCCGGCAGGGCCGCGGCGCGACCGTCCTGCCGCGCGACGCACGCCTGACCTTCCGGATCGATGACAGCGGGCTGGCCGATGAGGCCGCGCTGGCCGACCTGTTCGAGCTGCGCGGTGTGCTCGAGATCGAGATCGCGGGGATCGCGGCGCTGCGGCACGGCGAGGGTGACCTGGCCGAGCTGCGCGGCGTGCTGGCCGATCTCGACGCGGGCCCGGCCTTCGACGAGGCCAGTCTCGAGGCGGACGCCCGCTTTCACCGCGCCCTCGCCGCCGCGACCGACAATGCCTATCTCAAGGGCATCTCGACCTATATCGCGTTCCGCCTGAAGGGCACGTCGCGCGATACGGCCGCGATCTACCGCTCCGACGATCTGGTCCGGCGCACCATCGCGGAACACCGCCACATCCTCGACCGCGTCGCGGTACGCGATCCCGACGGCGCCCGCGACGCCATGCGCCAACACATCCGCCAAGCCGCCGACCGCCTCGGCGTCGCCCTTCGCGAGGACCGGTTTTCAGTCTCGCGATAGGTGGGTGTCGTTGCGTGTTTTTTTGGGGCCCGGGCACTATAATGGAAGCCCCGAGTCGTCGTCGAGCGGGTGTGAGTCGCAAGAAGACCAACACAGAAAATAACGCCGATCATTCGACCGGAGGCATTTTCGGAGAAAGTATTCGACTTGCGATGGTGCCCAAGGTCGGACTCGAACCGACACGCTGTCGCCAGCGGGGGATTTTGAATCCCCTGCGTCTACCATTCCGCCACTTGGGCCACGGGGCTTACGTCTAGCCGCATGCCGGACATTCGTAAAGGCCGATTGCGGTGGCTTGACCGCGGCGGGCGGTCATGGGAAGCCGCGCGCGCGGCAAGAGGGAGAGCGGCATGCTGGCGCGGCTATATTTCTGGACCATGGCGCAGGCCAGTGCGCCGCATGCGCTCTGGGTGCTGGCGGCGGTGGCCTTCATCGAAAGCTCGGTCTTCCCCATCCCGCCCGACGTGCTGATGATCCCGATGATCCTTGCCCGGCCCCGGCGGGCCTGGCTGATCGCGCTGGTCGCCACCGCGGCCTCGGTGCTGGGCGGGCTGCTGGGCTACGGGATCGGTTATTTCTTCTATGACAGCCTCGGCCAGCCCGTGCTCGAGGCGCTCGGCAAGGCCGACAGCATGACGGCCTTCAACGAACGCTTCAACGGCGTGGGCTTCTGGGCGGTGCTGATCGCCGGGCTGACCCCCTTCCCCTACAAGGTGATCACCATCATGTCGGGCTGGACAGCGATGCCGCTCTCGACCTTCGTGATCACCTCGATCCTGGCGCGCGCGGGGCGGTTCTTCATCGTGGCGGCGCTGCTGCGGGCCTTCGGCGCACCCATTCGTGATTTCATCGAGCGCCGCCTGGGGCTTGTCTTCACCGTCTTCGTGGCGCTTCTTCTGGGGGGCTTCCTTCTGGTGAGGTATCTGTGATGCGCAAGACCCTGATCCTGGCCGCCGCCGCCGGTTCCGCCGGCCTTCTGCTGGGGGCGCTCGGCTTCCAGTACCTGGGCGAGATGCCGCCCTGCAAGCTGTGCTACTGGCAGCGCTACGGCCATGTGGCAGCGCTGGTGCTTGCCCTGCCCGCGCTGGCACTGCGCGGCGCGGCCCTGCCGCTCCTGGCCGGGTTGGGCGCGGCCTCCAGCGCCGGGATCGGCGCCTATCACACCGGGGTCGAGCGCGGCTGGTGGGAGGGTCCCAGCTCCTGTTCCTCGCAATCCATCGAGGGCCTGAGCCCCGAGGAGCTGGTCGAGCAGATCATGGCCGCCCCGCTGGTGCGCTGCGACGAGGTGCCGTGGGAGATGCTGGGCCTCTCCATGGCGTCGTGGAACGTGCTCGCCTCGCTGGGCATCGCCGCGCTCTGGCTGCTGGCGGCCCGGGCCGGGGCGCGCGCCATTCCCGCGTGACAGGGCGCGCCCGCTCTGGCATCAAGGCGGCGCCGCACAGCCGGAGGGCCGCATGACAAACCCGATCGCCATCGTGCTCGGCCTGATCCTTCTCGGCGCCGTCGCCGCGGATCTGGTGCTCTGGGACGGGACGAACCTGGTCTTTGTCGGAAAGAAACTCTTCTCGCTCATCGACTGGCTCGCCTTCTGGCGATAGGCTCGGCTTGACTTTCGACCACGCCAGTGGTTGTTAGCGATAACAGAGCGCCGCGCGGATCCGCGCCGCGCCCGGACCGAAAATCTTCGCAAAGGCTCAAGGCCGCCAGCAAGAGGAAGCCCCCATGAGTGTCAAAGTCGCCATCAACGGATTCGGCCGCATCGGACGGAACGTTCTGCGCTCGATCATCGAATCCGGTCGCACCGATATCGAGGTCATCGCGATCAACGACCTCGGCCCGGTGGAAACCAATGCCCACCTGCTGCAATTCGACAGCGTGCATGGCCGCTTCCCGGTCGAGGTGAAGGCCGGCGAGGACAGCATCGACGTGGGCCGCGGGCCGATCAAGGTGACCGCCATCCGCAACCCCGCCGAGCTGCCCTGGTCGGACGTGGACGTGGTGCTGGAATGCACGGGCATCTTCACCTCGAAAGAGGCCTGCCAGGCGCATCTGGAGAACGGCTCCAAGCGGGTGCTGATCTCGGCCCCGGGCAAGGACGCCGACAAGACCATCGTCTACGGCGTGAACCATGACAGCCTCACCGCCGAGGACCTCGTCGTCTCGAACGCCTCCTGCACCACCAACTGCCTCGCGCCGGTGGCCAAGGTGCTGAACGACACGATCGGCCTCACCCGCGGCTTCATGACCACGATCCACTCCTATACCGGCGACCAGCCGACGCTGGACACGATGCACAAGGATCTCTACCGCGCCCGCGCCGCGGCGATGAGCATGATCCCCACCTCGACCGGCGCCGCCAAGGCCGTGGGCCTCGTCCTGCCCGAGCTGAACGGCAAGCTCGACGGTGTCGCGATCCGCGTGCCCACGCCCAATGTCTCGGTGGTCGACCTGACCTTCGAGGCCGCGCGCGAGACCAGCGCGGAGGAGATCAACGCCGCCATCCGCAGCGCCGCCGACGGCCCGCTCAAGGGCATCCTCGGCTATACCGACCGCAAGCTCGTCTCGAGCGACTTCAACCACGACCCCCACTCGTCGATCTTCCACACCGACCAGACCAAGGTGATGGAGGGCACCATGTGCCGCATCCTGACCTGGTACGACAACGAATGGGGCTTCTCCAACCGCATGAGCGACACTGCCGTCGCCATGGGCAAGCTGATCTGATCCATTCGACCGGTTTGACCGAGGATACCGCCCCCGCAGGCACCTGCGGGGGCGGTTGTGTTCTTGGAAGGTGGCGGTGAAAGAGGGTTAGGATGGGCGGGAAGCTGCCGTTCGCCGCGCGTCGGACGAATGACCAAGATGCGCACGAAGCGGGCCGTGTGTCGAGGAGCGAACTTTGCAGCGAGCACGGATGAGCAGCGGCAATTCAAAAAAGTAGCGGGAGAAGGAAGGCGGGATGAATGCCTGCCTGCACCGCCGAGGTTACGATCCCGTGAAGCATCCCTTATATCTATGCCTCGAGCACCGAATTCAGGATGATTATTGATGAGTGATGACAGTGACGACAGCCAAGGCGATAGTGAAAGGCCCCCGAAGAAGAAAGGCGTCGATCTTGCCGCTTTGAGCGAACAACTGAAGGCTCAGGGATATGATGGCGACGAAAGGGGGGAGGCTCTGAAGAAAGCCATGAATGACCTGGAGCGGCAGATGGAACCGCTTCGCCATGTGCAAGAGCAGATTAAGCATCTCCAAGGGCTTTCGGGGCATGAGGGTATCGCTGCGAAGCTGGCTGAAGACGCGAAACGCTATTCTGCCGTTCAGGAGCAGATGGAGAAGGCGCTTGAGCCCTATCGTGGTCTCCAAGATCGCATGAAGAGCCTGGGGCTCTCCGCCGGGGAAGATTCCGCCATTGGCCGTGTTGCAAAGCAGATTGCCGACCAGCAGCGTGCGATCGAGGCAATGCGTCCCCATATCCCCGAACATCTGGAGAAGGCTGAGCCTCGACTGCCTAACATCGAACAGATCAAGTTGCCGCCGAACCCGCTCCTTGAGACCAACGAGCGTCTCGAACGTATCGAAGAGCGGTTCGAGCAGATGCAGGGCATCGCCACAGATGCTGCGCAAATCGCCAATGGCCTGCAAGGTGCCGCTGCCGAGTTCCTTCAGAAGTTCGAGAAGGCCGCTGCGGATAACGACCGCACCGCGGGGCGGGCTATCTGGATCGGTGTTATCGCTGTGATAATAGCCATTGCCATGCCAGCCGTCCAGATCGGCTATTCTGAGTTCCGACGCACGCCCGACAACGGCCCCGAGATTCAGTCTGCCCTCGAGGACGTGCAGGCTGAGGTAGCCGGTTTGCGCGATGCTCAGGCTCAAGCGTCGGCGCAGCTTGGAGAGATCATTGGTTCATCGAATGACGAGACTGCGAAGGTCCTCCGCGAAATCCGCGACCTGCTGTCGAACCGTTCTGCGCCGGTAGGGACGGTGCTTGAAGAGGTTCCGCAGTAGGAAAGCTACCGATATTAAGATGGAATAAAGACCGCGTTGAGGAATGACCGCGAGGCGCCGAAACCGCTCATGTAGCATATCCTGCGCGAAGGTCGGCTCAGGGCCGTTTGTAATGATATTGGCCCCCGGCCACGCCCATCACGGGGCCGGGGGGCTTCATAACCCTCAATCATCCCATTCGGGCAGGTTCTCGATCTGGGTGCGGTTCATCTTGCTGACATAGACCCCGTCTTCATAGGTCAGCGCGGCCAGGGGGACGGCCACGTCCTCGTCGCCGATATCGAGGAAGCCGCCAACCTCGATGTGGAAGGCGGCCGGGTGGCCGGCCTCGTCGACAAGGATCTCCTCGATCTCGCCGATCTTCTCGCCATCTGCATCGACCACGTCCATGTCATCCACCGATTTCAGGTAGCTGTTGTCGCGGCGGTCGACGGGGCCCCAGCTCTGGTCGCCCTCTTCCTGGGCCAAGGCGGGCAGCGCGGTCAGGCAGAGCAGTGCGGTGATGCGGGTGAACATGAAGACCTCTCCTGTTGCATGTCTCGGCTGGTCAACGCCCCCCGTCCCGGCCGGTTCCCGCGCAGCCAGTGGCGAAAAAGTTCCCGTTTCAGCTCTGCATCCGGCGCAAGGCGCCTTTTCGTTTCCGTCAGTTGTTCTGCACCGCAGCATGGCCCATGTTTGCGCTACCAACGACAAGAAACACCGAGCACATCAGTGAAAGGAACCGCCATGACCCTGTTTGATGGTCTTCGCACCCGCATGGAACGCCGCGCCCGCTACGTGCGCACCGTCCACGAACTCGAAGCGCTGTCGCATGACACCGCCCGCGACCTGAACATCGCCCCCGGCGACGCCCGCCGCATCGCGCGCCAGGCCGTCTACGGCTGAGCCGGGCCTCGCGCCCTAGCAGCACAACGCGCCCTGCCCGGCCCTTGCGCCGGGCCCGGGCGCGGATCAGCCCGCCCGGGGCTCAGGAAAACCGCTTGACCAGCGCCTCGCGCACCGGCGGTGTCACGAATTTCGACACGTCGCCATCCAGCCGCGCGATCTCCTTGACCAGCTTCGACGCGATCGCCTGGTGCCGGGCCTCGGCCATCAGGAAGACCGTCTCGATCGTGTCATCCAGAGCGCGGTTCATGCCCACCATCTGGAATTCATACTCGAAATCCGCGACCGCCCGCAGGCCGCGCACGATGACCTGCGCGCCCACGTCGCGCGCCGCGTCGATCAGCAGGTTCTCGAACGGGTGGGCGACGATCTCGGTGCCGGTCTGGGCGCTGAGCGCGGCGCATTCCGTCTCGATCATCGCGACCCGCTCCTCGAGCGAGAAGAGCGGGCCCTTGTCGCGGTTGATCGCCACGCCGATCACCAGCCGGTCGACCAGCATCGCCGCCCGCCGGATGATGTCGATATGCCCCAGGGTGATCGGGTCGAACGTCCCGGGATAGAGGCCGATGCGCATTTGGGTCCCTCGCTCCTTGGCGGATTTGCCGCGCACGCAACAATATTGCCCACGCGAATGCAAGCCCGAAAGCCGTCACGCCGTGGCGCGCGGTCTCACCACTGGCTGGTGATCATCCCCTCCAGCGCGCTCTTCTCCATGGCCAGCTCGGCCAGCCGCGCCTTGACCACGTCGCCCAGGGTGATCAGCCCGACCATCTTGCCGTCCTCGACCACGGGCATGTGGCGGAACCGGCCCTCGGTCATGCGGGCCAGCACGTCATCGGCCAGGTCGGCGCGGGTGCAGGTCTGCAGGTCGCGCGTCATGTAGTTGTCGACGGGGCTGTTCAGGCAGGTGGCGCCCTTCTCGGCCAGTTCGCGCACGATGTCGCGCTCCGACAGGATGCCGTCGGCGGCGCTGCCGTCGGACGAGATCACCACCGTACCGATGCGCTTCTCCGAGAGGATCTTGGCGGCATCGGACACCAGCGTGCCGGGTGTGACGGTGAACACGCCGTCGGTGCCCTTGGTCTTCAGGATCTGCTGGACTTGCATCTTGCTGCCTCCTCCTCGTGGTCGTCGCAGGACTGACCTCCAAGGTTCCCGCGGGGCGCCGTTCTGTCAAGCCTGCCGATCCGCCCATGTCCTGCCGCCACGGGGTTTTTTCGGCCCGCTCAGGCCCGCGCCTCCAGCCGCGCCAGTTCCGCCCGCAGCTCGGCGACCAGCGCCGCGGCAAAGCGGTTGAGCCGCTCCAGCCGCCGGTCATCCACGTGGCGCACCAGGTAGAAGCTGCGCGTCAGGCTGACCGCCCCGGTCAGCACCCGGCGCAGCCCCGGCGCGAAGGGCAGCGCGAAATCATGCACGATGCCCAGCCCCGCGCCTTGGCTCAGCCACTGGAACTGCACCACGACCGAGTTCGAGGCCAGCGGCACCCGCGTCAGCCCGAGATCGGCGAGGTAGTCCAGCTCCTTGTCGAAGATCATGTCGGGGATATAGCCCACGACGCGATGCGCCGGCAGGTCGGCCACGGTCTCGATCGGGGCGTTTTGGGCAAGATAGGCGTCACTTGCGGCAAGATGTAGCCGGTAATCGGTGATTTTCTGCACGGATAGCCGCCCCGCCGTGGGGGCGCTGACCGCGATGGCCATGTCCGCCTCGCGTCGCGACAGGTTGACCACGCGCGGCAGTGCCACGATCTGCAATTCCAGTGCGGGGTTGTCGCGGGCGATGCGCGCGCAGACCTGCGGCAGCAGGAAATTCGCGCAACCATCCGGCGCGCCGATGCGGATCTGTCCCGACAGCCCCTCGGCCCGGCCCTGCACCGCCTCGGCGGCCAGCGACATGGCCTGTTCGGCCTCCTCGGCATGGGTGACCAGCCGCGCGCCGGCCTCGGTCAGCGCGTAGCCCTGCGGCGACTTGACGAAGAGCGCCGTGCCCATGCGCGCCTCCAGCCGCGCCACGCGCCGGCCCACCGTGGCCGGGTCCAGCCGTAGCACGCGGCCCGCCGCCGACAGGCTTTCGCCCCGCGCCACGGCCAGGAACACGCGCAGATCGTCCCAGCTGTCCACCGCCCCTCGCTTTGCATTCCTGCAAGACCTTTTTGCCTGATTACCTCTGTTCAGGGCATTTTTGCAAGCTTAGGGTCCGCGCACCCAGATCAGGAGGATCCCATGACCGAACTCACCAACTGGATCGACGGCGCCCATGTCAAAAGCGGCTCGGGCCGCTTCTCGGACGTGTTCAACCCCGCCACCGGCGAGGTGCAGGCGCAGACCCCGCTGTCCAGCGTGGACGAGCTGAACGATGCCGTGGCCCGCGCCAAGGCCGCGCAGGTCGGCTGGGGCGCCACCAACCCGCAGCGCCGCGCCCGCGTGATGATGGCCTTCGGTGCGCTCATCAACCAGCACATGGACGAGCTGGCCGAGCTGGTCGCGCGCGAGCACGGCAAGACCATCCCCGATGCCAAGGGCGACGTGCAGCGCGGGCTCGAGGTCGTCGAGGTCTGCATGGGTGCGCCGCACATGCTCAAGGGCGAGTTCACCGATGATGGCGGTCCGGGCATCGACCTCTATTCCATGCGCCAGCCGCTGGGCGTGGTGGCCGGCATCACGCCGTTCAACTTCCCCGCCATGATCCCGATGTGGAAGATGGCGCCGGCGCTGGTCGCGGGCAATGCCATGATCCTGAAACCCTCCGAGCGCGTACCCTCCACCGCGCTGCGCCTGGCCGAGCTGCTGCAGGAGGCCGGCCTGCCCGACGGCGTGCTGCAGGTGGTCAATGGCGACAAGGAGGTCGTGGACGCGATCCTCGACAATGACGACATCGCCGCGGTGGGCTTTGTCGGCTCGACCCCGATCGCGCAGTATATCTATGGCCGCGCCGCCAATAACGGCAAGCGCGCGCAGTGCTTCGGCGGCGCCAAGAACCACATGATCATCATGCCCGATGCCGATCTCGACAAGGCGGCCGACGCGCTGGTGGGCGCAGGCTACGGCGCCGCGGGCGAGCGCTGCATGGCGATCTCCGTCGCCGTGCCGGTGGGCCAGAAGACCGCCGACGCGCTGATCGAGCGGCTGGTGCCGCGGGTCGAGAAGCTCAAGGTCGGCCCCTACACCGCCGGCGAGGACGTGGATTACGGCCCCGTCATCACCGCCCAGGCCAAGAGCCGGATCGAGGGGCTGATCGACAGCGGCGTCAAGGAAGGCGCCAATCTGGTGATCGACGGCCGCGGCTTCGAGCTTCAGGGCTACGAGAAGGGCTTCTTCGTGGGCCCCTCGCTCTTCGACAACGTCACCCCCGACATGGAGATCTACCGCGAGGAGATCTTCGGCCCGGTGCTGAGCCAGGTGCGCGCCGAGACCTACGAGGACGCGCTGAAACTGACCATGAACAACCCCTATGGCAACGGCACCGCGATCTACACCGCCGATGGCGATACCGCGCGCGACTTTGCGCACCGTGTGAACGTGGGCATGGTGGGGATCAACTTCCCGATCCCGGTGCCGCTCTCCTACCACACGTTCGGCGGCTGGAAGAAATCGGCCTTCGGCGACCTGAACCAGTACGGCCCCGACGCCTTCCGCTTCTACACCAAGACCAAGACCGTCACGGCGCGCTGGTTCTCGGGCATCAAGGATGGTGGCGAGTTCAACTTCAAGGCGATGGACTGATCGCCCCCGGGCCCTGCCGGATCACCGGCAGGGCCCCATGACACATGCAGTTTCCGCTAGGTCACCTTTGTTTGACAAAGCTGACTCTGGTTGTCACCATTCGCCGCAATGTTCCCATTGCGTGCCAAGGCACTGTCTTCATGCGTTTCAGCCATCGGGTCTCGCCACGGGACAACCTGCTGGCGGTCCGGTTCGCGGGCATCTACCGCCCGACCCGGTCCATCGAGGCGGCGCGCGCCGCCATGCAGGACCCGCTGTTTCAGCCCGACATGGCGCAGATCTTCGACCTGGCCGGGGTCGACCGCTTCGACGCCGATTACCGCGCCGTGGTCGAGCTTGTTGGCCAGAAGGCCCGGCTCTACCGCGACCTGCCCGCAGGGCTCACCTACGTGCTGCTGGCGCCCGGCTTCGAATCCTACGGCATGGCCCGGATGTACCAGCAACTGGCCGAAGGGCATTTCCCCTTCGCCGTGCAGGTCGCCCGCGACCGGACCGAGGCCGCCGCCTGCCTGCACATGGCCGAGGCCCGACTGGGCGCTCTTCTCGACGCAGGCTGAGCCGGCGGCTTCCCTAATGTCCCGGCCGCGATTACGCTGGCCGGGAGATCAGGAGGGCGGCCATGCAGGAACCGGAATTCACCATCGGCATCGAAGAGGAATACCTGCTCGTCGATACCGAGACCTGCGCCCTTGTCGAGGCGCCCGACGGGCTGATGGAAGCCTGCGCCGAAGCGCTCGAGGACCAGGTCAGCCCCGAATTCCTGCAATGCCAGATCGAGATCGGCACCCGACCCTGCCGCACCATCGCCGAGGCGCGCGACGATCTGCGCCGCCTGCGCGCCACCGTCTCGGACTGCGCCGCCCGCCACGGGCTCAGCCCGATCGCGGCGTCCTGCCACCCGCTCGCGGAATGGCGCCGCCAGCACCATACCGACAAGCAGCGCTACAACCAGCTGCAGCGCGACCTTGGCGGCGTGGTACGGCGCATGCTGATCTGCGGCATGCATGTGCATGTGGGGCTGGGCGACAACGCCCTGCGCGCCGACCTGATGGGGCAGATCAGCTATTTCCTGCCGCACCTGCTGGCGCTCTCCACCTCCTCGCCCTTCTGGCAGGGGCAGGATACCGGGCTGGCCAGCTACCGCATCTCGGTCTTCGACAACCTGCCCCGCACCGGCCTGCCACCGCAATTCGACAATTGGGAGGATTACGCCCGCTCGGTCCAGGTGCTGATCGGCACCGGCGTGATCGAGGACGCGACCCGCATCTGGTGGGACCTGCGCCCCTCGGACCGCTTCCCGACGCTGGAATCGCGCATCATGGACGTGCAGCCGCGGCTGGAACACGCGCTCACGCTCGCCGCGCTGAACCAGAGCCTGCTGCGCATGCTGTGGCGACTGCGCAGCCGGAACCAGCGCTGGCGCCGCTACGACCCCTTCCTGATCGGCGAGAACCGCTGGCGCGCGCAGCGCTACGGCGTCTCCGAGGGGCTGATCGATTTCGGCCGTGCCGAGATCGTCCCCATGCCCGAGCTGATCGAGGAGCTGGTCGAACTGGTCGAGGAGGATGCCGGCATCCTGCGCTGCCTGCCCGAGATCGAACGCGCCCGCGAGATCGCGCTCGAGGGCAATTCCACCACCCGCCAACGCGCCGCGCTCGCCTCCGCCGAGCAGCAGGGGCTCGACCATGACGGCCGCATGCGCGCCGTGGTCCGCCACCTGGTCGAGGAATTCCACGCCGATCTCTGAGGCCCGGCAAGCCGACAGGCCACGAACCGGCACGCCCACCCCGCCCCACAGCCCCCCGGGCTTTCATCTTTCCCCAAATACTCCTGCCGGAGGCTCCCGTCACCCGACCCACCGCCGGGGCAAGGCACCCCACCCTTGGCAGCAGGACCCCGGCGCGATAGGACGGCGCGGCCCAGCCCGGAGACCGCCATGAAAGCCGCCATCGCCACGTCCGATTATTTCGTCCCGGGCGAGACCTTCATCAACCGCCACATTGCGCAGATGTTCGGCGGCCAGACCTGCGTCATCTGCGGCCGGTTCAACGGCGAGGACCCGCTGGGCAAGCCGCTCTTCGAACGCCGCACAAGGCTCACCCCGGCCGACCGGCTGCGCCAGCCCTTCGCCGCCGCAACCGGCGCGCTGCTGCACGGCACGTCGCGCCTGCCCTTCGGCGACAACCGCGCCCGGCTGGCAGATTTCCTGCGCGACCAGCAGGTCGACGTGATCCTTGCCGAGTTCGGCACCCAGGCGCTGGTCGTGGCGCAGCTGGGCAACCAGCTGGGCCTGCCCGTCTTCACCTATTGGCGCGGCACAGACGCCTCGGCGCAGCTGCGCTCGCGCCAGCGCGTGCGCTCCTACCGGCTGATGATGCCGCGGCTGGCGGGCATGTTCTCGGTGAGCCGCTTCCTGCTCGACAATCTCGCCGCCCATGGCATCACCCATGACAATGCCCATGTCGTGCCCTCGGGCGTCGATGTGGACCTCTTCACACCGGGCGAGAAACGCCCCGGCAGTTTCCTCGCCGTGGGCCGCATGGTCGAGAAGAAGGCCCCCCAGGTCACGCTGCGCGCCTTCGCCAAGGCCGCCAAGGGGCGCGACGCGCACCTGACCTTCATCGGCGACGGCCCCCTGCTCGAGGAGTGCCGCAACCGCGCCCGGCTGCTCAAGATCGAGGACCAGGTCACCTTCACCGGCGCCCTGCCCCATGATGCCGTGCGCGCCCACCTGCAGCGGACCGAGATCTTCCTGCAGCACTCGGTCACCGCCGAGAACGGCAATACCGAGGGCCTGCCCACCGCCATCCAGGAGGCGCTGGCCTGCGGCTGCATCACGCTTTCCACCCGCCATGCCGGCATCCCCGAGGCGGTGCAGGACGGCCGGAATGGCTGGCTGGTCGATGAATGGGACGAGGCCGGTTTCGCCGACCGGATCACGCAGATCCTCGACAGCCCCGACCGCGCCGCCATGGCCCGCGCCGCCCGAACCACCGCGCTCGAGAAATTCGACAATGCCAAGGGGCTGGCCCGGGTCGAAGAGGTGCTGCGCGCGGCCTGCGCATAGGCGCAATTTCATCTTTCCCCAAATACTCGCCCGCCCGGCCCGCGCCACCAGGCCGCACCGCCCCCGGCGTGCGCGGAAGCTTGCAACCCGCCGCCGCATCCGGCATGATCTGAACAAGTGTTCAATTCACGGGATCGGGGAGGGTCACCATGGATTTCGCGCTGAGCGAGGAACAGACCGCCATTTTCGACATGGCGCATGGCTTCGGGCAAGAGCATATCGCGCCTTTCGCCCGCGACTGGGAGGCGCAGGGCACCATCCCCAAGGAACTCTGGCCACGACTGGCCGAGCTCGGCTTCGGCGGGCTCTACGTCTCCGAGGAGGCCGGCGGCTCCGGCCTGTCGCGGCTCGACGCGACGCTGGTCTTCGAGGCGCTCAGCATGGCCTGCCCCTCGGTCGCCGCCTTCCTGTCGATCCACAACATGTGCGCCCGCATGATCGACAGCTTCGCCAGCGACGAGATGAAATCCCGCATCCTGCCCCGCGCGCTCAGCATGGAGACGGTGCTCTCCTACTGCCTGACCGAGCCCGGATCGGGCTCGGACGCGGCGGCGCTGAAGACGCGCGCGGCGAAGACCAATGAGGGCTACCGGCTGACCGGCACCAAGGCCTTCATCTCGGGCGGCGGCTATTCCGACGCCTATGTCGTGATGTGCCGCACCGGCGGCGACGGGCCAAAAGGCATCTCGGCGCTCTATGTCGAGGACGGCGCCGAGGGGCTCAGCTTCGGCGGGCTCGAGGACAAGATGGGCTGGAAATCCCAGCCCACAAGGCAGGTGCAGTTCGACGAGTGTCTGGTACCCCATGACAACCTTCTGGGCGAGGAAGGCCGCGGCTTCAGCTATGCCATGGCCGGGCTCGATGGCGGGCGGCTCAACATCGCCGCCTGCTCGCTCGGCGCCGCGCAGGCCGGGCTGTCGCAGACCCTCGCCTACATGGCCGAGCGCAAGGCTTTCGGCCAGCCCATCGACCAGTTCCAGGCGCTGCAGTTCCGGCTGGCCGACATGGAGATCGACCTGCAGGCGGCCCGCACCTTCCTGCGCCAGGCGGCCTGGAAGCTCGACACCGGCGCGCCGGACGCCACCCGTTTCTGCGCCATGGCCAAGAAACTGGTCACCGAAACCGGCAGCCGCGTCGTCGACCAATGCCTGCAACTGCATGGCGGCTATGGCTACCTCGCCGATTACGGGATCGAGAAACTGGTCCGTGACCTGCGCGTGCACCAGATCCTCGAAGGCACGAACGAGATCATGCGCCTGATCGTGGCCCGGCAGATGCTGGCCCGCTGATCCCCCCGCGAGCCGCAAATTTTGTCGACAAAATTTGCAAATTCCGTCCACGGAATTTGCCCCATCCCGACCCGAGGCGCCCATGAGCCAGATCGCACCCCGTATCGACGGCCGCGCCGGCCGTATCACGCTGACCCGCCCCGAGGCGCTGAACGCGCTCAGCTACGAGATGTGCCGCACCACAGAGGCCGCGCTGAATGCCTGGCGCGATGACCCGCGTGTCGATCTCGTCCTGCTCGAGGCCGAGGGCGACCGGGCCTTCTGTGCCGGCGGCGACATTGCCGAGATGTACCATACCGGCCGCGCCGGCGATTACGATTACGGCCGGCGCTTCTGGCGCGACGAATACCGGATGAACGCAAAGCTGGCCGAGTATCCCAAGCCGGTCGTCTCCTTCCTGCATGGCTTCGTCATGGGCGGCGGCGTGGGGCTTGGCGGCCATGTCTCGCACCGCATCGTCTGCGACAGCACCCAGATGTCCATGCCCGAATGCGGCATCGGCTTCGTCCCCGACGTCGGCGGCAGCTTCCGGCTGGCCCGGGCGCCGGGGCACCTGGGCAAGTATCTCGGCCTGACAGCTTCGCGGATGGGGCCCGGCGATGCGATCCATGCCGGCTTTGCGGATCACTACCTGCCCGACAGCGACTGGCCCGCGCTCAAGCAGGCGCTGGTGGAGCGCGGCGACGCGGCCGAGGTGGCCCGCCGGGCCACACCCGCCCCGGACAGCCCACTGGCAGAGGCGCAGGAGGAGATCGACCATCTCTTCGGGGCCGACAGCCTTGACGGGATCCTCGCGCGGCTGCGCGCCAGCGACAGCCCGCTGGCCGCCAAGGCGCTCAAGGCCCTGTCCCGCAGCGCGCCCCTCTCCATGGCGGTCACGCTCGAGATGATCCGCCGGCTGCGCGCGCCCGATCTCACCATCCGCGACGCGCTGGAGCTGGAATACCGCGTCAGTCACCGGATCATGGAACACGGGGACTTCCTCGAAGGCATCCGCGCCGCCATCATCGACAAGGACAGGACGCCGCGCTGGCGTCATGCCGAGGGTCCCGTCCCGTCGCAGGAGGTCGCCGCGATGCTGGCCCCGCTCGGGGCGCAGGCGCTCGATTTCAGGGAGGAGCACACATGAAGATCGGATTCATCGGGCTGGGCAACATGGGCGGCCCCATGGCCGCCAATCTCGCCGCGGCCGGCCACGAGGTGACCGGATTCGACGTGGCCGGCACGGGGGCCGAGGGCGTGCGGGTCGCACAAAGCGCCGAGGACGCCGCCCGCGCGGCAGAGGTGGTGATCACCATGCTGCCCAATGGCGAGATCCTGCGCGAGGTCGCCGCCACCATCCATCCCGTCATGAAGGCCGGCGCGGTGCATCTGGACTGCTCCACCGTCGACGTGGCCTCGGCCCGTCACGTGGCCGAGGCGGCGACCGCCGCGGGGCTGCGGGCGCTGGACGCGCCGGTCTCGGGCGGGGTCGGTGGCGCCACCGGTGGAACGCTGACCTTCATGGTGGGCGGTGATGCCTCGGCTTTCGAGACAGCGACACCGCTCTTCGAGATCATGGGCCAGAAGGCAGTGCATTGCGGGGCCGCCGGCAACGGCCAGGCCGCGAAGATCTGCAACAACATGATCCTCGGCGCCACAATGATCGCCACCTGCGAGGCTTTCGCGCTGGCCGACAAGCTGGGGCTGGAGCGGCAGGCCATGTTCGACGTGGTCTCGACCGCTTCGGGCTACAGCTGGTCGATGAACGCCTATTGCCCGGCGCCCGGGATCGGCCCGAAATCGCCCGCCGACAACGGCTATCAGCCCGGATTCGCCGCCGATCTGATGCTCAAGGACCTGCGCCTCAGCCAGCAGGCCGCCGAGGAGGTCGATGCCGACACGCCCATGGGCCGCGCGGCGCTGGAGCTCTACAGCCAATTCGTCGAGCAGGAGGACGGCGCGGGGCGCGATTTCTCGGCAATGCTGCCGCGCTTCGAAAAACGCGGGCGGTCTTGATCGAAATCATATTCGAGAATCGCCAAGTGTCGATAAGCTACATCCGGAACACCATTTTGGGAGTATCGAGATGTTCGCCAAGAATATGGGCCAGACCGACCGCATGATCCGCGGCATCGTGGGCGTGGTGCTGCTGATCCTCGCCCTTGCCAGCCTGTCGGGCGGCTGGGCCTGGATCGCGGGGATCGTCGGCGTGGTGCTGCTGGCAACCGCCGCCATGGGCTCCTGCCCGCCCTACCAGCTGCTGGGCATCAACACCTGCAAGACCAAGTGACCTCGCGGGCCGGGCCCGAGGTCCGATAGGAAAATGTACGAAACGGCGGAAACACCGGCCGTTTCGTACGATCCGGCATTTACTCGGCCGCCACCTTGCGCGGCTGCAGCATGGGCTTGAGATAGCGGCCGGTATGCGAGGCCTCGACCTCGGCCACCTGCTCCGGCGTGCCGGCGGCCACGATCTCGCCTCCGCCATCGCCGCCCTCGGGACCGATATCGATGATCCAGTCGGCGGTCTTGATGACGTCGAGATTGTGCTCGATCACCACCACGGTGTTGCCCGCCTCGACCAGCTCGTGCAGCACTTCCAGCAGCTTGCGCACATCCTCGAAATGCAGGCCGGTCGTGGGCTCGTCGAGAATGTAGAGCGTGCGCCCCGTGGACCGCTTGGCCAGTTCCTTGGACAGTTTCACGCGCTGCGCCTCGCCACCCGACAGGGTCGTGGCCTGCTGGCCCACCTTGACATAGCCCAGCCCGACCCGCGCCAGCGCATCCATCTTGTCGCGGATCGACGGCACAGCCTTGAAGAACTCCTGCGCGTCTTCAACCGTCATCTCAAGAACGTCGGCTATGCTCTTGCCCTTGAACAGAACTTCCAGCGTCTCACGATTGTAGCGCGCGCCCTTGCAGGTCTCGCAGGTGACATAGACATCGGGCAGGAAGTGCATCTCGATCTTGATGACACCGTCGCCCTGGCAGGCCTCGCAGCGGCCCCCCTTGACGTTGAAGCTGAACCGCCCCGGCTTGTAGCCGCGGGCCTTTGCTTCGGGCAGGCCGGCGAACCAGTCGCGGATCGGCGTGAAGGCCCCGGTGTAAGTCGCTGGATTCGAACGCGGAGTCCGCCCGATCGGGCGCTGGTCGATATCGATCACCTTGTCGAGATGCTCCAGCCCCTTGATCGTCTCGCAAGGTGCCGGCGTCTGGCGCGCGCCGTTCAGCGCCATGGAGGCCGCCTTGAACAGGGTCTCGATCGTCAGCGTCGACTTGCCGCCGCCCGAAACGCCGGTGACGCAGACGAACTTGCCCAGCGGAAACTCCGCCGTGACCTCCTTGAGGTTGTTGCCCGTGGCCTTCACCACCTTGAGTTTCTTGCGATTTCCCTTGCGCCGCGTGGCGGGCACCGCGATCTCGCGGCTGCCCGAAAGGTACTGACCCGTCAGGCTGCCCGCGTCGGCGGCAACGGCCTCGGGCGTGCCGTGCGAGACGACCTGCCCGCCATGCACCCCGGCGCCGGGCCCGATGTCGAAGACGTAATCCGCCTCGCGGATGGCTTCTTCGTCATGTTCCACCACCAGCACGGTATTGCCCTGGTCGCGCAGGTTCTTGAGCGTGTCGAGCAGCCGGGAATTGTCGCGCTGGTGCAACCCGATCGAGGGCTCGTCCAGAACGTACAGCACGCCCGTCAGGCCCGACCCGATCTGGCTGGCCAGCCGGATGCGCTGGCTCTCGCCGCCGGAAAGCGTTCCGGCAGAACGACTTAGCGTGAGGTATTCGAGTCCCACATTATTCAGGAAGCCCAGCCGCTCGCGGATCTCCTTCAGGATGGCGCGGGCGATCTCGTTCTTCTGCTGGGTCAGGCTTTCGGGCACGGTCTCGCACCAGTCGAAGGCCTGCCTGATCGACATCTCGACCACCTGGCCGATATGCAGACCGGCGATCTTGACCGCCAACGCCTCTTCGCGCAACCGGTAGCCGCCGCAGGTGCCGCAGTCACGGTTGTTCTGGTAGCGCTCGAACTCTTCGCGGATCCAGCTGCTGTCGGTCTCGCGGTAGCGCCGCTCCATGTTGGGGATCACCCCCTCGAAGACGCGGCTGACCTGATAGACGCGCCCGCCCTCGTCATAGCGGAACTGGATCTCTTCGTCGCCCGAGCCGTAGAGGAAGACCTGCTGCACATGGGCCGGCAGGTCCTTCCAGCGTGCGTTCTTGTCGAACTCGTAATGCTTGGCGATGGCCTCGATGGTCTGCAGGAAATAGGGCGACTTGCCCTTGCGCCACGGTGCCAGCGCCCCGTCGCTGATCTTGAGCGTCGCATCGGGCACGACCAGCCGTTCGTCGAAGAACAGCTCGACCCCAAGACCGTCGCAATCCGGGCAGGCGCCGAAAGGCGCGTTGAACGAAAACAGCCGCGGCTCGATCTCGGGGATGGTGAAGCCACTGACCGGGCAGGCAAAATTCTCGGAGAAGGTGATCCGCTCGGGCTCGGCCCCCTCGTCGCGCGGAGCGGTTTCCAGCACCGCGATCCCGTCGGCCAGGTCCAGCGCGGTGCGGAAACTGTCGGCCAGCCGCGTCTCCATCCCCTCGCGCACGACGATCCGGTCGACCACCACGTCGATGTCGTGGCGATACTTCTTGTCCAGCGTGGGCGGGTCGTCCAGCTCGTGGAAGGTGCCGTCCACCTTCACCCTCTGGAACCCCTGCTTGCGCAGTTCGAGAAATTCCTTGCGGTACTCGCCCTTGCGGTCGCGGATGATCGGCGCCAGCAGGTAGCCGCGGGTGCCCTCCTCCATCGCCATGACACGGTCGACCATGTCCTGCACCTGCTGCGCCTCGATCGGCAGGCCGGTGGCCGGGCTGTAGGGCGTGCCGACGCGGGCAAAGAGCAGCCGCAGGTAGTCGTAGATCTCGGTCACCGTGCCCACGGTCGAGCGCGGGTTTTTCGACGTGGTCTTCTGCTCGATCGAGATGGCCGGCGACAGGCCGGCGATATGGTCCACGTCGGGTTTTTCCATCATGTCGAGGAACTGCCGCGCATAGGCGGACAGCGATTCGACATAGCGGCGCTGGCCCTCGGCATAGATCGTGTCGAAGGCGAGGCTCGACTTGCCCGAGCCCGACAGCCCGGTGATCACGACCAGCTTGTCGCGCGGAATGTCCACGTCGATGGATTTGAGGTTGTGCTCGCGCGCGCCGCGCACCTCGATCTGCTTGAGCTCAGGCATGGATATCCCCCGGTCCGGCAACGCGCTACACATAGGTGAAACCTGCCGCCGCGCCAATGGCAATCTGCGAACGAAAGCGGAACGCCGGCCTTGCCTGCAAGATTCAGCGCGCCGCGGGGCGAAAGAGGCCGGATGCGGGCCGTTTCTCCACAGGGGCGCGCGGCATGGCAGAATTCCGTGATTGCCCCGGCGCGGCCGATTGCGCAGGCTGGTGGCATTGATCACAGGGAGAATTTGCCTCATGCCCCGCCGCCTGTCCCCCCTTGCCGCCCTGCTCTGCGCCGCGCCGCTCTGCGCCCTTGCGCAGGAGCCGGAGCGCTCGATCCTCGTGCTGGATGCCTCCGGCTCCATGTGGGGCCAGATCGACGGCACGGCCAAGATCGAGATCGCGCGGGACGTGGTGGGCGAGCTCTTGCAGAGCCTGCCCGAGAGCCAGCAGCTGGGCCTGACCACTTACGGTCACCGCAGCACCGGCGATTGCGCCGATATCGAGACGCTGGTCAGTCCCGGCGCCGACAGCCGGGCCGCCATCGCCGAGGCCGTCCAGGGGCTGACCCCGCGCGGCAAGACGCCCATGACCGATGCGGTGATCGCCGCCGCCGAGGCGCTGGGATATGCCGACAGCCGCGCCACGGTGATCCTCGTCTCGGACGGGATCGAGACCTGCAACCCCGATCCCTGCGCCGCGGCCCGCGCGCTGGAGGCGGCCGGCGCCGACCTGACCGTGCACGTGGTGGGCTTTGACGTGACCGAGCCGGAGGCGCTGCGCCAGATGCAATGCCTGGCCGGTGCGACCGGGGGGCGTTTCCTGACCGCCTCCAGCGCGTCGGAACTGGGCGGCGCGCTGGAGGAGGTGACGCAGGCCCCGGCGCTCTACCCGGTGACACTGGTCGCCACCTCGGGCGAGGGCGGCGCGCGCATCGACGCGCCGCTGATGTGGTCGCTGCGCTCGGGCGACACACCGCTTGTCGATTTCCAGCGCGCGCCGCAGATCGTGCAGGAATTGCCCGCCGGTCGCTATACCGCCACGGTCCTGCGCCCCGAGGACGAGGCCAGCGCCGAGACGCGCTTCGACGTGACCGAGGGCGGCATGACCGTGACGCTGGTCCTGCCCTCGCAACTGCCCGCGGCGTCGGTCACCGGCCCCGAAACCGCCGTGGCCGGCGCCACCGTGCAGGTCGACTGGGACGGGCCGGATACGCGCAATGACTACATCACCGTGTCGCGCCCCGACGACACGGGCTACGTGAACTATGTCTACACCCGCAACGGCACACCCGGCGCGCTGGTCATGCCACCCGAGCCCGGGCGCTATGAGCTGCGCTACGTGCTGGCCGACGGGCGGGTGACACTGGCCGCGCAGGAGATCACGGTGACCCCGGCCGAGGCCACGCTGGACGCCCCGGCCGAGGCCCCGATGGGCGCGACCCTGCCGGTGGGCTGGACCGGCCCGGATTATCGCAACGATTACATCGCGGTATCGCCGGCGGGCGAGAGCGGCTACGTGAACTACCGCTACACGCGGCAGGGCGCGCCGGCCGAGCTGGTGATGCCGCCGCGCGCTGGCGCGTATGAGCTGCGCTACATCATGGCGCAGGACAACACCGTGCTGGCCACGCGCCCGATCACCGTGACCGAGATCGCCGCGACGCTGGACGCGCCGGCCACGGCAGCGGCGGGCGAGGCCCTGTCGGTCGCCTGGGAGGGGCCGGATTACCGCAATGATTACATCAGCATCGCGCGTCCCGACGATGCGGGCTATGACGGCTATACCTATACGCGTGCGGGCCAGCCGCTGGACCTGACCATGCCGCTGGAGCCGGGCAGCTACGAGCTGCGCTACGTGATGGCGCAGGAGAACACGGTGCTGGCCACGCGGGCGATCGAGGTTGCGGATGTCTCGGCCACGCTCGACGTGGCGGACGCGGCGGATGCCGGCGCGCCGCTGCTGGTGCGCTGGGAGGGGCCGGGATACGAGCGCGATTACGTCACCGTCTCGCGCCCCGAAGATCCCGGCTACGAGGCCTATACCTATACGCGGACGGGCAACCCGCTGCGCCTGACCTTGCCGACCGAGCCCGGCACCTACGAGATCCGCTACGTCGCCGCGAGCAATGGCGAGACCGTGCTGGCCAGCGAGACAATCGAGCTGGGCCCGGTGACGGCCCACCTCGAAGCCGAGGCGACCGGCACGGCCGGCGGGCAACTGGGCGTGATCTGGGAGGGGCCGGATTACAAGGGGGATTACCTGTCGCTCGCCAAGGCCGGTGCCGCGGACGGGGCGTATGAGAGCTATGTCTACACCTCCGAGGACAGCCCGCTGGTCATGCCCCTGCCCGAGGTGCCGGGCGATTACGAGCTACGCTACGTGCTGGGCCAGGGCGACCGGGTGCTGGCGCGCCACGACCTGACCGTGGAATGACGGCCGGGCCAGCGCAACGGGAAAGGCCCTTCGAAGGGCCTTTCATCACGCGCCTTGCAAGGCGCGTCCGAAGCGGCTTGCAAGCCGCTTGACGGAAGCCGTTTCGAAACGGCTTCCCGCCCGGGATCAGCGGTAGAGCATCGAGGTGCCGTCGGCGAAAAGATGCACCTTGTCCGAGCTGGCCGTCAGCGCAACGTCGCGGCCGCGCATCTCGCGGTGGATGCCGGGCAGCTTGGCAATCACCGGGTCGGCGCCGCCCGTCTTCTCGAAATAGAGCAGCGTCACCTCGCCGAGCGCCTCGGTGATGTCCACCCGCCCCTTGTAGAGCGCCGCGCCCTCGGTGGCGGTGAAATCCTCGGGCCGCACGCCGACATTGACCTTGCGCCCCATGTCGCCGGCCTCGGACGGGTAATCCGACACGGCCGTGCCGCCGCCCTCCAGCTTGACCGTGGTCTGCGCGCCGGTGGCCACGATCTCGCCGGGCAGCAGGTTCATCGACGGCGAGCCGATGAACTGCGCCACGAATTCGCTGTTGGGCCGCTCGTAGAGCTCCAGCGGCGAGCCGACCTGCGCGATCCCCTTGTTGGCCAGCACGACGATCCGGCTGGCCAGCGTCATCGCCTCGACCTGGTCATGGGTCACGTAGATCATGGTCCGGTCGGGCATCTGCTCCTTCAGCTGGGCGATCTCGATCCGCGTGGCCACACGCAGCGCCGCATCGAGGTTGGAGAGCGGCTCGTCGAAAAGATAGACCTTGGGGTCGCGCACCAGGCTGCGGCCGATGGCGACGCGCTGGCGCTGGCCGCCCGACAGCGCCTTGGGCAGGCGATCCAGATAGGGCTCCAGCTGCAGCATCTTGGCGGCGCGCATCACCGCCTCGTCGATCTCGGAGGCGCTCTTCTTGGCCAGTTTCAGCGCGAAGGACATGTTGTCGCGCACCGTCATGTGCGGGTAGAGCGCGTAGGACTGGAAGACCATGGCGATGCCGCGCTGCGCGGGCGGCACGTCGTTCACGACGGTGCCGTCGATCTCGAGCGTGCCCCCGGTGATCTTCTCGAGCCCCGCGATCATGCGCAGCAGGGTGGACTTGCCGCAGCCCGAGGGGCCGACGAAGACGACCAGCTCGCCCTGCTCGATCTCGAGGTTGATGTCGTTGAGCACGTTGACCGTGCCGGCATAGGTCTTCTCGACATCGGTCAGTTTCAGATTGGCCATGTCCCCTCCCCCTTGATGTTCAGTCGTTCTTGCGCAGGGCCAGCGCCGGCTGCCACGGACCCAGGTGAAGCTTGCCGTCACCGGCCGCATGGGCGCTGCCCAGCTCCTGGCCGATCTGGTGCCAGTCGCCCTCGGGCATGTCCATCACCGCCGGCTCGCCGCTGAGATTGACCGCGACGAAGATCTCCTCGCCCTCGCAGCTCCGGCGGAAATGCACGATCTCGCCGGTATGGCGCACCGCGTCGTGATCGCCCTGGCGCAGCGCCTTGTGGCTGTGCCGGAAGGCGAGGGCCTTGCGGTAATGGTGCAGCAGCGCGCCGGGATCGCCCTCCTGCACCGCGACGGCGCGGTTCAGGTGCTCATGACCCACGGGCAGCCAGGGCTGCGCCTGGCTGAAGCCGCCATGCAGGTTCGACTGTTCCCACACCATCGGCGTGCGGCAGCCGTCGCGGCCCTTGAACTCGGGCCAGAACTCGATTCCGTAGGGGTCCTGCAGGTCCTCGAAGCTGAGCTCGGCCTCGGGCAGGCCCAGTTCCTCGCCCTGGTAGAGGCAAACCGAGCCGCGCAGGCAGCAGATCAGCGTCGCATAGGCGCGCAGCGCGGCCGAGCTCAGGTCCCAGCGCGAGGCGTGGCGGATCACGTCGTGGTTCGAGAAGGCCCAGCAGGGCCAGCCCTCGCCTGCGACCTCGTCGACCAGCGTCATCACCTCGGCAAAGCGCGCAGCGGTGGGCTGGTCCTTGGCAAGGAACTCGAAGGCGTAGCACATATGCGCCTTGTCGCCGCCCGAGGTGTATTGGCCCATGATCTCGAGCCCGCGCTGCGCGTCGCCGACCTCGCCCACCGAGGTCGCGCCGGGATACTCGTCCAGCACCGCGCGGAACCGCTTGAGGAAGTCCAGGTTCTCGGGCTGGTTCTTGGAATAGAGATGTTCCTGGTGATTGTAGGGGTTCACGCTGGGCGCGATCGTGGCGTTGCGCTTCTCGGGCGGCAGCGCGGGATTGTCGCGCAGCTGCTTGTCATGGATGTAGAAGTTGATCGTGTCGAGGCGGAACCCGTCCACGCCGCGATCCAGCCAGAAGCGCACCACGTTCAGCAGCGCGTCCTGCACTTCGGGGCAGTGGAAATTCAGGTCCGGCTGCTCGACGAGGAAATTATGCAGGTAATACTGCTCGCGCCGCGTGTCCCATTGCCAGGCCGAGCCGCCGAAGATCGACAGCCAGTTGTTGGGCGGCGTGCCGTCGGGCTTGGGATCGGCCCAGACGAACCAGTCCGCCTTGGGATTGTCGCGCGACTGGCGGCTTTCCTTGAACCACGGATGCTGGTCCGAGGTATGCGACAGCACGAGGTCGATCATTACCTTCAGGCCCAGCCGGTGCGCGGTGTCCACCAGAACGTCAAAATCGGCCAGCGTGCCGAACATCGGGTCGACATCGCAGTAATCGCTTACGTCGTAGCCGAAATCCTTCATCGGTGAGGTGAAGAAGGGCGAGATCCAGATCGCATCGACGCCAAGGCTTGCCACATGCGGCAGGCGCTGGGTGATGCCGTTCAGGTCGCCGATCCCGTCGCCATTGCTGTCCTGGTAGCTGCGCGGGTAGATCTGGTAGATCACCGCGCCGCGCCACCAGTCGGGATCGGTCGTCGCTTGGGTCAGGGGCTGTGTCTGGGTGTTCATGGAACCTGTCTCGTCTGGGGCGCGTCCGCGGCGCCCCGTTCTTTCGGGTTGGGCCCCGGGCGCACGGCCCGGGGCACGGGTATCACTTCACCGATCCGGCCAGCAGGCCGCGGACCAGGTATTTCTGCATCGCGAAGAAGACCAGCAGCGGCATGGCGATCGACACGAAGGCCGCGGTGGCGAGGATCTCCCAGTTGCCGCCGCGCGTGCCCAGCAGCTCGACGATCTGGTTGGTCATCACCGTGGTCTGGCCCGTGGCGTCGATCAGGAAGACCTTGGCCACCAGCAGGTCGTTCCAGGTCCACAGGAACTGGAAGATCGCGAAGCTGGCCAGCGCCGGGAAGCTGAGCGGCAGGATGATCTTGGTGAAGATCTGGAAATCGGTCGCCCCGTCCACGCGCGCATTCTCGATGATGTCGCGTGGCAGGCCGACCATGTAGTTGCGCAAGAGATAGATCGCCAAGGGCAGCCCGAAGCCGGTATGCGCCAGCCAGGTGCCCAGGTATCCCTTGCCGATGCCGATGCCCAGGTGAAGCTTGAGCAGCGGGATCAGCGCCAGCTGCAGCGGCACCACCAGCAATCCGACCACGAAGGCGATCAGCAGCGCCCGGCCGGGGAAATCCATCCAGGCCAGCGCATAGGCCGCGAAGGCCGCGATCACGATGGGGATGATGGTGGCGGGGATCGTCACGGTCAGCGTGTTGAAGAAGGCCTTGGACATGCTGTCCGTGCTGTCGCCGGACAGCAGCACCTGCCGGTAATTGGCCAACGTGAAGTCCGGCGGCGTCTCGGCCACGACGAAGACCCGCTCGCCGCGCCGTCCCTCCATCTCGGTCCCCGAGGTCAGGCGGTAGGCGCCATCGGCCTCGACCGTCAGGCGCATGCCGTCATCCTCGGCGGTGTCGCCGGGCTGGTAGGCCGAGAGATCCCGCGACGAGGTGCCCCAGGTCGCGATCGTGGCGTCGCTGTTCTCTTCCTCGAAGAGGTTGCCCTCGATCACCCAGAGATCGCCCTCCTGCACCTGCGTCTCGGGCGCGGCGGTGCGCAGGGTCATGTTCTGCTCGGTCGGGAAGAGCGCCTTCCACCAGCCCGAGGACGAGATCTGGTCGGCCGTCCGGAAGGAGGACACGAAGAGCCCGATCGTCGGGAAGAGCCAGAGCAGCACGAGTGCGACCACCGAGATGTGCACGGCCCAGGTCAGGGTGGGTTTCGAACCGGCGATATTGTCCATGATGTCAGCCCCCTCAGCGCATTTCGCGGCGCGCGTTGCGCACGTTCCAGACCAGGATCGGCGTCACCAGCAGCATGATGACCATGGCCGAGGCCGAGCCCACGCCCCAGTCGCGCGCGACGAAGAGCTGGTTGAACATGTAATTGGCCAGCACCTGCGTGCCCCACTGGCCGTTGGTCATCGCAAAGACGATGTCGAAGATCTTGAGCACGACCAGCGTGATCGTCGTCCACACCACCACGATCGTGCCGGCGATCTGCGGCACCTTGATCTTGAAGAAGATCTGGAACGGGTTGGCGCCGTCGACGATGGCGGCCTCGACCGTCTCCTCGGGGATGCCGCGCAGCGCGGCCGAGAGGATCACCATGGCAAAGCCGGTCTGGATCCAGATCAGCACGATCATCAGGAAGAAGTTGTTCCAGAACGGCACCGTCAGCAGCTGCACCGGGTCGTTGCCGGTCAGCGAGACGTAGATCGCGTTGACCACCCCGATCTGGTTGGTGTCCGGCGGGCGCGCGTCATAGATCAGTTTCCAGATCACCGCGGCGCCCACGAAGGAGATCGCCATCGGCATGAAGATCAGCGACTTGGCGACATTGCCCCACCAGATCCGGTCGGTCAGCTGGGCGGCCAGCAGGCCGAAGGCGGTGGACAGCGCCGGCACCACGATCAGCCACAGCATGTTGTTGAACATCGCCTCCCAGAACTTGGGATCGGCCGACATCTGCACGTAATTGGCGAACCAGACGAATTCGTAGACGGTGGTGCCGTCGGCCTGTGTCACCCGCTCGGTCAGCGACAGGCGGATCGTCTCGACCACCGGGTAGGCCAGGTAGAGCCCCAGCGCGAAAAGCGCGGGAAACAGGAAAAGCCACGGCCGGATCTGGTTGGCGCGGTTGATGTTCCGCCCGGCCTGCGGCCCCTTGGCCGGAAACAGCACCTTGTCCAGGAACTGGTTCGACAGCCAGAAATAGGCCAGGCAGCCCCCCACGCCGATGACAATGGTCACAAGTCCTGCAAGTGCCGGATGCATTGCGCCCTCCTCCCGTTTGGCTCACGCCGGTTGTCGCGCCTCCCCCGGAGCGGTCCGGGAGAGGCCGTTTTCTGGCGCCGGGGCGCTTACTTCAGCGCGTCCCAGCTGTCCTGGATGTCGCTGGCGACGGCCTCGGCATCCTTGCCGCCGGCATAGTCGACCATGCCGGTCCAGAAGCTGCCCGCGCCGACGCCGCCCGGCATCAGGTCCGAGCCGTCGAAGCGGAAGGTGGTCGCCTCGAGCAGGATGTCGTTCATCTTGCGGGTCGGCTCGTCCGAGAACTTGGAGGTGTCCACGCCCTTGAACGGCGTCAGGAAGCCGCCGCGCGCCATCCAGATCTCGTGCGCTTCCGGCGTCTGCAGGAAGCTGATCAGGTCATGCGCCGCCTCGTTCTCGTTGGTGATCGCCCAAAGCGTGCCCGCGCCCAGCACCGGCTGGCCCAGGTCCTCGCCCTCGTAGGCGGGGAAATAGAAGAAGTCGGCATCCAGCCCCACCTCGGTGCCCTCGGGGAAGAAGGCCGGGATGAACGAGGCCTGGCGGTGCATGTAGCACTGCGGCGGCGTGTCGAAGAGACCCTTGGGGCTGTCGCGGAAATCGGTCGCGGCCACGGCATCGCGGCCACCGGCCACGCGGTCGTCCTGGATGAACCAGCCGAATTCCTCGATCGCGCCGACCACGGCCGGGTCGTCGAAGGGCATCTCGTTCGAGACCCACTGGTCATAGACCTCAGGCGGCTGGGTGCGCAGCATCAGGTCCTCGACCCAGTCGGTCGCCGGCCAGCCGGTCGCCCCACCCGAGCCCAGGCCCACGCACCACGGCGTCTCGCCATCCTCGATCATCTGCTCGGAGAGCGCCTTGAGCTCTTCCATGGTCTGCGGCACTTCGTAGTCCATGTCCTCGAAGTTCTCGGGCACGTACCAGACCAGCGATTTCACATCGACCTTGTAGAAGAAGCCGTACAGGTCCTCTTCGCCGTCGGGGCCCGCGTAGCTGCCCAGGTTCACCCAGGATTCACCCGCGGCGTAATTCTCGGTGATCCAGTCGCCGGTGCCGTCCTCCAGCGGGGTCAGGAAGCCGCGCGAGGCCATGTCCGAGGCCAGGCCCGGCTGCGGGAAGATCGCGATGTTGGGGGCCGAGCCCGCCTCAGCGTCAACCACGATCTGCTGCTCGAAGCTGTCCGAGCCGACATAGCTGACATCGTGGCCCGAGCTTTCGGCGAAGGCGGCCAGCACCTCCTCGACGATGGCCTGGTCCGGCCCCAGCCAGGGACCGAAGACGGTCAGGCTCTCGGCATGGGCCGTGCCCGCGGTCAGCGCGATGGCAGCGGCGCCGAGATACAGCTTGGATTTCATGGATTGTCCTCCCGATTGCTGCGCGGCGGACCCCTCCGCCACGCGAATGCGTTGGTCGTCACTTCAAGGCATTTGGCACTGAAACGCCAAAGCGCTTTGGGCGCCCTTGTTCTGAGACAGACCCACCCCTTTTGTCAACCTTACGGGCCAGTTTCGCAACAGATTTCCATGCTGCAGCGCGGCGCGTAACGTATACGCCGGCAGTTGCGCTCTCAACGAATAATTCCTTGACAAGTCCGAAGCGCTTTGAGCCATAACGGGGCATGAACCTCAAGGAATTGTCGCAGCATCTCAACCTGTCGCAGACCACGGTGAGCCGGGCGCTGAACGGCTACCCGGAGGTCAGCGAGGCCACCCGCGCGCGCGTCAAGGAGGCCGCCCTGCGCATGGGCTACAGCCCCAATGCGCGCGCCAAGGGGCTGGCCACGGGCCGCGCGCAGGCGATCGGCCACGTGCTGCCGGTCTCGACCCAGAACGAGATGGTGAACCCGGTCTTCGGTGATTTCCTCGCCGGCGCCGGCGAAAGCTATGCCCGCGCGGGCTACGAGGTGATGATCTCGCTGGCCGACGACACGGCCGAGGAACGCGCCTATCGCGCGCTGCGCAACAGCGGAAATGTCGACGGGCTGATCGTGCATGCCCCGCGGCGGCAGGATCCGCGGATCCCGCTGCTGACCGAGCTGGGCCTGCCCTTCGTCGTGCATGGCCGCAGCACCGAGACCGAGATCCCCTATTCCTGGGTCGACACCAACAATCGCCGCGCCTTCCGCCGCGCCACCGAGTTCCTGCTGGATCTGAACCATCGCCGCATCGCGCTGATCAACGGGATCGAGCATCTGGATTTCGCGCTGCGCCGCCGAGAGGGCTATGCCGAGGCACTGACCGCGCGCGGGCTGCAGACCGACCCCGCCCTGATGTGCAGCGAGGAGATGACCGAGATCTACGGCTACCGCGCCGCGCGCCGGATGCTGGCCGGTGACGATCCGCCCACCGCCTTTCTGGTCTCGTCCATGATCACCGCGATCGGCGTGCGCCGCGCGGTGCACGAGCTGGGGCTGGAATTGGGGCTGGACATTTCGGTCATTACCCATGACGACGACCTCGGCTATCTCAAGAACGGCCATGACGTGCCGATCTTCACCGCCACGCGGTCCTCGGTCCGCGCCGCTGGACGGCAGGCGGCCGAGATGCTGCTGAAACTGATCGACCGGCCCGAGAGCGGGCCGATGAGCCACAGGTTCGAGGCCGAGCTGATCATCGGCGCCTCGACCGGCCCCGCACATGAGAGGATGCCATGAAACACAAGCGTTCGGACTTTCCCGACGGGTTCCTGTTCGGCACGGCCACGTCGAGCTACCAGATCGAGGGCCACGGTTTTGGCGGCGCCGGCCGCACCCAGTGGGACGATTTCGCCGCCACCCCCGGCAATGTCGTCCGGGCCGAGGATGGCGCGCGGGCCTGCGACCATTTCCACCTCTATGAAAACGATTTCAACCTCGTGCGCGACGCGGGGTTCGACTGCTACCGCTTCTCGCTCAGCTGGGCGCGCGTGCTGCCCGAGGGGCGCGGCACGGTCAACGAGGCGGGGCTCGACTTCTACGACCGGCTGACCGACGCCATGCTGGAGCGCGGGCTGAAGCCCTGCGCCACGCTCTACCACTGGGAGATGCCCTCGGCCCTTCAGGACCTGGGCGGCTGGCGCAACCGTGACATCGCGGGCTGGTTCGCCGACTGGACCGAGATCATCATGAAGCGCGTGGGCGACCGGATGTACTCGGTCGCGCCGATCAACGAGCCGTGGTGCGTGGCGTGGCTCAGCCATTTCCTTGGCCATCACGCGCCGGGGCTGCGCGACATCCGCGCCACCGCGCGGGCCATGCATCACGTGCTGCTGGCGCATGGGCGCTCGATCCAGGCGATGCGCGGGCTGGGCATGGACAACCTCGGCGCGGTGTTCAACTTCGAATGGGCCGAGCCCGCCGATGACAGCGCCGAGGCCGCCCGCGCCGCCGAGCTTTACGACGGCTACTACAACCGCTGGTTTTTGGGCGCGGTGTTCAAGGGCGAATACCCGGAGACCGTGCTGGAAGGGCTGGGCCCGCACATGCCCGCGAACTGGCAGGACGATTTCCCCACCATCCAGTCGCCGGTCGACTGGTGCGGGCTGAACTACTACACGCGCAAGCTGATCGCGCCGGATGACGGCCCCTGGCCCGCCCACAAGGAGGTCGAGGGCCCGCTGCCCAAGACGCTGATGGGCTGGGAGATCTACCCGCAGGGCCTGTATGATTTCCTGACGCGCACGGCACGCGACTATACCGGCGACCTGCCGTTGATCGTGACGGAAAACGGCATGGCCTCGCCTGACGTGATCGAAAACGGCGCGGTGCACGACGCGGCGCGGATCGACTACCTCGAGCAGCACCTGGACGCGGTGAAGCGCGCGCTGGCCGAGGGCGTGCCGGTGAACGGTTATTACATCTGGTCGCTTCTGGACAATTACGAATGGGCGCTCGGCTACGAGAAGCGCTTCGGCCTCGTGCATGTGGATTTCGACACGCTGGAACGCACGCCCAAGGCCTCCTACAAGGCGCTCCAGACCGCATTGGGGAGCTGAGACCATGACCGACACGCTGGCCGTCGTCGCCGATATCGGTGGCACCAACACCCGCGTCGCGCTGTGCCGGGGCGCCACGCTGATGCCCGAGACGATCCGGCGCTACCGCAACGCCGAGAATGCCGGGATCGAGGCGGTGCTGGCCGACTACCTGGCCCAGACCGAGGCGCGCCCGCAGGCCTGCTGCGTCGACATGGCCGGGCCGGTGACCGACGGGGTGGGCACGCTGACCAATCTCGACTGGCGGGTGGATTCGGCCGCGCTGAAGGCCGCCACCGGGGCCGGCATCGTGGCGGTGCTGAACGATCTGCAGGCGCAGGGCCACGCGGTCTCGCTGCTGGGCCATGACAGCCTGACGCCCGTCCTGTCGGGGCGCCCTGCCCCGGCCAATGCCACGCGGCTGGTGGTGAATGTGGGCACCGGGCTGAACGCCGTGCCGGTCTACGGGTTCGAGGGGATGACGCTGGTGCCCCCGGCCGAGGCGGGCCATGTCTCGCTGCAGGCACGCGACACCGAAGAGCTGCGCCTGCATGACTGGATCGCGCAGCATCACGGGGTGCCAGGGCTCGAGGACATCCTGTCGGGCCGCGGGCTGGAGCGGATCCATGCCTGGGCCTGCGCCGAGGAGGGCGACGGCGAGCCGCTGGGCGCTGCCGCGATCATGCAGGCCGTCGAAGAGGGCCAGCCCCGCGCGCTGCGCGCCGCGACGCTCTTCGTGCGCTATTTCGGCCGCTATGCCGGGGACCTTGCGCTGGTCACCCTGCCCTTCGGCGGGATCTACCTGGTGGGCGGCGTGATCCGGCATCTCGGCCCGCACCTGCTGCGGCTGGGCTTTGCCGAGGCCTTTGCCGACAAGGGCCGGTTCAACGCCTACATGACGCAGTTCCCGGTGCACCTGGTCACCGACGATTATGCCGCGCTGCGCGGCTGTGCCGGCCACCTCGCCGAGCGGATCGCGAAAGGCGCCTGAGCCACCGGCCCAGCACGGGCAACCCGTGCGGGTCGCCGCATCTTCCGGGCGCGGGGCTCACCCTCGCGCCACAGCGCGTCTCGGCGCGGGCCACCTGCCCGCGCCAATGATCTGCCCAAAGCCGGTATTTTCGCACAGGGGGGCCTTCGCCCGCGCAGGTTGCGCGCCGGACGGCCCTCGCCCAAGGAGCCTGCCATGCATGTCCTGCGCGCCATAACGCTGATGGTCCTTGCCATGGCCTTCCTTGCCGGCAGCGATGCCAGCATCAAGCTGGCCACGCGCGATGCCTCGGTCGGACAGGCCATGTTCCTCGTCAGCCTCGGCGGCACGCTGGTCTTCTACGCCATGTGCCGCATCAAGGGCGTGCCGGTCTTCCACCGCGCGGCGTGGCACCGGATGGTCCTGCTGCGCAACGGCTTCGAGGTGGTCGGTGCCATCGGCATGGTCTTCGGCGTGGCCTATGTCTCGCTCTCGGTCTTCGCGGCGATCCTGCAGGCCGCGCCGCTGGTGGTCACGCTGGGCGCGGCGGTCTTTTTGAAAGAGCCGGTGGGCTGGCGGCGCTGGAGCGCGATCGGCGTGGGCATCATCGGCATGCTGATGGTGATTCGCCCCTTTGGCGCGGGCTTCACCGGCTGGGAGGTCTTCCCGCTGCTGGGCATCTCGGCGCTGGCGGCGCGCGACCTCGTCACGCGGCTCTCACCAACCGAGATCCCGGCGCTGGCGCTGTCGACCTGGGGCTTTGCCGCGCCGATCCCGGTGGGGCTGGCGCTGTTTGCCCTGACCCCGCAGGCCGCGGACTGGAGCGGCACGACGCTCTGGCCCATCGCGGTGGCGATCCTTGTCACCCCGGCGGGATATCTCTGCGTGACCACGGCCATGCGGCTGGCCCCGGCAGCCATCGTCTCGCCCTTCCGCTACTCGCGGCTGATCTTCACCACGGGGCTCGGCATCGCGATCTTCGGCGACCGGCCTGACGCCTGGACGCTGTCCGGGGCCGGCCTGATCCTGGCCGCGGGGCTCTACACCTTCGTGCGCGAACGCCGACTGGCCCGGGCCGCGACAGCCTAGGCAAACGGGCAACGCCGCCCGTTAGCGATAACGGCAACGGGGGACTTGGCGTTTACATTCGCCGTGCGCCTGTTAAACCGACGCCAGATCATCGCCGGAGGGACACCGCCATGAGCACCATCATCGACATTCACGCCCGCGAAATCCTCGACAGCCGCGGCAACCCGACCGTCGAGGTCGACGTCACGCTGGAAGACGGCACCATGGGCCGCGCCGCCGTGCCCTCGGGCGCCTCGACCGGCGCATACGAGGCGGTGGAGCGCCGCGACGGCGATGCCGCGCGCTACAAGGGCAAGGGCGTGCAGGAGGCCGTGGCCGCCGTGAACGGCGAGATCGCCGAGGCGATCCTAGGCTTCGACGCGACCGAGCAGGTGGCCGTGGACGGCGCCATGAACGAGCTGGACGGCACCGACAACAAGGGCCGGCTGGGCGCCAACGCCATCCTGGGCGTCAGCCTCGCCTGTGCAAAGGCCGCGGCCGATTACTGCGGCCAGCCGCTCTTCCGCTACGTGGGCGGCACCTCGGCCCGCACCCTGCCCGTGCCGATGATGAACATCATCAATGGCGGCGAGCATGCCGACAACCCGATCGACATCCAGGAATTCATGATCATGCCCGTGGCCGCCGCGAATATCCGCGAGGCGGTGCGCATGGGCTCGGAAGTGTTCCACACGCTCAAGAAGGAGCTGTCGACCGCCGGCATGTCCACCGGCCTCGGCGACGAGGGCGGTTTCGCGCCCGAGCTGGGCTCGACCCGCGAGGCGCTGGATTTCATCCTCAAGAGCATCGAGAAGGCCGGCTACACGCCCGGCGAGGACATCCACCTCGCGCTCGACTGCGCCGCGACCGAGTATTTCAAGGGCGGCAAATACGAGATGAAGGGCGAAGGCAAGTCGCTGAGCCCCGAGGAGAATGTCGCCTATCTCGAGGCGCTGGTGAAGGATTACCCGATCATCTCGATCGAGGATGGCTGCTCGGAAGATGACTGGGACGGCTGGAAAGCGCTGACCGACGTGCTGGGTGATCGCTGCCAGCTGGTGGGCGACGACCTCTTCGTGACCAATCCCAAGCGGCTGGCCATGGGGATCGAGAAGGGCTGCGCAAACTCGATGCTGGTCAAGGTGAACCAGATCGGCTCGCTCACCGAGACTCTGCAGGCGGTCGAGATGGCGCATCGCGCGCGCATGACCAACGTGATGTCGCACCGCTCGGGCGAGACCGAGGATGCCACGATTGCCGATCTCGCCGTGGCCACGAATTGCGGCCAGATCAAGACCGGCTCGCTGGCGCGCTCGGACCGGCTCGCCAAGTACAACCAGCTGATCCGCATCGAGGAAATGCTGGACGAGACCGCGATCTACGCCGGCCGCTCGATCCTGCGCTGACATGAAAGAAGGCGCGGCGCCCTTGCCGGGGGCCGCGCCGTCAAAGCGACGTACCGTGAAAGCGTGATCGGCAGGCCCGGACGGACGCGGCTCAGCTCTCGGGTTCCTGGTAAACCCCCTGCTCCTTCAGCGCATCGACGACCTCTTTCGGCATGTAGGTCTCGTCATGCTTGGCCAGGATCTCGCTGGCCTCGAAAGTGCCGTTGACATAGCGCCCGGTGCCCACCATGCCTTGGTTCTCCTCGAAGAGGTCGGGCAGCACGCCGGTATAGACCACCGGCACCGTGGCGCCGCCATCGGTCACACGAAAGCGGATCTGCTCGCCAGCGCCGCGCACCAGCGACCCCTCCTCGACCAGCCCGCCGATGCGGAAGGTCTCGGATTCGGTCGGAGGCTCGGCCACGACTTGGCTGGGTGAGCGGAAGAAGTTGATCCCGTCGCGCATGGCATAGCCGATCAGCACGGTCGAGACGACCAGCGCGACGGCGGCCAGCGCCACGATCTGGATGCGCCGCTGCTTCTTGAGCGATTTCAGAGCCATCTCGGCCTCCTTCAGACTGCCCTCCCAATATAGGCCCGTGCGACCGGTCTGGGGAGAGGGCGCGACGTCGGCAGGTTGCGACCAAAAGGCGCTTCGAAGCGCCTTTCTTCAAGCGCCTTGCAAGGCGCTTGGCCACGCGATTTGCAAATCGCGTCAGGACGGCCTTTCGAAAGGCCGTCCCCCGCGCCTCACGGGAAGCAGGGCGCCAGCATCAGCCCGGCGGTCTCGTCCAGCCCGAGCATCAGGTTGGCGTTCTGCAAAGCCTGCCCCGAGGAGCCCTTGGTCAGGTTGTCCAGCGCCGCCACGACGATGGCCCGCCCCGCGCGCCGGTCCGCGACCACGCCGAGATGGCAGAAATTGGATCCGCGCACATGGTGGGTCGACGGCGTCTCGCCCATGGGCAGCACCTGCACGAAAGGCTCGGCCGCGTAGGTCTCGGCCAGCGCCGCATGGATCGCCTTGGCTTCGCCCTGCACATAGGCCGTTGCGAGGATGCCACGGTTGAACGGTCCCAGATGCGGCGTGAACTGGATCTGCACCGGCCGCCCGGCCAGCGCCGAGAATTCCTGGTCGAACTCGCCCAGGTGCCGATGCGTGCCGCCCACTGCGTAGGCATTCGTGCCCTCGGAGAGCTCGGCGTGCAGCAAGTTCTCCTTCAGCGACCGCCCGGCCCCGCTGACCCCGCATTGCAGGTCGAGGATGATCTCGTCCAGATCGATCAGCCCGCCGGCGATCAGTGGCCGCAGGATGTACTGCCCGGTCGCGGCATTGCAGCCCGTGCCGGCCACCAGCCGTGCCGCGCGGATCCGGTCGCGGTAGAACTCGGTCAGCCCGTAGACGGCTTCGTCCTGCATCTCGGGCGCGGCATGCGGGTTGCCGTACCATGCCTCGTAGGCCACTGGATCGCGCAGCCGGAAATCGGCCGACAGGTCGACGATCTTCACCGTGCGTGGCAGCTTCGAGATCACCTCCTGGCTGGTCTTGTGCGGCAGCGCGCAGAAGCACAGGTCGATCCCGTCGAAATCGATCTCTTCCCAAGTCACGAGATCCGGCAGGTCGAGATGGCGCAGATGCGGAAAGACAGCGGCCAGCGGCTGGCCCGCCTTGGAATTGGCCGCCAGCGCGGCGATCTCGAAGGCGGGATGCGTGGCCAGAAGCCGGATGAGCTCGGCGCCGGTATAGCCGGACGCGCCGATGATGGCGATGGAATGGGACATGGAAACACCGTGGATCGTGGAGAGACAGCAGGATGAGGCCGCGAAAGCGGTCGGACGGCGTTTATCGTCGCAGGCGGGGGGCGGTCATGACATCTCTCCTTTGCCGCGCGGCTTAGCGCGCGACGGCGCGGAAGGCAACGCCCCTGCCGACCCGCTCAGGCCGTGGTGAAACTGATCCGGCGCCGCAGGAACTGCGTCGCATTCTGCGAGACCTTGACCGGGTTGCCGGTGGTGAGAAACCCGCTCTCTGTGCCCGGGCCCAGCATCTCGGGATGGCGCGCCAGGTAGTCTGCCAGCGACTCGGCCACGAGATTGGCCTGCGAATAGACCGAGACCGACGGCCCCAGCGCGTCCTGGAAGACCTCCTGCATCAGCGGGTAATGCGTGCAGCCCAGGATCGCTGCCTCCGGCTCGGGCATCTTGCGCTTGAGCGCGTCCACATGGCTGCGCACCAGCGCCTCGGCCAGGATCATGTCGCCGTCTTCGATGGCATCCACGAGCCCGCCACAGGCCTGCGCCTCGACATCGACGCCGATGGCGCGGAAGGCCAGCTCGCGCTGGAAGGCGCGGCTGCGCACCGTGGCCGGCGTGGCAAAGAGCGCGACGTGCTGCACAGCAACCTCGCGCGGCGGGGAATTGTCGCCCCATTGACGTTCGGTCAGGGCCTCGATCAGCGGCACGAAGACGCCCAGCACGCGCTTGTCGCGCGGCACCCAGCTTTCCTGCATGCGGCGCAGCGCGGCGGCCGAGGCGGTGTTGCAGGCCAGGATCACCAGGTCGCAGCCCGCCTCCCAGAGCCGCTCCACCGCGGCGGTGGTCAGCGCGTAGATGTCATCGGCATCGCGCACCCCGTAGGGCGTATGCTTGCTGTCGGCGAAGTAGACGAAGGGCACGTCCGGCAGGCGTTGGCCCACCGCGTCGAGCACCGTCAGCCCGCCGAGGCCGGAATCGAAAATACCAACTGCCATGTCCCTGCCCCGCTGTTGCGCGCGCTCAATGCCGCGTCTTGTGCCTGTCCCGGTGACGCTCTTCGAACTCGAACCCGTAATCGTAGGAAGAGAGCGGCGTCGGGGACAGCTCATACGTGGCCTGGCGCAGGAAATCCATCATCGCGCGCGCATCCCGAGCGCGGGCGTCGATTTCCGCGCGGGGAATCGCCTCTCCGATGGCCACGCGCACCGGCGTGTCCACCCGCTTGCGGAACTCCTTGATCAAGAGCCCCATGCGCAGCGTATAGTGCAGGTGGCTGGCCAGCTGGAACAGGCGCGAGGTGTGGCCGTCGAAATAGATCGGCACCACCGTGGCCTCGGACTTGGCGATCATCCGCGCGGTGAAGGTGCGCCAGCCGGGATCCATGGGCTTGGAGAAGGGCCGCGCCGCGGTGGCCACGGTGCCACCAGGGAAGATCCCGATGCAGCCGCCCGCGCCGAGATAGCGCAGCGATTCCTTGCGGGTCTCGATATTCTGGGCCACCGCCTCCTTGGTCTCGTCGAAATTGACCGGCAGGATGATGCGGTCGAGCTCCTGCGCCTTGCGGAACACGCGATTGGCGAGGATCCGGAAATCGCCCCGCACCACGGAGAGGATATGGCCCAGCATCAGCCCGTCGAGAATGCCGTAGGGGTGGTTGGCGATGACGACCAGCGGGCCCTCGGTCGGCAGGTTGTCGAGCGAGCCCGCGATCACCTCGAGCCCCAGCCCGTAGCGCTCGACCATGACTTCCCAGAAATCGCGGCCGCGCGCGACCTCGTGCTCGTACCCCTCGGCGCGTCGGATCAGGCCGATCCGCCCGGTGGCGTTTTCCATCAACCGGATCATCGCGCGTCCGCCCCGGGTGGAGGCGGAGTAGCTGTAGGAGATGTCGCGTGCGATCTGACGCCGGTTTGGCATCCTTGAGGCGTCCTTCTGTAACCGTGTGACGTGCAACTTACCGCGGTTCGCGCATCGTGACTAGGAAATGTGAAAGGACCATGACGGTCTTTTTTCGCGGCAGCCCGTCCATCTTTTCAGCAAGATAGGAAATTCCGCGCCGCGGTCCAACAGGTGCCGATCGCGGAATGTCGTGCCAAGCGCCCGGGTCGGGCGGCAAGCCGCTTCGAAGCGGCTTGAAGGAAGCGGTTTCGAAACCGCTTTCCCAACGCGTTTGCAAACGCGTTTTTCGAAGGCCCTTCGAAGGGCCTTCGCCGCGGGATGGTGACGCCTCGCGCTATTCCGCGGCCTGTTTCAACGGCGCGCCGCCGGCCTTGAGCACCGACAGAAGCTCCTCGCGCCGCTTGGCGGCCTTGGCCTCGTTGGCCTCCTTGACGGGACCGAAGCCCTTGATCTGCAGAGGCAACTCGGCCAAGACCACCAGCGCGTCCATGGTCTCGGGCGCCACCTTGGGCAGCCAGTCCGCCATGTCGGCCTCGTATTGCGCGATCAGCGCACGCTCCATGCGGCGCTCGGCGCTGCGGCCGAACGGGTCGAACGGTGTGCCGCGCAGGAACTTGAAGCGCCGCAGCAGCGAGAAGGCGCGCAGCATCCCCTCGCCATAGGTCTTCTTGAGCGGCCGGCCATCGGGCCCCTCGCGAGTCAGCACCGGCGGGGCGAGGTGGAAGGTCATCTCGAACTCGCCGTCGAACTCGGCCCTTGCCTTCTGCCGCGTCTCCAGCAGCAGGCGGGCCACCTCGTACTCGTCCTTGTAGGCCAGCAGCTTGTGATAGCCCTTGGCGACCGCCTCCTTCAGGCGCGGATCTTCGATCCCGTCCACCAGCTTGCGGTAGCGCCGCGCCAGGCGCCCGGACTGGTAGCGCGTCAGGTGGTCGGCGCGCAGCGCGATCCGCTCTTCCAGCCCCTTGGGCAGGTCAACCACCGTGTCGGCGGTCTGCGCCGCGGCCTCCTCGGGAAAGAGCACCGCCCAGCGGCCGATCTCGAAGGCGCGCAGGTTCTTATTGACCGCCGCGCCGTTCAGTTCGACCGCCGCGCGGATCGCGTCCTGCGACAGCGGCACCAGCCCCTGCTGCCAGGCCGCGCCCAGCAGCAGCATGTTGGAAAAGATCGAATCGCCCAGCGTGGCGCGTGCCAGTTCCGAGGCGTCGAACAGGCGCACGCGATCCTGAAGTCTCGCCTCAAGAGCCAGCTGCAACCTGTCGGACGGCAACGAGAACTCCGTGTTGCGGGTGAAATCGCCGGTGATGATCTCGTGGCTGTTCACCACTGCGCCGGTGCGCCCGGTCGCGGTCAGGCCCAGCGTCTTGGCCCCGGCCGAGACGACGAGGTCGCCGCCGATCAGCGCATCGGCCTCGCCGGTGGCCACGCGCACCGCCGAGATGTCGCCCGGCGTCTCGGCCAGCCGCAGGTGGATATGCACCGCACCGCCCTTCTGGGCGAGGCCTGCCATCTCCATCATGCCCGCGCCCTTGCCGTCAATCTGCGCCGCCTGCGCCAGCACCGCGCCGATGGTCACGACGCCGGTGCCGCCGACCCCGGTGATCACCACGTTCCACGTGCCGTCGATCGCCGGCAGCGCGGGCTGCGGCAGGTCGGGCAGCTCCAGCGAGGTGGTCGCGGCCTTCTTCGGCTGCGCGCCCTTCAGCGTCACGAAGGAGGGGCAGAATCCCTTGAGGCAGGAGAAATCCTTGTTGCAGGCGCTCTGGTCGATGGCGCGCTTGCGGCCGAACTCGGTCTCGGCCGGCACGATGGCCACGCAGTTCGACTGCACGCCGCAATCGCCGCAGCCCTCGCAGACATCGGTGTTGATGAAGACCCGCGTGTCGGGATCGGGGAACTGGCCGCGCTTGCGCCGGCGGCGTTTCTCGGCGGCGCAGGTCTGCACGTAGACGATCGCGCTGACGCCCTCGATCCCAGCGCAGCGCTCCTGCACGGATTGCATCTCGGCGCGTTCATGCACCTCGACCCCGCCGGGGAAGCTTTTCGGGTCCATCTCCTCTTTCTCGTCATAGACGACGAAGACATGGGCCACGCCCATGGCGCGGAGCTCGGCCACGATCTGCTGCGGGCTGAGGCCGCCATCGTTGCGCTGCCCGCCGGTCATGGCGACCGCGTCATTGTAGAGGATCTTGTAGGTGATGTTGGTGCCGTCGAGCAGCGCGGCACGGATCGCCTGCACGCCCGAGTGGTTGTAGGTGCCGTCGCCGAGGTTCTGGAACACGTGGGCGCGCTTGGAGAACGGCGCCTCGCCGATCCAGTTCGCGCCTTCGCCGCCCATATGGGTGAAGCCCGTGGTCTCGCGGTCCATCCACTGCACCATGTAGTGACAGCCGATCCCGGCATAGGCGCGGCTGCCCTCGGGCACCTTGGTGGAGCTGTTATGCGGGCAGCCGGCGCAGAAATAGGGCAGCCGGGCGGCGATCTCCTCGGCATTGTCGGCCTTCTCGGCCTCGGCAATGCGGGTCAGCCCGGCCTTCACGCTGTCGGTGCCGCGCCCCTCCTCGATCAGGATCTCGCCCAGCTTGCGCGCGATCCAGACCGGGTCCAGCGCGCCGCGGGTCGGGAACAGCTCTTCCCGGTGCATCGCGCCCGAGCCGCCCTTGTACCAGCCATAGACACGCCGGCCGCGGCGGTCGTCGAAGATCGCCTCCTTGACCTGCACCTCGATCAGCTTGCGCTTCTCCTCGACGATGACGATCAGGTCGAGCCCCTCGGCCCAGTCGTGGAAGCCCTGCATGTCCAGCGGGAAGGTCTGGCCGACCTTGTAGGTGGTGATGCCCAGCCGCTCGGCCTCGTCCGCGTCGATGCCCAGCAGGCTGAGCGCGTGCACGAGGTCCAGCCAGTTCTTGCCCGCCGAGACCAGGCCGATCTTGGCCCCCGGCTTGCCCCACATCCGCTTGTCCATGCCGTTGGCGCGGCTGAACGCCTCGGCGGCAAAGCGCTTGTGGTCGATCATGCGCGCCTCCTGCGCATGCGGGGTGTCCTGCAGGCGGATGTTCAGCCCGCCCTCGGGCATGTCGAACTCCGGCAGGACCAGCTGCATGCGGTCGGGGCTGCCATCGACCACCGCGGTGGCCTCGACCGTGTCCTTCATGGTCTTGAGCCCGACCCAGAGCCCGGCAAAGCGCGACAGCGCGTAGCCGTAGATCCCGAAATCGAGGATCTCCTGCACGCCGGCCGGCGAGACGACGGGCATGTAGGCATCGACCAGCGCCCATTCCGACTGGTGCAGCACGGTCGAGGATTCGCCGGTGTGATCGTCGCCCATGGCCATCAGCACGCCGCCATGGGGCGAGGTGCCGGCCATGTTGGCATGGCGCATCACGTCGCCCGATCGGTCCACCCCCGGCCCCTTGCCGTACCACAGCCCGAAGACACCGTCATACTTTCCCTCGCCGCGTAGCTCGGCCTGCTGGCTGCCCCAGAGCGCAGTGGCGGCGAGATCCTCGTTCAGCCCGGCGCGGAACAGGATGTCGTTCTCGGCAAGGATCTTCTCGGCCCGGGTCATCTGCATGTCGACCGCGCCCAGCGGCGAGCCGCGATAGCCCGTGACATAGCCCGCCGTGTTCAGCCCCGCCGCCCGGTCACGCGCCTTCTGCATCAGCATCAGGCGAACCAGCGCCTGTGTTCCGTTCAGAAGAACCGTGTTCCTGGAAAGGTCGAACCGGTCGTTCAGCGATACCTGATGCTTGCTCATGTCGCGCCTCCCAACGCTGATCTTATGGGCATTATAGGGCAAATATAGGTCACTATTACTGACCTGAACAGGGAATTTTTCGTGATCGGGGCCTGTTCCGACATGCCATCAGCGAAATAGTCATCTATGCACGGCATGGATCGTGGCAGGGGATTTTTGTGAACGACATGGACTGGGACAAGCTCAGAATATTTCACGCCGTCGCGGATGCCGGCAGCCTGACCCATGCCGGCGACGCGCTGCACCTGTCGCAATCGGCGGTGTCGCGGCAGGTCCGCGCGCTCGAGGAATCGCTGAACACCACGCTGTTCCACCGCCATGCGCGCGGGCTGATCCTGACCGAGCAGGGCGAATTGCTGTTCGATGCGACCTCGTCGATGATCAAGCGGATCGACGCCGCCACCGCGCGCATCCGCGACAGCGAGGAAGAGGTGTTCGGCAACCTTCGCGTCACCACCACCTACGGGTTCGGCGCGCTCTGGCTGGCGCCGCGGCTGACCAAGCTCTACGAGAAATATCCCGATCTCAACATCGACCTCATGCTCGAGGAGCGGGTGCTGGACCTGCCCATGCGCGAGGCCGATGTCGCCATCCGCATGAAGGAGCCCAGCCAGGCGGACCTGATCCGCAAGCGGCTGATGACGATCCGCATGCGCCTCTACGCCTCGCCCGACTACCTCGCCATCCATGGCGAGCCGCACGAGATGGCCGATATCGCCAAGCACCGCCTGATCTGCCAGAGCCCCAGCGCCGCGCAGGTCTCGGCCGGCGCGCAGCTGGTGCAGGAGCTGTTCACCCATGACGTGAGCTCGACCCTGACGGTCAACAACTATTTCGGCGTCCTGCAGGCGGTGATCTCGAACCTCGGGATCGGCGTGCTGCCCGACTACATCATCGAGGACTTTCCGACGATCGTGCGCGTGCTGCCTGATGTGGAATCGGTCGAAGTGCCCGTTTTTCTGGCATATCCGGAAGAACTGCGCCAATCCAAGCGCATCGCTGCCTTCCGCGACTTCGTTCAGGAAGAGATCATCGCCCATCGCCGCACCCTCAAGGCGCTTGGCACCGAGTAGACACAACCTGAACAAGAAGTGAACCGTGTGGTATGCATATCACGCATAGCGGCAATGCTGCACGCGCGGCATGATTGTTCTTGATCGACTCTGCTTCGATGACATATTCGGCAGACGAACGATGAAACGCGCATTCGCGTATCATCTTTCACCTCCCTGTTGGACTTCGGCCGAGCTTTGTGCTCGGCCTTTTTTTTGGCCCGATGCCCGGATTGCGCGCCACGCGGCGACGCCATGATTGCGCAGGACGCGCAAAGGGCGCAAGCTGGTTGGTGACAGACCGGAGGGCGCGCGCATGGCCGAGGACCGCAACCTGACCTGCCGGTGCGGGCAGATGGCGTGGAGCATCGCGGGCGACGCGCCCGGCACGCATCTTGTCTGCCATTGCCGCGACTGCCAGGGGTTCGCCCGCCATCTTGGCGTGGCCGAGGCAATGCTGGACGCCCATGGCGGGACCGAGCTGTTCCAGATCGCGCCCGAGAACCTGCGCCTGACAGACGGGGTCGACCACCTTTCCGTGCTGCGGCTGAGCGACAAGGGGCTGTTGCGCTGGTATGCCGGCTGTTGCGGCACGCCCATCGCCAACACCCTGCCCGGCCCGGGCCTGCCCTTTGCCGGCATGGTGCTGCCGCGCGAGGCGCCCGGCTTCGGCCCGATCACCGCGCGCACCGGGACCGCCGCCACCGGCGGCGCGGTCAAGGCGCGGGGGGGCCTGCGCGCCGGCCTGTCGCTGATGGTGCGCGCCTTGCGCAGCCGGTTGACCGGCGGGCATCGCCGCACGCCCTTCTTCGGACCCGACGGCGCGCCGGTGCGCCACCCCAAGGTACTCAGCGCGCAGGAGCGCGCGGCCGCCGGGCTCGATCCCGCCTGAAAGGATGCCCATGTCTGACCCACCTGCCCCGCAATTCGCACCCGAGAACGATGCGCAGCGCCGGTTCTGGGACGAGGGCCCGGGCCGCGTCTGGGCCGCGCTGCATGACGAGCTGGACGCGATGTATGCGCAGATCGGGGCCGCCGTGCTGGCCGCCGCCGCGCCGCAGCGCGGGGAATGCGCGCTGGATATCGGCTGTGGCGCGGGCGCCACGACACGGGCGCTGGCCCGCGCGGTCGGCCCCGAGGGACGGGCCACCGGACTCGATGTCTCCTCCAGTCTGCTGGGCGCGGCACGCGCGGCCAGTCAGGCTGCGCCCCCGGCCCCGGATTACGTGCTGGCCGATGCGCAGCTCTGGCGCCCCGCCACGCCCGTGGACCTGGCCCTGTCACGCATGGGCGTGATGTTCTTTGCCGATCCCGACGCGGCCTTCGCCAATATCCGCGCCATGCTGCGTCCCGGCGGCCGGCTGGCTTTCATCTGCTGGCGGGGCGCGGAGGAGAACCCGCTCTTCTCGCTGCCCCACACCGCGGCGGTCGAGATGCTGGGCCCGCCCGAGGACGCCGCCAGCGACCCCGACGCGCCCGGCCCCATGGCCTTTCGCGACCCCGACCGCGTCTTTGGCATCCTGCAGCGCAGCGGCTTTGAAAGGATCACGATCGAGACTGTGCACCCGCCGATCTCCTTTCCCGGCGATGTCACCCGCGCGGCAGAACTGGCCACGGCCGTGGGCCCCGCCTCGCGCCACCTGCGCGACAAGGGCGCCGGCCCCGAGGCGCTGGAACAGCTGCGTGCCCGGCTGCGCGACGACTTCGCGCCCTACAGCGCGGACGGCCTCTGCGTCCTGCCCGCGTCAATGAACCTTGTCACCGCGCGCAACCCGGGCTGACCCCTTCCCCCCATGCCTGCCATGCCGTAAAGAGCCGGCAGCCAGATGAGGGGAAACGGCATGCAGGAACCGGCCATTACGGAAGAGTTGATCGAGGCGCATGGAATCAAACCGGAGGAATATGCCGAGATCCTGCGCATCCTGAACCGTCCGCCCTCCTTCACCGAGCTGGGCATCTTCTCGGCCATGTGGAACGAGCACTGCTCCTACAAGTCCTCCAAGATCCATCTGAAGAAGCTGCCCACCTCCGGCCCGCAGGTGATCTGCGGCCCCGGCGAGAATGCCGGCGTGGTCGATATCGGCGACGGGCAGGCCGTGGTCTTCAAGATGGAGAGCCACAACCACCCCTCCTATATCGAGCCCTACCAGGGCGCGGCGACCGGCGTGGGCGGCATCCTGCGCGATGTCTTCACCATGGGCGCGCGGCCGATCGCGGCGATGAACGCGCTGTCCTTCGGCGAGAAGGACCACCCCAAGACGCGCCAGCTGGTGCATGGCGTGGTCGAGGGCGTCGGCGGCTACGGCAATGCCTTCGGCGTGCCCACCGTGGGCGGCGAGGTGCGTTTCCACGCCGCCTATAACGGCAACTGCCTGGTCAACGCCTTCGCCGCCGGGCTGGCCCGGACCGACCAGATCTTCTACTCGGCGGCCAGCGGCGTCGGCCGTCCGGTGGTCTATCTCGGCGCCAAGACCGGGCGCGACGGCGTCGGCGGCGCCACCATGGCCTCGGCCGAGTTCGACGAGAGCATCGAGGAAAAGCGCCCCACTGTGCAGGTGGGCGACCCGTTCACCGAAAAGCGCCTGATGGAGGCCTGTCTCGAGCTGATGCAGACCGGTGCGGTCGTCTCGATCCAGGACATGGGCGCGGCCGGGCTGACCTGTTCGGCGGTCGAGATGGGCGACAAGGGCGGGCTGGGCATCCGGCTGGACCTCGAGAAGGTGCCGCAGCGCGAAACCGCCATGACCGCCTACGAGATGATGTTGTCCGAAAGCCAGGAGCGCATGCTCATGGTGCTGGACCCCGCCCGCGAGGCCGAGGCCAAGGCGGTGTTCGACAAGTGGGATCTTGATTTCGCCATCGTGGGCGAGACCATCGCCGAGGACCGTTTCCTGATCCTGCATCATGGCGAGGTGAAGGCCGATGTGCCGCTGTCGCGCCTGTCCTCCTCGGCGCCGGAATACGACCGCCCGTGGGAGCCGGTGGAGCCGCCCGCCCCGCTCGAGGACGTGCCGCAGGTCGATCCGGTCGATGCGCTGAAATGGCTGCTGCAATGCCCCAACTGCGCCTCGCGCGCCTGGATCTACGAGCAATATGACAGCCAGGTCATGGCCGACACGGTGCGCATTCCCGGCTTCGGCGCCGGCGTGATCCGCGTGCACGGCACCGACAAGAAACTGGCCTTCACCTCGGACGTGACGCCGCGCTATGTGCAGGCCAACCCGGTCGAAGGCGGCAAGCAGGCGGTGGCCGAGGCCTTCCGCAATCTCTGCGCCGTGGGGGCCAAGCCTCTGGCCACGACGGACAATCTCAATTTCGGCAATCCCGAGAAGCCGCAGATCATGGGCCAGTTCGTCGGCGCGCTGGACGGGATCGGGCAGGCCTGCACGGCGCTCGACATGCCGATCGTCTCGGGCAATGTCTCGCTCTACAACGAGACCGACGGCCAGGCGATCCTGCCCACCCCCACGATCGGCGCGGTGGGCCTGATCGGCGCCGAGGAAGAGCCGATCCTCGGCCTTGCGCGCGCCGGCCATGTCGCCCTGCTGGTCGGCGGCGAGGGCACGCATCTGGGCCAGTCCGCCCTTCTGGCCGAGGTCTTCAACCGCGAGGAAGGCGACGCGCCGCCCGTGGATCTGGACGAGGAAGCGAAGAACGGCGCCTTCATCCGCGACAACCGCGACTGGATCAAGTGCTGCACCGACCTGTCGGATGGCGGGCTGGCGCTGGCCGCCTTCGAGATGGCCGCCGCCTCGGGCGTGGGCGTGCAGATCGACAGCAGCGACACCGCGCAGCTGTTTGGCGAGGACCAGGGCCGCTACCTGATCGCGTGCAATTTCGACGCCGCCGAGGCGCTGATGATCGCTGCCGGTCAGGCCGGGGTGACCATCGCGACCGTGGGCCGCTTCACCGGCGAGGCGGTGCGCTTCGGCCGCTCCGAGGCGCCGCTGGAGGAGCTGGTCGAGACCTGGCAGGGCGCGCTGGCCGCGGCCTTTGCCTAAGGCGCACGGGTTTGTCAGCCGGATCGGCTTTCCAAGCCGCCGCATCGCCCCCATATTCGGGGCATGCTGAAGTTTACGCCGATCCTGCTGGCCATCCTCTACGCGCTCGCCATGTACCGCTTTTCCACCTGGCGGACGGGGCGCGAGCTTGACGCGCGCTCGACCGAGCTGGCCGATGGCCGGCTCAAGGCGCTGACCGACCGCATGGCCGCCGCGCTGGGGCTGGAGCGGATCAAGGTGCATATCTACGAGATCGAGCCGGTCAACGGGCTGGCCGCCCCGGACGGGCGCATCTTCATCACCCGCGGCTTCTACAACAAGTACCGCAATGGCGAGGTCACGGCCGAGGAACTGGCCTCGGTCATCGCGCATGAGCTGGGCCATGTGGCGCTGGGGCATTCGCGCCGGCGCATGATCGATTTCTCGGGCCAGAACGCGCTGCGCACCGCGCTGGCGATGATCCTCAGCCGCTTCCTGCCGGGCATCGGCGTCTATATCGCCAACGCGCTGACCACGCTGCTGGCCGCGCGGCTGTCCCGCTCGGACGAGTACGAGGCCGACGAGTATGCCGCCGCCCTGCTGACCCGCGCGGGCATCGGCATCGCGCCGCAGAAATCGCTTTTCGGCAAGCTCGAGGCGCTGACCCAAAGCCGCGGCGGCGCCATGCCCGCCTGGCTCATGTCGCACCCCAAGACCGAGGCCCGCATCGCGGCGCTGGAAAAGCTGGAAGGCCGCTGGGCAGACTGAGACCGCCCGCCCGGGGCCGTCATTCCGCGACTCGCAGAAATGTGCTAAGATAAGAGGCGTCCTTTCTCTGTGATGCCGTTTTATCAGTCTCTTTTCAGACCGCCTTTCTTCGAGGATCCGACATGCCCGTTTTCCGGACCACCATCGCTTTCGGCCTGTCCGCCGCGCTTGCGCTTGCCCCCTTGCCCGCCGCAGCCACCTCCCTGACCGCCGCGGAATGCGTCCAGGCGCAGGACTCCGCGCTGAATTATTACAAGCAGGCCAAGGCCAACACGAAACTCTTCCCCACCGAGGCCGATGCCAAGCGCGGCGCGCAGACCTATTTCGCGCGCCGGATCATGGCGGAGCTGGGCCAGACCAAGACCGCCACCCATGCCGATTACACCGAGGCGGTGGAGCATTGCCGCCGCAAGACCGCCGGGGACATCTCGAAACTGATCGGGCTGCTGGGCGCGGTCGCGCTCAAGGGTGTGCGCGGCCCCAAGACCAACTGAGCGCCGCGCTCAGCCCTCCGGCGGCGAAACGAGGTCGAACCCAGCCTGCGCGACATCGACCCCGTTGACCTGCACCACCACGCCATGCGGCCCGGGATGCAGGCGGAAGGTCGTGGCATCGCCCTTCATCCGGTGCCGCTTGGTCAGGGTCAGCGGCGCGCCGGGCGACAGCTCGGCCGTCTTCAGCTTGAACACCTTCTCGGCCGGATCCCGCCCGGGACGGTGAAAGCGCAGGCGATAGTCGACCATCACCGGCAGCGCCCGCTCTGCCTCCAGCGTGACGGCAAAGACAAGCGCGTTCCCCACCGGCACGAATGGTGTCTTGATCGTCAGTGCCGCACGCACCCCGCCCGCGCGGTAGCCGAGGAAATCCAGCGCGCCCCGCTCGCCGCGTTTGACCGCGGTGCGCAGGCTGTGCCGGGTGATCCAGGCCAGCTCCTCCGGCGCCTGCCGCCCCTGCGCCTGCCAGTCGGCAAGATGGGCCAGCACCGTGTCGGGCAGGATCTTGGACAGGTCGTTCATGTGATTGGCGACCGAGCGAGTGACATAGCGCGTCGGATCGGCGTGCAACCGGTCGAGAAAGCGCAGCGGCACGCGCGGGTCGAGCGTGATGTCCCGCGCCCAGGGCAGGCGCGGCCGCGTGCCCTCGCTCACCAGCCGGCGAACATGGTAGTTGGGATCGTCGCACCACCTCTCCAGCCGCGCCAGCGTGTCCTCCGGCCAGCGATCGAGGAAGGGCCGGATGTAATATTCCATGGAGAACCGCTGCGTGGCCGCGTGCAGCAGGTCGAGCGCGCGCTCGCGATGCTCCTCCAACCCGTGCCGCACGGCCAGCACGCCCGGCACCGCGTGGATGAACCGACCGAAATCCCCGTCCCGGCGCGCCGGATCCAGCGGCGGCGGCATGGCAGCCTCCAGCGCCTCCGCCATTTCGGAAAAGGCCTGCGGCAGGTAGGGCTCGAGGCAATCCGCAATCCAGTCCAGCCGGGCCAGAAGGGGCCGCCCGGGCAGACCGGCCATCACCGCGCGAAGGAAGGCCTCCGGATCGAAGCCCGGCAGGACAGCGTGTTCGCGCGCCAGGTCCCCGACCGTCTCGGCATTGAACAGCTGGTCGGCCAGCGAGACCCCGGCCCCGCCGCCCGCCCCGTCAGGCCCGCGCGCCATGCGAGGATAGGCTCCGACGATCCCGCCCGCGGAAATTTCTTACAAAGAAATTTGCAAAAATCGTGCACGATTTTTGCCCGGCCCCGACCCGGTCACAGCGTGGCATTCGTCGCGCCACCGTCCAGCAGGATGTTCTGGCCGACGATGAATCCCGCATGTCGGGAACAGAGAAAGGCGCACATCTGGCCGAACTCCTCGCGCGTGCCGTAGCGGCGCGCCGGAATGGTCGCCTCGCGTTTCGCGCGCGCCGCGTCGAGCGAGATTCCCTCCTGCTCGGCCACGCCCGTATCGAGCGACAGCGCCCGGTCCGTGGCATGGATCCCCGGCAGCAGGTTGTTCACGATCACCCCCTGCGGCGCCACCTGCCGCGCGGTGCCGGCGACATAGCCCGTCAGCCCCGTGCGCGCGGTGTTGGACAGGCCCAGCACCGCGATGGGCGCCTTGACCGATTGCGAGGTGATGTTGACCACCCGGCCCCAGCCCTTGTCGATCATCGCCGGCATCAGCGCGGTCATCAGCGCGATCGGCGTCAGCATGTTGGCGTCCAGCGCGGCGAGGAAATCCTCGCGTCCCCAATCCTGCCACAGGCCCGGCGGCGGGCCGCCCGCATTGGTCACCAGGATGTCCACGTCGCCGGCTGCCTCCAGCACCTCGGCGCGGCCCTCTTCCGAGACGATATCGGCCGGCACCGTCTTGACGCTGACCTGGAACCGGCCGCGGATCTCTTCTGCCGTGGCTTCCAGCGCCTCGGCGCCGCGCGCATTCATCACCAGGTCGACCCCGGCCTCGGCCAGCGCCTCGGCGCAGCCCCGGCCCAGCCCCTTGGACGAGGCGCAGACCAGCGCCCGTTTTCCGCGAATCCCCAGATCCATGACGGTCTTCCTTCCTTCCGGCGGCCGCCCCGGGCCGCGCATTGTCCTGTTCTCCGGCCCGGCCGCGGCGCGGCCGGCAAATCGCCGGATCGGCGGCCATTTGATGACACATTCCCTTGCCATACAACCCGCGATACAGTGCCTTGCAGCATCGCGCCCGCCCGCGGCGCGCCCGAAGGACAGGTTTGCCCCTCATGCCCACACCGGATCCGCACCGTTCCGCGCACACCTTCCATGTCTACCGCGCCGAGGGGCTGCGCGTCGTGAACGGCGCCAACCTCGGCGATCCGCTGGGCATTGCCGAGGAGCTGGTGCCCGACGATCTTTACCGCCTCTCGCCGCTGGCCGCACCGGCGCCGCTGCGCGTCGAGACGCGCGCCACGCCGCCCTTCCGCATCGCCGCGGACAGCCCGATGGGGGCGCCGGGCGCGGATCTGCATCTCGATTGCTGCCTGACCTTCATGTCGGGCACCGGTGAGACCACGGAATGCGTCGTGCTGGTCGAGACCGATGTCGCGGGCGATATCCGCGCGGTCTATGCGCTGCCGCTGGCCGCGCTGCATCCCAGCGCCGATTATGCGCTGGTCGGGCTGTCGCGCGACACCGCGCTGCAGCGGGTGGCGCAGATCGCCTGCGTCTCCTTCACCGGGGGCACGCTGATCACCATGGCGGACGGCGCGCAGCGCGCGGTCGAGGATCTGCGCCCCGGCGACCGCGTGCTGACCCGCGATGACGGCGCGCAGCCGATCCGCTGGATCGGGCGGCACACGACGCGGGCCACCGGCGCCTTCGCCCCGATCTGCATCCGGACCGGCGTGCTCAACAACAGCCGCGACCTGCTGGTCAGCCCCGATCACCGGCTGTTCATCTACCAGCGCGAGGACCGTCTGGGCGCCGGCCGGGCCGAGCTGCTGGTCCGTGCGCGCCACCTGGTCGATGGCGACCGGATCCGGACCGTGCCGGGCGGGTTCGTGGACTATTACCAGATGCTCTTCGACGCGCACCAGATCATCTATGCCGAGGGGATCGCCGCGGAATCCCTGCTGATCGATTCGCGCACCCGTGCCGCCCTGCCCGAGGACCTGGACGACCACCTGGCCGCGCTGCTGCCCGATCACCGCAAGAGCGATCACCGCGCGCTGGAGGTGCAGGAAGGGCTGCTGGCCCGGCCGGGTGTGGCCGAGCTGCTGCGCAAATCCTCGGCCGGCTAGAGCCGGACTCGACGCCTACTTGCCGTGCCTACATGCCGTAGAAGAACTCCTCGCGGACGATCTTGCCATCGGCCACGTGGTAGACGGCGACCTCCTTCATCTCGCTGACCTCGCCGGTCTGCGTGTTCTTCGCCTTCATGTCGAAGATCACGGCGAACCGGTCATCGCCATGCGGGAACGGATCGCTGATCATGCCCTCCAGCACCTCGAAATTGGCGTCCCACCAGGCATGTTTGCCCTTGATCCCGTCAAGCCCGTGCGTCTCGCGGCTGCCGCCCTCCTCCATGGCCATCGCCTCGACCGAGACGGCATCCGCGGCATAAAGCTTGTCGAGATTCTCCTTCTCGCGCCCCTCGCGGCAGCCGGCGACCAGCGCATTGGCAAGTGTCATGAAATCCATATCCGTCCTCCCTGAAAATGTTCCATTTATGTTCTCATCATGCCCCGACTTCGTGACAGGGGCAAGACAAAGCTCGGCGCTTGCGCCATTTCCCGGCCCCGCCTATATCCGCGGCCATGCTGGACATTGCCCCCAACCGCCCCGACCTGCCTGCCGAGATCGCCCGGCGCCGCACCTTCGCGATCATCTCGCACCCGGATGCGGGCAAGACGACGCTGACCGAGAAATTCCTGCTCTATGGCGGCGCGATCCAGATGGCCGGCCAGGTCCGCGCCAAGGGCGAGGCGCGGCGCACCCGCTCGGACTTCATGCAGATGGAAAAGGACCGCGGTATCTCGGTCTCGGCCTCGGCCATGTCCTTCGATTTTGCCAGCAAGGACCGCAGCTTCCGCTTCAACCTTGTCGACACGCCGGGCCACAGCGACTTCTCGGAAGACACCTATCGCACGCTGACCGCCGTGGACGCGGCGGTGATGGTGATCGACGGCGCCAAGGGCGTGGAAAGCCAGACCCGCAAGCTGTTCGAGGTCTGCCGCCTGCGCGACCTGCCGATCCTGACCTTCTGCAACAAGATGGACCGCGAGGCGCGCGACACGTTCGAGATCATCGACGAGATCCAGGAGAACCTGGCCATCGACGTGACGCCGGCCAGCTGGCCCATCGGCATGGGGCGCGATTTCCTGGGCTGCTACGACATGCTGAACGACCGGCTGGAGCTGATGGACCGCGCCGACCGCAACGTGGTGGCGGAGTCGATCCGGATCGACGGGCTGGACGACCCCACGCTGGACAAGCACGTCCCCGCCCACCTGCTGGAACAGCTGCGCGAAGAGGTCGAGATGGCGCGCGAGCTGCTGCCCGCGCTCGACCCGCAATCGGTGCTGGAGGGTCACATGACGCCGATCTGGTTCGGCTCGGCGATCAACTCCTTCGGGGTCAAGGAGCTGATGGAGGGCATCGGCATCTACGGGCCGGAACCGCAGCCGCAGCCCGCCTCGCCGCGGCAGGTTTCCCCTGAAGAGTCAAAGGTCTGCGGCTTCGTCTTCAAGGTTCAGGCGAACATGGACCCCAAGCATCGCGACCGCGTGGCCTTTGTCCGGCTGGCCTCGGGGCATTTCAACCGCGGCATGAAGCTGACCCATGTGCGGACGAAAAAGCCCATGACCATCTCGGCCCCGGTGCTGTTTCTCGCCAGCGACCGCGAGCTGGCCGAAGAGGCCTGGGCCGGCGACATCATCGGCATCCCCAACCACGGGCAGCTGCGCATCGGCGACACGCTGACCGAGGGCGAGGCGCTGAAGGCCACCGGCATCCCCTCCTTCGCGCCCGAACTGTTGCAGGGCGTGCGCGCGGGCGACCCGATGAAGGCCAAGCACTTGGAAAAGGCGCTGATGCAATTCGCCGAGGAAGGCGCAGCCAAGGTCTTCAAGCCGATGATCGGCTCGGGCTTCATCGTGGGCGTGGTGGGTGCGCTGCAATTCGAGGTGCTGGGCAGCCGGATCGAGCTGGAATACGGCCTGCCGGTGCGTTTTGACTCCAGCCAGTTCACCTCGGCCCGCTGGGTCGCGGGCGACAAGCAGGCGGTCGAGAAATTCATCAACGCCAACAAGCAGCATATCAGCTATGACCATGATGGCGACGTGGTCTACCTGACGCGGCTGCAATGGGATATCGACCGGGTCGAGCGCGACTACCCCGACGTGACCCTGTCGGCGACCAAGGAAATGATGGTCTGAGCGGCCGCGCCCGCAAGGAGATCCAGATGACGGGCGTGCTTGCCAGCCACCAGATCGAGGCGCTGCTGCAGCGCCGCGCGATCCGCACCGACACCCCACCGGTCGAGGGACAGGTCCAGCCGGCCAGCCTCGATCTGCGGCTGGGCACGGTGGCCTACCGGGTGCGGGCCTCTTTCCTGGCCGGCGTGGGGCGCAGTGTGGCCGACCGCGTGGCCGAGTTCGAGATGCACCGCGTCGACCTGGCTCAAGGCGCGGTGCTGGAAAAGGGCTGCGTCTATGTCGTCCCGCTGATGGAGGCGCTGTCCCTGCCCGCCGACATCCACGCCATCGCCAATGCCAAGAGCTCGACCGGCCGGCTCGACCTCTTGACCCGCGTCATCACCGATGGCGGGACCGAGTTCGACCGCATCGCGCAAGGCTATGACGGCCCGCTTTATGCCGAGATCTGCCCGCGCTCCTTCTCGGTGCTGGTGCGGCCGGGGATGCGGCTGAACCAGATCCGCTTTCGCCGCGGACGCTCGGTGCTGGACGATGCCGAGCTGGCCGCCCTGCATGACGCGCAGACGCTGGTCGCCGGCGGGCCGGCGGTGATCTCCGAGGGGCTGGGCTTTTCGGTCGATCTCAGCCCCGGCCCCGGCGGGCTGGTGGGCTGGCGCGCCAAGCCGCATACCGGGGTGATCGATCTCGACCGGATCGGTGTCTATGATCCGGCCGAGTTCTGGGACCCGCTGCACAGCGACCGCCGGCAACTGGTGCTGGACCCGGGCGCCTTCTACATCCTCGTCAGCCGCGAGGCGGTGCATATCCCGCCCGGATACGCCGCCGAGATGGCGCCCTACCTCGCCATGGTGGGCGAGTTCCGGGTCCATTACGCGGGCTTCTTCGATCCCGGTTTCGGCCACGCCGCCGCCGGCGGTGCGGGGGCGCGTGGCGTGTTGGAGGTGCGCTGCCACGAGGCGCCCTTCGTGCTGGAGCATGGCCAGACCGTGGGTCGGCTGGTCTATGAGCGTATGTCCGAGCTGCCCCGACAGCTTTACGGCGCGGGGATCGCCTCGAACTACCAGGGACAGGGGCTGAAACTGTCCAAGCATTTCCGAAGCGCGGACGCCCCGGACGGGTAAGCGCCTAGAACCGGCCCATGCGCTGCGCCATGCGCGCGGCCTTCTTGGCGTGGCGCGCGGCCTTGGGCCCCTTGCCCTTGCGACCCTTCGCACCGCCGCCCGAGGCGTGCCGGATCCCGGCATCCACCCCCTTGTTGACCAGCTTGCGCATCACCATGCGGGTGATCATGTTGACGATCTGGTTCGCGTTCATCTGCGGCCTCCTTGGGTTTGCCGACAGTATAGCGGGAAATGTGCCGGTTTTCGGGCATCCCGCCTAGTCTTCGAAAAGCTCGCTCTGGTCCGCGCTGCCGGCCTCCTCGGCATCGGGGTCGTCCTCGTCGGAGTGCGACGTGCCCAGCGGCGAGGGGCGGTTGTCCAGCAGCCCCGCGGCGCGCAGCTCGGCCAAGCCCGGCAGGTCGCGCGCGTTCTCCAGCCCGAAATGATCGAGGAACCCCTCGGTGACCACGAAGGTCACCGGCCGGCCCGGCGTCATGCGGCGGCGCCCGAAGCGGATCCACTCCATCTCGATCAGCTGGTCCACCGTGCCGCGCGACACCGACACGCCGCGGATCTCCTCGATCTCGGCGCGGGTGACGGGCTGGTGATAGGCGATGATGGCCAGCGTCTCGATCGCGGCGCGCGACAGCTTGCGCGTCTCCACCGTCTCGCGGCTCATCAGGAAGCCCAGGTCGGGCGCGGTGCGCATCGCCCAGGCATCGCCCACCCGGACAAGATGCACGCCGCGGCCCTCGTAGCGCTTGCGCAGATGGGCCAGCGCCTCGGCCGGGTCGCAGCCATGCGGCATACGCGATTCCAGCTCGCGCACGGTGACCGGTTCGGCCGTGGCAAAGAGGATCGCTTCGACCATGCGCTCCTGCTCGCCCATGGGCGGGGCCTCGAACAGGCTGTCGCGCGGGGGGCGCTGCGGGCTGTCGGCGCTCGGCTCAGTCACGCGGGTGCTCCTTCCGGCGCAGCTCGATCGGGGCGAAGGTCTCGGACTGGCGCAGCTCGGCCCGGCCCTCCTTGACCAGCTCCAGCGAGGCGGCAAAGGTCGCCGCAGTGGCCGAGCGCCAGCGCACCGGGTCCTCGTCCCAGCCCTCGGGCAGGTAGGACTGGATGTCGGTCCATTGCCCGGCAAAGCCGATCATGCCGCGCATCCGGTCCAGCGCCTGTTCCATGGTGAAGACGCTGTCGCGATCCATCACGAAGGGGCGGAAATCGTCCCGCGTGCGGATCCGCGAATAGGCCTGCATCAGGTCCAGCAGCGTGGCGGTGTATTGCACCTTCCGCACCCGCTCCATCCGTTCGGGCAGGCCGCGGGCAAAGAAGTCGCGCCCCAGCCGGTCGCGCGCCATCAGCCGGGCGGCGGCCTCGCGCATGGCCTGCAGCCGCTCCAGCTGAAAGGCCAGGTGCGCGGCCAGGTCCTCGCCCGACGGGCCCTCCTCGGTCGGGTCGGGCGGCAGCAGCAGGCGCGATTTCAAGAAGGCCAGCCAGGCCGCCATCACCAGGTAGTCGGCCGCAAGCTCGATACGCAGCGCCTTGGCCTTCTCGACGAAGGCGAGGTATTGCTGCGCCAGCGCCAGCACCGAGATCTTGCGCAGGTCCACCTTCTGCGTACGCGCCATGTTGAGCAGCAGGTCCAGCGGCCCCTCGAAGCCGTCCACATCCACCACCAGCGCCTCGGCGGCCAGCCGGTCGGTGACAGAGATGGGCTCGGAAGAATTATCGGCGTCGGTCATGGGCAGCGCGGGTCAGAAGCGCTTCAAACTCTGCACTCAGCGACGCGATGTCAACCGGGTCGGGCTGCGGCCGGCGGGCCAGCGCCGCCTCGGCCCGGGCCTGCGCGGCCGGGGTCATCTCGCCCACCCGCGCCATCAGCGCAGTCATCTCGCCGAGATCCCCGTTGCAGTGCAGCACCGCGTCGCAGCCCGCCTGCAGCGCCGCGACCCCGCGCTCGGGCACCGTGCCCGACAGCGCCTGCATCGAGATGTCATCGGTCATCAGCAGGCCCGTAAAGCCGATCCGGTCGCGGATGAGCCCGATCATCACCTCGGACACCGTGGCCGGGCGCGGGTCGATCGCCTCGAAGACGAGATGCGCGGACATGCCCAGCGGCAGGTCGGCCAGCGCGCGGAAGGCGGCGAAATCCGTCTCTTCCAGCGCCTCGCGCGGGGCCGTGACGCGCGGCAGGTCGAGATGGCTGTCCAGCGTGCCCAGCCCGTGGCCCGGCATGTGTTTCATCACCGGCAGCACGCCTCCCAGCGCCGTGCCCTCGACCACCGCGCGGCCCAGCGTCACCACCTGCGACAGGCTCTCGCCCAGGCAGCGGTTGCGCAGCACGGGATGGGTGTCGGGGCGCGCGATGTCCAGCGTGGGCACGCAGTTCGTGTCGATGCCGAGCGCGCGCAGCTCCTGCGCGATGATCCGGTAGCGCAGCCGCATCGCCTCGGGCGCGGTCTCCCCGAACCGCGCGGCCTCGTCCAGCGGTGGCTGCCAGGTCCGCGCCAGCGGCGGGCGCAGGCGCTGCACGCGCCCGCCCTCCTGGTCGATCAGGATCGGCGCCTCGCGGCCCACGCTGTCGCGCAGCGCGTCGCAGAGCGCGCGGATCTGCTCGGGCGCCTCGAGGTTGCGGTCGAACAGGATGAAACCGAAAGGCTGCGTCTCGGCAAAGAGCGCCGCCTCCTCCGGGGTCAGGCGCGGCCCCGCGACACCGAGGATCGCCGCGCCGAACCGCATCAGCGGGTCACCACCGGGATGCAATCGACATTCTGCGCCACGAAGGCCGCACAGAAACGCCGTGCATCGGAGAGATCGGCAAAGCCATGCGCGCGCAGCCGGTAGAACACCCGGCCGCCGGAATTGGCCCGCTGGATCACCCGGTCCTTGCCTTCGAGATATTCGCCGAAGCGCCCCTCCAGCCGGTCCCATTCCGAGCGCGCGGTCTCGGGGCTGTCAAAGGCGCCGATCTGCACCAGCCGCGTGCCGGGATCGAGCGTGTCCGCGTCGATCTCGCGCGCGCCGACACTGACCGTCGAGGGCAGCGGCAGCTCGCCCGCGGCGGCCACCTGCGTGCCCAGCCCCGCGGGGCGCGGACGTGGCCGCAGCGATCGGTTGAGCGCGCCATTGGCATCGACCAGCGGCCGCGGCGCCGCCTCGGGCTCTGCCTCCACCGGTTCGGCCAGCTCGGTGACCACGGGCTTGTCCTCGCCCGGGGCCAGCTCGGACAGTGGCGCCGCACCGGCGGCCAGCTGGTTGGCCAGCGCCTGGATCGGATCCTCGTCCTCGGCCAGCTCGAAGGGCGGGTCGACCTCCATGATCTCGGCCTGCTCGGCCAGCGAGGTCTGCATTGGCGGGTCTTCGCGCGGGCTCAGCGTGCCCGCGGCCACGTCCTCCTCGGCCAGGCCCGAGGGCTGCGGCGCCAGAACCAGACGGTCGGGCGGCGGCGCGGTCGCGCCGCTGCCGGCCACGGTATTGACCGCCAGCCCGGTATTCTCGGCCAGCTGGCCGCCGGGATCCTCGGGGGCGACGCGCATCGGCCCGCCCATGGCCTGCACCACCGGCACGCCGCTGACATCGCGCGATACCACGCCGTAGCCCCAGACCCCCACGCCCGCGACCAGCGCCAGCGAAGCCGCCGCGCCGATCCAGTTGGTCAGGGACGCAACCTTTCCCGGAGCAGGGGGCATGTCGCCCCCCTCATAGGTGAAATCCGCCATCTCTGCCTCTCTCGTCCGGACGGCACGGGGCCGACCGGAAAACCGCTCGTCTGTCACCGCGCGCGAGAAAGTTGGATGGGATGGGACCGGGCGCGCCGCGCCCGTTCATGTTCCGCCCGATATTCCGCCTGCGCGCCTGCCTGTGCCCGCCGGCGGAACAGCGTCTTCAGCGCATTTCTTCCACCGGGGTCACGCCCAAGATACCAAGACCGGCGGAAATGACAATGGAAACGGCCCGGGCCAGCACGATTTTCCGCTGCGAGGCTTCCGCATCCTCCTGCAAGAAGCGCAGCTCGGGCGCGTCATTGCCGCGGTTCCACAGCCCGTGCAGTTCCGCCGCCAGCTCCGACAGGTAGGTGGCGATGCGGTGCGGCTCATGCGTGCGTGCGGCGATCTCGACCTGACGCGGCCAGTCGGCCAGCTTGGCGGCCAGCGCGCGCTCGGCCTCGTGGCCCATGTCGGGCGTCACCCCGGCCAGGGCCGCATCGCTCACGTCGACCCCGTCGGCACCCGCCTTGCGCAGCACCGAGCAGATCCGGGCGTGGGCATATTGCACGTAGAAGACCGGGTTCTCCTTGGACTGCTCGACCACCTTGTCGAAGTCGAAATCCAGCGCCGCGTCGGGCTTGCGCGTCAGCATGTGGAACCGCGCCACGTCGGCGCCGACCATGTCGACCACGTCGCGCAGCGTCACGAAAGTGCCGGCGCGCTTGGACATCTTGAAGGGCTCGCCGTTCTTGTAGAGCTTGACCAGCTGGATCAGCTTGATGTCCAGCGGCACCGCCCCGTCCGACAGCGCGCTGACCGCGGCCTTCATGCGCTTGACATAGCCGCCGTGATCGGCACCGAAGATGTCGATCAGCATGTCGAAACCGCGGCTGACCTTGTCGTAGTGATAGGCGATGTCAGGCGCGAAATAGGTCCAGCTGCCATCCGATTTCATGATCGGCCGATCCACGTCGTCGCCATGCGCGGTCGAGCGGAACAGCGTCTGCTCGCGCGGCTCCCAGTCCTCGGGCGTCTTGCCCTTGGGCGGCTCCAGCGTGCCGCGATAGATCAGCCCCTTGTCGTCCAGATCCTTGATCGCGGATTCGATCCGGCCCGTGCCGTAAAGGCTCTTCTCCGAGAAGAAGTGATCCATGTGCACACCCAGCGCCGCCAGGTCGTCACGGATCAGCGCCATCATCGCCTCGGTGGCAAAGCTGCGCACCTCGGACAGCCAGACCGCCTCGCCCTGGTCCAGGTAGGCGTCGCCCACCTTCTCCTTCAGCGCCTGGCCCACCGGCACGAGGTAGTCGCCCGGATAGGTGCCGTCGGCAAACTCCACCTCGCGGCCATGCGCTTCAAGGTAGCGCAGGTAGACCGAGCGGGCCAGCACGTCGACCTGCGCGCCGCCATCGTTGATGTAGTATTCACGCGTCACGTCATAGCCCGCATAGGCCAGAAGCGAGGCCATGGCATCGCCCACGATGGCGCCGCGCGCATGGCCCACATGCATCGGCCCCGTCGGGTTGGCCGAGACATATTCGACATTGACCCGCGTGCCCTTCCCCATCTCGGAGCGGCCATAGCTGTCGCCCTGCCGCAGGATCGCCGTGGCCAGCGCCTGCCAGACCGCCGGCGCCAGCCGCAGGTTCAGAAAGCCCGGCCCCGCCACCTCGGCCGAGGCGATGCGGTCATCGGCGCGCAGCTTGGCGGCCAGCGCCTCGGCGATGTCGCGCGGCTTGGCGCGGGCGGGCTTGGCCAGCACCATCGCGGCATTGGTGGCCATGTCGCCGTGCGCGGGATCGCGCGGCGGCTCGGTGGTGACCGGGTCGAGGGTCAGCCCCTCGGGCAGCGCGCCCTCGGCCTGCAACGCCTCGATCGAGGCGATGACCAGCGCGCGGATATCGGAGAACAGGTTCATGCGGGATAGCTCCTGAGGATCGGCGCCCCCTCTACCATGCCCTCCGGCAAGGTCAAACCGGGCGCCCCTTTCATCTTTCCGACAAATACTCCCGCCGGAGGCGACACGGCCGGCGCAAGCCGGCCGTCCCCTCCCAAGCAAACCCGGCGGCGCAGCCCCTCCCGCTCAGGCCTGGCCCGCGGCGCGCTCGGGGCGCGCCGGCATCAGCGCCACGACGCGCGTGCCGGCGGTCTCCTTGACCGGCGTCTCGGGGCCCAGCAGGCGCAGCGTCCCGTTCGGGCCGAGATCCGCCACCGGCACCGCTTCGGGATGGGTCTCGCGCCAGCGCTCCAGCGTGAACTCCTCCGACAGCTCGGTCACCCGGAACTCCCAGCCCTCGGCGAGCCGCGCATTGGCCTCGAAGAAGGTCTCGCCCGCCCCGATCGGCTGGCCGCCCAGCGTGGGCGGCAGCGCGTGGCGCGTGCTCGACTGCTGCACGCGCTTGACCTGGAAGACGTTCTCGCGGCCGAACTCGGGCGCCATGTCGGTGGCCACCAGCGTGTTGTAGGCATCATTGTCGGTGGCGCAGATCAGCTTTTCATAGGCCACGTGGTTCAGCCGGTGCTCGGCGCTCTCGGACAGGATGTCACCGAAGAACGTGTCCAGCCCCGCCGCCCGCGCGGCGCGCAGATGCGCGTGGTTGGGATCGGCGATCAGCACCGGCAGGTCGAGCGTGCTCAGCGTCTCGCCCAGCGCCACCGCCCAGCGCGACCCGCCCAGGATCAGCACCCCCGGCTTGCGCGAGGCCACCAGCCCCAGCCAGCGCGCCATGGGCGTCAGGGTGAAGCCGTGCAGCACCACGGTCGCGGCCACCAGCGCGAAGGCCAGCGGCGCCACGCGGTCAGCATCCTCGATGCCGATCTGCACCAGCCGCTCGCCGAAGAGCCCCGCCACCGCGACCAGCACCACGCCGCGCGGCCCGGTAAAGGCGACCAGCAGCCGCTCGCGCCAGGCGACATTGGTCACCGCCAGCGCGATCAGCACCGGCAGCGGCCGCGCCACGAGGATCACCACCGCCACGAAGACCGCCGCGCGCCAGTCCAGCGTGCGCAGCACGTCGAGGCTCATCCCCGCGGCCAGCAGGATGAACACGCCCGAGACCAGCAGGATCGTGGCATGTTCCTTGAAACGGCGCAGCTCGACAAAGCTGGGCAGGCTGGAATTGGCGATCCACAGCCCCATGATCGTGACTGCCAGCAGCCCGCTTTCATGCAGCACCGAATCGGCCAGCGCGAAGACCGACAGGACCAGCACGAACAGCACCGGCACCTTCATGAACTCGGGCACATGCGCCTGCCGGAAGGCCCGCACCAGCCCCCAGCCCGCGGCCAGCCCCAGCACCGTGGCCACGGTGATGCCCAGCGCCAGCTGCTGGATGGCATGTGCCGCGCTCGTGGCGGTCTGAAGCACGATCACCACCTCGAAGGCCAGCACCGCGGCCAGCGCGCCGACGGGATCGTTGACGATCGCCTCCCATTGCAGCAGCTGGGCGGGACGCCGCGCCAGCCTTGCCTGCCGCAGCAGCGGCGCGATCACCGTGGGACCGGTGACGATCATGATGCCGCCGAACACGGCCGAGGCCTCGAGGCTGAGCCCGGCCACGAAATGCAGCGCGCCGGTCGAGGCCAGCCAGCCAAGCGGCGCACCGATCAGCACCAGCCGGCGCACCCCCGTGGCGGCGTCCGACAGCGAGCGCAGGTGCAGCGTCAGCCCGCCCTCGAAGAGGATGATGGCCACGGCCACGGCGATCATCGGCTCCAGCATGCCCCCGAACTGGGTGCGCGGGTCGAGGATGCCGGTCAGCGGGCCGATGATCAGCCCGGCCGCCAGCATCAGCACGATGGCCGGCAGGCGCAGCCGCCAGGCCAGCCACTGGCTGCCCACGCCCAGCGCGCCCACCAGCGAAAAGGCCAGCACGGGGTCCAGCCCCGCGGTCTCTGCTGTCGCCATGTCCCTGCCTTCCCGTCCGTTTCGCGGCACGCCCGCCGCGCCTGTCGCGCGATACCTAGCGCGACGGCTGCGCCCAGTCGACCACGCTGCCGCCCTGCAGCCCGCGCGAGACCGGGTGGCAGAGCATCAGGGCCAGATCGCCGGCCGAGAGAAGCGCCTGTTGCGACCAGTCGGTGCGCAGCGGCAGGCCCAGCCCCGCAACGCGGCCCGGCCGGCAGGCCGGCGCGCAACGCTGCACCAGGGTGACATGCGCCGCAGCCCGGGCCTGCGTGTCGGCATCACCCGGCCGCTCGGGGCGCGGCACCGCCATCACCACCTGCGCGCTGCCCTGCCGGATGCCGTGCAGAAGCGCCCGGACCAGGCCTGCGCTGCGCGCCAAGGCCGCGCCGGGCCGCTCCCCGGCGGTCAGGGAGGTCATGGGCAGAAGGTCGATCAGCAGATCGAGCGGTGTCGCGCCCCAGGCCTCGCCCAGCAGCGTCAGCACGTCGCGCCGCCCGGGGCGCAAGGCCAGCGGCTCGATCCGGTCGGGGGCTTGTCGCGCCAGCGCGATCAGCGCCTCCTCGTCCCGGTCCAGCGCCACCACCGTGGCGCCGAACCCCGCCAGCCGCAGGCAGAGCGACGCGCCCAGCGGATGGCCGGCCCCGGCGATCACGGCGGTCCGGTCGCGAAATCTCGAAGCTGCGAACATCCCTGCCCCCCGCTGCACGGGGCAGATATGCCACGGCCGGGCGCGCGGCGGGAGTCAGTTGGCCCCGTGCCCGGCAAGGACCGGCCGCCCGGTCAACGCCGCGTGGCTCTGCAAGGCGAAACGGTCGGTCATGCCGGCGATGTAATCGGCCACCAGGCGCGCCAGCGCCGTCTCGCCCTTGGCCTCGGCCACATCGCCCTGCCAGCGCCGCGGCAGCAGCGTCGGGTCGGCCATGTAGATCGGGAAGAGTTCCTCGACCGCGCGGGTCACCCGCTCGCGCTGCGCCATCACGCTGGGCGCGCGGTACATGTTGGCAAAGAGGAAGCCCCGGATCTCCTGCAACTCGGCGCGCAGCCGGTCCGAGAAGGCGATGACCGGCCGGCCGAGCGCGCGCACCTCCTGCGCCGAGCCCGCACCCGAGCCTTCGAGTGCCTCGCGCGAGGTGGTGATCAGATCGGTGACCATGATGCCGAAGACCCGGCGCAGCGCCTCGTGCCGGCGCCTATAGGGGTCGAGCCCGGGATAGCGGTCATCCACCTCGGCATAGGCCTGGGACACGATGGGCAGCTGCGCGGTCCGCGCCTCGTCGAAGAGCCCCGCGCGCAGCCCGTCATGCAGGTCGTGGTTGTTGTAGGCGATATCGTCGGAGAGTGCGGCGACCTGCGCCTCGGCGCTGGCATGGGTGTGCAGTTCCAGGTCATGGCGCGCGTCATATTCGGCCAGCGCATAGGGGATGGTGCCGGTCACCGGGCCATTGTGCTTGGCGATCCCCTCGAGCGTGTCCCATGTCAGGTTCAGCCCGTCGAACTCGGCATAATGCCGCTCCAGCGAGGTGACGATGCGCAGGGTCTGGGCATTGTGGTCGAACCCGCCATAGGGCTGCATCAGCGCGTCCAGCGCATCCTCGCCGGTATGGCCGAACGGCGTGTGACCCAGGTCATGGGCCAGGGCGACCGCCTCGGTCAGGTCGGTGTTCAACCCGAGCGCATTGGCGATGGTGCGCGCCACCTGCGCCACCTCGATCGAGTGGGTCAGCCGCGTGCGGTAGAAATCACCCTCGTGCTCGACGAAGACCTGCGTCTTGTGCTTGAGCCGCCGGAAGGCGCTGCAATGGATGATCCGGTCGCGATCGCGTTGAAAGCACGACCGGTGCGCGCTTTCCTCTTCCGGGTAGAGCCGCCCCCGAGCGGCCTCCGGCTCACATGCATAGGCGGCCCGCATGGCACCGCTCCTCGTCCTGTCTGTCCCTGTCTGTCCGCACCCTTCCCCAAGGCTGCGGGTCCCGGGCCCGTGTTTGACACGGGCAGAGACGGCCCGCCACCCTGTGCCGGCGCCCCGATGGGCCGGATATGCCGGTTTTTCGCGTCTCGCGGCCGGGCAACAGGGCTGCGCGCCCCGCTTGAAGGATCGGGGCGGGTTCATATATCCTGCCCGTGCCAGACAGAGAGAGTGCCATGAACCTGCCGCCCAAAGTGACCGACCGTGCCTTTGCCCGCCTGTCCGAGATCGGTGCCGGGGCGGAGGGACAGGCCCTGCGCGTGGCCGTCGAGGGCGGCGGCTGCTCGGGCTTTCAATACGACATCCGGCTCGACGCGCCGGCCGAGGATGACATCGTGATCGAGGAGGCCGGCCAGCGCGTCGTGGTCGACCCGGTCTCGCTGCCCTTCCTGTCGGGCGCGGTGATCGATTTCGCCGACGAGCTGATCGGCGCGCGCTTCGTGATCGAGAACCCCAACGCGACCAGCTCCTGCGGCTGCGGCACCTCCTTCTCGATCTGAGATCGGTGCGCGGCGTGAGCCCGTGCGGCCCTTCTCAAGCGTGGCGCGGCTGGAGGACGCGGGAGATCTGAGTATTTGGAAAGAGAAGAAGCAGGGGGTGTGCCCTGCTTCCCTGTTGGGTTTGACGTCTTGGGTTACTCGGCAGGGATGACGCGGGCGCGGGCCATGTGTTCGTCGATGACCAGCCAGAGCCCCGAGCCGATGACCAGCGACACCCCCAGAAGCGTGCCCATGGTCGGGATCTCGCCGAAGGCCAGCATGCCGATCGCCACCATCCAGACGAATTGCAGGTTCATCAGCGGCGTCGCCACATAGGCGGGCAGCAGGCGCAGCGCCTCGGCCACCACGTAGCGGGCGGCGAAGAGCGCGACCGCGTAGCCGGTGATCCAGCCGAGGTCGGTGAGGCTCATCGGGGTCCAGACGAAGGGCAGCGCCAGGCCCATGGCCAGCATCAGCGCGAGGTTCGGCCAGAAGACCTGGGCCAGCGGCACCCGCTCGACCCGGGCGATGAGCCGCGCGGCCAGCATGGAGCCGGTGCCCGAGACCGCCGCCAGCAGCGCCCAGCCATGGCCGGCCTGCATGCCCGAAAGCCCGCCCGGCATCAGCACGAGGATGCCGCCCGCGCCCAGCCCCAGCGCGGCCCAGGCCATGGGGCGCGGCACCTCGCCCAGCACCGGGCCGGAGAGCGCCGCGGCGATCAGCGGGATCAGCCCGATGAACAGGAAGACATCGGCGAAGGGCAGCAGGCGGAAGGCCTGGAAGAAGGCGATCGAGGCGATCACCGTCAGCGCGGCGCGCACCCACATCGCCCCGCGGGAGCGCAGGCGCAGCCCGCCCTGCCCCCGGTCGCCGAGCCGCGTCGCTGCCATGGAGAGCGCCACGACCAGCGCCGAGGAGATCACGAAGAGCTGTGGCGCGGCATAGCTGCCCGCGATGAACTTGGTGATGCCGTCGGCGGCGGCCATCATGCCAGTGTAGAGGACGACCAGCGCCGCCCCGATGCCTGCGCCCCTCATGACCGGCCCGCCCGGGCGAAGCCCTCGAAATAGGCGCCGAAGAGCGCGCTGCTCTGCGCCGCCACCTCGAGCAAGTCGCGCGCCTCTTCCGACAGGTGCGGCGCCACGCGGGCGCGCATGCGTTCCCAGTCGCCCGAGCGCCCCTCCTCCATGGCCAGCATGGCCTGGCTGATCTCGCGCAGCGCGGTGCGCGGGCGGGCGGCGCGGTCAAAGCGCATGCGCCCGGGCGCCACCGGCTTGCGGAAGAGCGGGCCGCCGGTCACCGCCTGGTGCCAGTTGCAGATCAGGAACTCGTGGTAATTGTCGCTCAGCGCGACGCCCGGCCCGCTCTCGACCGTGAAGCCCATGGTCTCGGCTTCGAGCCACGCGGTCCAGACCGCGGGCGGCACCTGGCCGGCATGGCGCAGCGCGATGCAGATCTCGGCCAACAGGTCGGCATTCTGGTCGAGAAACGCGGTCAGACCGGCGAAATGCAGGCTGTCCAGCGCCTCCTGCGGCAGGTCGGGCGGTCGGCGCCCGTATTCGCTCAGGTAATAGACGATATGGGTCAGCTCGTAGGCGGCCTTCTTGTTGGGCAGCTGGAAGGTGGCGGTGCGGGAGGTGAAGGCGCGCAGCCGGTCATCCAGCCCGGGATCGCGGATCGGGTCGACCCCGCGCCGGCCCATCAGGCGCCGTGCCTCGGCGCGCTGCAGGTCCGACAGCTCGGCCTCGGCCAGCCCTTCGCGGCGGGCGAACTCGACCATGCGGGCGGCCTCGTTCCCCGGCATTCCCAGCGCCTCGAGATCGAGCGCCAGCGACAGCAGGAAGCGGTAATATTGCGGAAAGAAGGTCAGCCGGTCATGGGCATTGGCATAGAAGCCGGCATGGATGGCCAGCGCCTCGGCCGGCACCTCCTGACCGGTGCATTCGAGGATGTTGAGCAGCTCGGCATTTTCCTTCAGCCAGAACACGTCGTCCCCGGTGCGACGGTGCTCGGCAAAGCAGGCCAGAAGCGCGCCGAGACGCGCTTCCAGAGGCAAAATCCGGGACGGGACGGTCAGTTGGACGATGTTGTTCATCTTCTTGGCTCCTGTCTTGCGGCAGAGCGTCCCCGCCCCGCCCGGGTTGCTTGGGTTCAGGCGCGGACCGGGCCCGACCAGCTGACGAAGGATTCGACATTGTCGCCGGTCTTGGCATCGCCATTGGCGGGGCCGGACCAGCTCACGAAGGATTCGACATTGTCGCCGGTTTTCGCGTCGCCATTCGCGGGGCCGGACCAGCTCACGAAGGCTTCCACGTTGTCACCGGTTTTCGCGTCGCCGTTCGCGGGGCCCGACCAGCTGACGAAGGCCTCGACATTGTCGCCGGTCTTGGCATCGCCGTTCGCGGGGCCCGACCAGGAGACGAAGGCCTCGACATTGTCGCCGGTCTTCGCATCGCCGTTCGCGGGAGCCGACCAGCTGACGAAGGCTTCCACGTTGTCACCGGTCTTGGCGTCGCCGTTCGCGGGGCCCGACCAGGACACGAAGGCCTCGACATTGTCGCCGGTCTTGGCATCGCCATTCGCGGGGCCGGACCAGGACACGAAGGACTCGACATTATCCCCACACTCCATGCGACCCTCTTCCGGGCCCGACCAGGAGACGAAGCTTTCCACCAGATCACCGCACAAAGCGGAGGTTTCGGCCTTGGAAACGGTTTCTTGAGAGATGCTGTGCTTAAGTTGGGCGGTCATTTTCCTGAACTCCTTCAAGGGCTTGTGGTTGGTCCCTCAACGATGCGCGCAAAACGCGTTTGCAAAAAAGTTAATTCTTGTTAAGGTTGATTAATCTCGCGGTTATGCACAACCCAGGGGTTGCGCACCGATTTCGAATTTCGAAACAATGCGAGATATCCACAGAATTGAATTTCTTGGGGATAAGTTTGGACTTTGCAGCGCAACGGCTGTTTGCAAAGTCCAAAACCCCGAATCATCGCGCGAATCCGATGCGTTCCGGCGTCAGGAATCGGTCACGTCCTGCCGCGTGGCGGACGCGATTCGGCGCCGGTTCCGCGCCGGCAAGAGGCGGGTCCGGGTCAATCGGCTTGACCTTGTGGCAGCAAAGCGGTCTGGATTGCGCGGTATCGCACCGGGGCCGACCAAAGGAATTTTCCCCGGCTGCAAAGCCCGGGCCACGCCCCGGCCGGGACCGGACAGGAGGCGCCATGAAGATCGCGACGTTCAACATCAACGGCATCAAGGCCCGCCTGCCCGCGGTCACCCAGTGGCTGGACGAGGCGCAGCCCGACGTGGTGCTCTGCCAGGAGATCAAGTCGGTCGACGAGGCCTTCCCCCGCGAGCCCTTCGAGGAGCGCGGCTACAATGTCGAGACGCATGGGCAGAAGGGTTTCAACGGCGTGGCGATCCTCTCCAAGCGCCCGCTGGAGGATGTCTGCCGCGGCCTGCCCGGCGATGACAGCGACGAACAGGCGCGCTGGATCGAGGCCACGGTGATGGGCGACAGCCAGGCGGTGCGGCTCTGCGGGCTCTACCTGCCCAATGGCAACCCCGCGCCGGGGCCGAAATACGACTACAAGCTGGCCTGGATGGAGCGGCTGGAGGCGCGCGCCCGCGCCCTGCTGGAGGAGGAGATGCCGGCGGTGATGGCGGGCGACTACAACGTCATCCCGCAGGCCGAGGATGCCGAGCGCCCCGAGGCCTGGGCCGAGGACGCGCTGTTCCTGCCGCAAAGCCGCGCCGCCTTCCGCCGGATCCTGAACCTCGGCTTCACCGAGGCGTTCCGCGCCCGGACCGACGCGCCCGGGCAATACAGTTTCTGGGACTACCAGGCCCGCGCCTGGGAGCGGAACAACGGCATCCGCATCGACCACATGCTGCTGACGCCCGCGGCGGCCGACCTGATGACGGAATGCCGGATCGATGCCGAGATCCGCGGCCGGGAAAAGCCCTCGGATCACGTGCCGGTCTGGATCGAGCTGGCCGCCTGAGCCCCGGGCGCCACCTTGCACGCACCGCGGCGGCACACTAGGTTTTGGCGCAACCACAGCAGACACGGAGACGCCTATGCCCATGCATGCCCAGGAAATCGAGGATCTGCTGCGGCAGAGCTTCCCGGACGCGAAGATCGCGGTAGAGGGCGATGACGGGGTGCACATGTCGGCCATGGTCATCGACGAGAGCTTTCGCGGTTTGAACCGCGTACAGCAGCAGCGTGCGGTCTATGCCGCGCTCAAGGGCAAGATGGACGGCCCGGCCGGCGAGCTTCATGCGCTGGCCCTGACCACGAAGGCGCCCGACTGATCCCATGGATCTCGGCACCTGGGCCATTCTCCTTCTGCTGCCCTTCCTCGCGATCTTCGTCTACGCGGCCTGGCACGAGAACCGCCGCTATCGCAAGGAAGGCAAATCCACCTACGGTTTGACCTATGATCCCGAATCGAACACCACCTTCGTGGCCGCGATCCCGGAGGATTCCGAAAGCTTCGATCCCGAGGATTTCAACCCCGAGGACACGCCCGACCCCTCGGGCGACGGCCCCGACAAGGACGCTGATACGGACACTGAGACGGGCACTGAGACTGGCACCGACGGGCGGGACAGACCGGACACCCCAGACGCAACCGACGACATTGAACAGGATGGCCGCAACATGACGGACGCGAAGACCCAGATCGACGACACGGTCAAGACCAACGACGTGGTGCTCTACATGAAGGGCACCAAGACCATGCCGCAATGCGGCTTCTCCAACCGGGTGGCCGGCGTGCTGAACTACATGGGCGTCGAGTATACCGACGTGAACGTGCTCAGCGACGAGGAGATCCGGCAAGGCATCAAGGATTACTCGGACTGGCCCACCATCCCGCAGCTCTACGTCAAGGGCGAGTTCGTGGGTGGCTGCGACATCGTCACCGAGATGACGCTGTCGGGCGAGCTCGACCAGCTCTTCGACGACAAGGGCGTGGCCTATGACAAGGCCGCGGCCGAGCGGATCCGAGAAAGCAATTCGTGACCCTGCTCTCCGGGCGCGTGCGTCCCGGGGGCAGAGAATCCGGACTTTGACCGTCGGCACGGACGGTTAGGATGACCGGGCGGGGCCAGTCCCTGCCCGGTTTTTTCGTGTCTGTCCGAAGGTGTCCCATGGATCTGCTCATTGTCTTCGTCCTGCTTGCCGCGTCCTTCGCGGGGAGCGCGCTGATCTTTCTTGCCATCCGCAAGAGCCATCTGCGCCGCGAGGCGCAGGCCGCGCTGGCCGCCGAGAAGGGCTGGCGCTTTCACCACGCGCCCGGGCGTGGCGGTGCGCCCGCGCGCACCTCGATCTCGGACCCAGAGGAAGGCTGGGTGCTGACCCTGAACGTGACATCCAGCGGCCGCGGCGGTTCGGTCTCGCGCTGGACCCTGTTCGAGGATCCGCGCCCGGCGCTCGACCAGGGCATGGCCCTGCTCGGCCCCGAGATCCCCGACAGGACGGCGGCCATGGCCGACCGCATGCTGGATCGCGCGGACGCGGCCGGAGGGATTGGCGGGCGGATCATGCAGGTGATGATGAACAAGCTGACCGGCGGGCTCGGCGCCGAGGCGGCCGACCTGCGCGCGGTGCCCGGAGACGGGCCCGGGACGCTCTTTGCCACGCCGGGGGCCGAGCATGCGCTGGACGGGCTGCGCGACGCGCCCGAACTGGTGCGCGCCCGCGCCGAGGGCAACGAGATGACCCAGCCGGTGATCCTGCGCGGCCCCGAGGGCCTGCGGATCCGCCGCAACGTGGCTCTGCGCAGCCCCGAAGAGATCGAGCGTTACGTCGCGCTCTGCCGCGGCCTGTCGGCCCGGTTGCAGGCCCCCGCCTGACGGGGCCGGCAAAGGGCCCGCGCGTCAGGAGGCGGCCTTGGCCTTTTCCTCGACCGTGTCGGCCAGCGCCTCGGCCCGCGCGGTCAGCTCGGCCAGCGCCTCGCGCATGTCCTCGGGCACCACGGGCACCTCGACCTTGTCGGGTTTCGGGCCGGGGCGGGATTGCAGCTCCTTCAGCTCGGCCTTCAGCGCCGCGGCGCGTTCCTCGGATTCGCGCAGCCGCTCTTCCAGCCCGGCGGTCTTGTCGGCCAGCATCAGCCCCGCCATCAGCAGCATGCGCGCCTCGGGCATGCGGCCGATCTGGTTGACCAGCACCTGCGCCTCGGTGTCGAGGAAGCGGGCTGCCGCCAGCAGGTACTGTTCCTCGCCCTCCTGGCAGGCCACCTCGAAGCTGCGTCCGCCGATCTTGATCTCCACCTCGATCTGCGCCATCAGCGCGCCTCCTCTTCGATGCCGGGCGCGGCCTCGGCCAGAAGCGGCTCGAGCGCGTGCAGCACCGCACGGGTCTCGGCCGATTCCGCGGCGCGCGCGGCCCGGATGCTTTCCAGTTCGGCCGCCATGGCGGCGTTGATCAGCTCGGCATCGCCGACGCCCTGCGCATTGGCCTCGCGCAGCCGGGCGGCGGTCTCCTCGAGCGTGGCATTGGCGGCGCGCAGCTGCTGCAGCTCGGTATCCAGCGCCTCGAACGCGGCGCGCTGCGTGGCCTCCTGCGCGCGCAGGCTCTCGGTCTCCTCGGCCTGCCGGGCCTTGAGGCGGCGCAGCCGTTCCTCGAGCTGGGCATTGGCCAGTTTCTCGTCCTCCAGCGCCTCGCGCAGCTGCGCCAGCTCTTCCGGATCGGCTTCGGGGGCGGCCGGTGCCGGCTCGGGCGTCTCCGGCGCGTCCTCGACAGGCGCTTCTGCGCTCTCCGAATTCTCGGCACGCTCGGCCTCTGGGGCCGCGTCCGGCGTAGCCTCGGCCGCCGCGCGCAGCGCCTCGATCTCGGCCTGCGCGGCACTCAGTGCCGCCCGCGCCTCCGAGGCCTCGGCCCGCGCCTCGGCCAGCGCGGCATTGGCGGTGGCGGCCGCGGCGACCGCGGCGTCCTTCTCGGCCTCGGCCTCGGCGCGGGCCTGGCTCACCGCCATCTCCAGCGCCTCGGCCTGGTCGGTGCGCTGCGTCTCCTCGGCCTCGGCAAAGGCCTCGGCCCGGGCCGCCTCGATGGCGCCCGACAGCTCGGCCTTGGCGGCCTCGGCGGTCTCGGTCGCCTCGGCGGCCACCGTCTCGGCCTTGGCCAGCGCCGCCTGCGTCTCAGCCAGCCGGCTTTCCGCCTCGGCCAGCTTGTCGGCCAGCTTGTCGGACGATGCGCCCGTATCCCACGCCTCGACGCCGCGCGATATCCGGTCGAGCGCGCGCGTCATCCGGCCCTGCAAATCCTCGATCTGGGTCATTCGGTCCCCTTTGTCCCTGACGCCGCGCGTGTGCGAATCAGCCCGCGTCTTGTTTTGAAGAAGATTACCAAGCGAAAAAGAAAAATGCGCCCCCTTGTGTTCCAATACCTTAGGCGCCGGCCTTCATCCGCCTTCCGCCGGCTTTGCTTGAACTCTCCCGCCACGCTGCTATGCAGCCTGAAACGCCTGATCCGAAGGAACCTGTTTTGGTGGATATCCAAGAGCTCCGCACCCGCACTCCCGATCACTGGATGCGCGCCACCGCGCTTCGGGCCCTTGCGCTCGACGCGGTCGCCGCCGCCAATTCCGGCCATTCCGGCATGCCCATCGGCATGGCCGACGTGGCCACCGTGCTGTGGTCGAAACACCTGAAATTCGACGCCGCGACCCCCGACTGGGCCGATCGCGACCGGTTCATCCTGTCCGCCGGGCACGGCTCGATGCTGCTCTACGGGCTGCTCTACCTCTCGGGCGATCCCGAGATCACGCTGGAGCAGATCCGCAACTTCCGCCAATGGGGCGCCAAGACCGCCGGCCACCCCGAGAACTTCCTTGCCCGCGCGATCGAGACCACGACCGGCCCGCTGGGCCAGGGCCTGGCCAACTCGGTCGGCTTCGCCATGGCCGAGGAGATGCTGCGCGCGCGCTTCGGCCGCAAGCTGGTGGACCATTACACTTATGTCATCGCCGGCGATGGCTGCCTGATGGAAGGCGTCAGCCACGAGGCAATCGGCCTTGCGGGACGCCAGGCCCTGTCCAAGCTGATCGTCTTCTGGGACAACAACGGCATCACCATCGACGGCAAGGTCTCGATCGCCGACCGCACCGACCAGATGATGCGCTTCAAGGCGGCCGGCTGGCACGTGCAGGAGATCGACGGCCACGACCCCGAGGCGATCGACGCCGCGATCACCGCCGCCAAATCCGCCAACGCGCCCTCGATGATTGCCTGCCAGACGCATATCGCGCTGGGTCACGCCGCGCAGGACACCTCCAAGGGCCATGGCGCGCTCACCAATGACGAGCAGAACATGGCCGCCAAGGAGGGCTGGGGCTGGACCGCGGCGCCCTTCGACGTGCCCGCCGAGATCAAGAGCTGGTGGGAAGAGGTGGGCGCCCGCGGCGCCGCCGAGCGCGAGGCCTGGGAGGCGCGGCTGGCCGAGGCCTCGGCCGCGCGACAAAAGGAGTTCGCCCGCGTCATGGCCGGCGAGACACCCAAGAAGCTTTCGGCCACGATCAAGGCGCTGAAGAAGCAGGTCTCCGAGACCACGCCCAAGGTCGCCACCCGCAAGGCCTCCGAGATGGCGCTCGAGGTGATCAACCCGGTGATGCCCGAGACGGTGGGCGGCTCGGCCGACCTGACCGGCTCGAACAACACGCTGACGGGTGACCTCGGCGTGTTCGACATCGGCGAGCGCAAGGGTCGCTACGTCTATTACGGCATCCGCGAACACGGCATGGCGGCGGCGATGAACGGGATGTCGCTGCATGGCGGGCTGAAGCCCTATGGCGGCACCTTCATGGCCTTCACCGATTACGCCCGCCCCGCGATGCGGCTGGCCGCGCTGATGAAAACGCCCACCGTCTTCGTGATGACCCATGACAGCATCGGTCTTGGCGAGGACGGCCCGACCCACCAGCCGGTCGAGCACCTGGCGATCAGCCGCGCGACGCCCAACACGCTGGTCTTCCGTCCCGCCGACGCGGTCGAGACCGCCGAGGCCTGGGAGATCGCTCTGGGCCAGACCGCGACCCCCTCGGTCCTGTCGCTGACCCGCCAGGGCGTGCCCACCGTGCGCACCCAGCACAAGACCGCGAACCTCGTGGAAAAGGGCGCCTACGTGCTGGCCGAAGCCGAGGGCAAGCGGCAGGCGATCCTGCTGGCCACCGGCTCCGAGGTCTCGGTGGCGCTCGCCGCGCGCGAGCTGCTGCAGGCCGAGGGGATCGGCACACGCGTCGTCTCGATGCCCTGCTGGGAGCTGTTCGAGCAGCAGGAGGAGAGCTATCGCCGCCGCATCCTGCCGCCGGCGGGCCCGGTGCGCGTGGCCGTCGAGGCCGGCATGCGCATGGGCTGGGACCGCTGGCTCTGCGGCGAGCGCGGCCGCCACAACAAGGCGGGTTTCGTGGGCATGGACAGCTTCGGCGCCTCGGCCCCGGCCGGCACGCTGTTCGAGAAGTTCGGCATCACCGCCGAGGCCGTGGCCGCCGAGGTCAAGGCGCTGCTCTGATCATTTGCGCGGGCAAGGCCTTTCGAAAGGCCTTGTCCACGCGGTTTGAAACCGCGTCAAAGCCGCTTCGAAGCGGCTTGCCCCGGGACATCGGCCACGTGCCGCAACAGCCCTGGGTCTCGACCAAAGGGTGGTCCGGGTGCCAAGGCCTTTCGAAAGGCCTTGGAAACGCGGTTTGCAAACCGCGTGGAAGCCGCTTCGAAGCGGCTTTCCCCCGGCGCCACCGCTGCGCGACAAAAAGCTTCTTCAGCGCTCCATCCGGGACAGGACCGCCGCCGCCGCGCGCGTGCCGGGCGCGGCACCTCCGCGGCCCAACCGTTGCATGGTCAGCTCCATGGCGGCCTTCTGCGCCGCCGGTGCGTCGAGCACCTGCCCCACCCCCGCGGCGATCGGGCCGGGACGGCAGGCCGGGCCGATGAATTCCGGCACGGCGCGGGTCTCGGACACCAGGTTGACCAACGTCACCGTGTCCACCAGCAGCATGCGCCCGATGATCTGGCGCGACAGCCAGCTCATGTCATAGGCGATCACCATGGGCGTGCCCGCCGCGGCCAGTTCCAGCGACACCGTGCCCGAGGCCGCCAGCGCCACGTCGGCGGCGCGGAAGGCGGCACGTTTCGCCGAGCCGTCGATGTCCTGCCGCGGATCGATCACCAGCGGCGCGCCGGGCCAGCTCGACACCGCCTCGGCCACGAACCCCGCCACGGGCCCCGCCGCCGGCAGAACCAGCCGCAGCCCGGGGCGCGCGCGCAGCAGCTGTTCGGCCACCTGCCGGAAGATCGGCAGCAGCCGGGTCACCTCGGACCGGCGCGAGCCCGGCAGGAACAGCGCCATCTCGCCCCCGATCCCGTGCTGCGCGCGGAAGGCCCGGGCGTCCTCCTCGCTGGCCTGCGGGTCCGTCACCACCGGGTGGCCCACGAAATCGCAGGCGATGCCCGCGGCCTCCATGTAGGGCGGCTCGAAGGGCAGCAGCGCAAGCACCTGGTCCACATGGGCGGCCATCTTCGCGGCGCGTTTCGGCCGCCAGGCCCAGACCGTGGGCGCCACGTAATGCACGATGCGGATCTCGGGCGCGACGGTCTTGACCAGCCGCGCCACGCGCAGGCTGAACTCGGGCAGGTCGATGGTCACCACCACGTCGGGCCGCGCGGCGAGGATCGCGTCGGCGGTCTGGCGGATGCGCGCCTTGAGATGGCGATACTCGCGCAGGATCTCTCCGATCCCCATCATGCTGATCTCGTCCATGGGGAACAGGCTGTCGAGCCCGGCGGCGATCATGCGCTCGCCCCCCACGCCCTGGAACGTAACATCTGGCACCAGCCCCTGCATGCCGCGCATCAGCGCCGCCCCCAACCTGTCGCCCGAGGGCTCTCCGGCGGTGAGGAAGACCTTCACAGGCCCAGCTCCCGCGCCACCACGGTCACGCCCTGCGCCTCGGCCTCGGCCAGCAGCGCTTCGCGGTCGAGCAGCAGCGTCCGACCCGCCTGCACCACGATCGCGCCCAGCCCGCCGCGGGCGGCGTGGCGCAGCGTATCCGGCCCGATGGCGGGCATGTCGACGCGCAGGTCCTGTCCCAGCTTGGGGCCCTTGACCAGCACGCCGGCCGGGCCGCGGCGGAAGCGCGGCTCGCTTGTCGCAACAAAGCCCAAGAGCGCATCGGTGCCCTGTGCCGTCTCGATGCCGAGGCACCCGGCCGCGCCGATCACCACCGACTGGCCAACATCCAGCGGCGAGAGCGCCTGCAGGATCGCGGCACCCTGCCCGATCATCGGCTCAACCGCTTCCGGCAGCGGCTGCGGCCCCGCGGCAAACCCCGCCGGCGCGACCAGCTCGGGGCAGATCTCATGCGCGGCGCGCACCGCCATGCCCGCCTCTTCGAACAGTCCCATCACCGCGCGCAGCGCGGCGTCGTCTCCGCTGGAAAGCGCCTTGAGGATCCGCTCCACCAGCGGCGCGGTGGCGGCGTCGATCTGCGCGGGGTCCAGCGCCGGGCGGGCGATGGCGCCGGCAAAGCAGATCTCGGTCACGCCGGCGGCGCGCAGATCCTGCAGCACGCTGCCCAGATGTTCGATCCGGAAGCTGCGCCACGTGGCGGCGGTGGGCAGATCGCTGCCCACGCCCTCAAGCGTGGCGACCAGCGGCGCACGGCCCCCGGCGCTCAACGCCCGGTTCAGTTCCACCGGCAGCGCGCCGCGGCCTGCGATCAGCGCCAGCACGCGGCTCAGCCCGGCGTCAGGAAATGACGGTCGCTGTCGCCGAGGATGAACTCGACGATCTCGCGCACGTAGTCGCTCTGGGTCTCGTCGCCCAGCCGGCGGGCGCGGTCGGCAAAGGCGCCCTCGCCCTGCGCCAGCATCTGGAAGGCGGCGCGCAGCGCGGTGATGTCCGAGCGCGCCACGCCGCGGCGCTTGAGCCCCACGAGGTTCAGCCCGTCCAGCTTGCCGCGCGGCGCCTGCACCAGCCCGTGCGGGATCACGTCATTGGTGACCATGGTGACCGCGCCGATGATGGCGCCGCGCCCGATACGGACGAATTGGTGCACGCCGGACAGCCCGCCCACGATCACCTCGTCCTCCAGCACGCAATGCCCGGCCAGCGCGGCATTGTTGACGAGGATCACCTTGTTGCCGACCTGCACGTCATGGGCCACGTGGCAGCCGGCCATGAACAGCCCGTCATCGCCCACGCGGGTGACGCCGCCGCCGCCCTCTGTGCCGGTATTCATGGTCACATGCTCGCGGATGCGGTTGCGCGCGCCGATCTCCAGCGCGGTCTTCTCGCCCTGGAATTTCAGGTCCTGCGGGATCTCGCCGATCACCGCGAAGGGGAAGATCACCGTCTCGGGGCCGATCGTCGTGCGGCCGGCCACGACCACGTGGGATTTCAGCTCGACGCCGTCGCCCAGCACGACCTCGGGGCCGACATGGCAGAACGGGCCGATGCGCACGCCCTCGCCCAGCTGCGCGCCCTTTTCGACCACGGCGGCCGGGTGGATCATCGTGCCGCCGCCCGGATCCTGACTGCCGCCGGTCAAGACGGCAGGTCCATCATCGCCGTGAACTCGGCCTCGGCGGCCATCTCGCCCTCGACCTCGGCGACGCCCCCGAACTTCCAGACCTTGCCGCCGGGCTTGCCGCGCAGCGTGGTCAGGCGCATGCGCAGCACGTCGCCCGGCACCACCTTGCGGCGGAACTTGCAGCGGTCGATCGCCATGAAATAGACCTTCATCTCGCGATCGGCCATGCCCAGCGAGGTGCCCACCATGACCGCGGCGGTCTGCGCCATGGCCTCGACGATGGTGACCCCGGGCATGATCGGCAGGCCCGGGAAATGGCCCTGGAAATGCGGCTCGTTCATGGTGACGTTCTTGATGCCCACGGCCGAGGAGGTGCCGTCGATCTCGTCGACCCGGTCCACCAGCAGGAACGGGTAGCGATGCGGCAGGATCCGCTGGATCAGCTGGATATCCGCGCTCCGGGGCGTGTCACTCATGGGGTCCGACCTTCCTGAAGAATGCGTCTTGCGTGGACCTTCCCCTAGCAATCGCGGGCCGAGGGGGCAAGCGGGCGGTCACTCGGCCGGCAGGCGGGGCGGCGCGGGCTCGAGCGTATCGCCGGGCTCGGCCTCGGGCTCGGGGGCGGGCGGCGCCGGGGCGAGGCCCGAGCCGTCGCCGATGGCCGCGTCGATGGCGGCGATGGCCTCGTCTGTGACGTCGATGGCGCCCGCGGCGGCAAAGACGGTGCGGCGTTCGAGGATCACGGCGGCATTACTGTCGCGCATCAGCCGCTCCAGCACGGGCTGCGCGGCAGCAAGGAAGCGGCGCTGCGCCTCGTCCCGCCGCGTGGCCAGCGAGCGCGCCTTGGCATCCTGCGCATCGCGCAGCGACTGCACCTTCTCGTCGAAAGCATCGGCCAGGGCGCGGAATTCCTCGGGCGGCAGGTTCGGCCGCTCGTCGGTCAGCGCGCGCTCTTCCTCGGTCAGCTCGGCCTCGATCCGGCGGTTCTCGGCGGCGATGGCCGCGCCGTCCTGCTCGATCTGCGTGGCGACGCGCTGGCCGAAGGCGCTTTGCGAATAGACGCGGTCGAACTCGATCACAAGGATCGGGCTCTGCACCACACCCGAGGCAAGCGGCCCGCCCTGCGCCTGTTGCGCGGCGCCCGGCAGGCCGGTCAGGCCAAGGCCGAGCGCCAGCAGGATCGCCGTCAGGCGCATGGGATCAGAACCGGGTCGAGACGGTCAGGTTGAAGTTCAGCGGCTTGTCCCACTTGGTCTTCTTCAGCGGTTCCGAGAAGTTCAGCCGGAGCGGCCCCAGTGCACTGTCCCAGAAGACCGAGACACCGACCACGTGGCGCAGGTCGAAATCGGGCGACACGACCGAGTTGCCGGCCGTGGTGGCGATGTTCGAATAACCGTCATTCACGCCCCAGACCGAGCCCACGTCGTAGAACACGCCGCCCGAGATGCCGTATTCCTCGGGCAGGCCCAGCGGGAACTCGGCCTCGAACTTGGCCACGGCGTAGAAATTGCCGCCAAGCGCGTCATCCACGCCGCCCGGCCCCACTTCGCGCGGGCCGATGCCGCCATATTCGAAGCCGCGCATGATGTTCGGCCCGATCAGGAAACGGTCGGTGGTACGGCTTTCGCCCTGCGAATAGTTCAGCGCCCCGCCCTGGAAACTGGCGCGCAGCGTCACTTCCTCGCTCAGGACCTTGGTCTGCGCGATGGCCCGGACCGAGGTCTTGATATGGGTGGTGTCGCCGCCCACCCCGGCGAAATCCTGGCCGAATTCCAGCAGCACGCCGGCATTGGGGTTCAGACCGGTGCGGCGCGTGTCGTAGCTGTAGGTATAGCCCAGCGAGCTGTCGATCCGCTCGCCGCTGGTCGCCTCGGCGAACACGATGCCGCCCAGATCGGCGGGCTTGGGCTGCGAGGGGTCGATATTGCTGAAATCGGTGTATTCCAGCGTGTAGCGCAGCTGCAGCTGGCCGTTCTCGGAGACCGGGAAGCCGATGAAGGGCTGAAACACGCCGCGCGTGGTGTTGTAAACCGAGTCCTCGTAATCCGTCTCGGTGTAGCTCAGGTTCACGCCGAAGGTCAGGTCGCGGCCCAAGAAGGCCGGCTCGATGAAACCGATGGAGTAGCGCTGCGCCGAAGAGGCAGTGTTGATGGAAAAGTTGAATGACTGCCCGCGGCCGAGGAAGTTGGTCTCGGAGAAGGAGATCGCCGCGCCGAACCCGTCGGTCGTCGAGTAGGAGCCGCCGAAGGAGAGCGAGCCGGTGGGCTGTTCCTCGACATCCACGTCGATGATCACCTGCTGCGGGGTCGAGCCCTCGCGCGCCTCGACATCGGCATTGGCGAAATAGCCCAGGGCCCGGATGCGCTCGGCGCTTTCGCGGATGGCGCGCGGGTTGAACGGGTCGCCCTCGACCACCTCGAACTGGCGCCGGATCACCCGGTCCATCGTGGTGGTATTGCCCTCGATGTCGATGCGCTCGATGAAGACGCGCGGCCCGCGGGTCAGCATGAACTCGACATCCAGCGTCAGGTCGCGGTCGTTGCGGTTGATGCTGGGCTCCACCCGGACGAAGTTCAGCCCCTCGCGGATCGCCAGCCGTTCCAGCCGGGCGATCTCGTTCTCGACCAGCGTCGGCGAATACACCACGCCCTCGCGCAGTTTCACGCGCGAGCGGAACAGGTCGGGATCGACATCCGGCAGGTCCGAGGTGACCGAGACGTCGCCGACACGGAATTGCTGGCCTTCCTCGACATTGAAGGTGACGAAATAGGCGTCACGCTCCTGCGCCAGCTCGGCATTCACGCCGGTGACGCGGAAATCGACATAGCCGCGGGACTGGTAGAAGTCGCGCAAGAGCTGTTTGTCGAACTCGATCCGGTCCTCGATGAAGGTGTCGCGCCGGATCAGCGCGCGCAGCAGCCCGGCCTGCTTGGTGTCCAGCACGCGGCGCAGGCGCCGGTCGGAATAGTTGCCATTGCCGACAAAGCCGATGCGCTCGATCTCCGAGACGCCGCCCTCGAAGATCTCGAAGACAAGGTCGACGCGGTTGTCGCTGCGCCGGATCACCCGCGGGCTGACCCGCGCGGCCAGCCGGCCCTCGGTCGAATAGGCCTCGGAGATGGCCTGCGCATCGGCCTCGGCCACGCGCGGGCTGAACACCCGCCGCGACTGCGACTGGATCACCCCGGTCAGGTCCTCGTCCTTGATGCGCTGGTTGCCCTCGAAGGCGATGCGGTTGATCGTCGGATATTCCACGACCCGGATCACGAGGCGCGAGCCCTGCGGCTCGATCACCACGGTCTCGAACAGGCCGGAATTCAGGATCCGCTGATAGGCGTCGTTCAGCTCGGCCGCGGTGACCGCCTGCCCCCGCGCGATACCCGCATAGGACAGGATCGTGCCGGATTCGATCCGGCGATTGCCCTCGATCGTGACGCTGTTGAAGCTGTAGGTCTGCGCCACCGCCATCTGCGGCAGGGTCGCGATCCCGCCGGCGCCGGCGCCCAATGCGATGGACAGCGCGACCACCCTGGCGGCCTGGCCGATACGCGCCGTGTTCTTGTTCTCTTGCGCACTGCGCGCGCCAATGACCCCCGCCATTCTCGCACTCCACTCAGACATCCCTCGGAAAGTGAGTATCGGGAATGCCGGGGCTTGTCAAAAGCCTGCGCGGGTCATTTTCGCCCCCTGTCGCGGGGCCGCCCCTCAGTGCAGCAGCGAGCCCAGATAGGCGCCGAAGAACAGCGCGAAGACGATGGTGGACACGTAGAGCAGCCGGTCCCAGTTGATGGAAACCAGCAGGCTCATGCTGCGATATCCGGCCTGAAGCGTGTGCATCGATTCTTCCCCTTTCGGATCTGCCCGACCTTGATGACAGGTGAATCGGGCAGATTTTGGGCGAAGCGCCGGAAAACGTCCTCAGGGGCAGAACAGATCGTTGGACAGCGCGAAGACCATCAACGCCAGCACGACGGTCAGCCCGATCGACATCAGCACGCGCAGCGCCTTGTCACTGGGCGGACGCCCCGAGACCGCCTCGTAGGCGTAGAAGACCAGGTGGCCGCCATCCAGCGCCGGCACCGGGAACAGGTTCAGCAGGCCCACGGCGGTGCTGAGCACGGCGATGAACCAGATGAAGTTCGTGGTGCCCTGGCTGGCCATGTCGCCGCTGGTCTCGGCGATGCCGATCGGGCCGGACAGGTTGCAGGTGCTGATCGCGCCGGTGGCCATGTGCCACAGCCCCGAAAGCGAGCCCTCCATGATGCGGCCGACCTGCGACACGCCCCCCCAGAGCGCGGTGCCCACGCCCGGTGTCTCGGTGGCGGGCTCGAACAGGATGCCGCCGACGATGCCGATCCGGTAATAGGTCTGGAACCCGCCCTCGGGCTGGGGTTCGTCCACGCGGCGCGGGGTCAGCTCCATCGGCAGGATGTCGCCATCGCGCCACACGTCCAGCGCCAGCGTGGCGCCCTCGGACCCCTCGACCCGCTCCTTGAGCTGGTCGAAGGCATAGATCTCGTCGCCGTCGATTCGCACGATCACGTCGCCGGCGCGCATGCCGGCATCGCCCGCGGCCGAGCGCGGCGCGATCTGGGTGGCGATGGGCGGGTAGACATAGGGCCCCTCGACCACCTCTTCGCGGCCGTCGCGCAGCACGGTGTAGTCGAGCACCGGCTGCTGCGGCAGGCCTTTCATGAAGGCCTCGTAGGCGACGGGGTCGTCGAAGCTGGGCGGCGCCTTGTCGGCGATGGCCAGGATCCGGTCGCCCTCCTGCAGCTCCTGCGCGGTGGGCAGGGTGCGCAGCTCGCCCACGGTCAGCGGCTCCGCCACGGTGCCGCGGAACAGGATCACGGCGGTGAAGATCACGATGGACAGGGCAAAGTTGAATAACGGGCCCGCCGCCACGGTGGCGGTGCGCGCCCAGAGCGGCGCGCCGCTCATGGTCGAGCGGCGTTCCTCGGCATCGAGCCCCTGCATCGCCTCTTCGTCCACCCCGCCCGAGGGGTTGGCGTCACCGCGGAACTTGACGTAGCCGCCAAAGGGCACGGCGGCGATCTGCCATTTGGTGCCGTCGCGGTCAAAGCGCGACCAGATCACCGGCCCGAAGCCCAGCGAGAAGACCTCGGGGTAGATGCCCGTCTTCTTGCCCACGATGTAATGGCCGTATTCGTGGATCGCGATGATCACGGACAGCGCAAGAACGAAGAACACGACGGTCCAGAGAAAACCCCCGAATTGCGGGATCAGTGTCGTCAGGTCCAAGTCTCGCCCCCTTGTTATGCCCTGCGGGCCGCCATCACGTCGTCGGCCACATGCCGAGCGAGATGGTCCGCCTCGGCAACGTTATCAAGTGTAATCGCGTCGGGATTATGTCGCGCCTGGGACGAAAGCCGGTCCAGGACCTCCTCGACCACGGCCGCCATCTCGCCGAATCCGATGCGTTCGGCGATGAAGGCGTCCAGCGCGCGCTCCTTGGCGGCGTTGAACACCGCCCCCATCAGGCCGCCCGCCTGCATCACCTCGCGCGCCAGCCGCAGCGCCGGCCAGCGCGTCTCGCACGGCGTGCGAAAGCTGAACTGCCCCAGCGCGACAAGGTCCAGCCGCTCGACCGGCAGGTAGGCGCGGGCCGGGTAATGCAGCGCGAAGCCGATGGCATGGCGCATGTCCGCCGGGCCCACATGCGCCATCAGCCCGCCGTCGCGGAACCCCACCAGCGCGTGGATCATCGATTCCGGGTGCACCACCGCCTCGATCTGCGACGGCTTCAGCCCGAAGAACTCGCGCGTCTCGATCAGCTCCAGCGCCTTGTTGAACATCGAGGCGCTGTCGATCGTGATGCGCTGGCCCATGTCCCAGTTGGGATGCGTGGCCGCCTGCGCCGGCGTGGCCCGCGCGAGGTCCTCGAGCGGCCAGTCGCGGAAGGCGCCGCCGCTGGCCGTGATGATCACGCGTTCGACCGCACCGATATCCTCGCCGATCAGCGCCTGGAACACGGCCGAATGCTCGCTGTCCACCGGCAGGATCTCGGCGCCCGAGCCGCGCGCGGTGCGCAGCATCAGGGGCCCGGCGCAGACCATGCTTTCCTTGTTGGCCAGCGCCAGCGTGGCGCCCTGTTCCAGCGCGCGCAGCCCCGGCTCCAGCCCGGCGGCGCCCACGATGGCCGACATCACCCAGTCTGCCGGGCGGTGCGCCGCCTCGACCAGTGCCGCGCGCCCCGCCGCGGCCTCCACGCCCGAGCCTGCAAGCGCGGCGCGCAGATCCTCCAGCCGGCTCTCGTCGGCGGTCACCGCGATCTCGGCCCCCAGCGCGCGCGCATCGGAGGCCAGCTGCGCGATATTGGCGCCACCCGTCAGCGCGACCACGTCATAGCCCGCCGCGTCGCGCCGGATCAGGTCGATCGTGTTCTGCCCGATGGAGCCGGTGGCCCCGAAAATCGACACCCTGCGCATCACACCCCCGGCGGGAAGCCCACCGCCTGCCCGGCGATCATCAGGAAGACCGAGGCGCCCAGCATCCCGTCGAACCGGTCCAGCAGCCCGCCATGGCCCGGGATCAGCGACGAGCTGTCCTTGACGCCGGCGCGCCGCTTGATCGCGCTTTCCGAGATGTCGCCGATCTGGCTGGCCATGCTGACCGCGATCGAGATCCCCGCCAGCCCGGCCCCCGCCGGCGTCACTCCGGCAAAGAACAGCCCCACGATGGCGGCGCCAGCCCAGCCCGCGATGGTGCCCGACCATGTCTTCTTGGGGCTGACACGCGGCCAGAAGAGCGGCCCGCCCAGCGACTTGCCCGCGAAATAGCCCGCCACGTCGGTGACCACGACCACCGTCACCAGCCACAGCATCCAGCGCAGGCCGATATCGTCGCGCAGCACGATCATCCCGTAGCCCGCCAGCAGGATCAGCGCGGTGAAGACCGCGTAGGTCACCCCGCCCTTCTCCATCCGCGAGAAGCCCAACATCGAGGGAAACAGCAGCAGCGGAAAGGCAAAACCCGGCGGCACCCAGGCCACCACCAGCGCGGTTGCGAAACCGGCGGCGCCCAGCACGTACTGGCTCTTGGTGCGGCCGCTGTCGACCATGCAGACCAGTTCCCAGATCATCATGCCGCAGATCAGTGCCACCAGCAGGTGGAACCAGACCCCGCCCAGCCAGACCGCCACCAGCCCCACGGTGACCATGGCCGCGCCCGAGGCAAGCCGCGGCGCGAGATCGTCCCAACGGCGTCCGGCGCTCATACGGGGACGGCTCCGAAGCGGCGCTCGCGCCCGCCATAGGCTTCGACCAGCCGCCGCAGCTCATCCTTGCTGAAATCGGGCCAGAGCGTGTCGACGAATTCGTACTCGGCATAGGCAGATTGCCACAGCAGGAAGTTCGAGATCCGCGCCTCGCCGCTGGTGCGGATCACGAGGTCGGGATCGGGCAGCACATGCGTGTCCAGATAGCGCGGCAGCGTCTCCTCGTTGACATCGGCCGGGTCCAGCCGCCCGGCGGCCACATCCTGCGCCAGCCGCTGGGTGGCGCGCGCCACCTCGTCACGGCCGCCATAGTTCAACGCGATGGTCAGGTTGGTGCCGGTGCAATGCGCGGTCAGCGCCTCGGCCTCGTCCATCAGCCCGCGCAGCTTGGCATCCAGCCGCGGCCGGTCACCGATGAAGCGCACGCGGACGTTCTCCTTCACGAAGGCCTGCATCTCTTTCATGATGTAGCGCCGGAACAGGCTCATCAGCCCGGCCACCTCGACCTGCGTGCGTTTCCAGTTCTCGGTCGAGAAGGCGAAGATGGTCAGGTATTTCACGCCCAACTCGGGGCAGGCCTCCACCACCTCGCGCACCCGCCGGGCGCCGGCATGGTGCCCGAACAGGCGCGGCCGCCTGCGCTGCGTGGCCCATCGCCCGTTGCCATCCATGATGATGGCGATGTGGCGCGGTCCGCCGGTGAATTCGCGCGGTGCGGTCATGCCCGTGGTCCTCGTGATCGGTCGCGGCGTCTGCGTCATTCCCTCGTCATAGAGCATGGCCGCGCCGAACATAAGGGGGCGCGACCGGCGGATTTCCCCACCCCGGAAGGCGCCCGTTTCGTACGCTTCGGCGAAAATCGCCGCCGTTTCGTGCGAAACGGACACAAAGCTCAGACCTGCATGATCTCGTCCTGCTTGGTCTCCAGCATCGCGTCCACCTTCTTGATGTAGGTGTTGGTCAGCTCCTGCACCTCGGATTCCCAGATCTTCTGGTCATCCTCGGACATGCCGTCGGCCTTGGCCTTCTTGATCTGGTCCATGCCGTCGCGGCGCACGTTGCGCACCGACACGCGGGCATGCTCGGCATATTGCGCGGCGACCTTGGACAGCTCGCGGCGGCGCTCCTCGTTCAGCTCGGGGATCGGCAGCATGATGATCGTGCCGTTCATCTGAGGATTGATGCCCAAGCCACTGTCACGAATGGCTTTTTCTACCTTGTTGACCAGCCCCTTGTCCCACACGTTGATGGTGACCATGCGCGGCTCGGGCACGTTCACGGTGCCCACCTGGTTGATCGGGGTCATCTGGCCATAGGCCTCGACCTGCACCGGTTCCAGCATCGAGGCCGAGGCGCGCCCGGTGCGCAGGCTGGCGAATTCGGTGCGAAGATTGGCCATGGCGCCGTCCATGCGGCGCTCGAGATCGTCTGTGTCGAGGATGAAGTCGTCTGACATGTTGCAGTCCTGCCTGAAGTTCTGGGGCCCTGGGACAAGACGCTTATCCCGGTCGGGCGTCCAGATCAATTGCCCAGCGGTTTCCGGGCCGTAGAAGCCTGCATGGCCCCGCGATCATGCAGGAAAGGCCGCAGATCATGCGGATTGCGCCGAATGGCCCGGCGCGCGGTAGCCATATGTTAATTCTTGGGTGGCAGAGAGAGCGGGTTCCCGCGCGGATGCGACGCCGATGCATGTCTGCCTGATCCTCTTTCCCGGCTTCCCGATGCTGGCCCTGTCGCTGGCGCGCGAGGTGCTGCGCCGGGCCAATGCCTGCGCCGGGCATCAGCTGCTCTCTTGCCACACCCGTACGGTCACCGGCGCCCCCGTGGACTGCGCCGACGGCACGAGCGTGGCCCCGGATCGCAGCGGCTGGTCCGGCGTGCAGGGGATCGACCTTGTCCTGCTGATCGCGAACCCCGCCCCATCGCATTTCTTGCCACTGGGTCTGCGCAGCTTCCTTGAAGAGGCGACCCGCGCCGGAGCGATGCTGGGCGGTGTCTCTGCCGGGGTCGGGATCCTCGACCGGCTGGGGGTCCTCTCGGAGCCTCCGACGGAGCCACGCTGCAGAATGCAGATTACGAATTTAAATCAGCACCCTGCAGGAAACAGCTCATCCTTCACCCTGGATCGGCGCCGCTTGCTCGTTCCCGACAGCTTCGGCCTGGCCGAGGCGCTGATCGGCTGGATCGCGCGGGCGCATGACCCGGGCCTCGCGCTGAAGACTGCCGCATCGCTCGGGCTGGATCACGTGGCCCATCCGCATGCGACCGCGGTGCGCGATCCCGATCTCACGCGCATGCAGGCGATCATGGCGGCGCATCTCGATGTGCCCCGGCCGCTGCCCTGCATCGCCGAGGATCTCGGGCTCAGCCCCAAGCAGCTGCGCAACCGCTGCCGCGCCGCCCTTGGACGGACCCCGGCACAGGTCTACACGGAAATGCGGCTGGCGCGCGCCGATGCGCTGGTGCAATCCACCGCGCTGCCAGTCGGGGCCGTGGCGCGCGCGGCGGGGTTCGCCTCACCCTCGGCCTTCACCCGCAGCTATCGCGCGCATTTCGGGCAGGCGCCGCAGGACCGACGCCGCCAACGCGCCCCGCCTCAGGCGTAATCGGTGCTCGCGCGGCTTTCGCCATGGACCCGCGTATAGGTGCCCTGCCCGGCGAGGATGCCCTGGAAGCCGCCCGGCTCGTCCAGCGAGAAGACGATGATCGGCAGGCTGTTGTCGCGCGCCAGCGCGATGGCCGAGGCATCCATCACCTTGAGATTGCGGGCCAGCACCTCGTCATAGGTGACCGTGTCATAGCGCACCGCGTCGTCATGCTTGACCGGGTCCTTGTCATAGACGCCGTCCACCTTGGTGCCTTTGAAGATCGCCTCGCAAGCCATTTCATTCGCACGCAAAGTTGCCGCCGTGTCCGTGGTGAAATAAGGGTTGCCCGTACCGGCCGCGAAGATGCACACGCGCTTCTTTTCAAGGTGGCGCACGGCGCGGCGACGGATATAGGGCTCGGCCACCTCGTCCATGCGGATGGCCGAGATGACGCGCGTGAACACGCCTAGCCCTTCCAGCGCGGACTGCATGGCCAGCGCGTTCATCACCGTGGCAAGCATGCCCATGTAATCGGCCGTCGTGCGCTCCATTCCCTGCGCGCTGCCGGCCAACCCGCGAAAGATGTTGCCGCCGCCGATCACCATGCAGATCTCGACGCCCATCTCGTGCACCGATTGCACCTCGCGGGCGATGCGCTGGACGGTCGGCGGGTGCAGGCCGAAGCCCTGGTCGCCCATCAGCGCCTCGCCCGAGATCTTGAGCATCACGCGGCGGAAGGTCGTCTTCGGCGTGTCGCTTTGGCTCATGTTGCGCTCCGTCCTGGCCCCGGGATATGATGCGCGCAGTCTTGGCGGAAAACCCGGCCGTCTGCAATGCCGCGGCGGTCAGAACCGGGCAGCGCCGCGCAGGGACGGCACGGGGACAGGAGGCGGTACGGCATGACGCGGGCAGCGGCAGCGATCGAGGCATGCGTCGACGGGCTCGATCCGGCGCGTCCGGTGCTGATCGCCGGGCCCACCGCCAGTGGCAAATCCGCGCTCGCGCTGGCCATCGCCGAACGGCAGGGCGGCGTGATCGTCAATGCCGATGCGATTCAGGTCTTCTCGGACTGGCGCGTGCTGACGGCGCGCCCCTCGCCGCAGGACGAGGCGCGCGCGCCGCATGCGCTCTACGGCCATGTTTCGGGCAAGACCCCCTATTCCGCCGGGCACTGGCTGCGCGATCTGGCGCCTTTCCTGCATGATGGCCCGCGCCCGATCATCGTGGGCGGCACCGGGCTCTACTTCACGGCGCTGACCGAGGGGCTGGCCAGGATCCCCCCGATCGCGCCCGGGATCCGGGCCGAGGCTGAGGAGAAATTACGCGCAGATGGCCCGGCGGCGCTGGTCGCCGAGCTCGATGCCGAGAGCGCGGCGCGAATCGACCAGCGCAACCCCGCCCGCGTGCAGCGCGCCTGGGAGGTGCTGCGCCAGACCGGGCGCGGCATCGCCGAATGGCAGGACGAGACGCCGCCACCGCTACTGCCGCTGCAGAACGCGCAGCCGATCCGGATCGACGCGGGCAAAGAGTGGCTGACCCCGCGCATCGCGGCGCGGTTCGACCGGATGCTGGAGGACGGCGCGCTGGAAGAGGCGCGTGCCAACCGGCCCGGCTGGGACCCCGCCCAGCCCTCGGCGAAAGCGATCGGCGCGGCCGAGCTGATGGCCTGCCTCGACGGCGACATGACGTTGGAGGCCGCGGCCGAGCGCGCCACCATTCTGACCCGCCAATTCGCCAAGCGGCAGCGCACCTGGTTTCGTGCGCGCATGGCGCATTGGCCGGGACTCGACGCGGCCGCGCTGGCATGAGCGGCCGTCCCGGCTTTCTGCGCAACCCGATGCCGCCTGCGCCGCGGCGCCCATCCGCCCCGATCCGCTGCGGCTCGTTCCAGGTGATGCAGCAAGGCGCCAGCTGGCGCTTTGCCCTCTGCCATGCGCGCGACCGCAACCTGCTGATCTGGGTGACGCGCGGCCAGGGCCGGGTGATCGTGAACGGCATCCGCCGCGGCATCAGCATGAACAACGCGCTCTATCTGCCTGCAGGCACGCTTTTTTCCGTCGATCTGCCCCAGGGCGTTCAGGCGCTGTTGGTGGAAAGCCCCGCCGGGCTGACCGGGCGGTTGCCGCAGGCGCCGCTGCTTCTGCGGGTGCGCGACAGCCTGGCCCAGGCCGAGCTGACCGGCGAGATCGACGCCATGAGCCGAGAGCTGTCCCGCGACCGGCCGCATCTGCAGGAGGCGCTCGAGGCGCATGTGCGGCTGATCGCGGTCTGGCTGCACCGGCAGGTCGCCGCGGGCGCCGCCGACCAGCCGCCCGAGAGCGCGGCCGAGCGCCTGGCGCGACGCTACGCGATGGCGCTGGCGCGCGGGTTCCGACGCGGCGCGGGCATGGCCGGCTATGCCGAGGCGCTGGACGTGACGCCGACCCACCTGTCGCGCACCTGCCGTGCAACCTGCGGCAAGACCGCGGCCGAGCTTCTGACCGAATGCCGGCTGCATGCCGCGCGCTCGGCGCTGGAGGCCCCCGCGCCGGGCGTGCAGGAGATCGCGCGCGACCTGGGCTTTGCCTCGCCGGCCTATTTCTCGCGCTTCATCCAGACCCATACCGGGCGGACACCGACGGCCCTTCGGGCCGCGTGGCAGGCCCGGCAGGGCCGTGGCTGAGACGCCGCCGCCCCCGGTCATGTCGCTTTTGGATTGTCTTGATGTCGTTTTTGTGGTCCGAAACGACGAAACCAACCGTTGACGGGACACTGGATCTCATGCGCAATGGGCACAGAGCCTGGGGCGCACGACGCCGGACAGGGCCACTGCGCCCCGACCGGACCGTTCAATGACCCCGGCGATACCAGAAAACGACACAGGGAGACCCACCACATGACATCCATGGACACCGTGCGACAGGTCCATCCGGCCGCCAAGATGTATGCCCGCGAGTTCAAGCAGGGCCAGATGAGCCGCCGCGAGTTCCTCGCACGGACGACGGCGCTGGGGATGACGGCAAGCGCGGCCTACGTGCTGGGCGGCCTGGGCCAGCCGGCGCAGGCAGCGGGGCATGCACAGCGCGGCGGCACGATCCGCCTGCAATCCGAGGTGCGCGCCCACAAGGACACCCGCACCTATGACTGGACCCAGATGGCCTATGTCACCCATGGCACGCTGGAATACCTGATCGAATACAACAATGACGGCTCGTTCCGGCCGATGCTGCTGGAAGGCTGGGAGGTCAATGACGACGCGACCGAGTTCACGCTGAAGGTTCGCCAGGGCGTCACCTGGAACAATGGCGACGCCTTCACCGCCGAGGACGTGGCACGCAACATCACCCGCTGGACCGACAGCACGGTCGAGGGCAACTCGATGGCCGCGCGCATGGCCTCGCTGGCCGATGACGAGACCGGACAGGCGGCCGATGGCGCGATCACCGTGGTCGACGAGCACACCGTGGTGCTGAAGACCAAGCGGCCCGACATCACGCTGATCCCCGGCATGGCCGACTATCCCGCGCCCGTCGTGCACAGCAGCTACGACCCGAACGCGGATCTGTCGGAACTGGTCGGCACCGGCCCGATGCAGGTGGTCCAGAACGAGGTCGGCGTTAAGGCCGTGCTCGAGAAATCCGGCCACCCCTGGTGGGGCGACGAGGCGCTGGAAGGCGGCGGCTGGTTCATCGACCGGCTCGAGATCATCGATTACGGCCAGGACCCGGCGGCCTGGATCGCGGCGGCCGAATCCGAGGAGGTCGACGTCTTCTACGAGACCGTGGGCGATTTCATCGACATCATGGATGCGATCGGCTGGCAGAAATCCGACGTGGCCACCGGCTCGACCATCGTGATCCGGCCCAACCAGCTGGCCGAGGACGAGAACGGCAACAAGATCTACGGCGACAAGCGCGTGCGCCAGGCGCTGGCCATGGCGGTGGACAACGCGGTCTGCCTTGAGCTCGGCTATGCCGATCGCGGGCTGGTGGCCGACAACTGCCACGTGGGGCCGGTGCACCCGGAATATGACGACAGCGTCACCCGCCTGCCCCATGACCCGGCCAAGGCGCTGCAGCTGATGGAAGAGGCCGGCATGGCCGATTTCGAGCACGAGCTGCAGTCGATCGACGATGACTGGCGCAAGAACACCACCGATGCCGTGGCCGCGCAGCTGCGCGATGCCGGCATCAACGTGCGCCGCACCATCCTGCCCGGCTCGACCTTCTGGAACGACTGGACGAAATACGCCTTCTCCTCGACCAACTGGAACCACCGCCCGCTGGGCACGCAGGTTCTGGCGCTGGCCTACAAGTCGGGCGTGGCCTGGAACGAGTTCGGCTTTGCCAATGACGAGTTCGACACGCTGCTGGCCGAGGCGAACTCGATCGCCGACGTGGACGCGCGCCGCGAGGTGATGGGCAAGCTGCAGGCGATCCTGATCGACGAAGGCGTGACGATCCAGCCCTACTGGCGGTCGCTCTACCGTCACTCGGCCCCGAACATCCAGGGCGCCGACGCGCATATCGCCTACCTGCCGCAGGCCTACAAGTGGAGCCTGAGCGCGTAACGCGCCCCACGGGCTGATCGGGCCGCCCCGCTTCCCCGGGGCGGCCCTTTTCCGGACGGCGCCATACGGGCGCGCCAGCATCGGTGACGCGGGCCCGCCGCCGGCACCGAGCCAGCACAGGGGGCTGACATGGGCATGTTCATATTGCGGCGCGTGGGGGTGATGCTGCTCACCGCGCTCTGCCTGACCTTCCTGGTCTTCTATCTGACCAACCTCTATCCCAATCTCGAAAAGCTCGCCAAGACGCAGGGCAATTTCCGCATGTCGGACGAAGCCGTGGCCTCCTGGCTGGAGAAGGGCGGCTATCTTCAGCCCACGCCGGTGAAATATGCCGAGTGGCTGGGCGTCGTGCCCTCCTACCGCTTCGAGGCCGAGGACGGCACCGTCACCGGGCGCTGCATCCTGCCGGGCATGGAGGCCAGCGAGGCGCCGCGCTATTGCGGCATCCTGCAGGGCTACTGGGGCTGGTCCACCGTGTTCCGCGACCCTGTCTCCGAGATCATCAGCACGCGCCTGGCGCTGACCGGCAAGCTGATGCTCTGGGTGATGCTGCTGATGGTACCGGGCGCGCTGATCATCGGCGTGCTGGCCGGCATGCGCGAGGGCAGCCCGCTGGACCGGTCGCTGTCGACCTTCTCGATCACAACCACGGCGACGCCGGAATACGTCTCGGGCGTGCTGTTCATCGCGGTCTTCGCCTCGTCGGCGGTGGGGCTGAAATGGTTCAAGGGCACCGCGACCAGCGCCATGGAGAACGCCACCTTCGAGAATTTCTTCCTGCCGGTGCTGACCATCGCGCTGTACGGCATGGGCTATATCGCGCGGATGACGCGGGCCTCGATGGCCGAGGTGATGACCGCGCAATACATCCGCACCGCGCGGCTCAAGGGCGTGTCCTTCCCGAACATCGTCCTGAAACACGCGCTGCGCAACGCGCTGATCGCGCCCTTCACCGTGATCATGCTGCAATTTCCATGGCTGCTGAACGGCGTGGTGATCGTCGAGACCCTGTTCAACTACAAGGGCTTCGGCTGGACCCTCGTGCAGGCGGCCGGCAACAACGACATCGAGCTGCTCCTGGGCGTCTCGGTCGTCTCGGTGATCGTGGTCCTGGTGACCCAGCTGATCTCGGATATCGGCTATGTCTACCTGAACCCCCGCATCAGCGTGACATGAGGAGGCTGACATGGAAGACCTGACCTGGACCGGCAGTCTCGGGACGTTTCTCGACCCCCTGCTCTTCGTGCTGGTGCCGCTTTTCGCGCTGGCCGTCGTGGCGCGCATCCTGCTGAGCTTCTTCGAACCCGATACGGGCACGCAGGCCAATCCCGACGGCACGCTGGTCGCCACCGGCGGCATCTGGAGCCTGTCGGCGCGGATCATGACCTGGCTGGGCGCGGCGCTGGTCGTGCTGGTGCTGCTTTATGTCGTGCTGGGCGTGGTGATGGGCACCGGCGCCGGCATCCTCGGCGGCATCAGCCAGCGGCTCACCCCCGTCTGGATCGCGTTGATCGTGACCTTCTGGGTCTCGATCCATTTCAAGCGGCGGCTGGGCCTCTACGGCAAGCTCTTCGACTCGACCATCGGCATGATCGGCTTCGGCCTGGTGATGTTCTGGGTCTTCGTCGCCGTCTTCACCGGGCTGTTCGACTGGATCGCCACGCATGACGCGCTGAGCCAGGTGTCGGGGATGAAGAACAAGGGCCCCGGCATCCCGCTGCGCGGCGCCGAGCAGGGCGAGTACCCCTATTACCTGCTGGGCGGCGACAACCTGGCGCGCGACGTGTTCAGCCGGGTCATCAAGGGCTCGACCATCGTGATCGCCATCGCACCGCTGGCCACGCTATTCGCTTTCATGGTGGGGATCACGCTGGGCCTGCCGGCGGGCTATTACGGCGGCAAGCTGGACACGCTGCTGTCCTTCCTGGCCAACCTGATCCTCGCCTTCCCGGTGATCCTGCTGTTCTACCTGCTGGTCACCCCCGAGATCGTGCTGACCGGCCTGCCGCAATACATGGGCGTGGTGCTGTTCGCCTTCCCGCTGATCTTCTTCGGGGTGCTGATCCAGTCGCGCTTCCGCACCCAGCCCGAGAAGAACTCGCTCTGGCTGGCCATCGTGCTGATCCCGCTCTTCCTCGCCTACATGTCGCTGATCAACGAGGACGGCTCCAAGATCTCGTTCTGGCCGCTGGACTTCTTCGACATCAATGCCGGGATCCTCGTGGTCTTCGTCTCGGTGGTCTTCGTGAACTCGCCCACCGTGTTCCGCATCGTCCGGGGCCTCGCCATGGACATCAAGACGCGCGACTACGTGGCCGCGGCGCAGACACGGGGCGAGCGGCCCTGGTACATCATGCTGTGGGAGATCCTGCCCAATGCGCGCGGGCCGCTGATCGTCGATTTCTGCCTGCGCATCGGCTATACCACGATCCTTCTGGGCACGCTGGGCTTCTTCGGGCTGGGCCTGCCGCCGGAAAGCCCGGACTGGGGCTCGACCATCAACGAGGGGCGCAAGCTGCTCTCGATCTACCTGCACCCCGCCCTGCCGCCCGCCATCGCGCTGCTCAGCCTCGTGCTGGGGCTGAACCTGCTGGCCGATGGCTTGCGCGAAGAGAGCCTGCGGGATTGAGACCGGGCCTGCGGGCGCGGGCGGACATCGCTTCGCGCCCGCGCCACATGTGACATTTCTCGGGCGCACCGGCCCGACAGGGAGAGACGGACATGAAAGACGCCCATGACGGCCCCATCCTCGAAATCGACGAGCTGTCGATCTCCTTCTTCACCCGCCTGCGAGAGATCCCGGCGGTGATGGACTTCTCGGTCCGGGTCATGCCGGGCGAGGCCGTGGGGCTCGTGGGCGAGTCCGGCTGCGGCAAGTCCACCGTGGCGCTGGGGGTCATGCAGGACCTCGGCAAGAACGGCCGCATCGTCGGCGGCTCGATCAAGTTCAAGGGCCAGGACCTGAACACGATGAGCCAGGACGAGCTGCGCGAGATCCGCGGCAGCCAGATCGCGATGATCTACCAGGAGCCCATGGCCAGCCTGAACCCGGCGATGAAGATCGGCAAGCAGCTGATGGAAGTGCCGATGATCCATGCCGATGTCAGCCAGAAAGAGGCCTATGACCGCGCGCTGCAGGTGGTCACCGACGTCAAGCTGCCCGACCCAAAGCGCATCCTCGACAGCTATCCGCACCAGCTCTCGGGCGGGCAGCAGCAGCGCATCGTGATCGCCATGGCGCTGATGGCCGAGCCCTCGCTGCTGATCCTCGACGAACCCACCACCGCGCTGGACGTGACGGTCGAGGCGGCGGTGGTCGAGCTGGTCAAGGAGCTGGGCCAGAAATACGGCACCTCGATGCTGTTCATCAGCCACAACCTTGGCCTCGTGCTGGAGACCTGCGACCGGATCTGCGTGATGTATTCCGGCGAGGCGGTCGAGACCGGCGATATCGAGGACGTGTTCGACCAGATGCGCCACCCCTACACGCAGGCGCTGTTCCGCTCGATCCCGCTGCCCGGTGCCGACAAGAACGCCCGCCCGCTGGTGGCGATCCCGGGCAATTTCCCCCTGCCCCATGAACGCCCGCCCGGCTGCAATTTCGGCCCACGCTGCGACTATTTCGAGGAGGGACGCTGCGACGCGGTCGAGCGCGTGCCGATGGAGACGGTGCCGGGCGACGAGCGTCACCGCTCGCGTTGTCTGCGCTTCAAGGAGATCGACTGGGACGCGCCGCCGCTCAACGTCTCGACCAAGGAAAAGTCAGAGCCGGGCCGCGTCGTGCTCAAGATGGACGAGCTGAAGAAATATTACGAGGTCGCGGCCAACGCGCTGTTCGGCGGCTCGGGCGCCAAGAAAGTGGTCAAGGCGAACGAGACGCTCAGCTTCGAGGCGCGCGAAAGCGAGACGCTGGCCATCGTGGGCGAATCGGGCTGCGGCAAGTCGACCTTCGCCAAGGTGCTGATGGGGCTGGAGACCGCGACCGACGGCGCCATCGTGCTGGACAACCGCGAGATCCAGGACATCCCGATCGAGGCACGCGACACCAAGACGGTCGCGGACGTGCAGATGGTGTTCCAGAACCCGTTCGACACGCTCAACCCCTCGATGTCGGTCGGCCGCCAGATCATGCGCGCGCTCGAGATCTTCGGCGAGGGCAAGGATGATGCCGAGCGCCGCGAGAAGATGCTGCGGCTGCTGGATCTGGTGAAACTGCCGCGCGAATTCGCCGACCGCATGCCGCGGCAACTCTCCGGCGGGCAGAAGCAGCGCGTGGGCATCGCGCGCGCCTTTGCCGGCGGCGCGCGGATCGTGGTGGCGGACGAGCCGGTCTCGGCGCTGGACGTCTCGGTGCAGGCGGCGGTGACCGACCTGTTGATGGAGATCCAGCGCGAGCAGAAGACCACGCTGCTGTTCATCAGCCACGACCTGTCCATCGTGCGCTATCTCAGCGACCGGGTGATGGTCATGTATCTGGGCCACGTGGTCGAGCTGGGCACGACCGAGCAGGTCTTTGCCCCGCCCTACCACCCCTATACCGAGGCGCTGCTGTCCGCCGTGCCGATCGCCGACACCCATGTCGAGAAGAAGCACATCGTGCTCGAGGGCGACATCCCCTCGGCAATGAACCCGCCTTCCGGCTGTCCCTTCCAGACGCGGTGCAGCTGGAAGCAGAAGGTGCCCGGCAATCTCTGCGAGACCGAGGTGCCGCCCGTGCGGATCATGGCCGATGGCCACCAGATCAAGTGCCACCTGGCCGATGCCGAGTTCGACAACATGGAGCCGGTCATCAAGATCGCAGCGGAGTGAGGCGCCAGACGGATCGGACGGGGCGCGACGACACGCGCGCCCCTTTTCAGACAAGCTCGTCCGCAAGGCCCGGATCCGCGCCGAACCCCTTCTTGATGTAATAGGGCGAGATCGTGGACTGGGTGAGCAGCGCGCGCTGCGCCTTGAGCGACAGCGCCCGGACAAACCGGAAATCGGCCACCGGCCCGTGGATCGCGCTGATGCGCGCGGGCAGGACCGTACCCTCGAGGTCGACGGCCTGTTCGCCCGCGGCCAGCCCGGGCAGCGCGGATTCGAACGCCTCGAAATCGGTCGGGTAGAACCGGCAGCCGCCCCGCCCCAGCGTGATCACCAGCCCTTCGATGCGGGCGTCGGCCACCAGAAGGACGGCCGGGATCCGGCAGGCCTTGCGGTTGTAGACCAGCGCCATGATCCAGCGGAACCCGGCATCGAAGAGGATCAGCGCCGCGGTGAAGCCCAGCACGCCCGACAGGATCACGCCCAGCCCGACCACGCCGCTGCCATTGGCGCGGCGGGCCAGTTCCTGCAAGTCCACCCCGTCATCGAACAGCCCACCCACGCGATCCTGCTGAAGGCGCTGGTAGATCGTGCTGCGGCTTTCGGCACAGGCCCGCATCAGCGCCGCATCGAACTCGGCCAGCACCTCGTCGAGATAGCCGGGATTGCGCCGCGTGCCGCTGTCGGCGAGGTGCCGCGCCTCGGCCAGCAGGCTGAGCACGCTGGGGGTCAGCGCCTGCAGCCCGCCGGCGTCGAGCGCCGCCAGCATCCGCCGTTCGTTCAGCCCGTCCAGGATTTCACCGATGCGCGCGCGCCGCCCATCGCTCAGCCGATCGCTGCCCGGTGGCAGGGCCGACAGCGTGGCCGCAAGGCCCAGCAATTCCGCGGGCGGGCGGCACCAGTTCTGCGCGCTGGCCATCGGCACGGCAGCGTATAGCAGCACCACGGCCAGCATCAGGGTCCGGACCAGCCCTGCCCCGCATCGCCACGCCTTGTCTGCCTGCATTCGCCCTGCCCCGCACCGGTCCCGTTCGCGGGCCAGTCTGGCAGCAAAGCCATAAGGACAGATTAAGCGCCGCGGCTCAGCTGCCCCAGATGATCTTGACGTAGTTGCGGGTCTCGCGGAAGGGCGGGATGCCGCCATGTTTCTTCACCGCGCCCGGCCCCGCATTATAGGCCGCCAGCGCCAGCTTCCACGATCCGAAGGCGCGGTACTGCATCTTGAGATAGCGCGCACCTCCTTCGAGGTTCTGGCGCGGGTCATGCGGATCCACCCCCAGCACCTTGGCGGTGCCCGGCATCAGCTGCGCCAGCCCGATCGCCCCCTTGTGCGACCGCGCCTTGGCGTTGAAACGCGATTCCTGGTGCACCAGCCGCAGGAACAGGTCCTCGGGCACACCATGCTTGCGCGCCGCGACGCGCGCCATGTCGGCATAGGGCCCGTTGTAGCGGCCGCGATACTTGGGGATCACCCCGCCCTCGCTGCCCGGCGCGGGCCCGTACTTGGTGGGCGTGACCACCCGCGGTGGCTGCAGCCGGACCGAGTTGTTGTATTGCTGCGAGGCGCGCGAATCCAGCACGCTGGTCTGGCTGGAGAAGAGCCGCGCGCGGCTTTTCGTCGACAGAATGTCCGCGGCTGCCAACTGGGCACTCAGCCCGAAGACAACGGTCAGGCTTACGCCAAGGCGCGTTGCAATCATCCCTCGTCACCGCCTGTTGTTCCTCGTTGCGGGGGACTATAACGAATTCTGCCGAATCCGCCAGTCCGACGGGGCCCCTTATGGTCGCCCGGTCGCTGGTATAGGGTCGGCAGACATTCGCCGACGCAGATTCGAAAGGACAAGGCATGGCAGGTTCGGTCAACAAGGTGATCCTGGTGGGCAATCTGGGACGCGACCCCGAGACGCGCACCTTCCAGAACGGGGGCAAGGTCTGCAACCTGCGCATCGCCACCTCGGAGAACTGGAAGGACCGCAATACCGGCGAGCGGCGCGAGCGCACCGAGTGGCACTCGGTCGCGATCTTCTCGGAGCCGCTGGCCCGCATCGCCGAGCAATACCTGCGCAAGGGCTCCAAGGTCTATCTCGAGGGCCAGCTCGAGACCCGCAAGTGGCAGGACCAGTCCGGTCAGGACCGCTATTCCACCGAGGTCGTGCTGCGCCCCTATCGCGGCGAGCTGACCCTGCTCGACAGCCGCTCCGACAGCGGTGGTGGCGGCGGCGGGTATGGCGGCGGCGGGGGCGGCGGCTATGACGACCCGGGTTATGGCGAGCCCGATCGCGGCTATGGCGGCGGCTCGGGCTCGGGCCCCTCGCGCGCGCCGGCCCGCGACATCGACGACGAGATCCCGTTCTAGGACGTCACGCCGCGCCCCCGGCCAGGCGGCGCGGCTTTGGATCACCGGCGGGCGGGCCTATGTAGAGGGCACGAACAGCCCGATACGGAGATCGTCATGACCTGGTCCTTTCCCCTCGGCCGCCTGCTGGGCTCGGAGCTGCGGGTGCATGCCACCTTCTTCCTGCTGATCGCCTGGGTCGCGGCTTCGGCCTGGGCCGACGGGGGCGCGGCGGCGGCGCTGTCCAACACGCTGTTCATCTGCGCGCTTTTCGCCTGCGTGGTGGCGCATGAATACGGGCATGCGCTGATGGCGCGGCGCTACGGCATCGCGACGCCGGACATCACCCTGCTGCCCATCGGCGGCATGGCGCGGATGGAGAAGATGCCCGACAAGCCCGGGCAAGAGGTCGCCGTGGCGCTGGCCGGTCCGGCCGTGAACGTGGTGATCTGGGCGGTGCTGATGGGCGCGGGCGCCTCGACCGAGTTCGACGCGCTGACCGATCCGACGACGACGCGCGATTTTCTCGGCCGGCTGGCGGCGGTCAACCTGTTCCTTGCCCTGTTCAACCTGATCCCGGCCTTCCCGATGGATGGCGGACGTGTGCTCCGTGCGCTGCTGGCCTCGCAAATGGACCGGGTGCGCGCCACGCGGATCGCGGCGACGGCGGGCCAGGTCGCGGCCTTCCTCTTCGGCTTCTGGGGGCTGAGCTCGGGCAACCTGATCCTGCTGCTGATCGCGGTCTTCATCTTCCTCGCCGCGCAGGCGGAATCGAACGATGTGGCCAGCCGCGACATCGCCCGCGATCTTGCGCTGCGCGACGCGATCATCACCAGCTACGAGACCCTCTCGCCCTCGGACCCGCTGCATGTCGCCGCCCAGACCCTGATCCGCACCACGCAGCACGAGTTTCCGGTACTGGATGCCGAGGGCCGGCTCGCCGGGTTCCTGACCCGCACGGCGCTCTTCACTGCCATGGCCGAGGGGCAGAACACGCGCCCCGTTGCCGAGGTCATGGTGGCCGAAATTCCGACCCTGCCGTTGGCTGCCCCGCTGGAGGAGGCGCTGAACGCGCTGGCCGAGGCGCCGGCCGTGGCAGCCGTCGACCGGTCGGGCCATGTGCTGGGGTACACGACGCGCGAGAATGTGGGCGAGTTGATGGTCTTGCGCGGGCGCCGCTAGGGGCAAGGCGCTTCGAAGCCCTTACCGCCCGGTCCACGGGTGCGCGCTGTCCAAAAGGCAGCGCGGTCTTCACCGGCCCAATGCCACGCCTGCCAAAGAAAACCTGTGTTGGAACGTCTGATCCGGTTCCCAAGGGGCACCAAGGCGCTTCGAAGCGCCTTGCGGGAAGCGGCTTGCAAGCCGCTTCCGCCGCCCGACCGGAAAAGGGCCGCCTTATTCCCCGCGGAACAACTGGTCCATCTCGACCGAGGGCTGGTCGCAACCTGCCTCGCCCACGATCCGCGCCGGAACGCCCGCCACCGTCTTGCAGGGCGGCACCTCGCTCAGCACGACGGACCCGGCAGCGATGCGCGAGCAATGGCCCACCTTGATATTGCCCAGCACCTTGGCCCCCGCGCCGATCAGGACGTTGTCACCGATCTTGGGATGGCGGTCCTGCTCTTCCTTGCCGGTGCCGCCAAGCGTCACCGAATGCAGCATCGAGACATTGTCGCCCACCACGGCCGTCTCGCCGATCACGATGGAATGCGCGTGGTCGATCATGATCCCGCGCCCGATGCGGGCTGCGGGGTGGATGTCGATACCGAAGACCTCAGAGCAGCGCATCTGGAAGAAATAGGACAGGTCGCGCCGCCCTTCGCGCCACAGCCAGTTGGCCACGCGATGCGCCTGCACCGCCTGGAACCCCTTGAAGAAGAGCAGCGGCTGCAGGAAGCGGTGGCAGGCCGGATCGCGCTCAAACGTGGCGGTGATATCGGCCCGTGCCGCCAGCGCCAGGTTTGGATCCGCGCCATGGGCCTCGTCGCAGATCTCGCGCAGCATCTGCTCGGACATCTCGCCATTGGCGAGCTTGAGCGAGATGCGATAGCTCAGCGCCCGTTCGATCGTGGGGTGGTGCAGGATCGAGTAATGCACCATCCCGCCCAGCAGCGGCTCATCGGCCACGGCGGCCTCGGCCTCGCCCATGATACGGGCCCAGACCGGGTCCAGTTGGGCCAGTTTCGCGCGTTTCTCTGCCATCGGGTCCCTCCTTTGACGACGCCAACCTAGCAGATAGGATCGGGGGACCGAAACGCAAATCCGTGATGACGGGGATCGCAACCATGGATGACAGCGACGCGGACGCCTTTCGCGCCCGGATCGCCGCGCGGCTGGAGGCGCTGGACGAGGAGGATGCGCTGGGACGCCAGGGGCAGGCCACGGTCGAGCTGGACCAGCAATCGGTGGGCCGGCTGTCCCGGCAGGACGCGCTCTTGAACCAGTCCATGGCCAAGGCGACACAGGCAAGGCGCGACGCCGAGCGGCGCGCCCTGCGCGCTGCGCTGGCCCGCCTCGACCAGGACGCGTTCGGTTGGTGCGAGGAATGTGGCGAGCCGATCGCGATCAAGCGGCTGGAGCTCGACCCGACCGCCCGGCGCTGCATCTCCTGCGCCAGCGGGTGACGGGCTCCGGTCAGCCGGAGCGTGTCGCCTTTCGCGCTTGCAACCGCGCCAGAACGGTGGTCAGGCAGTGGATATAGTCCGGATCGTCGAGCCGCGGCTCGCAAGGCACGTCCCCCACCAACGCCGCCGCGCGCAGCGTGCCGTTGCCCCAGAGGTGGTGCGCGCGACCGAACCGGCGGCGATAGCGGTCGGCCGCATCGGCCGCGTCGAGCAGCCGGTCCGCCGCGGCGGCCCGCATACCGGGCGGCAACGGCAGCAGCGCACGCGCCGCGGCCGACAGGTCGCCCGGCCTGACCGGCCTCATGCGCTCAGCGGCAGCCGCGCGAAGAGACCCGGCCCGTAGCGCTCCGACAGCTGCGCCACCGTGATCTCGAAGGCGCCGCTCAGCCCGTCATCGCTGACCATCGCGCCGGTATAGGTCCAGCCCGGGGTCGAGACCTCTGCCTCGCGGATGACCGTCTCGCTCTGCATGACGCGCACGAGATATCGTTCGCGCGCCTCGCCCAGCGGCACCTCGGCCAGGTCCCAGCTGTCGCCGTCGATCCGCGTGCGGCGGATCCAGCCGATCTGCCAGCCGCCGCCCTGCGGCGTGGCGCGCAGGTGCACCGGGCTGTAGGGCCGCAAGCCGTTGCCGTCGAAGGCCTGCACCGTGTGGACATAGGACGGGTCGTCGATCGGGCGGCGCGCCGGGCCGATCCGGTAATGCCGTGCCAACCGCCGCTGCGCCGCGGCCAGGCCGATCTGCGTGGGCGCGCCGTTCATCAGCACCACGACCGAGCCCGCGGGCCAGACCTCGGGCATCAGCGCATCGCTGCCCGCCTGTCCGCGCAGCCGGTGCGACAGCAGCCAGCGATTGTCCAGAAGCGGCGCGGCATCGCGGAACTGGAACAGCTCCCACCGGTCGGACGAGCCGTCGCCGATCGCCATCAGGTTGCCGCCATTCAGCAGCCCCGCATCCGAGATAGACTGCAGCGCCCCATCCAGCAGCCGTACTTCCAGCGGCGCCCCCCGGTCGATCCGCCCGGCGGGCGCGGCGAAGAGCGGCGTCTCGGTGACGCCCACCACCGATTCCGCGGCGATGATCTCGTTCAGCGCGTAGTCGGCATCCTCGGCCGCATCGTAGACCGCGACCGATCCGGGCCAGGGCTCGGCCGTCAACGCGAGATGCGGCGCGTGGGGCACCTCCTCGCCGGTCATCAGCGGCAGGTCCATGAAGAAGGGTGTCACCGGCACGGCGGGGGTGAAAGGCCGCAGGGCGGCGGCATCCTCGGGGAACTCCGAGGGCCGGAACACGTCGGGCTCGATCCGTACCGCATCGATCACCTGGTGCTCCATGACCTCGACCTTGTCGATGCGCGCAAGAACCGGGCCGGATTTCGCCGGCAGCCGCACCACGTCGCCGGCACCCAGCGCCAGCTGCGAGGGCGGCAGGGCAAAGCGCATCGTGTCGCGGGCCACCCGTGCCTCGGCCAGCCAGCGCTCGGCGGTCTGGCGCCCCTCGGCGCGGGTCAGCACCATGGACAGGTCCGAGGCCGAGACGGCATGGGTCTCGTGATCGGGCAACACGGCCTCCTCGCTGGCCACCTGGTGGTCGGAATCGGCCTGGAAAAAGCCTACGCGCACCCGGCCCGACATCTCGGCTTCGCCGGCGCGGGTCTCGGCCAGCGCGCCCTCGATCTCGTCGCTGACCGCCAGCGTGTCGGGCGAGACGTCGATCGCCTGCCGCCCGTCGCGCATGCGGAACACCAGCTTGCCGTCCCGCTCGATCGCGTCGAACCCGTGTGCCAGCATCAGCGGCTGCAACGCCTGCCGCGCGTCGCCCACATGCGGTACCAGATAGCCCTTCACCGTGCCCAAGAGCTGGCTGGTGTCGATCTCGGTCAGGCCGACCCGGGCGCAGATCTCGCGCACCACAGAGGCAAGGCTGCGATGCGAGATCCGCCCGTTCAGCCAGTGTCCGCGGCGATAGTTGGGCCCGTCGCTCCACAGCGCGTCATTGCCGGGAAACCACGGGTAGGGCCGCGCATCCCAGGCCCAGACAAAGGCCCGCGACATGTCCAGCATCGGCCCGCCATAGACCTCCGAGACCGGGTTCACCCCCGGATCACCCCAGTAGCCCAGCACCGCCTGCAGGTAATGCCGCTGGATCAGCTCGTCGCGCAACCCGTTGGAATAATGCGGCAACTGCGATTCCGAGCTCTTGGGATCGAGGAACTTGTTGGGCTGGTTCGTGCCCTTGTCCACCGCGGCGCAGCCCAGCTCGGTGAACCAGACCGGTTTCGACTGCGGCTGCCAGTCGGTAGGCAGTTTCTGCCGCACGCCGCCGATGCGCTCGAAATGGCGGTTCTGCCACCAGTTTCGGATGTCCTTGTAGCGCCAGACCCAGGGCTCGCCATGGGCGTCATCGGTGATCGGGTCGCGGCGCTGCGCATCGCGCGCCTCTGGCGTCTCGTAATACCAGTCATAGCCCTCGCCGCCCTCGATATTGGCGCGCAGGTAATCGGGGTTGTAGATCGCCCCCCAATGCGCATCCGCGTGCTCCGTGCCCTCGCGCCAATCCGACAGCGGCATGTAATTGTCGATCCCGATGAAATCGATCTCGTCATCGGCCCAGAGCGGATCGAGATGAAAGTACAGATCGCCCGACCCGTCCTGCGGGTGATAGCCGAAATATTCCGACCAGTCCGCAGCATAACCGATCTTGACCTCCGGCCCCAGCAGGGCCCGGCATTCGGCCGCCAGCGCGCGCAGCGCCAGCACGGCCGGAAAGCCCGCCGCGCCGCGGATCTGCGTCAGGCTGCGCATCTCGGTGCCGATGCAGAAGGCGGTCACGTTGCCTGCCACGGCGCAGAGCGCCGCCTGGTGCAGGATGAAGCGCGAAAAGCTCCACTCCTCCGGCCCGCTATACGAGACCGACTTGTTGCCGATGCCGAAATCCGCCGCCGTGGCGGTGCCGAAGAAGGCCGCGACCTCGGCCTCGGCCGCCTGCGTGCCGTCCGGGCTGTCCTCTCGTCCCGGCGCCACGCTGGTGGTGATGTGCCCGCGCCAGGGCAGCTTCGGCTGGTCCTCTGCGCCGGTCCAAGGATCGGTCCGGCCATTGCCCGGCATCTGATCCATCAGGATGAACGGGTAGTAGAGAACCTCGAGCCCCTGCTCGCTCATGCGCCGGATCGCCTGAATGACCGAGGCATCGCTGGGCGTGCCGCCATAGACCGGGCGGTCGGCCTCGCGCGGGACGGTCTGCGCCTCGGCGCGGGTCAGCCCCGAGACGCTCCAGCGGTGTTTCTCCTTGGTGGCGTCGAACTCGGTCTGCTCGACCTTGGGCCGGATCGTGCAGCGGTCGCAGCGCAGGTCATCGCCGAACCAGCTGACCACCAGCGACACGGCCCGGCAATTGGGCGCCTCCTCGGTCAGGTGGTTCAGCGAGACCTCGAAGTCGGGCAGCTCGCCCGGCGTGTTGACGTTCTCGACCTTCTTCTTCGCAAGATCGGGCGCGAAGACCAGCGTGCCGATATTGGTCGTGCCGCTATAGACCGTGCTGGTCGACAGCGCATATTCGCCCGTGCCGGGGATCATCGCGACGCCCTCGACCAGCGCGGGCACATCTGCCTCGGACAGGTCGGGGCGCGTCACCTCGAAGCTGAACTGCGGCACGCGGTTGCCATAGGCCTTCAGCCTGAGATCCTCGATCACCACATAGGCCGTGCCGCGATAGGCAGGCACCAGGCCCACGCCCTCGACCGCCTCCATCTTGGGATCGGGCAGCTGGTCCGGTGTGCCGTAATGCACGCGCATGTTCAGATCGCTCAGCGGGATCTCGGCCCCATCGGCCCAGACCCGGTGCACGCCGGTGATCTCGCCTTCGCACAGCGCCAGCGCAAGGCTGACCGAATAGCTGTAGGTCTTGACCTCGGGCTGCGAGGGCGCGCCCTTGCCGCCACCACCCCGCGTCTTGACGTGCTCGCGGAACTCGGTCGACCAGATCACGTGCCCGCCGACGCGCATCCGGCCATAGACCTGCGCGATCGGCGCCCCCTCGCCCGCGCCGGTCAGGCGGAAGCGCTCGATCTTGCCGGTCTCCACCGTCTCGGAGCCCTGCCCCATCAGACGCTGGTCGATGGCCCGGCCGACCGAGGCGCCGACGAAGCGGCCCACCGCCATCATCGACAGGCCCAGGAAGGATCCGCCGATGGACGAGCCGATGGCCGCACCGGCCGCGGAGAGAAGGATAGTCGCCATTAGTCGTTCTCCGTTGGAAGCGCGAACCGTGCCACGATCCGCCGGGTCCAGCTCCGGCCCAGCGGGCTCTCGATCACGCCGTGCCCGCTATAGGCATGGATGACACTCGCCGCCGGGCCGATCCGTGCCTGGATGCCCACATGTTTCGCCACCGCACCGTCGCGCATCCGGAACAGCAGCACGTCGCCCAGCGCCGCGCGGTCCAGCGGCCTTGGACGCAGATGTTCCAACCCCGCACGCCACAGCCGTTCATCGCCCTGCGGCTCGGACCAGTCGCGGCTATAGGCCGGCACGGGTTCCGGCTCGGGGCCGATCACCTCGCGCCAGACCCCGCGCAAGAGCCCAAGGCAGTCGCAGCCCGCCCCCTTGACCGAGGCCTGGTGCACATAGGGCGTGCCGATCCAGCCGCGCGCCACGTCGACCACCCGGCTCATCGCCGGCTCCCCCCGTCCTTGCGCCGGGCCAGCGAGGGATGCACCGTCACCCAGTCCTCCTCCGGCAGGTCGGGAAAGCCCTGGAAGTTCAGAAGGTTGTTGAATTTCAGCCGGCAGGTCTCGAACCGCTTGTCGCAGCCGGCCTCGATCCGCACGCTGTCACCCGGCACCACCGGCGCGCGCAGCGGCTCCCAGATCTCGATCACCCGCCGCCCATCTTCGCGGAACCGGTCGCGCTTGATCGCACCGCTCAGCCCATGCGCGGCGCCGTCCTGCACCACCAGCCGGCCGCGTTGAAACCAGCCCGGCTCGAAGCCCGGCAGCGGGCCGAACAGGAAGACCCGACCCTCCTCCACATCCTCCAACGCGCCGGTATGGACATAGCCGGGCGTGTCGAGGTCGAAGCGGCAGCTGTCATCGCCCAGCACCGCCGTACAGGGTTTCTGGAAGGCCCGTCCCACGGGGCGGTTCAGCGTCTCGGTCAGGCCGCGCAGCTCGGCATGGAACGCGCCCGCGCCGCGGCGCAGCTCGCCGATATGACCGCGGAACATCACCCGGCGCGCCGTGACATCGGCCCAGTTGACCAGCCAGGCCACCACCTCGGCCCCGTCGAAGCGGCCCGCGGCGATATCCTCCTCGCGGATCGCGGCATCGCTCAGCGCGCCCATCGCCTCGGTATTGTCCACCGACAGGCCCGTCGCCTGGCTGAGCGCGCGCGCCGACAGGCCGGTATCGGCGCGAAAGGTAATCCCGTCAAAGACCAGGTCCCGGTCGTGATCGGTAAAGCCGTAGCGCACCCCGTCGGTACGCGTCACGGCCCAGGCCCGCGCGACCGTGGTCTGCCCGGTCGCGAGGTGGTCATGCAGCGCCTCCTGTCCTGTCACAGCCGCACCTCCATCACCGGCACGTCCGGCACCTGTCCGGCCCGAAAGCTTGCCACGCTGACATTGATCCGGTCGGTGTCGAAGCGCACCGGCACATCGAACTCATAGCCGGCGGTGATCTCGGCCTGCGCCAGCGGCGGCTCGGCGAAGGTGATGACACCGCTGCCGGGCGCGATCTCGAAATGCACACCCTCGCGCATCTCGACATTCTGCACCGCCGCGGTGACGCTGCCCGCCACCGGCTTGGCAATGGGCCTGGCATAAACCTGCGCGCCCGAGCGGTAGGTCTTGATCAGGGGAAAGCTGCGCGTGACCCCGTCCCCCCGCGCGATCACCTGGTCGGTGGGTTCCGGCTTGCGCGAGGGTTTGCACGACTTGTAGTCGGCCCAGTCCTTCCAGCGGAAGCCGTAAAGCTGGCCCTGCCGCGCCTCGAAGAAGGCGATCAGCGCCGCGACATCGTCGAGCGAGCGCAGCCCAAGCCCGGCATCGTAGCGCCGCCGCGAATGGGCCCAGGGCGTGTTGCGCTCCTCGAACCCGCTGGTCAGCGCCACGATATCCGTGCGCCGCTCGGGCCCGCCCACCGAGCCAAAGCTCAGGTCGGCGGGAAATCTCACCTCGTGAAAGGCCATGCCATCCTCCTATCAGCGATTGCGCGCGCCACGGCTCAGCGCCTGGCTCATGCGGGCGGCGATCTGGCTCTGGCTGCGCTGGAACCCGGCCACATCCGGGGTCTGCACGTTCATCACCACGGTGACCGGCTGGCCGCCGCCTTGCGCGCGCACGCCCAGCTTGCCGTCCGGGCCGCGGCTCAACGGCATGATCGCCTCGGGCCCCGCCTCGCCCATCAGCCCTGTGCCGCCGCGCATCGGGAACGTGGTCGGCCCCAATACGACACCGCCATTGGCAAAGGGCATCACGCGCCCCTGTACGAAGGACCCGCCATAGGCGAAGGGTGACAGCCCGCCGAACACCGCCGAGACACCGCCCGCCAGCATGCCACCCACGTGGTCGGCCACCGGCTTGACCGCTGCCTTCCACGCCGCGTCGATCATCGACTGCGCCACGGTCTGCAGTGCGTCCGACAGTTTCATGCCGTCCAGCACCACCCCGTCGATGGCGCGCGCCACGCCGCGGCTCAGCGTCGCCTCCAGCCGGGCCGCACCGCGTCCCGTGGCCGAAAACGTCTCGTGGATGCGCTTCAGCTCGGCATCGAACTGCGCCGCCATGCCCACCGCGCCGCCCAGCGACGTCTCGAGCGCGGCAACCTCGTCATCCAGCGCCTCGATCATCTCGGTCTCGCTCATTCCGCCTCACCTCCCTGTGGATCGGGAAAGGCCGCCATCAGCTCGTCGAGCCGCGACCGTCCCATCGGTGCCGCGCCCGAGCCCTCGCCCAGGAGCAGCTGCAACTCGGCCGGGGTCAGCGCCCAGAACTCGTGGGGCCGCAGCCCCAGCCCGCGCATCCCCGCCCGCATCAGCGACGGCCAGTCAAACCCCGCCATCGCCCGTCTCCGGCAGCATGAAGGCCCGCGCCAGCAGCTCGGCCGCCGCCCGGGCCGCGGCCATCGGCCCGCCCTCGATCTCGGCCGACAGCAGGTCCGGCGCCCGGCCCTGCCAGCCGCCGCCGCGCAAGCCCGCCACGATCAGCGCCAGCACGTCGCGCGTGCTGAAACCGCCCGCCTCGAAGCGCTGCACCAGCTCCACCAGCGAGCCGCGCTCCAGCCCGGCCTCCAGCTCGGCCAGCGCGCCCAGCGTCAGCCGCATGACGTGGCGCTCGCCATCGATGGTCAGCGCCACGTCTCCCCGCCACGGATTGACCATCAGGCCACCGGCACCGCGACGAATTGCAGCTCGCCCGCCGAGGCCAGCGAGAGCTCGTAGGTCGCCTCGCCGTTATGCGAGCCGGCATATTCGATGCTGGCCACCTGAAACGGCCCCTCGACGGTGCCGAAATCGGGGATGATGACCTGGAAATCCGGCGTCTCGCCGTCAAAGAAGATCTGGCGCGCGCGCTCGTCCGTGTCGTCATCCTTGAACACGCCCGAGCCCGAGATACTGGCCGTCTTGACCCCGGCGCCGGCCAGCAGCTCGCGCCAGCCGCCCTGGCTTTCCAGCGTGGTCACGTCCACCTGTTCTGCGTTGAAGCTGACGCGCGTCGCGCGCAGCCCCGCCATCGTCCGGAACTGTCCGTCGCCGGTCAGGTCCACCTTGATCAGAAGATCCTTGCCGTTCTGAGCACCCATCTTGAAACTCCTTCGCTGGGATCCGGGCCGCGCCCGTGTCGTGATCGTGCCGCCGCGGATCAGGCCGCGGCGCTGTCCTCCACGCGGGCGCGGAAGGTCAGGTCGATGCGCCTGAGCCCGCCCGTCTCGCGCGCGGCCTTGGCCTTGAGAAACCACAGCCCCACCACCTGGCCGCGGCTCAGCGTCATCTCGGCACCGCAGAGCGCATCGCTGATCGCCGCGGCCGCCTGCTTGGCGCCTTGGAACCCCGCGCTGCCGGTCACCACCGAGACGATGAAATCATGCAGCGCGCCGCCATCGCTGCCATCGCTGGCATCGCGCACCCGCTCGGGGCCGAGCGCCACGTAGAGCGCGGGCAGCGGGCCCGCCGGCAGTGCGTCATAGACATGGTCTCCAACCAGCGCATCCAGCGCCGCATCGCCGCTGAGCCGGGCATAGACGGCCGCCTGCAGCGGTCCGGACAGGGCATAGGTCATGCCGCGACCTCCTCTTCGCAGTGGCAGATCAGGTACAGGCCGCGCGGCTCGTCCTCGGTCACCGCCTCGATGCGGAAGATCCGTCCCGCCATGCGGAAGCGCTGCCCCGGCTCCGGCCGGTTCGACTGGCCCACGGGCGCGCCGCGCACGCGGATCCGGAACCCGCCGACCGAGACGGCGCCGGTCTCGCCATTGGCCAGCCGCCCGCTGCGCGGTGTGATCTCGGCCCAGAGCGTGCCGAGCGCGGTCCAGCTCTCGGTGAACCCGCCGGCGCCGTCGCTGCTGCGCACCGCGTGCTCCAGCACCAGTTGCCGGTTGAGACGCGCCCCGCTCATGCGCCCAGCCCCAGCCGCACGGGACGGTAGCGCGCGATCAGGCTGGTGACGCCGAAGGGCATGCAGCCCTCGCTCAGCGCGGTCTCGTCGCGATACTCGTAGTAATGCGCGGCCAGCAGCAGCACGGCCTGTTTCAGGTCGTCCGGCAGCGCGTCGAACGCGGCGCCATAGCCCGCCTCGAAACGGATCTCGGCCGCGCCCCCCTCGGGGATGCTGGGCAGGTAGCTCGCCTGCGGCACCAACCGCGGCGCAAAGCTGTCGGGCTGCAACCGGTAGGCGCCGGGCGCGATCTGCGTGGCGCCGCCGAACCGGTCCACGATGGTCAACTCGGTCACGGCGGTGACCGGCGCCACCGGCAGGACCTGCCCGGTCATGTCGCGCCAGGTGCTGAACGTGGCCAGGAAACCCCGCGTGATCAGCGCCTTGCCGGTGCGCGCCTCGATCGCGGCCAGGGCGGCCCGCAGGAACGAGCCCAGCACGGCCTCCTGCACGTCATCCTCGGCAAAGCCGCTGCCCAGCCGCAGGTGCCGCTTCAGCGCCTCGACCGGAAGCGCCGCCTCGGGCACCTGAGTTTCTTCGACCAACATCATGTTTCTTCTCCGAAATCCTGACCCGCCCCGCGGATGTCCCCGGGCCCGTCGCGCCGCCATGATCCGCCCGGGCACCCCCGGCAGCCGCCACCGGCACAGACCCGACGGGGGGCGGCGCACCGCCCCCCCAAGGCCGCGCCGCCTTACGCGGCCACGCAGCTCAGCAGCTTGATCGCCGCGAAGTCGCTGACATCGCCGCCCACGCGCTTGGTGGCGTAGAACAGCACATGCGGCTTGGCGCTGAACGGGTCGCGCAGCACGCGCAGGTCGGGACGCTCGGCGATGGTGTAGCCGGCCGAGAAATCCCCGAAGGCGATCGGGCTGGCCCCGTCGGCAATGTCGGGCATGTCCTCGGCGATCAGCACCGGGTAGCCCAGCAGCCGCGCCGGCTCGCCCGAGGCGAACCCGTCGCTCCACAGGTGGCGCCCGTCGCTGTCCTTGAGCTTGCGCAGCGCGCCCGCGGTCTTGGAGTTCATCACGAAGGTCGCGTTGGCGCGGTAGCGCGCACCCAGCGTGTAGACCAGCTCGATCAGGTCGTCGCCGCCGGCGAAATCGGTGCCCAGCGTCGAACTCACGCTGCCCAGGTTGCCCCAGCTCCAGCTGGCATTGTCCACCGTGGGATGATCGAGGAAACCGCGCGGCTTGTCATTGCCGTCACCGCTGACAAAGGCCGCGGCCTCGGCCCGGGCGAACTTGTCGGCGATGCGGCCCGCCAGCCAGGCCTCCACGTCGAAGGCGCTGTCATCCAGCAGCCGCTGCGACACCTTGGGCAGCGCGTTCAGCTCGTAGAGCGCGATCGAGATGCGCTCGATCCCCGGCGTGCCCGTCTCGGTCGTGGCCGAGGTCTCGTCCGCCCAGCCCGCGCCGGTATCGTTGCGGTCGATCAGCACGTCGAAGGCCGAGGCCTCGACATTGACCACGTTCGAGATCGCGCGGATCGAGGCGGTGGCGGCCAGTACCGACTTGATGCTGTCGGCGGTGACCGGGTCGACGAGATAGCCGCCATCCGAGTTCACCTGCGTCGACATGGCCTTGCCCTCCATCTCGAGCCCACGCAGCCCGGCATCGTCGCCGGAACGCAGGTAGGCGTCGAACGCCTTCTGGTGGGGCGCCTCCACCTCGGCCGAGGTCGAAAGCACGGGGCGGCCCGCACGGGCGGTCTTGTGATCCAGCATGGTCAGTCGCTCTTCCTGTTTCTGAAGTCTGTCTTGAAGATCGGCCTGCAAGGCCTTGAAATCCCCGACCAGTCCCGCCATCGCGGCACTCACCCGGGCGACCGGAGACGCATCTTCCCCGGTCCGAGACTTGGTCTCGGCTGTGCTCATCGTCGTTTCCCTCATGAGTGGCGCGCGTCAGCCGCCCGCCAGGTTGCGGCGCAGCCCTTCGAGGGTCTCCGCCAGGTCACGCAGGCCGTCCTCGACCGGGCTCTCGCCCTTCGAGGCCACCCGCGCACTGGGCAGCATCGGAAAGGTCACCAGCGACACCTCCCAAAGCTCCAGCTCGTGCAAGAGCCTCTGGCCCTTGTCGTTCTTCGCGGCCGTCACGGTGCGATAGCCGATCGACAGCCCGTCGATCGCGCCCGCCGCGATCAGCGCGGCTGCCTCGCGGCCGCGGGCGACGCTGTCCAGCAGCCGGCCCTTGACGTAAAGGCCGCGCGCATCCTCGCAGACCGTGTCCCACAGCCCGATCGGCTGCGCCGGGTCGTGCTGCCACAGCATCTTCACCGCGCGCCCCTCGTCGATCATCCGGCGCAGCGAGCGTGCATAGGCGCCCTTCGAGACGATATCGCCCCCCTGGTCCACCGTCCCGAAGAGCGAGGCATAGCCCTCGATGATCGTGCCGTCCTTCACCGTCACATCGGCGCCCAGCCGGCAGAACTTGTGCTCAAGATCCATGGAAAATCCCCTTGTTCCGGCGCGTTACGGCGCCGCGTTCATCAAGCCCTGGAAGGCCTCGGCCAGGATCACCCCGGCCACGCCGTAGACGGTCAGCCACAGCCGCCGTTCCAGCCGCTCCAGCAGCGCCTCGAGGCGCGCCAGCTTGTCGTCGAGCGCGGCGAATTGCAGGCTGCTCAGCCGCTCATGCGCCTCCAGCCGCAGGCCCGGCGCGCAGGCAAAGCTCTCGTGGCGCGCGCGCGGCTCAGTCACCGCCCGCCTCCTCGGCCAGCGCCGGCAGGCCCAGCATGCGCCGCTTCTCGGCCGCGGTCAGGAAATCGGCGCCGGCCACGCGCGACCATTGCGCATCGCGCTCGGCCGCCAGCGCCGGCACCTGGTCCAGGTCGGGACCCAGCGCCACGTCCTCGCCCGTGTGCGCGGCCAGCCAGCGGCCCACCTGCGCCGTCACCTTGGTGGCCAGCGGCAGCACGGTCTGGCGATAGAAGGCGCGGTGCGCCTCGGCGTAATTGGCATAGGTCGCCTCGCCCGGGATTCCAAGCAGCATGGGCGGCACGCCGAAGGCCACGGCGATCTCGCGCGCCGCCGCCTCCTTGGTCTTCTGGAACTCCATGTCGCTGGGCGAGAAGCCCATCGGTTTCCAGTCCAGCCCGCCTTCCAGCAGCATCGGCCGGCCAGCATTGCGCGCACCCTGGTGATGGCTCTCCATCTCGACCACCAGCCGGTCATATTGCTCGGCCGACAGCTGGCCCTGGCCCTCGGCCCCTTTCCAGACGATCGCGCCCGAGGGCCGCGCCGCGTTGTCCAACAGCCCCTTGGACCAGCGCGAGGCGCTGTTATGCACGTCCACCGCCTGCGCCGCCGCCTGCAGCGGCGACAGCCCGTAATGGTCGTCCTGCGGGTGGAAGGCCTTGACGTGGCAGATGGGCGCCACCGGCCCGCTCATGTCGAAGCGATGGCTGCGCGCGCCGACGCTGTAGGTATAGGCCACGGGCCAGCCATCAGCCCCGGGCACCACCCGCATCCGGTCCGAGCGCAGAACGTGCAGCTCCAGCGGCAGCCCGGTCGCGCCCGCGACCGCCTCGACATAGCCGTCCCCCGACAAGAGCAGCTGGCTATAGAGCGCCTCGAACAGTTCGGCCCGCCCCTGCACCCCGTTGGGCGCCCCGATCAGGCGCAGAAGCGGATGATCGGAGAACCGCGTCTCGGGGCTCTGCAGCACCAGCGGCAGCGCGGCGGCGGCCTCGGCGATCAGCTTGACCGCGCGAAACCCCACCGGGTTGCCGGTAAAGGCCTGCCGGGTGAGCGAGACGGTGTCCCGCGGGCTCCAGGCCACGTGCCCCGCGCTGACATGCGCCACCAGAGGCCCGGTCGCAGATGCCTTGCCTTCCGGCGCCCCGCCCGCATCGCCGCGCTGCCGCAGAAAATCGAAAACCATCCAGCTCGCTCCTGTCTGACCGTGGTGACGGGGCCGTCCCCCGACGTTGAAAAACACCCTAGGCGGCGCGGATTAACGCGGGTTCACGGCACCGCGCGGTGGGTGTTGCACCAAAGGTGCACAAAAACGAAGCCACCGAAGGTGCACGAAAAATGAATCCGCCGAAGGTGCACAAAGTAGACCCCGCCACACCCGCACGCAGAAAACCCGCCACTGCACAAACGCCTTCCCAACCAAACCAACCGCCAGCCCAACCAAGCCCAAAGACCCTTTCATCTTTCCGAAAATACTCCGGGGGGCCCGCAGGGCGGGGGCAGCGCCCCCTCCAGCGCCCGCCACGCAGACCGGCCGGTTCATCCCAGCACCCGCAGTTTCGGCTGCTGCCAGCGTGCTGCCGGCTCGATCATCAGCTCGGTCAGCGCCCAGACCAGCGCATCCACCCGGTCCGGGCTGCCCGCGCCCTCGAAACCGCCCTGCGTCATCAGGCACATCTGCGCCTCGAGCGCGTCCAGCCCCGGCCCGTGCCACACCCGGCCCTGCTCGTAGAGCGCGGCCACCGGCTCGGCGCGCGCCGCCTTGCCGCGCGTCGCGTGGACCAAGCGCATGGGCAGCAGCGGGTCGACCTGGCGCAGCACGGCTTCGACCATGGCGCCGCCCTGGTTGACCTCGGCCACCACCCGCTCGGCCTGCCAGCGTCGCGCGGCGGCCACCGCCGCCGCGGCCCAGCCCGCGGGCGAGCAGCCCTGCACGCTGGCATCCTCCAGCACGTAGGCCCGCCACTCCTGCGGCGGACCGTGGGCCACCACGCCGGCCACCACGATGCCGCAGGCATCCGCGCCGGTGCTGGCCCCGGCCGGCGGGTCGACCGCCACGACCACGCGAGTCAGCTCCGGCACCGGCCCGCTGCGGCAGGCCACCAGCCCCTCGCGCGACCACAGCGCGCCGTCGATCTCGTCCAGCAGGATCCCGTCCAGCTCCTGCAGCCCCAGCCGCGAGCCCGCGTAGCGCGCCCGCACCTCGGACAGGAAGGACGCCGCCAGGTTGGCGCGGTTGGCCTCGGTCGGCGCCCGCGTCACCACGGTCGAGGGCAGCTCCAGCAGCGCTTTCAGCACCGCGACATTGCGCGGCGTGGTGGTCACGCAGACCCGCGGATCATCGCCCAGCCGCAGCCCGAACTGCAGCATGTCCCAGGTCTCCTGCGCCTTCTTCCATTTGGCCAGCTCGTCCACCCAGGCGCCGTCGAATTGCGGCCCGCGCAGGCTTTCGGGATCATGCGCCGAGAACACCATCGCCTCGGCCCCGTTCGGCCAGACAAGGCAGCGCCGGGTCGAGACCCAGCTGGGTTTGCGATCGGGCGGCGAGCAGGCCATGATCCCGCTGTCGCCGAAGATCATCACCTCGCGCGCCTGGTCCAGCGTCTCGCCCACCAGCGCAAGCCGGCGGCAGCGCCCGGGGTCCAGCGGCTTCGCCCCCTCGACCATGCGGCGCACCCATTCCGCCCCGGCCCGCGTCTTGCCGGCACCGCGCCCGCCCAGGATCACCCAGGACCGCCAGTCCCCCTCGGGAGGCAGCTGGTGGTCATGCGCCCAGAACTCGAACAGGTAGGGGAGCGCCATGCGCTCCCCTGCTGTCAGCTCATTCAGGAACGCGCTCTGCACCGCAGCAGGTGCGGATGCGATGAAGGCGGCACCCGATCGCACGCTCGGCCGCGTCGAGGTCGAGCCCGTATCCGTCGCCGATTCCGGCCTGTTTTCGTCTGATCGCTTCAAGTTCAGCCTCCGTATCCCTGGCCGCCCGCAGCCAGTATCTCAGGTCGCCCAGCAACTTGCCGGTCTCGGTCCTGCTCTCGAACGTGCCCTGTCGCAGCCGCGACTGGATCTCGCGGATGTCGCGGACCAGCTCGCCCAGCGTCTGTTCGATCTCGGCGCGCTGCGCCTCCAGCCGCCCGGCCTCGTCCGCCGCGGTTACAAGAACCGGACGGTGCTCTTCAGGTCTTTCCATGCTCGACACCTTATTTGCCTGTATGACGTGCCTGCTCTGGCCGGTGGCGGGGGCCCGTCTGCGCAGACCTCCCGCACCGACCGGCACGCGCTCATCCTGCGGCACAGGTCTTTCCACCGGCTTCCCGCACCGCGCGGCGCGGCCCGATCCGCGTTTACTTTCCCCCGGGGGCTGGATTAACCAAGGGGCGACCGCACCGTGGCGCGCCCCGCACCCCTGCGCCAAGATATTGAAAGGTTTACCGAAATGCCCCAGCTCTCGCCCCGCATCACGCAGCTCAACGAGGGCGGCTCCGACGGGTGGGAGGTGTTCTACCGCGCCCGCGCGATGGTCGCCGCGGGGACCGACGTGACCGAGTTGACGATCGGTGAACACGACATCCGCACCGCGCCCGCGATCCTCGACGCGATGCACGAGGCGGCGCATGGCGGTCACACGGGCTATGCCATGGTGCCCGGCATCCCCGCCCTGCGCGCAGCACTGGCCCAAAGGTTGACCGAGCGCACCGGCGTGCCGACCACGGCCGAGAACATCCTCGTCACGCCGGGGGGCCAGGCCGGGCTCTTCTCGGCCCATATGGCGGTGCTCGATCCCGGCGACGCGGCGCTCTATGTCGACCCCTACTACGCCACCTACCCGGGCACGATCCGCGCCGCCTCGGGCCGTGCGGTGCCGGTGCAGACCCGGGCGCGCGATGCCTTCCTGCCCGATCCCGCCGCCGTGTCCGAGGCGGCGGCAGAAAGCGGCGCGAAAAGCCTGCTGATCAACACGCCCAACAACCCCACCGGCACGATCTATCCGCAAGCGACGCTCGAGGCGCTGGCAGAGGTCTGCCGCGACCGCGATCTCTGGCTGATCTCGGACGAGGTCTATGACACGCAACTCTGGGAGGGTGCCCATCTCAGCCCGCGCACCCTGCCCGGCATGGCCGAGCGCACCATGGTGATCGGCTCGATGTCGAAAAGCCACGCCATGACAGGCTCGCGCATCGGCTGGATCGTCGCGCCGGCGCCGGCCATCGAGCGCCTGATCGACCTCGCCACCGCCACCACCTATGGCGTGCCGGGCTACATCCAGGATGCCGCGCTCTTTGCCCTGACCCGGGGCCCCGATCTCGAGGAACGCATCGCCGCGCCGTTCCGCCGCCGCCGCGCGCTGGCGCTGGAGGTGATCGCGCGGCAGGATACCGTGACCGCGATCCCCTCGCAGGGCGCCATGTACCTGATGCTGGACATCCGCGCGACGGGCCTGTCGGGGCGCGATTTCGCGGACCGGCTGCTGGACGCGCATCACATCGCTGTCATGCCCGGCGAAAGTTTCGGGCGCTCGGCGGCCGGCCATGTCAGGGTGGCGCTGACCGTGGACGATGCCCGGCTGGACGCCGCCCTCGGGACCCTCTGCGCCTTTGCCGAAAGCCTGACCCATGAATGACACCGCGACCCGCTTCCGCGACCTGCACCGCCCCGGCGACCCGTTCATCCTCGCCAATGCCTGGGACGCGGGCAGCGCGCGGATGCTGCAGGCGCTCGGCGCGCCCGCGATCGGCACGTCTTCGGCGGCGCATGCCTTCACGCTGGGCCGGCCCGACATGGGCCGGGTCACCCGGGACGAGGCGCTGGCCCATGCGCAGGATCTGGTCGCCGCCGTCACCGTTCCCGTGTCGGGCGATTTCGAGAACGGCTTCGGCGCCGCCCCCGAGACCTGCGCCGAGACCGTGCGGCTGGCCGCCGAGATCGGGCTGGCCGGCATCTCGATCGAGGACACCGCCTTGCCCGATGCCACACCCTATGACGCCGCGCTCGCAGCCGAGCGCATCCGCGACGCCGCCGCGGCCGCCCGCGCCCTGAAGCGGGACTTCGTGCTGGTGGCGCGCGCCGACGGGGTGATGAACGGGCAATACGACCTCGACGAGGGGCTGGCCCGCATCGCCAGTTTCGAGGACGCCGGCGCCGATTGCCTCTACATCCCGATGCCGCCCGCCTTCGCGGATCTCGCCCGGATCTGCGCCGCCACGACGCTGCCGGTCAACGCGCTGGTGGCCGGCCCCTATACCGCCCATGACCGCACCGCCTTCGCCCGGGTCGGGGTGGCGCGGCTCTCGCTGGGCTCGTCGCTGGCACGCGCCACGCATCGCGTGATCCATGATGCCGGGAAACAGATGTTCGGCGAGGGGCGCTTCGACCTGCTCTCGCATTCGATCGGCGGCGACAGGATCGACGCGCTTCTGGGGTCATGAGCGGCACGCCCGTCTCCACCATCCGCAATCTCGGCCCCGCCTTCCAGGCCGAGTGCACCCGCGCGGGCATCCCCGATGCCGAGACGCTGCGCAGCCTCGGCGCGCACGAGGCCTATCGTCGCCTGCTGGCGGCCGGCACGCGGCCGCATTTCATCGGCTATTTCGTGCTGCACATGGCGCTGCAGGGCCGGCCGTGGAACGACTGCCGCGGCGCCGAGAAGACCGCCCTGCGCGCGCAGTTCGACGCGCTGCGCGCCGAGGCCCGTCCGGCACCCGAGGATGCGTTTCTCGCCCGTCTCGACGAGATCGGCGTGATCGCCCCGCGCCGCCCCGAAACCGACGGCTGAGCCACTCTCCCGGGACGGCAAGGGAACGATCCGGGCCCGCGCCTCGTTTCCCCGCCGAAGACTTCGACACGGAGAGACATCATGGACATCCTGCGCATCATCCTCGCCATCCTGCTGCCGCCCCTGGGCGTGTTCCTGCAGGTCGGCATCGGCAAGCATTTCTGGATCAACATCCTGCTGACCATCCTCGGCTACATCCCCGGCATCGTGCACGCGGTCTGGGTCATTGCCCGCACCGGCCCCGACATCCAGCGGGTGTAAGCGCCATGGCCGCCGCGACGCAGACCCGCCCCGCGCAGGCCGATTTCGACCGCGTCGAGACGGCCGAGCGCGTGGCGCGCCGCATGGACAGCGCCTTCCGCCTGCCGCTGACCCGGATCACCATCGGTTGGGATTCGATCATCGGCCTCGTCCCGGGCGTGGGCGATGCGCTGGCACTGGCGCCCGCCGCCTACATCCTCAAGCTGGCCCATGACAGCGGCGCATCGCGCCCGCTTCTGGCCCGGATGGCCGGCAATGTCGGGCTCGACTGGCTGATCGGCCTCGTGCCGCTGCTGGGCGACGTGCTCGACGTGGGCTTCAAGGCCAATCTGCGAAACGCCGCGCTGCTGCGCGCCCATGTGGAGGCCCGCCACGCCACCGTGGCCCGCCCGCCGGTCGCCCCGGTCGAGGCGGCCCCGGCCTGACCCAGAATATAGACACAAAAAAGCGCCCCGCGGGGCGCTTTTTCACGTCTTGCGAACCGTACCGGTTCAGCCGACCAGTTCGAGGCCCGAGAAGAAGAACGAGATCTCTTCCTTGGCTGTGTCCGGCGCGTCCGAGCCGTGGACCGAGTTCTCGCCGACCGATTCCGCGAACTCGGCGCGGATCGTGCCCGGCGCCGCGTCGGCGGGGTTGGTCGCGCCCATCACTTCGCGGTTCTTGGCAATGGCGCCCTCGCCTTCCAGCACCTGCACGACGACCGGCTCGGAGGCCATGAACTCGCACAGCTCGTCGTAGAAGGGACGCTCCTTGTGCACGGCGTAGAACTGGCCGGCCTGCGCCTTGGTCAGCTGGATGCGCTTCTGCGCGACGATGCGCAGGCCCGCCTCCTCGAACTTGGCATTGATCTTGCCGGTCAGGTTGCGGCGGGTGGCGTCGGGCTTGATGATCGACAGGGTGCGTTCGGTGGCCATGCTGTGCTCCATAGAATGACAGGCCGGACCCCGTGCCCGGCCGAAATACCGCGCGAGCGCCTAGCACGCCCCCCGCCCCTTGAAAAGACCCGGAGCGCGCGGCCCGCGGGTCGGCGGGCGGGCGCCTTTGCGCAGCAAACAGAGCCGCCCGTCGACAGCCACTGGCCCCGCCGCACAGGCTCTGCTACAGCCCGCCCCATGCTGCGCATCGAGAACATCGCCTATTCCGTCGAAGGCCGCCCGCTCTTCGAGACCGCCTCCGCCACCATCCCCGAGGGGCACAAGGTCGGGCTGGTCGGGCCGAACGGCACCGGCAAGACCACGCTGTTCCGCCTCATCCGGGGCGAGCTCACGCTGGATTCGGGCGAGATCTCGCTGCCCAGCCGCGCCCGCATCGGCGGTGTCGCGCAGGAGGAGCCCGCCACCGAGGACAGCCTGATCGAGACGGTGCTCGCCGCCGATACCGAGCGCGCCCGCCTGATGGAGGCCGCCGAGACCGCCACCGGCACCCACATGGCCGAGGTGCAGACAAGGCTGGCCGATATCGACGCCTGGTCGGCCGAGGCCCGCGCCGCGACCATCCTCAAGGGGCTGGGCTTCGACGACACCCAGCAGCGCCGCCCCTGCTCGGCCTTCTCGGGCGGCTGGCGCATGCGCGTGGCGCTGGCCGGCGTGCTCTTCGCCCAGCCCGACCTTTTGCTGCTCGACGAGCCGACCAACTATCTCGATCTCGAGGGCGCGCTCTGGCTGGAAAGCTACCTCGCGAAATATCCCCACACGGTGATCGTGATCAGCCATGATCGCGGGCTGCTCAACCGCGCGGTGGGGTCGATCCTGCATGTCGAGGACCGCAAGCTCACCTTCTACCAGGGCCCCTACGACCAGTTCGCCCGCCAGCGGGCCGAACGCCGCGCCCAGGCCGCCGCCATGGCCAAGAAGCAGGAGGCGCGCCGCGCTCATCTGCAATCCTATGTCGACCGCTTCCGCTACAAGGCCGACAAGGCCAAGCAGGCGCAATCCCGGCTCAAGATGATCGAGCGGATGGAGATGGTCTCGGCCCCCGAGGATGCGGCGAAACGCGTCTTCACCTTCCCCCAGCCCGACCAGCTCTCGCCGCCGATCATCCACATGGAGGGCGGTGTCACCGGCTATGGCGACACCACCGTGCTGCGCCGGCTCGACCTGCGCATCGACCAGGACGACCGCATCGCGCTGCTGGGCCGCAACGGCCAGGGCAAATCCACCCTGTCCAAGCTGCTGGCCGACCGGCTGCCGCTGATGATGGGCAAGGTGACGCGCTCCTCCAAGCTGCGCATCGGCTATTTCGCCCAGCACCAGGTCGACGAGCTGCATCTCGACGAGACGCCCCTGCAGCACCTGCAGCGCGAACGCCCCGACACGGCCCCCGCGAAACTGCGCCCGCTGCTGGCCGGGTTCGGCCTGATGGCCGCGCAGGCCGAGACCGAGGTGGGCCGGCTCTCGGGCGGGCAGAAGGCGCGGCTGTCGCTGCTGCTGGCCACGCTGGACGCGCCGCACCTGCTGATCCTCGACGAGCCCACCAACCATCTCGACATCGAGAGCCGCGAGGCGCTGGTCGAGGCGCTGAACGCCTATTCCGGTGCGGTGATCCTCGTCAGCCACGACATGCATCTTCTGTCGATGGTGGCCGACCGGCTCTGGCTGGTCTCCGACGGCACGGTCAAGCCCTATGAGGACGATCTCGACGCCTACCGCGCGATGCTCTTGTCGCGCGACACGCCCGCCAAGGCCGAGAAGCCCAAGGAGGCCAAGCCCAAGCGCCCCTCGCGCGACCAGATCCTCGACCTGCGCGCCGAGCTGCGCAAATGCGAGGCCCGCGTCGCAAAGCTCGAGGAGATGCGCGAGAAGCTGGCCGCCAAGCTCGCCGATCCCGCCCTCTACGAGGATGGCCGCGTGAACGAGCTCGAGACCTGGAACAGGAAATATGCCGAGGTCATGGAAGGGCTCACCCGCGCCGAGGCGCTCTGGGAAACCGCCGTCGAACGCCTCGACGCGGCCGAGAACGCCTGACAACCGCGCCTTCCACCGGGCCCCTGTCATCCGCCCCCCATATCCACGCGCCTCGTCCCTTGCGGGCCTTGCCCCGCGGGGCCAAACATGCTTGAGCGCATGACATGGACCCGGCCTTTCTCATCACCGCCTTTGCCACGCTCTTCGTGATCATCGATCCGATCGGGCTGACGCCGATCTACATCGCGCTCACTCAGGGCATGGAGACCGCGGCTCGGCGGGCCATCGCGCTGAGGGCCTGTGTCATCTCCTTCGTCCTGCTGACGCTCTTTGCCTTCTTCGGCGAGGCGGTGCTAGGCTTCATCGGGATCACCATGCCGGCCTTCCGCATCGCCGGCGGCGCGCTGCTTTTCCTGACCGCGCTGGACATGCTGTTCGAACGGCGCACCAAGCGGCGCGAGGACCAGGCCGAGGATATCGAGGATCCCGACCCGTCGGTCTTTCCCATCGCCATCCCGCTGATCGCCGGGCCGGGCGCCATCGCCACGATGATCCTGCTGGCCGGACAGGCCGAGGGCGCGGCCGGCATGGCGGCGGTGCTGGGCGTCATGGGCGCGGTGCTCGTGCTGGTGATGGGGCTCTTCCTGCTCGCCGCCCCGATCGAGCGCGCGCTGGGGCGGATCGGCATCAACGTGGTCACGCGCCTGCTGGGCATGCTGCTGGCCGCGCTGTCGGTGCAGTTCATCCTCGACGGGCTGCGCGCCTTCGGGATCGGCGGCTCGGCCCCCTGAGCCGCCCGGCCCCCTGACATTCCGCGCCCGGGCCCCTACATTGCCCATAGCGAAGAGGGCAATCCATGACCGGCGATCAAACCGCATCCCTGATCTATCTCGTGCTGCTGGGCGGCGTGATCCTGACCTGGTACGTCGTGGCGAACCGCGGCGGGCTGGGCAAGATGGCGCAGCACCTGGCCGCCTGGGGGCTGATCTTCCTGGGCGTGATCGCGGCCTACGGGCTCTGGGCCGATATCCGGCAGACCGTGATGCCGCAGCAATCGGTCTTTGCCGAGGAAGGCCGGATCGAGCTGCCGCGCGCCCCCGACGGGCATTACTACGTCACGCTGGACGTGAACGGCCAGCCGCTGCGCTTCGTGGTGGATACCGGCGCCTCGGCCATGGTACTGACACAAGAGGATGCCGCGCGCGCGGGGCTGCAGCAGGACGAACTCTTCTTCTTCTCCGAGGCGATGACCGCCAATGGCGCGGTGCAGACCGCCCCCGTCACGCTGGACCGCGTCGCGCTGGGGCCGGTCACCGACCGCAACGTGCGCGCCTATGTCAACAGCGGCGAGATGAGCCAGTCGCTTCTGGGCATGTCCTATCTCGACCGTTTCGCGCGGATCGAGATCTCTGGCGGCAAACTCGTGCTGGAACGCTGATCCCCGACCCTCGCGCCCGGATCCCGCCCGGCACCGTCAAAGAACCTCAACACGCCCCCCGCCAAACAGGCCCCCGCCCCCGACGATCCGACGCGCCCATGCAGCGCCAAACCCGAGCCACAGCCCCGCGCCGAAACACCGCTCATCTTTGGTCCCCAAATATCCCGGGGAGCGCGAGGGGCTGGCCCCTCGCTCCCGCCCTCTCAGCCAACACTGCGCGTCACCAACACACCAAACCGAAGCCCCTCAGGCCTCGGCCTTCTTCTCCCAGCGCCCCGATTCCTCGGACCAGTACTGCGCCGCGCAGCCTGCCCCGGTCAGCGTCTTCCATTGTACCCGGGCGGCCTGCATCGCGTCGGGGTCGTGCCCGTCGAAGAGGATGCAGACCCGTTCCAGCGCCTGCACCTCCTCCGCCGCCACCTCGGCGCCGTCGATGCTCATCAGGCAGGCGGGGCGGTTGGGCGCGGTACGGTCCAGCGTCAGCAGGACCGGCTGGTCGGCATCATGCGGCCCGCCCGCGACGCCGTGCGGCAGGAAGCCGTCCTCGGGGCCCAGCCACAGTTTCTGATCCAGCCAGTCCAGCCGCTCGGCGGCGCGGGCGCGCACCGCCACGCGCCAGCCCGCCTGAAGCGACTTGCCCAGCAGCGTGGCCAGCGTGTCCTCGACCGGGCGGCGGGTCAGGTGGTAGAAATAGGCTGCGCCCATGGGGTCAGCCCCGGACGGGCGCCCGCCCGTCGCGGGCGCGGGATCCAGCGGCGATCATTCCTTGCTCTCGAACCGGTCGCGCACCAGCCGGTCCAGCGCCATCACGCCCCAGCCCGTCGCGCCCTTGGGCGACAGTTCGGTGTCCTTGGAGACCTGCGCCACCCCGGCGATGTCGAGATGGATCCATGGCATGCCGTCCTTGACGAAACGCTGCAGGAACTGTGCCGCGGTGATCGAGCCCGCGGGCCGCCCGCCCACGTTCTTCATGTCGGCCTTCTGGCTTTTCAGCTGGTCGTCATAGGCCTGGCCCAGCGGCAGGCGCCACGCGCCCTCGCCCTCGCTCGCGGCGGATTTCAGGAAATCGCCGGCAAAGCCGTCATCATTCGAGAAGACAGCCGCGTTCTCGTGGCCAAGCGCGATGATGCAGGCCCCGGTCAGCGTGGCGAGGTCGACCATCGCGGCCGGCCCCTCGGCCGCCTGCGCGTGCCACATCACGTCGGCCAGCACCAGCCGGCCCTCGGCATCGGTGTTGATGACTTCGATCGTGTCGCCCTTCATCGAGGTGACGATGTCGCCGGGGCGCTGCGCGCGGTCCGAGGGCATGTTCTCGACCAGCCCGACAAGGCCCACCACGTTGGCCTTGGCCTGCCGCAGCGCCAGCGTCTTCATCACGCCCGAGACGACGCCTGCGCCGCCCATGTCCATGGTCATGTCCTCCATGCCCTGCGCGGGCTTGAGGCTGATGCCGCCGGTGTCGAAGACGACGCCCTTGCCGATCAGCGCCAGCGGCGCGCCTTCGCCGCCCTTCCAGCGCATGATCACCAGCTTGGAGGGCATGGCCGATCCCATGCCCACGCCCAGAAGCGCGCCCATGCCCAGCTCGGCCATGCGGTCCTCGTCCAGCACTTCGACCTCGACGCCCAGCTCGCGCAGCGCCTCCAGCCGGTTGGCGAACTCGACGGTGCCCAGCACGTTGGTGGGCTCCGAGACGAGGTCGCGGGTGAAGAACACGCCCTCTGCCACGGCGCGGCGGTCGGCATAGGCCTCGGCGGCCTCCTCGGGGGTCTTGCACTGCACCGTCGCGCCCGCGGGCGTCTCGGCAGGCGCGGATTTGCGCGCGGTGAAGGCATAGCCGCGCAGCACGAGGCCCAGCGCCAGCTCTTCGGGGAAGCGGGTGTTCTCGGCCAGCACGCACAGGGCCGACTTGCCCGCCGCGACGGCCAGCGCGGCGCCGGCCTTGCGCGCCTCGGCGCGGGTCGGGCGGCGTTCGAGCTTTACAAGGTCGACCGCCTCTGCCGCCATGCCAGCCGGCCAGGCCAGCGTCAGCACCTCGCCGGGCTTCAGCCCCGACCAGCCTTCGCTCTCGACGGCGCGGGCCACGGCGCCCTTGGTCAGCCGGTTCAGCCGGCGCGCGCCCGGGCTCAGCGTGCCCTCGGCCGGGATCAGCACCGCGACCCGGCCCTCGGCCCCGGCCAGGGCCTCCAGATCCACCCCGGCGAATTCCACGCTGCGCAGCTCGGTCATGTCCCACTCCCTTTCAGCCAAACCTTGCCCAGACCTAGCCCCCTGCCGTCCGGATGACCAGAGCACCTTTCCCCCCGCGATGCGATCCATTAGGCTCCGGCCCAAGATTTGTTCCGGGGGGGGACGCAGGCTTGCAAAGATTCGACAGATACGTGCTGTCGCAACTCATGGTGCTGTTCGGCTTTTTCGCCCTCGTCCTCGTGGCCATCTACTGGGTGAACCGGGCCGTGATCCTGTTCGACCGGTTGATCGCGGACGGCCATTCCGCCGGCGTTTTCCTCGAATTCACGGCGCTCTGGCTGCCCTCGGTGATCGCGCAGGTGCTGCCCATGGCGTCCTTTGCCGCGGCGGTCTACGTGACCAACCGGATGATGGGCGACAGCGAGATGACCGTGGTGCAGTCGACGGGCTATTCGCCCTGGCGGCTGGCCCGGCCGGTGCTCGCCTTCGGGCTGATGATCACCGTGATGATGTCGATCCTTACCCATGTGCTGATGCCCGCCTCGCTCGAGCAGCTGCGCCTGCGCGAACAGGAGGCCTCGGGCTCGGTCACGGCGCGGCTGCTGCGCGAAGGCGCCTTCCAGCACCCCGCCGAGGGCGTCACCTTCTACACCCGCGGCATCAGCGCCGAGGGCGAGCTGCGCGACGTGCTGCTGTCGGACCGGCGCGTCGAGGGCCGCAATGTCATCTTTACTGCGGAGCGCGCTTATCTCGTCAGCGACGACGAGGGCTCCAAGCTGGTGATGCTGGCGGGCATGGCGCAGACGTTGGACGTGGCCGAGCAGCGCCTGTCCACGACGAATTTCACCAACCTGACCTATGACATCTCGACCCTGCTGATCCCGCCGGCGAAGAAGCGTCGCAAAATCGAGTACATATCCACGCTGGAGCTGCTGACCCGGACCGCTGCAGTGGCCGAGGAGGTCAATGATCGCCCCGGCGAGGTGCTGGAAGAGGCGCATATGCGCTTCGAGGGGCCGCTCCTTTGTCTTGTCGCGGCGCTGATCGGCTTCTCGGCGCTGATGGTAGGCGGCTACTCGCGCTTCGGCGTGACCAAGCAGATCGTCTTCGCGATCTTCCTGATGATGAGCGTCAAGGTCGTCGAAGGCGCGGTGACCGATCCGGTGCGCGGCAACCCGGCGCTCTGGCCGCTGACCTACCTGCCCAGCGTGCTGGGCGGACTGGTCGCGACCACGCTGCTGTGGCGCGCCGCCCGGCCCTTCCGGCCGCGGCGCGCCGCCCTGCCGGAGGCGGAGGCGCCGGCATGACGCTGCATCTCTACTTCGCGCGCCGTTTCCTGTGGACCTTCCTCGCCATACTGACGGTGCTGGCGATGCTGCAGGCGCTGGTCGACCTCGTGGACGAGCTGCGTCGCACCGATGACAGCGTCAGCTTCGGGCAGGTGCTGCAGCTGGTCGCGCTGAAACTGCCCGAGGGGATCTACGGCATCCTGCCGCTGGTCATGATCCTGGCCACGGTGGCGCTGTTCCTGGCACTTGCGCGCTCGTCCGAGCTGGTGGTGGCGCGCGCCTCGGGGCGCTCGGGGCTGGCCTCGCTGACCGGGCCGCTGGCCGTGTCGCTGATCCTCGGCGGGCTGATCGTGGGCATGTTGAACCCGATCGTGGCGGCCACCTCGAAACGCTATGCCGATCTCAGCGAGAGCTTCGAGAATGGCGGCGCCTCGGCCCTGTCGATCGGGGCCGAGGGGCTGTGGCTGCGCCAGGGCGGGCCCGAGGGCCAGGCCGTGATCCGCGCCACCCGCGCCAATCCCGAGGCCACGGTGCTCTATGATGTCAGTATCGTCACCTACGCGCCCGACAATGGCGGCCCGACCCTGCGCGTCGTGGCCGAGGAGGCCGCGCTGGCAGAGGGCCAGTGGCGGCTGAGCAATGCCAAGGCCTGGCCGCTGGCCCCGGGGCTGAACCCCGAGACCGGCGCGCGGCGGCACGAGACGCTGACCCTGCCCTCGACGTTGACGCGGGAGAGCATCCGCGACCGGTTCGGCAAGCCCTCGGCGATCTCGATCTGGGACCTGCCGCAGTTCATCTCGGATCTCGAACAGGCCGGGTTCTCGGCGCGGCGCCACGTGGTCTGGATGAATATCGAGCTGTCGCGCCCGCTCTTCCTGGCCGCGATGGTGCTGGTGGGGGCCGCCTTCACAATGCGCCCCGCGCGTCTTGGCCGCACCGGGCTGATGGTGCTGTCGGGGATCCTGCTGGGCTTCGGCCTGTACTACGTGCGCAACTTCGCGCAGATCCTCGGCGAAAGCGGGCAGCTCTCGCCCCTGCTCGCGGCCTGGGTGCCGCCCGTGGCCTCGATCCTGCTGGCGCTGGGGCTGGTGCTGCACATGGAGGACGGCTGATGCGTGCCCTGCTGAGCCTTCTGCTCGCCCTCGCCCTTGCGCTGCCCGCCCAGGCCCAAACCCAGGCCCAGACCGACGAAACCGCCGATGCCGCCCTGCTGGTCGCCGACCAGGTCTTTGTCGAGGGCGAGGAGCGGCTGGTCGCCACCGGCAATGTCGAGGCGCTTCAGGGCGACACCCGGCTGACCGCCACGCGCATCACCTATGACGGGACGACCGATACGCTGAGCATCGACGGGCCCATCCGCATCGTCGACCCCGCAGGCAACGTGCTGGTGGCCGACCAGGCCGAGCTCGACCAGGAGCTGACCAACGGGCTGCTGGTGGGCGCGCGGCTGGTGCTGGACCAGCAGCTGCAACTGGCCTCGGTCGAGGCGCGGCGTGTCGAGGGGCGCTATACGCAGCTCTCCAAGGTCGCGGTGACCTCCTGCCAGGTTTGCGCCGACAGCGGCCCGCCGCTCTGGCAGATCCGTGCCCGCCGCGTGGTGCATGACCAGGAAGAGCGCCAGCTCTATTTCGACGGCGCGCAGTTCCGCGTGCTGGACATCCCCATCGCCTATATCCCGCGCCTGCGCCTGCCCGACCCCACGCTGGAGCGGGCGCGCGGCTTCATGATCCCCTCGGTGCGTTCCTCCAGCCTGCTGGGCTTCGGCATCAAGATCCCCTATTTCATCCCGATCGGCGACCACCAGGACATCACGCTGACCCCCTACCTCGCGCGGGAAAGCCGGACGCTGGAATTCCGCTATCGCCGCGCCTTCTACCGCGGCGACCTGACCGTGACGGGGGCCATCTCGGACGACACGCTGATGCCCGACACGGCGCGCGGCTATCTCTTTGCCGAGGGCGCCTTCCGGCTGGAGAACGACTACCAGCTGGAATTCGACCTCGCCGCCGTCTCGGACATCTCCTATCTCAACGATTACGGCGTCGCGGGCGGCGACCGGCTGGACAGCACGCTGTCGCTGACGCGCATCCGGCCGGACGTGTTCTTCCAGACCAACCTCGTGCATTATCAGTCGCTGCGCGCCTCCGAGGACAATGACACCCAGCCGACGCTGGTCGGCGACATCCGCTACGAGCGGCGGCATTTCCTCGACCGGCTGGGGGGCGAGCTGCGCCTGACGGGCGAGGCGCACACGCATTACCGCTGGTCTTCGCTGAACGTGGACGGGCCCGATGCCGATACCGAGGTGGACGGCCGCGACGTGGCCCGCGTCAATGCCGAGATCAGCTGGCGCGACCGCTGGACCCTGCCGGGCGGGCTGCGCGCCGGGCTGTCGACGCATCTGTGGCTCGACCATTACAGCACGCGGCAGGACGCGACCTCGGCCGCCGAGGTGTCGCGCGCGACGCCCGGCGTGGCGGTGGAGCTGCGCTGGCCCTTCCAGCGGCAGGGCGCATCGGGCGGGCGCACGCTGATCGAACCGGTGGTACAGATGGGCTGGGTCGGCGGGTCGCGCCCGCGAAACCCCAATGACGAAAGCACCCGGGTCGAGTTCGACGAGGCCAACCTGCTGTCGCTGTCGCGCTTCCCTGCCGCCGACCGGCGCGAGCATGGCGCCACGCTGGCCGCCGGGCTGCGCTGGATGCACCGGGCGCCCGCCGGCTGGACCACGGCGCTGACGCTGGGCAAGCTCTGGCGCGAGGACACCGATCCCGAGTTCAGCCGCTCCTCGGGGCTGGAGGGCGAGGAAAGCGACTGGCTGCTGGCCGGCCGCTTCGCCCACCCGGTGGGGCTGACCCTGTCGGTGCGCGGCCTGCTCGACCGCGAGGCGCGCCTGTCCAAGGGCGAGGCACGGGCCGGCTGGTCGAATGCGCGCATGGATCTCGGCGCCTCCTACCTGCTGCTGGTCACCGATGCCGACGAGGACCGCGCCACGGCCCAGTCGGAATGGACCTTCGACGGGCTCTGGCGCGTGAACGAGCGGTGGTCCACCTCGCTCGAGGCGCGCTATGACCTGGCCGATGCCCGGCTTGACCGCACGGGGATCGGCCTGCAATACCAGAACGAATGCGTTCAGGTGGATTTCTCGGCCTCGCGCAGCTACGCCTCGGCCACCAACCTGGAACCCTCGACCGATTTCGACCTGACCGTCGCGCTGAAAGGCTTCAGCACCGGCGGCAGCGCCAAGGAGTATCGACGCTCATGCGATCAATGACCCGCCTTCTTTCGCCGCTCATGACCGCGCTCGCCCTGGCGCTGGCCCCGGTCGGCGCCTCTGCCCAGGGGCTTTTCGCGCCGGCGATCATCGTCAACGAGAAGGTCATCACCGGCTACGAGCTGGAACAGCGCGAGCTGATGCTGCGCGTGCTGAACGCGCCGGGCAACGTGGCCGAGGTCGCGCGCGAGCAGCTGATCGACGACCGGCTGCGCCAGCAGGCGGCCGAGGATGCCGGTATCCGCCCCTCGGAAGAGGACATCCTCGAAGGGATGGAGGAATTCGCGCAGCGCGCCAATCTCAGCCGCGAGGAATTCACCCAGGCGCTGGCGCAGCGCGGCGTGTCCGAGCAGACCTTCCGCGATTTCGTGCGCGCGGGTCTTGGCTGGCGCGTTCTGGTACGCCAGCGCTTTGCCGGCCGCTCGGCGGTGAGCGAGGCCGAGGTCGACCGCGCCCTGTCGGCGCAGGGCGGCGGCAGCGAGGTGCGCGTGCTGGTCTCGGAGATCATCATGCCCGTCACTCCCGGCAACGAGGCGCAGGTGCGCGCCCGGGCCGAGCGGATCTCGCAGCTGACCTCGCCCTCGGCCTTCTCGGCCCAGGCGCGGCGCTTCTCGGCCACGGCCACGCGCGGCAATGGCGGCCGCCTGCCCTGGCAGCCGCTCAGCGACCTGCCGCCGCCGCTGCAACCCCTGCTTCTGGGCCTGCGCCCGGGCGAGGTGACCGACCCCATCCCGCTGCAGGGCGCCGTGGCGCTGTTCCAGCTGCGCGACATCGAGGAATCGGGCTATACCGCGCCCGAGGTCACGGCCGTGGAATACGCCGCCTATTACATGCCGGGCGGCCGCTCGGACGAGACGCTGGCGCGGGCCCGCGTGCTCGAGGGCCGGGTCGACCGCTGCGACGACCTCTACGGCGTGGCCAAGGGCCAGCCGGCCGAGGTGCTGGATCGCGGCACGCTGCCCCCGAGCGAGATCCCCACGGACATCGCCTACGAGCTGTCCAAGCTCGACCCCGGCGAGGTCTCTACCGCGCTGACCCGCGCCAACGGGCAGACGCTGGTCTTCCTGATGCTCTGCGGCCGCAGCACCGCGATCAGCGAAGGCGCCGACCGGCAGGAGATCACGCTGGGCCTGCGCAACCAGCGCATCTCGCAACTGGCCGAGGGCTACCTGGCCCAGCTGCGCGCCGACGCCCGCATCATCGACCAATGAGCCCGGCGCCGCTCGCCGTCAGCTGCGGCGAACCGGCCGGGATCGGCCCGGAACTGGCCGAGGCCGCCTGGGCAACCATGCGCGGCGCTGTGCCCTTTGCGTGGATCGGCGACCCGGCCCACCTGCCCGGCACCGTGCCCGCGCAGGTGATCGACGCCCCGCAGGACGCGGCCCGGGTGGCGCAGGACGCGCTGCCCGTGCTCGCCCTGCCCTTCGGCCCGCCCCGCCGCCCCGGCACGCCCGACCCGGCCCATGCCGCCGGCGTCATCGCCGCGATCGAGCGTGGCGTAGCGTTGGCGCAGGCGGGCGCGGTCTCGGGGCTGTGTACCCTGCCCATCCACAAGAAGGCGCTGGCCGACGGGGCGGGGTTCGCCTTTCCCGGCCATACCGAGTTTCTCGCCCATCTGGCCGGTGTCGAGGAGGTGGTGATGATGCTGGCCTCGGACCAGCTGCGCGTGGTGCCGGTGACGATCCATATCGCGCTGGCCGAGGTGCCCGCAGCGCTGACGCCCGCCCTGCTGGAGCGGCGTATCCGCATCACCCACGAGGCCCTTGTGCGCCACTGGGGCCTGTCGCGCCCGCGCCTCGCCGTGGCCGGGCTGAACCCCCATGCAGGCGAAGGCGGCAAGATGGGCCGCGAGGAGATCGCGCTGATCGCCCCGGTGATCGACCGGCTGGCGGCCGAGGGGATGGACATCACCGGCCCGCGCTCGGCCGACACCATGTTTCACGCCGCCGCGCGCACGGGCTATGACGTGGCCATCGCCATGTATCACGACCAGGCGCTGATCCCGATCAAGACGCTGGATTTCGACCGCGGGGTGAACGTGACGCTGGGCCTGCCCTTCATCCGCACCTCGCCCGATCACGGCACGGCCTTCGACATTGCCGGGACCGGGCAGGCCAACCCCTCCTCGACCATCGAGGCGCTGCGGCTGGGCTGGCGGCTGGCGGGCGGCACGCCATGAGCGGCATCGACACGCTGCCGCCCCTGCGCGAGGTCATCGCGCATCACCAGCTTTCGGCGCGCAAGGCGCTGGGGCAGAACTTCCTGCTGGACCTGAACCTGACGGCGCGGATCGCGCGGGTGGCGGGCGATCTTGGCCAGACCGACGTGCTGGAGGTCGGCCCCGGCCCCGGCGGGCTGACCCGCGGGCTGCTGGCCGAAGGCGCGCGCCGCGTGCTGGCGATCGAAAAGGATCCGCGCTGCCTGCCCGCGCTGGCCGATATCGCCGCCGCCTATCCCGGCCGCCTCCAGGTGATCGAGGGCGATGCGCTGAAGATCGACCCGCTGCACCACCTGACCGCGCCCTACGCGATCTGTGCCAACCTGCCCTACAACGTGGGCACCGAGCTCTTGGTGCGCTGGCTGACCCCGCCCAGCTGGCCGCCGGACTGGCGCTCGCTGACGCTGATGTTCCAGCGCGAGGTGGCCGAGCGGATCGTGGCCCAGCCGGGCAGCAAGGTCTATGGGCGGCTTGCCATCCTGTCGCAATGGCGCTGCGAGGCGCGCATCGCGCTGACCCTGCCGCCGGGAGCCTTCACGCCGCCGCCCAAGGTCAGCTCGGCCGTGGTGCACCTGACGGCGCTGCCCGAGCCGCGCTTTCCGGCGCAGGCGAAACTGCTGGAGCGGGTGGTGGCCGCGGCCTTCAACCAGCGGCGCAAGATGCTGAGGGCCGCCCTGAAGGGTCTCGCCCCGGATATCGAGGATCGCCTGCAGGCCGCCGGGATCGCGCCCACCGAACGGGCCGAGCAGGTGCCGCTGGAGGCGTTCTGCGCGCTGGCCCGCCAGTTCGAGAGCTGATCAGTCCAGCCCCGTGGTCTGGCGCGGCGGCGTCGTGGGGCTGCCGCCAAAGGCATGCGCCCGGCCCTTTTGGCCGGGCCACAGGCGCTCATTCGGCGGCGTCGGGTGCGTTGCTGTCGGTCGCGGCCGGTGCCGTTTCAGCCGGCTTCTGGCTCTCGTCCGCCGCGGGCTCGGCCGGGGTGTCGCTGGCCTTCTTGCGCGGCTTGCGCGGCGCGCGCGGTTTCTTGGGCTTTTCCTCTGCCTTGGGCGCGTCATCGGCCAACTCGGCCTGCGGCGCGGCATCGCTCTCGGCCTTCGTCTCGGATTTCGGCTCGGCCGATTTGCGCGACCGGGTACGGGGCTTGTCCGAACGGCTCTCGGGCGTGTCCACCAGGCCCGGCCCGTCATCATCGCTGCCCAGATCCAGCACCTCGGGCTGCTGAGACGGCTTGCCCTGCTCGCTGCGCTGGCTGTCACGTTGCTGGTTGTCGCGCGGCTGGCTGTCGCGGGACTGCGCATCGGGCTGCGACTTGTCGCCGTCCTCGCCCTGCCCGCCATCACGCTGCGCGCGCTCGCGGTCGCGCTGCGCCTGGCGTTCGCGGTTCTCCCGCTCCTGCTGCTCGCGCTTGGCCTCCTGCTCGCGCTGCGCCTCGCTCAGCAGACGCATGTAATGCTCGGCATGCTGCTGGAAATTCTCGGTCGCCACGCGGTCATTGCCGAGCGCGGCATCCCGGGCCAGCTGGTTGTACTTGTCGATGATCTGCTGCGGCGTGCCGCGCACCTTGCCTTCGGGACCGTTGCTGTCGAACACGCGGTTGACGACATTGCCCAGCGAATTGCGGTTGCGGTTGTTCTTGTTCCGCGAGCGGGATTTGGATGAACGCATGTTTTCTGATATCCAGTCCGGTTTGCGACTGTGGGGTGACCGATCCGAGCGCAACCTGCGCCTGCCTCCAATTCGTGTCACCTGGATGTTCGGCTTGGCGCCGGGGGGATCCGCATTCGCCAATCGCCTGCCCGACTGGAACTGAATATGCACATGACCTGCCCCGAGACAAGAGAGAATGCCCGCGAATACGCCGTTTTGACGCAGGTTTCGGCGGTTTCAGGCGGAAAAACGCGCGCAAACGACCCGATCACGCCCGTCGAGATCGGCAATCACCCGGACCGCCTCCAGCCCCGCCGCACGGCAAAGCCCCGCCACGGCCGCCCCTTGCGTGGGCCCGATCTCGAGCAAGAGCCGCCCGCCCGGGGCCAGCCGCCCCGTCGCGCCGGCCAGGATCGCACGGTAGGCACCCAGCCCGTCGCCTTCGTCGGTCAGCGCCATGCGCGGCTCGTGCTCGCGCACGTCGCGTGACAGGCCCGCCATCTCGGCGCGCGCGATATAGGGCGGGTTCGAGACGACCAGATCGAAGCGCAGATCCGGCTCGGACAGCGCCGCGTACCAGTCGCCCTGACGGAACTCGGCCCGCGCCTGCAGCTCCAGCGCGACGGCATTCTCGCGCGCCACGGACAGCGCGGCCGTGCTCAGATCCGTGCCAAGCCCCACCGCCTGCCCGCGTTCGGCCAGGAGTGTCAGCAGGATGTTGCCCGAGCCGGTGCCCAGATCGAGCACCGAGGCAAAGGGCTCCGCCAGGGCCGCCTCGATCAGGATCTCGGTCTCGGGCCGCGGGTCGAGCACGTCGGATGTGACGCGGAACGACCGGCCGTAGAAGGTGCGCTGCCCGGTCAGCTGGCTGACCGGCACATGCGCGGCACGCCGATCGACCAGCGCCTCGAGCCGCGTTTCGACCTCCGGCGCCACCGGCTCGGGCAGGACAAGCGTCAGCCGCCCGGGCGCGACCCCCAGCGCATGGGCCAGCAGGCGGCGCGCATCCCGCCCGGGATCCGGCAGGCCCGCCGCGGTCAACCGGGCCGTGACGCGCATCAACAGGTCGGTGCCCCGCATCCTCACCGGCGCCCGCGCAAATTCCATGAATGGAATTTGCAAATTCTGTTCACAGAATTTGCGCCCCGCCTCATCCGTCGAGCTCCGCCAACTGCGCGGCCTGATGCTCGGCGGTCAACGCGTCGATGATCTCGTCGAGATCGCCCGCCAGCACCTGCTCCAACCGGTAGAGAGTCAGCCCGATCCGGTGATCCGTCAGCCGCCCCTGCGGGAAGTTGTAGGTCCGGATCCGTTCCGACCGGTCGCCGGAGCCCACCTGCGCCTTGCGGTCGGCCGAGCGCGCGGCGTCCGATTTCTGCCGTTCCATGTCGAAGAGCCGCGCACGCAGCACCTGAAGCGCGATCTCGCGGTTGCGATGCTGCGATTTCTCCGAGCTCGTCACCACCAGGCCGGTCGGCACATGGGTGATCCGCACGGCCGAATCGGTGGTGTTCACGTGCTGTCCGCCCGCGCCCGAGGCCCGCATCGTGTCGATTCGCAGGTCATTGGGGTCGATGCGGATATCGACCTCGGCCGCCTCGGGCAGTACGGCCACGGTCGCGGCCGAGGTATGGATGCGCCCGCCCGATTCGGTCTCGGGCACGCGCTGAACGCGGTGCACGCCGGATTCGAATTTCAGCCGGGCAAAGACACCCTCGCCCGCGATACGCACGACCAGTTCGCGCAGCCCGCCCAGGTCCGAGAGCTGTTCCTCGATCACCTCCCAGCGCCAGCCCTGTGCCTCGGCATAGCGCTGGTACATGCGCGCGAGGTCCCCGGCAAACAGCGCCGCCTCCTCTCCGCCCGTGCCGGGCCGGATCTCGAGCACCGCCGGCCGCGCATCGGCCGCGTCGCGCGGCAACAGCGCCAGCTGCACGGCGCGCTCGGCCTCGGGCAGGCGCGCGCGCAGGGCCGGCAGCTCCTCTTCCGCCAGCGCGCGCATCTCGGGGTCTTCCAGCATCGCCTCGGCCTCGGACAGGTCCTCTTGCAGCCGTTCCCATTCGGCGATCTGCGCCACCACGGGCTTGAGCTCGGCATATTCGCGCCCCAGCGCGGCGATGTCGCCGGCGCCCTCGGCCATGCGCGCCTCGACATAGCCGAGACGGTCCTTGATCTGTTGCAATCGGTCTGACGGGATCATGCGGTTCCATTGCCCATGCGGGCCGGGCCGTCAAGCACCGGGCGGCGGATCACTCCGCCTCGGCGGCGCGCAGCGTCTCCAGCCAGCCGGTCACGCGCGCCCGGTTGACGCCCATGTCCGAGCTGCCGAAGCGCAGCCGCGCCCAGAGCTCCAGCACCTCGCCATTCTGCTGAACCGTGGTGTAATCGGGAAAGCCCATCCATTGCGACCGGGTGACATAGGTCACGTGCCCCTCGGCCGGGCTGCCGGCCAGCACCTCGGTGCGCGGCGTCTCGAGGATGATCGCGTGCAGCCGCGCCAGCGTGTCGCCCCGGTCGGGAATGCGCCGCCGCACCCCGTCCGACAGGTCCTGGTCGGCCGTCACCTTCGGGTCGACATGCCAGTCCGCCGGGTCGGATGGCGCCAGGCGGATCCAGGCCAGCCCGCCCGCCACGATGATCAGGATCGCGAAGAAAACCATGCGCAAGATATGGCCCACCGTTCTGCAAAGTCATCCCCCGCACATGACATGCACGGATCGGCGCGATTCTGAAAGGGCCCGCGCCGCCCGCCCCGCGGAAGCCGGCTCAGCGCCGGGTCCAGCCCCACAGGCAGAGCAGCTCGGTCGCCACATGCGCTGCGGCCACCGCAGTGGCGCCGGCCGGGTCGAAGGGCGGCGAGACCTCGACCACGTCGCCCCCCTTGAGGTCGATCCCGGCCAGCCCGCGCAGGATCACCGCCGCCTGGTGGCTCGACAGCCCGCCCCAGACCGGCGTGCCCGTGCCCGGTGCGAAAGCCGGGTCGAGCGCATCGATGTCGAAGGTCAGGTAGCAGGGATGGCCGCCGACGATCTCGTGCACGCGGCGTGCCACCGCCTCGGGGCCCATGCCATGCACGGCGCGCGCATCGAGGATCCGGAAGCCCAGCGTGTCGGGATTGTCGGTGCGGATGCCGATCTGGACCGAGCGGTCGGGCACCACGATCCCCTCCTGCACGGCCTTGTACATGAAAGTGCCGTGATCGACGCGCGTCGCGTCATCATCGGCCCAGGTGTCGGTATGGGCATCGAACTGGATCACGCTGAGCGGCCCGTGTGTCGCGGCATGCGCGCGCAGCGCACCATGGGTCACCGAATGATCCCCCCCCAGCGCGATGCAGGCGGCCCCGGCCTGCAGGATGCCCGCGACGTGGGCACGGATCCGCTCGGGCACCTCGGCGGGGGCGGCATAGTCGAAGGCCATGTCCCCGGCATCGGCGATGGCGAACTCCGAGAGCACGTCGTAGCCCCAGCCATAGGGCGCGTCGCAGGGCTGCAGCAGGCTCGCCTCGCGGATCGCGCGCGGGCCCAGCCGCGTGCCCGGCCGGTTTGTCACCGCCTGGTCGAAGGGCAGCCCCGTCACCGCGATGTCCACCCCGGCCAGGTCCTTGGAGTAGCGCCGCCGCAGGAAAGAGGGCGCGCCGGCAAAGACATTCTCGAACGAGGGGCCCTTCAGGTCCTCGCGGGTGAAGGCATGGTCGATCTGGGTCTTGGCGTCTTCAAGGGACATGGGCGGGCCTTTTCCGGGCGACGGGGGGGTGGGCGGGCGGCGACCGGAAAAGGCCGGCCCGCGACGCGGCTCTACACCGGCAGCGCGGTCTCGACCAGCCGGGCAAAAAAGCTCGCCCCGATGGGCGCGATGCGGTCGTTGAAATCATAGGCCGGGTGGTGGCACATCGGCGTGTCGCCCTGCCCCAGGAAGAGATAGGCGCCGGGCCGCGCCTCGAGCATGTAGGCGAAATCCTCGCCGGGCATGATCGGCGGACAGTCGTCCTCCACCCGCTCGGCCCCCACCACCTCGCGCGCGACCGCGGCGGCAAAAGCCGCCTGCGCGGGATGGTTGATTGTCGGCGGATAGCCCTTGTCGTAGTCCAGCGTGGCACTCATGCCGAAGCTCTGCGCCTGGAAGGTGGCGATCTCCTCCATGCGCGCGATCACCACCGCCTGCACGTCCTTGTCGAAATAGCGCACCGTGCCGTTGATCACGGCACTGTCGGGCACGATGTTCATCGCGGTGCCGGTATGGATCTGCGTGACGCTGACCACCACACGCTCCAGCGCGTCGACATTGCGCGACACGATGGTCTGCAGCGCCATCACGATCGAGGCCGCCGCGACCACCGGGTCGCGCGCCTGTGCCGGCACCGCCCCGTGCCCGCCCTTGCCCTGGATGCGGATGGTGAACTCGTCCACCCCCGCCAGCAGCGCGCCGGGATTGGTCAGCAGGTGCCCTTCGGGCGCGCCGGGCGAGTTGTGGAGGCCGTAGACCTCGGCGATCTCGAAGCGCTCCATCATGCCTTCCTCGACCATGATGCGGCCACCGCCCTCGTTCTCCTCGGCGGGCTGGAAGATCAGCGCCACGCGGCCCGAGAAATTGCGCGTCTCGGCGAGGTATCGCGCGGCGCCCAGCAGCATGGTGGTGTGCCCGTCATGGCCGCAGGCATGGGCCATGCCCGGCACCTGCGAGGCATGGTCGGTGCCCGAGAGATCCTCCATCGGCAGCGCATCCATGTCGGCCCTCAGCCCGATGGTCCGCCCCGGGCCGCGCCCCTCGATGATCGCCACCAGCCCAGACCGCGCCAGCCCGGTATGGATCTCGGTGATGCCGAAGCTGCGCAGCCGCTCCTCGACGAAACCGGCGGTGCGGAAACAGTCCAGCCCCAGCTCGGGCACCTGGTGCAGCTGGCGGCGCCAGGCGGTCAGCTCGTCGGACATGGCGGCGATGGAATTGATCAGCGGCATCAGGCACCTCCTGGCGCGACTGTCACCCGTCCCACGCCCGGGTGCAAGCTCTCCGCCCCGCGCGAGGGTGCAAAAGTTTTCCTGAAAACTTTTGCAAATTCCATCCATGGAATTTGCCGGCGCCCGGCTCAGCGGGCTGTGCGCAGGGCCTGCATCCAGCCGAGGCTTGCCCCGGTGTCGCCGCCGGGCCGGTACTCCGCCCCCAGCGGTTGCGTCCAGCCCAGCGCCGCGATCCGCTCGAAGACGAAGCGGTAGTCCAGCTCGCCATGGTCCGGCGCGCCACGATCGGGGACGGCGGCGAACTGGATATGGCCGATCCGGGGCAGCAGCGCCGCCAGCCGCGTGGTCACGTCGCCCTCGCTGCGCCCCACGTGGTAGCAGTCGAACATCAACTTGACGCCGTCGCGACCCAGATCGGACAGGAGCGCCGCAGCCTGCTCGGTGTCCTGCAAGAAATAGCCCGGCACATCATGGCGGTTGAGCGGCTCGATCAGCAGCGTGATCTCCTCCGGACAGGTGTTCCGGGCAAAAGCGAGATTCTCAAGAAACGTCTCCCGCGCCGCCGGACCCGATGCAAAGCCGGCCATGACATGGATCGCCCCTGCGCCCACCGCATCGGCATAGGCGATGGCCTGCTCGATCGCGGCGCGGGCCTCCGCCTTGCGGCCGGGCAGCGCGGCCAGCCCGTTCTCGCCCGCCGGGCCGCGCACCGTGTTCAGCCCCAGCATGGGCAGGCCGGTCTCCTCCAGCGCGGCGCGGGTCTCGGCCGCCGGCACGTCATAGGGCCAGTGGCATTCCACCGCGTCGAACCCCGCGGCCGCGGCGGCGCGGATCGCCTGCGGCAACGGCCGGTCGGTCCAGAGAAAGCCGAGATTGGCCGAGAATTTCATGCATCCCACTCCACGTCGAAGGTCGTCACCACCGCCCGAACCTGCCCGGGGTCGAGCCCGCGCGGGTTCAGGCCCCGGGTCATCATCGCCAGCCGCGCCGTGTCCTCCAGCTCCTCGATGGCGGTGCAGGCGGCCTCCACATCCTTGCCCGCCACCACGGGGCCGTGATTGGCCAGCATCACCGCCGAGCGCCGCCCGGCAAGGCCGCGCACCGCCTCGCCCATGGCCGAGTCGCCGGGCAGGAAGAAGGGCAGCAGCTTGACCCGGCCCAGCTTCATGATCCCGTAAGGCGTGAGTGGCGGCAGGAAGTTCTCGGGGTCCACATCCGGCATCATCGACAGCGCCACGGCATGGCAGGAATGCAGGTGCACCACCGCACCGGCGCTGGAGCGGGTCTCGTAGAAGGCGCTGTGCAGCGGCATCTCCTTGGTGGGCGGGTCACCGTCCACGTGGCGGCCCTGCGCATCGAAGCGGCTGAGCCGGCCCGGGTCCAGCCGGCCGAAACTGGTGCCCGTGGGCGAGACCAGCAGCCCGCCATCCGCCGTCCGGGCCGAGATGTTGCCGGTGCTGCCATGGGTCAGCCCGCGCGCAAAGAGCGACGCGGCCAGCATGCAGATCTGCTCGCGCAGGGCGGTCTCGTCGCTCATGACGCGGCCAGCGCGTCGCTGAAGAAGGTCTCGACGCCGAAATTGCCGGATTTCAGCGCAAGGCCGATCCGGTGCCCGCCGCTGTCGCAATAAGTCCAGGGCACGCCAGGCGCGATCTCGGCACCGATATCCAGCCGGGCCACGTCCAGCGCGCGGGTCACCGCGCCCGAGCTTTCGCCCCCCGCAACGACGACGCGGCGCGCACCGGCATCGCGGGCGGTCCGCGCACAGGCGGCCAGCGCGGCCTCGACGATCGCGCCGGCCCGGTCGCGGCCCAGCTCGGCCTGCGCCGCCTTGACCGCCGACGGATCGGCCGTGGCATAGATCAGCGGCGCGGCGTCCAGATCCTGCGCTTCCAGCCAGTCCAGCGCCGGCTGCACGCCATCGCGGGCCAGCGCCAGGGGGTCGAGCTGCAGGCAGGGCGCGCCCGTGGCGCGATAGGTCGCCACCTGCGCATTGGTCATGGCGGAACAGCTGCCCGAGAGCAGGATCGCGGCGCGCGGCAGGTCGGGCGCTGCCTGCGCGGGCGCCTCGGCCAGCGCGCCATCGGCGCGGTAGAGCGCGGGGAGCGGCATGGCGAGCGCGCTGCCCCCGGTCATCAGCGCCATGTCGCGGCAGGCCTCGGCGATCACGGCCAGGTCGTCATCGGCCACCGCATCCACCACCAGATGGGCGGTGCCGGCGGTCCGTGCCTCGGCCAGCGCGCCGCGCAGCGCCTCCGGCCCCCGGGCGACGGTCAGCCGGTCGACCAGCCCGACCGGGCGCGTCACCTGCGGGGTCAGCAGCCGCACCAGGTTGCTGTCGCGCATCGGGGTCAGCGGGTGATCCTTCATCGGGCTTTCGGAGAGCAACTGCTGGCCCACGAAGAGATGGCCCATGAAGACCGCGCGGCCGTTCTCGGGAAAGGCCGGGCAATAGACCGTCTGCTCGGCGCCCAGATCGGCCATCAGCGCCTCGGCCACCGGGCCGATATTGCCCTCATCGGTCGAATCGAAGGTCGAGCAGTATTTCCAGAAGAACCGCTCGGCCCCGGCGCGGCGCAGCCAGTCCAGCGCGGCGCGGCATTCGGCCACCGCTTCGTCCACCGGGGCGGTCCGGCATTTCAGCGCGATCACCTCGAAGGGCGCGGTGTCGGCGGGTGGCGTCTCGGGCACGCCGATCCGCAGCGAGACCTGCACGCCCGAACGCGCCAAGAGCCCTGCGAGGTCAGTGGCGCCGGTGAAATCATCGGCGATGCAGCCCAGAACCGTGCTCATGTCGTCTCTCCCGGCAGGGTCAGCCCGGCATTGCGGGCATAGACCTTGGTCAGGGCGGCGTCATCCTCGGCGCCCAGCCCCATGCCCACGGCCACCATGTATTGCTGCAGCGCCGTCGCCGTCAGCGGGGCCGAGAACCCGGCCGAGCGCGCCACGTCCAGCACGATGCCCAGGTCCTTGGGCCAGATATTGACCTGGCTGCGCGGGCTGTAATCGCCCTCGGCCACGTGGGGGGCGCGGTTCTCCAGCATCCAGCTGGTGCCGGCACATTTCGGGATCACCTCGAGGAACTGCTCGGGCGAGATGCCCTGCGTCATGCCCAGCGCCAGCGCCTCGGACATGGCAGCGATATGCACGCCGGCCAGCAGCTGGTTGACCGCCTTCATGGCCGAGCCCGGCCCGGCCGCATCGCCCAGCTCGAACACCGTCTCGGCGCAGGCTTCCAGCACCGGGCGCGCGGCGTCGAAGGCCGGCTCGCTGCCCGAGGCCATGATCGACAGCGCGCCGGCGGCCGCCTTGACCGCCCCGCCCGAGATCGGCGCATCGAGATAGAGAAGCCCGGCCTCGGCGCAGCGCGCCTCCATCTGCCGGGCGAACTCGGGCGGCACGGTCGCGCAGGAGATGACCACCGTGCCTTGCCCCATGCGTGCGGCCAAGCCCGCCTCGCCGAACAGCACCGCCTCGGTCTGGGCGGCGTTCAGCACCACGATCACCAGCGCGTCGAGATCGCCGGGCAGATCGCCACTGGCGCCGCCCTCGGCGCGAAAGCGCGCCTCGGCCTCGGGGTTGATGTCCTTGCCCCATGTCTCGTGCCCGGCCTTGAGACAGGACGACGCCATGCCGTATCCCATTGAGCCCAATCCGACGACGCCTATCCGTGCCATGTCCCCTCCCGGATCATCGCCCCTCGAAAGGCGACCCGTGCGGGCGCCCCGGCGGCGTTGGCGCCAACCTCGCGCCGGGGGGCCGTGGCGTCAAGGGCTGGTTCCGGGCCCCTGCGGTTGGTCCGGCCCGCCGCCCCGCAACCAGCGGTCGAGCCGCGCGGCCAGCTCGGCGGCGCGGGTCAGCTGGGGCACATGGCCGGCGGCGATCTCCTCGACCGTGAGCTTCGGAACGCCATCGCACATCAGCCGCTGCGCCTGCGGCAGGACCGAGCGGTCCTGCGTGGCCAGCAGGTAGTATTTGGGCAGCGCGTCGAAGCCCGCCGCGCGCGTGACCCGCATCCGGTGCCCGGCGGCGGGTTGCGGGGTCAGCCGGGCGGCGGCGGCACGGGCCGTCTCGGGCTCGGCATCGTTGAAGAAGAGCGCCGCGGCCTTGTCGACCGGCACGGTGGAGGACGCGCCGTCGGGCGCGACCACCACATGCGACGTGATGCCGAAACGCTGCCCCGGCCCGGCCACGGCCTGCTGGATGTCGTCAAAGCTCTGCCCGTCGCGCAGCAGCATGCCCGCGATCCAGGCCGCGTGGCTGACCCGGTCGGGGCAGAGCGCGTGTCCCGCGGTCACCAGCATGCCGCCGCCCGAATGACCGACCAGCGCCACCGGGCCCGGCCCGTCCGCGATCGCGCGCGCCAGCGTGTCGCGGTAATCCTGCGCCGTGACGCGCCCCGCCGGGATCGGGTGCGCCCCGTCGCCGGGCAGGTCCAGCGCCTCGGCCGGCCAGCCCAGCGCGGCCAGCTCCGGCACCAGCGCCTCCCAGACCCACGCCCCGGCCCAGGCGCCGTGGATCAGGATCAGCCGCTCAGGTCGCGGCGGCATAGGTGCGGGCATACATCGCCTTCAGATGCGCCTCGACCGAGACGGCAGGGTATTTCGGCACCTCGCCGGGCGCCAGGCAGGTCGGCACGCAGCGTGTCACGTAATCGGGATTGCCGGTATAGAAGAACGGCACCGAGTAGCGCTCGCGTCCCGAGCGGTTGATCACCCGGTGCAGGGTCGAGCGGTAGCGGTCATTGGTCCAGCGCGCGATCATGTCGCCGAGGTTCACCACGTAAGCCCCCGGCACGGGCGGCGCCTCGATCCAGCCGGTGTCGGATTTCACCTGAAGCCCGCCGACCTCGTCCTGCATCAGCAGGGTCAGCGCGCCGAAATCGGTATGCGCGCCGGCGCCCAGCTCGTCGGGTTCCTCGGGGCGCGCGGGCGGGTAATGCAGCAGGCGCAGCGTGGCGATAGGGCGGTGGGTGAACGGATCGAGCGCGTCCTCCTCCAGGTCCAGCGACAGCGCGATGCCGCGCATCAGCCGCGCGCCCACCACGCCCAGCGCGGCGTAATAGGCCATCATCACCGGGCGGAATTCCGGCAGGTCCTGCGGCCAGACATTGGGGCCGTGGTTGAACCGGCCCATGCGCGGATCGCCCTCGGCGATCTCTTCCGAGATGTAATAGCCCTCCTTGCGGTCGGGCATGGCGCCGGGTTGCAGGGTCTGCCCGCCCAGCTGCTCGTATCCGCGGTTGCAGAACGAGTGCGCCTTGTCCAGCGCGTCCTTGGCCGCGTCGGGCAGGTCGAACAGCGCGCGGGTCTGCGCCATCACTGCGTCCATCAGTGCCTGAGGCACGCCATGCCCGGTGCAGTAGAAGAACCCGTGGTCGAGGCAGGCCGTCCGCAGCGCCTCCCCCACCGCGCGGCGCGCGGCGGGGTCCGAGGCGGCCAGGCCCGAGATGTCGATGACCGGCAGCCCCATCACTTCTTTCCGAAATTGGCGCCAAGGCGCATCTGGATGTAGTCATGTGCGGTCATCGGCGGGTACTTGCCCCCCGGCCCGGCCAGCACCGTGTCCATGTTGGCCTGCGCGAAATAGGCGATCGAGTAGCGCGGCCCGAGATATTCCTGCGGCTTCGGCATCCGCACGCGGTGCAGGTTGGACAGCAGCCGGTCATCGGACCAGCGCATCAGCATGTCACCGATATTGCAGGTGATGACGCCGCCCAGCGGCGGCACATCGGTCCATTGCGTGGCGCGCCCCTTCTCGTCCTTGCCGGGGCAGAGTTGAAGCCCGCCCTGCCCCTCCTTCTGGTGCAGAAGCGTCAGGCAGTCGAAATCGGTATGCGCCCCGGCGCGCCAGAACTTGAAATCCTCGGGCTTGGCATCCTCCATCCCGAGGTAATGGATCAGCCGCAGCGTCGACTGGTATTCCCTTGTGTCCGGGTCATGACCTTCGGTGAAGAAGCCGGGCGGAAAATCCAGCCGGCTGGCGAAACAGTCCAGCACTTTCATGGCCACGGCCCAATTGTGCCGCTCGAAGGCCAGCATGGTCTCCTTGAAGCCGAAGATCTCCTCGCCCGTGGGCCAGAGCCCGGACATGCGCGGCAGGGTGATCTGGTAGCTTTCCTTGCGGTCCGCCGTGCCCGTCGAGGGACGCACCTGCGCCATGTATTCCCATCCGGCATTGGTGCCGGGCTTCAACGGGTATTGCTCCTTGGTGTCGGTGGGCAGCGCGAAGAAGCCGGCCGACAGCGCGAAGGCGTCGTCGATCAGCGTCTGCGGGATACCGTGATTGGTCAGCTGGAAGAAGCCGATCCCGGTGGCCGCGTCCCAGAGCGCCTCGGTGATCTCGTCCTTGCGGTTGAAATAATCCGACATATCGATCTGCGGAATGTCGCGGTCGACCTCCTCGCCATAGCCGCCGAACCCGGCCTCCTTCTTCAGCTCGTCGAGCGCGTAGTCCTGTGTTTCTGCCATCTTTGGTCTCCTTCGGGTCAAGGGGAGCAATGACCGACGCCCATGTGGCGCTGACAGCTTCTACTCCGGGGGAAAGGCTCAGGCGGGCTCGGCCTCCGGCTGGCGGGCCAGCCGGGCGGTGACGCGCGCGGCATCGCGGCCCAGCGCCGACAGGTCGAGCCCGGGGATCTGCCCGTCGCGCACCACGGGGCGGCCGGCGACAAGGCTGTGGCGCACCGGCGCGGCGCCGGTGATGACGGGGGCCAGCGCGGGATCGTGCAGGCCAAGGTGGCGCGGCGCGGAGAGGTCGAACAGCACCAGGTCCGCCGCCATGCCCGGCGCGATGCGCCCCAGCCCCGGCAGGCCCAGCACGCGCGCCCCGCCCATCGTGGCCCAGTGCAGCACGGTGGCGGCATCCACCGCCCCCACCCCGCCCCGCGCGCGGTGCAGCGTAAAGGCCGCGTAAAGCGCGCCGCCCATGTCGGCGGCCTCGTTGGCGCCCGCCCCGTCCACCGCCAGTGAAACGGGCGCGCCGCCTGCGTGCAGCGTCGGCGCCGGCGCGATGCCCGAGCCCAGCCGCGCATTGGCCTGCGGGCAATGCGCCATGCCGGTGCCGCTCTCGGCCAGAAGCGCGATCTCGGCCGCATCCAGGTCGACGAGATGCGCGAACCAGACATCCGGGCCCAGCCAGCCCTGCCCCGCCAGCCATGGCACCGGGCGCTGGCCGAAGGCCTTCAGCGTCTGCGCCGCGTAGCCGGTATTCTCGGACAGGTGGGCGTGCAGGCGCAGGCCAAGGTGGCGCGCCTCCTGCGCGATCTCGACCAGCTCGCCCGGGGTGAAGTTGAAATTGGGCGTGGTGGGCGCGCAGGCCACGCGGGTCATCGCCCGGTTCGAGGGATCGTGCCAGCGGCTTGCGGCATCGCGCAGCCCGTCGAGGAAGGTGCCAAGGCTCTCGACCGGCGGCGGCGGCATGTCGGCCCCGTCAAAAGCCCGTCCGCGGGTCATGCCCCCGCGCGCAAGGACGAAACGCAGCCCCATGCGCGCGGCCTCTTCGACCAGCACCTGCGAGGGGTCGTAGTCGTAGCGGTCGGAATAGACGTAGTGGTGGTCGCAGACCGTGGTCGCGCCGCTCAGCGCCAGCTCGGCCAGCCCGATCCGGGCCGAGACGCGCAGGGCCTCCTCGTCCAGTCGCGGCCAGTAGCGATAGGGCACCTCGGCCAGCCAGCGGTCCAGCGCCACATCCATGCCCGCGGGCACGCCCTTGAGCACCGACTGGAACAGGTGGTGATGGGTGTTCACCAGACCCGGCGCCACGACACAGCCCGAAGCGTCCAGTACCTCTTCGCCGGGGCGCGGGGTCAGCGCGCCGGTCTCGACGATCAGCCCGTCGGCAATCCGGATGGCGCCGGACAACCGCGTGCCGTCGGCATCGCCGGTCCAGCCATGCGCGATATTGGTGACCAGCAGGCTCATCGGTCGCCCTTGGGCAGCGACCACGGGAAGGCCAGCCGCTGGATCAGGCTCACCGCCTGGAACAGCAGCAGCGACATGGCCACCAGCAGCACCAGCCCGGCCCAGGCCTGCGGCAGCTTGAACATCGAGGTCGAGAACTGGATGAAATAGCCGATCCCCTTCTCGGCGGCGACGAACTCTGCCACCACGGCGCCGATCACCGCCAGCGTGATCGAGATCTTGAGCCCCGAGAAGATGTAGGGCGTGGCATAGGGCAGCCGGATCTGGCTGATCTCGCGATGCTGCGGCGCGCGCAGCGAGCGCGACAGCTCGATCAGCTCGGGCGGGGTCGCCATCAGCCCGGTGGTCATCGACACGACCAAAGGGAAGAAGGAGATCATGAAGGTGATGACCACGCGCGGGCTGTCATCGGTGCCCAGCACCACGATGATGATCGGCGCCACCGCGACCACGGGCACCGACTGGATCACCACCAGGAGGGGGTAGAGCGCGCGGCTGAGCATGCGCGACTTGGCCAGCCCCACCGCGATGGGCAGCGAGACGAGGATCGCCGTGACATAGCCCATCAGCGCGACGCGCAAGGTGGCCCAGACATGTTCGACCCAGCGCGAGAAATCCACCGCGTCGAACCCGCCCAGGATGCGCGTCGGCGCGGGCAGGATGAAGCTGGGGATGGCCAGCGCGCGGGTTGCCCCCTCCCACAGCAGCAGGATCACCGCGAAGGTGGCCAGCGGCAGCACGGCGGGCATGCGGATCAGCCGCTCGCCCAGCGGAACGCGCGGCAGTGCCTCGGGCTGGGGCGGCGTGGCCCGGCGGGCGGGCTCGGTCGTCTCGGCGCTCATGTCACGCGACCTCCTTGTGGATCAGCAGCCCGCGCAGATGCGCCATGTAATCCTGCATCTCGGGCGTGCGCAGCGCGTTCTCGTCCCGCGGGCGGCCCAGCGGCACGCGCAGATCCGCGATCACCCGGCCGGGGCGCTTGCTCATCACCACGACGCGGTCGGCCAGCAGGACGGCCTCGGGGATGGAATGGGTGATGAAGAGCACGGTCTTGGGGCTGGCCTGCCAGAGGCGCAGCAGTTCGAACCCCATGGCGTCGCGGGTCAGCGCGTCCAGCGCCGAGAACGGCTCGTCCATCAGCAGGATGTCGGGGTTGAGGAACAGCGCGCGCGCGATGCCCACGCGCTGCTGCATGCCGCCGGACAGCTCGCCCGGCAGGCGTTGCTCGAAGCCCTTGAGCCCCACTGTCTCGATGATCGCCTGCGCCTGCGCGCGGTCCTGCGCATCGACCCGGCCGCGCATGTGGCGGGCCGGGAAGACGACATTGTCGGCGACACTGGCCCAGGGCAGCAGCGTGGCCTGCTGGAAGACGATGCCCACGTCGTCGCGCGGCCCGTCCACCGGCTTGCCGAAGACGCTGACCCGGCCGGCCGTGGGCGTCATCAGCCCCGCGGTCAGGCGCAGAAGGGTGGACTTGCCGCAGCCCGACGGGCCCAGCACGGCGACGAATTCGTGCTGGTCCAGCCGCAGGTCCACCCCGCTCAGCGCGGTCAGCGGGCCGGTATCGGTCAGGAAGGTCTGACCGACACCGTCAAAGGCGATTGCGTCCTTGACCAGCGCCACCGGCTCACTCCGGAAGGAAGGAGCGGTCGACGATGCTCTCGGGGTCGAGCGCAGCCTCGTCCAGCCCCTGGCTGGCGGCGACGCGGGTCCAGGTCGCTTCCAGCCGGTCGGGGTCCAGCGCGCCCAGCCCGTACATCTCGGTCACCTCGTTGAAGGCCAGCTTGGAGGCGTCCAGCCACGAGCCCGCCACGTCCTCGGCGCTGAGCTCGGGCACCACCGCGGCCACCGCCTCGGCCGCCTTGTCGGGATTGGCGTGGGCGAATTCCATCGACGCCTTGAAGGCCGCGACGAAGCGGCGGGCGACATCGGGACGCTCGGCCAGGAAACTGTCCGAGGCGACCAGCGAGGCGGAGTAGAGTTCCAGCCCGGCATCGGCCCAGGGCAGGATCACGATCTCCTTGCCCGCCTCCTCGGCCTGGTTGGTATAGCGCGACACGTCCGTCAGCCAGGCGATGATCGCATCGGCCCGACCGGTCATCAGCAGCGGGCCCAGCGCGCCGGGATCGGATTTCGTCAGCGTGATGTCGTCCTCGCTCATGCCGTTCTCGTCCAGCACCAGCGGCAGGAAGACGTTGGAGGAGGTGAAGGGCGAAGTCGCGATGGTCTTGCCCGCGACATCGGTGATGCTCTCGATGCCCGAGCCGGCCGTGGTGTAGAAGGCATGGGGGCCGGTGTTGAAGATGTTCATCACCGCGGTGACGGGCACGCCCTCGGTGGCGCGGGCGGCCATCAGCGCCTCGATCCCGGCCGAGCCGATATCCGAGGTGCCGGTGGCCAGCTTGGTGATCGCCTCGGAGGAGCCGCGGCCCGGCTCGATCGTGACCTCCAGCCCGGCTTCGGCGCAGATGCCTTCATGGATGCAGACATAGATCGGCGCCTTGTCGCCGCCGGGCAGCCAGTCCAGCTGGTAGGTCACCTTGTCCTGCGCCTGGGCCGGGGCGGCCAGCAGGGCCGCCGCAAGGGCGGGCGCGGAAACGGTCAGGGCAAGTCTCGTCATCTGGGGTCATCCTCTGCTGTGTGTCGTCGGGTTCGGCGCTGTCACCAAAACCCCTCATGGGTGCGCACGATCTCGTCCTCGAGCTCGGGAAACGGGCCCGCCACCTCGACCGGGCGCTGGCCCGCGCCCAGCACCTGCCGGCAGGGCAGCGACATGGTCAGGTTCTCGGGATTGTCGCCGGTCATCTCGGCCAGCCGGGTCTCGGAGACACCGTAGACCAGCCGGCCGATCCCGGCCCAGTAGGTCCCGCCCGAGCACATGCTGCAGGGCTCGATCGAGGTATAGAGCGTGCAGGTTTCCAGAAAGGCCGGGTCGTAGCTGCGCGCCGCCTCGCGCGCGACATTCATCTCGGCATGGCCCGGCCCCTTGTCACGGGTATAGCTGTTGCCATGCTCGATCAGCACGCGGCCCTCGGCATCGGCCAGGAGCGCCCCGAACGGGTGGTTGCCGGCGGCGCGTGCCGCCTCGGCGATCTCGACCGTGCGCCGGAGCAAAGCGATATCGTCCCGCATGAAATCCTGTCCGTGATTGCGTCCTTGCCCGGGACGGTAGCGGATGGACTTTCGTTCGAAAAAGTAGAAAGAATCTCACATGGCAGTGCATGAATTCTTACACCCGAGGGGGCATGTCCGCTTTTTCGCGTGAAATCCGGTCCTTCGTGGTGGTCTCGCAATCGGAATCGATCCGCGCCGCGGCGGACCGGCTGAACATCTCGGCCCCCGCGCTCAGCCGGCAGATCCAGATCCTCGAACGCAGCTACGGCACGCCACTGTTGGTGCGCAGCGCCGGCGGCGTGGCGCTGACCGCGGCCGGCGAGGCGCTGCGCGACGAGGCGATGCGCTGGATGGCCGACGACACGCGCTTCATCCAGCGCCTGCAGCAGGAGAAGAGCCCCACCGACCTGCGGCTGCGGCTGGGCGTGATGGAGGGGCTGGTGCCCACGCTGGTGCAACCCCTTCTGGCGCGGCTCGAGGCGCAGTTTGGCTTGGTCGAGTTGGATCTGACGGTGGGCACCACCGCCGACATCATTTCCCGCGCCGAAGCGCTGGAGCTGGACATGATCGTGGCCTTCAACCTGCCCCGCCTGTCACGGCTGGTCGTGGTGCAATCCGAGGAATATCACCTCGGCGTGGTGCACGCGCCCGGCCACGGCCCCGCCGGCACCGGGCCGATCACCTTGGCCGAGGCGCTGCAATACCCGCTCTGCCTGCCCAGCGCGGCGCTGTCCATGCACACCCGCCTGCTGGCCGAGATCCTCAGCGTGCGGGTGAACCCGCGCGTCACCTTCGCCAGCAACTCGATCGGCGCGCTGCTGAATTTCATGCGCCTGGGCAAGGGGTTGGGCTTCCTGACCTGGGTGGATGTGTGCAGCGACGTGACCGAGGGCCGGCTGGTCTTCCGGCCGCTGGACAGCCGCCGCCTGACCGAGACGCTGAGCGTCACGATCTGCCGCGGCAACAGCCTGGGCGAGGCGACCGGCCCGGTGATCGAGGCCATCCAGGAGCTGCTGGCCGGGCTTGGCCGCTAGGGCGGCTCATTCGCGGACCGGCGGCAGCCGGCGCACCACCTTGACCCCGTCACGGGTGAAGGCCACCACCCGCCGGTCGCCCCGTTTCGACGGGCGCAGCACGAAGGCGCGCTCATGCGCGCGGAAGAGCGGGCCGAACGCATCCTGCACCACCTGCTTGACCACCGGACCCTGCGCGATGATCGACAGCAGCCACAGATCCGGCCCCGAGGTCCAGGCCGCGACGTCCGGCAAGCGCCCGGTCTCCAGGTAGGTCTCGGCCATCTCCTCGCTCAGCATCGCCCAGATCAGCGCCCCGGCCGGGCGACCGGCCTCGTCGAGATAGATGCGGAACTGCCCGGTCATCAGCGCGCCGTGCAGGATCGATACCGCGTGGTCCAGCCGGTGCCGTCCGAAGGTCGCGGTGGTCGCCCCCAGCAGCGCCAGCCGTCCCAGGTTGCGGTCATAGGCGTCGGGATCGCGACGCGGATCACTGGTCTCTGCTGTCAAATTCATGATCTGGCATTTTTCCTGTTTGAAATTTTCTTACCTTGCGTCACACTCACCTTATCGCGCAACAAACGGAGGTACAGCATGAGTCACAAGATCCGTAACGTGAACGATCGTCTTTTTGGCCTGGTGAGCGCCGCAGCCCATATGGAGGAAGAGGAGAGGATCTACTCCAAGAAAGCGCGCAGTTTCGACGAGGACCTGACCGGCGCACAACGCCTTGAGTTGCAGTCCATGCTGGGCCAGGGCACCGCGACCAAGGTGGTCGCCGCGGGCTGAGACCCTGTACAATCCAATCTCAACGGGCGGCGGGCCGAATCGGTCGCGCCGCCCGTTTCATGTGCACCCCCTGCCCGTGATCGCTTTGACAATGGCCCCCGCCAGGCCCGATCATGCACCGGGCCGCGCCGTTAGGGCCGGCCCTGAAGCTCCCCGAGAGCGCGGCAAGGAAAAGGACGACGCCCATGATCGAGAACAGGGTCAAGCAGATCTGGGCCGAGGGGCGCCCAGTGCTCAATGGCTGGCTGAGCGTGGGCAATGCCTTCGTGGCCGAGGTCATGGCCGCGCAGGGATATGACGCGCTCACCATCGACGTGCAGCATGGCGCGCTGGACTATTCCGACGTGCTTCCCATGATGCAGGCAATGCGCGCCTCGGGCGTGGTGGTCGGGGCGCGCGTGCCCTGGCTGGAGCCCGGGATCATCATGAAGATGCTCGATGCCGGCGCGCTGCAGGTCATCTGCCCGATGATCAACACCGCCGAAGAGGCCGCGCGTTTCGTCTCTTTCCTGCGCTATCCGCCCGTGGGCCAGCGCAGCTTCGGGCCCAGCCGCGCGGTCTATGCGCAGGGCGGCAACATCGCCGCCGAGGCCAATGACCGGGTGATCGGATGGGCCATGGTCGAGACGCGCACCGCGCTGGACAATCTCGAGGCCATCGCCGCGACGCCGGGGCTCGACGGGATCTATGTCGGCCCGGCCGACCTGACCTTTTCGCTGAGCGAGGGACGGCTGGCCCCAGGCTTCGACCGCGACGAGCCCGAGATGGTCGAGGTGCTGCGCCGCATCGTCGATGTCTGCCACCGCGCCGGGATCAAGGCCGCGCTGCATTGCGGCACGCCCGACTATGCCGCCCGTGCCGTGGCCTGGGGCTATGACATGACCACGGTCAGCGGCGATTTCCGCCTGATGGCCGACGCCGCCACCGACAGCATCTCTCGCTTTCGAGAACTGACCGGGACGGCGGGGCCGGAAGGAACGGTCGAGACCTGAGCACGAACCGCATTGGCAGTCGGCGCGCCATGAGCCGAGGTCGACACCGCGGCACGACCCACCCGCCGATCACCGCGCCCGTCCGGCACCGGAAAGCGCCCCCCTGCCCGGGCCTCAGACCACCGGGGTGGGGACAGGCTTCCCGTGCAGGTGGGCTTGCAGGTTGCGCACGACGAGGTCGCCCATGGCGGCGCGGGTCTTGTGGGTGGCGCTGCCCTGGTGGGGCAGCAGCACCACGTTGTCGATCGCGCGCAGCGCCTCGGGCACGTGTGGCTCCTGCGCGAAGACATCCAGCGCGGCGCCGGCGATGCGGCCCTCGGTCAGCGCGGCGATCAGCTCGGGCTCGTCCACGAGGTCGCCGCGGGCCACGTTGACCAGACGCCCCTCGGGGCCCAGCGCATCCAGCACGCGGCGGTTGACGATGCCGCGGGTCTCGTCGGTGCTGGGGGCGATGACCACCAGCCAGTCGACATCGCGGGCCATGGCCTCGGGGTCGGCATAATACTGGTAGGGCTGGTGGTCCTGCTCGCGGCGCCCGTGATAGACCACGCGCATGGAAAAGGCCTGCGCCAGCCGGGCGATCGCCTTGCCGATGCGGCCCAGCCCGATGATGCCCACCGTGCGGCCGGTCAGCTCGGCGGTCAGGGGGAAGTTGCCCTCGGCCTCCCAGCGGCCCTCGCGCACGTAACGCTCGGCCTCGGGCAGGCGATGGGCCAGCGCCAGCATCAGCGCCAGCGTCACCTCGGCCACGCAATCATTCAGCACGTCGGGCGTGTTGGTCACCCGCACGCCATGCGCGCGCGCAGCGGCCACGTCGACCGCGTCATAGCCCACCCCGAAGGAGGAGATGATCTCGAGCGCGGGCAGCGCCTCGATGATCTCGCGCGAACAGCCCGTGCCGCCGCCCGTGGCGAGGAAGCGCACCCCCTCGGGCAGCGCAGCAAGGAAGGCCGGCTTGTCCTCGGCATCGCAGTAGCGGTGCAGGGTGAAATCGGCCTCGAGCTGGTCGGTCACGCGCGGGCCCAGGTCAGCGGCAAGCAGCAGGTCGGGTTTGGTCATGTCAGTCAGCGTCTTTCGGGTTCGGGTGTGGGGATCAGGCGCCCTGCGCGGCGCCGCGGCGGCGCAGCACAAGCAGCACCAGCGGGATGGACCAGACCGCGATGGTGAACAGGCCAAGGCCGGCCGCGATGGGGCGTTCGAAGAAGGCGATGAAGCTGCCCTGCGACTTGATCATCGAGGTGACGAAATTCTGCTCCAGCATCGGGCCCAGCACGAGGCCGAGGATCGCCGGCGCGATGGGGATGTCGTTCTCCTCCATCAGGAAACCGATAATGCCGAAGACCAGCATGATGCCGATGCCGAAGACCGAGTTGTTGATCGCGAAGGAGCCCACCATGCAGAACATCAGGATGATCGGCATCAGCACCTTCTGCGGGATCGACAACACCTGCCGCGCGCCCTTGATCGCGATCCAGCCCAGCGGCAGCATGATCAGGTTGGCCAGCAGGAAGGTGATGAAGACGGCATAGATCATCTGCGGCTGGGTGATGAAGACCATCGGCCCGGGATTGATGCCCTTGATATACAGCACGCCGATCACGATGGCGGTGATGGAATCGCCGGGAATGCCGAAGACCAGGGCCGGGATCCAGGCGCCCGACATGGCGCCATTGTTCGAGGCGCCCGATTCCACGAGCCCCTCGACATGGCCCTCTCCGAATTTCTCGGGCGTCTTCGAGAATTTCTTGGAGATCGCGTAGGAGATCCAGGCCGCGATATCGGCCCCCGCCCCGGGCAGCGCGCCGATCGCCGTGCCCAAAGCCGAGCCGCGCAGCGCCTGCACCGGGTAGGTCACGAGGTTCTTCGCCTGCTCGCGGAAGATTCCGCGCCCCGAGGTGGGCGGCGGGCGCACATCCGCGCCGCGCTTGATGAAGGCGCGGATCACCTCGGACACGGCAAAGAGCCCGATCATCGCGGGGATGAACTGCACCCCGCCCATCAGCTCGACCGAGCCGAAGGTGTAGCGCGGCGCGCCGGCGGGGTTCTCCAGCCCGATGGTCGCTGCGAACAGCCCGATGAAGAGCGAGATCAGCCCCCGCGCCGGCGAGCCGGGCGAGATGAAGACGGCGCAGGACAGGCCCAGCACCACCAGCCAGAAATACTCGAACGACGAGAATTTCAGCGCGATCTCGGCCAGCACGGGCGAGGCGGTGATCAGCACCAGCGTGCCGAAGATGCCGCCGATGGCCGAGAAGACCAGCGAGGCGCCCAGCGCGGATTCCGGCCGGCCCTTCTTGGTCAGCGCATAGGCATCCTGCACATAGGCCGCGCTGGCCGGCGTACCGGGCATGCGCAGCATGGTGCCGGGAATGTCGCCGGCAAAGATCGCCATGGCGGTGGCGGTGACGATGGTGGCGATCGCCGGCACCGGGTCCATGAAGAAGGTCACCGGCACCAGCAGGGCCGTGGCCATGGTCGCGGTCAGCCCGGGAATGGCGCCGACGAACATGCCGAAGGCGGCCGAGCCCAGGATCACCAGCAGGACATAGGGTTGGAAGACGAGGCTCGCGGCTTCGATCAGGGTCGACATGCGGGGGTCACCACAGGAAGGTCAGGAATTCGGTGCGCGGCAGCGGCACCAGGAGAAGCCGGCCAAAGGCCTGCTGGATGGCCAGCGCGGCCACGGCCGACAGGGCAAACGCCACGGGCCAGCGCACGCCGAGGATCAGCATCGCGGCCAGCATCACGCCGAAGGCGGTGGGCAGGAATCCCACCAGCGGCGAGACCAGGATATAGACCACGATCAGCCCCAGAACGGCCACCAGCCGTGCCAGCGCCGCGCCGCTGCGCGTCCAGTCGGCCAGTCGCAGGCCCGGCACGCGCTCGCCCGCGATCAGGGCCTTCACGATGATGAAGAGCCCCGTCAGCACGGTGACGAAGGCGATGGCGCGGGGCATGGTGCCCGCCCCGTAGGCCTGTCCGGGGATCGCCTTGAACCCCATGGCCGAGATGTAGATGGCGATGCCGCCCAGCAGGGTCAGCAGTCCCAGGGTCAGGTCGGTCACGCGCATGGTGGGGATCCTGTCGGCTTGGCGTGCGGCAAGGGTGCGGCGACGGGAATGGGGCCGGCGCGGGGATGCCCCCGCCGCCGGCCCCGCCCGGGCGCCCTGGTGCTTTACTCGGCGGCGAGCCCGGCCGCCTTCATGACCTCGCCGAAGGCGGCGTCGTCATTGGCCACGATCTCGGTCGCGTCCTCGCCCCGGGCCCAGCGCAGGCCGAAGCCGCGATCCTGCATGAAGCTCTGGTACTCCTCCGAGTTGTAGGCCGCCTCGACCGCGTCCATCAGCCGGGTCTTGACGTCCTCGGGCAGCCCGTCGGGCGCCGCCACCGAGCGCCAGACCGCAACGGTCCAGTCGGAGCCGGTGGATTCGGCCAGCGTCGGCACGTCGGGGAAGGCCTCCTGCCGCTCGGCGGACATGGTGGCCAGCGGCAGCACGCGATCGGCCTCGATCATCGAGCGCCCCTCGGCCAGCGAGGACGGCACGATATCCACGCCGCCCGCGACCATGTCGGCAAGGCCCGGCGCGGCGCCCTGGCTGGGCACGAAGGTCACGTGATCGGGGGCCAGATCCTCGGAGAGCAGCCAGCCGGCCAGCCCCACGTGCCAGATGCCGCCCTGCCCGGTGCCAGAGGCGGTATAGGTGCCCGGCGGGTTGCTCTTGATCGACTCGAGAAGCCCCTCGACGCTGTCCCACTCGGAATCGGCCGAGACCATCACCCCGCCGGGATCGGCGTTGACGATAGCCAGGATGTCGTAATCCTCGTAGGTCAGGTCGGTCAGGCCCTGCCAGTGCATCATGTCGATCTCGATCGTCATGATGCCGATCGTGTAGCCGTCGGCTTCGGCATTGGCGATGGCGCTGTGGCCCACCACGCCCGAGCCGCCGGTGCGGTTCACCACGTTCACCGGAACGCCCAGTTCTTCCTGCATCTGCGCGCCCAGCAGGCGGCCCACGGCGTCGGTGCCGCCGCCGGCCCCCCAGGGCACGATCAGCTGGATCGGGCGTTCGGGATAGTCCTGCGCCCAGGCGGCACCGGTCATCGCCAGCACGCCGCCGATGGCTGCGGCCGTTTTCACGAAATGCATGCAAATCCTCCTCGTTTGCTCGGCCCCGGCCCGTGCCCACCCGGCGGCGCTCGCATCATGGGCGGACCGCTGGCGGCGTCGGGGAAGGTGCCGGTTGCGGGCCCTCGCCGCATTGGCGGATCGGGTCCCGGTCCGGCGGGCGATGCCCGGCCTCCCCCCTTTGGCCCGGGGCTGTGCGTTGACGCTAATCAGCGGACTGATAACCTTCCAATGAATAAATCTGGCTCTGCGATCGCGAAACGCGATCACTCGAAAGGACGGCCCGACATGGACCGCGACATCACCGCCAATCTCAGGATGCGGCACATGGCGCTGCTGGTCGCGCTGGCCGATCACGGCACCACGCATCGCGCCTCCGAGGTGCTGAACATGACGCAATCCACCGCGTCCAAGATGCTGCGCGATGTCGAGGAGACCTTCGGCGCCGAGCTGTTCGAGCGCGCCGCGCGCGGGCTGACCCCGACGCCTCTGGGCGAATTCGCTATCGCCAATGCGCGCGAGCAGCTGTCGCGGCTGCAGCGCTTCTCGGCCGAGTTCCAGGCCCGCCGGGCGGGCGGCTACGGCACGCTGGCGGTGGGCGCGATCACCGGGGCGGCGCCCGACCTGGTGGCGCGCGCCGTGGCCGAGATCAAGCGCGCCCGGCCGCAGCTCATGGTCTCGCTGCATGGCGAGACCAGCGACGCCATCCTCGAAGAGCTCGAGGCCGGGCGGCTCGACCTTGCCGTCGGGCGGTTCAGCGCGGTGCGCCACCGCACGATCTTCGCCTTCGAGCCGCTGGCCGAGGAACGGCTGGTCGTGGTGGCGCGCACCGGGCACCCGTTGGCCCGCACCGGCCCCTGCACGCTGGCCGAGGTGGCGGGCTGTTCCTGGGCGCTGCAGCCGGAATCGAACCCCTCGCGCCAGGTGCTGGACGCCGCCTTCGGCCAGGCCGGCCTGCCGCGGCCGCAGGACATGATCGAATGCTCCTCGCTGCTGCTGATCCTGAACCTCGTGCAGGTCTCGGACGCCATCGCGCTGCTGCCCGAGGCGCTGGTCGAGGCGCATCGCCGCGCCGGGCTCTTCACCGTGCTGCCCATCCGCCCCGAGATCCGCCTGACCGGCTTCGGCCTCGTCACCCGCCGCCGCGAGACCCTCGGCGAAGCCGCCCTGACCTTCTGCGACATCCTCCGCGCCCGCGCCGCGCTGTAGCAGCCGCGCCGCGGGACGCTCATGCCAAACGAAAAGGCGGCGACCTCCCGGCCGCCGCCCTGTCATACCGTGCGCTGGTGCGCCCTACCCCGCGACGCGGGTCAGCAGGGTCTCCCAGGCCGACAGGCTGTCGGACGGGAGCGCTGCGGGGTCCATGTCGAGGATCCGTGCCTTGCCGCGCAGGGCGAGGTCGCGGCGCCAGTCGGCGGTGAGGGTCACGCCCTCCTGCGCAGCCCAGCGTTCGACCTGCGCGACCAGCGGCAGACCCGGGCGGGCGACGTCGACGAAGAGCCGGTCGGGGCGCCGTTCGACGCGGTCGACCAGCGGGGCGAGCATGTCGAAGCCCACAAGGTCCTCGATGCCGGCCCCGCGCAGCCCGGTCACCTCGTCCAGCGCCACCATCCGCTCGGACGCGGCATCCCCCAGCGCGCCGCCACGACCGCGTCCGGAGACGCTGTCGACGATCATCGGCGGCTTGCGCGACGCATCGCCGGACAGAAGCTGGACCATGGTCTGCAGCGTGTCGGGCCCGGCGGCGGGTGCGAAGACAAGGTCGCGCTCGGGGCGTAGCCGGCCTTCGCGGATCAGCAGCGTCTTGATCGTGGACAGGTAGATCTGCTCGACCGTGCCCTGCACCAGCACCGGCGCCGCACCCAGCAGCATGGCATCGGCCACCGAGATGCTCAGCGCCGCGCGCACGGCAAAGCTGGCGCCGCGCTTGGTGTCGGTGCCCTCGTCCCGGCCGAGGTCGCCGGTCACGCGGGTGGAGCCGTCACCATCGACAAAGACCTTGCGCGCGCGCTCCAGCCGGTCCGCCCCCACGAGGAAGGGCGAATGCGTGGTGTAGAGGATCTGGTTGTTGGCGGCGAGCCCCTCGAAAAACATCGACAGGTCGCGCTGGGCCAGCGGGTGCAGCGAATGGCCCGGCTCGTCCAGCAGCAGCACGGCATTGCGATGCGCCCCCCCGCTTTCATGCAGGAACACCAGGAAGAAGCTCAGGAACCATTGCAGCCCGGTCGAGCGGTTCTCCAGCTCGACCTCCTGCGGGCGGCGCGCATCGGCCACCCAGATGCGGAAATGGTTGCCATCCGCCTCGAAACGGAAGCGGTAATCGCCCTGCATCCACCATTCGCCGAAATGCTCGGTCAGCTTGGTGCTGGCCGATTGCAGCAGGATCGATCGGGTGCGCTTGGCCTCGGCGATCTGCGCCAGCGTCTCGGGATCGGGCTCGGTCTCGGTGGCGCGGACGCGTTCGATCAGGCTGCGCACCATGCCGGGCTTGCCTTCGCGCTTGGCGCGCTCGGCCTTCGCCTCTTCGTGAATGTCGCGGAAGTCGCGGCCCAGCTGCAGGATCTCGGAGGCCTCCAGCCCGACGAAGCCGAAGAGCACGCGCAGGGTACGCGCCTTGGCCGCCTCCTTGGCGCCCAGATCGACCCGCTTCATGTTCTCGACCACGTGCGGCAGGTAGATCTCGGAGTCGAGATTGCCATAATTCGAGTAGTAGACAAAGACCGGCATCCGCGAGAGCACGAAATCGCGCACCGCCTGGATCTGGCCCGGATCGGGCGCGAGGATCTTGGCCATGCGCTCGCCCAGCTGGGTGCGCAGCGCCTCGAGCGCGGCGACCAGTTCGGGCGAGACATGCGGCTTGGGCGCCTCTTCGGCCTCGGGCGCCTGCTCGGCCTCCTCTTCGGCGGGGGCGGCTGCGGCGGCGGCCGGCTTGCCCGCGGGTTTCGGTGCGGGCGGGGCGGGTTTCGGCGCGGGCTTGGCGGCGGCCTTGGCCTCGGGCGCCTCGACGCTCTCCTCGGGCACCAGCGCGCCGACACGGTTGCGCAGGCGGATCAGGTCGTTGGCCGTCAGCGGCTCGGCGCCCGAAAGCTCGTCGCGCATCTCTTCCAGCGTGTTCATCGCCTCGGTGAACAGCTCGCCCGTCGCGCCGGGCAGCGTGGGCAGGCGCGTCAGCGCCTGCTTGACCTCGGCGCGCACCTCTGCGCGGTCATCGGTCTTGCGCGGCCGGTGCTGCGGGAAGCTGACCAGGTGGCTGCCGTCGAAGGCGCGGCTGACCGCGACCAGCCCGGCCGCCTCCTTCGGGAAATTGCCCAGCTTGGCGATCTCCTCGGCGGCGGCGCCGGTCTCGAACTCGGCGGTGATGAAATGGAAATTGCCGGGCGCCTTGCGGATCGTCCCGAACAGCGCCTTGGGATAGTCCGAGATCGGGTCGAGCTCGCCATCCCCGGCGGGGTTGAGCTTCCACAGGGGCAGCAGCAGGTTGGTCTTGCCGGATTCGTTCACGCCGATCAGCGCCGTGACATCGTCGAGGTCGAGATAACCCGAGTCGTTGACCGACCGGAAATTCGTCACACGGTAGCGGCGCAGGCGGAACTCCTTGCGCGCCGTGCCCTCCTGCTCCGTGGTGACGGCCTCGGCCGGCGTGATTGTCTTGGCCTGATGCATGATCCTTTGCCCTTCTGAACTGCGCGGATCGCGCGCCATCGCGCGCGCGCCGCCTGGTCTGTGAATAGCCGCCCTCCCCCGGGCGACTGTCCTTCAAAGAACGCGCCAGCCGGCGCTTTCATCCCGGAAACCGGCGCCGCGGCAGGTCTTTTCAACGCCGCGGCGCCGGGCTCCGGGATGGGTCAGCTCGGCTTGAGCACCGGCACCTCGACCGGCACGGGACGCGCTGCCGAGAGCTGCCGGTAGAGCGCCTGTGCCAGCCGCGCCTGCAACCGCGCCGTGCGCTTCTGGGCCGGCGATGGCCGGTCCAGCGCCTCGAGTGCACGGGTGATCGCCTCTTTCTGTTGCCAGAGCGCGTCGAACAGCGCCCGGGCCCCCTCATCGCTTTCAAGCTGCGCCTCGACCTCGCAGGCCTCGTCCGGCCCCAGTTCCCCGTCGATGTAGAAATCGATCTCGCAGAGATGGATCAGCGTCATTGTCGTCTCCTCGCATGACCACTGTGAGTATGTGGTCGCCGCACCGGGTCTTTCGGCGCGGCGGCCGCGACCGCAGTCTCCGGCGGCAGGCTGGCGTGACGGGTCGCCCCCCTGCCGGGATCACGGCACTTCGCCGCGTCCCTGCCGGATATCCGGTCCGCTTCTGCAGACCCGCGGGCCCTGTCCGGCCCCACTCGCACAAACGCGCGGCGCGGCGCTTTCATCCGCACCGGATCGGCAACGCAGGGTTTCCGGACAGGGACCGGGGTCCGCGCCGCATGCGCGTCAGACCGACTTGCGCAGCTGGGCGAGGAAGGGGCGGTCCTCCTCCTCGTCGGAGGAGACCACCTCGGAGAGATGCGGCAGCACCGGCTCGGGCCGGTCCTCGGTCTTGCCGAACTTGCCGTAGAGCTCGCTGCGCAGCTGCGGGATCGCCTCGTCGATCAGCTCGTTGAGCTTGGCGCGGTCCGACCGCCCCAGCCGGGCAAAGCTCTGCAGCCCGCATTTCGTGGCCACGTCGCGGGCATGCGGCTTGACCTGGTCCCAAAGCGCGCGCAGGTCCATGTCGCGATCCCGCATCAACAGCTCGCGCCCGTGGATCTGCTCGAAGATGGCGTCGAAGCGCTCGACCATGCGGCGCTTGCGGCCGGGCAGGATCAGCGCCTCGACCATGATGGCCAGGATCACGAAGGCGGCGACGACCCCCGGCAGCGCGATCACCATGCCGGTGGCGACCGTCGCGCCCATTGCCGCCGCGAACAGGGCCAGCAGGGCGATGCGCCATTGCAGGCGGACACGCCGATAGGCCCGCGCCGCGCCGTCGATGACGAAGGAATGCAGGCGCAGCCGTTCGGCAAAGGTCTGCATCTGCGTGATCATGTTGTCGAGCCGCCGCGTCGGCGCGCGGCGCAGCTCTTCGACCAGCCCTTCGCGCGCCTCCTCGAAATCGTCGAGCGGCAGCTTTGAGCTGGGCTTGCCCATGGTCGGCGTGTAGGTGTTGTAGATCAGCGGCAGGTCCTTGCGCATGGTGACCTTGCCCAGGTTCCAGCACAGCGCCCCGTAGGCCCGCGCAAAATCGTGCAGGTTCTGGAACTGGTCCATCTTGTTCATCGCGATCAGCAGCTTGTGGTCGATGCCGGTCAGCGATTCCTTGAACACCTGCAGCGTCTCGCCGGTGGTGCCGGGCTTGTCGGGGTCGAAGAAGACGATCACCAGGTCGGCGCGCTCGGCGAACCAGCGCACGGCGCCCGGAAAGTCGTAGCCGCGCCCGCCCTCGGCCTTGGCCTCGTCGATCATGCCGGGGCTGTCGATCAGCGTCACCGTGCGCAACAGCTCGGAGGGGCGCTGTTTCAGCCGGACATGGCTGACCAGCTGGTCGCCGAAATGGCGCAGCCCCTCGTAAGGCAGGTCGGGATTGCTGACCACCGCCGGCCCGTCGCGATCGGCCCGGTCCGTGCCATGGGTGATGATGGTGAAACTGTCATCGGTGGGCGCGACGCCGGTCTTCTGGATGTCCTGCCCGAGCAGGTAGTTGATGAAGGTCGACTTGCCCGAGGAGTGGTTGCCCAGCAGCAGGACCTGCGGCGGGCGTTGCAGCTCGCCGATGGTCGGCGGCCGTCGGAACATGAATTGCTGCGAGAGCGGTTCGAGCGGATCCTCGTAGAAGTCGCGGATCCGGTCGGCGAAATCCTCGGTGACATGCTGCACGAAATTGACCTCTTTCTGGTGACCTGGGGGTCTTGGGTGAAACGCGCCGCGCAAGCCCCGGACGGCCGGGACGCGGGCGGCATGGCTGCGCCCGCGGGGTCCGGCCCCGTCACGGGCAAACCTTCGGGCTGGCTGGGATCTCGGCCTTCTGGCCGGCCGGCGTGCAAAGCGCCCGGGCCGTCCCCGTTCCTCGGGGCGCGAGCTCGGGCCGGTGCGTACCGGGATGCGGCGGGCGCGCCCATCTGGCGCGCGCGTCACGCGCGGGGGTCGGGAAGGCGGCACCCGCCCCCTTCCCGCTTGGGGATGACGGTCAGGCCGCCTCGGAGGCCGCCCGGCTCTCGGGCGCCGCTTCGGGCCGATCTTCGCGGCCCTCGTCCTCGGGTGCGACCGGCGGGTTCTCGAGCAGCTCGATCGCCTCGCGGCCCATCCGGCGCTCTTCCTCGGCGCGCAGCATCAGGTCCGAGACCGCCTCGAACAACTCCTCGCGGCGCATCCCGATCAGGGCAAGACGGCGATCCGAGAGCCGGTCGAAACAGGCCATGATGGCGGTCACATCGCCGCTGAACCGCCAGCTGGCATAGCGCTCGCCCAGCGAGCGGGGCCCGTCCTCATCCGAAGACCGGTTTCCGAAAAAACGCGTGAACATCTCAGGTGTCCTTCCTGCAAGACTTGTGGAGTGGATCAGATCGCCATCACGCCGACGGCTTCTTCGAACTGCAGGATCGCGCGTTTCATGTAGAAACCCTGCAGCGCGAGGTGGTTGGCAAAGATCGAGCTTTCGAGATCCCCGTTCAGCACGATGGCCGGGTTCAGCTCGGCGCCCTGGCGCAGGCCCGAGAGCGCCTGCTCCCAGACATTGGCAAGGTTGCGCTCGCGGATGACCGCCTCGAAATCCTCTCCCAGTGCCGAGAGGATGACGTAATAGCCGTAGAGCACGCCCTTGTTGTAGTAGAACACGTCATCGGCGGTGTTCGAGAACACCCACCAGCCGGTCTGCTGCGCGCGGTCCAGCTGCGCCGTGAGCGAGCCGATATCGGCCGAGATCCGGGTCAGCGTGTTGGCCAGCGTGTCGGCGCGCGGCTCGAACACCGCGTCGCCCGCCGAAAGCCGCGCATTGTAGCGCATCAGCGCGGCCAGCCCGTCACGGTACTGGCTCTCCGAGGGCACGGTCGGCAGAAGCGAGCGCGTCGGCTGCCACATCCAGATATCGGGCGGGAACTGCAGGAAGCCGGTGGCGCGCTCCAGATCGGCATCCGAGCTGGACGAGCCCCGGGTCCGCGCGATCTGGTCCAGCATCTCGAAGCTGAACCGCCCCACCGCCTGCCGGATCCCGGCCTGGAAGTTCGGCATGTTGTCGAGCAGCGCCGTGGGCGCGAAGAACGGGTCGTTCGGCGTCCAGCCGTTCTGGTTCACCTCGCGGTCGATCAGCGCCGCGGCGGTCGCCACGGCCGAGCTGCCGCCCTCGGGGATCTCGGTCGCGCGGAAGGCGGGATCATTGTCGATGTCATGGGCCAGCGTGCCCAGGATGCCGTAATTCACCGTCGCCGCCAGCACGAGGGCCAGCGCCGTGTACTTGATGCCCCGGCCGCCGATGCGCCGGATCTTCACCCCGCGCCCCTCCCGGGCGTCCGTCTCGACTTCCGAAACCAGCGCGTCGGAGATCTCGGAACTGTTCTGTGCTGTCGCAGTGGTCACATCTAGCCTCGCTCTGGTCGTTTCGAGACAAGAACGCCCGCGGCGCCCGTTTCATCCGCCTTGCGCGGGGAACGGGGATAACAAAGAGTTTAAGGGAATTGGCGGGATGAAACCGGCCGCAAATGCGTTGCGGGAAGGTCGAGCGGCTGGAACGGGCCATGCCTGTGTCCCTGTGTGGCGTCGTTGGAAGAACGGACGAACACCATGATCCCGCAGCGCGGGATCAACCGGATCGGATTTTCGGGGATGAGATGGTGCGGTCGAGAAGACTCGAACTTCCACGGGAGTTACCCCACAGCGACCTCAACGCTGCGCGTCTACCAATTCCGCCACGACCGCACTGTCTAGGCTTGGTGAGGGGCCTCTTATCGAAGCCTTTCGGCGATGTGAAGAGGGTTTTCGGGTCCAGGTGCAGATTTCTGGACCCGGCGGGCCGGCTCAGGCCGGCCGCGGCGATGCCATGCGGGTGCGTGTGCGGAGCGCGAAGCCCGCCAGCGCCAGCCCGCCCGGCACGATGACCAGCCAGCCCAGCCAGGGCGCGGCGCCGAACAGCGTCTCGTTCATCAGCCGGCCCGGCAGCAGGGTCAGCAGCCCGGCGATGCCCAGCGCCTGCCAGTAGAGGCTGCGCATGGTCTCGGCATGGCGGGCCTGGGCACCGGCGCGGATCGCACGGATGCCCTGCCAGAGCGCCACGAAGACCGCGAGGCAGAGCAGGTGGATCGGGCCGAACCCGGCCACGATCGGCAGGATGCCGGCGGGGATGAACAGGCCGCTGGCCGCGGTCAGCGCCATTGCCGTGACCCAGCCATAGCCCGCGACCCGGTGCAGCCGGTCGCGCCGGCGCCGATAGAGCGCCAGCGGCCCCAGCAGCAGGGCGGCAAGCGCGGCAAGCGCGTGGATCTGGATGGTGACCGGGGCGTGCAGCAGGGGATCGAGCGTCATGTCATGTCTCCGTGTTCGGGGCGTCTTGGTGATGCCCTGCACTGGACAGATCGGCCGCGCCCGTGCCATCCGGAATGCGCCGCCGGAGGGAGAGGCTTCGTGAGTGACAGGCAACCGCAATCCGCGCTTCGTGAATGGCGCCGCCACATGACGCACCCCGCCACGCTGGCGAGCCTTGCGGGAATCGGCGCGGTGGCCGGGATCGCGGGGCCCTTCGGCACCGATGCGCTGCTGCCGCTGGTGCCGCGGCTGGGCTACTGGCTGGTTCTGGTGACGGCGACCTACGGGGCGGGCGTTCTGGCGGGCGAGGTGCTGGGCCCGCGCCTGGGCCGCCAGCCGGCCTGGCTGCGCGTGACGGCCGTGGGCAGCCTGACCGGCGTGCTGGTCTGGGGCGTCGTTCTGGGGCTCAACCTGCTCTTCTTCGCCTACCTGCCCGGGCCGCGCGAGCTGCCGGGCTTCCTGGCGACGCTCTTCGTGATCGCCCTGATCGTGACGGCGGTGCTGCACGTGGCCGGCCGCCACCTGCACCCGGCCGCGCCCGAGGTCCCTGCCCCGACCAAGCCACCCGCCCTGCTGGAGCGCCTGCCGCTCGACAAGCGCGCGCCGCTGGTGGCGCTTTCGGTCGAAGACCACTATGTGCGGGTGCGAACGACGAAGGGCGAGGAGCTGCTGCTGATGCGGTTGGGCGATGCGATCCGCGAGACGGACGGGGTGCGGGGCGCGCAGGTGCACCGCTCGCATTGGGCCGCCTTCGGACAGGTGCAGGGCGCGCGGCGCGTGGGCGACCGGGCCATTCTGACCATGACCGACGGGACCGAGATCCCGGTCAGCCGCGCCAATGTCCCCCGGATCAGGGAGGCGGGGCTGCTGCCCCGGTAGAACGCATGGTGGAATGGCGGATCAGCGAGGCCCCGGTGCCCTATGACGAGGCGCTGGAGTTCATGGAGGCGCGGGCCTCGGATATCGCGGCGGGCCGGGCCGAGGAATGCGTCTGGCTGCTCGAACACCCGCCGCTCTACACGGCAGGCACCAGCGCGCAGGCTGCGGATCTGCGCGATCCGGACCGCTTCCCGGTCTACGAGACGCGCCGCGGCGGGCAGTACACCTATCACGGGCCGGGCCAGCGCGTGGCCTATGTCATGCTGGACGTGAGTCGGCGCGGCCGCGACGTGCGCTGCTTCGTGCGCGATCTCGAGGCCTGGGTGATCGCCACGCTGGACGCCTTCAACCTCAAGGGCCATGTCCGCGAGGGCCGTGTCGGCGTCTGGATCGAGCGTCCCGACAAGCCGCGCCTGCCCGACGGGCGCATGGCCGAGGACAAGATCGCCGCCATCGGCATCCGCCTGCGCAAATGGGTCAGCTTTCACGGCATCTCGATCAACGTGGAGCCGGACCTGTCGCATTTCGACGGGATCGTGCCCTGCGGAATCTCGGATTACGGGGTGACCAGCCTTGTCGACCTGGGCCTGCCGGTCACGATGGATGATCTCGACGTGGCGCTGCGACAGCAGTTCGACCGGGTCATGACGCGCTGAACAGGTCCGACACGTCCGCGGGCAGACCTGCCTACGGACGTCCATACAAGACCGGGCGGCGCCCGCCCGGCCGGCGGCGTCAGCCCTTGCGCGAGAAGACGTGCAGCAGGATGTCTTCGCGCGCGATGCCAAGACGGGCGAGCTCGGCATCGGACATGGCGCGCAGCTCCTCGACCCGGCGCGCCACGCGGCGATAGCGGCGGTCGAAGGGCGTGTCGAACAGGCGCGCAACGCGCTGGCGCAGGGTCCGGCGGTCCGAGATGAAGCTGGGATCGAAATAGGCCATGATGCGGGTCCTTCCGGGGGCGGTTGCAGCGAGCAGGTATACAGAAAGCCTACGCCGCGGCGCGTGGTTCCATAAGTCCGGAAAGCCTGACCCGCCGCAGCCTGCCCGCCCTGCGCAGGGTGCGACAATTATGTTTGATCTGCGTCAAATCCCTGCATTGCCGGCCCGCGGCACACATTCTAAAAAACCGTGGGAACGGCATGGTGGAGTCTGTCCGCGCATGCCCGACGGTTTCAACAGGAGGCACGACATGGCAGACGCCGCCATTCACGGCCACGAGCATGAAGACAACCGGGGGTTCTTCACCCGCTGGTTCATGTCCACGAACCACAAGGATATCGGGATCCTCTACCTGATTACCGCGGCGATCGTGGGCTTCATCTCGGTGGCCTTCACCGTTTACATGCGCATGGAGCTTATGGAGCCCGGTGTGCAGTACATGTGCCAGGAAGGCATGCGCTTCACCGCCGCCGCGGTTGGGGATTGCACGCCCAACGGCCATATCTGGAACGTGACGGTCACCGCGCACGGCATCCTGATGATGTTCTTCGTGGTGATTCCGGCGCTGTTCGGCGGCTTCGGCAACTATTTCATGCCGCTGCAGATCGGCGCGCCCGACATGGCGTTCCCGCGCATGAACAACCTGTCCTTCTGGCTGTATGTCGCCGGCACCACGCTGGCGGTCTGCTCGGTCTTCGCACCGGGCGGCAACGGGCAGCTGGGCTCGGGCGTGGGCTGGGTGCTCTACCCGCCGCTCTCGGTGCGTGAAGGCGGCATGTCCATGGATCTCGCGATCTTCGCGGTGCACGTCTCGGGGGCATCGTCGATCCTCGGCGCGATCAACATGATCACCACCTTCCTGAACATGCGTGCCCCGGGCATGACCCTGTTCAAGGTGCCGCTCTTCTCGTGGTCGATCTTCGTCACCTCGTGGCTGATCCTGCTGTCGCTGCCCGTTCTGGCCGGCGCGATCACCATGCTGCTGACCGACCGCAACTTCGGCACGACCTTCTTCGACCCGGCCGGCGGCGGCGACCCTGTGCTCTACCAGCACATCCTGTGGTTCTTCGGCCACCCCGAGGTCTACATCATCATCCTGCCCGGCTTCGGCATCATCAGCCACGTGATCGCCACCTTCTCGCGCAAGCCCGTCTTCGGCTACCTGCCGATGGTCTGGGCGATCATCGCGATCGGCGCGCTGGGCTTCGTCGTCTGGGCACACCACATGTACACCGTGGGCATGAGCCTGACGCAGCAGAGCTACTTCATGCTGGCCACCATGGTCATCGCGGTGCCCACGGGCGTGAAGGTGTTCAGCTGGATCGCGACGATGTGGGGCGGCTCGATCGAGTTCAAGACGCCGATGCTCTGGGCCTTCGGCTTCCTGTTCCTGTTCACCGTCGGCGGCGTGACCGGCATCGTGCTCAGCCAGGCGGGCGTGGACCGGGCCTATCACGACACCTACTACGTCGTGGCCCATTTCCACTACGTGATGAGCCTGGGCGCCGTGTTCGCGATCTTCGCGGGGATCTACTTCTACTTCCCCAAGATGACCGGCCGCATGTACAACGAGACCTTCGGCAAGATCCACTTCTGGGCGATGTTCATCGGCGCCAACCTGACCTTCTTCCCCCAGCACTTCCTGGGCCGTCAGGGCATGCCGCGCCGCTACATCGATTACCCCGAGGCCTTCGCGCTGTGGAACTACGTCTCGAGCTGGGGGGCTTTCATCTCCTTCGCGTCGTTCCTGTTCTTCTTCTACGTGGTGTATCACGCGCTGACCCGCGGCGCGCTGTCGACCGCCAACAACCCGTGGAACGAATACGCCGACACGCTGGAATGGACCCTGCCCTCGCCCCCGCCCGAGCACACGTTCGAGCAGCTTCCGAAGCAGGAAGACTGGGACAAGGGCCACGCGCACTGAGCGCCGTGATCCAACAGACGACAGGACAGAAGGCCCCGGAGAAATCCGGGGCCTTTTTCTTGGGCGGCCCCAGCCTGCCCGCATGTCCGATGCGGCACGCGATGCGTGCGCGACACGTCACGCGCCTGCGGCATTTCGCACCGGTCCGCCCCGCGCCCGGCCATTTGACTTGGCCCCGGCGCGCGGTAGGTTTTGCGCCAGCCAAGGAGAGTGCCCATGCGATCTGCCCCCTGCCCCTTTGCCGTTGCGCCCGCCGGACTGCGCGGCATGGCCTGCGGGGCACGGGGCTGAGCGCATGCCCTATCGCTGGTCGCCCCCTGCCGAGACGCCGCTGGAGCTGCAGCTCTGGCCGCACAACTCTCTGCCGCCGCAGGGCTTCGCCGCGATGATCCTGGGCTTCTTTCTGTTCGCCTCGATCCCGCTTTACGGGCTTCTGGGCACGGTGCTGCTCTGGGGGATCCTGCCCTTCATGCTGGCCGCGACGGCGGCGCTCTACTACGCGCTCCGGCGCAATGCGCGCGACCGGCAGATCCTCGAGGTGCTGACCATCACGCCCGACATGACGCACCTGACCCGCACCAATCCCGACGGCGCCGTGCAGGACTGGGAGTCCAACACCTACTGGGTTCAGGTGGCCCTGCACGAAAAGGGCGGGCCCGTGCCCTTCTACGTGACGCTCAAGGGCAAGGGACGAGAGGTTGAGATCGGCGCGTTTCTGAGCGAAGACGAACGCAAGGCGCTGTTTTCGGAACTCCAGGACCGGGTGCGCGCCGCCAACACGCCCTGAGCTCCGAAAGGCCGCCCATGTCCCAGCTCCCCGCCCCGTCCAAGTTCCACCGCGCGGCCATGCTGGCGGCGGCCATGGCGGGGCGCACGGACTGGCTGGAGCGGCTGAACCCGATCGAGAGCGAACGCGCCGCGCTGCAGCTTCGCGCCGCCGCCGAGGCGCGGATGCCGCCGCGGCGCAAGACGGTCACCTTCCTGATCCCGCTGGTCGGACCGCATCACGTGGGCGATTGGGATGCGGTCTGCGACCGGCTGGGCGACACGCTGCGCTGCTTTCTGGCGCAGGACAATCCCAACTGGCAGGCGGTGATCTGCGGACAAAAGGCCCCGCCCCTGCCCGACGACCCCCGGCTGATCTTTCTGCCTTTCGACACGCCGGTCGAGGGCAATGACAAATGGGCCAAGCTGCAGAGGCTTTGCGATCACCTGCCCGAAATGGCCCTGCCCCCGGGCTACGTGATGAGCTTTGACGCCGACGACCTGCTGCGCCAGGGCGTGGTGGCCGAGATGCTGCGCCGGCAGGCCCCCAACGGCTATGTCGCGCAATCGGGCTATGTCATGGATGCGGCCACGGGGCAGATCGCGCTGGCCGATGCCCCCACGCTGCGCGAGCCGGCGCGCAAGCCCTTCTGGAAGCTCTGCGGCTCCTGCGCGGCGCTGGCGCATGACCCCGACATGCCCGAGAGCACCGCCTTCCTGCGCGCCATGGTGGCGCATGAGCACCGGATGTTTCCCTATCTCGCCGCGCTGGCCGGGCGGCGGCTGGCCGCCTTCGCCCACCCCTCGGTGCTCTACGTGCTGAACCATGGCGAGAATTTCGGCGCGCGGCGCGGGCGCACCAGCTTCAAGGCGCGGTTCGTCGAGCGTTTCGCGATCGAGGATCCCGACGCGCTGGCCGAGATCGCCGAGGCCTTTCCCCAGCCCTGACCGGGGTCCGGGCCGCGCGCTCAGGTGCCGGCCAGCCGGTCCTTGACCCGCGCGCCGGCGGCGCCGAAATCCATCTGGCCGGTATATTTCGACTTCAGCACGCCCATCACGCGCCCCATGTCGCGGATCGACTGGGCGCCGACCTCGTCCACCGCCTGGTCGATCGCCTTGTCGACCTCCTTTTCGGAGAGGGTGCGGGGCAGGAATTCCTGGATGACCTCGATCTCGGCCTGCTCGTTCTCGGCAAGGTCGAGGCGGCCGCCCTCCTCGAAGGTCTTCACGCTCTCGCGGCGCTGCTTGACCATCTTGTCCATGATGGCCAGCACCTGCGCGTCATCGACCCCGGTCTCGTTGCCGGCGGCCCGCGCGGCGATGTCGCGGTCCTTGATCGCGGCGTTGATCAGGCGCAGCGTCGACAGGCGTGCCTGGTCCTTGTCCTTCATGGCCTGTTTGACCGCGCTGTTGACGCGAGTTCTCAAATCCATCGACCTCATCCCCGAATGCAGGGCCGCGTTTTCGGCCCAAGCCCGGACCCTATCGCAAGGTTTGCGCCCGCGCAACCACGCGCGCTGCGGCCAAACCCTTGATAATACGCGATTTCGCTTTTTCCATCGGCTCTTGACCGTGACCCTGCAGACACATAGGTTCCGCACGATTTGCCCGCCACCGGAGAGCCGCCATGTCCACTGATCCGCAGAAACCCACCGCCTGCCTCGCGCTTGCCGACGGCACGATCTTCTACGGGCAGGGCTTCGGCGCCACCGGGCAGACCGTGGCCGAGCTGTGCTTCAACACGGCCATGTCGGGCTACCAGGAGATCATGACCGATCCCTCCTATGCCGGGCAGATCGTCACCTTCACCTTTCCGCATATCGGCAATGTCGGCGTGAACCCCGAGGATGACGAGACCGCCGACCCGGTCGCCGCGGGCATGGTGGTCAAGTGGATGCCGACGCAAAGCTCCAACTGGCGCTCCGCGCAGGAACTGGGCGCGTGGCTGGCCTCCCGCGGGCGCATCGCGATCGGCGGCGTGGACACGCGGCGGCTGACCCGGGCGATCCGCCAGCAGGGCGCGCCACACGTGGCGCTGTCGCATGACCCCGAGGGCAATTTCGACATCGGTGCGCTGGTCGCGGCAGCACGCGGCTTTGCCGGGCTCGAAGGGGTGGATCTCGCGCGCGACGTGACCTGCGCGCAGAGCTACCGCTGGGACGAGATGCGCTGGGCCTGGCCAGAGGGCTATGCCCGCCAGACCGAGGCGCGCCACAAGGTGGTCGCGGTGGATTACGGCGCCAAGCGCAACATCCTGCGCTGCCTCGCGTCGGCGGGCTGCGACGTCACCGTGTTGCCCGCGACGGCCAGCTATGACGAGGTCATGGCACATGAGCCCGACGGCGTCTTTTTGTCGAACGGCCCCGGCGACCCGGCGGCGACCGGCGAATATGCCGTGCCGATGATCCGGGCACTTCTGGACAAGACCGAGGTGCCGATCTTCGGCATCTGCCTCGGCCACCAGATGCTGGCCCGGGCGCTTGGCGCGCGCACCATCAAGATGAACCACGGTCATCACGGCGCCAACCACCCGGTCAAGGAGGTTTCAACCGGCAAGGTCGAGATCACCTCGATGAATCACGGCTTTGCCGTGGACAGCCAGAGCCTGCCCGACGGGGTCGAGGAAACCCATGTCAGCCTGTTCGACGGCTCGAATTGCGGGATCCGCATGACCGACCGTCCGGTCTTCTCGGTGCAGCACCACCCCGAGGCCAGCCCCGGCCCGCAGGACAGCTACTACCTCTTCGAACGCTTCGCCGCCTCGCTCGGCGCGGGCCGTTAAGCTCGGCGCGGGCCGTTAAGCTTGCGTTAACTATTTGAGTTAACTCAAATTTAAGCTTCATTGTGCAAATCCTACCGTCGGGGGGACGGAAAGGATCTGCACATGAACCAGGAACGGCTTCACCCCGACCTGACGTCCCTGCGGCAATCCGGCGCCCAGCGCGGCCAGCCCCTTGGACATATCCTGATGGAGGCCGGACAGGTCGCGCCCCGCTCCATGCTGGGCGCACTGGCCGAGGCCGGGCGCATCGGCCGGCCCGTCGAGCAGGTGCTGGCGGCCGAGCGCATCGCCACGCGGGCCGAGGTGCTGTCCGCGCAGGCCCGCCACTTCGGCGCCATCGTGCTGCGCCGGGCCGAGGCGCCGCCAGATCCCGACCTTGTCGGCACGCTGCCCCCGGAATTCTGCCTGGCCCATGGGGTGCTGCCCTGGCTGCGGCTGGGCGAGACACTGGTCCTGGCCACCGCCCGGCCCGAACGGTTCGAGGCCCTGCTGCCGCTTCTGCCGGCCGATATCGGCCCGGTCATGATGGCGCTGACCCATGAGGCCGATATCCAGGACGAGCTGGCCGAGCGCTGCGGTGCCGAGCTGGCCCGCGCCGCCGAGACCTGGCGCCCCGAACAGGAAAGCTGCCGCGATTTCAACCATGCCGCCCCCGCCGCGCGGGTGATGGCGGGGCTCTGCGGCGCGCTCTGCCTCGCGCTTCTGGTCGTGGCGCCGGTGGCGTTGTTCGGGGCGGCGCTGGCGTTGGCGCTGGCCTCGCTGATCGTGGCGCAGGGGCTGAAGCTGGCCGCGCTGGTCGCCACGCCGAACCGCCCCCCGGACCGGGCCGCCGTCACCCTGCCCCGGTCGCCTCCTCGCGTGACGATCCTCGTGCCGCTCTTCCGCGAGGCCGAGATCGCCACGACGCTGGTGACGCGGCTGTCGCGCGTGACCTATCCGCGCACGTTGCTCGAGGTGATCCTCGTGCTGGAAGCCGAGGACGCGGTGACGCGCGCCGCGCTGGCCCGGACCGAGCTGCCGCCCTGGATGCGCGTCGTGGTCGTCCCGCCCGGCCCGGTCACCACCAAGCCGCGCGCGCTGAACTATGCGCTCTGTTTCGCACTGGGGGATATCGTGGGCATCTACGATGCCGAGGATTCGCCTGCCCCCGACCAGATCGACCGCGTGGTGGCCCGCTTTGCCGAGGCTCCTGCGGATCTGGGCTGCCTGCAGGGGATCCTCGATTTCTACAACCCGCGCGCCAACTGGCTGTCGCGCTGCTTCGCCATCGAATATGCCAGCTGGTTCCGCATCCTGCTGCCCGGTCTGGTGCGGCTGGGCTTTGCCATCCCGCTGGGCGGGACCACCGTCTTCTTCCGCCGCGAGGCGCTGGAGGATTGCTGCGGCTGGGATGCCCATAACGTGACCGAGGATGCCGACCTGGGCCTTTGGCTGGCCCGCGCCGGCTGGCGCACCGAGATGCTGCCCACCGTCACCCGGGAAGAGGCCAACAACCGCGCCTGGCCCTGGGTCAAGCAACGCTCGCGCTGGCTCAAGGGCTATGTCATCACCTGGTGGGTGCACAGCCGCCGCCCCCGCGCGCTGCTGCGCGACCTCGGCCCACGCCGCTTTGCCGGCATGCAGATGCTGTTCCTGACCACGATCGTGCAATTCACCCTGGCCCCGGTGCTGTGGTCCTTCTGGCTGTTCTTCGCCGGGCTGCCGCACCCGCTGGATCCCTATCTCAGCCAGGATGCGCTGGTCTGGCTGACCGCGCTGTTCCTCGGCGCCGAGGCGACGGCGCTGCTGATCGGGCTGGCGGCAGTGGCGCGCACGCCGCATCGCGGGCTGATGCCCTGGGTGCCGACGCTCTTCGCCTATTACCCGATGGCCACGCTGGCGATCTACAAGGCCCTGTGGGAGACGGTCACCCGCCCCTTCTACTGGGACAAGACCCAGCACGGCCATTCCGCGCCGGACGGGCCCGGGGCCGACCTGCCCACCGATACGGGCTGAGCCTCAGAACTCGTGCCGCTCCTTCGAATCGAGCTTGAGCCGCGTGACGAAGGCCACCGAGATATGGTCGCGCAGCGCGGTATAGGCGGCATCCTCGTCACGCCGCGCGATGGCGTTCACGATGGCCAGGTGTTCGGCCAGCGCGTCATCGCCCCGCCCCTGCGCCGCCAGCGAGGTGGTCGCCATCAGCGCCATGGAGCGATGCACCAGGTCCAGCTGCTGCACGAGAAAGCGGTTATGCGAGGCCAGGTGGATCATCTTGTGAAAACGCCGGTTGGCCCGCGCCAGCGCGCCGGGATCGTCCAGCAGCGCGCGGTCCTCCTCGACCATGTCGCGCAGCACCTGCACCTCTTCCTCGGTCGCGTGGCGGGCGGCCAGCCGCGCGGCCAGCCCTTCCAGCTCGGTGCGCACGGCATAGAGCTCGGCCATCTGGTTGTGATCCAGCGAGGCCACGATCAGCGACCGGCCGTCCCGGGTCAGCAGCGACTGCGTCTCGAGCCGTTGCAGCGCTTCGCGGATCGGCGTGCGCGAGACGCCGAACCGATCGGCCAGCTCGCTCTCGACCAGCCGGTCGCCGGGACGGTAGACACCGCCATCGATGGCCTCGAGGATCATCGTGTAGGCGTCTTTCTGCGGGCTGCGCACCTGCGTCATCATCTTCTCCTGAGGTCTGGGAGCCACGATAGACATGCGGGGACCACAGCCGCAAGCGGCACGGCTGGACGTGCGACATCGCCGCGCCTAGGTAGGTCCTCATGACATCACCGCTGCGCCTGCCCGACCTCATGCCCGATTTCGCCCATGTCCGGGCCTGGGTCTTCGATCTCGACAACACGCTCTATCCGCCTGCCATGCGGCTCTTCGACCAGATCGAGGTCCGGATGACCGAGTTCGTGCGCCGCACCGTCGGCGGCACGGAGGCCGAGGCCGACCGGCTGCGCAAGGCCTACTGGGCGCAATACGGCACCACGCTGGCCGGGTTGATGCGCGAACATGACGTGGATGCCGATGCCTACCTGGAGGAGGTGCACGACATCTCCTTCGACGCGCTGGCGCCCGATCCCTACCTGGCCGAATGCATCAAGGCGCTGCCCGGGCGGCGCATCGTCTACACCAATGGCAGCGCGCCCTACGCCGCCCGCGTGCTCGAGGCGCGCGGGCTCTCGGCCGCCTTCGACGCGATCTATGGTGTGGAACATGCCGGCTATGCGCCAAAACCCGAGGCTGGCGCCTTCCGCCGGATCTTTGCGCGCGACGGGCTGGACCCGCGGGCGGCCGCGATGTTCGAGGACGACCCGCGCAACCTGGCCGCGCCCCACCAGATGGGCATGCGCACCGTGCACGTGGCCGAAACGCCGGTCGAGGCGCCGCATGTGCAGCATTTCACCGACGATCTGGGCGCCTTCCTGTCGCGCCTGCGCTGAGGCGCCGGGGCCGCGGCACGGCGCCCTTGGCGCGGATGCGACATTTCGCACGTTTCACCCAGCGGCCCAGTGCTTACGTCGGGGACATCACAATCAGGAGCGCCAAGAATGTCCACCGAGACCGACACACATGCCGACGAATCCCAGCCCCACTTCATGGAGACCACGCCGGGCATCCTGCTGGGCGTGCTGGCATTCCTCGCCATCGTCGCGGTGGCGACGCTGATCTGGGGCCTGCCGGGCCTTGCCATGGTCATGCTGGCCACCGTGCCGGTCGTCTTCGGGGTGCTGATGCTGATCACCGTCGGCAAGTAGGCCGCATGGTCAATCCGGCCCCCGCCCCCTAGGTTGCCCCGCAAGGAGAGAGATGATGGACACCGATATCCTTGTGGCCGGCGGCGGGATCGCCGGGATGACCGCCGCGGCCGGCTTTGCGCAGGCCGGCTTCCGCACGATCTGCGTGGATCCCGGGCCGCCCCCCGCCGCCGATGCCGCGGCCGAGGGCGCGGACCTGCGCACCACGGCCTTTCTGCAATCGGCCCGTGATTTCCTCGACGAGATCGGACTCTGGCCGCGGCTCGACGCCCATGCGACGCCGCTGCAAGTAATGCGCATCGTGGAATCCGGAGCCGAGGAACGCGTGGCGCGCGAGTTCGATGCCGAAGACATCTCCGACCGGCCCTTTGGCTGGAACTTGCCCAACTGGCTGATGAAGCGCGAACTGGCCGCGCGGCTGGACGGGCTGGCCGATGTCACCTTCCTGCAGGGTGTCGGCGTCGCACGTGTGCTGACCCGCGAGACCGAGGCCCGGGTGGGTCTCAGCGACGGTCGCTCCGTGCGCTGCCGCCTGGTGGTGGCCGCCGACGGGCGCGACTCGCCCGTGCGGCAGGCCGCCGGGATCGAGGTCAGCACCACGCGGTTCGGGCAGAAGGCGCTGGCCTTCGCGGTCACCCACCCGATCCCGCACGAGAATGTCTCGACCGAGATCCACCGCTCGGGCGGGCCCTTCACACTGGTGCCGCTGCCCGATCGCGACGGGCGTCCCTGCTCTGCGATCGTCTGGATGGAGCATGGCCCGGAGGCCGAGCGGCTGGCCGCGCTGCCGGTCGAGGCCTTCGAGGCCGAGATGACCGAGCGGTCGGGCGCGCTGTTCGGGCCGCTCAAGCTGGTCTCGCGCCGCAGCGTCTGGCCGATCATTGCCCAGCAAGCGCGCCGCCTGTCGGGCACGCGCGTGGCGCTGGTGGCCGAGGCCGCGCATGTGGTGCCGCCGATCGGTGCACAGGGCCTGAACATGAGCCTGCGCGACATCGCCACCCTGCGGGATCTGGCCATCGCCCGTCCCGAGGGGCTGGGCGACCGCGCCATGCTGGACGCCTATCACCGGGCGCGCATCACCGACATCCGGGTGCGCGTGGCGGGCATCACCGCGCTCAACCGCATCTCTCAGGTCTCGGCCGCGCCGCTGCGCGAGATCCGGGCCCGCGGGCTCGATTCGCTCTACAGCCTAAAGCCCGTGCGCACCGGGCTGATGAAGCTGGGCCTCGGCGCCGGCGGGTAAGGCGTCGCGCCGCCCGTCCCCCGGGGCGGCGCGTGTTTTCTCAGAGTGCGGCGTCCAGCGCGCGGCCCAGCCGCGCCAGCGTGCCGTCCACGTCATAGAGCTTGTCCAGCCCGAACAGCCCCAGACGGAAGGTCGAGAACCCCTCGGGCTCGTCACATTGCAGCGGCACGCCAGCGGCGATCTGCGTGCCCCCGGCGGCAAAGGCGCGGCCCGACTGGATCTCGGGATCGTCGGTATAGCTGACCACCACGCCGGGCGCGCCGAACCCCTCGGCCGCGACCGAGCGCACGCCCTTCTCGGCCAGCATCGCGCGCACGCCATTGCCCAGCTGCCACTGGGCCTCCTTCAGCCGGTCGAACCCGTAATCGCGCGTCTCGGCCATGGTGTCGCGGAAGGCGCGCAGCCCGTCCGTGGGCATGGTCGCGTGATAGGCATGCCCGCCCCCTTCATAGGCCGCCATGATCTGGCGCCATTTCTTCAGATCCACGGCAAAACTGTCCGAGCTGGTCTGCTCCAGCCGCTGCTCGGCACGTTCCGACAGCATGACCAGCCCGGCGCAGGGCGTCGAGGACCAGCCCTTCTGCGGGGCCGAGATCAGCACGTCGACCCCGGTGGCTTCCATATCGACCCAGGCACAGCCCGAGGCGATGCAGTCCAGCACCATCAGGGCGCCCACCTCATGCGCCGCGGCGGCCAGCCGCGTGACATAATCATCGGGCAGGATCACCCCGGCCGATGTCTCCACATGCGGGGCAAAGACCACGTCGGGTCGGGTCTCGGCGATCTTCGCCTCGACCTCCTCGATCGGGGCCGGGGCGAAGGGCGCCTGCGCCGCATTGCCCTGCCGGCGCGCCTTCATCACCGTCGCGCTCTCGGCAAAGCCGCCCGCCTCGATGATCTGGCTCCAGCGATACGAGAACCAGCCGTTGCGCACCACCAGCACATCGGCGCCGCGCGCGAACTGGCGTGCCACCGCCTCCATGGCGAAGGTGCCGCCGCCGGGCACCACCGCCACGGCATGGGCCTTGTAGACCTCGCGCAGCATGCCCGAGATGTCGCGCATCACCTCCTGGAACGCGGCGGACATGTGGTTGAGCGAGCGGTCGGTGAAGACCACCGAGAATTCGTCGAGCCCGTTCGGGTCGACCGTGTCGAGCAGCGCCATGTGAAACCCTCCAATCTGATGCGCCGTCGATAGCGCGCGCCGCCCGGCTTGGCAAAACCCCATTTTGCCGCCGCGCATTGCGTAAATCCGAAGTCTTGCGATTCCGTTGACGGCCGAAAGCGTGTATACAGGGGAAAACGGCTTACGCGGGCGCCAGATCCGCGGGCGAGGCAGGCATGGCAGACACTAGTTTCCTGATCAACGGGTTCAGCGTGCTCGGTGGCGCGAAGATCCGCGTGCGGCCCAAGGGCGGCAACGAGAACGAGGGCGGCCTTCAGGTGCGTGGCGGCGACCTGCAATGGGATGCCGACGACATCGTGCGGTTCGAGGTCAGCGGCGCCACGCCCGATGGCGGCGTCACGCAGGGCGCGACCATCACCGGGATCACCGTCTACGACACCAGTGTCGATTACCTGAACGACGTCCCGAAATTCACCTATTCGGGCGCCGGCTCGATCCGCAGCGGCAATGCCGGGGTGGGCGACAATTACCTGCGCCTGAACCTCGGCAACATGTCCTCCTCCGATCCCGGGGCGCCGTCGCTGAACCAGCTTTTCCTTGCCGCCGGCAGCGACCTGACCGACGTGGCCGGGGGCGAGACGGTCTTCTTCGACCAGTTCAAGGACAATGACTACAACCAGAACGACACGATCGACGGGATCGACAACGAGCCCGCCGACGGCGTCTTTCACGGCGGCACGCTGGGCAATGACATCTACCTCGTGCTGTGCTTCGCGCGCGGCACGCTGATCGAATGCCCCGACGGGCCGCGCTATATCGAGACGTTGCGCGCGGGCGACGCGGTGACCACGCTGGATCACGGGCCACAGCCCATCCGCTGGATCGGCGGCACGCGGCTGGAGGCCACGGGGCCCAACGCCCCGGTCGAGATCGGGGCGGGCGAGCTGGGCAACCTGCGCGCCCTGAGGGTCTCGCAGAACCATCGCCTGCTGGTGCGCGGCGCCCGGGCCGAGCTGCTCTTCGGCGAGCCCGAGGTGCTGGTCGCCGCCAAGCACCTGGTCGATGGCAAGGGCATCCGGCTGGTCGAGGGCGGCACGGTGGATTACTACCACTTCCTCTTCGACCGGCACGAGATCGTCTTCGCCGAATGCTGCCCGGCGGAATCGCTCTTCCTCGGCGCGCAGACGCTGGACAGCGTCGAACAGGGCGCGCGCGACGAGATCATCGCCCTCTTCCCCGAGCTGCAGGGCCACGGCGATACCCTCCAAACCGCGCGGCCCGCGCTGCGCGCCTTCGAGGCGCAGGCCCTGCGGCAGAGCGCCTGAGCGGCGCTCAGATCGGGCCCGGGCGGCGCTCCTCGCTCAAGAGCACATTGGCATCGAGGTTGCCCACCCCCGGCAGCGTCATCAGGCGCCGGCGCAGCACGCGCTCGAAATCGCTGATGTCGCGGGCCACCACGCGCAGCCGGTAATCATAGGCGCCCAGCACGTGCTCCACCGTCTGCACCTCGGGGATGGCGGCCACCGCGCGCTCGAAATCCTCGAGGCTGACGCGCCCCTTGGTGGCCAGCTTGACGCCCAGGAAGACCGTCACCCCGAACCCCAGCGCCTGCGCGTCGAGATCCAGCCGCGCCCCGCGGAACAGCCCGGCGTCGCGCAGCCGCCGGATCCGCCGCCAGCAGGCCGGCTGCGACAGCCCCGTTTCGCGCCCCAGCGCCCCGGCCGAGGCATGGATATCCTCGGCCAGCGCGCGGATCAGCGCGCGATCGGTCTCGTCCAGCGCGATCACAGCGGCAGGGTCTCCTGTCCCTTGACCTCGGCCACATGCATCAGCGCCTCGATATCGGCGATATGCGGCAGGGTCAGCAGCGCGCCGCGGTAAAGCTCCTGGTAATGCGCCATGTCGCGCGCGATCACCTTCAGCCGCACATCCACCTGGCCCAGGAAGGTCTGGATCTCCAGCACCTCCGGCACCTCGCGCGCCGCGGCCAGGAACTCGTCGAAGGCGCGCGGCTGCGTCTTGTCCAGCGTCACCCGCAGCGACACTGCCACCTCGTAGCCCAGGCTCGGCCAGTGGATCACGCCGCGCACCCCGCGCAGGATGCCCGCCGCGCGCAGCCGCGCCAGCCGCCGCGCCAGCGTCGAGCCCGTCACCCCGGCACGCCCGGCCAGGTCGGACGCCGCCATCTCGGGATCGGTCTGGTACTGGCGCAGGATGCGCCGATCCGTGTCATCAAGCATGATTTTCCCGCATTATCGCAAACGAGCGAATGATTGTCTTTCATCTTTCCTCAAATACTCAAAAAACGCAAACACTCGGCGCGCCGCCGGGCCTAGTGTGCGGCCACAGAACACATAAGACGGAAGGAGCCGGACATGCGTGTCTATTATGATCGCGACTGCGACGTGAACCTGATCAAGGACAAGAAGGTCGCCATCCTGGGCTATGGCAGCCAGGGCCATGCCCATGCGCTGAACCTGCGCGATTCGGGCGCCAAGAACATCGCCGTGGCACTGCGCGAGGGCTCGGCCAGCCGCGCCAAGGCCGAGGGCGAAGGCCTGCAGGTCATGGGGCTGGAAGAAGCCGCCGCATGGTGCGACGTGCTGATGTTCACCATGCCCGACGAGCTGCAGGCCGACACCTGGAACCGCCATATCAAGGACCATATCCGCGAGGGCGCGGCGATCGCCTTTGCCCATGGCCTGAACATCCATTTCGGCCTGATCGAGGCGCCCAAGGGTGTCGACGTCATCATGATGGCGCCCAAGGGCCCGGGCCACACGGTGCGCGGCGAATATGTCAAGGGCGGCGGCGTGCCCTGCCTCGTGGCGGTGCACAATGACGCCACCGGCAAGGCGCTGGAAATCGGCCTGTCCTACTGCTCGGCCATCGGCGGCGGCCGCTCGGGCATCATCGAGACCGATTTCAAGGAAGAATGCGAAACCGACCTGTTCGGCGAGCAGGCCGTGCTCTGCGGCGGCCTGGTCGAGCTGATCCGCATGGGCTTCGAGACGCTGGTCGAGGCCGGCTACGAGCCCGAGATGGCCTATTTCGAGTGCCTGCACGAGGTGAAGCTGATCGTGGACCTGATCTACGAGGGCGGCATCGCCAACATGAATTACTCGATCTCGAACACGGCCGAGTTCGGGGAATATGTCTCGGGCCCGCGCATCCTGCCCTATGACGAGACCAAGAAGCGCATGAAGGAAGTGCTCGACGACATCCAGCAGGGCCGTTTCGTGCGCGACTGGATGGCAGAATGCGCCGTGGGCCAGCCCTCGTTCAAGGCGATCCGCCGTAACAACGACGCCCACCAGATCGAGGAAGTGGGCGCCAAGCTGCGGGCCATGATGCCCTGGATCTCGGCCGGCAAGATGGTCGACAAGGAAAAGAACTGAGGACCAAATTCCTTGAGAAGGAATTTGCAAATCTTTTCCTGAAAAGATTTGGCGGCGCGGGATGGAGGTCTCGCGCCGTCATGCGTCACGGGCGCCCGGCCGCGGTGCGGGCGCGGACCAAGCCTGTGCGCTTCTCGCGGATTGTTATGATGTAACAATTTGCCATCTGCAGGCCATGACCACGAACATCATCCAACGGCAGGGCCTGCCGACCGAGATGCAGGCCCTGCTGCGGGCGCACCCACGCGATGGCTGGGCGCGGCACCCGCATTTCGCCCGCGCAATCCAACACTGGATGGGCGCCCATGACATGTTTCGCCGGCTGGCCTTCCAGATGCGCGAGGATGGCGAAGCGTTCCTGGACGGCCGGATGGTCGACCCGACCTATGCCGACCGCCTGGGGCATCTCGGCCACCGGCTGGTGACCAGCCTGCACGGCCATCACAGATGGGAGGACCGACGCTTCTTCCCCGAGCTCGAAGCGGCCGATCCGCGCTTTGCCCGCGGGCTCGAGATGCTGGAGCAGGACCACGCCGTTCTCGATGCCACGCTGGAGCGCGTGACCCGGCACGGCAATCGCGCCGTGCAACTGGCCGTGCTCGACCCGGCCGCCATGGGAGCGGAAGTGCGCCCGCTGCGCGACGCGGTGGAGGCGCTGCAAGGCTTTCTCGACCGGCACCTGAGGGATGAGGAAGACCTCGCCGTGCCGATCCTGCTGCATCACGGGCTGCGCGCCTAGCCACGGGCCCGGACACAAAAGCGCCCCGTCCGGCGGGACGGGGCGCGATGCGGGCTCAGGTATCGACCGGTGTGCCCTTGCTGTCCTTGTCGGCGGCCAGGGTCGATTTCGGGACCGAGCCGTCCTGCTTGCGCTGTTCGATGCGGCGCTTGCCGATGATGGCAAAGACCAGCACGGCCCCGATAGTGACGAAGGCCAGAATGGCGACGATGGTTTCGGCAGTCATTGCGGAACTCCTCTTGTGAGCGTTGGGGGCACAACTTGCCCCCGCGGCAGGGGTTCCGCCGGGGCGGACCGGATCGGGTCACGATCCGGTCACGCCCGCTTGATCACCAGCAGCTGACCAGCACGGTCGTGTCGGCCGCCAGCGCGGTCAGGTCCTCGGGCGCCATGGGCCCGGCCCCGCCGCGCGCCACGGCCTGGATGCCGTTGCGGCGCAGGAAGGAGAGGATCATCTCGGCCTTGGCGGCAAAGCTGACCTGGTCGGGCAGCCGCCGGCCGCCCTCCTGCTCGCGCGGCAGCAGCATGCCGACCACGGTGCCGCCCGCGTCGAAGACCGGACCGCCCACATCGCCCGGCAGGGCCGCCACGGCCAGCCGCTTCATCCGGTCCTCGCCCGCCAGACCGGTCAGGTCCTCCAGCGTGCCGAAGGTCAGCGTCGGCGCGCTCAGCACGCCGCCGAACGGGTAGCCGGCCACGGCGATCTCGCTCTGCAGGCGCGGATCGTCCGAGCGGAACTGCGCCACGCGGCGCGGCGCCAGCCGCTCCTCGGGGCGCAGCACGGCCACGCCCAGCTCGGCATCGCGGGCCACGACCTGGGCATTGTGCACCCCGTCCAGCGTCACCCGCTCGCAGGCGGCGACCGACTCGGCGCTGGTCAGCACGATGCCCGATCCGTTGATGAAGAAGCCCGAGGCGTTGAGCTTGGGCGTGCGCACCTTCAGCCCCGAGACGAGGTCGACCGCCTGGCCGTCATCGCTCACGGCAGCGGGATCCAGCGTGCCCTCGATCCGCTCGAAGCTGGCCTGCATCAGGCCCAGCACGCGGCTGCGGCGCTCCTCGTCGCCCGCCGGCCAGATCAGGGTGAAGCCCTTGATCTGCCCGCCACGCAGCGTCACCTCGGTATGGCTGACGATCTCGTCATTGGCGCCGGTCAGCAGGAAGCCGTTGCTGTCGCGCTCGCGCTCGCCCTCCAGCGGCACGATCTCGAGCGTCTGCATGATCTCGTAGAGCCCGTTCATGGTCTGCCGCGAACCGGCTTGGCTGATCAGCAGCACGCGCACGCCCAGGTCACCCGTCGGGCGGAACAGCGCGAAGGGCGCCTCGTAGCGGTCGAAGGCCACCACGTCCAGCGGCAGCTCCATGCGGATGCCGGCATTGGGATCGGTATAGACCGCCATGCCCAGCCCTTCGAGCACGGCATAATACTGGCCCAGCAGCTGCGCGCGCTGGCGGGTGGTCAGCACGCCGGTGGGCTCGTGGCCGTATTCGCGCTGCCATTGGGTCATGGCACGGCGCGTGCCGCGGCCGAAGGCGGCGTCGATGCCGGCATTGTAGAAGCCCGCCCATTTCAGCGCGATCTGCAGCTCTTCACGCTCGGCACGGTTCAGCTGACGTTCCGAGGCGCGCGCCTCGCGCAGCGTCTCTTCAGGCTCGGGCTCGGGGTCGGGCTGGGCCACGCGGGCGGGGTTCTCAACCACCGGCTCCTGCAGGGGCTGCGGCTCGGGATCGGCCTGCGTGGTCTGGCGCGGCTCCAGCGTGCCCGCGTCGCGCGCAGCCTGCGCGCCCACCGGCCAGAACTGCTGCCCGTAGGAGGTCTCGCGCTCGAGATAGCTGTCCACCGGGATCAGCCCCTGGCGGCGCAGCTCTTCCATCCGGATCTCGGCATCGGCGCGGGTATAGGGCCCCAGCGCCACACCGTACCAGCCGCCGCCCAGCGCAAAGCCGTTCACGTCATTGACGCTCTCGGCAAAGCGGCGGACGCTGGCCTGCGCGCCGTTCAGGCTGGTCCGGGCCTCGACCTGGATATAGACGATCTCGTCGGGCGACTGGGCGGCGACCGGCGCCACCCAGAGCGCCACCGCCAGAAGAAGCGCCATACATTTGTCAAACATACCTGTTCTCGGCCTCTGGACTGCGATTTACCGTGTTTTCATCGGATCAGTCTTAGCAGACGCAGCCGGTCTTGCACGCGCAAATTGGCGTGACACCGCCCCGGCGCGCGGCACACGTTGCATCCCTGCCCGCCCCGCGTCGCGACCCCGGCGACAGTGTCGCGTGCCGCGGCGTGATTGTCTGCCAGCGGCAGTCCGGCGATGATGGGCCGGCCCGCGCCCGCCCGTGATGCGCCCCTTGCGCTTCGGTGCCGAAATCCCGATACAAGCCGCGACCGGCCGCAGGCATGACAGAAGGACCCCGCCCATGCTGGACAGCACCACCGCCAAGCCGCGCAGCTTCCAGGAGATCATCCTGAGGCTGCAGACCTACTGGGCGGCCAAGGGATGCGCCATCCTGCAGCCCTATGACATGGAGGTCGGCGCGGGCACCTTCCACCCGGCCACCACGCTGCGGGCCCTGGGCAGCAATGCCTGGGCGGCGGCCTATGTCCAGCCGTCGCGCCGCCCCACCGACGGGCGCTACGGCGAGAACCCCAACCGGCTGCAGCACTACTACCAGTACCAGGTGATCATCAAACCCTCGCCGCCGGACCTGCAGGATCTCTATCTGGGCTCGCTCCAGGCAATCGGGATCGACATGGATCTGCATGACATCCGCTTTGTCGAGGATGACTGGGAAAGCCCGACGCTGGGCGCCTGGGGCCTGGGCTGGGAGGTCTGGTGCGACGGCATGGAGGTCAGCCAGTTCACCTATTTCCAGCAGGTCGGCGGGCATGACTGCGCGCCGGTCTCGGGCGAGCTGACCTACGGTCTCGAGCGGCTGGCCATGTATGTTCTGGGCATCGACCACGTGATGGACATGCCCTTCAACGCGCCCGACGCGCCGATCCCGCTCAGCTATGGCGACGTGTTCCGCCAGACCGAGGAGGAATATTCGCGCTGGAATTTCGACGTGGCCGATACCGAGGTGCTCTTGCGGCATTTCGAGGAGGCCGAGGCCGAATGCGCCGCAATCCTCGCCCGCCCCGAAGAGGATCCCAAGACCGGCCGGCGCATCGTCATGGCGCATCCCGCCTATGACCAGTGCATCAAGGCCAGCCACATCTTCAACCTGCTCGACGCGCGGGGCGTGATCTCGGTCACCGAGCGGCAGGCCTATATCGGGCGCGTGCGCGCGCTGGCCAAGATGTGCGCCGATGCCTTCGTGACCACGCGCGCCGGGGGCCACGCGGCGTGAAGCCGGCGCCCTGCCCCTGCGTCACGGGGCCGCGACGCCCCTTGCCCAGGGGACGGGCGCAGCGCATCTGGTGCGACGCAACGCTGACAAGGGATCGGGCAAAGGATCGGGCATGACGGGAAAACTGATGGCGGGGGCGATCGTGCTGTGCGGGCTGCTGGCCGGGATCGGCGTCTATTACTTCCAGGTCTACCATTTCTACGAAGAGGTGGAGGCGCAGGGCACGAATGACGTGGAGCTGACCGTGATGGCCAGCGGCACGCCCGAGCCGATCCTCTATGACAGTTTCGAAGCGATCGACGCGGACAGCTCGCCCATCCGCTACCGGGCCTGTTTCACCACGACCATGTCCTTCCCGATGCTGACCGAGACCTACGAGCCCTACGAGGGCGCCGAGCCGCGCACCGCGCCGGGCTGGTTCGACTGTTTCGATGCCGAGGCGATCGGCGCCGAGATCGACGCCGGCACCGCGCTGGTTTTCACCGGCGAGCGCAACATCGAGTTCGGCATCGACCGCGTGGTGGCGATCACCGATGACGGGCGCGGCTATGTCTGGCACGAGATCAACGAATGCGGCGACAAGGCCTATGACGGCACGCCGCTGGGCGAGGATTGCCCGGAACGGCCGCAGCCCGACTGACGCCTGACGGCCCCGGCCCGCTCACGCGTTCGGGAACCACATCGCGGCCCGCGCGCTTCCCCCTGCAACAGCAGGAGGAACACCACATGTCCGACACAGCCCCCGCCTGGGTCACCCCCGTCATGCGCACCGGCTATGCCGCCCGCGCCGCCGTCTACACCATCGTGGGCGGGCTCGCCCTTGTCGCCGCCTGGCGTGGCGGCTCTGCCGAAGGCACGCAGGACGCGCTGGCCCAGCTGCGCGGCGCGCCCTGGGGCCAGGTGGCGCTCTGGATCATCGCGCTGGGTCTTGTCGCCTACATGGTCTGGCGCCTGATCGACGCGATGTACGACCTCGACAATTACGGCGAGGACATGAAGGGCTGGGCCGCCCGGATCGGCCTTGTCGTCACCGGCATCATCCACGGCGCGATCGGCGTCTCGGTGGCCAGCCTCGCGCTTGGCGGCGGCTCGGGCGGCCAGGGCGGCACGCAGAGCGCCACGGCCGAGCTCATGTCCCTGCCCTACGGGCCCTACCTTGTCGGCGCGGTCGGCGTCGCCACGATCGGCGCGGGGATCTACTACATGCGCAAGGGCATCGCCGAGAAATACAAGAAATTCATCCGCGTGACCGCCACCACCCAGCGGCTGGACCCGCTGATGAAACTGGGCTGCGTGGCCGAGGGCGTGGTGGTCGCCATCATCGGCGGCTCGATCCTTTATGCCGCGATCACCACCGACCCGGCGCAGGCCGGCGGCATCGGCCAGGCGCTCGACCAGGTCCGCTCGGCCGCCTATGGCCGCGTGCTGCTGGGCATCGTCGCGCTGGGTCTGATCGGCTTCGCGGTCGAGAACGCGGTCGAGGCGATCTACCGCATCGTGCCGCGCCGTGCCGGCTCGGACGTGATGACGCTGGCCCGCCGCGCCAAGCTGAAGGCCGAGGGCAAGCTGCGCGCCGCCACCGCCTGACACCCCAAGCGGCCCCGCCGGTCACGGCCGGGGCCGCTTATGCGCTTGCCGCGCCCTGCCTTGGCCGGTAAGCAGCCCCCCGAATGTCATCCCCCGCGCCCCGGGCGCGGGCGCGCCACTCTGGGGGACCGATGCCCGACCTCTTGATCGAACTCTTTTCCGAAGAAATCCCCGCGCGGATGCAGGCCAAGGCCGCCGAGGACCTGAAGAAAAAGGTCACCGACGGGCTGGTCGAGGCTGGCCTGACCTATGCCGGCGCCGCCGGCTTTGCCACGCCGCGCCGGCTGGCCCTGGCGGTCGAGGGCCTCACCGCCCAGTCGCCAACTCTGCGCGAAGAGCGCCGCGGCCCCAAGGTGGGCGCGCCCGACAAGGCGGTCGAGGGCTTTCTGCGCGGCGCCGGCGTCACCCGCGACCAGCTGGAAGAGCGCGACGACAAGAAGGGCCGCTTCTACTATGCCAGCGTCGTCACGCCCGGCCGCCCGGCGGCCGAGATCGTGACCGAGGTGCTCGAGGCGACAGTGCGCGGCTTTCCCTGGCCAAAATCCATGCGCTGGGGGTCGGGCAGCCTGCGCTGGGTGCGCCCGCTGCACCGCATCCTCTGCGTGCTGAGCGACGAGAGTGGCGACCACGTGGTGGATCTGGAGATCGACGGCATCCGTGCCGGGCAGACCACCGAGGGGCATCGCTTCATGGGCGACGGCGCCTTCGACGTGACCTCGTTCCACGACTACGAGACCCGGCTGAAACGCGCCAAGGTGATCCTGTCGGCCGAGGAACGCGCCGACACGATCTGGCACGACGCCACCAACATGGCTTTTGCCCAAGGGCTGGAAGTGGTCGAGGACAAGGGGTTGCTGCGCGAAGTCGCCGGGCTGGTGGAATGGCCCGTCGTGCTGATGGGCGAGATCGGGGCCGATTTCCTCGATCTGCCGCCCGAGGTGCTGCAGACCTCGATGAAGGAGCACCAGAAATTCTTCTCGGTCCGCAACCCCGCCACGGGCCGGATCGAGAAATTCGTGACCGTCGCCAATATCGAGACCGCCGATCACGGCGCCACGATCCTCGCCGGCAACCAGAAGGTGCTGGCTGCGCGGCTGTCCGACGCCAAGTTCTTCTGGGAAAACGACCTGCGCGTGGCGCAGGACGACGGCCTGACCGCCTGGACGGCGCGGCTGGACAACGTGACCTTCCACAACAAGCTGGGCAGCCAGAAGGACCGGATCGAGCGCATCGCACGGCTGGCACGCGAGATCGCCCCAAAGGTCGGCGCCGAGCCCGACCAGGCCTATCTGGCCGCGCTGGTGGCCAAGGCGGATCTGAGCTCCGAGATGGTCTACGAGTTCCCCGAGCTGCAGGGTCTGATGGGCCGCTACTATGCCGAGGCCGCCGGCCTGCCCGCCGACGTGGCCGCCGCCTGCCAGGAGCATTACGCCCCGCTCGGCCCCTCGGACGCGGTGCCCACCGCGCCGGTCTCGGTCGCCGTGGCGATGGCCGACAAGATCGACACGCTGACCGGCTTCTGGGCCATCGACGAGAAGCCCACCGGCTCCAAGGACCCGTTCGCGCTGCGCCGCGCCGCGCTTGGCGTGATCCGGCTGGTGCTGGTCAACGGGCTGCGGATGCATCTCGACCGCTTCATCGACGCGCAGCTGGTGCGGCACGAGAAACATGCCCATCGCGATGCCGATGATGCCGAGCTGCAGGTGCTGGACGCGCTGCTGGACGAGATCGCCGAACATGGCGTCTTTGGCGGGGCGCTGCGCAGCGTGCGCGACCGGCTGTCGGGTCAGGACACGGCTGAGGCCGCTCAGGGCACGTTGCTGCGCAGCGTGGGCGACCAGGTGCCCGACCTGTCCACCGACCTGCTGGCCTTCTTCCATGACCGGCTCAAGGTGCATCTGCGCGAGGAAGGCATCCGTCACGACGTGATCGACGCCTGCCTGGAGATGGAGGGCGGCGACGACATCGCGCTGCTGGTCAGCCGCTCGCAGGCGCTGCAGGCCTTCATGTCCACCGATGACGGCGAGAACCTCGTGCAGGGTTTCAAGCGCGCCAACAACATCCTGGCCCAGGCCGAGGAGAAGGACGGCGTCGAGTACAGCTTCGGCCCCGACCCGAAATTCGCCGAGCAGGAGGCCGAAAAGGCGCTCTTTGCCGCGCTGGACGCCGCCGAGGCCCGCATCGCCCCTGCCATGAAGGCCGAGGATTACGCCGCCGCCATGGCCGCTATGGCCGGGCTGCGCGCGCCGATCGACGCCTTCTTCGAGGCGGTGCAGGTCAATGCCGAGAACCAGGTGGTGCGCCGCAACCGGCTGAACCTGCTGGCCCGGATCCGGCAGACCTGCCTGCAGGTGGCCGATCTGACCCAACTCGAGGGCTGAGCCCCGCCCGCGCCGCACGCCCTCTCTTGCCAGCGGGGGCGAGCGGCGTATTCTGCATCCCGACCCGTAAGGTGCCGCAGTGCAGAAACCCGATCCTCAGAACCCGGACGTGACGCTGATCACGCCGACCTCGCCGGTGACCACCCCCACCCATGGCGGCCGTGCCAAGTGCCTGCAGCGGCTGGTGCGGCTGGAGTTGCCGGTGCCGCGCACCGTGGCGCTGTCCTTCGACGCGGTGCACCGCATCGCCGCCGGCGAAATGCCCGACATCGCCGCGCTGCTGGACGGGTTCGGCGAGACCGCGATCCTCTGCGTCCGGCCCTCCTCGGGCGATCCCGACTGGGGCGGGCCCAGCGCGATCCTGAATATCGGCATGAACGATGCGCGCCGCGACGCGCTGGCCGCGCGGATCGGCGCCGAGGCGGCGACCGCGCTCTACCTGCGCTTCGTGCAGGCCTACGCGGTGCACGTGGCGCGGCTCGACCCCGACAGTTTCGACGAGATCGACGATGCCGGCCCCGCCGGTCTGGCCGAGGCGTTGCGCGCCTACGAGGACGAGGCCGAGGAACCCTTTCCGCAGGATCCGGTGGTGCAGCTCTCCGAGGTGCTGCGCTCGATGGCGCGCGCCTGGGAGGGCACGACCGCGCGGCTCCTGCGGCAGGCGCGCGGCGCGCCGGCCGATGCCGGGCTGGGCCTTGTCGTGCAGGAAATGGCGCTGGGGGTGGGCCCGGGCGAATGCGGCTCGGGCGTGCTGCAGCTGGTCAATTCCGAGACCGGCCAGCGCCAGATCACCGGCCGCTATCTCAGCCAGAGCCAGGGCCGCGAGGCACTGCAGCCCGGCACCGGCGCGCTCTACCTGACGCGCGACCCGCGCGGGCCGTCGCTGGAAGAGGCCGAGCCCGAGGCCTTTGCCCAGATCAGGACCTATGCCGAGCTGATGCGCCGCAAGCTGCGCGCCGAGATGCAGATCGAGTTCACACTGGAAGACGGGCGGGTCTACATCCTCGACGGGATGCGGGTGGCGCGCTCGTCCCGCGCGGCGCTGCGCATCGCGGTGCGGCTGGCCGAAGAGGGCATCATCACCCGGCAAGAGGCCGTGATGCGGATCGAGCCGCGCGCCATCACCGAGCTGCTGCACCGGCAGATCGCGCCCGGGGCGGCGCGCGACGTGATCGGCCGGGGCATCGCCGCCTCGCCCGGGGCGGCCACCGGGCGCATCGTCTTCACCGCTGCCGAGGCGCAGGCCAGCGCCGCGCGGGGCGAACCCTGCATCCTTGTCCGGCGCGAGACCTCGCCCGAGGACATCCGCGGCATGCATGCGGCCGTGGGCGTGCTGACCGAGCGTGGCGGGATGACCAGCCACGCCGCGGTGATCGGGCGTGGCCTGGGCCTGCCCTGCGTGGTGGGCGCCGCGCGGATGCGCTTCCACCACAAGCGCCAGCAGATCACCACGCCCGACCGCCGCACCTTCCGCGCCGGCGACACGATCACCATCGACGGCACCAGCGGCGAGGTGCTGCTCGGCGCGCCCGAGACGATCGAGGCGGCGCTGGACGAGTCCTTCCAGACCATGATGGCCTGGGCCGACGAGATCCGCGACATCGGCATCCGCGCCAATGCCGACACCCCCGCCGACGCCGCCACCGCGCGCAATTTCGCGGCGCAGGGGATCGGGCTGTGCCGGACCGAGCACATGTTCTTCGAAGCCGACCGCATCACGCCCATGCGCGAGATGATCTTTGCCGATACGGCCGAGGACCGGCAGGCCGCGCTGGCGCTGCTGCTGCCCATGCAGCGCGCCGATTTCACCGAGCTGTTCCGCATCATGGAGGGGCTGCCGGTCTGCATCCGCCTGTTCGATCCGCCGCTGCACGAATTCCTGCCCACCGACCGCGCCGGGCTGCGCGACCTGGCCGAGGCGCTGGACCTGCCGGTCTCGGACGTGACCCGCCGGGTCGAGGCGATGGGCGAGTACAACCCCATGCTGGGGCTGCGCGGGGTGCGGCTGGGCATTACCCTGCCCGAGATCTACGACATGCAGGCCCGCGCCATCTTCGAGGCGACGCTGGATGCCTCGCGCGAAGGCGCGCCCGTGGTGCCCGAGATCATGCTGCCGCTGGTCTCGGCCCGGCGCGAGGTCGAGATGGTGCGCAACCGCATCGACGCGGTGGCCGCCGCCGTGCGCAACGAGCGCAAGCAGGGCTTCACCTACCGGCTGGGCGTCATGGTCGAGACGCCGCGTGCCTGCCTGCGCGCCGACGAGATCGCCCCCTACACCCAGTTCCTCAGCTTCGGCACCAACGACCTGACCCAGATGACCTACGGTCTTTCGCGCGACGATGCGGGGCGTTTCATGTCCGATTACGTGCAGCAGGGCGTCTTCTCCGAGGATCCGTTCCACGTGCTGGACACTGACGGCGTGGGCGAGCTGGTGGCGCTGGGGGTGGAGCGCGGACGCCACAGCCATCCCGGCGTGACCCTGTCGATCTGCGGGGAACATGGCGGCAATCCCGAATCGATTGCCTTCTGTCGCGCGGTCGGCATGGATTACGTCAGCTGCTCGCCCTTCCGGGTGCCGGTTGCACGGCTGGCGGCCGCACAACTGGCGCTAGAGCGCCCCCGCCCCGTGCGCGACAATCCGCCGGTGGCCGAGTCCTAAGGATTCCAAGGGCTTTCGCGGCGTCACCCCGTGATCGGGGGCGCGGCCGACGCGAAAGCGGCGCGGCGCAGACGGGGGCGGCTGCGTCAAGCGGGCGCAGTCGGGTTTACCGGAATTGCAATTTTTCGTAACACGCTGCTCGTCCAACGCGGGCCAAGCGCCGCGGGACGCTGCTTTCCGGCGATGCCGAAACGAGACGAGGGATAGCGATGATCCGTGCCATCAGCCTTGCACTGGCCTTAGTATGTCTGGGCCACGGTGCCAATGCCGAAACGAACGTGACCGCCAAAAGCCTGCTCGGATTCGAGAAACGCGTGCTCAGCCGCGCCGGCACCGGCCATCTCAAGCGCCTCGTGACACCCCAGCCAGTCGCGGCCACGGCCGAGGAAGTGGCCAGCTTCTCGCGCAACACGGGCGCCGCCCAGGTCGGCGGGGCCGAGTGGCGCTGCCTTGCCGAGGCGCTTTACTTCGAGGCGCGCGGCGAGTCGCTCAAGGGCCAGATGGCGGTTGCCGAGGTCATCATGAATCGCGTCGACAGCCCGCGCTACCCGAACTCGGTCTGCGGCGTGATCAACCAGGGCACCGGCCGGAAATACGCCTGCCAGTTCACCTATACCTGCGATGGCCACCCCGAGCATATCGCCGAGCCCGGCGCGTGGGAGCGTGTCGGCCAGGTCGCGCGCAAGATGCTCTCGGGCGCGCCGCGCACCCTGACCAAGGGCGCCACCCATTACCACACCACCGCGGTGAACCCGAAATGGGCCCGCGTCTTCCCGCGCACCGCCGCGATCGGCGTGCATCGCTTCTACCGCGAGAACTGAGGCCGGGCCCGGCGTCGCAGCTGCGGCAATCGCCATGGCCATCGCCGCCCGCACTGTGTAGAGGCGGGACACGACGCCGACGGGAGCCCTGCCATGGCCGACGAAATCCGACTTGCCTTTGCCCACCCGGCCGAGCGCGCACTGGCCACGGCCGGCGAGGATCCACGCGACCGCATCAGCCTGCGCGACCATATCGTCGAGGTCGAGATCGGCGCCTTCCAGGCCGAGCGCGGCACCAAGCAGCGCATCCGCTTCAACGTGGTGGTCGAGGTCGTGCCCTTCACCGGGCCGCGCGACGACGACGTGGACCGCATCCTGTCCTATGACCGCGTGACCGAGGCCATCGCGCATGAGCTGGGCGCCGAGCGGCTCAACCTTCTGGAAACACTGGCCGAGCGTGTCGCCGAACGCATCCTGCTGGAGCCGCAGGCGCTGCGCGCCTTCGTCCGGATCGAGAAGCTGGACCGCGGGCCCGGCGCGCTGGGGGTCGAGATCGTGCGCACGCGGCGCGATTTCGGCGACCACCTGAACGCGCTGGCCGGCGAGGTCGCGCAGGAGCGCCCGCATCCGCGTGTCGTCTACCTGTCGAACGCCGCCATCGCCGATCCCGCCCTGACCGGCTGGATCGACGCGCTGGTGGGTGCCGGCGCGCCGGTCATCCTCTGCGTCGGCGCGCCCGACCTGCCCGCGCCGCAGACCGGGCACCGCATGACCCAGCGCCGCATCGACCTGCTGGCCATCGAGCAGAACGGCTGGATGCTGGCCGCGCGCGACCTGCGCTGCAAGGTCGTGGCCACCCGGACCGAGCTGGACTGGGCGATGAAGAACGGCCAGATCTGCGTCTGGGCGCCCTCCAAGATCGTGCTGGACGCCACGCAGGGCCCCAGCGCGCAGCCGCGCGATTCCGTTGCGCTGGCCGCGTGGTTCGCCGGCGAGATGGAGGCCTGCGAGTTGCTGGTCATCGGCGAGAACTTGCCGGACACCCCGCAAGGCACCGCCGAGGTGTCGCAGCGGCGCGTCACCCCGGGCGACGCGCTGTTCTAGCCCGCTTGTCACGGCGCCGCGGCGCGGTATGACGGGCCCATGCGAGAATATTTCCGTCCCCTGGTCCGTCATGGCCTGCCCCGCCCCCCCGAGGCGCTGCCGGTGGCCGGCGGTCCCGGCTGGTTCACCGAGGCGCTGCGCCACCGCCGCGACGCCGCCCCCGAACCGGTGCCCGCCGCCGCGATCCCGCAGGAGGCGCTGGACCGCCTCACCGCCCCGCGCCCCGCGCTGGCCGGGCTGGTCTTCGACCGGCCGCGGCTGATGGGCATCCTGAACGTCACGCCCGACAGTTTCTCGGATGGCGGCCAGCATGTCACCGCCGCCCGCGCGCTGGCCCATGCGCGCCAGATGGTGCAGGAGGGGGCCGACCTCGTGGATGTGGGCGGCGAGAGCACCCGCCCCGGCGCCGAGACCGTGCCCGCCGAGGCCGAGATCGCCCGGGTGGAGCCGGTGATCCGCGCGCTGGCCCACGAGCTGCCGGTGCCGATCTCGATCGACACGCGCAAGAGCTGTGTCGCAGACCGTGCCGTGGCGGCGGGCGCCGGTCTGATCAACGATGTCTCGGGCTTCACGTATGACCGGATGCTGGCCCCCTTCTGCGCCCGCTCCGAGCTGCCGATCTGCATCATGCATGCCCAGGGCGACCCCGAGACCATGCAGGAGGATCCGCGCTATGACGATCCCTTGCTGGATGTCTACGACTTCCTCGAGGGGCAGGTCGTCATGCTCGAGGGGCTGGGCATCCCGCGCGCGCGGATGATCGTGGATCCGGGCATCGGCTTCGGCAAGCGGGTGCCGCACAATCTTGCGCTGCTGAACGGGCTGTCGATCTTCCACGGGCTGGGCTGTGCGATCCTTCTGGGCGCCTCGCGCAAGGGCTTCATCCGGTCGCTGACCGGGGCCGAGCCCGCCTCGGCGCGCATGCCCGGCTCGGTCGCGGCGGCGCTGGCCGGCGTGGCGCAGGGGGTGCAGATCCTGCGGGTGCATGACGTGGGCGAGACGGCGCAGGCCCTGACCGTCTGGCGCGCGATACAACAAGGAGAGCAGGTCCAATGAACCGCAAGCTGTTTGGCACGGACGGGGTGCGCGGCACCGCCAACACCTTCCCGATGAGCGCCGAGATGGCGCTGATGCTGGGCGCGGCCGTAGGCCGCTATTTCCGCAACGAACATCACGGCGTGCACCGCGTGGTGATCGGCAAGGACACGCGCCTGTCGGGCTACATGTTCGAGAACGCGCTGACCGCCGGCCTGACCTCGACGGGCATGAACGTGCTTCTGCTGGGCCCGGTGCCGACACCGGCCGTCGGGCTGCTGACGCCCTCCATGCGCGCCGATCTGGGCATCATGATCTCGGCGAGCCACAACCCCGCCCATGACAACGGTATCAAGTTTTTCGGCCCCGACGGGTTCAAGCTGTCCGATGCGGTCGAGGCCGAGATCGAGAAGCTGGTCGAGGACGGTGTCCGCCCGGCCCTGCCCGAGAATATCGGCCGCGCGCGGCGTGTCGATGACGGCCGCTTCCGCTACCAGGAACGGGTCAAGTCCACCCTGCCGCAGGGTCTGCGGCTGGACGGGATCCGCGTCGTGGTGGATTGCGCCAACGGCGCCGCCTATCGCACCGCGCCGGAAGTGCTGTGGGAGCTGGGCGCCGACGTGATCGAGGTGGGCACCGAGCCGAACGGGCTGAACATCAATGCCGATTGCGGCTCCACCCGGCCTGAACGCGCCGCGGCCACCGTCGTCGAACAGGGCGCGCATGTGGGGCTGTGTCTTGACGGCGATGCCGACCGGATCGTGCTGATCGACGAGACCGGGCGCGTGGCCGATGGCGACCAGATCATGGCGCTGATGGCGGCCCGCTGGGCGGCCGAGGAGCGGCTGCGCGGCGGTGCGCTGGTGGCCACGGTGATGTCCAATCTCGGGCTGGAGCGGTTCATGCAGTCGCACGGGCTGCGGCTGGAACGGACAAAGGTGGGCGACCGCTACGTGGTCGAGGCGATGCGCCGCGGCGGCTGGAACCTTGGCGGCGAGCAGTCGGGCCATATCGTGATGACCGATTACGCCACCACCGGTGACGGCCTGATGGCCGGGCTGCAATTCCTGTGCGAGATGGTGCGCACCGGCCAGCCCGCCTCGGAGCTGACGCGCAGCTTCGAGCCGGTGCCGCAGATGCTCAAGAACGTGCGCTACGCGCGCGGCGAGGCGCCGCTGGAGGCGGCCTCGGTCAAATCCGCCATCGCCGCGGCCGAGGCCGAGCTGACCGGGCGCGGCCGGCTGCTGATCCGCAAATCGGGCACCGAGCCGCTGATCCGGGTGATGGCGGAATGCGAGGATGAGGGCCTGCTGAGCAGCGTCGTCGACGGGATCGTGGCCGAGGTCAACGCCGTCTCGCGCAGCGTCTCGGCCTGAGCCCGGCGCCGGTGCTCAGCCCGGAACGCGGCGGTTCTTGACGCCGCGCTTGCGGGTGACGGTCTGCTTGGCCATTTGCAACCCGCCACGCAGGAAGGCAAAGACCCCCGCCAGCACCGCCCAGCCGGCGAAAAAGCCGGTGCCGGCAAAGACCGCCCCTTCGAAGGTCAGGGGCAGCGCGGGCTTGTAGGCCTCCAGCGCGCGTTCGGCAATGTCGCGGTCGCCCATATGAGTGGCCAGCCGCGCGCGCATGAAGGGCCCCGCCCCCTCCAGCGCCGCCAGCGCCGCCTGCAGCCGCTCATGTCGGCGGATGTCGGACCACATGTTGGCCGATTGCTGCCGCGCCAGCGGGCCCTCCTCGGCCAGCGCGTCCAGCATCGCGGGCATCTCCATGCCCAGTTCTTCCGCCTGGCGCTCATAGCGCGTGACCTGGCGCGACAGTTCATCCACCGCGCCGCCCAGCCGCTGCATGTATTGCTGCGAGAATTCGGGAAATTGTGACAACCCCGCCGCGCCGGTCACCGCGCCTGCCAGGGTCAGGGCCCGCAAGATCATCGCGCCTCCCTATTGCGACAGCAGCGCGCCGGCCAGCGTCCGGTCCAGCGCGTTCATGGCATCGCCCGGGATGCAGGCCCGGTAGACGGCAAAGACATTGTAGCGCCAGCCCCAGCTGACCGTGAAGCTGCCGCCCTCGTCCACGCCATCCGAAAAGCACAGCGAGCCGAAATGCCAGTGATTGGCCGAGCCATCCGCGTTGCGCCGCCCCAGCATGCCCAGCCCGTAGACCGCGCCGCCGCCCAGCTGCGCCTGCGGCCCGGAGGCCGGATCGAAGCCGACGAAATAGGCGTCGTGGAAGCGGGCGTAGTCGCGCGCCGACATCTGCCAGCCGCCCCAAGGCCCGTAGGCGCCGGTGCGCGGCGACAGGCGCGCGGTGGTCAGCCCGGCCTGTCCCAGCACCCGGTCGGCGCAGGCCACGTCATAAGGCAAGCCCGTGGCCTGTTCGATCACCACACCCAGCAAAGCGTAATTCTCGTTGTTGTAGAAATAGCTGCCGCGCGTGCCGGTCTGCTGCGCACGGTTGAGCGCGCGGCTGCTGACCTCGTACCAGCGCGGGGTCGGATCACCGCGCCAGGCCGCCATGGCGCCCTGCGTCTCGTCCGGTTTCAGGCCGCTGGTATGGGTCAGCAGCTCGGCCACCGTCAGCGGCATCGCACCGGGGATGTAGCGGTCGATCGTGGTGTCATAGGTCAGCCAGCCCTCGTCCACCAGCGCCTTGACGCACATGCCGGTGATCGCCTTCGAGGTGCTTTGCAGGTCGACCGGCGCGTCGACCGAGAGGCCGCGCTCGATGGCGGCGACCTCGCGGCCGCCCGACATCACGACGACGGCGGCCGGGGGCGTGTTCAGCCCGGCCAGCCATTGGTCAAGCGCCGCGCCCACGCGGGCGGGCGCGTCCTGGGCAAGCGCGGGAATGGCCTGCCCCGTCAGGGCCAGGATCAGCGAACAGGCGGCGAGGGCGTGGCGGATCGGCATGGCGGGGCTCCGGGCAGGGGTGACCCCTCTACCCTGCCCCGCCGGACCCGCCGCGGCAAGCCTGCAGCGCGGGCGCGCGATCAGGCGACGCCGTAGATCGCGGCGACCCGGGCCACCGCGGCCTCGGGCGACATCTCCTCGCTCTCGCCGGTGCGGCGCGAGGTCAGCTCGACCACCCCGTTCTTGAGCCCGCGCGGCCCCACGGTGATCCGCCACGGCAGGCCGATCAGGTCCATCGTGGCGAACTTGGCGCCGGCGCGGTCGTCGGTATCGTCATAGAGCGGGTCGAGCCCGTGCTTCCGCAGCGCGGCATAAAGCTGCTCGCAGGCCGCGTCGGCCTGCGCATCGCCGGTCTTGAGGTTGACGATGCCGCAATGGAAGGGCGTGACGCCCTCGGGCCAGATGATGCCGCGCTCGTCATGGCTGGCCTCGATGATCGCGCCCAGCAGGCGCGACACGCCGATGCCATGGCTGCCCATGTGCACCGGGACCGAGGCGCCATCGGCATCCTGCACCACCGCACCCATGGGCTCGGAATACTTGGTGCCGAAATAGAAGATCTGGCCCACCTCGATGCCGCGCGCGGTGCGGCGGCGCGCCTCGGGGACCTCGTTGAACAGCGCCTCGTCATGGGTCTCGTCGGTGCGGGCATAGCGCGAGGTGAATTCCTCGAGCACGGCGCGGCACTGCGCGTGGCTGTCATAGTCGATCTCGCGGTCACCGAATTTCAGGTCGGTGATCTCGCTGTCATAGAAGACCTCGGACTCGCCCGTCTCGGCCAGCACGAGGAATTCATGCGTGTCGTCGCCGCCGATCGGCCCGCTGTCGGCGCGCATCGGGATCGCCTGCAGGCCCATGCGCTCGTAGGTGCGCAGGTAGCTGACCAGGTGACGGTTATAGGCGTGCAGCGCATCCTCTTTCGTCAGGTCGAAATTGTAGCCGTCCTTCATCAGGAACTCGCGCCCGCGCATGACGCCGAAGCGCGGCCGCACCTCGTCGCGGAACTTCCACTGGATGTGATACAGCGTCAGCGGCAGATCCTTGTAGGAACTCACATGGCTGCGGAAGATGTCGGTGATCATCTCCTCGTTCGTGGGACCGTAGAGCATGTCGCGGTCATGCCGGTCGCGGATGCGCAGCATCTCGGGGCCATAGGCGTCGTAGCGCCCCGATTCCTGCCACAGGTCGGCCGGCTGCAGCGTCGGCATCAGCAGCGGGATATGCCCGGCGCGGGCCTGCTCCTCGTGCACGATGGTCTCGATCTTGCGCAGCACCCTGTAGCCCAGCGGCAGCCAGGAATAGATCCCGGCCGAGGCCTGCTTGATCATGCCGGCGCGCAGCATGAGGCGGTGACTGACGATCTGCGCCTCCGAGGGGGTTTCCTTGAGGACGGGCAGGAAGTAGCGGCTGAGGCGCATGTAAGCTCTCTCCAGGTCGGATCCGGGCCTCGTTTTGCGTCAAGCGCCGAATGGTGACAACCCCCCTGCGGGTCCGCGCGCGCCACGGCGCCCCCGCCCGGGCGCGCGCCTCACCGGAACGCGGGCTTGAATTTGCACGGGGCGCAGGTGATTAAGGGCCAGGGCAGCGCGAGGACGGCATGGCACTTCCGGTCAGGGAACAGCTGAAATACTGGGGTATCGCGCTGGCGGTCTTCTCGGTCATCCTGTGGTTCCTGGGCGACGTGCTGCTGCCCTTCGTGCTGGGCGGCGCCATCGCCTACTGCCTCGACCCGGTGGCCGACCGGCTGGAACGCTGGGGGCTGAGCCGCGCCGCCGCCACGGGCGTCATCGCGGTCGGCTGCGTCCTGATCTTCCTCGTCATCCTGCTGCCCGTCAGCCGGCTGCTGATCGACCAGCTGACCCAGCTGATCGAGACCGCGCCGCGGCTGTTCAACGATCTGCAGGCCTTCCTGAACGAACGCTTCCCGGCGCTCCTGGCCGATGGCGGGCCGCTGCAGGGCGCGCTGAGCTCGCTCGGGGACACGATCCGCCAGAAGGGCGGCGCGCTGGTCGAGACGGCGCTGACCTCGGTCGGCTCGCTGCTGAACGTGCTGATGCTGTTCCTGATCGTGCCCGTGGTGGCCGTCTACATGCTGCTCGACTGGGACCGGATGGTGGCGCGGGTCGACGAGCTGGTGCCGCTGGACCACAAGACCGTGGTGCGCAAGCTGGCCTCGGATATCGACGACGTGCTGGCGGGGTTCATCCGCGGCATGGGCTCGGTCATGCTGATCCTCGGCACCTATTACGCGGTGCTGCTGTGGCTGGTGGGGCTGCAATTCGGCCTTGTCGTCGGCGTGATCGCGGGGCTTCTGACCTTCATCCCTTATGTCGGCGCCATCGTGGGCGGCGGGCTGGCGATCGGCCTGGCGATCTTCCAGTTCTGGGGCGAATGGTGGTGGATCGTGGCGGTCTGGGCGATCTTCCAGTCCGGCCAGTTCATCGAGGGCAACATCATCACGCCGCGGCTGGTGGGCGATTCGGTCGGGCTGCACCCGGTCTGGCTGCTGCTGGCGCTGTCGGTCTTCGGCTCGCTCTTCGGCTTCGTGGGGCTGCTGGTCGCGGTGCCGCTGGCCGCGGCGCTTGGCGTGCTGGCGCGCTTTGCCACCGAGCAGTACAAGACCAGCCTGCTCTATCGCGGGCTTGTCGGACGCGACCAGCCATGAGCGACGCGCGCCAGCTGCCCCTGCCCCTGCCGACGCGCCCCGCGCTGGGGCGCGAGGATTTCTACGTCACGCCGGCGAACCGGCTGGCCGTGGCGCAGATCGAGGGCTGGCAGACCTGGCCCGCCCGCAAGATGGTGCTGACCGGGCCCGAGGGGGCCGGCAAGACCCATCTCGCCCATGTCTGGGCGCGGCTGGCACAGGCGCGCATCGTCGCGGCCGAGCACCTGACCGCGGCCGACATCCCCGCGCTGGCCGGCCGGCCGGTCTGCGTCGAGGATGCCGACCGCATCGCCGGCGCGCGCGCCGCCGAAGAGGCGCTGTTCCACCTGCACAACCTCGTGCTGGCCGAGGGGCACGCGCTGCTGGTGACCGCGCGGCTGGTGCCCGAGGCCTGGCCGCTCCTGGTGCCCGACCTGCGCAGCCGGATCCTGGGCGCGCAGGCCGCGCAGCTGGACGATCCCGATGACGACCTGCTGGCGGCGCTGCTGGTCAAGCTCTTTGCCGACCGCCAGATCGTGCCGGCGCCGGATGTGATCCCCTACCTCGCGCGGCGGATGCCGCGCCGCTACCGTTTCGCGCAGGACCTGGTGGCCGCGCTGGACCGCGCCGCGCTGGGGCGGCCCAAGGGCGTCAGCCGGCCGCTCGCCGCCGAGGTGCTGGCCCGGCTCGACCCGCCCGAGGCGCCACCCGTGGACAACACCGGCTGATCCGTCATCAAAGTTTTGCAAGACAGACCGCATAAGGCCGCCATGACCCAAGCTGATTTCCTCAAATCCCCGCTTCCCGCCGCGACCGAGCTGCCCGACCTGGATCTCGACGGGCCCGGCCGTTTCTTCAATCGCGAGCTCAGCTGGCTGGGCTTCAACTGGCGCGTGCTGGAAGAGGCCGAGAACCCGCGCGTGCCGCTGCTGGAGCGGCTGCGCTTCCTGTCGATCTCGGCCGGCAATCTCGACGAGTTCTACACCGTGCGCGTCGCGGGCCTGCGAGAGCTGGCCCATGCCGGCAACACCACGCCCGCGGCCGACGGGCTGACCCCGGCCGAGCAGCTGGTGCTGATCGACGAGGATGCGCGCCGGCTGATGGCCGAGCAGCAGAACGTGCTGGGCGAGCTGCGCGGCCAGATGGAGCGCGAGGGGATCTGGATCGTCGCCCGCCCCGAGCTGACCGAGGCCGACAAGACCTACCTTGCGCGCGCCTTTCTCGAACAGGTCTTCCCGGTGCTCTCGCCGCTGGCCATCGACCCCGCGCACCCCTTCCCCTTCATCGCCAACATGGGCTTCTGCCTGGCGCTGCAGCTGGAGCGGACCCGCGACAAGAAGCCGTTGCAGGCGGTGCTGCCGATCCCGGCGCAGGTCGACCGGTTCGTGCGCCTGCCCTCGGGCGATGGCGAGCACCGTTTCATCCTGCTCGAAGAGCTGCTGCTGCTGCATATCGACAGCCTGTTCCCGGGCTACCGCGCCAAGGACCATTTCGGCTTCCGCGTGCTGCGCGACAGCGACCTGGAAGTCGAGGAAGAGGCCGAGGACCTGGTGCGCGAGTTCGAGGTCGCGCTCAAGCGCCGCCGGCGTGGCGAGGTGGTCCGCCTGACCGTCACCGCCGGTGCGCCCCGCGCGCTGCGCGAGATCGTCATGCGCGAGCTGCACGTGCGCCCCGGCGAGGTGATCGAGCTGGACGGCATGATCGGCGTGGCCGACACCAAGGAGCTGGTGCTGGACGCACGGCCCGACCTGCTCTGGCCCTCCTTCACGCCGCGCGTGCCCGAACGGGTGCAGGACCATGACGGCAACATGTTCCGTGCCATCGCGCAGAAGGACATGCTGCTGCACCACCCCTACGAGACTTTCGACATGGTGGTGCGCTTCCTCAACCAGGCGGCGCAGGATCCCGACGTGGTGGCGATCAAGCAGACGCTCTACCGCACCTCCAAGAACTCGCCCATCGTCGAGGCGCTCTGCGAGGCGGCCGAGGACGGCAAGTCGGTCACCGCGCTGGTCGAGCTCAAGGCGCGGTTCGACGAGGCCGCCAATATCCGCCAGTCGCGGCGGCTGGAACGCTCGGGCGCGCATGTGGTCTACGGCTTTCTCGACTGGAAGACCCATGCCAAGATCAGCAGCGTGGTGCGCCGCGAGGGCGACAAGCTGGTCACCTATACGCATTGGGGCACCGGCAACTACCACCCGATCACGGCAAAGATCTATACCGATCTCAGCTTCTTCACCTGCAACCAGGCGCTGGGGCGCGATGCGGCGCGGATCTTCAACTACCTGTCGGGCTATGCCCAGCCCGAGGGGCTGGAGAACCTGATCATCTCGCCGCACACGCTGAAACCCGGCATGCTGCAGATGATCGAGGACGAGATGGAGCATGCCCGGCAGGGCCGGCCGGCGCAGATCTGGCTCAAGATGAACTCGCTGATCGAACCCGACATGATCGACGCGCTCTACCGCGCCAGCCAGGCCGGGGTGCAGATCGACTGCGTGATCCGCGGCATCTGCGGGCTGAGGCCGGGGGTGAAGGGGCTGTCGGACAATATCCGGGTAAAATCCATCGTCGGCCGCTTCCTCGAACATTCGCGCATCGTCTGTTTCGGCAACGGGCACGGGCTGCCGCATGGCAAGGCGCGGGTCTTCATCTCGTCGGCCGACTGGATGGGGCGCAATCTGAACCGGCGGATCGAGACCGGGATCGAGATCCACAACCCCACGGTCAAGGCGCAGATCGTCAGCCAGGTGATGGCCGCCAACCTCGCCGACACGGCGCAGAGCTGGGTGATGGAGCCCTCGGGCCAGTTCACCCGCCATGCGGTGCCCGAAGGCGCGTTCTCCTTCAACTGCCACCGCTTCTTCATGGAGAACCCGTCGCTGTCGGGGCGCGGCTCGGCCGGGGCGGCGGACGTCCCCCACCTGACGCACAGCGATTGAACGGTGCGCGGGGAAGGCCCTTCGAAGGGCCTTCCTGACGCGATTTCGAAATCGCGTGGCCAAGCGGCTTGCAAGCCGCTTGAAGAAAGCCGCTTCGAAGCGGCTTCCCGGCGCGCCCCCGTTGCAGGGGCCGCCACAATATCGCCTGGAAATGACCCGGGCGGCGCCGCAAAGCCTTAAACTCCGGTTGAGCAATCAAGCCCATCCTGACAGCTGCACCGCACCCGGTGGCGCGGGCGGCCGGGACCGGTCACCGCAGCGACAAAAGACGCGCCTCACCGCCGACACCCATCGGCCCACCGGCGCAGAAGCGCCTTGTACCCGTAAAGGCGAGACCCATGTCGAGTATCCTTACCAATCCCGGGGCCGAAGCGGCCCTGGCCACGCTCCGCACCATCAATGCCGGGCTGGCCGAAACCCGGAACCAGATCTCCACCGGCAAACGCGTCGCCAGCGCCGAGGACAATGCCGCGGTCTGGGCGATCTCCAAGACGATGGAGGCCGATGTGCGCGGCTTCCAGCGCGTCTCGGACAGCCTCAGGCTGGGGCATGCGACCATCGCCGTGGCCCGCGAGGGCGCCGAGACGATTGCCGAGCTTCTGACCGAGGTGAAGGGCAAGATCGTCGCCGCGCAGGAGGAAAATGTCGATCGCGCCAAGATCCAGGGCGATATCGACGCGCTGCGCGACCAGGTCGCCTCGGTCGTGGGCACGGCGCAGTTCAACGGCCAGTACATGCTGACCAATACCGAGCAGACCGCCGGGTCGGGCGCGATCAACATCCTCGCCTCGATCGACCGCAAGGGCGACACGGCCACGCCCTCGGACATCACCGTGGCCAAGCGCGACTTGGGCACCGGGGCGGCCTCGATCGGCACCGGGCTGGCCGCGCTGGCCGCGGGGGCCAATGACGTGGCGGGCTTCGGCGATGCGGCGGCCGCGGCGCTGACCGGCGCGGCCTCCGCCCCCTCGGGCACCACGACCTTCGGCACCGCCGCCAGCGAGTCCGTGGCCGCCGGCACCGGCTTCTCGATCGAGATCTCGGCCACCGCGGGCAACGGCCCCGCGAACACCACGGGGCGCAACGACATTGCCTACGTGGCCCGCGACGGTGACACCATGGCCGAGGTGACCGCGGGGCTGGCGCGGGCCTTCAACAGCTACGTCAAGGCCGATCTCGGCGCCGACAATGTGGGCACGATCCACGCCACGGCCAGCGGCAACCAACTGAGCTTCACCGGCATCGACAATGTGGGGGACAATTTCAGCGTCACGGTGCAGCAATACGCGGCAGATGCCTCGACCACGATCGGCGGCGGGCTGGAGGCGCTGGCCGGGATCGACGTGACCAGCCAGGCCGGCGCAGACAGCGCGCTGGACGAGATCGAGGGGCTGATCCAGACCGCCATCGACGCGTCGGCCGCCTTCGGCTCGAACCAGATGCGGCTCGACACCCAGCGCGACTTCATCTCGGGGCTGAGCGATGCGCTGAAATCCGGGATCGGCAGCTTGGTGGATGCCGACATGGAGGAAGCCTCGGCCCGCCTGCAGGCGCTTCAGGTGCAGCAACAGCTGGCCGTGCAGGCCATGGGGATCGCGAACCGCGCGCCGCAGGTGCTGCTGGGGCTGTTCCGCTAGGGCTTTGCGCCCTGACCCCCGGGCGCCGTGCCACGGCCGTTGGCGCCGGCCATGGCGCCCGGGGGCGGAAAAATCGACAGTCTGTCGCAGGTCGCAGGAAACCTTTTGCCGGGCATCGGGGTTGACAGGGCAGAACGCACCCCACGCGCAACGCACCCAAGGAGGTTTCCATGCTTGGCTGGGCTCTTGCCTTTCTCGTGATCGCCCTGATCGCCGGTGTCCTCGGTTTCGGCGGCGTCGCCGCCGCCTCGGCCGGGATCGCGAAGATCCTGTTCTTCGTCTTCCTCATCCTCTTCGTCGTCGCCATGGTGGCCCGCGCCGTTCGCGGCCGTTCGCCCATGTGACGACAGCGCCATGATGTCCGCCGGTGTCCCTGACCGGCGCGACGTCCCGGCCCGCGGCATCTCCTCCCTCGACGCGGGCCAGACAAGAGGCCGGACATATCGTCCGGCCTCTTTGCCGTTCAACCTGTTGAAGCGATTGACCCCGCACCGCTCGGCGGGCCATAACGGCCCAAACCGAGGGGGCGCGCATGGACGGCGACGACGACAGCCACGGAACCTGGGACCCGTTCGGTCGCCCGCTTTTCGACGACCCCGAGGCCCGCGCCCTGTCCCGGGTGGGCGTGGTGGATATCGGCTCCAACTCGGTCAGGATGGTGGTGTTCGACGGCGCCGCCCGCAGCCCGGCCTATTTCTTAAACGAAAAGATCCTTTGCGGGCTGGGCGCCGGCATGAACGAGACCGGCCGTCTGAACCCCGAGGGCAAGCATCGTGCGCTGGCCGCGCTGCAGCGCTTCAAGCTGCTGGCCGAGGGCATGGACATGCCCGACCTGACCGTCGTGGCCACCGCCGCCATGCGCGACGCCGCCGACGGGCCCATGTTCCGCGCCCAGATCGAGGCCGCCACCGGGCTCAAGGTCTGGGTGATCGACGGCGCCGAAGAGGCGCGGCTGTCGGCGCAGGGCGTGCTGCTGGGCTGGCCCGGCGCCTATGGGCTGGTCTGCGATATCGGCGGCTCGTCGATGGAACTGGCCGAGATCAAGGGCGGCGCGGTCGGGCGCTGCATCACCTCGCCGCTGGGGCCGCTCAAGCTGCAGGATCTCGAGGGCGGGCGCAAGGCGCGCGACAAGCAGATCCGCAAGGAAATGAAGGCCTTGGCCGAGTACATGGGCACCCAGCGTGACCGGCTGTTCCTCGTCGGCGGCAGCTGGCGCGCCATCGCCAAGATCGACATGGAGCGGCGCGGCTACCCGCTGCACGTGCTGCATGAATACCGCATGGATGCCGGTTCGGTCGCCGAGACCATCGCCTATCTGGAGGGCAACGACCCCGAGAAGCTGCGCAAGACCTGCGGCATCTCGGCCACCCGCATGGCGCTGGTGCCCTTCGCCGCCGAGGTACTATCACGGCTGGTCGAGACCTTCGGCCCCAAGGACATCGCCGTGTCGAGCTATGGCATCCGCGAGGGGCTGCTGTATGAGCAGATGCCGCAGAAACTGCGCGACCGCGATCCGCTGATCGAGGCCTGCCGCGTGGCCGAGGCCAAGGATGCCCGCCTGCCCGGCTTCGGCCGCTCGCTCGCCGCCTTCGTGCGGCCGCTCTTCCCCGAGGCCGCACCGGCAAGGCTGCGCCTGATCGAGGCCGCCTGCCTGCTGCATGATGTCAGCTGGCGCGCGCATCCCGATTACCGCGCCGAGGTCTGTTTCGACAACGCGACCCGCGCCAATCTTGGCGGGCTCAAGCACTGGGAACGGATCTACCTAGGCCTCGCCCTGCTGCACCGCTACCGCAACAAGCGCGAGGGCACGCGGTTCGACTATCTCTACGGTCTGCTGGACGATGCCCACCAGCGCGAGGCCGAGATCCTCGGCAAGGCGATGCGGTTCGGCGCCATGCTCTGGACGCTGGACCAAGGCAGCGAACGCGCGCGGCTCGACTGGTCGCCCGAAGACAAGCGCCTGCTGCTGCATCTCACGCCGCGCAATGCCCCGCTGTTCGGCGAGGTGGGCGAGGCGCGCTTCCGCTCGCTGGCCGAATCGCTCGGGGCCGAGGACGCGCGCGCCGTGATCGAGGACTGACCCCGCTCAGAGATCCGTGGTGCCGTCGGGATTGGCCTCGGGCGTGTCCTCGCCGCCCTCCTCCACCTTGCGCCGCAGGATGATGTCGCCATTGGGCAGCATCTCGGGCGGGTGATAGGCCGACCAGTCCTCGACCTTGTCGGCAAGGTCGCGCAGGGCCGGACCCATCTCTTGCGCGAACTCGTTCAGGAACGGCTCGATCTCGCGGGCCATGTCCTGCAGACCGCCGATCGCCTCGTCGGTCTCGTCCATCAATCCCCGCAGGAAAAGGCGCGCGCCTTCCTCCATCAGGGTCAGCCCGTTGCCCTCTTCCTGCGCCTGGACGGGCGCGGCCAGAAGGGACAGGGCCAGAAAAGGTGCTGCAATCTGTCTCATGCGCTCGATATGGGCGGTCCCCCGCCGCTTTCAATGGCGCGCGACCGGCTTTGCGCGGCGCTAGAGGTCGATATCCAGCGTCACCGGAAAATGGTCCGACGCGGTCAGCAGCGCCGCGCGCAGCTCCGGCACCTGCCAGCAGCGCGGGTTGTCGAACGGGTGCCAGATCCGCCAGCGCGGCGACAGCGCCCGCAGATCGGCCGAGACCATGATGTAATCCAGCAGCGCCTGCAGGTAGCGATCCTCGTCACCCAGGTAGAAGCGCGCGGTGCTGGGTTGCGGCCCGATCCGCCGCTCCAGCGCCTCGGCCGCATGCGGGTCATAAAGCGGCGGGCCGCCATCGCCCAGCACGATCTCGACCGAGCTGCGCCCGAACAGGTTCTCGTATTCGTCCAGCCCGGGACCGTCATTGAGGTCGCCCATCACGATCACGCTCTCGCCTTCGGCCAGATGCGCCTCGACCCGGCGGCGCAGCCAGACCGCCTGCGCCAGCTGCTTGCGCCGGTTGGCGATGGCCAGGCGCATGATCTCGTCGCGCGACCGCGCCCCGTGCGGTGCCTTGGATTTCAGATGCGCCCCGATCAGGCGCAGCGCCTGCCCGCCCGCGGTGACCGCCGCCAGCTCCAGCGGCGGCTTGGAAAAGACGACGCTGTCCTCGGTCGCGTCGATATCCAGGTCGATCCGGAAGATGCCGTCGAAACGCGGCGCCCGTCCCTCGTCATCGCCGCGCGGATCATGGCGCACGCGCAGCACCGCCGGGTCATAGACCAGCGCGATCTCCTGCTGCGTGTCATTGGCAAAGCCGGTGATGACCTCGCGTGTGCGCAGGTCGAACGCCTCGGCAAAGCGCGTCAGCGCGCGGGTCGTGCTGCGCCGCGAATTCGTGTCGGGCGCCTCGATCACCATCACCGCATCTGCATCCATGGCGGTGAAGACGATCCCCAGCGCCTCGGCCTGCGCGGCGCGGGTCACGTCATGGCGCGCCGACCAGCCGTCATCGGCCAGTAACCGGCCCTTGTCGTCGAAGAGCGCATCGAACCATTCGACGTTATAGGTGGCCAGGCGCATGCGCCCCGCGCCCCCGATCAGGCGGTTTCACGCGCCGAGATCTCCTTCCAGGCGCGGTTGATGTCCTGCAGCCGCTTCTCGGACATCTTGATCGCCTCCTGCGGCACGCCGCGCGCGATCATCACGTCGGGATGGCTCTCGCGCACCAGCCGCCGCCAGACGCTCTTGATCTCGGGCAAGGGCGTGTCGGGCGACACGCCCAGCACCGCGTAGGGGTCGCGCGGCGCATCCTGCACGAAGCGGGCGCGCAGGCTGCGAAACGCCGCCTCGTCCAGACCGAAGATCGCCGAGACCCGCGACAGGAAGGCATCCTCGGCCGGGTGGTAGGATCCGTCGGCCAGCGCGATGTGGAACAGCCCCTCCATCAGGTCGCTGAGCGTGCCCGAACCCGCGCCGAACATCGCCGCGATGCGCCGCGCATAATCCTCGAACCCCGCCACGTCCTGCCGGGCGAGGTTGAAGACCCGCGCCGCCCCGGGCTCATCCTCGGGCGCGATATGGAACACCTCGCGAAAGGCCGTCACCTCGTCCCGCGTCACCAGCCCGTCGGCCTTGGCCATCTTGGCCGACAGGGCGATCACCGCGATAGTAAAGGCCACGGTCCGCTCGGGCGGCGTGCGCAGCTTCTCGAAGACGGCACCCAGCCCCTCGCCCTTGGCAAGGCTCTGCAGCGCGGTCGTGATGCGGGACCAGATCGACATGGCTTCACTCTACCCCCGCCGCGCGCCCGTGTCAGGCCGCGGAATGGCCCGGCACGCCGCGCGCGCGCGAAATTGCGCGCACGTGACGCAGGCGTGAGCAGCTCAGCCCAGCCGCACCACGCCCTGCCCCGTCGCGATCTCGGCGACAAGCCCCGCCGGCCCCGTCTCGAACGCCACCAGGGGCGCCGACAGGTGGGGGCAAAGCCGCGCGGCAAGCGCCTCCGCCCGCGGGTGCGAGACGACCAGCCGGCGCAACGCACGCCCCTCCGCCGCCAGCCGCCGGCCCGGCGGCACGGGGCTCTTCCAGCAGATCAGCGCCGGGAACAGCCCGTCAAAGGGCAGCTGCCCGTCTTCGGGCACCGCCATCTCCCAGTGCAGGTCACCGCGCGACAGCGCCACCTTGCGCCCGGCCTCGGGGAAGGCGTCGAGCGCGGCGTCCATGTCCGGCACGCGCGCGATCCACTTGTCAAGCCGCGGCGCCCCGCGGAACCGGTCCAGCCCGAACCAGCGCGCATCGCCGGGCGGCGAGGCCGCGGGATCCACCGCGATGGCTTCCAGGTACAGCTCCGGCGCCAACCCGATCAGCCGGTTATGCGTGCCGAACCGCGCATGCGCCCCGCCCGGCCCCATGGCGCAGCCCAGCACGCCTTCCACGTGCCCCACGGCGGCCTGCAGCGTCTCGCCCAGCACCGCCACGTGATCCAGCTCCAGCATCGCCCCCTCCAGACCCGGCCGCACCGGCCCTTTCATCTTTCCACAAATACTCGAAAACGCGCGCCCGCAGGGCGCGCGCCGGTCGGATCGCGCAAGCGATCCGAAACCTCAGGCCGCCGCGTCGCGGGTGTCGCGGATCAGCCGCAGAATGTCCTGCGCGGCCTCGGGGATGTTGGTGCCCGGCCCGAAGATCGCCTTGACCCCGGCCTTGCGCAGGAACTCGTAATCCTGCTGCGGGATCACCCCGCCGCAGATCACCAGGATATCGCCCGCGCCCGCCGCCTTCAGCGCCTCGATCAGCTGCGGCGCCAGCGTCTTGTGGCCCGCCGCCTGGCTCGAGATGCCGATCACGTGCACGTCGTTGTCGATCGCGTCCTGCGCCGCCTCTTCCGGGGTCTGGAAGAGCGGGCCCACATCGACATCGAAGCCGATATCGGCAAAGGCGGTGGCGATCACCTTGGCGCCGCGGTCATGGCCGTCCTGCCCCATCTTGACCACCAGCATGCGCGGGCGGCGCCCCTCGTCCTCGGCGAACTGCTCGACCGCCTTCTGGATGGCGGCAAAGCCCTCGTCGCCCTCATAGGCCGCGCCGTAGACCCCGGCCAGCGTCTTCACCTCGGCGCGGTGGCGCCCGAACACCTTTTCCATGGCCATGCTGATCTCTCCAACGCTTGCCCTTGCCCGTGCGGCCTCGACTGCCGCCTCGAGCAGATTGCCGCCCTCGCGCGCGCGGCGCTCAAGCTCTGCCAGCGCCGCGTCGCAGGCGCCCTGGTCGCGGTTGGCGCGGATCCGCTCCAGCGCCGCCACCTGCCCCTCGCGCACCTTGGCATTGTCGATATCGAGGATGTCGAGATCGTCCTCCTTCTCGCGCCGGTACTTGTTCACGCCCACGATCACGTCGTCGCCGCGGTCGATATCGGCCTGGCGGCGGGCGGCGGTCTCCTCGATGCGCAGCTTGGGCATGCCGGATTCCACCGCCCGGGTCATGCCGCCCATCTCGTCGACCTCCTCGATCAGCTGCCAGGCCGCCTCGGCCAGGTCATGGGTCAGCTTCTCCACGTAGTAGGAGCCGGCCAGCGGATCGACGACCTTGGTCACGCCGGTCTCTTCCTGTAGCACCAGCTGGGTGTTGCGTGCGATCCTTGCGCTGAACTCGGTCGGCAGGGCGATGGCCTCGTCCAGCGCGTTGGTGTGCAGGCTTTGCGTGCCGCCCAGCACCGCCGACATGGCCTCGTAGGCGGTGCGGATCACGTTGTTGTAGGGATCCTGCTCGGCCAGGCTGACACCCGAAGTCTGGCAATGGGTGCGCAGCATCTTGGAGCGCGGGTTCTTCGCACCCAGCTCGGTCATGATCCGGTGCCAGAGCATGCGTGCCGCACGCAGCTTGGCCACCTCCATGAAGAAGTTCTTGCCGATGGCGAAGAAGAAGCTCAGCCGGCCGGCGAACTTGTCCACGTCCATCCCCGCCTCCATGGCGGTCTTCACGTATTCCTTGCCGTCGGCCAGGGTGAAGGCCAGCTCCTGCACGAGGTTCGCGCCGGCCTCCTGCATGTGGTAGCCCGAGATCGAGATCGAGTTGAAGCGCGGCATCTCGTTCGAGGTGTACTCGATGATGTCCGAGATGATCCGCATCGAGGGCGCCGGCGGGTAGATATAGGTGTTGCGGACCATGAACTCCTTGAGGATGTCGTTCTGGATGGTCCCCGACAGGATGGCGCGGTCATGGCCCTGTTCCTCGCCCGTGACGATGAAGCTGGCCAGCACGGGGATCACCGCGCCGTTCATGGTCATCGAGACGCTGACCTGGTCCAGCGGGATGCCGTCGAAGAGGATCTTCATGTCCTCGACCGAATCGATCGCGACGCCCGCCTTGCCGACGTCGCCCACCACGCGCGGGTGGTCGCTGTCATAGCCGCGATGGGTGGCCAGATCGAAGGCGACCGACACGCCCTGCTGCCCCGCCGCCAGCGCCTTGCGATAGAAGGCGTTCGATTCCTCCGCCGTGGAGAAGCCGGCATATTGCCGGATGGTCCAGGGCCGGCCGGCATACATGGTGGCCTTGACCCCGCGGGTGAAGGGTTCGGACCCCGGCAGGCTGCCCAGATGCGGCAGCCCCTCGAGATCGGCCTCGGTATAGAGCGGCTTGACCTCGATGCCCTCGAGGGTCTTCCAGGTCAAATCCTCCAGCGGGCGGCCGCGCAGTTCCTTCTCAGCCGTTTGGCGCCAGTCGTCGGGCAGATCGCTCATATGCGTGTCCTCTCTCTTGCAGAGCCGCCGCCAGCCTGAAGGCCGGTCTCTCGGGCTCGGGATCCTCGGTCAGTATGGCAAGACCATCCGCCCCGGCGCGCAGCCAGAACAAGTCGTCGGCATAGGCCTCGCGCAGGCGGGCAGACTGGCCCGCATCGAAGGGCTGCCAGCGGCCCGCCCCGTCAGGCAGCGCCTCGGTCGGGCTGCCCCGCTCGGCCAGGCAGGCGCGCAGCGCGGCCAAGTCGGGACGGCGATTTGCCCAGAAGGCGCCCGGCGCGCAATCGGGGGCCTGCAGCGTCTCGCCCATGGCGCGCAGCAGCCGGTGCGGATGGTCGGCAAAGCGTTCGAACGGGGTGATGCGCAGCTCGGCCCCCGGGCAGGCGCAGGCCAGATCCGCGATCACGTGGCGCCAGCTGCGCGGGCTTCCGGCGATCCGGTCCAGCACCTGCGCCGGGGGCACCGCCTCGCCGCGGGCCACGAGGAAGGACAGCGCCGAGGCCCACCATGTCTCGGGCGAGCGGATCTGCAAGACGATGCGGGTGACCGGGGCAAAGGCCGCGTGCAGCCGGGCCATGCGTTCGCCGATATCGGGATAGAGCGTGCGGGCCCGCAGGTTGCCCCGGGTCGAGCCGATCAGGTTCTCGTCGCTGACGATCAGCGTGCCCACCCCCTGCCGGCGCGCGGCGGCCAGGTTCAGCTGCACCCGGCCGCGCGCGCGGCGCGCCTGTGCCGCTGTCGCGGGCGGCCCGGACAGCCCGTGCAGCAGCCCGGTCCTTGTGCGCCGCGGGCCCCAGAACCCCGCGCCCTGCCCGTCGATCACCGCGCGATGCGCGCGCAGATAGGCCTGGAAACTGGTGGAGCCCGTGCGATGCGCCCCGAGGTGAAGAATGATGTCCATATGCGGCCCCGCCCGTCCGGGCCCGGGTGCGCGCGGCGCCCGGGAAGTGTCAGATGGGCCGCAGCATGCGCGAGACGGGGTGAGCGTGACGTTAAGGGCGAAATATTTCCCGCCCGCGACCGGCTGACACTGTGCAGGCCTGCGCGCGGGACTTATATCTTGTCCCATGAGCATGATTTTTCGACTACTGGGCGCCGCAGGACTGGTCGCGATGGCCAGCGTGGGCGCCGCGCAGGGCGCCGAGACGGCGGACCCGACCGAGCTGATCCGCCCCGCCGAAGAGGTCGATCTGGACGAGTTCCTCTGGCTGAAGCGGCCCGTCGTGGTCTTCGCCGACAGCCCGGCCGATCCGAGATATGTCGAGCAGATCAACCTGATCACTGACCGGCCCGATGCGCTGACCGATCGCGACGTGGTGGTGATCACCGACACCGATCCCTCGGCACGCAGCTCGGTCCGGCGCGCGCTTCGGCCGCGCGGCTTCATGCTGGCCGTGCTCGCCAAGGACGGCACGGTCGTGATCCGCAAGCCCGCACCCTGGGACGTGCGCGAGATCTCGCGCTCGATCGACAAGCTGCCGCTGCGCCAGCAGGAGATCCGCGACCGGCGCGAGGCGCTGCGCCAGTGACCTAGACGTTGCCGCGCAGGAACAGCGCCAGACGGCGCGTCGGGTCGACGAGGATCAGCGCATTGTTGGGCGGATCGTAGATCGTCACCGCCTGCGGCGAGGTCAGCACCGCGTGAAACCCGGCCCGTATCGCATCCTGCTCCATGCAGGCCAGCGACGGGCCCACCCCGCTGGACAGAAGGCCCAGCCCGGCGGCCAGGTCGCGCGCCATCAACCCCGAGCTGATCTCGCTGGGGCTGCGCCCCGGCATGTCGAAGAGCACCGCCCGCCCCTGCCCGATCAGCAGCCGCGCCTCGGTGAAGTTGCGCACCCGCCGCGGCCCGCCCGCCATCTTCACGCTGGCCGAGACCAGCGCGAACACCGCCGCCGTACAGCTGGGTTTCGAGGTGAAATGCCGCGTCTCGGCCAAGAGCAGCCAGCGGCGCAGCTCCTCGCGCACCGCATCCTCGCGATCCAGCGCGCAGCCCGCCAGCAGCAGGATCAATCCGACTATCGCGCTGCGCCGTGCCATGCCCTGCCTCTGCCGCGGTACCGGCACTCAAGCTAGGCGCAAATCCTGAACAGGAGGTTTCAGGGAGTCGCTGCATCACCCCGCCTCCTTCGCGTGCCGGCTCCAGGCCAGGCCGCCGAGGACAAAGAGCAGCGCCAGTGCGGCCAGCGCGCCGGGTCCGGGCGCGATCAGCCCCGCCACGGCGGCCCAGAACCACAGGACCACGACCAGCACCGACAGGCCGAGGCAGACCAACCAGCCGCGCAGCCCCGGGCGCAGGCCGAGGGCGCGCGAGATCACGGCAAAATAGCCCAAGAACCCCGCCACGCCGGCGAGAAAGACGGCCGCCACCGCCCAGCCGACCCCCTCGGGCCAGGCCAGGTCATCGGGGATCAGCACGCGCATCAGCAGCACCGCCGCCCCGGCGACACCCAGCCCGGCAAGCGTCGCCAGGCTGTGCATCCCCCATATGCGGGCGGCGGTGGCCATCATTCGAATTCCATGATCACGTCATCCACGGCCAGGCTGTCGCCCGCCCCGGCATTGATCCGCGCCACGGTGCCCTTGCGCTCGGCGCGCAGGATGTTCTCCATCTTCATCGCCTCGACGGTGCAGAGCGCTTGGCCCTCCTGCACCTCGTCGCCCTCGGCCACGTCGATCTTCACAATCAGCCCGGGCATCGGGCAGAGCAGCATCTTGGACGTGTCGGGCGGCTGTTTCTCGGGCATGCGCCGCGCCAGCTCGGCCTGCCGGGGGGTGCGCACATGCACGCGCAAATCGGCGCCGCGGCTGCGGATGCGGAAACCGTGGGTGATCTTGTCGACCTTCAGCACCAGCGGCGCGCCATCCACCGTCATCCGCGCGAGGCTGTCGCCGGGCGTCCAGTCGCCCTCGACCCTATGCGTGGCGCCATCGGCGAAGCGGATGGTCGACCCGTCGTGATCGGCCGCGATGCCCATCTCGAAATCCTGCCCCTGCAGCGACACGCACCACTCATCGCCGACGTGACGCTCGTGGTTGTTGAGCGTGCCCGAGATACGCGCCCGCCGGATCTCGGCCACCCGGTTCATCGCGGCGGCGGCGGCGGCGATGCGCTTCAGCTCGGGCTCGGCCAGGGTCACGCCCTCGAACCCCTCGGGATATTCCTCGGCGATGAAGGCGGTGGTCATGTCGCCCGAGACGAATTTCGGATGATCCATCACCGCGGCGACGAAGGGCAGGTTATGCCCGATCCCCTCGACCTCGAAACTGTCCAGCGCATTGCGCATGGTCTCGATCGCGGCCGCGCGCGTCTCGCCCCAGGTGCAGAGCTTGGCGATCATCGGGTCGTAATACATGCTGATCTCGCCGCCCTCGTAGACGCCGGTATCATTGCGCACCGTGCCCGCGCCCAGCGTGCCCTCGGCCGGCGGGCGATAGCGGGTCAGCCGCCCGATCGAGGGCAGGAAGCCGCGATAGGGATCCTCGGCGTAAAGCCGGTTCTCGATCGCCCAGCCATTGATCGTCAGATCCTCCTGCCGCAGCGTCAGCGCCTCGCCATTGGCGACGCGGATCATCTGCTCGACAAGATCCACGCCGGTGATCAGCTCGGTCACCGGGTGCTCCACCTGCAGGCGGGTGTTCATCTCGAGAAAGTAGAAGTTCTTGTCGCCATCGACGATGAACTCCACCGTGCCGGCGCTGGCATAGCCGACCGCCTTGGCCAGCGCGACGGCCTGCTCGCCCATGGCGCGGCGCGTCTCGGGGTCGAGGAAGGGCGACGGCGCCTCTTCGACCACCTTCTGGTTGCGCCGCTGGATCGAGCATTCCCGCTCGTGCAGGTAGATGCCGTTGCCATGCGTGTCGCAGAGCACCTGGATCTCGATATGGCGCGGCTGGGTGACGAACTTCTCGATGAAGATCCGGTCATCCCCGAAGGAGCTGGCCGCCTCGTTCTTGGACGACTGGAAGCCCTCGCGCGCCTCGGCATCACTCCACGCGATGCGCATGCCCTTGCCGCCGCCCCCGGCCGAGGCCTTGATCATCACCGGGTAGCCGATCTCGGTCGAGATGCGCACCGCCTCCTCGGCATCCTCGATCAGCCCCATGTAGCCCGGCACGGTCGAGACACCGGCCTCCTGCGCGATCTTCTTCGAGGTGATCTTGTCGCCCATCGCCTCGATCGCGCCCTTGGGCGGGCCGATGAAGGCGACGCCGGCGGCCTCGAGCGCCTCGGCGAATTTGGGGTTCTCCGACAGGAAACCATAGCCCGGATGCACCGCCTGCGCGCCCGAGGCGCGGATCGCCTCCATGACCTTGTCGATCACGATATAGGACTGGTTGGCCGGCGGCGGGCCGATATGCAGCGCCTCGTCGGCCATCTCGACGTGCAGCGCATGGCGGTCGGCATCCGAGTAGATCGCGACCGTCTGGATGCCCATGCGCCGGGCGGTCTTGATGACCCGGCAGGCGATCTCGCCCCGGTTGGCGATCAGGATCTTGTCGAACATGTCTGTCCCTTTCTTGGTGTCCCGGTCCGGCGCCCGGCGCGGCCTGCGCCGGTGCGGCAAAAGAAAAGACCGCCCGGGCCGGCGGCCCGAACGGTCTGCACTGCGATGTGACGTGGTGCGGCGCGGCGCTCAGCAGCGCGCGGGCCAGCGCCGGCAATAGGCGATGTTGGCCGCGGCCCCAACCGCGGCGCCGGTGACGACATCGCGGTCGACGGTTTCCGCCGCGACGCCGCCCGCCGCGGCGCCGAAGACGGCCTGCTCGGCCAGATTGTCGCCACAGGATGCCAGCGCCAGGCAAGCAACCGCCCCCGCAACCATGCGGTGTGTGGGCATGTTGGTCCCTCCTCAATGACTGTGACTGCCGTGGGACCACATGACCATATTTCCCCCTGACCGCGCCAGCCTTTTTGCGGATGCGGCACGGGTCCGGCAAACCCTTGGCAGACAAGGCGATTTCGGGATGACGGAAAAAGGTGGGGCGGTCGGCCCGGGGACTGGCCGCACCGCCCCGACAGGGGTGGGTTGCGTCGGGAACGCGGCGCACCAGAGCGGCGCCATAGGGAACCCGCCTCGACACTGACCGAGTCGCGCGCCAGCGCAAAGCCTATGGTTGCATCCGGCGCGCCATCGGCAGGGCCTTGCGCAAATCCGGTCCCGGGCGGCAGGATCATGCCCAATCCTCCCCCTCGACAAAGGCCTCGGGGAAGGCCGCACGGGCGGCGGCCTCGTCGATCACCAGGAGGGCCTCGTAGCTTTCGGGATCGAACGGGTCGTCATAGGGCAGCACCTCGCGGCCCAGCAGCCAGCCCAGCCGGCCGGCATCCAGATTGCCGCGCTCGAAGGGCTGGTCGCCGAAATGCTGCCAGAGCGCCGCCAGGAAGGCGGTGTCGGCGCGCTTGTCGGCCGGGCGCCGGTCACGGTAGCGCTCGCGCCGCGTCAACGGCGTGACGCCGCGCGGGTTGGCCCTGCGAATGGTGAACTGGTAATCCGTGCCGGGCAGACGTCCGGGAAAGCCGCGATGTTTCAGCATGGCCGTGCCTCCGGCCCTTGCGCTACATGCGCCGCCCCGCGCTGCCAAATTCCGTCGACGGAATTTGCAAAAGTCTTGCAAGACTTTTGCGCCCCGCCCGCAGGCAGGGAAGTCGGGACGGGCGCGAACGCCCGTCCCGAAAGTGATTTACTTGTACTTGCCGGTGTAGACGGGCTCGACGCTGATCGGCTCGGGATCAACCACGACGAACTCTTCTTCTTCCTGCTGCGCACAAGCGGCAACACCGGCCACGACGGCCAGCATGGCAAGCAGCTTGATGTTCTTGGACATCTGTCACTCCTGTCAGGTTCAACGAAACCGACAAGGCATTCATGCCCTGCCTGTCCCCGTTTCGAGGTAAAGATTGCTTGGGTGCAATCGTTGGCCAAAATAACCGAGGGCTGGGGAAAAAGATATGTGCCTTCGGCACTCTGTCCAGCCTGTGATCCGAAAGCCTCAGATATTTGTCCACATGAGAGTCGGTCCGCAAGATATTGTGCAACCATCAAAAAGCCTCCCAGATACAGCGGCCCTCCCGGACCTCGTAGCTTTCGAAGAACTGTGTCACCCCCGGCGACATTACGCCGAAATCCACCGGTTCCTGCATCAGGGTGATCACCACGCGTTCGGCATCGTGGCCTTGCCGGGCGAGGTAGGGCAGCGCCTGCGTCGTGCAGAGCGCCTCCATGTCGCCGGCCACGGCGAGGAAATCGACCCCCTCCTCGGCGATCGCGGGGGCGATGTAGCGGAACCGGTAGGTCGTGCCCTCTTCGAGCACGTCGTGCAGCTCGGCAGACAGGCCCGAGGGCAGCGGCTCGGCCCCGCCCGCTTCGGGCGCGGCGGCCAGCAGACCCAGGATGCACAGAATTGAAGCGCAGCCCCGACCCCGTTTCCGGGCTCCTCCCGCCGGGGCCGCGCATGTAGCCCTGAGCGCACCCAGGGTGGAACTCGTCGGACGCCGCATCACGTCCGCTCCCGCGCCCAGCCGATCCACCGGGCGCGATGCGCGGGATCGTCCAGAAGCGCCTTGATCCGGTCGGCCGTCCCGGCGGGCACCGCGCCGTCGACGCGCCCCCCGGCCTGCAGCCGGACACCGCCTTCCGCGGCGGCAATCTCTATCACGGGGGAAAACCCGCGCAAGCCCTTCAGAAGCCTCCAGAGATCCTGTCGCACCTGCCGGGCCAGCCGACCGCGCCGAACCGGCGGAAAGGCGCTCATGGCGGCCAGGTCGAAGCGTGGCGGCCAGTGGCGCGCCAGCACCAGGCGCTCGGCATCGGCGCTGACATGCCAGCCATTGCGCCGGACCGGCGGCCGGGACTCGGAAGGCAGGGTCGGTAGACTCATCGCGGGCAGGCTCGCGTCTTTGGATCGGAACAGGGCGTGTCGCGGGGCGACGGGGCGGCGTCGGGCCGCCCCCGGCCGCTCACAGCGGGATGTTGTCGTGCTTCTTCCACGGCATGCTGCGTCGCTTGTTGCGCAGCATGGCGAAGGCGCGCGCCACGCGACGGCGCGTCGAGCGGGGCTGGATCACCTCGTCGATGAAGCCACGCTCGGCCGCGATGAACGGGTTGGCGAAACGGTCCTCGTATTCCGCGGCATGGGCGGCGATCTTGTCGGGATCGCCCAGGTCGGCACGGTGGATGATCTCGGCCGCGCCCTTGGCGCCCATCACCGCGATCTGCGCCGTGGGCCAGGCATAGTTCACATCGGCCCGAAGATGTTTCGAGGCCATCACGTCATAGGCCCCGCCATAGGCCTTGCGGGTGATGACCGTCACCTTGGGCACGGTCGCCTCGCCATAGGCGAAGAGCAGCTTGGCGCCGTGCTTGATGACGCCGTTATATTCCTGCGAGGTGCCGGGCAGGAAGCCGGGCACGTCCACCAGCGTCAGAAGCGGGATCTCGAAGCAGTCGCAGAAGCGCACGAAGCGCGCCGCCTTGCGGCTGCTGTCGATGTCCAGAACCCCGGCCAGCACCATCGGCTGGTTCGCCACCACGCCCACGGTCTGCCCTTCCAGCCGGATGAAACCGGTGATGATGTTGCCGGCGAAATCCTCCTGGATCTCGTAGAAATCACCCTCATCCGCGACCTTGGTGATCAGCTCCTTCATGTCGTAGGGCATGTTGGGATTGTCGGGGATCAGCGTGTCGAGGCTGGCCTCGAGCCGGTCGACATCATCGAAGAAGGGCCGCACCGGCGGCTTCTCGCGGTTGTTGAGCGGCAGAAAATCGACCAGCCGGCGCACCTCGGCCAGCGCCTCGACATCGTTCTCGAAGGCGCCGTCGGCGACCGAGCTCTTGCGGGTATGGGTGACCGCCCCGCCCAGTTCTTCGGCGGTGACCTGTTCATTGGTCACCGTCTTCACCACGTCGGGGCCGGTGACGAACATGTACGAGCTGTCCTTCACCATGAAGATGAAATCGGTCATCGCCGGCGAGTAGACCGCGCCGCCCGCGCAGGGACCCATGATGACGCTGATCTGCGGGATCACGCCCGAGGCCTCGATATTGCGCTGGAAGACCTCGCCATAACCGGCAAGGCTGTCTACCCCCTCCTGGATGCGCGCGCCGCCCGAATCGTTCAGCCCGATCACCGGGGCGCCGTTCTGCACCGCCATATCCATGATCTTGCAGATCTTCTGGGCATGGGTGGCCGAGACCGACCCGCCCAGCACGGTGAAGTCCTGGCTGAACACGTAGACCATGCGGCCGTTGATCGTGCCCCAGCCGGTCACCACCCCGTCGCCATAGGGACGGTTCCGGGCCATGCCGAAATCGGTGCAGCGATGCGCGACGAAAGTGTCGTATTCCTCGAAACTGCCCTCGTCGAGCAGCAGCTCGATCCGCTCGCGCGCCGTCAGCTTGCCCTTGGCGTGCTGGCCGTCGATGCGTTTCTGTCCGCCCCCCAGGCGGGCGTTCTCGCGGCGGTCATGCAGTTCCTGAAGGATGTCTTTCATCACGCGGGCCCTCTTCCGTTTCGCCGGGAAAATACAAGAGATGGCCCATGTCTCAAGGATTTCCTCGCAAATTTGCAAACTTTGAAAAACACGCGCCGAGAAAATCGCAAATCTGAAAAGATCGTTGAAGCTGCCACGGGTATTGGACAATCCCGCGCCGCGGGCCTAGGCATTGACCATGGATTCGCCGCAACACGCGCGGTTTCTCGACCGCACCACCCCGCCACATATTGTCACACTCATTCTTCTCGCCGGCCTCTCCGCGCTGGCGATGAACATCTTCCTGCCCAGCCTGCCGAAGATGACCGAGTTCTTCGACACCGAGTACCGGCTGATGCAGCTGTCGGTGGCGATCTACCTCGCCGTCAACGCGGTGCTGCAGATCTTCATCGGCCCGATCTCGGACAAGCTGGGCAGGCGCCCGGTGATCCTGGGCGGGGTCGGGTTGTTCTGCGTGGCCACGCTGGGCTGCATCCTCGCACCCGATGTCTGGACCTTCCTGTTCTTCCGCATGAGCCAGGCGGTGGTCGTCACCGGCATGGTGCTCAGCCGCGCGGTGGTGCGGGACATGTTCTCGCAGGACAAGGCGGCCTCGATGATCGGCTACGTGACCATGGGCATGGCGGTGGTGCCGATGATCGGCCCGGCGATCGGCGGTGTGCTGGACGAGATCCTGGGCTGGCAGGCCAATTTCTGGGCGCTGCTCGCCTGCGGGGTGGGCATTTTCTGGCTCTGCTGGCGCGACCTGGGCGAGACGGCGCAGAAAAGCGGGCTGAGCCTGCAGCAGCAGTTCAGCGAATATCCCGAGCTGTTCACCAGCCCGCGCTTCTGGGGCTACGCGCTGGCCTGCGCCTTCTCTTCGGGCGCCTTCTTTTCCTATCTCGGCGGGGCGCCCTTCGTGGGCTCCGAGGTGTTCGGCCTCGACCCGTCCGAGCTGGGATTCTACTTCGGCGCCCCGGCCGTGGGCTATTTCCTCGGCAACTACCTGTCCGGGCGCTACTCGGCACGCTACGGGGTCAACCGCATGGTGCTCTGGGGCGGCGTGATCGTGACCGCCGGCGTGGGCACCTCGGTCGTGGTCTTTCTGGCGGGCCACGGCACGGTGATCAGCTTCTTCGGCTTCATGTGCTTCGTGGGGCTGGGCAACGGCATGACCATCCCCAACGCCACCGCCGGCATGCTGTCGGTGCGTCCGCACCTGGCCGGCACGGCCAGCGGGCTGGGCGGTGCGATCATGATCGGGGGCGGCGCGGGGCTCTCGGCGCTGGCCGGCGCGCTGCTGCATCCCGGCACGGGCGCCTACCCGCTGCTCTGGCTGATGTTCGCCACCTCTGTCGCCTCGGTCCTGGCGATCCTGCTGGTGATCTGGCGCGAGAAACACCTGCGCGGTCTGGACGTCGCCTGACGGCTCTGCAAATCTGCGCATCACTACTGGCAAAGATGCAAAGAGGCAGAGCATGGCCACGCAGAAACTCTATGCCGGCGCCAAGCTGCGCGACATCCGCACGCGGCTGGGCCTGACACAGAAGGATTTCGCCGCCAAGCTGGGCATCTCGCTGCCCTATCTCAACCAGATGGAGAACAACAACCGCCCGGTCTCGACCACGGTGGTGCTGGCCTTGGCGCAGGAATTCGGCTTCGACGTGACCGAGCTGGGCCAGGGCGATGCCGAGCGGCTGGTCAGCGACATGCGCGAGGCGCTGGCCGACCCGATCTTCCGCGAGGCCGCGCCGCAGCTGGCCGACCTGCGGCTGACCGCCTCCAACGCCCCGGCGCTGGCGCGCGCTTTCCTGACCCTGCACCGCGCCTATCGCCAGACGCATGAGCGGTTGGCCTCGCTGGACGAGGCGCTGGGGCGCGAAGGCTCGCAGCTGCGCCCCTCCCCCTGGGAAGAGGTGCGCGATTTCTTCCATTACTGCGACAATTACATCGACGCGGTGGATCGCGCGGCCGAGCATTACGCGCAGCTTCTGGGGGGCGAGGGCGACATCCGCGCCGCCGCCATCGCGCGGCTGTCGCAGAAAGGCATCGCCGTGCGCTTCACCCAGGCCACGCCCATGCGCAGCTTCGACGAGGCGCGGCAGGAGCTGACGCTCTCCTCGCTGCTGCCGGTCGAGACCCAGACCTTCCAGCTGCTGGTGCAGGTGGCGCTTCTGCGCCAGAACCAGCTCCTGGACGCCACGCTGGACCTCGCCCGCTTCCAGTCCGACGAGGCGCGCGCCATCGCCAAGCTGGGGCTGGCCAATTATTTCGCCGGCGCGGCCATGATGCCCTACAAGGCCTTCCTCGCCGCCGCACAGGACACGCGCCACGACCTGGAATTGCTGGCCGCACGGTTCGGCGCCTCGATCGAGCAGGTGGCGCACCGTCTCTCGACCCTGCAACGCCCCGGGGCCAAGGGCGTGCCCTTCTTCTTCGTCCGCGTCGACCAGGCCGGCACGATCACCAAGCGCCATTCCGCGACGCGGCTGCAATTCGCCAGGTTCGGCGGCGCCTGCCCCTTGTGGAACGTGCACCGCGCCTTCGAAACGCCGGGCCGCTTCCTGCGCCAGCTGGCCGAGACGCCGGACGGGGTGCGCTATATCAGCCTCGCGCGCGACGTCTCGAAGACCGGCGGGCATTTCGGCGCCCCGGTGCGGCGCTACGCGATCTCGATCGGCTGCGAGGTGCGCCACGCCGCGGCGCTGGTATATGCCGACGATCTCGATTTCACGCGCTCCGCCGCCTTCGAGCCTATCGGCATTTCCTGCCGGATCTGCGAGCGCACCAGCTGCCACCAGCGCTCGGTCCCGCCGCTGGAAAAGCGCCTCTCGATCAGCCCGGGGCGCCGGGACACCCTGCCCTACCGGCTGGATTGAGCGTCACCGCGCCACGGGCGGCGGAAAGAGCGCGCGGAAGCGCCCATTTTGACAGCGGCCCGCTCAGGCCCGCCGGGCCGGGTAGCGGGCGGCGAGATCGGCCATGATGGCGCGGTCGGTGTCGTCCAGCCGGCCGGTGGCCCAGGGGCGAAAGCGCAGGCGGACCGCGTGCAGCAGGTCCTCCTCCCCGCCCTCCGCGCAATCATACCCGAAACGCCCGCAATCCTGCAGGAACTGCCCCGGCGCGGCCGGTTCGGGCCAGACCGACAGGCCCTGCCGCGCCAGCCGGCGCCAGTCGAAGCGCGGGCCCGGATCGATCTTGCGGCCAAGGGCGGTGTCAGAATGCGCCACCACCGCCTCGGGCCGGATCGCCCAGCGCGCCATCAGGTCACGCAGCAGCGCCTCCAGCGCCGCCATCTGCGGCGCGGCAAAAGGCGTGGCGCCGGTATTGGACAACTCGATGCCGATGGAGCGGGAATTGACGTCGCGCGCCCCGGCCCAGCTGCCGGCCCCGGCATGCCAGGCCCGGTCGGCCTCGCGCACCATCTGCCAGAGATGGCCATCCGCTCCGATCAGGTAATGGGCCGAGACCTCGCGCGCGGGATCACAGAGCAGCGTCAGCGCGTCCGGCGCGCTGCGCATGGCGGTGTAATGCAGCACGATCATGTCCGGCGCATCCGTGTCACGCCGGGGCCCGAAATTGGGGGACGGGTGCCACGCCGCCGCGCGGGACATGGCTCAGCCGTTGCGGGCGGCGCGGAAGGGGGCCGGGCTCCAGGTGCAGGCAAAGCCGTCGCCATCGGGATCCATGCCCAGACGGTCGCGCTCGGGGCCGCCCCGGGCCAGGAACTCTTCCTGCGCAAGGTCGGCCGAGGCGAAGCTGGCGCAGGCGCGCTGGTACTTGGCCTCGGTATTGAAGCCCGAGCGCCGGTAGAGCGGCGAGCCCACCGGGTTGTTCGTGCGCAGCGCGTATTCCACGATGTTCGGCCGATCCGTGCCGGGACGATCCGGCAGGTCGGTGGGCTGGATCACCTGGTATTGCGCACGGTTGCGCGCGATCAGCGCCGCATCGTCCTGGATGTCGCGCTGTGCCGAGACGGCGCTGAAATCATTCTCGCCCGAGATGCCGGCGGCATTGCTGACGATCTGCGGCGCGGGGTTCGAGGGCGACGCCTCGACCGGCGCGTCGCCGGAGTTCATCTGCGCGGCGCGCGCGGCCGCATCCGCCTCGGCGCTGGTTTGCGCCGCTTGCGTGTCGTTCGAGTCCAGCGGGGTGGTCAGCACGTCGACCGGGCCGCGCACGGTGGTGGCCGTGGTGCCGGAGCCGCGCAGCTGCGCCTCGCGCTGCGCCCGGTATTCGTCGTAATCGCCGAAGCCCACGCCGCGCCCGGTATCGGGCACACCCGCCGCGCTGTCGGGAACCGTCGGCTCGCAGGCCGCAAGGGCCAGCGCGGCCACACCGCAAATCAGATACCGCATCACGCCAGATCCTGCCTTGTCATTCCCGCGCCCTTACCACCATTTCGACGGCTTGGCCACGAAGCCGGCCGAGCGCTCCAGCGCATAGGCGGTATTCAGCAGGTCGCCCTCGTCCCAGGGCCGGCCGATCAGCTGCAGGCCCAGCGGCAGCCCCTGCTTGTCCAGCCCCGCGGGCACCGAGATCCCGGGCAGCCCGGCCAGGTTCACCGTCACGGTGAACACGTCGTTGAGATACATCGCCACCGGGTCGGCCTCGGTCATCTCGCCCAACCCGAAAGCGGCCGAGGGGGTCGCCGGGGTCAGGATCGCGTCGATTCCCGCATCGAACGCGTCCTCGAAGTCCTTCTTGATCAGGGTCCGGACCTTGCGCGCACGATTGTAATAGGCGTCGTAGAACCCCGCCGACAGCACGTAGGTGCCCACCATCACGCGGCGCTTGACCTCTTCGCCGAAACCCTCGGCGCGGGTCTTCTCGTACATCTCGACGATGCCGTCGCCCTGGCTGAGCTTGGCGCGGTGGCCGTAGCGCACCCCGTCATAGCGCGCGAGGTTGGACGACGCCTCGGCCGGGGCGATCACGTAATAGGCGGGCAGTGCGTATTTCGTGTGCGGCAGGCTGATATCGACGATCTTCGCGCCGGCATCCTGCAGCATCTCGCGGCCGCGGGTCCAGAGCGCGTCGATCTCGTCGGGCATCCCGTCCATGCGGTATTCGCGCGGGATGCCGATGGTCTTGCCCTTGATGTCGCCGGTCAGCATGGCCTCGAAATCCGGCACGGCGAGGTCGGCCGAGGTGCTGTCCATCGGGTCGTGCCCGCACATGGCGCGCAGCAGGATGGCGGCATCGCGCACGTCCTTGGCCATGGGCCCGGCCTGGTCCAGCGACGAGGCGAAGGCCACGATCCCCCAGCGCGAGCAGCGCCCGTAGGTCGGCTTGATCCCGGTGATGCCGGTGAAGGCTGCAGGCTGGCGGATCGAGCCGCCGGTATCGGTGCCCGTCGCGCCAAGGCACAGGTCCGCCGCCACGGCCGCCGCCGAGCCCCCCGAGGAGCCGCCCGGCGTCAACTGCCGGTCATCCACCTTCCACGGGTTGACCGCGTTGCCATAGGTGCTGGTCTCGTTCGACGAGCCCATGGCGAACTCGTCCATGTTCAGCTTGCCCAGCATCACCGCGCCGGCATCGAAGAGCTGGCGGGTCACGGTGGATTCGTATTCGGGCCGGAAGCCTTCGAGGATGCGCGAGGCCGCCTGGCTGGCCACCCCCTTGGTGCAGAACAAGTCCTTGATGCCCAGCGGGATGCCACAGAGGTCGGGCGCGCCGCCCGCTTTCAGACGGTCATCGGCCGCGGCGGCCTGTTCCTGCGCGATCTGGGGCGTTTTGTGCACGAAGGCGTTCAGCGCACCGGCGCCCTCGATGGCGTTCAGGCAGGCCTCGGTCAGCTCGGCCGAGGTCAGCTCGCCCTTGCGCAGCGCGTCGCGCGCCTCGGCGATCTTCAGCTTGGGAAGCTCGGTCATCATTCCACCACCTTGGGCACGGCGAAAAAGCCCTCGCGCGCGTCGGGCGCGTTGGACAGGATGCGGTCGGCCATGTTGCCGTCGGTCACCCCATCGGCGCGGCGCTTGAGCCGCATCGGCGTGACCGAAACCATGGGCTCGACGCCCTCGACATCGACCTCGTTCAGCTGCTCGATGAAGCCGAGGATGTCGTTGAACGCGTGCGCCAGCTGCGGCAGGTCGTCCTCGTCCACCCGGATGCGCGCCAGCTTGGCCACGCGGGCGGCGGTCTCGATGTCGATCGACATGGGGGCCTCGTCTCGTTCCTGGATCGGCCCCGGCTTTAGCGCCCCGCCGCGCGGGCTGCAAGCACGTGGCGGGTCCAGACCTCGATCATCCAGCCCAGCATCACCCCGTTGAGCAGATGCCACAGGAAATGCGTGCCCAAGGGCAGCACGGTGCACAGCGGCTCGTCCAATGTGCGCGCGGTCATCGACAGCAGCAGGATCCCCACCCCGATGGCCAGCCCCTTGGCAGTCTCGGGGGCCCGGTTGCGCAGCAGGACGGCATAGATCGCGATCAGAAGCGGGATCGGCCCGTAGCTGGCCGTGCCGCCCAGCCCCGGCACCATCTGGAACAGCGGCACGGTCAGCGCGGCATAGGGAAAGAACATCGCCGTCAGGCCCAGCGACGGCCAGACACCGAGGCCCCAGAAGTCGCGGTTCGCGGCATAGATGAAGACCAGCGTGTAGAGCAGGATCGGCAGCACGTCGGCCAGCGCCGCCCAGGGCTGGGCGAAGGTGTGGAACAGGAAAGAGCCCACCCCGATCGCCGCCAAGAGGACGCAAAGCACCCGGCCCAGCCCGAAGGTGCGCCGCCACATGAAGGCGGCCGCGATGATGAAGGCGGCATTGGTCACCGCGTTGACCGGTTCGGCCCAGAAACTGGGGTCGATGCGTTCGCAATACCCGTCCATCGCGCGCGTCCAGCGGCCGTGATCGTGGTTTCCAGCCATGGGGATCCTCTTTTTCCCTGCCTGTCCGGGATCTAGCGTCTCGGTCAGATCCTGCTAGGGTTCACCCCGACAAACAGGGAGGCACCGACATGAACATCATCTGGCTGGGACATGGCAGCTTTCGTTTCGAGATCGGCGACGAGGTGCTGCTGGTCGACCCCTGGATCAACGGCAACCCGATGATGGAGGGCCAGGATGCCGAGGCCGCCCTCAAGGGCGCCACGCAGATCCTCGTCACCCATGGCCATTTCGACCACACCGCCGACATCGTCGAGGTGTCGGAGCGCACCGGCGCGCCGGTCTCGGGCATGGTCGAGCTGGCCAATTACCTCTATTCCAAGGGCGCCAAGGAGGGCCACGCCTTCAACAAGGGCGGCACGGTCACGTTCGGCGCGGCCTCGGTCACCATGGTGCCGGCCTCGCATTCCTCGTCGATGATGGCGGGCGACACGCCGGTCTACACGGGGATGGAGACGGGCTTTGTCATCCGCGCCGAGGGCCGGACGATCTACATGTCGGGCGATACCGGCATCACGTCCGAGATGGACTGGATCGGGGCCTTTTTCCAACCCGATATCGGCATCCTCTCCGCGGGCGGCTATTACACGATGGACATGGCGCAGGCGGCCTGGGCGGCGAAGCGCTATTTCGACTTCAAGACCGTGATCCCCTGCCATTACCGCACTTTCCCGGCGCTGGAGCAATCGGCCGAGCTGCTGACAAAAGAGTTGCCCGGTGTCGAGGTGATCGAGCCGCAGGTGCTGCAGCCGATCACGCTCTAGGCCGGGCTACGGGATCAGGGCGCCCTGCCGGTCGAAGGTGGCGCGGTCGCGGGTCAGATCGTCATAGATCAGCTCGACCGTCAGCGTCTGAACCGAGCCGGGCGGAAAGGCGCGGTAGGGCAGCCCGTCGCCATCGAGGATCAGGTTCGGCGTGGCCCGGTCCTCGTGACAATCGGGCAGCGGCCAGGGCTCGGGATCGGCACCGTTCAGCCCGACGCGGATCTCGAACAGCCCGCAGCGCCAGGACCACAGATGCGTGACATAGACGAGGTCCTGCCCATTGAATTCCCGCACCGCGATCCAGCTGGTGCGCGTGGCATCGAGGGTCGGGCGCACCTCCAGCGCGGTGGTGAAGCGGCCCGTGGGCACCTGCTGCTCGGCCTCGTAGGGCAGCACCTCTTCGGCCGGCGCCGCGTCGGGCACGTGGCCGGGCGGCGGATCCTCGCCCTGCGCGCCGGCCGCGCCCGCCACCACTGCCATCAGCGCCCCGATCGCGGGGCCGCGGTGCCATCCTGTCATGCGCTCTGCCTTTCCTGATCTTGGGTGCCGCGCGATCGGCGCTTTCTGCCCGGCCGCTTCCTGCCTATAGTGCCGGAAAAAGACCGGGACGGGCAGCACGATCATGGCACAGGGGCGAAACAGGGCTCAAACTGTCAATATTCTGGTGATCGGCCAGTCGGGGCGGCTGCAATACGAGGCGCTGCTCTTTGCGTTGTCACTGCGCCAGACCGTCACCGGCAAACGCTTCCGGCTGTTCGTGGCCGAGCCGCAGCCCGGGCCGCTCTGGCCCAATGATCCCCGCATCCGCGATGCGGCCTGCCGCGAGCTGCTGGAGGAATTCGACGCCACGCTCCTGCCCTTCGAGAGCGTGCATTTCGGGGCCGACTACCCTTATGGCAACAAGATCGAGGCGCTGCTGGCCCTGCCCGAGGGTGAACCCTTCGTCTTTTTCGACACCGACACGCTGCTGCTGGACGACCTGTCCAAGGTGCCCTTCGATTTCGACCGGCCCACCGCCTCGATGCAGCGCGAAGGCACCTGGCCGCAGATCGAGCTGTACGGGCCGGGCTATACGGAGACGTGGAAAGCGCTCTACGACCGGTTCGGGCTGGATTTCGACAGCAGCCTCGACACGGGCTGGCCCGACGAGTACTGGCAGCGCTATCTCTATTTCAACGCAGGGTTTTTCTTCTTCCGCTGCCCGCGGGAGTTCGGCCGGCGTTTCCTGGACTACGCGCTGGAGATCCGCGACGACCCGCCCGAGGAGCTGGTCTGCCAGTCGCTGGATCCGTGGCTGGACCAGGTGGCGCTGCCGCTGGTGATCCATTCCTTCGGCGGCGGGCGCGACACGCTGCCTGCGGGGCTGCTGGACGGTTCGGTCAGTTGTCATTACCGCACCCTGCCCCTGCTCTATGCGCGCGAGCCCGACAGCACGGTGGCGGCGCTGGAGCGGATGACCGCGCCCAACCGGGTCAAGAAGGTGCTCAAGCAGTACGACCCGTTCAAGCGGATGATCTACCAGGGGCGCGGCCACAAGGTGCGCGCGCTGTTCGACCGCGACGACCTGCCCCGGCGCGAGCAGGCGATCCGCAACACGATCAAGCGCGAAGGCTACTGGATGCGCTGAGCCTGCCCGTTTCGTACGAAACGGGCGCTGTTTTCGCCGAAACGGGCAGTCTGGCGGCATAAAGAATGTGCCATCCCTCCCCCCGACCCGTGCTATCCTGTGCCCGGCGGCATGGGAGGACGGGTCATGGCCGGGACGGTGACGGTGCTGGTGGGCACCACGAAAGGGTTGTTCGTGCTGCGCTCGGACGCGGCGCGGCAGGAGTGGGCGATCAGCGGGCCGCATTGCGAGGGCTGGCCGATCAACCATGCCACGGGCGATGCGGCCAGCGGCACGCTCTGGGCGGGCGGCGGCGGCGAGTGGACCGGCGCCGGGGTCTGGCGCTCGACGGATGGCGGTGACAGCTGGACCCTGTCCAAGCTGTCGGACGGCATGATCGACGAGTGGATCCGCAACGACCCCGAGACGGCGGCCTTCATGAACCGGACCCCGGCAGACCCCGCGCCCTTCTCGGGCCGGGTCGAGGCGATCTGGTCGGTGGTGCGCGCCGGTGACCGCCTGCTGGCCGGGGGCAAGCCGGCGAGCCTGTTTGTCAGCGAGGATGGCGGCGACAGCTGGCAGGCGGTGGACAGCCTGACCGACCACCCCTCGGCCGACAGCTGGAACCCCGGCGCGGCGGGGCTGACGCTGCACACGATCGTGGCCGATCCCGGCCGGCCCGAACGGCTGTGGCTGGGCATCTCGGCGGCGGGGGTCTTTGCCTCGGAGGATGGCGGGGCCAGCTGGGACCGGCGCAACCGGCTGTCCAATGCCGAGGCCTGTGGCCAGCATGACCACCCGGCCGCGCCCTCGGGCGGCGAGACCGGGCATTGCGTGCACAACATGGTGCGGGCCGAGGGCGAGACCGATCTGCTCTACCAGCAGAACCATCACGGCGTCTTCCGGTCCCGCGACGGCGGGCGCAGCTGGGAGGACATCACCGCGGGCCTGCCCTCGACCTTCGGCTTTCCGGTCGCAGTGCATCCGGGCGATCCGCAGACGCTCTGGACCCTGCCGCTGAACGGCGATTCCGCGGGGCGCTTCCCGCCCGGCGGGGCGGCGGCGGTCTGGCGCTCGCGCGATGGCGGCGACAGCTGGGAGGCCTGCCGCAACGGCCTGCCGCAGGCGCATTGCTATTTCACCGTGCTGCGGCAGGCCATGGCGGTGGACCGCGTCGCGGCGCCGGGGCTCTATTTCGGCACCAACAGTGGCTCGATCTTCGCCAGCGCCGACGAGGGCGACAGCTGGAGCGAGATCGCCCGCCACCTGCCCACGGTGCTGAGCGTCGAGACGGTGACGGCCGCGGCCTGAGCCCGTTGCGACCGCCCCCGGGGCTTGCCTATGCGCTACCGGGCGATGACCTCGAACCGGTCGATCTCGACCGTGGTCTGCGGCAGGCGGCCGTAATCGCGGCCCCATGTGCCGGCATGGATCACCGGATCGCCCGCGGCGCGCAGCACGGTCAGCGGCGCGGTGGCCAGCGGGTTGTCCTGCCCCGCGCGCGGGGTCCAGTCTTCGGTCTCGATCACGGCGGTATAGGCGCGGCCGCGGCGCTGCAGCACCAGCCTCCCGCCGCTCTCGCGCAGCTGTGCCAGCACCTGTTCGATGTCGTAATCGCGCGGGCAGCAGGCATCATCGGCAAAGGTCACGGTCTGGCGCGAGACATCGCCGCCCACGGCCGATTTCACCTGCAGCACCAGCCGGTCATTCGAGCTGCCATCCCCGAACAGCCCGGCGATCACGAAATTGCCGGGATCCTTGTAGAGCCCCAGCTCGATATTCGAGCGGCGCGTGGTGAATTGCGGCGCGGTGAAGGTGACGCTCATGTCCCAGTCGCCTTCGGGCAGCGGCTGGCCCTGCCAGAGAAAGCCGTTGGTCAGGTCCTCCTGCCCCACCGCGGTGGCGCCCGAGGTCAGCGTGATCAGCCTGCCGCCCTCCACCAGATAGGCATTGGGGTCGGGATTGATGACCTGCCAGCTGTCGCCCAGCGCGGTGCCGTCGAAGGTCTCGACGATCGCGGGCTCGGGCTGGCTGGCGGGCATGGTCTCGGGCGCGGTTGCATCGGCCATGGATTGCCCTGTCTCGGCCCGGGCCAGCGTGGTCAGCGCGCCGGCCAGCGACGCGGCCGTGCCCGCGCCGCGATAGGTGCCGCCGGTGGCGCGGGCGATGCAGGTCAGCTCGGCCGTGGCGGCCTCGTCCACGTCGAAGCCGATCACATGGGCGCGGATATCCACCCCCTGCCCGGCCAGGTCACGCACCGCGCTGCAGGCATCCTGCACGCAGGTCTCCCGGCCATCCGAGATCAGGATGACGCGGGCCGGGCCGCTGCTGTCGCCCAACTGGGCGGCGGCCGCGCGCAGCGCCGCGGCGATCGGGGTCTTGCCGCGCGGGGTGAGCGTGTCGAGCCGCACGGCAAGGCCTGCGCGGTCCAACGGACCGGCCGGGACCAGCACCTCGATATCGTTGCAATCGCCCTGCCGGCGGTGGCCATAGGCCATGAGCCCCACGGTGCTGTCCTGCGGCAACCCCGCCAGCAGGTCGCCGATGGCGCCGCGGGCGATGTCGATCTTGGCAGTGCCGTCGATCTGCCCCCACATGCTGCCCGAGGCATCGAGCACCAGCATGGTCCGGGCGCCCTCCTGCGCGGCGGCCGGGTGCGGGCCGACAGCCAGGGGCGCGGCGCCGAGCGCCAGCAGGGCACAGGTGGAAAGAACACGGGCAACCATTTGAACCTCCGTCAGTTTTCGTGACGGGGACAGGCTGGTGCAGGCAGGCGGGTTGCTTCAATGCCGGATTTCCCGACCCCGTCGCACAAGGGGCCGGCCGGCGGTCGGAGCACGGCGCCGGGCGTGGCGCCGCGCCCCTGAGGCGGTTACGCGTCCTTTGTCAACAGCGTGTAGGAGGAGATGATCTCGCCCGAGGTCTGCGCCCGCATCACCTTGCCCTGCGCGTTGCGCTTGCCCTTGGCGCCCACCGCCTTGCGGATCAGGCGGCCCAGCTGCTGGTTGAGCGGCTTCTGGGCGCGCGCGGCCTCCTTGCCCTCGCCGCCGATGGCGGTCTGGTAGAGATCGAGAAAGGCCTTCTCGGCCGAGGCGGCCTTCATCACGGTCAGGATGAAATCGGCATCGAACTTGCCCTTGCCGTCCAGCTCGCGCGCGAGGGTGACCACGTGGTCGATCACGGCGCGCTTGGCCGAGAGGCGCTCGGCCAGCTCGTCGCCCTCGGCGGCGCGGTCCAGCACGTGGGATTCGAGGACCTTCTGCACGTAATGGCCCAGCTCCAGCCCCTCGGCGGCGGCTAGCTCGTGCAGGCGGGCACGCACCTTGGGCTCGACGCTGAGATTGAGGGTCTGCGCCTCGGCCAGGCGGGCCGCGCGGCGGCCGGGTTTCGTGGACTGCTCGGTTTTAGTTTGCGTTGCCATGGTCATTGTTCTCCTTGTCTCATGACGCGGGCAGGATAGCGCTGGAGGCGCAGGGCGCGCAACATACTTGTCAAGTATGGTGGCGATGGGCGGCGCGGTGCGACCGGCCGGACACAGTGCCGCACCCCGGCCCGCCCCCTGGCGCTGCGCTGGCCCGTTTCCGGGAAAAGCGCGCCCCGCCGCAGCCAGCCGTTGCCGGGCGTGCGGGAATGGCCTACTGATCGGCGCGGAGACGACGAGAGAGGACATGATGAGCGACGCACCCAGCTACGGTTTCGACACGCTGCAGATCCATGCCGGCGCCCGCCCGGACCCGGCCACCGGCGCCCGGCAGGTGCCGATCTACCAGACCACGGCTTACGTGTTCCGGGACGCCGAGCACGCCGCGGCGCTCTTCAACCTTCAGGAAGTGGGCTATATCTACTCGCGCCTGACCAACCCGACCGTGGCCGCGCTGCAGGAGCGCATGGCCGTGCTGGAAGGCGGCGCCGGGGCGGTGTGCTGCTCCTCGGGCCACGCGGCGCAGATCATGGCGCTGTTTCCGCTGATGGGGCCGGGCTGCAACATCGTGGTCTCGACCCGGCTCTATGGCGGCTCGATCACCCAGTTCAGCCAGACCATCAAGCGCTTCGGCTGGTCGGCGCGCTTCGTCGATTTCGACGATCTGGACGCGATCGAGGCGGCGATCGACGATGACACCCGCGCGGTGTTCTGCGAGAGCATCGCCAACCCGGGCGGCTACATCACCGACCTGGACGCGGTCGCCAAGGTGGCCGACGCGGCGGGCCTGCCGCTGATCGTCGACAACACTTCGGCCACGCCGTACCTGTGCCGCCCGATCGAGCATGGCGCGACGCTGGTGGTGCATTCGATGACCAAGTTCCTGACCGGCAACGGCACGGTGACCGGCGGCTGCGTGGTCGATTCGGGCAAGTTCGACTGGGCTGCCTCGGGCAAATTCCCGTCGCTGTCCGAGCCCGAGCCCGCTTATCACGGGCTGAAATTCGCCGAGACCTTCGGCCCGCTGGCCTTCACCTTCCACGGCATCGCCGTCGGGCTGCGCGACCTTGGCATGACGCTGAACCCGCAGGCGGCGCATTACACGATGATGGGCATCGAGACGCTGAGCCTGCGCATGCAGCGCCATGTCGAGAACGCCATGCGCGTGGCCGGCTGGCTGGAGACGCATGACGCGGTCGAAGGCGTGACCTATGCGGGCCTGAGCTCGTCGCCCTACAATGACCGCGTGGCGCGGATCTGCCCCAAGGGCGCGGGCGGTCTGTTCACCGTGGCGCTGAAGGGCGGCTATGACGCCTGTGTCAAGTTCGTCGACAGCCTCGAGATCTTCAGCCACGTGGCGAACCTGGGCGACACGCGCAGCCTTGTGATCCACTCGGCCTCGACCACGCACCGCCAACTGACCGAAGAGCAGCAGGTGGCCGCCGGCGCGGCCCCGAACGTGGTGCGCATCTCGATCGGGATCGAGGATGCCGATGACCTGATCGCGGATCTCGACCAGGCGCTGACCAAGGCCTCGGCCTGATCCGGCGCGACCTGGTCCCCTGCCCCGCAGGCAGGGTCCGAAAGGCCCGGCGAGGGGAGGCGCCGGGCCTTTCCTTTTGCATCGGTCTGGCCGGGGGCAAGGTCCTTCGAAGGACCTTGGTCAAGGCATTTGCAAATGCCTTGGACAAGCGGTTTCGAAACCGCTTGACGGAAGCCGCTTCGAAGCGGCTTCCCGCCCGTGGCGGCCTAGTCGCCCAGCGCGTAGACCAGCGTGACCTCGGCGCGGGCCTCGATCTCGCCCGCGGCGATCGGCACGTCGGCCGGCGCGGCCTCGACCACCATGCGCTCGGAGCGCATCATCTGCGACGGCACCATCGGCTGCGCCGTGTCGCGGATCTCGATCAGCCGCCCCAGCGGCACGCCCGCCGCCTCGGCATAGAGCCCCGCCTTGTGGATCGCATCCGCCACCGCGCGGCGCCGCGCCTCGTCCTCCAGCGGACCGGGATCCTGCAGTCCGAAATTCAGCCCCGAGAGCGTGTTCGCCCCGTCGCCCAGCACCGCGCCCAGAACCGGGCCCAGACGGTCGAGATCGCGCACCCGCACGGTGAGCGTGTTGGAGGCCTCGAACCCCTCGTGGATGTCGATGCCGCTCTCGCGGTCATAGCGCACCCGTTCGCTGACCCGCAGCGCGGCGGTCTGCATGTCGCGCGGGGCGATGCCCTCGTCCGCCAGCCGGGCGATCACCGCGTCCAGCGCCTCGGAGGTCCGGTTCATCGCCTCGACGGCAGTATCGCCCGCAAAGCGCGCCCCCACCGAGACGGAGGCCATGTCCGGCACGGCGGTCACCCGCGCCTCGCCCGAGACGGTGATGCTGGGCAGGGGCTGGGCCAGCGCGGGCAGCGCGGCCAGCAGGAAGAGGATCGGTGTCAGGATACGCATCAAGGCCTCCGGGGCTTGGGACAATCCATCTGACTTTCGCCCCTGCGGTCCCGCCCGGCAAGTCCCGCGCAGCCGGTCTTTCTTTGCCTCGGCAAAGAGTTGCTGTATACTGTTGACGGACCGCATAAGGACTCCCCAGCACGTGGCAGGACTGGTAGATACCCGCTCCATGGTACCGAATTTCGCGCTCTCTCTCTCGTTCGAAGGCATCACGCTTCTGCGGCGCATGGGCGACCGCTGGGCCCGGATCGAGGAGGTCGCGCTGGACAGCGGCGATTTCGAGGCCGCGGTGATCGGGCTGCGCGACCGTGCCGAGGCGCTGGACCCGGACGGCGCGCAGGTGATGCTGGTCATCCCGAACGAGCAGATCCGCTATCTCGACATGCCCGATCTCGGCGGCGATGACAGCGCGCGCACCGAGGCGATCAAGGCGGCGCTGGATGGCGCCACGCCCTACGCGGTCGCCGATCTGCGCTTCGACCACACGGTGACCGGCGGGCGGCTGCACATCGCCGCCGTCGCGCAGGAGACGCTGGACGAGGCCGAGGCCTTCGGCACGCAGCACGGCTTCACCCCGGTCAGCTTCGTGGCGATCGCGCCCGAGGGCGGCTTCCCCGAGGCGGTGTTCTTCGGGCCCGCACAAGGTATGGACGGCACGGCCGCCCGCCCGCCGCAGCCGCTGCGGATCGTGGCCGCGGACGAAGCGGCGCTGACCCCGGTGGCCCCGGCCGAGACTGCTGCGGAGAAGACTGCACAGGAGACGGCGCGGGAGGCAAAGGCGCCAGATCCGCAGGAGGGGACTCCGGCGCCGAACACGCAAGTCGAGACGCCTCCGGCGGCAGGCGCGGCGCAGGCATCCGACAGTGCACAGGACGCGGCCAAGGGGCCCGCATCGACCGAGACCCCGGCCAAGCCCAAGCCCGCAGCGGCCGATACGCCCGCGCCGGGCGCCGCACAGGCAGGTGCCAAGGCGCAGGAGGGCACGGGCACGCCTGCAGCACAGGATGGCCCGACCGAAAAACCCAAGGGCCCGGGCAAGCGGCGCAAGGGCCCTCCGACGCAGGCGGGAGCTGCGCCGAAAGACGGCGGCCCGGCCAAGACACCGAAGGAGGACGGCCCGGCCAAGGGGCCGAAGGGACCACCTGCCGCGGGCCCGGCCGCGAAGGGCAAGCCCGGCACGCCGGGGTCGAAAGACGGCACGGTCGAGCCCCCCATGGCGCCGGCCGCGCGCAAGGGCAAGCCGGGCGAGATGCCGGCGCCGGTGGCCTTCTCGACCGTGCGTGCCTCGCGCGAGGCGGGGGATATCCCGCCGGCGCCACGGCCGCTGACCCTGACCGGCGGCGACGGAACGGCGCATACTCCGCGCTTCACCCCGGTGGCGGGCGCCAAACCGGCGGACAAGACCGACAAGTCGGAGGGCGGGCGCAAGGTCACCGATGCGGCGCTGGCCGCTGACACCAGCTCGGCGGACGAGGCCGGGCGTGGCGGCACGACTCGTGCAGCGATGAACCTGCTGGCCCGCGGCGGCGAGAAGGCGCGCCGGCGCCTGTCCGAGCGCAAGACCCCGCCGCCCCCCGCGATCGGCACCGAAAGTGACGAGGCGCCCAAGCCCGATCCGCGCCCGCGGCCCAATTTCGGCCCCGGCGCCGAGGACACTGCGCCGCCCCCCGCGGCCGCGCGCAGCGCCGGGCGCGCCGACAACCCGCTGTCGCGGCTGGCCGCCTATCGCGCCAATCCCGACCGGCCCGCAGGCGTGCCGGCCGGCGCGGCCCTCGCCGGCACCGGTGCCACGCTGGCCCCCGAGGAAGAGCGCGAGCGCATGACCGTCTTCGGCGCGCGGCGCGAGCAGCGCGTCGGCGGCAAGCCGCGTTTCCTGGGGCTGATGCTGACGGCGGCGCTGCTGATCTTCCTCGCCGGGGTGGCGGCCTGGGCCTCGGTCTTCCTCGATGACGGGCTGTCCAGCCTGTTCCGCAAATCCGAGCCGCGCGCCGTCGCCTCGCTGCCCGACGCGCAGCAGGCGGTGGACCAGCCACGGGCCGAGCCCTCGGACCCGGCCGAGACCCCCGAGACGACGGCTGCCCCCCTGCCCGAGGTCACGGTGACGCCCGAGGCAACCGGCCCTGAGGAGACCACCGAGGAGCCGCTGCAGATCGCGGCGCTGGAGACCGGGCCCGCCGCCAGCGACGCCACCGAGGGCGCGCTGGCCGATCCCGAACCGCCGCGTGCGCTGAGCGCCGAGGAGGCCGCCGCCACCTATGCCGCGACCGGCATCTGGCAGCGCACCCCGGTCGCGCCGCACCAGCCGCCGCAGGACGGGGTGGACGAGGTCTATCGCACCTCGATCGACCCGGACGTGCAGATCTTCGACGCGGTCGCCCTGCCCCGCGCCGATGATATCGGGCGCGATCCGGGGCTGGAGGATCCCGGCCTGCCGCCGCCTTCGGACCTGAGCTTCGATTTCGACGATCGCGGCCTGATCCGCGCCACGCCCGAAGGCGCGCTGACCCCCGAGGGGCTGCGCATCTATACCGGGCGCCCGCCGGTCGTGCCGCCCGCGCGCCCCGGCCTGACCGAGCTGCGCCCAGAACTGTCGGATGACCCGGAGGTGAACCCGCTGGGCGCGGTCCGCCCGCAGGCCCGGCCCGACGACCTGGTCGAGCAGCGCGAGCGGGCCACGCTGGGCGGGATCTCGGTCGAGGAGCTGGCAAGCATCCGCCCGGTGATGCGCCCCAGGACGGTGCAGGAAGAGGCGGCCGAGGCCGACCCCGAGGCCACCGCCACCGCGCAGGCCGTGCGGGAATCGCTGGTCCCCGTGGCCCGGCCGCGCAACATGGCCGCCATCGTGCGCCGCGCCGAGGAGCGGCAGGCGCGGCAGCCCGAACCGGTGCAGACCGCCTCGATCGCACCGCGCGCGGTGCGGCCCAGCGTGCCCTCCTCGGCCAGCGTGGCCAGCGCCGCCACGGTGCAGAACGCGATCAACCTGCGCCGGATCAACGTGATCGGCATCTATGGCACGCCCTCGAACCGCCGCGCTCTGGTGCGGCTGGCCAACGGGAATTACAAGAAGGTGCAGGTGGGCGACCGGCTGGATGGGGGGCGCGTGGCCTCGATCGGGGATGACGACTTGCGCTATGTCAAGAGCGGGCGCAGCATCACGCTGGAGATGCCGGACGGCTAGGACAGGCGCTTTGGTTTGGCGCCCTTGCCATGGGTCGGGAACGGCCGGACCGGTCGGATTTCGAGTATTTTCGGAAAGATGAAAGGGGCGCGCCGTGACGTGACGGCGCGCCCGATCGGTTACTCGGCGGCGTCGAGCTCGCCGGCTTCGATCTGCTCGCGCTCGATCGACTCGAAGAGCGCCTTGAAATTGCCTTCGCCGAAGCCGTCATCCCCCTTGCGCTGGATGAATTCGAAGAAGATCGGGCCGATCACGGTCTTGGAGAAGATCTGCAGCAGGATGCGGGTTTCGCCGCCATCGACCACGCCTTCGCCATCGATCAGGATGCCGTGTTTCTTCATGCGCTCGACGGGTTCGTCATGGCCCTTAACCCGGTCGAAAGACATGTCGTAATAGGTATCGGGGGGGCCGGGCATGAATTTGAGCCCGTTTTCGGCAATCTGGTCCGTCGCATCGTAGATGTCGCGCGCGCCCACGGCGATGTGCTGGATGCCTTCGCCGTTGTATTTCTTGAGATAGGCCACGATCTGGCCCTTCTCGCCACGATCCTCGTTGATCGGGATGCGGATACGCCCGCACGGGGAGGTCAGCGCGCGGGAATAGAGGCCGGTGAACTTGCCCTCGATGTCGAAGAAGCGGATTTCGCGGAAGTTGAACAGGTCGCCGTAGAACTTGAACCACGTGTCCATGTTGCCCTTGAACACGTTGTGGGTCAGGTGGTCGAGATAGTAGAAGCCCACGCCGCGCGGCTTGGATTGCGCGATCCAGTCGAACTCGGTGTTGTAGGGCGAGGTGTCGTAATACTGGTCGGTGAAATAGATCAGGCTGCCGCCGATGCCCTTGATCGCGGGCCAGTCCACGGTCTTGTCCGTGCCCTCATAGGGTTCGGCCCCGTGTTTCACCGCGTGGTCGAAGGCGTGCTGCGCATCCACGACGCGCCAGGCCATGGCCGGCGCGCAGGGGCCGTGTTCGGCGACGAAGCGGGCGGCAAAGCTGTCGGGCTCGGCGTTCAGCACATAGGTGATGTCGCCCTGCTGCCAGAGCTCGATCGCCTTGGTCTTGTGGTTGGCCACATGGGCATAGCCCATCCGGGTGAAGAGGTCGCGCAGCTCCTGCGGCTCGGGATGGGCGAATTCGACGAATTCGAACCCGTCGGTGCCGGCGGGGTTCTCGTCGGTGATGGTGGCCTGCGGGGCGTCATGCGGGAACGGGCCCATGGGGTACCTCCTGTCGCTGGTATGATTTGCGCAGAATGTAGCTTTACGCCCGCGCGGCATGTGCGCATTCTGCGGGTCATTCGCAGGCAAGGCGCGGGATATCCGCGCAAGGAGGCAATATGGCGAGTGATCCCCGCATCGAACTGGATGCAATCGATATCGCCCTGCTGCAGGCGCTGCAGCGCGACGGGCAGGCCACCGCGCAGGAGCTGGGCGCGACGCTGAACCTGTCGGCCAGCCAGGCGGGGCGCCGGCGGCAGCGGCTGGAGGAGCGCGGGGTGATCGCGGGCTACCGGGCGCGGCTGGATGCGGAGCGGCTGGGGCTGGACGTGCAGGCCTTTGTCCAGGTGCAGCTGGCGCGGCACGGGGCCGAGGAAGGCGCAGGCTTTACCCGTCTGTTGCGGACGCAGGCGGAGGTGGTCTCGGCCTGGACCATGACCGGCGAGGCGGATTACCTGCTGCGGGTCTACTGCCCCGACCTGCCGGCTCTGAACCGGCTGATCCACGAGGTGCTGCTGGCCCATCCCGTGGTCGCACGCGTGCACAGCCAGATCGTCATGGACCAGCCGAAGGCGGATGCGCCGCTGCCGGTCGGGTGAGGGCTGTCGACCAGGCGTGGCGCGGGCGGATGGTGCGGACGGGGGCGCTGCCCCCGGACCCCCGGAGTATTGTCGGAAAGATGAAAGGCGGGCCGTGGGTCCGGCGGCCCGCTTTGAGCGTGATGGGATCCTGGGGCCCGAAGACCGCGCGAGGCGGGCTTGCGCGGTCTAGAAGGGGACGTCGTCCGCGGCCACGATGAAGCGGGCGACGACCTTTTTGGGGCCGGCCTTCTCGAAATCGACCTCGAGCTTGTCACCCTCGATGGCGGTGATGGCGCCGTAGCCGAATTTCTGGTGGAAGACACGCTCGCCCACCATGTGCGAGGAGACCGCGTCGAGATCGATCACCTGGGTGCGGCTTTCGCGCGGCTGGCTGACCGGGCGCTGGGACTGGCGTTCCTGCAGGCGCTTCCAGCCGGGCGAGTTGTAGACATTGGCCTCGGCCGCGGCGCTTTCCAGCGTCGAGTTCAGCCCGCCCATGCCGGTCGCCGCGGCGCCGTAGCCGCCGCCATATAGCCCCGGCGGGGTCAGTACCTCGACATGGTCCTCGGGGAGTTCGTCGACGAAGCGCGAGGGCAGCTGGCTCTGCCATTGGCCGAAGACGCGGCGGTTGCCGGCGAAGGAGATGGTGCAGACCTCCTCGGCGCGGGTGATGCCGACATAGGCGAGGCGGCGCTCTTCCTCGAGCCCCTTGACCCCGCTTTCATCCATGGAGCGCTGCGAGGGAAAGAGCCCGTCTTCCCAGCCCGGCAGGAAGACGGCGGGAAACTCCAGGCCCTTGGCGGCGTGCAGCGTCATGATCGAGACCTTGGCGCCGGCCTCGTCGCTTTCATTGTCCATCACGAGGCTGACATGTTCGAGGAAGCCCTGCAGGTTCTCGAAGCCTTCCAGCGCCTTGACCAGCTCCTTGAGGTTCTCCAGCCGGCCCGGCGCCTCGGGCGTCTTGTCGTTCTGCCACATGGCGGTATAGCCGCTCTCGTCCAGCACGATCTCGGCCAGTTCCATGTGGGTGAGGTCCTTGTCGCCGGTCATCCGGCCCCAGCGCGCGAGGTCGACCACGAGCTGGGCCAGCGCCTTGGCGCCTTTGCCCTTGAGCGCGCCCTGCTCCACCGCCAGCGCGGCGCCGTCGAGCAGCGAGACGCCGTTTTCGCGCGCGATCTTCTGGATGATCTGCTGGGCCTTGTCGCCGAGCCCGCGCTTGGGCGTGTTCACGATCCGCTCGAAGGCGAGGTCGTCGCTGGGTGACACGACCAGCCGGAAATAGGCCATCGCGTCGCGGATCTCCATCCGCTCGTAGAAGCGCGGGCCGCCGATCACGCGGTAGGGCAGACCGATGGTCAGGAAGCGGTCCTCGAAGGCGCGCATCTGGTGGCTGGCGCGCACGAGGATCGCCATCTCGTCGAGGCTGAACGGGCGCATCCCGCGGGTGCCGCCCTGCATCGATTCGATCTCTTCGCCGACCCAGCGGGCCTCTTCCTCGCCGTCCCAATGGCCGATCAGCCGGACCTTCTCGCCCTCCTGCGCCTCGGTCCAGAGCTCCTTGCCCAGCCGCGAGGCATTGCCGCGGATCACGCCGCCTGCGGCGGCCAGGATATGCGGGGTGGAGCGGTAGTTCTGTTCCAGCCGGACGACATGGGCGCCTTCGAAATCCTTCTCGAATCGCAGGATGTTGCCCACCTCGGCGCCGCGCCAGCCATAGATCGACTGGTCGTCATCGCCGACGCAGCAGATGTTGCGATGCGCCGAAGCAAGCAGGCGCAGCCAGAGATACTGAGCGACATTGGTGTCCTGGTACTCGTCCACGAGGATGTAGCGGAACCAGCGCTGGTACTGCTCCAGCACGTCCGGGTGGGTCTGGAAGATCTGTACCACGTGCAGCAGCAGGTCGCCGAAATCGACGGCGTTCAGCTCCTTCAGACGGGCCTGGTAGAGCGCGTAGAGTTCCGGGCCGCGATGGTTGTAGGCGCCGGCATCGGCGGCCGGGATCCGGTCGGGCGTCAGCGCGCGGTTCTTCCAGTTGTCGATGATGCCGGCCAGCATCCGGGCGGGCCAGCGCTTGTCGTCGATATTGGCCGCCTGCACCAGCTGCTTGAGCAGGCGCAGCTGGTCGTCGCTGTCGAGAATGGTGAAATTGGACTTGAGCCCGACCAGCTCGGCATGCCGGCGCAGCAGCTTGACGCAGATCGAGTGGAAGGTGCCCAGCCAGGGCATCCCCTCGACCGTCTGGCCCAGCATGCCCGAGATGCGGCTCTTCATTTCGCGCGCGGCCTTGTTGGTGAAGGTCACGGCGAGGATCTCGTTCGGGCGGGCGCGGCCGGTGTTCAGCAGGTGCACCACGCGGGCGGTCAGCGCCTTGGTCTTGCCGGTGCCGGCGCCGGCCAGCATCAGGACCGGGCCGTCCAGCGTTTCGACCGCCTCGCGCTGCGCGGGGTTGAGCCCGTCGAGATAGGGCGAGGGGCGCGCCTGCATGGCACGGGCGGACAGGGACGCGCCTTCGAAGGCGTCGAGTTCGTCGAAGCTGCTCATGGGGGCAAGATAACGCCTGAGCGGCCCGAGGAAAAGGTGTGTTCGCCTTGTGTTCCCGAAACTTCGCCGAGATCCGCCGGCGTGTCAGGCGGCCTGCGCGCAGCGGCGGCTGTAGAAGACCGGGCGCGCGGTGATCTCGGGGCGTGGTGGCGCGACGGGGCGGGCCTCCTGCGCGGGGCAGACAGGGCCGCCGGTCAGCGAGGCGAGCCCCAGTTTGGCGGTGAGCGTCGGCGCCACGTCGCGGCCCAGCACGCAATGCACCGAGCGATGCGCGCGGGTCATCCGCTCGGTGTCGCGGGCGACATCGGATGACAGCAGGATGCTGACCAGCCGGCGGTTGCGCGTCTCGGCCAGGTCGATCAGCGCGCCGTCGGGATCGGCCTGCAGGTCCAGCACCAGCAGGTCGACCAGCGCGTGCGACAGGCAGGCCCGGGCCAGCAGCGGGCCGCCGCCGGTGACCTGCACCCCCAGCTCGACTAGGGCGATCTGGGCAGGGTCGAGGCGGCGGGGATCGGTATCGACGATCAGGGCATGCATGGGGCGGGCTCCTTTCCTGTGCTGTCCGGCTCTCTGCTTCCGGGTTGCAAAGGAGTTTGGGAAAAGACCCTTAAAATTCGCTGAAGATTCCCCGGTGGCTGGACAGCGGCCGGGTTCCGGCGTCACATGGCGGCATGGATCTTCACAGCCGCTACCTGACCGTCGACGACCTGCGCCGCCGCGCCCGCCGTCGCGTGCCGCCCTTCGCCTGGGCCTATCTGGACACCGCCACCGGCACCGGGGCCAGCGCGCGGCGCAACCGCACCGCGCTGGACGCGGTGCTGTTCTGGCCGCGCGTCCTGTTCGGCGAGATCACCCCCGATTTCGGCACCGAGCTGCTGGGCCGCCGCCACCCCCTGCCCTTCGGCGTGGCGCCGGTGGGCCAGTCGGGGCTGCTCTGGCCCGGGGCCGAGGCGATGCTGGCACGCGCGGCGACCGCGGCCGGGCTGCCCTATGCGCTGTCGAACGTGGCCAACATGACGCCGGAAGAGATCGGCCCGTTGACGGACGGGCATGGCTGGTTCCAGCTCTACCCGCCCCGGGAGGAGGCAGTGCGGCTGGACCTGCTGGCGCGGGTGCGCGATGCGGGCTTTTCCACGCTGGTCTTCACGGTGGACGTGCCGGTGGCGGCGCGGCGCGAGAAACAGGTGCAGGGCGGGCTGGTCCAGCCGCCGCGGCTGACGCCGCGCATCGTGGCGCAATGCATGACGCGGCCGGCCTGGTCGCTGGCGCGGGCCCGCGCCGGCATGCCGCGCATGAAGACGCTGGACAAATACGTGACCGATATCGGCTCGCGCGATCCCACGGCGCATGTGGGGTACCTGCTGCGCACCGCGCCGGACTGGTCCTATTTCGCCTGGCTGCGCGAGCACTGGGAGGGCAAGCTGGTGGTCAAGGGCATCCTGCGCCCCGAGGATGCCACCCGGCTGGAGGAGGAGGGCGCCGATGCGATCTGGGTGTCGAACCATGCCGGGCGCCAGTTCGACGCCGCCCCCGCGGCAATCGAGGCGCTGCCCGAAGTGCGCGCCGCCACCACGCTGCCGATCCTCTTCGACAGCGGCATCGAGGGCGGGCTGGACATGTTGCGCGCCATCGCGCTGGGGGCCGATTTCATCATGCTGGGCCGGGCCTGGCATTACGCGGTCTGCGCGCTGGGGGCGGACGGGCCCGACCACCTGATCGAGCTTCTGCGCCGCGACCTGGCGGCCTGCCTGGGCCAGCTGGGCGTGGCGCGGCCGGTCGATCTGCGCGGGCAGGCTCAGCTCGCCGAGACACGGTCGGCCAGCCCGCGGTGAGTGCGGAAGAAGGTGCGGATCACGTGGGCGGTGCGCCGGTCGAGCGCGGCCAGCCGCGGCAGGTCATCGATCACCGCGTCGAGCGCGCGCACCCTGTCGCCATTGCCGGTGCCCAGCATCTCGGGCCGGGCAAAGCCCATGCCCCAGTCCGGGAACAGCTTCTGGTCCACCGGGGCCGAGAACAGGCACATCACCTGCCCGTGGCGCGGATCGCGCCGGATCCGCGAAAAACAGGCGCGCACCTCGTCCTCCTCCCCCTCCAGCACCTGGAGGATGGAGCCGTCATGGTAAAGCAGCAGCCCGCCGATCCCGTTCTGCGCATTGTTGCCCCGCGCCTTGCCCAGCAGGGCGCGCAGATCTTCCTGCGAAAACAGGCGCCTGGCGGCGCTGACATAGATCAGTCGGTAAAGGCGGGCACTCACGGAAAACACTCGGTCACAGGGGGACGACACCAGACGGATGTTAGCGCCGAGACCTTTCCGGGCCCTTAACAGCCACCCGCCAGAATTTGCAAACCCCCGGCCCTGCGCGGGATAATTTGCAAATCCCCCTTGCGCTGCACCGCGGCACCGGCCTTAATCGCCCAAATTCCAGACCCGACCGGCGCGCAAGCGTCCCCAGAAGAGGTTCCCCATGCCCGATTTCCAGAAAATCCTCATCGCGAACCGCGGCGAAATCGCGATCCGCATCATGCGTGCGGCCAACGAGATGGGCAAGAAGACCGTCGCCGTCTATGCCGAGGAGGACAAGCTGGGGCTGCACCGGTTCAAGGCGGACGAGGCCTATCGCATCGGCGAGGGGCTGGGCCCCGTGCAGGCCTACCTGGCCATCGAGGAGATCATCCGCGTGGCCAAGCAGTCGGGCGCCGACGCGATCCACCCGGGCTATGGCCTGCTCTCCGAGAACCCCGATTTCGTCGATGCCTGCGTGCGCGAGGGCATCACCTTCATCGGCCCGCGCGCCGAGACCATGCGCGCGCTTGGCGACAAGGCCAGCGCGCGGCGCGTGGCGGTCGAGGCCGGCGTGCCGGTCATCCCCGCGACCGAGGTGCTGGGCGACGATTTCGAGGCCATCGCGACAGAGGCCGAGGAGATCGGCTATCCGCTGATGCTCAAGGCCAGCTGGGGCGGCGGCGGGCGCGGCATGCGCCCGATCGAGAACGGCAAGGAGCTGAAGGACAAGGTGCTGGAGGGCCGGCGCGAGGCCGAGGCCGCCTTCGGCAATGGCGAGGGCTATCTCGAAAAGATGATCCTGCGCGCCCGCCATGTCGAGGTGCAGATCCTCGGCGACAAGCAGGGCTCGATCTACCACCTGTACGAGCGCGACTGCTCGGTCCAGCGCCGCAACCAGAAGGTCGTCGAACGCGCCCCCGCCCCCTACCTGTCCGAGGCGCAGCGCGAGGAGCTCTGCGAGCTGGGCCGCCGGATCTGCGCACATGTGAACTATGAATGCGCCGGCACGGTCGAGTTCCTGATGGATATGGACAGCGGCAAGTTCTACTTCATCGAGGTCAACCCGCGCGTCCAGGTGGAACACACCGTGACCGAGGAGGTCACCGGCATCGACATCGTGCAGGCGCAGATCCTGATCGCCGAGGGCAAGAGCCTGGCCGAGGCCACCGGCAAGGCCAGCCAGTACGACATCCGCCTGAACGGCCACGCGCTGCAGACCCGGATCACCACCGAGGATCCCACCAACAACTTCATCCCCGACTACGGCCGCATCGCGGCCTTCCGCTCGGCCACGGGCATGGGGATCCGGCTGGATGGCGGCACCGCCTATGCCGGCGGGGTGATCACGCGCTACTACGATTCGCTGCTGGTCAAGGTCACCGCCTGGGCGCCCACCCCCGAGAAGGCGATCAAGCGCATGGACCGCGCCCTGCGCGAGTTCCGCATCCGCGGCGTGACCACGAATATCGAGTTCGTCATCAACCTGCTCAAGCACGAGACCTTCCTGACGAACCAGTACACGACCAAGTTCATCGACACGACGCCGGACCTGTTCGACTTCAAGAAGCGGCGCGACCGCGGCACCAAGGTGTTGACCTATATCGCCGACATCACGGTGAACGGCCATCCCGAGGTGCAGGGCCGCCCGCGCCCGCACCCCGAGCTGAAGCCGGCCCGCCCGCCGGAAGTGGCCTGGGATGCGACCCCGCCCTACGGCGTGCGCAACCTGCTGGAGGAGAAGGGCCCGCAGGCCGTGGCCGACTGGCTGACCGAGCAGCCGCAGCTGCTGATTACCGACACCACGATGCGCGACGGCCACCAGTCGCTGTTGGCCACGCGGATGCGCTCGCTCGACATGATCCGGGTGGCCCCGGCCTATGCCCACAGCCTGCCGCAGCTCTTCAGCGTGGAATGCTGGGGCGGCGCCACCTTCGACGTGGCCTATCGCTTCCTGCAGGAATGCCCCTGGCAGCGCCTGCGCGACCTGCGCGCGCGCATGCCCAACCTGATGACCCAGATGCTGCTGCGCGGCGCCAATGGCGTGGGCTATACCAACTATCCCGACAACGTGGTGCAGTTCTTCGTGAAACAGGCCGCCGAGACCGGTGTCGACGTGTTCCGCGTCTTCGACAGCCTGAACTGGGTCGAGAACATGCGCGTCGCCATGGATGCGGTGCTGGAAAGCGGCAAGGTGCTCGAGGGCACGGTCTGCTATACCGGCGACCTGCTCGATCCCGACCGCGCCAAGTACGACCTGAAATACTACGTCGCCATGGGCAAGGAGCTAAAGGCCGCCGGCGCGCATGTGCTGGGGCTGAAGGACATGGCCGGGCTGCTCAAGCCCAACGCCGCCGGCACGCTGGTCCGCACGCTCAAGGAAGAGGTCGGCCTGCCGGTGCATTTCCACACGCATGACACCTCGGGCGCGGCCATCGCCACGATCATGGAGGCCGCGCGCGCCGGTGTGGACGCCGTGGACGGCGCCATGGATGCGCTCTCGGGCAACACATCGCAGCCGACGCTGGGCTCGATCGTGGAGTCGCTGCGCTTCACCGAGCGTGACACCGGGCTGGATATCGGCGCGATCCGCGAGATCTCGAATTACTGGGAGGCGGTGCGCGGCCAGTACGCGGCCTTCGAAAGCGGCATGCAGGCCCCCGCCTCCGAGGTCTACCTGCACGAGATGCCGGGCGGCCAGTTCACCAATCTCAAGGGCCAGGCCCGCAGCCTCGGGCTCGAGGAGCGCTGGCACGAGGTGGCGCAGGCCTATGCCGACGTGAACCAGATGTTCGGCGACATCGTCAAGGTCACGCCGTCCTCCAAGGTGGTGGGCGACATGGCGCTGATGATGGTCAGCCAAGGGCTGACCCGGGCCGATGTCGAGGACCCGAAAAAGGACCTCTCCTTCCCCGACAGCGTGATCGACATGATGCGTGGCAATCTCGGCCAGCCCCCGGGCGGCTGGCCCGCCAAGATCCAGAAGAAGATCCTCAAGGACGAGACACCTTTCACCGAGCGCCCCGGCAAGCGCGCCGCGCCGATCGACATCGAGGAGAAGCGCGCCGAGCTGCAGGGTCTCTTCGAGGAGGTGGAGTTCGATGACGAGGACCTGAACGGCTACCTGATGTATCCCAAGGTCTTCACCGATTACGCCGCCCGTCACGAATCCTACGGCCCGGTCCGCACCCTGCCCACCCGCACCTTCTTCTACGGGATGGAGCCGGGCGAGGAGATCACCGCCGAGATCGACCCCGGCAAGACGCTGGAGATCCGGCTGCAAACCGTCGGCGAGACGCAGGATGACGGCGAGGTGCGCGTCTTCTTCGAGCTGAACGGCCAGCCGCGCACGGTGCGCGTGCCCGACCGCAAGGCACAAGGCGCGCAGGCCAAGCGCCCCAAGGCCGAGCTGGGCAACCCCGCCCATATGGGCGCCCCCATGCCGGGCGTGGTGGCGACCGTGGCGGTCAAGCCGGGCGACACGGTGAAGGAGGGCGACCTGCTGCTGACCATCGAGGCGATGAAGATGGAGACCGGCCTGCACGCCGAGCGCGACGGCACGGTCAAGGCCGTGCATGTCCAGCCCGGCGGCCAGATCGACGCCAAGGACCTGCTGGTCGAGTTCGAGGACTGACCGCGAGGCGGCGCCGTTCTCCACATGAGGCGGCGCCGCGAGCCCGCTGCGCCAACGCGAAAAATCGCCGGTGAAGAATATTCCGGCATCGGAAATCCGCGGATTCCGGTTCCCTTACCCGTCCCTTCCGGCCTACACTCGGGCCATCGTGTCCTTTGGGGGAAGGAACGCGCGATGCGCCCTTGGCCTGCCTTCGTTCCGGCCATCGTTCTGCTCTGCGCGGCGCTTGCCGCAGGGCCCGCCTTGGCGAACAACCCGTTCGGCGAGCGGCCCTTCACGCCGTTCAAGGTGATCAGCTCGAATCCCGACCTGACCGAGGCCTTCAGCGCGGCGCGCAAGACCCTGCCCTCGGCCATCGGCGCGATGCAGAAATCGGGCGGAAGGTTCAGCCCCTCGCTGGCCTTCCGCGTGGCGCTGGTCGTGCCCAATACCGAGCGCCCGGTCGAGCTCATCTGGGTGGACAGCATCCGCCGCCATGGCTCGCTCTTCAAGGCCCGGCTGGCCGGCTGGCCGCGCGGCTGGCCCGGCGAGGGCCCGGGCACCGAGGTCACCTTCGCCTACAGCCAGATCGCCGACTGGGCGGTACAGGCGGTCGACGGGCGCTTCTACGGCTATTACACCACCCGGGTCGAATTGCAGACCGCCCCGGCCGCGACACGGGCCCGCTACGGCCCGCTACTGATCGACAACCCGCTGCCGCCCGACTGGCGCTTCAACTGACGCGCCCCCCGGCCATGCAGGACAGGCAGCGCCCGTCGCACCCCTGCCCTTTCATCTTTCCGAAAATACTCGAAAATCCCGCCCCCTCGGCCGCGCGCCGCGGGGCACGAGGCGCGCCGCGGGCAGGAATACCTGACTGGTGCCGCGCGCGGGATCGGGCAGGATCGCGGGCATGACACAGAGGATCGCCCCCACACGGGCTGGCGCCGCGCTGCGCCTGCCGACGCTGCTGCAGGACAGCCTGCACCAGCTCGAAGACGCGCAGAGCCCCGAGGGCGTCTGGACCGCGTTTCTGGATCTCGCCCGGCCGCTGGGGCTCGACGTGGTCCATTACGTCTATGCCGCCGACCTGCGCGACCCCGCGGGCCGGCAGTTCCTGCGCAGCACGCTGGCGCGGCGCTGGCAGGACGCGCTGCGGCGCCATCCCGGGCTGGCCCCCGCGGCGCAGGACGCCCGCGCCCTGACGCCCCGGCTGATCGGCACCGCCCTGTCGGGCCCGGCCCCGGTCACCGATCGCCGGGTCGCGGCGGATGCGCTGTGCGCCGAGATGGGGCTCGAGGCCGGGCTGGTCCTGCCCCTGCCCGCACGCGATCCGGGCCAGGCGGCGCTGATCCTCTTTGGCGGCCGGCTCTCGCGCCCGGCCTTCGAATCGCTCCTGGCCAGCCATGGCTGGGCGCTGCACGCCGCGGCCCTGTCTGGCCATGCCCGCCATGGCGAGCTGCTGCGCCGCGCCTTCGAGACGCGCTGCGGCCTGACGCCCAAGCAGCGCGACCTCATCCGGCTGGTGGGCGAGGGGCTGATGGACAAGCAGATCGCCCACAGCCTCGACATCTCCTTCTCGGCCGTGCGCCAGCGGCTCGCCTGCGTGCAGCAGAAGACCGGCGCGCAGACCCGGTCCGAACTGGCGGCGCTGGCCATGCGGCTGGGGCTGGTCGGCGACCCGCTGCTGCGCGCCCAGGCCGCGCATCTGGCCGATCCCGAGACCCTCGGGGCGGGCGACAGCGCCGAAATGTGCCATCCCGAACCCCTGACCCGCACCGCCGCCGAGTAGCCCGGCAGTCATCCGCGCCCGCGCGACAGGAAATCCGGCGCGCGGTGCATTTTTCGCTTGCACGCCCCGGCCACGCGTCTTACATCCGCTCCACCATTTGGCACGCGGGCGTAGCTCAGGGGTAGAGCATTACCTTGCCAAGGTAAGGGTCGTGAGTTCGAATCTCATCGCCCGCTCCAGATGGTCAGCGGATCGGGGCACTGCCCGACAGGATCCGCACGCACATGATGGATATGCGGGCGTAGCTCAGGGGTAGAGCATTACCTTGCCAAGGTAAGGGTCGTGAGTTCGAATCTCATCGCCCGCTCCATCAGCCACTCTTTCCAGACCCACCAAAAAGATCGTCGTCGCCAGACGCGATGGATGCGGCCTGCCGGACCGCCGCATCAGGCGCAAATCACCGCGCCGCGGGGCTTTTCCCCCTGCCCGGCCCTGCCTATAAGGGCGCCACCGTCAGAGGAGAGTGCCCATGCGCCGTGCCGAGATCACCCGCGAGACCGCCGAGACCCGGATCTCGGTCCAGATCGACCTCGATGGCAGCGGGCGCTATGACAACCGCACAGGCGTCGGCTTCTTCGATCACATGCTGGACCAGCTGGCGCGCCACGCGCTGATCGACATGACCATCCGCGCCGAGGGCGACCTGCATATCGACGACCACCACACGGTCGAGGATACCGGCATCTGCCTGGGCCAGGCGCTGGCACAGGCGCTGGGAGACAAGCGCGGCATCCGCCGCTACGGCGCCTGCCTGCTGCCCATGGATGATGCGCTGGTGCGCGCCGCGCTGGACCTGTCCGCCCGGCCCTTCCTCGTCTGGAACGTGGAGTTGCCGACGGCGAAGATCGGCACATTCGACACCGAGCTGGTGCGCGAGTTCTTCCAGGCTTTCAGCACCCATGGCGGGATCACCCTGCATGTCGACCAGCTGCACGGGCTGAACAGCCACCATATCGCCGAGGCCGCCTTCAAGGCCGTGGCCCGCGCCCTGCGCGAGGCGGTGGAGCCCGATCCGCGCAAGGGCGACGCGATCCCCTCGACCAAGGGCGCGCTCTGACGCCCGCGCCCGCCCTCTTGACCGCGGCCCCGTTTCACGCTTTGCCGGCGCCGCAGATCCCGAAAGGCATGCCATGCTCACAGCCATCATAGATTACGAAAGCGGCAACCTGCATTCGGCAGAGAAGGCCTTTCAGAAGATGGCGGCCGAGACCGGGCAGGATGCCCGCGTCGTGGTGACCGACGATCCCGATATCGTGGCCAAGGCCGATCACATCGTGCTGCCCGGCGACGGCGCCTTCCCCGCCTGCGCGCGCGCCCTACGCGCCTCGGGCTGCTTCGAGGCGATGGTCGAGGCGGTGGCCCATCGCGGCCGCCCCTTCCTGGGCATCTGTGTCGGCATGCAGCTGATGGCCCGCAAGGGCCATGAATACGCCGAGACCGACGGTCTGGGCTGGATCGATGGCGAGGTGGTGCCCATCGCGCCCGGTGACGCTGCGCTGAAAGTGCCGCATATGGGGTGGAACGACCTGGTCATCGACCACGCCCACCCGGTGCTGGACGGGCTGGCCAGCGGCGAGCATGCCTATTTCGTGCATTCCTACCAGATGCAGGTGGCCACCACCGAACAGCGCATGGCCCATGTCGACTATGGCGGTCCGGTGACGGCCATCGTGGCCCGGGACAACGTGATCGGACTGCAATTCCACCCCGAAAAGAGCGCCGGGGCCGGGCTGCGCATGATCGCGAATTTCCTCGCCTGGCGGCCGTGAGGCACGCGCAGGGCGGCTCAACCCACGCGCAAGCACTTTTCACTGAATTCAACCTGATATCGTCTGCGGCGTAAGGTCGCCTCACTCGGGGTCATGTTTTTGGCTGCGGCGCGGCGAAAAACATGCCACACGCGCTGCGATTATGTCATGACGGGGCAGACCCCGGCGCCAACGGACTGGAAGGGCTGGCAAAATATGATCCTTTACCCGGCCATCGACCTCAAGGACGGCAAGGCCGTGCGCCTGCTGCGCGGCGACATGGACAAGGCGACCGTGTTCAACGACGACCCCGCGGCCCAGGCGCTGGAATTCGTCGCCAAGGGCTGCGAGTGGCTGCATCTCGTCGATCTCAACGGCGCCTTTGCCGGGCAGCCGGTCAATGCCGCGGCGGTCGAGGCGATCCTCAGCCAGGCGCAGACGCCCACCCAGCTGGGCGGCGGCATCCGTGACATGGCCACGATCGAGATGTGGATCTCCAAGGGGTTGACCCGCGTGATCCTCGGCACCGTGGCGGTCGAGAACCCCGACCTGGTGCGCGAGGCCGCGCGCGAATTTCCCGGCAAGGTCGCCGTGGGCATCGACGCGCGCGATGGTCGCGTGGCGACCAAGGGCTGGGCCGAGGTGACCGACGTGGACGCGGTGGACCTGGCCAAGTCCTACGAAGATGCCGGCGTGGCCGCGATCATCTATACCGACATCAACCGCGACGGCGCGATGATGGGCCCGAACATCCCCGCCACGGCGGCGCTGGCACGGGCCATGACGATCCCCGTCATCGCCTCGGGCGGCGTGTCCTCGCTGAAGGATCTCAAGGCGCTGCGCGATTGCGGCGCTTCGCTGAATGGCGTGATCTCGGGCCGGGCGCTCTATGACGGGGCGATCGACCTGAAGGATGCGCTGAAGCTGCTCAAGACCTGAGCCGTCACGGCGCCGCGGCGGCGCCGGTCAGCTTTTCCAGCGCGCCGGCCATTTTCGACAGGTAGTCCGCCTCGGCCTCGATGCCGTCCAGCGCCGTCAGCGTCTCGGCCGGTGCCTCGTAGGCCAGCCATGTTTGGCCTGCGTCATCCTCGTAGACCAGAACGCGCAGCGGCAGGTGCAGCCCGGCCTCGATCGCGTCCTGCATGGCGGGCGTGCCCAGCTGCGGGTTGCCGAAGATCAGCAGCTGCGCCGGGGACAGCTCCATCCCGACATCGGCCGCGCCACCGGCGTGGTCGACCCGGGCAAAGACCGTGGCGCCGGCCCCTTCCACCGCCGCCTGCAGCGCATCCATCGTGGCCGGCACGTCGCGCGCCGCTTCGACACGCTGGATCTCGGCCGAGGCCAGGCCGGGCAAAAGCGCGGCGACCAGGGACAGGGCGGGCAGGATACGGGGCATCGGGCTCTCCTTGCATCGGGGTTTCCGGGCCGCAGCCTCTGGCATGTCGGCCGGATTGCCCATAAACAACGGCGTGACCGACAGGTGAGTTCCGCCATGCTGAAGACCCGCATCATCCCCTGCCTCGACGTGGCCGACGGGCGCGTCGTCAAGGGTGTCAACTTCGTCGATCTGCGCGATGCCGGCGACCCCGTGGATGCCGCGCGCGCCTATGATGCCGCCGGCGCCGACGAGATCTGCTTTCTCGACATCCATGCCACGCATGAGAACCGCGGCACCATGTTCGACGTGGTGACCCGCACCGCCGAGCAATGCTTCATCCCGCTGACCGTGGGCGGCGGCGTGCGCAGTGTGGCCGATGTGCGCGCCCTGCTGCTGGCCGGGGCGGACAAGGTCAGCCTCAACTCCGCCGCCGTGGCGCGGCCCGAGGTGGTGGCCGAGGCGGCCGACCAGTTCGGCAGCCAGTGCATCGTCTGCGCCATCGACGCCAAGACCGTCTCCCCCGGCAAGTGGGAGATCTTCACCCATGGCGGGCGCAAGCCCACGGGGATCGACGCGGTGGCCTTCGCCCGGGATATCGCCGCGAAGGGCGCGGGCGAGATCCTGCTGACCTCGATGGACCGCGACGGCACCAAGGCCGGGTTCAACCTGCCCCTGACGCGCGCCATCGCCGATGCGGTGGACATCCCCGTGATCGCCTCGGGCGGGGTCGGCACGCTGGACCACCTGGTCGAGGGCGTGACCGAGGGCCATGCCAGCGCCGTGCTGGCGGCCTCGATCTTCCATTTCGGCACCTACACGATCCACGAGGCCAAGGCCCACATGGCCGCGGCCGGCATCCCGGTGAGGCTCACATGACGCTGGATGAGCTGGAACGCATCGTCGCGACCCGCGCCGCGGCCTCGCCCGAGGAGAGCTGGACCGCCAAGCTGCTGGCCAAGGGGCCCGAGAAGACGGCCGAGAAATTCGGCGAGGAGGCCATCGAGGCGGTGATCGAGGCGGTCAAGGGCGATCGACAGAGGCTGGCCTCGGAGGCGGCGGATGTGCTGTTCCACCTGCTGGTGATGCTGCGCGCCCGGGACGTGACGCTGGCCGAGGTGATGGCGGTGCTCGAGGCCCGACAGGACCGGTCGGGATTGCAGGAAAAGGCCGCCCGCAATCGCTGAGCGTCCCGTCGGGGTCGGGCGCGGAACGCCCTTCGAAGGGCGTTCGGACGCGATTTGCAAATCGCGTGACAAAGCGGCTTGCAAGCCGCTTGAATGAAGCCGCTTCGAAGCGGCTTCCGCCCCGCTCAGAGCTTGGACGAGATGACGCCGGTGTTGAACCCGCCCATGCGCAGCTCGCCGAACAGGCGCTGGTACTCGATCTTCGGGCAGCGATCCATGACCACTTCCACCCCCGCGGCCTCGGCCCGGGCAGCCGCCTCTTCGTTCACCACGCCGATCTGCATCCAGATCGTGCGCAGGCGCGGAAAGGCCTCCAGCGCCTCTTCGACGATGGGCGGCACATGCTCGGAGCGGCGGAAGATGTCGACCATGTCCACGCTGTCGGGGCAATCGGCCAGCGATCCGCGCACGGTCTGGCCGAACAGCGTCTTGCCGACATGGCCCGGGTTGACCGGGTAGACGGTGAAACCCTTCAGCGACAGGTAGCGCGCCACGTAGTAGCTGGGCCGCACCTGGTTGGGCGACACGCCGACCACGGCAATCTCGCGCGTGCGGGTCAGGATGCTTTTGAGATGGGCGTTGGAATAGCTCATGGCACGACCCTAGCCGGGATCGGGGCAAAGAAAAAGCGCCCGGTCAATACCGGGCGCCAGTTACGGAACGAGGGACAGTGAAGGTTTCGCGAAGGTTCCGTCTTCGCGACCTGACAGAAAGATGGGCTCGAAAGTCACAGTTTAAAGGGCAGTCGCAGTTTTGTGATCGTATTCTCTTGACTGCGTCTTTCCCGCCTCACCCGGGCACCCCGTCGGCCGGCAGCGGCGCGCGGCGCAGCACCGTATCGTGCAGACGCTCCGACGGATCGGTGCCGATGATGCGCGGCGCGCGCAGCAGGAAGAGCTTGCTCACCCCCGCCCATGTCCCGATCGAGGGCGCTTCGGGGTCGCAGGGAAAGCGGTCGCGCCAGCCCTCAGGCAGGCCCAGGTCGCAGGCCTCGAGCTTGTCCAGCATCCAGACCAGCGGGATATTGGCCAGCGGGCGCGCCGCGTCGAACCCGTCCAGCTGCCCACCCACATCGCCATGCGTGCCGCGGAACCAGACCTGCTCCACGTCACCGGCGCGCTCGGGCGGGGTCTGCCACAGCACCGGCGCATAGGCCTGCCGCGTCTCGTCATGGGCCAGCGCGTGAAAGCCGTGGCGCACCGAGGCGCCAAGCGCGTGGTTGTGAAAGGCGTGCTCGCCCTCGGTCAGGCGCCAGAAGAGCGGCAGGCGCAGGCCCAGCGATTTGACCGTGTCCCAGACGCCTACCATCTCGATCGGCGCCTGCGGGTGGCAATGCCGCGCGGCGAACTGTGCCGCGGCGGTCCCGTGCGGGTCATACTGGTAGAGGCGGTAGATCTGGCGGATATTACGCTCGGTCGCGGCCGAGGCGCGCAAGAGCCCCACCAAGTCGATCACGCCGGCCAGCGAGCGCGCCGCGTAGGCACCCCGCGAATAGCCCATCAGGAAGATCCGGTCGCCCTCGCGGTAGCGCGAGGCGAGATAGCCATAAGCGCGCCGGATCTGCCGGTTGATGCCGCGCCCCATGGCCACGTCAGCCGTGGTGGCCCAGTCCTTCCACTGCACCCCGGCCTCGTAGAAGACCGAGATCCGCCCGCTTTCGGACAGCAGGCGGAAGGTCAGACCGGCATTGGTCTCTTCCCCGGGTTTCAGCGACGACATGGTGCCGTCGAGGATGATCACGTGATCGACGCTGCCGCGATGGCGCGAATAGGCCGAGTGGCCGGTGGCGAAACGCCGCCGGAGCCACCCGAAAAGCCTGTCATTCAGCCGCGATCTGTTCATCCCGGTTCAGCATCGCCCAGACCCGGCCGGGCGTAAAGGGCATGTCCACCTGCCGCAGCCCGCGATCCCACAGCGCGTCCTGCACCGCGTTGGTCACAGCGGCCAGCGCGCCCACCGTGCCGGCCTCGCCGCAACCCTTCATCCCCATCGGGTTCGCCGTCGAGGGGACCGGCTCGGTCTCGAAACCGATCATCGGCATGTCATAGGCCCGCGGCATTGCGTAATCCATGAAGGTCGCGGTCAGAAGCTGGCCCTCCTCGTCATAGACGACCCGTTCGGTCAGCGCCTGGCCCAAGCCCTGGGCCACGCCGCCATGCACCTGCCCCTCGGCCAGCATCGGGTTGATGAGATTGCCGAAATCGTCGACCACCATGTAGCGATCGCAGACCGTCTCGCCGGTTTCGGGGTCGATCTCGACCTCGGCCACGTGGCAGCCATTGGGATAGGAGCGCCCGGGCAGCCGGGCCGAGGTCTGCCAGACCAGCAGGTCGCTGCGCCCCTTCTCGCGGGCCATCTGCGCCACTTCCAGCATGGTGGGCGCCTCGTTCGACCCCTCGATGCGGAACTGCTCGTCGTCGAAGCTGACATCGGCCGGATCGCCGCCCAGCTCGTCGGCGAGGAAGGCGCCAAACCCCTCGACCATCATCGCCACGGCCGAAAGCGTGGCATTGGCCTGCGTGGTGACCGAGCGCGAGCCGCCCGTGCCGCCACCCTTGGCGATCAGGTCGCTGTCGCCCTGGATCACCTCGATCCGCTCGGCCGGGATGCCGCTCTGGTCGGCGAGGAACTGGCGGAACACGGTCTCGTGCCCCTGCCCGTTCGACTGTGTGCCGACATAGATCAGCGCGCCGCCCTCCTCGGTGAACTCCACCTTCACGTCCTCGTCGGGCGAGCCCAGGATCGATTCGATGTAATAGCAGAGCCCCACGCCGCGCAGCTTGCCTGTCGCCTCCGAGGCTGCGCGCCGCGCGGCAAAGCCCGACAGGTCCGAAGCGCGCGCGGCATGGTCCAGCACGCGGGCGAAATCGCCCACGTCATAAGTCTCGCCCGAGGGGGTCTTGTAGGGGAACTGGTCGGGCTTGATGAAGTTGATGCGCCGCAGCTCCAGCGGGTCGATCTCCAGCTCGCGCGCGGCACGGTCCATGACGCGTTCCAGCACGTAGATCGCCTCGGGCCGGCCGGCCCCGCGATAGGCATCCACCTGCACCGTGTTGGTGAAGAAGCCCTGCCCGCGCTGCCAGACCACGGGGATGTCATAGACCCCGGTCAGCACGCGCGAGAACAGGAAGCTCTGGATCATCTGCCCGAAATTCGAGTTGTAGGCGCCCAGGTTGCTGCGCGTATGCGTGCGATAGGCGGTGATGCGGTTGTCGGCGTCGAAGGCCAGCTCGGCCAGCGTGACAAGGTCGCGCCCGCCATTGTCCGACAGCATCGCCTCGGTCCGGTCCGACATCCAGCGCACCGGGCGGCCCAGAGCGCGGGCCGCAAAGGGGATGAAGAAATACTCCGGATAGGGCATGCCCTTCATGCCGAAGCCGCCGCCCACATCGGGGTTGGTCACGCGCACCTGCTCGGCCGGCAGGTCGAAGGCGCGCACCAGCTCGGATTTCATGCCCCAGACGCCCTGCCCGTTCACCGACAGGTGCATCTTGCTGCCATCCCATTCGGCAAAGCAGCCGCGCGGCTCCATCGAGTTCACGATGATGCGGTTGTCCCCGATCTCGAGGCTGACGGTCCGGGCGGCGGCGTCAAAAGCCGCCTGCGTGGCATCCTCGTCGCCCAGCCCGTAATCATAGGCGCGGTTGTCCGGCGCCTCGTCGTGGATGGTGGGCCCGCCCGGCTCCAGCCCGAGGCTGACCGGCAGTTCGTCATAGTCGAACTCGATCAGCTCGGCCGCGTCGCGGGCCTGTTGCAGGGTCTCGGCCACCACGACCGCCACCGCCTCGCCCACGAAACGCACGCGCCCTTCGGCCAGCACGGGCCGCTTGGGCGCCGCCCCCTTGGTGCCGTCGATATTGGGCGCGGGCGTGGCGCTCATCCCGGTGTCGAGCCCGCCATCCAGCAGGTCCTGCGAGGTCAGCACCAGATGCACGCCCTCCGCGCCGCGCGCCTCGGAGACATCCAGCGAGGTGATCTCGGCATGTGCCACGGGCGAGCGGAAGACAAAGGCGTGCAATGCGTTTTCCGGTGCGATATCATCGACGTAGCGCCCGTGCCCGGTCAGGAACCGCTCGTCCTCCACGCGCTTGACCGACTGGCTCTTGCCGAACTTTTCCATGCTGTGTCTCCCGCGTTCCCGTTTGCGGCGGACTGTAGCGGCCATGCGCCCAGTGTCCAGTCCGCCCGCCCGATCACCGCAGAACTGTCACGATCCGCCTTGCGCCATAGCCGTTGAACGAGGTCGAAAGCGCCGCGGCATAGGCGCCGGAGGCCGCAAACAGCAGGTAATCCCCCTCGGCCAGCGAAGCCGGCAGCGCCACGCGGTCCGACAGCCGGTCGAGGCTGTCGCAGGTCGGCCCGAACACGGTCATCGGCTGGACGGGACCGCCCCGCGCCTGCCCGTCGGGTGCCAGCACCGTGATGCGCGAGGCGGGGCCCAGGTCGCGCCACTCGCTCAGCCCGCCATAGATGCCGTCATTGAGGAACACTGCCCCGTCGCCGGCCGCGCGAACCCGCAGCGCGAGGGTAAAGGCCTCGGCCACGAGGCCCCGGCCCGGCTCGCAGACCAGCGGCGGGACCGGGTCGAAAGCGGCGCGCGCCGCGGCGCGGATCGTGTCGAAGATGCGCGACAGGTCGGGCGCCGTGCCATGGCGATGCGCCGGGAAGCCGCCACCCACGTTCAGCGACACCAGCGTGACACCCGCCTGCCCGGCCAGCCCGGCGGCGGCCGCGATGTAGCTGGCCCAGGCGGCCGGATCCTCGCATTGCGTGCCGGGGTGGAAGGTGATCGCCGGAAACCCGCCCCGCGCTGCCACCGCGCGCAGCAGCGCCACGGTCAGCTCGGGCGGCGCCCCGAACTTGGAGCCGAAATCATAGACCGCGCCCTTGACCGGCAGGGCCAGGCGCACGGCGATCTCGCACCCTGTGATGTCACCCAGCTTGTCCAGCTCGCCCATGCGATCCACCGACCACGAGGCGACGCCACGCCGGCGCGCCTCGGCGATCTCGGCCGCGCTGCGCACCGGGTTGTGATAGTTCAGCCGGGCCCGCGGCGCGCGGCCCTGCACCAGCGCCATCTCGGCCGGCGAGGCGACGTCGAACCCGTCGAGCCCGGCCCCGATCAGCGTGTCCAGCACCAACGGGTCCGGGTTGGCCTTGACCGCATAGGTCACCTGCCCGGGAAAGCCCTGCAGGAACGCCTCGGCCGTGGCGCGCAGCCGCGCGGGCGAGAAGAAATAGACCGGCTCGTCCGGGCGCATCCGCGCCAGCCAGGCTACGGGATCGTCGGAGAAACTGCTGTCGAATGGCATGGGGTCTGTCCTCGCGCGTGTTTTCGCCGATCCTGCCGGCGCGTCCGGACGATTTCACTAGGCAGATCGCGCAGTGCGAGTCATGCTTTCCGTCACCTTGACGAGGATATCATGCAGATTGACGAGACCGACCGCGCGCTGATCGCGCTCCTGTCCGAGAATGCCCGCCTGCCGGTGACCGATCTGGCCCGGCGGCTGGGCATCGCGCGCACCACGGTGCAGGCGCGGATCGACCGGCTGGTCGACCGCGGCGTGATCGCCGGGTTCACGCTGCGCCGCGGCCCCGGGCTGCGCCCCGCGATGCGCGCCACGGTGCTGATCGCGGTGGAGCCACGGGCCACGCCCGGCGTGCTGGACCGGCTGAAAGCGCTGAGCGAGGTCGAGGCGGTGCACACCACGTCCGGCCGGTTCGACCTGATCGCCACGCTGGGCGCGGACACGACCGAACAGCTGGACCGCGCGCTCGACCAGATCGGCGCGGCCAAGGGGGTGCAGCGGTCGGAAAGCCTGATCCACTTGAGCACCCGGATCGACCGGGGCGCCTGACCGGCCGACCACGGGCATGACACCCGCACACGCGCCCCCGGGCGCCACGCGCGCCTTTCGGGGGCGGCGGGGGTGGGTGGGCGGGAGCTGCCCCCGAAAGGCGCGTCAGCCCTCCTCGTCCAGCGCGTAGCGCTTGAACAGTCCGCCCTGGAAGATGAAGAAGACGAAGATCGACGCGGTCAGCCCGAAAGTCTTGAAATAGACCCAGGCCTCGGTGCTCATCGTGCGCCAGATCACCTCGTTCAGCAGCGCCAGTCCGAAGAAGAACAGCATGATGCGCCGCGTCAGGATCATCCAGCCCTCGTCCTGCAGCGGCATCAGCCCTTCCATCACCGCCTGCAGCCAGCTTTCGCCGCGCAACAGCCCGATTCCCAGCGCCGTCCCGAACAGCAGGTAGATCAGCGTGGGCTTGAGCTTGAAGAACCGCTCGTCGTTCAGCCAGACGCTGAGACCCCCGAAGACCACGATCAGCACCGCGGTGACGATCTGCATCCGGCTAAGATGCCCGGTCAGCTTCCACAGCGCGGCCATGCAGACCAGGAAGACCGGGATGAACCCGGCGGTGACCACGATGAACCCGTCATAGGCCGTGCCGCCGAGGATGAAGACCTCGTCCTTCAGCCAGAGATAGGCCACGAAGAAGGCCAGGATCGGGCCGAATTCCAGCGCCGATTTCAGCATCGGGTTGATCTGCGGTCTGTCCACGTCGCGCGCTCCCTGTTGCGTGTTCCGTCCAGATAGGCGTTTCACCCGCCAAGCTCAACGATCACCGCACCCGCCGCGATCAGGCTCATCAGTGCGATGCGCCGCGGCCCCACCGTCTCGCGCAGGACCAGCCAGCCGATCAGCGCGGCGAAGACGGTCGAGGTCTCGCGCAGCACCGCCGCCTCGCCCACCTGGTCGAGCCGCGTGGCCAGCATGATCGCACCGAAGCTGAAAAAGGCCACCAGCCCGCCTGCAAAGCCGCGCAGCAGAAGCGGCCCCGGCGCCGGGCGCGCGGCCATGGCGCGCCAACGCAGCGCCGCAATGACCGGGAACAGCAGCCCGTCGACGAAGAAGAACCACGCGAGAAAGGTGAACGGATCGGCGGTCGCGCGGATGCCATAGGCGTCATAGGTCGTGTAGAACGCCACGAAGAGCCCGGTGGCCACGGCAAAGCCCAGCGCCGCCGGCAGCGTCTCGCGCGCGGTCTGCAGAAAGACCAGGTTGTAGAGTGCCAGCCCGAAGATGCCCGCCAGCAGCACGCCCACGCCCATCCATTGCACCGGCGTGAAGACCTCGCCAAAGACCAGCCCCGCGCCGATCACCGCGAAAAGCGGCCCGGTCCCGCGCACCACGGGGTAGACCACCGTGTAGGCGCCCCGCGTATAGGCATAGGCCTGCAACACCTTGTAGATGCTGTGGATGACGAAGGCCCCGGCAAAGATCGCCCACATGTGCGGCTCGGGCCAGGGCACCACGAACAGGGCAAAGGGCATGGCCATCAGCCCGTACATCCCGTCGATCGCGCCGCGCGACAGCCACGGATCGTGCCGCCCCTTCTGCAGCGCGCCGAAGACCGCGTGCAGCACCGCGGCCAGCAGCGCCAGCCACATGGCCAGCACATGGCCCGCCGGCGTGCCCTCCAGCCCGATCAGCCAGTCGCTCATGCTGCGGCGCCCCCGGAACAGGGGGCCGGCCGGGGCGTTGGACACGAAACCGTGACAGATCGCGCAGCCAGGAAAGGGACAGCCCCATGTGGACCACCATCGCCGACGAATTGACCGGCAGCTTCTCCGCCGTCCCGGCCAGCATCGCCTTTGCCCGCGTCGTGGCCGCCTCTGGCCTCGCGGCGGTGATCGGGTTGGAGCGCGAGCTTAAGCACAAGCCCGCCGGGCTGCGCACGCATATCCTGGTCGCCGTGGCGGCCTGTCTCTTCGTCATCATCGGACGGGAGCTCGCCGCAATGGATTTCGGCGAGAACGAACAGCGCAACGATCCCCTGCGCATGATCGAGGCGGTGACCGCCGGGGTGGCCTTCCTTGCGGCCGGGCTGATCTTCACCGCCGGGGGCGAGGTCAAGAACGTGACCACCGGCGCTTCGCTCTGGCTGGCGGGCGCCGTGGGGCTGGGCTGCGGGGCGGGCCAGATGCCGCTGGCGGCGCTGACCACGGCTGTGGTTGTCTCGGTCCTGCTGCTGTTGCGGCAGCTGGAACGCCTGATGGGCACCGATGACTAGGCCCGCGTGACGGGCCCCACTCACCCCTTGTCCAGCCCGGTCAGCGCGGCGGCGAAGTCCTCTGGATCGAAGGGCGCCAGGTCGTCGATCTGCTCGCCCACCCCGATGGCATGGATCGGCAGGCCGAACTTGTCGGCCAGCGCCACCAGCACGCCGCCCTTCGCCGTGCCGTCCAGCTTGGTCATCACAAGGCCCGAGACATCGGCCAGTTTGCGGAAGGTCTCGACCTGGTTGAGCGCGTTCTGCCCGGTCGTCGCGTCCAGCACCAGCAGCGTGTTGTGCGGCGCGTCGGGGTCCTTCTTGCGGATCACGCGGACGATCTTGGCCAGCTCCTCCATCAGGTCGGCGCGGTTCTGCAACCGCCCGGCCGTGTCGATCATCAGCAGGTCCGCGCCATCGGCCTGTGCCTTGGCCAGCGCGTCGAAGGCCAGGCTGGCGGGATCGCTGCCCTGCGCGGCCGTCAGCACCGGCACGCCGGCCCGGTCGCCCCAGACCTGCAGCTGTTCGACGGCGGCGGCGCGGAACGTGTCGCCCGCGGCGATCACAACCGATTTGCCGGCGGCGCGGAACTGGCTGGCCAGCTTGCCGATCGTCGTGGTCTTGCCCGAGCCGTTCACCCCCACGACCAGCACCACCTGCGGCTTTTTCGGGTAGAGCGGCAGCGGGCGCGCGACGGGCTCCATGATGCGGGCGATCTCCTGCGCGAGCAGCGCCTTGATCTCGTCCACCGAGAGCCGCTTGCCGAAGCGCCCCTCCGCGATATTGGCAGTGACGCGCAAGGCCGTGTCGACGCCCATGTCCGAGGCGATGAGCAGCTCTTCGAGGCTCTCCAGCATGTCGTCATCCAGCTCGCGCCGCATGACCGCCTGCCCGCCTCCGCGCCCCAAAAGACGCCCGAAGAGCCCGCCACGCGCGGCCGGTGCCGCCGGCGCCTCTTCCATCGCGGGCATGTCGAGCGGCTTTGGCCCTTCGGGCGCGGGATCGGGTTCGGGGGCCGGGTCGGTTTCCGGCTCGGGCTCTGCTTTCTGGGCTGGTTCAGGCTCCGCTTTCGGGTCCGGCTCGGCCTTCGGTGCCGGCTCCGGCTCTGTCTCGGGCGCCGGGGCAGACTCGGGCTTCGCCGCCGGCGCCGGCTCGGGCTGCGCCGCCCGGTCGGGCCGGGCGTCGGCAGCGGGCTCGACGGGCGCCTCGCCCGGCTCCTCGGTGCCGCCATCCTGCACGATCGCGTCCAGCCCCTCGTCCAGCTTGGAGGAGGACTTGAAGAGCCGGTTCTTGAGTTTGCCGAAAAAGGACATGAGGGCCGCCTGACAGTCAAAGTTTCCTTCACCTAATATGAGGCGCAACTTAATAAAAGTGTGAGTTGACCTGGCTGCCACTGCCCGCCTTAAGCTGAGACCATGAGATTGCGCCTGCTGATTGCCCTGTGCCTGTTTCCCTTGTCCGCCGCCGCGGGCCCCGAGGACGAGCCGGGCACCATGTGCTCGCCGGGCGCCTTCGGGCAGGTGCAATGCATTCGGCCCAGCCATTTCGTGCATGACACCTGCCAGGCGATCGAGGCCTTTGCCGGCACGCACGGGCTGGATCCGGGCTTCTTCGCGCGGCTGATCTGGCAGGAGAGCCGGTTCGACCCCAATGCGCTCAGCCATGCCAACGCGCAGGGAATCGCGCAGTTCATCCCCTCCACGGCAAAGCTGCGCGGGCTGATCGACCCCTACAACCCCGCCGAGGCGCTGGAATACTCGGCCGAGTACCTGGGCGAGCTGTCGCGGCGCTACGGCAATCACGGGCTGGCCGCGGTGGCCTATAATGGTGGCGAACGGCGCGCCGACGGGTTGGTCGCGCGGTCGCGCGGGCTGGCGCGGGAGACGATCAACTACGTCAAGATCATCACCGGGCTGCCCGCCGAGACATGGCGCGACGCCCCGCCCGAGGATCACGACTATCGCCTGCAGAAGGACAAGCCCTTCGCTCAGGCCTGTCACGAGCTGGCCCGCAACCGCCGCCTGACCGCCTACCCGCCGCCCGAACCGCCCGAGCCGGTGCTGAAGAAATGGGGCGTGCAGGTCGCCTTCGGCACCAGCCGCGACCGTGCCATGGCGCAGTATCGCGACCGCGTGCGCAGCTGTTCGCGGCTGACCAACAGCGAAGAGCCCGACATGATCTGGCAGAAGAGCCGCGCCAGCCCGCGCGGCGGGTATTTCATGGCCCGCATCGGACGCGATACGCGGGACGCGGCTTGGGATTTCTGCCGTCGGTTGAAATCCAGCGGCTGCATCTGCGCGGTCTACAAGAACTACTGACGCGGCCTGCCCCGGGATTGCCACGGTTTTGCCTGACAGGGTGCATGGCGACCGGCTATGGCAGAGCATTACCGGGATGAGGCCGCGGATGGCACGTTTCACGATCGCAACCCTGGCCATGGTGGCCCTGCTGGCGCTGGCGCTGGTCCATGGCGGCATCTGGGCTGTGGCGGCGCTGGTCTACATTACCGCCTTCACCTATTTCATGGATCGCATCGCCGCGCTGGCCCCGCCGGACGATCCCGGGCAGGAGTTTCCCGCCGGCGACACGCTGTCGCTGCTGCTGGGGGTCGCGCATTTCCCGCTGCTTTACGGCGGGGTCCGGGTGATCGGCTCATCCGATGCCTTCACGACGGCCGACAAGATCCTGATCTTCTTTGCCCTTTCGCTGTTTCTTGGGCAGGTGAGCAATTCCAACGCGCATGAGCTGATCCACCGCGCGCCGCGCGTGCTGCGACGGCTGGGCGTTGCGGTTTACGCCTCGATCCTGTTCGGCTTCCACGCCTCGGCGCATGTGCGGGTGCATCACGTCCATGCTGCCACGGTGCGCGATCCGAACTCGGCGCGGCTGGGTGAGAGCTTCTATGCCTTCGCCCCCCGCGCCTGGGCCGGGGCGCTTGTCGCGGGCTATCACGCCGAATCGCGGTTGCGGCGCGGCACGGGGCTGCACCCTTACGCGGTCTACGGGCTGGGCGCGGCGCTGTCGCTGGTGCTGGCCTATGTGCTTGCCGGCTGGGGCGGCATCGCGGCGCTGCTGGGCCTGTCGGCCTATGCGCAGGCGCAGCTGCTCCTGTCGGACTATGTCCAGCACTACGGGCTGACGCGGCGCGAGATTGCGCCCGGCCGCCCCGAGCCGGTCGGGCCGCAGCACAGCTGGAACGCGCCGCACGGCTTCTCCTCGGCGCTGATGCTGAACGCGCCGCGCCATTCGGACCATCACAGCCACCCGGCCAAGCCTTATCCGGGCCTGTCGCTGGATCGCGCGGCCATGCCGATCCTGCCCCATTCGCTGCCGGTCATGGCGGTGTTGGCGCTACTGCCGCCGGTCTGGCGGCGCGTCATGGATCGCCGCGTGGCGCGTGTCCGGGCACGGCAGGCGGATCTGCCCGACAGGCAGGCAACCGCCTCGAGACTGCCGCAAGAAGCTTAACCATTCATGAATACCTGACCTTCCGAAAGCCCCTGCGCTCTGGCACTGTCACCCCATGAAACAGATTCTCGCCCTCACCCTTGCCACCCTGCTCGCCGCGCCGGCCTGGGCGGCCGAGCCGATGACCGCCTCGGAATTCGAGCGCTATGTGACCGGCAAGACGCTCTATTTCGGCCTCTCGGGCGAAGCCTACGGCGTCGAGGAATACCTGCCCGATCGGCAGGTGCGCTGGTCCTTCCTGGACGGCAAGTGCAAGGACGGGTTCTGGTACGAGGATGCCGGGCAGATCTGTTTTGTCTATGAGGACAACCCCGAGCCGCAATGCTGGAGCTTTTTCAAGGAAGGCAGCGGGCTGCGCGCGGTATTCGAGAACGACCCCGGCAGCACCGTGCTCTACGAGGCCGAGCAGGATGACGAGCCCATGGTCTGCTACGGCCCGGATGTGGGCGTCTGAAATACAACAATCTCAAGGGATTGCGCACCACTCCTGAGGCATCACCTCAAAGCGTGGCAATCCCCTCGCGGATATAGTCGCACAGCGTATCGACCAGCGCGGTCTTGCCGTTGCCCTTGTAGAGGTTGATCTTCTGCGTACCGAGATCGGGCAGCAGCCCCGTCTCCAGCGTCTCGAGATAGGGCGCGCAATGCCCCTCCAGCCGCGCGGTCACTGCCATGTCGGCGCTGACGGTGGCGTCGACGGTGGTGTCACTGTCGGAATCGACGGCCAGTTCCCAGTCCACCCCCTCGGCATCGAGCCGCGCCAGCGTGTCGGCGCGGAAACCGCAGGTCCGGCAGAACGCCACCCGCAGCGGCCGCACGCGGTGCGCCTGCCCGCCCGGCGCGCCGATCCAGCGCAGCGGCACGTCCATCAGCGTCTCGCCACCGCTCTCGACGCCCGCCTCGGTGGTCAGGATGGCATCCATCTCGCCGCGAGCGAACTGCGCCTTGAGCGTGCGCGTGAAGGAGCTGACCAGCCGCACCTTCACCCGTGGATGCGTGCGCCCCATGCGCTGCAGCACCTTGGGAATCACCGGGTAGACGATGTCCACCGGCACGCCCAGCACGATCTCGCCCTCCCAGCTCTGATCGGTGAGCCGGGAATAGACCTCGTCATTCAGGTCGACGATCTTCTGCGCATAGGTCAGCAGCTGGGCGCCCGCAGGGGTCAGCGTGACACCGCGCCCCGAGCGGTCGAAGACCTGCAGGCCCAGCATTTCCTCCAGCCGCTTGAGCTGCATCGAGACGGCCGATTGCGTCAGGTTCAGGAACCCCGCCGCGCGGGTCACCCCGCCGGCCTGGGCCACGGTCACGAAGGACCGCAGCACCGTCACGTCCAGGTTGCGCATGGCCCCTCCCTGTCATTTGTCAACCCATCACCGTTCGTGATGCACCTGCTCACCAACATTCGTTTCCAGAATGCCACCAAGGCGCCTACCTATCAAGAGCGCAAATGACGCGCGCCCTGTCCATCACGCATCCTGAAGGAGGTGCCATGTCCTCGCTCACGCTCACCCCCCGCTTCGCCCCGGCCTGGCTGCGCCGCCTGACCCGCACCCTGCCCCAGCGTCACCCCGCTGGGCAGACCCGCGCCCGCGACGCCACCCGCGCCGCCCGCGACATGGCCTGGAACCCGCCGGATCACTGGCTGAAGTGAACCAAACCGTTCACGGAATGTGCCCGTTTGCACCTTGAATAATTGGTGTCCTTCGCCAATATCTTTCGCAGAACTCCGCGCGCGGGCGCGGAGGGTCTGTCACGCAAACGGAGGCTTTGATGGCTGAATACGAAACGATCCGGGCGGCTGGCGTATCCGGCGCACGCGCCGCCCAGATTGACGAGGGCCTGCGCGCCCACATGAACAAGGTCTACGGCACGATGTCCGTGGGCACGTTCATCACCTTCCTCGCCGCATGGGCGATTTCCGGCCTGGCGGTCACCAACGACCCGGCCGGCGCCACGGCCATGATCCGCGAGGGCCAGTACCTGACCGGCTTCGGGCAGGCGATCTACATGTCGCCGCTGAAATGGGTGATCATGTTTGCGCCGCTCGCCTTCATCTTCTTCGGCTTCGGCGCCGCCGTGAACCGCCTGTCGGCCGCAGGTGTCCAGCTTGTCTTCTACGGATTTGCCGTGCTGATGGGCCTGTCGCTCAGCTCGATCTTCCTGGTCTTCACCGGCATGTCGATCATCCAGGTCTTCCTGGTGACCTCGATCGCCTTCGCGGGCCTGTCGCTCTGGGGCTACACCACCAAGAAGGACATCTCGGGCTGGGGGTCGTTCCTGATCATGGGCGTGATCGGCCTGCTGGTCGCCTCGATCATCAACATCTTCGTGGGCTCGCCGGCCATCCAGTTCGCCGTGTCGATCCTCGGCGTGCTGATCTTCGCCGGCCTGACCGCCTATGACACGCAGAACATCAAGAACACCTACGTCCAGCATGCCGCCCATGGAGACAAGGAGTGGCTGGGCAAGGCGGCCATCATGGGCGCGCTGAGCCTCTACCTGGACTTCATCAACATGTTCATGTTCCTGCTGCAACTGCTTGGCAACCGGGAGTAATCCCGGGCCATGTCCCTACCGAAGGCACGCACTCGGCCGGTCCCCTGGACCGGCCTTTTTCATGTGCCCTCGAGCCGGGCCACCATCAGCACCGCGTCAAAGCCGATACCGCCCGGCAGCGGCACGGTGATGTCACCGCGCGGCGCGAACCCGGCCGCGCGATAGAAGGGCACCGCCGTGCGCGTGCTCTGGCAGTGCATCTCCTGCACGCCGACCGCCCGGGCCATCCGCTTGATATGCCCGATCAGCTGCCGGCCGACGCCGCGGCGCAGGCTGTCGGGATCGGTGGCCACGTGGCGCACATGGCCGATGCCCGGCCGCGCCGGACCACCGCCGGGCGCGGCCAGCGACCAGCCCCCGGCGCCCAGCAGGCGCCCGTCTTCTTCCACCACGTAGAACCGGCCCGAGCGGAGGAGCTCGGGCTGCGCCCGGGCCAGCTTCGGCACGACCGTCACCATGACCGAGGGCGGGTAATCGGCGACCAGCAACCGGGAATAGCTGCGCAGGAACAGCCGGTCGAGCGCGGCGATGTCGCCGGTCTCGGCCGGCCGCAGGGTCAGAGCATCGGACATGGGCGTGCTCCGGTCAGCTCCAGCCGGTCAGGAACGGAAACGGCCGCGCAGGGCATCCCTGCACGGCCGTGATCCGTCGCGTCGATAAGGGGAAGACCTTACTTGATCTTGCCTTCCTTATACTCGACATGCTTGCGCGCCACCGGGTCGAACTTCCGGATGGTCATCTTCTCGGTCATCGTCCGCGCGTTCTTCTTGGTCACGTAGAAATGCCCGGTGCCCGCGGTCGAGTTCAGGCGGATCTTGATGGTGGTCGGCTTCGCCATGGTTCGTCTCCTGCAACACGGGGACGCGCGCGCGCCTCTCGCGTGAAATCTGTCTGAAGCCCGCCTTTTACCCACCCGCGCCCGCGTGTCAAGCACCAGCGGGCCCCGGCGGGGCGGAATTTGATGCGCGGAAGGCCTGTAAGCCGGATTCTGTTATCGGACGGTTGCCCGCCCTCAGACGACCATTCCTCTGGACCGGCGGTTGCCCGCGCGGTTCAAGCTGCCAACCCGGACCCCTCGGGCCGAAGCCGCCCTGCCGCGCACGGCACGGGGTCCCTATTTGGCATTGCTCCCGGTGGGGCTTGCCATGCGGGCGCTGTTGCCAGCCCCCCGGTGGGCTCTTACCCCACCGTTTCACCCTGACCCGACGCCAGGGCGCCGGGCGGTCTGTTTTCTGTGGCGCTTTCCGTCAGGTTGCCCTGCCCGGGCGTTACCCGGCACCGGTGCTTCGGCGAGTCCGGACTTTCCTCTCCCGAAGGAGCGGCCGCCCGGCCTTCCGCGCAGCCCGCAGATAGGCGCGCGACCCCGGCAAGGTCAAGCGAAAGCGGCAGAGTTCAGGGAAGCAGCGTTTGCCACACGCCCTCGGGCCGGTCTGCGCGCGCCGAGCGCCACGCGCGGCCCGAGGAGGAGGGCGAAGCCCCGACGACGAGATATCGAGCGCGCGCCGCACGGCGCGCTCCGCGTGGCAGCGCTCCGCTCAGCGCAGGCGGAGCGGCATGGCCATCCAGTCGCGCAGGGCGGCCAACACCGCCTCGGGCTGCTCCAGCGGCGGCAGGTGGCCGGCCTCGTCGATCACGCGCAGCACCGCGCCGGGGATCAGTTCCGCCATGAAGGCATGGCGCTTGACCGGTGTCAGCGGGTCCTGCGCGCCGCAGATCACCATGGTGGGCACGATCAGCTTGCGCAGCGTGGTCTGCTGGTCGCGGCGGCGTTGCTGCGCGCGCGACTGGCGGGCAAAGATCTCGGGGCCCAGCGACAGGCCCATCTCCATGTAGAGCGCGTGGATCTCGGCGCGCTGCAGCCCCGGCGCAAGGTCGGCGGGCTTGAGCGCCTCGCGCAGCACCTCGTCCAGCTTGCCGGCGCGTGCGCGGATGATCAGCGGGTCGCGCTCGGCCGCCTGCTGCGGCGTCTCGGCCAGCGGGTTGGTCCCCATCAGCGCCAGCCGGCTCACTCGGTCGGACGCGCGCCGCACGATCTCGAGCGCGACGGCCCCGCCCAGCCCAAGCCCGACCAGCGCAAAGCGCTTGGGCAGCAGGTCGAGCAGCCCCGAGGCGATCTCCTCGACCCGTTCGCCCTGCGTCACCGGCGCCGCGGTCACCGCGTGATCGGGCGACAGCGCCGCGATCTGCTGGCCGAAAAGCCGCGCGTCGCACATCTGCTCGGGAAGAAACACAACCGCTTCACGCATCGCCACACCCTGCTCCGTCCTGCCGGCGCGGCGCGCCCCAAGGGGCCCCTTGCGCCGCGCCTCGGGGTGACCGATTTCGCCGCGCTTTGCAATGCCCGCCCCGGCGCGCGTGGCGAAAGCGCGCCGGGGCGCCGGTCACACCGGGTGGCGCAGGCCCTTGAAAGGCGGGAAATCGGCATGGCGCGCGGCACGCTCCCGCGCCGACAAGGCCGGGGCGGCGCCGGCGCGCAGCAACGTGCCGCGGGGGGCGACAAAGCTGTCGATGCGCCGCAGCGGCTCGGGCCGCCAGGACAGGTTGAAGGCGCAGAGCTTTGGAAAGAAACAGATCTCGGAATAGTCGAGATGGTCGTGCAGCCACCATGCCAGGTCCCGCCAGTCGCGCCCGTCCGCGTAGCGGCGCGCGAACCAGGGGATCACGATCGAAGCCCCGGCCACCGGGCGGTCGGGCAGGTCCCAGACATGGCATTCCAGCGGATGGTCATTGCGCGCGCAGTTCAACCCATGCGCATTGCCGAAGGCGTTCAGCCGCGCCGCGCGATAGCCTGAACGCACGAAGATCCGACCAAAGGTCTCTTCCAGCGGGTCGAGCAGCGTCTCGCAGAAGGCCCGCCCCCGGGCCAGCGCCAGGTCGGGATCGTCGGGGATGTTGGGGATGCCGTGGAAATCGCCGATCTCGGAATAAAGGAACTCGCGCATCCAGAAATGCCGCGACAGGCGCTCGCGTCCCAGCGTCTCGAGCGACCACATGGAGCGCGGGCGCCGCATCGCCTAGAGCCCCCGCGCCCAGCCCAGCACCGTCTCGCAGACGGGGCCGGTCAGCGCCGGGGACAGCGCCTGCCCCGCGATCACGTGCCGGCCGGGATCGCAGTCCTGTGGCGTGTCGATCCGGTGCAGCCGCGCGGGGCCACCCCAGCGCGCGGCAACCCGCTCGGTCGCGCGGTGATCGACGACCCTGTCGCCCGGATCGAAAAGGAAGAGCGCGGGCAGGTCCAGCTGCTCCAGCGGGGCCCGCCCTGCCGCCGCCACGGCGGCGCCCATGGGCAGCAGCGCCTGCGACGGGTAGCGCGAGGTCCAACCCGCCGCATGGGCGGCGTTGAAGGGCACGAAGCCGCGTGTTCCGCGCAAGAACGGCCCGGCCAGATGCGCGGCGCCCGGCCAGCCCAGGACCCGCCCCGCGAGGCGCCGCAGCCGGAAATTCGGCGACAGCATCACCGCTCCGGCGATCCCGTCGCGCGTGCCGCCACAGGCGCCCAGCGTGACCAGCGTGGCGCCGGTCGAACAGGCCAGCACCAGCACCCGCTCCCCTACGGCGCGCCCCAGCGCAAACCCCTCGGCCACGTCGCGCATCCAGTCCGCCAGCGTCGCCTCCGCCATGGCTGCCCCGCCGCGCCCATGCCCGGCGAGCCGCGTGAAGACGAGGTTGGCGCCCAGCCCGGCGGCCACGCGATCGGGCAAGGGGCGCAGTTCCTCCGAGGAGGCCGAGAACCCGTGCACATAGAGCACGGCCCAGCCCGTCCGCACCCCCGGCGCGCCCGCCCAGACCACGCGCTTGTGCTGGCCCGGCCGGATATCGTCGAACCGGGCCTCCTGCGCCGCAAGATAGGCATCGACCTCGCCGGGCTGCAACGCCAGCGCAGGCCCGGCACAGGCGCTCAACGCCGTGCCCCGTCCGACAGGCAGACGCTCACCGCAACACGTCCGCCAGCGCCTCTTCGATCATGGCAAGGTTCTGCGGCTCCGAGAAGCGGTGATCGGCGCCTTTGACCAGTGTCAGCTGCAGATCCGGGCTTTCGATCGCGTCCAGCAGGCGCAGCGCGGTCTCGCGCGACACGGCCTCGTCCTCGGTGCCCTGCAACAGGCGCACGGGCCAGCCCATGGGCAGCGGCGCGCGCAGGACAAGATGCGCGCGCCCGTCCTCGATCAGCTTGCGGGTGACCACGTAAGGGTCGTCATAGGCTGACGGCAGGTGCAGCGCGCCCGTCTCCATGACCTGCCGGCGCTGCTCCTCGCTGAAGCCGGCCCAGAACCCGTCCTCGGTGAAATCGGGCGCCGCGGCGATGCCGACGAAGCCTGCGACCTGCGGCAGGCGCTGCGCCAGCAGGCAGGCGATCCAGCCGCCCATGGACGAGCCCACCAGCACGACCGGCCCGTCGGTCGCGGCACGGATCACCGCCTCGGCATCATCGGCCCAGTCGCCGATGCAGCCCTCTTCGAACACCCCGCCCGAGCGGCCATGCCCGGCATAGTCCAGCCGCAGGAAGGGGCGCTTCTGCCGCTCGGCCCAGCCTTCCAGGTGCACCGCCTTGGTGCCGTCCATGTCCGAGCGATAGCCCGACAGGAAGACCACCATCGGCCCCTCGCCCTCGGTCAGCGCATAGGCCAGCCGGTCGCCCCGCGGCCCGTCGAGATAGGAAATCCGTGCCAAACCTGCCTCCGTGTGTCTTGCGCAGCCAGCATAGCCGGCCCCAGTACGTCTTGCGCGGCCAGCATAGCCGGCCGCGGCCCGAGGCCAAGCCCACCTGCCGCCGGATGCGTCGCGCCACGGGGCCACGCGCGGCGGGGCCGCGGCGGGGTGGGCGGGTGGGACGCCGCCGCCCCGCCGCGTTCAGGCGCTCTCCACCTCGTGCAGGCCATAGGCCAGCGCGGCGCCCGCAAGGCTCAGCGCGGCAAAGCCGGCCAGCGCCACCTGCGGGCCCAGCAGGGCCAGCCCGCCGCCCAGCGCGCCGACCACCAGCAGCAGCGTGCCGATCGCGGTATTGGCCAGGGCGGCATAGCGCGAACGGGCCTCCTCGGGCGCCATGTCGACAAGGTAGGTCGACCGTCCCTGCCGCACGCCGTGATAGGCCACCATCAGGCCGAACAGCGTCACCGGCACGACCCAGGCGCGCTCGGCCCAGCCGGCAAGATCCGCGGCCACGGCCAGCGCCATGAACAGCGCCGCGCAGAGCCCCGACAGCATCAGCACCGCGCGCGAGGACCGGTCGGCCAGCCGCCCCCAGACATAGGAGCTGACGAAGGAGGCCGCCGAGGAGGCCAGCAGCAGCGCGCCCAGCCCCTGCAGCGCCGATTGCCCCGCGCCCAGCAGCACGAAATAGGGCGGCGCCAGTGCGGTCACTGTCAGCGCGCCGCGCGTCGCGATGAAGCGGCGGAACTGCGCATCCTCGCGCAGCGGCGCAAGATCGATGGCCGGCGCCTCGCGGTCTTCCGAGGCCTGCTCCTCAAGCCGCGAGAACAGCGCCCCCGCCACCAGCCACAGGACGGACGCCACGCCGATCGCCACGATCACCGGGCCGGTCTCGCGCACCATGCCCGACATCAGCAGCGCGGCAAAGCCCAGCACCGCCAGCGCCGAGGCCGAGCCCGCCACGCCGGTCACCGCGCCCCGCCGGGTTTTGGCCACGGTCTTGCCGAGGATGTCCTTGTAGCTGACGGAGCAGAGCGCCCGGCTGACCGAGAAGACGACCAGCGCCGCGGCGATGGCCAGCCCCGCGGCCAGCCCCTCCATTGTCAATGCCACGAGGCAGATCAGCGCCGCCATGGACCCCTGCCCCAGCGTGCCCAGCACCCAGGCCCATTTGCGATGCGCCATGGCCTGCACCCGGCCCGCCATCAGGATCTGCGGCAGAAGCGCGCCGGCCTCGCGGATCGGCACGAAAAGCCCGGTCACCGCGGCCGGCACGCCCAGCGCGCCGCCCAGCCAGCTCAACACCAGCTTGGGGTCGATCAGCCCGTCGGCCACCTTGGTCATGGACAGTGACAGCATGTGGCGGGTGCCGTTGCGGCCCTCGCGCGCGGGCACGTCCTCCTCGGCGCCGGTCAGCTGGTCGTAGATCTCGGTCGTGGCGTCGTTCATGTCATCCTCTCGGCTGGCGTGTCACTGCTGGCTGCGGCTCACCCGGCGTAAAGCCGCGCCGCCCCGATCCGGTTCCCTCACGCTTGCTTGACAGCCCGCGCGGGCAGGGTCACAAGACGCGCACACATAACCCGCAACCGGGCGTTCCGTGGGCGCCAAACCGACGAGGAGCATGGCCGATGGCCCAAGTTTCCCTGACATTCCCAGATGGCTCGCAGCGTGACTTCGACAAGGGCGTGACGCCCGCCGAGGTCGCGGCCTCGATTTCCAAGTCCCTGTCCAAGAAGGCGATTTCCGCCAACGTGGACGGCGCGCACTGGGACCTGCAATGGCCGATCGAGCGTGACGCGCAGATCGCCATCAACACCATGGCCGACGATGCGCCCGCGCTCGAGCTGATCCGCCACGACCTTGCCCATATCATGGCGCGCGCCGTGCAGGAGATCTGGCCCGAGGTGAAGGTCACCATCGGCCCCGTCATCGACAATGGCTGGTATTACGATTTCGACCGGGCCGAGCCCTTCACGCCCGAGGATCTCGGCGCGATCGAGAAGAAGATGAAGGAGATCATCAACCGCCGCGACCCGGTCACCACCGAGCTGTGGGAGCGCGAGCGCGCGATCAAGTACTATGCCGCCAACAACGAGCCCTACAAGGTCGAGCTGGTCGAGGCGATCCCCGGCGACGAGCCGATCCGCATGTACTGGCACGGCCACTGGCAGGATCTCTGTCGCGGCCCGCACCTGCAGCATACCGGGCAGGTCCCGGGCGACGCGTTCAAGCTGATGAGCGTGGCCGGCGCCTACTGGCGCGGCGACAGCAGCCGCCAGATGCTGCAGCGCATCTACGGCGTGGCCTTCAGGAACCGCGACGACCTCAAGAAGCACCTGCACATGCTGGAAGAGGCCGCCAAGCGAGACCACCGCAAGCTGGGCCGCGAGATGGACCTGTTCCACATGCAGGAAGAGGCGCCGGGCCAGGTCTTCTGGCATCCCGACGGCTGGACCATCTACACCCAGCTGCAGGATTACATGCGCCGCAAGCAGCGCGCCGGCGGCTACCGCGAGATCAACACCCCGCAGGTGGTGGACCGCAAGCTATGGGAGGCCTCCGGCCACTGGGACAAGTACCAGCACCACATGTTCATCGTCGAGGTGGATGAATCGCGCGACGGCGAAAGCGACGATGCCGCGGTCAAGGACAAGGCCCAGACCCGGATCAACGCGCTGAAGCCGATGAACTGCCCCTGTCACGTGCAGGTCTTCAACCAGGGCCTCAAAAGCTATCGCGACCTGCCGCTGCGGCTGGCCGAGTTCGGCTCCTGCGCGCGGTTCGAGCCCTCGGGCGCGCTGCACGGGATCATGCGGGTACGCGGCTTCACGCAGGATGACGCGCATATCTTCTGCACCGAGGACCAGATCCAGGAGGAATGCGCGCGCTTCATCGACTTCCTCGCCGGGGTCTACCGCGAGCTCGGCTTCCCCGAGTTCGAGATCCGCTTTGCCACCCGCCCCGAGAAGCGCGTGGGCAGCGAGGAAAGCTGGGACCACGTGGAAGGCGCGCTTGAGAACGCGATCAAGGCGGTGGGCCGCGATTACGTGCTGGAGCCCGGCGATGGCGCCTTCTACGGGCCCAAGCTGGATTTCTACCTGACCGACGCGATCGGCCGGGTCTGGCAATGCGGTACCTTCCAGGTCGACCCGAACCTGCCCGAACGTCTGGGCGCCAGCTATATCGGCTCGGATGGCGACAAGCACCGGCCCTACATGCTGCACCGCGCCTGCCTGGGCTCGTTCGAGCGCTTCATCGGCATCCTGATCGAGGAACATGCCGGCAAGCTGCCCTTCTGGCTGGCGCCGCGGCAGGTCGTGGTCGCCTCGATCACCTCGGAGGCCGATGACTACGTGGCCGAGGTGGTGGCGGCGCTGACCCGCGCCGGCGTCCGGGCCGAGGCCGACACGCGCAACGAGAAGATCAACTTCAAGGTGCGCGAGCATTCGGTCGGCAAGGTGCCGGTGATCCTGGCCGTCGGGCATCGCGAGGTCGAGGAGCGCACCGTGACCCTGCGGCGCCTTGGCGAAAAGCAGACCCGCACCGTGGCGCTGGACGAGATCGTGCCCGACCTCGCGCGCGATGCCACCCCGCCGGACCTGCGCCCGGCACCGGCCGCCGCCGTGACCGAGACCGAGCCGGCCTGATCCGCGCCCCGAAATCCTGACAGCGAACGCGCCCCGGCTGACCGGGGCGCGTTTTTTTTTCGTCTTGAGGCGACGTTTCCGGCGCGCTCGCGCGTTCTTTCCCTGACAGCCCCGGACTGCGGGGCTTTGTGACAGGGTTGACAACCCGCGTGATCGGGCGGCCTGCGGGCCGCCCCAGCGCCGGATCGACTGTAACAAACCGCCCCGACGCCCGGGCGCGGCGCTGCGAACTGTTACCATCCGGCGCGCAACACCCCTGATTTCACGGCATTTCTGCACATGCAGCATGTCACGTGCGGCTGACGCGGCGTGACGCTCGCGTGATGCACGGCGGCGTGAATGGTACGCGGCACGAAGTCGCGGCACCTTTTGCGTACCGAAGGGCACGGGGCCCTCGGCCGAGTTTCGACCGACTGAACCCTCGAAAGGAAAGACCATGTCCAAGTCCATCAAGACCGCCGCGCTTGTCGGTGCCGTTGCCGCCAGCTTTGCCGCCACCGGCGTTGCCGCGCAGGAACAGGAGAAGTGCTACGGCATTTCGCTGGCCGGCGAGAATGACTGCGCCGCCGGCCCCGGCACCACCTGCGCCGGCACCTCGACCGTGGATTACCAGGGCAATGCCTGGACGCTGGTCGAGGCCGGCACCTGCACCGAGATCGACCTGCCCGAGATGGCCGATGGCAGCGAACGCATGGGCTCGCTCGAGCCGTTGGAGCGCGACCTGCCCGAGGCGTGAGCGCCCCCCAGAGACCGGGATGGGTGGCGACACCCATCCCGACCCCCGAGCCCGCGAGAAGGACCCGCCCGATGTTCGATGCGACCCATGCCCTGCCCGCCCTGCCCGGCGTCGGCTACAAGGCGCAGCATTTCGCGCCGATCATGGCCGATCCCGCGCCGGTGGGCTGGCTGGAGATCCACGCCGAGAACTACATGGGCGATGGCGGGCGCCCGCTGGCGCAGCTGCGCGCGCTGGCCGAACGCTTCCCCCTGTCCGTGCACGGTGTGGGCCTGTCTATCGGCGGGCCCGAGCCGCTCGACCGCGACCACCTCGCGCGGCTGAAGCACCTGCTGGGCTGGCTGAACCCGGCCAGCTTTTCCGAACACCTGGCCTGGTCGACCCATGAGGGCCATTTCCTGAACGACCTGCTGCCCCTGCCCTACACGACCGACACGCTGGCGCGGGTCTGCGCCCATGTGGACGAGGTGCAGACCGTGCTGGGCCGGCGCATGCTGCTGGAGAACCCCTCCTCCTACCTCGCCTTCGCCGAGAGCACCTGGTCCGAGACCGATTTCCTGCGCGAGATCGCGCGGCGCACCGGCTGCGGGCTGCTGCTGGACGTGAACAATGTCTTCGTCTCGGCCACGAACCTCGCCTACCCGCCGCGCGACTACATCGCCGATTTCGCGCTGGAGGAGGTGGGTGAGATCCATCTGGGCGGGCATGACACGGATGCCGATGATTTCGGCGCGCCGCTGCTGATCGACAGCCATGGCCGCACCGTGGCCGACCCGGTCTGGGCCCTGCTGGACGAGGTGCTGGACCGCGCCGGGCCGCGCCCCGTGCTGGTGGAATGGGACAATGACGTGCCCGACTGGCCTGTGCTGGCCGCCGAGGCGGCGCGCGCCGGCGCGACGCTGACCCGGGTCGCGGCATGAGCGCGGCGGCCCCCGGCCCCGGCGTCGGAGGGGGCGCTGCCCCCGCCCTGCGGGCCCCCCGGAGTATTTTTGGAAAGATGAAAGACTGCGAGACCGCCTTCCGCGCGGCCCTGCTGCAGGCCGAGGCGCCGGTGCCGCGGGGGCTGGTCGATGGGCTGGGCCGGCCGGCCGGGCGCCGCTATGCCGTCTATCGCAACAATGTCGCCGTGGCGCTGCGCGAGGCGCTGGAGACGGGGTTCCCGGCGGTGGCCAAGCTGATCGGGCCCGAGAATTTTGCCCATGTCGCGGCGCGGTTCCTGCGCAGTTCTCCGCCCGGGGATCCGCGCATGATGTTCTATGGCGCGGGGTTTCCCACCTTCCTGGCCGGGATCGCGCCGCTGGCCCGGCTGGGCTACCTGCCGGACGTGGCGCAGCTGGAACTGGCGCTGCGCCAGAGCTATCACGCCGCCGATGCGCCGCCGCTGGATCCTGCGCGGCTGCAGGGGCTGGACGAGGCCACGCTGATGGGCGCGCGGCTGGTGCCGGCGCCCGCGCTGCAGCTGATCCGGTCGGACTGGCCGGTCCTGTCGGTGCATCGTTTCACTCTTGTCGCCGGCGCGCCCAAGCCCGCGGCCGGGGCCGAGGACGTGCTGGTGACGCGCCCGGCGCTGGACCCGCAGATGCATCTGCTGGGCCCGGGCGCCGGTCGATTCGTCGCCGCGCTGCTGGCGGGCGCGCCCTTCGGCGACGCTTTGGAGGCCGCGGGCGATGGGTTCGACCTCTCCGCCACCCTGTCGCTGCTCTTGTCTGCCGGCGCCCTGACCGATCTTTTCCTGCCCCGTCCCTGAGGAGCCCCGCCATGGACCGTCTCGTCTCTCTGCATCACATGATCTTCGGCGCGGTCGCGCGCTATGGCGAGGGGCTGCTGCCGCTGCTGGCCCGGCTGGTCTTTGCCGCGACGCTGCTGGGCTATTTCTGGGCCTCGGCCCTGACCAAGGTGGTGGACCGCAAGGGCGAGGAAGGCATCCTCGACATCTTCACGCTGGAGCTGGGTGTCTATGCGCAAATGTTTCCAAAGGCTTTCGAGGCGGCCGGCTATGACGCCTCGAAGCTGGGGCCATTTTATGATTTGATCGCCTATGCCGGAACCTTCGCCGAGTTCCTGCTGCCGCTGCTGATCGTGGTCGGGCTGTTCACGCGGCTGGCGGCGCTGGGGATGATCGGGTTCGTCATCGTGCAAACACTGACCGACCTCTACGGCCATGGCAGCATTGGCGATCCGGCCGCGCTGGGGGCCTGGTTCGACCGCGTGCCGGATGCGCTGATCCTCGACCAGCGGGCCTTCTGGATGCTGCTGCTGGTGACGCTGGTGGTCAAAGGCGCGGGCGTGCTGTCGCTCGACCGAGTGCTGGTGGCGCAAGGCCCGGGCCGCGTCGCGCCGGCCTAGTCGCCCAGCAGCGCCGACCGGACGCCGGCGTCCCAGCCCAGGTGCAGCGTGGTGCCCTCTTCGATCAGGGGGCGCTTCATCAGGGTTGGATGGGCGCGCAGCAGCTCGCGCACGGGGCGGTCACGCTCGGCCGCGTCCAGCCCGCGCCAGGTGGTCGAGCGGCGGTTGACCAGCGTGTCGGGAAAGGCCGCGATGGCCCGATCCAGCAGCTCGTCCGACAGCGGCGTGTCGCGCAGATCGACGAAGGTGGCCTCGGGCAGCGCCTTGCGCGCCATGCGGCAGGTGTCGCATGTCTTCAACCCGTGGATCTTCATTGCACAGCCTCCGTTCGCGGCGTTCACATCCCCGCCGACAGCCTGTAATACGGCCGGGTTTTTCTTGCAATTTACATGTATGCGCTAAACTGCCTTTCGTGACCTTCGACGATCGGCCACCTATCCGTGCGATTCCCGCCGGGGCGTGTCCTGAAAGGCGAATGTGACAGGGTGGCCTCGCACCCTGTGGGGCCAGGAGACGGGACTAGACAAGGAGCACGGGACTATGCCGAACGGCACCGTGAAGTGGTTCAACACCACGAAAGGCTATGGTTTCATCGCGCCCGACGAAGGCGGCAAGGACGTTTTCGTCCATATCTCGGCGGTCGAACGATCGGGGCTGACCGGCCTGGCCGACAATCAGAAGGTCAGCTACGAGCTGCGCGAAGGGCGCGACGGGCGCACCATGGCGTCAGATCTGAAAACCCTCTGAACATTGCGAGAGGATGGCGCGGGCCGTCCCCGGTCGGCCCGTTGCTGCCCCGCTACTGCCGCCAGACGCGGACAGTTTGCAGCGAATTGCGCGCATTGCGTGCTGGGGTTTAGCCCGGCTCTGCCATAGGGTGTCTCCCGTCAACAGGCGGGGCAATCACGATGGCCAGCGAGCTTTCGATCGGGCTGTGGATCCTGGGCAGCGGGGCCGTGGCGCTGGCCGTGGTCAACACCTTGCCGCCCCTGACGCAGGGCGGCGGCGGGTTCGACCCGCTGGCCACGCCGGTCGACCGGATCCCGCATGAAAGCGAGCGCGCCTTTTGCGAGGCCGAACTGTCCGGCGTGGACTGCGCCTGCTTTGCCTACGTGGCGCAGAACGTGATGACGCGCGATCCCGACCGCGCGCCGGGCTGGCGCTATGCCGACAAATGGGCGCTGGCGCGGGCGCAGGCCGAGCAGAACTGCGCCCGCAGCGCCCCGTGAGCTATGCCTCCTGCAGGCGTCGCGCCTCTTGCCCGGCCGAGGCGATGAGCTCGCGCATGTAGGGCTTGGCAAGATCATCGCTGCGCGTCGCGGCATAAAGCCGGCGCGTCACGCCCTGCGCGGTCAGCGGCCGGGTCACGTAATCCGAGTTGTATTTCACCTCGCGCACCACCCAGTCGGGCAATACCGAGACACCGCGGTTGGAGGCGACCAGCAGCAGGATCACCGCCGTCAGTTCCACCTGCCGGATCGCCGCGGGTTCGACCTTGGCCGGGGTCAGAAGCTGACTGAACACGTCCAGCCGGGCACGCTCCACCGGGTAGGTGATCAGCGTCTGGCCCCGGAAATCGGCCGCCTCGACATAAGGTTTGGCGGCCAGCGGATGCGCGGCGGCGGCGACGAAGACCGGGCTGTAATCGAAGAGCGGCGAGAAGGTGATGCCCGGCAGATCCTCGGGGTCGGAGGAAATCACCACGTCCACCTCCTCCTTCATCAGCGCCGGCAACGCGTCGAAGGCCAGCCCCGGGCGGATGTCGACATCCACGTCCGGCCAGCTCTTGCGGAACCCTTCCAGCACCGGGAAGAGCCATTCGAAACAGGCATGACATTCGATGGCGATGTGCAGCCGGCCCGAGCGCCCCTCGCGCAGGCCGGCGAACTCGGCCTGCAGCGCCTCGACCTGCGGCAGCACCTGTTCGGCCAGCCGCAACAGCCGCATCCCGGCCGCCGACAGGCGCATCGGCTTGGAGCGGCGCACGAAGAGCTCGACCCCCGCCTGGTCCTCCAGCCCCTTGATCTGGTGAGAAAGGGCCGATTGCGTGATGTTCAGCTGGTCGGCCGCCCGCGCCACGCCGCCCGCCTCGTGGATCGCCTTGATCGTGCGCAGGTGCCGGAACTCGATATGCATGTCGGCCTCATGTTGATCTTGAGATTTATGAGTTTGTCTCAGGATAGATCACATGGCACAGAGGGCAGAGGTTTGCCAGAGGATGTGACGCGATGCGCCCCGAGATCAGTTTCGAATTCTTCCCGCCCCGGAACATCGAAGGCACGTTCCGGCTCTGGGACGCGGTTCAGGTGCTGGCCCCGCTTGCCCCGCGCTTCGTCTCGGTCACCTACGGGGCGGGGGGCACGACCCGTGACCTGACGCGCGAGGTGGTGGCGACGCTGCACAAGCATTCGGGCCTGCGCACCGCGGCGCACCTGACCTGCGTGAACGCCACGCGGGACGAGACGCTGGAAATCGCGCGCGGCTTTGCCGAGGCAGGTGTGGCTGATATCGTGGCGCTGCGCGGCGACCCGCCCAAGGGCAGCGCGCGGTTCGAGCCGCATCCCGAGGGCTTTGGCAACTCGGTCGAGCTGATCGAGGCGCTGGCCGCGACGGGCGATTTCACCATCCGCGTGGGCGCCTATCCCGACATCCACCCCGAGGCCGCCAGCGCGCAGGCCGATATCGATTGGCTCAAGCGCAAGCTCGACGCCGGCGCGACCGAGGCGCTGACCCAGTTCTTCTTCGAACCCGAGACCTTCTTCCGCTTCCGCGACGCCTGCGCCAAGGCGGGCATCGACCAGCATGTCGTCCCGGGCATCCTGCCGATCGAGAACTGGAAGGGCGCGCGGCGCTTCGCCGAAAGCTGCGGCACGCATATCCCCGGCTGGGTGATCGACGCCTTCGACAAGGCCACCCGCGACGGGCGCGAGGACCTGCTGGCCACCGCCATCTGCACCGAGCTCTGCTCGGAGCTGATCGAGGGTGGCGTGGACAAGCTGCATTTCTACACGCTGAACCGGCCCGAGCTGACCCGCGATGTCTGCCACGCGCTTGGCGTCACCCCCGAGGTCAAGCTGGAGAACGTGGCCTGAGGCAGAGGGGCCCGCGCGGTGCCGCGGGCCGGCCACCGCCCTGCCCCGCTTTCGCCGCAGCCGGCGCCTAGCGTGACCCGCGAGTGTTCTCGCGCGAGGTCCCGATGCGTCCCATCCTGCAATCCGTCCATGCCGTGATCCTGCGCCTTCAGGGCGGCTATGCGGCGCTGTTCACCATTCTCTTCTTCATTGCCCTGCCCGGCGCGCTGGCCGAGGGCCAGCACGTGGGCGTGCCGCTGGTGGGCCAGCTTGCGGGCTTTGCCGCGGCGATCACGCTGCTGACAGGCAAGCCCGGCTGGCTGGTCCGGCCCGGGCGGCCGATCCATTTCCTGCCCGCGGGCGTGCTGCTGGCCATCGCGCCCTTCCTCTTCGCCTTCATGTCGATGAGCGCGCTGATCCTGCTGGGCCTGCCCGAGCCGCTGGGCCGCAACCTGTCGGTGCTGGCCGGACTGGTCAGTTTCCTGCTCTGCGGGGTGGCGTGGTGGCTGGCGCTGGTGCTGAGCCTCTGGACCCCGGGGCCATCTTCCGGGCCCGACCTGCAGGCGGCCTGAGCCGCCCACAGGATCACGTGGTGCAGGACGGGCGATCCCGCCCGCCCCGCGCAAGTCATGACCCGTGGGTCAGGAGGCGGCGATGGCTTCCTGCCGCTGCTCGCCCAGGCCCTGGATGGTCAGTTCCATCACGTCGCCGGGCTTGAGGAAGCGCTGCGGCGACATGCCCATGCCCACGCCCGAGGGCGTGCCGGTGGCGATGATGTCGCCCGGGACCAGCTTCATGAACTGGCTCATGTAGCTGACGATCTCGGCCACGCCGAAGATCATGTCCGAGGTGTCGCTGTCCTGCACGGTTTCGCCGTTCAGCTTGAGCGACAGGCCCAGCGTCTGCGGGTCCGGCACCTCGTCGGCGGTCACCAGCCACGGGCCGGTGGGGCCGAAGGTGGGTGCGGACTTGCCCTTGACCCATTGGCCGCCGCGCTCGATCTGGAAGGCGCGCTCGGACATGTCGTTGATCACGCAGTAGCCCGCCACGTGGCTCAGCGCGTCGGCCTGCGACACGTAAGAGGCCTCACGGCCGATCACCACGCCCAGCTCGACCTCCCAGTCGGATTTCTCCGAGCCGCGCGGGATCACCACCGGGTCGAACGGGCCCGACAGCGCCGAGGTCGCCTTGTTGAAGATGATCGGCTCTTTCGGGGGCTCGGCCCCGGTCTCGGCCGCGTGCTTGGCGTAGTTCAGCCCGATGCAGTAGAAATTCGGCACCGAGGCAAGGCAGGAGCCGATCCGGCCGGGCTCGGCCACGACGGGCAGGCTGGCGATGTCGAGCGCGCGGATCCGGTCCAGCGCCTCGAACGAGACCGCGTCGCCGGCGAAATCCGGCACCGCGCCCGACAGGTCACGCACCTGTCCGTCGCTGTCCAGAAGGCCGGGCTTTTCCTGGCCCGCCGGGCCGAAACGCAACAATTTCATCTAGATATCTTCCTTTCCTGAGTTCATTCTGCCGCCTTGCCCATGTCCCGGCCCGGAGGCCGGGATGCGGCGGGCGACGGGTCTTCGTCTTCGGTCTCGAAGAATTCCCGCACATTGACCAGCAACTGTTCGAGATGCGAGTGAAGATGGTTGCGCACCGCCTGCGCGTCGCGGGCGCGCAGCCCCTCGACGATGGCGCTGTGCTGCGCCAGCACGCGGTCGCGCGATTTCTTGCGGCTGGCCGATAGGTAGCGCGCGCGCCACAGCCGCGAGAGGATGGCGCGGTGCGTCTCGGCCAGCACCGCGTTGTTCGAGGCCCGCGCGATGGCCCGGTGGAATTTCATGTCCAGCTCGAACACGTCGATCAGGTCGAGCGTGTCGTAGCTGGCCGCCATCCGGTCCTGCACGGCCACGATCTCGGCGATCTGCTCTTCGCTGGCGCGCGCGCAGGCCAGCTCGGCCGACAGCAGCTCCAGTGCCGAGAGCACCTCGATATTGTCGGCCACGTCGCGAAAGCTGGGCTGGGCGACGATCGGGCTGCGCGCCGGACGCAGCACGACCAGCCCCTCCTTGGCGAGAATGCGGATCGCCTCGCGCATGGGGGTGCGGCTGACGCCGAGCTCGGCCGCGCTGTCGCGCTCCTTGATCGTGGCACCCGGCGGCAGCTTGCCCCGCAGGATGTCCCGGCGCAGCTGATTCGCGATCTGTTCCGGCAATGTCAGTCCCGGCATGGCGCGACCCGTTCTCCCAGTGATCCAAGGGCCCGCAGCCCCCGCTCCGCCCCGCGCGGGGCGGCCTCTCATGCGCAAAATCTGGTATACCAAAAATCCTTGCCTGTCGACATGGCATTGGTTAGCGTGGTGCCGCGACGGTCGAGCAACCGTCACCGCAGGGGCCCCGAAGGCCTTGTCGGGAAACGAGAAAGGCGGCCGGAGGAGGCCGTTCAGGGAGGAATACAATGAAGCTCAAGTCGATTCTCAAATCGGCGGCCGTGGCGGCTGTTGCCGTCTCCGCATCGGCCGTCGGTGCGCAGGAAGTCACCCTGCGCATCCAGACCCACTATGCCCCGGAAACCGTGTCCGGCCAGCTGGCCCAGCAATTCGCCGACGATGTCGAGGTGATGTCGGGCGGCGCGATCGATATCGAGATGTTCTTCTCGTCCTCGGTCGTGGCCTCGGTCGAGACCTTCGACGCCGCGGCCAACGGCATCCTGGACTGCGACATGACCGGCGGCGCCTACCAGACCGGCAAGGACCCGGCGTTCCAGTTCGTCGGCGACATCATGGGCGGCTACGAGACCCCCTACCAGCAGCTGAGCTGGCTGTATCACGGCGGTGGTCTCGAAGACGCGCAGGAGCTGTACAACAGCTACAACATGCAGCTGATCGGCTGGTGGGTCTATGGCCAGGAATCGCTGGCCTCGTCCAAGCCGATCCGCAACGTCGACGACTTCAAGGACTGGAAATTCCGCTCGCCCCCGGGCATGGAGACCAAGATCTTCGAAAAGCTCGGCGCCTCGCCGATCGTGATGGACTTCACCGAGATCTTCACCGCGCTGGAAACGGGCATCATCGACGGGGCCGACGCCTCGGGCCTGTCCAACAACGTGGGTCTCGGCCTCTATGACCTGGTCAACCACACCAACTACCCGGGCTTCCACTCGATGCCCTCCGACCACCTGGCCTGCAACAAGAGCGTCTGGGACGGGCTGAGCGACGCGCATCGCCGCATCATGGACACCGCCATGCAGAAGCTGGCGCTGCAGACCGCGCTGACCTTCGAGAAGAAGAACGCCGAAGCCGCCGCGCAGCTGCGCGAGCAGGGCGTGACGCTGCACGCATGGTCGGACGAGGACCTGCAGGCCTTCCGTGACGCGGCCCAGGCCACCTGGCCGGAATTCGCCACCTCGGATGCCGCCAAGGCGCTGGTCGACAGCCACCTGGGCTATCTCGAGCAGCTGGGCCTCGTGTCCGAGTAATCGGAACAGTCTCTGCCGCCCCGGCATGGCGCTACGGCGCGCGTGCCGGGGCATTCTTTCCTTCACATGTAAGGAACCTGCCCGATGGAGACGCAATCCGTCTGGCTGGGCCCCGCCCGCCAGCCTGTCCGCCTGCTGATGGTCCTGTTCACCGCGGCAAGCCTGCTGCTTGTCGGTGCGCTGTTCATCGCCGCGATGTTCTTCGACTCCGCCATCGGCATGCACCAGATGCTGCGCCCCGAGGGCCGCGCGCTGGTCTACCTGACCCATGTCGCGGTGTTCGGCGCCATCTTTCTTGCCGCGCTCTACCTGTCGGACACGCAGGGCAGCATCGAGCCGAAGCCCGAGGGGTTCTTCGACATCGTCTCGCTGGTCTGTTCGCGGATCTCGATGATCTCGATCGTGCTGCTGGTCTTCGTGATGTTCTACGAGGTGGTCGCCCGCTACGTCTTTGAAAAGCCGACACTCTGGGCGAACGAGCTGTCGCTGTGGATCGCCGGTTTCCTGTTCCTGCTGGCCGGGCTCTACGCCATGCAGCAGCGCAGCCATATCCGCATCTACATCATCTACGACCTGATGCCGCGCTGGATGCGCAAGCTGTCGGACTGCATCTCGGTCGCGCTGATCTGGGCCTTCACGCTGGCGCTGATGTGGGGCGGCTACAACGAGGCGCGCGACAAGTTCCTGCGCTGGGAAGCCTTCGGCACCGCGTGGGATCCACCGATCCCCGCCACGATCAAGCCCGCCATCCTGATCATCATCCTGATGGTTGCCATACAGGCCCTGTCGAACCTCATCGCCGACTGGAACAAGGCGCCCGAAAGCCACAGCCCCGCAGATGACATCGACGAGGAAGAGATCGCGATGCTGCGCCGCAACCTGCAAAAGGACGACGACTGATGGACATCGGCACGCTGAGCCTGATCCTGCTACTGGCGATGTTCGCCCTGCTGGCGATCGGGATGCCGTTGGGCTTCGCCTCGGCCTTCCTGGCCGTGGCGACGCTGCTGATGAAATTCGGCCCCGACCTGCTGTTTGGACGCTTCGGCATGGGGCCGCTGAACGTGCTGGGCCAGGCCGTCTACCGGCAGATGACGAACTACGTCCTGATATCGGTGCCATTGTTCATATTCATGGCCGCGTTGCTGGAACGGTCCGGCATCGCGCGCGACATGTATTCGTCGCTCAATGTCTGGCTCAGCCGGATGCGCGGCGGCATCGCGGTGGTGACCTCGGTCATGGCGGTCATCATGGCGGCCATGTCGGGCATCATCGGCGGCGAGGTCGTGCTGCTGGGCCTGATCGCCCTGCCCCAGATGCTGCGGCTGGGCTATGACCAGAACCTCGCCATCGGGACGATCTGCGCCTCGGGCAGCCTGGGCACCATGATCCCGCCCTCGATCGTGCTGATCTTCTACGGGCTGGTGACCGAGACCTCGATCAAGGCGCTGTTCACCGCCTCCTTCCTGCCGGGCTTCATGCTGGCCTCGTTCTTCATCATCTACATCATCATCCGCGCCAACCTGCGCCCCGATCAGGCCCCCCTGCCCGAACCGGCCGAGGGCGATCCCGAGGGCCGCGAGAAGGGGCTGATGTTCCTGGGCTTCCTGTCGCGGCTGGGCCTGTGGGTGACCGGGGTGATGGTGCTGCGCGCGCTGTTCTTCACCGCCACCGGCAGCAACGCGGTGACCGAGGGGGTCGACCCGATCCCGCTGGGCATGGTGTCGGACATCCCCTGGATCGTGGGTGCCTTCGGCGTCTTCGCGCTGATCGCCTTCGTGCTGGTCGGGCGCGAGCGCACCGCCCGCGGCTGGGAGATGGGCAAGGGCCTCGTGGCGCCGATCATCGTGATCGGCGTGGTGCTGGGCTCGATCTACGGTGGCATCACCGGCATCACCGAGGCGGCCGGCATGGGTGTGGTCGCGGTCTTCGTGATCGGCCTGATCCGGCGCGAGATGACCTTCGACATCGTGTGGGACGCGGTGATGCGCACGCTGAAATCCACCGGCACGATCATCTGGGTGACCATCGGCGCCGCCTCTCTTGCCGCGGCCTACACGCTGGCGGGCGGCCCGACCTACGTGGCCAACATGATCGTGGGCGCCGACATGCCGACCATGAGCATCATCCTGGTGATGATGCTGGTCTTCCTGATCATGGGCATGTTCATGGACTGGGTCGGCATCGTGCTGCTGATCATGCCGGTCTTTCTGCCCATCGTGACGCGGCTGCCCGCCGAAGAGATCGGCTGGTTCGGCTCGGTCGACCCGCGTCTGGTGCCGGTCTGGTTCGGCGTTGTGTTCTGCATGAACATGCAGGTGTCCTTCCTGTCGCCACCTTTCGGCCCGGCGGCCTTCTACCTCAAGTCGGTGGCGCCGGCGCATATCTCGCTGACTGACATCTTCCGCGGCTTCCTGCCCTTCATCGCGCTGCAGCTTCTGGCGCTGTCGGTGCTGCTGGCCTGGCCGCCGATCGTCACGCTCTTCCTCTGAGAAGGGCCTTGCGGCCGGGACGTGCGTGACGCGCCCCGGCCCGCCTCCGCACCCGGCGCCCGTCACGGCGCCCCGTGCCGGACCCGGGACAGCCCGCCTGCCCCGACGCCGCCACCCACCGGGAGGAGCTTTCATGCCGCTTGTGCTCAGTGACACGCAGATCCGCCAGTTCGAGACCGAGGGCTACCTGGTCATCGAGGACGTGCTGCCCCGCCCCGTGCTGGACGCGGTGCGCCACGAATATGCTGAACTGCTCGACAGGCTCTATGCCGGCTGGCAGGCCGAGGGCCGTGTGCCCCCGGGCGAAGGGCTCGATTTCTGGCAGAAGCTGCTGGTCTCCTATCGCGCGGGCTGCGACTGGTTCCAGCCGATGGACATCTCGCTGCCCGGCGGCGAGATCAGCGCCGACACCCCGTTCCATTTCGGCCCCGCCGTCTTCGACATGATCACCGCGCCGCGTCTGCTGGATCTTGTCGAGGACCTGATCGGCCCCGAGATCACCTCCAACCCGATCCAGCATGTCCGGCTCAAGCCCCCGGCCGAGACGCTGCGCGGCGACGAGGCGCGCGCCCATGTCATGGCGACCGACTGGCACCAGGACCGCGCCGTAGCCCATGAAGAGGGCGACGCCACCACGATGGTCACGGTCTGGCTGGCGATCTCGGACGCGACCGAGGAGAACGGCTGCCTGCAGGTCGTGCCCGGCATCCCGCGCATGTACCCGCATTGCCCCAGGCGCCAGACCGCCATCGCCGATGGCTATCTCGACGAGAGCCGCGCCATCGCGCTGCCGGTACGGACGGGCGGCGCGGTACTGTTCCACCCGCTGACGCCGCACAGTTCTCTCGATAATTGCTCCGGAGATTTCCGCTGGAGCTTCGACATCCGCTACAATGTGACCGGCCAGCCCACGGGCCGCGCGCATTTCCCCGCCTTCACCGCACGCTCGCACGCGGCACCCGCGACCGCGCTGCGGGACTGGCGCGCCTGGCGCGGGCTCTGGGAAGAGGCGCGGGCGCGGCTCGCCCCGGCGCCGCATATCCCGATCCACCGCTGGCAGCACGACGCGCCCGCCTGCGCCTGACCCTTTTGTCCGTCCCGCCCCGGGCGTAGACAGGGCACACCCGACCTCAGGCCGTTCCCGGCCCGCCCTGCCGTGGGGCACCCCAACCAACCCGCAATCATTCGAGACGAGACCGCCATGAAAACCGTCAGACTTTCCGAGGCCGACAATGTCGTCACCGCCACCGTGCCGCTGGAGATCGGCACCGAGGGGGCGACGCAGCTGATCCCGCGCGGTCACAAGATGGCCGCCACGGACATTGCCAAGGGGCAGCCGGTGCTGAAATACGCGCAGGTCATCGGCTATGCCGCCGAGGACATCGCCGCGGGCGCCCATGTGCACAGCCACAATCTCGACTTCCGCAATGTCGATACCGAGTACGAGTTCGGCACCAATCTGCGCCCCGTGACGCCGGCCTCGGAGCCCGACATGTTCCAGGGCTATCGCCGGCCCTCGGGCCGGGTGGGCACGCGCAATTACATCGCGGTGCTGACCTCGGTGAACTGCTCGGCCACGGCCGCGCGCCAGATCGCGGCCCATTTCACCCCCGACACGCTGGCCGCCTATCCCAATGTCGATGGCGTGGCGGCCTTCGTGCACGGCACCGGTTGCGGCATGGCCGGCGATGGCGAAGGGTTCGAGGCGCTGCAGCGCGTCATGTGGGGCTATGCCCGCAATCCCAACGTGGGCGGCGTGCTGATGGCGGGGCTGGGCTGCGAGATGAACCAGATCGACTGGCTGGTCGAGGCCTACGGGCTGACGCCGGGCCCGCTCTTCCAGTCGATGAACATCCAGGACGTGGGCGGGCTGCGCAAGACGATCGAGCTGGGCATCGCCAAGATCGAGGCCATGCTGCCCGTGGTGAACGAGGCGCGGCGCGAACCCTGCCCCGCCTCCGAGCTGATGGTGGCGCTGCAATGCGGCGGCTCGGATGCCTGGTCGGGGATCACCGCGAACCCGGCGGTGGGCCATGCCTGCGACCTGCTGGTGGCGCAGGGCGGCACCGGCGTGCTGGCCGAGACGCCCGAGATCTACGGGGCCGAGCACCTGCTGACCGCGCGGGCCGCCACGCCCGAGGTGGGCGGGAAGCTGATCGAGCTGATCCGCTGGTGGGAGGATTACACCGCCCGCAACAAGGGCACGATGGACAACAACCCCTCGCCCGGCAACAAGAAGGGTGGGCTGACCACGATCCTCGAGAAATCGCTGGGCGCGGCGGCCAAGGGCGGCACCACGCCGCTGACCGGCGTCTATAAATATGCCGAGCCGGTCACCGCGAAGGGTTTCACCTTCATGGACAGTCCGGGCTACGACCCCGCCTCGGTCACCGGGCAGATCGCCTCGGGCTGCAACCTCGTGTGCTTCACCACCGGGCGTGGCTCGGCCTTCGGGGCCAAGCCCAGCCCCTCGATGAAGATCGCGACCAACAGCGAGATGTATCGCCGGATGACCGAGGACATGGATCTCGATGCCGGGCGCATCCTGAGCGAGGGGCTGTCCGTCGAAGAGGTCGGCCGCGAGATCTACGAGACCTGGCTGCGCGTGGCCAGCGGCGAGATGACCAAGTCCGAAGCGCAGGGCCTGGGCGATTACGAGTTCGTGCCCTGGCAGATCGGAGCCGTGATGTGATGCGCCGGGGCGGGACGGACAAATTTCTTCGAAGAAATTTGCAACGATTTTCCAAAATCGTTGGGCGCCCGGCCGTGCCATCGCGCACCGTCCTGCCCTTGGCGCGGGCCCTTGCCACCTGCGCCTCAAATGTCTTGCAAGACATTTGCAAGATCCTTCGAAGGATCTTGGCCGCCCGGATCGGAGCGTGCGCATGACCCCACTGCCCGTCTGCGTCATCGGCGGCGGTGCCATCGGGCGGCGCCATGTCGAAGTCGTCACACGGTGTGACCGCACCCGCCTGAGCGCGGTGGTGGAGTCTGATCCCGCGACCCGCGCCGATCTGGCCGCTTCGGGCTTGCCGGTCGCGGCCGAACTCGACGCGGTGGACCCGGAGACCCGGGCGGCGATCATCGCCACGCCCACCGCCGCGCATCTGCCCGTCGCGCAGGCCTGCCTGGCCCGCGGCTGGCCGATCATCGTCGAGAAACCGCTTGCCGGCACCCCGGCCGAGGCTGAGCAGCTGCTGACCGAGGCCGCGCGTCTGGGCCTGCCGCTCTTCACCGGCCATCACCGCCGCTGTCATCCCTTCACCGCCGCCGCTCGCGATGCCCTGCCCGGGATCGGCATGCCGGTCGGCATCCAGGGGCTCTGGGCGCTGCGCAAGCATGACAGCTATTACGAGGCGGAGTGGCGCCGGCAGCCGGGGCATGGTCCGCTGATGAGCAACATGTCGCATGAGTTCGACCTCATGCGTTTCCTCTTGGGCGAGATCACCGAGGTGAGCGCGCTGACCTCCTCGGCGCAGCGCGGCTTTGTGATCGAGGACAGCGCGGCGCTGACCCTGCGCTTCGCCAATGGCGCGCTGGGATCCTTCCTGATCACGGATGCCGCCGCCTCGCCTTGGGCCTTCGAGGCCGCCAGCGCCGAGAACCCGTCCATCGCGGGCAGCGGCGCGGATTACCTGCGCATCGTCGGCACCGAGGGGGCGCTGGCCTTCCCCTCGCTCACCATCTGGGGTCGCGCCGGCCCGGGCGAGATCGAGTGGTCGCGCCCGCTGGCCCGCCGGGCCGGTCCCGGTTTCGCGCCCATCGACCCGCTGGAGGCACAGGTGGCGCGGTTTGCCGCGGTGGTCGCCGGCGGCACCGACCCGGTGCTCTGCACCGGCGCGGACGGGTGCGCGGCGCTGCGCCTGACGCTTGCCGCCGCGCTTTCGGCCCAAACGGGACGGCCGGTCCGGCCGGAAGACGTCCCTGACAGCTATAACGGAGTGACGACATGACGGAAAAGATCGGGTTCATCGGCCTCGGCCTCATGGGCCGTGCCATGGCGGGCTGCCTGCAGGCGGCGGGCTATCCGCTGACGGGGCTGGCCAATCGCGACCGCACGGGCCTCGAGCAGGTGCTGGCCGCCGGCGGCCACGAGGCCGAGACCGCCCGCAGCCTGGCCGAGGACAGCGACATCGTGATGCTCTGCGTGGGCACCTCGGAGCAGGTGGAGAGCCGCATCTACGGCCCCGACGGTGTGCTGGAGGCCGCGCGGCCGGGGCTGGTGGTGATCGATTTCGGCACCTCCCTGCCCGCCTCGACCAAGAAGATCGGCGCCGATCTCGCCGAACGCGGGGCGGTCTATCTCGACGCGCCGCTGGGCCGCACCCCGGCCCATGCCCAGAAGGGCGCGCTCAACATCATGTGCGCCGGCGACCGCGCCACCTTCGACCGGGTGCGCCCGGTGCTCGACGTGCTGGGCGAGAATGTCTTTCACCTGGGCGCGCTTGGCAACGGGCACACGATCAAGCTGATCAACAACTTCTTCGCCATGACCACCGCCACCGCCATGGCCGAGGCCTTTGCCGCCGCCGATGCCGCGGGGATCGGGCGCGACGATCTTTTCAACGTGATCGGGGCCGGACCCAACCGCTCGGGCATGATGGAATTCATCCGCAACTACGCGGTGGAGGGCCAGATCGACCTCGCCTTCTCGGTGGCCAACGGGGCCAAGGATGTCGGCTATTACCGGCAGATGATGGCGGACCTTGGCCTCGACAGCCGGCTCTCGGGCGGTGCGGCCGATGCGCTGGGGGCCGCGATCGAGACCGGCGACGGGGCGCTGATGGTGCCGGAAATGGTGGACTGGATGTCACGGAACTTGAGGAAGACCCAATGAGACTGCAGGGAAAACGCGCTTTCGTCACCGCCGCGGGCCAGGGGATCGGCCGCGCCATCGCCGAGACCTTTGCGCGCGAGGGCGCCGAGGTCATCGCGACCGATCTCAAGCCGGAGCTGCTGGAGGGGCTGGAGGTCGCGCGCAGCTTTGCGCTGGACGTGCTGGACCGCGACGCGCTGCAGGGCGCGGTGCGCGAAGCATCTGCCGACATCCTGGTCAACTGCGCGGGTGTCGTGCATGCCGGCACGATCCTCGAGGCCACGGATGCCGAGTTCGACTTCGCCATGGATCTCAACGTGCGCGCGCAGATGCACGCGATCCAGGCCGCGCTGCCCGGCATGACCGACCGGGGCAGCGGCGCGATCATCAACATCGCCTCGGTCGCCTCCTCCATGCTGGGCGTGCCCAACCGGTTCGTCTATGGCACGTCCAAGGCGGCGGTGATCGGGCTGACGAAGGCCGTGGCCCGCGACGTGATCACCCAAGGGGTGCGCTGCAACGCCATCGCGCCGGGCACCGTAGACAGCCCCAGCCTGCACGAGCGGCTGCGCGCCACCGGCGATTACGAGACCGCGATGACCCAGTTCATCGCCCGCCAGCCCATGGGCCGCATCGGCGAGGCGCAGGAGATCGCGGACCTGGCGGTCTATCTCGGCTCGGACGAGAGCCGCTACATGACGGGGCAGTGCATCGCGATCGATGGCGGCATGACGGTGTGAGCCCGAGGTGAGCCGTCCCGAACCCGTCGAGGAGCGCACCGGCGCCGGCGTGCTGATGATGGCGCTGGCCGTCACCGGCTTCACCTGCATCGACAGCTCGGCCAAGTGGCTGATCCTGTCGGGCCTGCCGGCGCTGCAGGTGGTCTTTGCGCGCTATACCGGCCATTTCATCGTGGCGGTGTTGCTGTTCGGGCTGCGCGATCCGGGCAGCTTCCGCTCCAACGCACCGCTGCGACAGGTGATGCGCTCGGTCTTCCTGCTGGGCAGCACGGCGCTGAACTTCACCGCGCTGCAATACCTGCCGCTGACGGTCACCACCACGATCATGTTCGCCGGGCCCATCGTGGTCACCCTGCTGGCCATCCCGCTTCTGGGCGAGACGGTGGGGTTGCGGCGCATCCTGGCCGTCTGCATGGGGTTCGTGGGCGTGCTGGTGGTCATGCAGCCCTGGGGGGCCGAGTTCCACCCGGCCATGCTGCTGTCGCTGGGCGCGCTGACCATGGCTTCGCTCTATTTCATCATGACGCGCAAGCTGGCGGGAGTCGAGGCCAATGCCACGCAGCAGATCTGGTCCTCGGGGATCGCGGCGACGGCGCTGATGCCCTTCGTGCTGGGCAACTGGGTCTGGCCCGAGGGCGATGCCTGGATCGCCTTCTGCCTGATCGGCTGTTTCGGCGCGGGCGGGCATATCGCCGTGACCACGGCGCATCGCTGGGCGGATGCCTCGATCCTGGCGCCGGTGATCTACATCCAGATCGTGCTGGCGGCGGTGGCGGGGATCGTGCTGTTCGACAGCTGGCCCACGCTGTGGACGCTGGGCGGTGGCGCGATCATCGTGGCCTCGGGCCTCTATATCTGGCAGCGCGAGCGCGCCACCCGCGGCCGCGTGCGCCGGCCGGTGCCGGCGACACGCTGAAGGGGCGGCGGGCTCAGCCGCGCCCGATATAGGGCATGGCGCTGGCCATGACGGTCATGAACTGCACATTGGCCTCGAGCGGCAGCGAGGCCATGTGCAGCACCGAGGACGCCACGTTCGCCACGTCCATCACCGGCTCCACCGCCATGGAGCCATCCGCCTGCGGCACGCCCTTGGTCATCTTGGCGGCCATGTCCGTCAGCGCATTGCCAATGTCGATCTGGCCGCAGGCGATGTTGTAGGGCCGCCCGTCCAGCGACAGCGACCGGGTCAGCCCGGTGATCGCGTGCTTGGAGGCAGTATAGGGCGCCGAACCCCAGCGCGGCACGTAGGCCGAGACCGAGCCGTTGTTGATGATCCGCCCGCCCTGCGGGTCCTGCCGCCGCATCCGCCCGAAGGCGGCGCGGGCACAGATGAACGAGCCGGTCACGTTGATCTCGAGGCAGCGCCGGAAATCCTCCACCGGGATCTCGTCCACGGGCCCGCCCATGACGGACACGCCGGCATTGTTGAACAGGCAGTCGATGCGGCCCCAGGTCTCGAGCGCGCGGTCGAAGGCGGCCTCGACCTGCGCCTCGTCCACCACGTCGCAGGGCAGCGCCAGCGCGTTCTCGTGGCTGTCGGCCATCTCGGCCACCGTGGCCTCGGTCCGGCCGACAATGCCGACATTCCAGCCCGCCGCGAGGAAGGCCTCGGCCGTGGCCTTGCCGATGCCGCGGGCCCCGCCGGTGATGATGATCGTCTGCGCCATCGCGCGTCTCCTTTGGTCGTCAGGTCGTGAGGGGCGCCAAATCCTGTGCACAGGATTTGCAAATTCCATGCATGGAATTTGCCGGCGCCCGGTTCAGTGGTTGTCGCGCGGCAGGTCCCGGCCCACCTTCTGGTAGGCGGTGGCCAGCTCCAGGCACCCCCCCTCGGCCAGCTGGCCGACATGGGTGCGGTAGATCTCCTGCCACGGCGTCTGGCTGCGGATCTCGGGGAGCTGCCACTCGGCCTTGCGGCGTGCCCATTCGACCTCGTCCACCAGCGCGTTCATCGACGAGTCGTTCAGGTCCAGCCGCACCCGGTCGCCGGTCTGCAGGTAGGCCAGCCCGCCGCCGACCACGGATTCGGGCGAGGCGTTCAGGATCGAGGGGCTTTCCGAGGTGCCGGACTGGCGCCCGTCCCCCACGGTGGGCAGGTGGTTGATGCCCGCCTTGATCAGCGCGTCGGGCGGCTGCATGTTCACCACCTCGGCCGAGCCGGGATAGCCCACGCAGCCCACGTTGCGGATGAACAGGATGCAATCCTCGCCGATCTCCAGCGCGGGGTCGTTGATCCGGTCGTGGTAATCCTCGGGCCCCTCGAAGACGATGGCGCGCGCCTCGAACGTGTCCTCCTTGCCGGGCTCCGACAGGAAGCGGCGACGGAAATCCTCCGAGATCACGCTGGTCTTCATCAGGGCGCTGTCGAAGAGGTTGCCCGAGAGCACCTTGAATCCGGCCTTGGTGCGCATCGGCGCGTCATGGGTCTTGATCACCTCGGTATCGGCGCTCTCGATCCCGGCCAGGTTGACGCCCATCGTGTTGCCCGTGGCCGTCATCGCACCGCCATGCAGCCGCCCGGCCTTCATCAGCTCGCCCATCACCGCCGGCACGCCGCCCGCGCGGAAGAAGCTTTCGCCCAGGTATTCGCCCGCCGGCTGCATGTTGACCAGCAGCGGCACGTCGAAGCCCACCGTCTCCCAGTCCTTGACGTTCAGGTCGACCCCGGCATGGCGTGCCACGGCCTGCAGGTGCGGCGGCGCGTTGGTCGAGCCGCCGATCGCCGCGTTGACGACGATGGCGTTCTCGAAGGCCTCGCGGGTCAGGATGTCGGAGGGCTTGAGGTCGTCCAGCACCATCTGAACGATGCGCCGGCCGGTCTCGAAGGCCATGCCCATGCGCTCGCGGAAGGGCGCCGGGATCGCCGCGTTGCCAGTCAGCGACATGCCCAGCGCCTCGGCCATGGCGTTCATCGTGCTGGCCGTGCCCATCGTGTTGCAATGGCCGAGGCTGGGCGCCGAGGAGCAGACCCGGCTCATGAACTCCTCGTAGTCGATCTTGCCCTCGGCCAGCAGGCGGCGGCTTTCCCAGACGATCGTGCCCGAGCCCGCGCGCTTGCCTTTCCACCAGCCGTCCAGCATCGGCCCGCCATTGAGCGCGATGGCCGGCAGGTCCACCGTGGCGGCCCCCATCAGCATGGCCGGCGTGGTCTTGTCGCAGCCCGTCGTCAGCACCACCCCGTCGATCGGGTAGCCATGCAGCACCTCGACGAGGCTGAGATAGGCCAGGTTGCGGTCCAGCGCCGCGGTCGGGCGCTTGCCGGTCTCCTGGATCGGGTGGACCGGGAATTCCATCGGCACGCCACCGGCATCGCGGATGCCCGCCTTGATCCGGTCCATCAGGAAGACATGGATCTTGTTGCAGGGGGCAAGGTCGCTGCCGGTATTGGCGATCCCGATCACCGGCCGGTCGCCCTGCAGCTCGTCACGCGTGTATTCCTGGTTCTGGTAGCGCTCGAGATAGAGCGCCGTCATGCCCGGGTTGTTCGGATTGTCGAACCATTCCTGCGAGCGGAACCGCTTGTTCGCGCGTGTGTCTGACATCTTGGTCTCCTCGGCTGCGCGGCCATCGAATCTGGGCCGCGGATTGCTGGACACAGCTTTCCTGTTTGGTATACCAAATGCAAGGCATTGAGCGCATCCCCTGCGCCACCGGAGACAAGCACATGCAGCACGCCGCCGCGGCCCTTCTGGCCCTCGCCCTTGCCGGCCCCGCCGCAGCGCAGGAGCCCGAGCGGATCGATCCCGCGGCCACGCGCGCCTGTGTCGAGGAGGCCTTGGCGCGCGGGGCCGCCCCCACGGGCTGCGTCGAGGCGGCGCATGCGCCCTGCCTGGCCGTCCCGGCCGAGACGAAGATGGTCGCCTCCTTGTGTTTCGAGACCGCGCGGCAGGACTGGTCCGGGGCGATCGCCGCGCGCATGGCCACGCTGCGCGAGACGGCGCCCGAGCAGATCGCGGCGCTGGCCGGGATCGAGGTCAAGTACGACCTGCTGGCCAGCCTGCTGCAATGCGACCGGCTGGAAGAGCTTGCCCGCCTGCGCGAGACCCCGGCCGAGGACGTGCTGCTGCAGGAGGCGCGCTGCGCCGCCACCGCCGCCGGGCTGGCCTATATCCGGCTGGTGGCCCGCCTGCCCGATCCCGGGACCGGGCAGGACTGACAAGGCAGGAACCCGCAGGGGTGCGGGCGGCGGTCTTGGACCGGCCCGCTGGGCCGGCGCCTAGCGCTTGGACGCCTCCTCCTCCAGGTCGACCCCGTTCAGGCGCGCCACGTGATCGGCCAGCATCGGCACGTAATCCTGCGCATGGCCGATGGCCTCGGCATGGGTCAGGTACTGGTGCGTGGCCGAGGCGATCAGCGACAGGGCCCCGGCCTCGGCCGCCATGCTGTTGGCATAGCGCACGTCCTTCGAGCCGTTCTCGATGGTGAACTTGTGCGCGTCGCGGTCGCGATCCACCGCGTAGGACATGAAGGTATCGAAGAATCCGTTGCCGAGACGGCTGGACCCGATCACCTTCTGCACCGTGGCCGGCGCGATGCCCACCTTGGCGCCCAGCGCCGTGACCTCGGCATAGAGCGCGGCATAGGACATCGAGATCAGGTTCATCAGCAGCTTCATCTTGTGCCCGTCACCGACCCCGCCCACGTGGTTGATGTTGCCCGCCCAGCAGGACAGGATCGGCTGGACGCAGTCGAACACCTCGGCCTCGGCGCCGACCATCGTGTCCAGCGTGCCGGCCTCGGCCTCTTTCGGGGTGCGGCCCAGCGGCGCGTCGACCATCTTGCCGCCCGCCTCGCCCAGAGCCGCGGCCAGCGCCAGCGTCACGTTCGGATCCGAAGTCGAGCAGTCGATGACGATCAGCCCGGGCCGCGCCCCGGCGAGGATGCCGTCGGGCCCGTGAAATACGCTTTCCACCTGCGGCGCGTTGGACAGGCAGAGATGGATCACGTCGCAGCGTTCCGCCATCTCGCGCGGGCTGCCCACCTCGGTGGCGCCCTGCCCCACAAGGTCCTCCACCGGCGCGCGGTTGCGGTTGCCCTTGATGACCAGCGGATAGCCGGCCTGCAGGATGTTCTTTGCCATGCCGTGGCCCATCAGGCCCACGCCGATGAAGCCGATCGTCGGTTTCTCGCTCATCTTGTCCTCCCGTAGAAATCGCCTTGCGGGCCCTGTCGCCCGCGTCCGCTCAGAGGCTGGCGGTGATGCCGCCATCCACGAACAGCGTGTGCCCGTTGACAAAGCTTGCCGCGTCCGAGGCAAGGAAGACGCAGGCGCCGACCAGCTCCTCGACCCGGCCCCAGCGGCCGGCGGGAGTGCGCTTTTCCAGCCAGGCGCAGAACTCGGGGTTCTCGACCAGCGCCTTGTTCAGCGGCGTGTCGAAATAGCCCGGCGCGATGGCATTGCAGTTCAGCCCGTGCCGCGCCCAGTCGGTGGCCATGCCCTTGGTCAGGTTGGTCACCGCCCCTTTCGAGGTCGTGTAGGGCGCGATGCCGGGCCGGGCCAGCGCGCTCTGCACCGACGCGATGTTGATGATCCGCCCCGCGCCACGGTCGATCATGTGGCGCGCCACGGCCTGCCCCACGTAGAAGACCGAGTTCACGTTGGTGCGCATCAGCCGGTCGAAATCCTCGGTCGGGAACTCCTCGAGCGGGGTGCGGTGCTGCATCCCGGCATTGTTGACGAGGATGTCGATCGGCCCGTTGTCGGCCTCGTAGCCATCCACGGCCTCGCGCACGGCCTGTGCATCGGTCACGTCGAAGACCAGCGTGTCGACGCTCGCACCCTCGGCGCGCAGGGCCTCGGCCGCCTCCTCCAGCCGCTCGGGGTTGCGCGCGTTCAGCACCACGGTGGCGCCGGCCGCGGCCAACCCGCGCGCCAGTGCCAAGCCGATGCCCATGGACGACCCGGTCACCAGAGCGCGGCGGCCGGTCAGATCGAACAGTGTCATGATCCCTCCCTGACGGTCCGGCCGCGATGCCCCTGCAGGCATTGACAATCCCGGGCAGACCCTTTTTCTTCGCAAATGGTATACCATTCGGGCCGGCGTGCAACCATCCCGCCCGCAGGGAGGAACACCCATGTCACCAAACGGCGCCCGGGCGCGGCAGGCACAGGCTGGCCCGCCATGCTGAGCTTCGCCGCCGCGGTCTTTTTCCTGATCGTCACGCCGGGCCCCGGCGTGCTGTCCACCGCCGGGCTGGGCGCGGCCTACGGGTTTCGCGCGACGCTGGCCTATGTGCTGGGGCTGTTCATCGGCACCAATATCGTGGCGCTGGCGGTGATCACCGGCGTGGCGGCGGTGGTGCTTTCCGTGCCGGTCGTGCGCAGCGTGCTGATGGTGGCCTCGATCGCCTATCTCGTCTACCTCGCGTCGCGCATCGCCTTTGCCGGCACGCGCGTCGCCTTCATAGAGGCCAAGGCGCCGCCCGCCCTCGCCGCGGGGCTGGCACTGCAGGCGATCAACCCCAAGGCCTACGCGGTCAACACCACGCTCTTCGCGGGCTTCCCCTTTGCCGGAACCAGCCTCGCGGTCGAGACCGCCTCGAAGCTGGTCATCGTCAACGCAATCTGGATCCCGATCCATCTCGCCTGGCTCTGGGCCGGGGCCAGCCTGCACCGGCTGAACCTGTCGGACCGCACCCAGCGCCGCATCAACTACCTCATGGCCGCCTCGATGCTTGCCGTCGTCGCGCTGGCCATCGCTTCGGGACTGAACAACCATGCCGCATGAGACCGCGCTGTCGCGCCTGGCCGCGCTTCTAGGTGACCGGCTGGTCAACTCGCAGGCCGATCGCCGCCTGCATGGCCAGAACGAAAGCCATTACCCCGAGGCCCTGCCCGAGGCCGTCGCCTATCCCGAGAGCACGCAAGAGGTGTCGGAGATCCTGACGATCTGCCACGAGACCGGCTGCCCGGTCACAGCCTGCGGCGCGGGCTCCTCGCTCGAAGGCCAGCACCTGCCGCTGCAGGGCGGGATCAGCCTGGACATGGGGCGCATGAACAAGGTGCGGGCGATCAGCGCCGAGGATCTGAACTGTACCGTGCAGCCCGGGCTGACACGGCAGACGCTGAACACGGCGCTGCGCGACACGGGGCTGTTCTTCCCGGTCGATCCGGGGGCGGATGCCACGCTGGGCGGGATGGCGGCGACGCGGGCCTCGGGCACCACGGCGGTGCGCTACGGCACGATGCGCGATGCGGTGCTGGCGCTCGAGGCGGTGATGGCCGACGGCACTGTGATCCGCACCGGCAGCCGGGCGCGGAAATCCTCCACCGGCTACGACCTGACCCACCTGCTGGTGGGCTCCGAGGGGACGCTGGGCATCATCACCGAGCTGACGCTGCGCCTGCAGGGCCAGCCCGAGGCGATCTCGGCCGCGACCTGCCATTTCGACAGCATCGAGGACGCGGTGAACTGCGTGATCCTGACGATCCAGTCGGGCCTGCCCATGGCGCGGATCGAACTGCTCGACCACATGATGGTGCGCGGCTTCAACCTGCATGCCGGCGCCGGGCTGCCCGAGAAGCCGCACCTGTTCCTGGAGTTCCACGGCAGCGCGGCCAGCGTTGCCGAGCAGGCCGAAAGCTTTGCCGGGATCGCGGCCGAGTTCGGCGCCGATGGCTGGCAGAGCGCGACACGGCCCGAGGACCGCACCGCGCTCTGGCGCATGCGCCACAATGCGCATTACGCCTCGGCCGCGCTGCGCAAGGGCGGGCGCGTCTGGGCCACCGATATCTGCGTGCCGATCTCGCAGCTGGCCGAAGGGGTGCTTCAGGCGCAGTGCGATGCCGAACGACTGGGGCTGAGCTGCACGATCGTGGGCCATGTGGGCGACGGCAATTTCCATGCCGGGCTCTCCGTGGACCCCGACGATCCCGCCGAGATGGCCCGCGCGGCCGAGTTCAGCCATGCGCTGGGAGAGACCGCGCTGCGCCTTGGCGGCACCGTCAGCGGCGAGCACGGGATCGGCATCGGCAAACAGGGCTTCATGGCGGCCGAACACGGGCCGGCCCTTACCTACATGCGCGCCATCAAGCAGGCCTTCGACCCCAACGGCATCCTCAACCCGGGCAAGATGCTGCCCGACGGACCGGCCTGACCATGGCTTCCTCGTCCGACCCATCCATCCGCGCCGACCAAATTCCTTGGGAAGGAATTTGCAAAAATTTTTCTCAAAATTTTTGCTCCGCCCGGCTCAACCGCAGGAGATCCGCATGACACCGATTGCCCCGCCCCCACCCGACGCCACGCTGGTCGGCCGCATCCACCGCCCCGGCATCGGCCCCGCCCTCGTCACCCTGCGCGAGGGATCCGTGATCGACATCACCTCGCGCGAGACGCCGACGCTGCGCGACCTGCTGGAACAGGATGATCCCGTCTCGATCGTCCGGGGCGCGCCGGGCGAGGATCTGGGGCCGCTGTCGGATCTCGACCCGGCCGTGACATGGCTCGCCCCGCCCGACCTGCAGACGATCAAGGCCTCGGGCGTGACCTTTGCCGACAGCATGGTCGAGCGTGTCATCGAGGAACAGGCCGCGGGCGATCCCGACAGGGCGGACGCGATCCGCAAGAAGGTCCGCACGGCGATCGGCGACAGTCTCTCGGGCATCACGCCGGGCAGCGAGAAGGCGGCCGAGGTGAAGCGCCTGATGCAGGCCGAGGGGCTCTGGTCGCAATATCTCGAGGTGGGGATCGGCCCGGATGCCGAGGTCTTCACCAAGTGCCCGCCCATGGCCGCCGTGGGCCATGGCGCCGAGGTCGGGCTGCACCCGATCTCGTCCTGGAACAACCCCGAGCCCGAGATCGTGCTGGCGGTCAATTCGCGCGGCACGATCCTGGGCGCGACGCTGGGCAACGATGTCAACCTGCGCGATGTCGAGGGGCGCTCGGCGCTGCTGCTGGGCAAGGCCAAGGACAATAACGGCTCTTGCGCGATCGGCCCCTTCCTGCGCCTCTTCGACGACGGCTATTCCATGGCCGACGTAGAACGGGCCGAGCTGACCCTGAAGGTCACCGGCGAGGACGGGTTCGTGCTGGACGGGCATTCCTCGATGACGGCGATCTCGCGCCGGCCGGCCGACCTCGTGGCGCAGACCATCGGGCGGCATCACCAGTACCCTGACGGGGTCTTCCTGTTCCTTGGCACGCTTTTCGCGCCCGTGCAGGATCGCGACGCGCCCGGACAGGGCTTCACCCACAAGCTGGGCGACGTTGTCTCGATCCGCGAGCCGCAGCTGGGCGAGCTGGTCAACACGGTGCGCCTGTCGACCGAATGTCCGCCCTGGACCTTCGGGACCGCGGCGCTGATGCGCAACCTTTCGGAACGGGGGCTGCTGTGAACTATCTGGGCATCGGGGAAATCATGGTCGAGCTGGCGCCGGCCGAGGCAGGGTTCTTCCGGCGCGGCTTTGCCGGCGACACGTTCAACACGGCCTGGTACGTGCGGCGCCTGCTGCCCGCCGACTGGGACGTAAGCTATGCCACCTGGGTGGGCAAGGACGCGATCTCGGACGAGATGCTGTCCTTCATCGCCGAACAGGGCATCGGCACGGAGACGATCCGCCGGGTGCCGGACCGGACGGTCGGGCTCTACATGATCCAGACCCGCGACGGCGAGCGCAGCTTCACCTATTGGCGCGGGCAATCCGCGGCGCGCGACCTGGGCCAGGATGCCGACTGGCTGGACAGCGTTCTGGCCGGGCGCGACATGGTGCAGTTCTCGGGCATCACGCTGGCCATCCTGCCACCCGAGGCGCGACAGCGCTTCTGCGCCGCGCTGGAGCGCGCGCGCAAGGCCGGCGCACATGTGGCCTTCGACACCAACCTGCGCCCGCGGCTCTGGGAAAGCCCGGCCGCCATGGCCGAGGGGCTGACGCTGGGCGCCTCGGTCTCGGACACGGTCATGCCCTCCTTCGACGAGGAGGTGCTGGCCTTCGGCGACACCACCCCCGAGGACACGATCGCGCGCTACCGCGCGGGCGGCGCGCGCTGCGTCGCCGTCAAGAACGGGTCCGAGACCTGCCATGTCTGGTCCGAGGACGAGGGCCTGGTCCGGCACGACCCGCCCGCCATCGCGAAAGTGGTGGACAGCACCGCGGCCGGCGACAGCTTCGGCGCGGGCTTCCTGGCCGCGCGGGCGACCGGCGCGCTGCTGGCCGAGGCCACGCGGCGTGCGGCCGAACTGGCGGCCGAGGTCATCCAGCGCCGTGGCGCGCTGGCCCCTGAAATATTCGAAGGAGACGATACATGAAGGTCCTGATCATCGGCGGCGGCGGAGTCGTCGGGCAGAAACTAGGCAAGGCGCTGGCCGCGCGCGGCGAGCTGCGCGGTGCGCCGATCTCGCGCCTGGTGCTGGCGGACATGGCCGAGGCCCCGGTCTTCGACGCCCCCTTCCCGGTCGAGACCGCGACCTGCGACATCTCGGATCCCGCCTCGATGGAGCGGGTGATCGACGCGGACACGGACGTGATCTTTCTCCTGGCCGCGGTCGTCTCGGCCCAGGCCGAGGAGGATTTCGACCTCGGCTACCGGATCAATGTCGATGGCACGAAGAACGTTCTGGAACGCTGCCGCGCGCTGGGAACGAAGCCCGTCGTCGTCTTCACCTCGTCCATCGCGGTCTTCGGCGGCGAGGTGCCGCAGCCCTTCACCGATCACTCGGCGCTCAACCCGCAGATCTCCTACGGGGCGCAGAAGGCGATCGGCGAGATCCTGTTGAACGACTATTCGCGGCGCGGCTTCGTCGACGGGCGCGGCTTCCGGCTGCCCACGATCTCGATCCGGCCGGGCAAGCCGAACCGGGCGGCCTCGGGCTTCATGTCCTCGATCTTCCGCGAGCCGCTGCAGGGGCAGAGCGCCAATTGCCCGGTGGATCGCGATTTCCCGCATTTCTACCTCAGCCCGCGCAAATGCGTCGAGAACCTGATCAAGGGGGCCGAACTGGAGCAGGCGGCGCTGGGGAAATGCCCGTCGATGACCATGCCGGGCCGGGTCTGGACCATCGGCCAAATGGTCGACGCGATGACCGCCGTGGCCGGGCCGGAGCCCGCCAGCCGCATCACCTGGGAGCCGCAGCCCGAACTGGCCGCGATCCTCGAGGGCTGGCGCATGGACATCCGCCCCGAAAAGGCGCTGCAGCTGGGGCTGGAGGCCGATGAAAGCTTCGAGGACAATATCCGCTACTTCCTGGAAGACGACATCCAGCGCTGACCGGGGACACCCGCGCCTTTGGTGCAAGGCGGGATGCGTGCTATGATGCCGCGTCCCGTCGCCGGAGGTGTTCCATGCGCAACCTTCTTGCCGCCGCCCTGCTCTGGGCCACGCCCGCCCTTGCGACCGACTGCCTGTTCGTCGCGGTGCCCGAAGCGGGGCTGCCGGGCTTCAACGATGAGATCCTTTCGCTGCCCTCGGCGGCGGCCTGCATGGCGGCCTGCTCCGGGCGCAGCTGGTGCCGCAGCGTCGATTACGAGCGGGACGCCGGGCGCTGCTTCCTGCAATCGGCCGGGATGCAGGACGCCGATCTGAACCGTGCCTATGCCGGCGATCCCTACGACCATTTCACCTGCCTGACCCGCAGCGGCGGCGAGGACGAGCCGCCGCGCCCCGGCCAGGGTGCCTGCAGCTTTGTGGCGGTGCCCGATGCCGGCATCCCGGGCCACAATACCGAGACGCTGGCCGATCTGTCACTGGCGCAATGCCAGGCCGCCTGCGCGACCCGCGACTGGTGCCGCAGCATCGACTACGAACGCGCCACCGGTACCTGCTACGTGCAGGACGTGGGTATGCGCGAGGCGGCGCTGAAACATGATTATGGCGGCGATCCCTATGACCACTACACCTGTGATCGCCGGTGATCGCGTGGCGCGGGACGGGGTCGCCCGTCCCGCGCGCGGTCTCAGTTGACCGGGGTCTTCAGAGGCTCGCCGCGCAGGAAGCAGGCGACGTTTTCCAGCTGCAGCTCGGCCATGGCCGTCCGCGTCTCGACCGTGCCCGAGCCCTGGTGCGGCTGCAGCACCACGTTGGGCAGGCGCAGGAAGCGCTTGTCGATGTTCGGCTCGTTCAGGAAGACGTCCAGCCCGGCCCCGGCGATGCGCCCCTGTTCCAGCGCGTCGAGCAGCGCGGCCTCGTCCACCGTCGTCCCGCGCGAGATGTTGATCACAACGCCGCGCGGCCCCAGCGCGTCGATCGCGGCCTTCGAGACGTAATTCTCGGTCTCGGGCCCGCCGACCAGCGCGATGACAAGGAAATCCACCGCCTCGGCCAGCCCCACAACGTCGGCATGGTAGGTCCAGCCCGGCGTCTCCTTCTCGGCGCGCGAATGGTAATGGATGTCCATCTTGAACGCCGCCAGCCGGTCGGCGATCTCGCGCCCGATCCGGCCCAGACCGACGATGCCCACGCGCGAGCCCGACAGCTTGCGGTTGAGCGGCATCTCGCCCTGCTCGGCCCAGCGCCCGGTCAGCACATGCGCATGGCCCAGCACCATGGAGCGCGCCTGCGCGATCATCAGGCCCACGGCGATGTCGGCCACATCGTCGGACAGCACGTCGGGCGTGTTGGTCACCGCGATGCTGCGGGCGCTGGCCGCGTCCACGTCGATCGCGTCATAGCCCACGCCGTAATTCGCGATCACCCCCAGCTGCGGAAAGAGGTCCATCTCGGCCGCGCCGAAGGGCTTGTGCCCCTTGTAGGCGATGGCCTTGATCCCGGCGCGCAGGCCGTTCTCGATGCTGCCCATCTCGTCGGGCCCGTTCACGAAGGCCGCGGGGAAGGCCCCCGCAAGCCGGTCGCGTTCCTCGGGCTTGAAGCCCGCGCCGCAGATCAGAAGTGGTGTTTCGCTCATCGGCTGCCCTTTCACAGTAGTTGTCGGATGCGCTCCAGCGCCTCGCGGATGTTCTCGGCCGAGTTGGCGTAGGAGAAGCGCAGATAGCCCTCGCCCCACGCGCCGAAGGAGGTCCCGGCCACCGTAGCGACCCCGGCCTCGTCGAGGAAGCGGTTCTGCGCCTCCATCGCGCTCAGCCCCGTGCCCTCGATATTGGGGAAGGCATAGAAGGCCCCGCCGGCATCGGCACAGCGCATGCCGGGCAGTGCGTTCAGCCCGTCGACGATGATCTGGCGCCGCGTGTCGAACTCGGCCACCATGGCATGCACCGCGTCCTGCGGCCCCTCCAGCGCCGCGATGCCCGCATGCTGCGTGGCCGCGTTGACGCAGGAATGGTCGTTGATGCAGAGCCGCGTGACATGGTCGACCAGCGCCTCGGGCCAGACCGCGTAGCCCAGCCGCCAGCCGGTCATGGCATAGGTCTTGGACCATCCGTCCAGCATGATCAACCGGTCGCGGATCTGCGGGTATTGCAGCAGGCTGACATGGTCGCGCCCGCCATAGAGCATGTTGGAATAGATCTCGTCCGACATCAGCGCGACCTGCGGGTGATCCTCCAGCCCTTTGACCAGCTTGTCGATCTCGGCGCGCGGCGTGACCCCGCCGGTCGGATTGGCGGGCGAGTTGATGATGATCAGCCGCGTGCGCTCGGTGATGCGGCCCAGCAGGTCCTCGGCCGAGAAGGCAAAGCCGTTCTTCTCCTCTAGCGGGATCGGCACCGGGGTGGCACCGGAATAGCGGATGACGGATTCGTAGATCGGGAAGCCGGGATTGGGATACATGATCTCGGCGCCCGGTTCGCCGAACATCAGGCAGGCAAAGAACATGGTGGGCTTGCCACCGGGCTGCACCACGACATGGTCGGGGTTCACCTCGACGCCGTGGCGACGGTTCAGGTCGGCGGCCACGGCCTCGCGCAGCGCGGGCAGCCCGTTGGCGGGTGTATAGCCGTGATGGCCGTCGCGCAGCGCGCGGATCCCCGCCTCGACGATATGCTCGGGCGTTTTGAAATCGGGCTGCCCGATGCCCAGGTTGATGATGTCGCGGCCTTCCGCGGCCAACTGGCCCGCGCGCGCCAGCACGACAAAGGCCGATTCCGTACCGAGGCGCGAGAGGCTCTCGGCGAGCTTGAGCTGTGTCATGGTCCCTCCGGTCTTGCCGTTTGGTATACCAAGCCCGCGCGGAAAGGGAAGCCCCGGGCCCGGGGACCGCGGCGGGCTCAGGCGTCGGGGGCGGGACGGGGCCGGATCGAGGCGCGCTCGACGAAGCGGGCGCTGACGATGCGGTGTTCGCGCGGGCGACGGCCCGCTTCGATGCGTTCGGTCAGCATGTCGATCGCGTTCAGCACGACCTGGCTCGCCTCGGCGCGGAAGGTGGCCAGCGGATGGCTGGACCAGCCGGTCGCCTCGATCCCGTTGAAGCCGATCACCCCCGTCTCCGGCACATCGCGGCCAAGGTCATGGCGCAGCGCGTCCAGCGCCCCGAGGCCCAGCAGGTCGTCGGCGCAGAACACGGCGTCAAGCTCGGGATGGGTCCGGAACAGCTCCAGCGCACAGGCCTGCCCCTGCCCGTAGGCATAGCGCTCGGCCCGGGCGATGCGGGGCGTGATCCCGGCCGCCTCCAGCACCTCGGTAAAGCCGGCCTGCCGGTCGCGCGAGGTCGAGACATGCGGCGCAAGGCCAATGAAACCCGGCGCGCGGTAGCCGCGGTCCAAGAGTTCACGCGCCGCCTGCGCCCCGCCGCCGACATTGTCGACAAAGACCGAGTCGATCTCGCGGTCGCCCTGGTAGCGGCCGAAGGCCTGGATCAGGTGGATTTCCGAGTCGTGGATGCGCTCGAGAAAGACCTCGTCCACGGTGGAGCTGGCCACGATCACCCCGTCCACCTTGTATTGCAGGATCAGGTTGACCGCCTCGCCCCAGTCGAAATTCCCCTTGAGGTTGAAGGTCAGCGGCAGCAGCCGCTGGTCCTGCAGCTCGGTGGTGAAGACATCGATGACCGAGTTGATGAACGGGTTGCCGAAGGCATTGGTGACCAGCGCGATCATGTGCGACCGCCCGGTGGCAAGGCTGCGCGCCAGCACGTTGGGCTGAAAGCCGACCTCGCGCGCGGCCTTCAGGATCTTCTGCCGGGTCGTCTTCGAGACCGAGCCGCCGGGCGTGAAGGCGCGCGACACGGCCGAGGTCGAGACATTCGCCCGCCGCGCCACGTCGCCCAGCGTGGCGCGCCGCACCTTGGGGGTATCATCGGGATCGGGCATGGTGCGTACCTCTGCAATGGCCGGGCGGACGGGCTTTTCCGGGCAGTCTTCTGCGGCGCGACGGGCCGGCCTGCAAGGCCTTGCAGAGGGATGCGCCGTCCCGGCCCCGCATTGCGCGTCAGAGATCGTGCCAGGTGCCGCCGGCCTCGTGGCTGTCGGCGCAGGTCTCGACAAAGCGCACACCGCGCGCGCCATCCTGCACGTCCCACGCGGCGATGGCGCCTTCCTCCAGCGCCAGCCCGTGCCGGCGCGCCGCGATCGACAGAGCGATCTCGGAATAGAGATTGGCCCAGGCGTCGCTCACCGCCTCGCCCAGCCCGCGCGGCAGATGCGCCATCCCCGCGGCGCCCGGGCGCATGCCGGCGCCCTGCCCGCGATGGATGATCTGGTCGGGCGCGTCCAGCGGGCTGTGGCGCAGCTGCTCGAGGAATTCATGGTCCCAGCTCAGCCCGCCCCGCTCGCCCCAGATTCGGAAGCGCAGGCCGCAATACTGGCCGGGCGCCGCCTGCGTGACATGCAGGAGCCCGGGCACATCGCCATCAAGGCGCAGCGTGATGAAGGCCGTGTCCTCCAGCGCTTTCTCGACCCCGCAGACATGGAAATCGGCCTTGAGCGCACGGGCCCGCAGCCCGGTGACATATTCCAGCAGGTGGAAGGCATGGGTGCCGATATCGCCCACGGCCGAGGAGCGCCCCGCCTTGGTCGGATCCATCCGCCAGACCTGCCCCTTATGCGCCGGATCGGCCGGGCCGGTGGCCCATTCCTGCAGGTACTCGACATGCACCTGCCGGATACGCCCGATGGCGCCGTCACGGATCATCTCGGCCGCCTGCCGGGCCATGGCGTGATGCGTGTAGGGGTAGCTGACATAGAGCCGCGCCTCCGTCTCAGCCTGCAGCGCCACCAGATGCTCGGCATCGTCCAAGGTGGTGGTCAGAGGCTTGTCGCAGATCACGTCGATCCCGGCCCGCAGGAACCCCGCGGCAATGTCGTGATGGGTGTGGTTCGGCGTGCAGATCGCGACGGCGTCGATCCCGTCGGGGCGTGCAGCCTCGTTCCGGGCCATCTCGCGCCAATCGGCAAAGCTGCGCTCAGCCGGGATCAGCCAGTCGCGCGCCGATTGCGCGGCGGTCTCGGGGTCCGAGGACAGCGCGCCGGCAACGATCTCCCATTGGTTCGACAGACGCGCGCCGGCGGCATGCCATTGCCCGACCAGCCCGCCACGCCCTCCACCGACGAACCCGAGCCTCAGGCGGCGTCCGATGACGGGGCGCCGCAGCGCGATTGGGTCGGTTCGAGGCATGGCGCGCGCTCCTGCATCGTGTGGCGTTGTCCGGGGTGCCTGCCCCCGGCCCTGCCCCAGAGTAGAGCGGCGCCAACCAATTTTGCAACCGGTTTCAATCCGGCAGGTCCCCCGCGCCGGCCAGCATCGGCGGCAGCATCACGCGCAGCGGCGTGCCATCCGCGGGCATCGGCACCGCGCCCTGGCTGTGCACCGACAGGAAGACCTGCACCGCGTGGCGGATGTCATCGGTCAGCTCGTGATAGAGCACGGCATCGAGATCGCCCGCCGCCAGCAGGGCGCGGTTCTCGGGGTCGAAATCATGGCCGATCATCACCGGGCGCGGCAGGCCCAGCCGCGTGAAAGCCCGCACTAGCGCCCGGTTGTCGCCGCCGATGGAATAGAGCCCCGCCGCCGGATCCTCGCGCGACGCCGCCGCCACGCGTGGCGCAAAGCCCGGCCCTTCCCCGCCCTGTACCAGCAGGGTCAGCCGCGCCGCGGGGCAGAGCCGTGCCATGGCCGCGCGGAACCCGGTCTCGCGCTCGGCCTCGCCGCGGAAGGCGGCGTTGCGCTTGGTCAGGATGACATGCGGCGCGGGCTCGGGCGCCAGCCATTTGTGCATCAGCCAGGCCGCGGTCTGCCCGGTGCAACGGTTGTCGAGCCCGGCATAGCCGATCCGGGCCGAGCCGGGCATGTCCGTGGCCAGAGTGACCACCGGGATTTCCTCGGCGGTCAGCCGCGCCACCGCGTCCCGGATCGGCGCGGCCTCGGGCGCCATCAGGATCACCCCGTCGCTGCGCAGCCGCAGCGCCTGGTCCAGCCGCGCCACGATCGCCTCGATGGGAAAGCGCGCGCGCAGGTCGGTCCGGGCGCGGAAGATCGCGGTCTGGATCAGCGGCAGTTCGCGCCGCAACGCCTGTTGCAGCGCATCGAGGAAGGCTTGCGGCGCCTCGACCACGAGGTCGATCATCAGCTTGCGCCCCGACATGGAGAGCTGCGCCTCCTGCGCTTCCAGCTCGCGGATGGCAGCATGCACGCGGTTCGCGGTCTGCCGGCGCACGCCCGGCCGGGCGTTCAGCACGCGGTCCACCGTGGCGGTGCTGAGCCCGGCCTGGTGGGCGATTTCCTTGATGGAGAACGGGTGGGACATGGGACGGCCGGCGCGTGTTGATGGGTTTTTGATGGTTCTGCCCCACGACCGGGGCGGGAATCGAGCCTAATCTGGGCAGGCACTACGTGAACAGGGAGGAAAACCGATGCTTGACCAACAGACCAGCCGCGCGCCGGTATGGCTTGATGACAGCGCTTGCGACATCGAGGCGTTCAAGCGCCATGTCGCGCAACAGACGACGGCGGCGGATCACCCCCATGCCGCCGAGATCGCCAGCAACATCCCCGTCTATGACGGCGACGCCATGCGCGCGGCCCTGGCCGACCCGACCCGGGCGCGCAGCGTGATGGCCGAATGGAACCGGTCGTTCCAGTCCGGCCCCGGCATCATCGCCATCCGCAAGGGCTATGACGACCCCGCGCTGGTGGATGCGGTCACCGAAGAGCTGAACGCGATCATCAAGGCCGAGGAGGCCGGCAGCACTGGCAAGGGCGACCATTTCGCCACCGCCGGGGCCAACAGCCGGATCTGGAACGCGCATGAAAAGCTGTGCATCCAGGCGCCGGGGCTTTATGCGCGCTACAACTCGAACGAGCTGACCCGCGCGGTCAGCGAAAGCTGGCTGGGCTCGGGCTACCAGATCACCTTCCAGGCCAATGTCGTGCGGCCGGGCGGCAAGGCGCAGACCGCGCATCGCGACTATCACATGGGTTTTCAGGATGTCGAAACGCTCAAGGGCTACCCGGCCTCGCAGCACGCGCTGTCGGCCTGCCTGACCCTGCAGGGCGCGGTCGCGCATAGCGACATGCCGATCGAAAGCGGGCCGACCAAGCTGCTGCCCTATTCGCAGAGCTACCTGCCCGGCTACATCGCCGTGCTGCTGCCCGAGTTCCGCGCCTTATTCGAAGAAGCCCATGTGCAGCTGCCGCTGGAGAAGGGTGACATGCTGTTCTTCAACCCCGCGACCTTCCACGCGGCGGGCGAGAACAAGACCGAAACCATCCAGCGCTTTGCCAACCTGATGCAGGTCGGCTCGGCCTATGGGCGCTCGATCGAGATCGTCGACCGCAGCCGCATCACGCTGGCCGTCTACGAAGAGCTGAAGGCGCTCAAGGAGAGCGGCGCGCTGGACGCGCGCGGTGTCGACAACGTGGTGGCGGCCACGGCCGAGGGCTATCCCTTCCCGGCCAATCTCGACATCGATTCACCGCTGAGCGGCATGGCCCCACCCAGCCAGCAGGACGTGCTGCGTCAGGCGCTGGCAGAGGGCTGGGATCTGGCACAGCTGAAGCAGGCCATCGCCGAGCAGGACGGGCGCAAACGCTCTCACTGATCGGTGGCGGGCGGCACCAAGGTGTCGCCCACCGCCTCGGGCGTGCCGCCACGGGCGAGGTGCAGGTGCCTGTCGGCCTGCACCGCGTGCCACGGCCCCACCGTCCCGTCGGGCCAGCGCACGCGCAGCCGGGCGCCCCGCGCTGCGCCCAACCCAAAATGCTGGTAGCCCATCTGCCCGCCGGCATGGCCCCCGCCCACCGTGATCTCGCGCAGCTGCCGCCCCGAACCGGTCTCCAGCTCGATCCGCGCGCCCACCGCGTCGACATTGCCCGCGTCCTGCGACAGGCGCAGCTTCAGCCAATGTCCCGTGGGCTTTGTCACGTTCCGGTAAAGCTTCAAAGCCGCGCGTCGCTGCACCACGACAAGGTCGAGCCGCCCGTCACGGTTCAGGTCCACCAGCGCGCCGCCACGGCCCCGATCGAAGGAGCCGATGCCCGCCACGTCGCCTTTCTCGACGAATTGCCCGTCGGGCCCCTGCATCAGCAGGTTGTCGGGGTCGCGCACGGCGATGGACGGCATCTGGTTCACGTTGCCCTTGGCGATGAAGAGATCGTCCCGCCCGTCATTGTCCACGTCGCCGAACTGCACGTGCCAGCCGGTGCTGGGCCGCCCCTCGTCGCCCATGTAGGGCACGTGTGCCGTGGTACCGCGCGCATAGGCGATGGAGGCAAAGCCGGGCGCAGTCCCGTCGCCCTGCAACTGGAACAGCTTCTGATCAGCCATGCTGGTCACGGCGATCTCGGGGCGCGCATCGCCGGTGATGTCCCGGCTGGCGATCCCCATGCCCCAGAGCTTGTAGGGCTGCCAGCCCTCGTCGGGGCCATAGGCGCTCAGTTCGGGCCAGGCGCGGAACAGCTGTTCCCGCCCGTCATGCACGTAGTAATGCCGGTCATTGCTGATCCACAGGTCCTGCCTGCCGGTCCCGCTCCAGTCGGTGAACAGCATGGAGAGCGTGCAATAGCCCGGGGCGATCGTCTCGGGCGCCGCATAGCGCTGACCCGCGGGCCGCAGCAGGATATGATCGTCACAGGTGCCGAACGGCCCCTCGGGATCGGCACGATCGACGTAATTGCCCACGGCCAGCGTGGGCCATGCCTCCCCCGGCCCCCAGGCTGCCGAGAAGGCGGTGGTCCATCCCGCGCCCGGGGCAAGCCCCCAAGCCTCGGGCGCAGGCGTGAAGCGGCAGTCGCCCTGCCCGCGCAGCACGGCATTCTCGCCCGCGCGCAGGACGAACAGGTCCTGATGCCCGTCGCCGTTGATATCCAGCGGGTAGGCGCCGATCACGCCGCTCAGGTCCAGCTCCGGCGCCTCGGCCAGATCGAAGCGTGGCGCATCGCCGGGCGCCCCGGTCCGGTTGACGAAGAGATGCGAGCGCGCTTCGCCCCCCGCGGCGTAGAGATCGGGATAGCCGTTGCCGTCACAGTCGAACACCGCGACGCCGCCGCCCACGAAATGCGCCCAGCCCCCGTCATAGACATGGGACGCGGGCAGCGTGTCGCTGAGGTCGGTGAAGGCCGGGTCGGCCGCCACCGCCGTGCCGGCCAGCAGGGCAGCAGCGGCGGCGCGCCTACGCATCCTCGGTCGAGACGATCCCCGGTGCATAGCTTCCATCCGGCAGCTTGCCGAGGATGACCATCTGCAGCACCTCGTCCTTGTCGGTCTCGTCGGTCGAGCCGGTCCAGACATGCCGGCCGTTCTTCATCACCGAGATCCGGTCAGACAGGTCGAACACGTCATGCAGGTCGTGGCTGATCATCACGATGGCGATGCCCTCGCGCTTGAGCGCGCGGATCAGGTCCGAGACCATCTGCGTCTCGTGCGGGCCGAGCGCCGCGGTCGGCTCGTCCATGATGATGATGCGGGCGTTGAACTGCAGCGCGCGGGCGATGGCGACCGACTGGCGCTGGCCGCCCGACAGGTTGATGACCGGGTCCTTGAACTTGCGGAATTGCGGGTTCAGCCGCTTCATCACCTTCATGGCCGCATGTTCCATGGCCGGCTCGTCCAATGCGCCGAACCGGGTCAGGATCTCGCGCCCGAAGAAGATGTTGGCCGCCGTGTCCAGGTTGTCGGCCAGGGCCAGCGTCTGGTAGATCGTCTCGATCCCCAGCTCCTTGGCGACCGAGGGGTTCTCGATCTGCACCTCCTTGCCGTCGATGCGGATCGTGCCGCTGTCGACCTGGTAGGCGCCCGAAAGCATCTTGATGAAGGTCGACTTGCCGGCCCCGTTATGGCCCAGCAGGCCGACCACCTCGCCGGGATAGAGATCGAGGCTCATGTCCTCGACCGCGTGAATGCCGCCGAAGCGCTTGTAGATGTTGTGCATTTCCACGATGGGTTTCATCTGCATCGCCCCCTCACACGCGGCGTTTCTGGTAGATGACGTCGAACCAGACGGCGAAGATCAGCACGCCGGCCATGATCATCTGCTGCGGCGCGCTCTGCACCCCCAGCAGGACCATGCCGTTCTGAAGGCTCTGCATCAGCACGGCGCCGATCAGCGCGCCGACAATGGTGCCGACCCCGCCCGACAGCGACGTGCCCCCGATCACCGCGGCGGCGATCACCTGCAGCTCCAGCAGCTGGCCGATGCTCAGCGGCGCGGCGTTCAGGCGCGCGGTCGAGATCATCGCCCCCAGCGCGGTCAGCCCGCCGATCAGCGCAAAGCTGGCAATGACCACGCGGCGGGTGTTCACCCCGGCCAGCTGTGCCGCCTCGGGGTTGCCGCCATAGCCGTAGATGTAGCGCCCGAAGCGGGTCATGTTGGCGACGTAGATCATCACGCAGGCCACCACGATCAGGATCAGCACCGGCACCGGGATGCCACGACCGGCCTCGGAGCGGGGGAAGGTATAGGCGTTCATCGTCATGACGAAGGCGGCGATCAGCACGCCCGCGGCAGCGATGATGGCCACGTCCAGCGCCATCGGCTTGACGCCGAAATCCAGCGCCTTGCGGCGGCGGCGGTTCCAGAGCGTGATCGCGGTGATGGCGCCGAAGCCGATCAGCCCAACGATCCAGCTCCAGGTCTCGCCGATGGAGCCGCCGCCCACCACGCTGTAGGTCGAATCGAGCGGCGTGACCGTGCGCCCCTTGGTGAAGAGCCACCCGGCGCCGCGCCAGAACATCAGCCCGCCCAGCGTGACGACGAAGGCGGGAATGGCAAAGCGCGCGATCAGCCAGCCCTGCGCGCCGCCGGCGGCACAGCCGACCGCCACCATGACCACCATCGAGATCCACCAGCTGTGGGTGCCCTCCAGCGGCAGAAGCTCGGTCTGCACGAACCCGCCCAGGATGCCCAGGAAGGCCAGCAGCGAGCCGACCGACAGGTCGATGTTGCGCGACACGATGATCAGCACCATGCCGGTGGCCAGGATGGCCGTCACGCTGGTCTGGACCGACAGGTTGTAGATGTTGCGCGGCGACAGGAAGATGCCGCCGCTGGCGATCTGGAAGAAGATCCAGATCGCCGCCACGGCCCCCAGCATGGCCAGAAGCCGCGTGTCGATCTGTGATGCCGAGGCGGCGGTCCTGAGCCTGTGGCCCAGCCCGTCGCGCGGTTTCGTTGCGACCTCGTCCATGAAGTTCCCCCCTGACGTCCAAGCGTTTTCGCGATTGTTCCAAGCGTCCTGTCACGACTATTGCAACCGGTTGCATTTCGTGTCAAGCTTTCCTCCGTACCGCGGAGGGGTACGCGACCAGAACAGGGAGGAAGACATGCAGAGAACAGGAATTTCCGGCGTGGTGCTGGGCGCCGCGACGGCGCTGGGCCTGGTGGCCGGGCCGGCGCTGGCTCAGGATCCGATCACCGTGGGGGTGAGCTGGTTCAAGTTCGCCGACGAGCGCTGGGTCATCGACGAGGCCGGCATCAAGTCCGTGCTGGAAGAGGCCGGCGCCGAGTACATCTCGGCCGATGCGAACTTCTCGCCTGAGAAATCCGTCGCGGATATCGAGAACCTCATCACCCGCGGCGCCGACGTGCTGATCGTGATGTCGGGTGTCGCGGACGCGGTCGGCCCGGTGGTCAACCGCGCGCTGGCCGAGGGCATCCCGGTCGTCGCCTATGACCAGCTGATCGAGGTGCCGGGCACCTTCTACGTCTCCTTCGACGCACGCTCGGTCGGGCAGGAGCTGGCCAACGGCATGCTCGAGGTCGCGCCCGAGGGCAACTACGCCATCATCAAGGGCGATGACGGCGATCCCAACACGCACCAGATGTTCGGCGCCTACCAGCAGGTCATGCAACCGAAATACGACGCAGGCGAGATCACCGTCGTCGGTGAGCAATTCATCGACGGCTGGCGCCCCGAGACCGCCAAGGACACGATCGAGCAGATCCTGACCGCCAATGACAACGACGTGGACGCGGTCATGGTGATGAATGACGGCATGGCCAGCGGCGTCGCCCAGGCGCTGGAAGAGCAGGGTCTCGACATCCCGCTCTCGGGCCAGGACGGTGCGCCGGGCGCGCTGAACCGCATCGCGCGCGGCCAGCAGACCTTCACCATCTGGAAGAACGCCTTCGACCTGGGCGCAAAGGCCGCCGAGGTGGCGCTGCAGCTGGCCGAGGGCAACGAGGTCGAGGGCGCCGGCACCTTCGACGGCGGCCCGCAGGGGGTCGAGCTGGACGCGATCCTGCTGCCGGTCGAGCGCATCGACGCAACAAACCTCGACCGCACGGTGGATGTCGGCTGGGCCACGGTCGACCGCATCTGCGCCGGCGTCGGGGACAACGCGCCCGCTATCTGCCAGTAACCTCCCGCTCGCAGATCGGCCGCAAGGCGCTTCGACCCCGGTCGAAGCGCCTTTTTCTTTGGCCCCGCGTCAGACGGTCACCGGCTCGCTGCGCCCCGAGGCCAGCGCGCGATAGGCCGCCTCGGCCAGCGCCAGCGCGCGCAGCCCGTCATCGAAGACCGGCACCTCCGCCCCCTGCCCCGTCACGAGGTCGACGAAGGCCTCCAGCTGCAGGGCAAAGGCCTCGCGGTAGCGCTCGATGAAGAAGTTCAGGTAGGGCGTCTGCGCGGCGGTCGCCGTGGCGCCGAACCGCAGCAGGCCATGTTCCGTGCGGTTGGCGCTTTGCAACATGCCCGCGCTGCCCATCGCCTCGACCCGCTGGTCATAGCCATAGGGCGCCTGCCGGGCATTGTTCAGCATCACCTGCCGGCCGGGCGCGGTGCGCATGACGATCATGGCGCAATCCACCTCGTCGATCTTGCGCAGGTCAGGGTCGATCAGCGGTGCGCCGGTGGCCCAGACCTCGACCGGTTCATCCTCGCCCAGCATGAAGCGCGCAAGGTCGAAATCATGGATGGTCATGTCGCGGATCATGCCGCCCGCGCCCAGCAGGTAGTCGCGCCCCGGCGGCGAGGGATCGCGCGAGGTCACGATCAGCTGCACCAACTTGCCGATTTCGCCCGCCGCCAGCGCGTCGCGCAGCGCCCGGTGGCCCGGATCGAAGCGCCGGTTGAAACCGATCTGCACCGGCACATCCGTGCCCGCGATCGCCGCCTCGCAGGCCTTCACCCGCGCGAAATCGAGGTCGATGGGTTTCTCGCAGAGCACCGGCTTGCCCGCCGCCACGGCCGCCTCGATATAGTCGGCATGGGTGGCCGTGACCGAGGCCACGATGACCGCGTCGATGGCGGGATCGGCAAAAATCGCCTCGGGCGATTCGGCCAGCGCGGTGTCACTGTCACCGCGCACCGCCTCGGCCGCCGCGGCATGGACGTCATGCACGCAGGCCAGCCGGCTGCGTGGGTAGGCCCGAACGATCTCGGCATGCATGCGCCCGATCCGGCCGCATCCGATAAGTGCGATGTTCAGCATGTCTCTCCTCCTTTCACGCGCCACGACGCGCAGCTGCGCGCCCGTGCCGCCCCTGTTGACCCTCGGCAAATCCGCAGGACCGATTGCAATCGGTTGCACACCATTGCAGCATGGGTCCGATGACCCTGCCCCTTCCTCCGGGAGCCCTTGCATGAAAGCCCATCTCCTGGCCCTCCTTCTGCCGGCAGCCGCCTGGGCCGATCCCCTGCCCGCGCCGCTCGACCCGGCCGATTTCGACTCCGCCCCGGCGGCCGAGCTGCGGTTGGGCCAGCTGCTGTTCTACGATCCGATCCTGTCAGGCAACCGCACCGTCTCCTGTGCGACCTGCCATCACCCGAAGCTTGCCACCGGCGACGGCGTGGCGCTGGGGATCGGCGATGGCGGCACCGGGCTGGGCCCCGAGCGCCGGATCGACCCCGAGAACCCGCCCGAACAGCGCATCCCGCGCAACGCGCCGCCGCTGTTCAACCTCGGCCACCGCGACATCCACACGCTCTTTGCCGATGGCCGGATCGAGGCCGATCCCGACCGCCCCTCGGGGCTGCGCACGCCGCTCGAGGACGACATGGTCGCGGGGTTCGACGGCATCCTCTCGGCCCAGACCATGTTCCCCGTCCTCTCGCCCGACGAGATGGCGGGCCACTACGCCGAGAACGACATCGCGCAGGCGGTGCGGCAAGGCTTCCTGACCGGCGAGGACGGCGCGTGGAGCCTGATCTCGCAGCGCGTCGCCGGGATCCCCGCCTATGCCCGGATGTTCGCCGAGGTCTATCCCGAGATCGCCGCCGGCCGTCCCGTCGCCTTCACCGACATCTCGAACGCGATCGCGGCTTTCGTCGCCGTCGAATGGCGCGCCGATGACAGCGCCTTCGACCGACACCTGCGCGGCGAGGCAGAGCTGACCGGCGCCGCGGCCGAGGGCATGGCGCTGTTCTACGGGACGGCCCGGTGCAGCAGCTGCCATTCGGGGCCCCTGCTCAGCGACCAGGGCTTCCACGCCATGGGCACGCCGCAGCTGGGCCCGGGCAAGGCCGCGCGCTTCGAGACCCACCAGCGCGACACCGGGCGGATGCGCGTCACGGGCCGGCCCGAGGATGCCTATGCCTTCCGCACGCCCATGCTGCGCAACGTGACCGAGACCGGCCCCTGGGGCCATGCCGGGGCACATGACGACCTGCGCGCCTTCCTGCGCTTCCATGCCGACCCGGTGGCGGGGCTGGCAGCCTTCGACACCCGCGTTCCCCTGCCCGCGCCCGGGGCCTTTGCCGGCGACTGGACCATCCTCGAGACCGCTGCAGAGCGCGCCGCCATCGCCGAGGCGGTGCGCACGGCCCCGGTCACGCTGGACGAGGATCAGATCGACGCGCTCATGGCCTTCCTGCACGCGCTGCGCGACGAGACCGCGCTGGCCGGCCGGCTGGGCGTGCCCGAGGCCGTGCCCTCGGGCCTGCCGGTCGACTGAACGCGCGCTAGAGCGCGGCGTCGGGCGTCGGCGGATCATCATAGGCGCCCCAGATCGACTGGTCGAAATTCACCATCGAGCCGGTCATCAGCCCTGAGTCCGGCCCGGCCAGGAAAGCCACGGCGCGGGCCACCTCCTCGGGGGCGATCAGCCGGCCAAAGGGTTGCCGCGCCGCGGCCTCCTCCAGCCAGTTCTCGGCGGCGCCATGGTATTCCTTCTGGATCCGGTCCTCGCCATCCGAGGCCATCCAGCCGATATTGAGCCCGTTCACCCGGATCCGGTCCCGCATCAGCCCGTAGGCGGTGTTCTTGGTCAGCGTCGCCAGCCCGCCCTTCGAGGCGCAATAGGCCGCGATGAAGGGCTGCCCGGCCAGCGAGGACATCGAGGCGATATTGACGATCGCCCCGCCCGTGCCCTGCCGCCGCATGATCTTGGCGGCCTCCTGCATCAGGAAGAAGGGCGCGCGCATGTTGACCGCGATCATCGCGTCGAACAGCTCGGGCGAGGTGTCGAGGATGTTGCCCCGGTCGGTCAGCGCCGCGGCGTTGACCAGGATATCGACCGCGCCGAAAGCGGCATCGGCGGTCGCGATCACCTTGCGGCAGGCCTCGACATCCGACAGGTCGGCCTGCGTGAAGCGCATCTCGCAGCCCGTGGCCTCGGCGATCTCGCGCGCAACCCGCTCGCCCTTCTCGGTATTGCGCCCGCAGGTGACGATGCCGGCGGCGCCGCGCTCGGCCAGGACCCGCGCCACCGCGGCCCCTAACCCCTGGCTGCCGCCGGTCACCACCGCGTATTTTCCCTTGAAATCCGCCATCCGGTTCTCCTCCCCTGGCTTTGGTCACGTGGCACGGCCGGGCCGAAGACCCGCCGCGTGCCTTCAGTCTTCCGGTCCGATTTGTTTTAGGATGTTTATTGTTTGTTGTTTGATTGGGTTGATTGTTTGTTTGAGGATGTCGTTTCGGTCGAAGGTTTGCGGGTTGTCC
>NZ_LPXO01000003.1 GCF_001482405.1 Pseudoponticoccus marisrubri
TGGCTCATCTTCGCTCCTTGGTGCCTGCGATGATCCAGAAATCCTCCGTTACGAAAACCTCAAATCTGTCCCACAGGTGCTGACGTCAGACAGCAGGGCGGTGGCCGGGGAGGACGAGCGGCTTGCCATGACAGACCGGAAGACCGGGGTCGCTTCCTCGTAGGTTCCGACCTCGCGCCGTTCCCGCTCGCGTGACACGTCGAGCATGACTCGCAGAGCCTCGAAGGCCAGCGCCCGCCAATCGGCGGTGCTCTCGTCGAGCGTCACGCCCATCCGGCGCGCCATCTCGCGCAGGGGTTCCGTGACCGGTCCCCGGTCGCCGAGCGCCAGGGCCCGGCGCAGCATGTCCTGGGTCGCGCGCTCGGTCTGCGCCGCGAAATTCGCCGCCGCCTCCGAACGCGGCTCCGCAGACGCCCGCAGGGCCTCGTGGGCGGCGATCTGGCAGCGCGCCAATTCGGTCAGCAATGTCACGTGTTCGGGGCTCAGGTGGTCCACCGGTCTCTCCGTCGTCAGCGCGACGGCCAGGTCCGTGAGCGCCGTGAGGGCGCGGACGCGGCATGTCGCTTCGGAGAGGACGTCGGTCCTAAGCGAGAGACAGATGGCCGAACTTTGTCCAGGGTTCGATATCTCGACCCAGGCCTTCGGCAGACGGCGCCGGAAGAAGAAGCCCGAGGGGCGTTTTTCGAGGTGGGGTGTGTGTGCGACTCCGGCCATGGCAGGTGCTCCGAAACGGTTCCAGGGCATCCGGGAGTCGCGATCCGTGCACCGGTTCGGGCATGCGTTTGTGCACCAATTTGTGCACGTGCACGCGTGGCTCCGACTCCGGTCGGGGCACATCCAATGAAATCAACCACTTAGGGAATTTTGGCTCCGGCGGTAGGGACCGGAGATTTGCCAAGAAAATCCAGCAATATCAACAGCGCGGCCTCTGCGAACGCACTGGGTCTATAAAAACGTGCACATTCGTAGGCTGCATGCAAGTGCGATCTGGATTGCCACGGAAAGACAGTTCGAATCTTAGACAATAACTGCTTTGAGTTAGGCTGAAACTCGTCTATGCGCGCCCGCGCGATCCGAAATTATGTGCATGACACATCATGCACACCCCACCCCCGCCTCAATCGCCGAAGCCGACACTGGTTCGGCTCCCACAATCCGCAACGCCCGGGGCCAGTTCGCCGGCACGGATGTTGTGCCTTGGCTGAATCCGACACCCGTCACGCGTTTCGCCAGCCTCGATGAGGTCGGGCGGACGATTGACGAAACGGTCCACACCATCCTCGCGGACGCTGCCGCCCACGATCTCGAAGACGACCAGCGGGCCCCAGCGCTCGCGCTCGCACCGAGCCCGGGCAGCGGCAAGACGACTCGAACGCAGGCGATCCTCGCCAGCCAGCCGCGCGACCTGATCGGCGGAGACGCACTCTTCCTTTCGCCAACCGCGGACCTGTCCGCTGAAGCCTGCGACAGGGCGCTGGCGATCCATGGGAACACAACCCCGGCAACCCAGATTCGCGGTCGATCGGCGATCGACCCCCTGAATCCGGGGGAGCGGATGTGCCAGAAATGGGAGCTCGCGGAGCAAGTGGCTCGCGCCGGTCTGAAAGTTGGCGACACGCTGTGCCAGTTGCGCGAGGGCGAGGGCGCAGATGAAACCGTGCGCCGTTGCCCGTTTTTCGACGACTGCGCCTATCAGCGCCAGAGCCGCGAATTGCCTGAGGAGAGCGCGGTCGACCGCTATGCCGCACACAACTTCGTATATCTCCCGACGCCCACCGGCCGCAACAAGGCACTCCGTGTGATCGACGAGAAGTTCTGGCCCAAGATGCTTCGCCAGACCGTCGCGCCGGTGCACGCCTTTACTCGACAAGAGCGTTTTCCCCGGCCGGCAGAGGAGCCGATCGAATGCCATTTCATTCACCGGGCCGCGCATGAAGTGGTCGATGCCCTGCGCGTTGGACGCGATGTGTCGGCGCTTCCGTATCACGCGGACCTCTATCGCAACTTTGCAAAGAACGAGCGGGAGAACATCGACCGGTTGCCGGTGATCAAACCGGACATGACTGAGGAAGAGCAGACTGAAACGCTCGCCCGGATCCAGGCTTGCAAGTCTGCCGCCCATCGCTATGCCGCGATCTGGGAAGCCCTCGCGGATGCCTGGGACCTCGGTCGCGCGACACCGGATCGCCTGACACTGCAAACCCGCACCTACACCTCTGCTGACGGCGGCACTGTCGAAGTCGAGGAGATCGTCTGTCACGGTTCCCGGAAGGTCCTCGGCAACATCCCGACCCTGATACTCGACGCGGATGCCAGCGAGACCATCCTCGGCACCTTCTTTCCCAAGATCGAGGTCTGCACCCAACGGCTGAAGCCCAACGCAGAGATCACCCAAGTCTCGAACCTTCGAATGAGCACGACGCGCTTGCTCGGCTCGGCCAGCCTGCGCAGGAAGTGCAGGATGCTGATCGAGACCGAGGTCGCGCGCGACCGGAACGACCATGCCGGCGGTGTCCTCGTTGGCTGCACGAAGAAGGTGGCTCGCAGGTTCTTCGAGGAGGCCGGCCTGGTATCTCCGACCACGCCCGACCGCGAGGCCGTGTCGATCATGCTCAACGAGAAGCTCTTCGGCGCGAGCTGGCTGTGGTTCGGGGATCGGGCGCTCGGCTCGAACCGCTACGAGGACTACGCCACCGTCATCGTTCTGGGCCGGAACGAGCTGCCGGTGGAAGCCCTTGAGGACCAGGGCCGCAGCCTCTTCGGTGACAAGGACGACCAGCCGCTGGAGTTTGTCGAGGCCGACAAGAATGGGCGCCGCCAGATGCCCGAGGTGCTTATCCCCTACGAGATGACCTCAGGGGCGAGTGTAGCGGCGCCGGTGCGCATGCATCCCGACGAGCGGATTCGTGAAATCCAGATGCAGCATCGCGAATGCTGCACCCGCCAGTTGGTGGAACGCCTGCGCCTCGCCCGGGCGCGCTATCGCAAGCGGGTGATCCTGGTCTGCAATATCCCTATTCCCGGGCTTCCGGTGGACAACCTGGTGCGTTTCGATGATCTCCTGCCGCGGACTGACCGTCTCGGTTCCGCGCTTCGGGAGGCCACGCGTGGACACCGATCTCTGATCCTCACCGCCAAGGAACTGCCAAAATGCGCCCCCGACACCTTCTCAAACGAGAAGGCAGCGGAACAATGGCTGGCCCGCATCCGAAAAAACCCTCGCCCCGCTATGAATGATATCAATAGCGGTGTGAGGGGTTTTGGCCTGCACGCCGCCCGGATCCGCCGGGACGTGCCGCGCGCGCGGCTCGAGATCTGTCTCGTCCTCGTCCAGCCCGGCGAGTGCCCGCGTGCGGTGATCGAAGCCGCGCATGGCCCGCTGCGCGACTACGCGCCCATCCCGACGCCGGATGCCACGAGCGTCTTCGGGAGCAAGGGGAGTAACCGGTGAGTGTCACAACAACCCGCTCGAATGAGCTGGACGATGTGCCATGGTCCCTGTCAGGACGGGCTGAGCAGTCTCAACAGGATGCGTGCCTCGTGGTCCTGACCGCCGAAGAACACGGCCAACCGCGGAGGATGCGATCACCGCCATCGCTGATGACGACAGGGACCTCGCACCGTTCTCGACCCTGCCGGCCAGCGTGGCGCTGATCGCGGATTTCGAGGAAACCGGTCCCGGCGGGCCGACCTGGCTCACGATTTCGACTGATCTGGGCGAGGTAGCCTGTCTCGAGGATGAGAGCTGAGGGGATAACGATGGCCATTCGTGCATGTCTGCCAAAGACGTTTCGACGGCGATGGAATGCACCCGCGCGTGGTCGATACACGGGTGCCTCCTCGCTCAGGTTCCTTGCGACTCGCTTTCCTGCGTGGCCGCATCCGCCATGGTGTGCAGCGCCGCATGGTAGCTCTCCTCGAACTCCCTGAGGCGGTCACCATCCGAGATTGCCTGCAACATGAGGCGGGTCAGGTGGCAAGGACGATCTTCGGTGTCGCCGACCAGCCAACCGCGGTCCAGGCACTCTGTCAGCGCGTGCTTCAGCAATTCGTGGATTTTTTCGATGTCAGGCGGGGTCTCCGACGTCGCGATCGAGAGATCTCGCGCGGTCGCCTCGAGGTCGTCTCCATCTCCATTGTCCGGGTCGATGAATGTCACCATCAGGCGCGCGGCGAGGTCGATCCCATCTTCGAGGGTTTCCAGTTTCTCCTCGATGTCGATCGTGTCGGAGATGCGGTCGAAGCCATTGGCCTGGCCGGGGTGTGGGGGCATTTTGCGTGTCCTTGTATGTGGTAGGCGTCCGCGATGCGGACGCATGTGTGGATGGGCGCGCCGGCATCGGTAGCAGCCGGAGGGTCGCCGGCGCGCCCTGGCGCGGGTGTTCCAGGCCCGCGCGTTCGGGTCAGGACGCCGCGCGCAGCTCCCGGAGGACCTGCTCGGCCCGCAGCAGGTCATGGACTGACGACAGCGTCGCGTAGAGCTCGATGAGCACGGCGAGCGCGTTCGACAGGCGATCCGCTTCTGGCGTCAGCCGTTCCTTGCCCCAGCACTTGTCACTCGAGACATTCTCCGGGCTGTGGTCGTAACGGGTCTCGATCCAGGTGCCTTCGGCGATCTCGGCGTCGAGCACGCCGACGATCTCGTGCAGCATCGCCAGGATGCCCTTGTCGAAGATCTTGCCGGCCCGCAGGAGCGCGGCCAGCTTCCTGGCCTCCTGCTTGGGTTTTGGCGCGACGAGGTCGAGCACGTCCTGGTCGATGCCCGTCGCGGCGGCGCGGGCGAGCGGGAAGCACGAGGCGGCCATGGCGGTGATCTCGGCGGGTGATTTGAATGGCATGTTCATGAGGTTGAGTCCTTTGGGTTGGTTGGTCGAAGTGGGGAAGCAGCGGCGAGAGCGCGGTTCCTTACCGGAAACCGCGGTCTTTGCGCGCCTGCTTCGCCCTGCGTCTCTCTTCGCGGTCGTGCGCGGCAATGTCGGCTTCGGCCTGGATGCGCGCCCGGACGGCGTTCATCCTGTTCAGGAGCGCTTCGTCCAGCCGACCGATGATGGTTGGGCCATCTGTCGGGCCGTTGAAGCCGCTGTTGCCGATGTGCACGGTGATCCTGCGGGCGCCCACGAAGCGTGTCGGTTTGTTAAGCCCCGCGACGGCGCGGGAGGCCGGCTGCTTGACCATGACTTCGTAGCCCCGGTTCGCCCTCGTGCTGACGGAGGTCCCATAGGCGAGCTCGACATAGCGCTCACCGCCACGTTCGAAGGTGTCGAGCACCAGGCAGGGCCGCCGTTTGGGCGCCCCGGGCTCGGCGTCTTCTTCGGTGACCGGGAAGCGGAACAGCACGACATCGCCGCGCACGGGGTGACCAGCATTGGTCATGTCAGGGAGAATTGGGTGGGATTGGTGATACATGGAAGGATCCTCTTGGCGTGTGAAACGACGCCAGCGAAACACCCTTCGAGACCAGGGATCTCCGTTCCGCCGCGCGTCACAGGCGACCGCGCGGCGGAACGGAGATCTCTTGTCTCCCATTTATTCAGTCTGCCTAACCGTCACCATCGGCTTGATCGCAGGGATCAGACTTCGTTACTCGAAACACTCCTCGAGCAGGGCGTCGACCATGTCCTGCCCCCTGCGGCGTCGGGCGGCAGTCACGGCGTTGCCGTGGTAGTGCGCGGCCGTGCGCGGGTCTCGCTGTGCATTTAGCGCCAATGCGGTTTCCACACCCTCCGGTCCAAGCTGGCCCAACTCGGTATGCGCGCGGCTGCGCGAGATATGCGCGCCGGTCCCGAAATGCGTCCGCCAGACGGTCGAGGGGTAGCTGGCCGCGAGTTGGCGGCCATTCACGGCACGGAAGAGCGGCAGTTCCTCTGCCATCGCCCTGTCCCGCATCTCATCGAGCCAAACAGGATCGAGCCCGCGCAGAACCAGCGCGTCGAGGAACGGGGTCAGCACGGCATGCAATGCCCCGCGCAGGGGCTCATCTTCCTTCGCCGTGATAATGTCGACCCGGTAACGCGTGCCGTCAAACCGGACATCCCGGCCCCAGAGGATCTGCCCGTCACGCAGGCGCAGCGGAAGCAGGGTCCAGAGCGCCACAACCGCCGCCTCGTTGATCAGACGCAGCCGGGTCTGGCGCCGTTGCGAATCGACGCTCTCGGCCAGCAGGTGCGCGGCCGTCCCCCAGGTGGCTTTGAGACTGGGTAGCTTGTCGAGCCTGGCGAACTTCAGCGGCACCACCGTGCCGATGTCCCGCCTGAGCAGGGCCTCATGTTTGCGCAGCGCGGCCAGGAGGAGCGGCTCGAGCCCGAGGGCAGCGCCGAACTGGCGCAGGCGCATCACGGCCGTGTGCCGCGTCGCTGGGCGGTTGCCGTGGTCGAGATACTTCGGGTCCTTGCGTGCCGCCGCATGCGCCGCACGCGACGTCTCCATTCGGCGCACGCCTTCGACGGTAATCTCGACGGGCGCACCAGACTCCCGCTGCACCTTCGCATATTCACGCAGCACGTCTTCCATGCTGTCGATCACGGACTCCGCCGGGGTGGCCATGTGCATCGGCAGCGCCCCGAGGCGCATCCTGGCGAGCAGCGTCCGCCATGCTTCTGGAAGTTCCGAGGCATCGACTCGTCGCGTCGCCACGGCCCGGGGGGTTACAGCGCCTTGGCTCGAACGCGCGGGGCTTTTCGTCTCTATCGCCGCTGCCAGCACGACATGGACCGCCGGATTGCCCGGCAGGAGGCGGTCAAGCGCGGACTTCAGGCTGCGCAAGCGCCGGCTCGACCCGGTATCGGTCGTGAACTCGAGGTAGTCCGCCACGGTCGGCACGGTGATGCCGCGCGCTTGGGCGAAGGCCAGAAACCGCGCGAGCACGCGCAGATCCTCGAGCGACACGTCGTCGAAGGCGGGCAGGTCCCGGTAGGGCGCCATGAGAGGGTCATCGCGCAGCATCTCGCGGCTCCGACGATCGCAGGACCGGCTTCGCGGACGCTTCGCCCGGATCGCCTCCCGGACGGTCTCCCGCACGGGCGTCCCGTCTGGCAGGAATCGGTCGAACGCTGTGCGCAGATCGTCGAGCCGCCGGGTCGAGCCGTCGTCCGCGACGAAGGCCAGGAAGTCGGTAACGGCGGGCACGGCAATGCCACGTTCGGCGGCGAATGCGAAGAACCGGTCGAGCGTGCGCAGTTCGCGCAGCCCGACCTCGCCCAGTCCTTCGGTCTCCCGGAAGGCGTCGAAATGGGGCGCTGCGAGGATCTCCTCGCGGGGTCTCGTGTCGTAAGTCATTCAGTCCTCCATGAGTCCGATCAGCAGATCCTGCCCGCGCTCGACGAGCTTCATCGAGTTCAGCCAGCCGTAGAATTGGCGCAGCGTGCCGGGCGTGTCGTCGATGCGCTTCGCGATCACCTCGATCTCGTTTGGGTGCCGGTCGAGCAGCAGCGAGGTCTGCCCGTGCCGCATCTGGTGCGGCGTCATGGGCAGGTTCACCACCGTGCGCATGAGGCCTGCGAACTCTGCCCCGAAGAAGTCGGGGTTGAGATGCGCGCCCGGTGTCTTAACGGCCGGAAAGAGGAACGGGCTCGTCGCGGCGTGCGGGAACATCGGCCGAATGACCCGCAGATACCACTGGATCGTGTCGTGGCATCCATGCCTGTTGGCGCGGATCGGGAACTCGATTTCGGCTCCGTTCTTGGTCAGTTCCGCTGGGATGAGCACCTTGATCGCCTTCTTGCCGGTCTTGGGAGCACGGATCTGCGCGTCCTCGCCGACACAGGTCAGGCTCATGGCGTTCTCCACACGGATCGGGGCGCCGCCGATCTCGATCGCCGCGAAACAGGCCGCGGTCCCGAGCATGCGCACGCGCGAGATCTCCGCCGGTGTGAGCGTGCGCTTCTCCGCGGCGATCTGCGCCAGGATGGTCTCGGCAGTCTCGCGCAGTTTCTTGAACGAGCCGAGAAACCGCCGGCGCGGCACGGGTTTTTCCACCAGGCTTTCACAGAACTTGCGGTTTGCCGGCGTCATGCATCGGTCGGCCTTCTTGCCCATCCGGGACACCGCGTTGTTGGCAAGAACCTGTTGCATGATGTGCGTGTCGATGCCGAGATGGGCGCGGACCTGGTTCAGCGCCTTGAGATATTTGCGGGATGTCCGGGGCTCGAGATGGCTATCCTTGCGGCTCCGTGTCCGCCGCGCAAACATCTCGCCGGCGATGGCGCAAAGGATCTCATCGTCGGCGAGGACGATCTTGAGATCGGCTGCATCCGGGCTGATCCCGCCGATCTCCACCCCGATCCGTAGGACGGTGCGGAACGCGGACCGCATGACATGCGCGTGTCCCGCGTGCTCGTCCGCGAACCCCTGCTCGACCGGGTCCCAGTTGGTCTTCGTGACCGCGTCGATCCAGGGCAGGAACTGGGCCTCCCAAGCGGGTTCGATCGCTGCCAGCCGTGGCACGCGCCGCTCGGCCGAAAACCCGATCGGACGGGGTGGCAGCAGGGGCAGGAGCTGCGGGAACTTCCGCAGATCGTCGAGCCGCCGGAGCGCGCGGGCGTTGGCATCGCGCTTGTTGCCTCGGAAATCGGCGTCTATGCGCTGCGCCTCGACAAGCCTTAGGTCCTGCGGCTGCCAGCCGTAGGATCGGGCGACAAGTGCGAAGGTCTTGAGCGCCGAAAGCTTCATGGGATGCCATTTTGCGGTCTTCCCGACCCGGCCTTCAGTGAGCGGCTTGATCGCGGCAAAAAGCCGGGTCCAGTCGTCCTGCTGTGCCCGCAGCGCCGCCTGCGCCGCATGCACGCCCAAAAACTCGCGCAACGGTGCCTGTAGGCGGCGCCGAAAGAGACGGTAGGCCTCGTTCGTCGACCAGTGTTCGGGATCGAACCCGTCCAGCGGAAACCGCTCCTCGACGAGCGACAGCTCGGCCGGGACCGCGGGGAGTGGCCGGTTCATGATGTCCCCCACCTGGTCGATCGCGCCCAGATACCGCGCCTTCACCGATGGCGTGATGTCGTTGCGGGTCGACACATGGGCGCGGAGATCGGCGAGAGTGAGGCGGGCTTCCTTCCTTGCCATGGGCGCGGAGCCGACGGCCGCGAGGGCGCGTTCGGAGGTCTGTGGGCGGCTGGTTAGATCAAGCATGGGTCATTCCGTTCATGTTGTTTGTATGGATCGTTCGATGAGGGCCGTGCGGGTCGCTTGCGTGCACGCTCGGTCGCTTGGATGCGCCCGGGACACACACGCCTGCGAGGTTGCCACCGGTGAAACCGAGCGGGTGTTTATGTCCCGGTCGCTTGCGTGCATGCCGGGTCGTCAGGGTGCAGATCGCCGTGTCCCGGGCGGTGGAAAGCATGGGGCTGGACCTCATTTCGTTGGGGTGAGCGCGCCGAAGGCCGGTGCCGCCTTGGCGTATCGGGGGAGCGGGCGGCCTTGATGCCAGGCCAGGACCTCGGCCTTGCGCCAGCGCTTCGCGCGGGCGTGCTTCCGCCCGTTCGAGAGGTCGATCGAGGGCGGAAACGGCGGCGTATCCGCCGGCAGCTTTCCTTTCTCCCAGCGATAGATGATCGAGGGGTCCTTGGCGCCGATTAGCGTGGCGACGTCGTTCGCGGTGAGCAGGGGCGCGGTCAGGTCAGCCCAGTGTCTGGGATCTTGGGTTTCGGACAGATCGAGTGCGCGCAAAATGAGCGACCAGCGCGCGGTGCCGCCCCTCAGCCGGATGCCGAGCGCGCGCAACACCTTGGCCAGCGCGCGCCGGTCAGCGGATCCCGTTTTCTTGCGGATACAGAAAAAGACTTCGAGATCGTCGCGGGTGAGGGCTTGGTCCAGCATGGCCCAAGGCAATTAGGTCCGGGTTTGTCGACCCCGAAAACTTGAGCAGCGCGGGAGACCGATTCTTTGTGCATCACGAAGAAAACTACCGAACTCGTGACGGCAGCGCGGGCCGCTGTTGCGTTTGCAAGCCGGCCCTTGGACGAAGCCGCTCGCGCGGCAGGGGCGCTGTTGGGAATCGACACGCACTGATCTGACCCGTGTGCATTTGGGGATGTGGGCACTTGCCTGACGATTGGGACCTCTCAATCGACAGACAGGAGGTTCCCATGACGGAGGAGAGAACGACCCCGCTGCGTGAGCGGATGATCGAGGACATGCGGATCCGGGGTATTGGCGACAAGGCCCAGAAGGCGCACATCCGGGCGATCAGGGACTTCGCCGCATTCCTTGGACGATCCCCGGACACGGCCACGCCGGAGGATCTGCGCGCCTGCCAGCTTCACATGACGAACACCGAGGTCACGCCCTCGACCCTCAACACGCGCATCGTCGCGCTGCGGTTCTTCTTCGGCATGACCTGCGGGCGCGAGGAGATGAAGCGCTACATGCAGTTCCGCACCCAGCCGCGGAAGCTTCCGGGCGTGTTCAGCGTCGAGGAGGTGTCCGACATCCTGATGGCGGCGCCGGGGCCGGGCCTGAAGTATCGTGCCGCGCTCAGCATTTCCTACGGTGCCGGGCTCCGGGCAGCGGAGGTCTGCAACCTCAAGATCGGCGACATCGACAGTGACCGGATGCTGATCCATGTCGAGCAGGGCAAGGGACGGAAGGATCGCAAGGTGATGCTGTCGCCGGGGCTGCTCGATCTGTTGCGCGACTGGTGGCTGGAGGCACGGCCGGAAGGCTGGCTGTTTCCCGGCAAGCCCAAGATCAACCCGATCTCGCCGCGCCAGCTGAACCGGGCCTTCACCTCGGCAAAGCACATGGCCGGTATCAGCAAGCCGGCGACGCTCCACACGCTCCGCCACAGCTTCGCCACGCATCTGCTCGAGGCCAACACCGACGTGCGGGTCATCCAGGTCCTGCTCGGCCATGCCAAGCTGACCACCACGGCGCAATACACGCACGTCGCCACCAAGACGATCCGAGACACCGTCAGCCCTTACGAGATGCTGGCGAAGTTGCAGGACCAGACGCTGAAGCGAAGTCTGGAGTGACCGGACGCCGGGGTGTCCCGGCCGAAGCTGGAGATCGCTGACATCTTCCGCGCCCATGGTCCCGCGTGGCGGCGGGCCCATGCCGGGCATGTCAGCCTCTGCCGGCTGAAGGTCATGTCGGCGATCGAAACCTGCCGGACCGAAGCGCTCGGTGGACATGTGGCGGCCTGCACGAAGTGCGCGCATCAGCACATCGCCTACAACAGCTGCAAGAACCGGCATTGCCCCAAGTGCCAGGGACCGGCGGCGCGCGACTGGATGGCCGAGCGCGCCGAGGATCTGCTGCCGGTGGGGTATTTCCACGTGGTCATCACCCTGCCGGCCGAGATCGCCCGGATCGCCTGCTGGAACAAGAAGGCGGTCTACGGCCTGCTGTTCAGGGCGTCGGCCGAAACGGTCATGACCATCGCGGCCGATCCGAAGCGCATGGGCGCGCGGGTGGGCATGACCAGCGTGTTGCACACCTGGGGGTCGGCGCTGGCCCATCACCCGCACATCCACATGATCGTCCCCGGCGGCGGGCTGTCACTGGATGCCACCCGGTGGGTCGCCTGCAAGCCGGGGTTCTTCCTGCATGTGCGGGTGCTGTCGCGACTGTTCCGGCGGCTGTTTCTGGACAGGCTGATGGTTCTGCATCGCGCCGGACGACTTGCCTTCTTCGGCGATCTCGAAGGGCTGGTGCAGGCGGATGCGTTCGCTGCCTGGCTCGCTCCCTTCCGCAATTCCGAATGGGTGGTCTACGCCAAGCAACCCTTCGGTGCCTGGAGGCCGTGCTCGCCTATCTGAGCCGCTACACCCACCGCGTGGCGATCTCGAACCATCGCCTGATCAGCGCCGACGCCGATACCGTGGCCTTTCGCTGGAAGGACTATCGTATCAAGCACGGAAACCGGCAAAAGGTGATGCGCCTCGCCACGGACGAGTTCATCCGCCGGTTCCTGGCCCACGTCCTCCCGGACGGCTTCCACCGCATCCGGCACTACGGCCTGCTCGCCGCCGCGCAGCGCAAGGCCAACATCGCCAGGATCCGGGATCTGCTCGGACAGGCGCGGCCGGAACCGGAGCCGCAACTCGGTGCAGAGATCGTTCCGCTCACCCTGCGCGAGCCGTGCCCCTCCTGCGGCGGCCAGATGCGCATCATCGAAATCTTCCGCCAGGGACAAAGGCCGACGTCCCGGGCACCGCCGAGGGAGCAGGCCGCATGACGAGATGCCTGTCTTTCCGAAACTGTCGTCCACGGATGTCCGCATGCACCCGCCGGCAATTCCCTGCGCCCGCCGCATCGGAGCACGAAATCACCACTCCCGAGCAATCGCCATCGTCGGAAGATATCGCAACTCCGTGCATCCCGGCGCACGCGGAGTGGGCCGGATATCACTCTGGCACGGCGCCGCTCGAACCCGCAGACACATCCGCCAGCGCGCTTTCCCCATAGACACCGCTCGGCCCCCGCGGCTTCCACCTTGGGAGGATTCCCAACGCGGGCCGACAACGCACCGAGCCCCGCCATCTCACCGCGGCCCGCATCGGAAATCCTTCACCTGAGCCGTCATTCGGCCTTCGCCCACGTCATGTCCGGAGAAGGCTCGTCTTACTCATGCTGTCCACGTTCAAAAAAAGGGCCTCCCGGCCTTGAATAGCAGAAATCCGCTCACTAACTCGTGAGGGCCCGTGGGAATTGGCTTACGGGTTTGGCCGTTGAACTTGTCAACCTCTTTATGGTGACCTGGCAGCACGATGCCGAACAGCATCGCCGCGACCAGAGCCAGACTGAATGAGACACTGAGCATAGCTCGGACCTCCACGGTTACATTATACCACCTCGCGTTTCGAGACCCGTGTCTGCGAGGCGTTCGGAGAAGACACGCTGGACGTATCCGCTGACAGAAGGTGGCGTGCGTTCGGGGGACGCCCGGCCTTAAAACCGGAGCCCAGGGTCAGGGCCAGTCCTCCGAACTCTGCGACAAAGGGGGATTCATGTCGCTCGATTGGTTTAAGACCAGAAGCTACCGTCATTTCGATCTTCCTGTCGGGGAGAAATTCGCCAGAAAGGTGATGAACCCGGACTTTGTGCTCAAGCACTCTTTCCTCCCTCTTCTCCACTACACGAAATCTGAAAAGCGCTATAAGAAATGTCCGAAGACCGGGACGCGGACCATCACCTCGAAGGACCGCCCTATCAAGTATGCATCGCACCGAGATGCCTGCATACTCTCGTTCTACGCCAGCAAGATGAATACGTTGCTCGATGCTCACTATAACGACAAGGGCCTGTCTGATAGCGTTCTGGCCTATCGTGCCCTCGGACGCGGCAACTACGATTTCTCTGCGGAGGTGCTTGCGTTTGCCAAGACCAATGCCCCCGTGGCGATACTGGCGTTCGACGTCAGCAGCTTCTTCGATAACCTTGACCACAGGCTCCTGAAGCGCCGTCTAAAATCCATTCTGGGTGTGACGTCGCTCCCCGATCATTGGATGCGCGTGTTTCGGGCAATTTCCGCTTTCCACTACGTCGACATGGAAGAGCTCAAGGCGAACTCCACGTTTTCTGCCCGGCTCAAGGAGAACAGCCGGGACCGGATCGCCAGCGTCGAAGAGTTGAAAGCCCATGGCATCAAGTTCCACCCGAACCCCGAACTGGCAAAGGGGCATCGGCGTGGCATACCTCAGGGCACTCCCATTAGTGCGGCCGCGTCGAACCTTTACATGGTTGATTTCGACGCGGCTGCACGTGCCTACTGCGACAGCGTCGGCGCAATGTATCGTCGGTATTCGGACGACATCCTGGTGCTTTGCGACCCCGCCCACGCTACAGCGGCCGAAGCTAAGATCATGGACCTCATAAAGGCAGAGAGGCTGGAAATATCGCCCCACAAAACCGAAAGGACCCAATTCACTGGCAAGGGCACTGTGGCGGGGAAAGCCGCACAATACCTCGGCTTCGCGTTACACGAGACGGGACCAGCGATTCGAGAAAGCTCACTCGCTCGCCAGTGGCGGAAGATGCGAAGGGCGATGGCCCGGACTCGAAAGATCGCGGAGCGAAACATCGCTTCCGGAAAGTCGACCAAGGCGCATACCAAGCGCCTGTATCGCCGCTTTACCCACCTGAAGGTGCGAGACGAAGAGGGTCTTCGTGTCGTCAGGAACTTTTCCTCCTATGGCCGGCGCAGCGCCGCCGCATTTGGAGGAGACGAAAAAATTTCTCAGCAAATCAAACGTTTTGAACGTGCTGCACTTCGCGAAATTGAGAAACTCAAGAAACTATAGTTAGTTGGCGACATACCCGACATTCTCAGACCCATACCAGTCATTCGTTTAGGCCGCAGAGAATGACAGCTCTCCGCCCGTTCTCCTAAAAATTCTACACCCAATGCGGAAATTGAGGTATAGTTGAGAATGACAAGAAACAAGAATAATGCGCAGGCAAAACCGACGAACCAGGTCCGGTCTGGAGGCATTTCAAAGTGATCCGAAACCGGATTCGCGGTTGCAGAATACTTCGCGAAAATCGAAAAGCGAACCAAATAGGTTGATTTGCGGTAAACGCTATCTCGACAAAATCAATCCACCCATTCCGACAACGGAAGGGCGTTGAGTTCTTGGCGGATCTGTCGCCATCGCGGGAACTCGCGGTCCAGAACTGCCATGAAGCGTTCGTCATGCTTGGGCGATAGGAGGTGCGCGAGCTCGTGAACGATGACGTAGTCGATCATCCGCTCCGGCTTCTTCGCAAGCTCGGAGTTCAGCCAGACGATGCCCTTATCAGGATTGCAGCTTCCCCACTTGGTCTTCATCGGCCGGATGCCCCACTTATTGGGCTCAACGCCCATGCGCGCTGACCAACATTCGATGCGCGGCGCGGCCAGTTTTCGGAGTTCTGCCTTCAACCACGAGTCCATCCATCGGGACAGCTGCTCTGGTTCGCTGTCCACGGGGGCATTCAAAACGAGCTTGTCGTTGGCCCTCCGGGCGATCTTGTGGATCTTCTTGTCCCAGTGCTGAACTTCAAGCCGCAGCGGTCTACCGAAAAGGAAATGCGTTTCTCCAGAGATGTAGCGACGCGTGGGCTGGCGCTCCTGATTGGCGAATTGCGCTTGTTTCCGCCGGATCCAAGGCATCCTTGTTAGAACGGCGAGCCGGATTGCTTCTTCGCTCACGTGATCCGGGGCGGCGACTCTGACCCGTCCCGCTGGCGGGTAGCAGCCGATGTGCAGATTCTTGATCTTTTTGCGCACGATCTCGACGTCGACACCGCCGATTTGCGAAATCTCAGTATTCACTCTGGTTTTTCAGGATCTCGAAGATCCGCTCCACTGTGTCCGGTTCATCCAGGATTTGCTGAAGACGGCGCCGGACCTTTCTTTCCTTCATCGCGTTGCCGCGCCATGCGAAGGGCGCTGTCTCCCGCACAGCGCCATCAACTTTCAAGGTCAAGGATTCGTCGTTGTCGAGGTTGTCGAACAGCGCCTTTTGGCCAGAGCTCTCGATCGAGGCCGGATACTTCTTGCCGTGTCCCGCTTTCGCATCCCTGACCAGCGCCGCAATCCGCTCAAGATATTCCGCGTATTCAATAGCTTCTTCCCGCCGTTGGCGAACAAGATCGGTGAGCAGTTCGGACATTTTCTCGTAAAAGCGCGGATTGACGGGGGTTTCTTCGATGATCAGCTTTCGAACGTTGTTCTCGATCGCCTCGGCCACGTTTTCCCGCTTCCGTTTCGATGCCGGCGGCAGGTCGTTCTCTGCATCGGCCCCCTTGCTTTCGACCAAGTCGATCAGGCTGATATCGTCAAGATGCGAGATGACTTCCGAGTCGTCGGCGCGGATGTAGTTGTCGATCAAGTGACGCATCGCCGGCTCATAGAGCTTCATGTCAACTGCGTCGCCGCTGTGCAGTCGAACGGCGTCCCTGACCCCGATGGCTTCTTCGACCTCTCGGCGGATTTCGCCGAGTTCGAGATCGTTGAATCCCGAGTCCACGGGCTCGGCAGCAATATTCGCGTAGGCGCGGGCGTAACGTCCGGCGATCTTGTAAAGCGCTTGGCGGCGCCGCGCTTTCTCCTCGGCATCAGGGTCGATGTCGATGCCCTGCGGGCTTGAAAAGTAGGCGAAGATCTCGTCATCGGACTTCGGCTGCTCCACGCCATCCATGAGGCCCAGCCAAGCGTCGCGTGCTGTCCGAAGATCCTGATCTGCCTGTTCAGCGCGATCGGTGATCAGCCCCTCCACATCCTCCTTGTCAAAGGCATCGAAGGCTTCGGATGTGTAATCATCCACCGCGCTCTCGATGTTCCGGAACAGGTCCTTGTAATCGACGATGTAGCCGAAGTCCTTGTCGTCCCCGTCCAGCCGGTTCACGCGGCAGATCGCTTGGAACAGCCCGTGGTCGCGCATCTGCTTGTCAATGTAGATGTAGGTCGCGGTTGGCGCATCGAAGCCGGTGAGGAGGCGGCTGACCACGATCAGCAGCTTCATTCGCCCCGGCTCTTTCTTGAACAGCCGAAGCGCCTCTTCCTCGTAATCCTCCTCCGAAGTCTCGCCCAGGAGGTCCGTGTAGACGCGGTGCACATACTGCTTTTCGGTCTCGCCCATGCCGGTCTCTTCCCCGGTGATCTCGGGCGCCGCGCGCTTGTAAGAGGTCACGATGGCGCATTTGTCGGCCAACACGGACCCGGATCTTCGGAAGATCTCGAAAAACTTGCAGGCCTCAGGAATCGAACCAGCCACCAGCATGGCGTTGCCCATGCCAGCATTCAGGCGGGGCTTCATCTCCATGTCCATGATGATGTCATTGGCGATCTGCTCCAGCCTGTCGCGGCTCGACAGCACGCGCTGCAAAGTGCCCCACCGCTGTTTCAGCGTCGCCTTGGCGATGGGCGTCAGCCCCTTGGTCTTCGCTTCGAACCAGGCGTCGATCTTGCCGGGGGCGCTGATCCGCTGGTCGATGTCACGGGCCTCGTAACGCAGGTCCAGCACCACGCCATCCTCGACCGCCTCGTCAAACCGGTAGGGTTTGCCGATATAGGGACCGAAGGTCTCCAATGATGTTTCCTTGTCGGACTTCAGGAGCGGCGTGCCGGTGAAACCGATGAACATGGCCTCGGGCAGCACCTGCCGCATGGCGCGCGCCAGCTTGCCCGACTGCGTGCGGTGCGCTTCGTCGATGAAGACGTAGAAATCACCGACAGGCGCACCGATTTTCGCGCTCTGGATGTCCGAGATCAGCTCGGCCATCTCTGTCTCCTCGCGCTTGCCGAACTTGTGGACCAGCGAGCAGACCACGCGGTCGGTCGGATCGGCGAGGGCGGCCATCAGGTCGGTGCCGCTCTTCGCACGGCGCACCTTGTCGCCGGTGCCGCCAAACACATCCTCGGAGATCTGCCGGTCCAGCTCTTTGCGGTCCGTCACCACGAGAATGCGCGCATCCGGCTGCGCTTCCCTGATCCAGCGCGCAAGCATCACCATGATCAGGCTTTTGCCCGAGCCTTGGGTCTGCCAGATGATCCCGCTCTCGTGCGCCACCACGCGTTCCTGCGCGGCCTTCACGGCGAAATACTGGTTCGGGCGGGCGATCTTCTTGATGCCGGCATCGAACAAGGTGAAGTCGTGGATCAACTCCAGGAACCGCTGCGGCGCCATCATCTGTGTCACGTCGCGGTCGAGGCGGGCGGTGATCCCGCTCTCTTCCTTCCAGGCCAGCCAGTAGGGCTGCGGCGTCTGGATCGGGGCGTAGCGCAGTCCTTCGCTGTCATTGCCGGCGAAGGCGATCTGCACCGTGGTGAAGAAGTGCCGGATGAACTCGGGCCGCTGGTTGTCGAGCGTCTGGCGAATGCCTTCGCCCACGCCCACAGTGGATTTCTTCAGCTCGACCGTGCCGAGGGCGATGCCGTTAACGTAGAGCACCAGATCGGGGCGCTTGTTCCAAGCCTTGATGTCCTTGCCCTTGATGGCGACCTCTTCGGCGACGCCCATGTCGTTGGCGGCGGGGTCGCCCCAGTCGATGAAGCGAACGGTGACGGGGGCCTCGCTTGGGCCGGGGGCGACAGCCACGCCGTAGCGGAGCATCTCGTAGAAGCTCTGGTTGGCCTCGTAGAGCTTCGCGCCCTCCATCCTGGCCTCGCGCTTCAGGAGGGTGATGGCCTGGGTGGCGATCTCGGGCGGATAGCCGCGGGAGAGGAGCCAGGGGCGCAGCAGGTCCTCCTCGATATTGGCGTTGCCCTCGCGTTTCTGCCAGTCGCCAAGGTAGCGCCAGCCGAGGCCGCCGGGCGCATCGGTCTGGTGGCCACTCAGCAAGTCGATAACCCGGTTCTGGGCCTTGCGTTCCGCCTCGCCGATCTTGCTCATGGGGCACTCCGTTCTGGAAAAGTCACTTTTGGGAAATGTCGTCAGACCAGCCTGATCCGTCCGGTCAAAAGGTTCTGCATCATGCCCTCCTTCACAGCCCGAGCCTTTTCGAGGCGGGTTTCGAGGGCTTGGATTTCGGCGTCCATGTCGGTCAATACCGAAGCGACGGCTTGCTGTTCATCTATCGTTTCTGGGACCGCAAATGTCATTTCCTTTAAGAACTTGAAGTGCCGGTTGTATCCAGTGTTGGGAATATCTTTGCTCTGCAACGAGAGCGACAAAAAACTTGTGTGATAGCCGTCCCTGGCTCCAATCGGTTGAGTTCCATCCGCTCCCAAAGCGAAATCAAAATCCACAAACTTCACAATTCTGGTATGATCGCCGAAGATGATCAAGCCGCCGCTCGGCGGCGAAAAACGTCGCGCCTCGACATTGGTGTATCCTGCGATAAGGCTCTTGCCTTGGTCGACAATTGGGATGTTACCGTCGGTTGCGTATTCGGATGCCTGCACCTGAAACTTCTTGGCATTGATCCGCTTGAACGCAGCTTCAAAGGGCACTTCCTCCCACTCCCCCGAGAACCCCGGAAGGCGGCGCTTGGCGGTCAGGAGGTCCTGCATCGCGCCCTGCTTGATGAGCCGCTTCTTGGCGATCAGCCGCTCCAGCCCCTCGATCAGCGCATCCGCATCCGAAAGCGCCTCGGCGATGGCTTCCTGTTCCTGAGGATCATCGGGTAGCGGGATCCTAAATCGCTTAAGAGTTGCATTGGTGATCTGATTGATGGTCGCGCCGAGGTTCTCTTCTATTTGCTCTTGGATGATCTGCGACTGAAAAAGCCAAATCAGATACGGATTCAAGTCAGAGCGGAATACACTCATGAAGGCGCCAAAGGCCATGCCATGTGCATTTTGATCGATCATTGCCGTCTTGCCGATCAATCGGCGACTACCGTTTCGCACGCAGATCAATAGGTCGCCTGAATGAACCGTAGCGCCTTCGCCGACCGGAATATCCACGAAAACATTATCTTGAAAAGCAAGCCGATCATTTTGAATGTTGGAAGAGCGCAGAACAAGCGTCCCGAACTCTGATACGTTTTCAGGCTTGTAGGTCAAGCCAACTTTCACCTGGCCCAGATCGCCGAGCGACTTGACGCTCCAACCAGTTGGCAAGTTTGTCTCGCTCATGCTCGGAAACCCATCGCTGCGAGATGAGCTTCGACAAGGACAGAGAGTTCGTTCATTTCCGATGTGATTTCCGGCAACGTATGCCCATACCGCTCCGTCAGCACCCGCACCCGGGCGGTCAGCTGCTCCGTCCGCGCCTCGATCTCGGCCTCGATCAGATCGGCGATGTCGGTCAGCCATTTGTCATCCACGACCAGCGTGCGGATCTCTTCCTCGGTCAGCTCGGGGTATTTCTTCAGCGTGGCCTCGGTCAGCGCTTCCTCGGCTTCCTTGACCGCCTTCTTCGCTGCCGTCTCGGCTGTCATCAGTTTGGACACTTTGTTCAGCAGCGGGGTTTCTTCAGTGTCGGCTTCCCCGGACTTGATCCGCGCTTTAACCGAGGCCGCGGTCAGCTTGCCCGCCTCGGTCAGAGCCTCTGCCAGCAGCCCGCCCTCGGCGCCATGTTCCTCGACCATCTCCTCGATCTCGCGGCCCAGTTCTTCGGCCTTCGTCTGCGCGTCATCGACGGCCTGCTGCATCTCAGGGAAGAAGCGCGCAACGATCAGCCGGGGCGGGATGACATCGGCCACAAGGCGCACCTTGTTCACGGTCAGGTCGGCCTCTTCCAGCCATTTGACCTTTTTGCCATCGACCTCCTTGCGTGCCTCGCGCAACTCCTTTGCCGCCTCCCAGCCGTCGTGGGTGATGATGAAGACATCGTCCTGCATCACCTCGGCCCAGTAGGACATGAGCCGCTGATAGGCCTCATACTGGTCGATCAGCGGCGCCTCGGCGAAGCGGGCCAGCATGTCCTCGGCGATGGTGTGGATCAGGTTCTTGGGCTTGTCGCCCACCTTCAAGCCATCCATAAAATCGGCGCTCGGACCGGCCCAACCGTCGAGGATGGCGTGGACGCGGTCACGGAAAGCGCCGAACTCGGGGTGGTTGCGGATCGTTGTGCGGACCTCCTCCGGCTCGACCAAGGGATCGGAATAGCCCGGGCGCGGGTTCGGCCCGAAGAGCGTGGCGCGGATGCCGGGCATGACGTCCCAGAACTCGGCCAGCAGGTCGATGTCGCGGTTGGGCACGCCGCCCTTGAGGTGCGCCTCTATGTCCTGAAGATCCTCGGGATCCGAGCCGTCGATGTAGCGCGGGATGTTTAGGTTGAAGTCGTTGCGCGTGATCTCGGCGTAGGGGACCAGGCGGGAGTAGCCCTTGATCTCGGCCTGCCGGGTGTAGGCGTCGGTGATCTTGTGGATGTCGCGCTCGCGCAGGCGGTTCTTGTTGCCATCCTTGGTGAAGCCGCGAGAGGCGTCGATCATGAAGACCGGTCGATCGGCACAAGCGCCGGACTTGTCGAGCACGATGATCGAGGCGGGGATGCCGGTGCCGTAGAAGAGGTTCGCCGGCAGGCCGATGATCGCCTTGATGTAGCCGCGCTTGAGGATCTTTTCGCGCAGCTCGGCCTCCTTGTTGCCGCGGAAGAGCACGCCATGGGGCAGGATCACCGCGCCGGAGCCGGTGGCCTTCATGGAGCCCAGAATGTGCAGCAGAAAGGCGAAATCGCCGTTCTTGTCGGGCGGCATGCCAAGGTCGAAGCGCCCGAACTTGGTATCACTGGTCAGGCCCGATCCCCAGGCCTTGGCCGAAAAGGGCGGGTTGGCGACCACGAAATCGAAGGTCTGAAGTTCCGTTTCCGACGCCTTGAACTGCGGCTCGCCGATCACGTCGCCCTGCACGATCTCGGCATCCTCGCGCCCGTGCATGATCATGTTCATCTTGGCCAGGCCGCGGGTGGTGATGTCCATTTCCTGACCGTAGACGGTGAGGGTGACCTTCGCGGCGTCGGCGGCCTTCAGAAGCAGGGAGCCAGACCCGCAGGTGGGATCGTAGACGGTCTGCTTCACGCTCGTGGCGCGGTCCACGCCGGCCACAGCGGCCACGACGCGCGAGACCTCGGCGGGCGTATAGAACTGCCCCTTGCTCTTGCCGGATTCGGTGGCGAAGTTCCGCATCAAGTATTCGTAAGCGTCGCCGAGGATGTCATCGCCATCCGCCCGGTTGCGGCTGAAGTTCAATTCCTCCCGGCTGAAGATGTTGATCAGCGCGGTGAGCGTTGTGACCATCTTGGCGCCGCGCCCGAACTTCTCGGTGTCGTTGAAATAGGCCCGGTCGATGATGTTCTTGAGGTCGTTCGCCTCGGCAATCCCGGCGATCGCCATGTCGATGCCTTCGCCGATGTCCTTGGTGCCGCGCAGTTTCCGGATATCCTCGAAGGAGCAGCCTCCAGGCACCTCGATCAGCGCGTCCGGCTGACCGGCCCGGTCCGAGACGTATTTCAGGAAGAGAAGGGTGAGGATGTAGTCCTTGTAGAGCGAGGCATCCATCCCTCCCCGCAGCTGGTCGCAGCTGTCCCACAGGGATCTGTAGATGTCGGATTTCTTGATTGCCATGCTGCGCCTCGTGTCTGCAGGGGCTGAACGCCGTTTACAGCCCCTCGTAACTTTCGCCGCAATATGAACGGAATAGCGGGATGTCTTCAAGGCAACGTTGATGGGTGCCCGATGCCGATTTCGGCGGACCAAGGGGGCCGCTCAATGCGCGCTTCGCGGATCTGACCTGTCATGTCCTGTCAAGAATCGGAATCCTCATGGTCGGCAACCGGGAGGATTGAACAACGCCGATTCGACGACATGTGATTCTGTGGCGACAATCGCTGCAATCAGTGATCACGCACGAACAGGTGGCGATTTCTCGTCAGAGGTCGCGTGGTATCGCAGCGTTTCCTTCATTACCTCGATCATCCTGGCTCGAAAGTCCTCGTCCCGTTCGAGCTCGGACAATCGTGCTTTCAGGGTTGCAACCTCGGTATCTCTTGCATCCAGTCTCTGCTTGAGATCGTGGTTCTTTCCTTCAAGGTCCGCAATCTCGGCGTCCTTGCTGTCGATCCTGTTGAGAAGCTCACGGATCTGCTCGCGCTGGTTGCCGAGGTCGGTTTTCAGCTCGGCGACCATTTTGCCCGAAAGCACCGTCAGCGAGCCGTATTGCTCGCCCAGATGGCCGAGGACCGCGGCCTCGACAAGTGCGCCGATCTCCTTCACGGCATCCCGCGCATCCGCAGGCAAAGCCCCGATCAGGTTTTCGCGGCGCTGCTGTTCACGCTGTTCGAGGAGCCGTTGGACCTCCTTGTCGAGGCTTTGTGCGTTGATGCCGCCAGCCACGTCAAGTTGCGTGCACATGGCCCTCTTGACGGTATCCCCGGTCGGCGTCTCGCCGTTGCGCTCGACGATCTCGATTCCCGCGAGCACCTGCGCTTCGGTGTATTTCGGCGGGCGGCCAGCCCTCTTCTCGGTCATGGTATCTCCTTCGTGGATTTCGCAAAAGGTTTGCGAAATCGAGTTTGTCAAAGTTGCGGCCAGTGCCGCCGAGGAGGAGGTGGGTCCGGAACACGCGCACCAAAAACGATTTCCCGCGCGACCGGGCTAAGTCGGTGGAAAAGTTCCGCTACGAGGCGATCAAGATCTAAAACGCTTGGCCCGCATTCGCCAAGAGGAGGTGGTCGAGGAACGCGCGCGGCCGAGGCCGCGGGCATTTTATAGCAGACCCCTTGCATGCCGTTCATCGAATGGCGGAAAGCCGATGAACATTCGCCTCATCCGGAGACCCGAAGGGCCGCAGGATCCGTGAACAATCCACGTCGATCCGGTTGACGAAGTCCAGCATCATTTCGATGGTATCGCCTTCGGGGTAGTAGTGCTTGTGGGTCACGTCGGAAAGCTCATGGCCTATCAGCAACTTTCGCGAGTGATAGGGCACGCCCGCCCGTGTCAGCTTGGTTTGGAAATCTTTCCTGAGCGAGTGGAAGTCACGCACCGGATCGTAGATTCCACATCGCTTCCGGTAGTTTGTGAACCGCTTCGAGAAGACCTCCGTGAAGTTTTTCTTGGTCTGCCCACGCTCGAGATGTGGGAACAGGCGTGTCTGGTTGGACGCTTGTCGCAGCTCGACCAACTGAAGGATTCCGAGATCAAGCAGCGTCCGGTGAATCGGAACGTCGCGTTTCGCTGCCTTGGATTTTCTGCCCTGGATGCGGCCGACGATCTGGACCTTGACGACGGGCACACCTTCGATCGTGTCGAAATCATCCGTTCGGAGCTGCAGCGCTTCTTCCATGCGGAAGCCTGCGAAAAGACCCAGGAGGGGCGCCCAGAAGACGGGATCCCCGGGTTCCTCGAGCGGCGCACGATAGATTGGAGAGCTGAGAAGGCCAGGCAGACGATCGCCCCATGGCAGGCGATCTCTGTCCTCTTCGTGGGCAAGACGACGCTTTATTTCCTTTGAGGTCCACTTGACCGGTTTGACCGGATTGTCGGTCCGCAATCCTTCGAACTGCGCGAACGCCATGATCTGATCCATGGCATCCATGTGGCGCTTGCAGGTGTTTGTCCGAAGCCGGTCGACATGCAATGTGTCGAGGATCTCCTCGATCTCTGCCGCGCTCAGGCGGTCTCGCTCCATCTCGGCCTTGCGACGCGCGATCGTGTTCCGCTCTTCCCGATCCGTTTCCTCGATCACCTGGCGAATGGGACGCCGATCCTTCGACGATTTGCCATGGTTGGCTGGTATTCGGTCGAGCAGTGAGAAGAAATCGACGAGCAAGTCTTCGTCGATGTTCTCAACAAAGATATCACCATGGGCTTCGAGAAACAGGCGCACCGTGCCTTCGAAGTTGCCGCGGCTGGTCTTGGTAAAGCGCCCTCCCGACCCGGCGTCGGGCGTCTCGTGACGGCGCTTGAGGTCATATCCCTCCGAACGGAGATCGAGGAACCGCCGGGCGTGCTCGGAGAAGCGGCGCCCATCCTTGCTTTTCCGGCGACGGGACGCATTGTTTGCGTCGACAATATCGCCGCGCGACCGTTCCGGTTCCTCTGGCCTTGCCTCGATTGGAGCACTTGCCTGAATGTCTGTGGTGACCGATGAGAGCGTCTTTCCGAGCCCCGCCAGTGAGGGCAGGGCGGCCGCAGGGTCGAGGTTTTTGCGCACGCAATAACGCAGGTATTCCTCCTGGAGGGCAAAGAGGCCGACAAGCATCATGTCGAACTGCGCGACGATCTCGTCCGGATCCTCGTGCCACCAGCCTTCGCGGTCGGCCATCTCGAGAAGCGCGTTCTCGAACTCCGGGTCGTCGATCCGGCTTTTGGCCCGGATGCCCGTCTTGGCGACCGGCGCTGGGGCTGGTGTCGCCACCATGTCGGGAGCAGCGACCGGGTTCTGCGGCTGCGCCACCGTGGGCGCGGATGTGGGAGATGCCATCTGGCGGGCCATCATCTCCGCCTGCGCGCGCAATGTCGCTGCCATGTCCGCCATTGCGCGGTCAATATAGCTCTGGTCACTCATCCTGTCGCCCCTCGACATGACGGCTTCGATACTGCGCCGTTTCTCCTCGAACAGGAGGTTCATCCTTGCCGCGCGTCGGCCGGCTTCCTTTGGGCAGGTGGTGCGTAGGCTGACGGCGAAATGCCCGGGTGCCCCGGAACTGGTGCCTTCGGTGTCCGCGCAAGTCTTCTCTGTGTCATGGAAAGGTTGCGGAATAATGAAAACGGGTTTGCGACGGCGCCACCAGAACATGTGGCCGCGTTTTGCGAGGTAAGGGATCTTCGGCATATCCGAGGTCTCCGGGCACAGGCCCGGGTCACAGCCGCGGGCACAGGTATGGGCACAGAGGACGGATAAAGTTGTCTGGAGTCGCAGCGACTCCGGGCAAGTCTATGAGATCGCTGGATTTTCTTAGATTATGGCTCCGGCGGTAGGGATCGAACCTACGACCAATTGATTAACAGTCAACTGCTCTACCGCTGAGCTACGCCGGAACTGTGCCGCGTATAACAATGGGTGAAACGGGCGTCCAGAGGCTTTCTCAAAAAATGTCTCACTTTTCGGCAGTCGGAGTGAGGGTTTGTCTGCCTTCCATCTCGGCGCCCCTTTTCTAGCCCAGCCGCGCGCCGGTCTCGTCGAAATGGTAGGCGCGGGCGGGGTCGTAGCCGAGGCGGAGGCGGGTGCCCTCGGTGATGGCGTGCTGGCCGAAGAGGCGGGCGGTGATCTGGTGGTCCTGCATCTGCGCGATCACGTTGGTGTCCCCGCCCAGCTGTTCGACATGGCTCACCTGCACCTCGAGCGGGCCGTCTGGATCGACATGCAGCGCCTCGGGACGCAGGCCGGTGATGCGGCGGTCGCCCGGGCTCAGCAGGCCGGCGGGGAAGAAGTTCATCGCCGGCGCGCCGAGGAAGCCCGCGACAAACCGGTTCACCGGTTCGTTGTAGAGGTCCATCGGGCTGCCGATCTGCTCGACCCGGCCGTCGCGCAGCACCACGATCTTGTCGGCCAGCGTCATTGCCTCGGTCTGGTCATGGGTGACATAGACCATCGAGCCGCCGAGCGCGCGATGCAGGTTGGCGATCTCGAGCCGGGTGTTCATGCGCAACGCCGCGTCGAGATTGGAGAGCGGCTCATCGAAGAGGAACAGCTTGGGCTCGCGTACGATGGCCCGGGCGATGGCCACGCGCTGGCGCTGCCCGCCCGACAGTTCGGACGGGTAGCGGTCGAGATAGTCCTCGAGGTTCAGCATCGCCGCCGCCTTTGCCACGCGCGCGGCGATCACGTCGCGGGGCTGGCGCTCCTGCTTCAGCGCGAGGGTCATGTTGCCACGCACGTTCAGATGCGGGTAGAGCGCGTAGCTCTGGAAGACCATGGCGATGCCGCGCTTCGCGGGCGGGGTGGTGTTGACCACCTCTCCGGCGATGCGGATCTCGCCCGAGGAGGCCTCTTCCAGCCCGGCGATCACGCGCAGCAGGGTGGACTTGCCGCAGCCCGAGGGGCCGACGAAGACGACAAATTCGCCCTCCTCGACGGAGAGCTCGATATCCTTCAGCACATGGACATCGCCGAAGGACTTGTTGACGGAACTCAGCGACAGCGCAGTCATGATAGGGTCTCCTGCAGCGAAACGGGCTGGCCGGTGCGGATGCTCTCGTCGGCGGCAAGGCAGATGGCCAGCGAGCGCACCGCGTCGTCCATGTGGCGGGAGAGGTCGATATCCTCGGCGATGGCGTGCAGCATGTAGGCCTGCTCGGCCGCGCAGAGCGCGTGGTGGCCGGGCTCGTCGGGCAGGGCGATGTGGCGATCGTCCCCGGGGCGATGCACCAGAAGCCCGCCCACCTTCGTGTGCCCGTCGATATCGGCCGAGGCGCCGGTATTGCCGTCGGTGATCGAGACCGCGCCGCCCGGGCTGACGATATCCTTCACGAAAAAGGCGGTCTCGGACATCATGGGGCCCCAGCCGGCCTCGTACCAGCCGACCGAGCCGTCTTCGAAGATCACCTGGAACTGGCCGTAATTGTACATGTCGGACGCGATCTCGTCGCTCAGTCGCAAACCCATGCCATGCACCCGCAGCGGTCGGGCATCGGTGACCTGGCACATCACGTCCACGTAGTGCACGCCACAATCGACCAGCGGCGAGGTGGTCTGCATCAGCGCCTTGTGGGTCTCCCATTCGGCGCCGGAGGATTGCTGGTTGAGGTTCAGGCGGAAGACGTAAGGTCCACCCAGGGCGCGCGCCTCGGCGATCAGGCGCTGCCACGAGGGGTGATGGCGCAGGATGTAGCCGACCACCAGCTTGCGGCCCAGCCGGGTGGCGGTGTCAACCACCGCCTGCGCCTCGGGCGCGGTCAGGGCCAGCGGCTTTTCCACGAAGACATGCGCGCCGGCCTGCATCGCGGCGATCGCATAGGCGGCGTGAGTGTCGGTATAGGTGGCGATCACGACGAGATCGGGCGTGGTCTGGGCGAGGGCGGCCTGGAAATCGGTGAAGATCGGGTAGTCCAACAGCGCATCATGCGTCACTTGGCCCGACCGGTTCACCAGCCCGACGATCCGGGCGCCCGGATGGTGGTGATGGGCCAGCGCGTGGGACAGCCCCATGTTGCCAAGCCCGGCGATCAGCACGCGGATCATGATGTCGCTCCTTTCCTGTCTGCGGCGAAGGGCTTTCGAAAGTCCTTCGAAAAGCCGCTTGCAAGCGGCTTGCAAGCGGGTTGCAACCCGCTTGAAGCAAGGCCCTTCGAAGGGCCTTGCCGCCTCACTTGACCGCCCCGCTGGTGATGCCGCGGATCAACTGGCGCGAGAAGATGACATAGAGCACCAGCACCGGCAGGATCGCCATCGACAGCGCCGAAAGCACCGCGTTCCAGTCGGTCACGAATTGCCCGATGAAGACCTGGCTGCCCAGCGTCAGGGTCTTGGTCTCTTCCGCGGGCGCCAGGATCAACGGGAACCACAGGTCGTTCCAGATCGGGATCATGTTGAACACCGCCACCGTCGCCATGGCCGGGCGCACCAGTGGCAGCACGAGGCGGAAGAAGATCGTGTATTCGCTCAGCCCGTCGATCCGCCCGGCATTCTTGAGATCGTCCGACACCTGCCGCATGAATTCCGACAGGATGAACACCGCCAGCGGCAGGCCCTGCGCGGTATAGACGAGGATCAGCGCCCAGAGCGTGTTCACCAGCCCCGTGGCCACCATCATCTCGAGGATGGCCACCGTGCCGATGCGGATCGGGATCATGATCCCGAGCGCGAGGTAGAGCGCCATCAACGTGTTGCCGCGAAAGCGGTACTCGCTCAGCGCATAGGCCGCCATGGCCCCGAACAGAAGGATGAAGAAGAGCGACCCCACCGTGACGATCATAGAGTTCTGGAAATACAGGAGGAAATCGCCTTGTTTCAGCACCGTCTGGTAGCCGATCAGCGAAAAGCTCTCGGCATCGGGCAGGGCCATCGGCTCGCGGAAGATCGCGCGGCGCGACTTGAAGCTGTTGATCAGGATGATGAAGACCGGGAACAGCGCGATCAGCGTGTAGAGGATCAGCGCGCCATGCATGGCCAGCGCGTTGACCGGTTTGGAGCGGGCCTTGTTCATCACGTTCCCTCAGAGCTGGTAGCGCCGCATCCGGGTCTGGATGCCGAAGAGATAGAGACACACCCCCACCAGGATGATCGCGAACATCGCCCCGGCGATGGCCGAGCCCATATGCGGATCGCCCAGCTGCAACTGGAAGCCGAAGAAGGTGCGGTACATGAAGGTGCCCAGGATGTCGGTCGCGAAATCCGGTCCAGCCAACGCGCCCTGCGCCGCGTAGATCAGGTCGAAGGCGTTGAAATTGCCCACGAAGGTCAGGATCGAGATGATCCCGATCGAGGGCAGGATCAGCGGCAGCTTGATCTTCCAGAACGCCGCCGTGCCGGTGATTCCGTCAACCTCGCCCGCCTCGAGGATCTCCTCCGGGATCGACAGCAAGGCAGCATAGATCAGCATCATCGGGATGCCCACAAATTGCCAGACCGAGACCAGCGCCAGCGTGGTCAGCGCGCTCCCCTCGCGCCCCAGCCACGGGGCAAACAGCGATTTCAGACCCACCGCGTCCAGCATCGAGGGCGCGATGCCCCAGATCGGCGACAGGATCAGCTTCCACGCGAAGCCCACGATGACGAAGGACAGGATGGTGGGGATGAAGATGGCCGAGCGGTAGAGCGCGGCAAAGCGCAGCCGCTTGTGGCTGAGCAGCGCGGCCAGCGCGATCCCGATGGGGTTCTGCACGGCCATGTGGATCAGGAAGAACCAGAAATTGTTGCCCAGCGCATTCCAGAACTGCTCGGCCCAGACCGGGTCGAAGAACAGCGTGCGGAAGTTCTCGAGCCCGACAAAGACCCGTTCACGTTCGACCTCTGTGTAAAGAGCCAGCCGCAAGGTATTGAAAAGCGGAAAGATCATCACCGCGCTGTAGACCAGCACCGCGGGTGCGAGGAACACGAGGATGTGCCAGCGGATGCGCGGGCGGTCAGCCATGGTCCGAACTCTCCGGCGCAGCCGCCGTTTCCGGGTTCCGCACCGGAGAGCCATCTTTGGTCACGGTCATCGGCGTCCCCGCCTGTACCGTGCCCCAAGTCTTGCCGCAGAATGGTTTACAAATCATGAGCGCTGCTCCGGCTGAGAGGGTGCGCCGCCTCCGGCGGGGATATTTGACGACCAAAGATGCAAGCCGTGCCCACCCATGGCCAACCTCGGTCGAGGCCGGTAACGCCGCTGTCATCTTTGGTCCCGAAAATATCCCCGCCGGAGGCATCCGACATCGGCAAGGGGCGGCGCGGGTCGATCCTTTGCGCGCCGCCGCCAAGGGGCTTATTGCTGCGGCTCGTACCAGCTGGCCAACCCGTCCTGCAGCTCTTCGCCCAGCTCCTCGGGCGTCTTGGTGCCCTTGATCGCCGCGACCGAGGCGCCCCAGGTCTCGTTCTCGAGGTTGGGCGTGCCGCGTGACAGGATCTGGTAGGTTGAGCGGATCGTGCTTTCGCACTCGCCCCGCCAGCTGGCGAATTCCTGCGCCAGCGGGTCTTCCAGCTCGACCGGGGTCGAGGAAAGCGGGAAGAAGCCGGGCAGGGCATTGCCGAAGATCTCGGCAAACTCCGGGCTGGCCACCCAGGCGAGGAAGGTGCGCGCGGCCTCGGGATGTTCGGTGTCGGCATTCATGCCGATGCCGATATCGGTGTGGTCGGAGATGTAGCAGGTGTCGCCCGCGTTGCGCACCGGCGGCTTGAAGGCGCCCATCTCGAAGAAGGCCTGCTGGTTGAAGCCCGCGATCTCCCAGGAGCCGGCCGGGTAGATCGCCGCGCGGCCCAGCGTGAAGAGGTTCTGGCTGTCGGGATAGGTCTGTGCCTCGTAGCCGTCGCCGAGATAGGGCGCCCAGCGGTTCAGCGTGGCATAGGGCGCGGTCCATTGCGGATCGGTGAGCTTCTGCTCGCCCGCGATCAGCGCCAGCCGGCCATCCTCGCCCTTCCAGTAGTTGGGGCCGATATTGTTGTAGCCCATGGTGGCGGCTTCCCACTGATCATTGGTGCCCATGGCCATGGGGATGTAGCTGCCATCCTCCTTGATCGCGTCCAGCACGGCGAAGAACTCGGCCTCGGTCTCGGGCACCGCGAGATCCAGCTCCTCGAAGGCCTCCTTGTTGTAGATGAAGCCGTGGATCACCGAGGCCATGGGCACGCAGAACGTCGCCGAGCCGTCATCGGTTTGCCAGGCCGACTTGGCCACGTCCGAGAAATTGTCCATCGCGTCGAGATCGCTGAGATCGGTCAGGTGCCCGTCCTCGTAAAGCGCGAGCGAGGCGTCGAAGGGGCGGCAGGTGATCAGGTCGCCGGCCGAGCCCGCGTCCAGCTTGGAATTTAGCACCGCGTTGTACTCGGCCGGGGCCGAGGGGGTAAAGCGGATCGAGATGTCCGGGTGCTCGGCCTCGAAGGCCGGGATGATCTTGTCCTGCCAGAGCGTCAGGTCGTCATTGCGCCAGCTCTCGATCGTCAGGGTGACGTCCTGCGCCGCGGCACCGGTGGCGACCAGCGCCGTCGTGGCCAGCGCCATCCCCAGGGTGGTTGTCTTGCGTGTCATCTGTGACCTCCCGTTTTGGTCTTTTTGTGATCGTTATGTCCTGGCTCAGCCCAGCTGTGCGAGGGCGGGCCGCAGCCGGCCGCCATGGCGGTCCAGCAGCGTCTCGGCCGTTTCGCGGTCGGGCGCGCCCGAGGCGATCAGTACGGCCGGCTTGACGCGCGCGCCGGCCGCCTCCAGGGCACCGGCGGCGCGCGCCTCGTCGACCCCGGCGATGCGCTCGACGATGCCGCGGGCGCGGGCGCGCAGCTTGGCATTGTCGGCGGTCAGGTTGACCATCATCCCGTCATGCACATGGCCCAGCTCGACCGCCATCAGCGTCGAGAGCATGTTCAGCGCGATCTTCTGCGCCGTGCCCGCGCCCATCCGGGTCGAGCCGGAGAGGATCTCGGGCGGGGTGTCCAGGCAGATCGCGTGATCGGCGCCCTCGAACAGCTTCGCGTCCGGGTTGTTGGCGATGGCGATGATCGTGGCGCCGCTTCGGCGCGCGATGCTGCAGGCGGCCAGCGTGTAGGGCGTGCTGCCGCTGGCCGAGACGGCGATCAGCGTGTCGGCGGAGGTGAGCCCGGCAAGCGCCGCGTCGAGCCCCGCCGTATCATCCTCGGTCGCGCCCGGCATCTCGACCCCGGAGGGCAGGCCGCCGGCCATGTGGATGCGCAGCTGCCCGGCGGGGATCGAGAAGGTGCCGCCCAACTCCTGCGCATCGGCGGCCGCCATCAGCCCCGAGGATCCGGCCGCGGCATAGTGCAGGCAGGCGCCGGTGCGGATCGTGCGCGCCATGTCCGCGGCGGCCGCCGCGATGGCGGGGCAGGCGGCGCGCAGCGCGGTCGCGGCGGTGATCTGCGCCTCGGCCAGAAGCCTGGCCACCTCGGCCAGCGGGCGTGCGTCCAGCCCGGACGCCGCGTCGTGCAGCGCCTCCGTCCGTCTCGGGTCCATGCGAATCCTCCCAGTTCCCGATCAAGATACCTATTGCATACCTATAGTCTACCATTTTCTGTCGCCGGGCAGCTATTGCCGATTTGGCACGCTCTGACAGTGGGGACACGCGCCATTCCGGACGATTGTGACTTCCCGGCATGGCAGAGGTATTATAAAGGTATCTATATGAGTGATTCAGGAAACCCTCCGGTCCTGGCCGTGGATGGTGGCGGCACGCGCTGCCGGGTGGCCTTCGATGACGGGCGCCAGCGGCATGTGGTCGAGACCGGACCGGCCAATGTCTCGACCGATTTCGAGGCCGCGGTGGCGCAGGTCATGGCGGGGCTGGCGGAGCTGTCAAAGCGGCTGGGCCAGCCTGTCGGGGACCTCGTGCGGCACCCGGCCTATCTGGGGCTGGCCGGGATCACCGGGCCCGAGATCGCCGATCGCCTGCGCGCCGCACTGCCCTTTGCGCGGCTTCGGATCGAGGATGACCGCCCCGCGGCAGTCCGCGGTGCGCTGAGCGTCGCCGACGGCGTGATCGCGCATTGCGGCACGGGGTCCTTCTATGCCGGACAGCACGGCGGGGCGATCCAACTGGCCGGTGGCTGGGGCTCTGTCCTGGGGGACGAGGCCTCGGCCCAATGGATCGCGCGCAAGGCGCTGGGGCTGACGCTGGAGGCGGTGGACGGGCGGCGCGCCCTCTCGGCCCTCGCGCAAGCCTTCCTTGACGAGATGGGCGGCGCGGCCGGCATCGTGCGCTTTGCCGGGCAGGCCCGCCCGGACGCGTTCGGCGCGCTGGCCCCACAGGTTACGCGGGCGGCGGAGGCGGGCGATGCGTTGGCCGTTTGCGTCATGCAGCAGGGGGCTGACGAGATCGCGCGCGCTCTGCCGCATGTGGGGTGGCGTCCGGGTCTGCGGCTCTGCCTGACCGGCGGGATCGGGCCGCATTTTGCGCCCTTTCTGCCGGAGACGATGAGCGCAGGGCTGGCCGCGCCCGAGGCCGAGCCGATGGCCGGCGCGCTGTCGCTGGCGCGGCAACTGGCCGGGGAGTTCGCCGATGAGCGCGGTTGAGTTCCTGCGCCCCGATGGTTGGCTGGGGCAGGGCGGCGGGCCGCGCTACGTGCAGCTGCGCCGGCGGCTGGAGGAGGGGATCGAAACCGGGATCCTGCCGCCCGACAGCTCGCTGCCGCCCGAGCGCGAGATTGCCGAGATCACCGACCTGTCGCGGGTCACCGTGCGCAAGGCGATCCAGGAGCTGGTGCGCGAGGGGCTGATCGAGCAGCGGCAGGGCTCGGGCTCCTTCATCCGCGCGCCGGTCACCCGGATGGAGCAGTCGCTGTCCCACCTGACCTCGTTCACCGAGGACATGGCTCGGCGCGGGATGGACACGACCTCGCGCTGGCTGGAGCGCGGCCTGTTCCAGGCCACGCGCGACGAGGTGGCGGCGCTGGACCTGGCCGATGGCGCGCAGGTGGCGCGCATCTACCGGCTGCGCGAGGCCGGTGGCCGGCCCATGGCGCTGGAGCGTGCGGCGCTGCCGCTGGACGTGCTGCCCAACCCGACCGAGGTGACCAGTTCGCTCTACGAGGTGCTGGACCGGTCAGGCCATCGCCCGGTGCGCGCGGTGCAGAAGATCTCGGCGATCAACATCGCCGCGCGCGAGGCCGAACTTCTGGGCGTGGCCGAGGGCGCCGCCGGGCTCAGCATCGAGCGCTCCTCCTATCTTCCGACCGGGCGGGTGGCCGAGCTCACCCGCTCGCTCTATCGCGGCGACGCCTATGATTTCGTGGCCGAACTGCGCCTCTGACCCTTCAGGAAAGGTTCCCCCATGCCCCCGAGCCAGACGCGGATGCGCGAGGAAATCACCGAGATCCCCCAGGCGGTCGACCGGCTGCTGACACAGGGCGGCGCGGCGGTGCGCGAGGCGGCCGACCGCGCCCGGGCGCTTGATCCACGCTATTTCATCTCGGTGGCGCGGGGGTCCTCGGACCATGCCTGCACCTACCTGAAATATGCCGCCGAGCTGATCCTCGGCCGGCCCATGGCCTCGGTCGGGCCCTCGGTGACCTCGATCTACGGGGCGCCGCTGCAGGCGGAGGGCGCGGTCTGCCTGTCGGTCTCGCAATCGGGCCAGAGCCCCGATATCGTCGCGATGACCGAGGCGCTGCGCGCCGGCGGCGCGCTGACCGTGGCGCTGACCAATGATGCGGGCGCGCGGCTGGCGGGCGTGGCCGATGCCACCCTGCCGATCCATGCCGGCCCCGAGCTGAGCGTGGCGGCCACCAAGACCTTCGTCAGCTCGCTGGTGGCCGGGCTCTGGTTCCTGGCCGAGCTCAAGGGCGACGCGGCACTGGTCGAGGCGATCCACGCGCTGCCGAAACATCTGGACCGCGCGACGGAATGTGACTGGTCGCAGGCGGCGGCCGCGATGGACGGGCGCTCGCTCTACTGTCTCGGGCGCGGGCCGTCCTGGGCGATCTCGAACGAGGCGGCGCTGAAGTTCAAGGAGACCTGCCTGATCCACGCCGAGAGCTATTCCTCGGCCGAGGTGTTGCATGGCCCGGTCTCGATCGTGGGCGAGGATTTCCCAGTGATCGCCTTCGCCGCCGGCGACGCGGCCGAGGACAGCGTGGCCGAAACGGCCGACGCGCTGGTGGGCAAGGGGGCGCGGGTCTTTGCCATGACCGACCGGGTCCAGCGGGCCGTGCGGCTGCCGCATGTGCGCACCGATCACTGGCTGACCGACCCGGTGGCGGCGATCGTGTCCTTTTACGGCATGGTGGAATCGGTGGCCGTGCGCCGTGGCATCGACCCTGACACGCCGCGCCACCTCAAGAAGGTGACGGAAACGGTATGACGGGCGTGATCTATCGCAACGGGCGGATCTTCGACGGCACCACGCTCTGGACCGGTCACGCGCTGCGCTGCGGGACGGGCGGGGGCATGGAGCTGATCCCGGACGAAGGCGGGGCGGGCGTGGATCTTGGCGGCGACATCCTCTCGCCCGGCTACGTGGACCTGCAGGTGAATGGCGGCGGCGGCGTGATGTTCAACGACGCGCCCGAGGTCGAGACCCTGCGGCGCATGGCGCAGGCGCATCGCGCGCTGGGGGTCGCGGCGCTGCTGCCCACGCTGATCACCGACACGCCCGAGGTGACGCGCGCCGCCATCGCCGCCGCGACCGAGGCCGTGCGGCAGGGCGTGCCGGGCATCGCCGGGCTGCATCTTGAGGGGCCGCACCTGTCGGTGGCGCGCAAGGGCGCGCATGACGGCGCCCTGATCCGGCCGATGAGCGAGGCGGATCTGAACGCGCTTCTGCAGGCGGCCGCCGCGCTGCCCGTGCTCAAGATCACACTGGCCCCGGAAAACGCGACCGAGGCACAGGTCTCGGCATTGGCGCGGGCGGGCGTGCTGGTCTCGCTGGGCCACAGCGATGCCGATTATGACACCTGCCTGCGCTACATCGCGGCCGGCGCGCGCTGCGTCACGCATCTGTTCAACGCGATGAGCCAGCTGGGCAACCGTGCCCCGGGGCTGGTGGGGGCGGCGCTGGACAGCGGCGCGGTCCATGCCGGGCTGATCGCCGACGCGGTGCATGTGCATCCCGCCACGATGCGCGCCGCCCGTGCCGCCAAGACCGGGCCGGGGCGGCTCTTCCTCGTCAGCGATGCCATGGCCGTGGCGGGCACGGACCGCACCGCCTTCACGTTGAACGACCGGACCATCCGCCGCGACCGCGGGATCCTGACGCTGGAGGATGGCACGCTGGCGGGAGCGGATCTGGACCTGACCACCGCGATCCGCGTGATGGTCGACCAGGTGGGCGCCCCGCTGGAGGAGGCCTTGCGCGCGGCGATCACGATCCCCGCGGGACTGATCGGGCGCCGGACCGGCTTGCCCGACCGCTCCGGGCTGATCCGCATCGCGGCCGATCTTACCTCGGTGCGCTGGCTCGATCCCGAGTGACCGGGCGCGTTTGATCCATGTCAATCCAGATTGACAGCTTGTGTGTCACCTTTGGCGGACGCTGCTGGAGGTCGACATGCGCATTCTCTTCGTTCACCCCAATTACCGTTCCGGCGGGGCCGAGATCGCCGGCACCTGGCCGCCCGCCTGGGTCGCCTACCTGACCGGCCACCTGCGGCGCGACGGGTTCGACGACATCCATTTCATCGACGCCATGACCGACAACCTGTCGGATGCCGAGCTGGCCCGCAGGATGGAGGCGCTGCAACCCGACGTGGTGGGGGTGACGGCGATCACGCCTTCGATCTACCGCGCCGAGGATGTGCTGAAACTGGCGCAACAGGTGGTGCCCGAGGCGGTGCGCGTACTGGGCGGCGTGCATGCCACCTTCATGTTCCGGCAGGTGCTGAGCGAGGCGCCCTGGGTCGACGTGATCGTGCGCGGCGAGGGCGAGGAGATCTGCTCCGAGCTGATGTGCACCATCGCCGACGGGCGCTGGCCCGAGGACCGGCACCGCATCAAGGGGCTGGCCTATCTCGACGGCGGCGAGATCCGCACCACGCCGGCCGCCTCGACCGTCAAGGACCTCTCGGCGATCAAGCCCGACTGGACGGTGCTGGACTGGGAGAAATACATCTACATCCCGCTCGGCACCCGCGTGGCGATCCCCAACCTCGCGCGCGGCTGCCCGTTCACCTGTTCCTTCTGCAGCCAGTGGAAGTTCTGGCGCGACTACCGCGTGCGCGACCCGCGCGACGTGGTCGACGAGATCGAGGACCTGGTGGACAATCACGGGGTGGGCTTCTTCATCCTCGCCGACGAGGAACCCACCATCAACAAGAAGAAATTCGTGGCCTTCTGCCAGGAGCTGATCGACCGCGGCCTGCCGAAACGGGTCAAGTGGGGCATCAATACGCGCGTCACCGACATCTACCGCGACCGCGACCTGCTGAAATTCTACCGCAAGGCAGGGCTGGTGCATGTCAGCCTGGGCACCGAGGCGGCAGCGCAGATGAAGCTGGACCAGTTCAACAAGGAAACCCGCGTCGACGAGAACAAGACCGCCATCCGGCTCCTGCGCGAGGCCGACATCCTGGTCGAGGCGCAGTTCATCGTCGGGCTGGACAACGAGACGCCCGAGACGCTGGAAGAGACCTATCGCATGGCCTGGGACTGGCAGCCGGACCTGGCCAACTGGTCGATGTACACGCCCTGGCCCTTCACGCCGCTCTTCCAGGAACTCAAGGACCAGGTCGAGATCCACGATTTCTCGAAATACAACTTCGTGACGCCGATCATGAAGCCCGCCGCGATGGAGCGGGGCGAACTCTTGGACGGTGTGATGAACAACTATCGCCGCTTCTACTCGAAAAAGGCGCTGTTCCACTACCCGTGGCGCGGCACGGGCTTCCGCCGGCGCTACCTGCTGGGCTGTCTCTACGCCTTCCTCAAGGCAGGGTTTCAGCGCACCTTCTACGATCTGGGTAAGGCGGGCTACTGGGGGCCACAGACCAAGACGACGGTGGATTTCCATTTCGACGAGACCCGCCAGCTGGCCGAGGCGCAGCTGGAGGACTGGGAGGCCGCCGCCGACCGGGCCGCCCGCGCGGCCGAACGGCGCGAGGCGGTGCGCGCCCAGATGAAGGACCGCGCGACAGACCGGGCGCAGGGGTTCCGGATGCCCGACGGCGCGCAGGTGCGGGCCTGCGGCGGGGGCGACCAGCAGATGGAGGACGCCTGAGGATGTCGCGTCCGGCCTGATCGGGCCCAATGCCGTCCTGCAATTGCTGCCGCAGATCGAGCGGGTCGCCGGGGCGGGGCAGGTGGACGCCTTGCTGGCGCAGGCCGGGATCGGGCAGGTGCCGGATGGCAGCGCCATGATCCCCGAGGCCGAGGCACGGCGCCTGCACGCCATGGTGCGCATGACCCTGCCGGGGGCCGAGGATGTTCTGCGCGCCGCCGGGGCGGCCACCGGCGCCTATATCCTCGCCCATCGCATTCCGAAACCGGCGCAGGCCGTGCTGCGCGCGCTGCCGGCCCCCCTGGCCGCGCGGGCGCTGTCGCGGGCCATCACGCGCCATGCATGGACCTTCGCAGGCTCGGGCCGCTTCGCGGCGCTCACACCGTGGCGTTTCGAGATCGCCGACAACCCGGTGATCCGCGGCGCCGTTTCGCCCGTGCCGCTCTGCGCCTGGCACGCGGCGGTGTTCCAGCATCTCTATGCCGCGCTGGTCCACCCGGACTGTCGCTGCCGTGAGTGCCGGTGCGGGGCGCAGCCCGGCCAGCTCGCTTGTGTCTTCGAGATCTCGATGGCCTAGGCCCGGCCCAGCTGGTGCACGCGCGGCGGCGTCTCGCAGACCTCCTGCGCGATCTCGACCACGTGGCGGTGATGGGTCAGGTAGATCGCCTGCCCGCTGCGCCCGATCTGCTCCATCAGGCGGCAGGCGGCGCGGGTGCGCTCTTCGTCGAAGGTCTCGAAGATGTCATCGCAGAAGAAGGGCAGGCGGATCCCCTCGGCCACCAGCTGCTGGTAGGCCGCGGCCCGCAAGGCGAGATACAGCTGGAAGCGCGTGCCCTTGGACAGGTCCTGCACGCCCTTCGCGACCCCCGCCGCATCCACCGCCACCAGCCGTTCGCTCGCGCCGTCGGGCTCGCTTCGCAGCGTGGCATAGGCGCCCTGCGTCAGCTCGGCAAAGGCGCGCTCGGTTGCCTGCATCATGCCGCTGCGATGCGCGTCGCGGTAGCGCCGGATCGCGTCCTCGGCCAGGCTCAGCCCGATGGCGCGGTCGAGGTAGTCCAGCGCGACCTGCTCCATCTGCAATTCCAGCGTGGCGCGCTGTTCGACCAGAAGCGCGATCTCGGCATCGCCCGAGATGGCGTCAAGGTCGCGCGCGGCGGTGGCGCGGGTCGCGGTGGCCTCGGAGAGACGCGTCTCGGCCGCCTCGAGGTCGCTGGTCAGTGTCGCGGCCTCGGCCTCCAGCGCGGCGGTGCTGCTCTCGGACAGCCGGTCGCGCGCTGTGTCCAGATCAGGCGCGTCCAGCTCGGCCAGCAGGCGCAACTCCAGCCGGCGCAGCTCGGCGCGGCGGGCCAGCGTGTCGCTGGCCTGCATCACGGCCTGCCGGATCTCGTCCAGCGTCTCGTTGCCGGTCATGTCGGGCAGGGTGGCGGCCAGTGCACGGGCCTGCCGGGCGATCTCGTCCTGCCGGTGCCGCGCGGCGTCGCGCGCCTCCTGCATGGTCGCGATGCGCCGGCCCAGGGTGTCATGCTCGGAAGCGGCTGTCTGCGCGGCCTGCGCCAGATGCTGCAACTGATCGCAGCAGGCCATCGGATCGTCGCAGGGCAGCCCGAGCGGGTCGGCCAGCGCGGCGATCTCGCGCGCGAACTGGGCCTGGTCGGCCTGCATGGCCTCGACGCGGCGCGCGGCCTCGGCCCGGGCCGTGTTCTTCTCGCGCAGGTCCCGCAGCAGCGACAGGGCAGGGCCCAGCCGGTCAGGCGTCACCGCCTGCCCGAGGGCATCGGCAACACGGTTCTCCCAACCCTGCTGCGCATGGCACCGCGCGGTCGTCAGCGTGTCCAGCCGGGCCTGCCGCGTGGCCAGCTCGCGCCGCCGCTCGATCACCGCGCGGGTCGCGTCGCGCAGCGCGTCTTCGCGCGCCTGCTCCTGGCGCGCCAGGGCCCGTGCCGCGCCAAGCGCCGAGGCAAAGCCCGGATCCTCGCGGTCGAGATGCGGGCGCAGCGCCGCCAGCAGCGCCTCGGCCCGCGCCAGAACCGGGGCCTGCGCCGCGCGCGTCCGGTCCAGACGGCGTCGGGCCTCGGCGGCCTCGGCATGGCGGTCGAGCCAGCGCGCGAAATCGCCGGGCGTGAGCGAGGCAAGGCCCAACGGCTCGACGGCCTCGGCGATGCGCGCCTCGATCGCCGTGATCTCCTCGGTCAGCGCGGTGACGCGCGCCGCGGCGCGGTCGGCCAGCGCGCCTTCCTCGGCCGCGTCCTGCGCGCGCTGGCGCAGCTGAGCCAGGTCCTGCGCCCGTCCCAGGCGCAGCTCGCCGGTTTCGTCCAGACGGGTCTGCGCCTCCCAGTAGGTCTCGGCGCTGTCGCCGGTCAGCGCGGCCCGATGCGCCGACCAGAGGGCATCCCGACGGTCCCGGGCCGCCTCGGCCTCGGCATCGCTGGCCTGGCCCAGCGCGTGTTCCAGCGCCGCGATCCGGGCGGTTTGCGCGTCGCGGCGCTCCAGATGCGTGTCGCGCTGCTGCGCGGCCTCGCGCCGCGCCTCGGACAGCGCTGCATGTGTCTCGGCCAGTTGATGGGCGGTGTCGGCCTCCATGGCCGGATCGGGCAGGGTGTCGAAGACGCGGGCGCCGCGGGCCAGCGCGTCCAGTGCCTCGACCAGCCGTTCCTTTGCGGCGGCGATGGCCTGCTGCGCGGCGGCCTCCTCGGGGCCCAGCGTGTCGGCGTCGAAGCGCGTCAGGATCTGCGCGATGCCGGTGGTAGCGGGGGCCTCCTCGGTCCGGGCCTCGAGCGCAGCGGTATCGCGCGCGATGCGTTCGGTCAGCGCGGCGATCTCGCGGGCCTCGGCAGCCTGCGCCTCCTCGGCCCGGCGCAGGTCCTCGCGCGCGGCCTCCAGCGCGGCAATGTCGGATGGCGGCAGGACCAGCGCCGTGGGATCGACGTCCGGCGCCACGTGCAGCTGCGCGGCCAGGGTCGCCATGTCGGCCTGCGCCTCGGCCAGTTCGCGGCGCCGCTTGGGCAGGTCGAGCGCGGCGGTGCGCATGCGGCTGCGCAAATCGTCCAGCGCGGCCAAAGGCTCGGCCAGCGCGGCATGGGCGGGGTCGAGCGCCAGCGCCTCGCGCGCCTCGGTTGCCGCCGTGATCTCGCGATCCAGCCGGTCGAGATCGGCGGCGGCGGTGGCGGCGGCGCTTTGCAGCTGCACGAGATCCTCGGGCGAGACGTCCAGCTGCTCGGGGCAGGCGGGGCGCTCGGCCAGTTCCAATGCGCGCGCGTCGTGTTCCTGCAGCAGGGGCAGGGCGCGGGGCAGGGCGGCCAGCGCGGCCTCGCGCAGGCGCAGCCTGTCCCGCTCGGACCGGGCGGCGGCCTCGTCGGTCTCGGCCTGGTCGAGCGCCTCTTTCAGGCGACGCCATGCCGGCACCGAGGTGTCATGGTCGCGGATCGCGGCCTCGACCTCCTTCAGCTGCGCCTTGAGCTGGGCCATCTCGGTCTTGCTGGCGCGCTTGCGATAGAGCGCCTCGGCCTCGGCGCGCGTCTGTTCCAGCACCGCGGTCAGGTCGCCGATCCCGGCGGCGGCGGAGAACAGCAGCCGCCCGATATCGCCCTCGGCATTGGCAATGGCCTCGCCGCCGCGCTCGATCGTCTCGTCGTCGAGGCAGAGCAGGCTGCGGTAGTCGTCGAGCGACAGCCCGCCCAGGCAGGCTGCGATGGCCTGTTCGGGCAGGGCGCGGCCGGCCTCGTCCAGCAGGTTGCCGCTGCGCTGCGGCAGCCGGGTGAAGCTGCGCGGCCCGCCGTCGAGCTCCAGCACGCCCGAGACCCGCAGGTTCTTGCGCTGGTGACGGAAATCATAGGGTTCACGATGCGGGAAGCCGTAGAGAAGGCGCAGGAACCCCTCCATCGTGGTGGTCTTGCCCGCCTCGTTCGAGCCATGCACGATATGGAAATCGGGCGCATCCCCGGGTTTGCCGAAATCGAAGCCCTGGCCGCTGAAATGGCCGAAATACTCCAGAGACAGCGCACGGACCCGCATCAGCTGCCCGTGCCTTTCATGCGGGCGACCATCGCCTCGGCGCCGCGCGTGGCGATCTCCTGCGCGAGCCGGTCGAGCGCGTCGCTGTCTGGCATCAGCGCGGCGCGGCGCGCCTGCGGCAGCTCGGCCAGCACCGTCTCGACCTCGGCACGGGCAGTGGCGTGAAAGCCCGGCTCGGCGCGGATTTCCTGCATCAGCCGGGCCAGCGCGTCGGTGGCGCCGGCCCCCTCGGGCGCGTTCTCGGCAAGGTCGAGTTCCAGCCGGTCGAGCCAGAGCCGCCCGGTGTCGCGGGCCATGTCGGCCACCTGTTCGGCCAGCACGTCGCGGTCGCGCAGGATCTGCCAGCGCCGCGCGGGGGCGCCGGTCAGGCGCAGGCGCAGCACCCCGGTGTCGGAGACGAGACCCGTGGCCAGATCGTGCAGCGCGGCGCGCAGGGTCTGGCGCAGCGCGGCGTCATCCTCGGCCGCCTCGCCGCCGATATCGATCGCGTGGGTCAGGAACTCCACCGCCGAGGTCGGGATCTCCGAGACCGCGATCCCGTCACCGATCTCGATCAGGGTGGCGGTCTTGGGGCCGGCCTCGCCGATGTCGCGGCCCTGCGGCATGCCGGGCATGACGATCCACGGATCGGTGCGGTGGACCTGGCGCGCATGCACATGCCCCAGCGCCCAGTAATCGAACCCCATCGCCGTCAGCTCGCCCACGGTGCAGGGGGCATAGACGTCATGCCCGGCCGCCCCGGCCAGCGAGCTGTGCAGCAGGGCCACGTTGACCGCGCCGGGCACGGGGGCGGGGAACTTGGGCAGCAGGCTGTCGGGGGCGTGGCGCTGTGCAAAGCTGACCCCGTGGATCCAGATCCCCTCTGCCAGCGCCACCTTGCCGCCGCGCCCGTCGAAGACATGCACGTTGCCGGGCAGGGCAATCTCGCCGGTGATCGGGTTCTCGGCGTCGTGGTTGCCCTTGATGTAGAAGACCCGGATCCCGGCGCGGTCCAGCCGGTCCAGCGCCTGCGTCAGGAAGGCGGCGGTGCGCGCGCTGCGCTCGGTCCCGTCGAAGAGATCGCCCGCGATCAGCACCGCGGCCACGTCATGGTCCAGCGCCGCGTCGACGATGCGGGTCAGCGCGGTGCGGGTGGCCGATTGCAGCCGCTCGCGCAACTCGGGGTCGCGCAGCGCCAGCGATTTCAGCGGCGAATCCAGATGGATATCGGCAGTGTGCAGCAGTTTGACCAAGGCGATGCTCCTGATGGGATACGCATCGCGCGAATCCCGCGCGCCCGCAAGGGGTCAGTCCGGGGGGTCCAGCGGGGCGGCCTCCAGCTCGGATGCGACGGCCGCGTCCAAGGGCGTGTCGAAGGAGTTCACCATGTAGCCCAGCACCGAGTAGAAGCCGACCGTGGCGATCACGTCGAAAAGGCCCGGCGGGCCCACCAGCGCCAGCAGCGCGGCCTGCGTGTCCTCCGACAGGCGCTTGTCGGCAAAGAGCTCGTCCACCGCGCGGCAGAGCGTGGCATCCTCGGGGCACATGCCGGAGAGCGGGCCGCGCATGGCGGCGATGCGGGCATCGTCCATGCCAAGCGCGCGGGCGCGGCTGACATGGTGGCCCCATTCATAGGCCGAGCCGAGATTCCTCCCGGTGCGCAGGATCACCACCTCGGAGCGTTCGGGCCCCAGCGAAGGGCGCGCCACCACGTGCTCGCGCAGCGGCGCCCAGGCGCGCAGCAGGTCGGGGTGATGCGCCATCGTGCGATAGACATCGAGCCTCCCGGCAAAGCCGTCGCGCAGGTCGTCCAGCGCGGCGGGCCAGTCCTGCGGCGGCAGGGGCGGGAAACGGGGCGGGCCGCTCATGGCCCGGCCCCGCGCAGGTCGTTCCGGCAGGACAAGGGCTCAGACCGCCGCCGCGATGGCGGTGTCCAGCTTGTCGACCAGCTCGTCGATCTGGGCATCCTCGATGATGAAGGGCGGTGCCAGCAGCACGTGGTCGCCGGTCTTGCCGTCGATCGTGCCCGACATCGGGTAGCAGATCAGCCCGGCTTCGAAGGCGGCCTTCTTGATCTTGCCGGCCACGCCGCGCGCCGGGTCGAAGGGCGCCTTGGTGTCGCGGTCGGCCACCAGCTCGATGCCGCGGAACAGCCCGCGCCCGCGCAGGTCGCCCACATGCGGGTGCTGGCCGAAGCGCTCGGTCAGCCGCGCGGCCAGTTTGTCGCCCTGTTCGCGGACCCGCGGCACCAGCCCGCGTTCGAGGATAGCCGAGACCACCGCATGGCCGGCCGCCGCCGCGGTGGGGTGGCCGATATAGGTGTGGCCGTGCTGGAAGAAGCCCGAGCCCGCCTCGATCGCGGCATAGATCTCGGCGGTGCAGAGCATGGCGCCGATCGGCTGGTAGCCGGCGCCCAGCCCCTTGGCGATGCAGGCGATGTCGGGCGCGATGCCGTCCTGCTCGCAGGCAAAGAGCGAGCCGGTGCGGCCCATGCCGCACATCACCTCGTCGAGGATCAGCAGCACGTCGTACTTGTCGCAGATCTCGCGGATGCGCTTGAAATAGCCCGGCGCGGGCGTCAGCGCGCCGGCGGTGGCGCCGACCACCGGCTCGGCCATGAAGGCCATGACCGTGTCGGGGCCGAGGCGCAGGATCTCGTCCTCGAGCGCCTGCGCGGCGCGCAGCCCGTACTCCTCGGCCGTCTCGGTCTCGGCGCGCTCGCGGTATTCGTAGCAGGGCGCGATATGGCTGACATCCAGCAAAAGCGGGCCGAACTGGGCGCGGCGCCATTCATTGCCGCCGGCCGACAGCGCGCCGATCGTGTTGCCGTGATAGCTCTGCTTGCGGGCGATCAGGCGGCCCTTCTCGGGGCGGCCCTTCTCGACCCAGTACTGCCGGGCCAGCTTGATCGCGGCCTCGGTCGCCTCGGAGCCGCCGGAAACGAGATAGACCCGGTCCAGCCCGTCGGGCGCATTGGCGACCAGCAGGTCGGCCAGCTTCTCGGCGGGCTCGGAGGTGAAAAAACCGGTATGCGCGAAGGCGAGGCTGTCGACCTGCGTCTTGATCGCCTCGATGATCGCGGAATCGCTATGGCCAAGGCAGGACACCGCCGCGCCGCCCGAGCCGTCCAGGTAGCGCTTGCCGCTGGCATCGATCAGGTAGCAGCCATCGCCGGCGACGGCCACGGGGGGCGCCTGGCGGGTGTGGCGCGGAAAGACATGTGACATCGAGATCTCCCAGATGCCGCGCCCGAAGAGGGGCGCGGGTCCCTGCAAGATGCCGCGCCGCCGGGCGGAAAGGCAAGCCGGGGCGGCAATCCGCCCCGGCAGCTTGTTGCCGGTCGCCGGTCAGAGGACCGGGGCGGCCTCGCGCTCGGCCACGGCCGCGGCCAGCGCCTCTTCGAAGATCGCCATGCCCTCGTCGATGATCGCGTCCGAGGCGGTCAGCGGCACCATGATGCGCAGCGCGTTGCCGTGCATGCCGCAGGGCAGCAGGATCAGGCCGCGCTCCAGCGCATGGGCGACGACCGCCTTGGTCAGCGCCGCATCGGGGGTGGCAGTGTCGAAATCGGTGACGAACTCGACCGCCAGCATGGCGCCCAGGCCCCGGATGTCCCACATCCGGTAGGGGGCGACGCGGGCGCCCATGTCGGCGAAGCGCGCGCGCATGGCCTCGCCCATCGCGGTGGAGCGCGCCAGCAGCCCCTCGGACTGGATCGCCTCGATGGCGGCCAGCGCGGCGGCGCAGGCCACCGGGTTGCCGCCATAGGTGCCGCCCAGCCCGCCGGGGCCCATGGCATCCATCACCTCGGCGCGGCCCACCACGCCGGCGATCGGGTAGCCACCCGCCATGCTCTTGGCCACGGTGATCAGGTCGGGGGCGACGCCGGAATGCTCGACGGCGAACCACGTGCCGGTGCGGCCGAACCCGGCCTGGATCTCGTCGGAGATCAGCAGGATGCCCTCGCGGTCGCAGATCTCGCGCAGTGCCTGCCACAGCTCGGTCGGCACCGGGTGATAGCCGCCTTCGCCCAGCACCGGCTCCAGGATGATCGCCGCGACCCGGTCGGGCTGGGCATCGGTCAGGAACAGGGTCTCCAGCGCGCGGATCGAATCGGCCACGCTGATGCCATCACGCACGCTGGGGAAGGGCACGCGGAACAGGTCGGTGGGGAAGGGGCCCACATCCTTCTTGTAGGGCGCGATCTTGCCGGTCATGCCCAGCGTCAGCAGGGTGCGGCCGTGATAGCCGGCGGTGAAGGCGATCACGCCGGGACGGCCGGTGGCCACGCGGGCGATCTTGACGGCGTTCTCGACCGCCTCGGCGCCGGTGGTGACCAGCAGCGACTTCTTGGCGAAATCGCCCGGGGCCAGCGCGTTCAGCTTCTCGGCCAGCGCCACGTAGGGCTCGTAGGGCACGACCTGGAAGGAGGTGTGGGTAAAGCGGTCTTCCTGCGCCTTGGCGGCCTCGACCACCTTGGGGTGGCGGTGGCCGGTGTTCAGCACGGCGATGCCGCCGGCGAAGTCGATGAAGCGGCGCCCCTCGACATCCCAGAGCTCGGCATTCTCGGCGCGGTCGGCAAAGACCGGCGCGGCCGAGGCGACGCCGCGCGCCACGGCGGCCTCGCGCCGGGCGATCAGCGCGGCGTTGCTGGTGCCGATCGGCGCGGCCGAGGTCTCGGCGGCCAGCGTCGCGCTTTCGGCCTTGGGGGCGGGCTTGCTGGTCCGGCGGCGCGTGGTGGTCGCGGTCTTGCTGCGGGACCGGGTGGTCTTGGTCGCGGTGGTCATGCGGTCTCTCCCGACGCTCGTTGCGTTCAGTATATTTGACGACCGGCCACTTTATTTGTCAATCGAATTGCAGGCTGCCGCGAATTTCAGCCGACTTCGCCCTGCAACCGCATGTAATCATTGAGCGCCGTTTTCCTGTTGACCCTCCGGAGATCTCTGCGCTTAATAAAATTGACATGCATCATGGGAGGCGCAGCACTTGGATATCGGCGGCAGATTGCGGGCGGTGCGCGAGTCCCGCGGCATGTCGCAGCGCGACCTGGCCGGCCGCGCGGGCCTGACCAGCAGCGCCATTTCCCTGATCGAGCAGAACAAGTCCAGCCCCTCCGTGGCGTCGCTCAAGCGGTTGCTCGACGCGATCCCGATGAACCTGTCGGAATTCTTCTCGGTCGTCGAGCAGGACGTGGTGCCCAAGTATTTCTACGCCCCCGATGAGTATATCGAGCTGTCGCCGCAGGACGCAGGCATGGGGGACGGCGCGGCACGGGTGTCGTTGCGTCAGCTTGGCGATGCCTCGCGCCACGCGCTGCAGGTGCTGCACGAGTCCTATCCGCCGGGCGCCGATACCGGGCCCGAGCTGCTCAGCCATGACGGCGAAGAGGCGGGCATCGTCGTCTCGGGCGTGATCGAGGTGACGGTGGCGGATCAGGTTCGCGTTCTAAACCCCGGGGATGGCTATCTTTTCAACAGCCAGCTGCCCCACAGGTTCCGCAATATCGGCGATGTGCCCTGCGTGGTGATCAGCGCATGCACACCGCCCACGTTTTGATCGGCATGACGCGCATTGCCGGTCTCACGAAGTCGTTTTCGACACATGAAGTGTCGTTTTCGGCTTTGGGTTGGTCAGGATGGCAAACGCTGCTAGCCTGATTCATTGTGTAGGCCGCACAGGACGTTATCGTGCGGTTTCAACAAACAGGGAGTACGACATGAAATTCACTGGTATTGCAGGTCTGACGGCAGCGTTCGCCGTCTGCGGCTCGTTTGCCGCCGCGCAGGAGCGCTTCATCACCATCGGCACCGGTGGCCAGACGGGCGTCTACTACGTGGTGGGCCAGTCGGTCTGCCGTCTCGTGAACCGTGGCTCGGCCGATCACGGCCTGAAATGCACCGCGCCGTCGACCGGTGGCTCGATCGCCAACATCAACGCGATCAAGGCCGGCGACATGGACATGGGCGTGGCCCAGTCCGACTGGCAGTTCCATGCCTATAACGGCTCCTCGCAGTTCGAAGGCGATGCCTTCGGCGACCTGCGCGCGGTCTTCTCGGTGCATGGCGAGCCGTTCAACGTGGTCGCCCGTGCCGACAGCGGCATCGAGACCTTCACCGACCTTCTGGGCAAGCGCATCAACGTCGGCAACCCGGGCTCCGGCCAGCGCGCCACCATGGACGTGGTGATGGACGCGATGGGCTGGACCGAGGATGATTTCGCGCTCACCTCCGAGCTGAAATCGGCCGAGCAGTCCGCTGCCCTCGGCGACAACAATGTCGACGCCATCATCTTCACCGTGGGTCACCCCGCCGGCTCCATCCAGGAAGCCACGACCACGGTCGACGCCAAGGTGATCCCGGTCGAGACGCCCGAGATCGAGCAGCTGGTCGACGAGAACCCGTATTACGCCTGGGCCACCGTGCCGGGTGGCATGTACAAGGGCAATGACGAAGACGTCCGCACCTTCGGTGTGAAGGCCACCTTCGTGACCTCGGCCAGCGTCGAGGAAGACGTGGTCTACGAGGTCGTCAAGGCGGTGTTCGAGAACTTCGATCGCTTCAAGGGCCTGCACCCGGCCTTCGAGAACCTGACCGAAGAGGACATGATCTCGACCGGCCTGTCCGCGCCGCTGCATGCCGGCGCCAAGAAGTACTATGTCGAGCGCGGCTGGATGGAAGCCGACTCCTGATCGCGCCTGCGCGCTCGCGGGGGGCCTGACGGCCCTCCGCCCTTGCCGGACCCGTGCCCGGGTTCCGGTCATGACGGCACAAAGACGCGCATGAACACGAAATGCGCCGGACCGGACGGGACGAAAGGGACATGGCATGAGCGACGACAAGCAGTTTCAATCCGCCGCGGTTGAACAGGAGGCGTCCGGGAAGGGCGGCCTGTCGCAGGAAGAACTGGACGAACTGGTTGCCTCCACGGATACCGGCGGGCGCAGCCCTTCCGGCCCGATCGGCACCTTCCTGCTGCTGACCGCCCTCGCATGGTCGTTGTTCCAGCTCTGGGTCGCCTCGCCGCTGCCCTTCATGCTGAATTTCGGGGTGTTCAACCAGGCCGACACGCGCGCCGTGCACCTGGCCTTTGCCCTGTTCCTCGCCTTTCTCGCCTATCCCTCGCAGCGCACGCCCGCGCAGATGGGACTGGCGCTAGTCGTGCCGGCGCTGCTGACGGTGTTCTTCATGGTGGGCGCCAAGGAGGGCACGCCGATCTGGTGGATCCCGGTGATCGGCATCGGCGTCATCGCCGCGATCCTGCTGGGCTCGCCCAAGGACAGGATCCCGGCCTGGGAATGGGCGCTGGCCATCCTGGGCGCCGTCGCCTCGCTCTACACGCTGTTCTTCTCGGACCAGATCGCCACGCGAGTCGGGGCGCCGATCCTGCAGGATTTCGTGATCGCGGTGATCGGCCTGCTGCTGCTGCTCGAGGCGACGCGCCGCTCGCTCGGGCCGGCGCTGATGATCGTGGCGACCGTGTTCCTCGCCTATACCTTCCTCGGCCCGTACATGCCGGGGATCATCGCGCACAAGGGCAACTCGCTGTCGGAAGTGGTGAACCACCAATGGATCACCACCGAGGGCGTGTTCGGCATCGCGCTGGGGGTCTCGGCCTCCTTCGTGTTCCTCTTCGTGCTGTTCGGCTCGCTGCTGGATAAGGCCGGCGCGGGCAACTATTTCATCCAGGTGGCCTTCTCGCTGATGGGTCACATGCGTGGCGGCCCGGCCAAGGCGGCGGTCGTCTCCTCGGCGATGACCGGCCTGATCTCGGGCTCCTCCATCGCTAACGTGGTGACCACGGGCACCTTCACCATCCCGCTGATGAAGCGCGTGGGCTTTTCCTCCGAGAAGGCCGGCGCGGTCGAGGTGGCCAGCTCGGTCAACGGCCAGATCATGCCGCCGGTCATGGGGGCCGCGGCCTTCCTGATGGTCGAATACGTGGGCATTCCCTATTTCGACGTGGTCAAGCACGCCTTCGTGCCGGCCGTGATCAGCTATATCGCGCTGGTCTACATCGTGCACCTCGAGGCCATGAAGGCCAACATGCAGGGCCTGCCGCGCGCGGTCGAGCCCAAGCCTCTGGTGGCCTGGCTGATCTCGACCTCGTTCATCATCGCCTCGATCTGCGCGCTGTCCTTCGCGGTCTACTACCTGATGGGCTGGATCCGTCCCGCCTTCCCCGAGACCGCGGGCTACATCGTCTTCGTGCTGCTGGTCGTGGTCTATATCGGCCTGCTCTACATCGCCTCCAAGCAGCCGCCGCTGAAGATGGAAGACCCCAACAAGCCGGTCGAGAAGCTGCCGCTGCCGGGGCCCACGGTGAAATCCGGCCTGCACTTCATCCTGCCCGTCGTGGTGCTGGTCTGGGCGCTGATGGTCGACCGCCTGTCGCCGGGCCTCTCGGCCTTCTGGGCGGCCTCCTTCATGATCTTCATCCTGATCACGCAGCGCCCGATCCTGGCGGTGATGCGCAATGCCGGTGACATTGCGGGCGCCACGCGGGCCGGTTTCATCGACCTGCTCGAAGGCCTCGTCGCGGGCGCGCGCAACATGATCGGCATCGGCATCGCCACCGCGACCGCCGGCATCATCGTGGGCGCGGTCAGCCAGACCGGGGTCGGCTCGGCGCTGGCCGACGTGGTCGAGGTGCTGTCGGGCGGCAACATCATGGCGATCCTCGCGCTGACGGCGATCCTGTCGCTGATCCTCGGCATGGGCCTGCCCACCACGGCCAACTACATCGTGGTCTCGGCCCTGCTGGCGCCCGTCATCGTGACGCTGGGCCAGCAGAACGGGCTGATCGTGCCGCTGATCGCGGTGCACCTCTTCGTGTTCTACTTCGGCATCATGGCGGACGTGACGCCGCCGGTGGGGCTCGCCTCCTTCGCGGCCGCGGCCGTGTCGGGGGGCGACCCGATCAAGACCGGGGTGGTCGCCTTCTTCTACAGCCTGCGCACCGCGGCGCTGCCCTTCCTGTTCATCTTCAACACCGACCTGTTGCTGATCGACGTGGGCTGGGTGCAGGGCATCTTCGTCTTCGTGATGTCGACGATCGCCATGCTGCTCTTCGCGGCGGCGACACAGGGCTGGTTCCTGACGCGCAACCAGATCCACGAGACGGTGCTGCTGCTGCTGATCGCCTTCACCTTCTTCCGTCCGGGCTTCTGGATGGACATGGTGGTGTCGCCCTTCGAATCCGTGCCGCCGGCACAGATCGAGCAGGCCTTCGGCGACACGCCACCGGGGCAGGACCTGCGCCTGACGGTGGACGGGCTGAACGCGGTGGGCGACCCGGTGACCTTCACCGCGCTGCTGACCGTGCCCGAGGGCGAGACCGGCGCCGACCGCATCGCTGCGGCGGGGATCGAGTACCTGAACAATGACGGCACGATCATGATCGACAATGTCAGCTTCGGCAGCCCGGCACAGGATGCCGGTCTCGACTGGGACCAGGAGATCGTCGAGGTGCTGGCGCCCGCGCCGCAACCGACGAAATACCTGATGTACCTGCCGGCGCTGGCCCTGCTGGCCCTGGTCGTGTTCATGCAGCGCGGCCGTGCGCAGCGCAGATCCGCCGTTGCGGCCTGAGGAGGGTGACAGATGTTCCACAACGTGCTCTTGCCGATCGACCCGAACCACCCCGCAAGCTGGGAGAAGGCGCTGCCCATGGCGGTCAAGCTCTGCGGCGGGACGGGAACGCTGCACCTGCTGGGGATCGTGCATGATCTCGGCTCGGTGCTGGTGGCCAGTTACCTGCCCAGCGGCTTCGAGAAGAAGGCGCTGGAGGCGATGAAGACACAGCTGGGCGAATTCGCCGCCGAGAAGCTTGCCGGCGTCAGCGTCGAGACCCATGTGGGTCACGGGCATGTGCCCGAGGAGATTCTGCGCGCCGCCAAGGCCTCGTCGGCCGACATGATCGTGATGGCCTCGCACCCGCCGTCGGAACTCAGGACCTTCCTCGTCGGTTCGAATGCCGACAAGGTCGTGCACCACGCCGACAGACCGGTGCTCGTGGTCCGGTGATCGTGCCGGGCCGTGCCCCATACTTTTTCACAGACCGGGTGCGCCGCGGGACCGATGGCGGCGCATCCACCTTACCGGAGACGTCCCCCCAATGACCCCTTTCGCCATTGCCGGCGTGCAGATGCACGTTGCGGCCCTGCATTCCAATGTCGAAGCCATGCGCCACAGGATCGATGTCCTGATGGCCCGCTTCCCCTGGACGCAGATGGTTCTGTTTTCCGAGCTGGCGCCCTTCGGGCCGCTCGACCGGTTCGCCCAGAGCTTTCCCAACGACGCGTTGCAGCAGTTCCAGGTCGATGCGCGCCGCTACGGGATCTGGCTGATCCCCGGCTCGATGTTCGAGCGCACCGAGGACGGCCGCATCCTGAACACCTCCGTCGTGATCAACCCCGACGGCGAGATCGTCAAGAAATACTCCAAGATGTTCCCGTTCCGGCCCTACGAGCAGGGCATTTCGGCGGGGACCGAGTTCTGCGTCTTCGACGTGCCCGAGGTGGGCCGGTTCGGCCTGTCGATCTGCTATGACATCTGGTTCCCCGAGACCACGCGCCAGCTGACCAGCCAGGGGGTCGAGGTGCTGCTGCACCCGGTGCTGACCGGCACCACCGACCGCGACGCCGAGCTGGCCATCGCCCGCGCCACCGCCGCGCAGTTCCAGTGCTACGTCTTCGACGTGAACGGGCTGGCCGCGGGCGGGGTGGGCCGGTCGCTGGTGGTCGATCCCGCAGCCACGGTGCTGCACCAGTCCGCCGGGCAGGAGGACATGTTCCCCATCGAGGTCGATCTCGACCAGGTCCGCCGCCAGCGCGAGACCGGGCTGAAGGGGCTGGGGCAGGTGCTCAAGAGCTTCCGCGACCGCGAGGCGGATTTCACCGTCTACGATCGCGCCAGCGGGGCCGATGCCTATCTGAACACGCTGGGCCCGCTCGAGACGCCGAAGCAGGGCTCGACCCGCGGGCTGCGGACCTCGGACCCGCGCACGGCGCTCGGCTACACGGAAGAGGCGGACATCCCGGTGCACAACCTGTCGGTGTTCCACGGCAAGACCGGCTCGAGCTGAGCCAGGCGACAGGCGGGCAGCCGTCGAACGAAGGAGGAGCTTTGCGATGAACTCTCATCACGGTGACGCACCGATGCCGTCGATCCGGGACTATTACAGCGCAACGCAGCTTCGCTCCGATCGCTGGAGCGCGCTGCGCGAGGCGGCCGAAGGGCTGATGCGCTACGGCTCGGAAGGGCGCAAAGGGCAGCAGCTGCTGAAGACCGCGCAGAACCTCTTCGACGTGCTGGCCCCGATCGAGGCCTACTGGGCCTTTCCCGGGGGCAGCAGCTTTGCCCATCTGCGCCGCTTCCTCGATCACGCCAATTACGAGGATCTGCTGATCTCGGTGCGGCGGGTCGCGCGGGCGCTGTCCTCCGGCGCCTATCGCCGCCGCACCATCCCGCTGTCCTCGGACGAGGCCGATAACGAGGATTACGAGGACGAGGCCTCGCTCGCCCCCGAGGCGCGCGCGCTGGGGCGGCCCTATTTCGAGGTGCTGATCGTCGACGAGGTCAACGAGCACCAGGAACGCTTCCTGCGCAACAGCTTGCTGCGCATGCGCCGGTCCGAGGATCCGTTCATCTACGAGCCGGTGATCGTGCCCTCGCTCGAGGACGCGCTGATCGGCATCCTGTTCAATCACAACGTGCAGGCGGTGGTGGTGCGGCCGGGGCTGACGCTCAAGTCGCACAACGCGCTGCCGATCCTCAACCAGTACCTGCGCTGGTTCGGCGATGACGACATCTTCGAGTCCATCCAGCCCTATGAGTACGGGCCCGAGACCTGCCGCCTGATCGCGCAGATCCGCCCCGAGCTGGACGCCTACCTGATCACCGACCGCTCGGCCGAGGATATCGCCGCGCTGGACCTGGGCCGCTGCCGCCGGGTCTTCTACAACCAGGAGGACTTCCAGGAACTGCACCTGAACATCCTGCGCGGGGTGGGGCGGCGCTACAAGACGCCCTTCTTCACCGCGCTCAAGGAATATTCGCGCCAGCCCACGGGCGTCTTCCACGCCATGCCGATCAGCCGCGGCAAGTCGATCTCGCGCTCGCACTGGATCCAGGACATGGGGGCCTTCTACGGGCCGAACATCTTCCTGGCCGAAACCTCGGCCACCTCGGGCGGGCTGGACAGCCTGCTGGAGCCGCGCGGGCCCATCAAGGAAGCGCAGGACATGGCGGCGCGGGCCTTCGGCTCGAAACACACCTATTTCGCCACCAACGGCACCTCGACCTGCAACAAGATCGTGGTGCAGGCGGTCGTGCAGCCGGGCGATATCGTGCTGGTCGACCGCGACTGCCACAAGTCGCACCATTACGGCATGGTGCTGGCGGGCGCGAACGTGGTCTACATGGACAGCTACCCGCTGCACAAATACTCCATGTACGGCGCGGTGCCGGTCAACGAGATCAAGCATCACCTGCTCAAGCTGAAGGCGGCGGGCAAGCTCGACCGGGTGCGCATGGTGCTGCTGACCAACTGCACCTTCGACGGCGTGGTCTACAACGTCGAACGGGTGATGGAGGAATGCCTCGCCATCAAGCCCGACCTCGTCTTTCTCTGGGACGAGGCATGGTTCGCCTTCGCGCGGTTCGAGCCGATGTATTCCAAGCGCACCGCCATGACCACGGCGAACATGCTGCGCGACAAGCTCAAGCAGCCCGAGACCGCGGCGGCCTGGGAAGCGCAGCAGGCCAAGCTGGCCGACGCCACCGAGGAGGAATGGCTGAACACGCGGCTGGTGCCGCCGCCGCATGCCCGCGTGCGGGTCTATGCCACGCAATCCACGCACAAGACCCTGACATCGCTGCGGCAGGGCTCGATGATCCATGTCAACGACCAGGACTTCAAGGGCGAGGTGGAGCAGGCCTTCCACGAGGCCTTCATGACCCATACCTCGACCTCGCCCAACTACCAGATCATCGCCTCGCTGGACGTGGGCCGCCGTCAGGTGGAGCTGGAAGGGTTCGAGTTCGTCCAGCGGCAGGTGGAAAGCGCCATGGCGATCCGCCGGGCCGTGTCCTCGCATCCGCTTCTGCAGAAATACTTCAAGGTGCTGACGGTCGCCGACCTCATCCCGCAGGAATACCGGGCCGAGGAATCCACCCATTACTACGATGCCAAGCAGGGCTGGACCGACAAGTGGGCGATGTGGGCCGAGGACGAGTTCGTGCTGGACCCCACGCGCATCACGCTGGCCGTGGGCGGCACGGGCTGGGACGGCGACACGTTCAAGACCAAGATCCTGATGGACAAGTACGGGATCCAGATCAACAAGACCTCGCGCAACACCGTGCTGTTCATGACCAATATCGGCACGACGCGGTCCTCGGTCGCCTACCTGATCGAGGTGCTGGTCGAGATCGCCAACGAGTTGGAGGACCTGCTCGACGACGCCTCCAAGATGGAGCGCCGCTCCTTCGACAACCGCGTCTCGGCGCTGATCGAACATGTCCCGCCACTGCCCGATTTCAGTCGTTTCCACGAGGCGTTCCGCGCCGATGGCGAGACCTCGGAAGGCGATATCCGCACGGCTTATTTCCTCGCCTACAACGAGGACAATTGCGACTATCTGCCGTTCGACGACACGCTTCTGAAGCGGCTCGAACAGGGCGAGGAGCTGGTCTCGACCAGTTTCATCATCCCCTATCCGCCGGGGTTCCCGATCCTCGTGCCGGGGCAGGTGATCAGCCGCGAAATCCTGCAATTCATGCGCGCCCTCGACGTGAGCGAGATCCACGGCTACCGGGCCGACCTTGGATTGCGCGTGTTCACCAAGGACTCGCTGGAAGCCCTGACGAGCAAGAAATCCTGAGGGAGGGACAAGACTATGCCCAAGAAGACGCTCAAGAACATCTCGGAGATCCGCCGGTACTTCCATACCAACAAGGACCCGATCTATTTCGTCTCGGCGACCAATTTCAACCTGCTCGGGCTCGACGAGTGGGTGAAGAACTTCAAGTATATCTGCTACATGGACTGTTTCGACGGCCGGCACCCCAACGTGCTGTGCCCCTCCGAGCTGCCCCATGACGAGTTCCAGTCCATCGAGGACATCAACAACTACCTGCTGCAGCACAAGGAGGTGGTCGATTTCGTCAAGGCGCGTGGCGGCAAGCCGAAATTCGTTTTCCTGATGTTCGACGAGAAGACCGAGGCGCTGGTCAAGGAGCTGGGCGGCGAGGTCTGGTTCCCCAAGGCCAAGCTGCGCCAGTCCATGGACAACAAGATCGAGACGGTGCGCGTTGGCAACAAGGCCAATGTCCCCTCGGTGCCCAACACGCTGTCCGAGGTCAAGGATTACGCCCATCTGCAGCAGCTCTGCGAGAAGGCCGGGCTGGGCAATGACCTGGTGCTGCAATCGGCCTTCGGCGACAGCGGGCACACCACCTTCTTCATCAAGTCCGAGGCCGATTTCCGCAAGCATGAGCACGAGATCGTCGGCGAGGGCGAGATCAAGATCATGAAGCGGATCAACTGCCGCGGCTCGGCGATCGAGGCCTGCGCCACCAACCAGGGCACGATCGTGGGCCCGCTGATGACCGAACTGGTCGGCTTCAACGAGCTGACGCCCTATCGCGGCGGCTGGTGCGGCAACGAGATCTTCTCGACCGCCTTCTCGCCCCGGCAGCGCCAGAAGGCGCGCGAGCTGACCTTCCAGTTCGGCGAGCAGCTGCGCAAGGAAGGCTATCGCGGCTATTTCGAGCTGGATTTCCTGATCGACAAGAAGAGCGACGACATCTGGCTGGGCGAGCTGAACCCGCGCATCACCGGCGCCTCGTCCATGACCAACCATGCCGCCTTTGCCCATGCCGACGCGCCGCTCTTCCTGTTCCACCTGCTGGAATTCTCGAAGAAGCCGTTCAACCTCGACGTGGACGAGCTGAACGCCCGCTGGGCCGATCCCGACATGATCGACTCGTGGAGCCAGATGGTCATCAAGCATACCGAGGATTCGGTCGACGTGATCACCGAGGCGCCGCAATCGGGCATCTACCGCATGCAGGAGGACGGGTCGGTGGTCTTCGACCGCTTCGACTATCACCGCCGCGCGGTCGAGACCGAGAACGAGGCCTTCTTCCTGCGCATCTCGAACACCGGCGATTACCGCTACGAGGGCGCCGATCTGGGCATCCTGGTGACCCGCGGCCGGTCGATGACCCCGGGCTTCCGGCTGACCGACAAGTCCAAGGCCTGGATCGACGGCATCAAGGCGGCCTACAAGGCCCGGCCGCTCTCGGCGCCCAAGACCTTCGAAGATCCCGCCTTCAAGATCATGTAAGGCATGGGTCTGGTCTTCCGCGCCGTCGAGGAGGAGGAGCCCGGCCCGAAATGGGCGGGGCTCTTCGCCGAATACCGTGCGTCCTACCTTGGCTGGTGGGCGCGCGAAGGCGTGGCCGTGCGACCGACCTACCTGGAATGCCTGCGCGCCTTGCGCACGCACATGCCCGAGATCCTGCCGCTCTGGGAAGAGCTGGTGGAGCTGGCCGGCGGCGGCGACCGCGAGGCGCGCTTTCTCAGCTTCTACTGCCCGCCGCGCTACCTGTCGGGCTGCAGCCAGGCGATCTGGCCGGGCGACGCGCCGCTGATGGTGCGCAACTACGACTACAACCCGCGCGCCTTCGACGCGGTGCTGCTCAAGACCGGCTGGCAGGGGCGGCAGGTGATCGGCATGTCCGACGGGCTGTTCGGGCTGGTGGACGGCATGAACGAGGACGGGCTGGCGGTGTCACTGACTTTCGGCGGCCGGCGCGAGGTCGGGACCGGCTTCGGCGTGCCGCTGATCCTGCGCTACATCCTGCAGACCTGCCAGACCGCCGAGGAGGCCGCGGCGGTCATGACCCGCGTGCCCTGCCACATGAGCTACAACGTCACCGTGCTGGATGCGCAGCGCAACTTCGTGACCGCCTACCTCGCGCCCGACCGGCCGACCCAGATCACCCATGTGCCGGTGGCCACCAATCACCAGGAACGGGTCGAGTGGACCAGCCATGCCCGGCTGACCGCCACCGTGGAGCGCGAGCGCTACCTGCTGCAGCGCCTGACCCTGCATGCCGAGCCGGAGGACAAGTTCATCCGGACCTTCCTCCGCCCGCCGCTCTACTCGCTGGCCTTCGACCGGGGGTTCGGCACGCTCTACACCGCCAGCTACCGCCCGCGCGCCGGGCGGGTCGAGATCTACTGGCCGGGCTATCACTGGGCCAAGAGCTTCTCGGCCTTCGGCGAGGACCGCCTGCCCATCGTCTATCCCGAGGCCAGCCCCAGCGCGGTCTGAGCGCCGGGGCCAGTGGCCCTAGCGCTGGCGTCGCGCCATGAAGGCCAGCCGCTCGAACAGGTGCACGTCCTGCTCGTTCTTCAGCAGCGCGCCATGCAGGCGGGGCAGGGCGTCGGCGCCGTCGCGGCGCAGGTCCTCGGCCTCCAGATCCTCGGCCAGAAGCAGCTTGAGCCAGTCCAGCACTTCCGAGGTCGAGGGCTTCTTCTTCAGCCCCGGCTGCTCGCGCAGCTCGTAGAACTGGGTCAGCGCGGTGGTCAGCAGCGCGTCCTTGATGCCGGGGTGATGCACCTCGACGATGCGGCGCAGCGTGTCGGGATCGGGGAACTTGATGTAATGGAAGAAGCAGCGGCGCAGGAAAGCGTCGGGCAGTTCCTTCTCGTTGTTCGAGGTGATGATGACGATCGGCCGGTTGGCGGCCTGCACGGTCTGCCCGGTCTCGTAGACGTGGAATTCCATCCGGTCGAGCTCTTGCAGCAGGTCGTTGGGGAACTCGATATCGGCCTTGTCGATCTCGTCGATCAGCAGCACCACCTTGCCCGGCGCCTCGAAGGCCTGCCACAGCTTGCCCTTGCGGATGTAGTTGGCCACGTCATGCACGCGTTCGTCGCCCAGCTGGCTGTCGCGCAGCCGCGAGACGGCATCGTACTCGTACAGGCCCTGCTGCGCCTTGGTGGTCGACTTGACGCTCCACTCGATCATCGGCAGGCCCAGCGACTTGGCCACCTGGCGGGCCAGCTCGGTCTTGCCGGTGCCCGGCTCGCCCTTGACCAGAAGCGGCCGTTCCAGCGTTACCGCGGCATTGACCGCCATGGTCAGGTCATCGGTGGAAATGTACTCGTCGGTGCCGTCAAAGCGCATGCGCTCCCCCCGGGATCATATGGTTGCAAGACGGGTATCGCCGCGGGCAGGCCATTGCAAGCGCGGGGCCGGGACTGGGGACGGGGCGCCGGGGAGCCGCCCGCGAAACGGGCGCGGGCGCGCGGCACGGCATGGGGGTGCGGGCACCCGCCGGAGGGGTTGTGACACGCCGCGCATTTACCGATTGTTTAGTGACAATGCGGCCCCTTTCGTTTAACTGCTCGCCGCAGGGGTGCCAGATATCTAGGGAAATTCTGTATGGCGGATATTGGCGTTGACGAGGGAGCGGATATGAAACCTGAAACATTTCTTCCCGAGGACTATCGCCCGGCGGAGGACGAACCTTTCATGAACGAGCGGCAGCTGGAATACTTCCGGCGCAAGCTTCTGGCGTGGAAGGCGGACCTGCTGGCCGACAGCCGCGACACGATCGAGGCGCTGCAGGAGGGCACGCGGAACATCCCCGACGTGACCGACCGCGCCAGCGAGGAGACCGACCGCGCGATCGAGCTGCGCACGCGCGACCGGCAGCGCAAGCTGGTCTCGAAGATCGAGCAGGCGCTGCGCCGCATCGAGGAGGGCGAGTACGGCTATTGCGAGGTGACCGGCGAGCCGATCTCGCTCAAGCGGCTGGACGCGCGACCCATCGCGACGATGAGCCTCGAGGCGCAGGAGCGCCACGAGCGCCGCGAGAAGGTCCACCGCGACGACTGAGCCCCGCGCGGGAGGAGACCAACCAGACGCCGGGGCCCGCGCCCCGGCGTTTTTCTTGGCAGGGAGGCATGGGCATGGCGGTCGAGAAGGCGGTGATCCTTGGTGGCGGGATCGGCGGGCTGGCCGTGGCGCTGGCGCTCCGGACACGCGGCCTGTCGGTGCGGGTGCTGGAACAGGCCGAGGCGATCCGCGAAGTGGGCGCCGGCATCCAGGTCAGCCCGAACGGGCTGCGGGTGATCGAGGCGCTGGGGCTGGGTGCTGCGTTCCGCGCGCGCTCGGTCGAAGGGCAGGCGGTGTCGCTGCGCGACCATCGCCGCGGCCGCGAGGTGCTGCGGCTGGACCTGTCCCGCCTGCCCGAGGGGCAGAGCTATCGCTTCGTGCATCGCGCCGACCTGATCGACCTTCTGGCCGAGGCCGCCCGCGTCGCGGGCGTCGAGATCCGGCTGCTGCAGCGCGCTCGGACCGTGCATCCCGGCACGCCCCCCGTGGTCGAGCTGTGCAATGGCGACCGGGTCGAGGGCGACCTGGTGATCGGCGCGGACGGGCTGAACTCGGTCCTGCGCCCGGTGCTGAACGGCGCGGCCGAGCCCTTCTTCACCGGGCAGGTGGCCTGGCGCGCCACGGTGCCCAACGTGACCGGCCACCCCGCCGAGGCGCGGGTGCACATGGGCCCGGGCCGCCACCTCGTGACCTATCCGCTGCGCGGCGGCGAACGGGTCAACATGGTCGCTGTCGAGGAACGGCGCGACTGGGTGGCCGAGGGTTGGTCGCATCGCGACGATGCCGCGCATCTGCGCGCGGCCTTCGCCGGGTTCGGCGGTGATGTGCCCGAGCTGATGGCGCAGGTCTGCGATCCCGGGCTCTGGGGCCTCTTCCGTCACCCGGTGGCGCGGGCCTGGCACGGGCCGGGCGTGGCGCTTCTGGGCGATGCCGCGCATCCCACGCTGCCCTTCCTCGCGCAGGGCGCCAACATGGCGCTGGAGGATGCCTGGGTGCTGGCCGATGCGCTGGCCGGGGCTGGGAGCCTCGACGCGGGGCTTGCCCGCTACCAGGCCCGGCGGCGCGACCGCGTGATGCGCGTGATCGCCGCGGCCAATGGCAATGCGTGGAAATACCACTTGCGCAACCCGCTGGTCCGCGGCGTGGCGCATCTGGGCATGGGCGCGCTTGGCCGGCTCTCGCCCGGCGGCATGCTGCGCCAGTTCGACTGGCTCTATGCCCATGACGTGACCGCGCCCCTTTAACCTTGGCCCGCGCGCTGCCACTTTGAGACTCAGGCACGCATCGACGAGGACGGGGGGCAAGATGGACAGGTTCGACGGCATACCGGAACAGGCGCTGGACTGGCACAGGGGCGGCAAGGGCGCCGTTCTGGCCACCGTGACGCAGACCTGGGGCTCGGCCCCGCGCCGCGTGGGCAGCCAGCTTGCCGTCTCCGGCGAGGGCGAGATCGAGGGCTCGGTCTCGGGCGGCTGCGTCGAGGGCGCGGTGATCGTCGAGGCGCTCGAGGCGCTGGAGGATGGCAAGCGGCGCGAGCTGGAATTCGGCGTCTCGGACGAGGACGCCTTTGCCGTGGGTCTCGCCTGCGGCGGCACGATCCGCATCCTGGTGGAGCCGGTGGGCGCAGCTCTGCCCGAGGACGTGCTGGCCGCGCTGGTCACCGCCCGCGCCGACCGGCAGGCGGTGGCCTATGTGGTGGATCTCGACAGCGGCGCCTGCCGGCTGGAGCGCGACGGGTACGAGACGCGCTTCCGCATGGACCGCTCGGGCTTCGAGGAGGACGGGCGCACCTTCGTCGCGATCCACAACCCGCCGCTGCGCCTTGTCGTCGTGGGGGCGGTGCATATCGCGCAGGCCCTGCTGCCCATGGCGCGGATCGCGGGCTATGACCCGGTGCTGATCGACCCGCGCGAGGCTTTCGGCTCCGAGGCGCGCTTCCCCGGCGAGCGGATCCTGCATGACTGGCCCGATGAGGCGGTGGAGGCGCTGGGGCTCGACGGGCGCACCGCGCTGGTGCTGCTGACCCACGACCCCAAGCTGGACGATCCCGCGCTGGAGCGTAGCCTGCGCGCCGGGGTCTTCTATATCGGTGCGCTCGGCTCCACCCGCACCCATGCCAAGCGGGTCGACCGCCTGACGCAGGCGGGTTTCACCGAGGCCGAGATCGCGCGCATCCACGGACCCATCGGGCTGGATATCGGCGCCGCCGGCCCGGCCGAGATCGCCGTGTCGATCCTGGCCGAGATGACGCGCGTGCTGAGGCAGGGGGCATGAGGTTCGGCCCGGTCCCGCTGGAACAGGCGACCGGCGCGGTGCTGGCCCATTCCATCGCGCTGCCCGATGGCCGGCTGAAGAAGGGCCACGTGGTCACAGCCGACGATCTCGGCCCGCTCGAGGCCGCCGGCCTGTCCGAGGTGCTCGTCGCGCGGCTCGATCCCGGGGACCTGGGCGAGGATGCCGCTGCCGCCCGGCTGGCCGCCGCGCTGGTGCCCGATCCCGACCGCGCGGGCCTGCGCATCGGCACGGCCGCGACCGGCCGCGTGAACATCTTCGCCACCGCCCCCGGTGTGGCCGAGGTGCTGGCCGAGCGCATCCACGCGCTGAACGCGCTGCACCCGATGATCACCGTGGCCACCGTGCCGCCCTTCGCCCGGATGGCGGCGCGGGGCATGGTGGCGACGGTCAAGATCATCTCCTACGCCGTGCCCGAAGCCGCGCTCGAGGCCGCCTGCCTGGCCGGGCAGGGCGCGCTGCGCCTGCGGCCGGTGACCTGCGCCAGTGCCGACCTGATCCAGACCGCGGTGGAGGCGGGCGAGACCGGCGAGAAGGGCGACCGCGTCACCCGTGCCCGGCTCGACCGGCTGGGTGTGGAGCTGGGCCCGATCCAAGTCGTCCCCCACGCGCAGGACCCGCTCGAGGCCGCGCTGCGCGCCAGCACGGCGCAGGCGATCCTGATCCTGACCGGCTCGGCCACCTCCGATCTGCATGACGTGGCCCCCGAGGCGCTGCGCGCCGCCGGCGGCACGGTCACCCATTTCGGCATGCCGGTGGACCCCGGCAACCTGCTCTTCTTTGGCGCGCTGGACGGCCGGCCGGTGATCGGCCTGCCGGGCTGCGCCCGCTCGCCCGCGCTGAACGGCGCCGACTGGGTGATGGAGCGGTTGCTCTGCGGGGTCGAGGTCACGCCCTCCGACATCGCCGCCATGGGCGTGGGCGGGCTGCTCAAGGAGATCCCGGTGCGCGGCCGCCTGCGCGAGGCCTGAGCCCCCCCGCCGCGCGCAGCCGGCCTCACGCGCGATGTTTCAGCCGCGCCACGGGGATGTGACAGCACGTGCCGGTGACGCGGCCCCGGTTTGCGCGTATCTCCTCCCCATGTTCGGAATCGAAATCATCGACGCATCGCTCCTGCCGGCCATGTTCGTGGCGCTGCTGGCGGGGATCATCTCGTTTCTCAGCCCCTGCGTGCTCCCCGTGGTGCCGCCCTATCTCGCCTACATGAGCGGGGTGTCGATGCAGGACCTGAACGAGAAGGGGCAGGGCCGCGCGGTGACCTCGGCGCTGTTCTTCGTGCTGGGCCTGTCGACGGTCTTCGTTTTCCTCGGCTTCACCGCCTCGATGATCGGGCAGATCTTCCTGCAATACCAGGGCTGGTTCAACACGGCCGCCGGGCTGATCGTGATGGTTTTCGGGGCGCATTTCGTCGGCGTCTACCGGATCGGCTTCCTCGACCGCGAGGCCCGGCTCGACGCGGGTGATCGCGGCGGATCAGCCTTCGGCGCCTACGTGCTGGGGCTGGCCTTCGCCTTCGGCTGGACCCCCTGCATCGGCCCGCAGCTGGGCGCGATCCTGTCGCTCGCCGCCTCCGAGGCCAACGTGGCCAAGGGCACGACCCTGCTGGCGGTCTACGCGCTGGGGCTGGGCGTGCCCTTCCTGCTGGTGGCGCTCTACCTGCCGCGGCTGGGCGGCGTGATGGGCTGGATGAAACGCCACATGGAACGGATCGAGCGCGCCATGGGCCTGCTGCTCTGGACCATCGGCCTGCTGATGCTGACGGGCGGTTTCTCGGCCATGGCCTTCTGGCTGCTCGAGACCTTCCCGGTGCTCGGCCGCCTCGGCTGACCCGCCAACGTTCTTGCAGAAAAGGTGCCGCAGGCTGCTCCAACGCGGCCTCGGCCACGTTCGGCGCGTTCACACCTCCGGCATCCAAGCCACCGCGCGACCGATCCTAAGTCAAGCCCCACCTTTCATCTTTCCCAAAATACTCGATCCCCCAGCGCCACGCGCGGCCCCGCAGGGCAGGTGCCCCCCCGTCGCAGCCGCATAGTCCAACCCAAACCTTTCATCTTTCCAAAAATACTCATTCCGCCCGAACCAACCGCGCCCCGGCCGGGCCATCCCGCACCACGCCCCCAAACCCGCCATAGTCTTGCCGGAAAGACCGTGTAGGCTGGGGCAAAACGAGGTGTTGCGCATGGCCCCCGAGAAACCCGCCGACCAGATCCAGGACCCGACCGCGCAGCGCGATGTCCGCACGCGGCGGGTCTTCTACATCCCGGGTTACGACCCGATCCATCCGCGCCGCTACCGCGAGCTCTACCGCAAGGAGGGCGCGGCCCAGGCGGACATCTCGGGCTATGAGATCGGGCTGAAACCCAAGCGAACCGGCGGGCTTTATGGCTGGCAGGTCGAAAGCCGCATCGACGGGGCCGAGACGCGTGCCGATATCGAGGTGCTGGTCTGGTCCGACATCGTGCGCGACAGCATGTCCGGCTCGATCCCCGCCACCTATGGCCAGCTCATACGGACCGCCTGGGAATACATCGCCACGGGCGCGCTCTGGCGGCTGATGAAACTGCGCAAGGGGCCGGTCATCGCGGCGCTCTACCCGATCGGGATGCTGCTGGTGCAGCTTGCCATCGCGCTGGCGCTTGGCGGGGCGGTCTTCGCTCTGGCGGGGTTGGCGCAGCCCTGGCTGGGCTGGGGCGCGGCGGCCCTGGGCGTGCTGGCCTGGGGGTGCGTCACGCTGGCCGTGCTGCGCTGGTTCCAGAAGAAGGATGGCAAGCTTTTTGCCTATTACCTGATGCATGACTATGCCTATTCGGCGCGCTATCGCGGCGCCAACCCGCCCGAGCTCGAGGCGCGCATGGCCGCGTTCGGAGAGGTCATCGCGGCCGCGCTGACCAGCGATGCCGACGAGGTTCTGGTGGTGGGTCATTCCTCGGGCGCGCATCTGGCGGTCTCGATCCTGGCCGATCTCGTGCGCGCCGGGCGCGTGCCGGCCAACGGGCCGAAACTGGCCTTCCTGAGCCTTGGCCAGGTGGTGCCCATGGTCTCGTTCCTGCGCGATGCGCACCGGCTGCGGGCCGATCTGGGCTATCTCAGCGCGCGTGACGAGCTGACCTGGGTCGATGTCACCGCGCCGGGCGATGGCTGTGCCTTCGCGCTTTGCGACCCGGTCAGTGTCTCGGGCGTTGCGCCACCGGACAAGCGCTGGCCGCTGGTCTTCTCGGCCGCCTTCACCCGGTCGCTGAGCCCCGAGCGCTGGAAGGCGCTGCGCTGGCGCTTCTTCCGGCTGCATTTCCAGTATCTCTGCGCCTTCGACCGGCCGCGCGACTACGACTACTTCCAGATCACCGCCGGGCCGGTCAGCCTGTCGGCGCGCTATGCCGGGCGCCCGCCCTCGGCCAGCCGCATCGACCGCGCGGTGTCGAAATACACGAGCATCGCGGCATGACCCCACCCAAGCCCGCGGCGCGCCCCGACCGCGTGTCGCTCTGGCGCTATCTGAGGCTCTTCCGGCAGGACATTCTCTCGGCCCAGCCGGCGCGGCTCTACCGCGCCTGGATGGCCGAGTTCCGCACGCCCTTCTTCCGCTCCTACCTGGTAAACCAGCCGGCGCTGGTGACCGAGGTGCTCAAGGCGCGGCCCATGGATTTTCCGAAATCCGACCGGATCGGCGAGGGGCTGCGCCCGCTGCTGGGCGACTCCGTCTTCCTGACCAATGGCGCGCAGTGGCAGCGCCAGCGCCGCATCATCGACCCCGCCTTCGAGGGCGGGCGCCTGCGCGAGACCTATCCCGCCATGTGGGAAGCCGCCTGCGCCGCGCGCGACCGGCTGGCGGCCCATGCCGGCGGCACGGTCGAGATCGAGGCGCAAACCAGCCACGCCGCGGCCGACGTGATCTTCCGCACGCTCTTCTCGATCCCCATCGAGGACGAGATCGCGCAGGACGTGTTCCACGAGTTCCGCGCCTATCAGCGCACCCAGCCGATCCTGAACCTGGCCGCCTTCGTGCCGGTGCCGCGCTGGATGCCGCGCTTCTTCCGCCGCGACACGCGCGCTGCGGCGGCCCGCATCCGCGCGCTGATCACGCGGCTGACCGAGGCGCGGCGCGATGCCATCGCGCGCGGGGACGCCCCGGATGACCTGGCCACCAAGATCATGACCACCCGTGACCCCGAGACGGGCGAGACCTTCGATGCGGCCGAGATGGTCGACCAGGTGGCGATCTTCTTCCTTGCCGGCCACGAGACCAGTGCCTCGGCCCTGGCCTGGGCGCTCTACCTGCTGGCGTGCCATCCTGAATGGCAGGACCGGGTCGCAGAAGAGGCGCAGGGGCTGACCGGTGAGTTCTCCGAGATCTCGCGGCTGAAGGTCACGCGTGACGTTTTCCGCGAGGCGTTGCGCCTCTACCCGCCGGTGCCCATGATGGTGCGCGAGGCCACGCAGGACGAGCGCTTCCGCGACCGGACCCTGCGCAAGGGGTCGCAGATCGTGCTCAGCCCGTGGCACCTGCACCGCCATGAACGGCTGTGGGAGTGGCCCGACGCCTTCGACCCGGCGCGCTGGCAGACCGAGAACGGCCGCAGTTGCGCGCGCGAGGCCTACATGCCGTTCTCGGCCGGGGCGCGGGTCTGCACCGGGGCGGGCTTTGCCATGGTCGAGGGCGTGCTGCTCCTGGCCCTGCTGCTGCGCGACTTGCGCGTGACGCCGGTCGACGGGCGCACGCCCGTGCCCGAGGCACACCTGACCGTGCGCGCCCGCGACGGGATCTGGCTGCAGGTCACGCCCCGCTGACCGCGCGCGATTCGCCCGCCGGAAGGACCGGGAGCTCCGCCGCCGCGGGCTGCGCCGACCCATCTCGCCTCTGCCACATCGGGCCGCGTGAAGGTTTAGCGATAACAGTCGCATGCCCCACTATATCGGCCCGACGTTCCGCTGTAAGACGACCTCAAACATCGCGTGGAAAGACGAGGGCACGACATGGCGACCGATTTCGAGAAGATGGCCGAGCAGATGGCCAGCGGGCAGGGCTTCATTGCCGCGCTGGACCAGTCCGGCGGCTCCACCCCCAAGGCGCTGCGCCTCTACGGGGTGACCGAGGACATGTATGATGGCGAAGAGGCCATGTTCGACGAGATCCACGCCATGCGGTCGCGGATCATCACCGCGCCCGATTTCACCAGCGACAAGGTGATCGGCGCGATCCTGTTCGAGCGCACCATGCGCGGCACGATCGACGGCACGCCGGTGGCGCAGGTGCTGTGGCAGGACCGCGGCATCGTGCCCTTCCTGAAGATCGACAAGGGGCTGATGGACAAGGAAAACGGCGTGCAGCTGATGAAGCCGATCCCGGGCCTGTCCGAGACGCTGGCCGATGCCAAGGGCTTCGGCATCTTCGGCACCAAGGAACGTTCGGTCATCCATTCGGCCGACGAGACCGGCATCAAGGCGATCGTCGCGCAGCAGTTCGAGCTGGGCCGCGAAGTGCTGGAGGCCGGTCTGGTGCCGATCCTGGAACCCGAGGTGGACATCAACGCGCCCGACAAAGCCGAGGCCGAGGCCATCCTCAAGCGCGAGATCCTGACCCATCTGGACACGCTGGAGGCCGGGCAGGAGATCATGCTCAAGCTGACCATCCCGACCGAGGACAACCTTTATGACGCGCTGGCCGACCATCCGCGCGTGATCCGCGTCGTGGCGCTGTCGGGCGGCTATTCCACCGACGAGGCCTGCGAGCGACTGGCGCGGCAGGGCAAGATGATCGCCTCGTTCAGCCGCGCGCTGGCCGAAGGGCTGACCAAGCAGCTCTCGGATTCCGAGTTCAACGCGGCGCTCGGCTCCAATATCGACAAGATCTACCGCGCCTCGGCCTGACACGCCCGGGCCCGCCGCGATCCGAGCCCCCGGTCCCGCAAGGGCCGGGGGTTTTTTTATGCGCGCGGGGTGCCGATCTTGGAAAAAGAATCCCTTTTCGACAGCGGGTTAAGTGGAGCAGAGCGATTTTTTCGCGCGCCCCGCCAAGGACACCGGATCCGGCCACGTCCCAGTTTCGAAGCCCGGGACAGGGACGCCCAGAACGGCCCTCCATCCTGGGCTTGCATGGAAACGTTTGACCCAAAGGACACAGAGATGACCCGTTTTGCCAAGACCGCCCTCACCGCCCTTGCCCTGATCGCCGGCGCCTCGGCCGCCATGGCCACGCAGGGCGACAAGATCACTGCGCTCGGCTATGGCCACACCCAGCAGCACGCCAAGCTGGTCACCGTCGACACGTGGCAGAAGGCGGCGCAGGACTCTTACGGCTATGCCGACTGGAACACGGCCTATATCGGCCACATGGAATGTTTCGAGAAATCCTACCAGGCGCCGTCGCAGCAGTTCTCGACCCTCTCGCGCGAGATCATCCGCACTGGCGGCGACAGCAACGCGCCGTGGTCCTGCATCGTCAGCGGCTACCAGGAGGTCCGGCAGGGCAATACGAGCTACAAGTACTGAGCCCAGCCTGTCCGGCGCGCGCGAGGGCCCGTCCCGCCCCCGCGCGCGTCCATGCAACGGCCTGCGCCGGTCATCCCCGACTGCTGCGGGCCCGGTAATCGGCCAGGGTCTTGCCCGGCTCGTCGACGAACAGGCCGGGCAGAGGAGAGAGATGGGTGATCCGGTCGATCCGGAAGCTCAGGAAATCGCCCTCTGTCTCGCTCCAGGCCACGCAGGACCAGATACGCCCCCAGTAATCCAGATGCAGCGGGCGGATCTCGTGGCTGCGCTCCCCAAGACCCACCCGCAGCTTCTGATGCGAGCGGATGGCCGCGCGGATGGCCGGCATGTGCACGAAGCCGCGCGCCGCCTCCGAGAAGGCATCGGTGGCAAAGCCGAACCGGGCGGGGACCGCGCCGGCATCCTCGGGCAGCACCGCGTCGATCTTGGCCGAGAGGCTCTGCGCTGCCTCGGCCACCTCGCCCATGGCGCTCGCCCCCAGTGCGGCAAGGGCGAGGTGCAGCGCCTCCAGCTCGGCCTGCGTCAGGTTCAGCGGTGGCAGCGTGACGGCGGCCTGCGCGGTATAGCCATAGCCGCGTGCGCCCTCGACCGGCACACCCGAGGCAGCCAGCGTTTCCATGTCGCGATAGATCGTGCGCACCGAGACGCCGAGGTCCTGCGCCATGGCCTCGGCCGTGTGCAGCCTGCCGTCGCGCAGCCGCTGCATCAGCGCGTAGAGCCGGTCCTTTCTCTGCATCTCCGCCCCCGTGCCGTCCAAATTTCGTGAACGAAATTTGCAAAAGTTTTCGGAAAACTTTTGCGCCCAGCGGGACCCATACTGCCATAATCCTGACAACTGACAAGCTCATGACACACGCGCTCCGGACGGCGGGCGCTTTGCCGCTTTCCACACCGTCGCGATGGCTTTACACGGGCGCTGTGGCATGTATCGCCGGCGGCGCCGCGCCCCGGCCTGAGAGGAGAACGTCATGGGACTTGGGAATATCGGCCTTCCGGGCCTTCTGCTGATCGCCGTCGTCGTGCTGGTCCTGTTCGGCCGCGGCAAGATCTCGAGCCTGATGGGCGAGGTCGGCAAGGGCATCACGGCCTTCAAGAAAGGTGTCAGCGAGGGCGGGCAGGAGCTCGAGGACCAGAAGGCCGACGAGGCCCGCGACATCACGCCCGACAGCGACACCGCGCGCAGCGAGGCGGAGCGCGACGGGAAGGACAAGGCGTAATCCATGTTCGACCTGGGCTGGAGCGAGCTTCTGATCATCGGGATCGTGGCGCTGATAGTGGTTGGCCCCAAGGATCTGCCGGTGCTGTTCCGCAATGTCGGCCGTTTCATGGGCAAGGCCCGCGGCATGGCGCGCGAGTTCAGCCGCGCCATGAACGATGCCGCCGATGAAAGCGGCGTGCGGGACGTGGCCAAGACCTTCAAGTCCGCGACCAACCCGGTGGGCAGCGCGATGGACGGCGTCAAGGATGCCGCGAAATCCATGACCAGCCTGGATCCGGACAGCGAGACCGGCAAGCTGTCCAAGGAGCGCGCCGAGGCCAAGCGCAAGATCGAGGCCAATGCCGCGCGCGCCGCGGCCGAGCGAAAGAAGCGCGAAGCCGAGGAGGCCGCGCGCCGCGCCGAGAAGCTGGAGGCGGAGCTGGCCCGCGAGGCCGAGGCCGAGCCTGCGGCGACTGAAACGGGCGCGGCCGAAACCACCGCGACCAAGGGCAAAGAGGGCGATGCATGAGCGCGACCGATGACGAGATCGAGGACAGCTCGGCCCCGCTGATCGAGCACCTGGCCGAATTGCGCACGCGGCTGATCCGCTCGGTGATCGCGCTGATGGTGGGGGTGATCCTCGCCTTTGTCGTGGCCGAGCCGATCCTGCAATTCCTGCTGACCCCGATCGAGGCGACGCTGCGGGATCTGGGGGACCCGTCGCCCACGCTGCAATATACCAGCCCGCAGGAATACCTGTTCACGCTGTTCCGCATCTCGATGGTGTTCGGCTTCGCGCTGGCCTTTCCGGTGATCGGCCACCAGATGTGGCGCTTCGTGGCGCCGGGGCTCTACCGGAACGAGAAATCCGCCTTCCTGCCCTTCCTGATCGCCTCGCCGGTGATGTTCCTGCTGGGGGCGAGCTTTGCGCATTTCGTGGTCACGCCGCTGGCCATGAGCTTCTTCCTGGGCTTTGCCGATGTCAGCTCGATCTTCGCCAACCTGCTGGCGAGCGCGGTCGAGGGCGTGCCGGCCGAGCCGGGGCTCGTCGTTCCCGAGACCGACGAGGGCGTCAAGATCACCTTCTTCGGCAAGGTCAACGAGAGCCTGCACATCACGCTGGTCTTCATCATGGCGTTCGGCCTGTGTTTCCAGCTGCCGGTTCTGCTGACGCTGATGGGCAAGGCGGGGCTCGTGTCGGCCGCGGGGCTGGGCGCGGTACGCAAATATGCCGTGGTCGCCATCCTCGTGCTGGCCGCGCTGGTCACGCCCCCCGACATCATCACGCAGGTCATCCTGTTCACCGTCGTCTACGGGCTCTACGAGATCTCGATCTTCCTTGTCGGACGCGTCGAGAAGAAGCGCGAGAAGGAGCTGCGCGAACAGGGCCTGTGGTTCGAGGAGGATGACGACCCGATGATGGCCGAGTTCGACGAGGACGAGGACAAGTGATGCCCAAGGATCAGGCAGAGACCGCCGCGCTCGACCGGATCGCGGCGGCCTTGGAAAGACTGGCCCCGGCGCCGCTGGAGGCGCCGGATTTCGCCGCGGCCGAGGCCTTTGTCTGGCACGTGGCGCCCGACCGGCTGGTGCCGGTGCCGCAGGTCAACCGCGTCGCGCTGGACCTGCTTCTGGGGATCGAGCGGTCGCGTGACACGCTGCTGGCCAACACTCTGCAATTCGCCCGCGGCCTGCCGGCCAACAACGCGCTGCTCTGGGGCGCGCGGGGCATGGGCAAGTCGAGCGTGGTCAAGGCGGTGCATGCCGCCGTGCGCGACGAGGGCCATGATCTGAAACTGGTCGAGCTCCAGCGCGAGGACCTGCCCTCGGTCGGGCGTCTGCTGGGGCTTCTGCGCGACGCGCCATACCGTTTCGTGCTGTTCTGCGATGACCTGTCCTTTTCCCATGACGACCAGCACTACAAGAGCCTCAAGGCCGTGCTGGATGGCGGGGTCGAGGGGCGGCCGGACAACGTGGTCTTCTACGCCACCTCGAACCGGCGCCACCTGATGCCGCGCGACATGATCGAGAATGAGCGGTCGACCGCGATCAACCCGTCCGAGTCGGTCGAGGAGAAGGTCTCGCTGTCGGATCGCTTCGGGCTCTGGCTGGGTTTCCACCCCTGTTCGCAGGACGAGTACCTGGAAATGATCCGCGGCTATTGCGCGGCCTACGGGGTCGAGATCGCCGAGGAGGAACTGCGCGCCGAGGCGGTGGAATGGCAGGCCACGCGCGGCGCCCGCTCGGGGCGTGTGGCGTGGCAGTTCTTCACCGACCTCGCCGGGCGCAAGGGTGTGGCCCTCGGCTGAGCGCCGCTTTGGCGAAACGAAACCGCCCCGGACCGTGATGGCCGGGGCGGTTTCGTTTCGGACGATGCCCGCGCGGGTCAGCGCAGGTAGGCCATGGGATCGGTGCTCTCGAAGCCCTGGCGCACCTCGAAATGCAGGAAGCTGGGATCGCCCGGGCGCACCTTGCCCAGGGTCTGGCCGCGGCTGACCGCGTCGCCCTTCTCGACGGTGATGTTGTCGAGATGGGTGTAGACGGTGATCAGGTCGCCCGGATGGCGGATCAGCAGGAACTTGACCCCCTCGGCCGTGGTGCTGACCGAGGCGACGCTGCCCGAGGCCGCGGCCTTGACCGGCGTGCCCGCGGGGGCCGAGATGTCGATCCCCTCGTTCCGGCCCTTGGCATAGTCGCGGATGATCGCGCCCTCGACGGGCTTGATCATGGCCGCGTCGCGGGCGGGCTCGGCCGCCTCTTGCCCGATATCGGCAACGGGCTCCTCTGGGTCCGGCTCGGGCGCGGTGGCCTGGTCCTGCGCGCTCGGGGCGGGCGTGTTGGCGGCGGGCGGCGTCTCCTGCGGCAGCGGGCGCGAGGCCGAGGGCGGCGGCGGCGTGGGCGAGCCGTCGCCGGGATCGGTCACCGCCTCGGTCGCGCTCTCGCCGCTGTCCTGCACCACGGGGATCAGCAGGAACTGCCCCTCGCGCAGGGTATAGTCGCTGTCCAGCCCGTTCCACTGCGCCAGCGAGCGCGGCGTCACGCCGTAGAGCCGCGCGATGGTGAAGGCGGTCTCGCCCCGGGTCACCTGGTGGCGCACCGGTTCCTCGCCCGTCTGCGGCTGCGGCTGCGACGCGCTGCGGCGCTGCGAGGTGTCGGGCGCGTTGTCCAGCGCATTGCCGGCCAGCGTGGCCACGTCGACCTCGGCCGCAGGGCGGATCGGGCCGGTGGTGGGGGCGCCGGTCGCGGGCGAGGGCTCGGCCACGCGGCGGGGCAGGGCGATGATCTCGCCGCGCCGCAGCGGGTCGTCCACCTGCACGCCGTTGTAGCGGGCCAGCTCGCCCGGGCTGAGCCCGATCCGGTTGGCCAGCGAGGTCACGGTATCGCCGCGCCGTGCCACCGCCACCTGGTAGTTCGGATATGAGATGATGCCGCGGTCATCGGGGTCGGGCCGGTCGGCCACCGCCTGCCGGGCGGCATCGGACGTGTCGAACCGGCTGCCGATCTTGCCGCGCAGGTCGAGGTCCAGACCGTCGGCACAGGCGCCGAGCGTCAGGACAAGGGCAAGGGCCGTAGCCGTACGGGGGGCTGCTGTCATCGCATCGTCCTCAATTCGCGCCCCTTGTTGGCCGGGACGTCCTTGGTTGCGGGCCGGGTCAATCCTTGCCCAGACCCTCGACCAGCGGCACGAAGCGCACCGGCCTGAGCTCGTCATACTCGAACCCGCTTTCCGTCCGGGTGACGCGGATCAACCGCTGCACCGCGTCGGACTGGCCCACGGGCACCACCATGATACCGCCGATCTTCAACTGGGCCAAGAGCGGGCCGGGCGGATCCTCGGCTGCGGCGGTCACGAGTATGCGGTCGAAGGGCGCCTGGTCGGGCAGCCCGAAGGAGCCGTCGGCGGTGAACACGGTGATGTTCGCCAGCCCCAGCCGGTCGAACACCTCGCGCGCGGCGATCACCAGCCGGCGGTGCCGGTCCACCGTGTAGACCCGCCGTGCCAGAAGGCTGAGGATCGCGGCCTGGTAGCCCGAGCCCGTGCCGACCTCGAGCACCTTGTCGCGCGGCCCCACGCGCAGCGCCTGCGTCATCAGCGCCACCACCGAGGGCTGCGAGATGGTCTGCCCGCAGGCGATGGGCAGAGGCATGTCCTCGTAGGCGCGATCGCGGAAATAGCCCTGGATGAAGGCGCCGCGGTCGATCTTCTCCATCGTCGACAGGATCGCCTTGTCGGTCACGCCCTTCGAGCGCAGGGCGAAGAGGAACTGCATCTTGGCTTCGGCGTCGAAGCTCATGAAAAGGCGTCTCCCAGCGCGGCCAGCGCGTCATGGGCGGTCAGGTCGGCGCGCATCGGGGTGACGCTGACATAGCCTTGCAGGTTCACATCCGCGTCCGAACCGGCGCTGGCGGCCGCGCGCTGGTCGCCGCCCCGCACCCAGAGAAAGCGCCGCCCCGAAGGCGACAGGTGCGGCTCGACGGCAAAGCGCGTGCCCTGCCGGATGCCCTGCGGCACGACGCGCGTGCCGGCCACGTGGCTCGCGGGGACGGGGGGGAAGTTGACGTTGTAGAACAGCCGGTAGCCGTCGCCCGCGCCGGGATCGGCGGCGATGATGCGGCGCAGCACCTCGGCGCCATGCGCCTCGGCCGCCTCGAACGGGTTTTCAAGGTCCCGCGTGTCGGGGCCCAGGTATTGCGACAGGGCGATGGACAGCAGCCCCTGCAGCGCGCCCTCCAGCGCACCGCCCAGCGTGCCGGAATAGAGCGCGTTCTCGGCCGAGTTGTTGCCCCGGTTCACCCCCGACAGGACCAAGTCCGGCGGGCTGTCGCGCAGCACGTCGTGCAGGCCCGCCAGCACGCAATCCGCCGGGCTGCCCTCGGCGGCAAAGCGGCGCTCGCCCATCTGCGCGATCATCGTGGGATGGGTGTAGGAGATGCAATGCGCCACGCCCGATTGCTCGAAGGCGGGGGCCACGGTCCAGACCTCGCCCTCGGGCCCGGCCAGCTCATGGGCGATCCGCTCCAGCGCGGCCAGTCCCGGCGCGTTGATGCCGTCGTCATTGGTGATGAGAATGCGCATGTCAGAGTGCCTGTCTTGCTCTGAACCGTCCTTAGAGGACAGGGGTGCGCAGGGCAAGCGGCCGAGGGCGGGGCGCATGGCCCCGGTGCCGTCATCGGCGCACCGTACCGCCGCGAGGCGGTTGTCCGGTCAGTCGCGGATCTCGGCCAGCAGGCGCGCGGCCTCCTCGGCCGGGCGGGCCAGCGGGGCGCGGTCCTCGCCGGGATGGAAGCGCGCGCGGGTATGCGTCTCCATCGGGCGCGGGGTCAGGATGCGGATGGCGGGGCCGAACCTCTCGTGCTCGGCCGCCCAGCTGCGCGCCAGCGCGATCTGCGCCGACTTGGTGGTGCCGTAATGGCCATAGAACTTCTCGCCGCCATGCGGGTCGTCGAAGAACAGCGCCGTGCCCATGTCTCCCAGCAGCGGCGCCACGAAGGGGACCAAGTGGCCCATCGCGTCGATATTGGTGCTGACCGATTTCTTCCAGTCCTTGGCATCCAGATGCGCCGCCGGGGTCAGCGGCGCGGCATGGATCGCCGTATGGGCCCAGAGCGTGATGCCGCCCCAGCGGTCATGGATCGAGCGGCACATATGCGCCATCGCGTCGCGGTCGCAGATGTCAAGCGGCGCCAGCGTGGCCGACCCGCCCTTGGCCTTGATCCGGTCGTCCAGCTCTTCCAGCCCGCCGACGGTGCGGGCCACGGCGATGACGTGATAATCCGGCGCGAGCGCTTCGCCCAGGGCAAAGCCAAGCCCGCGCGAGGCACCGGTGATGAGGGCGATCTGGGTCATCTGCGCTGTCTCACCCGAGCGGCGGCAAAGGTCAAGCGGCCAGTCACGCGCCGCTCAGGCCGCGGGCATGGCCAGGGTCTGCGACCGACCGCGTGCCTGCAGGATGACCCGTGCGTCCGAGATGCCCAGCACGCGATGCCCGCCGACCTTGTCGCCGCGAGCCACCTTGTGCATCTGCCCGTCGGGCAGGCGGATCAGCGCGCTCATCGAGGCCTCGGTGCCGAACGTGCCCAGCAGCATCATCCCGTCGCGCGCCAGCGGCGCCTCGGTCGTGGCCAGTTCCCGGGCCTTGGTCATCTGGCCGTCCTCGGCCGCTTCGGTCCGGGCCGCCTGGGCGCGGGCAACAGTTTTCTCGAACCCGGCCGGCCGAGGCCGGGGGCGCAGGGAGCTTTCCAGCATGGATAGACACACCTTCTTGTCTGGCGTTGCGCACCGGGAGTGATCCGGTGCGATCCGCCATCTAGGCCCGATGCTGCAGCTGCGAAAGAGGGGGTGCCGGCCATGCGCCGGAAGGCGCCGTTTGCGCTATCCGCGATCGGCGGAAGCTTGCAGGGCGGTCATCATGCCGCGCCGCACAGTGGGCGCGGCGGCTTTTGGGGCAGGGGCAGAGGCGGCGTTCCGCCTATTCCGCCGCCTTCATCTGGAAGCCCTTCTCGATCATGTCGGCGGGCTCCACCGGGTATTCGCCCGAGAAACAGGCATCGCAATATTGCGGCTGGTCCGGATCGCGGCCGCCGGCCTCGCCCACCGCGCGGTAGAGACCGTCAAGCGAGATGAAGCGCAGGGAATCGACCCCCAGATGGGCGCACATCTCGTCCTCGGACATGGTGGCGGCCAGCAGCTTTTCGCGCTGCGGCGTGTCCACCCCGTAGAAACAGGGCCAGGCGGTGGGCGGCGAGGCGATGCGGAAATGCACCTCCTTGGCGCCGGCATCGAGGATCATCTCCTTGATCTTGCGGCTGGTCGTGCCGCGCACCACCGAGTCGTCGACAAGGATCACCTTCTTGCCGCGGATCAGCGCGCGATTGACGTTCAGCTTGAGCCGGACGCCCATGTTGCGGATCTGCTCGGTGGGCTCGATGAAGGTGCGGCCCATATACTGGTTGCGCACGATGCCCATGCCGTAGGGGATGCCCGATTCATGGGCAAAGCCGATCGCGGCCGGCGTGCCGCTGTCGGGCACGGGGCAGACAAGATCCGCGTCCACCGCGGCCTCGCGCGCCAGCTCGACCCCGATCTGGCGCCGCGTCTCGTAGACCGAGCGCCCGCCGATGATCGAATCGGGGCGCGAGAAATAGACATGTTCGAAGATGCAGAAGCGCGGCCGCGCGGGGCGGAAGGGGTGATGGCTCTCGACGCCCTTCTCGGCGGTGATGACGACCATCTCGCCCGGCTCGATCTCGCGCACGTATTCCGCGCCGATGATGTCCAGCGCGCAGGTCTCGGAGGACAGGCACCAGCCATCGCCGATCCGGCCCAGCACCAGCGGGCGCACGCCCAGCGGGTCGCGCACGCCGATCAGCTTGGTGCGTGTCATGGCCACCACCGAGAACGCCCCCTCGACCCGGCGCAGCGCATCCTCCATCCTGGCGGGGATGTCGCGTTGCAGCGAGCGGGCCATCAGGTGGATGATGCATTCGCTGTCGCTGGAGCTCTGGAAGATCGACCCGCGGTCGATCATCTCGCGCCGCAGCGCGTCGGCATTGGTGATGTTGCCATTATGCGCGATCGCCGCGCCGCCCATCGAGAACTCGCCGAAGAAGGGCTGCACGTCGCGGATCGCGGTCGGCCCTTTCGATCCGGCGGTGGAGTAGCGGACATGCCCGATGGCCAGCTGGCCGGGCAGGGTCTCCATCAGCGACTGCTTGGTGAAGTTGTCGCGCACATAGCCGAAGCGGCGCGCCGAGTTGAAGCCCTGGTCGGGCTGGTACGAGACGATGCCGCCCGCCTCCTGCCCGCGATGCTGCAGGGCATGCAGGCCGAGGGCGACGAAATTGGCGGCATCACTGAGACCCACCACGCCGAAAATGCCGCATTCCTCGCGCAGCTTGTCGCCGTCGGAAGAGCCGTCATAGTCGAAAGGGTGGGCCGGGGGCATGTGGGCGTCGGACAAGGCGCGCTCCGAATCCAGATGGGCTTACCCGCCTTCCTTAATCGCTCCGGCCGCCCGTGTCACGAAACGATCACATATGGTGCCGTCGCGCAACGGGACCTGCCCAATCCCCGGTCACCGCAGAAACGGCCCGCGCCGCTTTTCGGTGACCGGGGCCCCGGGCCGGCCCGGATCCGCGTCTCAGACCAGTGGCGCGCGGGGCGTGGCGTGGCGCGGGCGGCGCTCGTCCCGGCCCATCAGCCGGTGGGCGGCTTCGCTGCGCATCCGGCGGCCGCGGGCCATGTAGAAGGCGGTGTCGATCGAGCCGTCGGGGCGGGTGTGAATGCGGGGCGGTGTCATGGCGTGTCTCCTTGTCTGTCGTGACACCAGAGTGCCCGGCGCAGGCGGCGCGCGCTTGAAGGCCGCCTTGTGCTTTGCTTGCCGAACCCTTCTGATTTGCCGAAGGCATCCCGTCGCGCTTTGTGGACGGGCGCGCGGCGGTTAGGATGGGGCGATGAGATACCGCTTCGCAGATGTCACGCTCGACCTCGCCCGGCACGAGCTGCGGCGCGACGGCGCGCCCGTGCATGTAGAGCCGCAGGTCTTCGCGCTGCTGGCCCTGCTGGCCCGGCGGGCGGGCGAGGTGGTCAGCCGCGACGCGCTGATCGCCGAGGTCTGGAAGGGGCAGATCGTCTCGGATGCGACGGTGGCGGCCCGGATCAGCGCCGCGCGCGCCGCGGTGGGCGATACCGGCCGCGATCAGGCGATCATCCGGACAGTGCCGCGCGTGGGCGTGCAGCTGGTGGCCGAGATCCTGCCGGAGGACGGCCCGCCGCCGGGGCCGGAGAGCCCCGACAACGCGATGCCGCCGCTCGACGTGCGCATGGCCACGTCGCCGGACGGCGCGGGGCTGGCCTGGAGCGCGCTGGGGCAGGGGCCGCCACTGCTGCGCGCGGGGCATTGGATGACGCATCAGGAGATGGACCTGACCAGCCCGGTCTGGCGGCCCTGGATCGATCGGCTGGCGCGCGGGCGGCGGCTGGTGCGCTACGATCCGCGCGGCACGGGCATGTCCGAGCGGGGCTGCCCCGACGTGTCCTTCGACAAGCTGGTCGAGGATCTGGGCGCCGTGGCAGATGCGGCGGGGCTTGAGCGGTTCTCGATCTTTGCCGCCTCGCAGAGCGCCTCGGTCGCCTGCGCCTATGCCGCGCGCCATCCCGAGCGGATCGACCGGCTGATCCTCTACGGCGCCTTCGCGCAGGGCAGCAGCGTGCGCGACGGAGAGGTGGGCGCAGCCATGACCCGGGCGCTGAGCGAAATGATCCTGAAGGGCTGGGGCAAGCCGCAGGTGGGCGCGATGCGCTGCTTCTCCTCGCTGTTCCTGCCGCAGGCCAGCGATGCGCAGCTGCAGAGCTTCATCGACCTGCAGGTGGCCTCGGCCAGCCCGGAATGGGCCGCGACCCTGCGCGAGGTCTGTTCAAACGTGGACGTGACCGGGCTGCTGCCGCAGGTCCGCGCGCCGGTGCTGGTCTGCCACGCGCTGCACGACTCGCTGCAACCCTTCTCGCAGGCCCAGCTGTTCGCCCGGCTGCTGCCCGATGCCAGCCTGCTCAGCATCGACAGCGGCAATCATATCCTGGTGCCGGACGAGCCGGGCTTTACCCGGCTGATGGACGCGGTGGACGCCTTCCTGGCGCGTTAGGGTTCAGCCCTCGTCGACGGGGGCCGGGGCGTCGCAGACGCCGACAAGCTGCTCGTATTGCGCGGTGATCCAGCCCAGGGCCTGCTCGGGGTTCTGCTGCTCGATCCGGTCGGTGAAGCGCGAGAAGACGGCGGCCGAGCGGCTGTCGTCGATCATCGCGATATCCTGCGCGGTAATCACGGTCTGGTAAACGAAGAAGGCGATCGCCACCAGCAGAATGCCGCGTGCGACGCCGAAGAAGAAGCCGAGCGCCTGGTCGATCCCGCCCAGGGCGGATTTCTGCACGATCGACGAGAAGAGGGGCGTGAACAGCGACACTACGACCAGCGCCACGGTGAAGACCGCGGCAAAGGCGGCGATGATCGACAATTCGCAGCTGTCGGACAGGAACTCGCCGATCACCGGCACTTCCTTGATCAGCGGCTGCGCCTGGTCGGCGAACATGAAGGCGAGGATTGCTGCGAACACCCATCCCAGGATGGCCATGATCTCTCGCACCACGCCCCGTGAATAGGCGAGAAGCGCCGAGAGCACGATCACGACGCCCACGACCCCGTCGACTACGGTAAAGCCTTCCATCTGCTCAACGCCCCTTTGTTGCCCGCGTCGTTCAACCGGCGCCGAACACGTCGCCCACGAAACCTGTCAGGTCGGCCATGCGCGACAGCTGCATGCCGCCCGTTCCGCCCGCCTTGCCGCCCTGCGGCAGGATCGCGGAGGAAAAACCAAGTTTGCGGGCCTCTTTCAACCTGTTTTCGGTCTGGCTGACCGGCCTCAGGGCTCCTGATAGGCTGATTTCGCCGAAAACGACAGTCTCGGCGGGCAGGGCGCTGTCCTCGCGCGCGGAAAGTAGCGCAGCCGCCACAGCCAGATCGGCCGCCGGTTCGCCCACGCGCATGCCGCCGGCCACGTTCAGGTAGACGTCGAGCCCGGCAAAGGGGATGCCGCAGCGCGATTCGAGCACGGCGAGGATCATCGACAGGCGCGAGCCGTCCCAGCCCACCACCGACCGGCGCGGCTGCGAGGTGGGCGAGGGTGCGACCAGCGCCTGGAACTCGACCAGCACCGGGCGCGTGCCCTCGATCCCCGAGAACACCACCGACCCGGTCGAGGGCGCGCCGCGCTCTGACAGGAACAGCGCCGAGGGGTTGGGCACCTCGGCCAGCCCGGCGCCGGTCATCTCGAAGACGCCGATCTCGTCGGCCGGCCCGAAGCGGTTCTTGACCGAGCGCAGGATGCGGAACTGGTGGCCGCGCTCGCCCTCGAAGTACAGCACCGTGTCGACCATGTGCTCGACCACGCGCGGGCCGGCGATCTGGCCGTCCTTGGTGACGTGGCCGACCATGACCACGGCCGAGCCGCGCCGCTTGGCGAAGGTGGTCAGCTCATGCGCGGCGGCGCGCACCTGGCTGACGCTGCCCGGCGCGCTGTCGACATTGTCGGCCCACATGGTCTGCACCGAATCCACGATGGCCAGGTCGGGGCGCGCCTCGTCCAGCGTGGTCAGGATGTCGCGCAGGTTGGTCTCGGTCGCCAGCTTGACCTGTGCATCGGCCAGCCCCAGCCGCTGCGCGCGCAGCCGGACCTGGGCGCTGGCCTCCTCGCCCGAGATATAGACCACCGACAGCCCCGCATTGGCAAAGGCCGCCGCGGCCTGCAGCAGCAGGGTCGACTTGCCGATGCCTGGATCGCCGCCCACCAGCACTGCCGAGGCCGGCACCAGCCCGCCGCCCAGCACGCGGTCGAGCTCGTCCAGACCGCAGGCGGTGCGCGGCGGCGGCGCCTCGCGGCTGGACAGGTCGGACAGCGGGATCGACTTGCCGCGCACCGTGCCCAGCGACTTGCCCGCCGGGCCCTGGCTCAGCGGTTTCTCCTCGACGATGGTGTTCCACTCGCCGCAGGCCTCGCAGCGCCCGGCCCATTTCGAGCTGGTGGCGCCACAGGACTGGCAGACGAAGGCGGGGGCGGCTTTGGCCATGAGAGCTCCTGTCTTCCCGGGCAGGGTGCCTTATGCCGCAAAGCGCGCGGCACGCCAATGGGCCACGCGGCGGCATGGCGGGCCCGGCGCCCTAGGCGCTCTGCGGGGCCGCCCGGCGCCCCTCGGCAATGGTCAGCGCGATCGAGGCCAGCACGCAGCCGGTGAACAGGTAGAGCCCCCAGGCGGTCTCGATCCGGCCGACGCCCATGCCCTTGGCCAGCGTCACGTATAGCGCGATCAGGAAGATGTCGGCCATGGCGCATTTGCCCAGCACCCCGATCGCGGGCAGGGCGCGGCGGTCCAGCAGGCCGAACTGCACCAGCGCCAGCCCCAGCGTCTTGAGCATAGGGGCGAAGAGCGCAAAGGCCGTCACCACCAGCGCCAGCGCGATATCGGTGCCCCAGAGCGCCTGCAGCCCCGAGATCACGCTGATCTCGCTCATCCCGAAGAGCGGCAGCAGCCCCGCCTTCATGAGCGGCGCGAACCACGACACGGGGTAGAGCAGCACAAGGAGCAGGTTCAGCCAGCGCATCGCGCTCAGATGGGCGCGGCGGGCGGCGGCGTCAACCGATCCACCACCAGGCCAGCAGCAGCCCGGCCAGCATCAGCAGGTGCAGGATGTCCAGCCAGCGCCAGCGCGCGCGCGGGGTGATCGTGCTGATCAGGAACACCGCCGAGGGCACCAGCAGCGCCGCCATGCCGCCGCTCTGGCCCATGAAGCGCGCCGCCGAGACATAAAGCGGCCCCTCGTTCAGCCCGGCGGCCGGCGCCAGCACCGTGGCCACGCCACCCAGCGCCATCAGCAGCGCGACCAGCGCCGGCCAGCGCGCGATGCCCTGGCCCACCGCCAGGCGCAGCGCGGCAAGCACGGCCAGCACCTCGAGATAGACGAATTTCTTGAAGAAGAAGAAGCCGAGGACCACCGGGTCCGGCTCGGGCAGGAAATTCATCGCACCGCCTCGATCGGGCCCTCGGCCGAGCCGGTGATGAATTGCCGCACATGGGCGTCGCCGCTGCGGTCCAGCTCGCTCGCGGGGCCGGTCCACTTGATGACCCCGTCATGCAGCATGGCCACGTTGTCGGCGATGGCGCGCACGCTGGTCATGTCATGGGTGATGGTCATGGCGGTGACGCCCATCTCGGTCACGATCTCGCGGATCAGGTCGTTGATGACCCCGGCCATGATCGGGTCGAGCCCGGTGGTGGGTTCGTCGAAGAAGATGATCTCGGGCTCGGCGGCGATGGCGCGGGCGAGGCCCACGCGCTTCTGCATGCCGCCCGAGAGCTCGGCGGGGAAAAGGTCGGCCACCTCGGATTTCAACCCGACGCGGCGCAGCTTCTCGATGGCGCGGTCGCGCGCGGCCTCGGCCGGCATGCGGTCGCGCCCCTGCAGCAGGCGGAAGGCGACGTTCTGCCAGACCGGCAGGCTGTCGAACAGCGCCGCGCCCTGGAACAGCATCCCGAACCGGGCGAGGAAGGCGTCGCGCTCGGTGCGGGTCACGTCCTCGTCGTCCAGCGTGATCTGGCCCGCGTCCGGGGTGACGAGGCCGAGGATGCATTTCAGCAGTACCGACTTGCCGGTGCCCGAGCCGCCGATGATCACCATCGACGTGCCCTGCGGAATGTCCAGATCGACCCCGCGCAGCACGTGGTTGTCGTCAAAGGACTTGCAGACCGAGCGCAGGCGGATCATGCCGCGCCTCCGGGATGTCCAGGCGCAGAGCTCATAGCGAGAAGAAGACCCCCGTCAGCAGAAAGTTCGCGGCCAGGATCAGCACGGCCGCCGCCTCGACCGCGTATTTGGTGGCCCGGCCCACGCCCTGCGCGCCGCGGCCCGAATGCATGCCGAAATAGCAGCCCATCAGCGCCGCGAGCCCGCCGAAGGCGCAGCCCTTGACCAGCGACGAGATGATGTCGGTCGCCTCGAGGAAATTGATCGTGTTGTTTAGATAGGCCGCCGCGTTGAAGCCCAGCGACCCGGTGGCCAGCGCGTAGCCACCGAAGATGCCGATCAGGTCGCCCACCGCGACCAGCACGGGCACGACCAGAAGCGCGGCCAGCACGCGCGGCGCGACAAGGTATTTCAGCGGATCGGTGGACAGGGTCACCAGCGCGTCGATCTGCTCGGTCACCTTCATGGTGGCGATCTCGGCCGCGATGGAGGAGGTCACGCGCGCCGCGATCATCAGCCCGACCAGCACCGGGCCCAACTCGCGCACCATGCCCACGGCGACGATCTGCGGCACAACCGCCTCGGCGTTGAAGCGCGCGCCGCCGGCATAGATCTGCAGCGCCAGCGCGCCGCCGGTGAAGATGGCGGTCAGCCCGACCACGGGCAGCGACAGCCAGCCGATATTCACCAGCGCTTGGCCGAATTCGCGGGCGTAGAAGGGCGGGCGCAGCACATGGCTCAGCGCGGCCAGCGCGAACAGCGTCACGCGCCCGACAAAGCCGAGCCCGCCAAGGCTGGCGCGCCCCAGCGCGCCGAGAGGGGCGGTCAGGCTGCTCATGTCGTCAGGTAGGTCCGGGCATAGCGTGCGCCCAGCGAGGTCAGGATCTCGTAGCCGATCGTGCCCGCCCAGTCGGCCAGCGTGTCGACGCTCTGGTGCTGGCCCAACAGTTCCATCGCCTCGGGCGTGTCCCCGACCTCGGTCACGTCGACTCCGATCAGGTCCATCGAGATGCGCCCCAGCACCTTGCAGCGTGTCTCGCCGGCCCAGAGCCAGGCGCCGCGGCTCATGGTGCGCAGGATGCCGTCGGCATAGCCCGCGGCCACCGTGGCCACGCGGGTCGGGCGCTCGGCGGTCCAGGTGTTGCCATAGCCCACCGTCTCGCCCGGCAGCACGTCGCGAACCTGGATCACCGGGATGCGCACCGTGACCACGGGCTGCGCCTCGATGAAGGGCAGCCCGCCATACAGGCCGATGCCCGGGCGGGTCAGGTCGAAATGATAATCCGGCCCCATCAGGATCCCGCCCGTGGCCGAGAGCGAGCGCGGCGCGTCGATCCCGTCGGTCATCTCGGTGAAGCTGCGCAGTTGGTGGGCGTTCATCGGGTGGTCGGGCTCGTCCGCGCAGGCGAGATGGCTCATCACCAGCGACGGGCGCTGCGCCAGCGCGATCTCGCGCAGCGCGGCCCATTCGGCCGGCTCCATCCCCAGCCGGTTCATGCCCGAATCGAGCTGGATGCCGAACGGGTGCCCCGGCAGCCCCTCGACATGGCGCAGCATCTGGTCGATGGAATTGATCATCGGGGTCAGCTGCGCGTCGCGCAGCAGCGCGGCATCGCCCGCCATGTGCCCCGAGAAGACGCTGATCTCGGGCCCGGGGCCGAGGATGCGGCGCAGCTCGGCCCCTTCCTCGGCGATCGCCACGAAGAAGCGGCGCGCCCCGGCCGCGGCCAGCGCCGGCGCCACCTTGTCGAGGCCCAGCCCGTAGGCATCGGCCTTGACCACGGCGGCGGCCTCGCCCTGCGTCAGGTCGGAAAGGGTCCGCCAGTTGGCGCAGAGGGCGGGCAGGTCGATGGTCAGATGAGCTTGGGCCATGCGCGATGTGTTTGGCATGGAACGGGCGAGGGTCAAGTGCGAAATGGCCGCGGAGGGGGCGACTTGTGGCCGGGGCGGGCTGCGGCATAGGCTGCACGCAGGGTGCGGCAGGAGCGCCGCGCCGGGCAAGAGCAGGACGGGCATGCGCGACGCGATCCACCTGGAATGGCAGCTGTTCCTGCTGGCACTGCGCTACCTGACGCGCGTGCCGGTGCCCGCCGGGCTGCCCAGCTCGGACGACCTGATGATCCGCGCCACCAAGTATCACCCGGTGGTGGGCGTGGTGGTGGGGGCCGTCGGCGCGGCGGTGCTGTGGCTGGCCGCGCTGGTCCTGCCCTGGGGTGCGGCGGTGATCCTGTCACTGGCCGCGACCCTGATCGTGACCGGCGCCTTCCACGAGGACGGGCTGGCCGATGCGGTGGACGGGCTGGCCGGCGGGTCCGATCGCGACACGGTGCTGCGCATCATGGCCGATGCGCGTCTGGGCAAGCATGGCGGCATGGCGCTGGGGCTTGTGCTGGCGCTCAAGCTGGTGCTGCTGGCCTCGCTGAACCTGCCGGACGCCATGGCCGCGCTGGTGGCCGGGCACGCGATGGGGCGCATGGGCGCGGTGCATATCATCGCCACGACACGCTATGCGCGCTCGGAGGGGATGCAGGCGATCATCACCGCGATCACGCCCGATGGCTACCGCGTGGCGCTGGCCATGCTGGCGGTGCTGCTGGCGGGGATGATGCTGTGGTTCGGCTGGGTGGCCACCGGCTATGCGCTGGTCCTGTCCATCCTGCTGGGACAGCTCTTCCGCGCCTGGTTCCAGCGCAAGCTGGGCGGCTATACGGGCGATTGCCTGGGCGGGGTGCAGCAGCTCTGCGAGCTGGGCGTGTACCTGGGGCTGGCCATCGTGTTGTGAGGCGCGTTGCGCCGCGAGTGTGCCCCGTCCCGACCCGCCTCATTCCGGGGCAGGTCGGTGAAGAACCCGCCCACGTCAGCCCGATCCGGGCAGACCGGGCCGCGCGGGGGAAGGTGCTCAGAAGCCCGCGCCCTCGCCGTTCTGCCAGGGCTTCACGAGGTTGCCGAAACGCGTGAACTGGCTCTCGAAGCTCAGCTCCACCGTGCCGATCGGGCCGTGACGCTGCTTGCCGATGATGACCTCGGCCTTGCCGTGCAGCCGGGCCATGCGCTCCTGCCAGGCGACCATCTCGTCCAGCCGGTCATCCGAGGGCTTTTCGCGCTCGACGTAGTATTCCTCGCGGAAGACGAACATGACCACGTCGGCATCCTGCTCGATCGAGCCCGATTCGCGCAGGTCCGACAGCTGTGGGCGCTTGTCGTCGCGGCTCTCCACCTGGCGCGAGAGCTGCGACAGGGCGATGACGGGGATGTTGAGCTCTTTCGCGATCGCCTTGAGCCCCATCGAGATCTCGGCGATCTCCTGCACCCGGTTGTCCGAGGTGCCGCGCAGCAGCTGCAGGTAGTCGACGATCAGCAGGTCCAGCCCGTGCGTCCGCTTCAGCCGCCGCGCCCGCGCCGCGACCTGGCTGATCGGCAGGGCGGGGGTGTCGTCGATGAAGAGCGGGCAGGCCTCGAGATCCTTGGCCGCCTGCACGAAGCGGCGGAACTCGCGCTCGTCCATGTCGCCCTGGCGGATCTTGTGGCTGGAGATCTCCGAAGCCTCGGCAAGGATCCGGCTGGCCAGCTGCTCGGCGCTCATCTCGAGGCTGAAGAAGCCGACCACGCCACCCTCGACCGCGCCCTGCGAGCCGTCGGGCAGCACGCCCTTGCGATAGGCCCGCGCGATGTTGAAGGCGAGGTTGGTGGCCAGCGAGGTCTTGCCCATCGAGGGGCGCCCGGCGAGGATCAACAGGTCGGACTTGTGCAGCCCGCCCAGCTTCTTGTCCATGTCCACCAGCCCGGTGCCGAGGCCCGCCAGCCCGCCATCGCGCTGGTAGGCGGCATTGGCGACGTTGACCGCCTCGGTCGCGGCGCGCAGGAAGGACTGGAAGCCGCGCTCGGTCTGGCCCTGCTCGGCCAGCTTGTAGAGCGCCTGCTCGGCATCGACGATCTGCTCGGAGGGTTCGGATTTCACGTCGACCTTGGCGGCGCGGTCGGCAATGTCGCGGCCCAGCCGGATCAGGTCGCGGCGCACGGCCAACTCGTAGATCATCTGCGCGTAATCGCGCACCGCGAAGGTCGAGACGGCGCAGCCCGCCAGCCGCAGCAGGTAGGCGCCCCCGCCCAGGCTCTGCAGCCCCTCGTCATCCTCCATGAAGGCCTTGAGCGTGACCGGGCTGGCCAGCGTGTTGCGCGAGATCCGCGCCGCGGCGACCTCGAAGATGCGCTGGTGGACGGGGTCGAAGAAATGCTGCGGCTTGATGATCGCGGCGATCCGGTCGAAGATCTCGTTCTCGGTCAGGATCGCGCCCAGCAGCTGCTGTTCGGCCTCGATCGAGTGCGGCAGGCTGTCCGGCGCGTCGACCTGCACGCCGGTCGGATTGATTGCGGTCACTTCGTTCATCTGCTGCCCCTGTCTGCCCCTGGTGTCTGCCGGTCCGGCCCCTTTGCCGGAAAAGCGCAGGCCGGGATAGGGGGACAGGTCTGTGGGAAAGCCTGTTCAAAACCCCTGCTGACCTAGGGTTAGGCGCCTGTGGCGCGCAGCCGCGTCAGCTTATCCTGTGTGCCCTTGCCTGCGACCTACAAGATACAGAAGGCGGTGCGATTCTGTAAAGCCTTGTCCACAGCTTGTCCCGGGCCCGAATTTTTCGGGGGATAAGTCCCGGGCTGCCTGCGCGGGCGGCAGCGGCCTAGGCGCGGGCGGCCCGCCAGCCGTGCGGGTCCTCGAGAAAGGCGCGCACGTCGCCCAGCACCGCCTCGTGGCGTGCAGGGGCCTCGTCCAGCACCTCCCACCAGGTGCACAGGTGGTGCAGCGCAACCCCGTGATCGCCCAGCGTCTTCACCGTCTCGGGGAAGATGCCGTAATAGAAGATCACCGCGGTGTGGGCGCAGCTGGCGCCGGTCTCGCGGATCGCGTCGACGAAGGACAGCTTGGAGCCGCCATCCGTGGTCAGGTCCTCGACCAGCAGCACGCGGTCGTCCTCGCCCATGACCCCCTCGATCCGGGCGTTGCGCCCGTAGCCCTTGGGCTTCTTGCGCACATAGGTCATCGGCAGCCCCATCCGCTCGGCCACCAGCGCGGCAAAGGGGATGCCCGCCGTCTCGCCACCCGCGATATTGTCGAAGGCCTCGAAGCCTGCCTGCCGCATGACGGTCACGGTGAGGAAGTCCATCAATGTGGCGCGGATGCGCGGGTAGGAGATCAGCTTGCGGCAGTCGATATAGACCGGGCTGAGCTGGCCCGAGGCAAGCTTGAACGGCGTGTCGGTCATGAAGTTCACCGCCTCGATCTCCCACAGCATGCGCGCGGTCAGCCGGGCCATCTCTTCGGCGGTGGGGTAGGTCGAGGGGATCATGTCGGGTGTCCTTTGGGCGGTTGGGGCAGGGGGCAAGGCCCTTCGAAGGGCCTTGGTCAACGCTCTTGCAAGAGCGTTGGGGAACGCCTTTGCAAAGGCGTTCCCGGAAGGCGCGTCGACGCGCCTTGCCGCGGGGCTGCAGTCACGGGACGACGCGCCACTGCAATTCCATCTGCGGATCGAACAGCGTGATCGGCCCGTCCTCGGTGTCGATCTTCTCCGGGTAGGTAACCGTGGCGCCCTTCTGCAGCGTGATCCGCGTCTCGTTGGGCGGCAGGCCGTAGAAGGCCGGCCCGTTGAGGGAGGTGAAGGCCTCCAGCCGGTCCAGTGCGCCTTCCTGCTCGAACACCTGTGCCAGGATCGACAGCGTGTTGGTCGCCGTGAAACAGCCCGCGCAGCCGCAGGCGCTTTCCTTCAGCGGATCGAGATGCGGCGCGCTGTCAGTGCCCAGGAAGAATGTCGCCTCGCCCGAGGTGGCGGCGGCGCGCAGGGCCTGGCGGTGCTCTTCGCGTTTGGCCACGGGCAGGCAGTAGTAATGCGGGCGGATGCCGCCGGCGAGGATCGCGTTGCGGTTGATCACGAGGTGATGCGTGGTGATCGTCGCGCCGAGATCCGGGCCACCGGCGCGGGCATAGTCCACACCCTGGCGCGTGGTGATATGCTCCATGATCACGCGCAGACCCGGCGTCGCGCGGCGCAGCGGATCGAGCACCCGGTCGATGAACACCGCCTCGCGGTCGAAGATGTCGATCTCGGCATCGACCACCTCGCCATGCACGCAGAGCGGGCAGCCGATCTCGGCCATGCGCTCCAGCACGGCGCGCACGCGGTCGATCTCCTTCACGCCCGAGGCCGAGTTGGTCGTCGCGCCCGCCGGGTAGAGCTTGACCGCGGTGATCAGCCCCTCGGCATGGGCACGGGCCACGTCCTCGGGATCGGTCTCCTCGGTCAGGTAGAGCGTCATCAGCGGGGTGAAGCCGCTGCCCGGGGGCAGGGCGGCGCGGATCCGGTCGCGATAGGCCGCCGCATCGGCCCCGGTGACCACCGGCGGCACGAGGTTCGGCATGATGATGGCACGGCCGAAATGGCGCGCGGTTTCCGGGGCCACGGCACGCAGCACCGCACCGTCGCGCAGGTGAAGATGCCAGTCATCGGGCTGTCGAAGCGTGATCTGATCCATGCGCCATCCGTTAGCATGGCCGCGCCGCAAACCGCCAGAGGCATTGCGCCGGGCAGTGCGGACAGCGGCGTTTTGGCGAGGGCGCACAGTCTTGCGGCGGTCGATGACGGGATCGCCGCAGGACGGTGCCAAAGGCCGTCAGATCACGGCCAGTCCCAACAGCACCAGGCTCATCCAGACGATCACGAGGCCGGCCAGCATCTGGAGGGCGGGCAGGACCACGGTGATGGCGCCGGCGCGGTCGGCGGAGGCCCAGGTGAGGCCGCGGGCGGCGGTGCTGGAGAGAGCGACGAGGCTCGTCAGGAGCGCCGTGCCCATGCCCATCACCGCGACGGCGGCGGCGCCGGCGGCGAGGATTTCCATCTGCCAGGCGATCACCAGCAGGAAGATCGCCCCGGTACAGGGCCGGATCGCGATGCTGGCAATGAGCGCCAGCGCCTCGCGCCAGGACGAGACCCGGGCCACCGCCTCGGGCGAGGGGCCGTGGGCATGGCAGCCGCAGGCGCCGTGATCGTGGTCGTGATGATGATGCGCATGTTCATGAGCGTGGGCATGGGCTTTTGCCGGGGCCGGGCGCAGGCGCGGGGCCAGGCTGCGCAGGCCGCGCCAGGCCAGCACCAGCCCCACGCAGGCGATGGCCAGAAAGCTTGCCGGGGCCAGCAGGTCCTCGGCCAGCGCGGTCATCCGCCGGGCCGACAGGGCCAGCAGGGCGAAGCCGCCATAGACCAGCACGATCGCCCAGAGCGCCTGCGCGAGGCTCGAGGCCAGCGCGAGGCCCAGCAGCCGGCGGGCCGAGACCGAGGTGCCCATGCCGACACCGCCGATCACGAACTTGCCGTGCCCCGGCCCCAGCGCATGGACGAAGCCATAGGCCCCGGCGGCGGCCAGCAGCGCCGTCCATGCGCCGGGCTGGCCGGTTTGCAGGGCACGCACGGCGCGCGCCATGTCGGTCTGGAAGGCGCGCTGCTGCGCCGCCGCCCAGGCCGAAACGCCATCGGTATCGACCAGCAGCACGAGAGCGGCCAGCGCCGCCGCGACAAGGCCCAACACGAGGATCAGTCGCATGTCACCACGATCCTGTCGGCAAAGAGCGCGCCCACGTTCTCGGTCTCGGGCGTCTCCTCGCGGTCGAGCGCCGCGAGCTTGGTCAAGAGGCCCGGCGGGGCGCTGTCGGGGTCGAACGGGATCACCTCGCCGGTGCAATCCGCGCCCTCGGGCCGGATCTGCGGCGGTTGCGTGATCGAGAAGGCGAAGAAATAGGTGGATTCGTAGAAGGCCACCTCGGCCGCGCGCCCGGCCAGCGGCGCGGGGGTGGCAAGCTGTCGGGTGAAGGTCATCTGCAATCGTCCGTCGATGATGCGGGCATCCACGTTCTCCGGCCAGTCCAGCGGCACGGCCGCGCCGCCGATGGCCAGATGCGCGGAGCCGTCGAAATCCGCGGGAAACTCGCTGAGCTGCGCCACGAGCGCCTCGCGGTCGGGCGCGTCCAGCACGCCCTCGGCGTTCAGGCCCATGCCGGCCTCGGCCAGCATGTAGAGCGTCTCGAACTCGTCATAAAGCCAGGTGACATGCAGCGCCTCGAGCTGGCCCCCGGGGCCGAGCGCGAAATCGACGCCGCCGTCGATCCAGACATGCGGGTGCGCCGCGACGGGGCCCGCCGCGACATGCGCCGCGACCAGCGCCGTGGCCAGTTGCCTGGATCGTCTCCGCACGCGCCCTCCGCTTCTGCGTGACCTGTTCGGGCGGTGGGCCGGGGCAGATCCCCGGTCACCGTTTCGCGCCCTGACTAGCATGCGGGTGCGCCGGCCCCCAGACCGCAGATGCGTCCTTGGCAACAAGCCGCTCTTGCAGCCGGTCGAGCTCGGCCAGCGCCTGCACGGGATCCCCCGTCCGCGCGCGGGCGCGGTCATAGGCCTGCCGGACCGAGCCCGGCCGCCACGGCAGCACCGCGGTGGAAAGCCAGGCCCGCAATTCCGCCGGCAGGCGGTCATAGTCGCGCATGGCCCCCGACCGGTGCCGCTTGCGGCGCAGGGTGGTGGTGCCGAGATTCGCGGGCATCACACGGCCTCCGCGGGGTCGTCCACCGGGTCGAGCACCAGCAGCAGCCGCGTCTCGCCGCTGCCTTCGATCGGGGGCGAGCGGTGGCGCAGCGCCGAGACGGGCCGGGTGGGCCAATGCGTGCCGCGCAGCAGGATGGGGCTGCCGGCGGGCACCGTCATGATCGGGTCGGGGTCGCCGCCATCGGTCGCGATCCCGTATTGCGTGCCGGTGCCGCGATAGGTGCAGACCAGCCGGGCGGTGACGGCATCGACATGGAATTTCCGGCAGGCATTCGTGGTCACCACGTCCAGCCGCAGGCGCAGCCAGCGGGCATGCATCAGCGCGGCAAAGCGCTCGGCCAGCGCCGAGATGTCCTGCAGCATCCAGTCGCGATGCGCGCCTTCGGGCAGGCCGGCCGCGTCACAGGCCTCTGCAGCGGCCGCGGGCACGGCCTCGGGGCGCAGGATCACCCGGGCCTGCGGCAGGCGGTCGGCCTCCAGCGCGTCGATCCAGGGCGCAAAGCCCGGCCGGGCCGGGCGCTGCCAGATCGCCGCGGCACAGTCCGGCGCGCGCAGCGCGACCAGACCTTCGGGGGTCTCGACGGTGGCAACGCCCGTATCGGGCGCGATCCTTGGCACCATGTTCATGCCGCTTCCTCCGCGCGACGCCAGAGCGGGAACGGGTCGGGCAGGTCGGGCAGGCTGTCGGGCCCGCTGGCCTGGTCTTCCGGCAGCAGCGCGGCGTCGAGCCGTGCCTTTAGCGCGGGCCAGTCGATGCCCGTGCCGATGAAGACGATCTCCTGCCGCCGGTCGCCCCACGGCTCCTGCCAATGCGCCTGCATGTAGGCGCGCGCGCTGGGGTGATCGGGGCGGCGATGCTCGGGCACGGTGGCCCACCAGATGCCCAGCGGGGTGACCGAGGACAGCGCGCCGGCCAGCGAGAACTCGGCCACCCAGTCGGGGCGCGTGGCGATCCAGAAATGGCCCTTGGCGCGGATCACGCCGGGCAGGTCGCCATTCAGCACGGCCATGATCGCCTCGGGGATGAAGGGGCGCCGCGCCCGGTACACGAAGGAGGTGACGCCGTATTCCTCGGTTTCGGGCACGTGATCGGCAAAGCCGTAGAGCTCCTTGGCCCACATCGGGTGCTCATGCGCCTTCTCGAAATCGAACAGCCCGGTGTCGAGGATCGCCCCGGCCGGCACGTCGGAGTGGTCGGTCTCGATGATCCGCGCATCGGCGTTCAGGCTGCGGATGATCTTGCGCGCCGCATCCGTGCGTTCGGGGCCGGCATCGGTGACCTTGTTCAGCACCACCACGTCGGCGAACTCGATCTGGTCGGTCAGCAGGTGGACCAGCGTGCGCTCGTCCTCCTCGCCCAGCGTCTCGCCGCGGTCGCGCAGGAAATCATGGCTGGAATAGTCGGTCAGCAGGTTCACCGCGTCGACCACGGTGACCATCGTGTCCAGCCGGGAGACGTCCGACAGGCTCTGGCCGTCCGCGTCGCGGAAGTCGAAGGTCGCGGCGACGGGCAGTGGCTCGGAGATGCCGGTCGACTCGATCAGCAGGTAGTCGAAGCGCCCCTGCTGTGCCAGCCGGCGCACCTCGTCCAGCAGGTCGTCGCGCAGCGTGCAGCAGATGCAGCCATTCGACATCTCGACGAGCGTCTCGTCGGTCTGGCTGAGGTTCGCGCCGCCCTCGCGGACGAGGTCGGCATCGATGTTCACCTCGGACATGTCGTTGACGATGACCGCGACGCGGCGCCCCTCGCGGTTGTTCAGCACGCGGTTGAGCAGCGTCGTCTTGCCGGCGCCGAGAAAGCCGGACAGGACGGTGACGGGGAGGCGGGTATCTGTCATGAAAGTTCTGCCTTCTGTTCGAGTGCGGGGTCCTGCGCGCCCGGCAGGCGGGCGCGCAGCAGGTCGAGATTGCGCTGCAGGGCGGGGCGCGTGATGTCGCGCGCGATGACCACGATGCGCGTGCGGCGGTCGCCGCCCGGCCAGTCCTGCAGCGGCACCGGCGGGTCGAAGACATGCTGCACGCCGTGGAACACGAAGGGCGTCTCGATCCCTTCGAGAAAGACGATGCCCTTGACGCGCAGGATGTCCGGCCCGCGCAGCGCGATCAGCGTGTCGAGCCAGAGATCGAACACCGCGTCGGGCACCGGGTCGTCGAGGATGACCGAGGCCGTCCCGATGCGGCTGTCATGCGGCGACAGGGTCTGCGCGGGCGGCGTGGCGCGGGCGAGGCCCGACAGGTTGGCCAGCGGATCGGCGGCGGGCTCGGGCGCGCGCGTCCAGGCCAGCACGTCGGCCGCCGCGGCGCCCTGGCGCAGGCCGCTCAGCCCCCAGACCTGTCCGGCTATGCCTGCGCCGCGCACCGCGTGCAGGATGCGGATGTCGGGGTTGATCGCCCGCAGCCGCTCCTCGAACATCACCACCCGGTCGGGTTGCACGAGATCGGTCTTGCTGAGCACCACGAGATCGGCCATGGCGACCTGCGAAACCGCCTCGAACTGCGCATCCAGCGTGGCCGGCCCGTTCGCGGCATCGGCGACCGTCACGATCCCGTCCATCCGCGTGCGCCGGGCCAGGAAGGGATCGACCAAAAGGGTCTGCAGGATCGGCCCGGGATCGGCCAGCCCCGTGGTCTCGATCACCACGCGGTCGAATGCCAGTGCGCCGTCCTCGCGCCGGGCCAGCAGATCCGCCATGGTGCGCGACAGGTCGCCCCGTACCGAGCAGCACAGACAGCCCGACTGCATCAGCACGACCTCTTCGCCCACATGTTCGATCAGGTCATGATCGAGCCCCGCCTCGCCGAACTCGTTGACGATCACCGCAATCCGCCCCGCCGCGCCATCCGACAGAAGCGCGTTGAGCAGCGTGGTCTTGCCGGCCCCGAGAAAGCCGGTCAGGAGCGTGACGGGGAGGCGGGGATCGGCGGTGTTCATCGGTCTCTCGCTTGTATGTTATAGCATAACAACTACTCCGAAGAATCGGCGCCTGCAACCCTCCGAAACCGGTCGATCCCATCGCTCACCGGCAAAAGGCGCGGCGCGAGTTGACAGGATTGATCAAGGCTTTGGCAGGCTCTGCGGGATCACATCCGGACAATGGCAGTGTGGCGCAGGCTGTGGAAGACAAGACCGTCTTCCTTCATGCCGATCTTGATGAGGAACGTACCGACCCAGCGGCCCAGATTGCGGCCATACGCTTCCTTCTCATTGTACGAGAGAGACATAAACAGGTGTGGCTGCTTCGCGCAGGCTTCGACCGATTCAAGGAAGCCAAGGCGGATCAACTCCGAATGCACGGACACCCGGCGCTTGGCGGCAGGCGACTTGAGGCTTTTCTTCTCACCATCCGCGTTGATGTCGATGTACCAGATGCCGCCTTCGCTTCGAATGTCAGACGGCACCAGTTGCGCGACTTCCCGCAACCGTGCCCCGGTGAACATCGCCAGAAGCGTTCCCCACTTGTGATCGTCTTTCTTGACCAGTCCAGAGCGGTCTTCCGTCAACTCAACGTAAAGGCGTGAAAGCTGTTCCTTGCTGTACGCCTTGCGCTTCTCTGCGGCTTGCTTGGCCTTCGCAACCTTCATGCCGTCGCACAGCTTATGAGGCGCGCGCCCATGGCGTTCTGCCCAGTCCCAGAAGCGGCGGAACATGTCGATGTAACTGTTGACCGTCTTCACGCCCATCTTGGGCAAGCCGGGAACGGCGATGGCGTCCTGCAAACTCAGATCGCGGGTTTCGGGCTTGGTCTTGCGGTTGGCGGGCAGGGTTTGCACCAGCTTCTTCATGTCAGCGGCGTCTTGGCGGCTGACCTGGTCCATCGGGCGATCCGGTCCGAAATGCTCCACAAGCAGAGCAAGGTAAGCATTGGCCTTGTTCCGCATCTCCTTAGACCATTGCGGCCCATGCTCGGCTTTGAAGTCCGCGATGGCCGCGCTCAGAGACGCTGAGCGGGCCAGTGGTGGCCTCGGTGCTGTCTGGGCGTTTCGGTGAAGGAGTAGCCTTCAAGGCTCTCAGCGGCGCTCAGAATGGCTTTGATCTGGTCCCGGCGGGCCTTGCGCATCTCTTGGCGCAGGGATGGTCCATTTTCGGCCCATTGAGCGTCTGTGAGGCCCGCTGATGCGCGAAACGCGTCTGGGTCAAGGAACATGTCCGACAGATCGTCATGGCCCTCTGAGGCGTCCGCGTGGGCGGCTAGCTCTTGGCGCAGGGCGTCAAGGGACCGATCCGGCAGGCCGGTATCGTTCAGCTTCTCAACATAAGCATCCAGCGAAGCCGCGAAGTAGCTTCGCACCATCTCGCGCATCTCGTCTTGCCTGAGCCTTGCCAATGCCTTGTTATCCCGAACCAATCGCCCGCATGATGCAAGATGGCGGGCAAGATCACCAGCCCGACCCGGGCACTTGGTGCGAAGGGAAATCCTAACGGTTCTGCGGCTATTGCGGTCGGGGGAAGGCAAGGGCCAGCGGAAACAGTAGACCCCGTGGCGCGAAGGCGAAATAAAGGCGGACAGTTTCATGGGCGTGGTGCTCCACTTTGTGTCGCACTTGCCTGCCCAACTCTTAAGTCGCTGGTTTAGAAAGAAAATGGCGGAGAGACAGGGATTCGAACCCTGGGACCCCGTGAAGGGTCAACGGTTTTCGAGACCGCCCCGTTCGACCACTCCGGCACCTCTCCGCGGGGGTCTGGGTGGGGTGCGTTTAGCTTCTGTCCGAGGGGCGTGCAACCGGAAAATGCGACTTTCTGCGCCGCGCCGTTGGGCCTTGGAAACGGGGCGCTTCGACACTACCCTCTGGGGGCATCGGAGAAAGGATGTTCCATGCTCGCACGCTGTCTTGCCGCGCTGATGCTGGCGCTTGTCGCCTTGCCCCTGCGGGCCGACCCGGTCGACGACCTGATGGAGGCGCTGCAGATCGACGAGATGATCGTCGTGATGCGCGAGGAGGGGCTGGCCTACGGGGCCGAGCTGGGCGCGGACATGTTCCCGGGCACCGCCGGCGCGCGCTGGCAATCCGTCCTCGAGGACATCTATGACACCGACAAGATGAAGGCCGTGGTCGAGGCGGGCTTCACCGAGGTCATGGAGGGCACCGAAACCGCGCCGCTCACCGCCTATTTCGCCTCCGAGACCGGCACGCGCGTGGTCTCGCTGGAACTCGACGCGCGCCGCGCGATGATCGAGGACACGGTCGAGCAGGCCGCGCGCGAACGCTACCGCGATCTCGAAGGGGGCGACTCGGCCCGGCTGGAGCAGATCACCGAGTTCGTCGCGGCCAATGACCTCGTGGACAGCAACGTGGCCGGCGCGCTCAACGCCTCGTTCAATTTCTACCGCGGCCTTGTCGAGGGCGGCGGGCTCGAGATGAGCGAATCCGAGATCCTCGCCGATGTCTGGTCGCAGGAGCAGGAGACGCGGGCGGACACGCGCGAGTGGCTCTACGGGTTCCTGCTGCTCGCCTACGAGCCGCTCTCGGACGCGGTGCTGGACGAATACGTGGCGCTGTCGGGCTCGGAGGACGGGCGGCGGCTGAACCGCGCGCTCTTTGCTGGGTTCAACGCCATGTATGACGAGATCTCCTACGCGCTGGGGCTGGCCGCGGCGCAGGAGATGCAGGGCCAGGACCTGTGATGCGAGGCGCCGGGAGTTCTTGACAGCGCGGCGCCGATCTCGCATACACCGCGACACGACAAGGACGGGGCTTCGGCCCCGCCTTTCGTTTTTGGAGAAACGAACGCCCCGAGGGGCGCGCCGTTCGAGGCAGGCGGGCTGATCCGCCGCAACACCCGGGGACCCGGGGGCCGAAGGACGCGGTCAAGGAAGGAAGACGCGCATGTTCGCGGTGATGAAGACCGGCGGCAAGCAATACAAGGTCCAGGCGGGCGATACGCTCCGCGTGGAGAAGCTGGCCGCCGATGCGGGTGAAACCGTCCAGTTCAACGACGTGCTGATGATCGGTGGCGAGACCACCAAGCTGGGCACGCCCTTCGTGGCAGGTGCCGCGGTGCAGGCCGAGATCGTCGACCAGATCAAGGGTGACAAGGTCATCCATTTCGTCAAGCGCCGCCGCAAGCACAGCTCGCAGCGCACCAAGGGCCATCGCCAGCAGCTGACCCTGCTGCGCGTGACCGAGATCCTGGCCGAGGGCGGCGATGCAACCGGCGTCAAGGCGGCTGTCGGCGCGGGCGCGCTGGCCGCGGGGCTGGGCGCCGAGCGCTATACTCAGAACAAGACCGAGCAGGCCGAGATGTCCGCTCGTGTCGCCACCGCCGGCGAGGCGGAGGAAAAGCCCATGTCCGAGGCGACGGATCCGGTGGTTGACGGCACCCGCCCGTCCAACCTGCTGACCGAGGCGCGGAACGGCCAGCCGGACGATCTCAAGAAGATCTCGGGCGTCGGACCCAAGCTCGAAGGGCTGCTGCACGAAAACGGCGTGTTCCATTTCGACCAGATCGCCGCTTGGAGTGCCGAAGAGATCGCCTATATGGATGACAAGCTGTCGTTCAAGGGCCGGATCGAACGCGACAACTGGATCGAGCAAGCCGCAGGGTTTGCCAAAGAACAGGAGTAACACCTCATGGCACACAAGAAAGCAGGCGGTTCCTCCCGCAACGGTCGCGATTCCGCCGGACGCCGTCTTGGCGTGAAACTCTATGGCGGCCAGTCGGCCATCCCGGGCAACATCATCGTGCGGCAGCGCGGCACGCGCTTCTGGCCGGGTGAAGGCGTGGGCATGGGCAAGGATCACACGATCTTCGCCACCGCCGAAGGCGCCGTGCAGTTCCACAAGGGCCTCAAGGGCCGCACCTTCATTTCGGTGCTGCCAGTGGCGGAGGCTGCCGAGTAAGCCGACCTTCAGGTCCGAGAGACAACAGGGGGATCGGCGCGATGCCGGTCCCCTTTCGCGTTTCCGGATGCCCGGAACGGGCCGGGCCCGTCCGGGCGCGGATCCGGGGGACAGCAGGGCTGACATTGCACAGGAGGAGAGTGCAGATGGGGCTTGATACCGCGATGAACCAACCCTCGGTGCAGACCGAGCGGTTCGACCTGCGCCCGCTGCGGCGCTCGGACATGGGTCTTCTCGCACATTACGCCGGGGATGAGCGCGTGGCGCGCATGACCACCTCGATCCCGCACCCGCTGCCGCCCGGCGCCTCCGAGGCCTTTGTCGACCGCGCGCTGGCGCCCGACCGGGTCGAGGATATCTGGGCGATGGACGGCACCAAGGTGGGCGGTTCCGAGCTGATGGGCGTGATCGCGCTCAAGCGGATGGACCGCAACCAGTCCGAGGTCGGATTCTGGGTAGCGCCGCCGCACTGGAACACCGGGCTCGCCTCCGAGGCGGTGCGCGCGCTGGTCGAGGCCAACCCGATGGGCAATGCCACGATGTTTGCCAGCGTCTTCCAGGATAACCCGGCCTCGGCGCGCGTGCTGGTGAATTGCGGCTTCGAGTATATCGGCGATGCCGAGAGCTTCTCGGTCGCGCGCCACGCCAAGGTGCCGACCTGGACCTACCTGAACAAGCTCGCCTGAGGACGGGGTCCGCCCCCGGGGAGGACAGGCGCGCCAGCGCCGGCGCGGGCCGTGCGGACCCTCCGCAGCGGCCGCGCCGGCCGACATGACCGGGCAGGGGTCGCCGCCGCGGCGCCGCCTTGAGCCTGACCGAAATCGCGGCTAGATCTCGGCCGTCCAACGCAGAAAGCCTGCCTCCCATGAAGTTTCTCGATCTCTGCAAGGTCTACGTCCGCTCCGGCGCGGGCGGCAATGGCTGCATCTCGTTCCGCCGCGAGAAATATGTCGAGTTCGGCGGCCCAGATGGCGGCGATGGTGGCACCGGCGGCTCGGTCTGGGCCGAGGCGGTGGACGGGCTGAACACGCTGATCGATTTCCGCTACCAGCAGCACTGGTTCGCGCAGAACGGGCAGGGCGGCATGGGCCGCGCCCGCACCGGCAAGGATGGCAGCGACATCGTGCTGCGCGTGCCCGTGGGCACCGAGATCCTCGACGAAGACCAGGAAACCGTGCTGGCCGACCTGACCACGCTGGGCGAGCGCGTGCTGCTGGCCAAGGGCGGCAATGGCGGCTGGGGCAACCTGCATTTCAAGACCTCCACCAACCAGGCCCCGCGCCGCGCCAACCCGGGGCAGGAGGGGGTGGAGCGCACGCTCTGGCTGCGCCTCAAGCTGATCGCCGATGTGGGGCTGGTCGGGCTGCCCAATGCCGGCAAGTCCACCTTCCTTGCCGCCACTTCGAACGCCCGGCCGAAGATCGCCGATTACCCCTTCACCACGCTGCACCCGAACCTCGGTGTGGTCGCCGTCGACAATACCGAGTTCGTCGTGGCCGACATTCCCGGCCTGATCGAAGGCGCGCATGAAGGCCGCGGGCTGGGCGACATCTTCCTCGGCCACGTGGAACGCTCGGCCGTGCTGCTGCACCTTGTCGACGGCACCTCCGGCACGTTGATCGAGGATTGGCAGACCATCTGCGACGAGCTCTCCGCCTATGGCGAGGGGCTGGCCGAGAAGCCGCGCGTCACCGTGCTGAACAAGATCGACGCGCTGGATGCCGAGGAACGCGCCTTCCTGCGCGACGAGCTTCAGGCGGCCGGTGCGCGCGACGTGCTGTTCATGTCCGGCGCCTCGGGCGAGGGCGTCACCGAGGTGCTGCGCGCGCTGCGCCCCCATGTCGAGGCCCGCCGCGCCGCCGACCGTGCCACCGGCGAGGAGGAGGACAGCGCGTGGCAGCCCTGAGCGAGGCCAGCCGCGTCGTCGTCAAGATCGGCTCGGCCCTGCTGGTCGATCGCGCCACGGGTGATCTGCGCCGCGCCTGGCTGCATGCCATCGCCGAGGATATCGCCGCGCTCAAGGCCCGCGGCGCCGATGTGGTGCTGGTCTCTTCGGGCTCCATCGCGCTGGGGCGCGGCGTGCTGGGCCTGCCGCATGACACGCTGGCGCTGGAACAGGCACAGGCCGCCGCCGCGGTGGGCCAGATCCGGCTGGCCCGCGCCTGGGAAGAGGCGCTGGCGCCGCACGGGCTGACCACCGCACAGGTGCTTGTCACGCTCGAGGACAGCGCCGATCGCCGCCGCTACCTCAACTCGCGCGCCACGCTGGCGGCGCTTCTGGGCTTCGGCGCGGTGCCCATCGTGAACGAGAACGACACCGTCGCCACGGACGAGATCCGCTACGGCGACAATGACCGGCTGGCCGCGCAGGTCGCCGTGACCGTGGGCGCCGACCTGCTGGTGCTGCTTTCGGACGTGGACGGGCTCTATACCGCCAACCCCGCCGCCGACCCGGCAGCGCGGCGGCTGGACGTGATCGACCGCATCACCCCCGAGATCGAGGCCATGGCCGGTGACGCGGGCTCTGGCCTGTCCAAGGGCGGCATGAAGACCAAGGTGATGGCCGCCAAGACCGCCACCGCCTCGGGCTGTGCCATGGTGATCACCCATGGCGCCGCGCCGCACCCGCTCCGCGGCCTCGCCGAGGGCGCGCCCGCCACGCTCTTCACACCCCAGACCGACCCTCTGACCGCGCGGCGCCGCTGGATCGCGGCGATGAAGCCGCAGGGCACGCTGGTCGTGGATGCCGGCGCCGCGCAGGCGCTGTCGGCGGGCCGCTCGCTCCTGCCCGTGGGGCTCAGCGCGGTCGAGGGCACGTTCGGCCGGGGCGAGCCGGTGATCTTGCGCGCCCCCACCGGCGAGACGCTGGGCCAGGGCCTGACCCGCTACACCGGCGCCGAGGCGCGCGCCATCGCCGGGCGTCACAGCTCCGAGATCGAGGCGATCCTCGGCTACCCGGGCCGCGCCGTCCTGATCCACCGCGATGACATGGCGCTCTAGCCGCGCTATGCTGCTTCTTCTCTTCCAGAAATACTCATGCCCACGCCAGCCAAGACGAGACACGCCATGAAGGATCTCACCGACATCCCCGCCCTGATGGCCGAGATGGGCCGGCGCGCCCGCGCCGCCGCGGCCGAGCTGGCCTTCGCCCCGTCCGAGGCGCGGCGCCGCGCGCTCGAGGCCGCCGCCGACGCGGTCTGGGCCCGCCGGGCCGAGATCGTCGCCGCCAATGCGCAGGATCTCGATTACGGCCGCGAAAAGGGGCTCTCGGACGCGATGATGGACCGGCTGATGCTGGACGAGGCCCGCATCCAGGGCATTGTCGACGGGCTGCGCGCGGTCGCGGCGCAGGACGATCCCGTGGGCGCCACGCTGGCCGAGTGGGAGCAGCCCAACGGGCTGACCATCCGCCGCGTGCGCACGCCGCTGGGCGTGATCGGGGTGATCTACGAATCGCGGCCCAACGTGACAGCCGATGCCGGTGCGCTCTGCCTCAAGGCGGGCAACGCGGTGATCCTGCGCGGCGGCTCGGAAAGCTTCCATTCCTCGGGGCTGATCCATGACTGCTTGGTCGAGGGGCTGCGCGTGGCCGGCCTGCCCGAGGACGCGATCCAGCGCGTGCCCACCCGTGACCGCGCCGCGGTGCGCGAATTGCTGACCATGACCGACAGTGTCGACGTGATCGTGCCGCGCGGCGGCAAGGGGCTGGTCGGGCTGGTCCAGCAGGAGGCCCGCGTGCCGGTCTTCGCCCATCTTGAAGGGATCGTGCATGTCTATGTCGATGCCGCCGCCGACCCGGTCAAGGCGCTGCGCGTCGTGCTGAACGCCAAGACGCGCCGCACCGGGATCTGCGGTGCCGCCGAATGCCTGCTGATCCATCGCGACGCGCTGGACACGGTGGGGCAGGGGCTGGTCAGGGCACTGCTCGAGGCCGGGGTCGAAGTACGCGGCGACGAGACGCTGCAGGCCATCGAGGGGGTGCAGGCCGCCACGGAGGAGGATTGGGGGCGCGAATATCTCGACAGCATCATCGCCGCCCGGGTGGTCGAGGATATCGACGCAGCCATCGCCCATATCCGGCGCTACGGCTCGGGCCATACCGATTGCATCCTGACCGAGGATGACGCTGCCGCCGCGCGCTTCTTCGAGCGGCTGGACAGCGCGATCCTGATGCGCAACGCCTCGACCCAGTTTGCCGATGGCGGAGAGTTCGGCATGGGCGCCGAGATCGGCATCGCCACCGGCAAGCTGCACGCGCGCGGCCCCGTCGGGGCCGAGCAGCTGACCAGCTTCAAGTACCTGGTCACCGGCGACGGCGCGGTGCGCGGCTGAGCCCGCGCTCAGGCGATGGTCAGGGTCAGCCCGGTGTCATCCGGCGCGGCCAAGAGCTTGTGGCCGCGCTCTTCGGCCAGCAGCACCAGCATGGCGAACTGCACCCGGTCGGGCGTCAGCTCAAAGGGCGCATCGACGCCGTTCACGTGATCCCAGAGCTCGGGGCGGATGGTCAGCCGCCGCCCCTCGGCGCGGATGCGCCAGCCGGCCGCGTCGCGGCCCAGCTGCACCACGCCACCCTGCGGCAGCGCCGCCTCGCAGCACAGGTAGGCGAGGAAGGCCAGCTGCACCTCGGCGCGGGGCAGGTCCTCGGTCGGTTGCCAATTGGCCGAGAGCCGGCCGCCACGGCCCAGATCGTCGAAGATCGCCAGCACGTCGCGCCGCGCCATCAACTGGCCGTCCCCGGCGCTGCCGAAGGCCACGCGGAAGAAGCGGATCCGCGCCGCGGCGCTTTCGCAGCTGTCCTGGATCAGCTCCATCTCCGGGGCCAGCTTGCCGCTGCCGCTGCCCGACAGCGACAAAAGCTCCAGCCCGTTCTGGATCGCACCGATGGGGCTGATTAGATCGTGGCACAGGCGCGAGCCCACGAGAGCGGCGAGCGCGGCACTGGAATGGGGCATGTCAGGCTCCGGCAAGGGGATAGGTCATGAACGATCTCAACTCACTACTCGAACCGGGGCAGCTGGTCCGCCACCCGGACCGCCCGGATTGGGGCACCGGACAGGTGCAATCAAATATCGGCGGGCGCATCACGGTCAACTTCCGCGAAGAGGGAAAGGTGGTCGTGGATGGCACCCGCGTCGCCCTGCTGCCCGTGTTCGATGGTTAACGTAATCCGCCAAGTCTTTCGGATTGGTTAAAAGCACGGCGCCGCCTCGGGCAGTTGCCATTTTGCCGGGCGCATCCTAGAACCGGGCCCATGTCCGGATCCGGGATCGCGCAATGACCACAGAACAGGAGCGGCTCTCGGTCCGGCTGGCCCGCGACCCGTCCGAGATCGCGGCGGCGCAGCGCCTGCGCTACGAGGTCTTCGTCGAGGAGCTGGGCGGCGATGGCGCGATGGTCGATCATGGCGCGCGGCTGGAGCGCGACCGGTTCGATCCCTATTTCGACCACCTGATCGCCACCGACCGCGCCGCGGATGACCGCGTGATCGGTGTCTACCGCGTGCTGCGCGATGACCAGGCCGCGCAGGCCGGGCAGTTCTATTCCGAGGACGAGTATGACCTGACGCCGCTGCGCCAGAGCGGGCGGCGCCTGCTGGAGCTGGGCCGGTCCTGCCTGCATCCCGATTATCGCGGCGGCGCGGCCATGTTCCAGCTCTGGCAGGGGCTGGCCGATTACGTCACGCGCCACGGGATCGAGGTGCTGTTCGGCGTGGCCAGCTTTCACGGCACCGACGTGACGCGGCTGGCGCAGCCGCTGTCCTTCCTGCATCACCGCCACCTTGCGCCGCCCGACCTGCGGGTGCGGGCGCGGGTGCACCAGGACATGAACCTGATGCCCGAGGCGGTGATCGACAGGCGCGCCGCCATGCGCGAGATCCCGGCCCTGATCAAGGCCTACCTGCGGCTGGGCGGCACGATCGGCGACGGCGCCTTCATCGACCATGCCTTCAACACCACCGATGTCTGCCTCGTGATGGACACCGCGCGAATGAGCGCCAGCCAGAAGAGCCTCTACACGCGGGAGCGCGGCGCGTGAGCCAGACCTGGACCGGGTCGGAGCCGCCGCCCGAGGCGCCGCCGATCGGGCTTGCCGGCGGGCTGCGCATCGCCTGGCGCGCCCCGGTGATCGCGGTGGTGGTCTTCGGCGGGCTGGCGCTGCTGCTGCTGGTGCGGCTTCTCGAGCGGCCGCTCTGCGGCATGGACCGCCCGGTCACGCCCTGGATCACGCAAGGGGTCTGCCGGACCGTGCTGCGGGTGATGGGGCTGCGGCTGCGGATCTCGGGGCCGGTCATGAAGGGGCCGGGCGCCATCGTGGCCAACCATACCTCGTGGCTGGACATTTTCGTGCTCAACAGCCGCAAGAACATCTATTTCGTCTCCAAGGCCGAGGTGGCGGGCTGGCCCGGCATCGGCTGGCTGGCCCGCGCCACCGGCACGCTGTTTATCCAGCGCGACCGGCGCGAGCCGCGCGCGCAGGCGCAGCTGTTCGAAGAGCGGCTGCTGCACGGGCACCGGCTGCTCTTCTTTCCCGAGGGCACCTCGACCGATGGCAGGCGCGTGCTGTCCTTCAAGACCACGCTTTTCGCGGCCTTCTTTGCCGATGCGCTGAAGCATCGCGTGCAGGTCCAGCCGGTGGCGGTGGTCTATGCCGCGCCACCAGGTGCCGATCCGCGGTTCTACGGCTGGTGGGGCGACATGGGCTTCGGCCCGTCGCTGTTGCAGGTGCTGGCGCGGGGGCGGCAGGGGCATGTGCGGCTGGCCTACCTGCCGCCGGTGCGGGTCGATGCCTTCCCCAACCGCAAGTCGCTGGCCCAGCATCTCGAGGACCAGATCCGCCGCCAGCACAGTGCCGCGCTGGCCGACGAGGCCTTCGAGACGGCGGGCTGAGGCTCAGACCATCGCGGCGCGCAGACGGTTCAGCGCGGCCAGCGGATCTTCTTCGCGCCAGATCTCTTCGCCCACGGCGAAGAAATCGGTGACCGGGGCAAGGGCGCGCACTGCCTCCTCGGTCAGCCCGCCCTCGGCGACGACCGGAAGCTCGATCATCTCGGACCACCATGCAAAGAGGTCGCGCTCGGCCAGCTCGCCATCCCCCAGCGCGCCCGAGACCGGCCCGAACGAGATGTAATCGGCGCCGTGCTCGCCGGCGCCCATGCCGTCATGGCGCGACTGGCCGCAATAGGCGCCGACGATGGCATCGGCGCCCAGCGTCTTGCGCGCCGCCCGGACCGAGCGGGCGCCGTCCAGCAGGTGCACCCCGTCCAGCCCCAGCCGCTCGGCCAGCACCACATGCGTGTCGATCACCAGCGCCACGTCGGCCTTGTGGGCGACCTCGCGGATCGCGTCCGCCGCGCGGGTCAGGCGGTCCTCGTCGCGGGTGGCAAGGCTCAGGCGCAGGCAGGCGATCTCGGCCCCGTCCAGCACCCGGGCAAGCGTGTCGGGATAGCGGCCCAGCTCGAACTCCGGAGGGGTCACGAGATAGATCTGCGGGGCGTCATCCATGGCCATGGGGGGCTCCTTCTTGCGTCAGGACGCGGTCTTACTGCGACCCGGGCGCAAGGGAAACCCCCGCAACGGGGCAAGGCGCCCGCCCGGGCCGGGGCCGGACGGGCAGGGCGCCCGTTCGCAGTGCTCAGTGCGAGACGGCGTTCAGCGCGTCCACGATCGGCACGAAATCGGCCGCCTTGAGCGAGGCGCCGCCGACCAGCGCACCGTCCACGTTCGAGACATGGAAGATGTCGGAGGCGTTGGAGGCCTTGACCGACCCGCCATAGAGCAGCCGGACCGAGCGGCCGACACCCGGGCCGAAGCGGCGCTCGAGGCTGGCACGCATGAAATCATGCACTTCGCCGATCTGGTCGGTTGTGGGCACCTTGCCGGTGCCGATGGCCCAGACGGGTTCATAGGCCACCACGAGGTTGTGCCCGGTCGCCCCGTCGGGGATCGAGCCGGCCAGCTGCCCGGCGATGATGTCCAGCGTGTTCGAGGCCTCGCGCTCGTCCAGTGTTTCGCCGACGCAGACCACCGCGACCAGCCCCGCTTCCCAGGCGGCGCCGCACTTGTCGCGAACGTCCTCGTCATGCTCGTCATGATCGGCGCGGCGCTCGGAATGGCCCAGGATCACGTGGGAGGCGCCGGCATCCTTCAGCATCGCGGCCGAGATGTCACCGGTATGGGCACCCGAGGCGCGGGCGTGGCAATCCTGCCCGCCGATCGCCAGGCCGGGCGCGCGCGACGCGGCGGCGCCGATCAGCGTGGCGGGCGGGCAGACCAGGATCTCGGCGCCGTTCGAGGCCGCCTTGGCCATCTCGTCCAGCTCGGCCAGGGCCGCGCCCGAGCCGTTCATCTTCCAGTTTCCTGCGGCCAGTTTGCGTCGCATGATGTCTCCCCTTGTCGGTTCGCGCGCATTGACGCCACCGCGGGCAGCGACGTCAAGCCCGGTTGCATGCCTGCGCCCGACATGACATGCGCTGTGCCCGGATGACCCGGAGGCAGGCATGATCCCCAGACTGGACTTCACGCAGATCGTGGCGCGCGAGCCCGAGACGCTGGCCGCGCTTGGCCGGGCCGCCCACGAGACCGGTTTCCTGACCGTGCACAACACGCCCGTGACGCCCGCGCGGATGCGCTTCGTGCTGGCCGCCTACCGCGCCTTCTTCGACCGGCCCGAGGCCGAGAAGGCGCAGGTCGACATGTCGGTGACCGGTGCCAATCGCGGCTGGGGCGCCTCGCAATCCGAACAGGTCGACCCTGACTCCAACCCCGATTACAAGCAGGTCTTCGATTGCGGCTTCGAAGCGCCCGAGACCGGGCTGCCGGTCTATGCGCCCAATCTATGGCCAGCGCGCCCGGCGGGCTTCCGCGAGGTGATCGAGGCCTATTACGACGATGCCCGCGCCGTCGCCCTGCAGATCCTGCGCGGCATCGCCGAGGCGATCGGCGAGGACCGGGCCTATTTCGACGACCGGTTCGCGCGGCCCATGGCGCTTCTGCGCGGCAACTACTACCCGCCGCGCCCCGACTGGGCGGGCGAGAAGGATTTCGGCATCGCCGCGCATACCGATTACGGCTGCCTGACGCTTCTGGGGGCGGACGGGGTGCCGGGGCTCGAGGTGCTGGGCCGCGACGGCGACTGGCACGCGGTCACCGCCGCCCCGGGCAGCTTCGTGATCAATTTCGGCGAGATGCTGGAGTCCTGGACCGCCGGGCGGGTCAAGGCCACGCTGCACCGGGTGCGCGGCTCCTCCGAGGAACGCATCTCGGTGCCGCTCTTCTTCAATCCCGATTTCGACACCAATGTCGCGCCGATCGGCTCGGGCCGGGTGATCCGGGCGGGCGATCACCTGTCGCGCCGCTTCAACGAGACCTACCTGCACCTGAAGACCGGCTAGCGGCGCGCCTGCGCATGGGAATGCCCGCGCAGGGCCAGAAATCGCCTTGCGAAGCGCGGACCCCGTGCTTAGAAGAGCCCAGATTTGGAACCGGGGCGCCCGCGTGCAGGCGGGCCCGAACTGACGAGGAACACATGCAGGTCACCGAGACGCTGAACGACGGCCTCAAGCGCGGCTACGCCATCACCGTGACGGCGGCCGAGCTGGACGAGAAGGTCAACGCCAAGCTGGCCGAGGCCCAGCCCGAGATCGAGATGAAGGGCTTCCGCAAGGGCAAGGTCCCCATGCCGCTGCTCAAGAAGCAGTTCGGCCAGCGTCTGCTCGGCGAGTCGATGCAGGAAGCCATCGACGGTGCCATGAACCAGCATTTCGAGGAAACCGGCGACCGGCCCGCGCTTCAGCCCGAGGTCAAGATGACCAATGACGACTGGAAGGAAGGCGACGACATCCAGGTCGAGATGAGCTACGAGAAGCTCCCCGAGGTGCCCGAGGTCGACGTCTCCTCGCTCGAGGTCGAGCGGCTGGTGGTCAAGGCCGACGAGTCCGCCGTGGACGAGGCGCTGGCCTCGCTCGCCGAGACGGCGCAGGATTTCGAGGACAAGGACGGCGCGGCCGAGGATGGCGACCAGGTCGTGATCGATTTCGTCGGCAAGGTCGACGGCGAGCCCTTCGAGGGTGGCGCGGCCGAGGATTATCCGCTGACGCTGGGCTCGGGCAGCTTCATCCCCGGCTTCGAGGAGCAGCTGACCGGTGTCAGCGCCGGCGACGAGAAGGCGGTCGAGGTCACCTTTCCCGAGGAATACGGCGCCGAGCATCTGGCCGGCAAGGCCGCGGTCTTCGACGTGACCGTCAAGGCCGTGAAGTCGCCCAAGGCGGCCGAGGTGAATGACGAGCTGGCGCAGAAATTCGGTGCCGAGGATCTCGACGCGCTCAAGGGCCAGATCCGCGAGCGGCTGGAGGCAGAATATGCCGGCGCGGCGCGTCAGGTCATGAAGCGCAACATGCTCGACAAGCTGGACGAGATGGTCACCTTCGACCTGCCGCCCTCGCTGGTCGATGCTGAGGCCAAGCAGATCGCGCACCAGCTGTGGCACGAGGAAAACCCCGACGTGCAGGGTCATGACCACCCCGAGATCGAGCCCACCGACGAGCACAAGGAGCTGGCCGAGCGCCGCGTGCGTCTTGGCCTGCTGCTGGCCGAGCTGGGCCAGAAGGCCGAGGTCGAGGTCTCCGAGGCCGAGATGACCCAGGCGATCATGAACCAGGCCCGCCAGTACCCGGGCCAGGAACGCGCCTTCTTCGACTATGTCCGCCAGAACCCGGGCATGCAGCAGCAGCTGCGCGCGCCGATCTTCGAGGACAAGGTCATCGACCACATCGCCGAGCAGGCCACGGTCACCGAGACCGAGGTCACCAAGGAAGAGCTGGAAAAGGCGGTCGAGTCGCTCGACGACGAGTGATCGCCCGGGGCGGCGCCAGGCCGCCCGCTCAAGGAGACACTGACGCCGGGGCCCGTGCCCCGGCGTTTCGCGTTCTCAGAGGGGCATGTCGCCCCGCGCGCTTGACCGCGGGCGCGGGCCTTCATAGCTCACGCGTATCTGCCCGCCGGGACGACCCGGCCCAGCACGGGCCTTGCCAGGACGACCTGCACGCGAAACGGGGGTCACATGGCTTGGATCTATCTACTCATCGCCGGCGGGCTGGAGGTGGCCTGGGCGGCCGGCCTCAAGAAACTGGGGCAGGCGCCGTCCTGGACGCTGGGCGCGCTGACGCTTGTCACGATGGCCGCGGGGCTGCTGGCGCTCTACGCCGCCATGGCCCGGCTGCCACTGGGCATCGCCTATCCGATCTGGACCGGGATCGGCTCTGTCGGCTCGGTCCTCGTCAGCGTGATCCTGTTCAACCAGACGCTCAGCTGGTCCGGCATTGCCGGTCTGGTCCTGCTGATCGCCGGAATGGTGCTGCTGGGCGCTGACGCGTCCTGAGCGCGAAGGGCGCGCCGTACACGCACCCTCGCTTGTGTCAGGCCAGCGCCATGCTGCAACGCCAGCTGGGCAGCTCCATTTCGACCCAGGCACTCAGGCTGTCGCGCCCGGCCTGCAGGCGCCCGCCATGCAGCTCGGCGATCTTCCGGGCCAGCGGCAGGCCAAGCCCCAGCCCGCCGGCCTGCCGCCGGATCACGTCCTCGCCAACCGCGAAGGGGCGGTCCGCACGCGCGATCTGCGCCTCGGAACAGCCGGGCCCCTCGTCACGGCATTGCAGCCGCAGGGCATTGTCGTCGCCGCGCGTTGCGACCAGCGCGATATCGCCCGCACCGTGGGTCAAGGCGTTGGACGCCAACGCAGACAGGGCGACGGCCAGCTGCTCGCCATCCCCGCGGATCGCGGACAGGGTCTCGTCGCAGCGTGTGGTGACCTGCCGCGCCTCCACGCTGACGATCGGCTCGATCGGGTCGACGACAGAGCGCAGGAAGGGCGCGCAGGGCAGGGTCTCTTCGGCGAGGAACAGCTCTCCGTTCTGCAGGTTGGTGAAATGGATCACCCGCTCGATCAACCGATGCAGATGCTCGCCCGAGGCCACGATCCCCGACAGGGCCCGCCGCGTGAAATCGTCACTATGCGGGGGCTGGCCCTCCGCGCTCTCATGCCTGTGCTGCAGCAGTCTTGCATTGCCCAGAAGCACGGTCAGCGGTGAGCGGAACTCGTGCCCGATCAGGGACAGAAATTCCTGCTGCGCATCCGCGGCGATCTGGGCACGCCGGTCCTGGTTGCCGTCGGTCCGCCGGGCGTGATGCTCTTCAAGATGCGCCACGGTCAGCGCGGCCAGATCCTGAAGGGCGTCGATCTCGTTTTGTGATGGTGCGCCATGGGCGACAACATCAATCGCGCAGAGCGTGCCCACCCGGAAGCCCGAACTCAGCACAAGGGGCGCGCCGACATAGAACCGCACCTTGGGGTCGAGCACGACCGCAGGGTGGTTGGAGAACTCGCGATGCTCCAGCGTGTCGGGCAGGATCAGCGGCTGGTCCGACATGATTGCGCGCGAACAGATCGCGTAGTCGCGCGGCGTCGAGTCCAGATCGATCCCCGTCTTGGCCAGGAACCACTGGTGATCGCTCTCCACCACCGAAACCAGCGCCGCCGGCACGCCAAAGAGACGCGAGACGTCGCGGGTGATGTCCTGCAGGACGGGGTCGGCCTGAAGATCACGCCCGACCACCTCGCGCACCTCGCGCAGGCGGGCATGTTCGTTGGAGGCAAAAGGAAAGGTGATTTGCGCGCGCGTCATGTGTCAGGTCCTCCGCCATGAGTAATGCCATGGAAATCGACCATGCGTCCGTGTGAGCGGCACCGAAGCTCCCATCAGATGTGTCTGCCCGTTGCGGGCCAATTGAAGAAACGTCCGACCCGGCCCGCAGGTTCCGTCAGGCTGCCGGATTGAGGTTCTTCGCCCGGCCCGGCGACTCGCGGTCGACCGGGGCATCCGGCGCGGTACGGGAGATCGGCCCGCTGCGCAAGCGGGTCCATCGCGGCTCACCGGCGTTGCGATGCGCGCGTATTCAGGCCGGGCGCAGCGCCTGGGCCAGCTTGGTCATGCCCGGGATCATCGGCGCGACCGAGACCTCGGCAAAGCCCGCATCGCTCAGCGCCGCGCTCAGCCAGCCATCGTCGAGCGAGCGCGCCTCCGGCGTGAAGGCGGTATGCTGCAGCTGCCACAGCGCCGTGTTCTTGGGCCCGCGCATGTCCGCATCGACGATGAAATCGTGCAGCAGCAGCCGCCCGCCGGGGGCCAGGTGATCGAAGGCCCGCGCCAGCAGGGTCTCGTGGAACCGGTCCGGCACGCCCGAGAACAGGTAGGACATCAGGATCACGTCCTGCGCCTCCGGCCAGTCCCCCTCGATCGCGTTGCCGCGGCGATAGGTGATCCGGTCCGACAGGCCCGCATCGGCGACATAGGCCTCGCCCAGATCGGCCACGTTGGGGAAGTCGAGGATCGTGGCGTGCAGCCCGGGGAAGGCCGTGCACAGCGTGATCGACATCGCCCCCGTGCCGCCGCCCACGTCCAGCAGAGCGCGCGCGCCGGTCAGGTCGATCTGCCGCGCCAGCGAGCGCGCGGGCCCCAGTGAGCCGGCGTGCTGGCTTTCGGAGTAAAGCCGCGCCTCCTCGGGATCGGCGAACCAGGTGGCATAGCTGTCGGTCGCGCCCGCGGGCAGGGTACCGCCCAGCGCGTCTTCGATCTGGTCCATCAGCGGGTACATCTGCCGGCCCACCTGCAGCCGCAGGTAATCCGAGAAGTCGTATTTCGCCCCCTTGACCAGGAAGGCCTGCGCGGCGGGCGCATTGGCATAGCGCCCCTCGTCATCGCGCAGCACCAGCCCCAGCCCGGTCAGCGCGGTCAGCAGCGTCTTGCAGCGCGCCTGCGCCAGCCCGGTCGCGCGCGCCAAGGCCGTCAGGTCGAGCGGTGCCGGGGCGAGCGCCGTGAACAGGTTGAATTCCAGCGCCGCGAACAGGGCCCTGGAGCCCATGTAGCCGAACGCGATATCCGAGATCTCCTCGGCTTCGGTGAGACCTGCCATCCTTCTCCGCCTGCTCTGCCCCTGATGCCGCGCAGCCTATGCAGCCCCGCCCCGAAGCTCAACCCGAAGCGTCCGGTGGCGACCGCGGGGCGTTTACCTTGGCTTGTCTCACGGCATCCTTGGGCAGGGCAATCGGTGATCGGGTCGGATACCGGTCCGGGCTTTGCTGTCCCGATGCGAGCAGACCGAGCCCAAGCGCGCCGGTCGTTTCACTCCGGCCGCGGCTGCGCTAAACCGGGGGGAGAGGCGAGGCGGGAGAGGCCAGCATGATCCTGACACTGATCCTCGGCATTGCGGCGGGCGCGGGGGCGCGGCCGGCTGTGCCGCATGTGACCGAGGCGCTGATCCGCTTCATCGGCGTCGAAAACCTGCCCGGTTCCGAGGACCGGCAGGTCGCTTCGCTACTGGCCTGCCTGCTGGCGGGCAGCGTGGTGCTGGCGCTGGTGGGCGAGCCGGGGCGGCTTGTGCTCTTCGTGCTGGGCGCGGGGCTGGGCTATTTCCAGCAGGCGCTGCGCGAGGTCTATCTGAACCGCGGGCGCTGAGTGCGCGGGCCTACTCGGCCTGCGCCTCGAGCTGTTGCAGCCGGCGGCGGAAGCGCGGCGCGTGCATCCGGCCCACCACGTTGCGGCAGAGCAGGCGCGACAGCCCGTCGCGCTCGTCTGCGTCGAGCCGCGAGAGCAGCTTGCGCAGATAGGGCGGGTGGTCGCGGCGGGCCCGCAGCAGCTCGGCAAAGCGCGCGGTGTCCAGTTTGTCCTCGGCCACGGATTCGAGCAGCAGCGGCAGGATGTCGAGCGCGCGCAGCTCGCTCTGCAGCGCGCCGCCCATGAAGGGCGCGCGGAAGCGGCGCACGTTGCGCCGCTCGAACAGGGCCGAATGCATCGCGTCCAGCCGCTCGCGCGGGTCGTAGACGAGGTAGGCCATCTGGGCGGCGTCGATCATGTCGGGCGCAAAGCCGTAGCGCGAGGTGAAATCGTGGCGCCGCATCTCGACGAACCGGTCGTCCCATTCGGTGACGCGCGGATCCAGCGTGGCCTGGGGCTGCAGTAGCAGCACCCGCGCGCCGGGCGCGGCCACGGAATAGGCGGCGGCGGCATAGCCGCAGGGGCCCGCGCCGTAGAAGATCACGCGCTCGAACTCGTCGAAGAACCCGTCATCGAGCAGCTGGTCGAAGAAGCCGTAGACGCGCGGTTCTCGGAACCAGGTGTCGCCATGGCTGAGCACCGACAGCGAGGACCAGCCGTTCTGCGCCACCATGTCGAAGCCCAGCGGCACGTTGCGATCCGACAGCGCCTCGATCCCCGACATGCTCTCGAAGCTGACCAAGAGCGTGTCGCCCTCTTCCACGAAGACCGCCGCGTGGTGCCGGCCGAGCGGTTCCGAGAATCCGCTGGCATCGCCGATGTGGCGCAGCTCGGCCAGCCAGTCGCTGCGCGAAAGCCGGCTGAGATCCGGGGGAAAGCTCTGGTTCTGCCGTGTCATGCCCGCCTGTCCTTTGCGCTCCGCGGGCCGCGCGGGCCCGTGGGTGGTCAGCGAAACAATCCCCCGGGCATGGGGCGGAATTGTGAAGGGTTTGAGGAAAAACCGCGGAGCCTCAGGCGCGCCGCGCGGCGCGGGCCCGCGTGGCATGGGCGGCGAGAAGCTGCGCGGCCTCGCGCGACAAGGGCCGCGAGGGCGGGGTCATAAGCAGCCGCGCAAAGAGCGCGCGGAACGGCTCCTGCGCCATCAGCGCCTCGAACCGGGCCCGGCGCCAGTCGACGGCGGCGCAGTGCAGCCGCGCCAGATCGGGATCGGCGGCAAAGGCGGCGCGCTGCGCGGCCACGCCGTTCAGCGCCAGGAGCGTCGTATCCTCGGCGACGCTCCAGTTCCGCTCCACCCAGTAATCCATGCCAAGCGCGTGGTCGGCATGCACGGCGCGGCCGCGATCGGCCTTGAGCACATAGCTTTCCATGTCGCCCAGGGGGTAGTGGTTCAGCTGCGCAAAGCGGTAATTGGGCCGGCCGTAATCGGAAAAGATCCGGCGTTTGCGGAACTGGGCGGGCAGGGCGCGGCCTGCGCCATCCACCCAGCGCGCGGCCTCGACCCGCTCGGGATCGGGGCTGCGCGGGCGGTGCACGCCCAGCTTCCGGTAGGTGCCATCATTGCGGTAGAGCGTCTTGAACATGGCCGCGCGCCACGGCCAGTACATGATCTCGGGCGCGGCGCGGGTGAAGCGCTGCGGCACGGGACGGTCCTCGAAACGGACCTGCCCGTCATTGCCGAAGAGCCGCCAGGTCAGGGTGATCGCGTCGGCTTCGGGCAGCGCCTCGAGCAGGGCGGTCAGGCTGCGGTCGCCCACATGGACATTGACGAACTCGTCGATATCGAGCGCGATCAGCCAGTCTGCGGCAGCGATCGCCGGGTGCCGGTCTGCCATCTTGAGCCCGGTGAACTGGATGCCGCCCTTGTCATGCGGCCCGTCATTGCGCAGATGCGTGACATGCCCAAGCGCAGCCAGCCGGTCGAGCAGGGCATCGGTGCCGTCCTCGCAGTCATTGGAGAGCGCCACGACATGGGTGATCCCGGCCGCCAGGTGATGGGCCAGCCAGTCGAGCAGGAAGGCGCCCTCGTTGCGCACGCAGAGCACGGCGGTGATGTTCATGCCCATGGGCTCCGGTGGCACGGGGGGCGCAAGCTCACCAGGCGCGCCGGAAGGTGACGACCTTGGCCTCGGAGGCCTTGGGGAAATAGGTCAGCCCGGCGGCATGCATGGCGTCGAAGACGGCGCGCACACCGGCGGCGCCGATCCATTGCGGATGCAGCTCGATGATCGCGGCGCGCAGGCTCGACCAGTCGCCGGCGGGCAGCAGCTCAGCCTCGGCCCCCTCGATGTCGCAGACCAGCACGTCGGGTGCGAGGTCGGCGAGCACCGGGCCGATGGCGTGGCGCATGACGGGCACGGTCTCGGTCACGCTGTCGGGATCGGCCGCGAGATCCATCGAGGAGGCAAGGAAGTTGCGCCGCAGGTGGAAGGGGACGGGCGGGCCGTCCTCGGGCGCCAGAAGCGCGTTGCGCAGATCGACATTGTCTACCCCGTTGGCCCCATGCACCTCGCGGATATAGGGGATCAGGGCGGGGTTGGCCTCGTAGGTGACAACCTGCGCGACCTGCTTCTTGACCGAGAGCAACGTGGACATGTAGCCGATGCCGCCGCCCAGCTCTAGCACCCGGTCACCGGCGGTGACGACCCGCATGACCGCGTCGCATTCCTTGCGCTCGTAGGTGCCCTCGCGCAGGGCGCCGCGCACCCGTCCGGTGGTCAGCTGCGGATGCTTGGGGATCTTCAGGCCGCGCGAGCGGATGAAGGGGCTGCGTTCGGTGGTCGTGCTTTCCATGGCGGGCTCCTCAATCACGGTCGGGCCGGGGGCAAGGCGCTTCGAAGCGCCTTTGTGGAAGGCCCTTGCAAGGGCCTTCTGAACGCGGTTTGCAAACCGCGTCTGCAAGCCGCTTCGAAGCGGCTTCCCGCCCGGATCCCGCCATCAGTTCTCCATGTCCAGGGCCAGCGCATAGGCCACGCGTTCGGTCTCGGTCAGCTCCAGCGCCACGGCCTGGCGGTAGAGCTCCTCGAATTCGGGCATGCCGTGCAGCTCGTCGGCCTTGGCGCGGTGCCAGGCCAGCCCCTTTTCATGCCACGCGGCCAGCACAGGGTCGGCGCGCAGCCGGTCGTATTCCGCACGCACCCGCGGCAGGTTGCGCTTGATGGTGATGTCGCGATGCACTGACCAGTCCATGCGGATCCAGTAGTTCAGCCCGATATTGCGGTCGACATGCAGCGCCCGTCCGCGCTGGCGCTTGATGAGGAAACTCTCGGCCGAGCGCAGCGCGTAATGGTTCAGCTGGATCAGGTCGTAGCCGATGGATTTCTTGGAATTGCGCCAGCCGTTCTTGATCGCCTCGTCGGTCATGTCACGGCCCGAGCCGTTCACCCAGCGCACCCGGTCGGCCTGTCCGTCGGCCAGCTTGTTGGGCCGGTGGCACGAGATCTTGGCATAGGCGCCGATATTGCGGAACATCGTCTTGAAGCCCCAAACCGTGTGCGGTTTGGGGCAGAATTTCGGGGCACAGGTGTCGAACTGCTCGATCACCAGCGCGTCGGACAGCTCGGTCACGCCGTTATGCCCGAAGAGCCGCCAGGTCATCGCCACGTTGGTCGCCTCCGGCACGCGGTCGAAGAAATCCTCCAGCGTGCCATTGCCGCAGCGGATGTTGATGAACTCGTCCACGTCGATATGGGCGATCCAGTCGGCCTTGACGATCACCTCCTCGCGCAGCGCGCTGTCCAGCGCGTGCTGCTGCGGCGAATTGCCGGACCAGTTGTCATTGTTGCGATGCTGGAGCACGCCCAGCTCCTGCAACCGGTCGAGGATCTCTGTCGTGCCATCCTCGCAGCCATTGGTGTAGATCAGGAACGTGTCGAACCCCACGGCGCGGTGATAGGCCACCCATTCCAGGATATAGGGCGCCTCGTTCTTCATGCAGCCGACGATCACGTTGCCGGAGCGGCCCGGCGGCAGCGCGCGTTCGCGCCGCGGGGCATAGGCGGCGGCCAGCTCTTCCTCGTTCACGCGGCCGAGGCGGTTATGCGGCGCGAAGGGCGAGCTCTGCAGCTTGATGAAATTCTCGCGCGCGTCGGGCGGCAGGACGGCGCGAGCGCCCGCCGACAGGACCGGCGCGGCCTCGGGCTCGGGATCCGCGGCCGCCGGCGTCGTGCCGGCCCCGAGCCTTGCGAGATCCGCGGCCTTGTTGGCCAGCTCTTCCTTCGTGGCTTGGTTGATGCGCCAGCGGAAGGCCATCAGGTACTGCGTCGCACGGAAGCCGCGTGTCGGGTCGGCCTCCTCCCACGGTGCCTCTGCCGGGTCCGGCGCCATTGCGTGCGGGTCCAGACCGTCATGCCGGGCGCAGAGCGCGGCGATATCCTCGGCAAAGCGCTGCGACACGGCAGACAGGCTGCCGGGCGCGATCGGTGCGCCGGGCACCTTGATCTCGGTCAGGAACTTGCGCCAGAGCTGACGCGGCAGGATCACCTCGCCTCGTGCCAAGAGCCGCAGCACCACGTCGTTGAAGCGCCGGCAGCGTGATTGCCAGGCGGCCGAGGGGGCGGGGGGCGGCGTCTCGGGCTCGGCCTTGCCGAAATTCACCTTGATGTCGAAGGCCGCGGCCAGCGCGTCGGTGGCGCGCGCTTCGTAGAGCTGCGGCAGGTCGAGGCTGTGCAACTGCACGGCCTCCGCGCCGAAGACCGCCGCCCATTCCCGCTCCAGCCGCGCGTAGTCCAGCCAGAAACAGGCGCCCTGCACCTCGCCGAACTGCCCGGCGGCGGGGTCGGGCACGGGGCGCGTGGCCAGCGCCGCATCCCAGTAGCCGGGCGCGTCGAGGCAGCCCAGCTCCAGCGACAGGTCATGCGCACGCCCCTCGGCCAGCTGCGCGGCATAGCGGCGGACCAGCAGCCGCGCGGGATCGTCCAGATGCGCCACCACGCGAATGTCGTCGGACAGCGGCAGCAGCAGGGCGCGCAGCCGCTCCAGCTCGGCGCGTGAGACCAGCGCGCTGCCCAGCTGGTGGGCCGACAGGATCAGTGTCTCGGGCGCGGCGCGGTCGATCTCGGCGGCCAGCTTCTCACCCACGTCGCGGCGCAGCCGCGCCTGCTTCTCGGGCGCGATGAAGCCGCGGTTGAAGCGCAGAGAGTCCACGTTACCGGGATCCGTCACCGCCATGAACAGCCGCGTGTGGTTGCGCGCGCCGGGCGAGCGGGCATAGAGCGTGCCGGTCCGGGCCAGCTGGTCGCGCTTGGCGTCCAGCACGCGCTGCATCCGGTCGCTTGAGGCGCCATCCGGCCCGATATGCAGGTAGATGCGCATCAGGCGACCCCTCGCGCGCCTGCGCCGTCATTGACGTTCAGCCGGCCCCACCAGGGCAGGTCGATCCCGACGTGCGCCGAGAGCCGCGCCCGCGCATCGGGCGCACCCATGGGCAGTTCCAGATAGCGCGGATCCTCGCCGAAGATGTCACGCAGCATGGCGTAATGCCCCTCGATCCAGCGGATCCGCTCGCCATCGCTCTCGCCGAACCCGTGCGGCAGGCCGGGAATGCTCCCCCCGGGCAGCCGGTCGGTGCCCAGGTTGTTCCAGCGCCGCATGCTGTCGGACACTTCCTCGGGCGGGCGCCAGGTGGCCACGAAGAGCATGTTCGGCCGCGCCAGCCGCATCGCCTTGAGCACGGCATAGTCGCATTGCGGCCAGAGGCTGGTCGTGCCGTTCAGCACGCTGATCTCGGAGAGCGCGTCGTAGAGGTCGAGATGCGCGAACGGGTCGCCGGTCTCGAAATAGCCGTTGTAGATCTGCCGGCCCACGAAGGTGCCGCCGAGCCCGGGCGTCCGCGTGTGCACCCGGCGCACCTTGTGATCGGCCACCCGCCAGCCCCCCTTTCCCAGCGCATGGGCCAGCGTGGTGGTGCCCGTCTTGGGCAGGCCCAGGTTGACGCATTTCAGCCGGCTCATGCCACCAGCCCCAGTTCCTGCATCAGCTCGTATTCGCCGGGCGGATAGGGCGGCAGCGCGGCCAGCTGCGCATGCATCTGCGCATAGGCCTCCTGCTGCATCAGCGCGTCGCGCCGCGCGCGGTGACGCGCCACGCAGGTCGCGTGCTGCGCCCCGATCACCGGGTCGGCCTTCAACTCGGCCAGTGCCTCCTGCAGCGCGGGCAGGTAGCGCCGGATCGAGCGGTCCTCGAAGGCCGGGTCGTTGCGCTCGCGCCAATAGCTGTCGTCGAAGGCGCGGTTGGCGCGGTTCACGTCGCCCCGGTCGTTCTTGACGAGATAGCTGTCGAGCGAGCGCAGCGCGTAATGGTTCAGCGTGGCATGGTCCCGCGCCCCGGCGGCGGGAAACTTGCGGATGCGGCGGGGATTGGCGGCGACCAGGAAGCGATGCGGCACGTCGCGCCCCGACCCGTCGGTCCAGCGCGGCCGCGCGCGCTTGTCCTTGTCCTTGAAGAAGGGCCGGTGCGCGCCGTAATACTGCAGCGGAAAGTCCCGCCGCACCAGGGTCTTGACCTCGATCGCCGTCTCGCCGCACCACAGGTCGGGATTGTGGCTGCGGTCGAACTGTTCGATCACGGGCCGATCCTCGAACCCCGACACCCCGCCATTGGCGAAGAACTGGAAGGTGACGCTGATCGCCTGCGGATCGCCGCAGGCCGCCACAAGCGCCGGGATCGTGTGATCGCCCGCATGGATGTTCAGGAACTCGTCCACATCGGCGATCCAGACCCAGTCGGCCTGCCGCACCACCTCCTGTTTCGCGGCATCCTTCAGCGCCTCCATCTGGTAGTTGCGCCCCTTGGCCGGGTTCGGCAGGTGCACCACGCCGTCTCCGCGCGCGGCCAGCGCATCCAGCAGCGCATCGGTGCCATCGTCGCAATCATTGGAGTAGAACAGGAAATCGCTCACGCCCAGAAGACGGTTGAAGGCGATCCATTCCAGCAGGAACGGGCCCTCGTTCTTCACACAGGTCACCGCGGTCACGCGCATGCCTGCGCCTCCGCCCTCGCTCTGGACATCACTGCTCATCCGCCATCTCCCGGGTTGTCCCGGGTATCTTATGCGCCGAATCATGACATCTGGTGCACGGCCCGTCAATGCCGCGCCCCGGCTGCGGCGCCGGCGCCCTTGACCCGGGCGGCCGGGGCGGGCACTCAATTGCCCGAGGAGATCGCCCATGACATTGCCCAATTCCATCGACGCCGTGCAGGCGGACCTGGCCGCGACCGGCTATGTCTGCGGCCGCGCGCTGGCCACCGTCGTCTTCCTGTCGCTCAAGCTTGGCCGGCCGCTCTTTCTCGAGGGCGAGGCCGGGGTCGGCAAGACCGAGATCGCCAAGGCGCTGTCGGCGGCGCTGGGGCGGCGCCTGATCCGGCTGCAATGTTACGAGGGGCTGGATGCGGGCTCGGCGGTCTACGAATGGAACTTCCCCGCCCAGATGATCGCCATCCGCACCGCCGAGGCCGGCGGCGGCGCCGATCGCACCGCGCTGCAGAAGGAGCTCTTCGGCCCCGATTACCTGGTCGAACGCCCGCTCCTGCAGGCCATGCGCCCGGACGAGGCCGGCGCGCCGATCCTGCTGATCGACGAGCTCGACCGCACAGACGAGCCCTTCGAGGCCTTCCTGCTCGAGGCGCTGAGCGATTTCCAGGTCACCATCCCCGAGCTCGGCACCATCAAGGCGCCCGAGCCGCCCATCGTCATCCTGACCTCGAACCGCACGCGCGAGGTGCATGACGCGCTCAAGCGCCGCTGCCTCTACCACTGGGTCGACTACCCGGGCTTCGAGCGCGAGCTCGAGATCCTGCACGCCCGCGCGCCCGAGCTGCCCGAAACCCTCTCGCGCGAGATCATCGCCTTCGTGCAGGGCCTGCGCACCGAAGACATCTTCAAGAAACCCGGCGTGGCCGAGACCATCGACTGGGCCAAGTGCCTGCTGGCGCTCGACGTGGTCGATCTCTCACCCGAGGTGATCAGCGACACGCTGGGCGCGATCCTGAAATACCAGGACGACATTGCGCGCATCCAGGGCTCCGAGGCCAAGCGCATCCTCGACGATGCCAAGGCCAGCATCGAGGCGGCCTGATCCTCAGCGCTGGATGATCAGGCGTTGATCCTCAAGCTGGAATTCCAGCCGCCTTATCACATCTCGGGACTCAGGCATATAAAGAGGCAGATCTTGCTCACTGCCAAGGTCGATTTCGCCCAAGGCCTCCATCATCTCGCCGGACCAGGGGTTGGTGTCACCCAGATTCGCAGCGGCGGTGAACTCCGCGGCCACAGCCTGTCCCAGATCGCTCATCACGTAGAGATTCTGCGACCGGTCAAAGCGGATCAGCGGGGCGTCTTCGCTGTTCGGATCGATGCCCATAGTGCGGAACCCTGCATCCATTGCAATCACGCTGAACGACTGCGCCGCCCCTGGCGCCGCCTCGCGCAAGGTCCAGGTCAGGTCGCCCGCAAGCCGTGTGACCTCGTTTAGGGCGCCGCGCCCGTAGGCCTCCTGCAGGGCGGCAAGACGCTCCGCATTGTCGGTTGCCTCGATGGCCCTCGCGATCGCCGGGTTCGCAGCAAGCGCCTGATCAAGCCCTCTGGGATCGGACAGAATGGAGTAGACCGCACCGGTGTAGAGCGGCCGCGTCTCCATCGCCATGGGAGATCCGTTGCAGGTCGCGCTGACACTTTCAAGAAAGGTCATGACCGGGCGCGCGCTGATGCGCACACTGTCATCGCAGCGCGCCATCTGGAAAACTGCGACGCCATTCGCATCCGTGCGTTTGGCCCGGTTCTCCCCCGTCACGCTGACATGGCTGGGCACAGGCCATTCGGCTTCGTCGTGAATGCGGTAGACCTTGATCTCCACGGTGAGCGGATCGGTCGGCTCCTCGGCCAACAGGGGCACGGCGCAGAAAGCCAGAACGGCGACACAGTTTCGGGTCAGATTGCTCATGCTGGCGGCTCCTCTTGCGTGGGAAAGGTGTTGGTTCATGCAGATTTGAAGAGCGGTACGACGATCACGACGACCAATCCGAACAATGCGACCCCGAACGCCAGGATCATGATGTGGAAATAGCTGCCTACGAATACCGCCGTCGCGGTGTAGCCGTCGATAAGCAGCAGTGATTTCGGGTCGTTGGGCGCCGCGGTATAGTAAAATTCGAGCGTGGTATCGTCCTCAAGAGCCGCGTCCGAACGCTGCGTCGTCAATCTAACCACCGCGCCCGGAACCAGCGTGGCGGAGAGCGCGACACCGCTGGCGGTCGAGTCGACTGACGTGTTGGACGGAGACACCGGTGGCTCCCGGGTCAATTTGTGAAACCGGTCCGCGTCTCCGTCCTGCGGTCGCAGGCAATCGGGGCGCAGGTCCACGCAGGCAATCTCGAATCGCGAATCCTCCACGAGGCTGGCAAGCGAGATGTTCTCAAGCCGCAGCTCTGCCGAGCCGTCCGGCGCTCTGTCGAAGCGATAAGTGACAACCGGTTGGCTGCGGATCTCTTCAACGACGCTGGTGACGTAAAATCCGACCACGGCCAGAAAAATTGCCAGAACCGCAGAGGCTTTCTCAGACGTGAAGAGATTCATCGAATCACCCTCCGATTGAATGCAGTATTCTCAATACCTCCAACGATACCATCCTACTTTGGTCGTGTCGCGGACGACATGCCCCGGTCTCGCCTTGCCATGCTGAGGTCGCTCGCCGATAACCGGAGCATGCCCGAATACGCCCCTCTGGAAATCCCGGAAAATCCGCGCCTGGCGCAGAACATCATCCATTTCGCCCGCGCCCTGCGCCGCGCCGGGCTGCCCGTCGGGCCGGGTCGTGTGATCGACGCGATCCGCGCGGTCGAGGCGGCGGGCTTCACCGACCGGATGGATTTCTACTGGACGCTGCATGCCTGTTTCGTGAACCGCCCCGAGCACCGGGTGATCTTCGCGCAGGTCTTCCGGCTCTACTGGCGCGACCCGCGCTTTCTCGAACACATGATGAGCCTGATGCTGCCCGCGGTGCGCGGCGTGCAGGAGGAACGCCTCGCCGCGGCGGCCGAGAAACGCGCGGCCCAGGCGCTTCTGGGCGACGAGCTGCCCGAGATGCCGCAGCCCGAGACGCGCGAGGACGAGGCCACCCAGATCGAGATCGACGCCTCGATGACCATGTCGGCCGAGGAAAAGCTGCGCACGCTGGATTTCGAGCAGATGTCCACCGAAGAGATCGCCCAGGCCAAGCGCATGCTCGCCCGGCTCACCCTGCCGGTGCAGCCCATCCTGTCGCGCCGGCGCATGGCGGCCGCGCAGGGCAACCGCATCGCCTATCGCCGCACGATCCGCGCGGCGCTGCGCCAGGGCGGCGAGATGCAGCGCATCGAGCGCGCGCGCCAGCGGCCGCGCTGGCCCAACCTCGTGGTGCTCTGCGACATCTCCGGCTCCATGAGCCAGTATTCCCGCATGGTGCTGCATTTCCTGCACGCCGTGGCCAACGAGAAGGGGCAGGGCTGGGCAAAGGTGCATGCCTTCACCTTCGGCACGCGGCTGACCAACATCACCCGGCACCTCGCTGCGCGCGACGTGGACGCTGCGCTCAAGGCCGCGGGCGCCGAGGCGCAGGACTGGGAGGGCGGCACGCGGATCGGGGATTGCCTGCATGTCTTCAACCGCGACTGGTCGCGTCGGGTGATGGGGCAGGGCGCGGTGGTGCTGCTGATCACCGACGGGCTCGACCGCGACGATGCCGCGGCGCTCGAGAAAGAGATGGAGCGGCTGCAGCTCTCGTCGCGCCGGCTGATCTGGCTGAACCCGCTGCTGCGCTGGGACGGGTTCGCGCCCAAGGCCAGCGGCATCCGCGCCATGCTGCCCCATGTGGACAGCTTCCGCGCCGGCCATTCCATCGCCTCGCTCGAGGACCTGGCCGAGGCGATCTCGCGCCCCGACGACGCGGGCGAGAAGGCCCGCCTGATGGCGGCGCTCTGAATGGGCGGCTTGACGCAGGCCGGGCCCGGGATCACCTAGGGGTCATGGCGGACGGCATCTCCGCGCCGGTCGGGCGCATCATCAAGGGCGAGGCCTGCGTGGCGGAGGGCGCGGCCTGGCTCGCCGCGCAGGAGCCGCGCTTTGCCCATGCGCTGGACCTGACCGGCCCGCTGCCGCTGCGGTTGCGTCCGGACGGCTTCGCCCAGCTGCTCGGCGCCATCGTCAGCCAGCAGGTCAGCGTCGCCTCTGCCGCCGCGATCTGGGCTCGGCTGGAAGAGGCGGGCGCCACGACGCCAGAGGCCGTGCTGGCGCGGGGCGAGGAGGATCTGCGCGCCCTCGGCCTCAGCCGGCAGAAGGCGCGCTACGCCGTGGCGCTGGCCGAGGCGGGCATCGACTACGGTGCGCTGCGCGACATGCCCACCGATGACGTGATCCGCACGCTGGTGGCGGTAAAAGGGATCGGCGTCTGGACGGCCGAGATCTATGCCATGTTCAGCCTCGGTCGTGCGGATGTCTTCGCCCCGGGTGACTTGGCGCTGCAGGAATCCGCCCGGATGCTCTTCGATCTGCCCGAACGTCCGCGCGAACGCGCGCTGCGCGAGATGGCGCAGGACTGGTCGCCCTGGCGGTCGGTTGCCGCACGGGCGCTCTGGGCGTATTACCGGGTGGACAAGGGGCGCGAGGGGATCGGCTGATGGCACGAGCGGAGACATGGATGGCGGGCGCGCTGGCGCTCTGGGCAGGCACCGCCGCGGCCGGGTTCGACCGCCCGACACTCTGCAAGGGCCAGATGCGGTTCTACAACGAGGACAAGAGCTTCACGCTCTACGACATGCGGCTCGAGCTGGACAGCAGCAGCTACCGCGTGCAGGCGCAAAGCGCCGATGACCCCGAGGGTTCGGATGATCGCGGCCGCTGCGGCGCCTATCTCGGCGGTTGGTGCCGCCACAGCTTTCCGCCGAACGAGGATGGCACGGTGGAGTATTTCGAGTTCCGCCTGCTCGACCGCGGCAACGGGCGGTATCTCTACTCCGAGGCCTGGTTCGACGGCTTCACCGGCGACAGCCTGATGCGCTGCGTCGCCCGCTAGGGCCGGCCCGCCCGACCGGCGGGACGGCGACAGAAGGAAAGGGATTTCAATCGTGACACGCGTACTCAGGACCGGCCGCAAGGAGCCGGCCTCCGGCGAAAAGCGCTCCTGCGTGGTCTTCCTGCATGGCTATGGCGCCAACGGGGCCGACCTGCTGGGGCTGGCCGATCCGCTGGCCGAGCACCTGCCCGACACGCTCTTCGTGGCGCCCGACGCGCCCGAGGCCTGCGCCGGCGCGCCGATGGGTTTCCAGTGGTTCCCGATCCCGTGGATCGACGGCTCCTCCGAGGAGGAGAGCATGGCCGGCATGGCCCGCGCGGTGGATGACCTGAACGCCTTTCTCGATGCGCTGATGGTGGACGAGGACCTGCTGCCCGAGCAGGTGGCCTTGTTCGGCTTTTCGCAGGGCACGATGATGAGCCTGCATGTCGCGCCCCGGCGCGAGGACGAGGTGGCCGGGATCGTCGCCTTCTCGGGGCGGCTGCTGGCGCCCGAGCTGCTGGTCGACGATGTGGTCTCGCGCCCGCCGGTCCTGCTGGTGCATGGCGATGCCGACGAGGTCGTCCCGCCGCAATCGCTGCCCCAGGCCGCCGAGGCCCTGCAGGAGGCCGGCTGGAAAGAGGTCTATGCTCATGTCATGAAAGGCACCGGCCACGGCATCGCGCCCGACGGGCTGGGCGTGGCCCTGGCCTTCCTGCGCGACAAGTGCGGGTTCTGAGCGGGGAACGCGTTTGAAACGCGTTCAAGCGCGTTGCAACGCGCTTGCAAGCCGCTTGAAAGCGGCTTGTGCCCGGCGGCACCGGCGGCGCACAAGACCGGCTTGCCGCTTGTCGGGATCACGCACGTCGCAGCAGGGGCGCGCCTGCGCGGTCCCTGTCGGTCGCTGTTGCACGGTGGGAGACGCAGGCCGGTGACTTGCCATGGCGGGCTGAACTCGATCATCGCCAAGACCGGGCTCGAAGCAGGTCGGATTTGCCTCCAGATCGTCGAGTGCACCGAGGAGGTGCAGCAGGTTGCTTTCGGATGGCTGCAGGTCAGCCAGGAGTCCTGCCAAGAGACCGACGACGCGGCGCCTTTGCGGGACGAGCGCCTGATCGCCACCGGCGAAGGCGCGCGTTTCCGGAGGTTCTGGGCAGCAGACGGACTGCGGGAGCATTCAAATTACGCGCGCAACAGCAAGGTCTTGCGTGTTACCTGCACGCCGGACAGCGAGGCGGTTCTGGCGCTGGAGCATCACCGGCATTCTGTGCTGATCCGGGTCGCGACCGGCGACAAAGTCTATGCCGGCAACACGGCCTATGACCTGCTATCCGACGCCATCCTGTCGTCCGAGGGCACATACATGGCCACCGGCGAGTGCGACGGCGAGGTGCGGTTGTGGAATGCCGCCAGATACCAGAAGATCTGCAAGCATTTCGGCTTTGACAACCGGGACAGCCGGTTGGCTTTCTCCCCGGATGGTGGCCTGTTGGCCGGTGGCAGCGAAGACGGAAGGATCATGATCTGGTCGGCCGGGAAGGGCTGGGCCCTGCCGCCGATCGCAGATGTGGGCAGCTACGTGCCGGGCCTGGGCTTTTCGCCGGACGGACGGCGGCTGGCCGCAGCCGGCGAGGACGGCACGTTGTCCCTGTTCGGCGGAGATCGGGACTCCCCTTGAGCGCTGTCACAATAGGCTTACACTTCCGCGGTACCTCTCTGTCCGACCACTGCATCTTGCGGGACTTGCCAGGTTCGAAACGCGAGATATAGTGATGTCAGGCTGGGGCGGGATGTCCCGCCCTGGTGTTTCGGGCAGAAACAGGCAGGGCGGGAGACGAGTCCCAGATGGATGGCGATTTCAGAACCAGTTTCGTGCGCGAACCCGGCGCACTCAAGCAGCACCCGGCGCTGGTGCTCAACGCGGATTACCGGCCGCTCTCCTATTATCCGTTGAGCCTCTGGCCGTGGCAGGACGCGGTCAAGGCCGCCTTCCTCGAGCGGGTGGATATCGTGGCCGAGTATGACGAGGTGGTGCGCAGTCCGAGCATGAGCATCAGGATCCCCAGCGTGGTCGTCCTGAAGGATTTCGTCAAACCCCAGAAGCGCGTGGCCTTCACGCGCTTCAATCTTTTTCTGCGGGATGAATTCCGCTGCCAGTATTGCGGGGCAAAGGGCGAGTTGACCTTCGATCACGTGGTGCCGCGCGCCGCCGGCGGGATCACCAGCTGGGAAAACGTCGTTGCGGCCTGTGCGCCTTGCAACCTGCGCAAGGGATCCAAGAGCCTGCGCCAGGCGCGTATGAGCCTGCGCAAGGTGCCGCGCCAGCCCTCGGCGGCGGAGCTGTTGAACATGGGTCGTCGCTTTCCGCCGAACCACCTGCACGAGAGCTGGATGGATTTCCTGTATTGGGATGCCGAGCTGGAGGCGTGATGCCGGGTGGGCCGGTCCTGCGGACCGGACGCTCTTCTGCGAATTCGCCCCACCCGCCATCCCGCGGGGGCGGCGCCGAGGCTTGGCCATGCACCTAAAAACGCAAAACGCGCCGCCGGGGCGACGCGCCTGATCTCTTCGGTAGGTCGGTCAGCCTCGGACGGGCTCAGCCGTTCTGACCCCCGGCCGCGGCCTTTTGCGGCTGCGCGGCGGGCTGCTGCTGCTGGCCGCCTGCATTCTGCTGTTGCGGGCGGGCCTTGCCGCCGTTCAGCGGATCGTCCTGGCGCTGCACGGAGCCTTCGAAATGGGCGCCGGATTCAATGGCGATGGTCTTGTGGATGATGTCGCCCTCGACCCGTGCGGTGGCGGTCAGGCGCACCTTGAGGCCGCGCACGCGGCCGACGATGCGGCCATTGACCACGACGTCATCGGCGATCACCTCGCCCTTGATCGTGGCGGCCTCGCCGATGGTCAGCAGATGGGCGCGGATATCGCCCTCGACCGTGCCCTCGACCTGGATGTCGCCGGTGGTCTTGATGTTGCCGGTGATGTGCAGATCGGGCGACAGGACCGAGGCCGGCGGCTTGGCCTTGGGCGGGGAGGCCTTGAAGTCGTTCGATTGCGGCTTGGGCGTCTCATGGGCCGCGGGTTTCGCAGCCTCCTCGGCCTTGGGGCCCGGCTCGTTGATTTTGCTCTTAGAAAACATCGTTCGCAGCCTTGATGTAGATCATGGGATTGACGGGTTTACCGCCGACTCGGACCTCATAGTGCAGGTGGGTCCCGGTCGATCGTCCGGTGTTTCCCATATCACCGATCCGCTCCCCGCGCGAGACCCTTTGGCCGACCTTCACCCGAATTTTCGACAGATGGGCGTAGCGGGTCTCGATCCCGAATTCGTGCTGGATCTTGATGAGCCGGCCGTAGCCGGAGAGCCAGCCGGCATGCACCACCACGCCATCGGCGGTGGAGTAGATCGCGGTGCCATGCGGCGCGGCGAAATCGGTGCCGGCATGCAGGCGGCCCCAGCGATAGCCGAAGCCGCTGGTGAAGCGGAATGGATCCTTGAGCGGCGAGGCGAAGGGGGCCTTCTGCGCGGCGATCCGGTAGAGGTTCAGCCGGTCCATCTGGTTGAGGATGCGGTTGGCGCGACGCGTGTCCTCGGGGGCGATCTCCTCGCCGCGGGTCGAGAAGCTGAGCGGGGTCAGCGGGCCGCCCTGGCCGGTATAGCCCTTGCGCACGGCGTTGATGATCGTGTCGGGGTTCATGCCGGCGGCCTCGAACATCTTGTCGAGCGGCTTGACCGAGACGGTCATCGCCTCTTCAAGCTGGCGGAAGATGGCGTCGTTCTTCTCTTCCATCAGCTCGATCTCGGCCTCCATCTCGGCGGCGCGGACCAGGGCGAGCTGGGCATCGGCGACCACGCGGTCGCGCTCTTCGGCGGTGCGGGCCAGCGCATCGGCCAGGATGTCGAGCTGGCTGTCGGCGCCGTTGGGCGCCCCAGCAGTTACGGTGCCGCTTTCGATCTCCGTCTCGAGCGCGGCGAGCCGGTCATTGACCAGCTGGCGCTCCTTCATCGTGTCGCGCAGCGTGGCCTGGATCACGTCGATCCCGGTCTCGAGCTCGCGGCGGCGCGTCTCGGATTCCAGCAGCTCGGTCTGCATCATCGAGATCTGGCTGAGCGCGGCGTTGAACCGCTCCTGCGCGGCGAGCGCCTCGGCGGCGCGGGAGTCGCGCTCGGCCGAAAGGGCGTTGAGCCGCTGCTGGTAGGTGATCTGCTCGCGCTTGGCTTGTTCGCGGAAATTGCCGGCGCCGATCGAATCCATCAGCAGGATCGCGGTGGCGACAATGGTCCAACCGACCAGCACGGTCGAGCCGGCGAAGGCGATGGCCTGTGTCTCGGGGCGGAGCCGGATGAAACGGGTGTCATTGTCTGAACGCAGGAAGAGGCGACGCTCCGGAAAGAACCGTTCGAGCACCGCATGTGTCTTGATAGCCAGACGTGTTCTCACCTGACGTCCCCTTAACCCGTCCCAATCATCGGCGCTCGGTTCCCCAACACGACGCCTTGGACCGGGCTTACCGGGGGCTTCAGGCTTTCGCAAGATTTTTGGGCGTGCGATTCGACGCGATCGGCGGGTTCCCGATCAAACGGCAAAAAACCGCTTATTCAACGGGTTCCTTCCGACGCTTGTGCCGTCAAGGGCCAGTAGAAATCCGGCGGGATGCCGGCTTCGGCGCGTTTTTCCTCGTTGAAGGGGGGCTTCAAGGGGCCGTGGAAATATTTCTGGACCAATGTGTGAAACACGTCGCGCGGGTCGCTGTCATGCCGCCCGCAGAGGAAGTGGAACCACTTTGAACCATAGGCGACATGGCTGACCTCCTCGGCATAGATGGTCTCGAGCGCGGCGACGGCCTGGTCGATCCCGGCCTTGCGGAAGATGTCGATCATGCCGGGCGTCACGTCCAGCCCGCGGGCCTCGAGCACCATGGGCACCACGGCAAGCCGGCCCATCAGGTCGCCGGCGGTGTCCTCGGCGGCGCGCCACATCCCGGCATGGGCCGGCAGCGCGCCATAGGTGCTGCCCGCGGCCTCGAGGCAGTCGCAGACAAGATTGAAATGCTTCGATTCCTCGTCCGCCGCCTTGACCCAGTCATCGTAGAAGCCGGGCGGCATGGGCGTGTCGGCAAAACGCGGGATGATGTCCCAGTGCAGATCGACGGCATTCAGCTCGATATGCGCCACGGCATGCAGCAGCGCGATGCGCCCCTGCGGGCTGCCGGGACGCCGCCGCGGCACGTCGCGCGGATCCAGCAGCTCGGGCCGGTCGGGGCGCGAGGGGCGCAACGGCGGGTCCGCGCGCCCGACGGGCAAGGGATCTCCGGCCGTGCGGGCCGCGAACCAGCGCGCGGCATAGCGGCGCGACTTCTCTGTCTTCTCGCGCCCGTCGGCCGTGGTCAGCACGTCCACCGCCATCTCGCTCAGGCTGGTCATGGCCCGATCCTTTCTGCCAGGTGGACGGGCGCAAATTCCGTGAACGGAATTTGCAAATTTCGTCCACGAAATTTGATGCGCCGGCTCAGAGCGCGCGCGCCGCCTCCAACACCTCCTCGGCGTGGCCGGGCACCTTCACCTTGCGCCATTCCCGCGCGATCCGGCCGTCGCCATCGATCAGGAAGGTCGAGCGTTCGATGCCCATGAAGGTCTTGCCATACATCTTCTTCTCTTTCCACACGCCGTAAGCCTCGCAGACGTCCGAGCCCTCGTCCGACAGCAGCGGCACGGTCAATCCCTTCTTCTTCATGAATTTCTCGTGGCTGGCGAGGCTGTCTTTGGACAGGCCGAACACCTTGACGCCGGCGGCCTCGAACTTCGGCAGCAGCGCAGTGAAGGCCTCGTTCTCCTTCGTGCAGCCCGACGTGTCGTCGCGCGGGTAGAAGAACAGGACGACCGGCGCGCCCTTCAGGGCCGACAGGGTGACCTCGCCGGAGGTGCCGGGCAGGGTGAAATCGGGGGCGGTGTCGGACATGCGTGTCTCCGGGGTTGGAATGCTCTAAGGTGCCGCCCATGCGCAGCGACTGCCTTCAGAATAACCCGTCCGCCGGCGGCTTCCAGTGTCCGTGAGCGAGAGCGGGATCCCCACGCGCCGCCGGCGGCGCGCCGGCCTCGCCGTGCTTCTGGTCTTCGGCCTTCTGATCGGTGCGACCGGTCTTGGTGCGGTGCTGATGATCGGCCGGCCTGTGGATGCCCCGGCCTGGATGCGTGCGCGCATCGCCGAGCGCATCGCGGCCAGCCTGCCCGGCATCGACTTGCAATTCGGCCGCGTGAGCCTGCTGGTCCAGCGCAGCGGGCTGGCGCGTATCATTCTCTGGGATGTCGAGATCCGCAACGCCCAAGGCGCACGCGTGGCGCAGGTCTCGGATATCGAGGCGGGGCTTGCCCCCGGGGCGCTGCTGCGCGGCCAGCTGGTGCTGCGCGAGGCGCAGGTCTCGGGCGCCTTCGTTACCATGCGGCGCGACCGCAGCGGACGGCTGGGCCTGGCCCTGGGCGATGTCTTTGCCGAGACGACCGATGCGCCCGACATCGCCGAGATCGTCACACGCATCGACCGGGTCTTTGCCGATCCCCGTCTCGCGCAGCTCGACCTCTTCGAGGCCGATGCGCTGACCCTGCGCTTCGAGGACCAGCGGGCCCGGCGCGGCTGGACGGCCGATGGAGGGCGCCTGCGCCTGACCCGCGATTCCGACTCGCTGCGGCTGGCCGGCGATATCGCGCTGCTGGGCGGCGGGGCCGGCGTCGCCACGGTCGAGCTGAACGCCACCAGCCGGATCGGCGAGACCGCCCTGCAATTCGGGTTGGTGCTCGACAATCTCGCGGCGCGCGACATCGCCACGCAGAGCCCGGCGCTGGCCTGGCTGACCGGGCTGGACGCGCCTATTTCGGGGGCGTTGCGGTCGGGGCTGCGCGAGGATGGCGGGCTGGACGTGCTGAACGCGACGTTGCAGATCGGCGGCGGGGCGCTGCAGCCCAACCGGGCCACGCGCGCCTTGCCCTTCGACAGCGCGCGCACCTATTTCACATATGACCCTGACACGGCACTGCTGGCCTTTGACGAGATCGCCGTCACCTCTCCTTTGGGCCGCGTCAACGCCACGGGGGCGGCGCGGCTCGAGGGGCTGGAGACGGGCTGGATCACCGGGCTGTCGGCGCAGATGCGGCTGGACGGGATGCGTCTGACCGAGGGTGCGCTGCTGGAGCGGCCCGTCGCCCTGTCCGGTGCCGATGCGGCCTTCAAGCTGGCGCTCGACCCGTTCCGCGTGACGCTGGGCCGGCTGCGCATCACCGACCCGGAGCTGCCCGCCCGGATGAGCGGCCGGCTGTCCGCCGAAAGCGATGGCTGGCACCTTGCGCTGGATGCCGCGCTGGACGAGACCGATCCGGCGCAGGTGCTGGCCTTCTGGCCGGGCGACTTCAAGCCGCAATCGCGCAACTGGATGGTCAAGAACGTGAAATCCGGCCGGTTCCATGACATCAGCTTCATCCTGCGGGCCCGCCCCGGGGCCGAGCCGCTGACCTTCATCGATTTCGGCTTCGAGGATCTCGAGGCGACCTACAATCCCCGCCTGCCGGGCCTGTTCGGCGCGGCGGGGCGCGTGTCCCTGCAGGAAGCGCGGCTGGGCCTGCGCCTTGACCGCGGAGAGGTACGCGCCGGCCCGCGCGGCGCGGTCGACATCTCGGGCACGGAATTCGTCGTGCCGGATTTGCGGCAGGAGCCCTCGACCGGCGAGCTGCGCCTGCAGGCGCAGGGGCCGCTGGGGGCTGCGCTGGATTACGTGGACAATGACGCCTGGCAGGTGCTGCGTAAGGCCGGGCGCGACGCCGACCTGGCCAGCGGCCGGGCGCGGATCGCCGGGCGGATCGCCATGGAGCTGCGCGCGGGGCTGCGCCTGCCGGACGTCGCGATCGACCTGAAGGGGCGGCTGGAAGACGTTGAAAGCACGGCGCTGGTGCCGGGACGGCGCTTGCAGAGTAACGGTCTGGACCTCGCGCTGGACAACCGGGCGGTGCAGATTTCGGGGCCGGTCTCCTTTGACGGCGTGTCGGCCGAGGCGCTCTGGCGACAACCGCTGCGTGACGGGGCGGGCAGCGTCAGCGCCACTGCAAGAGTGACCCCCAATGCGCTGGCATCGCTGGGGATTTCTCTGCCACAGGGAATGCTCAGCGGGGCCGGGACCGGCGCGCTGGAGCTGGAGCTGGGCGGGGACGGGCCGCCACGCTTCACGCTGGAGAGCGACCTGGCCGGGATCGGGCTGGACATCCCGCAGCTGGGCTGGTCACTGCCCGAGTCCCGGACTGGGCGGTTCCGCATGGCCGGGCAGCTGGGCGCGCCGGTGCAGATCGACGCGCTCTCGCTCTCGGCGCCCGGGCTGGAGGCGGAGGGCACGCTGAGCCTGACCGAGACCGGCGGGTTCGAAGCGCTTTCGCTGAACCGGCTGGCCGTGGGCGCGTGGATGGATGTCACGGGGCGCCTGCGCGGTCGCGGGACGGGCCAGCCGCCGCAGGTGGAGCTGACCTCGGGCCGGGTCGATCTGCGCGGCGGCGGGCTGCCCGCGGGTGGTGGCGGAAACGGGCCCGGCGGGCCGCTGCTGCTGGCGCTGGACCGGTTGCAGCTGACCGACAGCATCCACTTCACCGACTTTCGGGGAAGTTTCAACGACAACAACGGCTTGCAGGGCGGGTTTCGCGCGCGCATCGGGGGCAAGGCGCCGGTCCAGGGGGAGCTGGTGCCGCGCAACGGGCGCACCGGCGTGCGCATGGCGGGCGAGGATGCGGGCGACATCCTGCGCGCCGCGGGACTGCTGCGGACGGTGCAGAACGGCACGTTCCGGCTGGACCTGATGCCGATCGCCGGGCAGGCGGGGCATTATGACGGGCGGCTGCGCATCCTCGGCGCGCGGCTGCGCAAGGCGCCGGCCATCGCCGCGCTTCTGGATGCGGCCAGCGTGGTGGGCGTGATCGACCAGCTGAACGGCCCGGGCATCTTCTTTTCCGAGGTCGAGGCCGAATTTCGACTTACGCCCTCGCGGGTTATCCTGACACGTTCAAGTGCCGTGGGCCCCTCGATGGGGATCTCGATGGACGGGTTCTACGACCTTGCGTCGGGACAGATGGACATGCAGGGTGTGCTGTCGCCGATCTATATCGTCAATGCCATCGGGCGGCTGATCGCGCGCAAGGGCGAGGGGCTGATCGGGTTCAACTTCAACCTGACCGGGCCGGCCGATCAACCACGCGTGTCGGTGAACCCGCTTTCGGTCTTCACCCCGGGCATGTTCCGTGACATCTTCCGCCGACCACCGCCGAAACTGTCACAATGATTCCAAGAGGTTGAGCGATGCAGCTGTCGGATTTCGACTTTGACCTGCCCGAGGACCTGATCGCCACGCGGCCCGCGCGGCCGCGCACCGCGGCGCGGTTGCTTGTGGCGGGGCCCGACAGCATCGAGGATGCGCGCGTCTTCGACCTGCCGCGCATGCTGCGCAAGGGCGACCGGCTGGTGCTGAACGACACGCGGGTGATCCCCGCGCGGCTGAGCGGGGTGCGGCGCCGGAACTCGGCCGAGGGCGAGACCGAAGCGCGTATCGAGGTCACGCTTCTGGAGCCCGGGGCGGATGGCTGCTGGTCGGCGCTGATCAAGCCGCTCAAGAAGGTGCGCGATGGCGAAGAAATCATCTTCTCCAATGATTTGCGCGGCACGCTTGAAGCACGGGACGAGGGTCAGGGGCGGATCCGCTTCAATTGCAGCGGCGACGATTTCGATGCCGCGCTGAACGCCGCCGGGGCGATGCCGCTGCCGCCTTATATCGCGGCCAAGCGGCCGGCAGATGCGCGCGACCGCGAGGATTACCAGACGGTCTGGGCGCGCCGGCAGGGCGCGGTTGCAGCGCCGACCGCCTCATTGCATTTTGACGCGGATCTTCTGAAAACGCTGGAAGATCAGGGGGTTGCGTTGACCTATGTGACGTTGCACGTGGGTGCGGGCACCTTTCTGCCGGTCAAGGTGGATGATGTCACCACGCATCGGATGCACGGGGAGTGGGGCCAGGTGACGCCCGAGGCGGCACAGGCGATCCGCGCGACGAAAGCCGAAGGCGGCCGCGTGATCCCGGTGGGCACCACCGCGCTGCGGCTGATCGAGACCGCGGCGCAGGGCGGGGAAATCCAGCCTTTCGAAGGGGTTACAGAGATCTTCATCTATCCCGGCTTCACGTTCCGGGTGACCGATGCGCTGATGACCAACTTCCACCTGCCGAAATCCACGCTGATGATGCTGGTCTCGGCGCTGATGGGCCCGGAGCGGATCCGCCAGATCTATGCCCATGCCATCGCCGAGCGCTATCGCTTCTTCTCCTACGGCGACGCCTCGCTGCTGCTGCCGCAGGGGATGGGCTGAGAGATCTGTCCAGTTCGTACGAAACGGGCGGTGATTTCGCCGAACCGGACAGGGTGCCGGAAACCCGGTTGAACCGGGGGAGAAATCGCGCGAAGTCCCGGGCGCGGACATGTCTTTGATACAGTGAACTGCGAGAGGTGCCATGTCATTTGACATGGCAGGATGGACCGCTTGCGACATCTGCCCGCTGCCCGCGTCGCGGCGGGAACAGCCCGCGCGGGTCCGGCATTCTAGGGCCGGGACAGACTGAAAAGGACCGAGTGATGATCGATGTTTTCCGGAACTCCTGGGCGCTGCTCCTGGGGATGCTGCTGCTGATGCTGGGCAACGGCCTTCAGGGCTCGCTTCTGGGGGTGCGCGGCGCCGAGGCAGGGTTCAGCGCGGGCACCATGTCGATCATCATGTCGGCCTTCTTTGCGGGCTTTTTGATCGCGTCGCGCAGCGTGCCCACCCTGATCCGCCGGGTGGGCCATGTGCGGGTCTTCGCGGCGCTGGGGTCGCTGGTCTCGGCGGTGCTGATCCTGTTCCCGACCATCCAGGACCCCTATGCCTGGACCGTGGGGCGGATGATCCTGGGGTTCTGTTTCTGCGGCGTCTACATCACGGCCGAGAGCTGGCTGAACAATGCCGCCTCGAACGAGACGCGCGGCCAGACCCTGTCGGCCTACATGATCGTGCAGATGCTGGGCGTCATCTTTGCGCAGGCGCTGCTGGTCGTGCCAGATGTGAGCGGCTTCCTGCTCTTCGTGATCCCCTCGGTGCTGGTGTCGATCTCGTTCGCGCCGATCCTTCTGTCGGTGCAGCCGACCCCGGCCTTCGACGCGACCAAGCCCATGACCCTGCGCGAGCTCTACGGCGTCTCGCCCCTTGGCATGGTCGGCATGTTCCTGCTGGGCGGTGTCTTTGCGGCGCAGTTCGGCATGGCGGCGGTCTATGCCACCGAGGCGGGGCTGAGCTTGGGCGAAGTGTCGGTCTTCGTGGCGGCCTTCTACGTGGGCGCGATGTTGTTCCAATACCCGCTGGGCTGGCTGTCGGACCGGATGGATCGGCGCCTGCTGATCATGGTCACCGCCGCCGTGGGGGCCGGCGCGGCCACGATCGCGATGCTGATGGGCGGCGTCTTCCTGCTGCTGGTGGCGGCGGCCTTCGTGATCGGCGGCTGTTCCAACCCGCTCTACTCGATGCTGATCGCCTACACGACCGACTACCTGGAGCCGTCGGACATGGCCAGCGCCTCGGGCGGGCTGCTTTTCGTGAACGGCATGGGCGCGATTTCCGGCCCGCTGGTGATCGGTTGGTCGATGGAGACGCTGGGCGCGCAGGCCTTCTTCCTGCTGATCCTCGTACAGCTGGCGCTGATGGCGTTCTACGCACTCTACCGGATGACGAAACGCTCGGCCCCGTCGGTCGAGGATACCGGCACCTATGCGCCGCTGACGCCGGGCGCGACGCCGGTCGCCATGGACCTGTGGCAGGAATATGCCATCGAGGCCGCCGAAGAGGAGGCAGAGGCCGCCGAGGCGGCCGCGGCGCCGGAGCAAGCTGTCAAACAGTGACAGAATTCGTGATTGGGGCCGGGGACTTGACTGCATATACCCTGTCTGTGCCACCGTGGTGGGGTGCAAACTGGAGACTGGGACATGCCAAGGCCCGAAGACATTCTTGCATTCTGGCTCGACGAGGTCGGGCCGGAAGGCTGGTACAAGCAGGATGACGCGCTGGATCGGACGATCCGCGAGAGATATCTGGAGCCCTGGACCGGGCTGATGGAGGGCCGCTACGCGCTGTGGCTAACCTATCCGTCGGGCGTGCTGGCCTATATCATCCTGGCCGACCAGTTCCCCCGCAACATGTTCCGCGGCGAGGCGCGGGCCTTTGCGTCGGACGGGGTGGCGCGGGCGGCGGCCAAGCAGGCCATCCATCGCGGCTGGGACCTGAAGATCGACCCGCCGGCGCGGCAGTTCTTCTACATGCCGCTGATGCATTCCGAGAACCTATGCGACCAGGACCGCTGCGTGCGGCTGATGGCCGAGCGCATGGGCGGGTTCGGGGACGGCAACCTGTTGCATGCCAAGGTGCATCGCGAGGTGATCCGGCTGTTCGGCCGCTTCCCCTATCGCAACGAGGCGCTGTCGCGGAAATTCACCGAGGCCGAGCGCGCCTATGTGGAGCAGGGCGGCTATGGCGCCACCTTGCGCGACCTGCAGCAGGCCGAGGCCGCCTGAGACCATCCCCGGCGCGGCGCCTTTCACGTTGCCGCCGGGTCGCGGGATCGGCTAGCGTTCTCCCTGTCTTGCAGGCAGGGAGGGCCGGGTGAGCGATAACACATACGACATGGTCGTGATCGGTGCGGGCCCCGGGGGCTACGTGGCCGCGATCCGGGGGGCGCAGCTGGGCCTGCGCGTCGCCGTGGTGGAGCGCGAGCATCTGGGTGGCATCTGCCTCAACTGGGGCTGCATCCCGACCAAGGCGATGCTGCGCTCGGCCGATGTGCTGCACCTGATGCAGCGCGCCGGTGAGTTCGGACTGAACGCCGAGGGGATCGGCTTTGACCTGAACGCGGTGGTCAAGCGGTCACGCAAGGTGGCCGGGCAGCTGACCGCCGGGGTCGGGCACCTGCTGAAGAAGAACAAGGTGCGCGTCCTCATGGGCACCGCGCGGTTGGACGGGCCGGGCCGCGTACATGTCACCCGCGAGTCGGGCGAAGAGGTGCTGGAGGCCGGCGCGGTGGTGCTGGCCACGGGCGCCCGGGCGCGCGAGCTGCCGGGGCTGGAGGCCGATGGCAAACAGGTTTGGACCTACAAGCACGCGCTGCAGCCACCGCACATGCCGAAAAAGCTGCTGGTGATCGGCTCGGGCGCGATCGGGATCGAGTTCGCCAGCTTCTATCGCGCGCTCGGGGCCGAGGTCACCGTGGTCGAGGTGCTGGACCGCATCCTGCCCGTGGAGGATGCCGAGATCGGCGCCTTTGCCCGCAAGGCATTCGAAAAGCAGGGCATGACGATCCTCGAAGGCGCCCGCGTGGCGCAGCTGGAGCGCGGGCCGGACGGCGTGACCGCCCATGTCGACAAGGCCGGAGAGGTGTCGCGGCTGGAGGTGGACACGGTGATCTCGGCCGTGGGCATCGTCGGCAATACCGAGGGGCTGGGGCTGGAAGAGTTGGGCGTTCGGGTCGAGAAGAGCCATGTCGTGACCGATGCGCAGTGCCGCACCGGGGTGCCGGGGGTCTATGCGATCGGCGATCTGGCGGGCGCGCCCTGGCTGGCGCACAAGGCCAGCCACGAGGGCGTCATGGTGGCCGAGCGCATCGCCGGCGGCGACCCGCACGCGGTGGACCCGGCCAGCATCGCGGGCTGCACCTATTGCCACCCGCAAGTGGCCAGCGTCGGGCTGACCGAGGCGCAGGCGCGCGAGGCGGGCCACGAGATCCGGGTCGGCCGGTTCCCCTTCATCGGCAATGGCAAGGCCATCGCGCTTGGCGAGGCCGAGGGGATGATCAAGACCGTCTTCGATGCCTCGACCGGCGCGCTTCTGGGCGCGCACATGGTCGGGGCCGAAGTGACCGAGCTGATCCAGGGCTACGTCGTGGCGCGCCAGCTGGAGACGACCGAGGCCGACCTGATGCAGACCGTCTTTCCGCATCCCACGCTGAGCGAGATGATGCATGAAAGCGTGCTGGATGCCTGGGGACGGGCGATCCATTTCTGAGCCTGCCCGTGCTATGCTGGGCGCGGCAACAGGGGGGCGGCGCCATGGCAGGGGCGATGACGGTGGAAAGCGATGCCTCGGTCGAGGCGTTCCTCGCCGGGGTGGAACCGGCGCGGCGGCGCGAGGATGCGCAGGTGCTGGACGCGATCTTTCGGCAGGCGACCGGCTGGCAGCCGCGGCTCTGGGGCAGCTCGATCGTGGGATACGGGCGCTACCGCTACACCTATGACAGCGGGTATTCCGGCGCGTTTCTTGCCACTGGCTTCGCCCCGCGCAAGGCCAAGATGGTGGTCTACATCATGCCGGGCTATGCCGATTTCGGGCATATCCTCGACCGGATCGGGCCCTACAAGCTGGGCAAGGCCTGCCTGTACCTGGGGTCTTTCGCCAAGCTGGACCTCGATCCGTTGCCCGAGCTGATCCGCGCCGGGCTGGACGACCTGTCGCGGCGCTGGGAGGTGGAGCCGACGTAAGGGCGGGCTCAGACGTTCTCGTTATCCGAACCCGGCGCGATCGCCTCGGGGATCTCCTCGCCCTTCTGGCGGGCGTCCAGCGCGCGCTTGACGTGATCGTTGAGGAAGTTCCGCGCGCGGCGCTCGGCCAGCCGGATGCGCACCGCGGCGCGGAAGATCTCCTCGGAGGAGGGGGAGGAGGCGCCCAGCACCTTGGCCACCTGCTCGGGCAGGTTCTCGTCCCCCAGCGCATCCATCGCCTTGATGGTGTCGCGGGCAAGCTTGTCGGCGAGATCGTCGACGACGGACATGGGCGCGCGCTCCTAGCGGGTGGATTCGGTCAGGCGGCGCTTCACGTAGCCGGTGACCGAGCCGATCATGGTGTCCATGTGCGGCTCTTCGAAGAAATGGCCCGATCCGTCCACCTCTTCATGGGTGATGGTGATGCCGCGCTGCTCGTGCAGCTTGGAGACCAGCGCCCGCGTGTCGGCCGGCGGCGCGACGCGGTCATTGGCGCCGTTGATGATCAGCCCCGAGGACGGGCAGGGCGCCAGGAACGAGAAATCATACATGTTGGCCGGCGGGCTGACCGAGACGAAGCCGGTGATCTCGGGGCGGCGCATCAGGAGCTGCATCCCGATCCACGCGCCGAAGGAGAACCCGGCCACCCAGCAATGCTTGGAGTTCTGGTTCATCGACTGCAGGTAATCCAGCGCCGAGGCCGCGTCCGACAGCTCGCCCACGCCCTGGTCGTATTCGCCCTGGCTGCGGCCGACGCCGCGGAAATTGAAGCGCAACACGGTGAAGCCCATGTTGAAGAAGGCGTAATGCAGGTTGTAGACGACCTTGTTATTCATCGTGCCGCCGAATTGCGGATGCGGATGCAGGATGATGGCGATCGGGGCGTCACGGTCCTTTTGCGGGTGGTAGCGGCCTTCGAGGCGGCCTTCGGGTCCGGGAAAGATGACCTCGGGCATGGGGCGTCTTCGGCTCCTCTTGGGGCGTCCGTGAAAACTTGACGGAATCCCTCGGTGTCTTTAGAAAGGTTCTAAACCGGCGCGGCGCCGGATCAGGGCTGGATTGCAGATAGGCGGTCGGGCCGTCAAGGTCAATTCTCTGCGCGACAGGGGGAGATACGGTGAAACTGAGTACCAAGGGCCGTTACGCCATGGTTGCGCTGGCCGATATCGCGCTGCAGCCCGAGGGGGCCCTTGTCACGCTGGGCGACATCGCCCGGCGGCAGGACATCTCGCTGCCCTATCTCGAACAGCTCTTCGTCAAGCTGCGCCGCGCGGGGTTGGTGGAATCGGTGCGTGGCCCGGGCGGCGGCTATCGCCTGGCGCTGGCGCAGGACGACATCCGCGTGGTCGACATCCTGGCCGCCGTGGACGAGACGGTGGACGCGATGCACAAGGGCGCGGGCGCTTCGGGCGCCGCCTCGGGCTCGCGCGCGCAGTCGCTGACCAATCGCCTGTGGCAGAGCCTGTCGGCGCAGGTCTATGTCTTCCTGCACCGCACCAGCCTGCGCGACGTGGTCGAGAACACGCTGGCCCCCTGTCCGGCGGTGCCCTCGATCTTTGCCGTGGTCGATGAAGAGGCCGTGGGCCGGGCCGCGGCGGCGGGGCGTCCCGATGCCTGAGCCGCTGTCGACCGATCCCTGCACGGGTTGCGGGGCGCGCCCATGAGCCGCGCCTATCTCGACTGGAACGCGACGGCGCCGCTGCGCCCCGAGGTGCGCGATGCGATGATCGCCGCCATGGACGTGGTGGGCAACCCGTCCTCGGTTCATGCCGAGGGGCGCGCCGCCAAGGGGCTGGTCGAGGCCGCCCGCGCGCAGGTGGCCGCGGCCTTCGGCGCCGAGGGGGCGGATATCGTCTTTGTCTCGGGCGCGACCGAGGCGGCGGCGCTGGCCTGCGCCGGGCGCGGATTGCTGGGGGCGGATGTGGAACATGACGCGGTTGCCGCCTGGATCGACCCGGCGCTGCCGGTGGACGGGCAGGGGCGCGTGACGGTCACCGATCCCGCGGCTTCGGTGCTGCAGGCGGCCAATTCCGAGACCGGCGTGGTGCAGGACCTGCCGCAGGGGCTGGCCGTGGTCGATGCCACGCAGGTCTTCGGCAAGCTGCCCGTGGCCTTCAACTGGATGGGCTGCGAGATGGCGCTGGTCTCGGCGCACAAGCTGGGCGGGCCCAAGGGGATCGGCGCGCTGGTGATGCGGCGCGGCACCGACCTGGCGGCGCAGATCCGCGGCGGCGGGCAGGAGATGGGGCGCCGTTCGGGCACCGAGAACGTGATCGGCATCGCCGGGTTCGGCGCCGCGGCCGAGGCGGCCGCCCGCGATCTGGCCGATGGCGCGTGGGAGCGGGTGGAAAAACTTAGAACCGTTCTAGAAAAAACCATTGAGGCTTCCGCGGAAGAGACTATTTTTGTCGGGAAAGGCGCGCAGCGTCTGCCGAACACCTCCTGCCTGGCCGTGCCCGGCTGGAAGGGCGAGACGCAGGTGATGCAGATGGACCTTGCCGGCTTCGCGATCAGCGCGGGCTCGGCCTGTTCCTCGGGCAAGGTCCGGTCCAGCCGGGTCCTGCGGGCCATGGGATATGACGAGGCCACGGCCTCGGGCGCCATCCGGGTGAGCCTGGGTCCGGCGACCACCGAAGACGAGGTGTCGCGCTTCTGCGATGCCTGGATCGCAAAGTACCGGCGGCACCGGACACGGGCCGCCTGAGAGAGGAGCAGACGATGGCTGCATTCGATGACGTTCAGGTCAAGGAAGGCGTCGACCAGGAGACGGTGGATGCCGTCAAGTCGGTCGGCACCTACAAGCACGGCTGGAACACCGATATCGAGATGGAATACGCCCCCAAGGGGCTGACCCCGGATATCGTCCGCCTGATCTCGGAAAAGAACGAAGAGCCGGAATGGATGACCGACTGGCGCCTTCAGGCCTATGACCGCTGGCTCCAGAAGAAAGAGCCCAACTGGGCGATGGTCGACTACCCGCAGATCGACTTCCAGGAGCAGTATTACTACGCGCGTCCGAAATCGATGACGGAAAAGCCGAAGTCGCTGGACGATGTCGATCCCAAGCTGCTGGAAACCTACGAGAAGCTGGGCATCCCGCTGAAGGAGCAGATGATACTGGCCGGGGTCGAAGGCGCCGAGGAGGCCCCTGCCGAGGGCCGCAAGGTGGCCGTGGATGCGGTGTTCGACTCCGTGTCCGTCGGCACGACCTTCCAGAAGGAGCTGGAGAAGGCGGGCGTGATCTTCTGCTCGATCTCCGAGGCGATCCGCAACCACCCCGAGCTGGTCAAGAAATATCTCGGCTCGGTCGTGCCGGTCAGCGACAACTTCTATGCCACGCTGAACTCCGCCGTGTTCTCGGACGGTTCCTTCGTCTACGTGCCGCCGGGCGTGCGCTGCCCGATGGAGCTGTCGACCTATTTCCGCATCAATGCCGAGAATACCGGCCAGTTCGAGCGCACGCTGATCATCGCCGACAAGGGATCCTACGTCAGCTACCTTGAGGGCTGCACCGCGCCGCAGCGCGACACCGCGCAGCTGCACGCCGCGGTGGTCGAGATCATTGTCGAGGAAGATGCCGAAGTGAAATACTCCACGGTGCAGAACTGGTTCCCCGGCGACGAGGACGGCAAGGGCGGGATCTACAACTTCGTCACCAAGCGTGCCGATTGCCGCGGCGACCGCTCCAAGGTGATGTGGACGCAGGTCGAGACCGGCTCGGCCGTGACGTGGAAATACCCCAGCTGCATCCTGCGCGGCAACGAAAGCCAAGGCGAGTTCTACTCGATCGCGATCACCAACAACCATCAGCAGGCCGATACCGGCACCAAGATGGTCCATCTGGGCAAGAACACCAAGTCGCGCATCGTCTCCAAGGGCATCAGCGCGGGCGTGGCGCAGAACACCTATCGGGGCCTCGTGTCGATGCACCCCAAGGCCAAGGACTCGCGCAACTACACCCAGTGCGACAGCCTGCTGATCGGCGACAAGTGCGGGGCGCACACGGTGCCCTATATCGAGGTCAAGAACAACTCGAGCCGGGTCGAGCACGAGGCCACCACCTCTAAGGTCGATGACGACCAGCTGTTCTACTGTCGCCAGCGCGGCATGGACGAGGAAGAGGCCGTGGCGCTGGTGGTGAACGGGTTCTGCCGCGAGGTGCTGCAGGCGCTGCCCATGGAGTTCGCCATGGAGGCCCAGCAGCTGGTGGCGATCTCGCTCGAAGGCTCTGTCGGCTGATCTTGGCGCGCGGGACGGGCGTGGCTCCGTCCCGCAATCACGAGGGTCCCTGCGATGGGCGGCGTGCTGACCACATCGGTTCTGACGGGCGTGTTCTGCGCGCTGTTCACCGTAGTGGTCGGTTGGCTGACCGATACGCTGTCGATGACACTGCTGATTGTCCTCTCCTTCGTGTCGGGCTTCTGCGGTAGTCTGGTGGCACAGCTCATCCAGGGAAAGGGACGCAGATGAAACCGGTCATGAACGTGGACGACGCGCAGGGATTCGCCATGCAGGGCGGCGACGGGTCGAAATTCGCGGCCCGCGTGGCGCCCGTGGGCTCGGTGATCGGCACCGGTTCGCTGGGCGCAATGTACGTAGTCGTCGCGCCGGGCAAGCGGGCCTTTCCGTTCCACAACCATCTGGGCAATGACGAAATGTTCGTGATCCTCGAGGGCAGCGGCACCTATCGGCTGGGCGATGCCGAGCACCCGGTCCGCGCCGGCGACATCTGCGCCGCGCCGCGGGGCGGGCCGGACACCGCGCATCAACTGATCAATAGCGGAGACGGGCCGCTGCGCTACATCGGCATCTCGACCTCGAACGACCCGGACGTGGTGGAATATCCGGACAGCGGCAAATACGCCGCCATGGCCGTCGCACCGGGCCCCGATTTCATGAATGCGCATCTCAAGGTGGTGGGGCGCGCGGGCGACAGCCTCGACTACTGGGACGGGGAGCTGTGATGGAACAGGTCCGGGCCGAGATCGCGGGGCGGGGCTTCGTTTTTCACCTCAACGCCGAGGGCTGCCCGGTGCAGGGCCGCCACCGGGTCGGCAAGTTCTATGAACGCGCCGATCTCGACAAGCTCGCGCAGCACGTGAAGAGCGGCGCCTATGTCGTTGATGTCGGGGCGAATGTCGGCAATCACGCGCTTTATTTCGCTGGCCTCATGGGGGCGGCGCGCGTGGTCTGCATCGAGCCCAACCCGCAGGCGATCGAGGCGCTGCGCGCCAATGTCGCCGCCAACGGGCTGGACGGGGTGGTCGTGCTGGACTTGCTGGGCATCGGACTGGGCGCGCGCTCCGAGGACGGGTTCCGGGTGCAGCGGCGCGGCCGCAACCTGGGCGCGGCGCAGCTGGTCAAGGGCGGCGGCATCGCCGTCCATGCCGGCGACACGCTCTTCGAGGGCGAGCCGGTGGACCTGCTCAAGATCGATGTGGAGGGCATGGAGATGGCGGTGCTGGAAGGCTTCGCCGACCTGATCGCCACGCGCCGGCCGCAGATCTTCATCGAGGTCGACACGGCCAATGACGCGGCCTTTCATGACTGGTGTGGCCGCCATGGCTATGCGGTGACATTTTCCAGCCGCCACCAGGCGGCCAACGTGAACTATTTCGTGGAACCTGTTGGAGAGACGACATGATCGTGACCACCACGCCCTCGGTCGAGGGGCATCGCATCGCCGAGTACAAGGGCATCGTCGTGGGCGAGGCGATCCTTGGCGCGAATGTCTTCCGCGACATCTTTGCCGGGATCACCGATATCATCGGCGGCCGCTCGGGCGCCTACGAGGCCAGCCTGCAGGAGGCGCGCGACACCGCCCTGCGCGAGCTGGAGGCCCGCGCCGCGGCGCAGGGCGCCAATGCCGTGGTCGGCGTCGATCTCGACTACGAGGTGGTCAACAACATGCTGATGGTCTCGGCCAGCGGCACCGCCGTGCGGCTGGGCTGAGCCAGGGGCGCCGGGGAACAGGCATGACGCAAACCGCGCTGACACGGCCCGAACTGACCCTGCCCGAGGCAGAGGCCGCGCTGCTGCGGGCCGCCTACGGGCGGGCGGAGGTCGTGCTGGAATACGGCTCGGGCGGGTCGACCGTGATGGCGGGCGAACTGCCGGGCCGAACCGTGTTCAGCGTGGAATCCGATCCGGACTGGGCGGCGATGATGCGCGCCTGGTTCGCCGCGAACCCGCCCGCCACGGGCACGCAGGTCCACGTGGTGCATGCCGATATCGGCGCCACCAAGGAGTGGGGCCACCCGGTCGATGACAGCGCATGGCGCCGCTTTGCGCGCTACCCGCTGGGCGTCTGGTCGCGCGAGGATTTCCGCCAGCCCGATGTCGTGCTGGTGGATGGCCGCTTCCGGCAGGGCTGCGCGCTGGCCACCGCCTTTCTGACGCAGCGCCCTGTCGATCTGTTCTTCGACGATTACGTGGGACGCAAACACTATCACAAGGTCGAGGAGATCCTCGGCCCCCCGCAGATCACCGGGCGCATGGCGCAGTTCCGCGTCGCGCCCACACCGGTACCGCCCGAGCGGCTGGCCTGGCTGATCAAGCTGATGCAGGCGCCGTGAGGCAGAAAGAAGGATGACACAGATGCTCGAGATCAAGAACCTGCACGTCAAGCTGGAGGAAGAGGACAAGGCGATCCTGAAAGGGGTCGACCTGACCGTCGAGGCCGGCAAGGTGCACGCCATCATGGGGCCGAACGGCTCCGGCAAGTCGACCCTGTCCTATGTCCTGTCGGGCCGCGACGGCTATGAGGTCACGGATGGTTCGGCCGAGCTGCTGGGCGAGGACCTGCTGGAGCTGGAACCCGAGGAGCGCGCCGCCGCGGGCCTCTTCCTGGCGTTCCAGTACCCGATCGAGATCCCCGGCGTGGGCAACATGACCTTCCTGCGCACCGCCGTGAACGCGCAGCGCAAGGCGCGCGGGCAGGAAGAGATGTCCTCGGCCGATTTCCTCAAGGAGATCCGCGCAAAGGCGAAAGAGCTGAAGATCGACGCCGACATGCTCAAGCGCCCGGTCAATGTGGGCTTCTCGGGCGGCGAGAAGAAGCGCAACGAGATCCTGCAGATGGCCATGCTGGCGCCCAAGATGTGCATCCTCGACGAGACCGACTCGGGGCTGGACGTGGACGCGATGAAGCTGGTCGCCGACGGCGTGAACGCGCTGCGCGACGAGGGGCGCGGCTTCCTCGTCATCACGCACTACCAGCGGCTTCTGGATCACATCAAGCCGGACGTGGTGCACATCATGTCCGAGGGCCGCATCATCAAGACCGGTGGCCCCGAGCTGGCGCTGGAAGTCGAGAACGAAGGCTATGCCCACCTGAAGGCGGAGGAGGCGTAAATGGCTTTGCCGCAAGCGAAACAGGACGCAACCGAGGCGCGGCTGGACGCGCTGAGCCTGCCCGAGGGCGGCTGGTCGGCCCCGGCCCGCAACGAGGCGCTGGCCCGGCTGCGCGCCATGGGCCTGCCCGGCGCGCGGGACGAGTACTGGAAATACACCCGCCCCGACACGTTCAACAGCGTGGAGGTGCCCGAGGCGGCGCTGTTCGAAGCCGAGGAAACCCCGGTATTCGGCGAGCGCGGCGCGCTGCGCATCGTCTTTGTCGACGGTGTCTTCGATGCTGAAGCCTCGGATGAGCTGAGCCTTGAGGGGGTCAGCATCGATCGGCTGGCCGATGCGCCCGACATCCACTGGGCCCGGGACATCTACGGCGTGCTGGAAGCGCGCGGGCAGAGCCCCGTGCAGCGTCCGCTGGCCGCGCTCAACACCGCCTTTGCCACGGATGGCGTGCTGATCCACGTCACGGGCACGCCCTCGCGCCCGATCCAGCTGGTCTATCACCACCGCGACACCCGCTCGGACGCGATCCTGCACCACGTGGTCAAGGTGGATGCCGGGGCCAAGGCCACGATCCTCGAGACCGGGCCGGCCGCGGCACGGTTCAACAAGTGCATGGAGGTGGAGATCGCCGATGCCGGCACGCTGCACCACATCCGCGCGCAGGGCCGCGACCATGAACGCCGCGCCGCCACCCATGTCTTTGCCCGGCTGGGGCGTGAGTCCGTCTTCAAGACCTTCACGCTGACGGTGAACGGCGTGCTGACACGCAATGAATGCGTGATCGAGCTGACCGGCGACGATGCCGTGGCCCATGTGGCCGGCGCCTGCATGGGGGATGGCGATTTCCACCATGACGACACGGTGTTCATCACCCATGACGCGGTGAATTGCGAAAGCCGTCAGGTCTTCAAGAAGGTGCTGCGCAACGGCGCCAAGGGTGTCTTCCAGGGCAAGATCCTGGTGCAGCCCGGCGCGCAGCAGACCGATGGCTACCAGATCAGCCAGTCGCTGCTCTTGGACGATGACAGCGAGTTCCTCGCCAAGCCCGAGCTTGAGATCTATGCCGATGACGTGGCGTGCTCGCACGGCTCGACCAGCGGCGCGATCGACGAGGACAGCCTGTTTTACCTGCGTGCCCGCGGCATTCCGCGCGGCCCGGCCGAGGACCTGATGACCATCGCCTTCATCGCCGAGGCGGTGCAGGAGGTCGAGGACGAGGACCTGCAGGAAGAGATCGTGGCGCGCGTGGCCGCCTGGCTGGAGCGGCGGCGGGGCTGACATGGCACTGACCACCGATATCGCGGCCACCTATCGCGGGCCGGGCGCCGTCATGCGCCGCCTTCTGGCGCTGGGGCGCCGCGAGGACCGGGCGCTGGCCATCCTGATGGGGGCCTGCGTGGTGATGTTCATCGCGCAATGGCCCCGGCTGGCCCGCGACGCCCATCTGCAGGACCTGAACCTGCAGATGGAGATGGGCGGCGCGCTGCTGGGCACGATCTTCATCCTGCCGCTGGTCTTCTACGGGCTGGCGGGGCTGGTCCACCTGGGCATGAAGCTTTTCGGCGGGCTGGGTGATGCCTATGGCTCGCGGCTGGCGCTGTTCTGGGCGTTGCTGGCGGCCTCGCCGCTGGCGCTGCTCTACGGGCTGGTGGCGGGCTTTGTCGGGCAGGGCGCGCAGCTGACGATCGTCGGGCTGGTCTGGTTCGTGGCCTTCATGTGGTTCTGGATCTCCGGGCTGCGCGTGGTGCACCGGGGACAGGCGGCGTGAGCGTGCAGGGTGTCCTGAGCCTCGCGGTGCAGACCGTGGTCGCCCCGCGCGACGTGGCGCGGCTGCTGCTGTCGATCCGTCCCGGGCGCGAGGCGCTGGCCACGGCCTTTGCGCTGGTGGTCGTGCTGAACGCGCTGGTCTTCCAGGGCTCGCGGCTGCTCATGCCCGGGCCGGTGCCGCCGCTTCTGGGCAACCCGGTCAGCTTCCTTGTGTTGCAGGGCGGCACGTTGGCGCTGACCGCGCTGGCGCTGACATGGACGGCGCGGCTGTTCGACGGGCGCGGCCGCTTCGAGGAGGTGGCGCTGCTGCTGATCTGGATGCAGGGCCTTCGGGTGCTGGTGCAGGCGGCGCTGATGCTGATCCTGCCGCTTTCGGCGGGTCTGGGCACGCTGGCGCTGGCCGTGGGCACGGCGGTGGGTGTCTGGATCCTGCTCAATTTTCTGGACGAGGTTCACGGGCTGGGCAGCCTGTTCAAGGCCGCTCTGGTGCTGATGCTCGGCGTGATCGCCATGGCCTTTGCACTGTCGGTGCTTCTGGCCCTGGCCGGCGTGACCCCAAACGAGATGACGACCAATGTATGATATCGACACGATCCGGGCCGATTTCCCGATCCTCTCGCGCGAGGTCAACGGCAAGCCGCTGGTCTACCTCGACAACGGGGCCAGCGCGCAGAAACCGCAGGTGGTGATCGACGCGGTCACCCGCGGCTATGCCGAGGAATATGCCAATGTCCATCGCGGGCTGCACTACCTCTCGAACCTCGCGACCGAGAAATACGAGGGCGTGCGCGGCACCATCGCGCGCTTCCTCGGCGCCGCGGACGAGCAGGAGATCGTCTACACCACCGGCACCACGATGGGCATCAACCTCGTGGCCTATGGCTGGGCCATGCCGCGCATGGAGGCGGGCGACGAGATCGTCCTGTCGGTCATGGAGCACCATGCCAATATCGTGCCCTGGCATTTCCTGCGCGAGCGGCAGGGTGTGAACCTGAAATGGGTCGACGTGGATGCGACCGGCGCGCTCGACCCGCAAAAGGTGATCGACGCGATCGGGCCGAAGACCAAGCTGGTGGCCATCACCCACCTGTCCAACGTCCTGGGCACCGTGGTCGACGTCAAGGCGATCTGCGAGGCCGCCCGCGCCAAGGGCGTGCCGGTGCTGGTCGATGGCAGCCAGGCGGCGGTGCACATGCCGGTCAATGTCGACGATCTGGGCTGCGATTTCTACGCGATCACCGGGCACAAGCTCTATGGGCCCTCCGCCTCGGGCGCGATCTGGATCTCGAAAGAGCGCTTGGCCGAGATGCGCCCCTTCCTCGGCGGCGGCGACATGATCCGCGAGGTGCACAAGGACGAGATCACCTGGAACGACCCGCCGATGAAGTTCGAGGCCGGCACCCCCGGCATCGTGCAGCAGATCGGCTTGGGCGTCGCGCTGGACTACATGATGGGCCTCGGGATGGAGAACATCGCCGCCCATGAGCGCGACCTGCGCGACTACGCCCGCGAGCGTCTGGACGGGCTGAACTGGCTGCAGGTGCAGGGCACGGTGCCGGACAAGGCGGCGATCTTCTCCTTCACCATGGACGGGGCGGGTCATGCGCATGACATCTCGACAATCCTCGACAAGAAGGGGGTCGCGGTGCGCGCGGGCCATCACTGCGCTGGCCCGCTGATGGATTTCATGGGGGTGACGGCAACCTGCCGGGCGAGCTTCGGGCTCTACAACACCCGCGCCGAGGTGGACGCGCTGATCGACGCGCTCGACCTCGCGCATGACCTCTTCGCCTGAGCGGCGCAGCCTCGCATCGCAAGGCGCCGCATTCGCCCCGGCTGCGGCGCTTTTCGGCGGGACGGGCGCGTCGATCGCGCCTTGCCTGCCGCCGCCCGCGGGGGTAGCAAGACGCCCATCCCCAACGCGTGCGGGCGTGGTGGAATGGTAGACACAAGCGACTTAAAATCGCTAGGGCCTGGCCCGTGCGGGTTCGACTCCCGCCGCCCGCACCAGATGGATGGGATGGATGCGGCTTGGTGCAGAACGCTAACTCTGTCTGTTAATCTATTGATTCAAAAAAGAAACGCCCGGCAGGGGTGCCGGGCGTTTGCTGTGGGTTGTTGCGGCGTGGCTATTGCCGGATGAACGCCCGGTTGCCAACGCCCATCTGGTTCACTACTGCATTGTTGTTCGATCCCATCTGTAGAAAGGCGGCCTCGTTGTCGTCTCCGAAAACGCTGAGCAGGATCGTGTTGAGGTCGCCGCCCTGCAGGCTCGCCATCACGTTTCGGTCGCCGGTGACGTCGGCCGTCATTATGTTGTCGAACCCGATCTGCTCGACGCGGCCGGTATCAAGCCCGAACACCTGCTTGGCAGGATCAAGCACGTTGGCTGTATTGTTTCCGTTACCGGTGACCGCGACATTGACGACGTTCGAGCCCTCCTGCGACACGCGCACGCTGTTCTCGTCACCGTCGAAAGAGATCTCGGCCAGATTGTCGCCACCCATGCCCGAGGTAAAGGTCTGGTTTGCGATGATCGTGTTCCGGTTGCCTTCCAGCGTCACGAAGGCATCATTCGTGCCCGTCTGATCGATCGAGACGTCATTGTCGTCCGAGAAATTGAGCACCGTCACGTCGGCCAGATTGGTCCCCAGCTGGTCGATCCCGATGGAATTGCCGTCGCCGAGAATCGGCGACACGACGATGTCATTCTCGTCCCCGTCCTGCCTGAGGCCCAATTCGTTCTGGTTGCCGAGAACCGACAGGAACCCGACAGAGTTGAAACGGCCGCCCTGGTCGATTGCAAAGGCGTTGTCATCGCCGGAAATCAGAAGGTCAATGAAGTTGCCGTTTCCGCGGGGATCAGATGCACCTGCTCGTTGAATCAGAGTGCTGCTTTCCAACAAAGGAAGTGCCGCGGGTCCGCCAAGAACATAGCGTCCATTCCGGTCTCCGGACAGGACAACGGTGATGGAATTGGGTTCGTTCCGAACTGTCGTGAACGAATATTGCCGCGCCTTTTCAATGTAGTTGTCCGCACCCGACATCGTCAGAGACATCAGGTTGGGAGCTTGGCCGCCGGCCTGGAATTGAACGATGTAGTCGATGACATTTCGGTCGCCGCCGGACTGTTCGACCAGCAGGTCATTGGCGCCGTTCGGAACGGTACCGGCCGATTGCTGCTCGACCGACCCCACCCGGTTCTCGTCCGAGAACTGAAAGATGTCGATATTGTTGAAAACGGTTTGCGTTGTGGATTGCCCGTTCTGGAAAAGGCCCGGGGACAGCGCGCCGATGGAGTTGTCATCGCCGTTCTGTTCGATGGTCAACTGGTTGAAGAACCCGTCCTGCACCATGTCCAGCCCGTCGGGACCAGCCACGTTGTTGGCGCCGGATTGGGTGATGCCGGCAGTGTTGTCGGATCCGAACTGTTCGATATTGACCAGGTTGTCGCTCACGCCTTGGGCGCCGGCGGCGCCGGCGCCCAGCACGAGCGAAACGGTGATCCAGAGTGTTGATGTCCTCATGTCGGTCTCGCGCGTGGGGAGTCAGGAAGCCGGCCCGCCCGTCCGGGGCGGGCCGGATCGGTCGAACTTACTGAACCACGCCGAGCGCGTTGAACGAGCCGGTCTGCGTGAAGGTCGTGCTGTTCGAGGGGCCGAACTGGACCACGGCAGCCATGTTCGTGAAGCCTGTCTGCGCGCCGTCGATCATGTTGCCATTGCCGACCTGGGCAAAGGCGAACACGTTCCGGTCGCCATCGACATCGTGCATGATGTCGTTGTCATTGCCCAGTTGGATCGACAGGCCGCGGGGCAGGAGGCCGCCGGTGGCGTCAAGCGCGGTCTGCGTGTCGGCAAAGGTCGGGTCGTTGAAGGTCCGGCCCTCGCCGTTCTGCCGGCCGATCACGTTGATGGTCTGGCTGTTGTCCACACCGATCTGGCCGATCCCGAACTCGTTGGCACCGCCATCGACGGTCAGCGAGGCCGTGTTGTCATTGCCCAGCTGCAGAACACCCACATCGTTGAAGTTGCCCAGGATCTCCGACACGGCAAGATCGTTGTCGATGCCGGTCTGGACAACGCCCAGCTTGTTCGTGTTGCCGTCGATGATGATGCTGTCGGCCGAGTTGCCTGCGCCGTCCTGGTTCAGGCCGATCAGGTTCCAGTTGCCGTCGATGTCGATATCGGCCGAGTTGCCCTCACCCAGTTGCCGGATCTGATTGACAGTGGCGCCACTGAGATCCGAGAAGGTTGCCATCGCCAGAGCCGGTGCACCGACACCGGGCAGATCGCGTTCGCGGCCGTTCTCGTCCCCGGTGACAACCATGGTCAGGCTGTTGTTGCCGCCGATCTGATCGATCGTGTCGAAGAAGTTGTCATTGCCGCTCTGCTGGATATCGGCATCGTTGCCGCGGCGCAGCGGGAAGGTCCGGTTTTGGGTCACCGCGTTCAGGATGTTTCCGTCGCCGCCATCCTGCAGGATGGTCAGCGTGTTGCCGGATTGGGGTCCGAAAAAGGGAACCGTGCCGCCGGTGCGCTGGAACACCTCGCCCACCACGTTGTCACTGGTGCTCTGCGTGATGTCGGCCGTGTTCGAGCGCGAGCTGCTGTTGACGTTCAGCTGTTCGAACCCGGCGCCCTGGGTGCCGACCTCGTTGTTGTCGCCGATCTGTTCGACATCCAACTCGTTGTGGTCGCCATTCTGGAGACCAGGGAGGCCGGCCAGGCCGAAGGTGTTGCCCATGCCCGAGGACTGCAGGATGAGCGAGGTGTTGTCGTCGCCGGTCTGGGTCAGGAAGGCGTCGTTGTCATCGGCCATGGCCGACGAGGCACAGACCAGAAGGGCAGGGCAGACGACGGTGGAGAGCAGGTGTTTGCGGATCATTGGTTCAGGTCCCGAATGAAAAAATGCAGAATGAGGCGGCCAATCCTGTCAGCCGCGCATGGTTATCAATGATGGTTTGCGTCATGCCGGGCCGCCCGAAAGCGGCCCGGCCACGGCAGGCTTACTGCGAGATGCCCGCGTTGTTGCCGTTGCCGATCTGGCTGAACGTGGCGTTGTTCGAGTCTCCCAGCTGCGCCACGGCGAACTGGTTGCTGTTGCCGGTCACGGTGGCGTCGATGGTGTTGAAGTCGCCGACCTGGTTGGACGCGAAGAGGTTGTTGTCGCCGGTGATCACGGCGTCGAACAGGTTGTCCGTGCCGTTCTGGATGATCACGCCGCCGGTCAGACCAATCGATTCCGCGTCGCTGCCCGTCATCCAGGGGCCGGTGCCGTTGAAGTCCCCGGTGATGTTCAGCACGACGCCGAAGCTGCCCGAGTTGTTCCCGGTCTGGCGGATGTCGGCAAAGTTGTCGTCGCCGTCCACGTCCACATCGGCCGCGTTCGTGCCGAACTGGTCGACGCCGATCGCGTTGCGGTCGCTGCCATTGGTCAGCGCGATGTCGGCCATGTTCATGGTGCCGTCCTGGATCACGCCGATGTCGTTGTCGTCACCCACGATGGGCGCGATAGTGATCGTGTTGTCAGTGCCGTCCTGGTAGCCCGCGGTCTCGTTGCCATTGCCGGTGATGGTGACCATTCCGACCGAGTTCCCGGTGCCGTCCTGGTAGAAGCCGAACAGGTTGGCATTGCCGACCGCCAAGTAATCGACATCGTTGTCGCCACCGATCTGGGTAACGGTGCCTTGGATTACGCCCGTGCCTTCGGCGAAGCTGCCGGCGGTGAAGGTGCCTTGCCCGTTCTTCTTGCCCTCCTGACGCACCAAGGCTGTGTTGCCAAGCGTCGCACCAGTCGAATCCTGCAGGATCGATCTGACAATGTTCCCGTCGTTTACACCGACCGGGTCGACCTGGAGTTGGTCAACGTCCGCAAGGTTGTCTGCACCAAGCTGAGTCACTTCGAGGATCACGTTCCGCTCACCGGATTGCAGGAGGTCGGCCGTGTTGCCCGTGCCCTCTTGGTAGACCCCACCAGTGACCCGTGCTCGACGGTCGTTAAGGTTACCTCCGACACCAGGTCCGATTGCGTTCGAACCAAAGCCGCCCGGCCCGCCGTTGGTGCTGCGGTCCTGGCTGATGGTTACGCTGTTGGTCTCTGTTGCTGAGGCGCCGGTACCGGTGTTGATCTGGATGACCCGCGAAACCACGTTGCCCCACTTGGTAGTGTTGCCGTTGGGGAAGTTCGCATTGCTCGCTTCTTGCAGGATAGTCAGTGAGTTCTGCGTTTCTGTCGCACCGGAAACACCCGTTTGCTGCACGATGTTGACGTAGTTTTTGTGCGACGACTGCGTGATGTCCAAGGCATTTCGGTCGCCGATTTGATCGACCCCCGGTGCGCCGGCCTTGTCGGTCGTGCCGATGCGATTGTCGTCGCCAGACTGATCGATGTCGATCTCGTTGTTGTCGCCGTTTTGCGTCATGACGCGGGTGGCAGCACTGCTCCCTGCATCGTTCCTGTCGCCGCTTTGCGTGATCAGGGCGGTGTTGTTGTCACCGAGCTGGTCCAGGTAGGCGTCGTTGTCATCGGCCCAGGCCGCGCCGCCGGCGGCGATCAGAGCGATTGCCGACACTGCGATGTAATTGGTTCTCTTCATGAGTCTTTCCTCTCGCTTAAAGACGTTGGTCCGTCGCGGACGCGACGTTGTGAAACCCGTGGTTCGAAACTGCTCTGCCAGGGTTGATCCCCCGGCTATCCTCGTTTGCCGCCGCAGCATGGGATGCAGCCATCCCGCTGCTCCATTTCTTGGTTAACCGGCGGTTTTTATTGAATTGGATGTGCCTGACTGCCGAAATGCACGCATGCGGCAATGCAGAATCATCTTTGAGTTGATTAGACTGTTTTTTTTTCCCGGATCGAAAGCCGTATTGTCTGCGGTTTTCACCAGGTTCGAAGATCGCCTCATCAAGAGACTGGCGGCGCGTTGAGACAAGGCCGCCTCGGTCGCATTGGCGGGCCTCACGACACACCATAACCATGAAAATTTCAGCCGAATTTTTCACTTGCGCACCATTTAGTCCAAACAGATGACAAATCTTCTCCGCCCGGCCCAAAAGGCCGGTGCAACGTTCTTTTACTCGTGCCGAAACTCCCCCTTCGACATGCAGCAGGTCGGCGAAAAACCGCGACCGAGAACAATATGGCGAGACCGTGGCAGAGGGATCAAGGAAAAACGGAATGTCGTCTCGAATCTAACAAAATTAACGGACAATTAACGTCGAAATCCGATGTGTTGATCCCGCAATGGCAACAGTCTTGAGGGAATATCCTTGGGAACGTCCCGTTAAGGTTGTTTTTACCCATTTCGGGGGAATCGCGGTGGCTTTGGCGCAACTGGTTCTTGCGAAACCGGTCCCCCCTGCGCGCTCCGGGTTGCCCAACACCTGTCGCGTCGCGTAAGGGATGTCGTCAAAGCGGGTGCGCCCGTCCATTCATGAGTGCGAAACGAGGACCGTATGTCTTTTTTCCGAACCCCGCTTGTCGTTCTGGTCGCCTGGGCCACGACCGCTGGCGCGCAGGACCTGGTGTACACGCCCGTGAACCCGTCCTTCGGGGGCAATCCGTTGAATTCGAACCACCTGCTGAGCATTGCCAATGCGCAGCGCGAGGCGACAGCCCGCGATGCCGATGATGACAGCGGTGGATTCGGACGCAGCACCGGGGGTGCAACGGGCACGGACAATGTCGATCTCTTCGTGCGCCAGCTTGAAGGGCGGCTTCTGTCGGCTCTGGCGGGGCAGGTGACGGATGCAATCTTCGGCGACAATCCGCAGGACAGCGGCACGGTGGTGTTCGGCACGACAACCGTTGAATTCACGCGGTCGATCGGCGAAATCAGGCTGACGATTGCAGATTCGCTGGACGGCACGGTCACCGAGATCGTCGTCCCGCAGCTTATTGTGAACTGAGACAGCTTGGTGACCCGCAGGGCAAGCGGGATTTGGAGGGTATCGAGCGTGAAAGCCAGAACGAAGACGATGGGCCTGGCGCTGATGGCGACCATGGCGCTGGCCGGGTGCGACACCTCGCTGCGGGACGCCTATGAGAGCAAGTATGCGGCGAGCGTGGGCATGATGACTGCGCAGAACCGCGCCCTGCGCAGCATTCCGCTGCCGCATGAGCGGGTGACCGTGGCCGTCTACGGCTTGCCGGACCTGACAGGCCAGTACAAGGAAGACGATACCGGTCAGAACCTGTCGCGGGCCGTCACCCAAGCCGGTGCCGCCGTCCTGATCAAGGCCCTGCAGGACGCGGGCGAACGCCGCTGGTTCTCGGTGCTGGATCGTTCGAACCTGGACAACATCCTGCGCGAGCGGCAGATCGTGACCGAAATGCGGCGCATCTACCGCAATGAAAGCCAGATCGATCCCAAGGTTCTGGGACCGCTCGATCATTCGGGCATCCTGATCGAGGGCGAGATCACCGGCTACGACACGAACACCATGACCGGTGGTCTCGGGGCACGGTACCTCGGGATCGGTGGTCATCGCCGTTGGAAGCTGGACACCGTGACGGTCAGCCTGCGCGCCGTTTCGGCCACGACGAGCGAGGTTCTCGCAAGCGTCGTGGTGCGCAAGCCCATCGCGTCCTATGCGACCCAAGGCAATGTCTTTACGTATATCGCGCTCGATGAACTGGTCGAGGCAGAAGCCGGCTATGCGATGAACGAGCCGAAGCAGATCGCGGTGGAACAGGCGGTCGAGAAGGCGGTCATGGCACTGGTTGCCGAGGGTGCGATGGCCGGCCTGTGGAAGTTCAAGGATCATGCGGCCGGCCAGCATTACATGGCCAGTTACACGGCGCAAAAATTCGACGGAGACGTGCCGCATCGTGCGCTGCGTCCCAAGGCGCCCAACACGCGCAACACGGCCATCCCAGCCACGGTGCCGCACCGGCCGGTCGCGCGTCCTGCCACCGTTCGCCGGGTGAGCGAGCGTCGCGTGGCGCCGGTTCGGACCCCGTCGACCTCGGCGCCCGTCAGAACCGCGCCCGCACAGCGGCCGACTGCTCCACCTGACAACCCCGATTCCGATGAAGTGGTCGGCTGAGGCACGCTGACGTGCCGCGGCCGACTGCTCCACCTGACAACCCCGATTCCGATGAAGTGGTCGGCTGAGGCACGCTGACGTGCCGTCATCTTAACACAATCTCTGCGAATTCCTGCTCCAATCTTCGTGCAACCTGACGTAGTAAATGCGCAGTCCACGAAGATGGAGGCAGGAGATGAGCAAGTACTTCCTTGGAATGATCGGGGTATTGGCATTCGCCACGCAGGTGCATGCCCAACCGCCCCAAGGCCCCGAGCTTGACAACACGTTGCGGCTGGTTGTGACGGGAGAGAACAACCAGATCGAAATCGTCCAGACGGAACAGTCCGGCCATCAGGCCGATATCGAGATCTCTGGGACGAATAACGGGCGCGGGCTCACAGGCGCATGGCATCGCGATTTCCAACCGATGTTGCAGGCTGAACGCCTCCTTCCGGGCACATTGATACAGTCCGGTCTATCCCAGACAGCGCAAGTGCGAATTGGAGGACAGGACAACCTTTTCGCTGCGCATCAATCCGGCCAGTCCAACCGTCTAACTGCGACTATCCAAGGGAGGTTGAACAACGCCGCGGTGATCCAGGCCGGTACCGGGAATACTGCATCTTTCAGCCAGACCGGACAACGAAACAGCTTGTCGATTCGGCAATCCTCGTGGTAATTTCCGCATGAGGTGATCTTATGTCAAAATTTCTGTTTTCTATTCCTGTAGTCGCTGCATGCGGCTTCGCTTCCGCGGCAATGGCGCAGGACAATACCGTCTATCTTCTTCAGGACAACCGAGCGGCCGAAAGCCAAGGCAATGTTCTGACGATCGATCAGTCGGGTGCGAGCAATGCGTTGCTGGCCGGGGATGAACTGGGTACGGCGCCCGCCATCCAAGTGGGAGACGACAATTCGGCCGAGATCACGGCCGAGGGTGAAAACGTCTCGGTTCTTTTCGCGCAGGGTGCGCCGAACAACCCGGCATTCGGGAATTCCGCGACGATCGGCCTGGATGGCACGAACCTCGTGGCGTCGCTCGAGCAGTTGGGTGAGGGGAATCAGGGATCAGTTTTCGTGACCGGTCTCAACAACAGCGGCACGTTGCTTCAGGACGGGATCGGGAATGAAGGTACGCTCTCCGTGGATGGTGTGTCCAATACCGGAACGCTAATCCAGACCGGCAATCGCAACGTGATGAACCTTGCGGTCGACGGCACGAACACGAACGTCACCTACGAAATTGTCGGCAGCGATTTTCAGCCGGTGAACAGCGGACCTGTCGTTTTCTCGAATGCCGGTACGGTATCGATAACCCAAACAGGGCCAACACGGTGATGCGGCGGCGCGCAGGCGCCGTCCTGGGCGCCTGCCTGTCCCTCCTGACCCCGGCGTCTCCCGTGACTGCAGATCCTTTGACGCCGGTTCCGCTGATCTTCATGACCCCCTCCGATACCGGCCTGTCGATTCGTGCCGGCGTAGCCGGCGAACCCGGACGTGAGGTCGAGGGCCGACTTTCAATCTCCCGCAAGAGCAATGGCAACTCAATGGCAACGACCCAGAGCCGTACAGTCGTGCTGCCGGAGGAGGGAGAGGCTTTCTTTGGCAGGGTCGATCTGAACCTCGGACCGCAGGCCGTCCTTGTGGCCGAGCTGACGCTGCTGGAAAATGGCCGTGAATTGGGCCGCGCGACGCTGGACATCGATCTCCAGCCCGGCGGCCAGGACTGAACACGAAGAGGACTGCATGACTTCACACCGTCTGCTGGGCGCCGTTTTGGCTGTCTCGACCTTCATGACCGGCGGCGCGTCCGCGCAGGATCGCGAGCAGATCATCGCCGCATTCTCCGGACAGTGGTACAGTTTCGAACCGGACTATGCCGATGCCGGCACATGTGCCATGGAACTCACGGATCGGGTCTCGAATACGCCCGAGATCTACCAGGCGAATGTCGAGAACTGCAGTGCACCGCTGAACACTATTTCGGGTTGGAGCATTGTCGGCGGTCAGATTCGGCTGTCCGGCGGTGCCGAAGCCACTCCGGTTGCCGCGCTTGGCGGGAACCAGTTCCGCATCTCCGGGGACGTTGCCGATAGCGATCGGTCACTTGTGCTCGAACGCGCGGCGGGTGACGAAAACAGCCGCCAGATCCGCGAGGCGATCTCGACCTACCGTTGCATCTATCGCGGCTTCACCGATGAATGCGCCAGCCCGGAAGAACTCAGGGCGCCGCGCGACGCGCAGAGCGGCACTCTGCTCATTCGAACCTTGGTCAACCTTAACATACGCAACCAGCCCCGCGCGGATGCGCCGGTTCTCGGCGTGGCACCCAAGGATACCGCGATTGCGGTGGATGAGTGCCTTGTGACGTCGGACGGCATGTGGTGCGAAGCGGTGATCGGTGACATGCGCGGATGGATCACGCGTACGACGATCCGGCAAGACAAGTGGCCGATCCTGACCTTCGTGCGCGCTGACAGCGAACAGGGCTGATCCGTCCTGACTGACCTATCGCAAGGGGCCGGCCCGCATGATGTGGGCCGGCCCCTTGTTCTGGGTCCGGTGACTGCAGGGCGTGACGTTGACCGCCGACCTGCACGATAGCCAACTACGTGCTGCGTTCGGCTCTAACGGCGCACAAGATGTGCAACTGTCCGGCATGACCTGAAAAACAAAACGGGCCCGGCGCGGTGCGCGGGCCCGTTGTTCGTCCATTGTGTCGATATGGCGTTACAGGCCCAGCTTGGCCGAGACGATCTGGTTCACCGCCTTGGGGTTGGCCTTGCCGCCGGTGGCCTTCATGACCTGGCCCACGAACCAGCCGGCCAGCTTGGGGTTCTGCTTGGCCTTCTCGACCTGCGCGGGGTTGGCGGCGATGATCTCGTCCACCGCGGTCTCGATGGCGCCGGTATCGGTGACCTGCTTCATGCCGCGCTCTTCGACGATCACCTCGGGGTCGCCGCCCTCGGTATAGACGATCTCGAACAGGTCCTTGGCGATCTTGCCCGAGATGGCGTCGGACTTGATCAGCCGGATGATGCCGGCCAGCTGCGCGGGCGTCACCGGGCTTTCGTCGATGCCGTGATCTTCCTTCTTGAGCCGGCCGAACAGCTCGTTGATGACCCAGTTCGCGGCCAGCTTGCCGTCGCCGGCCTCGCGTACCACGGATTCGAAATAGGCGGCGTTGACCGTCTCGGCGGTCAGCACGTTGGCATCGTATTCCGACAGGCCGAACTCGGTCACGAAACGGGCCTTCTTCTCGTCCGGCAGCTCGGGCAGGCTGGCGGCGATATCGTCCACCCAACCCTGCTCGATCTCGAGCGGCAGCAGGTCGGGGCAGGGGAAGTAGCGGTAGTCATGCGCCTCTTCCTTGGAGCGCATCGACCGCGTCTCGCCCTTGTCGGGGTCGTAGAGCCGGGTTTCCTGCACCACCGATCCACCGCCCTCGAGCAGGGCGATCTGGCGCCGCGCCTCGTAGTCGATCGCGGCCTGGATGAAGCGCATGGAGTTCATGTTCTTGATCTCGCAGCGCGTGCCCAGATGGCTGAAATCCTGCGTCTCCTGGTATTTCTCGTACTGGCCGGGCCGGCAGACCGAGACGTTCACATCCGCCCGCAGGTTGCCGTTCTGCATGTTGCCGTCGCAGGTGCAGAGGTAGCGCAGGATCTGGCGCAGCTTGGTGACATAGGCGGCGGCCTCTTCGGGGCCGCGGATGTCAGGGCGCGAGACGATCTCCATCAGCGCCACGCCGGTGCGGTTGAGATCGACGAAGGACATGGCCGGGTCCATGTCATGGATCGACTTGCCGGCATCTTGTTCGACATGGATGCGCTCGATCCGCACCAGCCGCGCGATGCCCGGCTCCATGTCGACGAGGATCTCGCCCTCGCCGACCAGCGGGTGGTAAAGCTGGCTGATCTGGTAGCCCTGCGGCAGGTCGGGGTAGAAATAGTTCTTGCGGTCGAAGGCGCTGACCAGGTTGATCTGCGCCTTGAGCCCCAGCCCGGTGCGCACCGCCTGTTCGATGCAGAACTCGTTGATCACCGGCAGCATGCCGGGCATGGCCGCGTCCACGAAAGAAACGTTGGAGTTGGGCTCGGCCCCGAAGCGCGTCGAGGCGCCCGAGAACAGCTTGGCCTGGCTGGCGACCTGGGCGTGTACCTCCATCCCGATCACCAGTTCCCAATCGTGCTTGGCGCCCGCGATCACCTTGGGCTTGGGGGGCTCGTAACTCAGATCCAGCATGGCCGCTCCTCGGGGTCAGACGTTGCGCCCGGGTCTACGCCAGCCGCCCGGCAGGGGCAAGGGCACGGCCGGGCTCAGGTGATGCGCGGCATCTCGATTCCCTCGGGCGTGAAGACCAGCCGCCGACCCACGTCCAGCGCCGGTGCGTAATAGGCCGCCAGCGACGAGATCGCCCGCGCCCGGCCGCGCCGCACGAGGTCATCCTCGGCGATGCCGCCGGGGTCGACGCAGTGGCGCGCGGGGGCGGTGGCCCAGACCACCGGGTGCAGCTCGCGCAGGTGATCCTGCGCGATCCAGGCAAAGCAGTGATGCAGTCGCTCATGCGTGCTGCCGCGCTGCGCGGGGCCGGCCAGCGTCAGCCCGCAGAAGGCGGCCATGCGGTTGGCCATGTGCTGGCCCGGCGCGCGGGCCAGGATGTCGTGCAGCCCCTCGACGAACAGCTCGGCATCCAGCCGGCGGAAGGCACCGGGATCGGCCTCCAGCGCGCCGATATAGACCCAAGCGTAGCCGCCCATGTTCCAGATGTCGCGGGTCAGCACCACGGCGCGGCGCGCCTCGCGGTCCAGCACCTCCCACGTGCCGAAGCGGCGCGGCAGCAGGTCCCGGCCCATCGAGACGAGGTGGTCTGGGCAGCCCGGGTCGAGTTCGAGCAGATCCTCGTAATCGTCGCAGACGCGCTGTGCGGGGGCCGGGTCGACGTCCAGCACGGCGCAGCGGATCATCGCCCAGAGCGGGCTGTGGCATTCGAACGGATCGAACCGGTCGACCAGCTGCGCGGCGGCCCTCATGTGCCGGTCATGCGCGTCGCGGCGCACCGGGGCCAGCCGGTGCAGATCGGCCGCCCCGCGCCAGGCCTGCGCCACGTCCACATGGGTGGCCGCCACCACGTAGCCGGTGGCCGGGCAGTCGGGCCGCTCTTCCAGATTGGCCTCAAGCGCGCCCAGCATGGTGTGCACCACGGCGGTGTCGTTGCGCGCCACGGCGCCCTCGACGGCGTGCATCACGTCCGAGCGCGCGCCAAGCGCCAGCAGGCTGGCGACGGGGGTCAGGCCCGGGGTCAGGCGGCGCTCCGCCTCGGCCTCGAGGATCATCTGCGCCATCTCCTCCCACGCCTCTTGTCGGCCCAGGAAACGCCCGCGCTCGGCCAGCGCGGTACGCCGCGCCACGTCGGGGGCAGGATCGCAGACGGGGATGTCGACCCGCGGGCGCAACGGGCGCACGGGCCGAGGCGGTGTATCCGCATCGGAGGAGGGTGGCGCGAATCGGTCGGACAATGAGGTCATGAGCAGGGGCAGCATCTACAATGAGTGAATGCGCCCTTTCTGCCCGCGAACCGTGTCCAAAAAGCGGCATGATCCGGGAAATGCCCGGGCGGAAAAAATCGCCGTATCCTAGGCACCTGCGCCCGATTCCGGGTGATTTGAGGCAAGAGGGTGGCAAGGATCCGCCGAGCGGAAAGCGCAACCCGTCCGGCGACATATTGAAAACCCGTGGCCGCTGGGGCACGTTCCGCCGCATGTTGCGTGTAGCTGCCATTTTCACGCTCATCGCCAGTCAGACGCTTGCCAACCCGGCACCCAATCCGGTCGATCCGGTGGGGGCCGAGCCGGTCGTGTCCGAGCTCGCGGTAGCGAAATCCCTGCGTCCCGTCGCGCGGGACATCTCGATTCCCGAAGCCCGATGGGAGAATTCCCACGGCAAGGCCCGCTGGACGCTCGCCATCCTTTCAAGCCTGCGCAGCCATGCCAGCGTGCTGCCCGAGATCGTGCCCGAGGACATCCGCGCCTATTGCCCAGCCTACGAACAAGCTTCGCGCAAGCAGCGCGAGGCGTTCTGGGTGGGGCTGATCTCGTCCCTGGCCTGGCATGAAAGCACCCATCGCCCGCACGCGGTGGGCGGCGGCGGGCTGTGGTACGGGCTGACCCAGATCCTGCCGGCCACGGCGCGGGGCTATGGCTGCAAGGCGCGCAGCGGCGCGGCGCTGAAGGACCCGGTCGACAATCTCTCCTGCGCGCTGCGCATCATGGCGGTGACCGTGCCGCGCGACATGGTGATCAGCCGCGGCATGCGCGGCGTGGCCGCCGATTGGGGCCCGTTCCATTCCAGCCGCAAGCGCGAGGATATCCGCTCCTGGGTGCGCAACCAGCCCTACTGCACCGGGCTGGCCCGCTCGCTGCGGCCCAAGGCGCGGCCCGACGACCTGATGGACCGCCAGCCCGGCCTCTGGGCCGAGGCCGATCCCACGCCGGTCCGTCCGCGCGCCCGGCCGACCCGCTGGGCCCCGATCGTGGCGACGAAATCCTCGGAATGACACGCGTTTGACGCCCCGCGCTGCGGGGCGTTTCACTTCGTCATCTGCGGGAAAAGGGTGGCCGTCAGGCCTTGAGCCAGCTTGGCCGCCGCGTGGCATCCACCAGAGACACGGCCGGCGATTTGGGCCCGCCCAGAGCCAGCGTCGCCTTGCGCAGCATCTCGATCCCGTCCTCGGACTTGGCGGGCAGCGCCTTGGGCGAGATCGCCTCGCCCAGCGTGACGCGATAGGGCTGGCGCGCCTTGTTCAGCGTCTCGTGGAACAGGGTGATGTCGCGCAGCGTCGGGTGCAGCAGGTCGAACAGGTAGAACACGGCCGAGTTGCGCGCGCGGATATTGACCGGAATCACCGGCAGGTCGAACTTGCGCGCGATCATCGCCGCCGAGGCCATCCAGGGCCGTTCATGCAGCGACAAGCCGCGCCGCTTGGCCAGGCGACCGGCGGGGAAGATCACGCCCAGCCGACCCTCTTCCACGGCGCGGCGGGTATAGGCCATGGTCTCGCGCGTCTTGGCATGGCTGCGCTTCTCCAGCCGCCATTCCACCGGGGCGATCATGCTCTCGAATTGCGGCAGCACGCGCAGGATGTCGTGATTGGCGAAATAATAGGCATCGGGCCGGACCGCGCGCAGCACGTGGTGCAGGATGATCCCGTCGGCGATCCCGGTCGGGTGATTGGCCACGACCAGCGCCGGGCCGTGATGGGGCAGGTGGCTGAGGCCCGAGACCTCGACATCGCGGGCCAGAAGCTCGCCCATCACCTGCATGACCTGGTCGGCCGGCATGTCCTTGACCGTGGCCCCGATGGCAAGCGTCTTCTCGTAGCCCAGCACGGCGTTGAGCAGCGAACGGGCGGCGCCGACCCCGGGGCGGTTGGAAAACAGCCAGGGCGCGCGCTCTTCGATCAAGGGGTCGATGCGGTCTTTCATTGGTCAGCCCAGATCACAGTTTGTTGTCATTCGCGTGACAGACCCGCCGCCACCCATCACATCTTATATCACGAGCGGCGTGAGCGCACGTCAACCCCGCCATGTTTCGGCGGTCGACCGCGCAGGACCGTTGGTTGCCCGGGTAATCCCAAGCCAACGCGCGACGCGCAAGACGGTTCCGGGAAAATGAAAAAACATGTCCCGCGACATGGGCGCGCGGGCTCAGAGCAAGCTGAAATGATGCCGTTCACAGCGGATGCCGCGCGCCTCCAGCGCCGCGGTCAGCTCTTTCGGCGGGGGCAGCGCGTCCTGCGGCAGGGTGATGCGGCGTCCGCCGGGCAGGACCAGCCGCACCCGCACCGACAGGTCCAGCCGCGTCTCGAAGCGCACGTGATCCAGCTGCGCCAGCGCGACCTCGCCCTGCGTGCGCCCCGAGCCCCAGCTTAGCCGCTCGGCGTCCAGCCGTAGCCAGGCGCGGCGCGCGGTGGCGAAATCCGAGGCCGCGGGCAGGGTGACCAACGCCAGCAGCCCGACGATCCAGGGCGCGGCCTCCAGCAGCAGCCAGAGCGCCAGCAGCCCCGACCAGAGCACTGCCAGCACCAGCGCGGGCGTCCATGTGCGGCCCGTCGCCTCGTGCTGCAGCGGGCTCACCGCCCGCCCGCGACATCGAGGATCGTGCGCGTCACGTAAGAGGCGCGCTCGGAGAGGAGCCAGAGGATCGCCTCGGCGCATTCCTCGGCCCGGCCCGGGCGTCCCAGCGGCGGGGTGTGGCCGATCTGTTCCAGCCGGTCGGGCTGCCCGCCCTTGGCGTGGATCCCGGTCTCGATCAGCCCGGGGCGGATGGCGTTGACGCGGATCCCCTCGGGCGCCAGCTCGTCGGCGAGACCCAGGGTGAAGCTGTCGATCGCCCCCTTGCAGGCGGCATAGTCGATATACTGGTTGGCGCTGCCCAGCCGCGCCGCGGCGGACGAGACATTGACGATGCCGCCGCCCCGATCCCAGCTGCGCATCAGTGCCACCGCCTGCCGGGCCACCTCGACCGCGCCCAGCACGTTGACGCGGAACAGCCGCGCCACCCTGTCGGGCGTCAACTCGGCGATCCCGGCGGGCGGGGCCACGATCCCGGCATTGTTGACCAGCCCCAGCCGCCCGGGCTTGAGCGCGGCGACGCGGGCAAAGAGCTTCTCCACCTGTTTCGGCGCGCCGATATCGGTTTGCAGCACATGCGCCTCGGCGCCCATCGCCTCGACCGCGGCGGCGGTCTCGTGCGCGCCCTCGGCATCGCGTCCGTAATGCACCACGACCCGGCCCCAACCGGACATGGCCGCCAGCTGGGCGGTGGCCGCGCCGATCCCGGCGCTGGCCCCGGTGACGACCAGCAGGCCGCTCATGACAGGATCCGGCCCACCATCTCGCCCATGTCGCGCGACAGGTTCGGCTTGTCGGCGATGCGCTGCAGCTCGGCCCGCATCAGGTCCTGCCGGTCGGCATCGTAGCGCGTCCAGGTCTGGAAGGCCGAACACATGCGCGCCGCGGTCTGCGGGTTGAGATCGTCCAGCCGGATCAGCCAGTCGGCCAGAAGGCGATAGCCCGCGCCGTCGGCCCGGTGAAACCCGGCATGGTTCATCGCCAGCCCGCCCAGCACTGCGCGGAACCGGTTGGGGTTCTTCCAGTCGAACAGGTCATGCCCGGTCAGCTCGGCGGCGATGTCGGCGGCGCGCGCAGGCGCGGCGGCGCCCACCTGCAAGCCGAACCACTTGTCCATCACCAGCCGGTCGCCCTGCCATTGCTCATAGAAGGCTGCCAGCGCCGCCTTGGCCCGGTCGGCCCGGATCAGCTGGGTCAACGCCGAGAGCTGCTGGGTCATGTTGTCGGCCGCGGCGAATTGCGCCTCGGCCGCGTAGCCGCCATCCAGCCGGGTCTGCATCGACAGCACCGCCGATCCCAGCGCGCGCTTGCCCGATTGCTCCGCATCGGGCGCGTAGGCGGCGCTCACCGACGCCTCGCGGGCCAGCGCGGGCAGCATGTCGGCAAAGCGCTCGGCCGTGGCCTGGGCCAGCCGCTCGGCCGCGGACCAGATCGCGTCGGGGTCGGGGGTCACGCCGCGCGTGTGCAGCATCTGGGCCAGCTCGGATTGCGAGGGGCCCGACAGCATCAGCGCGCGATAGGCCGGGTCCAGCGTGGTGTCCGCGACCAGCCGCTGCAACCCGTCCAGCCAGTCGCCATCGGGCGCGGCGTCCTTCGTGATCATCTCGAACAGGCTGTCGCGGGCCAGTTCGCGCGAGGCATCCCAGCGGTTGAACGGATCGGTGTCATGGGCCAGCAGGAAGGCGCGCTCGGCGCGGCTGGTCTCACGCTCCAGCACGATCGGCGCCGAGAAGCCGCGGTTGAGCGAGGGCACGGGCCGCGCGCCCAGCCCGGTGAACTCGAAGCGCTGCTCGGCCTCGGTCACCTCCAGCACGCGGGTCGGCACGACCTCGTCGCCATTGGGGCCCAGAAGCCCCACGGCCAGCGGGATCACCTGCGGCGCCTTGTCGGGCTGGCCGGGGGTGGGCGGCGTGTGCTGGCGCACGGTCAGGCTGTAGGTGCCATCTGTCCAGTCCTCGTCCACCTGCACGCGCGGGGTGCCGGCCTGGCTGTACCACCGCTTGAACTGCGACAGGTCGCGGCCGGTCGCCTCTTCGAAGACGCGCAGCCAGTCCTCGATCGTGGCAGCATCGCCGTCATGGCGGTCGAAATAGAGGTCCAGCGCCTTGGCATAGGCCTCGGCCCCGACCAGGGTGCGCAGCATGCCGATCACCTCGGCGCCTTTCTCGTAGACCGTCGCGGTGTAGAAATTGTTGATTTCCTGAAAGCTCTCGGGCCGCACCGGGTGGGCCAGCGGGCCCTGGTCCTCGGGGAACTGGCGGGCGCGCAGCATGATGACGTCGTCGATCCGCTTCACCGGGGCCGAGCGCATGTCGGCGGTGAATTGCTGGTCGCGGAACACCGTCAGGCCCTCTTTCAGGCAGAGCTGGAACCAGTCGCGGCAGGTGATCCGGTTGCCGGTCCAGTTGTGGAAATACTCATGCGCGATGATCGCCTCGATCCGTTCGAAATTGCCGTCGGTCGAGGTCTCGGGACTGGCCAGCACGCAGGAGGAGTTGAAGATGTTCAGCCCCTTGTTCTCCATCGCGCCCATGTTGAAATCATCGACCGCAACGATGTTGAACACGTCCAGATCGTATTCGCGGCCGTATTCCTCTTCGTCCCAGCGCATGGATTTCTTCAGCGCCTCCATGCCGAAGGCGCATTTGCCCTCGTCGCCCGGCCGGACCCAGATGTTCAGGTCCACGTCCTTGCCGGAGCGGGTGCGGAACCGGTCGGGATGCGCCACGAGATCGCCGGCCACCAGCGCGAACAGGTAGGCGGGCTTTCGCCAAGGGTCGTGCCACTCGGCAAAGCCCGCGCCGCGGTCGCCCGGGTTGCCATTGGACAGCAGCACCGGCAGGTCGCTCTCGATCCGCACGGTGAAGATCGCCATCACGTCGGGCCGGTCGGGGTAATAGGTGATCTTGCGGAAGCCCTCGGCCTCGCATTGCGTGCAATACATGCCGTTCGACATGTAGAGCCCCTCCAGCGCGGTATTGGCCTCGGGCGCGATCTCGACCTCGGCTTCCCACAGGAAGGGGCCGTCGGGCACGGCGCAGGTCAGCCCCTTGTCGGTGATCTCGGGCGTGACCTCGGTGCCGTCGATCGCGGCGCGGATCAGGCGCAGCTCTTCGCCATGCAGGAAGAAATCCTGTTTCGGCGCGCCGGGATTGGGCGCGAAATGGATGCGCGCCAGCACCCGCGTGGCCGTGGGCGACAGGCGGAAGGTCAGATGCACGTCCGCGATCTGCCAGCCGAAGGGCGTGTAATCCTTCAGGTAGACCGTTTCCGCGGCTGCCTGTGGGGCGGCGTCTTTCATCTGGAACCTCGCATGTGTTGATGGAACCCGGGGGCGCCCTAAAGTGTTATTCAGTCAAACGTAGTGCCGCAATGGCGGTACCGGAACAATTGCGAAAGGAAATTGCATGTCGGCTCCCGACACTGACACACCGACCCAAGAAGCCCGCCACCGCCCGGCGCTGGCCGGAATCAAGCTCTCGCTGGCCTTCGTGGCGGTCCTGTTCCTGGGCTGGATCGGCTGGACTTTCCTGACCACCGACGGCCCCGAGGGTGCCGAGGTGCAGGTCGAGCCGGGGGTCGGCACCGAGCCGGCCGACTGAGCCAAAGCACACCAGGTGAGACGCAAGGGCGGGCAGGATCATGTCCGCCCGTTTTGCATGCGACAGGTGGATGATGCCCAAGACCCGCCGCAAGGCCGACCTGCCGGTCAAGACCTGCGCCACCTGCGGGCGCCCGTTCACCTGGCGCAAGAAATGGGCCAAGGTCTGGGACGAGGTGCGCTACTGTTCCGAGCGCTGCCGGCGCGAACGCAAACCGGCCGGGCAGAGCGCCTAAACGCCCTGACGTTGCATCATCACTCGGCCGCTTTCAGCGGCAGCACCATCTGCGGATCGGTGTCGTCGTCTTCCCAGATGATCTCGGGCGCCTTGAGTTGCCGTGCCGCGCGGGTCAGCGCCCAGTCGCGGGCAACCCGGCTGCCGCGGCCCAGCGACATCTTGGCCAACAGCCGCGCGATCCACAGCACGTAGGTGGTGAACCAGACCCGGATCGCCAGCATCGAGGGCGTGAAGACCAACGTCAGCACCGTCGCGATGCCCAGCCCGAACACCACCGCCGTGGCAAGGTTCTTCCACCACAGTGCCGTGGGGCTGTCGACCGAGTAGCCGCCGCCGAAGAAATCGAGGCTGAGCCCGAACATCATCGGCGCAAGCCCGGCCATGGTGGTGATCGTGGTCAGCAGCACCGGGCGGATGCGGTCCTCGGCGGTGCGCACGATGGCCTCGATCCGCGGCATGTAGCGTGCGTAATCCTGGTAGGTGTCGATCAGCACGATATTGTTGTTCACCACGATCCCCGCCAGCGCGACGATCCCCGTGCCGGTCATGATGATGCTGAAATACTGGTCCATGACCAGCATCCCGATCAGAACCCCGGTGGTGGACAGCACCACCGCCAGCAGCACCAGCGCGGCGTTGTAGAACGAGTTGAACTGCGCCAGCAGGATGATGAACATCAGCCCCAGCGCCGCGCCGAAGGCCGAGGACAGGAAGGCCTGGCTCTCGGCCTGGTCCTCCTGATCGCCGGTCCATTCCCATTCGATCCCCGCCGGCAGGGGCTGGGTCTCCAGCCACTCGGTCAGATGGGCGATGCGTTCATTCGCGGTGATCGGTATGGTGACCAGCCGGCCATCGGCATGGGCCTCGCCCAGCAACGTGCTGTCGACCGCATCGGCCAACTGCACCACCTCGAACTCCGCCCCGTCCTTGCCGGTGAAGCGCTGGCCGCCCTGCGGCGGCACGCCATCTTCCAGCCGCCGCACGGTGCCGACCTCGGCGCCGGTGGCATCGCGCAGCTTGAACAGGTTGGTGCCCACATCCGCCTTGACGTCGAAATAGCGCTTCTGGTCGATCCGCTCGATCTGGGCCAGCTGCGGCACTGGGGTGCGGGTGATGAAGTTCGACATGGGCACCAGACCGCCCTCGGTGCGCAGTTTCAGGCTGTCCAGCGTGGACAGCACGCGGTCGTCCTCGGGCAGGCGCACGCGGATGTCGATCTCCTCGTCCGAGCTGTCGACCCGCATCGTGTCCAGCAGGATGCCACGGGTGACAAGCTGGACCATTGCGCCGATCACCGCCACGTCCGCGCCGTAGCGCCCGGCCTCCTCGACATCCACGTCGATCTGCCAGTCGATGCCGGGCAGGGGGCGCGTGTCCTCGATCAGGGTCAGCCCGGGGGTGGCCTCGTATTGCTGCCGCGCCACCGCCGTGGCGGCCAGCAGCTGGTCCCAGTCATCGCCCTTCAGGCGCAGATGCACGGGCTTGCCGCTGGAAGGCCCGCGCGCCTGGGCCAGGATCTCGACCTCGGTACCGGGGATCTGCTCCAGCCGGGCGGTCAGCGTGTCGATGATGTAATCGCCGTCCAGTTCCTCCAGCGGCACGTCTGTTTCGCGCGCATAGGCGGGGCGGTCCTCCCAGGGAATCGTCTCCAGCTGGACCTGTCCGATCGTGTCCTTGGGCGCCTGCGCGCCGCCGGTATTGTTGTTCAGCCCGCCCTCGCCGGCAAAGGCGAAGGCGTTGAGGATGCCGGGAAAGCCCAGCACCAGCTCCTCGGCCCGCTCGACCAGCGCATCCTTCTCGGCCAGGCTCAGGTTGCCGCGGGCGCGGATGTAGACGATGGCCTGTTCCGGCTCGCTCTCGACGAAGAACTCGACGCCGTTGTTGTTCTCGCCGAAATAGGTGAAGACGTTGATGACGAAGAAGATCACCGCGCCCACCGCGACCAGCGGCATGATCGGGTTGCCGGCGATCAGCTTGATGACCCAGCCGAAGGGGGTGCGCCGGCCACGCGTGCGGACCTTGCGCGGCGCGCGCCGGAGCGCCGCGGCATCCATCACCACCGACGAGATCACGGCAAAGAGCATGAAGACCACCACGCCCGGCAGCCGCCCGGCCCAGCCCGGCGCCACGGCGGGGAACAGGTAGTCGGGGTTCAGCACCATCATCGCGCCGATGAACAGCCCCAGAAGCGCCACCGGCACCAGCGCCGCGCGCAGCACCCACGGCAGCGCCTCGCGCAGCGCGTTGCCGGCGCGGCCCACATTGCGCGAGAAGCGCCCCGAGACGCCGCCCATCACCGGCAGGTAGACCAGCGCCACGACAAGGCTGGCCGACAGCACGAAGATCAGCGTCACCGGCAACATGCCCATGAACTCGCCCGCCACGCCGGGCCAGAACAGCATCGGCAGGAAGGCGCAGAGCGTCGTCGCGGTGGATGACACGACCGGCCAGAACATGCGATGCGCCGCCTCGACATAGGCATGCATCGGGCCGGTGCCCTCGGCGATGCGCTTGTCGGCATATTCCACGACCACGATCGCGCCGTCGACCAGCATGCCCACGGCCAGGATCAGGCCGAACATCACGATGTTCGAGATCGACACCCCCATCAGCCCCAGCAGGATGAAGCACAGCAGGAACGAGGTCGGGATGGCAAAACCCACCAGCAGGGCGGGGCGCAACCCGAGGCTGGCCAGCACGACGATCATCACCAGCGCGATGGCGGTCAGCACTGAACCTTCGAGCTGGCTGACCATGCTGGCGACCTGCCGGCTCTGGTCATTCGAGGTGCCCACGTCCAGCACCGCGCGCAGCTCCTCGGGCCAGGTCTCCCGCGCCTCGTCCAGCGCCACCTGCACCTGCTCGACCGTGTCGATGATGTTGAAGCCCTTGCGCTTGACCACCTGCAGCGCGACCGTGCGCTCGCCGTTGAAGCGTGCCGTGCCCTCGCGGTCCTCGAAGGTCAGGTGGATGCTGGCCAGATCGCCCAGCGTGACCACGCGCTCGCCATTCACCTTGACGGGCAGGTCGAACACGTCGCGGGCATCGTCGAAGCTGGACGGGATCTTGACGGCAAAGGCGCCCTGTTCGGTCTCGATCTCGCCGGCCGCGATCAGCTGGTTGTTGTTCTGGACCACGTTGATCAGCTCGCCGGCCGTGACGTTGTAGCTTTCCAGCCGCAGCGGGTCGATCACGACCTCCAGCATCTCGTTGCGATTGCCCGCGATGCCGGCTTCCAGCACCGAATCCAGCCCTTCCAGCCGGTCCTGCAGGTCCTTGGCGACGCGGTTCAGCGTACGCTCGGGCACCGGGCCCGACAGGTTCACGATCAGGATCGGGAATTCCGAAAAGTTGATCTCGTTGATGGAATACTTGTCGGCGCCCTCGGGAAACTCGGCCTCGGCATTGTTCATCCCGTCGCGCACATCGGCGATGATCTGCGACTTGTCCCAGCCGAACTCGAACTCCAGCGCCAGCCCGGCATAGCCCTCGGCCGCGGTGCCGGTCATGGTCTTGAGCCCGTCCAGGTCGGACAGCTCGGTCTCCATCGGCTTGATCAGCAGCGTCTCGGCATCGGCGGCCGAGATGCCGGGGAAATTGACCGACACGAACAGCGCCGGGATCTCGATATCCGGCTCGCCCTCCTTGGGCAGCGAGACATAGGCATAGGCGCCCACCACGAGGCTGAGCACGATGAAGGCCAGCACCATGCGGGCGCGTTCGGCGGCCCAGTCGATGATCCCGGTCATCGCACGATCTCCTCGAAGCTGGGCTGCACCGGCACGCCGTCGGTGACGTATTCCTGCCCCACGGTGATGATCTCGGCCGTGCTGGGCAGACCGGTGACCCAGACGCCCTCGCGCGTGTCGCGCACCAGCGTCACGGGGCGGAAGGCGGCGGTGCCTTCCTTGGTGATGGTGCGCACGCCCAATGCGCCCTCGTCGTTCAGTGTCAGGGTGGACTGCGCCAGCAGATGCGCCTCGGCACCCTCGGCCTCGATGGCGATTTCGGCGGTCTGCCCGTCGCGGATCGACAGGTCGGCATTGGGCACGGTGATCTCGACCAGGAAGGTGCGGGTCACCGGGTCGGCGCTGCGCGACACGAAGGTCACTTCGCCCACCACCTCGCGGCCCACCAGCCGCGCCCCGGCCCGCGCGCCCAGCTGCACCCGGGCCACGTCCTGCTCGGGCACGTAGCCCACGATCTTCACGGGGTCGAGCTGCATGACCGTGGCGCAGGCGCTGCCCGGCTGCAGCAGCGCGCCCAGCTCGGCCGTGTCGGTCTCCAGCAGCCCGCCGAAGGGGGCGAACATCTGCAGCCGCTCGATCTCCTTGCGGGCGCTGGCCACCCCGGCCTCCGAGGACTGGATCGCGGCGCGCGCGTTCTCCTCGCCCGAGCGGGCGGATTCGACGCCGGCCAGCGCGGTCTCCATCTGCGCCTCGGCCGAGAGCACCCCGGCGCGGGCGCTTTCCAGCTGGCTGCGGGCCGAGATCACCGCGGCGCGCGCGCCCTCGACCCGGCTCGAGGCGCTTTCCACCGCGGCGCGGGCGTTCTGGATCTGGCTGCGCGCCGATTGCACGCCGGCCAGCGCCGATTGCTGCTCGCTGCGCGCCGATTCGATGCCCGCCTGCGCGTTCTGGATCTGCGTCTCGGCGGTGCGCACTCCGGCCTGCGCGGTCTGCACCTGGCTGCGCGCGGCCTGCAGCCCGGCGGCGGCGTTCTCGATCTGGGTGCGCGCGGTCTGCACCCCGGCGCGGGCCGATTGCAGCTGGCTTTCAGCCGAGGCGATGCCGGTCGTGGCGTTGCGGATCTGGCTTTGCGCCGACTGGATGCCGGCGAGCGCATTGCTGATCTCGCTCTGCGCCGACTGCACCCCGGCGCGGGCATTGCGGATCTGGGTCTGCGCCGCCTGTACCCCGGCCTGTGCGTTGCGGATCTGGCTCTGGGCGCTGGTCACCCCGGCGCGGGCATTGCTGATCTCGCTCTCGGCCGAGCGCACGGCGGCGGTGGCCGACTGCACCTGCCCGCGCGCGGTCTCGACCCCGGCGCGGGCACCTTCCAGCCGGCCCTTCGCGGCCTCGATGCCGGATTCGGCGGCGCGGATCTGCGCCGTGGCGCTCTGCACGCCGGCCTTGGCGGTCTCGAAGGCGGCCTCGGCCGCGGCCAGCCGGGTCTGCGCGGCAAAGCCGTCCCGCGCCAGCTCGCGCGCGGCACGCAGGTTGATCTCGGCCTCGCGGACCCGCGATTCGGCCTCGGCCAGCCGGGCCTCGGCCTCGGGCAGGCGGGCCTCGGCCTCCAGCACCCCCGCCTCGGCCGAGGGCACCTGCGCCTCGGCCTCGCGCAGCCGCGCCTCGGCGGCGGGGACCTGGGCGCGCGCCTCCAGCAGGCGCGCCTCGGCCTCGGGCACGCGGGCGCTGGACTCTTCCAGCCTCGCCTCGGCTTCGGGGATGCGCGACAGGGCCTCTTCCAGCCGCGCCTCGGCTTCGGGCACGCGGGCGCGGGCCTCTTCCAGCCGCGCCTCGGCCTCGGGCACGCGGGCCTCGGCCTCTTCCAGCCTTGCCTCGGCCTCGGGTATGCGCGAGCGTGCCTCCTCCAGCCTTGCCTCGGCCTCGGGCACCTTGGCCTGCGCCTCCAGCAGCCGCGACTGCACCTCGGGCAGGCGGGCCTCGGCCTCCTTCAGCCGCGCCTCGGCCTCGGGGACCTTGGCGCGCGCCTCGGTCAGGCGGGCCTCGACCTCGGGGACGCGCGCCTCGGCCTCCTTCAGGCGGGCGGCCGCGGCGGGGATGCCGGCCTCGGCCTCGGCCAGCCGCGCCTCGGCCTCGGGGATGCGGGTCAGCGCCTCGGCATAGCTTGCCTCGGCGGCCGGCACCCCGGCCTCGGCCTCGGCCAGCGCGGCCTCGGCGGCGGGCACCTGCGCCTGCGCCTCGGCGATGCGCGCCTCCTCGGCGGGGATCTGCGCCTCGGCCTCGGCCAGCCGGGCGGCGGCCTCGGGCAGGCGCGAGCGGGATTCGGCCAGCCGGGCCAAGGCCTCCTGCAGGCTGACCTCGCGCGTGCCGGGGTCGATCTCGCACAGAAGATCGCCCGCCTCGACCAGCGCGCCCTTGCGCAGCGGCTCCGAGATCACCTTGCCGTCGGTCTCGGCGCGGACCTCGACCTCGCGCATGGGCGCCGTCTCGCCGCGCAGCACCACGGCGCTGTCGACCACCTGCGCCTCGGAGCGCATCGCCATGACGCGCACCGCGCCGGTCTCCTCGGCATCGGGATCGGGCACGGCGGCCTGTGCCGCGCCGGGCAGGGGGGCCGTCTCCTCGGTGCGCTCGGCGGCCTCGGGGGCCATCGCGCCGTCCGAGACCTCGGCATCGCCGAACAGCGCGGCGGGCGACACGGCGCGGGCGAAGTCCAGCATCCGGTCCCGCTCCATCACGAGCATGTAGAGGGTGAACGCCACGAGAAGGGCCGTCACGATGGAAAGAATGCGCATGCGCTCGCGTCCGATCTGTCTGTGGAGCGCCGGGGCGCCTGTTCAAAGGATATTCCGGCCGGGGTCGGCGGCAATGCCGTTTTGCGGGGTCCCGCAAGGCCTGAACCATTTGGTTCAGTTGTTAGGGCGCGACCCTTGACGCTTCAAGTGTCGCGGCGTCACATCGGGGCGGTTTCCGACCCGATTTCGCGGATTTGATGCAGGTGGCGCACATTTCGGCAGGAAAACCGCATCCGCCCGCCCACTTGGCACCGCCCGGCGGGCAGGCTAAGAGGGGCCGGACAAGCGACGCGCGACAGGGGGCCAGGGTGAGCAATCCCGACAGTTTCATCGAAGAGGTGACCGAAGAGGTCCGCCGCGACCGGCTTTACGCGCTGATGCGCCGCTACGGCTGGATCGCCGTGCTGGTCGTGCTGCTGATCGTCGGCGGCACCGCCTTCCGCGAGTACCGCAAGGCCTCGGAGATGGCGCAGGCGCAGGCCTTCGGGGATTCCATCCTTGCCGCGCTGGATGCGCCAACGGCCGAGGCGCGCATCGACGCGCTGCGCGCGGTCGCGCCCGAGGGGCCGGGCAGTGCCGCGGTGCTGCAGATGCTGATCGCCGCCGAGGAAGGCAGCGCGGGCGAGGACGGCGAGGCGGTCGAACGGCTGCAGGCCGTGGCCAATGACACCGAGGTGCCGGGGATCTACCGGCAGGTGGCCAGCTACAAGGCGCTGACCCGCGGCGCGGACATCCTGTCCGAGGACGAGCGTCGTGCCGGGCTCGAGGCGCTGGCCGTCCCGGGCCAGCCGCTGCGGCTTCTGGCCGAGGAACAGCTGGCGCTGATGGAGATCGAGGCGGGCGACACCGAGGCGGCAGTGATCCGCCTGCAGGCGCTGGCCGAGGATGCCGAGGCCACCACGGGCTTGCGCCGGCGCGCAAGGCAGTTGATTGTGGCACTGGGCGGCGAGCCGGCCGACGGCTGACACGCGCCGCCGTGCAAGACCGGCGGCAAGGCACGTAAAGAGGGCAGACACATGCTGCGCAACGCAACAGTCCTGGCAACGCTCGCGGCGCTCACGCTGGCGGGATGCAGCACGCGCCAGCCGGTGCTGCCCGGTGAACGGCTGAACGTCCGCGACGTGCTCCAGACCCGGGGCGGCGGCGAGGATGCGGTCGAGACGCAGAACACGTCGCGCCCCGCCGCGCTGGCGCCGCAGGTCTCCAATGCCGAGTGGACGCAGAGCCCCGTCTCGCCCTTCGTGCGGGTCGATCACGCCGCCCTGTCGGGCGCCCCGCAGCCGCTCTGGAGCGCGCCGATCGGCGCCGGCGACAGCAAGCGCAAGCGGCTGAACACCGACCCGGTGGTGGCCGGCGGGCGCATCTACACGATGGATGCAGATCACGTGGTGCGTGCCACCGCCCGCAACGGCGAGCCGGTCTGGACCCGGTCGCTGGTGCCGTTGCGCGACGAGGCGCGGCAGGCGCAGGGCGGCGGGCTGGCCCATGGCGAGGGGCGTCTCTACGCCGCCTCGGGCTTCGGCACGCTGACCGCGCTGGATCCGGCCACCGGCGCCGAGATCTGGACCCAGAAGCTGGGCAACACCGCCACCGGGGCGCCCTCGGTGCGCGACGGGGTGGTCTACGTGGTCTCGGGCGACCGCACCGCCTGGGCGATCGAGGCCGATACCGGCCGCGTGCGCTGGCAGATCGAGGGCGCGGCCGACACCAACAACGTGGCCGGCGGCCCGGCCCCCGCCATCGGCGAGGATCACGTTTTCTTCTCCTTCGGCACCGCCACGGTGCAGGCCGCCTTCCGGCAGGGCGGGCTGAAGACCTGGAACGCGGACATCCTCGGCCGCCGCAACGGCTTTGCCCTGTCGGTGGTAGACGACCTGACCGGCGATCCGCTGATCGCGGGCGACACGCTCTATGTCGGCAACCATTCGGGCCGCGTGGTGGCCTTCGCTTCTTATGACGGCGAGCGGAAATGGACCGCGCGCGAGGGCGCGCTGGGGCCGCTCTGGCCCACCGGGGACTCGGTCTATTTCGTCTCGGACCGCAACCAGCTGATCCGGCTGGATGCCGCCACCGGCGCGCGGATCTGGGCGGTGGACCTGCCGGGCTACGAGCCCTCGCGCCGCCCGCATCGCCGCCGCGACGCCGCCTATGCCAATCTCGGCCCCGTGCTGGCCGGCGGCCGGCTGATCGTGGCCAGCTCGGACGGGCAGATCCGCAGCTTCTCGCCCGAGGACGGGTCGCTGCTGGGATCGGTCGCGATCGAGGGTGGTGCCACGACCCGGCCCGTGGTGGCCGGCGGCACGCTCTACGTCGTCTCGACCCGCGGCGTGCTGCACGCCTATCGCTGAGGCCGGCGCGCCCCGGTCCGGGGTTTCGCCGGGCCGGGAAATGCGCTAAAGGCCCGCTCTGATCCGCGGAGCCAGAACACATGTCCTTTTCCCTCGCCATCGTCGGCCGCCCCAATGTGGGCAAGTCGACCCTGTTCAACCGTCTCGTGGGCCGCCGCCTGGCGCTGGTCGACGACCAGCCGGGCGTGACCCGCGACCTGCGCGAGGGCGAGGCGCGGCTGGGGGACCTGCGCTTTACCGTCGTGGACACCGCCGGGCTGGAGAACGAGACCGACGAGTCGTTGCCCGCCCGCATGCGCCGCCTGACCGAGCGCGCGGTGGACGAGGCCGATATCTGCCTGTTCATGATCGATGCGCGCGCCGGCATCCTGCCCGATGACCGCGTCTTTGCCGAGATCCTGCGCAAGCGCGCCGGCCACGTGATCCTGGCCGCCAACAAGGCCGAGGGATCGGCCGCCGATGCCGGGGTCTACGAGGCCTACGAGCTGGGGCTGGGCGAGCCCCTGCGCCTGTCGGCCGAGCATGGCGAGGGGCTGAACGAGCTCTATTCGGCGCTGCTACCCCTGTCGGAGGGGTTCGAGGCGCGCGCCGCCGCCGAGGCGCCCGAGACCTCCGTGGCACTGACCGAGGCCGAGCAGGAAGGCGCCGTCGCGCCCTCCGTGCCGCAGCCCACCCGCGACAAGCCGCTGCAGATCGCCGTGGTGGGCCGGCCCAATGCCGGCAAGTCGACGCTGGTCAACGCGATCCTGGGCGAGGACCGGCTGCTGACCGGCCCCGAGGCGGGCATCACCCGCGACGCGATCTCGGTCCAGATGGACTGGGAGGGCGTGCCGGTGCGCGTCTTCGACACGGCCGGCATGCGCAAGCGCGCCAAGGTGCAGGGCAAGCTGGAGAAGCTGTCGGTCTCGGACGGGATCCGCGCGGTGAAATTCGCCGAGGTGGTGATCCTGCTGCTGGATGCCGCGATCCCCTTCGAGGTGCAGGATCTCAAGATCGCCGACCTGGCCGAGCGCGAGGGCCGCGCCGTGGTCGTGGCGGTGAACAAGTGGGATATCGAGGATGAGAAGCAGGACAAGCTGCGCTGGCTGCGCGAGCAGTTCGAGCTGGTCCTGCCGCAGCTGCGCGGCGCGCCGCTCGTGACGATCTCGGCCCGCACGGGCAAGGGGCTCGACCGGTTGCAGAAGGCGGTGATGCAGGCGCATGACGTCTGGAACCGGCGCGTGACCACCGGCCAGCTGAACCGCTGGCTCGAGGGCATGATCGAGCGCCACCCGCCGCCCGCCCCGCAGGGCCGCCGCATCAAGCTGCGCTACATGACCCAGGCCAAGACGCGGCCGCCGGGCTTCGTGGTGATGTGCTCGCATCCCGACAAGCTGCCGGAAAGCTATGCGCGCTATCTGGTCAACGGGCTGCGCGAGGACTTCGACATGCCCGGCACCCCGATCCGGCTGACCATGCGCGGGCAGGGTGACCGCAACCCCTACAAGGGGCGCAAGAAGAAGAACGCGGGCGCGCTGAAGAAACATCTCGGCAAGAGCTGAGCGGGCGTCTGTCTTGCGGAGCGCGGCCCTGCGGGGCCGCGCGCAGATCTCTCGTCCGCGGCCCTTCGGCCGCCTCCTCGGAGCCGGTGGCGCCGTGACGCTCTTGCCGGTGCGGCATGCGGCTGGAGAGGCGGGACGCCGGCCCCGTGGCAGGCGTCACTCGGTATCGGTGCCGCGCAGACCGAGAATGGCGAGGATGCCCAGCAGGGCCAGCCCTTCGACCGCGGCGTTGAACGGTGCGGCATTGGCCACGATCACCGCGACCAGCGCCCAGATCACCGTGATCCCGTATTCCGGCGCCCGGTGCAGCCGGTACTGCACCGTGACCGCGATGGCCACGGCCAAGAGCAGCGCGACCAGCGCCGCCGGCGTGGCCGGCAGCACGCCGTAGCCGCCCAGCAGCAGCCCAACCGCCACGCACGAAGCCGCGGTCAGCCAGCCGGCATAGATCGCCACCGGCGCCTGCTGCAGCCAGCGGTCGGTATCGCCCACGCGGAACAGGCTGACCAGCGCAGCGCCCAGCATGATCCAGATCAGCACCGTCGCCGCCACGGGCGAGACCTGCGCCACCGGCAGCCACACCGCGCCCACGGCAAGGCTGAGGAAGAGCGGCGGGCGCATCGGCGCCCAGTCCACATCATCCATCCGGCGCAGCAGGCCGAAGCCGGTGCCCAGGATCAGCCAGGCATAGATCAGCCCCCAGATCGCGAAGGCATAGCCCGCCGGCTGCACCGGCGGGTTCTCCTGCGGCACCGGAAACTGGTCCGGTGCGAACCCGTTGAAGCCCGGCGCCAGCCAGGGCGAGCCGGCAAAGGCCAGCGCGGCGACAAGGCAGAGGAAGGCCCAGGCCCGGCTCATGCCAGCGCGCCTTGCGCCGTCAGCGTCGTCCGGCCGCCGAGATAGGGGTGCAGCACCGCCGGCAGCGTGACCGAGCCATCCGCCTGCTGGCCGTTCTCCAGCACCGCGATCAGCGCGCGCCCCACGGCTAGCCCCGAGCCGTTCAGCGTGTGCACGAAATCGGGCTTGCCGCCGCCCGCGGGCCGGTAGCGCGCGTTCATCCGCCGGGCCTGGAAATCGCCGCAGACCGAGACCGAGGAGATCTCGCGATAGGTGTCCTGCCCGGGCAGCCAGACCTCGATGTCATGCGTCTTGCGCGCGCCGAACCCCATGTCGCCGGTGCACAGCACCACCGTGCGATACGGCAGTTCCAGGGCCTCGAGGATGCCCTCGGCGCAGCGCGTCATGCGGTCATGCTCGGCCAGCGAGGCCTCAGGATGCGTGACCGAGACCATCTCGACCTTCTCGAACTGGTGCTGGCGCAGCATCCCGGCCGTGTCCTTGCCCGCGCTGCCCGCCTCGGAGCGGAAGCACTGGGTATGGGCCACGTAGCGCCGGGGCAGATAGCCCTCCTCGACGATCAGCCCGTTCACGATATTGGTCAGCGTCACCTCGGCCGTGGGCACCAGCCACCAGCCATTGGTGGTGCGATAGCTGTCCTCGCCGAACTTGGGCAGCTGCCCGGTGCCGTACATCATCTCCTCGCGCACCAGCACGGGGGTCCAGGTCTCGACCAGCCCGTTCTCTTCGACATGGGTGTCGATCATGAACTGGGCCAGCGCCCGGTGCAGCCGCGCCACCGCGCCCGAGAGCACCACGAAGCGCGACCCCGACAGCTTGGCGGCCAGCTCGAAATCCATCCCCGCGGCGACGCCGGGCAGGTCGTAATGCTCGCGCGGCGCGAAATCGAGCGCGCGCGGGCTGCCCCAGCGGCGCAGCTCGACATTGTCGGCCTCGTCCGCGCCCTCGGGCACGTCCTCCAGCGGCAGGTTGGGCAGCTCCATCAGCGCGTCGGCCAGCTCGGTATCCAGCGCCTTGGCGCGGTCCTGCATCGCGGCCACCTCGGCCTTCTTCTCGCCCACCAGCGCGCGCAGCCGTTCGAACTCGGCCTCGTTGCCGGCGGCCTTGGCGGCGCCCACCTCGCGGGCGGCCTTTTTCTGCTCGGCCTGCGCGGTCTCGGCGGTCTGGATCGCGGCGCGCCGCTCGGCATCGATGGACAGGATCCGCGACGAGGCATCCGTGATCCCGCGGCGGGCCAGCGCGGCGTCGAAGGCGGCCGGGTTTTCGCGGATGGCGCGGATGTCATGCATCGTCTTGGTCCTTCTGGGTCGTCGAGTCGGTCGGGTTATGCCCGATCTGGCCCAGAGAGGGTAGGGGCTTAGCGCGCCGCCGCGATCCGCGCCCGCACCCAGGGGTCGAGCGGTACGGCCAGCGCCTCGTCCTCGCGGATCGCCACGATCACCGCGACCACGCGCGCCGCGCCGTCCGTGCCGGTGACCACCGGCCCGCCCGACTGGCCCTTCTCGACCCGGCAGGCGATGCGCCAGAGCCCGGTCTCGGTCCGGCCCGAGCAATAGGGCGTCACGCTCAGCCGGTGCGGGCGCGAGCGGCGATAGCCCATGAGCGTGAGCGGCCCGGCCACGCTGCCGCTGCCCACGCGCATCGGCGGGGTGGAGAGCGCATCGCTCAGCGTGACCAGCGCGATGTCGTGGCGCAGATCGAAGCGCCCCTCGGTGAAGGCCTCGGGATGCACGTCGACCCCGTCCACGCGCGAGGCGCCGCCATGGCCCGCCCCGTCCCAGGCGGCGACAAAGACCATGTCGCCCACCGGTTTCAGATAGCCGTCCTGCGGCGCCACCACGCAATGCGCCGCCGTCAGCACCAGCTGCGGCGCGACCAGCGTCGCGGTGCAGCTCTCCAGCGTGCGGAACCCCGCGATGTTGAACTTGCCCACCGCCTCCTGCGCGCCCGCCATGCCGCCCAGCATCGCCAGTGCCAAAGCCAGTCCCCGCATCCGCCTGCTCCTGCCTCTCATGAAACCCAACCTAGAGCGCCGCCGCGGTGCGAGCCACCACCGGATGCGCAGAGAACGGGCCTCATTCCGGGTTGTCCGGATCCATGCCGCTGGAGCGCTGCCACGCGCGCCAGCGGGTGTAGAATTCCGCTGGGTCGAGAACTTCCTCCGTCCAATGTGATGGGCGGGTGCAGTTTGCGGGCAGTGTTACGGTCCCGTCGCCGAACATCTCCGGCACATGTCCTTCGAAATCTGGTAGACTGGTAAAATCGACGGACCTCACTCGGGCACCTCGGAGAGTAGCCCGAGTGAGGTCCGTCGAAACGTCGAACTGCGCCCCGAAGAGGCTCGCCCCCTGCAACTGCGCCCCCCGGAGATCCGCCCCCTGCAACTGCGCCCCCACGAGGACCGCCCCCTGCAACTGTGCCTCTACAAGGACCGCCCCCTGCAACTGTGCCTCTACGAGGACCGCCCCCTGCAACTGTGCCCGCATGAGGCGCGCCCCCTGCAACTGTGCCTCTACAAGGACCGCCCCCTGCAACTGTGCCTCTAAGAGGACCGCCCCCTGCAACTGCGCCCCGAAGAGGCTCGCCCCCTGCAACTGCGCCTCCCCGAGGGTCGCCCCGTCGAAATTGGCGTTCGAAAGCACGAGCCCTTGCAGATTGGCGCCTTGAAGGTCGACAGTGCCGGGTTCGAGGGTCACGCTTTTGATCTTCGGCAAGCGGCCAAGCGTCTGAACCGCCGCCTGCATGTCGGTGCGGACTGGCTCTAGTCGTTGAGCCCACATCTTGATCACCTTTACATCATTGGTGTCCGGCACAGGCTTCGGCGGAAACTGGCGGCTCAACTCGCGGACATAGACGCTCAGCAGGCGGGCGACGCGGGTGGCTTCCTTCGGGTTTTCCTCGACCAGCCCTTCCAGCCGGTCGATGGCGGCGATGCGGCGGATGATGTCGTCTTCCCAGATGTTTTCGTACGTCTTCCGGTTCTTCCGACTGTCACCCCTGGCCGTTTTCGTCACCTGCCGCATCGCGTGCAGGTCGGCCGCGGCCTCCGAGATCTTGGTGTTGAACAGCGACTCGCGTGCCAGCCTCAGCCGTGTCAGCGTGATGGGCAGGGCGATCACCGCGCCCAGCACCGTTGTCAGCGCCGCGATCTGGGCAAGGCGTATGCGGAAGGTCCAGACGCCATCCGAGGCGCTGCCGGTCACGCCGCTCAGCCAGCGCGATACGGGTGAGGGGTCCGGGGTGGGCATCGCTTGCCACAGCACATCGAAGATCAGACCCACCAGCCCGAAGAACAGCACCAGCATGATCCCGGACCAGAGCAGGCCGCCGATTAGCAGGACCGCTGAGGGCATCCCGGGCAGGCCCATGCTGCGGCGCAGCTTGTCCAGCCCCTCCGGCGGTTGACCGCGAGCGGTCCGGACCCCGGCCAGCAACAAAACGACCGCCCCCGCCAGCGCGGCCAGCACCATCAGGAAGGCCGCGCCGTTCCACAGCATCTCGCTCATGCCTCACTCCCTCGTGACCTTGCGCCACCCTAGGCGGGGGGCCGGGCAAGGGCAACGCGGGGGGCGTGGCGCGGCGTGCGCCGCGCCCGTGGCAGCCCGGTCCCGGCGGTTTTGTCCAATCCGGCGGAATCACCGTCCGAAACGTACGAAACGGGCAGGGCTGCGGCGGGTCGGCGCCTTGCATCCCGGCACGTCTCCACATAGGTTCCGCGCGACCATGTGCGGGGGTGCCCCGCGTCAGCCAAAGGAGCATCCCATGGAAGGCAATGCCATTGCCCAGTTCATTCCGCTGATCCTGATCTTCGTGATCATGTATTTCCTGCTGATACGACCCCAGCAGAAGAAGCTGAAGGATCACCAGAAAATGGTCGAGGGCATCCGCCGCGGCGACCAGGTGGTGACCCAGGGCGGCCTGATCGGCAAGGTGTCGAAGGTCAAGGAAGGCTCTGAAATCGAAGTGGAAATCGCCGAGGGCGTCAAGGTGCGCGTGGTCCGCTCGACCATCGCGCAGGTGCTGTCCAAGACCGAACCCGCCGAGGGCTGAGAGGCGACATGCTGCAGATCGAGAGCTGGAAGCGCGTACTGATCTGGGCGACCGTCGCCCTCGGTCTGCTGCTCGCCATGCCCAACGCGTTCTACTCGCGGGTGGAGACGCACAACGACGCCGTCAAGGCCATCGACCTTGGCGCCGACACCACGGAAAACCGTGACGCCGCAAGCACTTGGCCGGGTTTCCTGCCCTCGGGGCTGGTGAATCTCGGGCTCGACCTGCGCGGCGGCGCGCACCTGCTGGCCGAGGTGCAGGTCCAGGATGTCTATGCCGCGCGGATCGACGCGCTCTGGCCCGACGTGCGCGACGTGCTGCGTGACGCCCGCGCCGAGGTGGGCACGATCCGCCTGCAACCCTCGGCACCGGGCGAGCTGCGCGTGCGCATCTCGGAGCCCGAGGGCATGGACCGCGCGCTGGAGCTGGTGCGCGGGCTGGCGCGGCCCGTCGTCTCGCTGACCGGGGCAGGCGCCACCGACCTTGCCGTCAGCGGCGAGGAGGACGAGGTGGTCGTCACCCTGTCGGAGGCCGAGAAGACCGCCACCGACGAGCGGACCATCCAGCAAAGCCTTGAAATCATTCGCCGCCGGATCGACGAGGTCGGCACGCGCGAGCCCACGATCCAGCGCCAGGGCTTTGACAGGATCCTGATCCAGGTGCCGGGCATCGGCTCGGCGCAGGAGCTCAAGGACATCATCGGCACGACCGCGCAGCTGACCTTCCAGCCCGTGGTGGGCCGCTCCACCGATCCCGGCACCAGCCCGGGCGTCGGCAACGAACTGCTGCCCTCGCTGGACGAGGAGGGCGTGTTCTACACGCTCGAACAGGCGCCCGTCGTCACCGGCGAGGAGCTGGTCGATGCGCAGCCCGCCTTCGACCAGAACGGCCAGCCGGCGGTGAATTTCCGCTTCAACCCGGCCGGTGCGCGCAAGTTCGGAGATTACACGGCCGAGAATATCGGCTCGCCCTTCGCCATCGTGCTGGATGACGAGGTGATCAGCGCCCCGGTGATCCAGAGCCACATTCCCGGCGGCTCGGGCATCATCACCGGCAATTTCACCATCGAGGAATCCACCAACCTCGCCATCCTGCTGCGCGCCGGCGCCCTGCCGGCCGAGCTCGAATTCCTCGAAGAGCGCACCATCGGCCCCGAGCTGGGGCAGGACAGCATCGACGCGGGCAAGATCGCCACGATCGTGGCCTTCGTCGCGGTACTGGTCTTCATGGGGCTCAGCTATGGCCTGTTCGGCCTGTTCGCCAATATCGCGCTGATCCTGAACATCGCTCTGATCTTCGGCCTGCTCAGCCTGATCGGGGCGACGCTGACCCTGCCGGGCATCGCGGGCATCGTTCTGACCGTGGGCATGGCGGTGGACGCCAACGTGCTGGTCTTCGAGCGGATCCGCGAAGAGCTGCGCACCGCGCGCGGCCCGGCGCGCGCCATCGAGCTGGGCTACGAGAAGGCCCTGTCGGCCATTGTCGACGCCAACATCACCACCTTCATCACCGCCGTGATCCTCTACCTGATGGGGTCGGGCCCGGTGCGGGGCTTTGCGGTCACGCTGGGCTTCGGCATCCTGACCTCGGTCTTCACGGCGATCTTCGTCACGCGGCTGCTGATCGTGATGTGGTTCGAACGCCGCCGCCCCAAGACGCTGGAGGTGTGAGATGCGCCTGAGACTTGTACCGCAGGATACCAACTGGGACTTCTTCTCGCGGCCGCTGCTGTGGCTGGGCATTTCCGGCGTGCTCATGGTGGTCGCGCTGGTCAGCTTCTTCCTGCAGGGGCTGAACTACGGCATCGACTTCCGCGGCGGCACCACGATCCGCACCGAAAGCGCCGAGAGCGTGGATGTGGGCGCCTATCGCGACGCGCTGGCGGCGCTGGAGTTGGGCGACGTGGTGATCTCGGAAGTGTTTGACCCGAACTTCCGCGACGACCAGAACGTCGCCATGGTGCGCATCCAGGCGCAGGAGGGCGAAGAGGCCGTCTCCTCCGAGGTGATCGAGCAGGCGCGTGGCGCGTTGCAGCAGGTGTCGCCCGACATCAAGTTCGTCTCGGTGGAAAGCGTCGGGCCCAAGGTCTCGGGCGAGCTGATCCGCACCGCCTTCATTGCCGTGGCGCTCGCCATCGGGGCGGTGCTGGTCTATATCTGGCTGCGTTTCGAATGGCAGTTCGCGCTGGGGGCGGTGGCCGCGCTGGTGCATGACATCGTGCTGACCATCGGCATCTTCTCCGAGGCGCAGATCCGCTTTGACCTGGCCATCATCGCGGCCCTTCTGACCATCGTGGGCTATTCGCTGAACGACACGGTGGTGGTCTTCGACCGGGTGCGCGAGAACCTGATCAAGTACAAATCGAAGGACCTCAAGGAGGTGCTCAACATCTCGATCAACGAGACGCTGAGCCGGACCTTCATGACCTCGGTCACCACGCTGCTGGCGCTGATCGCGCTCTTCGTGCTGGGCGGCGACGTGATCCGCGGCTTCGTCTTCGCGATGATCTGGGGCGTGATCGTGGGCACCTATTCGTCGATCTTCGTGGCCTCGATCGTGCTGCTGCGCCTTGGCGTCAAGCGTGACTGGTCCAAGCCCACGGACACCACGGGCAACCAGTTCGGCGACGTGGATGCCTGACCTTGTCGGCCCGGCCCCGGAGGGGCTGGGCTGGCTGATCCTCGCGGCTTTTGCCGGCGGGCTGGTGCGCGGCTTTTCCGGCTTCGGCACCGCGCTGATCTTCCTGCCGGTGGCCGGGCAGATCCTGCCGCCCTTCCAGGCGATCCTCGTGCTGACCTTCATGGATGCGCTGGGGCCGCTGCCGAACCTGCGCCCGGCCTGGACCGTGGCGGCGCGCGACGACCTGAAACGGCTCTGCCTCGGCACGGTGCTGCTTCTGCCGGTCGGGTTGGCGCTTCTGGCGCTGGCCCCGCCCGGCGCCTTCCGCATCCTTGTCAGCGTCCTGGCTTTCGCCATGCTGGCGGCCCTGGCCGGCGGGCTGCGCTATCGCGGCACGGTGACGCGGGCCATGGTCACCGGGATCGGCGCCGCGGCGGGGGTCCTGGGCGGGATCGCGGGGCTGCCCGGCCCGGCGGTGATCCTGTTCTACATGGCCCGCCCGCTGCCGGCCGCCACGATCCGCGCCACGATCCTGCTCTTCCTGTTCGGCTTCGACCTGCTGCTGATGGGCTGGATGGGCGTGATGGGCCATATGGACGCGTCGATGGCGCTGCTGGGCCTTGGCCTTGGCGTGCCCTGCCTGCTGGGCAACAGGCTGGGCGCGCATCTCTTCGATCCCGCACGCGAGCGCGCCTATCGCGGCGTGGCCTATGGTCTCATCGCGCTGTCGGCCTTGTCGGGCCTGCCGGTTTGGGGCTAGGTATCGCGCATGCGACTGAACGAGATCACCTATACCGATGCTGTCCCGGTCGAGGGCTATGGCCCCGGCTTCTTCCGCGTCGGCGGCACTGTGCATGACGGGCCGCTGCTGCTCTGGGACAAGGGCCGTTCCGACTGGGGCGGGCTGCAGGATCACGCCACGCTGCTCAGCATGGCGGGCCATGTCGACGTGCTCTTCGTGGGCACGGGGGCCGAGATTGCGCATCTGCCCGCCGATCTGCGTACCGCGCTGGAAGAGGCGGGGCTGGGCGTCGAGACCATGAACTCGCCCGCGGCCTGCCGCACCTACAACGTGCTGCTTAGCGAGGGCCGGCGCGTGGCGCTGGCCGCGCTGCCGGTCTGAGGCGGGCGGCGGTGGATCGCGTGGCCGGGACCGGGCGCAGGGGGCGCCTGACAGGGCGCTTGCCCCGCGCGGGCCGGGGCTAGGGCGGCCGGCATGGACCTTGTGGCCAGCGACCTCACCGTAGCGCGCGGCGGCGTGCCGGTGCTGGAGGGGGTGGGCTTCACCCTGTCCCCCGGCCGGGCACTGGTGCTGCGCGGGCCGAACGGCTCGGGCAAGACGACGCTCTTGCGCACCGTGGCCGGGCTGCAGCCCCCTGTCGCGGGCGAGATCATCGGCGCGGGCGAGCGCATCGCCTATGCCGCCCATGCCGACGGGCTGAAGGCGATGCTGAGCGTGGTCGAGAACCTGTCCTTCTGGGCCGCGGTCTTTGGAACGCAAGGCATCGATGACGCCCTGTCGGCCTTCAACCTCGAAGAATTGGCCGGGCGCGCCGCGGGCACGCTGTCGGCGGGGCAGAAGCGGCGTCTGGGATTGGCACGGCTGATGGTGACGGGCCGACCGGTCTGGGTTCTGGACGAGCCCACCGTCTCGCTGGACGCGGCCTCTGTCGCGCTTTTTGCCGAGGCGGTGCGCGCGCATCTGGGGCAGGGCGGCGCGGCGCTGATGGCCACCCATATCGACCTGGGCCTGGCCGAGGCCGAAATCCTCGACGTGACGGGATTCCGCGCGAAGCCGCGCGCCCGCGCCGAAGACGAGGCCTTCCTGTGAGGGCGCTGCTGCTGCGCGATCTGGTGCTGGCCGTGCGCGCCGGCGGGGGCTTCGGGCTGGGCCTGGCCTTCTTCCTGATCGTGACCGTTCTGGTGCCCTTCGGCGTAGGCCCCGAGACGGGGCTTCTGACGCGGATCGCACCGGGCATCCTGTGGATCGGCGCGCTGCTGGCCTGCCTGCTGTCGCTGGACCGGATCCTCGCGCTGGACTGGGAGGATGGCTCGCTCGACCTTCTGGCCACCGCGCCGCTGCCGCTCGAGGCCATCGTCAGCGTCAAGGCACTGGCCCACTGGATCACCACCGGCCTGCCGCTGGTGCTGGCCGCGCCGGTGCTGGGCGTGCTGCTCAGCCTGCCGGGGCCGGGCTACCTCTGGGTCTTCGTCAGCCTCGCGCTCGGCACGCCGGCCCTGTCGGTGATCGGCACCTTCGGCGCGGCGCTGACCGTGGGGCTCAAGCGCGGCGGGCTGCTGATGTCGCTGCTGGTCCTGCCGCTCTACGTGCCGACGCTGATCTTCGGGGCCGAGGTCGCCCGGCGCGGCACCGAGGGGCTGTCCGTGCAGAGCCCGCTGCTGATGCTGGCGGGGATCAGTTTCGGCGTGATCGCGGCGTTGCCGTTCGCCTCGGCCGCGGTGCTGCGGGTCAACCTGCGCTAGGCTGCGGCGATCTTGCACGGCACGCAGATTTGAGGTGTAACCGGGCGCAAAGCACGGTATCGGAAACACATGTCGATCTGGGAATACGCCAATCCGGTCAAGTTCATCCGCACCGCGGATCGCGTGCTGCCCTGGCTGTCCGGGGCCGCGGTGATCTGCCTTGTCACCGGGCTGATCTGGGGCTTCTTCTTCACGCCGGACGATTTCCGGCAGGGCTCCACCGTCAAGATCATCTACCTGCATGTGCCGGCCGCGCTGATGGCGATCAATGCCTGGCTGATGATGCTGGTCGCCTCGCTGATCTGGATCGTGCGGCGCCACCATGTCAGTGCGCTGGCCGCCCGGGCTGCGGCGCCCATCGGCGCCACGATGACCGTGATCGCGCTGGCCACCGGCGCCATCTGGGGCCAGCCCATGTGGGGCACCTGGTGGGCCTGGGATCCGCGGCTGACCTCCTTCCTGATCCTGTTTCTGTTCTACCTGGGCTACATGGCCCTGTGGGAGGCGATCGAGAATGACGACACCGCCGCCGACCTGACCGCGATCCTCTGCCTTGTCGGTTCGGTCTTCGCGATCCTGTCGCGCTACGCGGTGAATTTCTGGAACCAGGGGCTGCACCAGGGCGCCTCGGTCATGCGGGCCGGCGCGTTGGCCGGCGATACCGAGGAACGGGTGAGCAATGTCTTCGCCATCCCGTTGTTCGTGTCGATCGCGGGGTTCGTGCTGCTTTTCGTGGCGCTGGTCTTTTTGCGCACCCAGACCGAGATACGCGCCCGCCGGGCCCGGGCCCTGCTGGCACGGGAGCGGGTGGCATGATGCCGGATCTTGGGAAATACGCCTTTGCCGTGCTCAGCTCCTACGCGGTGTCGCTGGGGCTGATCCTAGCACTGGTGGGGCTGAGCATCCGTCGCGCGCGCAAGGTCCGCGCCGAGCTGCGCCAGATCGAGGAGCGTCAGACCCGTGGCTAGGATCTCTCCGCTGATGGTATTGCCGCCGCTCATCTTCGCGGCCTTCGGCGTCATGGCCTATATGGGGCTGGGCCGCGAGGGCGCGGACGAGCTGGAATCCAAGTTCGAGGGCAAGCCGGCCCCCGCCATGACCGAGACCGCGCTGCCCGGCTATGACCCGATCACCCGGGCCGAGCTGGCCGCGGGCGAGGTGACCATCGTCAATTTCTGGGCCAGCTGGTGCCCGCCCTGCCGGGCCGAGCATCCCCGCCTGCTGGAAATGCGCGACGAGGGGCTGCGCGTGCTGGGCGTGAACTTCAAGGACAAGGAGGGGCAGGCCCGCCGCTACCTGGCCGATGACGGCAACCCGTTCCTGGCCGTGGCCTTCGACCCGGCCGGGCGCACCGCCATCGACTGGGGCGTGACCGGTCCGCCCGAGACCTTTATCCTGGATGGTGACGGCACGGTGCTGTTCAAGTTCGTGGGCCCGCTGGTGGGCTCGGATTACGAGCAGCGCTTCGTGCCCCGGCTGGAGGCGGCGCTGGCCGCCGAGGCGGCCGACGGGGAGTGATTTCCTGCGCGCCACTGCGCCCCCCGATACGGGACTCACGTTTTCGTGTATACTGGCCCGATCCGCCCGCCGATTTCGCGGGGCACGGACCGGGAGAGATACCATGAAACCGATTATCAATGCCTGTCTTGGACTGGCGGCCTTGGCCGCCCCTGCGCTGGCCGAACCCAGCCTCGAGCGCGGCCGCTACCTTGTCGAAGGGCCGGCCGGTTGCGGCAATTGCCATACGCCGATGGGCCCGGAGGGGCCGGTCATGGCGCAGAACCTCGCCGGTCGGTTCGTCGAGGAAAATCCGGCCTTTCGGGCCATCGCGCCCAATATCACGCCAGCGGCGCGCGTGGCGGATTGGAGCGATGCCGAACTGGCCCGCGCGATCCGCGAGGGGCTGCGCCCCGACGGCTCGCTGATCGGCCCGCCCATGCCCTACGCGATGTATCGTGGCCTGTCCGATGATGACGTGATGAGCATGGTGATGTACCTGCGGAGTGTGCCCGCGGTCGAGAACGACCCTGGCACGAGCCAGTACAACATTTCACTGCCGCCCGCCTATGGCCCGCCGATCGAGCATGTCGTCCATCCCGAACCGGGCGTGACCGAGACCTACGGCGCCTATCTGGCCGGGCCGGTCGCGCATTGCATGGAATGCCACACGCCCATGGGCCCCAAGGGCCCGATGCTGGAGACGCAGCTGGGCGCCGGCGGCTTCGAATTTCACGGGCCGTGGGGCACGTCGACCGCGCCGAACCTGACCAGCCACGCGGACGGGCTGGCCGGCTATTCGGATGCCGAGCTGGCCGCGATGATCACGAAAGGGGTGCGGCCGGACGGATCACGCATGTTGCCGCCGATGCCCTATGGCTATCTCGCCCGGATGACCGAGGACGATCTGGCGGCGCTGATCCTGTACCTGCGCAGCCTGCCACCCCTGCCGGATCCGGGCTGAGGTTTCAGAGTTCGCAGATCTGCGCGTGGGGCGTGGTCCGGCAATCGGCCGCGGTCTCGCCATTGCTGGCATAGGCGCCGACGACGGCGAGCAGCAGCAGGATGCCGGCCTGGATCAGGGTCAAAGTCTTCATGGTCCGCCTCTGGTTTTCTTGTTGATTGATAGCTGTGCCTGTAGCCCGGATTTTTAAACCATGTTCATGGGAATTTCATTGTGCATTCCCGCAGGCTGCATCCCGCCTGCGCAGCTTTGCGCAACCTGCTCGGCAAATTGGCAAAATTCTGCCGCTGGCGCGGGGAATAACGCGGGAGGCGCATCACATCGCAGCGAGGGGGAGTGGCGCAGGGAAAGCATGGCGGGCCGGGCCTTGGTCACGGGGAAGATGATCCCCGTCTAGCCTGCCGCCCGCGCCCGCGCAGGTCCGGAATACCGGACATCGCATGGCATCGGCGCAAAGAAAAACCGCCGGGGGCAGGGCCCCCGGCGGTCGTGTCAGTCTGGCGCCTGAAGGTGGATCAGGCGGCTTGTGCGAGGTTGCGCAGCACGTAATGCAGCACGCCGCCATGCTCGATATATTCCACCTCGATGGCGGTATCGATCCGGCATTTCAGCGTGATCTCCTTGGTGCTGCCATCGGCATAGGTGATCGTGCAGGGCGTGTCCTGGCCCGGCTTGACGTCGTCCAGCCCGGCAATGTCCACGCTCTCCTCGCCGGTCAGGCCCAGCGACTTGCGGGTGTCGCCGCCGGTGAACTCGAACGGGATCACGCCCATGCCCACGAGGTTGGAGCGGTGGATCCGCTCGAAGCTCTCGGCGATGACCGCCTTGACGCCCAGCAGCGCCGTACCCTTGGCTGCCCAGTCACGGCTGGAGCCCGCGCCGTACTGCTCGCCGCCGAAGATCACCAGCGGGGTGCCCTGCTCCTGGTAGGCCATGGCCGCGTCGTAGATCGAGGTCTGCTCACCGTCCGGGCCCTTGGTATAGCCGCCCTCGACGCCGTCCAGCATCTCGTTCTTGATGCGGATATTGGCGAAGGTGCCACGCATCATGACCTCGTGGTTGCCCCGGCGCGACCCGTAGGAGTTGAACTCGCGCTGCGGCACCTGGCGCTCGATCAGGTACTGCCCCGCCGGCGTGGTGTCCTTGAAGGAGCCGGCCGGAGAGATGTGGTCGGTGGTGATCATGTCGCCCAGCAGGGCCAGCACGCGCGCACCGGTGATGTTGCTGATCGAGCCCTTCTCCTGGCCCATGCCCTGGAAATAGGGCGGGTTCTGGATGTAGGTCGAGGTCGCCGGCCAGTCATAGGTTTCCTGCTGGGGAACCTCGACGCCCTGCCACTTCTCGTCGCCCTTGAACACGTCGGCATACTTGGACTGGAACGCCTCGCGCGTGACGGTGCGCTCGACCAGCTCGGCCACTTCCTGCTGGGTCGGCCAGATATCCTTGAGATAAACGTCGTTGCCGTTCTTGTCCTGGCCCAGCGGGTCGCGGGTGATGTCGACATTCATGTCGCCCACCAGCGCATAGGCCACGACCAGCGGCGGGGAGGCAAGGTAGTTGGCGCGCACGTCGGGGCTGATCCGGCCCTCGAAGTTGCGGTTGCCCGACAGGACCGAGGTGCCGATCAGGTCGTTGTCATTGATGCATTTCGAGATTTCCGGCGCCAGAGGGCCGGAATTGCCGATGCAGGTGGTGCAGCCATAGCCCACGAGGTTGAAGCCCACCGCGTCCAGATCGTCCTGCAGCTCGGCCGCCTCGAGATAGGCGGAGACGACCTGGCTGCCCGGGGCGAGCGAGGTCTTGACCCAGGGCTTGCGCGTCAGGCCCAGCTCGCGCGCCTTGCGCGCCACGAGACCCGCGCCGATCATGACGTAGGGGTTCGAGGTGTTGGTGCAGGAGGTGATCGAGGCGATCACGATCGAGCCGTCATGCAGCTGGTAGCCATGCTCGTCGGTCTTGACGAAGCCGCGCTTGTGACGGCCCTCGTCGCCGGGGATGTCCACCGGCTCGGGCGCGCCGCCTTCACCTTCCCAGCGCACCTCGGCGGCCGGGGTCACGTCCTGGCCCTCGCGCACGCCCTTGACGTATTCGCCGAAGGCCGCGGCCGCCTTGTCCAGCGCGATGTAGTCCTGCGGACGCTTGGGGCCCGAGATGGCGGGCACGATGGTGCCCATGTCGAGCTCGAGCGTGTCGGTATAGACCGGATCGTAATCCGCCCCGCGCCACATGCCGTTTTCCTTGGCATAGGCCTCGACCAGCGCGATGCGGTCCTCGTCGCGGCCGGTGTTGCGCAGGTAGCGCAGCGTCTCGTCGTCGATCGGGAAGAAGCCGCAGGTGGCGCCGTATTCGGGGGCCATGTTGGCGATGGTCGCCCGGTCGGCCAGCGGCAGCGAGTCCAGCCCGTCGCCGTAGAATTCCACGAACTTACCGACCACGCCCTTGGCGCGCAGCATCTCGACGACCTTCAGCACGAGGTCGGTGCCGGTGGTGCCCTCGACCATGGCGCCGGTCAGCTTGAAGCCGATCACCTCGGGGATCAGCATCGAGATCGGCTGGCCCAGCATGGCGGCCTCGGCCTCGATGCCGCCGACACCCCAGCCCAGCACGGCCGCGCCGTTGACCATGGTGGTGTGGCTGTCGGTGCCGACCAGCGTGTCGGGGTAGGCCACGGTCTCGCCCGACTGGTCGGTATCGGTCCAGACGGTCTGGGACAGGTATTCCAGGTTCACCTGGTGGCAGATGCCGGTGCCCGGCGGCACCACGCGGAAGTTGTTGAACGCGGTCTGGCCCCATTTCAGGAACGTGTAGCGCTCCATGTTGCGCTCATACTCGCGGTCCACGTTCATCTGGAAGGCGCGCGGGTTGCCGAACTCGTCGATCATGACCGAGTGGTCGATGACCAGGTCGACCGGGTTCAGCGGGTTGATCTTCTGCGCGTCGCCGCCCAGGGCCTTGATGCCGTCGCGCATCGCGGCCAGGTCGACCACGGCCGGAACGCCGGTGAAGTCCTGCATCAGCACGCGGGCCGGGCGGTAGGCCAGCTCGCGGTTCGCCTTGCCGCCATTGGCGGCCCATTCGGCAAAGGCCTTGATGTCGTCGGTGGTGACGGTCTTGCCGTCCTCGAAGCGCAGCATGTTCTCGAGCACGACCTTCAGCGCGGCGGGCAGTTTCGAGAAATCGCCGAGCCCGGCCGCCTCGGCGGCGGGGATCGAGTAATAGGCGACACTCTGGCCGCCGGCCTCAAGCGTCTTGCGCGTCTTGGCGCTGTCATGGCCTACGGTAATGGGCATGGTTACCTCCGATGGGGTGACGACGTGAATTGGGAGCTTGGCCGTGTCATGCCCGATGCGCCGGATCCGATCAAGGGGGGTGCGGCGTTTTTGTATACCATTGCACACATTAATTTCGCCGCGCGGCCCCGGGACACGCCGCACGGGCCGTGAAGACGTGTCACATTGTCTCGCAAATCATTGATTGGCGTCCGCGCCGGTGCTTGGGTAGACCGGCACCACCTTGTCGGAGACCATCCCCATGCGCAGGCTCATTCTCTGGACCGCGGCCATCTGGACCACGCTGGGCAGCGCGCTTGCCGCGCAGGACAACCCGGTGGTGGTCGAGCTCTTCACCTCGCAGGGCTGTTCCAGCTGCCCGCCGGCCGATGCGTTGCTGGCCGATCTGGCCGAGCGCGAGGATGTCATCACGCTGGCGCTGCATGTCGACTACTGGGATTACATCGGCTGGAAGGACCCGTTCGCCCGGCCGGAATTCACCCGGCGCCAGCGCGGCTATGCGCGCTCGGGCGGGTGGCGGCGGATCTACACGCCGCAGATGGTGATCAATGGCAGCGACGACGTGGTCGGCTCTCGCCCGATGAAGGTGGCCAAGCTGATCCAGGACCATTCCGGGCGCCCCGCCGAGGTGCGGCTGGAGATCCTGCGCACGGGCGGCGCGCTCGAGGTGCGGGCCGAGGCGCTCTCGGCCCTGCGGCCCTGCGACATCCACATCGTGCGCTACGATCCCGCGCAGCAGACCCGGATCCGCAAGGGCGAGAATGCCGGCCGCACGCTGACCTATACCAGCATCGTCGAGGACTGGGCGCTGGTCGACCGCTGGGACGGCACCGGCACCTACGAAGGGCGCTTTCCGCTGGATGGCGACGCACCGGTCGTGGTGATCGTGCAGGAGCCGCGCTTCGGTCACATCGTGGCGGCGGCCCGCTTGCGCTGACGCTTTTTCTGGCGCTTGGGTTTCCAGCGCCGATGCGTCCACATCCATTGGCCGGGATCGGCCTCGATGCGCGCCTCGAGCCGCAGCGTCGCCTCGCGCATCATCTCGACCGGGTCGCCATGGGCGATCGGCTCTTCCAGCACCACGTCGAACCCGTAGCGGTCGGCGCGCCGGATCCCGAAATAGGGGATCAACAGCGCCCCCGTCTTCAGCGCGATATCGGCGGGAGAGGTCACGGTGGGCGCCGGTTGGCCGAGGAAGTCGATCGGCACGCCCGAACTGTCGAACACGTCGAAGAGCATGGCCAGCACGCCGCCACCGCGCACGTGACGCAGCAGTGCCTTCAGCCCGCCGGGCCCCTGCACGAAGACCGGCTCGCCCACGTCGCGGTAGTTCTGCACGTAGCGCGCGTTGGAATAGGGGTTGGACATGGCGCGCAGCAGCCCGCCCACCTCGTAGCCGCGCGCGACGAGCGCACATCGCGCACAGACCGGGCTGCCGTAATGGCCCGAGAGCAGCACGACCGGGCGCCCCTCGGCGCGCGCGGCTTCGAAAGCGGCCAGGCCGGGCCCGCCGACCGGGTAGGCGGCGCCGCGGGCCAGCATCTCCTGCGGGTCGTAGTTCTCGATCAGCGCGCGGGCGAGGTTGTCGATGGCGGCCTCGGCGATGCGGCGCTTCTCGTCATCCGGGGTGCCGGGCCAGACATGGTCCAGATTACCCGCGACCCGGGCGTGATATCCCAGCGCCGGGGCAAAGACCCGCCGGAAGAGCCAGCTGGTCAGCCGCAGCCGCGTGCGCACCGGCAGAAGGCGCATGGTGGCCACGAAACCGCGCAGGCCGAGATCGGCCAGCCAGTCGCGCCAGCCCCCATGCGGCCGGTCGGTATCCGACGATTTGCGGTCCGTGGACATCCCGGCCCCCTTGCTTGCACTCGCTTCGTTCTAGGCAGGCGGCCGGGGTGTCGCAAGGGCTGCGGGCCGGGGGCAAGGCCCTTCGAAGGGCCTTGGAAACGCGATTTGCAAATCGCGTGGAAAGCGGCTTGCAAGCCGCTTGGATCAAGCCGCTTCGAAGCGGCTTGCCCCCGCGCTCACTCCGCCTCGTCGGGAGAGACCAGCTCGATCTCGCCCATGGCCACCAGGTCGCGGATCGCGGCGACCACGGCGCCCATCGCCTTATCGCCCGGTTTCGTCTTGACGCTGCCCTTGCCCTCGGCCTCTTCACGGATGCTGTCGGCCATGCGCCGCGACATGTTGGACAGAAGGAACTGCGCGGCCTTCCGGTCTTCGTCGCTCTGCGCGGCGGCGACGGCGGTGGCCAGCGTGTCCACGGGCACGTCTCGGGTGATCTTGGGCACGTCGATCGCGTTCAGCCGTTCGGGGATATTGGCGAAGGTGAAGATCGCGCGCCGGACCGCCTCGGCGAAATCCGCATCCTCGGCCTCGAGATTCTGCAACAGCTCCTCGCGCACGGCGGTGTTGGAATAGTTGAGAATCGCGCCCAGCCGTTCATCGGGGCCCGCCTTGAAGGCCTTGGGCGGCTCGGCATCGATCTGCGCGGCCAGGCTCAGCCCGATCCGGTCCACCGCGTCGGGGGTCACGCCGGTGGTCATGGACACCGCGTAGGAGATCCGCCGCGCCTTGTCGCCGGGCAGCCGGGCGAGCACCTGCGCGGCCTTGGTCACGTCGATCTTGGACATCATCACCGCCGCCACCTCGATGCTTTCGGAGAGCACCAGCTCTTGCAGCCGCTCGGGGGGCTGGGCGTTGATGCGTGTCCAGGGATCGCCGGTCTGGCGCACCCCGGCCTCCTTGCGCAGCCTCAGGGCCGTGCGGGCCGAAATCCGCCCGTCCAGCGCCGAGAGCGCGCCGGCCATGTCGCCCGGAAAGGAGAGCCCGACCGAGTCGAGCTCGTCGGTGAATTCCTGCACCACGCGGTTCAGCGTCTCGCGATCGACATAGCGCATGTTGCCCAGAAGCAGCGTCAGCTCGGCCTGCTGTTCCTCGGGCAGGGCCGAGAGCGGCACATCCGAGCCCTCGTTCAGAAGGAATTGCACGATGATCGCCGCCTTCGCCTTGCGCGACAGGGGCGGTCTGGGGGTCTGGGCCGTGGTGCCGGAGGGGGCGGCGAGGGCGGGCAGCTCGGACATGGGGCAACGCTCCGATGGGGTCGAGGCCCAGCCCTAGCGCGTCGAGGTTTCCGGCCCGTTAAGCCTGATCGGGAAATCGGCCGGGCGTGTCCGGAAATGCAAACGGGCGGCCCCGAGGAGCCGCCCGCGCACCGTGCCGACCGAGGGAAGGTCAGCCGGTGACCACTATGCAGTCATTCTTGTCCGGATCGTATTGAGTGCCTTCGGCGCAGGTCATGACCTGCTGATGTCCCGAACACTGCGCAATGGCGAGAACCGGAGACACCGCCAGAGCGGTCGCCGCCAGAAGCAACTTGATCGTCATGTTGGTGTGCCCTCCGAGTTGAACACCTGACATACTAGCACGCGGGTGGCCGTCGTCCAAATATTTCGCGACATCGCCTGTCGTCATTCGACATGTTGCGCGGATACTGCGCCGGGCACGGCCGTCCGTGGCAAGCCCTGCAGGGATCAGTAGCTGTAGGTCGTGCCGGTGGTGATCGCCTCGACCAGCGCGATCTCGGCCCAGCTGCCCTTGCCGCCGCGGGCGACGATCTCGTCATATTGCCGCTTGGCGCCGACAAAGTCGCCCACGGTCACCAGGCCCTGGCCCATGTAGCTGCGCGCCAGCAGGTTGTCGGGATTGGCGGCCAGCGCGGTTTCGTACCAGCCCATCGCGGCCTGCATGTCGCCGGCCTTGCGGGCGAGGAAGCCGCGATAGGTCAGCACCGCATCGGCGGTCTGGTCGGCGAAGGAAGACAGTACGACCCGCGCCGCGGCCGCATCACCGGCATGGGCGTATTCGCGCAGCGCCTCGATGCGCTCGCCCTCGTCGATCAGCGAGCTGGAGCTCTGGACGCAGGAGTCGGTGCCGCTGTCATAGACGAAGCCGTCTTCGCATTTCGGGGTCGAGGGGGCGCTGGTGGTGTCGCTGCCCGCCGCGAAGGCCGCGCCGGGCAGGAGAAGGGTCAGAAACAGGAACTTGCGCATGGGACACTCCGTGGGTTTGCATCTGACCGGTGAGCTAACGTTGCGGCAGGCGCCCGCCCATCACGTGTGCGTGACACCGCCCCGTTCAGGCCTCGCCGAAGACCCGCGCAAAGATCGTGTCCACATGCTTGGTGTGATAGCCCAGATCGAATTTCTCCTCGATCTGCTCGGGCGTCAGCGCGGCGGTCACCTCCGCATCGGCCAGCAGTTCGGTCTTGAAATCCTTGCCCTCTTCCCAGACCTTCATCGCGTTGCGCTGCACGAGGCGATAGGCATCCTCGCGGCTGACCCCGGCCTGGGTCAGCGCCAGCAGCACGCGCTGCGACATGACCAGCCCGCGGAACTTGTGCATGTTGGCCAGCATGGTCTCGGGATAGACCACGAGCTTGTCCACCACGCCGGTCAGACGCGCCAGCGCGAAATCCAGCGTCACGGTGGCGTCGGGGCCGATATTGCGCTCGACCGAGCTGTGGCTGATGTCACGCTCATGCCAGAGCGCCACGTTCTCCAGCGCCGGGATCACCATGCCGCGCACCAGCCGCGCCAGCCCGGTCAGGTTCTCGGTCAGCACCGGGTTGCGCTTGTGCGGCATGGCCGAGCTGCCCTTCTGCCCCTTGGAGAAGAACTCCTCGGCCTCCAGCACCTCGGTGCGCTGCATGTGACGGATCTCGGTGGCGATGTTCTCGACCGACGAGGCGATCACCCCCAGCGTGGCGAAGAAGGCGGCGTGGCGGTCGCGCGGGATCACCTGCGTGCTGATCGGCTCGGGCACGAGGCCCAGCTTGTCGCAGACATGTTCCTCGACCGAGGGGTCGATATTGGCGAAGGTGCCCACCGCGCCCGAGATGGCGCCGGTGGCGATCTCGGCCCGGGCATCGCGCATGCGGCTGAGGTTGCGGTCCATCTCGGCGTAGAAACGCGCGAAGGTCAGGCCCATGGTCGTGGGCTCGGCATGGATGCCGTGGCTGCGCCCGATGCGGACCGTGTCCTTGTGCTCGTAGGCGCGGCGCTTGAGCGCGGCCAGCAGCCCCTCGAGATCGGCGATCAGGATGTCGGCGGCGCGCACCAGCTGGACGTTGAAGGTCGTGTCCAGCACGTCCGAGCTGGTCATGCCCTGGTGCACGAAGCGCGCCTCGTCATTGCCGATGATCTCGGCAAGATGCGTCAGGAAGGCGATCACGTCATGCTTGGTCACGGCCTCGATCTCGTCGATGCGGGCCACGTCGAACTCGACATCGCGGGCCGTCCAGACGGCCTCGGCGTTCTCTTTCGGGATCACCCCCAGCGCAGCCTGCGCGTCGCAGGCATGGGCCTCGATCTCGTACCAGATGCGGAACTTGGTCTCGGGCGACCAGATGGCGACCATGTCGGGGCGGGAATAACGCGGGATCATCTGAAGTCCTTCCTATGCAGCGGCGCCGGTCGCGCCCCTCATAGAAAGGCCGGGCGGCATGTACAATCCATGCCGGTGTCGCAGAGGAAAACCGTTGGCCCGGGGACGCGCGCCGCCTAGGGTGGGGGGCGTTGCCCGTCACCCGATCGGAGGCCCCCATGCACGCGCGTCTGTCCCTGCCTGTCCTGCTGGCCCTGGCCGGCGCGCTGCCCGCCGCGGCCCAGCCCGAACGGGAATGGTCCTATGACCGCCATCTGGCGCAGGATATCTTCGAGACTGAGCTGGTGCTGAGCTACGGCGTGCCCGAGACCGACGCGGTGCAGGCCCGCGCCACCTGTGCCATCGGCGCGCAGGCGCCCTATGTCGCGCTGCGGCTGGCGATCGCCCCGGGACCGCGGGCCGAGGGTGCGGGCGTGCAGGTCACCATCCGGAATGCGCGCGGTGACAGCTATCTCTACCAGGCCGGGATCACGGGCGTCGGGGCCGAGGTCGGAATCACCGGCGTGGACCTGCCGCTGGCCACCGATGACCCGATCCTGGCGGAATTCACCGAGGCCGGGCCGCTCAGCTATGCCATCCCGGGCGCGGCCCCGGTGACGCTGCCGCTGGCCGGCATCGGCGACAAGGCGGCGCGGCTGGTCGAGGACTGCCGCGACATTGCCACGCTGACCCCCGATCCCCCCGCGCTGGACCCCGCCACCGCCGCCAGTGCGGCACTCTGCGACGTGGTGCAGAGCCTGCGTTCGGGCACCGGGGGCGCGCCGCAGCCGGTTCGCTTCACCAATGTCAGCGACGGCTACCGCGTGCTGCTCTGGGTGGATTTCGAGGGCAATCTCACCGAGTATGCCGCGCTTCAGGCTGGCCTGAGTTATGACGTGAACAGCTTTGTCGATCATGTCTGGCAGGTCACTGACGGGCCGGGCAATTGCGTGCAGGTCGTCACCTTGCAGCCAGGTGACAGCGCCGTCTCGCTCTCGGCGCCGCAACGGGTCTTCGAGCCGGAATGAGCGGGGCACGCCTTGACCTTGCGCCGCGTGAGCTGGCCGATTTCCTCGGGCAGTGGGCGCTGTCGCGCGAGATCCGCCATGATGACGGCAGCGCGGCGCGGTTCGACGGCTTGGCCGAATGGCGGCCCGAGGGGGACGGGGCGCTCTATGTCGAGCAGGGCACGCTGGAGATGCCGGGGCAGGGGCGCTTTGCCGCCGAGCGGCGCTATCGCTGGGCTGCCGACCTCGCGGTGTTCTTCGAGGATGGCCGCTATTTCCACCAGGTGCCGGCGCGGGGCGGCACGGACACGCATTGGTGCGACCCCGACCGCTACGAGGTGTCCTATGATTTCGCGGACTGGCCGCGCTGGCAGGCGCGGTGGCGGGTGCGTGGCCCGCGCAAGGGCTATGTCATGGTCTCGTCCTACCGGCCGGCGGCGCTATCTGGATGACGGGTGCTTCCGTCGCGGAACGGTATACGGTGGTATTCTGCTAACGTGTTGAAAGTGCGACATCTTTCAGCTTTACACCGGGCCCGCCGCGGGGCAGGTATGACAGCGACCAAGGGGAGTGCCCGATGCCGCCGATCCAGGACCACCCGCTGCGCTTCAAGCTGGCCAACGAGCTGCATGCGCGCCCGTTCCCGTCGCTGACCACGCCCTGCCGGGCGGTGTACCTGGCGATCAAGCAGCCGCATGACGCAGCCTCGCGCGACCGGAGCAAGGACCTCGCGCATCTGATCGACCTGCTGGACCGGCACGGGGCGCAGCATCCGCGGCCCGGCGCCACGCATTACTCGGGCGAGATCGGCCAGCATGTTCTGAAATGGGAACAGCATACCGAGTTCGTCACCTACACGGTGTTCCTGGGCGGGCTGGGCGAGCGGCCCTTCGACCCGTCGGATTTCGACGTCTTTCCGGATGACTGGCTGGCCGAGGCGCCGGGCGTGCGGGTGACCTCGGCGATGATCCGCGTGGTGCCGCGCGGCGAGGACGCGGAGATCGAGAAGACGGTCGAGAAATGGCTGGTGCCCGAAAGCCTTGCGGTCAGTGAGGTGATAGATGGCGACGCGGTGGTGGCGGGCGATTTTCGCATCGACCCGGCCGGGCACCAGCGCTTCTGCGTCTTTGCCCGCGACGGGGTGGGCGAGCGGCGCGTCGGCCGCATCGTGCAGCGGCTCTGCGAGATCGAGACCTACAAGGCCATGTCCATGCTGGGCTTTACCCGCGTGCGCGAGATCGGCCCGCGCATGGGCGAGATCGACACCGAGCTGACCGGGCTGATGCAGGCCATGACCGAGCTGGGCGGACGCGAGGAGGACACGCTGACCGCGCTGCTGGCGGTCTCGGCCGAGCTGGAGAGCCTGTCGGCGCGCACCGCCTTCCGCCTCGGCGCCACGGGCGCCTACGAGGCGATCGTCAGCCAGCGTATCTCGGTCCTGCGCGAGGAGCGGTTCCTCGGCCGGCAGACCTTCAGCGAGTTCATGATGCGGCGCTACGATCCGGCCATGCGCACGGTCAAGAGCGCCGAGGCGCGGCTGGAGAGCATGACCCGCCGCGCCACGCGCGCCGCCGACCTGCTGCGCACCCGGGTCGAGGTGGGGCGTTCGGCGCAGAACCAGCAATTGCTGGAAAGCATGAACCAGCGCGCCGAGTTGCAGCTGCGCCTGCAGAAGACGGTCGAGGGGCTGTCGGTGGTGGCGATCAGCTATTACGCGGTGTCGCTGGCGGGCTACCTGCTCTACCCGCTGGGCCAGGCGGTGGGGCTGTCCAAGGAGATGCTGACCGCGCTTGTCACCGTGCCGGTGGTCTTCGCGGTCTGGAAGATCGTCCGCCGGATCCGCGAGGAGATGGACAAGAGCGGCCCGGAGCTCTGAGCCCCGGCGGGCTGTCCCTGTCGGCGCAGGGCTGCGCCTGCGCAGGTCGGTTCGCGTTCAGGCCACGCAGGCCGTCAGGGGGCAGGCCCCCCGACACCCCCCGCGCGTGGTGCGCGATGCGCGCGAGATCACTCGGCGGGCTGAAGGGCCGCGGTGGTGCGGCGGCCCAGCACGGCCTGCAGCGCCAGCGCCCCGGCGGCCATGGCGATCAGCGCCAGCAGGGCAGCCAGCGACAGGCTGGCCACGCCGGACAGGCCCGCGCCCACCGTGCAGCCGCCGGCCAGCACCCCGCCCGTGCCCATCAGCACCGCACCCGCCATGTAGCGGCCGGTCTCGCGCGGCGCGGTGAAGCTCTGCCAGGCCAGGCGCCCTCCGGCCGCCGCCGACAGGAAGCTGCCGGCCAGCACACCGCCGATCAGCCCCACGCCGAACCCGGCGGGGATCGCGCTGGAGGCGAGGGTCCAGAAGAGCGTGTCGCTCCACGGCAGGGTGAAGGACAGGCTTTGCAGGGCGATGGGGTCGAAATCGTCGTAGAGGATCCAGCCCGTGCCGACCCAGCCCAAGGGCACCAGCGCGCCCAGCAGGGCCGCGCCCAGCAGCGTGATCGGGCGGGCGCCCGAGCGCGCGGCCACGGCCAGCGCGGCGATGGCAAGGAGCGCGGTCCAGGCCGCGGCGCCGCCGGGCAGGGCGGCGAGGCTGCTCATCTCGCCCAGCGGCAGCGTGGGGCCGGACAGGACGCTGCGCAGCGGCACCAGCACGCCCTTCATCGTGGCATGGGCGGTCACCGCGAAGACCAGCAGCACCATGAGGGCCCGCAGGTTGCCGGTGGCCGAGAGCACCGTCAGGCGCGAGACACAGCCCCGCGTCAGCACCATGCCCGCGCCGAAGAGCAGCCCGCCGATCACGATCGCCAGCACCGGCAGGTCGGGCGCATGCAGGCGATGGGTGTCGAACGCGATCCAGCCCGCGGCGATGGCGGACTGCGTGCCCAGCAGCGCCACGGCCAGCGCGGTCAGCCAGACACCGCCGGCGGCGCGCCGGTCCGCCCCGACCAGCGCGCGACGCAGGCAGAAGCCGGTCCGTTCGGCCAGCGCGCCGAAGAGCAGGCCGAGCAGCAGGGCGAAAAAGACCGCCGCCTGCGGGGCGGTGAGGGAGTCGAAGCCGAGGGAAGCGTACATGGCAATCTCCGCGCGCGTGGGATCCCGGGGATCTGGCGCAGGATCCCGGTGCTGGCAAGGGGTCGCTGGCGACCGGGGCGCCAGGCCGGGGGAACGCTGTTCTGCCGCAACCCGGCGGGACGAAACGCGGGTTCCCTTTGGCCGCGGTCAGGGCAAACGCAAGCGGGGGGCGCCGCAGCGCCCCCCGCAGGGTCGTCCCTTTCTGGTGCGCGGGCTCAGCGGCCGCGGATCCGCGGATCCAGCGCGTCGCGCAGCCCGTCGCCCAGGTAGTTGACCGACAGCACGGTGAGCGAGATCGCGATCCCGGGCAGCATGACGCGTTCGGGGAAGCGCTCCATCCGCTGCACCGCGTCGGCCAGCATCTTGCCCCAGGTCGGGAAATCCGACGGGAAGCCCACGCCGAGGAAGCTCAGCGCCGACTCGGTGATGATCGCGGTGGCCAGCCCCAGCGCGGCCGAGACCATGATGGGCGAGAGCACGTTGGGCAGCAGGTGGCGGCGGATGATCTTGCCGTCCTGCGTCCCGATCGAGCGCGCGGCGAGCACGAATTCCCGCTCCTTGATGGCCAGCACGTCGCCGCGCACGATGCGCGCCGTGGGCATCCACGAGGTGATGGCGATCACCGTCACGATCAGGATGAACATGCCGCCCTCGGGCCCGAAATTGGCGCGCAACGGTTGTCGGAACAGCGTCACCGCGACCAACAGCAAGGGCAGGATGGGCAGCGACAGGAACAGGTCGGTCATCCGCATCAGCGGGCCGTCCAGCCGCTTGAAATAACCGGCCGCCACGCCGATCGCCGTGCCGATCACGAGGCTGAGCACCATGGCCGCCCAGCCCACCGCCATCGAGGCGCGCCCGCCGGCCAACATCTGGGCGAGGTTGTCGCGGCCCAGCTGGTCCGAGCCCAGAGGCTTGGCCCAGCTGACCTTGGCATCGCCGTCCCAGAGCGCGGTGTAGATGGGGCGCATGTCCTTGTTGCGGATGTCGAGCTTCTGCGGGTCGACCGTCCAGATATAGGGGCCGATCAGCACCGCCAGCGTGATGAAGGCCAGGAAGCCCAGCCCGAACATCGCGCCCTTGTGCTTGGTGAACTGGTCCCAGACGTCGCGCCCGCGCGAGCGCGGCGGCTTGGACGGCTCGGTGTCCTGAAGCGCCTCGATGGCGGCGGGACCGGCCGTGCCGGCGACGATGGCATCGTCCTGCGGGCTGTCAGTCATAGCGGATCCTGGGGTCGAGAACGCCGTAGAGGATGTCGGCGATCAGGTTGAAGAGCACGATGAGCACCGCGAAGATGAAGGTCAGCGTCATCACCATGGGCAGGTCGTTGGCAAAGAGCGCGGTCAGCAGCAGCTGGCCGATCCCGTTCACCTTGAACACGTTCTCGGTGATGATGGCGCCGCCGAAGATGGCCGGCACCCCCAGCGCGATCACGGTGACCACCGGGATCATCGAGTTGCGCAGCACGTGGATGTTGACCACCACGGCCTCGGACAGGCCCTTGGCGCGGGCGGTGCGGACATAGTCCTGGCCCAGGTTGTCGAGCATCGAGGCGCGCATGTAGCGGCTCAGCTGGGCGGTGATCTGCAGCGCCAGCACCATGACCGGCATGATCATCTGCTGCAGCTGGATCTTGAAGCTGGCCCAGTCGTTCACGACATGGGTCGTGTCGTAGATCGAGGGGAACCAGCCCAGCTGGACCGAGAAGATCACGATCAGCAAAGGCCCGGTGAAGAAGGGCGGGATCGAAAAGCCGATCATCGTCACGAAGGTGCCGGCCTGGTCGAAGACCGAGTACTGGCGATAGGCGGAATAGATGCCGATGGGCAGGGCGATCAGGATGGCGACCACATAGGCCACGCCGACGACCCAGAGGGTCTGCGGAATGCGCTGGACGACGATGTCCATGACCGGCGAGCGGGTCTGCCACGAGATGACGCGCAGCTTGCCCTCTGAGAAGGAGGTGCCGAAGAGGTGGTCGAACAGCACCTGCGGTTCGATCCAGAAGACCTGGACCAGCCATTTCCAGTACTGGACGAGGGGCGGCTGACCGAGGCCGAGCGCCTCGCGCATCTTCTGCTTGACCTCGGCCGGAACCGTCAGCGGCACCTGCGCCATCGGGTCGCCGGGCGCCAGTTGCAGCAGCATGAAGACCACGAAGCTGATGAACAGAAGGGTCGGGATCGACAGGATGAGCCGTCGCGTGGCGTAGGTGAGCATCGAGGGTCCCGGGATCTGGGGTGGTATGGGGCAGGGCGGGTGAGGGCACCCACCCTGCGCATGGGTGTCGCGGGGCCGGTGTAACGGGGCGCTGGCGCCCCGTTACGTCCTCCGCGCGCTGGCGTGGATCACTCCTCGATCCGGTACCAGTCGGCCACGTTCCACAGCTCGCTGTCCCAGACGTTCAGGTCGACGCCGCCCAGCGTGTTGGAATGCGCCGAGAGACGGCCGCGATGCACCAGCGGGATCATCATGCCGCGCTCGAAGGCCATGCGCGACAGTTCCTTGCCGATGCGCGAGCGCTCTTCCATGTCGGCCGTGGCCGACAGTTCACGGTGCAGCGCGTCGTATTCCTCGTCGCAGAAGCGCGAGATGTTCTCGCCCTGCCACTGCGTCTCGGGGCGCGGGTTCTTGTCGCACAGCCCGTTGCCCAGGTAGGCCTGCGGGTCGGTGCCGTTGAAGGTGTTGGCGTACATCTCGACATCGGCATAGAACTTCTGGAACGTGTCCGGGCTGCCCGGGTCGCCACCGAAGAAGACCGAGGAGTCGACATTGCGCAGCTCGACCTCGAAGCCGATCGATTCCCACCATTCCTTGATCAGCGCCTGGAAGTCCTGGCGCACGGCGTTGGTCGAGGTCTGGTAGACGATCGACAGCGGCACGCCGTCCTTCTCGCGGATTCCGTCGCCATCGGTGTCGACGATGCCCGCATCGTCCAGCATCTGCGCGGCGCCTTCGAGATCCTGCACGTCACAGCCCTCGACCTCGATGGCGAAGGCGGCAGGCGCCGGCACCCAGGAGCAGGACACGCGACCGGCCTGGCCATAGCCGATCTCGACCAGAAGCGGCCGGTCGATCGCCATCGACATGGCCTTGTAGACCGCCGGATCGCCGAGGAACGGGTGCGGGCGCACGACCGACCGCTCGTCCGGGCCGAGTTCGGGGCTGGGATTGGTGTTGTTGAGCATGATGCGCTCGAGCAGCGGACCGAAGCCGGCCACCGGCACGCCCATGCCGCCCTCTTCCATCTCGGCGATGACGTCGGGGGCCAGCTGCAGGTTCCAGGCATAGTCGAACTCGCCCGTCTCCATCACCGCGCGGCCCGCGGCCGCCGCGTCACCGCCGCCCTTGAAGGTCACGGTGGCAAAGGCCGGCTTGTCGGGATGGCGGAAATTCTCGTTCGCGGCCATGGTGATCACGTCGTTCGGCTTGAACTCGGTGACGGTGAACGGGCCGGTGCCGATCGGGTTGAAGTTCTCCTCGGTGCAGGTCGAGGCATTGGCGCCGAGGCAGTTCTCGAACTGCGCCTTCTGCAGGATCGGGCTCTCGCCGCCCACGAAGGGACCGTAAGGGTTGGGCGTGGGGCCGTCGAAGGTGACGACGATGGTGCGCTCGTCAGGCGTCTCGACCGAGGTCACGCCCTCGAACTTGGTCACCTGCGCGCAGCCGCCCTCGGGATGGGTGCAGTATTCATAGGTGAACTTGACGTCCTCGGAGGTCAGCGGCGTGCCGTCGGACCACAGGATGCCCTCGGACAGGGTCCAGGTGATCTGGGTCAGCTCCTCGTTGACGCCGCCATTGTTGACGGTGGGCACCTCGTCCACCAGCCAGGGCACCAGCTCGCCCGAGGAATTGTAGCGCGCCAGCGGCTCGATGATCATCGAGGCGGATTCGACGTCCTTGGTGCCGCCGGACAGGAAGGGGTTCAGGATCGAGGGCGCCTGCCAGTAGATGATCTTGACGTCGCCATCCGAGCCGCGCTCGGCAAAGGCGGCGGGCGCCAGGGCGACGGATGCGGCGGCCCCCAGCAGCAGGGTCTTGAGTTTCATGTCATACTCCATGTTGGGCGGGCGGGCTTCGGCGGCCCGCGCCTTCGTGGTTGTGGTGGGAAGAGTCATGCACTGCCCGTACCACCATGCAACCGCTGGACCGGACAACCGTCAAAAAACACCTCCGCACGGCTCCATCGAAACGAGTTGCTGCGCAAAATGCAAGCATTGCCTAAAGGAAGGGCCCGGCGAGGCTTTACACCGCGCATCCTGCCGCCCTAGCCTTGCAGCCCAGACCGCAGGGGAGACCACAGCATGCTCGACGCCACCGATCCCGCACCCGTCGCCCGGATCGACCAGCTCAGGGTCGAGTTCCAGACCAAGGACGGCACCGTCGTGGGCGTCGAGGACGTGTCCTTCCAGATCGGCGCGGGCGAGACCGTCTGCGTGGTGGGCGAATCGGGATCGGGCAAATCGGTCTCGTCGCTGTCGCTGATGCGGCTGGTCGAGTTCGGCGGCGGCGAGATTGCCGGCGGCCGGCTGATCTTCGAGCGCAAGGAAGGCGACCAGGTCGACCTCGCGCAGACCGACCAGAACCTGATGCGCACCATCCGCGGCAACGAGATCGGCATGATCTTCCAGGAGCCGATGACCGCGCTCAACCCGGTCTTCACCGTGGGCCGGCAGCTGACCGAGGGGCTGCGCGTGCATCGCGGCATGTCGAAATCCGAGGCCGAGGCGCGGGCGCTGGAGCTGCTCAAGGAGGTGCGCATCCCCGAGCCGGAGCGGCGTCTGAAACAGTACCCGCACGAGCTGTCGGGCGGCATGCGCCAGCGCGTCGTGATCGCCATGGCGCTGGCCTGCAAGCCGCGCATGCTGATCGCGGACGAGCCGACCACAGCGCTGGACGTGACCATCCAGGCCGAGATCCTGGCCCTGATCGACCGTCTCAAGCGCGAGACCGGCACCGCGGTGATGTTCATCACCCATGACATGGCCGTGGTGGCGCAGATGGCCGACCGGGTCGTGGTCATGTTCCGCGGCAACAAGGTCGAGGAGGGCACGGTCGAGGAGATCTTCGAGAACCCGCAGCACCCCTATACCCAGGCGCTCTTGGCCGCGGTGCCCAAGCTGGGCGAGATGACCGGCAAGGACCTGCCCGAGCCGATGCGGCTGGTCGGCCGGCCCGACCAGAAGGTCGAGCCGATCCCCGGCACCAACGAGACGCTGCTGACGGTCGAGAACCTGACCACGCGATTCGAGGTCAAGGGCGGCTTCTTCCGCCGCACCGTCGCCAATGTGCACGCGGTCGAGGACGTCTCCTTCACCCTCAACAAGAGCCAGACGCTGAGCCTCGTGGGGGAATCGGGCTGCGGCAAGTCCACCGCGGGCCGCTCGATCCTGCGCCTGGTCGAGCCACTTTCCGGCCGGATCGAGCTGGACGGCGTCGACGTGATGAAGCTCACCCCCGCGCAGCTGCGCGACGAGCGGCGCGAGATGCAGATGATCTTCCAGGATCCCTTCGCCTCGCTCAACCCGCAATTGCAGCTGGCCGACCAGGTGGCCGAGCCGATCCACAACTACAAGGTCGAGACCGGCAGCGCCGTGATGGACCGGGTCGCCAATCTCTTCGACCGGGTGGAGCTGCCGCGCAGTTTCATGCGCCGCTACCCGCACGAGCTCTCGGGCGGTCAACGCCAGCGCATCGCCATCGCCCGCGCGCTCGCGCTCAACCCCAAGTTGATCGTGGCGGACGAGGCGGTCAGCGCGCTCGATGTCAGCGTGCAGGCGCAGGTGCTCAACCTGATGATGGAGCTGCAGGCCGAGCTGGGGCTGGGCTACCTCTTCATCAGCCATGACATGGCCGTGGTCGAACGGGTCAGCCACCGGGTCGGCGTGATGTATCTGGGGCGCATCGTCGAGATCGGCCCGCGCCGCTCGGTCTTCGAGGATCCACGCCACCCCTACACGCGCGCCCTCATGAAGGCGGTGCCGATCGCCGATCCGCATCGCCGCAAGACCGAGAAGGATCTCAACTTCAAGCCGATCCCCTCGCCGATCCACCCGATCGACTACACGGCCGAGCCCTCGCGCTACGAGGAGGTCGCGCCCGAGCATTTCGTGCTCACCACCGATAGCGGGTACTGAGGCGGGCCGTGGGGCAGGGCGCGCAGGCGGCACATCGCCCTGCGCCGCCGCGCGCCCTCTGCCTTGTCCTTCTGCTGGTCGCGACCCTGGCGGCCTGCGCCCGGCCGGTGCCGCTGCCGCCGCGCGCGCCCGACACGCTGCGCGTGGCCAGCCACAACGTGCATTTCATCCGCGCCACACGGGCCGAGGGGCCGTGGTCGCGCGCCGACTGGGAGGCACGCAAGCACGCGCTCGACGCCGTCTTCAAGGAGGCCGATGCCGATCTCGTCGCCTTCCAGGAGATGGTCAGCATCGGCCCGGACGAGAATCGCGACCTGAACCTCGCGCGCGACTGGCTCATGGCGCGCAATCCGGGCTACGGGCTGGCCGCGACCGGCGACTGGCGCCGCTTCCCGACGCGCCAGCCGATCTTCTACCGCACCGACCGGCTGGCGCTGCGCGACCAGGGCTGGTTCTTCTTCGACCCGCCCGAGATCGTCGACCGGGACAAGGCCCGCCCGGGATTCTGGATCTACTACGCCGCCTGGGCCGATTTCGCCGATCGCGACGGGACGGTCTTCCGGGTCTACAACGTGCATTTCCATTTCCGCGACGCCGCCAAGCGCCGGGCCGCCGCGCGCCGCCTGGCCGCGCATCTGGCCCCCGTGCTGCAGGCGGGGCGGCCCGTGCTGGTGCTGGGCGACATGAACGCGGCCGCGGCCTGGCGCACGGTGGCGCTGCTGCGCGCGGCGGGGCTGACCCTGTCCGAGCCCCGGGGCGCCACCTTCCACTTCAATCGCGGCCTCGACATCCTGCCCGCGATCGACCGCATGGGCCGGGCGGGCGGCATCGTGCTATCGGGCGGCCCCTGGACGCTGCGCGGCCGGCGCGCGGGGGACTGGCCCTCGGACCATTACCCGGTGGTTGCGGATATCGCCCTGCCATGAGACCCATGCCCATCCGCAATGGAATGAACAGGTGACCGATGGCCGAGCTGCTCTCTCCCCGTGCCCTGCTGGACCGGCTGGTCGGCTTTCCCACCGTCAGCCGCGACAGCAACTTGCCGCTGATCGATTGGGTGCAGGATTATCTCGACGGGCACGGCGTCGAGGTGCACCGCCATGTCAAGCCGGACGAGCCCGGCAAGGCCGCGCTCTTCGCCCATGCCGGGCCGCGCGCGCCCGGCGGCGTGGTGCTCTCCGGCCATAGCGACGTCGTGCCGGTGGACGGGCAGGACTGGTCCACCGACCCGTTCACCGTGACCGAGCGCGACGGCCGCCTCTACGGGCGCGGCACCACCGACATGAAAGGGTTCGACGCGCTGGCCATCTGGGCGCTGGTCGAGGCGCAGCGCCGTGGGGTGTCGCGCCCGCTGCAACTGGCGCTCTCCTATGACGAGGAGATCGGCTGCGCCGGCGCGCCGCCCCTGATCGAGGCCATGGCGGGCCTGCCCCGGGCCAGCGACGTGATCGTGGGCGAGCCCACGATGATGCGCGCGGTCTCCGGCCACAAGGGCGGGGTGAACTGGTGGGTGCATGTGCATGGCTACGAGGTGCATTCCTCGCTGCTCCATACCGGGGTCAGCGCCATCATGTGGGCGGCCAAGCTGGTCGACTGGGCCAATGCCCTCAATGACGAGCTGCAGGCTGCCCCGCCGCGCGGCATGGCCGGGCAGTTCGACCCGCCTTACACAAATGCGCATGTGGGCATGATCCGCGGCGGCACCGCGCATAACATCGCGGCCAGGGATTGCGAGCTGGGCTTCGGCTTCCGCGTGGTCCCGGGCGAGACGCTGGACCAGTGGCGCACGCTCTTCCGCCAGAAGACCGAGGAGTTGACCCGCCAGATGCAGAAGATCCGCCCAGAGGCCTGGATCGAGGTGACCGAGAAATTCGCCCTGCCGCCCTTCGCCCCCGAAGAGGAGAACAGCGCCGAGGCGCTGGTCCGCCGGCTGACCGGCGACAACAGCGACAATTTCGTCAGCTACGGCACCGAGGCCAGCCATTTCCAGGCCGCCGGCTACAAGACCGTGGTCTGCGGCCCGGGATCGATCGAGGTGGCCCACCAGCCCGATGAATACATCACCTGCGCGCAATTCGCCGAGGGCGAGGCCTTCATGCGCCGCCTGCTCGACGATCTCGCCTGAGCTTGCCGCAGACCGCCCGCCATCCCCAAGCCCACCACATCCCCGGATCAGATGTCCGGGGACCCGAAGGATCCCTCGAAACCAACACCCCACCACAACCGCCACACGCACCACATCCGGCGTAAGGCGCCACGTCCTCTTTCATCTTTCCAGAAATACTCGAAAATCCGACGCCTCCCACGCACCCGCCGCCGGGCCGCACCACCTCCCGCACCACACATCCCTTGACGGCGCGGTCGCGAATATGCGGCCATGGCCTATCGGGCCATCTGCCCGCCAGCGAGGGGACGCCCATGCCGATCCGCAACCGTATCGCCGAGTGGCAAGAGGAACTGACCGCCTGGCGCCATGACCTGCACCGTCATCCCGAGCTGCGCTGGGAAGAGACACGCACGGCCTCCCTCGTCGCCGAACGGCTGCGCGGCTTCGGCTGCGACGACGTGCAGGAGGGGATCGCCAGGACCGGCGTCGTGGCGGTGCTCAAGGGGCGCGGGCCGGGGCCGGTGCTGGGCTTTCGCGCCGACATGGACGCGCTGCCCATCACCGAGGCGACCGGGGTGGCCCATGCCTCGACCCGCCGGGGGCGGATGCATGCCTGCGGCCATGACGGGCATACCACGATGCTGCTGGCCGCGATGCGCTACCTGGCCGAGACGCGCGGCTTCGACGGCACGGTGGTGGCGCTGTTCCAGCCAGCCGAGGAAGGCGGCGGCGGCGCGCGGGCCATGGTCGAGGCCGGCGTGTTCGACCGCTACGGGGTCGAGGCGGTCTATGGCATGCACAACCTGCCGGGCCTGCCCGCCGGGCAGTTCGCCATCAGGCCGGGCACGATGATGGCGGCGGCGGATTTCTTCCGCCTGACCCTGCGCGGTGCGGGCGGCCACGCGGCCATGCCGCACCAGGCGGCAGATACCAACCTTGCCGCCGCCTCGCTGGTGGTGGCGTTGCAATCCATCGCGTCGCGCAGCATCGACGCGCAGCAGCCCGTCGTGGTCTCGGTCACCTCGATGCGCTCGGACAGCGACACCTACAACGTGCTGCCCGACAAGGTCGAGCTGAAGGGCACGGTGCGCTACATGGCGCCCGGGCTCGGTGCGCGGATCCATGCCCGGATGGAGGAGATCGCCGAGGGCGTGGCCCGGACCCATGGCGTCACCGCGCGGCTGCGCTACAAATCGGGCGTCGCGCCCACCGTCAACACCGCGCCCGAGGCCGAGGCCGCGGCGCGGGCCGCCGAGACGGTCAGTGACGCGGTCTCGCGCGAGGCCGTGCCGCTGATGGCGGGCGAGGATTTCTCGGACATGCTTGCGGTCCGGCCGGGGGCCTTTATGTTCCTCGGCAACGGGGACAGCGCCGAGCTGCACAACCCCGCCTATGATTTCAATGACGCGATCCTGCCCATCGGCGCCAGCTGGTTCGCCGCGCTGGCCGAAGGGGCCGGGCGCCCCGGTTGAGATCGCGTCGCAACAAGGAGAGACACATGCCCGTCAAGAATCGCTTTGCCGAGCTGCAGGACGAGATCACGGCCTGGCGCCGCGACATCCACGAGAACCCCGAGATCCTGTTCGAGACGCACCGCACCTCGGCGCTGGTGGCCGAGAAGCTGCGCGCATTCGGCTGCGACGAGGTGGTCGAGGGGATCGGCCGCACCGGCGTGGTGGGCGTCATCAAGGGGCGCGAGACCGGCTCGGGCAAGGTGGTCGGCCTGCGCGCCGACATGGATGCGCTGCCGATCAACGAGGCGACCGGGCTGGACTATGCCTCCAAGACGCCCGGCGCGATGCATGCCTGCGGCCATGACGGCCACACCGCCATGCTGCTGGGCGCGGCGAAATACCTGTCCGAGACGCGCAATTTCGACGGCACCGTGGTGGTGATCTTCCAGCCCGCCGAAGAGGGCGGCGGCGGCGGCAAGGTCATGTGCGATGACGGCATGATGGAGCGCTGGGGCATCCATGAGGTCTATGGCATGCACAATTGGCCGGGCCTGCCGGTGGGCAGCTTCGCGATCCGGCCCGGCGCCTTCTTTGCCGCCACGGACGAGCTGCAGATCACCATCAAGGGCAAGGGCGGCCACGCCGCCAAGCCGCAGGAGACGGTCGACCCGACGCTCTGCGCGGCGCAGATCGTCACCGCGCTGCAAACCATCGTCAGCCGCAATGCCGACCCGGTCAGCCAGATCGTGGTCTCGGTCACCTCCTTCGAGACCTCCAGCCACGCCTTCAACGTGATCCCGGCCCATGTGACGCTGCGCGGCACGGTGCGCACGCTGGCACCCGAGAACCGCGACCTGGCCGAGGAGCGCGTCACCGCCCTGTGCGAGAACATCGCCCGCGGCTTCGGCGCCTCGGCCGAGGTGGTCTACAAGCGCAACTACCCGGTCATGGTCAACCACGAGGACCAGACCGATTTCGCCGCCGACGTGGCGCGCTCGGTCGCGGGCGAATGTGCCGATGCGCCGCTGGTCATGGGGGGCGAGGATTTCGCCTACATGCTGGAAGAGCGCCCCGGCGCCTATATCCTGGTGGGCAATGGCGACACGGCGCGCGTCCATCACCCCGAGTACAATTTCAACGACGAGGCCATCCCGGCGGGCTGTTCCTGGTGGGCGGGCATCGCCGAGCAGCGCATGCCGCTGGGCTGACCGGCGGCGTGCGGGCAGGGGGTATTCCCTGCCCGCGGGCGCGCGCGTCGCTCAGCCCGCGCGGTTCGGGTCGCGCTTGCGCCGGCCCTTGCTCTGGGCGCCCTTGACCATGCGGGCAAAGCCCTTCTGCCGGGCGCGCGCCTCGGCCACGGTCTCGCTGTTGTAGAGATCCTCGCGCCGCAGCTTCTCCCAGCGGCGCAGCCGCTCGGGGTCGAGCGTGCCTTGGGCGATCGCCCCCTGCACGGCACAGCCCGGCTCTTCGGCATGGCGGCAATCCGAGAAGCGGCAGCGCGCGGCCAGTTCCGAGATATCCTCGAACACCTCGTCGATGCCCTCCTGCATCTCGGTCAGCTGCAGCTCGCGCATGCCCGGCGTGTCGATCAGCCAGCCGCCCGCGCGGGTCGGCACGAGGCTGCGGAAGGTCGTGGTGTGCCGCCCCTTGGCGTCATCGGCGCGGATGCCCTGCGTGGCCGCCGCCGCATCGCCGCTGAGCGCGTTGCGCAGCGTGGTCTTGCCCACGCCCGAGGAGCCCACCAGCGCCAGGGTCTGCCCGTCGCGGCACCACGGGTGCAGGCGGGCCACCTCTTCCGGGTCGGTGGCGTCCAGCGTCAGCGCGGTGACCAGCGGCGACAGGCGCGCAGCCTGCCGGCGAAAGCCCTCGGCCGTGTCGCTCTGGTCGGCCTTGGTCAGCACCACCAGCGGCAGGCAGTCCGCGGCCAGCGCCATGGCAAGGTAGCGCTCCAGCCGCGAGGGGTTGAAATCGGCGTTGCAGCTGGTGACGATGCCGAGCGTGTCCACGTTGGCGGCGATGCGCTGCACCCGGGCCTCGCGCCCCGCGGCGCGGCGGGCGAGCTCGGTCCGTGCGGCCAGCCGCGTGAGGGCGCGCCCGTCTTCGCACAGCACCCAGTCGCCCACCGCATAGGCGCCGGCGGGCTCGGTCGGGATGAGCGTGATCGCGCCGTCCGGGCCAAGCGCGCGCAGCCGGTCGCGCTGCACCTCGGTCAGGCGGGCAGGGGTGAGGGAGGCCGCGCCGGGATCCACCTGGCGGGCAAAGTGATCCGACCATCCCAGGTCGGAAAGCGTGGATTTGGTCAATGATCTGGTCCCGTAGTCATCACGATGGGGCCCGCTGCGGGGCGCAGCGGGGACGTGAGGCGCGGGCCGGTGCCGTCAGCTCAGAGCGGCGCGGCCCGAAGGCGGGTGACAAGCTCCATGATCATCCTCCGCAATCCGGGAAACTGGCCGCAGGATATGCCGGCAGGCGACCCTCCGCAAGCCCGCTGGCCTTCCGCCGGCCAAGTTGCTAAGGGCAGGCGGATCGCAGAACGGGCCGGGACGGGACATGCAGCGCGTCAACATCATGTGCATCAAGTGGGGCACCGCCTTCGGCCCCGAATATGTCAACCGGCTCTATTCCGGGGTGCGCCGGCACATGACCCGCCCGCTGCGCTTCATGTGCATGACCGACCGGGCCGAGGGGCTGCATCCCGAGATCGAGGTGCTGGACCTGCCGGTGGAACCCTTTGCCGAGCCGATGAACGCCGCGCTTGCGGTGGCCAACCGGCAGGGCGCGATGCGCAAGACCTCGCTCTTCCGCCCCGGGCTGGTGCCCGACCTGGAGGGGCCGGTGCTGGGCTTCGACCTGGACGTGGTGATCACGGGATCGCTGGATGCGATCCACGACCTGGCCCCCGGCACCGTCGCCATGCGCCATGACTGGACCGAGAAGCGCAAGGGCCGGCCCACCGGACATGGCTCGGTCTTCCGGTTCGACCCGGCGCAGCACGGCTTTCTGTATGACGATCTGGCCGCGAACCCCTATGCCGAGGTCGAGGCGGCGCGCGGCTCGGAGCAGCGCTATACCTCGCACAAGGCGCTGGAGCGCGGGGTTTTCACCTATATCCCGGGCGATTGGGTCGTGTCGTTCAAGTATGACTGCAACTCATTTCCGCTGAACTACCTGCGCGCGCCGCGCCTGCCCGACGATGCCCGCGTGGTCTGTTTCCACGGCCATCCCAAGATGGACGAGGCGATCGACGGCTATGCCGGCTCGGTCATCCGCCGCTCGCGGCCCTGCGACTGGCTGCGCGAGCATTGGATCGAGCGGGCGCGGGACGATCTTGGCGGCGACTGGGCCTGACCGGGGGCGTCGGATCCGTGGCGCGGGCGGGAGCGAGGGGCCGGCCCCTCGCGCTCCTCGGGATATTTTCGGACCAAAGAGGGGGCAGGCGCGTTCTGGGGCGATGATGCCCTGGGCGTGCCGAATTCCGCCGAGCCTGCGGGCCGGCCCGCTCTTGCCCCCGGAGGCCGGGTCACGGTAAGAGCGTTTGCGAACGAATAACAGGAAGGGCAGAGCCATGGCACGTCGCGTTGTGGTCACGGGGTTGGGACTTGTCACGCCGCTGGCCTGCGGGGTCGAGGAAACGTGGTCGCGGCTGCTGGACGGGCAGTCGGGCGCCGGCACGATCTCCAAGTTCGATGCCAGCCACCTGGCCACGACCTATGCCTGCGAGGTCCCCTATGGCGACGGGACGGACGGGACGTTCAACGCCGATCTCTACATGGACAAGAAGGAACAGCGGAAGGTCGACGAGTTCATCCGCTTCGGCATAGCCGCGGCCGAGCAGGCCGTGTCGGATGCCGGCTGGAAGCCCGAGTCGGAGGAGGACCGGCTGCGCACCGGTGTCATGGTCGGCTCCGGCATCGGCGGGCTGAACGCCATCGCCGAGACGGCCTACCTGATCCGCGACAAGGGCGCGCGGCGCGTGTCGCCCTTCTTCATCCCCGGCGCGCTGATCAACCTGATCTCGGGCAACATCTCGATCAAGTACGGCTTCAAGGGGCCGAACCACGCGGTGGTCACGGCCTGTTCGACCGGGGCGCATGCGATCGGTGACGCGGCGCGGCTGATCAAGTATGGCGATGCCGAGGTGATGATCGCCGGCGGTGCCGAGGCGGCCATCTCGGAGATCGGGATTGCCGGGTTCAACGCCTGCAAGGCGCTGTCGACCAAGCGCGGCGATGCGCCCGAGACCGCGAGCCGCCCCTATGATGCCGATCGCGACGGGTTCGTGATGGGCGAAGGCGCGGGCGTCGTGGTGCTGGAGGAATACGAACACGCAAGGGCGCGTGGCGCGAAGATCTATGCCGAGGTCTGCGGCTACGGCCTGTCGGGGGATGCCTATCACATCACCGCACCTTCCGAGGATGGCGAGGGCGGCGAGCGTTCGATGCGCGCGGCGCTGCGCGATGCCGGGCTGGAGCCGGCGGCGCTGGACTACATCAACGCGCATGGCACCTCGACCATGGCCGACGTGATCGAGCTGGGCGCGGTGGAGCGGATGCTGGGCGATGCGGCCGGCACGGTCACCATGTCCTCGACCAAATCCTCGACCGGGCACCTTCTGGGCGCGGCCGGCGCGATCGAGGCGATCTTCTCGATCCTCGCGATCCGCGACCAGGTGGCGCCGCCGACGATCAACCTCGACACCCCGGCGGTCGAGACCGCGATCGACCTGGCGCCCAATGCCAAGCGCGAACGCGCGATCTCCTATGCCCTGTCCAACTCCTTCGGGTTCGGCGGCACCAATGCCAGCGTGATCTTCGGGAAAACGGAGTAAGCTTTCATGTGGCGCAACATCGCCTCGAACGCGCTGACCTTCCTGGTCGTCGCGGTCTTTCTCTTGGGCGGCGTGCTGATCTGGGCGCAGAGCGAATACAGCGCCGAGGGGCCCTTGCCCCAGCCGATCTGCCTTGACGTGCCGCGCGGCACGAACATGGGTCGCGTGTCCGAGAACCTGGCCGAGCGCGGCGCGATCAAGAGCGCCGTGCTGTTCCGGCTGGGCGCGGATTACACCGACCGGACGCAGCAGCTGAAGGCGGGCAGCTATCTCGTGCCCGAGGGCGCCTCGATGTCCGAGATCACCGATATCGTGACCCGCGGCGGCGCCTCGACCTGCGGTACCGAGGTGGTCTATCGCATCGGCATCACTCGCGCGACCGTGCAGGTGCGCGAGATCGACCCCGCCACCGGCCGCTACGAGGAGCAGGCGAGCTTCGATCCGGCCGAGGGCGCGCCCGACATCTATGCCGAGGTGCGCGCTGCCGGCGACACCCGCTACCGCGTCGCGCTGGCCGAGGGCGTGACCAGCTGGCAGGTGATCGAGGAGCTCAAGCAGGTCGACATCCTCGAGGGCGAGGTGGACGTGCCCGAAGAGGGCTCGCTCGCGCCCGACAGCTACGAGATCACGCCGGGCGACACGCGCGCCGCGCTGATCACCCGCATGCAGGACGCGCAGGAGCTGCGCCTCGCGCGGGCCTGGGCCGAGCGGGCCGATGACCTGCCGCTGGAGACGCCGCAGGAGGCGCTGATCCTGGCCTCGATCATCGAGAAGGAGACCGGCGGCCCCGAGGAGCGCCCGCAGGTGGCCAGCGTCTTCGTCAACCGCCTGAACCGCGGCATGCGCCTGCAGACCGACCCCACGGTGATCTACGGCATCACGCAAGGAGAGGGGCCGCTGGGCCGCGGCCTGCGCCAGTCCGAGCTGCGCGCGCGGACCGAGTACAACACCTACGTGATCGACGGCCTGCCGCCCACGCCCATCGCCAACCCGGGCCGGGCGAGCATCGAGGCGGCGCTGAACCCGGCGGACACGGATTACATCTATTTCGTGGCGCGCACGCTTGATCCGTCGGACGGGCACAACTTTGCCACCACTTTGGATGAGCACAACCGCAACGTGGCCGCCTACCGCGCGCTGGAGCGGGCCCGCGACAACTGAGGCCCCTTTGGGCCGGCCCATCGCGGGCCGGCTTTTTCCGGGCCGCCCGTCCGACCACGTGACCCCGGGACATGAAAAAAGGTGCGCCGCCATTGGGCGGGGCACCTTGTCATCATCGTCGCGCGTGTCGTGACGGGCCACTAAAGGCCGGCCCGGATCCCGGTCTACCGGGCGGAGGGCCCGATCATCATGACCATCTGGCGGCCTTCCATCTTGGGCATGTTCTCGACCTTGCCGATTTCCTTGACGTCCTCGGCAATGCGCTGAAGCAGGTTGCGCCCCAGATCCTGGTGCGCCATCTCGCGGCCGCGGAAGCGCAGCGTCACCTTCACCTTGTCGCCGTTCTCGAGAAAGCGGAAGACGTTGCGCATTTTGACGTCATAGTCATGCGTGTCCGTGCCGGGACGGAACTTCACTTCCTTGACCTCGATGGTCTTCTGCTTCTTGCGGGCCTCGGATTCGCGCTTTTGCTGTTCGTACTTGAACTTGCCGTAATCCATGATCTTGCAGACCGGCGGATTGGCGTTCGGCGAAATCTCGACGAGGTCCAGTCCGGCCTGTTCGGCCAGCTCCATCGCGCGGGACGGGGGAACGACCCCGACATTCTCGCCCTCGGCTCCGATCAGGCGGATTTCGGGGGCGCGGATGCGGTCGTTGACTCGGGGGCCTGTGTCGCGCGTCGGGGGCGCGTTGTGCGGTCGGCGGGCTATTGGAGGACTCCTTTTCCAATGCGGATCAGGTCGGCAGGGTAAACACGCCGCAGACCTGTTTCAAGCGACAAATCGCCGGTGTTTTGCCGCGCTGCGGCGCTTTGGTCTTGCAGTGACCGGGTCAGAAGGTCACATCTCGGGCAGTGCGCGCGCGAACGGGTGTCGGGCGTTGGTGTTTTAACGGAGGGACTCTGACATGAGAAACCTGATCCTGGCGATCGTGGCGGCTGTCGTCGCCGTGGGCGGCTACCTTTGGTATTCCGGCCAGACGGCCGAGGATGCGGCCGAGCAGGCCGCGGTGACGGCGGACGAGGCGGCGGATGCGGCGCAGGAAGCGGCCGAGGATGCGGCGGAAAGCGCCTCTGACGCGGTGGACGCGACGGCCGATGCCGTGGCCGACGCGGTCGAGGCCGCCGACGAGGCGGTGAACGAGGCGGCCGAGAACGTGGCCGATGCCGTGGACGCGGCGACCGAAAGCGCCGAGGCGGCCGTTGATGCGGCTTCCGATGCGCTGGACGCGGCGGCGGCCGACGTGGCCGATGCGGCCGAGGCCGCGACCGATGCCGTGGACGCGACCGCCGATGCGGCCGCCGATGCCGCGGCGGACGCGGTCGAGGCTGCCAGCGCCGCGGCCGATGACGCCGCCGAAGCGGCGGATGCCGCTGTCGATGCCACCGTCGCCGGCGCTGCCGATCTGGCCGAGGACGCGCAGGAGCAGGCCGACGCGGCCGCCGCCGCGGCCGATGCGGCGGTCGAAGATGCCGTCGAGGCGGCCTCGGATCTTGCCGATGCCGGCGCCGATGCAGCCGCCGATGCGGTGACCGACGTGGCCGAAACCGCGCAGGATCTCGCCGATGCGGCCTCCGACGTGGCCGATGACGCGGTCGAGGCCACGGCCGAGGCGGCGGATGAGGCTGCCGAGGCGACCGAGCAGGCCGCGGACGCCACGGCAGAGGCCGCGGATGACGCGGTCGAGACGGCGACCGATACGGCCGAGGCCACCGCCGAGGCGGCGGACGAGGCGGTAGATACGGCGGCCGAAACCACCGAAGAGGCGGCCGAAGCCAATGCCGAGGCAGCGGATGAGGCGGTCGAGACAGCGACCGACACGGCCGAGGCGACCGTAGAAGCGGCGGAGGACGCGGTCGACAGCGCGGCAGAGACCACCGAGGAAGCGGCTGAAGCTACGGCAGAGGCGGCGGACGAAGCGGTCGACACCGCAGCCGAAACCACCGAGGAAGCGGCTGAGGCGACTGCGGAAGCGGCGGACGAGGCGGTCGACACCGCGGCAGAGACCACCGAGGAAGCGGCCGAGGCGACTGCGGAAGCGGCGGACGAGGCGGTCGACACCGCGGCCGAGACCACCGAAGACGCGGCCGAGGCGACCGAGGAAGCCGCGGAGAGCGCGGCCGATGCCACGGCGGATGCGGCCGAGACAGCGGCGGAGGCCACCGGCGAGGCGGCCACCGATATCGAGGAGCTGCTGACCGTCGAGGGTTTCGATTACGACCAAGTGGCCGAGTATATCGAGAACTCCGAGCTCAACCAGATCGCCAAAGCGGCCGCGCAATCGCTGCTGCAGCAGGTGCAGGACGACCCCGAGGCGCTGCAATCCACGCTGGAAAACCTGCGCGAGCAACTGGGTCTCTGACCCCGTTCGCCAGACGCAGCATCATGATGCCACGCCGGATCCCCGGCGTGGCGTTTTTTTTTGCACGATGACGGTGCCGCATGAAAAAGCCCCCGATCCGGGCCGCGGATCGGAGGCTCTGTCGACGAATGGTTCGCGGCTCAGTCCAGGAAGGCCTTCTCGACCACGTAATGCTTGGGATCGGAATTCGCGCCCTCCTCGAGCCCGTATTCCTCGAGCATCGCCTTCAGTTCGAGGTTGAAGGCCAGGTTGCCGCAGATCATCGCGCGGTCGGTCTCGGGCGAGAGCGGTGCGACGCCGAGATCCGCAAAGACCTCGCCCGAACGCATCAGGTCGGTGATCCGGCCCATCTTGGGGCTCTCCTCGCGCGTGGTCGTGGGGTAGTAGCGGATCTTGTCGGCAAACCCTTCGCCCATGAGCTCGGCCAGCATCTCGTCCTGCCGGATCTCCTCGATCAGCTGGGCGCCATAGGCCAGCTCGCCGACCTCGCGGCAGGTATGGGTGATGATGACCTCGTCGTAATCCTCGAAGGTCTGCGGCTCGCGCAGGAGGCTGGCAAAGGGGGCGAACCCGGTGCCGGTGGCAAAGAGCCACAACCGCTTGCCGGGCAGCAGCGCGTCATGCACCAGCGTGCCAACGGGCTTGGGGCGCAGGATGATCTGGTCGCCGGGCCGGATATGTTGCAGCTTCGAGGTGAGCGGGCCGTCCTGCACCTTGATCGAGTAGAATTCCAGCTCGTCATCCCAGGCCGGCGAGGCGATGGAATAGGCGCGCAGCAGCGGCTTCTGCTTGCCCGTCTTGGGGTCCGGGTCGCCCATCAGCCCGATCATGACGAACTCGCCAGAACGGAAGCGCAGGCTGGCCGGCCGCGTGCAGCGGAACGAGAACAGCCGGTCGGTCCAATGGGTCACCTGGGTGACGGTCTGGGCGTCGGGCACGGCCAGCTTGCGGGGGGCGCGGGCCTCGGTGGCGGTGGCGTCGGTCACGGGCGTCATCTCTGTCATGGTATCCTCTGCCGATGCGTCTAAACCGGCATCCCTTATCTAGCTTTGATCTGCATCAGGTGAAAGGCGACGCGGGCGCGCAGGCGCGCGCCGCCGCCCTTCGGGCGGCGCAAGGCGCTTGCAAGCGCCTTGAACGCGGGCGGCAGCCCGCGTCGAAGCGCCTTTGCAAGGCGCTTGGCCGCCCGGGATCAGGCGGTGCCGCGCAGGCGGGCCTGGTAGTCATGCGCGCGCCAATCGGCGCGGAAGACCCATTGATCCTCGGGCTGGCGGCTGGCCAGCGCCGCGTCGATCTCGACCTCGTCGAACCCGGCACGCCGCGCCATCGCGTATTGGTCGGCGATGACATGGCCGCGGGCACGCAGCCGGCCGCGATAGCCGCGCAGCCGCAGCAGTCGCGCCAGGGTGAAGCCGCGCCCGTCGGCGAAGCTGGGGAAGTCGATGCGGATCATCTCGACCGCCTCGTCCGGGGCCAGCGTGGCGGGGTCGGTATCCGAGGGCAGGTCCAGCGCCCGCGCGCCGTCGAAGCCCCCTGTCCAGTCGTCGGCGGCAAAGCCGGTATCGGTCACGATGACGCTCATGCGCGCTCTCCTTGTCTGACGGCGCGGCCCTCCACGAAATGGATGCCGCATTCTTCCTTGTCCTCGCCGCGCCAGCGCCCGGCGCGGGGATCTTCGCCCTCGGCCACGCGCGAGGTGCAGGGCTGGCAGCCGATCGAGGGGTAGCCGCGCGCCACCAGCGGGTGCCGGGGCAGGCGGTTCTCTTCCATGTAATGGCGCACGTCCTGAGGCCCCCAATGGGCCAGCGGGTTGACCTTGATCCGGCCCGTGGACTCCTCCAGCTCGAAGAAATCCAGCGTCGCCCGGCTGGCGCTCTGGTAGCGCTTGCGCCCGGTGATCCAGCCGTCGAAGCCCTGCAGGGCCCGTTCCAGCGGCACCGTCTTGCGCAGCGCGCAGCAGGCATCCTTGTCCGACAGGCGCAGCGCGCCATAGGGATCGCGCGCCTCGAGATCCCGCGCCTCGGTGCGGATGATCCGCACGTCGTCCAGCCGCAGCCGCTCGGCCACCTCCTGCTGGTAAGCCAGCGTCTCGGTAAAGAGCAGCCGCGTGTCGATGAAGATCACCGGCGTCGCCCGGTCGACCATCGCGACCAGATGCAGCAGCGCCACGGATTCGGCCCCGAAGGAGGAAACCATGGCGATGCGCCCGGCCTCGGGGTCGCGCAGCGCCCCCTCCAGCACGGCCGTGGCGCCGTGATGGCGGTAACGCGCGTTGAGCGTGGCCACGCGGGCCCGCAGCGCCGCCCGGTCCGGTTCGGCCGGGGCGGGCCCGGTGGCCTTGGTGGTCAGGGCAGGGGGCATGGCTCAGGCCGCCCGCGCGTTCTTGCCATCCGCCGCGCCGTAGAGTGCCTCCTTGAAGGGCGCCATGCCGAGCCGCCGGTAGCTTTCCAAGAAGCTTTCCTCGGGCGAGCTGCGATGCGCGAGATAGGCCTCGACCAGCCGCTCGATCGCGGGGATGATCTCCTCGGCCGAGAAGCCCGGCCCGGTGCGGTCGCCCAGGCTGGCCGTCTCGGTATGATCGCCGCCCAGCGTGATCTGGTAGTTCTCGACGCCGGCGCGGTCGAGCCCGAGAATGCCGATATGGCCCACATGGTGATGGCCGCAGGCATTGATGCAGCCCGAGATCTTGATCTTGAGTTCACCGATCTCGTGCTCGAGCTTCAGCTCGTCGAAACGCGTGGCGATCTGTTGCGCGATGGGGATCGAGCGGGCGGTGGCCAGCGCGCAGTAATCCATGCCCGGGCAGGCGATGATGTCCGAGATCAGCCCGATATTGGCGGTGGCCAGCCCGTTTGGCTTCAGGATCGCGTGGATCTCGGGCAGATCGGCCTTGCGGATATGCGGCAGGATCACGTTCTGCTCGTGGCTGATGCGCAGCTCGTCATGGCCGAAGCGCTCGGCGATATCGGCCAGCACACGCATCTGTGCGGCGGTGGCATCGCCCGGAGTCGCGCCATGCGCCTTGAGCGAGACCTGCACGATGGCATGGCCGGGCGCGCGATGCGCCGACAGGTTGGTATCGGCCCAGGAACGGAAGACCGGGTCGGCCGCGTAAGCGCGATCGAAGGCCTCGGTCGGTGCCTCCGTCAGGGCGGGCGGGGCAAAGGCTGCGCGGATCTCGTCGAACAGTGCGAGGTCGGTGCCGTCGAAAGCGGCGCGCGTCTCGGCAAAGCGGGCCTCCACCAGGCGGCGGATCTCGTCGATGCCATGCTCGTGCACGGTGATCTTGATGCGCGACTTGTACTTGTTGTCGCGCCGCCCCAGCAGGTTCCAGACCGAGACCACGGCCTCGACATAAGGCAGCAGGTCGGCCTGCGGCACGAACGCGGCGATCACCTTGCCGATCATGGGCGTGCGGCCAAGCCCGCCGCCCACCAGCACCTGGTAGCCGATCTCGCCGTCGCGCGTCACGATGCGCAGCGCAAGGTCATGTGCGGCGGTCACGGCGCGGTCGTTCGGAGCGCCGGTCACGGCGATCTTGAACTTGCGCGGCAGGAACTGGAACTCGGGATGGTCGGTCGACGATTGCCGCAGCAGCTCGGCCACGGGGCGCGGATCGGCGATCTCGTCCGCGGCGGCCCCGGCGAAGTGATCGGCGGTCACGTTGCGGATCGTGTTGCCCGAGGTCTGGATCGCGTGCATGCCCACCTCGGCCAGCGCATCCAGCATGTCGGGCACGTCACGCAGGGCGGGCCAGTTGAACTGGATGTTCTGGCGCGTGGTGAAATGGCCATAGCCCTTGTCCCAGCGCTCGGCCAGGTAGGCCAGCTGCCGCATCTGGGCGCTGTTCAGCGTGCCATAGGGGATGGCGACGCGCAGCATGTAGGCATGCAGCTGCAGGTAGAGGCCGTTCATAAGGCGCAGCGGCTTGAACTCGTCCTCGGTCAGGCTGCCGTCGATGCGGCGCTCGACCTGGGCGCGGAACTGGCGGTTGCGTTCGGCCACGAAGGCGGCGTCGAAATCGGTGTAGCGATACATGCGGGTCTGTCCTTCCAAATTCCATGCATGGAATTTGCAAATCTTGTCCTCAAAAGATTTGCGCGCTCCGGCTCAGAGGTCGGCCTGTTTGCCATGGGCGTAGTTCGAGGGGCCGGTGCGGCGGAACTCCTCGCGGAAATGCACCGGCTCGGGCCCGTCCGGCCCGGCATCCATGTCGGCCAGGTAGACCCCCACGACCTCGTCCTGCCGGCGCGAGGCCTCGACCAGCCGCAGCTGGGCATGCGCCTCGTCGGTCAGGATCTCGGCCTCCGACAGCTTGCGGCTCCACGCGTCGCGCGCGGTCAGGTAGACCACGTCGCCCTCCAAGAGCGCATTGGCGGTAACGACTTTCGGGGTGAAACGCCGGGGCATCACGAGACCTCCTGTTGGCGGACGGAAAGGGGCGCGCTCTGGCGCGGGGCTAGGCCGAGGATCATCAGGGTGGGACCGTCCGGCGCCGCCTCGGCCAGGTCCGAGGAGAGTGCGGAGAGCGTGGTCACCAGCGTGCTCTGCCCGGGCCGGCTGGCCTGCGAGATCACCGTGACGGGCGTGTCGGGCGCGGCGCCATGCATCAGCAGGCGGCCCTGCAGGAAATGTGCGGCGCGGCGGCCCATGTAGATCGCGGCGACCTCGCCGGGCCGGGCCAGGCTGCGCCAGTCGTGATCGGCGAAACCTTGCGTGTCATGCCCGGTGATCAGCCGCGTGGCCGCGTTGCGGCCGCGCCGGGTGAAGGACTGGCCCATCCCGGCCAGCGCCGCCGAGGCCGCGGTGATGCCGGGCACGATCTCGTAGGCGATCCCGGCCGCCTCGACGGCCTCGATCTCCTCGTCGAGCCGTCCGAACACCGTCGGGTCGCCGCCCTTGAGCCGCACCACATGGGCGCCCTGGGCCCCGTGTTCGACCATGGCCGCATGGATGTCGGCCTGCGCCGTCGACGGGCCGAAGCCCTCCTTGCCGACGTCGATCAGCAGCGCCTCGCGGCGCGCAAGTTCCAGGATCTCGGGCGTGACCAGCCGGTCATGGATCACCACGTCCGCCTCGTCCAGCGCCTTGCGCGCCTTTAGCGTCAGCAGTTCCGGATCGCCGGGCCCCGCGCCGACAAAGCTCACCCGGCCCGGCGATGTCTCCTGCGCCAGGTGGCGGGCCAGCAGCGCGTCCAGCGTGCGCTCGACCTCGGCCTCGCCGTCGGCCATGGCGCGCGGGCCGGCCGAGAAATAATAGTCGCGCCAGAAGGCACGGCGCGGGCGCCCGAAGGGCAGGGCCTCGGCCACCCGGCGGAACGCCTTGCCGATCCGCGCCAGCCGGCCCAGGTCGCGCGGCAGCCGCTCCTCGAGATCGGCCTTGATGGCGCGCGCCAGCACCGGCGCCGCACCCTCGGTGCCGATCGCCACGGTGACCGGGTCGCGGTCCACGATGGCCGGCGTGATGAACTGGCTGTCGGCGAGATTGTCCACGATATTGACCGGCACGCCCGCGGTCCGGGCCAGCCGGGAGACCTGCGCATCCAGCGCTTCGTCCTCGTCGGCGGCATAGGCCAGCGCGGCGCCCAGCAGGTCGCAGGCGCCCGGCGGACGCTCGGCCAGCACCAGCCGCCCCTGGGCAGCCCAGTCGCGGATCTCGGGTGCCGGATCGGGCGCAAAGACCGTGATGCGCGCCTCGGTCTTCAACAGCAGGCGCAGCTTGGCCAGCGCGGCCTCGCCACCGCCGGACAGGACGACGGCACGGTCCTGGAGGTTCACGAAGATCGGGAAATGCTGCATGGGCGGGGCGCTCCGGCTGGGTGTCAGTCCGCCAAGACATAGGAAATTTTCCCACCCCGGGGCTAGGTCCTTGCGGAAATAAGGAACACTGTTCTAATCTGCCGCAATGGATGGGGCGATGTTCCGATCTCCCGCAAAATTTGGAACGGCTGATGAAGATCGACGCGACCGACCGGAAAATCCTTGGTGAATTGCAGCGCGACGCGTCGCAATCGCTCGACGAGATCGCCCGCGCCGTGGGCTCCTCCAAGACGCCGGTGTGGAACCGCATCCGCAAGCTGCGCGAGGCCGGGGTGATCGGCGCGCAGACCGTGGTGCTGGATGCCGAGGCGCTGGGGTTCGAGGCCTGCTTCTTCGTGCTGATCCGCACCTCCGAGCACGAGGCCGAGTGGCAGCGCCGGTTCCTTGCCGCGCTGCAGGCCCGACCCGAGGTGCAGGAGGCGCACCGCCTGGCCGGCGATATCGACTACATCCTCAAGGTTCGCGTGCGCAACGCCCGCGCCTATGACGCCTTCTACCAGGCGCTGATCTCCGAGGTGAAGGTGCACAATGTCACCGCGCTGCTCTCGATGGAAGAGATCAAGGCCACCACCGCGCTGCCGCTCTAGCCTGCCCCGGCACCGCGGGCGTGAAAGGTGAAGCCCAGCAGGTTCATCAGCAGCTGCGCCGCCAGGATCGCAGTCGATCCGGTGGGATCGTAATCCGGCGCCACCTCGACAAGGTCGATGCCCACCACCTCGTGCGACTGCACGAGCGCCTGCAGCAGCTCCAGCACCTCGTAGTAAAGGAACCCGCCATGGGACGGCGTGCCCGTGCCCGGCGCGATCGAGGGGCAGAAGGCATCGATGTCGATGGTGATGTAGACCGGCGCGCCTGCCGGCACGCGGTCCGCCACCGCCGGCACGCCCAGCCGGCGCACCTGCCGCACCGACAGGATGTCCGAGCCGCGCGCCCGCGCATCCGCATAGCCCTCCCGCGCGGTCGAGCTGACATTGCGGATGCCCAGCTGCGTCATCCCGCTGACCCAGGGTTTCTCGGCGGCCCGCCGCATCGGGTTGCCATGGCCGCGCGTCACCCCGTGACGCTCGTCCACGAAATCGAGATGCGCATCGATCTGCACCAGGTGGAAGGGCGCGCGCCCCTCGAAGGCCTCGATGCAGGGGATGTTGACCGAGTGATCGCCTCCGATCACCACCGGCAGCGCCCCCGCCGCCAGCGCCGCCGCAACGCCCGCGCGGATATTGGCATGGCTGCGCAAAGTGTCGGTATGCACGACATCGGCATCGCCCATGTCCACCAGCCGCACCCCCTCGAGGTAGGTGACATCGTCCTCGTGGTCATAGGCGCCGGCATGGCCGAAGCTGAACAGGGTCGAGGCCTCGCGCACCCCGCGCGGCCCGAACCGCGCCCCGGCCCGCCATTGCGTGCCCGCGTCGAACGGTGCGCCCAGGATCGCCGCATCCGCCTGCAGCGCGGCCCAGTCCGGCTGGTAGGGCGCCCGCGCAAAGGTACAGATCCCCGTGAAGGGCAGATCCAGCCGCCCGCCCTCGTAGCCATGTCCCGCCATGCCGTTCTCCTGTCACCGCGTCCTGCGCGATCCTGCTTCCTCCGCCCGCCCGCGGGCAAGCCCCCGATCTTTCATCTTTCCACAAATACTCAGACCCGGCCCGCCACGGGACACAGCATTTGGGGCTTTCACCCCGCCGCGCCCCATGCGATAGGGACGTGCCAACCGTCCCCCTCCAAAGGAGCCGCCCCATGGAGATTCGCGAGGCACTCACTTTCGACGATGTCCTGCTCGTGCCCGCCGCGTCCAGTGTCCTGCCCAGCACCGCGGATACGCGCACGCGGGTCACCCGGGCCATCGCGCTGAACATCCCGCTGCTGTCCTCGGCCATGGACACGGTCACCGAAAGCCGCATGGCGATCACCATGGCACAGGCCGGCGGCATGGGGGTGATCCACAAGAACCTCGACACCGAGGACCAGGCCCGCGAGGTGCGCCGCGTCAAGCGCTTCGAAAGCGGTATCGTCTACAACCCCGTCACCCTGACCCCGGAGCAGACGCTGGCCGATGCCAAGGCGCTGACCCAGCGCTACGGCTTCACCGGCTTCCCGGTGGTGGATGAGGGCCACCGCGTCGTGGGCATCGTCACCAATCGCGACATGCGCTTCGCCGAGCGGGACGACACGCCGGTGCGGGTGATGATGACCTCCGAGAACCTCGCCATCCTGACCGAGCCGGCCGACCGCGAGGAGGCGATCAGCCTGATGAAGGCGCGCCGGATCGAGAAGCTGCTGGTCACCGACCGGACAGGCAAGCTGACCGGGCTGCTGACGCTCAAGGATACCGAGAAGGCGGTGCTGAACCCCACCGCCTGCAAGGACCATCTCGGCCGGCTGCGCGTGGCCGCGGCCACCAGCGTGGGCGACAGCGGCTTTGCCCGCAGCGAGGCGCTGGTCGATGCGCAGGTCGACGTGATCGTGGTCGATACCGCGCATGGCCATTCGCAGGGCGTGCTGGACGCGGTGCGCCGGATCAAGCAGCTCTCGAACGAGGTGCAGGTCATCGCCGGCAACGTGGCCACGGCCGAGGCGACACGCGCGCTGATCGATGCCGGCGCAGACGCGGTCAAGGTGGGGATCGGGCCGGGCTCGATCTGCACCACGCGCATGGTGGCCGGCGTCGGCATGCCGCAGTTGACCGCGGTGATGGATTGCGCCGCCGCCGCCGGTGACGTGCCGGTCATCGCCGATGGCGGGATCAAGTTCTCGGGCGATTTCGCCAAGGCCATCGCCGCCGGCGCCTCCTGCGCCATGGTGGGCAGCATGATCGCGGGCACCGATGAAAGCCCGGGCGAGGTGATCCTCTACCAGGGCCGCTCCTTCAAATCCTATCGCGGCATGGGCAGCCTCGGCGCCATGGCCCGCGGCTCGGCCGACCGCTACTTCCAGAAGGATGCCGCCAGCGACAAGCTGGTCCCCGAGGGGATCGAGGGCCAGGTCCCCTACAAGGGCCCCGCGGGCGTGGTCATCCACCAGCTGGTAGGCGGCCTGCGCGCCGCGATGGGCTATACCGGCTGCGCCACGGTCGAGGAGATGCGCAACAACTGCCGCTTCGTGAAGATCACCGGCGCAGGCCTCAAGGAAAGCCACGTCCACGACGTCCAGATCACCCGCGAGAGCCCGAACTACCGGATCGGATAGCACTCTATTTTTTCCAGGGATTTCTGGGTGCCTGTGAAATGACTCGCCTCGGCACCACGCCAAGACCGACCCATGAGTTGGATAGAACGAACCGAGAATTCGACAGTGTCCGGCGTCAGCGGTCCTGTGACATCCGAGTTGACTTTGTAACGGAGGGTTCCGGCTCATCGAAGCCACCAAGGCGTGGAGATGAGACAGAAAAACGGACCATCGAAGCTTACGAATGAGGCGATGGTAAAGGACATTCGCCGGCGCCCACGGAAGCACCATTCGTCCGAGAAGAAGGATCGCATCGCGCTTGAGGGGCTGAGTGGCGAAGACAGCCTTACCAAGCCCTGTCGGCGCGACGGGATCGAGAAGTGCCTCCATTGCGCTTGGTCCAAGGAGCTCCTCGAGGCCGGCAAGAAGCGGCTTGCCGGTGATACGTTCCGCCTGGCGACCGGCCCTGAGGTGAAAGGACTGCGTCATGAGGCAACAGCGCTGAAGGAAGCCGTGGCCGATCTCACCCTGGAGAAGCGCCTTCTTAAAAAAAGCATGCTCGGGGATGGGGGAGACGAGGAATGTGGTATCCGGCGTCAGAAAAGCTCTAGTTCACCCGGTAGGTAGAGCGGTCTCGCCTGCCGACGAAGCGTACAATCGACATGATCGGCGTGCCCCGCGCGACCTTCGACCGGCGGTGTGATCGCCATTTGTTTCTCGGAGACGCGCCATTGATGGTGTGGATGGCCCCGCCAGCGGCATCGCGCTGTGCCAAAGTCGGTCTGTGAAGCACGCACCTGAAGGGAGCCATCCATGGACCAACCTACCACCGTCGGCCTCGACCTGGCCAAAAATGTCTACCAGATTCGCGGATTGGACGCGGAGGACGCGATTCTCTGCCGCCGTCAATTGCGTCGGTCGCAGGTTCTGGTGTTCGTTAGGCAGCTTAGCCCTTGCCTTGTGGGTATGGAAGCCTGCACCGGCGCCATCACCGGGCGCGGGATCTGGCAGGCCTTGGCCATGAAGACCGACTTGTGCCGCCCGCTTGTGTGAAGCATTGCGTGAAGCGGGGTAAGACCGATGCCGCCGATGCCGAAGCCATCTACGAAGCGGTGACATGGCCGAGTTCAGGGTGGTCCGCGCCAACGGAATGAACGATCCGGGGGGGGGCGTTCAAAGGTACAGAACGCGCTTCGTACCGGTGACGTCGGCGGAGCGGCAGGCCGCCCTGCTCGACCACAAGGCACGGGACTTCCTCATCCGGCAGCGGACGCAGATCGTAGACACGATCCGCGCGCATTCAGGCGAGTTCGGGGTCGTCGTGGCGAAGGGCATCCACAACTTCGATCGCCGTCTCGAGGCCGCCTGCGACATGCCCGATGCAGCGCGCCCGGCACTGGAGATGCTGTCCGATCAACTGCGCGATACGCAGGCTCTGATCGAAGAGGTCACCGCACGGACCGGCGAAATGCAGAGCGAAGACGCGCTGGCACGCCGACTGGCAACGGAGCCTGAGGTGGGCACGATCTCCTCCGGCGCGTTTGCCGTCACTCCCCCGATGTGGCCGCTTTCCGCAGCGCGCGTGACTACGCGGCATGGTTCGTACCGACGCCGACAGCCTATTCCAGTGGCGGAAAAGAGGGGTTCGGGCGGATCTCCGAGGCGGGCAATCGATCTCTGCGAAGGTTGCTCTGCCTCGGCGCAATGGCCCGGATCAGCGCGCGGCGGGGACGTCGAGATGTTGCATCAGGCCAGGCGCTGGACTGACTCGACCAGATGCTTGTCCGCAAGCCCGTGAAGGTGGTCGCAATCTCGCTGGCCACGAACGATCCGGGCACTGATCGCCCGGGGCAGCAGCGACCGAACCGCCCCGGCCCAAACCGCAGGAGACCAGCCGCGCCGGTCCTGGACCGGTAGGCCCGAAGCTGGTGAGGCGCAGCGTGAGGTGATGGCACAGAGACGGCACCATGCGGAATAATGGGACACCCAGTTCGGACCGGAGCGCCTCCGAGCGCGCGCCATTGATCGGGACCCGACCGCCGGCTGACTTCATCAGGGCGCGCAGCTAAATGGTCGCTGCATCTCGGACGCCGTATACATGGCCGCGACCGACCATATGCCAAATCACACAAAGCTCTTGCCAAGGGGCCATCCACACACGGTCCGAGCGACAATGGCAACGCGGTTCAGATTGACCTGCTGATCAATAACGCGGGGATCGTGGTGGGTAGGCCCTTCCTCGAACATGGACACGCCGATATTGATCGAACCATTGCGATCAACACGGGAGCGCTAATGCATCTGACCCGCGCTGTACTGCCCGGCATGGTAGCGCATGGCCGGGGACACGTAGTCAATATTGCCTCGGCAACGGCGCTCGTTTCAAATCCGAACATGAGCGTCTACGCCGCCAGCAAGTGGGCGGTCATGGGCTGGTCGGATTCACTCCGACAAGAGTTGGAGCGGTCAGTCACCGGCGTCCGCGTCACAACCGTGCTGCCATATTACATCCACACCGGCATGTTCGACGGGTTGCGCTCGCGCGTCATTCCGATCCTCCAGCCCGAAGATGTCGCGCGCCGCATCCTTCGGGCGTTGAAGCGCGACGCGGTCTTCCTCCACATGCCGGGCATCGTGCGTCTTCTGCCGCTCTTGAGGGGCCTTTTGTCGACACGGGCGCTCGATTTCGTCCTCAACCGCATCTTCGGCGTGGCCAGCAGCATGGACACGTTCAAAGGGCGCGACGGCGCTGCGCAGGATCTGCGCGAACCCGGCGGCGGGCGGTCTTGAGGCGCCTCACACAAAAACGGTGTGGGTCGCCCTCGTATCGTCTTCGTTGGATCTCTCGGGGCGCAGATCGCCCGCGCATGATTGGACGCGTGCGTTCCGCAACATGTGCCCCAGATCACACTGCTGGAAAGCGCCCGCGCTTGGTCAACAGGCGCGAGGGCTGGGCGATCGTCCTCGCGCCAGTCTAATGAAGCAATGTCACCTGTGATGCGCTTTCGGCTACTGTCGGGAGGGAAAGGCGCTGGTCGGTACCTAGGCTCCGCTTTGCCCAACCGGCAGCCGGTTTCGTACCAGTTCCACGAACCATTCGACGCCCGGGACGAGCGCCGCGTCGTTGAAATCGTATTCGGGGCTGTGGAGCGGCGCGCTATCTCCGTTTCCGATGTTGAAGAACGCGCCCGGTGCGACCTTTAGAGCCTGGGCGAAATCCTCGGACGCGCCCATGCGCGGTGCATCGCCATCCACGTGCTCGGCGCCGAACACGGTCGCGGCGGCGTTCAAGCCGTGCTCGGTGGCGGCGGGGTCGTTGACCAGGGGCACGAATACGCGCTCATACTGGATCTCGACCTCGCAGCCATGCGCGGCGGCCAGGCCCTGGGCAACCTGGCGCAGGGCTGCCTCGAGCTGATGGCTGACATCGTCATTGAAGTGGCGGCAGTCGCCCTCGATGCGCGCCTCGCTCGCGATGGCGTTCTTGATGTTGTCGCCCTCGATTCCCGTGACCGAGACCACGGCGAGCTCTGCCGGGTCGATCCTGCGCGAGACGATCGTCTGCAATTCGCCGACAATCGCGCAGGCGCAAACGATCGCGTCCCGGCAATCCTGAGGGCGTGAAGCGTGGCCACCTCGGCCACGCACGACGATGCTGAACCCGTCCTCGGCCCCCATGAAAGCGCCCGGTCGCGTCTCGAACGACCCCACTGGCAGGCCCGGCTTGTTGTGCAGGCCATAGATCTCATCGAAGGCCAGCCGGGATCCCAGCCCGTCCCGGATCATGGCCTTCATGCCCTGTCCCCATTCCTCGGCGGGCTGGAAGACCAGCCGCACGGTCCCGTCGAACCCGCCCTCGCTGGCCAGGACCGCGGCGGTCCCCAGCAGGATCGTGGTGTGGCCATCATGGCCGCAGGCATGCATCAGCCCGGGCCTGGACGAGGCATAGGGCAGGTTCGTCGTCTCCTGCATCCGCAGACAGTCCATGTCCGCGCGCAGGGCGAGCGTGCGTCCGCCATCGCCCTTGCGCAGCGTTGCGACAATGCCGGTCCCGCCGATGCCGGTCTCGATCTCGTCGATACCGAAGGCGCGCAGACGCTCGACGACGAACCGGGCGGTCTCCTGTTCCTCGAAGCCGAATTCCGGGTGTCGATGCAGGTGGCGGCGCCAGTCGCGCATCGAAGCGGCCAACTCGGTCGGGGTCACGGTGTTGCCTTTCCTGTCTCTACCGCTGTCATTCGTAGACAGCTTCGTTGGATAGCGCAAAGGGCCAGAGCGCGCCTTGCGTGGGTCACGAGAGCCGCGTTCGAGGCGCGAGAGCGCAGGTTGCCCCGGTCAAGCAGGCAGCCATTCGTGCCGTGGCCGCCCGCACCGTCGCAGAGAACCGCGCCGGCGACCGAGGCTGTTTCACGGACACAGGTGTGGCCCGTGTGCGTGACGCGGGGCGCCGGGGCAGCCGTCATCCGGAGATCTCGATCCCGATCTTGCCGAGGTGGGATTTGTCGAGGAAGGCCTCCTGCGCGGCGCGCAACTCGCCAAGCGGGTGACGCTCGGCCAGGACGGGGCGGATCTCGCCGGCCTCGATATAGCCCACCAGGTCGGTGAAGACCCGCGGGTCCTGCCGGGTGCTTCCGATCAGCGCCAGGTCCTTGAGGTAGAGCGTCCGCAGGTCGAGCTCGACGATCGGGCCGGCGATGGCGCCCGAGGTCACGTAGCGGCCTTTCGGCACCAGCGCGTCCAGCAATGCGGGCCAGCGTGGCCCGCCGACGAGGTCCAGCACCACGTCGAAGGCATCCTCACGCAGCGGCGCGTTCCGGTCCAGCGTGACATCGGCGCCAAGCGCCTGCAGCGCCTCCATCTTGGCGGGGCTGGTGAGCGCGGTGACATGCGCGCCGCGACGTTTGGCCAGCTGCACCGCGGCCGAACCGACGCCGCCCGAGGCCCCGGTGATCAGCACGCGTTCGGCGCCTAGAGCCGCGCGCTGGATCATGCCCTCGGCGGTCGAGAAGGCGCAGGGGAAGGACGCAAGCTCGATATCCGACAGCGGGCTGTCCACCGTCACGGCGTTCACGGATTCGACGGTGGTGTACTCCGCGAAGGCCCCGTCGCGTTCGGAGCCGAAGGTCACCAGCGCATCCGCATCCGCGCCCTCAGGGCAATACATCGGCCGCACGAGGACGCGCTCGCCGATGCGTGCAGCGTCAACGCCCGCACCGACGGCCACGATCCGGCCGCAGCAATCGGCGCCCTGGATGCGCGGAAAGCTCAACGCTCCGGACCACGCGCCGTCGGCATCCGATGCGCCACCATATCCTTCCGTGGCGGCCGAGTTCGTGTCGCCCCGCACGGACTTGGAATACCAGCCGGTGCGGGTGTTCACGTCGGTATTGTTCACCGAGGAGGCGCCGACGCGGATCAGCACCTCGCCGGCACCGGGCTGCGGCACCGGCACATCCTCGCGCCATTCCAGCTTGTCGAGACCGCCATGCCCGGTGAGCAGGACGGCGTTCATGGTTGCGGGCAGGGTCATCTTGGCAGGCTCCAGTGTAGAATGATCGCTCTACTTGCGTAGGTAGAGGGATCGCTCTACATCGTCAAGCATGACGGAGATGATGCGCAGGATATCCGCCGGTCTGGAACAGGCCTTTGCCGCCCGGGGCTTTGCCGAGCCCTCGGTCGAGGATTTGCGCGACGCTGCCGGCGTCAGCCTGCGCACGCTCTACAAGTACACACCCTCGCGGGCCGACATGGTGCTGGCGGCGCTGGAGAACCGACACCAGCGCTACCTCTCGCATGTCTTCGACCGGCTGCCTGAGAACCCGGACGAGGCGACGGAGGCCGTTCTGGCCCGGGTCGGCACCTGGATGGCGACCGAGACCTCGCATGGCTGCCTGTTCCATGCCGCCGTGGCCGCCGATCCGAACAGCGCGCCCCTGCGCGCCCTTCTGGAACGCCACAAGGCCGAGGTCGCGTCCCGGGCGGCCGCGGCGACGGGGCTTGGTGCGGCCGAGACCGAATTGCTGGTGATCATCGAGGGCCTGACCCAGGCCTGGCCCCTGCGCGGCGATGCCGCGATCGAGGCCGCCAAGCGCCTGGCACAGGCGCTGCGGGCCGCGCTTGGGTAGCTGTCGCTGCAGATGAACGGGGCTTGTCAGGATCGATCGTCCCGACCTGCGCCGCAAGGACGTCACGCACAGCGCTACGCCACGATCTCTTTCAGCCAATCCAGAAAGACGGCCAGCCGCCGCAACCCCGAGGCGCGCGTGAGGTAGAGCGCGGTCATCTCGAGCGGCTCGGCGGTGACCTCGCCGGGGAAGAGCTCGACCAGCCGGCCCGCTTTCAGATCCTCGGCGACCATGAAGTCGGAGAAGCGCGCGATGCCGCAACCGGCGACCACCAGCCGCCGGACCGCCTCGCCGTTCGAGGCCTCGACCGCGGCGGGAACCTCGACGGGGCGGTCCATGCCGCGGAACTCCAGCCGGTTGATATGGGCAGGCGCCGAGAAGCGGACCTGTGCCAGCCGCGCGAGATCACCGGGCACCTCCGGCCATCCCTGCGCGTCGAGATAATGCGGGGCCGCGACAAGCTTCCATGGTGTCCGACCCAAAGGCCGTTTCAGCAGGTCACTGTCGTCCAACGGTCCAAAGCGAATGGCGACATCAGCATGGGCGCCGATCAGGTCGACCACGTCATCGGTCATGTCGAATCGCAGGCGGATCTCGGGATAGCGGGCGCGGAACGCGGGCAGGCGCGGCGCGATGGCGTGCAGCATGAAGGGCACCGGCGCGTTGACCCGCAAGGGGCCGCGCGGGGTGCGCCCGCTGGTGCCCAGCTCGGCAAGCGCCTCGGCCCGGGCGAGGATGTCGCGCGCGGTGTCCAGGAAATCGCGCCCCTCGGGCGTCATCTCGATCATCCGCGTCGTGCGGCGCAGAAGCGTCACGCCCAGCTGCTGTTCCAGCCGGCTCACAGTCCGGCTGAGGGTCGAGGGCGCGACCCCCAAGCGCCGGGACGCCTCGGCAAAGCCGTTATCCTCGACGATCGCGACAAAGGCCGCGAGGTCCCGGGTCTGAGGCAATTCGTGCATCTTGCGCAACGGCCCTTTCCACAATCTTCCATTCACGCAAAGGCTATGGCCTGCCATCTCTCCGGTCGAGACGAAAATTCCGATCCGGAGACCAGACCCATGCCCCTTGCCCTCTGGGCGCTGACCATCAGCGCCTTTGCCGTCGGGACGACCGAGTTCGTCATCGTCGGCCTCATCCCCACCATCGCCGCAGATCTCGGCGTCTCGCTGCCCTCTGCCGGGCTGCTTGTCAGCCTCTACGCGCTTGGCGTCACCATCGGCGCGCCGGTCCTGACCGCGCTGGCCGGCAAGCTGCCGCGCAAGACGCTGCTGCTTGCGCTGCTGACCCTGTTCATCGCCGGCAATGCCTTTGCCGCGGTCGCCCCGGGCTATGGCAGCCTGATCGCGGCGCGCTTCATCACCGGGCTTGCCCACGGGGTCTTCTTCGCCATCGCCTCGACCATCGCGACCGATCTGGTCGAGCGCGAGAAGGAGAGTTCGGCCATCGCGACGGTCTTCCTTGGCCTGACGGTCGCGCTTGTCACCGGGGTGCCCTTCGGCACCTGGATCGGCCAGACCTTCGGCTGGCAGTCGACCTTCCTTGGGGTTGTCGTCGTCGGCCTGATCGGCCTGATCGCAAGCGCCGTGCTGGTGCCCAGCACTCTGCGCCGCGGCGCGCCCCCGTCGCTGACGGCGCAGATGCAGGTCCTGACCTCGCCGCGGCTGCTGCTGGTCTACCTGATCACGGCGGTGGGCTATGGCGGCAACTTCATCGCCTTCACCTATCTCGCACCGATGCTGACGGATGTGACGGGCCTGTCAGCGGGTGCTGTCAGCCTCGTGATCCTGCTCTACGGCGCCTCGGTGGCGGCGGGCAACATCCTTGGCGGCAAGCTGGCCGACCGGATCGGCCCGGTGCCCGCGCTGACGCTTATCTTCGCGGGGCTCGCGGCCTCTCTCGCAGCCCTTGGTGTCGCGCTCGCCTCGCCGGTCGCAGCGATCGCCGTCGTGGCGGTCTGGGGTGGCTTTGCCTTCGCCAACGTGCCGCCGCTGCAGAGCTACACCGTCGCCATCGCACGCGAGGTCGCGCCCGGCGCGGTCGACGTGGCCTCGGGCCTCAATATCGGTGCGTTCAACCTCGGCATCGCTTTGGGCGCTTGGGCCGGTGGCCTCGTGGTCGATGGCATCGGCCTTGCCGCAACGCCCTTCATCGGCGCCGTGGTCGTCCTCGCCGGCATCGCGCTGGTCCGGCTGTCCGGCGGCCTGGCCAGGCGCAGTCCCCCGGTCGCCGCCGAGTGACCGCATCCGCTTCCTCGAACCGAACATGAAAGGAGACGCCTGATGACTCAGTTCATCCGCATCCCGCGCCGCGCGGCGTGGAACGATCCCGCCCGGACCGCCGTTCCGACCACCCAAATCGAAAAGGACACCCCGCAATGACGATCAAACCCATCGGCCCCGCCGCCATCCCGAATCTCGGCCTCGGCACGTTCAAGATGCCCGAAGGCGAGACGCGCGACATCGTCGCCGCCGCGCTTGCCGAGGGCTACCGGCATATCGACACCGCGCAGGCCTATGGCAACGAGGAAGAGGTCGGCGCCGGGATTCGCGCCGCGGACGTGCCCCGGGACCAGGTCTTCGTGACCACCAAGATCCTGCCCGAGCATTTCGCCGCCGGTGATTTCCGCGCCGCCGCAGAGCGCTCGCTGGCCGCGCTCGACACGGATTACATCGACCTGCTGCTGCTGCACTGGCCCTCGCGCACGATCCCGCTGTCCGAGACGCTGCCCGTGCTCGACGCGCTCATCGCCGAGGGCAAGGTGCGCTTCGGTGGCGTGTCGAACTTCACGATTGCGCAACTGAAAGAGAGCGAGAGCACCCTTGAAGCGCCGCTGGCCGCCAACCAGATCGAGCTTCACCCGTTCCTGGACCAGTCCAAGCTGCTCGCGCATATGGGCGCGCGCAACATCCCGTTCGAAGCCTATTCGCCGCTCGCCCAGGGCGCGGTGATGGACAACGAGACCCTGAAGGAGATCGCACACGCGCACGGCACCACGCCGGCCGCCATCTCGGTGGCCTGGCTGCTCGCCAAACCGCTTGGCGTCGCCATCCCCAAGACTGCCAAGACCTCGCGGCTGGCCGGCAACCTTGCCGCCGCCGAGATCAGCCTCACGGATGACGAGATCGCGCGCATCGACGCCCTCGCGCGCCCGGACGGGCGCATCGTCTCGCCCGACGGGCTGGCCCCCGACTGGGACTGACACACACGCCTGAAGACAAGGAGACACAGACATGTCGAAGATCCTCATTCTCTCCACCGCCCATGCCGCCCTCGGCGAGACGGGCAACAAGACCGGCGTCTGGCTCGAGGAGCTGGCCGCCCCCTATTACGCGCTGAAGGATGCCGGTCACGACATCACTGTTGCGACAATCGGTGGCGCGCCCATCCCCGTGGACCCGAACTCGGAACCGCAGGGCGACGGCGCCGATGCCCGTTTCAAGAAGGACGCGGCCGCCATGGCGCTGCTCGAGGCGCCCGCATCGCTCGCCGACCAAGACCCAGGCGATTTCGACGCGGTCTTCATCCCCGGTGGCCATGGCGCAGTCTGGGACCTCGCCTCTTCCGACGAGGTCGCGCAGTTCCTGTCGGCCGCCTGGGAGCAGGGCAAGGTGCTCGCCTCGGTCTGCCACGGCCCGGCCGCCTTCGTCGGCGTCGAGGTGGGTGGGGAACCGCTCGTGAAGGGACGCAAGGTCTCGGCCTTCACCGACAGCGAAGAGAAGGGCACCGGCCTCGACACCGTCGTCCCCTTCCTCCTGGAGACCCGCCTGCGCGCGCTTGGCGCCGACTTCCAACCGGGCCCCGACATGGAACCGAAAGCCGTCCAGGACGGCCGCCTCATCACCGGCCAGAACCCGATGTCCTCCGACAAGGTGGCCGAGTTGCTGATCGCTCAACTCGCCTGAGCCGCGCGCAGTGCCAGCCCGGCGGGGACCCCGCGGGGCTGGCGTGATCGGGCTGCATGACATGGTGTAAAGGCGTGTTGGATCTTGCAGACCTGCAGCGGTCCAACATGGGTCATCCGGCATAAAAGCTGGCACATTTTTTGATTAATAGCGAAACGTTTTCGTGGCACTCAGCGACGTTGCGAGAGCCGGTAACCCTGCCGCCAGCCATCCCCAGAAAAATGCGACGAGTTGTCAAGCGATGTGGCCATCTCGGCGATTGGCAACTGCGTCGGAATGTCGTTTCGAAGCTGCCGCCAACTTCTAAAAGCAGAAGGCGATACAACCGGAAGAAACTTGCAACCGAAACCGGGTTCTAAACGCGACGTTGTGGACGCCTTCGACGAGCCGTGCCGGCCCGGGCGGCATGGCCCGGGCCCGTGACGCTCAGTCGTAGCCCTGCATCAGCTCCTGCATCAGGCCGCGTTCCTCTTCGGTCAGGTCGGTCAGCGGGGTGCGGACGGGGCCGGTGTCGAAGCCGCGCAGGTTGACGCCGGCCTTGATGGCCGAGACGGCATAGCCGGTTCCGCGGTCGCGGATGCGGGCGAAGGGGTAGTAGAAATCGCGCAGCATCTGTTCGCAGGTGGCATCGTCGCCCGCCACGAAGGCCGCGTGGAATTTCAGCGCGGTTTTCGGCACGAAGTTGAACACGGCCGAGGAATAGGTGTCGACGCCCGCGCCGCGGAAGGCCTGGGCAAAGAGCTCATGCGTGGGCATGCCGCCGATATAGGCCAGCCGGTCGCCGTTCTGCACGGTGATGCGCTTGACCGTGTCGATATCGCCGGTGCCGTCCTTGAAGCCGATCAGGTTGGGGCAATCCTCGGCCAGCCGGCTCAGCGTCTCGGCGGTGACCACGGACTGGCCGCGATTGTAGACGATCACCCCCATGCGGGTGGACTGGCAGACGCGGCGGATATGCGCCTCGATCCCGGCCTGCGGCGCGCCGATCAGGTAATGCGGCAAAAGCAGGATGCCGTCGCCGCCCGCAGCCTCGATCCCCTGTGCCATGTCGATGGCCATGCGGGTGCCGTAGCCGCAGCCGGCGATGATCGGATCGTTCGGCTGGGCGGACTTGGCGGTGCGCACCACGGCGACCACCTCGTCCGGGGTGAGCGAGAACAGCTCGCCCGTGCCGCCGGCCACGATCAGCCCCGCCACCGGGGTCTGCGAGAGCCATTCCAGATGCGCCGAGAAGGCGGCCGCGTTGAAGCGGTCTTCGGCGTCGAAGGGCGTGACGGGAAAGGAGAGCAGGCCGGAGCGGATGATCTCGCGCAGGTCGGTGGGGGCGATCATGGGGGTGCCTCGTATCGGTCGGTCAGGATTCGTGGATCGGCTCGACGGTGAAGCCACCGCCTTGGTAGACGGCGTTCGGGTCGTCGCGGCCGGGTTTCTCCTGCGTTCGGTCCAGCTCGGCGCGGAAGCTCTCGGCATTGTCCTGCGGCTGCCAGCCCAGCCAGTCGACCTGGCCGTTGTCCCAGAAACTGCTGCTGTTGGCCGAGGCGCCGTAGATCACCGGGCAGCCCAGCCGCGGCACGTCGAAGACCCGCTCGATCAGGCGCACGAAATCGTCCTGCGACAGCCAGGTCGACAGCATGCGATGGTTCTTGGGGGCCGGAAAGCACGAGCCGATCCGCACGATCGCGGTCTCCTGTCCGAACTTGTCGTGATAGGCGCTGGCGATCGCCTCGCCAAAGACCTTGGACACGCCATACAGCCCGTCGGGCCGCGGCGGCACGGTGTTGTCGATGCGCTGGTCCTGCCTGTAGAAGCCGATCGCGTGGTTCGACGAGGCGAAGACGATGCGCGGGTGGCCGTGCTTGCGCGCTGCCTCGTAGAGGTTGAAGACCCCGTCGATATTGGCGTTGCGGATCACGTCCCATGTGCCCTCGACGCTCTTGCCGCCGAAATGCACGATGCCGTCGCAGCCCGCGACGATGTTCTCGACCGCTTCCTTGTCGCCCAGGTCGCAGGGCATGATCTCTTCGTTGGGGCCGGGGGCGCCCATGTCGCCCTGGTCCGACAGGCGGATCGTGTCGGCCATGTGGGCCAGCCGCGTGCGCATGACGCTGCCAAGGCCGCCGGCGGCGCCGGTGATGAGTAGACGCTTCATGAAATCGCTCCCAGTCGTGTGGTGGTGTCGGGAAAGGCCCGGTGGGCGAGGAAGTCCAGCAGCCGGCCCCGCGTGCCCGGGGCCTCGCCGTGATGGGCCAGTTCTGTCGCGTGGATCTCCAGCGCGCCCTGCGGGCCATAGGCGGCGCGCAGACGCTCCAGCGCCGGGCGGACCGCCTCGGGCGGGCAGAGCCGGTCCCCCAGGTTGACGCCCACGTAGTGCGGGCGTGGCGCGACCAACGCGGCCACGTCGCCGATCTCGGCCTGTTGCAGCAGGCCCGGCACGGTCAGGTAGAGCCCGTGGCGGTCATGCGCACCGTTGGCGATCATCGGACCCATGTCGGCGAGGATCGAGTGATGCGCCGCGGCGGCGAGGCGCTTGTCCAGCGCGGCCAGCCAGAAGGCCAGCGCGCCGCCCATGGAGACGCCGAACGCGGCGATGCGGGCAGCGTCGACCCTCGGATGCGCGGCCAGCCAGGACAGGGCCTGCTGCTGCTCGGCCAGCATCCGGCCGAAGAGCGGGCGGCCCTGCCAGAGCCCGGCCTTGGCCAGCGCGTCCAGCGGGCCCTCGGCCCGGCGGCTGCCGAAGCCCGGCATGTCGATGCACAGCACCGCCACGCCGCTCGCGGCCAGATCGGGGCCGATCGGCCCATCGGTCCAGCGCGCGCCGGCCATCATCTCGCGCCGGCCGAGGTCGAACTCGCCGCCATGCGCATGGCAGTAGAGCAGTGCCGGAAAGCCCCCGGGCGGCGGCGGGGTTTCGAGCCACAGCAGGCTGGCGGGCAGGGGGCCCAGCATCAGCTCCTGCACCGTGCCGGCCTCGACCCGGCGCTCGGCGCGCAGCGCGGCGGTCGGGGCCGGGCCTGGGACGGGCAGGGCCAGCCCCTTGCGCAGGCGGGTGGCGAGATCCATCAGCAATACCCCGTCGAGCCGTCGGGCCGGATGGGCAGCTTGCGCTCCCAATGCACGTAGCGGTCAGTCTGCAGGTAGTCCTCGTCGATCTCGACGCCCCAGCCGGGGCGGTCGGGGCGCAGCTGCAGGTGGCCGTCCACCGGCAGGTAGGGATCCTTGACATAGCGCGTGCCGCCATCGTCGGGCTGCATCCCGTCGCCGTTATAGGCCGCGCCATGCGGCAGGCGGTATTCAAGGATCTTGAAATTGGGGCAGGCGGCGGCGAAATGCAGGTTCACGGCGGTGGCCAGCGGCCCCATGGGGTTGTGCGGCGCCACGGGGACGTAGAACGCCTCGGCCAGCGCGGCGATCTTGCGCATCTCCAGCAGCCCGCCCACGACGCAGATGTCGGGCTGCACGATATCGGCGCCGCCGGCCTGCAGCAGGCGCAGGAACTCGAAGCGGGAATAGAGGCTCTCGCCCGTCGCCAGCGGCACCGAGAGCTGGGCTTTCAGCGCGCCCCAGGCCTCGATATTCTCGGGGCGCATAGGTTCCTCGTAGAACAGCGGATGGTGCGGGGCCAGCACGTTGCCCAGCTGCGCCGCCTGCCACGGCTCGAACAGCTTGGCATGCGCGTCATAGGCGAACTCGAACTCCGGGCAGATCGCGTGCAGCACCTCGACCCAGTCGCCCGTGGCCTTCAGCACGCGGCCCCAGGGCTCGGCATGGATGTCGGCGCGGAAGGGCGACAGTTTGAAGGCGGTGAAGCCATGGGCCTCGTGCTGGACCTTGCAGAAATCGCGCACCTCTTCCGGCTCGGGCGCGGAATAGACGCCCAGGTAGACCCGCACCCGGTCGCGCACGGAGCCGCCCAGCAGCTGGTAGACCGGCACGTCCAGCGCCTTGGCCGAGATGTCCCACAGCGCGTGGTCGATCGCCGAGATCGCCGCCAGCCCCAGCGCGCCGGGCGGAAAGCGCTGCAATTGCAGAAGCTTCAGCAGGATGCGCTCGATCCGGCGGGGATCCTCGTCAGCGATCTGGCCAAACAGATAATCGAGCAGCGGCGGCAGGGCGCGGTCGGGGCCGTGATTGTAGCACTCGCCCCAGCCGGTGATCCCGGCATCGGTGTCCAGCGCCACGATCACCCGCGGGCGGTCGCGGTCGCGGGTCATGTAGCTGCGCAGGCCGGTCAATCTCATCGGTGAAAATCCATCTGTCGTCTGCCCGTCGGGCGATAGGAGGCTCAGCCGCCGAAGCGCCATTGCGGCACGCCCTGCGCGCCGGTGCCGGTGATCGCGAACAGCCCGCCCGCCTGCGGCTGCGCCGCCAGGTCGGCGCCCGCGCCGATCGAGGTCAGGTACAGCGTCTTGAGGTCGGGGCCGCCGAACATCGGCTTGGAAGGGCGCTCGACCGGCACGTCGATGGTCATGTCCAGCTTGCCGTCGGGCGTGATGCGGTAGACCTGCCCGCCCGAGACGCCGGCCATCCAGTAGCACCCATCGGCATCCACCGTGCCGCCATCGGGGCGGCCCTTGACCGACCGGGTGTCGAAAAAGACCCGCTCGCCATGCGGGGTGCCGGTGTCGAGGTCGTAATCGGCGGCCCAGACCGTGCGCACCGCGGCGTTGGAATCCGAGTAGTACATGATCGTGCCGTCGGGCGAGAAGGCCTGCCCGTTGGTGGTGTAGATCCCGTCCTTCCACGGCGTGACGTTGAAATCTGTGTCCAGCCGGTAGAAGCGGCCCATCGGCTCGGGCTCCCCCCCATCCTTCATCGTGCCGGCCCAGAAGCGGCCGCGCGCATCGGTTGTGCCGTCGTTGAAGCGGTTCTCGGGCAGGTGCGCCTCGGGGTCTGACAACGGCTCACGCCTGCCGCTGTCCCAATCGTAGAGCCAAAAGCCCGACTTGCAGGCCAGCACCATGCCGCCGGTCTCGCGCAGGGCAAGGCATCCGACAGGCTCGCCGAATTCCTGTGAGGTGTTCTCTCCACTGGCGGGGTCGAAGCGGTGAAGCAGCCCGGCCGGGATGTCCAGCCACCACAATACGCCCGCGCGCTCGTCCCAGATGGCGCCTTCGCCGACCTGGCTGTGACTGTCCACAACGCATTGAATTTCGAGTGCCATGACATGTGTCTCCCGACCGGTGTGCATTCTGCCTCCCGCCTATGGGAGGGGCTGCACGCGGTCAAGTCATCATACGAATTTACGTACCTGTCATATTAATAGATTGACAGCTTGGCAACAGCAATGTCACGACTATGGGCACGGCCCCCGGAGGAGGGGGGACGCAACAGGGAGGAACACCATGTCATTCATGACGCGGATCATGCGTCCGGTCTCGGCGATGGCGGTCTGTGTGGCGCTTGCGCCCCTCGGCGCCTGGGCCTACGAGCAGGCGCCGATGCTGGACGACGCGGTCGCCGCGGGCGAGCTGCCCCCGGTGGACGAACGCCTGCCGGCCCAACCGGAAGTCATCACACCACTGGAAAGCGTGGGCAATTACGGCGGCACGATCCGCCGGGTGCTGGGCGGCTCGAACGACCACAACTCGATCCTGCGCTTCGTGGGGCCGCAGGGGCTGACGCGCTGGAAGCCGGATTTCTCGGGCGTGGTGCCCAACGTGGCCGAAAGCTGGACCACCAGCGAGGACGGCTCGGAATTCACCTTCAAGCTGCGCGAGGGGATGAAGTGGTCGGACGGCACGCCCTTCACCGCCGATGACATCATGTTCTTCGTCGAGGACCTGCTGCACAACGAGGAGTTCTATCCCAACGCGCCCGCGCGCTTCGTTGTCGACGGCGAGCCGATGACCGCCGAGAAGGTCGACGATCACACCGTGACGCTGAAATTCGCCGCGCCCTACGGCACCTTCCTGACCGAGCTGGCCACGCCCTTGGCACAGGAGCCGGTGCTCTGGGCCAAGCATTTCTGCCAGCAATACCACCCCAAGTACAACGAGAACGTGCAGGAGCTGGTGGACGCGACCGAGGCGGTCGAGGACTGGCCCAGCCTGTTCCGGCTGAACTGCGGCGAGGTCGAGGCACCCAACCGCTGGGGCAATCCCGACCGCCCGACGCTGGATCCGTGGGTCGTCACCGAGGATGCCTATACCGCCGGCGCAACGCAGGTGGTGATGGAGCGCAACCCCTATTTCTGGCAGGTCGACACCGAGGGCAACCAGCTGCCCTATGTCGACACGCTGGAGATGAGCGTGGCGCAGGACAACCAGACGCTGGTGCTCGAGGCGATCGCGGGCAATATCGACATGCAGCGCCGCCGGATCTCGAACCTCGCCAACAAGCCGGTCTTTGCCGAGAACGCCGAGAAGGCGAATATCGAGATCCTCGACATGATCAACTCGAACTCGAACAAGATGGCGATCCATTTCAACCACACGCACAAGGACCCGGTCATGCGTGAGGTGATCCGCAACAAGGACGTGCGCGTGGCGCTCAGCCTTGGCATCGACCGCGAGGAGATCATCGACATCGTCTATCTCGGCCAGGGCGAGCCGTGGCAGATCGGTCCGCGCCCGACCCATCCGCTCTACAACGAGCAGCTGGGCCGCCAGCACACCGAGTACGATCCCGACCGCGCCAACGAGTTGCTGGACGCTGCCGGGCTGAGCGAGCGCGACGACGAGGGCTATCGCCTTCTGCCCGACGGGCGCCGCTTCACCTTCAACGTCCAGTATACCGGCATCGAGGAGCCGGACTGGGGTGACGCGCTGGAAATCATCCGCGAGCAGTGGGAAGAGATCGGCGTCGAGCTGACCTCGAGCTCGGTCGAGCGGTCGATCTACTACAGCCGCGGCGAGGCCAACGAGCATGACTTCATGGTCTGGGGCGCACCCGGCGGGCTGGACCCGACGCTGAGCCCGCGCGACGTGCTGGCGGTGCATCCGCAGGCCAGCTGGTTCGCCATTCCCTGGACGCGCTGGTACCTGTCCGGCGGCGAGCAGGGCGAGGAGCCGACCGAGAGCATGAAGCAGCGGCTGGCGCTCTACGAGGACTTCAAGAAGGAGGCCGACCAGGACAAGGCGCTGGATATCTTCCGCCAGATCCACCAGATCGCCGCGGAGGAGTTCGAGATCATCGGCGTGACGCTGGCCCCGAACCTGGTGGGCGTGGTCAAGACCAACCTGCGCAACGTGCCGCGCGCGATGCCGTCCTCGTGGATGTATCCCGACCCGGCGCCGACCCTGCCGCAGACCTACTACTGGGAAGAGTGATCCCGGTTGTGCGGGGCGGCCTGTCCGCCCCGCGCCCGAACGCCGCGCCGCATGGCCCGGCGCAGGGGGACCCGGGTCGGCGCGCCGACCGGTCCCGCCCCTTCGACACACAGGGCTCAATCACATGATCTGGCGGTTCATCCTCAAGCGCATCCTCTGGATGGTGCCATTCCTCTTCGCGGTCTCGGTGGTGGCCTTCCTGCTGATCCAGGCCCCGCCCGGAGACTACCTGACCACCTACATCGCCAAGCTGGGCGAATCCAACGAGGTGCTGGATCAGGCCTCGGTCGAGAACCTGCGCGCGCGCTTCGGGCTCGATCAGCCGCTCTACGTCCAGTATTTCAAATGGGTGGGCAACCTCGTGCAGGGCGATTTCGGCATGTCCTTCGAATGGCGCCAGCCGGTCTCGGACCTTGTCTGGGGGCGCATGGCGCTGACGCTGATGCTGTCCTTCGCCACGCTGCTCTTCACCTGGGCGGTGGCCTTCCCGATCGGCGTCTACTCGGCCGTGCGCAAGTACTCGGTCGGCGACTACATCGCCACCACGATCGGCTTCATCGGGTTGGCCACGCCGAATTTCCTGCTGGCGCTGATCCTGATGTATGTGGGCGTGGTGCATTTCGGCAGCGACGTGGGCGGGCTCTTCTCGAACGAATATGCCAACGCGCCCTGGTCCTGGGGCAAATTCGTCGACCTGATGCAGCACCTGTGGCTGCCGGTGGTGGTGCTGGGCACCTCGGCCACGGCCAGCCTGATCCGCATCATGCGCGCCAACCTGCTGGACGAGTTGAACAAGCCCTATGTCGACACCGCCCGCGCCAAGGGCCTGTCCGAGTTCTGGCTGATCATGAAATACCCCGTCCGGGTGGCGCTGAACCCGTTCATCTCGACCATCGGCTGGGTGCTGCCCAACCTCGTCTCGGGCGCCGTGGTCACCGCCATCGTGCTGTCTCTGCCCACCGCCGGCCCGCTGATGCTGCAGGCGCTGCTGTCCCAGGACATGTACCTCGCCGGCGCCTTCGTGCTGCTGCTGTCCTCGCTGACCGTGATCGGCATGCTGATTTCCGACATCCTTCTCGTGCTGCTCGATCCGAGGGTCCGCTATGAGTAAAGCCACCGAGACCGACGCGCTGGACGACCCGCAGTCGCGCGAGTTGCCGGCGGATGCGCATTACCATGACGCGCCCGCGCTGGAGGCCGACGAGCGGCCCGACCGCGTCGCCATCGCCTCGCAATGGCAGCTGATCTGGTGGAGCTTCCGGCGCCACAAGCTGGCCATGGTGGGGCTCTGGGTGATCGGGCTGCTGTATTTCGTGGCGCTCTTCGCCGAGTTCATCGCGCCCAACGATCCCACCCAGCAGAACCGCCGCGCGGTCTATCACCCGCCGCAGATGGTGCGCTTTCTCGACATCCGCGAGGATGGCTGGTCGATCCGCCCCTTCGTCTACGAGATGGACCGCCAGCGCGATCCCGAGACGCTGGCCATCTCCTACGTGCCCTCGGGCGACAAGATTTACCTGCGGCTGTTCGGGCGCGGCGAGGAGTACAAGTTCTGGGGCCTGTGGGAGACCGACATCCACCTGCTGGCCACGGTCAAGCCGCGTGACAATTTCTTCATCTTCGGCGCCGACCGGCTGGGCCGGGACATGTTCAGCCGGGTGATGTACGGCACGCGGATCTCGATGTCGATCGGGCTGGTGGGCGTGGCGATCAGCCTGGTGCTGGGGATCACGCTGGGTGGGCTGTCGGGCTATTACGGGGGCCGCGTCGACGCGGTGATCCAGCGCCTGATCGAGTTCGTGCTGTCGCTGCCCACGATCCCGATCTGGCTGGCGCTGGCCGCGGCGCTGCCGCCCTCCTGGCCGATCTACCAGCAGTATTTCGTCATCACCCTGATCGTGTCGCTGGTCGGCTGGACCGAGCTGGGCCGGGTGGTGCGCGGGCGCTTCCTGGCGATGAAGAACGAGGATTTCGTGATCGCCGCCCGGCTCGACGGGGCCAGCGAACGGCGGATCATCTTCCGCCACATGCTGCCCTCGCTGACCAGCCACATCATCGCCTCGCTGACGCTGGCGATCCCGCTGATGATCCTGGCCGAGACCTCGCTGTCCTTCCTCGGGCTGGGCCTGCAGCCGCCGGCGATTTCCTGGGGGGTGCTGCTGAAGGAGGCGCAGAACATCCTGACCATCAGCCAGGCGCCGTGGCTGTTCATCCCCGGCGCCTTCGTGGTGGTGGCGGTGCTGGCCTTCAACTTCCTCGGAGACGGCATGCGCGACGCGGCCGATCCCTATGAGCACTGAGCGCGGACGGGCCGGGCGCCCGCAGACAGGAGAGCGCAGATGACCGACCATCCCATCCTGACCGTCGACCGGCTCAATGTGGGGTTCGCCTCGCGGCAGGGCGTCATGGACGTGCTGCACGGCGTCTCGTTCGAGCTGCATCGCGGCCGCACCACCTGCATCGTGGGCGAAAGCGGCTCGGGCAAATCGGTGACTGCGCGGACCATCCTGAACATGGTCCCGCGTCCCGGCATCATCAATGGCGGGCGCATCCTGTTCGACCCCGAGGGCACTGGCCGGCCCACCGTGCTGACCGATCTCGACCCGCGCGGCCGCGAGATCCGCGCCATCCGCGGCGGGCGCATCGGCATGATCTTCCAAGAGCCCATGTCCTCGCTCAGCCCGGTGCACACGATCGGCAACCAGATCGTCGAAGCGGTGCGCCTGCACCGCGACTGCTCCAAGGCCGAGGCGCGCGAGATCGCCCGCGACATGCTGGAACAGGTCGAGATCCCGCAGCCCGAGAAGGCGCTCGACAAATACGCTTTCGAGTATTCCGGCGGCATGCGGCAACGCGCGATGATCGCCATGGCGCTGTCCTGCCACCCGGATGTGCTGATCGCCGACGAGCCGACCACCGCGCTGGACGTGACCACGCAGGCCGAGATCCTCGACCTGATGCGCAAGCTGCAGGACGAGCTGCACATGGCGATCATGTTCATCACCCATGACATGGGCGTGGTGGCCGAGATCGCCGACCAGGTCGTGGTGATGGAGAAGGGCCACGTGGTCGAGCAGGGCGGGGTCGAGCAGATCTTCACCGCCCCCCGGCACCGCTATACCCGCAAGCTTCTGGGCGCGGTCAAACGGCTGGAAGAGCCCGCGACCGAGAAACGCCGCCCGGCCAAGGCGGCGGGCCCGGTGCTGAAGGTACAGGATCTCGCGCTGCATTTCGAGAAGCGCGAGGGCTTCCTGCAGCGCGTCACCGACACGGTGCGCGCGGTGGACGGCGTCTCCTTCACCCTGCACGAGGGCGAGGCGCTTGGCATCGTCGGCGAAAGCGGCTCGGGCAAGACCACCGTGGGGCGCTGCATCGCACGGGTCTACGACCCGCAGGGCGGCGTGATGGACTATCGCGGGCAGGACCTTATGGCGGCCGAGGGCGCGCGGCTGCGCGAGAGCCGCCGCGAGGTGCGGATGATCTTCCAGGACCCGTTCGCCTCGCTCAACCCGCGCATGACCGTCAAGCAGCTGATCGCCGAGCCGCTGATCGTGAACGGGCTGGCCAGCGGGCAGGCGCTCGAGGACCGGGTGGCGAAGCTGCTGACCGATGTGGGGCTCGATCCCGGCATGATGGAGCGCTACCCGCATGCCTTCTCGGGCGGGCAGCGCCAGCGCATCGTGGTGGCGCGCGCCATCGCGCTCGACCCCAAGGTGGTGATCGCGGACGAGCCGACCTCGGCGCTGGATGTCTCGATCCGCACGCAGGTGCTGGACCTTCTGCTCAAGCTGCAGGCCGATCTGGGGCTCAGCTTCATCTTCATCAGCCATGACATGGCGGTGATCCGCTATTTCTGCGACCGGGTAGCGGTGATGTTCCGCGGCCGGATCGTCGAGATCGGCGAGACAGAGCAGATCATCACCGACCCGCAGCACCCCTATACCAGGGCGCTGCTCTCCTCGGTGCCGATCGCCGATCCGACCCTGCGCGGCACGCGGACCCGCCACCGCTACCACCCGGAGACGGCATGAGGATCACCGGCGTCACCACCTACCTGATGCAGGCGGGCGCGCGGCCCGACCTGATGCGCGCCAAGGGGGCGGACGCGGATTTCCGCGGCTCGCGCAACTGGCTGTTCCTCGAGATCGAGACCGATGCGGGCGTGACGGGGGTGGGCGAATGCTCCGGCTGGCCCCGCGTGGTCGAGACCGCGGTGCAGGACCTGTCGCATGTGCTGATCGGGCAGGATCCGGCGCGGATCGACCGGCTCTGGGCGCAGTGCTACCGCGCGATCATGGGGCACGGGCTGACCGGCACGGTGGGCTCGGGCGCGCTGTCGGGGATCGAAATGGCGCTGTGGGACATCAAGGGCAAGGTGCTGGGCCAGCCGGTCTGGCAGCTGCTGGGCGGCGCGATCCGCGACCGCATCCCCTGCTACGGCCATGCCCATACCGAGGACGAGGCGCGCTGGCTGCAGGGGCTGGGCTATACCGCGCTCAAGACGCCCTTCACCGGGATCGTCGATCTCGACCGGGTGGCGCGGCTGCGCGACGCGGTGGGGCCCGAGTTGGACATCGCCGTCGATGCGCACGGGCCCTCCTGGATGACACCATCGGACGCGATCCTGGTGGGGCGCGAGCTGGAGGCGTTCGACCTGCTGTTCTACGAGGACCCGGTATCGCCCGAGAATCTCGACATGCTGGCGCGGGTGCGCGACGCGGTCGCCGTGCCGCTGGCCGCGGGCGAGCGGGTGGGCACGCTGCATGGCTGCCGGCCCCATATCGAGCGCGACCTGGTCGACGTGATCCAGCCCGATACCGGCCGCGCCGGCGGGATCACTCAGATGCGCAAGATCGCCGCCATGGCCGAGGCGCATGGCATCATGCTGGCGCCGCATTCGGGCTCGCTGGGGCCGGTGGCGGAGTTTGCCGCGCTGCACGTGATGGCCACCGTGCCGAACGCACTGCTGCTGGAGCGGATCGAGGATGACTGGCCGGGCCGCTACGAGGTGGTGACGCCGGTGCTCAAGATCGAGGGGGGCGCGCTGGCCCTGCCCATGGCGCCCGGGCTGGGCGTCGAACTGGTGCACGAGGCGATCGCCCGTTTTCCCGCGATCCGCAACGTGGCCAGCGGGCCGCCCGATGACGGCAAGGCCTACGTGCCGGGCACGGCGGAGGAGGCGGTGCATGTCCAGACCCGCCGGTCCCGGGCGCGGAGCCTGCGGCCATGAGCGGGCTGGCGGAAGGGATGCGGGAGGCGATGCAGGTGGCCGAGGGCTTCGCCGATCCGGACGCGGCGGCGGATTTCTGGGCGGTCGGGTCTGTCGATGCCGAGACCTGCAACCTGGTCTATCCCGGCGCCGATGGGGTGGACCGCGCGGCCCGTCTCTACCGGCGCGCCAAATTTCGTGAACGAAATTTGCAAATTCCGTCCACGGAATTTGTCCCGGCGGAGGGGGCGCTGCTGTTGTTCATCCATGGCGGCGGCTGGACCGGTGGCTCCATCGCGTTGAACGAAAGGGCGTGCCGGGCCCTGGCGGTGCAAAGCGGCGCGACGGTGATCAGCCTGTCCTACCGGCTTGCGCCGGCGCACCCGTTTCCCGCGGCGCTCGAGGACATACGCGCCGGGCTGCACTGGCTCCTGCGGGGGGGCGCCGGCGTCGCGGCCGGGCGGATCGCGCTCGCCGGCGCCTCGGCGGGGGGCAACCTGGCGCTGGCCACGGCCCTGTCTGCGCCGGAGGTGCCACTCGCCGCGCTGCTGCTGTTCTACCCGGTCACGGATGACGATTTCGACAGCGACAGCTACCGGCGCCATGCCGAGGGGTTCGGGCTGACGCGTGCGCGGATGCAGGCGCTCTTTGCGGCCTATGATCCCGGCGGGCGGCACCGACAGGATCCGCGCGTCGTGCCGCTGCGGGGCGACCTGTCGCGCCTGCCGCCCGTGGGCCTTTTCGCGGCCGAGCGCGACGTGCTCGCCGATGACAGTCGCAAGCTGGCCGCGGCGCTGGCCGCTGCCGGCGTGCCACATCACCTGCACGTGGAGCCGGGTGTGACCCACGGCTTCATCAATCGCGGCCGGCTGATTCCGGCGGCCGATGCCTGCCTGTCCCGCGCCGCGCGCTGGCTGGCGCAGACCCTTCAGACAGAGAGCGTTTCATGAAGATCGAGACCATCACCGCCACGCGCTTCACCCATAGCACCAACACGGTGCGCGACAGCGACGGCCACGGCCATCCCGGCCCCGAAAGCCAGACCACCAGCGCGCTTCTGACCATCACCTGCGAAGATGGCAGCGCCGGTCACGTGATCTGCCGCCCCGACGAGGTGCGCGAGGCGCTGCTGGAGCGCTATGTGCGGCCCAACCTGGTCGGGCAGGATCCGCTCTGCACCGAGGCGCTCTGGTACAAGGTCTACAAGTGGCAGCGGCTGTCGGGCGGGCAGCTGTCGGATCGCACGCTCAACGCCGTGGATCTCGCGCTCTGGGATCTCAAGGGCAAGCTCTGCGGCCAGCCGGTCTGGAAACTGCTGGGCGGCGCGCGGCCGAAGATCCTGGCCTATGGCTCGACCATGTGCGGCGACGATCTGGAAGACGGGCTGGCCACGCCCGCGGATTACGCCCGTTTCGCCGAATGGATGGTCAGGACCCGCGGCTACAAGGCGGTCAAGCTGCATGGCTGGATGCCGCCCATGCCCGGCGCGCCCGACCCGAAGAAGGATTACGCCGCCTGCGCCGCGGTGCGCGAAGCGGTCGGCCCCGACGTGCCGCTGATGCTGGACCCGCATCATTTCTATTCACGCACCGACACGCTCTGGCTGGCGCGCAAGCTGGCCACGCTGGACTTCCGCTGGATGGAGGAGCCGATGGAAGAGGCCTCCATGTCCTCCTACATCTGGCTGCGGCAGCGCTCGGACCTGCCGATCCTCGGGCCCGAGACCATGACCGGCAAGCACTGGACGCGCGCCGAATGGGTCAGACACGATGCCTGCGACATCGTGCGGGCGGGTGTGGCCGACATGGGCGGGATCACCCCCGCGATGAAGGCCGCGAACATGGCCGAGAGCTTTCACATGTCCTGCGAAATGCACGGCACCGGGGCGGGCAACCTCGCCGTGGCGCTGGCGATCCACAACACGAGCTTCTACGAGCGCGGGCTGCTGCACCCGTTCATCGATTATGACACGCCCAAGGCGTACCAGAACCGGATCGACGACGAGATGGATGCCGAGGGCTACGTGCATGGCCGCGACACGCCGGGGCTGGGGCAGGACCTGAACCTCGACTATATCGCCGCGCATGCGGTCTAGGGGCGCGCCACGCCGCGCCTGCCTTTCCCTTGTCGCGCCTCGCGCGACGCAACACCGGAGCCTCCATGACCGATCTGCGCATCGCCGATTGCCGCATCACGCCCATCGCCTTCTATGACCCGCCGTTGCTGAACAATGGCGGCTGCCACCAGCCCTTTGCCCTGCGCTCGGTCATCGAGGTGGAGACCGAGGACGGGGTGATCGGGCTGGGCGAGAGCTATGGCACGCGCAGCCTGATCGACGCGGTGGCGGCGCTGGCCCCCGATCTGCGCGGCATGGCAGTGACCGATCTCAACGGGCTCTGGGCGCGCGCGCGGACCCGGGTGCAGGGCGGCATGCCGGGTTACACGGGTGACGAGCGGCTGCTGCCGCGCGTGGTCTCGGCGGTCGAGGTCGCCATGTGGGACGCGCTCGGCAAGGCGACGGGGCAGCGCGTGGTCGATCTGCTGGGCGGGCAGGTGCGCGAGACGGTGCCCTTCTCGGCCTACCTCTTCTACAAGTTCGCCGGCCATGCCGGGCAGCCGGCGGATGACTGGGGCGAGGTGCTGAGCCCCGAGCGGCTGGTCGACGAGGCGCGGCGTTTCATCGAGACCCACGGCTTTCGCGCGATCAAGCTCAAGGCCGGGATCCTGCCGCCCGAGGAGGAGGTCGCCGGGCTGGAGGCGCTGCGCGCGGCCTTCCCCGAGGCGCCCCTGCGCATCGACCCCAATGGCGGCTGGCACGTGCACACCGCGCTGGACCTGCTGCCGCGGCTGGAGGGGCTGGTCGAGTATCTCGAGGATCCCACCGTGGGCATCGATGGCAACGCCGTGATCCAGGCCCGCACGGACGTGCCGCTGGCCACCAACATGTATGTCGTGGCGCAGTCCCACCTGCCGCCCAACATGGCGCAGGATGCCTTTCGCGTAATCCTGTCGGATCACCATTACTGGGGCGGGCTGAAGGCCAGCCGCGACCTGGCCGAGATCTGCCGGATCTGGGGGCTGGGCCTGTCGATGCATTCGAACTCGCATCTGGGCATCAGCCTTGCGGCAATGACGCATCTTGCAGCCGCCACGCCGAACCTGACCTATGATTGCGACACGCATTATCCTTGGCAGGTGGACGAGGTGGTCGAGGGCGGGCGCTTCGAATTCCGCGATGGCAGCCTCTCCGTGCCCGAGGGGCCGGGGCTGGGCGTGACGCTGGACCGCGACGCGCTGGCGCGGCTGCACCAGAACTACCTCGACTGCGGCTATACCCATCGCGACGACGAGAGCGAGATGCAGAAACATCAACCCGGCTGGCGCTTCCAGCGCCCGCGCTACTGAGAGGGGGACCCGAGGTGCAGGAAGTCATCGACCGGCCGCGGGTGATCCGCGTGCACCCGCAGGACAATGTGGCCATCGTGGTCAATGATGGCGGGTTGCGGGCGGGGGCGCGCATCCCGGACGGCCCGGTCCTGCCGGGCGCGGTGCCACAGGGCCACAAGCTGGCGCTGGTCGACCTTGCCGCGGGCGACCCGATCCGGCGCTACGGCGTGGTCATCGCACATGCAGCCCGCGACCTGCCCGCCGGCGCCTGGGTGAACGAGCACAACACCGTGCTGCCCGCGGCACCGGCGCTGGACGACCTGCCGCTGGCCACGGTCCGCGCGCCTCAAGCGCTGCCTGTCAGCGCCACGTTTCAGGGCTACCGCAATCCCGACGGCTCGGTCGGGACGCGCAACCTGCTGGCGGTGACGACCACGGTGCAATGCGTGGCGGGCGTGGTCGAGCACGCGGTGCGGCGCATCCGCGACGCGCTGCTGCCGCGCTATCCCAATGTCGACGGGGTGGTGGCGCTGGACCATGTCTATGGATGCGGCGTGGCGATCGACGCGCCCGACGCCGCCATCCCGATCCGCACGCTGGCCAATATCGCGCGCAACCCCAATTTCGGCGGCCGCGCTCTGGTGGTCAGCCTGGGCTGCGAAAAGCTGCAGCCCGCGCGGCTGGACCTGCCCGAGGCGGCACTGGTCACGCTGCAGGAGCAGGACGGGTTCGGCCCCATGCTCGACGCGATCCTGTCGGCGGCCGAGACGCAGCTAGAGGCGCTGAACGCACGGCGGCGCGAGACCTGCCCGGTCTCGGAGCTGGTGGTGGGGCTGCAATGCGGCGGCTCGGACGCGTTCTCGGGCGTGACGGCGAACCCGGCGCTGGGGCTGGCCGCCGACCGGATCGTGCGCGCCGGTGGCACGGTGCTGTTTTCCGAGAATACCGAGGTGCGCGACGGCATCGCCCAGCTGACCGCCCGGGCGGCGACCCCCGAGATCGCGCGCGAGATCATCCGCGAGCTGGATAGGTATGACGCCTATCTCGCCCGCGGCGGGGTGGACCGCTCGGCCAACACCACGCCGGGCAACAAGGCGGGCGGGCTGTCCAACATCGTCGAGAAGGCCATGGGCAGCATCGTCAAATCGGGCTCGGCCCCGATCGCGGGCGTGGTGCCGCTCGGGGCGCGGGCCGAGGGGCGGGGCCTGCTCTATGCCGCGACGCCCGCCAGCGACTTCATCTGCGGCACGCTGCAACTGGCGGCCGGCGCCACGGTGCATGTCTTCACCACCGGGCGCGGCACGCCCTACAGCCTCGAGGCGCTGCCCACGATCAAGGTCGCCACGCGCAGCGACCTTGCCCGGCGATGGCACGACCTGATGGACATCAATGCGGGAACGGTGGCGACGGGCGAGACATCGCTGGCGGAGATGGGCCGGCAGGTCTTCGATCACATCCTTGCCGTGGCCAGCGGCGCGCCCACATGGGGCGAGCGGCACCGGCTGCACAATGCGCTCGCGCTTTTCAATCCCGCCCCGGTCACCTAAGGCCGGGCGCGGCGGACAAGACCAAGAAGAAGGAGATCCGTGGTGGAGCCGACAAAGGTGAAGAGCGGCACGCTGGTGAACACCACCAGTGCGGCCCTGCGCAAACGCATCACCGACGGAGAATTCCCCGTGGGGGCGCGATTGCCCTCCGAGGTGCGGCTCTGCGAGGAATACGGAGTCAGCCGCACCGTGGTGCGCGAGGCCATCGCGGCGCTGCGCTCGGACGGGCTGGTGGAGCCGCGGCAGGGCTCGGGCGTCTTCGTGACCGCGCCCGAACCCGACGCGGCAGGGCTGCCCTTCACGGATGTGGATTACGACAAGATCTCATCGGTCATCGAGATGCTGGAGCTGCGCGCCGCGGTCGAGACGGAATGCGCGGCGCTGGCCGCGGTGCGCCGCTCGCCGGCCCAGGCCGAGCGGATCTCGGAATGCGCGCGCGACATCACCACCCGGGCGCGGGACGGCCAGTCCACGGCCGAGGCCGATCTGGACATGCACCTGGCCATTGCCGATGCCACCAACAATCCGCGCTTCCGCCAGTTCCTGACGATGCTGGGCGCCGGGGCGATCCCGCGCGCGGCGCTGCGCGCGCCGTCGCGGGCGCGCGTCTCGGACAGCTATATCCAGCTCATCGACGAGGAACACCGCCGCATCGTCGAGGCGATCATCGACCGGCAACCGGAAGAGGCCCGCGCCGCCATGCGCACCCATCTCGAAGGTGCGCAGAACCGCTATCGTGCGCTGTTGCGGCATGATGGCGAGGCATGACATGAGGGGGCGGCCACAGCAGGAGACCGCCCGCCCATGACCCCCGCCGCCCGCGTGCAGGCCGCCATCGAGATCGTCGAGACCATCCGCGCGGGCCAGCCGGCCGAGAAGGCGCTGACCAACTGGGCGCGCGGGGCGCGCTATGCCGGCTCCAAGGACCGCGCCGCGGTGCGCGACCACGTGTTCGACGTGGTGCGACGCTGGCGCAGCTCCGCCGCCCTGGGGGGCGGCGAGGGCGGGCGCGCCCGGCTGCTGGGCCTGCTGCGCGGGCAGGGGGTCGATCCCGACGGGCTCTTCACCGGCGCGTCGCACGCCCCGGCGCCGTTGACGCGCGAGGAACGCGCTGCCGGCAGCGCGCCGACCGGCGCCGAGGGCTGGGATCTGCCCGACTGGCTGGCCGACCGTTTCCGCGACAGCCTTGGCTCTGCCGCCGAAGAGACCGCGCTGGCGCTGCGCCACCGCGCCGATGTCTTTCTCAGGGTCAACCTGCTTCGCTCCGATCCTGCCAGCGCCCGCGCGCGGCTGAAGGAGGAGGGGATCACGACCGAGCCGCACCCGCTCTCCCCCACGGCCCTGCGCGTCACCAAGGGCGCCCGGGCCGTGGCCCGCAGCACGGCCTTTGCCGAGGGGCTGGTGGAGTTGCAGGACGTGGCCAGCCAGGCCGTCACCGATCTCTTGCCGCTGCGCCCGGGGCTGCGCGTGCTCGATTACTGCGCCGGCGGCGGGGGCAAGGCGCTGGCCATGGCCGCGCGCATGGGGGGCGGGCCGGTCGCGGTGCATGACGCCGATCCCGCCCGCATGTCCGACCTGCCGGCGCGCGCGGCACGCGCCGGGGCTCGGCTGAGCCCGGTGGCACGGCCCGAGCCGCCCTACGACCTGGTGCTCTGCGACGTGCCCTGTTCCGGCAGCGGCGCCTGGCGGCGCGCGCCCGAGGGCAAGTGGCGGCTGGACCCCGACGGGCTGGCCGGGCTGCTGCGAGTGCAGGCCGAGATCCTCGACACCTGCGCCGCCCTCGTGGGGCCCGGCGGCCGGCTGGCCTATGCCACCTGTTCCGTCCTGTCCCAGGAGAACGCGCAGCAGATCGACGGCTTCCGCAGCCGCCGCGCGGGGTGGCATGTCGAGGACCAACGCCAGTTCCTGCCCTCCGACGGCGGCGACGGGTTCTTCATCACTGTCTTGAAACGTGCGGACTAGGCGGTAGGATGCAACCTGAAGGTGATATTGGCATGGGTTAACCTGCAATTAAGGGGAAACCGGTGAAATACGGCCTGGCGACTCGCTAGCACACGGGGTTCGATTTGGTTTCTTCAGCGCATGGTGACCCCAGACGATGGCCGCGGCTGTCCCAGATGAGCGGGGCCTCGCTCCTGCTGGTGCTTGCCGTGGTCACGCTGATCGCCTCGCTGGTGGTTGAGGGGCATTCCATGCGCGTCGGCCTGCTGGCCGCAACCGGGGCCTTCGGCACCATGGCCGTGGGCTGGGCGCTTTATGAGATGGTGAGCCGCGGGCGCATCGCGCGCCGCACGGCGTTGCTGGGCGATCTCGTCGAGGATGACCCGGCGCTGTGCTTTCTCAGCGATGCCGACGGCGTGCTGCATTACGTCAATTGCGCCGCCCGGGCCCGCTTCTCGCCCGCGCCCAACGCCACGCTGGCCGACGTACTGCGCGACGTCTTTGCCAGCTCCGAGGGCGTGCTCTACCGGCTTTACACCAAGGCGCAGCTGCAAGGTTCGGCGCTGGAGGACATCACCAGCCATGCCGAAGGCTTCCGCGTCTTCGTGCGCGCCTTTTCGCCGGGGCTGGTCTTCTGGCGGCTCGAGCCCGAGACCCAGCGCCCCGGTGCGCGGCCCCGGGGCGACGTGCCGATCATCTCGCTGGGGCGGCATGGTGCGGTTCTATTTATGAACGCCGCCGCGCGCGAGTTGGTGGGCCAGCGCGCCAAGCGGCTGGAGGATGTCATCGCCGACCCGCCGCTGCGTTCGGGCGGGGTGCACCTGATGAACACGGCGCAAGGCACGCGGCGCGTGCTGGTCCAGACCGCCAATTCCGGCGCCGGGCGGGTCGAGGTCACCCTGTCGCCGATCGCCGACGAGACCGGCGGCAAGCTGTCGGTGGGCAGTTTCGACGAGCTGCCGGTGCCCTTGCTCAAGGTCGCGCCCGACGGCACGATCCTGCGCGCCAACCCCGAGGCGCGGCGCATGCTGGCGTTGGACCGCGGCGCCGGCGGCAACCTGGCCGAGTACATGGAGGGGCTGGGGCGCGCGCTCTCGGACTGGTTGCAGGAGGCCGCCAGCGGGCGCGGCCCGCACCGGTCGGAATTCCTGCGCCTGACCCGCGCCGACCAAGAGGTCTTCGTCCAGGTCACGCTGACCCGCATTGTCGAGGATGGCACGACCGCGCTCGTCGCCGTGCTGAACGACGCGACCGAGCTCAAGACGCTCGAGGCGCAGTTCGTGCAAAGCCAGAAGATGCAGGCGATCGGACAGCTGGCCGGCGGTGTCGCGCATGATTTCAACAACCTGCTGACTGCGATCTCGGGCCATTGCGACCTGCTGCTGCTGCGCCACGACCAGGGCGACCCGGACTACGGGGATCTCGTGCAGATCAATCAGAACGCGAACCGTGCCGCCGCGCTGGTCGGGCAGCTGCTGGCTTTCTCGCGCAAGCAGACCATGCAGCCCGAGGTGATGGACCTGCGCGATACGCTCTCGGACCTGACCCACCTGCTGAACCGGCTCGTGGGCGAGAAGGTGCGGCTGACGCTGCGCCATGACCCGGTCCTGCCACCGGTCCGCGGCGATCGCCGGCAGCTGGAGCAGGTGATGATGAACCTCGTGGTCAATGCGCGCGACGCCATGCCCGAGGGCGGCGAGATCGTGGTCGAGACCGAGCGCCGCGTCCTGCGCGAGGCGATGAAGCGCGACCGCGCCGTCGTCACGCCGGGCACCTATGTGGCGGTGCGGGTCAGCGACGAGGGCGTGGGCATCCCCTCGGACAAGCTGCAGAAAGTGTTCGAACCCTTCTTCACCACCAAGCGCACGGGCGAGGGTACGGGGCTGGGGCTGTCCACCGTCTACGGCATCGTCAAGCAGACCGGCGGCTTCATCTTCGTCGACAGCGTGGTCGGGCAGGGCACCTGTTTCACGCTGCTCTTCCCCGCGCATGAAGCCGCGGCAGAACTGGCCGCGCCCGAGGACCCTCCGCCCGCCGAAGAGCACCTGCCGCCCAGCGGCTCCGGCGTGGTGCTGCTGGTCGAGGACGAGGCGCCGGTGCGCGCCTTTGCCGCCCGCGCCCTGCGTCTGCGCGGCTACACGGTGATCGAGGCCGAGACGGCCGAGGACGCGCTGGACACGCTGGAGGATGACAAGCTGTCTGTCGATGTCTTCGTCACCGACGTGGTCATGCCCGGCATGGACGGGCCGACCTGGGTGCGCAAGGCGCGCGAGAAGCGGCCCGATACGCGGGTGGTCTTCGTCTCGGGCTATGCCGAGGACGCGTTCGGCGAGGGGTCCGAGACGATCCCGAACTCGGTCTTCCTGCCCAAGCCCTTCTCGCTGTCCGACCTGACCGAGACCGTGAACCGGCAATTGTCCTGACGCACTCGGCCCTTGCTGGCCGGTCTTCGCGTAGGGCGGCGCCTATTGCGCGCGCGCCCAGACCTCGAAATCCGCGGCGCATTTGCGGCGCAGCTTGGCCTCGGTCTCGGGCGACAGTTGCAGGTCACGCCCTGGCGAGACATTCTCGCGCGGCAGATCCAGTGTCAGCCCCAGCCGGTCCTCGAGAAACCCGATCAGGGCGGCCTGGTTCTCGTATTTGAACAGGTGGGTGACGGCGACGCCGTTGGGCCGCGGCTCGACGAATTTCGCCTGGCTGCCGACATTGGCATGGGGCGGACGTTCGCCGCGCGCATAGTCCAGGCAGAACGCGTCGAAATCCATGCCGCGGGTCGAGACCGGCTTGCCTTCGAGAAAACCGCGCTGGCGATAGCGATACCACGAGCCCAACCAACTGATCGGTTCGCGGATCACGGCCAGAAGCTCCATCTCGCCGCCGACCTTCTCGAACATCGGGCGGAAGAATCGGTTGTAGCGGTAGACGGGCGCGTGCTTGAGCTCGGGCGGGTCCGAGACGACCATCGAGGCGGCCGGGGCCAGCGCCCGCGCATAGGCCGATGTGCCGGTCTTCGGCACGGCCAGCATGACCAGCCTCTGCTTCCAGAATACCAGCATTTCATCCCCTTGAGGCCCGTCTCAACCTTCCTTTAACCATCCTGCGCCAAGCTGGGAAAGGAAAGATTTGACTTGAAATGTTCGCGGTTTGATCCCATACCTGAGGAGAACAAGAGGCGAACAAAAGCAGCGATTGCCGCGGCTCCGGCCGTGTGGAATAAGGACCGAAACGATGGCAACGGCAGATCTCCTGACGATGAGCAACAAGCGCGACGACAACAAGCAGAAGGCGCTGGACAGCGCGCTGGCGCAGATCGAACGCCAGTTCGGCAAGGGCTCGATCATGAAGCTCGGCGGCGAGAACGCGTTCAAGGATGTCGAGGCGACCTCGACCGGCTCGCTGGGTCTGGACATCGCGCTGGGGATCGGCGGCCTGCCCAAGGGCCGGATCATCGAGATCTACGGGCCGGAGAGCTCGGGCAAGACGACGCTGACCCTGCACGTGGTGGCCGAGGAGCAGAAGAAGGGCGGCGTCTGCGCCTTTGTCGATGCCGAACATGCGCTTGACCCGCAATACGCCAAGAAGCTGGGCGTGGACCTGGACGAGCTGCTGATCAGCCAGCCCGATACCGGGGAACAGGCGCTCGAGATCACCGACACGCTGGTGCGCTCGGGCGCGGTGAACCTCGTCGTGGTCGACTCGGTCGCGGCGCTGACGCCGAAAAGCGAGCTCGAGGGCGACATGGGCGATTCGAGTGTCGGCGTGCAGGCCCGCCTGATGAGCCAGGCCATGCGCAAGCTGACCGGTTCGATCAGCCGCAGCAACTGCATGGTGATCTTCATCAACCAGATCCGCATGAAGATCGGCGTCATGTTCGGCTCGCCCGAGACGACGACGGGCGGCAACGCGCTGAAATTCTACTCCTCCGTGCGGCTCGACATCCGCCGCATCGGCGCGATCAAGGACCGCGACGAGGTGGTGGGCAACGCGACCCGCGTGAAGGTGGTCAAGAACAAGGTGGCGCCGCCGTTCAAGCAGGTCGAGTTCGACATCATGTATGGCGAGGGCATCTCGAAGATGGGCGAGCTGCTGGACCTGGGCGTGAAGGCCGGCGTCGTGGACAAGGCCGGGTCCTGGTTCAGCTATGGCGACGAGCGGATCGGGCAGGGGCGCGAGAACGCCAAGACCTACCTGCGCGAGAACAGCCGCGTCGCGCTGGAGATCGAGGACAAGATCCGCGCCGCCCACGGGCTCGATTTCCACATGGCCGAGGATGACCCGGACGTGGTCGAGGACGACTGAGCCGTCCACACCGGCGGTCTCAGGACAGGGCGCTCCCGGCCGGGGGCGCCTTTTTCGTGTCGGGCGTGCCGCGCGGCCCGGACGGGCCGGCGCAGCTTATGGACACCCGGTGCGGGCGCAGATACATCTCGACGCCGACGCTCAGCCCGCAAAGAGGCCCGACACATGGCAAGCCTGAACGACATCCGGTCGACCTTCCTGAACTATTTCGAAAGACAGGGGCACGAGATCGTGTCCTCGAGCCCGCTCGTCCCGCGCAACGACCCGACGCTGATGTTCGTCAACTCGGGTATGGTGCAGTTCAAGAACCTGTTCACCGGGGTCGAGCGCCGCGACTACGTGCGCGCCACCACCGCGCAGAAATGCGTGCGCGCTGGCGGCAAGCACAATGACCTCGACAATGTGGGCTATACCGCGCGGCACCATACCTTCTTTGAAATGCTGGGGAATTTCAGCTTCGGCGATTATTTCAAGTCGGACGCGATTCCCTTTGCCTGGGAACTTGTGACCCGCGAATTCGGCATCGACCCCAAGCGGCTCTACACCACGGTCTATCACACCGATGACGAGGCCTTCGAGATCTGGAAGAAGGTGGGCGTCCCCGAGGACCGGATCATCCGCATCGCGACCAGCGACAATTTCTGGCAGATGGGCCCGACCGGCCCCTGCGGCCCCTGCACCGAAATCTTCTACGATCACGGCCCCGAGGTCTGGGGTGGCCCACCGGGCAGCCCCGAGGAGGATGGCGACCGGTTCATCGAGATCTGGAACGTGGTCTTCATGCAGAACGAGCAGTTCGAGGACGGCTCGATGAAGGCGCTCGACATGCAGAGCATCGACACAGGCATGGGGCTGGAGCGGATCGGCGCGCTGCTGCAGGGCAAGCACGACAATTACGACACCGACCTGATGCGCAGCCTGATCGAGGCCTCGGCCAATGCGACCAGCGTGGATCCCGACGGGCCGGGCAAGATGCATCACCGGGTGATCGCCGACCACCTGCGCTCGACCTCTTTCCTGATCGCCGACGGCGTGATGCCCTCGAATGACGGGCGCGGCTACGTGCTGCGCCGGATCATGCGGCGGGCCATGCGCCACGCACATCTGCTGGGCGCGGCCGATCCGCTGATGCACCGGCTGGTGCCCAGCCTCGTGCGCCAGATGGGCACGGCCTATCCCGAGTTGAACCGCGCGCAGGCGCTGATCGAGGAGACGCTGCAGAGCGAGGAGACCCGGTTCAAGCAGACGCTGGAGCGGGGGCTGCGGCTGCTTGATGACGAGCTGGGCGGCCTGCCCGAGGGCGCGGCGCTGCCGGGCCAGACGGCGTTCAAGCTCTATGACACCTACGGCTTCCCGCTGGACCTGACGCAGGATGCGCTGCGCGAGAAGGGGCGCGGCGTCGATGTCGAAGGGTTCGACGCGGCCATGGCCGAGCAGAAGGCGCGTGCCCGCGCGGCCTGGTCCGGCTCGGGCGAGGCGGCGGATGGCGCGGTCTGGTTCGACATCGCCGAGGCGCATGGCGCGACGGATTTCCTGGGCTACGACACCGAGACGGCCGAGGGGCAGATCCTGGCGCTGGTGCGCGACGGGGCGCAGGTTGATGCGCTGTCGTCTGGCGAGACCGGCTGGGTCGTGCTCAACCAGACGCCGTTTTATGCCGAGGCGGGCGGCCAGGTGGGCGACACCGGCTGGCTGCGCCGGTTGGAGAACGAGGATGAGGGCGCGACGGTCCGCGACACCCAGAAGATGGGTGGCGGGCGCGTCACGGCGCATCATGTGACCGTCGATCGCGGCAATCTGTCGGTGGGCGACGCGCTGGGGCTCGAGGTCGATCACGCGCGGCGCGGCGCGATCCGGGCCAACCACTCGGCCACGCACCTGCTGCACGAGGCGCTGCGCCAGGCGCTTGGCGATCACGTGGCGCAGCGCGGCTCGCTCAACGCGCCGGACCGTCTGCGCTTCGATTTCAGCCATTCCAAGGCCTTGAGCGCCGAAGAGATTGCAAAGGTCGAACAGGAGGTCAACGCCTTCATCCGCCAGAACAGCGCGGTGACGACCCGGATCATGACGCCGGATGATGCCCGTGCGATCGGCGCGCAGGCGTTGTTCGGCGAGAAATACGGTGAAGAGGTGCGCGTCGTCTCGATGGGCGTACAGCACGGGTCGGGCAAGGGCGCCGATGGCCAGACCTGGTCAATCGAGCTGTGTGGTGGGACCCATGTGGCGCAGACCGGCGATATCGGCACCTTCGCGCTGACCTCCGAGACCGCCTCCAGCGCCGGCGTTCGTCGGATCGAGGCGGTGACCGGGCAGGCGGCGCTGGATCTGTTGCGCAGTCGGGATGCCGCGCTTGGCCGGATCGAGGCGCTGCTCAAGGCCGGCGGCGATGGCGCGGTGGACCGCGTGGCCGCGCTTCTGGACGAGCGGCGCAAGATGGAGAGCGAGATCTCCAGCCTGCGGCGCGAACTGGCCATGGCCGGTGGCGGCGGGCAGGTCGCGGGCGGCGAGACACGCGAGATCGGCGGCGTGCGTTTCCTGGCGCAGGTGCTCTCGGGCGTGACGGGCAAGGATCTGCCGCCGCTGATCGACGAACACAAGGCGCGGCTGGGCTCGGGCGCGGTGCTGCTGATCGCCGATACCGGCGGCAAGGCGGCCGTGGCGGCCGGCGTGACCGAGGATGTGGTCGGCACCGTGTCTGCCGTGGACTTGGTCAAGGCCGCCGTGGCCGAGCTGGGCGGCAAGGGCGGCGGCGGCCGGCCCGACATGGCCCAGGGCGGCGGCAAGGATGCCAGCAATGCCGAGGCCGCGATCAAGGCGGCGGAAGCCGTGATGGGAGGATAAGATGCCGGCACTCTGGATTGCACATGTGAGCGTCACCGACGCCGAGGCCTACGGGAAATATGCCGAGCTGGCCGGACCGGCCATCGCCGCGCATGGCGGCCATTTCATCGCACGGGGCGGCCGCTTCGTGCAGCTCGAGGGCAAGGAGCGGCCGCGCAATGTCGTGGCGCGCTTCCCCTCGGTCGAGGCCGCGGTGGAGTGTTACAATTCCGACGCTTACCAGGCGGCGTTGAACCATGCCCGCGGCGCATCCGAGCGCGAGCTCATGGTGGTCGAAATCGACGAGTGATGCGCAGCCTGGCCGAGCTGCGGCAGAGCTTTGCCGGCCCGGGGCGCGTGACATGGATCGGGCTGCGGCCGGCGCGCAAGCAGCCGCCGGTCGCGGTCGAGAGCGCCGTGGTGGACGAGGACGGGCTGCAGGGCGATCACGGGCGGCCGGGCAAGCGCGCCGTCACGCTGATCCAGGCCGAGCACCTGCCGGTGGTCGCGTCGCTCTGCGGGCGCGAGATCGTGACGCCGGAAATGCTGCGCCGCAACATCGTCGTGGCGGGGCTGAACCTTTCGGCGCTGCGCGACACGCGGGTGCAGATCGGCGGCGTCATCCTGCACATCACCGGGCCCTGCGCGCCCTGTTCGCGCATGGAAGACGTGCTGGGCCCCGGCGGCTACACGGCGCTGCGCGGGCATGGCGGCTGGTGCGCGGGTGTCGAACGCCCCGGAGAGGTCGCGATCGGGGCCGAGGTCCGCCCGCTCTTCTGATCCGATAGGCGTCTTTTTGCCCGCCTTTTCCACGGGCTGGGCAAGCTATCGCCAGTGCCGATTTGCGCGCTTTGAGGGGGTCGGTGATTCGTGTCAGATTGGCACATCCGTTTCCCGCGGGGCGATGAATTTTTCGTCTCAGGGAAGTGTTTCCGGATCAGAAAAATTACCCCCCTGCCAGAATTGCCGGACCGTGGCAAATTTATGGCAGTCTCGGCATAGAATCCACGGTTTGCGGGGAAAAACGGGGGGTTCCGCGATTTTTGCCCGAACAAGTCCGGAATTCCTGTCGCGCCCTGCGGATCTTCTTGGCTACAGTTTGAACACCTTCAATTTCTTGGGAGAAAGATCATGAAAAAGGTTCTTGCAGGCGTGTTCCTCGCTGCCACGGCGCTGGCCGCTCCGGCCATGGCTTGGGAAAGCCAGGTCGTCGCGTGCTACGACAAGGTCTACGTGCCGCCGAAGTACAAGACCCACAAGAAGCTGGTCATGGCGGCCCACTACGAGTGGGAGCACAAGCATGGCCAGATGGTCAAAGTGTACTACCCGGCCGTGTACAAGGAGTACCGCCACAAGGAGCACGAGGGCTACTACGTCGCCCGCAAGGCACCTTGCAAGCACTAACCTCCTGATCTCGGAGAGAAAACGGAAGGCGCGGGGACTGCCACCCCGCGCCTTCTTCTTTGCGCCTGCAGCATGGTGCGGCGCTCAGGGCAGAGCGTGGTCGAAGACGATTCCGCCCTGAAGAATGCCGTCGATCCAGGCGCAGCGGTCGGCGCGCTGCTCCAGATGCGCCCAGGCATTCAGCGCGAAACGGTCGGGCGCGAGCATCAGCAGCATCGCGTTGATCGCGTCGCGCTTGACCGGTTGCGCAAGGTCCATGCGCGCGGCGATGGGCGCGCGGTCCTCGGGCGACAGCGCGTCGATCTGGAAGGCATAGGCGAGGTATTCGCTGGTCGCGACACAGTGTCGGAACGGGCAGGGCGTGCCGTCATAGAGCGCGTGGGTCATCTCGTGCAGCACGATGCTGTCGAACATCCGCTCTGCGGGCACATGGGCAAAGATCCCGTCGGGCCGGCGGGTGGTCGCGATGGCCGCGGGCGACAGCACCTCGATCCGGTCCGTCCCGCAATGGAACAGGCCAAGGCAGACCGGGTCCAGCCGGTCGAGGATGGTGATGCTGAGCCCGGTGTCGAGGCTGTGGCCGCAGGCGGCAAAGGTCTCGATCGCCGCACCCGCCGCGCGGCAGGTGCGCCCCGCAAGGCCGACATCCTGCGTGGTCACGCGGATGTCGATGCCGGGGCAGAGCGTCTCGGACGCGGTGCCGGGCAGGGCCCAGAGCAGCGCGGCGAGCGCCGGGGCGGCCCCGCCCGTCGATTTGCGTCGCGCGCTGCCCCCCCGGCCCATCGCCCGCTCAGCCGCCGCGCGACGCGCGCTTGCGCTCGTGCGGGTCGAGATGGCGCTTGCGCAGCCGGATCGCGCCGGGCGTGACCTCGACCAGCTCGTCATCGTTGATATAGGCGATCGCCTCTTCAAGGCTGAGCGTCATGGGCGTGGTCAGGCGCACCGCCTCGTCCGATCCCGAGGCGCGCACATTGGTCAGCTTCTTGCCCTTGAGCGGGTTCACCTCGAGATCGTTCTCGCGCGAATGTTCGCCGATGATCATGCCCTGGTAGACCGGGGCCTGCGCGCCGATCATCATCTTGCCGCGCTCTTCGAGGTTCCACAGCGCGTAGGCCACGGCCTCGCCCGACTCCATCGAGATCAGCACGCCCGCCCGCCGGCCAGGGATGTCGCCCTTGTGCGGGGTCCAGCCGTGGAAGACCCGGTTGAGCACGCCGGTGCCGCGCGTGTCGGTCAGGAACTCGCCGTGATAGCCGATCAGCCCGCGCGAGGGGACATGCGCGATGATCCTCGTCTTGCCGCTGCCGGCGGGGCGCATCTCGACCAGCTCGCCCTTGCGCGGGCCGGTCAGCTTCTCGATCACCGCGCCGGTATACTCATCATCCACGTCGATCGTGGCTTCCTCGACCGGCTCCAGCTGGACGCCGTCTTCTTCCTTCATGATGACCTGCGGGCGCGAGATCGACAGTTCGAACCCCTCGCGGCGCATGTTCTCGATCAGCACGCCCATCTGCAATTCGCCGCGCCCCGAGACCTCGAAGGCCTCGCCGCCGGGCGTGTCCTTGATGCGGATCGCGACGTTGGTTTCGGCCTCCTTGTAGAGCCGGTCACGGATCACGCGGGACTGCACCTTCTTGCCGTCGCGCCCCGCCAGCGGACTGTCATTGATGCCGAAGGTGACGGTGATGGTCGGCGGGTCGATGGGCTGCGCCTCGAGCGGCTCCTCGACGGCCAGCGCACAGACCGTGTCGGCCACGGTGGTCTTGGTCATGCCCGCGATCGAGACGATGTCGCCGGCCTCGGCCTCCTCGATGTCCTGCTGCTGCAAGCCGCGGAAGGCCTGGATCTTGGTCACGCGGAACTGCTCGATCTTCTGGCCGATGCGGCTGATCGACTGCACGGTCTGGCCGACCTTCAGCTTGCCGGATTCCACGCGCCCCGTCAGCATGCGCCCCACGAAGGGGTCGGCGCCGAGCGTGACGGCCAGCATGCGGAAATCATCGTCGCGCTTCTTCACCTGCTTGGGCTCGGGCACGTGGTTGATGATCAGGTTGAAGAGCGCGTCGAGGTTCTTGCGCGGCCCGTCCAGCTCGGCATCGCACCAGCCCGAGCGGCCCGAGGCGTAGAGATGCGGGAAATCCAGCTGGTCCTCGTCGGCATCGAGGTTGGAGAACAGGTCGAACACCTCGTCCAGCGCGCGGTCGGGCTCGGCATCGGGCTTGTCGACCTTGTTGAGCACCACGATCGGCCGCAGCCCCAGCGCCAGCGCCTTGGAGGTCACGAACTTGGTCTGCGGCATCGGGCCCTCTGCGGCATCCACCAGCAGCACCACGCCGTCCACCATGGACAGGATGCGTTCCACCTCGGCGCCGAAATCGGCGTGGCCGGGCGTGTCGACGATGTTGATGCGGGTGCCCTTCCACTCGACGCTGGTCGCCTTGGCGAGGATCGTGATGCCGCGTTCGCGTTCGAGATCGTTGCTGTCCATCGCCCGCTCGGCGACGGCCTGGTTGGCGCGAAAGGCGCCGGATTGCTTCAGCAACTCGTCCACCAGCGTCGTCTTGCCGTGGTCAACATGGGCGATGATCGCGACATTGCGCAATTCCATTGGGGTCTTCCTTCGATGCGGAGTTGCCGGCGCACTAGCCGTCTCTGCCGCAAAAGGCCAGACCTAAAGGCGTTCGGGACCTGTGTTGTCATGGCGCAACGCAAGGGCCGCGATCGGTGCCGTGGCGGAACCGGCGGCCCGGCGCCGAGCCCCGGGGGCCTGTGCGCAAGCTTTGGCCGAGCACGAGGCGATCACGTTTAACTGACTGACGACAAAGGGTTTGGCCTCTGGAACGTGGCGGCGGTTTGCATAGTTGGGGGGATGTCAGCGCGATGCAAACGACATCGCGGAACGCCTAGGAAAGGACAGAACAATGAAACGCAGCATGATCGCCCTGATCGCCGCATTCGGCACCACCGGTGTCGCCGCAACTGCCGGCACGCTCGAGATGCCCGCCACCGACCCCGCCCCGGTCGCGCCGGCCCCGGTCGCCACCGTGACCCCCACCAGCGACTGGACCGGCGTCTATGGCGGTCTCAGCTTCGGCAATCTCGAAGTGACCGCCCCGGCGCAGCGCGAGGACGAGCGCAGCTTTGGCGGCTTCGTCGGCTATGACTACGACTTCGGTGACTTCGTGGTCGGCGGCGAGTACGAATTCCAGGATGGCGGCGACCTGACCGTGCAGGGCGTCGATGTCGAGAACGTGCAGCGCCTCAAGCTGCGCGGCGGTTATGACTTCGGCGAGACGCTGGTCTATGCCACCGCCGGCGCGGCGCGCGTCGACACCTCGATCGGTGACAGCACCGGCCCGTTCGGCGGCGTGGGCGTCGAGTACCGCGTGACCGACCGCTTCAGCGTCGGTGGCGAGGCGCTGACCCACAGCTTTGATGACGTGGGCGGCACCGGTGTCGATGTCGATGCCAACACGTTCAACCTGCGCGGCACGCTGCGCTTCTGAACCTCACCCCCGTTTGCGTGAGGAGACGCCCGGTCGGATCGGCCGGGCGTTTTTCAATGCATGGTGCTGTCCGAGAAGAGGTTGATCACCAGGATCCCGGCCAGGATCAGCCCGATCCCCAGAAGCGCCGGCAGATCCAGCCTCTGCAGGAAGACCACGCGCCCGATCAGCGCGATGAAGACGATCCCCAGCCCCGACCAGATCGCATAGGCGATGCCCACCGGGAAATGCCGCAGCGCGATCGCCAGCAGGTAGAAGGCCGCGGCATAGGCCACCACGACCAATACCGACGGACCCAGTCGGGTGAATTGCTGGCTGGCCTGCAGCGCCGTGGTGCCAACGGTTTCGGCCAGAACGGCCAGCGCGAGAATGAGATAGGGCATCGGTGTCCTCGTCGGCAGGCAGGTGCGGCCTGCTTACCGCGCGCCGGGCACGGGCGCCAGCCATTCGGATTGCCGGGGCGCGCAACAGAAAGTGCTGTGCATTTTAGCGGGCCTTAAGAGAGTATAAGCGCTCCGTTCGTAGGGTGACGACGTTTCCAACCCTGCGGAGGTCCCATGAAACGCCCGATTCTCCTTGCCGTGCTGGCCTGTCTCGCCGCGCCCGCGGCCCATGCGATGGAGCTGCGCGCGGCGGCGCAATCCTATCTCGACAGCGCGATCCGCCCCTGGATGCAGGAGCCCGTCCTGATCGAGGCCATCCAGGCCCAGAATGCCGTCACCTCGGGCTATGACCAGGCGCGCGTCGACAGTCTCGACCAAGCCTGGCGGGCCGAGGTCGGCATGGCCAGCACCCCCACGATCGACGCGGTGTTGATGAACGCGGCCTCGGATTTCCTGCGCGCGCAGGTCGCTGCCGCCGGCGGCACCGTGACCGAGGTCTTCGTCATGGATGCGCAGGGCCTGAACGTTGCCGCCTCGGGCGTGACCTCCGATTACTGGCAGGGGGACGAGGCCAAGTTCAGCGAGACCTATCCCAAGGGCAGTGATGCCATCCATGTGAGCGAGGTGGAGTTCGACGAATCCAGCCAGAGCTACCAGGCGCAGATCTCCGTCTCGATCACCGACCCGGCCACGGGGGACGTGATCGGCGCCATGACCGTGGGCATCGATGCCGAGGCGCTGATGTAGGCCCGCCCGGTTTCGACAGGCAAGACACCGGTCCAAGGACAAGCAGACGAGGCAGACAATGTCGGACATGATCGAGATGGCGCGCTGGCGCAAGGTACTGGATTCCGTCTTCCTGCGATGCGCGGCGGTCATGGCGGTCACCACGATCGTGGTGGCCGCGGTGATGAGCCTGCAATCCTCGCGGCTGGTGAACCGCGTGGTGATGGACAATGTCGTGCAACAGGCCGCCGCGGCCACGCGTGCCGAGGCGCAGGCGCTGTTCAACCCGGTCCGCTTTAACGTGGCCGACAAGATCGAGGAAACGCTCGCCAATGCGCTGGAGGATGCCGGCGCTGCCGGCCGGGCCGGCCTTGTCGTGGGCGCCGACGGTGCGATCCTCGCGGCCACCGGTGACGACGTGCTGCGCTCGGTCCTGCTCGATCTCGCCCGCGACGCGCTGGCCGAGGGCACGGCCCAGGCCACGCCCGACGGCATGCTGCGCGTCGAACCGGTCCGGCAGGGCGCCGACGGCCCGGTCCTCGGCATGCTGGCCCTCGGCTGGTCGGCCGATGCCGCGCTGGCCGAGGTGGCCGCCGCCAAGCTCTCGATCCTCGCCTGGGCCTTCGGCATCTTTGCCCTGATGATGGGGCTGACAATCTGGGCGCTGCGCCGCTTTCTCGGAACGCCGCTGCAGCGTCTCGGCAGCGCGGTGCGCCGCGTCAGTGAAGGCGATTACGACAGCGAGATCTGCGTCTCGCGCCGCGCGGACGAGATTGGCGCCATCGGATCGGATCTCGAACGGCTCGTCGCCACCCTGCAGACGGCCCGCGCTGCCGAAACCGCCCGCGCGCAGGAGATGGAGGCGCAGGTCACGGTGGTCGACCTGCTGGGCAAGGCGCTCGACGTGCTGGCCGAGGGCGTGCTGACCGGCGATATCGACCAGCCCTTCCCGGCCGAGTACGAGACGCTGCGCAGCAATTACAACCGCGCGGTGACCGCCCTGCGACAGGCGATCGGCGAGGTGCGCGGCAATGCCGACAACATCCGCAACTCGGCCGAAGAGATCGCCCGCGCCTCCGACGACCTGTCCCGCCGGACCGAGACGCAGGCTGCCACGCTGGAGCAATCCGCCGCCGCGCTCGAGGAACTGCTCAACAGCGTGAACGCCTCGGCCACCAATGCCGACAGCGCCGACCAGGCCGTGCGCAATGCCCGCGAGATCGCGGCCCGCAACGGCGAGATCATGAAATCGGCGATCAACGCCATGGGCGAGATCGAGAAATCCTCGGACCAGATCGGCGAGATCATCACCGTGATCGACGATATCGCCTTCCAGACCAACCTCCTGGCCCTGAACGCCGGAGTAGAGGCCGCCCGCGCCGGTGAGTCCGGCAAGGGCTTTGCCGTGGTCGCCTCCGAGGTCCGCGGCCTGGCCCAGCGCAGCGCCGAGGCCGCACAGCAGATCAAGGACCTGATCACCGGCTCCGCCGACCAGATCCAGAAGGGCGTACGGCTGGTGGAGCGGGCCGGCGTCGCACTGGACGAGGTGGTCGACCAGGTCGCCGACATCTCGGGCATGGTCACGGATATCGCCAAGGGTGCCGGCGAGCAGGCGCAGGGGCTGAACGAGATCAACGTCGGTATTGCCAATCTCGATCGTGTCACGCAGCAGAACGCGGCCATGGTCGAGCAATCCACCGCCTCGGCCCATATGCTGCGCACCGATGCCACCCACCTGGGCGATCTCGTGAACGGCTTCCGGACCGAACGCGCACCCGAGGCCGGCTCACGTCACGCGGGCCGGGCCGCATGAGCTCCGCAGCGGTTCAGCCCAGCATCCGCATGCCGCGGTCCAGCCCGTCCAGCGTCATCGGCACCATCCGTTCCTCGAAGATCTCGCGGATCATGTGGATGGATTGCGTATATTGCCAATGCCGCTCGGGCACGGGGTTGATCCAGAGATGATCGGCCCATTGCGCCCGTGCACGTTGCAGCCAGACCTGCCCGGCCTCGGCGTTCCAGTGCTCGTTCGCCCCGCCGGGATAGGCGATCTCGTAGGGCGACATGGAGGCATCGCCCACGAAGATGCACTTGTAGTCCGCCCCATAGGTGTTCAGCACCTCCCAGGTGGGGGTCTGCGCATCCCAGCGGCGGCGATTGTCCCGCCACACGCCCTCGTACAGGCAGTTGTGGAAATAGTAGTGCTCGAGATGCTTAAACTCGGCGCGCGCGGCCGAGAACAGCTCTTCGACGATCTTGATGTAGGGGTCCATCGACCCGCCTGCATCAAGAAACAGCAGCACCTTCACCGCATTGTGCCGCTCGGGGCGGGTCTGCACGTCAAGATAGCCATGCTCGGCCGTCGCGCGGATCGTACCGTCCAGATCCAGCTCTTCCTCGGCGCCCTGGCGCACCCAGCGCCGCAACCGCTTGAGCGCGACTTTGATGTTGCGTGTGCCCAGCTCGACCGAGTCGTCGAGATTGCGGAATTCGCGCTTGTCCCAGACCTTGACCGCCCGCTGGTGACGGCTCTCGTCCTGACCGATACGCACCCCCTCGGGATTGTAGCCATAGGCGCCGAAGGGCGAGGTTCCGGCGGTGCCGATCCACTTGTTGCCGCCCTGGTGGCGCCCCTGTTGTTCCTTGAAACGCTCCTTGAGCGTGTCCATCAGCTTGTCAAAGCCGCCCATCGCCTCGATCTGCGCCTTCTCTTCGGGCGTCAGGTGTTTCTCGGCCTGCTTTCGCAGCCAGTCCGCCGGCAGGTCGAGCGCCTCGAGCACTGCCTCGGGCGGCAGCGCCTCGAGCCCCTTGAAACTGGCTGCGAAGGCCTGGTCATACCGGTCGAGATGGCGTTCATCCTTCACCATCGCGGCGCGGCCAAGAAAGTAGAAGGCCTCGACGTCATAGGTCGCAAGCCCGGCCTGCAACCCGTCCAGGAAGACAAGGTACTCGCGCAGGGTGACGGGCACGCCAGCCTGACGCAGGTTTTCGAAGAAAGGCACGAACATGGCCCATCTCTAGGGCATGCAGCGGGCCGGGAAAAGATGGCTCGGCAGAACCCAGTCCGATCTTCGCGTTTCAGCCCGGATGCCGGCGCGCGACATCGCGGGATGCGCCGGCATCGGACGAGGCCGCGCGAACGCGGCCAGGTCCGGTCAGGCGATGAGCTTTTCAACCGCGATCGTGACAATCAGCCCCAGCAGCGCGAAGGCGATGGCGTAGATCACCGCATATTGCGCGATGTCCAGCCGGTTGCCCTTGCGGCCCTTGGCCGTCCTGGCCCCGATGATGGCCCCGAGAATGGCCATAACGATGACGATCATAGCGCCCCTCTGCGACGTGCCGGGTTGAGCGAACCGATCTCGCGCAGCTTGGCGCGCACGGCCCAGTCGGAGCCGAACCCGTACCGTGCCCAGCCAAGGCTGTCCACCCGCACCTTGCGGCCCTCGGTGATGCGGCCGGCCAGTTCCAGCGCCTCGGCCCGCAGCATCATCAGCGTGGCCAGCAGGGCGGCGTTCTCGTGCCGCGCGGCGGTGTCCAGATGAGGGGTCAGCAAGTAGAGCGCATCCTCGGGCCGGCCCGAGCTGATCGCGTAGGCAGCCAGCTGCGAGGCGACATAGGCGCGGTGCAGGGCGGTGTCGGGGCGCGATCCGAAATAGCGCTGCGCCAGAACGAAATGATCCTGCGCGGCCTGCGGGTCGACCGATTGCAGCAGCCGGCCCATGGCGTAATGCGAGAAGGCCCGCCGGTGATCGCGCCAGCCCATGGCGCTGGCCACCTTCAGCGCTTCGGTCGCGGCATCGCGGCGCTGCGCGGGGTTCGCCCCGGGGCCCAGCGCGGTCTGCACCGCGTCGATCCAGACCCGCGGCGTCTTGCTCAGCCGCTGCGGCTGGCCGGACTGGCCGGCCGGGTTGATCCGCGCGAGGATCGCGGGCAGACGGTCGGCCACCTGGGCGCGGTTCATGCCGGTGCGCAGGCTGGGATCGTAGTAGATCCGCAGGATGAGCATGTCGTACCCGGTCAGCACCGTGTGCACGTTGTCGTCGTTGAAGACGCTGTCGGGCAGGCGGTAGAGGTCGTTCAGCGGGCCAAGCGCCTGGGCCAGTTCCTCGTGCAGGCAGTCGCGCACCTCTTGCGGGCTGGCATCGTTGGGCAGGAAGATGGCCAGCCGCTCGCGCGAGCGCAGCTGCGACCAGCTGGTCTTGCGCGACCGGCGCGAGGATTTGTACTCGGACAGAGACGAGACGTTGGGCACCACGAAACAGGCGGCCTGCGGCAGCGCGTTGCGGATCTCGGCGCGGGTCACGGCCTGGATGGTGATGTTGGCGCCGGCCTCGGCGGTCAGGCGGATGTCGATCCCGGCCTCGGTGCGCAGCCGGTGCACGAGGCGTTTGAGATCGGGGCCGAGCGAGGCGGGCGGCGCACCGGTGACGCGCAGCGAGATTGGCCCCTCGAACCGGGTCAGGATCGGCAGCGGTCGGCCCGATTCGAGGCTGAAGGCGAGGTCGAGGAAATCGCGCGCGATGTCGGAATTGGCGGCCACGGGCTGTTGCGGGCGCGGCACCGAGAAGGATTTCATCGGCGGCAGCGAGCTGGCGCTGTCGACCACGGCGGCGGCGCGCGTCGCGGTATCGCTGTGCGACACCGGCATGCAGGCGCCGAGCATCAGGTAAAGCGGGAGGAGGAAACGACGGGTCTGGCGCATCACGGTCTCTGGTACTTGATGAACGGGGTGACGACGCCGATCCGGTCATAGAGCCGGCGGGCATTGTCGTTGAACGTCTGAGTCAACCAGTAGACAGTGGCGGCCCCGTGCGCGTCGGCGGCGGCGTAGACCCCCTCGATCAGCGCCCGGCCCACACCGCGGCCGCGCATCTCGGGCCGGGCGTAGAGATCCTGCAGGTAGCAGACCTCTTCGATCTTCCACGCGTGACGATGGAAGAGGTAATGCGTCAGCCCCACGACATCGTCGTCGACCTCGGCCACCAGCGCGCTGAAATCGCGCGGATCCTCGCCCAGAAGACGGGCGAAGGTGGTGTCGAAGACCTCCGGCGCGACACGGGTCTCGTAGAAGGCCAGGTAGGCCGTCCAGAGCTCTTGCCAGACCTCTCGGTCTTCGGCGCGCAGGGCGCGCACGGTCGGTGCCGTATCGTGGGACAATGTGAAGCCTGCCTGCTTATGGTTTCTCAGATGTACAAGACATCCGATGTTTTTCTGTCCTCTCTGCGAACACTATAGGGCAAAAGCGCGGTTTCTGCCCAGCGTTGCACATCCCTGTGGACAAAATTTTCCCATGTTCGGGAGGCGCGATAGGAAACTGTATGTTTCCAGTGTTTTGACGGGTGCAGCGCTGCAACAGATCCTGTGCGCAACCCGGTGCAGTCTTTCGGGACCGTGGTTAACAATGGCCGCAATTTGGCAACCTGAGCTTGTGGCGCTGACGTGCGGACACGTGCACGTCAGGCAAGCCAGGCCAGCGACAGCAGCGACAGGGTGCTGGTCCAGATGATCACCGGGGCGATCACGTCGGTGCGCACCCCGTAGAGCATGGCCAGCGCGAAGGCCATCGCGCCAGACGGGCCGGCGGCGGCAAGGATGAACAGCGTCTCCCACCCGGTGGGCGTGTCGGTCAGGTGCAGCCCGGCCCAGACCAGCGCGGGGAAGGCCAGCAGCTTGAGCGCCGAGATCGCGATCACCGGGCCCGAGGGCAGCAGCGCATGGCCCGACAGGATCACGCCCAGTGCGAAGAGCGTCAGAGGGGCGGCGCCGGCGCCGGCGAAATCCATCGCCGTCAGAACCGGGGCGGGCAGGGACAGCCCGGCAAGATTCAGCGCCGCGCCCAAGGCTATGGCGATCAGCACCGGGTTGCGCGCCACGCGGGCCAGTGCCGCGCGGCGGGATGCGCTGCGGCCGGCCATCAGGTCGGTGGTGACGATGAAGAAGCTGAACGTGACCGCCGAATCCCAAGACACCACGGCGGTGATCGGCAGCGCCGCCGCCTCGCCGTAGATCAGGTAGGAGATCGGCCAGATATAGAGCAGCGTGTTCACGAACATCGTCGCCATGGCCAGCAGCCAGGATTCGAGGTGGTCGCGGCCGAACCCCTTGCGCGCCACAAGGTAGGCCAGCGCGAACATCACCACCTGGCTGCCGGCATAGGCGGCGATCGGGGCGGGGCGGAAGCTGCTCCAGTCCTGGCCCGCGATCAGCGGCAGCAGCAGCGCCGGTTGCAGCACCAGGAAGGCCACCCGGTTCAGCGCCCCGGCCTCGTCATGGCGCACCTGCCCGGTCCGGCCCAGCGCAAAGCCCAGCGCGAGCATGGCGAAGACCGGCAGGATGTTATGCGTCAGCACGTGCAGCATGGATCTGGCCCTTGGTGGTTCGGGGCTGCTCAGACCACGCGACCCGCCCGGGTGCAAGCCCGCCGGGGAACGCGGATGCGCCCCGGGGGGTTGGCCTGCGAAGACACCGACACGGGGGATGATGCGATGTGGACATGGATGCAGGAGAACGCGGCCGTTCTGGGCGTGGTGCTGAACGCGGCGATGCTGCTGGTCTGGATGGCCTATCTGCAACTCATCTTCGCCAGCTTCCGCAAGGCGAACCGGGCGGTGATCCACATCGCCTCGGCGGTGGAACAGGAAAGCGACGCCCGCTGCCTCGTCACCAACATGGGTTCGGACACGGTCTATCTGCTGGGGATCAAGGTCGATCTGCGCCGCGACGGCAACACGCTGACCACCGTGGTCAGCGACCGGGTCGATGACGAGGCACCGCTCGGCGGGGACCTGCGCGCGCGCACCAACCAGGGCCCGCTTGAGGGGGGCGAGGTGTTGGATATCGGCAGCTTCCGCAAGATCTGCGAGCGGGCGGCCCGGCAGGCGGATGAGACCTTCGAGCCAAAGGATGGCGACAGTGTCGAGATCACGGTCGTCGTGGCCGCGCAGCAGGCCCACCGGCTGATGGGCGGCTACAAGCGGTTCGAGATCATGCAGGAGGGCGAGCAGCTGCGCTTTCGCTCGAACGACGTGCTGACCCGGCAGATCGGCTCAGCGATGCGGCGCCGCTCGCTGGCGCGCGCCATCGCGGCCTGACAGGCGCCGCTCGCGACAATACTGCGCGACACGACAAAGCCGCCCCGGGGGGGCGGGGCGGCTTTCACTCGTTACACGAAGCCCGGCACATACCAGTTCACGGGTTACCAGAACCGGGCCACTCGTTACCCAACCGGAACGGGCTCAGCGCGGCAGCAGCACGCCGTCGATCACGTGGATCACGCCGTTCGACTGCATCACGTCGGATTGCGTGACCTGCCAGGCATTACCGGTCTCGTCATAGATGAAGACCTCGCCGCCATTCACCACGCGCGCCGAGAGCGCGTCGCCCGAGGCCGTGGTCATGTGGTAGAACCCGTCCGACGAGCTGCGCTCGCGCCGGATGATGTCGGCGGCGGTCAGGCGGCCGGGCACCACATGGGCAGTCAGCACCTTGGTCAGCTGGTCCTTGTTCTCGGGCTGCAGCAGCGTGTCGACCGTGCCGGCGGGCAGGGCGTCAAACGCGGCGTTGACCGGGGCGAAGACGGTGAAGGGCCCCTCGCTCGACAGGGTCTCGACCAGCCCGGCGGCCTTCACGGCGGCGACCAGCGTGGTGTGATCCTCGGAATTCACGGCATTCTCGACGATGGTACGGTCGGGGAACATGGGCGCGCCGCCGACCATGGGCACATCCGCCGCCGCGTCTTCGGGCATGTCCTCCTTCACCGGGGCCGCGCCACGGGGCAGCAGCACGGTGTCGATCACGTGGATCACGCCGTTGGACTGCTCCACATCGGCGATGGTGACGGTGGCGCTGCGGTCGCGCTCATCGGTCAGGGTGATCATGTCGCCGTCCATCTGCGCCTGCAGGGTGCAGCCGCCCACGGTCTCGACCGGGTGGGTGCCGCCATCATCGGCGATCATCCCGGCAATCGCGTCGGACATGGCCTTGGCCGCGACCACGTGGCAGGTCAGCACGCGGGTCAGCTGATCCTTGTTCTCGGGCTGCAGCAGCGTCTCGACCGTGCCGGCGGGCAGGGCGTCGAAGGCGGCGTTGACCGGGGCGAAGACGGTGAAGGGCCCCTCGCTCGACAGGGTCTCGACCAGGCCGGCGGCCTTCACGGCGGCGACCAGCGTGGTATGATCGGCCGAGTTCACGGCGTTCTCGACAATGGTGCGGTCGGCGAACATCTCGGCGCCGCCGACCATCGGGTTGCCGCCGGCATGGCTCTCGGCCAGGGCGGGCAGGGCGAGCGCGCTGCACAGCGCGGTGGCGGTCATCAGTCGAAGCATGGGGTCCTCCCGGTCAGGTCTCAGGGCGGCGCGTCATGCGCCGCGGATACCCCTAGCCACGGAAGGATTGTCGTCGTGGTTTCACGCGACGCGGAAAAATCCCGGCGCGCGCGATCACGTGGACGTGAGCGGCTCAGCCGCGGCGGCGCCGGCGCCGGCCGCCCTCACCACCGCCGCTGCCGGTGTTGAACGAGACCACCGGCAGGCTCACCTGGCTGGCCAGTTCGGGGAACGGGTCGGTGGCGTGCGGGATGGCGTTGGCGGCCACGAAATGCTCCTGGAAGCGCGGCTCGATCGCCGTCTCAACTTTGGTGATGCGATGCACCATGCGCTCGATCTCGCGCCGCGCGGCCAGGCTGCAGAGCGCGATGCGCGCCCCGGTGCCGGCCGCGTTGCCGGCCGAGCTGACCTTGTCCAGCGCCACGTCCGGGATCATGCCCAGCACCATGGCGTGCAGCGCCGAGATATGCGCCCCGAAGGCCCCGGCCAGCACCACGCGGTCGACCCGGTCGACGCCGCGTTCGTCCATCAACAGCCGCGCCCCGGCATAAAGCGCCGACTTGGCCAGCTGGATGGCGCGGATGTCGCCCTGCGTGACGGTGATGCGCGGCCCGCCCTCGGCGCTGCCGTCATGGATCAGGTAGGCATGGGTGCGCCCGTCCGCCTCGCAGCGATCCGTGCCAGTCTGCGCGGCCGAGCCGATCAGCCCCGAAGGGTCCATCAGCCCGGCGATGCGCAGCTCGGCCACCGCCTCGATGATGCCCGAGCCGCAGATGCCAGTGATGCCGGTCTGCGCCACCTCCTGCCAGAAGCCGTCTTGGTCGGACCACAGGTCGCAGCCGATCACGCGGAAGCGCGGCTCTTTCGTGACCGGGTCGATGCGGATCGCCTCGATCGCGCCGGGTGCGGCGCGCTGCCCCGAGCTGATCTGCGCGCCCTCGAAGGCGGGCCCGGTGGGTGAGGAACAGGCCAGCACGCGCGTCGTATCGCCCAGCAGGATCTCGGCATTGGTGCCCACGTCGACCACCAGCACGAGGTCCTCGGACTTGCCCGGTTGTTCTGACAGGGCCACGGCGGCGGCATCGGCGCCCACATGCCCCGCGATGCAGGGCAGCACGTAGATCTGCGCGGCGCCGGGCAGGGCGGTCAGCCCCAGCTCGCGCGCCGACAGCGTTACCGCGTCCGAGGTTGCCAGCGCGAAGGGCGCCTGTCCCAGCTCCACCGGGTCGATGCCCAGCAGCAGGTGATGCATGACCGGGTTGCAGACAAAGACCGTCTCGAGGATCAGGCCCGCGTCGATCCCGGCCTCGGCCGCGATCTCGATCGTCAGCGTGTCCAGCGCCTCGCGCACGGCGCGGGTCATCTCAGTCGCGCCGCCGGGGTTCATCATCGCGTAGGAGACCCGGCTCATCAGGTCCTCGCCAAAGCGGATCTGCGGGTTCATGATGCCGGAGGATGCCATGACCGCGCCGGTGTCGAGATCGGTGAGATGCGCCGCGATCGTGGTGGAGCCCAGGTCGATGGCCAGCCCGTAGATCCCGGCCTCGTGCAGGCCGGGCCAGGCGGCGACAAGGCGCGGGATGGCGGAATTGTCGGATTTGTGCAAGGCCACGGTGATCCTCCAGTCACCTTTGCGCAGGATCGGTTGCAATCCGGCAAGTGTGGAAAACTCTGTGGATATCTCCTCGATGCCCCATTGCGCGCGCAGCGCCCGCGCGACGCGCTCGAGGTCGCCGGTGGGCTCGTGCATGTCGGGCTGATCCACCTCGACATAGTAGAGCCGCGTGGCCGGGTCCATCTGCAGGGTGCGCGCGGCTGCGGCCTTGCGCACCACCTGCCGGTGCACCTGGCTTTCGGGCGGCACGTCGATCACCACGTCGCGCTGCACCGTGGCCTGGCAGCCCAGCCGGCGGCCGGTCTTCAGACCGCGCTTGCTGTCATAGCGTTCCTCGACCGCGTTCCAGCCCGACAGCGCGTCCTCGGCCACCTGAACGCCATGCTTGGGGAAGTCGCCATAGGCTGGAGTGATCTGGCATTTCGAGCAGATGCCGCGGCCGCCGCAGACCGAGTCGAGGTCCACGCCCAGCTGCCGCGCGGCGGTCAGCACGGGGGTGCCCACCGGGAAGCGGCCGCGCTTGCCGGACGGGGTGAAGATCACGAGCGGGTCAGTGGTCATGCGGACTCCATCGTCTTGTCGTCGCGGACCATAGCGATTGTCGCGCCGGGGAAAAGGCGGGCTGCGTCATCATGGCCGCCGAAAGCGTCGCGCGGGGTGCGGCCGGTCAGCGCGTCCAGGGCAGGATGCCGGGCCCGGCCAGCCAGACCAGCAGCGGCACCGGCAGGGTGGCCAGCGCCAGCGTGGTCAGCGCGGCCCAGGTCCGGAACAGCCGGCTGACCCCGGCCAGCAGCGCGATGCCGCCGCCGCCGCCGATCAGCGCGTTGCCCGGCAGGTTGAGCAGCAGCGCCAGCCCGAGATGCCGCCCGCGATCCAGCACGGGGCGCAACGTGGCCGGCGCGTTCTGCGACAGGAAACGCAGGCGCAGGGCCTGCGGTTCATCCTCCAGCCGCAGAACCAGCGCGGCGGCGCGGTCACAGCGCAGGTCCTGCAGGCTGGCGGCGATCCACGCGGCGGGCAGGGCGCGCCCGACAAGGAAGGCCAGCGACAGCCCCGCCGCGGTGGCCGTCCAGACGAAGGGCGCGACCTCGGCCCCGCGCATCATCAGCAATGCCAGACCGATCTCGATGCCGGGCACGAAGGGCAGGGCCAGCAGCAGCGCGTAGCCGATCAGCAGAAGGCCCAGCACCAGCGCCGAGCCGCCGGCCTCGGGCGCCCGGGCCATCAGCGCGTCGCACAGCCGCAGCCCCGCCCAGGCGATCAGGCCGAGCAGGGCAAGTCGGGCAAGGCTGCGCAAGAGGGATCCCATGGGCCAGTCTCCCGCCGAACCGCCGCAAGGGCAAGCGCCATCAGCCCTCGTCGAGCCAGCGCAGGATCTCGCCGCGATTGCCGTCGAGGTCGGGCGCCGGCGCCCGGGTGGTGGGGTCGGGCATGTCGGTCATCTTGATCGGGTTGCCGGCGGCCTTGTAGGCGGCGCGCCCGTTGCGGTCGAGCACGTCCACCAGCATGTTGCGCGCCACGATCTGGGGATCCTTGAACACCTGGTCGACGCTCTGGATCGGGCCGGTGGGAATGCCCGCTGCCTTGAGCTTCTCGATCCAGAAGGCGCGCGTGTTGTCCAGCGTCACCGCCTCGATCAAGCGCTTGAGCAAGCGGGCATTCTCGCACCGGGCGGGGTTGGTGGCAAAGCGGGGATCGCCGGCCAGCGGCAGGTTCAGCGCGATGCAGAGCTTCTCGAACAGCCGGTCATTGCCAGCGGCGATCACGAACAGCCCGTCGCTGGCATGGAAGGTCTCGAACGGGGTGATCGAGGGGTGGCGCGCGCCCGAAGGCCCCGGCGCCTTGCCGGTGACCGAGGTCAGCGCGATGGCATGTTCGAGGATCGCCAGCTGGCTGTCCAGCATCGAGACGTCGATCTTGCGCCCGCGCCCGGTGCGCGTGCGATCCAGAAGCGCGGCGAGGATGCCCTGCGCAAGGAACATGCCCGCCACGATATCGCCGATCGAGGCGCCCACCCGCACCGGGTCGCGGTCCTTCTCGCCGGTGATCGACATGACCCCGCCGCGCGCCTGCACCACCATGTCATAGGCCGGCCGCTTGGCATCGGGCCCGGTATGGCCAAAGCCCGAGACCGCGCCGTAGACGAGATGCGGATAGGCCTCGTGCAGGATCTCCCAGCCATAGCCCAGCCGATCGAGCACGCCGGGGCGGTAGTTCTCGACAATGACATCGGCATTGGCCAGAAGCCGTTCGAAAACAAGGCGATCCTCGTCGTCCTTCAAGTCAAGCGCGATGGATTTCTTGCCGTGGTTGATGGCCGCGAAATATGCCGACTTGCCGTCCTTGAAGGGCGGGAAGGCGCGCGTGTCGTCGCCGCCGCCGGGCTGCTCCACCTTGATGACATCGGCCCCGAGATCGGCCAGCGTCATGGTGCAGAACGGGCCTGCCAGCACATGGGTCAGGTCGAGGATCGTGTAGCCGGTCAGGGGCGCGGTCATGTCTGGGCTCTCCGGTTGTCTTGCTGCTCGCGCCCAGAGAAGCGCGCCCGCGCCGCCACGGCAAGCGTCAAGCCGGCCTGACCCGCACCGCGGGCGGGGGAGCGCCGAAACACGCGCCGGATCGGACACGCCGCGTGCGGCGTCGCAAGCCCGGCAATTGCGCGCGCCGCCGGGGATCGGCTATGGATTTCGTCATGTTGCGCTGGCCGATCCGACGCGGCGTGATCGTCGCGCTCTATCTCTGCGCCGTGGCCGGGCTGGGCTGGGGCGTCTGGGCCTATGGATTCGCGCAGGCGCTGGTGCCGCTGGCAGCGCGCGGGCAGGCGGATCTTGCGCTGGCCTCGGACCGGCTGGTCACCGGCCTGCAGCGCTATCGCTCGGTCGCGGTGCTGCTGGCCGATCACCCGGTGCTGACCGCGCTGCATGGCGCCGCGGGCGATCCCGCCGCCGCCGATGCGCTGCTGCTGGAAAGCGCCGACAAGACCGGCGCGCTGACCGCGCTTTATGCCGACCGCTCGGGCCGCGTCATGGCCGCGGCCACGCCGGCCCGCCCCCGCGACCTGGCCGGCCAGCCCTGGTTCCAGCGAGCGCTGGACGGCGCGCTCGGCGTGGGCCACGCGGTAGAGCCGCTCTTCGGCCGGCGCGCCTTCTATTATGCCACGCCCTCTTTCGACGCCGCGGGGCAGGTGCAGGGCGTGCTGGTGATCTATGTCGACATCTACATGGTCGAGCGCGACTGGCGCGGTTCCCGCCCGGCGGTGTTCTTCACCGATGCGCAGAGCGAGGTCTTCGTCACCAACCGCTCGGAGCTTCTGTTCTGGCGCCGCGTGCCGGGCGGGGTGGCGGGCCCGGGCGGGCAGCTGCGCCCGGTGCGCATCCGCGAGGTGGCGGGGTTCGAGCTGTGGGAGCAGGAGCTGAGCCCCTATGTGCCCGGCACCGCGCTGCGGCTGGAACAGGCGCTGCCGGTGATCGGCATGAACGGCGTGGCGCTGAGCGATGCCGCGCCCGCCCAACGCATCGCCGCGCTGCAGGCCGCGGTGGTCATGGCGCTCTGTATCGTCTTCGGCTCGGTCCTGTTCCTCGTGACCGAGCGGCGCCGCGCGCTGGCCCGGGCCAATGTCCAGCTCGAGGGACGCGTGCGCGACCGCACCCGCGATCTCGAGACCGCCAACGCCGCGCTGCGCCGCGAGGTGGCCGAGCGGCAGGAGGCCGAGACCGCGCTGCGCCGCGCCCAGGAAGAGCTGGTGCAGGCCGGCAAGCTGAGCGCGCTGGGGCAGATGTCGGCCGGGATCAGCCACGAGCTGAACCAGCCGCTGATGGCGATCCGGCAATTCGCCGACAATGGCGCGGCGCTGCTGGACAAGGGCCGCGTGCCGGCGGCCGCTTCGAACCTCGTGCGGATCAGCGAGATGGCGGCGCGCGCGGCGCGGATCATCAAGAACCTGCGCGCCTTCGCCCGCAACGAGAACGAGCCCATGGGCCGCGTCGATCTCTGCGCGGTTCTGCGCACGGCGGTGGAGCTGACGGAATCGCGCCTGCGCAGCGAGCAGGTGGCGCTGGTGCTGGACCTGCCGCCGGGGCCGGTTCTGGTGCGCGGCGGCGAGGTGCGGCTGGGCCAGGTCTTCGTCAACCTGATCAACAACGCCGTCGACGCGATGGCGGGCCGGCCGGACAAGCGGCTGGACATCCGCGTGGCCCCGGCCGGCGCGGCGCGGGTCACCGTGCGCGACACCGGCCCCGGCATCGCCGATCCCGAAAAGGTGTTCGAGCCGTTCTACACCACCAAGCAGGTGGGCGGAGAGGGCATGGGGCTGGGCCTGTCGATCTCCTACGGGCTGGTGCAGAGCTTTGGCGGCCGCATCCACGGCGCGAACGTGCCGGGCGGCGGCGCCGAGTTCACGGTGGAACTGGACCCCTGGCAGGAGGAGGCGGCGGCATGATCCGGCAGGTGCTTCTGGTCGATGACGATGCCGCCGTGCGCGAGGCGCTGGCCCAGACGCTGGAGCTGGCCGAGTACGACCCGCTGCCCGCGGGCTCTTTCGTCGAGGCCAAGGACCATATCGGCCCCGGTTTCGAGGGCGTGATCCTCTCGGATATCCGCATGCCCGGGCGCGACGGGTTCCACCTGCTGGACCATGCCCGCGCGCAGGATCCCGACCTGCCGGTCATCCTGCTGACCGGCGAGGGCGACATTCCCATGGCCGTGCGTGCCATGACGCAGGGCGCCTTCGATTTCCTCGAGAAACCCTGCAGCCCGGCTGACCTGACCGCGGTCATTGCGCGCGCGCTCCGCACCCGGGCGCTTGTGCTGGAAAACCGCCGCCTGAAGGCCCAGCTCGAGGCGGGCGATCCGGCGGCGCGGCTGATCTTCGGCGTCTCGCCGCAGGCCGAAACGCTGCGCGCGCGGGTGCGGGCCGCGGCGCGCAGCGGCACACATGTTCTGGTGACCGGCGCGCCGGGCACGGGGATCTCGAAGGTGGCGGAAGTGGTGCATCTGGGCTCGACCCGCGCCAAGGGCCCGTTCGAGAAACGTGCCGCCGCGGGGCTGGATCGCGCGGCGCTGGACACGGTCTGGCGCGCCTGTACCGGCGGCACACTGTTTCTCGACGAGATCGACGCGCTCTCGGTGGACAGCCAGATGGCACTGGTGGACCGGCTGGACGGGGGCGAGGCGCGGTTGGTCGCGGGGGCGACGCGGGACCTTGCCAAGGGGGTGGAGGCGGGGCGCTTCTCGGCCGAGCTCTTCTACCGGCTCGAGGTCTGCCAGGTGCGCATCCCGGCGCTGGCCGAACGCCCCGAGGACATCCCCGTGCTCTTCCGTCACTACGTGGCGCAGGCGGCCGAACAGGCCGGGCTGACCGCCCCCGAGATCACCGAGGACGTCATCGCCGGGCTGATCGCGCGCGACTGGCCGGGCAATGCGCGCGCCCTGATGAGCGCGGCGATGCGCTTTGCGCTGGGGCTGGGAGAGAGCGCGCCGGCCGAAACCGGGACGGGTCTGGCCGAGCGCATGGCGCAGGTCGAACGCTCGCTGCTGGTCGAGGCGCTGCGCAAGGCCGACGGTCAGGCGCGCCAGGCCGCCGAGGCGCTGCGCCTGCCGCGCAAGACCTTCTATGACAAGCTGGCGAAATACGGGCTGAAACCCGAGAGCTTCCGCCCCTGACGGCGCGCCTTGCGCGGGTCGCGCGGCAATGGCGCGGGGCAAGGATCGGGGATTCGCCCAGTCCTCGGGACCTGTGCGGATTTCCGCACAAGGGGCGCTAACGGCTGTGCGGGATTTCGCACCGCATTTCGGCTCGGGTTCATGTGACGCGTGAGAAAATTATCATAGTATGCTGATTTACTGTGCTAAATTAAACATGCAGGCACGCTCCCGACATGCCGCTTGATAGGACGGCCCGCCTTGCTTCTGATGAGCCCTGTCGGACACCCGGGGAGGTGTGTCCCGCATGTCAAACCGTATCTGGGAGGATACCCATGAAGAAGCTTCTTCTGACCGCCGCCGCGGCCACCGCGCTGAGTGCAGGCGCCACCGGCGCCATGGCCGCCTGTGATGAGGGCGAGATCGTCATCAAGTTCAGCCACGTCACCAATACCGACCGCCATCCCAAGGGGATCGCGGCCTCGCTGCTGCAGGAGCGCGTCAACGAAGAGATGGACGGCACGGCCTGCATGGAAGTGTTCCCCAACTCCACGCTCTACAATGACGACCAGGTGCTCGAGGCGATGCTGAACGGCGACGTGCAGATGGCCGCGCCCTCGCTGTCCAAGTTCGAGCAGTTCACCAAGCAGTTCCGCATCTTTGACCTGCCCTTCATGTTCAAGAACATCGACGCGGTCGACGCGTTCCAGAACTCCGAGACCGGGCAGGAGATGAAGGAATCGATGACCCGCCGCGGCCTGCTGGGCCTGGCCTTCTGGCACAACGGCATGAAGCAGATGTCGGCCAACACGCCGCTGATCGAGCCGTCCGATGCCGAGGGGCTGAAATTCCGCGTGCAGAACTCGGACGTGCTCAAGGCGCAGATGGCCGCGCTTGGCGGCTCGCCCCAGCCGATGGCCTTCTCGGAAGTCTACGGCGCGCTGCAGACCGGCGTGGTCGACGGGCAGGAGAACACCTGGTCGAACATCTACGGCCAGAAATTCTTCGAGGTGCAGGACGGCATCACCGAGACCAATCACGGCGTGATCGACTACATGGTCGTGACCGGCATCGACTGGTGGGAGAGCCTCGACGAGGACGTGCGCAGCCAGCTGGCCACCATCATCGAAGAGGTGACCGAGACGCGCAACGCCGAGAGCTTCAAAGTCAACCAGGAAGCGCGCCAGGCGATCATCGATGCCGGCGGCGAGGTACGCGAGCTGACGCCCGAGCAGCGCCAGGCCTGGGTCGACGCGATGCGTCCGGTCTGGGACGAGTTCAAGGATGACGTGGGCCAGGAGAATATCGACGCGGCCCAGGCGATCAACGACTCCATCGGGTCCTGATCGACCCGTCGGCTGCCCGGGTGCACGCGCCCGGGCAGCCGCACTGCCGGTCCGTCCGGCGCGCGCAAAATTCATGGATGAATTTTGCAAAAGTTTTTCTGAAAACTTTTCGTCCCGCGCGTGGCCGAGCCTGGCGCACGATCCGGCGGACGTAGCTACACGGAGAGGGTCATGTCGACCGAACATTCGCCCTCCATGCTTGGCGGGGTCGTCAACGAGCTGGAGGAAACCGTCATCGCGCTTTTGCTGGGCGCCATGACGATCATCACCTTTGTCAACGTGGTCCTGCGCTACGGCTTCAACACCGGCCTGATCTGGGGGCTCGAGGCGACCTCGTTCCTCTTTGCCTGGCTGGTGCTGTTCGGTGTCAGCTATGCCGTCAAGAAGACCGCCAACCTCGGCGTCGACGCGGTGATCAACATCGTGGCGCCCGGCACGCGGCGGGTGCTGGGGCTGATCGCGGCGGCGGTCTGCCTGGCCTATGCCTTCCTGCTGCTCAAGGGCGCCTGGGATTACTGGGCCAATTTCGCCAACCTGCCCAAGACCACCGGCCACTGGTTCCCCACCGGGTTCGAGGAGATGGGCCGGACCTCCTATCGCAGCTGGTACGAGGTGGTCGACATCCCGATGCCGGAATGGCTGCGCTTCATCGAGCCCTGGATCAACGAGGGCGAGGAATACGAGAAGATCCCGCGCTTCATCCCCTACGCGATCCTGCCCTTCGGCGCGCTCTTGCTGTTCATCCGCTTCTGCCAGGCCGCCTGGAAGATCTGGACCGGCCGTGAGGAGAGCCTGATCGTCAGCCATGAAGCCGAAGACGCGGTCGACGAGGTCGCGCACATGAACAAGGACGACTGAGACCATGGACGTTGTCATCCTCTTTGCCATGGTGATCAGCCTGATGCTGATCGGCGTACCGATCGCGGTGAGCCTCGGCTTTTCCTCGATCGTCTTCCTGCTGGTGCTCAGCGACACCTCGCTGGCCTCGGTGGCGCAGAGCTTCTTTCAGGCGATGGCGGGGCATTACACGCTGCTGGCCATCCCGTTCTTCATCCTGGCCTCCAGCTTCATGTCGACCGGCGGGGTCGCGCGGCGGATCATCCGCTTCTCGATCGCCATCGTGGGGCATTTCCCCGGCGGGCTGGCCATCGCGGGGGTCTTTGCCTGCATGATGTTCGCCGCGCTGTCGGGCTCGTCCCCGGCCACGGTGGTCGCCATCGGCTCCATCGTGATCGCGGGCATGCGGCAGGTGGGCTATTCCAAGGATTTCGCCGCCGGCGTGATCGCCAATGCCGGGACGCTGGGCATCCTGATCCCGCCCTCGATCGTCATGGTGGTCTATGCCTCGGCCACGGACGTGTCGGTCGGGCGGATGTTCCTGGCCGGGGTCATCCCGGGGCTGCTGGCCGGCGGCATGCTGATGTTCACCATCTTCATCATCGCGGTGATGCGCAACCTGCCGCGCGGCGCCTGGCTGGGCTGGGGCGAGGTTCTGGATTCCGGCCTCGAGGCGATCTGGGGCCTGTTGCTGATCGTCATCATCCTGGGCGGCATCTATGGCGGCATCTTCACCCCGACCGAGGCGGCGGCGGTGGCGGCGGTCTATGCCTTCCTGATCGCGAGCTATGTCTATCGCGACATGGGCACCTTCGCGGCGCGGCCGCCCAAGGCCGGCAATTTCACCGCGATCCTGGTGATGGGCGGCTTCGCCCTGAGCATCCTCTTCGCCATCCTGCTGCCCCTGCCGATCCCAGCCTGGGGGTTCCTGGTGCTGGGCTTCGGCGTGGCGCTGGGTCTGGCGGTGCTGGAAGGGCAGATGTCGGGCACGCCGCATTCGCCGGATTACGTGTTGCGCGACCTGTTCCGCATGCCGGTGGCGCTGGTGCACAAGGACACGCGTGACACGCTGTTCGAGGCGGGCAAGCTGACCGTCACGCTGATGTTCATCATCGCCAACGCGCTGATCCTGAAACACGTGCTGACCGACGAGCAGATCCCCCAGCAGATCGCCAGCGCCATGCTGGATGCGGGTTTCGGGCCGATCATGTTCTTGGTCATCGTGAACATCATCCTGCTGATCGGCGGGCAGTTCATGGAGCCTTCGGGGCTCTTGGTGATCGTCGCGCCGCTGGTCTTTCCGATCGCGCTGCAGCTGGGCATCGACCCGATCCACCTGGGCATCATCATGGTGGTGAACATGGAGATCGGGATGATCACGCCGCCGGTGGGGCTGAACCTCTTCGTCACCTCGGGCGTGGCGGGCATGCCGATGATGCGGGTCGTGCGCGCGGCGCTGCCCTTCCTTGCGGTGCTCTTCGTCTTCCTGATCATGGTCACCTACATCCCCGTCATCTCGACCTGGGTGCCGGATTCGGTGATGGGGCCGCAGATCAACTGCGAGACGGCGGCCGCCACGAACCAGCTGGAAGCGGCCTTCTGCGAGGCGCGCGCGGCAGAATGATCGGCGATCACGCGTGAGGACAAGCGGCGCTCCGGGACCGGGGCGCCGCTTTCGTGTTGGCGGGCGGGACGCCTCCGGCGGGAGTATTTCGGGAAAGATGAAAGGGCTTGTCTTGCCGGCGGGCGGGCTTTAGGCGACGGGACGTTTCCTGGAGGGCATGTGATGGGCAGCTTGAACTCGCAACCGGCCTTCGTGCTGGTGCGTCCGCAGATGGGCGAGAATATCGGCGCGGCGGCGCGGGCGATGTGGAATTTCGGGCTGGACCGCATGCGCGTGGTGGGTCCGCGCGATGGCTGGCCCAATACGCGCGCCGTGGCCATGGCCTCGGGGGCGGGGCGGCTGCTGGACGAGGCGCAGCTGAGCGACGACCTGCCCGGCGCGCTGAGCGATTGTCATTATGTCATGGCGACGACGGCAAGGCCGCGCGGCCTGACCAAGACGGTGCTGACCCCCGAGGCGGCCATGGCAGAGGCGCGGGCGCGGATCGGGCGCGGCGAGCGGGTCGCGATGATGTTCGGGCCCGAGCGCGCGGGTCTGGAGAATGCCGATATCGCGCAGGCCAATGCCATCGTCTCGGTCCCGGTCAACCCGGACTTCCCCTCGCTGAACCTGGCGCAATGCGTGCTGCTCTGCGCCTATGAGTGGCAGCGCTCGGCCGGGACGGCGACCGACCGGGTCGAGGAACTGGCCGGCACGTCACCGGCCACGGGCGAGGAGGTCGACCACCTGGCGCGGCATTACGAGGAGCGGCTGGAGCAGGCTGGGTTCTTCTTTCCCGAGACCAAGGCCGAGGGGATGCGGCTGAACCTGCGCAACATGTGGAGCCGCATGCCGCTGACCCGGGCCGATGTGCAGATGCTGCACGGGATCCTGCGGCAGATGGTGCGCTGGAAGACGCGCGGCGAGTAGGCATGGGACGCAAAAAGGCGAACCGATCACCATGGATCGGTCCGCAGTCGGCCTGTCCGGTCAGGGAGGGGAACCGGCAGGGGGGATCGGGTCAGTAGCCCCAGGAATGGTGATGCTTCTTCTTGGGGGCGTGGTAGTGGCAGGCGTGCTTCTGCAGGTACTTGGCCGAGACCCAGTACCAGTAGCCGTTGAACTTCACCTTGGCCCAGCCATGCTTGTGGGCATAGACATGCACCGGGGTGCAGGGGTTGAACGTGCCCAGCACGTGGTAATGGGTGCCCGGGCCAGAGCGGGCGTTCAGCTTGACCCCGTGCTCGACCCAGTACTGGGTGGCGGAGGCTGCGGTGGCGCCCATCGAGGCGGTGGCGAGAATGGCGGCGATGACAAGCTTTTTCATGGTCCAAGTCCTTTGTGAGCAGTGATCCGGGTGGTATCGGTCTTCAAAGTCTTCATTCGTTAACCTGTGACCTCACTCTACGCCGCGTCGCCCCGTCTCATAAGTCCGGAAACCCTGACCATGGTTTTCCCGACCCGCGGCGCGGCCGCGGCGCCTTGCGACAAAGGGCCCGGGCGCTTGCGGCGCCTCGGGCCGCGCACTACTGTCCGCGCAAACTGGAGAGAGCGATGGCCGAAAAACGCAAGCTTTTCGAAGAGGTGGCCGACCCCGGCCCGGCGCGCGCGGCGCCCGCGGGCGGCATGATCGATGCGGGCCGGCGCGGCGCCCGCGGGGCGATCCGGGCCTGGCTGATGGTGCTGTTCGCGCTGGTCGTGGTCATGATCGCGGTGGGCGGGCTGACCCGCCTGACCGATTCCGGCCTGTCGATCACCGAGTGGCGCCCGATCACCGGGGCGCTGCCGCCGATGGATGCCGCCACATGGGAGTCGGAATTCGACAAGTACCGGCAGATCCCCGAGTACCAGATCCAGAACAAGGGCATGAGCCTGGCCGAGTTCAAGGTGATCTACTGGTGGGAATGGGGGCACCGGCAGCTGGGCCGGGTGATCGGGCTGGTCTGGGCCGTGGGGTTCCTCGGCTTTTTACTGGCGCGCCGGATCCCGACGGGCTGGACGCCGCGCCTGCTGGGGCTGGGCGCGCTTGGCGGTCTGCAGGGCGCGGTCGGCTGGTGGATGGTGTCGAGCGGGCTGGGCGGCGAGATGCTGGACGTGGCCTCTTACCGGCTGGCGACGCATCTGGGGCTGGCCTTCATCATCTTGGGCTTCATCGCCTGGTATGTCTATGCGCTGGGGCGCGAGGAGCGGGCGCTGATGCAGGCGCGCCGGTCGGCCGAGCCCAAGCTGTTCTCGATGTCGACGGGCCTGTTGCACTTCTCCTTCCTGCAGATCCTGCTGGGGGCGCTGGTCGCCGGGATCGACGCGGGCCGGACCTATAATGACTGGCCGCTGATGGCGGGGGAATTCCTGCCACCTTTCCCCTTTGAACTGGAGCCGGTCTGGCGCAACTTCTTCGAGAATGCGGGGCTGGTGCAGTTCATGCACCGGATGGCCGGCTACCTGCTGTTCGTCTTCGGTATAGTGGTCTGGCTGCGCGCGCGGCGTTCGCCGAACATGGATACACGGTTTCGATTCAACGCGGTATTTGCCGTATTGCTCCTTCAGGTGGTGGTCGGTATCGTTACGGTTGTGTACGGCGCTCCGTGGCAGATCGCGATCCTGCACCAGCTGGGCGCGGTCCTGCTCTGGGCGCTGATCCTTCGGGGGCGGTTTGCCGCCCGCTACCCCGCCGAGCAGTCGATCAGAGGAAGACCTGTATGAGTGCATACGAAGACTTGATGGCCTTTCAGCGCGATACCGAGGCGCTGGCGCAAGTGGCGGGCCGTCTGGGCTGGGACCAGGAAACCATGATGCCGCGCGGGGCGGCCGACCAGCGCGGCGACGAGCGTGCCGCGATGGAGTCGGTGCTGCACCAGCGACGCACGGATCCGCGCATCGGCGCCTGGCTGGCCGAGATCGCGACCGAGGGGCTGGACCCGGTGGCGCGCGCGCAGCTGCGGCTGATCCGGCGCGACCACCAGCGCGCGGTGAAGGTGCCCGAAAGCCTGGCCTCCGAGATCGCCCGCGCGGTCAGCCGCTCGCACCTGGTCTGGGCCGAGGCGCGCGCCGATGACGATTTCGCGGCTTTCGCCCCCACGCTGAAAGAGATCATCAAGCTGCGGCAGGAAGAGGGTAAGGCGCTGGCCGCGGGCGGCGATGTCTATGATGCGCTTCTGAACGATTACGAGCCGGGCGCCAAGGCGAGTGACCTGGAGGCGATGTTCAGCGCGCTGCGCCCGCGGCTTGTCGCGCTGCGCGAGGCCGTGCTGTCCAAGCCGGTGCCGCCCAGCCTGCAGGGCACGTTCGACGAGGACGGCCAGATGAAGCTGGCCCGGATGCTGGCCGCCACCTTCGGCTATGATTTCGAACGCGGCCGCGTCGACAAGGCCGTGCACCCGTTCAGCTCGGGCAGCGGGCAGGATGTGCGCATCACCACCCGCACGGCCGAGCTGGATCCGTTCAACTGCATCTACTCGACCATCCACGAGGTCGGCCATGCGAGCTATGAACAGAATGTCGATCCGGCCTATCGCCTGACGCCGGTGGGGGCCGGCGTGTCTATGGGCGTGCATGAAAGCCAGAGCCGGATCTACGAGAACCAGCTGGGCCGCTCGCGCGCCTTCACCACCTTTCTCTACGGGCAGATGCGCGACACGTTCGGCGATTTCGGCATCGAGACCGAAGACGCGTTCTACAAGGCGGTGAACCGGGTGCGGAACGGCTATATCCGGACCGAAGCGGACGAGCTGCAATACAACCTGCACGTGCTGCTGCGCTTCGATCTCGAGCGCGCGCTGGTCTCGGGCGACCTGCTGGTGCAGGATCTCGAAGCGGCGTGGAACGACCGCTTCGAGGCCGATTTCGGCTTTGCCGTGGACAAGCCCTCGAACGGGGTGCTGCAGGACGTTCACTGGTCGGCCGGGCTGTTCGGCTATTTCCCGACCTATTCGCTGGGCAATGTCTATGCCGGATGCCTCTACAAGGCGCTGTGCAGTGACGTGCCCGATCTCGACGATCACCTGTCGCGGGGTGATCTGTCCCCCGCGACGGGCTGGCTGCGCGAAAACCTGCAGCGGCATGGCGGACTCTACGAGCCGCGTGACATCATCTCCCGCGCCGCGGGCGAGGCCCCGTCCGAGGCGCCGCTGCTCGACTATCTCGAGGTCAAGTTCGGCGAGCTCTACGGGATCTGAAACAGGGGCCGGGGCAGGGCGCTGCCCCGGCCACCGGGGCGTTCAGGCGGTCTGAGGCGAGGCATTGCCCAGCACGCGGTCCAGTGCCCAGGCGCCCGGCCCGGCCAGCGCCAGCGCAAGGTAACCACCCGTCAGCGCAAGGTTCTTCAGGAACATGGTCATCTGCATCGGGTCGGCGGGCACGTAGTGGTACAGCAAGCCCGAGGCCAGCGAGAAGAGGCCCAGTGCCAGCGCGGCCAGCCGGGTCTGGAACCCCGCGATCAGGGCGAGGCCCACGAGGATCTCGAAGAGCACCACGGGCCAGGCAAGGATCTCGGGCACGCCGCCCGAGGCCATGTAGCCGGCAAAACCCGAAACGTCGCCAAGCTTGTTGATGCCGGCCATCACGAAAAGCAGGCCAAGCAGGACCCGGGCGACCAGCAGCCCGGCATTGGAGGTCAGTGTCTGGGACATGAGAGCGTTTCCTTTTCTGCGTCCGATGCCGGGCAATATCGCCCTGTGCGCGGAAAAGGAAACTCCTCAGTCTGTGACATGTTCTGTGCGCAATTGCGCAGATGAGGGCGGCGCTTACGCCTCGCCCCCCTCGTCCTCCTCGCCCTGATCGGCAATCCAGGCGACCGAGACCACCGTCTCGTCGGCGCCGGTGTTGAACACCTTGACCCCGCCGGCGCTGCGCGAACGGAAGCTGATCCCCTCGACCGGCACGCGGATCGACTGCCCCTTGGAGGTGGCCAGCATGATCTGGTCATCCAGTTCCACCGGGAAACAGGCCACGATATCGCCGCCGCGCATGGATTTCTCCCACGCGGTCACGCCCTGTCCGCCGCGGCCCCGCACCGGGTAGTCATGGCTGGAGCTGAGCTTGCCCAGACCCTTGGCGGTGATGGTCAGGATCAGGTTCTCGGCCGCCGACATCGCGGCGTAGCGCTCGGGCGGCAGGGGGCTGTTCGCGTTGCCTTCCTCGTCTTCCGAGCTCTCGGCATCGTCGGCAATCCCGGCCATCGCACGGCGCATCTTGAGATAGGAGGCGCGCTCATCCGATTCCGCCTCGAAATGCCGGATCACGGACATGGACACCACCTCGTCCCCGTTCAGCAGGCGGATACCCCGCACACCGGTCGAATTGCGCGAGTTGAAGACGCGAACATCGGGCACCGGAAAGCGGATGGCGCGACCGGAATTCGTGACCAGCATCACGTCATCGGATTCCGAGCAGATGCGCGCATTGATCAGCCGCATCCCCTCTTCCTCGAACTTCATCGCGATCTTGCCGTTGCGCATCACGTTGGTGAATTCCGACAGCTTGTTGCGCCGCACGCTGCCCTTGTTGGTGGCGAAGACGATCTGCAGGTCGTCCCATTCCTGTTCGGGCCGGTCGACCGGCATGATCGCCGCGATCGAGACGCCCTGCGGGATGGGCAGGATGTTGACGATGGCCTTGCCCTTGGAGGTGCGCCCGCCGGCCGGCAGCCGCCAGGTCTTGAGCTTGTAGACCATGCCGTCGGTGGTGAAGAACAGCAGCTGCGTATGGGTATTGGCGACGAACAGCGTGGTGACCACGTCGTCATCCTTGGTCGCCATGCCAGACAGGCCCTTGCCGCCCCGCTTCTGCGCGCGGAAATCGGCCAGCGCGGTGCGCTTGATATAGCCCGACTGGGTGACCGTCACGACCATGTCCTCGCGCTCGATCAGGTCCTCGTCCTCGAGATCGCCGGCCCATTCCACGATCTCGGTGCGCCGCGGCACGGCGAACTCGTCGCGGATCGCGGTCATCTCGTCCCGGATGATGCCCATGATGCGCTCGCGCGAGGACAGGATGTCGAGGTAATCCTTGATCTTGCGCGCCAGGTCTTCCAGCTCGTCGGTGACCTCCTTGACGCCCAGCTGGGTCAGGCGCTGCAGCCGCAGTTCCAGGATGGCGCGGGCCTGCGCTTCGGACAGGTTGTAGGTGCCGTCCTCGTTCGCGGTATGGGTCGGGTCGTCGATCAGCGCGATATAGGGCAGGATCTCGTCGGCCGGCCAGCGCCGCGTCATCAGCCGCTCGCGCGCCTCCGCCGCATCGGCCGAGGCGCGGATCGTGGCCACCACCTCGTCGACATTGCTGACCGCCACGGCCAGGCCGCACAGGATGTGGCTGCGCTCGCGCGCCTTGCGCAGCAGGTAGGCGGTGCGCCGCGCCACCACGTCCTCGCGGAAATCGACAAAGGCCGAGAGGAAGCCGCGCAGGGTCAGCTGCTCGGGCTTGCCGCCATTCAGCGCCAGCATGTTGCAACCGAAGGAGGTCTGCATCGGCGTGAAGCGGAAGAGCTGGTTCAGCACCACCTCGGCCGTGGCGTCGCGTTTCAGTTCGACCACCACGCGCACGCCATCCCGGTCGGATTCGTCCTGCACATGGGCGATGCCCTCGATCTTCTTGTCGCGCGCCGCCTCGGCGATGCGCTCGATCATGGTCGCCTTGTTCACCTGGTAGGGGATCTCGTCGATCACGATGGCATAGCGGTCGCGGCGCAGCTCCTCGATCCGGGTCTTGGCCCGGATGATCACGCTGCCGCGCCCCATCAGGTAAGCCTTGCGCGCGCCGGAACGGCCCAGGATCACGCCCCCGGTCGGGAAATCGGGCCCGGGGATGTACTCGATCAGGTCCTCCGAGCTGAGGTCGGGATTGTCGATCAGCGCCAGCGTGGCGTCGATCACCTCGCCCAGGTTGTGCGGCGGGATGCGCGTCGCCATGCCCACCGCGATCCCCTCCGCGCCGTTGACCAGCACGTTGGGATAGCGCGCCGGCAGCACCGTGGGCTCGTCGCGCTCATTGGCATAGTTGGGAACGAAATCGACCGTCTCCTTGTCGATATCCTCCAGCAGGCTCTCGGCCGCCTTCTCCAGCCGGCTCTCGGTATAGCGGTAGGCGGCGGGCGGGTCGCCATCCATCGAGCCGAAATTGCCCTGGCCGTCGATCAGCGGCAGCGACATCGAGAAATCCTGCGCCATGCGCACCAGCGCGTCATAGACGGCCGAGTCGCCATGCGGGTGGTAGCGGCCCATCACGTCGCCCACCGCGGTGGCGCATTTGCGATAGGGCTTGGCGCGGGTCTGGCCGTTCTCCCAGAGCGTATAAAGAATGCGGCGATGCACAGGTTTCAACCCGTCGCGCAGGTCCGGAATCGCCCGGCTGACGATCACGCTCATCGCGTAATCGAGATAGCTCGACTTCATCTCGTCCTCGATCGAGATCGAAGGACCGTGATGCTCGGCCATGTTTTCTTCTTTGTCCTCAGGGGGTTCTGGCGTGTCGCTCACGTCGTGTGCCTGTCCGTCTGTCTGCCATATCTTGTTGGGCAGACTATATCAGACACAGGTTCTGGGGTGCAATGGCACTGCCCCGCAACGCCTTTGGCAGCCACCGGAGATGGCTGCTAACACACTGTTTTTGTTGAAAACTTAAGAATCGCTTGGCAGCATCAGGAAACCAATAATCCTTCGAGGTCAAAAAGATGCAGGAAAGCGAAACGGAACTGATGCTCAAGGGCTACGGGCTGACCACGGCCGAGTTCTATTACCGGATGCCCGATTACCGCAACGTGCTGAACACGTTCATCTGGCAGGACTACGACCTGGCGCCGGATCATCCGAAACTCTTCGAGTTCATCGAGTTCTGGCAGGACGAGATCGAGGGCCCGCTGCACTCGGTCCGCTTCAACCACCGCAAGATGATCTCGCCCGGCGAGTGGCGCAACGTGGTGGGCGAGTTCCGCTACCACTGAGACGCCGCATCTCTTTCATCTTTCCCGAAATACTCCGGGGAGCGCGAGGGGCTGGCCCCTCGCAGATCCGTCCCCCGCCACACGCGCTCAGGGAATGATACGCGTGTACTTGGTGCCTTCCAGCGTCGCGCCCACGCGCAGCCCCGCCTGGCCGAAGATCACCGCGACCACGGGGGCCAGCGATGTCGTCGTCTCGGCGGCCAGCGTCTCGCCCTGCTCGGGGGTGGCGTATTCGATATTGGCGCCCGCGGCATAGCCGGGCGAGCGGCGGAAGGTGGTCAGCGCCTCCTGCGTCATGAAGAACAGCACATGCGCATATTGCTGGGCGCCGATCTGCAGCCCGCCGCTGGCCTTGGCGACCGAGTAGTAATCGACCGTCACGTCGTTGATCTGCAGCGCGCCGCGCCCGTAGGCGCCGCCCAGGCCCAGCCCGGCCTCGGTGATCAGCGGCATCACCAGCATGCCGCTGGCCTTGTTGGCCAGCTGTCGCGTGGCGGGGTACTCGGAATAGAGCTGGCGCAGCGTGCTCTCCACGCGCGCATCGATCGTGGCCGGGCCCCGGCTGCCCACGCCATTGCCGCAGGCGCCCAGCAAAAGCGTGGCGCCGAGGGCGAAGCTCATCTCGCGTCTCGAAAGGGTCATGTCTCTGCTCGTTCTCGCTGGGGGCGGTGGGCCCCGGTGCCTCGTCTCCGGCTGTGCCGCCGGTTGACAGAACATATACGCGAGCGCGCGCCTCTTGTCATCCCGTGCCGCGCCGAATCGGCGCTCTGCCGCTAGCTGGCCAGCAGCCGTGCCGCGGCCGGGGCGAAATAGGTCAGGATGCCGTCGCAGCCGGCGCGCTTGAAGGCCATCAGGCTTTCCAGCATCACCCGGTCGCCGTCCAGCCAGCCGCGCTCGGCGGCCCCCGCCAGCATCGCGTATTCGCCCGACACCTGGTAGGCAAAGGTCGGCGCGCCGAACATCTCCTTGGCGCGGCGGCAGATGTCCAGATAGGCCATGCCCGGCTTGACCATGATCATGTCGGCGCCCTCGCAGAGATCGCGCTCGACCAGGCGCATGGCCTCGTCGGAATTGGCGGGGTTCATCTGGTAGGTCTTCTTGTCGCCCTTCAGCGCGCCCGAGGCGCCCACCGCGTCGCGGAACGGGCCGTAGAAGGCGCTGGCATATTTCGCGGCATAGCTGAGCAGGGTCACGTTCTGGAAGCCTTCCGCCTCCAGCCCCGCACGCAGCGCGCCGATGCGCCCGTCCATCATGTCCGAGGGCCCGATGATGTCGGCCCCGGCCTCGGCCTGGCTCAGCGCCTGGCGGACCAGCGCCTCGACCGTGCGGTCATTGACGACGCGGCCGTCCTCGACAAAGCCGTCATGGCCGTCGATGTTGTAGGGATCGAGCGCCACGTCGGTCATCACGGCGATCCCGGGGACCGCCTGCTTGATGGCGCGCGTGGCGCGGTTCGACAGGTTCTGCGGGTTCCACGCCTCGGCGCAATCGGCCGTCTTCAGCGCGGGATCGGTATAGGGAAACAGGCAGATCGCCGGGATGCCCAGCGCATGCGCCTCGCGCGCCGCCTCGACCACCTTGTCCACCGACAACCGGTTCACCCCGGGCATCGAGGCGATGGGCTCGACCACGCCCTCGCCGTCGCGCACGAAGACCGGCCAGATGAAATCCGACGGGGCCAGCGTGGTTTCCTGCACCAGCGCGCGCAGCGCGGGGCTGGCGCGCAGGCGGCGGAAGCGGGTCGAGGGGAAGGGGGCTTGGCTGGGCAGCATTCCGGTCACCTGTCTGTGGATCCGGCGACAGGGATGCACCCGCCACGCCCCCTTGTCCAGAGGCGCGGCTCAGACCAGCGCGCCGTCATGCAGCGACAACGGCCGCGGCGTGCCGCGCGCGGCCAGGTGGTCGGGGCGCGGCGCCTCGGCGGCAAAGGGCTCGACCAGCGCGTTCGACACGGCGTTGTAGACGAAGAACGCGTTCGAGCGCGGCTGCGGCGTGATGTTGCCGTTCGAGCCGTGGATCGTGTTGCAGTCGAACAGCACCAGCGTGCCGGCCGGTCCTTCGGCATCCTCGATCCCGTGCATCCGCGCGAGGTCGGACAGGCTCTGCTGCGAGGGCGTGCCGATCTCCTGCCGCTTGAGCGAGTTCTCGAAATTGTTCTCGGGCGTCTCGCCCTGGCACGAGACATAGGTTTTATGCGAGCCGGGCATCAGCATCAGCGCGCCATTATGGGCCCGGTTGTCGGTCAGCAGCAGCGAGGCCGAGACCGCGCGCATCCGCGGCATCCCGTCCTCGGCATGCCAGGTCTCGAAATCCGAGTGCCAGTAGAATTCCTTGCCCGAAAAGCCCGGCTTGTAGTTCAGCCGCGACTGGTGGATCGAGACCTCGTCGCCCAGCAGGAAGCGCGCGATCCCGGCCAGCCGGCGGTCGCGCGACAGCCGGTCCATCAGCCGGTGCGTGCGCTCCAGCCGGAAGATCGTGCGCACCGCGGCGCTGTCGGGCTCGGTGACCACGGTGGGGTCGTCGCTGCCCGCAAGGGCGCCGCGCAGCTCCGACGCGGTGTCCACGAGGGCGGCGATCTCTTCCGGCTCGAACAGGCCCTTGAGCACGAGATAGCCGTTACGGTCGAAGAACTCGGTCTCGGCCCGGCTGATCGGGGCGGCATCGCTCCAGTCGCTCCAGACGACCGGATCCTGGCGCTCGATCCAGGTCTCGCGGTCGGGCTGGCGGGTGGGGTAGATGTCGTGATCCGCGCGCAGGTCGAAATATTCCAGCGGCATGGACTGGCTCCTCTCTCAATCGTGACTGTGTGGTGTGTACAGGGCTGCAATGCGGGGGGCGCTGCCGGGGTTCCAAAAACCTGCCTTGCCGTGGCGGCGGGTTGCGCCCTGCGCGGCGGCGTCCTATGGGAGGCAGCGTTCGCGCGCGCCCGGAGCGGTCGCGCCTGCGACGGAAGTGGCGAAAGGACGGGTCTTGGACTGGTACAGCACGGTCTTCGAAGTGATCGACATGCGATCGTTCTCGAACCTGTGGTTCTGGATCGTGCTGGCGGTGGTCTGGTCCTCGGCCAGTCACTGGGTGCTGGGCGTGCCCTTCGACATGGTCGCGCGCGCCCGCCGGCAGGGCGGGCAGGCGGCGCAGGATCTCGAGGATCTGGTGCGGATCAACACCAACCGGATGCTGTTCATCGTCGACGAGGCCGGGCTGTGGCTGGCCGCGCTCGGCTCGGCCTTCCTGACGGGGCTGGCGCTTCTGGGCTTTGTCTACGGGATCGAGCTGGCGCAGGCGGTGTTCCTGCTGGCCTTCCCGATGACCGGCGTGGGGCTGCTCAGCATCGCCTCGGCGCGACGCATCCAGTCCGGCGAGGGGCAGGGCGAGGCGCTGCACCGGCGGCTGCGCCTGCACCGCATGCTGACGCAGTTCATCGGCATGCTGTCCATCTTCGTGACCGCGCTCTGGGGGATGTACCAGAACCTGTCGATCCACGTGCTGTGACGGGCCTGAACGCCGCTCAGGCCGCGCGCAGTTCCGATCCGGATTTCAGCACCTCGTCGCCGTCATCCTGCCGGATGCGAAAGGCCGGCGCCTCGGGCGAGGCATCGCGCGTCACCTCGTTGCCCTTGATCTTGACCGTGATCTTGCGCGTGTAGCGCTGGACGATCTCGCCCTCGGCCGTGCCGTTGCCCCAGTCCCATTCCACCCGGTCGCCTTCGTTGAACGTGCTCATCTCGTCTCCTTCGCGTTGCGATCACTGGCGAACCCGCGGGCGGCATCGGGGGTTCCGTCACTTTGCGCTCCGCTTGCAGTTGACGCCCGTGGCGCGCCGGGCCATGTGAGCGCGCATGGCGGAACAACAGATCATCCTGGGCGGGGCGCCCGAAGGCTTCGACGCGACGCTGGTGCTGCGCGAGATCGCGCGCGCCGAGGGGCCCGTCATCCACGTGGCCCGCGACGACAAGCGGCTGGCGGCGATGCGCGACGCGCTGGCCTTCTTCGCGCCGGAGATGCCGGTGGTAACCTTCCCGGCCTGGGACTGCCTGCCCTATGACCGGGTGTCGCCCAATGCCGACATTTCGGCGGCGCGCATGGCCACGCTGGCGGGCCTCGTGCATGGCATGCCCGGCCGCTTCGTGCTGCTGACCAGCCTGTCGGCCGCGATGCAGCGCATCCCCGCGCGCGACGTGCTGCGCGAGGCGGCCTTCACCGCGCGCGTGGGCGACCGCGTCGACGAAGAGGCGCTGCGCAACTTCCTGGTGCGCATGGGCTTCAGCCAGGCGCCCACGGTGACCGAGCCCGGCGATTACGCGATCCGCGGCGGCATCATCGACATCTACCCGCCGGGCGAAAGCGGGCCGGTGCGGCTGGATTTCTTCGGTGACGTGCTCGACGGGGCGCGCCGCTTCGAGGCCGCCAGCCAGCGCACCACCGAGAAGCTGGACGCGATCGAGCTGGCGCCCGTCTCCGAGGTGATCCTTGACGAGGCCGCGATCACCCGGTTCCGCCAGAACTACCGGATCGAGTTCGGTGCCGCGGGCACGGACGACCCGCTCTACGAGGCGGTGAGCGCGGGGCGCAAGCATCAAGGCATCGAACACTGGCTGCCCTTCTTCCATGCCGAGCTGGAGACCCTGTTCGACTACCTGCCCGGCGCGCCGGTGCTGATGGATGACCAGCTGACCCCGGCGCGCCTGTCGCGCTGGGAGAGCATTGCCGACCAGTATGACACGCGCCGCCACGCCATGGCGCAGAAGAAGACCATGGGCTCCTCGGTCTACAAGCCGATCCCGCCGGACATGCTCTACCTTGACGACGCGGCTTGGAGCGCGGCGCTGGGGGCGCGGCGGGTGATCCAGCTGAACCCGCTGCCGCATGCCTCGGGCCCCGGTGTCGTGGATGCGGGCGGGCGCATCGGGCGCAGCTTCGCCCCCGAGCGCCAGCAGGAAAATATCAGCCTGTTCAGCGCCCTGGCCGATCACATCAAGACGAAGATGCAGGAGGGGCCGGTGCTGGTCGCCTCGTATTCCGAGGGCGCGCGCGAGCGCCTGACCGGTCTGATCGAGGATGAGGGCCTGGCCGAGGCGATCCCGGTCCGCGACGGCACGCGCATCGGCGCGCGCGGCCTGCACCTGGCGGTCTGGTCGCTCGAGGCCGGGTTCGAGGCGCCCTGGGAGGATGGCAAGCGCCGCCTGACCGTGATCTCGGAACAGGACGTGCTGGGCGACCGGCTGATCCGCCAGCCGCGCAAGCGCCGCCGGGCCGAGAACTTCCTGACCGAGGCGCAGAGCCTCAGCCCCGGCGATCTCGTCGTGCATGTGGATCACGGCATCGGGCGCTACCTTGGCCTCGAGGTCATCACCGCGGCGGGGGCCGCGCATGAATGCCTGACCCTTGAATATGCCGAGGGCGCCAAGCTCTACCTGCCGGTCGAGAATATCGAGCTGTTGAGCAAATACGGCCATGACGAGGGCCTGCTCGACAAGCTGGGCGGCGGGGCGTGGCAGGCCAAGAAGGCCAAGCTCAAGGAGCGCATCCGCGAGATGGCCGACCGGCTGATCCGGATCGCCGCCGAGCGCGCGCTGCGCAAGGCGCCGGTCATGGATCCGCCGCCGGGCGCCTCGGAGAGCTTTGCCGCGCGCTTCCCCTATACCGAGACCGACGACCAGCTGCGCGCCATCGAGGACGTGATCGGCGACATGCATGCCGGCCAGCCGATGGATCGGCTGGTCTGCGGCGACGTGGGCTTCGGCAAGACCGAGGTCGCCATGCGCGCGGCCTTCGTCGCGGCCATGTCCGGCGTGCAGGTGGCGGTGATCGCGCCCACGACGCTGCTGGCCCGCCAGCACTACAACAGCTTTGCCGAGCGCTTCCGTGGCTTCCCGCTGCAGGTCTCGCCGCTGTCGCGCTTCGTCTCCTCGAAACAGGCTGCGCTGACCCGCGAGGGCATCTCGAAGGGCACGGTGGACATCGCCGTGGGCACCCATGCGCTGCTGGCCAAGGGCATCCGCTTCAACAATCTCGGCCTGCTGATCATCGACGAGGAACAGCGCTTCGGCGTGCAGCACAAGGAGCGGCTCAAGCAGCTGCGCACGGACATCCACGTGCTGACCCTGACCGCCACGCCGATCCCCCGCACGTTGCAGCTGTCGCTGACCGGGGTGCGCGACCTGTCGATCATCGGCACGCCGCCGGTCGACCGGCTGTCGATCCGCACCTATGTGTCGGAATTCGACCCGGTCACCATCCGCGAGGCACTGCTGCGCGAGCATTACCGGGGCGGGCAGTCCTTCTACGTGGTGCCGCGCATCGCCGATCTGCCCGAGGTCGAGGAATTCCTGCGCGAACAGGTGCCCGAGGTCAGCTATGTCGTAGCGCATGGCCAGATGGCCGCGGGCGAGCTGGACGACCGCATGAACGCCTTCTACGACGGCAAGTATGACGTGCTTCTGGCCACGACCATCGTGGAATCCGGGCTGGACATCCCCACCGCCAACACGATGGTGGTGCACCGCGCCGACATGTTCGGGCTGAGCCAGCTCTACCAGATCCGCGGCCGGGTGGGCCGGTCGAAGACGCGCGCCTATGCCTACCTGACCACGACCCCGCGCGCCAAGCTGACCGCCACCGCCGAGAAACGCCTGCGCGTGCTGGGCTCGATCGACACGCTGGGCGCGGGCTTCACGCTGGCCAGCCAGGATCTCGACATCCGCGGGGCCGGCAACCTCCTGGGCGAAGAGCAGTCGGGCCAGATGCGCGACGTGGGCTATGAGCTCTACCAATCCATGCTGGAAGAGGCGATCGCCAAGATCCGATCGGGCGAGATGGAGGGGATGGCCGAGGAGGACGGTCAATGGGCGCCGCAGATCAATCTGGGCGTGCCGGTGCTGATCCCGGAGGAGTACGTGCCCGATCTCGATGTGCGGCTGGGCCTCTACCGGCGGCTGTCGGCGCTCACCACCAAGGTCGAGCTCGAGGGCTTTGCGGCCGAGCTGATCGACCGCTTCGGCAAACTGCCGCGCGAGGTCAACACGCTGCTGCTGGTGGTGCGCATCAAGGCGATGTGCAAACGCGCTGGCATTGCCAAGCTGGATGGGGGGCCCAAGGGGGCGACGATCCAGTTCCACAATGACAAGTTCGCCTCGCCCGAGGGGCTGGTGAAGTTCATCAAGGCGCAGGACGGGCTGGCCAAGGTCAAGGACAACAAGATCGTGGTGCGCCGCGACTGGTCGACCGAGAAGGCCAAGATCCAGGGCGCCTTTGCCATTGCGCGGGATCTGGCGGAACATGCCGGCGCGCTCAAGCGGCGCAAGGAAAGCGCCTGAGCCGCTGATGATCCGGGGCTGTCCCGGAAACGACAACGGGCGGACATGTCCTGTCCGCCCGTCACCCGTTTTTGATCGTGTCATGCCCGGCGTGGTCTGCCGGTCCGGTGGGTGCCTGCGGCACCTCAGATGCCGTAGACGGCCTTGCGGGCCAGGGCCTCGGCGTTTTCCGGGGTGACGCCAAGGTCACGGGCCACGGCCGGCGGCAGGTCGCGCAGCTCGCGCACAGTGCGGCGATAGTTGGCGCGTTTCGGGTCGGTGAAGCGGGTCAGAAAGCTCATCTTGCGGTTCCTTCAGGTGTCTGGGTCGGCGTTCGTGCCGATGACACGCAGATAGGATCCATGCCGCGCTGCAGCAACGCACGCCGCGCGAACCCCGCCATGCTCTGGCTGCATGGCTCGCGTTGGCAGCGCTTCGGTCGGGCCGGGGGTGGGAAGCCGCTTCGAAGCGGCTTCCGTCAAGCGCCTTGCAAGGCGCTTGGGACGCGGTTTGCAAACCGCGTGAGCCAAGCCCGTTCGAACGGGCTTGCCGCGCAGGCCCCTAGGTCAGGCGCGCCGGCGCCGCCCGCCGCGCCGGCCCGAGGTTGCGCCGCCCTGCTCGTCGGCCGGCTTGTTGAACTGGATCCACGCCCCGCCATGCGGGTCATTGTCGGTCAGCAGGTTGGCGGCGCGGATCGCCTCCATCTCCTTGCCCGGGCGCGGCTTGGTCGAGCCCATGCCGAACAGGGTGACAAAACTCTCGTCATCCATGTCCTCGGGCAGGATCACGCCCTTCGCCGCCACCTCGGCGCGTTTCTCCGCGATCTTCGCCTGCGGCACGGGCAGGGCGACCGGGTTCATGATCGCGCTGGTCATGCCGGCGCCCATTGCCATCGGCAGGAAGGCATTGTTGATGCCGTGCCGGTTGGGCAGCCCGAAGGAGATGTTCGACGCGCCGCAGGTCGTGTTCACGCCCAACTCTTCGCGCAGGCGGCGCACCAGCGCGAAGACCTGCTTGCCGGCCGTCGCCATGGCCCCGATCGGCATGACCAGCGGGTCGACGACGATGTCATTGGCGGGGATGCCGAAATCCGCGGCCCGCTCGACGATCTTCTTCGCGACGGCAAAGCGCACGTCGGGATCCTCGGAGATGCCGGTGTCGTCATTCGAGATCGCCACCACCGGCACGTTGTATTTCTTGACCAGCGGCAGCACCAGGTCCAGCCGCTCTTCCTCGCCGGTGACCGAGTTCAGCAGCGGCCGGCCATGCGCCGCGGCCAGCCCGGCCTCGAGCGCGCCGGGCACCGAGCTGTCGATGCAGAGCGGCACGTCCACCAGCCCCTGCACCAGCTCGATGATCTGGCGCATCAGCGGCGGCTCGGTCTCGTTCGGGTTGGGATTGGAGTTGTAGACCACGCCGGCATTGATATCGAGCACGGTCGCCCCGCAGGCCACCTGCGCCAGCGCGTCCTTCTCGACGGTCGAGAAATCGCCCGCCTCGAGCTCGGCGGCCAGCTTCTTGCGGCCGGTCGGGTTGATCCGTTCGCCGATCACGCAGAAGGGTTCGTCGAAGCCGATCACGGCGGTCTTGGTTTTCGACTCCACGATGGTGCGGGTCATGTCAGGGCCTCTCTGTCAAAGCGCCGCAGGATCTCTGTCAGCGCGGGGTCGTTGAAATCGGCGATGGTGACCTGCGCCCCCTCGGCGCGCAGCCCGGCATCATCGCCCGTCGAGCGCAGCCCGACCGTGTAGGCGCCCGCCGCGCGGGCCGCGCGCAGGCCCGAGCCGCTGTCCTCGAAGGCGATGCAGCGCTCCGGACCCACCTCCAGCGCCGCCATCGCGGCGAGGTAGGGGGCGGGGTCCGGCTTGCCGCGCGCGCATTCGTCGCCGATCACAAGCGTGTCGAACCGCGCGCGCAGGCCGATGGCCGCAAGCATGTGCTCGGCATTGACGCGCGGCGCATTGGTGACGACGGCCACCGCCCAGCCCGCGTCCTCGGCCCGATCGAGCAGCGCCGGCGCGCCGGGCATGGGGGGATGGCCGCCCTCCAGCCGCTCGCGGAACAGCCGCTCCTTGAGCTCGGAGAGCGCCTGTGCATCCTCGCCGGGGAAGAGTTCGGGAAAGCTGTCGAGGTTGTGACGGCCGTGAATATGCGTCTCGTAAAAGGCGAGGTCGATCGCGCGGCCGCGCTCGGCCATCATGTCGCGGAAGACCGCGAAATGCAGCGGGTCGGACTGCAGCAGCGTTCCGTCAAGGTCGAACAGCAGGGCGTGTGTCATGGGCTCAGGTCTGGGCCGCCGCGGGGCGCGTGGCCGCGCCGCCCGCCTCGATCGCCCAGTTGGCATTGGCCTTGATCCCGCCCAGCGGGAAGAAATGCACCTGTTCCACGGCGAAATCGGGATGCGCGGCCTTGTGCTCGGCCAGCCGGGTCAGCACCTCGGTGGGCTCGTAGGGCAGCAGCAGCTTGGAGACATCCATGGCGCGTTTCTGCAGCACCTTGAGCGACGGGCCGACGCCGCAGGCGATGGCGAACTTGATCAGCGTCTGCAGCTTGGCCGGCCCGGCGATGCCGATATGGACGGGCAGGGTGATCCCCTCGGCCCGCAGCCGGTCGCACCACGCGATGATCGGATCGGCATCGAAGGCGAATTGCGTGGCCAGCGCCATCTGCGCATCCGTGCGCTCCGAGAATTCCTGCTTCCAGCGCAGCGCCTCGGCCACGTTCGCGTCCGAGCCGTCGGGATCGATGTCGCGGTTTCCCTCGGGGTGGCCGGCCACGTGCAGCCGGGTGAAGCCCGCCGCGTCGAAGAGCCCGGTCTCGAGCAGCTGCATCGAGCAGTGGAAATCGCCCTGCGGCGCGGCGACGCCACCGGCCAGCAGCAGCGCCTGGTCGACCCCGGCCTCGCCCTGGTAGCGCGCGATCCAGTCCTTCAACGTGGCGGCATCCTTGATGATCCGGGCGGGGAAATGCGGCATGACGGGAAAGCCGTCCTCGGCCAGGCGCCGCGCGGTGGCGACCATGTCCTCGATCGGGGTGCCGTCGATATGGGCGATGTAGACCCGGGTGCCCGGCGCCAGCAGGGCGCGGAAATCCTCGACCTTCTCGGCGGTGCGCGGCATGACCTCGATCGAGTAGCCGGTTAGCAGGGCCTGCAGCGCGGCATTGCCCGGGCGGGCAACCTCGTCACGCTTGCGGAAATTCAACAGAGCCATGATGGCCTCCCTCAGGTTCATGCGGGCTCAGGCCCATCCGTCATTCGCGATCAGCGCCTTGAGACGCTCGGTGTCGTATTCGGCCTCGATCCGGGCGGCCTCGGCCGTAGCGACCTCGTCGGGGCTGCCCTCGACGCTGCCGGCGGGGGCCTTGCGCCATTCGGCCAGGTAGGCATCGGTCTCGGCGGCGCCGGTCTTCATGGCGGCGCGGTCGATGGCCTGTTCGAAGCGCTCGGGCAGCGGCCGCTTGGCCCCGCGCCGTCCCTTGCCGACGATGACCTGCGCGGGGATGTCGCGCCAGTAGACGATTGTCACCTCGGGCATGGGGCTGATTCCTTCCTGCTTCGTTGTGCCTGAATACAGGCCGAGCGCCGCGGCACGGCGTCGAAATTCGACCCGACACGGATGATACGCGACAGGGTATATCGGCCGGCAGCATTGTCCAAGCGTCCGGGATCCGCTAAGTTTTCATGAAAAACATGAGGCAGAGCCGCCCCCGTGACATCATCCTGCCGCAAAACGATGCAGGAGTGCGGGCGCGAGCAGCAAGGAGTACAGGCGTGGTCATCACGGTCGACGCGCACAAGCTGGCCTACATGGCCTTGCCCAAGGCGGGCTGTTCCTCGGTCAAGGAGGCACTGGCCCGGCTGGACCCGTCGGTGACGTTGCCGCCCGAGGACCAGATCGACGTGCGCACCTGGCACGGCATCTACCCGACACGCCGGTTCCGCAAGCATCGCTGGCGCGCGCTTGAAGGCTACTGGGGCTTCTGCGTGGTGCGAGACCCGGTCAAGCGGCTGCTGTCGGTCTATACCAACCGCGTGCTGCAATTCGGCGACACGATGAACAGCCGCAAGCTGCGGCAGGGGCGCGACTGGCTGCCCGATCTGCCGCGCCAGCCCGACCCGGACACGTTCTTCCAGAACCTGCAGGGCTACGTGATGGGCTCGTCCTCGATCAAACATCACGTGATGGGTGCGCGGGTTTTTCTGGGCCCGGATCTGGGCGTCTATGACAAGGTCTACCGGACCGAGGAGCTGGGCCAGCTGGCCTATGATCTTGCGCTGCTGACCCGGCAGAACGTGCACATGCCGCGCGGCAACCGCTCCGAGGCGCAGCTGACGCTGGACGATCTGGCGCCCCGGACGATCGACGCGCTGCGCCCGATGCTCGACGAGGAATATGCTTTCCTCTCGGACTATTACGACAATCCTCTGGGTCCGCGACGTCATGATGCTTGCGTGACTCCGATGCGGCGCGTATCCTGATCCCAAGTTGAAATCGGAAAGGCGCGAAGTCATGGCGCCCAAGCGTCCCGAGGCTGCGGGCGCTTTCCCGAAACCGGTTGAGAGCCCCGCGCCTGAACGGCCGGATCCCAACGCGCTTTATGCTGCGCTGGATCTGGGCACAAATAGTTGTCGCATGCTGATTGCCCAGCCCAAGGGCAGCCAGTTTCATGTGGTCGACAGTTTCTCGAAGTCCGTGCAGCTTGGCTACGGGCTCGAGAAATCGGGTCGGCTCAGCCGGTCGTCCATGCAGCGGACGGTGTCGGCGCTGCGCGTGTGTCACCAGAAGATCGAACGGCACAAGGTCACGCGGATGCGTCTTGTCGCGACCGAGGCCTGCCGCCGTGCGCGCAACGCGCGCGACTTCATCCGCCATGTCCGCCGCGAGACGGGGCTCAAGCTGGAGATCATCCAGCCCGAGGAAGAGGCCCGGCTGGCGGTGATCTCCTGTGCGCCGCTGGTCTCGACCAAGACCGAGCAGCTGCTGGTCGTGGATATCGGCGGCGGCTCGACCGAGCTGGTCTGGATCGACCTCTCGCGGGTCGAGCCGCGCGAGCGGCCCCGCGCCATCATGCGCCTGCATGCAGGCTTCCACCCGCCCGACAGCCCGTTCCCGACCGCCAAGGTGGTGGACTGGATCTCGGTGCCGCTGGGCGTGGCAACGCTGCGCGACCAGTTCTCGGACGTGCAGGACGATGCCGCGCGCTACGCGCTGATGAGCTGGTATTTCGAGGAAAACCTTGCCGAGTTCGCCCCTTACGAGGATGAACAGGCGCGCGAGGGCTTCCAGATCGTGGGCACCTCGGGCACCGTCACCACGGTGGCGGCCTCGCATCTGGGGCTGCGCCGCTATGACCGGACCAAGGTGGACGGGCTGCGCATGAGCTCGGACCAGATCGAGGCCGTCATCCAGCGCTATCTCGACATGGGGCCCACGGGACGGCGCCGCGACCCGCGCATCGGCCCCGACCGGCACGCCCTGATCATGAGCGGCAGCGCGATCCTGCAGGCGCTGCTGCGGCTCTGGCCGACCGACCGGCTGAGCGTGGCCGATCGCGGCCTGCGCGAGGGGCTGCTTTATGCGCAGATGTCTGCGGATGGCGTTCTGGAGGATGGCCCGCTATAGGGGCCGGACCCTGCGGGGCCGACAGATCACGAGAGGCAAGCCATGGCGAAGGGACCCAAGAACTCCTCGGGGCGCGGACAGCGCGACCTGAAGGTCAAGGTCAAGACGGCGCGCGGGCGCAAGACCTCGTCGACGCGCTGGCTGCAGCGTCAGCTGAACGATCCTTACGTCAAGCGCGCCAAGGCCGAGGGCTATCGCGGGCGCGCCGCCTACAAGATCCTCGAGATCGACGACAAGTACCGCTTCCTCGTGCCCGGTGCCCGCGTGGTCGACCTGGGCTGTGCGCCGGGCGGCTGGTGCCAGGTGGCGGTGCAGCGGGTCAACGCGCTTGGCGAAAAGGCAGGCAAGGCGCAAGGCACGGTGCTGGGCATCGACCTGCAGGAGGTCGACCCGATCCCCGGCGCGCAGCTGCACCAGCTGGACTTCCTTGACGAGGGTGCCGATGACCGGGTCAAGGACTGGCTGGGCGGTCGCGCCGACGTGGTGATGTCGGACATGGCGGCGGCCTCGTCGGGGCACAAGCAGACCGATCACCTGCGCATCATCACGCTCTGCGAGGCGGCGGCCGAGCTGGCCTTCGACGTGCTCGAAGAGGGTGGCACCTTCGTGGCCAAGGTGCTGGCGGGCGGGGCCGAGGGCTCGCTCCAGCAGGTGCTCAAGCAGCGCTTTGCCAAGGTCGCCAATTTCAAGCCGCCGGCCAGCCGCTCGGATTCCTCCGAGAAATTCGTCGTCGCCACCGGGTTCCGCGGCCGGCGCTCAGAGCCCGAAGAGGCGGAGGCGCCGGGCGGGCCGCTGGAGTGAGGTGACCGCGGCGCGCTTCAGCGCCGCCTCCATCTCGGCGCTCAACCCGGTCTCGGCCCTTGGGCCTGTCTGCGCTGCACCATCGGAGTCCGGCGCCGCCTCCGCGCTGCGATAAAGCGCGAAGAGCCGCGCATGGCGCGACGGGCGGACGGCACGGGGCCGCGGATCGGGATCGTGATGCATGGGCAGACTCGCAGCAATGCCGGTGCGGTACGGCGCCCAGCCTGCCGGCACAATGCGGCAAATCCGGCGCGCCCCGGCGGTGGCTTTGTGGACACACCTCCGCCTTGGCCGCTTGACGCGGCGGGCCAAGCCGGGCTCGATTGCGCGACAGGGGAAGGCCGCGCGACAGGGGCCACCCCGATGGGAGGAGCACCGCACATGGCCGTCATTCTCTGCTACGGCGACAGCAATACGCATGGCACCGCGCCGCTGCGCCAACTGGGCGACGCCCGTCGCTGGCCGCCCGGGCAGCGCTGGCCCGATGCGCTGGCCGCGGGGCTGGGCCTTGGCCATCATGTCCTCGCCGAGGGGCTGCCGGGCCGGACCACCGTGCATGACGACCCGGTCGAGGGCGGCATGCGCAACGGGCTGACCGTGCTGCCGGCCATCCTGCACAGCCACAAGCCGGTCGACCTGCTGATCCTCATGCTGGGCACCAACGACCTCAAGCATCGCTTCTCGGTGACCGCCTTCGAGATCGCCCGCTCGGTCGAGCGCCTTGCGCTGCTGGCCCGGGCCGAGATCGCGGTGCCGGATATCCTGCTGGTGGCACCCGCGCCGGTGCGCGAGATCGGCGTGCTGCGCGATGTCTTTGCCGGGGCCGAGCCGCGGCAGGTCGGGCTGGCCGGGCACCTGTCCGATGCGGCCAAGCGGCTGGGCTGCGGCTTTGTCGCCGCCGGTGACACGGTTGCCGTCGCGCCCGAGGATGGCGTGCACTGGGATGCCGAGGCGCATCGCGCCTTCGGCGAGGTGATGGCGCGCCACGTGGCGGACCGCCTGCCGTGATCCTGCGCGCGCTGTCGCTGACCCTGCTGGCCGCCTGCGCCAGCGCGCCCGAGGCGCCCTCGACCGTGCCGACCACGATCGGGCTGCGCAATCCCACCGCGCCCGTGGCCTCGCAGGCCGATGCGACGCTGGCGCGGCTGGCCGGTGACTGGATCGTGTTGCAGGGCGGTGCAGTGGCACCGGGCACGCGGCTGCGGATCGGGCCGGAGGGGCTGCGACTGAACGGCGTGACCCTGCCGCTGGTCGACGAGGGGCAGGGCCGCTTCCGCCTGGGCGAGACCCGTCTGTGGGTGCACTGGCTGGATGCCGACAACCGCACCGCGGCTCTGGGGGATCCCGATGGGGGTCGCGTCTGGATCATGGACCGCACGGGCCGGCCGGGTGAGCGTCTGCGCGCTGCGCGCGAGATCCTCGACTGGTATGGCTACGATCTCGACAGGCTCGTCACCGCATGAGCGGCGGGCTGTGGATGGGCTCTTTCCTGGGCACGATGGTGCTCTTGCCCGGTTTGGCCGCGCTCTTTGCCGCCGGGCAGGCGCGCCTGCCGCTGCTGCCGGGCGCCATCCTGCTGGCGGTGCTGGGCTTCGGCGGGCTGATGCTCTACCGGGCCCATGACGTGTCGGCGGGACAGGTGGTCGCCGCGCTCGCCCTGACCTGCCTGCCGGGCTGGCTGGGCGCATCCCTGCGCGAGGTCATGGCCGACACCTACGTGCTGATGGCCGCTGTCTACGCGGTGACGGCCAGCTGCCTCGGCCTGCTCTGGATCTGGATCGCCCTGGGCGGGTCGCTGTAGGAGGCTGCGGATGAGTCAGGTCGCGCACTACTTGAGAAACGCGGCAAAACATACTGAATTGATTGAAATAATGGAAAACGGGTCTTCCAGATGGTGCTGAGCAAACCGCCGGATCGTGAAGCCACGCCCCTGACCCCGAACGCCTGACCGAGGAACCTGACGATGGATGATCGTGCTTTTCTGACCGAACTTTTCGACGCTGCCGTGGCGGCCGCCGACCCGATGCGGGCGCTGGCCGGCGCCTTGCCGGAAAAACCCGCGGGCCGCACCGTGGTTGTGGCGCTTGGCAAGGGGGCCGCGCAGATGGCAGCGGCCTTCGAGACGCTTTGGGACGCGCCGGTCGAGGGGGTGGTCGTCACGCGCTATGGCTATGCCACCGATTGCCGCCACCTGCCTGTGCTGGAGGCGTCGCACCCGGTTCCCGACGCCGCCGGCGAGAAGGCGGCCGCGGCGGTGATGCAGGCGGTCTCGGGCCTCGGGCCGGATGACCTTGTCGTCGCGCTGGTCTGCGGCGGGGGCTCGGCCCTGCTGCCGGCCCCGCCCGAGGGGATGACGCTGAAGGATGAGCAGGCGCTGAACCGCGCGCTGCTGGCCTCAGGCGCGCCGATCGGCGTGATGAACGCGATCCGCAAGCATGTCAGCCGCATCAAGGGCGGGCGTCTTGCTGCGGCCGCCCATCCCGCGCGGGTGGTCAGCCTGGTGGTCTCGGACGTGCCGGGCGATGATCCGGCGCAGGTGGCCTCGGGCCCGACCGTGCCGGACAGTGTCGGTCGCGATCAGGTGCTCGCGATGATCCGGAACCGAAATATCAAGCTGCCAGAAAACATTATGGCACATATCTCGAGTGATGCCTCAACTGCGCCCGACCCAAGGGACGAGGTCTATGTCCGCAACGAGGTGCGCGTCGTCGCCTCGGCGCGCCTGTCGCTCGAGGCGGCGGCGAAGGTGGCCGAGGCCCATGGAATCGCCGCGCCGATCCTCTCGGACGCGATCGAGGGCGAGGCGCATGTGGTGGGCCAGGTTCATGGCGCCATCGCGCGCGAAATCGCGCGTCACGACCGTCCCTTTGCGCGCCCCGTCGTCGTGCTGTCAGGGGGCGAGACCAGCGTGACCCTGACCGACACTCCCGGGCGCGGCGGGCGCAACACCGCCTTCCTGATGGGGCTCGCCGGCGAGATCGAGGGGCTGTCCGGCGTGACCGTGCTGGCCGCCGACACGGACGGGATCGACGGGACCGAGCCCAATGCCGGCGCCTTTGTCGATGGCGGCAGCTTTGCACGGATGCGGGAGGCCGGGCTCGACCCGGCCGATGTCATTCAACGGCAGGACCCCTGGGGTGCCTTCGATGCCGTGGGCGACATCTTCGCACCCGGGCCGACAGGCACAAATGTGAATGATTTCAGGGCGATGCTGATCAAAGCTCAGTCATAGGAATAGCCTAGCGTCGCCTCCTGCTGCAAGTCCAGCTCGGACCGGAGCAGAGGCAGGTCGGCCTCGGGGAAGACCTTTGGCGTGGCGGGTCGCTCGGCGACCGAGGGCAGGAATTTCGACCCAAGCCGTTTGACCACGGGGCGCAGCGGCAAGTTGGAGCGCGGCAGGTCCAGGCCGTCATGAAGCGCCTGCAGGAAGTCCTCGGGCGCGGCCTGCACGGCCTCCAGCCGGCAGAGAACCAGCGTGCAGCCACGCTGCCGGAAAGAGAGCAGCCCCTCCAGCTTGGCGCGGCGCAGCGCGAAGAGGTTCGCGAAGGGCCGCCCGGTGATCGGATGACGGTCATGCTGCAGCGGCATGCCCTGTCCCCCCAGCGCCGCGACCTGCGGGAAATAGCGCTTGCGGTCGGCGATCGTGGCCCATTCGGCGCGGATGAAATCGGCAAAGGGCAGGGCCTGCATGGCCGGCGGGCAATGCCACGGCTTGGCATGCATGGACAGCGCCCAGTCCCGCGCATCGCGCATCACGGCGACGATGGCCACAGGCGCGGGGATCGCGGTCATGTGCGGAAAGCCGTGCTTCCAGCCCAGGTCTTCCATCGGGCGCAGGGGCGCGTTCCGCCCGATCAGGCGCTTGACGAAATTGGTGCCCGAGGACCGCTCGCCGAAGACCTGCACCCGCGTGGGCGTGGCAGGGCCCGGCACGATCTGCCACCCGGTGTCGCGAAAGCCTGCATCGACCATGACTGCCCCTCTTTTTCCTTGGTTTAGCGCGGCCCGGGGCAAAATGCGATTCTCAAGGCGCGGGGCGTCGGTTAGGCTGCGGCGCGAGGCAGGAAACGGGACGGACAGATGCAGACGGTGGCCGCGGCGCTGACCATGGTGCGCGATGACGCGTTCTTTCTGAAGGCCTGGCTGCGCCATTACGGCGAAGCGCTGGGGCGCGAGAATTGCTACGTGGTCAACCATGGCCGCGGGGCCGAGGTGGCGGAGCTGGCCGAGGGCTGCAACATCATCGGCATCCCCGGCGACCCGCATCCCAATTTCGACATGAAGCGCTGGCGCATGCTCAACAACCTCGTGCACGGGCTGCGCTGTTACTACACCCATGTCATCGTCGGCGACGTGGACGAGCTGGTTGTGGTCGATCCGGCCTCGGGCAAGGGGCTGCTGGACTATCTGGCCGAGACGCGGCCGCGCCGGGTGCTGACGCCCTTGGGGCTGGAGGTGATCCACCGCATCGATATCGAGCATGACCCGATCACGGATCACATCCTGGGCCCGCGCCGGCATGTGCGCTTGGCGCCGCATTACTCCAAGCCCTGCGTCATCAGCGCCGGGGTCAAGATCGCGCGCGGCGGGCATTTCACGCAACACGACACGCTGATCGCGCCCGAGGACCTGTACCTGTTCCACCTGAAATTCTGCGATTTCGAGACCTATGTCTCGGTCATGAACGCGCGCAACCAAGTGACCGAAGAGGTCGGCGTCGGCGTCAAGGAGGCCGCCATCGGCCGCCACTGGTTCGCCGAGGCGCGCGGCGCGGATCGCGCGGTTTTCGACGGGTTCGCACGGCTCGAGATGAAGGAGGGGTTCGACCTGGGCTGGGTGCGCAAGCGCATGGCGCGCAGCTGGGGGCCCCGGGGCGATACCGGCTTCTACAACTTCCAGCGGCCCGATTATGGCGGGCAGTACCGGCTGCCCGAGCGCTTTGTCGGCGTGATCTGAGGCGACCTAGCGGCTGAAGGACGAGACCAGCGAGACCTGGCCCAGATCGAGATCGGGCAGGGTGCTGCTGGCGGTCTGCAGCAGGCTGCGCGAATTGCCGTCCAGCATCTGGTAGCCGGCGCTCCAGACGCCCGGCGGCGTGTAGACCAGCACCGCCGCCCCCAGCGCGCCGGCCAGCAGCCCGCCGGAATTGGCCCGCCGCCCGCCCGTGCGCGCCACGAAGCGGAAGAGATGGATCAGCAGCATCACGCCCGAGGCCGCCATCAGCATGGCCAGCCCGCCAAAGATGGCGCCGTGATACTCGGCGGGCAGGCTGCCGGCCTGCAGCGAGCTTTCGATGAAGGCGCGGTTCGCGCCGACCGAGATCACCAGATAGGCCCAGCCGAAGCCCAGCAGGCAGGCGACCAGCGGGCGCTGGCGCTTCTTCTGCGGCGGGCGGCCGGTCTGTCCGAGATAATGGTAGCCGGGGTCGACGCGCCGCACGCGCTGGCGGAAATCGGCCCGGGAGAGTTTGCGATACGCGGTCGTCATGCCGCCATGGCTAGGCCCCGAATGCGGCCCCGTCGGGGCGGAATTGGGCCGTCCTGCCTTATTCTGCCTGCGCGCCCCGGGATCCTTGGGATTTCCGGGCCGGATGTGGCGCCGATCCCACGCCGGGCGCGCAGGTGACGCAAGGGCAGGGGCGGCGGCGCGAATCGGGCCCGCCGCCCCGCACCTGCTCAGCGGATCGCGTCGAGCACGCGGGCCCAGCTGCGGATCCCCTTGTGGAAGCTCTCCACGTCGTATTTTTCGTTCGGGGAGTGGATCTGGTCGTCATCCTTGGCCCAGCCCACCAGCATCGTGTCCATGCCGAGGATCGATTTGAAATAGCCCGCCACGGGAATCGAGCCGCCGCAGCCGCCAAAGGCCGCCTCGACGCCCCATTCCTCGCTCAGCGCGCGGCGCGCGGCCTCGAAGGCGGGGTGATCGGTTGCCATCTCGCTGGCGGGCGAGGCGCCGATCCCCGAGAACTCGGCCGTGACATCGCCGGGCAGCTGGGCGCGCACCCAGTCGCGGAAATGCTCGCGCAGTGCATGCGGGTCCTGGTCGCCGACGAGGCGGAAGCTGACCTTGGCCGAGGCCTTGGAGGGCAGCACCGTCTTGAACCCGTCGCCGGTATAGCCGCCGGTGATGCCGTTCACCTCGGCGGTGGGTCGCGACCAGATCATCTCGAGCGGGCTGTAGCCCTCTTCGCCGGCCGGGATCGACAGGCCGACATCGCCAAGAAAGCCGCGATGGTCGAAACCCAGTGCCTGCCACTGCTCGGCGATATCCTCGGACAGCTCGGGCACGCCGTCATAGAAATGCGGCACCTGCACCCGGCCATCGGGGCCGTGCAGCCCGCCCACGATGCGGGCCAGCACCCGGATCGGGTTGATCGCCGCACCACCATACATGCCCGAATGCAGGTCCTTGTCCGGCCCGGTCAGCACGATCTCTTCCTGCAGCATGCCGCGCAGGCGGGTGATGATCGACGGCGTGGTGCTCTGGAACAGGCCGGTGTCGCAGATCAGTGCCAGGTCGGCCTTCAGCTCCTCGGCATTCTCTTCGAGGAAGGGCACCAGCGAGGGCGAGCCGCTTTCCTCTTCGCCCTCGAAGAAGAAGGTGATGCGGCAGGGCATCTCGCCATGCTCGGCCTTCCAGGCGCGGCAGGCCTCGACGAAGGTCATCAGCTGGCCCTTGTCGTCGCTGGCGCCGCGGCCGCGGATCACGCGGCCCTTGTCCGTCTCCTCGATGGCGGGGTCGAACGGGTCGCGGTCCCACAGGTGCAGCGGATCGACCGGCTGCACGTCGTAATGGCCATAGAACAGCACATGCGGGCCATCGCCCTCGACATGACCCACCACCATCGGGTGGCCCGGCGTGGTCCGCTTCTCGGCGGCGATGCCAAGGCTTTGCAGGTCGGCCACCAGCCAGTCGGCGGCGGCGTCGCATTGCGCGGCAAAGGCCGGGTCGGTCGAGATGGACTGCAGGCGCAGCAGCTCCATCAGGCGGTCCAGCGCGGCGGGAAGGTCGGAGTCGATACGCAAGAGCGTGGCGTCGAGAGACATGGGTCACCTTGATTTGTTTGCATAAACCCTACCAGCGCCACGGGCACTGTCCAGCCGGTCGCCGCGCGGGCGGGCCGGGGTGGGGAATTCCGCTCTGGGCGCGCGCCCGGCCGATCGGCGATACTGCGGGCAGGGCGGCTCGATTCGCCTGACCGACCCACCCGGGCCCGCGCCGGGACAGGGCCGGACCGGCATGGGCGGCGAGGGCTTTAGATGTTTCCGATATGCGCCATTTGGCCGGGTCAGGAGAGCGGGGCGCCCCCGGGGATTGACGCAGATCAAGGCTGCGACCGTTGGTCCGGCCCAAAATAGTGGACACGCGCGCGCTTGGCATTTAGCTATTCACAAAATTGAATGCAGAAGCGTTCTAAACTGGGATCCGCTGACAGACCGGGTCCGAAGACCAAGAAGGAGGCCGTCGGTGGACTACGCCGCGAAACTCGACCAAGCCCTGGACCGCCTGCATGACGAAGGTCGTTACCGCACCTTCATCGATATCGAGCGCAAGATGGGCCAGTTTCCGCACGCCACCTGGCGGCGGCCGGACGGCTCTGAGACCCCGATCACCGTGTGGTGCGGCAATGACTATCTTGGCATGGGCCAGCACCCCGCGGTGCTGGAGGCGATGCACGAGGCGATCGACGCCACCGGTGCCGGGTCGGGCGGCACGCGCAACATCTCGGGCACCACGGTCTATCACAAGCGGCTGGAAGCCGAGCTGGCCGACCTGCACGGCAAGGAATCGGCGCTACTCTTCACCTCGGCCTATATCGCCAATGACGCCACGCTGAGCACGCTGCCCAAGCTGTTCCCGGGCCTCATCATCTACTCGGACGAATTGAACCATGCCTCGATGATCGAGGGCATCCGTCGCAATGGCGGCTCCAAGCGCGTCTTCAAGCATAATGATGTCGAGGATCTGCGCGCCAAGCTGGCGGCCGACGATCCGGCCGCGCCCAAGCTGATCGCCTTTGAATCGATCTACTCGATGGATGGCGATTTCGGCCCGATCGAGGCGATCTGCGATCTGGCCGACGAGTTCGGCGCGCTGACCTATATCGACGAGGTCCACGCCGTGGGCATGTACGGCCCGCGCGGCGCCGGCGTGGCCGAGCGTGACCGGCTGATGCACCGCATCGACATCATCAACGGCACGCTGGCCAAGGCCTATGGCGTGATGGGCGGCTATATCGCCGCCTCCGATAAAATGTGTGACGCCGTAAGGTCTTACGCCCCGGGCTTCATCTTCACCACCTCGCTGCCGCCGGCCGTGGCCGCCGGGGCCGCCGCCTCGGTCGCCTTCCTCAAGACCGCCGAGGGGCAGGCGCTGCGCGAGCGTCACCAGACCCAGGCCGGCATCCTCAAGCTGCGGCTCAAGGGCATGGGCCTGCCGATCATCGACCATGGCAGCCATATCGTGCCGGTGATCGTGGGCGACCCGGTGCACACCAAGCAGCTCTCCGACATGCTGCTGGAAGGCTTCGGCATCTACGTGCAGCCGATCAATTTCCCCACCGTGCCGCGCGGCACCGAGCGTCTGCGCTTCACGCCGTCGCCGGTTCACGGGCCCCGGGAAATGGACCAGCTGGTTCAGGCGATGGATGAACTTTGGAGCCATTGTGCGCTGAATCGCGCCGAAATGGCGGGGTAGCCGTCGGTATTCCTGTCAAAACCCTTGCGATGTGGTAGGCTGCTGACAATAACGGGCCGCGAGTCGACGGCCCGAACCGGGCAGGTACAACGTAGTACGGGAAGATGGGGCAGTCTGCATGATCGGGCGCAAATCCCAGGACAAGCTGGCGGTGGACGAGCAGTCCCCGCAAAGCTTTGATGACTTTGCCCTTCGCCTCGGCGACGTGATGCGGGGCGAACGTGCGACACTGGGCAAGTCACTGCTGGACGTCCAGCGCGAATTGCGGATCAAGGCCAGCTATATCGCGGCGATCGAGAATTGCGATCCCTCGGCCTTCGACACGCCGGGCTTCATCGCGGGCTACGTGCGCTCCTATGCGCGCTACCTCGGCATGGACCCGGACGAGGCCTTTGCCGCCTTCTGCGCCGAAAGCGGCTTTTCCGTCGCGCATGGCATGTCGGACCAGGCCTCGGTCGTGCGCAAGCCGGCGCTCGACCAGGTGCGCCCGCGCAGCCGCGACCCGCTGGCCGAACCGCGCATGCCCTTCGCCCCGGCCAATGACAGCCTGTTTTCGCGGATCGAGCCGGGCGCCATTGCGTCGTCGCTGGTGCTGCTCGCGCTGATCGGCGGCATCGGCTATGGTGGCTACAGCGTGCTGCAGGAGGTGCAGCGCGTGCGTGTCACCCCGGTCGACCAGACCCCCGTGGTGCTGAGCGAGATCGACCCGCTGGACGCCGCGCTTGCCCCGCGGGACGAGGCCGAGACAGCCACCCAGGACGAAACGATCGCCGGTGTCTTCACGCCGCCCTCGGGCGCGGCCTTCGACCGGCTCTACCGCCCGCAGGCGCTGGACGTACCGGTGCTGGTGGCGCGTGACGCGCCGATCTCGACTCTGGATCCCGGCTCAGTGGGGCTCTTCTCCGACAGCGCCACGCCCAGCCTGCCGCGCGTGCAGGACAGCAGCAATGCCGCGATCGCGCTGGCCGAAGGCCTGGCCGAGGGGGACGAGACGCTCCGCCAGGTGCGCGCCGAGGCGCCGAACCTGGGGCAGGGCGTGCTGGTCATGGCCACGGACGAGGCCTGGGTCGAGATCAAGGATGAAAGCGGCAAGGTGCTCTATTCGCGCATCATGCAGCAGGGCGACAGCTATGCCGTGCCGCGCGACGCGCGCGAGCCGCGCATTGCCATCGGGCAGGCCGGCGGGATCTATTTCGCTGTCGACGGCACGCCGTTCGGCCCCTCGGGCCGGCCCGGGCGCTACGCCGAGGTGGCGCTGGACGCCGCCGCGCTCAAGGAGCGGTTCGAGCCCGCTGACCCGGCCGCCGATGACGATCTGTTGGCCGTGATGGTCGAGCTGGACATCAAGTCTCGCCCGGCCCCCACAGCCGTGGCCGCGCTGCAACCGCAGGGCTCTGCCACCGTGGCCCGGGCCGACACGACCCCGGTCAGCCCGCAGCCCGAGGCGCAGAGCACCAGCCTGACGCAGCTGGCCGCGCAATCCACGCCGCGCCCGGCCCAGCCGCAGGCACAGATCTCGACGCCCTCTCCGGTGGCCCCGGCCTCGACCATCCCGCAGGTGACCGAGGCGCCCGCGCCGGGCATCACCGTCGTGGCCTCGGCGGATACCTGGGTGGAAGTCTCGCTGCCCTCGGGCAAGAAGATCTTTGCCCAGACCATGCGCGCCGGCGAGACCTACCAGGTGCCGCAGACCGCGCAGGCGGCCAAGATCTTCTCGGGCAATGCAGGCGGGGTCTATTTCGCGGTGAACGGCCAGACCTACGGGCCCTATGGCGAAAGCGGCCAGTTCGGCCGCAACCTTCAGCTGTCGGCCTCTGCCATCACGCAACGCCTGCAGGTCGCCGATCTCAGCCGCAACCAGACGCTGGCCAAGGTCGTCGCCGAGCTGCGCGCCGGTGCCGCGCCCCAGACGCGCCCCTGACGATGGCGGCCCGGGTCGCGCAGCGGTGACTGGCCCCGCGGGCCCGTTCACGTTACTGTGCCGCCAAATGACTGCAATCAGGACGATCCGCGCATGAGCCTCAACCACGTCCGCCCGTGGCGCAACATCTATCGCCGCAAATCCCGCCAGATCATGGTCGGCTCCGTGCCGGTCGGGGGCGATGCCCCGATCTCGGTGCAGACCATGACCAACACGGTCACCACCGACATCCCCGGCACCATCGCGCAGGTGCAGGCCGCCGCCGAGGCGGGGGCGGATATCGTGCGTGTCTCCGTCCCAGACGAGGCGTCGTCGAAGGCGCTGCGCGAGATCACGCGTGAAAGCCCGGTGCCGATCGTGGCAGATATCCATTTCCACTACCGCCGCGGCATCGAGGCGGCCGAGGCCGGCGCCGCCTGTCTGCGCATCAACCCGGGCAATATCGGCAGCCAGGACCGCGTGCGCGAGGTCATCCAGGCCGCCCGCGATCACGGTTGTTCCATGCGCATCGGCGTGAATGCCGGCAGCCTCGAGAAGCACCTGCTCGAGAAATACGGCGAACCCTGTCCCGAGGCCATGGTCGAAAGCGGGATGGACCACATCCGCATCCTCGAGGACAATGGTTTCCACGAGTTCAAAATCAGCGTGAAAGCCTCGGACGTGTTCCTGGCCGCTGCCGCCTACCAGGGCATCGCCGAGGCGACGGACAAGCCGATCCACCTGGGCATCACCGAGGCCGGGGGGCTCACCTCGGGCACGATCAAGAGCGCGATCGGCCTGGGCAACCTGCTCTGGATGGGGATCGGCGACACGATCCGCGTCTCGCTCTCGGCCGATCCGGTGGAAGAGGTGAAAGTCGGCTACGAGATCCTCAAGTCGCTGGGGCTGCGCCACCGCGGCGTGAACATCATCTCCTGCCCCTCCTGCGCGCGGCAGGGCTTTGACGTGATCAAGACGGTCGAGGAACTGGAACGGCGGCTGGAACATATCAAGACCCCGATGAGCCTGTCGATCATCGGCTGCGTGGTGAACGGGCCGGGCGAGGCGCTGATGACCGATGTCGGCTTCACGGGCGGCGGGGCCGGCTCGGGCATGGTCTACCTGGCGGGCAAGGCCAGCCACAAGATGTCCAACGACCAGATGATCGACCACATCGTCGAAGAGGTGGAGAAGAAGGCCGCCGAGCTCGAGGCGGAAGCCGCCAAGGCACAGGCAGCGGAGTAGCGCGGGCAAATTCCATCAGATGGAATTTGCAAATCTTTTCCTGAAAAGATTTGCGCGCGCTCTGCTCAATTCTCGGTCAGGTAACGTTCCAGCACGACCCGGGGCATGGCGCCGCGGATCAGCTTGTCTGGCATGACATAGGACGGGACCGTGTCCAGCGTCATGCGCTGCATCAGCGCCGAATTGGCGGGGTCCGAGATGTCGAGGATGCGCACTTGCTTGTCCAGCACGGCGGCCAGCGCCTGCAGGCTCTCCTGTGCCGCTGGGCAATCAGCGCAATCCGGGCCGACGAAGAGCGCGATGTCGCCCGCCCCATCCGCTCCGAAAAGCCGGGGCGCATCGGCGGCGATCCGGTTGAGATCGGCCGCCTTTTCTGCGGCATAGGGATCGCTCGGCCCGGCCAGCGCCTTGAGGCGGGCCCGCAGCTCGCTGGCCTCCCCGGCCGTGGCCGGAGAGGTCGCGAGGCAGAGCAGGAGCCCGGCCGCCCGGATCACGAGCGCTGGTCTTCCACGATCTGCATCATGGTCTGCAGCGGCGCATAGCCACGCACCATCCGGTCACCGAAGACGAAGCTGGGCGTACCGTTGATCTGCATGTCCTGCGCCAGCGCCCGGGTTTCCGAGATGCGGCGGGTCACCTCGTCGCTGTCCATCTCGGCCAGGATCGCCTCGGCATCGAGCCCAAGCGTCTGTGCGACGCGGCGCAGCTGGCCCTTGCCCGGGTTGCCCTCGAGCGCGATCAGCGCGTCATGCACCGCCTTGTAGGCCTCGTCGCCTTCGACGATATGGGTCGCCACGGCGAAGCGCGACGAGATCACCGAGGCCTCGCCGAGGATCGGGAATTCCTTGACGATCAGCCGGATATTGCCATCCATCTCGACCAGCTGCTCGACCTCGGGATGCGCGCGCCGGCAATAACCGCAGCGGTAGTCGATGAACTCGACCACGGTCACGTCGCCCTCGGGATTGCCGCCGACCCAGGAAAACCCGTCGTCGAGCAACCGGTCGATATTGTCCTGCACCAGCGAGTCGTCCGCCGCCGCCTGGGCCTGCTGTTCACGCTCCTCGAGCACGGCCACCGCTTCCATGATCACCTGCGGGTTCTCGAGCAGGTAGGCGCGGACCTGTGCCCCGAAGGCGGCCTGCTGCTCGGGCGTCATGGCGTCGAAATCGAACGCCGCCTCCTGGGCGCGGACCGGGCCGGTCGCAAGGGCCAGCGCCGCGGCGCCGGTCAGCGCCAGGGCGCGAAGGGATCTGGATTGAAACATGGGAACTCCCGTCATTTGAGGTCAGCGACGCTGCGCGCGTTGCGCGGCGTTTAACACATCCTGGGCGCGTTGCCACGGGCCCGAGCCGCGCGGCAGCAGCCCCGAGGCGCGCTTGGCATGCAGCTCTGCATCCGCCATCCGCCCCCCCAGCGCGTAGCGTTCGGCCGTCACGACCGAGGCCATGCCGTTCTGCCCGGTCCGCGCATAGGCCACGGCCAGGTCGCGCAGCACGCGTGCATCCGAGACATCGCGTGACCGGGCACGCTCCAGCGGGGTCAGCGCGGCGCGGGGATTGCCCGCCGCCAGCAGGGCCCGGCCCAGCCCGCCCTGGATCAGCGGCTCGCGCGGGGCGATGGCGGCGGCTTTCTGGTAGACTTGAACTGCGGCCCCGAACTGCCTGGATTCCAACAGGATCTGGCCCTTGAGCTCGATCAGGAACGGATCGCGCGGGCGCAGGGCCAGCGCGCCGTCGATCGCCTTGAGCGCGCGCGCCCGGTCGGACTGGCGATGATGCGCCACGGCCTGTCGCATCAAGGCGATGTCCTGGCTGGGGCTGTCCTTGAGGCGCCGCAATGTCCATGACGGTGCGCGCTTGAAGGCGGTCAGCTTGCCCTTGGCCCGGGAAAACCAGTATTGCGCGGTCGCGTCGCGCGTGCCGCCGGGATTGCCGGCGACCATGCCCTTGAGCGCGCGCAGCCGGTCGCGGGTCAGCGGGTGGGTGCGCATGTAGGGATCCTGCCGCCCGACCGACAGCGCCTCCTGCCCGCGGAACAACTCCATCACCTCCACCGCGGCCGAGGTGTCGATCCCGGCGCGCTTGAGATAGCGGATCGTGGCGATGTCGGCTGCCGCTTCCTCGGCCCGCGTATGGGCAAAGAAGCGCCGCAGCGCCGAGCCCTGCGTGCCCGCGGCGATGCCCGCCGCGACCTGGCCGTCGCGCGTCGCCGCGGCGGTCGCGGCGGCCAGCAGCAGGCCCAGCCCGGCAGCGGTGCGCGCGCTGCGCATGTTGCCCATGCGGCGCGCCAGATGGCCATTGGCGATATGCGCGGCCTCATGCGCCAGCACCGCCTGCAACGCCGCGGCGCTGTCCAGCTTCATGATCAGGCCCGAATGCAGGAAGATATGCTGGTTGTCCGCAACGAAAGCGTTGAGCGAGCTGTCATCGATCACGAGGATGCGCACCTGCGACGGGCTGAGCCCTGCCGCGCCCAGAACCGGGGCGGCCAGCTGGCGCAGCGCGTGTTCCACGTCGGCATCGCGCAGCAGCGTCACGCCGGCGCGGGCGGGGGCCGCGACACAGAGGGCCAGCGCGACGACAAGGGCCAGGAGCCGGGGCAGGATCATTGACGTCTCACCTCTGTCGACCGTAAGCGGGTTGCGGGCACAGTAGAGAGGCAGGCATGCGGAATTCAAGCCGGGGGGACGTCGATCCCTTTATCGTGATGGACGTGATGGAGGCCGCGCGCCAGGCCGAGGCGGCCGGGCGCTCGATCATCCATATGGAGGTGGGCCAGCCCGGTACGCCGGCGCCCCAAGCGGCCCGCGACGCGCTGGCGCGCAGCATGGAGACGGACCCGCTGGGCTATACCGTGGCGCTGGGGCTGCCCGCGCTGCGCGCGCGCATCGCCCGGCTTTATGGCGAATGGTACGGCGTCGATCTGGACCCCGCGCGCGTCGTGGTCACGCCGGGCTCCTCGGGCGGCTTCATCCTGGCCTTCACGGCGCTGTTCGATGCGGGCGATCGCATCGCGCTGGGTCGGCCGGGCTACCCCTCCTACCGCCAGATCCTGCGCGCGCTCGACCTGCAGCCGGTCGAGATCGCCGCCTCCGCGCAGAACCGCCTGCAACTGGTGCCGGAGGACCTTGCTGGGGTCGATTACCAGGGGCTCATGGTGGCCAGCCCCGCCAACCCCACCGGCACCATGCTGGACAAGCCGGCCCTCGCGGCGCTGATCGAGGCGGCGCAGGCGCGGGGGGCCAGCTTTCTCTCGGACGAGATCTATCACGGCATCGAGTACGAGCGCCGGGCCGTCAGCGCGCTCGAGATCAGCGACGATGTCTGCGTGATCAACTCGTTCTCCAAGTATTTCTCGATGACCGGCTGGCGCGTCGGCTGGCTGGTCGTGCCCGAGGCGCAGATCCGCCAGGTGGAACGCCTGGCCCAGAACCTGTTCATCTGCCCGCCCCATGCCAGCCAGGTCGCGGCGCTGGCCGCGATGGATGCGGGCGAGGAGCTGGAGGCGAATCTCGCCGTCTACGCGCGCAACCGGGCGCTGATGCTGGAGGGGCTGCCCGCCGCCGGGTTCGACCGGATCGCGCCGCCCGACGGGGCCTTCTACGTCTATGCCGACGTGTCGCACCTGACCGATGACAGCCGGGCCTTCGCGCGCGAGATCCTCGACGAGGCCGGGGTGGCGGTGACACCGGGCCTCGATTTCGACCCCGAGCGCGGGGCCGGCACGCTGCGCTTCTCCTATGCCCGTGCGCCGGAGGACATCGCCGAGGGGCTCGACCGCCTGGCGCGCTTCATGAAAGCGCGCCGCGGCGCCTGAGCGGCGCAGCTGCCACGTGCAAAGCCCGCGGCAGCCTGCTAGGATCCGCGCAAAGCAACCACCGGGAACCGGGGACCATGAGCAGGATCATCGGGCTTTGCCTTGCCGCGTGCCTCTGGGCGGCGCCGGGCAGCGCGCAACAGGAAAGCGGGCTGGCACGCTATTCCGGCGGCGGGTTCAGCGACGCCCGGCGCGGCGTCACCGAGCTGGCGCTGGAGCTGAGCCAGGGCGTGCCGTGGCGCGTCTACACGCTGGCCGACCCCATGCGCCTCGTGCTCGATTTCCGCGAGGTGGCCTGGCAGGGGGCCGATCCCGAGGGGATGGATGACAGCGATCGCGTGGCCTCGCTGCGTATGGGTGCCTTCCGCCCCGGCTGGTCCCGCCTCGTGGCCGAGCTGTCCGAGCCGCTGGCCGTTGCCCGCGCCGGCATGCAGATCGACCCCGAGACCGGCCGCGCGACGCTGAGCCTGCGGCTGGAGCGGACCGATCCGGACAGTTTCGCGCAGGCCGCCGGCACGCCCGCCGGTCCCGGCTGGGACCGCCCCGAGCCCAGGGCCCTGCGCCCGGTGGCGCGCGACAGCGACGCGCCGCTGACCATCGTGCTGGACCCCGGCCATGGCGGTATCGATCCGGGCGCCCAGCGGGGCGGGCTGAAGGAGGCCGATCTCGTCCTGCTCTTCGCACGCGAGCTGCGCGAGGTGCTGCGCCGCACCGGCGCTTACACCGTGGTGCTGACGCGGGACAGCGATACCTTTGTCTCGCTCGAAGGTCGCGTCGCGCTGGCCCATGACGCCGGGGCCGATCTCTTCATCTCGTTGCACGCCGATGCGCTGGAGGAAGGGCAGGCGCATGGCGCCTCGGTCTACACCCTGTCCGCAGATGCCTCGGACGCGGCCTCCGCCGCGCTGGCTGAGCGCCATGACCGCGACGACCTGCTGGCCGGGATCGACCTGTCGGGTGCGGATGACCGCGTGGCGCAGGTGCTGATGGATTTGGCCCGGCTGGACAACACCCCGCGCAGCGAAGCGCTGGCGCGCCACCTGATCGACGGGATCGAGAACGCGCTTGGCCATGTGCATAAGCGCCCGTTGCGACAGGCGGGGTTTTCCGTGCTCAAGGCCGCCGACATCCCCTCGGTATTGGTCGAGCTGGGCTTCCTGTCCACCGAACGCGACCTCGAGAACCTGCAGGACCCGGCCTGGCGCGCGGGCATGGCCGCCGGTATCCGCGACGGGATCGCGGCTTGGCTGATCGAGGACGAAGCGCTGGGACGTCTGCGACGCCAATAGGGATTTCGTCGCGTGTGCCGCGCGCCGATCCGCCGGGGGCTCTGCCCCCGGACCCCCGGAGTACTTATGGAAAGATGAAAGAATGGCGCGTCAGGCTCTTTCATCTTTCTGAAAATACTCAAAAAAGACGACGGCATGCCTTTTCTTGGGACGCTTCGAATACCGGGTGCGCGCGTGGTTTCAGCGCCGGCTGGTGCGCACGGTGCGGGCGGATTTGACACGGATCGTGCGGATGGCCCCCAGTTCGTTGTCGGTCAGCCAGACCGCGGCCGTCACGGTCCGGGATGCCGGCCGGCCCTGCGGGCCGCGCAGTTGCAGCGCGCGGAAATCGAGCGTCAGGGTGCCGGCATCGGATTCCTCGTCCACCTTGACGAGGCGCACATCGTAGACGCCCTGGTAGTCGGCCACGCCGGTGGCGCGGATCACGGCGCCGCCGGGGCGGCGTTCGACGAGCAGTTCGGTCACGTCGCCGATCAGCTGGCCGCGATAGGTGTCATCCTGCTGCGGGCGCAGGATCGAGGCGCGGCGGCGCGGGATCAGCGGGTTGACCTCGCCCTCGGTGGCGACCGGCTGGGCGGTGCTGCGGCCGAACCAGTTCATCGGGTTCAGGCGCGAGTCGCGCACGGTGCCGCAGCTGGTCAGCACCAGCGCGGAGAGAAGCAGGACGGAGAGGGATCTGGTCATCAGCACAGCGGCCCGTTGGATGGCTTTCGACCGGGGTAGCGCATTCCGCCCGGCTTGAAAAGCACCAAGGGCTGGACCTTTGCCCGGCCGCGACATAGGTCCCGGACAAAAGGAGACAGGACATGGCGCAGGCGGCGTTCGAAGAGGTGGTGGAGGATTTCGAGTTCCTCGAGGACTGGGAAGACCGCTACCGCATGGTGATCGAGATGGGCAAGGCGATGGAGCCCCTGCCGGAGGCCTTGAAAGTGCCGGCCACCAAGGTGGAGGGCTGTGCCAGCCAGGTCTGGCTGCATGTCACGCCCGAGGCGGACCGGTTCCATTTCCAGGGCGACAGCGACGCGCTGATCGTCAAGGGGCTGATCGCGCTTCTGCATCGTCTCTATGACGGGTTGCCGCTGACCGAGGTGCCCGCGGTCGATGCGCGGGCCGAGATGGGGCGGCTGGGGCTGCATGACCATCTCTCGGCGCAGCGTTCGAACGGGTTGCGCGCCATGATCGACCGGATCCGGAGCGAGGCCGCGGCGCCCTGAGGCTCAGGCCACGCGGCGCGCGGCGTCGCGCAGGTCGGCCTCGAACAGCGCTTCGGCCTCTGCGCGCTCGGGCGGTGGCAGGCGCAGCAGGTAGGACGGGTGCACGGTGACCAGCATCGGCGTGCCGTCGGCCAGATTCTCGATCCGGCCGCGCCGGGCCAAGAGGTTGCGGCGATCGCCGGTCAGGCTTTCCAGCGCCGTGGCGCCCATGGCAAGGATCAGGTCGGGCCGGACTAGCGCGCGTTCCTGCTCGAGCCACCAGCGGCAGTGTTGCACCTCGGCGCGGCCCGGCGACTGGTGGATGCGCCGCTTGCCGCGCGGGGCGAACTTGAAATGCTTGACCGCATTGGTGAGGAAAGCCGCCCGTCGGTCGAGACCCGCCCGGGCCGCCACCTGGTCGAAGAGCTGGCCGGCCGGGCCGACGAAAGGGCGGCCTTCCAGATCCTCGCGGTCGCCCGGTTGTTCGCCCACGATCATCAGGCGCGCATCGAGCGGGCCTTCGCCCGGCACGACCTGTGTGGCCTGTTCCCAGAGCGGGCAGCGCCGGCAGCCTGCCAGACCCGCTTCAAGCGTTTCGCGGTCATCCACAGGCGGCGGTGTCGCCATTTCGGCGCGCAGCCGTTCGGTCACCCGGGCTGCGCGGGCGGGTGCGAGCGTGGGCGCCTGTTCGGCCATGTGCCGCGCGCGGCTCTGGGCCTCGGCGACCAGTTCGGGGATCAGCTCGGCCTCGGGCAGGTTGTGCCAGTACTTGCGCGGCATCTCGGCCTGCATCGCCTTCACCTTGAGCCTTGCGGGGTTGAAGATGTTGCGGAAATAGGTGCGCCAGAGATCCTCGGTCGCGTCGTGCGGCAGTTCGGGGCGCGGCGCGCCCTCGTCCAGCCGGATTCGGCCATCCTCGAAATGCGCCGAGAGGTCGGGGGTGAAGATCGACCAGTCCATGTCGCCGAAACGCTTGGCGAAGAAGGCGGTGGAGGGTTCGAGGATGAAATGCGACGGCTCGAACCAGGCGGCGAAGCGGCGGCGGGGGGCCTCGCGGTCGCCGATCTCGCGGAAGCGGACAAAGGCGGTCATCTTGTGCTTGTCGCGGCCGACCTCTTTGGCCATGCGGTTCAGCCGGTCGATGCGGGGATCGCCGCGATCCTCCAGCAGGCGCCGGTTCTCGCGCAGCGCCCAGAGCACGGCGTAGAGCCGGGCGAAGCGTTCGGGATCGCGGTGCCAGATGACCTGTTGGGCCAGCGAGACGAAGCTCTTGGGAACCGTGACCTGTCCCGGCGGCAGCGCGGGCAGGGGATCGGCGAAGAGGTCACGCTCGGGTGTGCCGCGGCTCCACAGCACGTTTTCCGGCGGGATCCCGGCGGCCAGCAGGCCGCGCGCCGCATCGCGCCAGGCCTCGAAGGTGCCGATCTTCGGCAGCGTGACCGCGCGCATCAGATCAGTTGCAGCTGTTCCGGCGGCGGCGCGAACCGGGCTCGGAGATCGGCCGCATCCAGCCCGCGCGGGCTCCAGTCCAGCGCGGTCAGGAAGGGGCGCGCCTGTTTCAGGTTCGCCCCCATGCGCCGCAGGTCGTCATAGCGGATCGTGCGGTGGCGGCGGGTGGCCAGCAGCCGGCCCACGGTCTTGGCGCCGATCCCGGGCACGCGCAGCAGCAATTCACGGTCGGCGCGGTTCACATCGACCGGAAAGACATGCCGATTGGCCAGCGCCCAGGCCAGCTTGGGGTCGATCTCGAGGTCGAGATTGCCGTCGGGTGTGCCTTGCGCGATCTCGTCGACATCGAAGCCGTAGAAGCGCAGCAGCCAGTCGGCCTGGTAGAGGCGATGCTCCCGCATCAGCGGCGGCTTGATCAGCGGCAGTGCGGCCGAGCTGTCGGGGATGGGCGAGAAAGCCGAGTAATAGACCCGTTTCAGCCGGTAGCTGGAATAGAGCCGGGTCGAGGTCTTGAGGATCGTCATGTCCCGCGCCCCGTCGGCGCCGACGATCATCTGGGTGGACTGCCCGGCGGGGGCGAAGCGGCGCGGGCGCTTGCCGGTATAGCTTTGCTCCTTGCGGGCCTCCTTCATCACGCGCACATCGGCCATGGCGCGGCGGATCTGGTCGGGGTTCTTCTCGGGGGCGTAATCCTTGACCGCGCGGTCAGTGGGCAACTCGACATTGATCGAGAGCCGGTCGGCGTAAAGCCCGGCCTGCTCGATCAGCTCGGGCGCGGCATCGGGGATGGTCTTGAGATGGATGTAGCCGCGGAAGCGGTGCTCCTCGCGCAGCAGGCGCGCGATGCGCACCATGTCGGCCATCGTGTCATCGGGCGACCGGATGATGCCCGAGGACAGGAACAGCCCCTCGATATAGTTGCGGCGGTAGAATTCCAGCGTCAGGTCGACCACTTCCTCGGGCGTGAACCGCGCGCGCTGCACGTTCGAGCTGACGCGATTCACGCAATAGGCGCAGTCATAGATGCAGAAATTCGTCATCAGGATCTTGAGCAGGCTGATGCAGCGCCCGTCCGGGGCATAGGCATGGCAGATGCCCGACCCGGTGGTGGAGCCGATGCCCGAGCCATCGCGCGAGTCGCGCCGCTGCCCCCCGCTCGAGGCGCAGGAGGCATCGTATTTGGCCGCATCCGACAGGATGGCAAGCTTTTCTGAAACCGAGAGTTTTGCCATGGCGTTCATGGTATGTTCATGACCCCGCCACGGCAACGGGGACACGAAAAAGTGAGGTCCGAAAGGGGTCTGTCAGCCGTTCCCGGTCTCGGTGAAGCGGGCGGCATCGGCGGCGGCGCGCCGGATCGCGTTCGACTTGTGCACCGTCTCCTGGTACTCGGCCTCGGGGTCGCTGTCATAGACCACGCCGCCACCGGCCTGGATGAACAGCTTGCGATCCTTGACGATGGCGGTGCGCAGCGCGATGCACATGTCCATGTCGCCGCCGGCGCTGAAATAGCCCACGCCGCCGCCATAGACGCCGCGCTTTTCCGGCTCCAGCTCGTCGATGATCTCCATCGCGCGCACCTTGGGCGCGCCCGAGACGGTGCCCGCGGGCAGCCCGGCCAGCAGGGCCGAGAGCGCATCCTGGTCCTCGGAGAGCTCGCCCACCACGTTCGAGACGATATGCATCACGTGGCTGTAGCGCTCGATGATGAATTCCTCGGTCGGGCGTACCGTGCCGATCTTCGAGACGCGCCCGGTATCGTTGCGTCCCAGATCCAGCAGCATCAGGTGCTCGGCCAGCTCCTTCTGGTCGGCCAGCAGGTCGGCCTCCAGCGCGCGGTCTTCCTCGGGCGTGGCGCCGCGTGGACGGGTGCCGGCGATGGGGCGGATCGTGACCTCGCGCCCGAAGACCCGCACGAGGATCTCGGGGCTGGCGCCGATCACCTGGAAGCCGCCGAAGTTGAAATAGAACATGAAGGGCGAGGGGTTGGTGCGCCGCAGCGAGCGGTAGAGCGCGAAGGGCGGCAGCGGAAACTCCTGCGTCCAGCGCTGCGACGGCACGACCTGGAAGATGTCACCGGCGCGGATATAGTCCTTGGCCGTCTCGACCGCCTGCTTGTAGCCCTCATGGGTGAAGTTCGACACCGGCTCGCCCAGATCGGCGGCTTCGCCCAGGTCGCGGCTGGACTGGGGCAGGGCGCGTTCGAGGTCGCGCACCGCGTCCATCACGCGCTCGGCCGCGCGGGCATAGGCGGCGCGGGCCGACTGCCCCTCCTGCACCCAGGCGGGCGAGACCACGGTGACCTCGCCCTTGACACCGTCCAGCACCGCAACGACCGAGGGGCGCATCAGCATCGCGTCCGGCAGGCCCAGCGGGTCGGGATTGACGTCCGGCAGGTGCTCGACCAGCCGGATCATGTCATAGCCCAGGTAGCCGAACAGCCCTGCCGCCGCCTGCGGCAGGTCATCGGGCAGGTCGATCCGGCTTTCGGCCAGAAGCGCGCGCAGCGCGGTCAGCGGGTCGGCCTCCTGCGTCTCGAACGCGTCGGCATCGAAGCGGGCCGAGCGATTGAGCCGGCTGGTCTGCCCGTGGCACTGCCAGACCAGGTCGGGCTTCATCCCGATGATCGAGTAGCGCCCCCGCACCTCGCCGCCGGTCACGGATTCCAGCATGAAGGCGTCCTTGGCGGCGCCGGTCAGCTTGAGCATCAGCGACACGGGCGTGTCGAGATCCGCGGCAAGGCGGGCATAGACCACCTGGTTGCGCCCGGCATCATAGGCGCGCGCGAAGGCGTCGAAATCCGGGGTCAGGGTCGACATGGCGGGCAGGTCCTACTGGAAGTTCGCGTGCACGGCGTTGATCGCCGCCTGGTCGATCACCACGCCGGCGCGCGACTGGATGTCCGAGGACAGCGCGCGGAACAGGTCCTGCGACACGTCGCTGGCCGCCTGGTCGCCGAAGATCCGGGTCAGCTGCTGCGAGGTTTCGCTGTCGCGGTCGACCGGCAGGATCTCGTCCAGCCGCAGCACGTAGGCCGTGGCGTCGCCGGGCAAGGCGGCGGTCTGGCCGGGCTCCAGCTCGAAGACGCGCTCCAGCAGCCCCTCGGGCAGGTCGGCGCCGAAAGCGGTGCGGGTCAGCCCGGCCTCGGTATTGGCCTCCAGCCCGACGCCCTCGAACGTGGCGCCCTCGGCAAGCCGCGCGGCCAGCTGTTCGGCCTGCTGCATCAGCGCCTCGGTCTTCTGGTCGTCCTGCCAGCCGGCCAGCACCTGCAGGTTCACCTCGTCCATCGGGATCGGCTGGGGCGGCAGCACCTCTTCGAAGCGCAGCGCGAAGACGCCACCATCGCCCAGCTGTTCGATCTGCGGGAAATCGCCCTCTTCCAGCGCGGCCGCGGCCTCGCGGAAGGCCTCGTAACCGGCGATGCCGCTGTCGTTCTGGCCCGTCCAGCCGATCTGGCCCAGCTGCAGGTCGGTCGTCTCGGCCAGCTCCTCCAGCGTGGCGCCGGCGGCCAGCTCGTCATCATAGCTTTGCGCCTGCGTCTCGATCACGCGGCGGGCCCGGTCGAGCGCCAGCGCGCCGCGCAGGTCGGGGATCGCATCCTCGAACGAGGTCGACTGCGCCGGCAGCACGGCGTTCACGCGGAAGAGCGCGGGGCCAAGCTCGGTCGGCGCCGGGCCGGTCACGGACCCGACCTCGGCCTCGAAGACCGTGTCGGCGGCGCCGCCAAGGTCCTCGCGCGCCACGTCGCCCATGTCGGTATCGGCGATGTCCAGCCCGCGCGCCTCGACCAGGTCCTCGAAGGCGGCCTCGCCTGATTGCACCCGCGCCAGCGCGTCGCGCGCGGCGGCCTCGTCGGCAAAGACCAGCCGCTCCACCAGCCGGCGTTCGGGCAGGTTGAACCGGTCGAACTGCTCGTCATACGCGGCGCGCAGCGTCTCCTCGTCCACCTCGACGCTGTCGACGATCATCTCGGGCGTAAGCCAGGCATAAGTGATCTGCGTGGTGCGCGGCCGGGTGAAGCGGTCGATATTCTCGTCGTACCACGCCTTCAGGTCGCCCTCCTCGGGGACCGGCACGCCGGTGTCGAACGCGTCCTGGCCCAGCTCGGCCCAGGTGAAGGCGCGGCGCTGGTTGGCGTAGTCCAGAAGTGTGTCGATATAGGTGTCGGGCAGGGTGGTCCCGGCCAGAACGGCGCCCTGCAGGAGCGTGCTGGCGCTCTCGGCGCGCAGCTGTTCCTCGAACTCGCGCTCGGAGAGCCCGGCATTCTGCAGCGCCAGGCGATAGGCGTCGCGGTTGAAGCTGCCATCGGGGCCCTGGAAGGCCTGGATGTTGCGCAGGTCCTGCGCCAGCTGTTCGTCACCGACCGACAGGCCCAGCTGCGCCGCCTCGTGTTCCAGCGCGGCGGTCACCACCATGCGGCTGAGCACATCCTGCGTCAGCCCCATGTTCTGCGCCTCCTGGAAGCTCAGCGCGCGGCCGCGCTGCGCCTCGACGGCGCGGATCTCGTTCTGGAGCGCGCGGGCATAGTCGGTCACGTCGATCTCGGCCTCACCCACGCGCCCGATCGAGCGCACCGAGCCGCCGAAATTCGTGGCGCCGAACCCGGCCAGGCCAAGGATCAGCAGGGCCATCAGGATCCAGACCAGGGTCTTGGACATCGAGCCGGATTTTGCAGCCATCAGGGCCCCCTCGCGCTTTGGATTGCGGCCTTGTCTACGCAGGGCTCCCGGGGCTTGCAAGGGGCCTGTCAAACGCGGCCAGACGTTCGCAGAAGACGCGCAGGCTGTCGCGATCGGCATTGGCGAAGGCGACGCGGAAATGCCGCTCGCCCGTGGGATCACCGGGGGGTACGAACATGGTGGCGGGCAGGACCAGCACACCGGCCTCGCGCACCAGCGCCGGCGCCAATGTCGAGGCGCCCTCGGCAAAGGGATGTTCGAGATAGGCGAAATAGGCGCCGAGGCCCCGCAGCCGCCAGCCGCGCGCGGCCAGCGGCGGAAAGAACTCCTGCATGGCGGCGCGGCGGTCGAGGATCTCGGCGCGCTGCTCGGCCTTCCATTGCGTGAGGTGTTCAAGCCCCCAGAGCGCGGCACGCTGGCCAAGCGTGGGGGCGCAGATCGCCACCGTGTCCTGGAACTTCTCGATCTCTAGCAGCAGGTCGGGATTGGCGATGATCGCGCCCACGCGGTGCCCGGTCAGCCGGTAGGCCTTGGAAAAACTGTAGAGCTGGATCAGCGTGCCCTCCCAGCCGGGCGTGCCCAGCAGGTCATGCGGCGCGGCGGGGCGGCTGTCGAAATCGCGATAGGTCTCGTCCACCACCAGCTGGATGCCGGTCTCGCGGGCGAGATCGAAGAAACCGCGCAGGGTCTCGGCCGGGTACTCGACCCCGGCGGGATTGTTCGGCGTGACCAGCGCGATGGCGCGGGTGCGCGGCGTGATCAGCGCGCGCGCCGCGTGCGGGTCGGGGATCAGGTCGGGCCCGGTGGGCAGCGGCACGGCGCGCAGCCCGCTCATGTCCAGCCACATCTTGTGGTTGAAATACCAGGGCAGGGGCAGGATGACCTCGTCGCCCTCGGTGGTCAGCGCGGCCAGCGTCGCGGCAAAGGCCTGGTTGCAGCCGGCGGTGATGCCCACATGGGCGGGGGTTACAGTGCCGCCGTAATGGCGCGCCCAGTCCGCGGCCAGCGCCGCGCGCAGCGCGGCCAGGCCCAGCACGGGGCCGTAGAGATGCGTCTCGGGATCCTCGAGCGCCTCGGCCATGGCGGCGCGCAGCGCGGGCGGCGGCGGGTCCACCGGCGCGGCCTGGCTGAGATTGATCAGCGGGCGGTCGGGCGCGAACTCCACCCCGTCGAGCCAGCGTTTCGCCTCGGGGATCGGCGGCGCGAAGGTCGCCTCGGTCCGGGTGATCATGGCATGTCTTCCTTGCCGGCGCGCCTGTCGGCGCCCATGTCGGTTTGCGCTCGGGCCGCGCGGGGCCCCGGGGGACGCCCCCCGGACCCCCGGCCCGGCGGTCTGTCCCTGGCCCGGGGTCAGTCCTGGCCGCGATAGGGTTTGACGTATTGCAGCGCCATGTCCCAGGGGAAGAAGATCCAGGTGTCCTGGCTGACCTCGGTGATGAAGGTGTCGACCTGCGGCCGGCCCATGGGCTTGGCATAGACCGTGGCGACATGGGCCTTGGGCATGTGGGCGCGCACCACTTCCAGCGTGCGGCCCGTGTCGACGAGGTCGTCGATGATCAGCACGCCGGTGCCGTCGCCCACCACCTCCATGTCCGGCGATTTGATCACGCGCGGCTCGGACTGGGTCTGGTGGTTGTAGCTTTTCACGCTGATCGTATCGACCATGCGGATGTCCAGCTCGCGCGCCACGATCATCGCCGGCGCCATGCCGCCGCGGGTGATGGCGACCACGGCGCGCCACGCGCCGGCATCCGGGCCCTGGCCCTGCAGGCGCCAGGCCAGCGCGCGCGCATCGCGGTGCAGCTGGTCCCAGCTGACATGGAAGCCTTTTTCATGCGGCAGAAGGTCACTCATGGGGCGGGTCTCCTTGGGGTCGGGCGATCAGGCGAGGGCGATCTTCAGGCCGAAACCGGCGATCAGCGTGCCGAAGGCGCGGTCGGTCCAGGCCTTGGCGCGGGCATAAAGCGCGCGCGCCCGCGGCAGCGAGAAGACGCGCGAGACGACGAGGTACCACAGCGCCTCGTTCACGCCGATGACCAGCACCAGCGCGGCGCGGGCCCAGAGCGGCGCGTCCACCGGCACCAGCCCGACGAAGACCGCGCCGAAGAAGATCGCGGGTTTGGGATTGGTGGCATAGGTGAGGAAGCCCAGCCGCATGGCGCGGCCCGGGCTTTTCGGCGGGCCGGCGCTGGCCTCGGGCAGCGGGTCGGGCGCGTGGCGCCACATGGCCACGGCGATGAAGATCAGGAAGGCGGCGCCCCCGATCTTGAGCACCAGGAACAGCGCCGGGACCAGCTGGAAGACCAGCGCCAGCCCCGCCATCGCGCCCGCCGCCCAGAGCGCCGCGCCCAGCCCGAAGCCCAGGCTCAGCGCCGCGGCGGTGCGGAACCCGTCGCTGGCGGCGGTCTTCAGGCAGACCACGAAGGAGGGGCCGGGGCTCATCGCCGCCAGAAGGTGGATCAGCACCACGGAAAGGAAGAGCGCGGGCGTCATCCTAGCGCCCCACCAGCAGGCGCAGGCCCAGCGCGGCCAGGATCAGGGCGGCGGCGCGGTCGATCACCGGCTTCAGCCGCAGATACCCCGCCCGGGCGCGTGCGGTGGAGAGCGCGGCGGCAAACAGCGCGTAGACGCAGAGCTCCACCAGCAGGTGATTGGCCACGATCAGCGCCTTGTCGGACAGCGCAAGGTCCGGCGGGAAGATCACGACCAGCACGGAAGCAGCGAAGAGCACGGATTTCGGATTGGCAAGGTTGACCAGCATACCGCCCAGAAAGGCGCGCGCCCCGGGATTGGCGGCCTGCGCCACGGGGGCGCGCGCGTCGCGCCAGAGCCCCCAGGCCACCCAGAGCAGGTAGAGCGCCCCGGCCAGTTTCAGCGCGAGATAGGCCCAAGGCACCAGCGCAAAGACCGCGTCCAGCCCCAGCAGCGCCGCGCCGGTCCAGCCCGCGGCCACGAGGCCCAGACCCGCACCGGTCGCCACGCCCGTGGCAAAGCCGCCCGCGATCGACTGGCGTAGCGCGAAGAGCAGGGCCGGACCCGGGGCCGCCATGGCCGCCAGCAGCGTCAGGTTGAACGCCAGCAGGTGGGTCCAGTTCATCGCGCGTCACCCCTTGGTGATGTCGGGTGCGTCCACCGCCTTCATGCCGACTACGTGATAGCCCGCATCGACGTGATGCGTCTCGCCGGTGACGCCGGAGCCGAGATCGGAGAGCAGGTACAGCGCGGATTTGCCCACATCTTCGGTGGTGACATTGCGCCGCAGCGGCGAGTTGTACTCGTTCCACTTCATGATGTAGCGGAAATCGCCGATGCCGCTGGCCGCCAGCGTCTTGATCGGGCCGGCGCTGATCGCGTTGACGCGGATGCCGTCCTTGCCCAGATCCTCAGCCAGGTAGCGCACCGAGGCCTCGAGCGCGGCCTTGGCCACGCCCATGACGTTGTAATGCGGCATGACGCGCTCGGCGCCGTAATAGGTCAGGGTCAGCGCGCTGCCGCCCGCGCTCATCATCTTCTCGGCGCGCTGCATGACGGCGGTGAAGGAATAGACCGAGATGTCCATCGACATGGTGAAATTGGCCCGTGTCGTGTCGACATAGCGGCCGCGCAGCTCGTTCTTGTCGGAAAAGCCGATGGCGTGCACGATGAAGTCGAGCCCGTCCCATTCCTCGGCCAGTGCGGTGAAGAGCATGTCGATCGAGCCCTCGTCGCCCACGTCGCAGGGCAGAACGATGTTCGATCCCAGCTGCTCGGCCAGCGGGCCGACCCGCTTCTTCAGCGCCTCGCCCTGGTAGGAAAAGGCCAGGTCGGCGCCGGCATCGGCACAGGCCTTCGCGATGCCCCAGGCGATCGACTTGTCATTGGCCAGCCCCATGATCAGGCCGCGTTTTCCTGCCATCAACCCGTTTGACATGCTTGCCTCTTCGCCCAGATCGTCATTAGAGCGTCGTTTAGGCGATCCCCCCCGGGCCATCAAGTGTGCAATCATCGCCCATGCAGCGCGGCCACACCCCCGCGCCGGGAGGGGATCGAAGAAGGAGAGACCGACATGACCGACCGAAGCGGCATCTTTGCCGGAGACGATCCCTTTGCCATCGCGCAGGCCTGGCTGACCGAGGCCGAGGCGTCCGAGCCCAACGACCCCAATGCCATCGCGTTGTCGACGGTGGATGCGGACGGGCTGCCCAATGCGCGCATGGTGCTGCTCAAGGAGATCGAGCCCGCCGCCTTCGTCTTCTACACCAATTACGGCTCGGCCAAGGCGGCCGAGATCGACAGCGCCGGCAAGGCGGCCTTCGTGATGCACTGGAAATCGCTGCGCCGGCAGATCCGGGTGCGCGGGCTGGTCGAGCGCGAAGAGGGGCCGCAGGCGGACGAGTATTTCAACACGCGCTCGCTCAAGAGCCGGCTGGGCGCCTGGGCCTCGCAGCAGAGCCAGCCGCTCTCGTCGCGCTCGGCGCTGATGGCCGAAGTCGCCAAGGTCACCGCGCAGCAGGGCACGGCGCCCAAGCGGCCGCCCTTCTGGGGCGGCTACCGGATCTCGCCGCTCGAGATCGAGTTCTGGGCCGACGGGGCGTTCCGCCTGCATGACCGGTTTCGCTGGCGTCGCAGGACATTGCAGGAAGCCTGGGAGGTGACGCGCCTCAACCCCTGATTTTCAGGGGATCGCGCGGTTCGTGCTGCACAAATCGGGGCCCGTTGACACAAAATAGGACATATTCAACGTCTTGATCCAAACCCGTTGACTGTTCCACAAAGATATCAAGCAATGTCAGTGGACGTCGGGTGAAATGTTGAGACAAGACGACAGCGACACGCAGGCCGTCTCGGGCAAGGTCAAGTGGTTCGACCCGGTCAAGGGGTTCGGCTTCGTGATCGCGGATGCCGGCGGGCCCGACATCCTGCTGCATGCCAATGTGCTGCGCAATTTCGGCCAGAGCTCGGTCGCCGACGGGGCCCGGGTCGAGATCGCGGTGCAGCAGACCGAGCGCGGCGTGCAGGCCACCGAGGTGCTGCGCATCGACCCGCCCGAGGGGACCGAGGGCGCGCCGCTGGCCGATTTCGAACAGATCGACCCCGAGCAGCTGAGCGCCGCCGCGCTCGAGCCCGCCCGGGTGAAATGGTTCGACAAGTCCAAGGGTTTCGGGTTTGCAAATGTGTTTGGAAAATCCGAAGATGTGTTCATTCATATCGAGGTCCTGCGCCGGTCGGGACTCTCGGATCTCCAGCCCGGCGAGGCGCTGGCGATCCGGGTGATCGACGGGCGCCGCGGACGAATGGCGATGGAAGTGAACGCATGGGAATCCGCATTGCTGCGCTAGGGATGTGTCTCGGGCTGGCCGCGATCGGCCCCGCCTGTGCGGAGGATCCCGCAACCGGGCAGGGCACTGCCCCGGTGACCCGCGCCGATGCGGCCACGGCCCCGCGGGCTGCGCCCGAGGATCCCGTCGGCGGCGCACCGCTCGAGGGTGATGGTGGCGCCGAGCGACCCGACAGCACCGGGGCAGAGAGTACCAGCACACCCATCGGAGAGGATGAGACGGTGCTCGCGCCGATCGGCGACGAGGCCGAAACGTCCCGGACCGCCAGTTCGGACGGCCCCGCGTGCCGCGCCGACACGGTCTGGCTGCGCGGCCCGTTCGGCACGGCACGGTTCAAGGTTGCGGTGGCCGATGATGCACAGGCGCGGGCGCAGGGGCTGATGAATGTCGAGTCGATGCCAAGTTCCACCGGCATGCTCTTCGTCTACGAATATCCGCGCCCCGTTTCCTTCTGGATGAAGAACACGCTGATCCCGCTCGACATGGTCTTTGCCGATGCCGAAGGCGTCGTCACCAGCGTGCACGAGAATGCCGTGCCGCTGGACGAGACCTCGATCCCCGGCGAGGGGATGGTGCAATACGTGCTGGAGATCAACGGCGGGCTGGCGCGCCAGATTGGCATCGGACCGGGCAGCGTGCTGCGTCATCCCGCGATCACCGACGGCGCCTGGCCCTGTCAGTAGGCCCGAGGCCCGATTTCGGTCTTTCCTTCGACGCGGCGCGGCGATAAACACCGCGCTGTCGGGGCGTAGCGCAGCCTGGTAGCGCGTCTGTTTTGGGTACAGAAGGTCGTGAGTTCGAATCTCGCCGCCCCGACCACCTCTCCATTCCTTCCGAACTTTCCGTTACGTCGCTACCGGCGGCACGTGTTTCACGGACTTGTGCGTGCCTCGATGGACACAACTGCGGGCCGCCTATTCGTATCGCCCGAGTTGTCCCGCCACAGGTAGGCCCAACTCTCAACAGTTGTGGATAACTTTGCAGTGTTCCTAGCTTTTTCAGGGCCTCGCATGGGATCGGAGGTGTTAACGTTTTGTGGGGGAATCGTGGACCGATACTTCCCCTAGTGGCCTCCTGTATCGTCAACACTAAATATATGGCGAACTCCCCGAAAAAGCCGTTGACGACTCTCGCGTGATCCGTTCATTTTGTGCGGGCCGGTCACAAGCCACACAAGATGTGGTGTCACCGCCGGGCAGGGACAGACATCCGCACCGCATATCGGACGACGCCGTATCGCCACGCCCCTCCGCGTGTCGGGGGCGCCGCTGTCACTGCCGCCGGGATCGGCATCGAGTTTGGGACACGCGGAAAGTGACAGGGCGCAGGCATGAAGATCGAGAGAAAGTACACCACCGCAGGCAAGGACGCGTATGAGGGCATCCCCTTCGTCACGACCGCATCGGAGATCCGCAATCCCGACGGCACGATCGTGTTCCGCCTCGACAACCTGGAAGTGCCCGCCAAGTGGAGCCAGGTTGCCAGCGACGTGATCGCGCAGAAATATTTCCGCAAGGCCGGCGTCCCGGTCGAGCTCAAGCGCATCCCCGAAGAGGGCGTGCCCGAGTTCCTGTGGCGCTCCGAGGCGGCCTCGAAGACGACCGAGCGCACCGGCGAGACCTCGGCGCGCCAGGTCTTCGACCGGCTGGCCGGCGCCTGGGCCTACTGGGGCTGGAAGGGCGGCTATTTCTCGACCGAGGAGGACGCCCGCGCCTATTACGACGAGATGCGCCACATGCTGGCGACCCAGACCGCTGCGCCCAACAGCCCGCAATGGTTCAACACCGGCCTGCACTGGGCCTATGGCATCGACGGGCCGGGGCAGGGCCACTACTACGTCGATTACAAGACCGGCAAGCTGGTCAAGTCGCGCTCGGCCTACGAGCATCCGCAGCCGCATGCCTGCTTCATCCAGTCCGTGCAGGACGACCTGGTGAACGAGGGCGGCATCATGGATCTCTGGGTGCGCGAGGCGCGCCTGTTCAAATACGGCTCGGGCACCGGCACCAACTTCTCGTCGCTGCGCGCCGAGGGCGAGTCGCTGTCGGGCGGCGGGCGCTCCTCGGGCCTGATGGGCTTCCTCAAGATCGGTGACCGGGCGGCCGGCGCCATCAAGTCGGGCGGCACCACGCGCCGCGCCGCCAAGATGGTGATCTGCGACGCCGATCACCCCGATATCGAGGAGTTCATCAACTGGAAGGTGCGCGAAGAGCAGAAGGTGGCCTCGATCGTCGCCGGCTCCAAGATGCACGAGAAGATGCTCAACGGCATCTTCGAGGCGATCCGCGTCTGGGACGGCGACGCCGCCGACGCCTATGACCCCAAGAAGAACGACACGCTCAAGGGCGCGGTCCGCGCGGCCAAGAACGCCCTGATCCCCGAGACCTACATCAAGCGCGTGCTGGACTACGCGCGCCAGGGCTATGGCTCCATCGAGTTCCCGACCTATGACACGGACTGGGATTCCGAGGCCTATGCCTCGGTCTCGGGCCAGAACTCGAACAACTCGATCCGCGTCACCGATGCCTTCCTGAAGGCCGTGCGCGAGGATGCCGACTGGGAGCTGATCCGCCGCACCGACGGGCAGGTCGCCAAGACCATCAAGGCCCGCGACCTGTGGGACCAGGTGGGCCACGCGGCCTGGGCCTGTGCCGATCCCGGCATCCAGTTCCACGACACGGTCAACGCCTGGCACACCTGCCCGGAAGATGGCGAGATCCGCGGCTCGAACCCGTGCTCGGAATACATGTTCCTCGACGACACGGCCTGCAACCTGGCTTCGATGAACCTGCTGACCTTCCTCAAGGACGGCAAGTTCGACGCCGAGACCTACATGCATGCCACGCGGCTGTGGACGCTGACGCTGGAGATCTCGGTCACCATGGCGCAGTTCCCGTCCAAGGAGATCGCGCAGCTGTCCTATGATTTCCGGACGCTTGGCCTGGGCTATGCCAATATCGGCGGCCTGCTGATGAACATGGGCTATGGCTATGACAGCGACGAGGGCCGCGCGCTCTGCGGCGCGCTGACCGCGATCATGACCGGCGTGGCCTATGCCACCTCGGCCGAGATCGCCGGCGAGCTGGGCGCCTTTGCCGGCTACGAGCGCAACCGCGCGCATATGCTGCGTGTTATCCGCAACCACCGCAACGCCGCGCATGGCGCCACCTCGGGCTACGAGAAGCTGGCCGTCAAGCCGGTCGCGCTGGACCATGACGGCTGCCCCGATCCGGTGCTGGTCGAGCTGGCCATGTCCTCCTGGGACGAGGCGCTGCGGCTGGGCGAAAAGCACGGCTATCGCAACGCCCAGACCACCGTCATCGCGCCGACCGGCACGATCGGCCTGGTCATGGATTGCGACACGACCGGGATCGAGCCCGATTTCGCGCTGGTGAAGTTCAAGAAGCTGGCCGGCGGCGGCTACTTCAAGATCATCAACAACTCGGTGCCGGCCGCGCTGGAAAAGCTGGGCTATGGCAGCGCGCAGATCGAGGAGATCGTCTCCTACGCGGTGGGTCACCAGACGCTGGGCAACGCGCCGGGCATCAACCACACCGCGCTGATCGGTCACGGCTTCGGCCCGGCGCAGATCGAGAAGATCGAGGCCGCGCTGGCCACCGCCTTCGACATCCGCTTCGTGTTCAACCAGTGGACGCTGGGCGAGGAGTTCTGCCGCGACGTGCTGGGCATCCCGGCCGCCAAGCTGGTCGACCCGACCTTCGACATGCTGCGCCATCTGGGCTTCTCGAAGGCCGATATCGACGCGGCCAACGACCATGTCTGCGGGACCATGACGCTGGAAGGCGCGCCGCACCTGCGCCCCGAGCATTACCACGTGTTCGACTGCGCCAATCCCTGCGGCAAGACCGGCACGCGCTACCTGTCGGTGGAAAGCCACATCACCATGATGGCGGCGGCCCAGAGCTTCATCTCGGGCGCCATCTCCAAGACCATCAACATGGCCAACACCGCGACGATCACCGACTGCCAGAAGGCCTACGAGCTGTCCTGGTCGCTGGGGGTCAAGGCCAACGCGCTCTACCGCGACGGCTCCAAGCTGAGCCAGCCGCTGGCCGCCGCGCTGGTCGAGGATGACGACGACGCCGCCGAGGTGCTCGAGACCGGCAGCACGCAGGAAAAGGCCGCCGTGCTGGCCGAGAAGATCGTCGAGAAGGTCGTGGTCAAGGAGGTCGTCCGCTCGCATCGCGAGAAGATGCCCGAGCGTCGCAAGGGCTATACCCAGAAGGCCATCGTGGGCGGCCACAAGGTCTACCTGCGCACCGGCGAATATGCCGACGGCAACCTGGGCGAGATCTTCATCGACATGCACAAGGAAGGGGCCGGCTTCCGCGCGATGATGAACAACTTCGCCATCGCCGTCTCGGTGGGTCTGCAATACGGTGTGCCGCTGGAGGAGTTCGTCGACGCCTTCACCTTCACCAAGTTCGAACCCGCGGGCATGGTGCAGGGCAATGACAGCATCAAGAACGCGACCTCGATCCTCGACTACATCTTCCGGGAACTGGCCGTGTCCTACCTGGACCGCACCGACCTGGCCCATGTGAAGCCCGAAGGCGCGACCTTCGACGACCTGGGCCGCGGCGAGGAAGAGGGCGTGTCCAACGTCAAGGAGCTGTCGGACAGCGCCGCCTCCAAGTCGCTGGAGGTGCTCAAGCAGATCAGCTCGACCGGCTACCTGCGCAAGCGCCTTCCGCAGGAACTGGTGGTGCTGCAGGGCGGGGCCTCGGCCTCGGTCGCCTTCGAAAGCGGCACCGATCCCGAGCAGGTGCTGACCTCGCTCGTCCCCGCCTCGGCCGCCGGGGCGCGGTCGGAAAGCCCGGTGCGGTCGGAAAGCTCGGCCCTGTCGATGAGCGCGGTCAACCGTGCGCGGATGCAGGGCTACGAGGGCGAGGCCTGCGGCGAATGCGGCAACTACACGCTGGTGCGCAACGGCACCTGCATGAAGTGCAACACCTGCGGCGCGACCTCGGGCTGCAGCTGACGACCTCGCGCCGCCCCGGCGGCGCAGGCGGGGCCCGGCCCGGGCCCCGACACGGACAGCCGACCGGGGTGCGGGGTGCGCCCCGGGCGGCGCCGGGCCTCAGCGCGGGGCCCGCGGCGGATGGGGCCGCAGGCAGAAAACACGGGCGGTGAACGACGAGCCCCATCGGTGAAACTGGACAGGGCCCTTGCGAGGGCCCTTTTTCTTTCCGCAGGGTCAACCGGACCCGAGAAAGTTCCTGAAAAACCAATGACATCCGCACAAGTTATGGTGATCGGAAAACTTGCAACTTCCGGCCGGGGGGTGGGGTTCTTCCACCAGCAACACAGCAAGGAGGTTTGTTATGAAAAAGCTGATGATCACCGCCACCGCCCTCACCGGTTTCGCGATGCCCGCCATCGCACAGGATGACGAAGCCGGCATCTCCTATGACCAGATGGTCATGATGGTGCCCGACTATGTCGAAACCGATTTCGATGCGCTGGACACCGACAATTCCGGCTTCCTCGATTCCGGCGAGATCGAGCAGGCACGCACCAACGGCCTGTTCCCGCTGAGCGACAATCGCGGCGCCGCCGACTGATTGGCGTCACCTTCGCCAAAGCGCCCCGCCATTCGGCGGGGCGTTTTTTTGTGCGCAGGTCCCGCCCGTCAGGCCGCGCCGAGCGCGCGGTTCAGGTTCTCGTCGATCTTCTCGAGGAAGCCCATCGTGGTCAGCCAGCCCTGCTGCGGGCCGACCAGCAGCGCGAGGTCCTTGGTCATGGATCCCGATTCCACCGTCTCGATGATCACCCGCTCCAGCGTTTCGGCAAAAGCGCGCAATGCCACGTTGCCGTCCAGCTTGGCGCGATGCTTGAGCCCGCCGGTCCAGGCGTAGATCGACGCGATCGAGTTGGTCGAGGTCGCCTCGCCCTTCTGGTGCTGGCGGTAATGCCGCGTCACCGTGCCATGCGCGGCCTCGGCCTCGACGATGCGGCCATCCGGCGTCATCAGCTGCGAGGTCATCAGCCCCAGCGAGCCAAAGCCCTGCGCCACGGTGTCGGACTGCACGTCGCCATCGTAGTTCTTGCAGGCCCAGACGAATTTCCCGTTCCATTTCAACGCACAGGCCACCATGTCGTCGATCAGCCGGTGTTCGTACCAGATGCCGGCCGCCTTGAACTTCTCGGCGAACTCTGCCTCGTAGACCTCCTGGAAGAGATCCTTGAAGCGCCCGTCATAGGCCTTGAGGATCGTGTTCTTGGTCGACAGGTAGACCGGCCAGCCAAGGTTCAGGCCGTAATTCAGCGAGGCCCGGGCAAAGTCGCGGATCGACTCGTCCTGGTTGTACATGCCCATGTAGACGCCGGCATCGGGCGCGTCATAGACCTCGCGCTCGATCACCTCGCCATCGGCGCCTTCCCATTTCATCGTCAGCTTGCCGGCGCCGGGAAAGTGGAAATCGGTCGCCTTGTACTGGTCGCCGAAAGCGTGACGCCCGACCACGATGGGCGAGGTCCAGCCCGGCACCAGCCGCGGCACGTTGCGGCAGATGATTGGCTGGCGAAAGACCACGCCGCCCAGGATGTTGCGGATCGTGCCATTGGGGCTGCGCCACATCTTCTTCAGGCCGAACTCCTCGACCCGCGCCTCGTCGGGCGTGATCGTGGCGCATTTCACCGCGACGCCGATCTCTTTCGTCTTCTCGGCAGCCGCGATGGTGACCTGGTCCTCGGTCCGGTCGCGTTCCTCGATCCCGAGGTCATAATACAGCAGGTCGATGTCGAGATAGGGCAGGATCAGCTTCTGCTTGATGAAATCCCAGATGATGCGGGTCATCTCGTCCCCGTCCATCTCGACGATGGGGTTGTCTACCTTGATCTTGGACATGCAATCGCCCTTTCGCTCGGCGGTTTCGGCTCTGCTGTCGGTCTAGCGGAAAGCGGCGCGCACGAGAAGGCGGCATGCCGGGGTATGCAGAACTGTCATCTCGGGCCGCGCGCCTCTGTCGGCCGGGATTTATAAAGCATTTTAGGAAGATAGCCCGTGGCGGTTAAGGGCCGGATCAGGCGGCACTGCTAGAGGTGCTGCCATGTCATTGTGCGTCAAGCATAGCGCGGCGGCAGCTCTGCTGCTGGTGGCGACCGGGCTGCCGATTATGGCGGCGGTCGTGCTGCCCTTGGCGGCCGCGCCCGTGCCGGGGCCGGGGGCGCCCGTGCTGGTGATCGCGCCGCCCTGGTCGATCGGCGCCGCGCAGATCGCGCGGAGCGCCGGGGGCCGCCCGATCGGGCCGACATGGGCGCCCATGGGGGCGCTGGCGGTCTTCGACGGCCCGGTGCCGACGCGCAGGATCCGGGACCTGGGGGGCTGGGGCGTGACCGATGGCGCGCGCCTCGCCCGGCTTTGCGGAGTGTGGGACGATGCCTGAGACGACGAACCCGAGACGCGACCACCGGGGCGATGCGCTGATCGCGCTTGTCTGCCTGTGCCTGCTGCCCGTGCCGCCGCTCAGCGCGTTCCTGGCCGGCACGCCGGTCTGGCCGGTGGCGCTGGGGGCGGCGCTGCTCTCGGGGCTGGCGCAGCTTGCGCGCCGGCTCGGCGGCCCGCTGCCGCGCTACGCGCTGGTCTCCTGCCTGATGGGGCAGGCCATGCTGCTGACCGCCGCCTTTTCCGGGCACCCTTGGCAGATCGACACGCATATGCTGTTCTTTGCCCTGCTCGCCATCGCCTCGGCCAGCGGTCACGTGGGGCTGGTGGCCTGGGCCTGTGCGCTGACCGCGCTGCACCACCTGGGCCTGACGCTGGCCCTGCCGGCGCTGGTCTACCCCTCGGCCGAGCTGATGCAGAATCTCGAACGGACCGCGCTGCACGGCATCATCGTGGTGATCGAGGGCGGGGTGCTGGCCGTGGCCATCGCGCAGCGCAACGCCATGACGGACGAGATCGCGCGCGCCCGCGACCGGATGGAGACCGAGCGCCAGATGGCCGCGGATGCGCAGTCCGAGGCCGAATCCTCGCGCGAACAGGCCCGCCGTGTCATCGCCGATTTCCGCAGCGCGCTGGCCCGGCTGGCGGCGCGCGACCTGACCTGCGCCATGCAGGACCCGCTGCCCGCGCAATACGAGATCCTGCGCACCGATTTCAACGAGGCCGTCGCCACCCTTCGCGCCGCCTTTGCAAAGGCTGATGACGTGGCCGACAGTTTCTCGGACGATGCGCAGGCGCTGGCCGGCTCAATGTCCGCGCTCTCGACCGAGGCCGGCGAACAGGTCGGCCGCCTGTCCAACATCAACGACACGACCGGCGCGCTGCTCGAGATGGTGCAGGACACCGCGCGCCAGGCCACCAGCGCGGCGCAAAGCGCGGGCGAGGCGCGCGACAGCGCGCTGGAGGGCGGCGAGGTCACCCAGCAGGCCATCCGCGCCATGCAGGCGATCGAGCATTCCTCGCGCGAGATATCCAAGATCGTCGACCTGATCGATGATGTCTCGTTCCAGACCAACCTGCTGGCGCTCAATGCCGGGGTCGAGGCGGCACGCGCCGGCTCCTCCGGCAAGGGCTTCGCCGTCGTCGCCTCCGAGGTGCGGGGCCTCGCGCAAAGCACCTCCGAGGCGGCGAACGGCATCAAGAAGCTGATCGCCGACAGCTCGGACCAGGTGGCCGCCGGGGCGGATCTGGTCAACGCGGTGGGCGGGCGGCTGGACAGCATCGTGGCCCAGATCTCGCGCACCAATGACATGAACGACCTGATCGCCGGGAAGAACCGCCAGCTTTCGGGCGATCTCGACCAGTTGCAGGGGCTCGTGACCGAGGCCGACCGGCACACCCGCAAGGTGGCCGGGCTGGCCGACACGCTGGCCGGCACCAGCCGCCGGATGACCATGGCCTCGACACAGCTGTCTTCGGAGATGGCGGCCTTCACCCTGGCTGACACGAATGCCGCCCCGGTACAGGCGGACCGTGCTGCTGATGGCTGAGCGGCGCTCAGGCGGGCAGGGCAGCCTCGATCCGGGTCATCAGTCGCATCAGCGCCACGCCGATCACGGTGAAGACGAAGACCGCAATGGCCAGCGGCACCGGCGTGCCGTCAAAGGCCAGCCCCACCGGCGCGGCCAGAAGCACCGCGATGATCGTCGCCACGCTGCCCGTGATCGAGGCCGCCATGCCGGCGATATGGCCCATCGGCTCCATCGCGATGGCGTTGAGATTGCCCAGGATCATGCCGGCCTGGAAGAACAGCGTCGTCTGCCAGGCCACGAAGACGAGGAACAGCGCCGTGCCCTCCAGCGGGGTCTGCAACACGACCAGCATCGCGCCACTCAGCACGACCTGCGCGCTCAGCATGGCCGAGACCAGCCGCCGCATGCCCAGCTGCATGACCAGCCGCGCGTTCAGGTAGCTGGCCGACATGGCCACGATGGCGATCGCCCCGAACCACAGCGGAAAGCTGTCCGCCCGCCCGAAGGTCACGTCATAGATCGGCTGGATGGTCGAGATCGTGGCAAAGAGCATGCCGAAGGCCAGCCCCTGCACCAGGATCGCGAGCCGCACGGTCGGGTGTCCGGCCATCTCGCGGATCGCCTCCCACAGCGTGCGCAGCTGCAGCGGGCGGCGATGGGCCGGGTCCAGCGTTTCGGGCACGCGCAGCATCAGCCAGAGCGCCGAGAGGGCGGAGAAGAGTGCGAAGGCCCAGAACACCGCCTGCCAGCCCGAGACATGGATCAGCACCGCGCCCAGCGACGGCGCGATGGCCGGGATCAGCGTGAAGACCATCATGACAAAGGACATGATCCGCGCCATCCCGCGCCCGGCATGGCGGTCGCGCACGATGGCCAGCGCCACGACCCGCGGCCCGGCGGCGCCCAGCCCCTGCAGGAAGCGCGCGCCCAGCAGCATGTCGAGATCGGCGGCCTGCGTCGCCGCCAGCGCCGCGGCGATATAGACGCCGGCCGCGACCAGCACCACGGGCTTGCGCCCGAACGCGTCGGACAGCGGCCCGGTGAAGAGCGTCCCGATCCCCATGCCCAGCACGAAACTGGTCACCACCAGCTGCGCGTCATTGGGCGCGTCGGGGCTCAGCTCGGCGGCCAGTTGCGGCAGCGCGGGCAGCATCGCGTCGATCGAGAAGGCGATCGTGGCAACAAGCATCGCGATCACGGCGATGAATTCGGGGGTCGACGGGTTACGGGACATGCACACTCCACGGCTCAGGCCTGCGACCTAGCACCGCGTTTCCGTGTTGGCCAGCAGGTTTCCGAACCGAACCGTTCAGTTCCTGCTGTCGCCGCGCGGGCCCGGCCGGGCCGGCGTGTCGGGCGCGTCATCCGCGTTGGCGGGCGGCGCCTCCTTGTGGCCCAGCCGCGCGATCAGCCACTCGGTATGCTCCTCGCGCTTGCGCATGGCAAACAGGCCGAACTGCTGCACGGCAACGGCGAAGATGCCCAGCCCGATCAGGATGAAGACGGTCGTGCCAATACGCCCCGCCGGGGTCATCGGCACCAGCTCGCCATAACCCACGGTGGACAGGGTCACCACCGTGAAGAAATAGGCGTCCAGCCAGGACCAGCCCTCGACATAGCGGAAGAACACGGTGCCCGAGGCGATCAGCACCGCCAGCGTGCCCAGCAGGGTCGCCAGTCGCAGCCGGTTCATGACCCGGCCGGATCGGCCCCGGCGCGCAGCTCCGCGATGACCTTCGCCCAGAGCTCGGGCGGCTGCGCGCCCGGCACCGCGTGCTGCCCGGCGACGATGAAGGTCGGCACCGAGGTGATGCCCATGCCGCGCGCCGCCGCGTCGCGCTCGACGATCTCGCGGCGGTCCTCCTCGGTGGCCAGAAGGCGCAGCACCATGCTGGCATCCATGCCGGCCGTATCGGCCACGTCGGCCAGAACCTCATGACTGCCGATATCGCGGCCATCGACGAAATAGGCGCGGAACAGGCCGGAGACGATCGCCGTCTGGCGCCCCTCAATCTCGCCCCAGTGGATCAGCCGATGCGCATCCACGGTGGAGGGCGTGCGCCGGATGCGGTCGAGGTTCAGCTCCAGCCCGGCCGCCTCGCCATGGTCGACCACGGGGCGATAGGCCTCGAGAGCGCCGGAAGTACCGCCGAACTTGTCCTCGAGATAGCGGCGCCGGTCCATGCCCTCGGCCGGCATGGCAGGGTTGAGCATGAAGGGCAGCCAGCGCACCCGGAACGGGTGGTCGGGATGGGCCTCGAGCGCCCGGTCAAGGTAGGACTTGCCGATATAGCACCAGGGGCAGATCGGGTCGGAAAAGATGTCAAGCTGGATCATGGCGGTCTCCTATCATCCGCGCGGGCGATTGCGACCGTGACGCAGGGTCACGCCGGAACGTGGTCGCGCAGCCCGGCACGCAGCAGCTTGCCGTTGGGATTGCGGGGCAGGGTGTCGACGCGGATATAGACGCGCGGGCACTTGTAGCGCGCGAGCCGTTGCGCGGCCTCGGCGCTCAGCGCCACGGTGTCCAGCTCCGCCGCGGCGGTGTAGAAGGCGGCGATGACACGCACGCCCTCCTTGATGGCGATGTCCGTGACGGCCAGCTCGGTCACGCCGGGCAGGTCGGCCAGCGCGGCCTCGACCTCGAGCGGCGAGACCCGGTAGCCGCCGGCATTCATCATGTCGTCATCGCGGCCCAGATAGGTGACCTGGCCATCGGGCTCCATCCGCGCGCGGTCGCCGGTCAGGAACCAGTCGCCGCGGTACTTCTGGGCCGTGGCCTCGGGCGCGCCGCGATAGCCCAGCATCAGGCCCGGATCGTCCCGGTGCACGGCAATCACGCCCTCGTCCCCGCGCGCCACCGGCCGGCCGCCGGTGTCGACCAGCGCAATCCGCCGCCCCGGCTGCGGCCGGCCCAACGTCTCGGGCCGGGCCGGCGCGTCGGGCGCGGCCGAGATGAAGGTCGAGCATTCCGACAGGCCATAGGCCTCGTGTACCGGCGTTCCGGTGGCGGCCTCCCATGCGGCGCGGATCGAAGGCGACAGTTTTTCGCCCGCGGCCAGACCGTGGCGCAGCCGCGGCATGGGCGGGACCGGGAATTTCAGCACCTGCCGGTAGACACCGGGCGCCGCGGCAAAGAGCGTGGCGTCATTGCGCTTCATCAGCAGCGGCAGCTGCGCCGGATCGGTCCCGGCCTCCGGTATCAGCGCCGTGGCGCCCCGCGTCCAGGGATCCATCAGCCCGGTGCCCAGCGTGAAGGTCCAGTTGAAGGCGCCGGCATGCAGCAGCCGGTCGTCCTCTGTCAGCCCGTACCAACCCTGCATCATCATCTGACGTGCCCAGATGGCGCGATGCGCATGCATCACCGCCCGTGGCGTGCCGGAGGTGCCCGAGGTGTAGACGATATAGGCCAGCCGGTCGGGATCCCCCATGGCAAACTCGGCCGGCGGCAGGTCGCGCCAGGAAGTGTAAGTATCGGGTCCGAAGACCGGCAGATCGGTCTCGGGACAGGCCACGCCGGGCGCCTGCAGGATGGCGCGCGGGGCCAGATCGTCGATCATCGCCGCCACTTCGCGCGCGGTCAGCTGCGAGGAGGTCGGCACCGGCACGATACCGGCCGCGATGGCACCCAGGTAGGCGATCGGGAAATCGACCGAGTTGCCCAGCCGCATCAGCAGGATATCCCCCGGCCCAAGCCCGGCCTGCAACAGCCCCGTCGCCGTGCCCCGGACCGCCGCGATCAACCGACCATAGGACCAGCGCTGCGCGCCGGTCGGCCGCAAGACGGCCAGCGCGATCTTGTCCGGCATCTGCGCCCCCGCCGCCAGCACATGGGCGGCCAGGTTGAACGGGGCGGGGCAGGGCGCGAAGGCGCCATCGTCATGGACCGAAAGCATGCCCCCGGATTAGGATGGCCGGGCGAAGCTTGCAAGCGGCGGGGGCCGGGCCTATAGCAGAACCCCATGACGCGCGACCCGAAATCCCTGATCCGCATTGCTCGCGAAAGCGGCGAAGACAGCGTGGCCGAGCCGCTCGATCTGGGCCAGCGGGTGCGCGAGCTGCGCAAGGAGCGCAACTGGACGCTGGAACAGGCCGCACGGCAGGCCGGGCTCGCACGCTCCACCCTGTCCAAGATCGAGAACGGCCAGATGTCGCCCACCTACGAGGCGCTGAAGAAGCTGGCCGTGGGGCTCGAGATCTCGGTGCCGCAGCTCTTCACGCCGCCCCGGGCGGAAAAGGTCAACGGCCGCATGGTGGTCACCCTCTCGGGCGAGGGGCAGAGCCACGCCACCGCCACCTACGAGCATGCGCTTCTGGCCGAGACGCTGACCCGCAAGAAGATGCTGCCCTACCGCGCCCGTGTCCGCGCCCGCGACATGGCGGAGTTCGACGGCTGGGTGCGCCATGACGGCGAGGAATTCCTCTATGTGCTGACCGGGGTGATCCGCCTCTACACCGAGTTCTATGAACCGGTCGAGATGAAGCGCGGCGACAGCGCCTATTACGATGCCACGATGGGGCATAACGTGGTCTCGGTCTCCCCCGAGGATGCCACCATCCTCTGGGTCACCTCGCTGGCCTGAACATCCCGTCCGTTCCTGCGTTCTAGGGGCTTCGCCCCCGGCGCTGCGCGCCTCCCCCGAGTATTTGTCGGAAAGATGAAAGACAACCGGCTTCCGCGTCTTTCATCTTTCCCGAAATACTCGGGGGTGAGCCGCGGATGCGGCGAGGGGGCAACGCCCCCTTCATCCTTTCCCCTTGGCCCTTAGCGTTCCGGCAGCAATCCGCGCGGGCTGAAGCGCAGCACGCAGAGCAGCACCACCCCCATGGTCAGCAGCCGCATGTGCTGCACGCTGTCCAGCAGGTGCGCCTTGACGGCCGAGCCCTCGGGCAGGGCGCTGGTCGCCCAGATCATGAATTGCGGCCCCACGGTTTCCACCTGCACCCAGAGGAACCAGATCAGGAAGCCGCCCAGCACCGCGCCCAGGTTGTTGCCCGAGCCGCCCACGATCACCATCACCCAGATCAGGAAGGTGTAGCGCAGCGGCTGGTAGCTGGTCGGCGTGATCAGCCCGTCCAGCGTGGTCATCATGGCCCCGGCTATCCCGCAGATGGCCGAGCCCAGCACGAAGACCTGCAGATGGCGATAGGTGACGTTCTTGCCCATGGCCCGGGCCGAGGTCTCGTTGTCGCGGATGGCGCGCATCATGCGGCCCCAGGGCGAGTTCAGCGCCAGCTGCGCCAGCACCAGCAGGATGACCAGCACCGCCGCGAAGAGCAGCGAGTAGCCCAGCTTGACATAAAGCGTCGAGGCGGTGGTGGGATCCAGCCCCCAGCTGGCCGCCCGCTCGATGAAGCCGGGATCCTGCTGCAGGTCGATCTCGTAAGGCACCGGGCGGGGCAGGCCGGTCACGTTCTTCACCCCGCGCGACATCCACTCCTCGTTCTTCAGGATGGCGATGATGATCTCGGAAATGCCCAGCGTCGCGATGGCGAGGTAGTCCGAGCGCAGACCCAGCGCCGTCTTGCCGATGATCCAGGCCGCGCCCGCGGCCAGCAGCCCGCCCACCGGCCAGGACAGGATCACCGGCAGGCCCAGCCCGCCGAGAAAGCCGGTGCCGGCCGGATTGACCGCCTCGATCGCATCCACGGCCGGGTCACGCACGAGGCGGTAGATCACAAAGCCCGCCACGAACCAGGCCGCGATGAGCCAGCGATTGACCCCGCGCGACCAGAGCTTGACCGTGGCCACGATCACCCCGGCGCCGATCACCAGCGCGCCGATGGCGCGGAAGCCGCCCGCGGCCCAGGCCTCGCCCACCGGCGCGACCGAGGTCAGCACCACGGCAAGGCCACCCAGCGCCACGAACCCCATGACACCGACATTGAACAGCCCCGCGATCCCCCATTGCAGGTTCACGCCCAGCGACATCACCGCGCTGACGAGCCCCATGTTCAGGATAACCAGCGCAAGGTCCCAGCTCTGCAGGAAGCCGGTCATCAGGATGAGCAACGCCACGAGGGCGAAGAGCGAAATCGTGCGCACAGGCTGGTTCATACCGATTTCCCCCGGAACAGGCCCGTCGGGCGGAACAGAAGCACCGCGACGAGGATGATGAAGCTGACCGCGAACTTGTACTCGGTCGCCAGCAGCTGGACGAGCCCCGAGGGCTCGAGGCTTTCGGGCAGCAGGTAGCCCAGCACCTTCTTCCAGGCATAGGTGATGCCCACCTCGGAGAAGGCGATGACGAAGCCGCCCGCGATCGCCCCCAGCGGCGAGCCGAGCCCGCCCACGATGGCCGAGGCGAAGATCGGCAGCAGCAGCTGGAAATAGGTGAAGGGCTTGTAGCTCTTGTCGAGGCCATACAGCGTGCCGGCCACGGTGATCAGCGCCGCCACGATCAGCCAGGTCACCATGACCACACGCTCGGGGTTGATGCCCGAGAGCAGCGCCAGGTCCTCGTTGTCGGAATAAGCGCGCATGGACTTGCCCGTGCGCGTGCTGTTGAGGAACCAGAACAGCACCGCCACCACGATCACCGCAGTGATCACCGTGATGCCCTGCGTGGTCTTGATGCCCAGCCCCTCGGACAGGCCCGTCAGCTCGCGGAACTCGCGCACGTTGATGATGAAGCGCTCGCCATCGGCAAAGCGCTGGTCATCCGCCCCCAGCACGAAGCGCGTCAGCCCGTTATAGATGAACATCACCCCGATCGAGACGATCACGAAGACCACCGGCTTGGCCTTCTGCGCCCGGTAGAACCGGTAGACCACGCGGTCGGTGGCCAGCACCAGCACCGCCGTGGCCGCGATGCCGAAGGGAATGGCCAGGAGCGCCGTGGGCAGCGGGCCCAGGCTGATGCCCCAGGACTGGAACAGCCAGGTGAACAGGATCACCGTCATCGTGCCGAAGGCCATCGTGTCGCCATGGGCGAAGTTGGAAAACCGCAGGATGCCGTAGATCAGCGTCACCCCCAGCGCGCCCAAGGCCAGCTGCGAGCCATAGGCCACCGCCGGGATCAGGACGAAATTGCTGAGCGCGACCAGCGCGTTGAGAAAGTCCATGCGAGTGTCACCTCACTGATGTCTGCGGACCGTTTGCCGGCCCTTGTCGGTGGTGCGGGCGCGTCCCTCCGCGGCCCGGCCCGGGTGGGGAAACGCGACGGGGCGGCCCGGGGGCCGCCCGCCCGCTCACCCGCCCAGAAAGCTCTTGCGCACTTCCGGATCGGCCAGAAGCTCCTTGCCCGTGCCGGTATAGGCGTTGCGCCCCTGGACCAGCACATAGCCCTTGTCGGCAATGGCCAGCGCCTGCCGCGCGTTCTGCTCGACCATCAGGATCGAGATGCCGGTGCGCGCCACCTCGATGATCCGGTCGAACAGCTCGTCCATGACGATGGGGCTCACGCCCGCGGTCGGCTCGTCCAGCATCAGCACCTTGGGCTGGGTCATCAGCGCGCGGCCCACGGCGACCTGCTGGCGTTGCCCGCCGGACAGCTCGCCCGCCGGCTGGCGCCGCTTCTCGCGCAGGATCGGGAACAGCTCGTAGACCTGCTCCATGGTGGACGAGAAATCGTCCGTCCGGATGAAGGCCCCCATCTCGAGGTTCTCCTCGACCGTCATCGAGGTGAAGATGTTCGAGGTCTGCGGCACGAAACCCATGCCCTGGGCCACCCGGTCCTGCGGGGTCAGCTCGGTGATGTCCTGCCCGTCCAGCTTCACGTGACCCTGGCGCAGCGTCAGCATGCCGAACACCGCCTTCATGCCGGTGGACTTGCCGGCGCCGTTGGGCCCGACAATGACCGCGATCTCGCCGCGGTCGACGGCAATGGTGCAGTCATGCAGGATGTCGGGCCCGTTGCGCCCGTAGCCGCCGGTCATGTTCTCGCCGATCAGGAAGGGCCCGCCCGGGTCGGGATGGATCGGCCCGCTGCGCCGGGTCGTGTCCACCGTGCCCTCGCCGCCGCGCCGCGTGATCGAGGCATCCTTGTTGCCGCGGTCGTCCCGGTAGGGGTTGCTGCCGCTCATGCCGCCCCCCGTCTTTCATCTTTCCGAAAATACTCCCGCCGGAGGCGTCCGGTCCTCGCCGTCATGCCAGCGCCTCCTTGTTCTTGAGCCCGGTGCCGAGATAGGCCTCGATCACCGCCTCGTTGGCCTTGATCTCGTCCAGCGTGCCCTCGGCCAGCTTCTTGCCCTCGGCCATGACGATGACCGGGTCGCAGATGCGGCCGATGAAATCCATGTCATGCTCGATCACGCAGAAGGTATAGCCGCGCTCGGCATTCAGCCGCACGATCGTGTCGGCGATGGTGTTCAGCAGCGTGCGGTTCACGCCGGCGCCAACCTCGTCGAGGAACACGATCTTGGCATCCACCATCATGGTGCGGCCAAGCTCCAGCAGCTTCTTCTGACCGCCCGAGATCGCGCCGGCCGGGTGATCGGCCAGGTGCGAGATGGTCAGGAACTCAAGCACCTCGTCGGCCTTGGCGGCCAGCGCGCGCTCTTCCTCGGCGATGCGCTTGCGCCCCACCCAGGTGTTCCAGAGCCGCTCGCCCGACTGCCCGCCTGGCACCATCATCAGGTTCTCGCGGCAGGTCATCGAACTGAATTCATGCGCGATCTGGAAGGTGCGCAGCAGCCCCTTGTGGAACAGCTCGTGCGGGGGCAGGCCGGTGATGTCCTCGCCATCCATGATGACCGTGCCGCTGGTCGGTTCCAGCGCGCCCGCGATCACGTTGAACAGCGTCGTCTTGCCCGCGCCGTTCGGTCCCACCAGGCCGGTGATCGAGCCCTTGGCGATCTCCAGACTGGCGCCGTCGACGGCCCGGAAGGCACCGAAATGCCGGTGCAGATTTTCCACCCTGATCAAGGATACGCTCCCTGTGGCGGCGGTCGAACTCCGCCGTCCAAGTTATTGAAACAGCCCGGAAACCGGGTTCCGGGCTGTTCGGTTTGACGGGGAATTACTTGAATTCCACGGTTTCCGCGGCGCCGTCCTTGATCATGTAGTGACGGTAGCTGCCGGCCGCTTCGCCCGGGCCGATCAGCTCGACACCCGAGGCGCCGACATAATCGATCTCGCCGCCATCGGCCAGAATCTCCAGCGCCTTGCCCAGCTCGCCCGGCAGGATCGGCTCGCCCGGTGCGTTGGCCACGCTCATCAGGTTGGCGGCCACGGCATCCGAGCTCGCCTCGCCACCGGCCATCATCGCCAGCGCGATCAGCGCCGCGGCGTCGTAGGATTCGCGCGTGTAGGAGCTCGACGCGTCGACGCCGGCCTCGGTGGCCACGGTGTCGAATGCCTCGGCGCCGTCGCCCTGCGCCCAGGGCGAGGTCCCGATGGAGCCTTCCAGCGCCTCGGCCTGTTCCTGGAACAGCGTGTCGCCATACATGCCGTCGCCCATGACATACATGTCGAAGGCGCCGGTGTCGTAGGAGGCCTGGATCATGCCCTTGCCGCCCTGGTCGGTATAGCCGAACACCATCAGCGCCTCGCCGCCGGCCGAGGCCAGCGCGCCGACTTCGGCCGAGTAATCCGCCTTGCCGTCGTCATGCGGCGCCGAGAGGGTGACGGTGCCGCCCATTTCCTCGAAGCTCTGCGCGAAGGCATCGGCCAGGCCCTTGCCGTAGTCGTTGTTGGTGTAGGTCACCGCGACCTCGGAGACGCCCTTCTCGTTCAGGATCTCGGCGATCACGGCGCCTTGGCGGGCATCCGACGGGGCGGTGCGGAAGAACAGGCCGTTGTCCTCGGCGGTCGAAAGCGCCGGCGAGGTGGCCGAGGGCGACACCATCGGGATACCGTTCGGCACGGCCACGTTGGACAGGACCGCGCCGGTCACGCCCGAGCAGTCGGCGCCCATGATGGCGACCACGCCTTCCGAAACCAGGCGTTCGGCGGCGGCGGTCGCGGCCGAGGCGTCGATGCAGGTGCTGTCGGCGCGTGCCGGGGCCAGCATCACGCCGTCCAGGAAGTTGCCGGACTCGTTGATCTCGCTGATCGCCAGCTCGGCACTGTCGGCCATGGCCGGGGTGATGGATTCGATCGGCCCGGTGAAGCCCAGGATGATGCCGATCTTGGCTTCGCTTGCGTGGCCGGCGGCAAAGGCGGCGCCCGCGGTCAGGGCGGTGGCGGCGCTGGCCAGTAGCAGTTTTTTCATTATCAATCTCCCTTGTTGGATCTTGCGTCCGGAGCGGAGGGTAGGCGGCAGATGCGGAAAAGAAAAGACCCATTCACCCGAGCGGGCAGAGGTGGCCGCCTTGCCTTACGCTACGTTGCCCCCACATGCACAGCAGGTGAGCAGGCTGTGTTGGACAGGAGAAGGCGATGACGAACCACCGTTTGGGGCTTTGCGCCGGGCTGGCGCTTCTGGCGATGCCGTTGCAGGTCGCAGCGCTCGAGACAGCGGCCGGCGAGATGCGCGCGACCGAGGTGGTGCGCGGGCTGGACACGCCCTGGGCGTTCGATTTCCTGCCCGACGGCACGATCCTCGTGACCGAGCGGGGCGGGCGGCTGCTGGCGCTCGGCGCGGGCGCCGCGCCGGTCGAGCTGTCGGGCCTGCCGCGGATCCGCGTGGACGGGCAGGGCGGTCTGCTGGACATCATGGTGCCGCGCGATTTCGACCAGTCGCGCGAGCTGTTCTTCACCTATGCCAAGCGGCAGGGCCTGCGCGGCTCCGGCACCGCGGTCTACCGGGCCGAGCTGTCCGAGGATGGCACACGGCTGCAGAACGGCAGGACGATCTTCGAGATCGCCCGCGGCACCGGGGGCGGTTTCCATTTCGGCGCCCGGCTGGTCGAGGCGCGGGACGGCACGCTGTTCGTGACGATCGGTGACCGGGGCGACGCGCCCAAGGCACAGGACCTGTCGATGCATAACGGCTCCGTCCTGCGGATCACGCGCGATGGCGACGCGCTGTCGGACAACCCCTTTGTCGGGCAGGACGGCGCCCGGCCCGAGATCTGGTCCTACGGGCATCGTAACGCGCAAGGCGCCGCACTGGACCCGCAAGGCAGGCTCTGGGTGGCCGAACATGGCGCGCGCGGCGGCGACGAGGTCAACCTGGTGGAGCGCGGCGTGAATTACGGCTGGCCGGTGATCTCCTACGGGGTGAATTACGACGGCTCCAAGATCGGCGAAGGCACCGCGCGGGACGGCATGGCCCAGCCGGTGCATTACTGGGATCCCTCCATCGCGCCCTCGGGCATGGCCTTCTATACCGGCGCGGTTGTGCCGGACTGGCAGGGGGATGCTTTCGTGGGGTCGTTGAAATTCGACTACATTTCACGGCTTTCGGGCGATCCCCTGCGCGAGGTCGAACGGATCGAGGGCCCCGAGACGCAGCGCGTGCGCGACGTGATGCAGGGTCCGGACGGGGCGCTGTGGTTCCTCAGCGTCGGGCAGGGGGCGCTCTACCGGCTGGCCCCCGCGACAGACGGCTGATCGGCGCGCAAGCCGTTTCGAAACGGCTTGTTTCAAGCGGCTTGCAAGCCGCTTCTCACGCGATTTGCAAATCGCGTCCGGAAAGGCCCTTCGAAGGGCCTTTCACCCCGCTGCACCCCCGGGCCGTGGCAGCGCGTAATAGGCCGTGTCGCAGATCTCGATCCCGCCATAGTCGAAATTCTGTTCGACCAGGGCGCGGCGGGTGAAGCCGAGCGACTCCAGCAGCCGCGCCGAGCCGATATTGCGCGGGTCGATCTCGGCGGTCAGTTCCGGCGCCTCGGGAAAGCGGGCAAAGGCGGCCTCGACCAGCGCCGCCACCGCCTCGCGGCCAAACCCCCGGCCCCAGAAATCGGGGCGCAGGATGTATCCGATCTCGTAGCGCTTCCACATCCCCGCCCGGCCGATCAGCACCCCCTCGTGCTCCACCGCGAATTCCAGGTGCGCCTCCGGAGCGTCGCAGCGATAGGCCGCCAGCAGCCGGCGCGTGGTGTCGAGATCGTCCCAGGCCGGGCGGTCCCAGTGCCGCATGGCCCTCGGGTCGGAAAAGATCGCGTGCAGCGCCTCGAGATCGCTGTCCCGGAACGGGCGCAGCCGCAGGCGGGCGGTCTCGATCATACCGACAGGCGCGTCGCGTGGGCGCCGCGCTCGCGATAGGGGGTCGTCTCGTAATGTGCGCGGTAGCACTTGGAGAAATGCGACGGGCTGGCAAAGCCGCAAGCCAGCGCGACGTTGATCACGCTCATGTCGGTCTGCATCAGCAGGTTGCGCGCCTTTTGCAGGCGCAGCTCCATGTAGTAGCGCTTGGGCGAGCGGTTGAGGTAGCGCCGGAACAGCCGCTCCAGCTGCCGCGTCGACATGCCCACCTCTGAGGCCAGGACCGAGGGGCTGATCGGCTCCTCGATATTGGCCTCCATCATCTGGATCACCTGGCTCAGCTTGGGGTGGCGCACGCCGATGCGGGTCGGCACCGACAGGCGCTGGGTATCCTGGTCGGTGCGGATGGACGAATAGATCTGCTGGTCGGCCACCGAGCTGGCCAGCTCCTCGCCGAAGGCATCGGCGATGACCTGCAGGAACAGGTCGATCGACGAGGTCCCGCCCGCCGTGGTCATCCGGTTGCCGTCCAGCGTGAAGACCGACTTGGTCAGCACCACGTCGGGGAATTCCTCGGAAAAGCTGTCCTGGTTCTCCCAGTGGATCGTGGCGCGCTTGCCGTCCAGCAGCCCGGCCTTGGCCATGGTATAGGCCGCCGTGCACAGCCCCGCGATGGTCACGCCCTTGCGAGCCTCGCGCCGCAGCCAGCTGAGCAGCCGCTTGTTCGAGGCCGCCTGCACCTCGGCCCCGCCGCACAGCACGACCGTGTCGTCGCGGTGCAGCTCATCCAGATCGCCATCCAGCACGAAGGTCGTGCCCGTGGAACAGGAGGTCTGCCCGCCACCCTCGCCGATCAGACGCCACTCGAACAGCGCCTTGCCCGACATGCGGTTGGCCAGCCGCAGGCAATCCACCGCCGCGGCAAAGGAGAGCAGCGTGAACTGGTCCAGCAGGACGAAGACGAAGCGGCGCGGCTTGGCCGGCGCGTTGTCGATCTCGACGGGTTGGCGTTTGGCGGCTGGGAGCATCTGGCGGCGTCCTTCTGGCGAGCAGGCGGGCCGGGCGGGTGCGGGTCTCGCGGCGGCCTGGTCGGAAACAGGGCAGATCCGCGCGAAAGCGTCAAGACATGCCGCGAAAAACGTGTCTGGTCTGCGGGCGCCCGCTTGGCTATACCGCGCAGGTGTTAACGCTCACCGATGCAAGACCGGAGTAGACAGATGACCGACTGGCAGAAATCGAACTGGCGCAACAAGCCGCGGGTTCAGATGCCGGATTATACGGACGCGGCGGCGCTGAACGCGGTCGAGGCGCAGCTGGCCAAGTATCCGCCGCTGGTCTTCGCCGGCGAGGCGCGGACGCTGAAATCCGAGCTGGGCGCCGCGGGCCGCGGCGAGGCCTTCCTGCTGCAGGGCGGCGACTGCGCCGAAAGCTTCGAGCAGTTCTCGGCCGACGGGATCCGCGACACCTTCAAGGTGATGCTGCAGATGGCCATGGTGCTGACCTATGGCGCCAAGGTCCCGGTGGTGAAGGTGGGTCGCATGGCCGGCCAGTTCGCCAAGCCGCGCAGCGCGCCGACCGAGGTCAAGGATGGCGTCGAGCTGCCCAGCTATCGCGGCGACATCATCAACGAGCTCGATTTCTCGCCCGAGGCGCGCATCCCCGACCCGCGCAAGATGCTGCAGGCCTACACGCAGGCGGCGGCCACGCTGAACCTGCTGCGCGCCTTCTCGACCGGGGGTTATGCCGACGTGCACCAGGTCCACGCCTGGACGCTGGGCTTCACCGAGGCTGACGAGGCCGCCAAGTATCGCGAGATGGCGGGCCGGATTTCGGACACGCTGGACTTCATCCGCGCCGCGGGCGTCTCAAACGACCAGGCCCATACGCTGCAGACGGTCGAGTTCTACACCAGCCACGAGGCGCTGCTGCTGGAATACGAAGAGGCGCTCTGCCGCCGCGATTCGACCTCGGGCAAGTGGCTGGCCGGCTCGGGCCACATGATCTGGATCGGCGACCGCACGCGGCAGCCTGACGGCGCGCATGTGGAGTTCGCCCGCGGCGTGCTGAACCCGGTCGGGCTGAAATGCGGCCCCACCACCACGGCCGAGGATCTCAAGGTCCTGATGTCCAAGCTGAACCCCGAGAACGAGGCCGGCAAGCTGACCCTGATCGCGCGCTTCGGGGCCGGCAAGGTGGCCGAGCATCTGCCGCGCCTGATCAAGGCAGTGCAGGAAGAGGGCGCCACCGTGACCTGGGTCTGCGACCCGATGCATGGCAACACGATCAAGTCGGCCTCGGGCTACAAGACCCGGCCCTTCGACAGCGTGCTGCGCGAGGTGCGCGAGTTCTTCGCCGTGCACGAGGCCGAGGGCACGATCCCCGGCGGCGTGCATTTCGAGATGACCGGGCTGGACGTGACCGAATGCACCGGCGGCGTGCGCGATGTCACCGACGAGAACCTGTCGGACCGCTACCACACCGCCTGCGACCCGCGCCTGAACGCGTCGCAATCGCTGGAGCTGGCCTTCCTCGTCGCCGAGGAGCTGACGGCGCGCCGCCAGAAGGCGGCCGAGGTCGCGACTGCGTGAACTTTTGCGCCCCGGCGGCCTGACGCTGCCGGGGCGTGCTTTCATGGCTCAGCCTTGGGCGTGGGCCGTGCTGCTCGGCCTGTCCGCCTTGGCCTGTCGCATGTTTGCGGGTTTCGGCCAGGTGACATGCACCGCCGTGCCGCGCCCCTCCGAATGCAGCCAGACCTGCCCGCCGGTCAGCCGCACCTGCCGCTCCACCATCGTCAGACCCAGCCCCGAGCCCGGCACCGCGTCCTGGCTGAACAACCGCGCAAACGGGTCGAAGACGCGTGTCTGATGGCGTGGGGCGATGCCCGGCCCGTCATCGCGCACGGTGATCTGCCAGGCCTCGCCCCTGTCGTCCAGCGCCAGCCCAACGGTTCCGACATCGCGGTCGTGAAAGGTCAGCGCGTTGTCCACTAGCCGGCGCAGCACCTCCGTCAAGGGCCCTGACGGCAGCGCGGCCGCCTTGAAGGCGGCATCGGCGTGCAGCGACAGGCCGGGTCGCGGGCCTGTCTGCGCACGCAGCGCGGCCAGCATTTCCTGCCCGGTGATCCGCCCTGGCGCCTCGGCCCCGGTATCGAGGCAGCAACAGGCCAGCAGGTCGTCGACAAGGCGGTGCAGGCGCGCCGTGCGGCTCAGCATCTGGTCGATATGCGCGCGGGTCTCGTCGCAGAGCACGGGCTCCAGATCCTCGGACAGCCAGACCGCCGCATTAGCGATGGCGCGCAGCGGGCTGCGCAGGTCATGTGCGGCGGCATGGGCAAAGCGGTGCAGCTCTGCCCGGGACCGCGCCTGCGCGGCGCGCAAATCGGCGCTGTCCTGCTCGGCCAGCATGCGGCGCAGGATCTCCGAGGCGCAGCGGGCCAGCGCCCTGATCAGGTCGCGCTCCGTCTCGGTCCACCGGCGCGGCGCATCATGCCAGACGCAGAAGCTGCCGATGGGCGTGCCATCGGGCAGCTCCACGGCCCCGCCGAGGCAGGTGACGGCGCCGAGAGCGGCCAGCCCATCGGCCGGCGAAACCTCCTCGACGATCGCCACCAGCCCGTCTTGTCGCGCCAGACGCGGCCAGAGCCGCGCATCTGTGTAGCTGGCAAGAGCCCCGGCGGCAGACCGTTCAGGCGCATACAGGCTCTTGATCACGTGCCGGGCGGTCGCGGCGTCGTGGAACGAGACCAGCGCGCCGGGCGCCGCGCATTGCGTCGCGGCCAGCCGTGTCAGGCTGTCGAAGGCCGCATCCGGGCGGCCATCCAGCAGCCCGAGGGCGTGCAAATCGTGCATCGGGGGATCCTCCGGTCGTCTCTGCCGGAGAAGGGTAGACGGATCAACGACCCGATGTGTTAACGCCGGGCCGGTTCCTCACCGCAAGATCCGTCGCATTGTCTCAATCGTCGTTCGACACGACCAGCCGCAGGTGCCGCCGGGTCGGCGTGTCGGGACGTGCGCGACGTCGGAACGGCGCCTGCCCCTCGGCAAAGCCCGTGGCGCGCGGCGCGGGGGCCGACACGGGCGGCGCGGCCAGCACGCCGGGGCGCAGCGCGGGCGTGATCTCGACATCGTGGATCACGAAGCGGCGCGGCGCGCGCCCGATGCGGCCATGGCTGACCAGCGCGCCGAGGCCCCGGGACAGGTCGCCGAAATCCGAGGCCAGCGGCATCAGCAGCATCGTCGCCTCCAGCCCCGGTTTGCCGAAGCCGCCCTCGGCGCGCAGCTCCAGCCGCAGGATCGCCGGGTCGGCAAAGAGATGCGTGACCGCCTGCCCGAAGCGCGTGCGCTCGGCCGGGACGATCAGGCTGGCCAGCGGCATGCCCGCCACGTTCATCCCCATCAGGTCCGACAGGTGGCTGCCCGCGACACGGATCTTGGCCATCGAGGGCGCGATCCGTTCCAGCAGGAAGGCGTTCTCCAGCGCATCCTCGATGCCGCGCGGGTCGACCGCGCTGCGGGCCGGCACCTGTCCCTCGGCGCAAAGCCCGTGCCAATAGGCCTCGACCTGTCTCAGCGGCGCCTCGCGCCGTGCCCGTTCGCGATCCATCATCGACACCACGTGGTCATCCCTGTCACCCTTGCCCGACATGTCCGTTCCTTCCGGTTGGCAGCTGATCGGGCCCCTTCCGAGACAGGCTGCTTAAACTTTATTGCTAAATTGTTACTAACAGAAATCATCCCGGTTATCGCCACAAATGTAACCGAAGGGTTAACGCCGGCGCGGCCCGGGCGCCGCCGGCATCGGCTTGCCATGGCCCCGGCAAGCCGGTACCTCCGGCCGGGAAACGGGAGTGTGTGCATGCGGCAATCTATGACGGGCTTCGCCAGCGGGCAGGGCGAGGGGGCAGGTCACGCCTGGACCTGGGAGCTGCGCGGCGTGAACGGCAAGGGGCTCGACCTGCGCCTGCGCCTGCCCGACTGGATCGAGGGGCTGGACCCGGCCGTGCGCGCCGCCGCGCAGAAGGTGCTGGGGCGCGGCAATATCCAGATCGCGCTGCGCATCGCGCCCGCGGGCGAGACGGGCGGGCTGCATCTCGACCGGGCGCAGATGGGCGCGATCCTGGCTGCCATGACCGAGATCGAGGCCGAGGCCATGGCGCTCGGCCTGTCGCTGGCGCCCTCGACCGCGGCCGAGATCGTCGGCCAGCGGGGCGTGCTGAGCGCCGAGCCGGCCGAGACCGACATGGCGGCGCTGCGCGCCGCGCTGCTGGCCGATTTCGACAGCGTGCTGGCCGCCTTCACCGAGATGCGCCGCAGCGAGGGCGCCGCTCTGACGGCCGTGCTGGCGCGCCAGCTGGACGAGATCGCGGCGATGGTCGACGCGGCCGAGGCCGCCGCGCGGGCCCGCGCCCCGCAGCAGGCCGAGCGGCTGCGCGCGCAGCTGGCCCGGGTGATGGAGGGCGCCGAGGGGGCCGATCCGACCCGCGTCGCGCAGGAACTGGCGCTGATCGCGGTCAAATCCGACGTCACCGAAGAGATCGACCGCCTGCGCGCCCATGTGGAGGCCGCGCGGACCCTGCTGCAAAGCGACGGGCCGGTGGGGCGCAAGCTCGATTTCCTGATGCAGGAATTCAACCGGGAGGCGAACACCCTCTGCTCGAAATCCGGCGATGCCGGGCTGACCCAGACCGGGCTGACGCTGAAGACGGTGATCGACCAGATGCGCGAGCAGGTCCAGAATGTGGAGTGAGCCCGGCATGCGCCGCAGAACGGAGACAGACCCATGGCAATGATCCGGCGCGGCCTGCTGATCATCCTCTCCTCGCCCTCGGGGGCCGGCAAGTCGACCCTGTCGCGGCGGCTGCTGGACTGGGACCCGACGCTCAGCTTCTCGGTCTCGGCCACGACGCGCGCGCCGCGCCCGGGCGAGGTGGACGGCACGCATTACCACTTTCTCAGCACCGAAACCTTCCGCCGCGAGGTGTCGCAGAGCGGCATGCTGGAGCACGCGCATGTCTTCGGCAATTTCTACGGCTCGCCGCGCGCGCCGGTCGAGGCGGCGATCTCGGAGGGGCGCGACGTGCTGTTCGACATCGACTGGCAGGGCGCGCAGCAGATCGTGAACTCGGCGCTGGGGCCGCACACGCTGTCGATCTTCATCCTGCCCCCCTCGATCGCCGAGCTGCGCCGCCGGCTGATCAGCCGCGGGCAGGACGCGCCCGAGGTGATCGCCAAGCGGATGCAGAAAAGCTGGGACGAGATCAGCCACTGGGGCAGCTACGATTACGTGCTGGTCAATGACGATCTGGACAAGACCTTCGCGGAGCTTCAGACAATCGTCTCGGCCACCCGGCTGCGCCGGCTGCAACAACCCGGGCTGGTCGACCATGTGCGCCGGCTGCAAACCGAATTCGAGGAGCTCTCATGACCCTGTATGCCCTGGACGGCGTCGCGCCGCGGATCGCCGAAAGCGCCTGGGTGGCACCGGATGCCAACCTGATCGGCAAGGTGGTGCTGGAGGATTCCTCCAGCGTCTGGTTCGGCTGCACCATGCGCGGCGACAACGAGGAGATCCGCGTCGGCGGCGGCGCCAACGTGCAGGAGAACGTGGTCTGCCATACCGACATGGGCTATCCGCTGGTGATCGGGCCGGGCTGCACGATCGGTCACAAGGCGATGCTGCATGGCTGCACCATCGGGGCGAACTCGCTGGTGGGCATGGGTGCCACGATCCTGAACGGTGCGAAGATCGGCGAGAACTGCCTGATCGGCGCCGGTGCGCTGGTGGCCGAGGGCAAGGAGATCCCCGACGGCTCGCTGGTGATGGGCATGCCGGGCAAGATCATCCGCCAGCTGGATGCCGAGGCCATCGAAGGGCTGCGCCAGTCCGCGCTGCACTACCAGGAAAAGGCGGCGCTGTTCGCCCGTACGCTGGAGGCGCTCTAGATAGGTCTCAACCGGGCGCGGCGCCGATCGGCTGATGACGGGCCGCCAAGCCCGGCACCGATCCCCCCCATGACGGGCCCTGCGCCCGACACTTCCCGACCATAGACGGGCCCCGGGCCCGACGCGATTTCGACCAACAAGAAGCGAGGAGCAGTCGCCATGAAGAAAAGCCTGCAACGACCCTTTCCCATCCGCACCGGGGTATCGGCCCCGGTCGTGTCGCCGATCATGCCCTCGGTGGTCTATGCCTCCGAGAGCCCCTCGGCGCTGGACGCCCAGTACGAGGGCCGGACGCAGGGCTTCACCTATGCCCGCGAGGGCCATCCCAATGCCGACATGCTGGCCGAGCGGATCGACGCGATGGAGGGGATGCAGGGCGGCATCGTGACCGGCTCGGGCATGGCGGCGGTGGCCGCGGTGCTTTTGGGCCTGTGCCGCGCGGGTGACCACGTGGTGGGCGCCGATCAGCTCTACGGGCGCAGCCTGCGCATGATGGCCGAGGACCTGCCGCGGCTGGGCATCGAGACGACGCTGGCCGATGTCACCGACGTCGACGCGGTCGCCGCTGCGCTGCGCCCCGAGACCCGGCTGGTGCTGATCGAGGTCGTGTCGAACCCGACCCTGCGCATCGCCGATCTGGACGGGATCGCGGCGCTCTGTGCCGCGCGCGGCGTGCTGCTGGTGGTGGACAACACCTTTACCACGCCGGCCGCGATCCGCCCGGCCGAGCATGGCGCCGACATCGTGCTGCACTCGGTGACCAAGCTGCTGTCGGGGCATTCCGACACCACGCTGGGCTGGGTGGCCGCCAAGGACCCCGAGCTGGCCCAGCAAATGCGCGTCTTTGCCGTGACCACCGGCATGACGGCCAGCCCCTTCGACTGCTGGCTGGCCGAGCGTGGGCTGGCCACCTTCGATCTGCGCTATGCGCGCGCGCAGGACAATGCCCAGCGCCTGGCATCCTGGCTGTCGGAGCAGGCAGGCGTGACCCGCGTGCTCTATCCCACGCGCCCCGACCACCCCGAGGCCGCCCGCGCGCAGTCGCTGCTGCACGGGCAGGGCTGCAACATGGTCAGCTTCGAGATCGAGGGCGGGCGCGACGCGGCCGACGCCTTTGCCAAGGCGGCCGAAGGCATCGCCTTTGCGCCCACGCTGGGTGACGTGGGCACCACGCTGTCGCACCCGGCCTCCTCCTCGCACCGGGCGCTGACGCCCGCCGCGCGCGAGAAGATCGGCATCACCGAGGGGTTCTTCCGCGTCTCCGTCGGGCTCGAGGATCCCGATGCGCTGATCGGCACCTTCGAGGACGGGCTGGACGCGGCCCGCAGCGAGCGCTGAGATGACGGCCGTCACCGCGGAGATGGTCGAGGCGATCCCGATGCCCGCGGTGGTGATCCGGCATGACGAGCGCATCGAGGCGGCCAACGCGGCCGCCCGGACGCTGCTGGGCCCCAATATCGGCGGGCGCCACTTCATCACGGCGCTGCGCCAGCCTTCGTTGCTGGACACGATCGAAAGCTGCCTGCGCGACCGCGCCAGCCGCAGCACCACCTACCTGACCAATGACGGGCGGCAGGATACCACCTTCCGCGTCACCGCAGGGCCGGTCACGCTGGACAGCGGCCCCGCGGCGCTGGTCTGTTTCGAGGACACCACCCACGTGGCGCGCTCGGGCCAGATCCGGCGCGATTTCGTCGCCAATGTCAGCCACGAGCTGCGCACGCCGCTGACCGCGCTGATCGGCTTCATCGAGACGCTCAAGGGCCCGGCGCGCAACGATCCCGTCGGGCAGGCGCGCTTTCTCGACGTGATGGAGCAGGAGGCGCACCGGATGAACCGGCTGGTCGCGGACCTTCTGTCGCTGTCGCGGGTCGAGGCCGAGGAGCGGGTGCGCCCGACCGACCGGCTGGATCTGGCCGCGCTGCTGCGCGACACCGTGCACGGGGTGGCTCCGCTGGCCGCCGAGGCGGGCTCGGAGATCGTGACCGAGCTGCCCGAGGGCCGGGTCAGCGTGCCGGGCGATGCCGACCAGCTGCGGCAGGTCTTCACCAACCTTGTCGAGAACGCGATCAAGTATTCCGGGGCGGGCGCGCGGATCACCGTGTCGCTGAGCGCGCCCGAGTTCCAGCCGCGGCTGCGCGCATCGGGCGTGGTGGCCAGCGTGCGCGACACCGGGCCGGGAATCGACCCGATCCACATCCCGCGCCTGACCGAGCGCTTCTACCGCGTCGACGACCACCGCTCGCGCGAGATGGGCGGCACCGGTCTGGGGCTGGCCATCGTCAAGCATATCGTGAACCGCCATCGCGGCCGCATGCGGATCGAAAGCGAGATCGGCCACGGCATGTGTGTCACCCTGCTGCTGCCAAGCAGCTGAGTCGCGCGCCGCGCGCCGGCGGGGCACGCGAATCCGGTCGCGACTCGGGCCCCCGTGGTCAGATCGACCGCTGCGCCGATTTCCCGATACATTCCAGCACCTTACCCAGCGTCATGCACGCGATGCGCGAGCGTCCTCGCACGTATGTGGCGAGCCGGTCCCGTCAATGGTGGCGCAAACGGCAATGATCCGCGCAGCTTCATAAAACCGTTACATACCTGTCACAAAACCATTGTCGCAGGCCTGCTAGTGGGCGCTCGAGATCATCACGGGGATGATCCTATCCTCTGAATCAGGGAGCAACCTATGACCGTGAAACTGACCGCCTCCGCTCTGGCGATCGCAGCCGTTTCGGCCACCGCCGCCGCCGCACGTGACAACGTGCAGGTCGCCGGGTCCTCGACCGTTCTGCCCTACGCCTCGATCGTGGCGGAAGCTTTCGGCGAGAACACCGACTTCCCGACGCCCGTCGTCGAGTCGGGCGGCTCCTCGGCCGGCCTCAAGCGCTTCTGCGAAGGCGTGGGCGAGAACACCATCGACGTAGCCAACGCCTCGCGCGCCATCCGCTCCTCCGAGGTCGAAGCCTGTGCCGAGAACGGCGTGACCGACATCATCGAGGTCCGCATCGGCTATGACGGCATCGTCTTCGCCAGCCAGCAGGACGGCCCGGCCTTCACCGCCTTCGAGCCGGCCGACATCTACAACGCCATCGGCAACCAGGTTCTGGTCGACGGTGAACTGCAGGACAACGCCTACAACAGCTGGGCCGAGTTCAACAGCGACCTGCCGGACGTGGAAATCGCCATGTTCATCCCCGGCACCAAGCACGGCACGCGTGAAGTCTTCGAGGACAAGGTCCTGCTGGAAGGCTGCGAATCGACCGGCGCCATGGAAGCCATGATGGAAGCCGGCATGTCCGAGGACGACGCCGAGGATGCCTGCCTCGACGTGCGCACCGACGGCAAGTCGGTCGACATCGACGGCGACTACACCGAGACCCTGGCGCGCATCGACGCCAACACGAACGGCATCGGCGTGTTCGGCCTGGCGTTCTACGAGAACAACACCGACAAGCTGAAGGTCGCCACCATGTCCGGCGTGACGCCGAACACCGAGACCATCTCGACCGGCGAATACCCGGTGTCGCGCCCGCTGTTCTTCTACGTCAAGAAGGCGCATATCGGCGTGATCCCCGGCCTGAAGGAATACGCCCAGTTCTTCGTCGCCGACGAGATCGCCGGCCCGAACGGCCCGCTGTCCAACTACGGCCTCGTCGCCGACCCCGAGCTGGCCGAGACTCAGGCCGCCGTGGCCAACGAAGAGACCATGGGCGAAGGCATGTAAGTCAGGCCCCTGGCCCGAATGCCACGGGGGCGGCATATTCCGCCGCCCCCTTTTCCTTTTAGGACCTTTCCACAACCAAGACTGACGGGGGGCACATGCCTTTACTCTGGCTATTCCTGATCGTGCTGGCGATCGCGGCGGTCGGCTACGTGCTGGGCCGGTCGCGTGCCCTTCAGAGCGCCGGTGGCGACAGCCGCGACCTGCATTCGCTGCCATCCTATTACGGCACCAATGTCGCGATGAAGGCGGCCGTGCCCGCCTTTCTGCTGATGCTGGTCTGGCTGCTGGTCCAGCCGCTCTACATCAACACCGTGATCTCGGGCGCGATCCCCGACAGCGCCATCAGTGACGGGGCGAACCTGGGCCTGGTGATGTCCGAGGTGCGCCGCACCGCAGAAGGGCTCGACGCGCTGGTGGCCGCGGGCGAGATGACCGAGGCGTTCGCGCGCAGCGCCCGGGCCGATCTGGGCGACATCACCCAGCGCCTGCAGGATGCCGGGCAGATCGTGACCTCCGAGGTCACGCAACCGATCCTGCGCGCCGCGCAGGATTACCGCGTAATGAACGCCACGGGCAGCCTGCTGATGAGCGGCGCGGTGATCGTGCTGTCGCTGGCAGGCCTGCTCTGGGGCCTGCGTGAAAGCCAGGCCGCCTTCCGCGCCCGCAACGTGGTCGAGGCCGGGGTGCGCGCGCTGCTGATCGCGGCCGCCTCGATCGCGATCCTGACCACGATCGGCATCGTGCTGTCGCTGGTCTTCAACACGATCGAGTTCTTCCGCCTCTACCCGGCCTCGGATTTCTTCTTCGGGCTGGAATGGGCGCCGTCCTTCTCGGGGCGCGGCGGCTCGTCCGAGCTGGGCGTGATCCCGCTGCTCTGGGGGACGTTCTACATCTCGATCGTGGCGCTGCTGGTGGCGGTGCCGATCGGGCTTTTTGCGGCGATCTACCTGTCGGAATACGCCTCGCGCCGGGTGCGCGGCATCGCCAAGCCGATGCTCGAGGTGCTGGCCGGCATCCCCACCATCGTCTACGGCCTTTTCGCGCTGCTGACGGTCGGCCCGCTGCTGCTCTCGGTCTTCGGCCGCGAGGGGCTTGGCTGGATGCAGGCGGGCACCGCGGTGATGACCGCGGGCATCGTGATGGGCATCATGCTGATCCCCTTCGTCAGCTCGCTGTCCGACGACATCATCAACGCCGTGCCGCAGGCCATGCGTGACGGCTCCTACGGGCTGGGCGCCACCAAGTCCGAGACCATCAAGCAGGTCGTGCTGCCCGCCGCGCTGCCGGGGATCGTGGGCGCGATCCTGCTGGCCGCCAGCCGCGCCATCGGCGAGACCATGATCGTGGTGCTGGGGGCAGGGGCCGCGGCACGGCTCAGCCTCAACCCGTTCGAGGCGATGACCACCGTCACCGCCAAGATCGTCAGCCAGCTGACCGGCGATGCCGATTTCGCCTCGCCCGAGGCGCTGGTCGCCTTTGCCCTGGGCATGACCCTCTTCGTCATCACGCTGGGGCTGAACGTCTTCGCCCTCTACATCGTGCGCAAATACCGGGAGCAGTACGAATGACCGACGCAAGCATGCAGGGCGGCGCGGCCGCTCCGTCGCGGAAAAGCTCGATCCACACGATCGACGCACGCACGAAAAAGCGCAACGCCGCCGAGGCCCGGTTCAAGGCCTATGGCCTGGCGGCCATCCTGGTCGGCCTGTTCTTCCTGGTGGTGCTGGCCGTCTCTATCGTGCGCAACGGCCTGCCGGCCTTCACCGAGACCACGGTCGACCTGGAATTCGTGCTGACCGAAGAACAGTACCAGGAGGCCGAGGGCACGCTGTTCAAGACCGCCGCCTATACCGATTTCTTCATCGCCGGGCTGCGCGAGCAGCTGGTGGAGGACGGTGTCGAGGTGGCCTTCGACGAGGACGCGATCGAACGCATCCTCGGCAAGGTGGGCGGCAACCTGCGCGAATTCTACCGCGCGAACGAGGACAAGCTGGGCGAGCCGGTAAGCTTCACCATGTCCGCCTCGTCGCGGGTCGATGGCTACATGAACGGCCGCGTGACGCGTGACGGGCTGGAGGACAGCCGCTTCCTGATGGCAACGGATCTCGATCTCGTCGACGTGCTGCGCGATGCCGGCATCATCACCCAGAGCTTCAACTGGAACTTCATCACCGGCGCCGATTCCGGCGTGGACAACCCCGGCGGCGCGGGCATCGGCGCCTCGGTCGTGGGCTCGTTCTTCATGATGATCGTGGTGCTGGTCCTGTCGCTGCCCATCGGCGTGGCCGCCTCGATCTATCTCGAGGAATTCGCGCCGCAGAACCGCTTCACCGACCTGATCGAGGTGAACATCTCGAACCTGGCCGCGGTGCCCTCGATCGTCTTCGGCATCCTGGGCCTGGCCGTGTTCATCCAGTTCATGCACCTGCCGCAATCGGCGCCGCTGGTCGGCGGTCTGGTGCTGACGCTGATGACGCTGCCCACGATCATCATCTCGACCCGCGCCTCGCTGAAATCCGTGCCGCCCTCGATCCGCGACGCGGCGCTGGGGGTGGGCGCGTCCAAGATGCAGGCCGTGTTCCACCACGTGCTGCCGCTGGCCATGCCGGGCATCCTGACCGGCACGATCATCGGCCTGGCCCAGGCACTGGGCGAGACCGCGCCGCTCCTGCTGATCGGCATGGTGGGCTTCGTCGCCCGCGGCTATCCCGACGGGTTCGTCGGCGGCTTCACCGAGGCCAACTCGGCCATGCCGGCGCAGATCTACACCTGGGCCGCGCGCGCCGATGTCAGCTTCTACGAGAAGGCCTGGGGCGGGATCATCATCCTGCTGCTCTTCCTGCTGACCATGAACATCATCGCCATCATCCTGCGTCGCCGGTTCGAGCGTCGCTGGTAAGCCGACCCCCATCCGGCCTATACCCGCGCCTGAGAGGAACTCACCCATGTACGACGCACCGAATACGGAATTGCACGTGACACAGAACGACATCAAGATCGCCGCACGCAAGGTGCAGGTCTATTACGGCGACACCCATGCCATCAAGGACGTGGATGTCGACATCGAGGACAAGACCGTGACCGCCTTCATCGGCCCGTCGGGCTGCGGCAAGTCCACCTTCCTGCGCTGCATCAACCGGATGAACGACACGATCGACATCTGCCGCGTCGAGGGCGACATCCAGATCGACGGCGAGGACATCTACGACAAGCGCGTCGACCCGGTCCAGCTGCGCGCCAAGGTGGGCATGGTCTTCCAGAAGCCCAACCCGTTCCCCAAGTCGATCTACGACAACATCGCCTACGGGCCCAAGATCCACGGGCTGGCCAAGAACAAGGCCGATCTCGACGAGATCGTCGAGAAGGCGCTGCGCCGCGGCGCCATCTGGGACGAGGTCAAGGACCGGCTGCACGCGCCCGGCACCGGCCTGTCCGGCGGCCAGCAGCAGCGCCTGTGCATCGCCCGCGCCGTGGCCACCGAACCCGAGGTGTTGCTGATGGACGAGCCCTGCTCGGCGCTCGACCCGATCGCCACCGCGCAGGTCGAAGAGCTGATCGACGAGCTCAAGCAGAACTACTCGGTCGTGATCGTCACGCACTCCATGCAGCAGGCCGCCCGGGTCAGCCAGAAGACCGCCTTCTTCCACCTCGGCCATCTGGTGGAATACGGCGAGACCGGCAAGATCTTCACCAATCCCGAGGACACCCGCACCGAAAGCTACATCACCGGACGGATCGGCTGACATGAGCGACGAACTCACCAACCACATCGCAAGTGCCTTCGACCGCGACCTCGAAGGCATCCAGGCCCAGATCATGAAGATGGGCGGGCTGGCCGAGGTCGCCATCATGCAGGCCGCCACCTCGCTCGAGACCCGCGACGAGGAACTGGCCCAGAAGGTGCGCCGCGGGGACGCGGCCATCGACGCGCTGGAGGAGGCGCTGAACGAGGAGGCCGCCCGCGTCATCGCGCTGCGCGCGCCGACCGCGACCGACCTGCGCGTGGTGCTGTCGGTCATGCGCATGTCATCGAACCTCGAACGCATCGGCGATCTCAGCAAGAACATCGCCAAGCGCACCGGCGTGCTGATCCAGATGCAGCCCATCGGCAGCACGGCCGCCTCGCTGCGCCGCATGGCGCGCGAGGTCGAGCTGATGCTCTCGGACGCGCTCGACGCCTATATCCAGCGCGACGAGGCGCTGGCCCTCGACGTGATCGAGCGCGACCGCGACGTGGACCAGATGTACAACACGCTGTTCCGCGAGTTCCTGACCTTCATGCTCGAGGATCCGCGCAACATCACCGCCTGCATGCACCTGCATTTCATCGCCAAGAACATCGAGCGCATGGGCGACCACGTCACCGCGATCTCCGAGCAGGTGGTCTTCCTGACCTCCGGGCGCAAGCCGGAGGAGGCCCGCGTCAAGGAGGATCGCACCTCCTCGGATGCACGGCTGAGCCCCGAGCTCGACCAGGACGGAGAGTGACACGATGCCCGCAGACCAGCCCACGGTGCTCGTGGTCGAGGACGAGGCCGCGCAACGCGAGGTCCTGAGCTACAATCTCGAGGCCGAGGGATTCCGCGTCGCCCGCGCCGAGAACGGCGAGGAGGCGTTGGTTCTCATCGACGAGGAAAACCCCGACATCATCGTGCTGGACTGGATGCTGCCCAATGTCTCGGGGATCGAGGTCTGCCGGCAGATCAAGACCCGGCCCGAGACACGCAACGTGCCCATCATCATGCTCTCGGCCCGCTCGGAAGAGGTGGACCGCGTGCGCGGGCTGGAGACCGGCGCCGATGACTACGTGGTCAAGCCCTACTCGGTGGTCGAGCTGATGGCCCGGGTGCGCGCGCAGCTGCGCCGCGCGCGCCCGGCCGCGGCAGGGCTGCGACTGGAATACGAGGACATCGTGCTGGACAGCGAGACCCACCGCGTGACCCGCGCGGGCAGCGCGCTGAAACTGGGCCCGACCGAGTTCCGCCTGCTGACCACCTTCATGGAAAAGCCCGGCCGCGTCTGGTCGCGCGAACAGCTGCTCGACCGGGTCTGGGGGCGCGACATCTATGTCGACACGCGCACCGTGGATGTCCATATCGGCCGGCTGCGCAAGGCGCTCTGCCAGCATGGCGGCACCGATCCGCTGCGCACCGTGCGCGGCGCCGGCTACGCGCTGGGCTGACCGGCACCAAAAGCGCCCAAGCCGCTTCGAAGCGGCTTGGACCGTCGCGCCGGCCCGGTCGTGCCGCCCCGTGACAAGGCCTTGACGCGCCGCGTTTTCTCGGCAGACTGAGGGTCGAGTGGAGGAGCGCGGTCGTGACCTGGCGGACAAATTTCTTCGAAGAAATTTGCAAGAATTTTCGAAAATTCTTGCGCGCCCCCGGCCCGGACCGCGGGGCAGGGGTGTCGGCTGTCAGCCCCTGGCATGTCGCGGGGCTCCACCGGTTTGCCCTGCGCGGGCCCTGCGCCTAGTCTGGCGCCGAAAGTGAGGACATGACCCATGCAGATGAGCGATTCCCGTACCATCCAGGCCCCGCGCGACATGGTCTGGCAGGCCATCCTCGATCCCGAGGTGCTCAAGGCCTGCGTGCCGGGCTGCACCGAGTTGACCGGCACGCCCGAGGACGGGTTCGATGCCGTGGTGGTGCAGAAGGTCGGCCCGGTGAAGGCCACCTTCAAGGGCCATGTCACGCTTTCCGAGATGGACAAGCCCGAAAAGCTGCGACTGTCGGGTGAGGGCAAGGGCGGGGCTGCCGGCTTCGCCAAGGGCGGCGCCGACGTGACCCTGACCGAGGTCGAGGAGGGCACGCTCTTGTCCTACGAGGTCGAGGCCAAGGTGGGTGGCAAGCTGGCGCAGCTGGGCAGCCGCATCATCGACGGCTTCGCCAAGAAGATGGCCGACCAGTTCTTCCAGAACTTCCAGGACGCGATCGAGGGGCCCTCGGACCCAGAGGAGGCTCCGGAGGTCGAGAGCGGCGACGGCCACAAGAAGGGCTGGTTCAAGCGCATGGTCTCGGGCTGAGCCCGGCCGAACAGGACACCCGGCCGGCCCGCCACCATGCGGGCCCGGCCTGACAGGATTTCAAGGAGGGAAATGATGACAGACGTGACGATGACGGTGAACGGCAAGCCCGTCACCCGGTCGGTCAGGGGCAACACGCTGATGACCGAGTTCCTGCGCGAGGAGCTGCGCCTGACCGGCACCCATGTGGGCTGCGACACCAGCCAGTGCGGCGCCTGCGTGATCCATGTGAACGGGGCGGACGTGAAGGCCTGCACCATGTTCGCCGCCGAGGCCGAGGGGGCCGAGGTCACCACGATCGAGGGCATGGCCAATGCCGACGGCTCGCTGAACGTGATCCAGCAGGCCTTCCAGGACCATCACGGGCTGCAATGCGGCTTCTGCACGCCGGGCATGGTGATGACCGCCGCGGCGCTCCTGCGCGACAACCCCAGGCCGACCGAGCACGAGATCCGCGACTATCTCGAGGGCAATATCTGCCGCTGCACCGGCTATCACAACATCGTCAAGGCGATCATGGCGGCCAGCGGCCAGGACGTCTCGGCCATCGCGGCAGAGTAGCGCCGCCCCACTGACCGGCCGGCCCGCCGCGGGAGAGGGCGGCAGGCCGGGCCGGATGTCTCGAAGACGGGGCCGGTATGGTCCGGCCCTGCAATGACGAGGGCAGGCGGCGCAGCCCGACCTGCAGGGAGGAGAAAGACATGCCGAAGGATCATGGCATCGGCGCAAGCCCGAAGCGGCGCGAGGACGTGCGCTTCCTGACCGGGGCCGGTCAGTACACGGATGACATCAACGTCTACGGGCAGACCTACGTGCATTTCCTGCGCTCCGACGTGGCGCATGGCAGGATCAACAGCGTGAACACCGAGGTGGCCAGCGCCATGCCGGGCGTGGTGCGCATCTTCACCGGGGCCGATTTCGACGGCATCGGCGGGCTGCCCTGCGGCTGGCAGGTGACCGACAAGCATGGCGAGCCGATGAAGGAGCCCGCTCACCCGGTGCTGGCGCAGGGCAAGGTGCGCCATGTGGGCGACCCGATCGCCGCCGTCGTGGCCGAGAGCCTCGAGGAGGCGCGCAATGCCGCCGAGGCCATCGAGGTGGATATCGAGGAACTGCCCGCGGCGGTGAACATGAAGGCCGCCTTGGCCGAGGGCGCCCCCAAGGTGCATGACGATTTGTCCGACAATCTCTGCTACGACTGGCAGTTCGGCTCGGACCAGGCCGATGTGGACGCGGCCTTCGAGAAGGCGGCGCATGTCACCACGTTGGAGCTGGTGAACAACCGGCTCGTGGCCAACCCGATGGAGCCGCGCGTCGCCCTGGGCGATTACAGCCGCGCCAATGACGAGAGCACGCTCTACACCACCAGCCAGAACCCGCATGTGATCCGGCTGCTGATGGGGGCCTTCGTGCTGGGCATCCCCGAGCACAAGCTGCGCGTGGTGGCGCCCGATGTGGGGGGCGGTTTCGGCACCAAGATCTTTCACTATGCCGAGGAGGCGTTCTGCACCTTCGCGGCGCGCCAGATCAACCGGCCAGTCAAGTGGACCTCGACCCGCTCCGAGGCCTTCATGTCCGACGCCCATGGCCGCGATCACGTGACGAAGATCGAGCTGGCGCTCGATGCCGAGAACAATTTCATCGGGCTGCGCACCGACACGCTGGCCAATATGGGCGCCTACCTGTCGACCTTCTCCTCGTCGGTGCCGACCTGGCTGCACGGCACGCTGATGGCGGGCAATTACAAGACCCCGGCCATCCAGGTGAACGTCAAGGCGGTCTTCACCAACACCGTGCCGGTGGATGCCTATCGCGGGGCCGGGCGCCCCGAGGCGACCTTCCAGCTGGAACGCCTGGTCGACAAGGCCGCGCGTGAGCTGGGTGTCGATCCGATCGCGCTGCGCCGGCAGAACTTCATCACCAGCTTCCCCTACGAGACCCCGGTCGCCGTGGCCTATGACACGGGCGATTACGTGGCGACCATGGACAAGCTGGAAGAGATGATCGACCGCGCGGGCTTCGACGCGCGCCGCAAGGAGAGCGAGGCCAAGGGCAAGCTGCGGGGCCTCGGCATCAACTGCTATATCGAGGCCTGCGGCATCGCGCCGTCGAACCTCGTCGGGCAGCTGGGGGCGCGCGCGGGCCTCTATGACGCGGCCACCGTGCGGGTGAATGCCACCGGCTCGATCAGCGTCATGGTCGGCGCGCATTCCCACGGGCAGGGGCACGAGACCGCCTTCCCGCAGGTCGTGGCCGAGATGCTGGGCATCGACGAATCGATGATCGACATCGTGCATGGCGACAGCTCCAAGATCCCCTTCGGCATGGGCACCTACGGCTCGCGCAGCCTTGCGGTCTGCGGCTCGGCCATGGTGCGCGCGACCGAGAAGATCATCAACAAGGCCAAGAAGATCGCGGGCCACCTGCTCGAGGCCTCCGAGGCCGATATCGAGCTGAAGGACGGCCAGTTCACCGTGGCCGGCACCGACAAGTCGGTGGCCTGGGGTGACGTGACGCTGGCCGCCTACGTGCCGCACAACTACCCGCTCGAGGATATCGAGCCGGGGCTGGAAGAGACCGCCTTCTACGATCCGTCCAACTTCACCTATCCCGCCGGCGCCTATGCCTGCGAGGTCGAGCTGGACCCCGAGACCGGAAAGGTCACGATCGAACGCTTTGCCGCGGCGGATGATTTCGGCAACGTGGTCAACCCGATGATCGTCGAGGGGCAGGTGCATGGCGGGCTGGCCCAGGGCATCGGGCAGGCGCTGCTCGAGACCTGTTCCTATGACGAGGACGGCCAGCTTCTGTCGGCCTCCTACATGGATTACGCCATGCCGCGCGCCGATGATGTGCCGTTCTACGCGGTCGACCATTCCTGTGCCACGCCCTGTACGCACAACCCGCTGGGGGTGAAGGGCTGCGGCGAGGCCGGGGCGATCGGCTCGCCGCCGGCGGTGGTCAACGCGGTGATCGACGCGCTGCATTCCGGCGGCCACACGCAGGTGACCCATATCGACATGCCCGTCTCGCCCGGACGCGTCTGGGCGGCGATGCACGGCTGAACACAGCCCGGCCCTCTTCCCGTCATGGGGAGGGGGCATCCGTGCGCGGGGCAGGGCCTCGCGCCATGAACGGGAACAACAGGAGAGACGAGATGTATTCATTCGACATGGTACGGCCGACCAGCGTGGCCGATGCCGTCGCGGCGCTGGGGCAGGAGGACGCGCAGGCGCTGTCCGGCGGCCAGACGCTGATCCCGACGCTCAAGCAGCGCCTCGCCATGCCCTCGGTCCTGGTCAGCCTCAGCGGCATCGACGAGCTCAAGGGCCTGTCGGTCAGCGACGGCGTGATGGAGATCAAGGGCGCCACCACCCATGCCACCGTGGCGCGCGAGGGCGGCGACTACCCGGGCCTCGCCGCGCTGGCGGCCAATATCGGCGACCCGGCCGTGCGCAACCGCGGCACGATCGGCGGCAGCATCGCCAACAATGACCCCTCGGCCTGCTACCCGGCCGCGGCGCTGGGATCGGGCGCGACCATCGTGACCAACACGCGCGAGATCGCGGCCGACGAGTTCTTCCAGGGCATGTTCACCACCGCGCTGGAAGAGGGCGAGATCGTCACCGCGGTCCGCTTCCCGATCCCCGAAAAGGCCGCCTACATGAAGTTCGAACAGCCCGCCTCGCGCTTTGCGCTGGTCGGCGTCTTCGTGGCGAAATACGCCGACGGCGTGCGCGTCGCGGTGACCGGTGCCTCGAATGACGGGGTGCACCGTTGGAGCGCCGCCGAAGAGGCGCTCTCGGCCAATTTCGCGCCCGACGCGGTCGAGGGGCTGTCGGTGCCCGCCGACAACATGATCGCCGACCTGCATGGCTCGGCCGCCTACCGCGCGCATCTGGTGGGCGTGATGACCAAGCGCGCCGTGGCCGCCGCCGACTGAGCCCGCCCCGACACGCGCCCATGCGCCCCCGGCCCGCCTTGGGTTCGGGGGCGTTTGCGTGTGATTGCCGTGGTTTGCGCTTGAATCCGCGCGTTCTTGCGTCACCTTGCCGCGCAGGAAGGAAGGTCCCCCATGATCCGCTCTCTCGTCTCGGCTCTTCTGTTCGCGCTCTCCGCCGCGGCGGCGCAGGCGCATGAGGTGCAGTCCGCGGTCGCCGATTTCATCACCGAGGGCGGCCGGCTGCAGATGGAGATGCGGCTGAGCGCCGAGCCCATCGTGGCGGGCATCGACCTGGAAGGTGTGCAGGACACCAACAGCACCGAGGGGGCCGAGCGCGTGGATGCGCTGCGTGCCTTGCCGCCCGAGACGCTTGCGGCGCAGCTGCGTGACGAGATGCCCCGCATCCTGGCGGGCATGAACATCCGCGCCGACGGTGCGCCGCTGGACATGGCGGTGAGCGAGATCACCGTGCCGCCCGTCGGCAATGTCGAGCTGCCGCGCGAGACCGCCGTGCTGCTGGCCGGCGCACTGCCGCCCCGGGCCGAGACGCTGCAGATCAGCTGGCCGGCCGAATTCGGTACGTTGATCCTGCGCCAGATGGACATGGAGCAGGGCTATACCGGCTACCTGACCGGCGGCACCTCGGACCCGATCGAGATCCCCTCGGACAGCCTCTTGGGAATCGCGGGCACCTACCTGCTTGCGGGCATGGTGTTCTTCGCGCCGCTGGGGCCCGCGCATGTGCTGTTCGTGCTGGCGCTGTTCTTCCTGTCGAGCCGGCCGGTGCCGCTGGCCACGCAGCAGGCCGCTTTCACGCTGGGGCTTCTGCCCGCGCTGATTGCCGGCACCTTGGGCATCTTGACGCCGCCCGCCAGCTTTCTGGCCCCGCTGATCGCCGCCTCGGTCGTCTATGTCGCTTTGGAGGGCATCCTCGTGCCCGGGGGGCATCGCGGACGGCCGGCACTGGTGGCCGGGTTCGGTCTGCTGCACGGGCTGGGGCTTGCCGCTGCCTTGCGAGCCTTTGGCCTGCCGGGCTCCGGGACCAGCCTTGCGCTGGCGGGTTTTGCCCTGGGCGTGATCCTTGCGCAGCTGCTGGTTCTCGGCCTCGCCTTTGCCATGGTGGCGCTGGCGCAGCGCGTGGATGCGGGGCGCGTGCCGGTGCGCCGAGGGCAGGGGGTCTATGCCGCGCTGGCGGTCGCCTTCGCAGCGGCGGGCTGGTGGCTCTACGGCGTGGGCCTGCCGCAGACCCAGCTCGGGCTGGCGCTCTGGCTCTGGCCGCTGGCGGGGCTTTCGGTGCTGTGCCTGCTCTCGGCCAGCTTCGTCGACCGGCTGCACGCCTATCGCCGCTTCGTCGTGGTGCCGGGTCTGCTGGCCATCGCCGCCGCGGGCGCCGGACTTGCGATCAGCAGCGCCCTCTGAGCGGCTAGGATTTCTTCTTTTTCTTGCCCTTCTTCTTGGCGGCCTTCTTTTCGGAGGCAGGTTTGGCAGCCTTGTCGCCCTTGGCTGCCTTCTTCTCTTTCTTCGATTTTTTCGAGGTCTTGGAGGTCTCGGCCTTGGCCGCTTTCTCCTTCTTCTTCTTCGACGGTTTGGCCTTCTTGGATTTCGCCGTCTTTTTCTTTTTCGTCTTGCCCGCCGTCGTCTTCACAGGCGCCTCCGCCGGGGCCGCGACCTCTTCCCCGGCCGCTTCGACAGGCTCCGGTTGAACAGGTTCGGGCAGGGTTTCTGCGGGTGGCGGTGCGGGAAGCTCGGACAGGGCGGCCTCGGCGGCGGCGATCTGCTCCTGCGCCGCGGCGATCAGCATGCGCGCGCGCGACAGCTGCACCCGCGGCACGGATAGCAGGTCCTCGGGTGGGCGCGTGGCCAGATCGGCCGCGTTGGTGATGCCCAGCTCGCGCAGGGACCGGGCCATCGCGGGGCCCACGCCGCGCACATCCAGCAGATCCGTCATGAACAGGTGTCCTCTTTCATCTGTATATACAAGTGATGTAACCCAAGCCGCGCAGCACCGCAACGCCATTGGGTCTTGCGCACCTCGGCGATCCGCGTTAATGGCGCCCCCACGTATCCCGCAGGCGGGGGCGGGCCCTCTGGACAGACAGCCCCAGGGGTCCACCGGTTGAGCAGACAGGCTTGATTCCCCGCCAAGGCATGAAACCGGAAAGGAAAGAAAGCATGGCTCTTCCCGAGTTCACCATGCGCCAGCTGCTTGAAGCCGGCGTTCACTTCGGCCACCAGACGCAGCGCTGGAACCCCCGCATGGGCGAGTTCATCTACGGTGCGCGCAACGGCATCCACATCGTCGACCTGACCCAGACCGTCCCGATGCTGGACGCGGCGCTGAACGCGATTCGCGAATGCGTTGCCAAGAACGGCCGCGTGCTCTTTGTCGGCACCAAGCGCCAGGCCGCGCAGCCGATCGCCGAGGCGGCCGAGAAATGCGCCCAGTACTACATGAACCACCGCTGGCTGGGCGGCACGCTGACCAACTGGCAGACCGTCTCGAAATCGATCAACCGCCTGCGCTCGATCGACGAGCAGATGGAAGCCGGCGCCGAGGGCCTGACCAAGAAAGAGCGCCTCAACATGGAGCGCGACCAGGGCAAGCTGCAGGCGTCGCTGGGCGGCATCCGCGAAATGGGCGGCGTGCCGGACATGCTCTTCGTGATCGACGTCAAGAAAGAGGCGCTGGCCGTGGCCGAGGCGAACAAGCTGGGCATCCCGGTCGTCGCCGTGGTCGACACCAACTGCTCGCCCGAGGGGATCGACTACATCATCCCCGGCAATGACGACGCCGCCCGCGCCATCGCGCTCTACTGCGACCTCGTCAGCCGCGCCGCGCTGGACGGCATGACCGGCCAGATGGAAGCCGCCGGTGTCGACCTTGGCGCGCTCGAGGACGCCCCGACCGAGGAACTGCTGGCCGGCGCACAGGACGGCGCAAGCTGATCCGGGCTGTCGCACCAGCGACATATCTGCGTGACATGAGCGGGTGGCCGAGGGCCGCCCGGACCTCGCAACCGATGATGAGGAGAGCCGAGAGATGGCGATCACTGCAAAACAGGTGAAAGAGCTGCGCGAGATGACCGGCGCAGGCATGATGGACGCCAAGAAGGCGCTGGTCGAGACCGAGGGCGACATGGATGCCGCCGTCGACTGGCTGCGCACCAAGGGCCTGGCCAAGGCCGCCAAGAAGTCGGGCCGCACCGCGGCCGAGGGGCTCGTGGCGGTCAAGGTCGAAGGCGGCAAGGGTGTCGCGGTCGAGATCAACTCGGAAACCGACTTCGTTGCCAAGAACGCCGATTTCCAGGACATGGTCGGCAAGATCGCGACCGCCGCGCTGAACGTCTCGGATGTCGAGGCGCTGAAATCCGCCGAGGTCGACGGCAAGCCGGTCACCGATGTGATCACCGACAAGATCGCCACGATCGGCGAGAATATGTCGCTGCGCCGCATGGCGTCGGCCGAGGGCGATGTCGTGTCCTCCTACGTGCACAATGCCGCCGCGCCCAACATGGGCCAGATCGGCGTGCTGGTCGCGCTCAAGGGTGGCTCGGAAGAGTTCGGCCGCCAGGTCGCGATGCACATCGCCGCCGCCAACCCGGCCGCGCTGAACGAGGCCGAGCTTGACCCGGCCGTGGTCGAGAAGGAGCGTCAGGTCCAGATCGACATCGCCAAGGAATCCGGCAAGCCCGACAATGTCATCGAGAAGATGATCGTCGGCCGCATGAAGAAGTTCCTCGCCGAGGTGACCCTGCTGGGCCAGCAATTCGCGCTGGACACCGACAAGACCGTCGAGCAGGCCGCCAAGGATGCCGGCGCCGAGATCGTCGGCTTCGTCCGCCTGCAGGTCGGCGAAGGCATCGAGAAGGAAGCCGAGGATTTCGCCGCCGAGGTGGCCAAGGCCGTTCAGGGCTGACACGGCCACCTTCGCGAAACGAACAGGCGGCGAGGGGCAGGGGCCTCGCGCCGTTTTTCATGTCCGGCACATGGGCCCCGGCAGGTCGGACAGTGTGGCGCCGGGTGGTGGGTTCGGGGCCCCCGAAAAGACATTGGGGATGAGACCGAGGGCCCCGATGGGGTGCTGGCCGGCAGGACGGAAATTGCCCCACCGGTCCAGCTCCGGCGATGCCGGGAGAGAACCAGGGCCCGGAAATCGGCACGGGTTGGCCCCCTCATGTTCCATGGCCAAAGCCACCACTCACGGAACAAAAGTACAATGGCAATTTACCTGTGGGAACAAAAGTACGGATTTCCGGACCGGTTCATTTTTTCCGGGTTTTCACGTGGGGTTCACGCTGCTCCGGGCCTGTCGCAGCGATGAAAGCCCTTGCAAGTCAGTATCTTGCGCCGGCACGCCCGGTTTTGTCCAAAAGGTCAGGAATGCAGCCGCCGGGCCGCCCGCGGATTCACGAGTCCCGAAACTGAAATTCCCGAAATCCGAAACTGTTCACGACGGGATGATGTACATCTGGTTGTGAAAGGCCGCCTTGGCGACGGCCTGCGCCGTCGTCTCGACATTCAGCGTGTCGCGGGCGAGGCGGAGGTGCTTCTCGATCGTCGCCTGGGTCAGCCCCATGATCTGCGCGATGTCCTGCATCGTCTTGCCGTCGCCGACCCATTCCAGCGCCTCGCGCTGGCGCGGCGTCAGGTTCTGGTTGGGCAGCGGAACGGGCAGGGTCAGAATCTTGAGATGCACGAGGTTGTTCAGCAGCACGATGTCCTGCCCGTGCTCGGCCCAGATCGCATCCGCATCCGCCTGCGTCAGCTCGGCCCGCGTGGTCAGCGAGATCGCGCCCTTGGCCCGGTGCGACACCGACTTGAAACTGATCGTGTAGCCGGCATGCACCTTGTGCTGCAGGTTGAAGGCCACGACCTTCTGCGCCTTTGGATCCAGCGTGCCCTGGTTGATCTGCTCGGCCAGCACGCCCCAGCTGCAATGTCCCTCGTTCTCCAGCGCCCAGCGGACCATGGGCGCGTGCCGGTAATGGCCATCCTCGACAAAGCCCTTGCGATAGGCCGGCGTGTGGTTGGTCAGCACGACGAAATCATTGGGATCGCCGAAGGAGGTCTCGGTCAGGAAGCGGGTGAACCCGTAGATCAGCCGGTCGAACCCGTACTCGGCCATCTTGGCGCAATGCCGTGACCAGAGGTCCTCGACAGTGTCGGCATTGGTCAGCTCGATCAGATAGTCCCTGAGGTCGTCATTCACGGCGCGCAGTCTCCAGAAAGGTCAGCAGGGCATCCATGGCCAGCACGTAACCTGCGGTGCCGAATCCGGCGATCACGCCGACCGCCACCGGGGCAATATGGGAATAATGCCTGAAAGTCTCGCGCGCGTGAACATTCGAGACGTGCAGTTCGACAACTTTCGCCTCGGCCGCCGAGATCGCGTCGCGCAGCGCGACCGAGGTATGGGTGTAGGCGCCGGCATTGAAGACGATCCCGTCATGGGTGCCGCGCGACTGCTGGATCAGCGTGACCAGCTCGCCCTCGTGGTTGGACTGCGCGCAGGTGACCGAGACGCCGATCTTCTCGCCATGCGCCCGGCACATCGCCTCGACATCCGACAGGGTCGTGTGCCCGTAGATCTCGGGCTGCCGCGTGCCCAGCATGTTCAGGTTGGGACCGTTCAGGATGAGCAACGAGCGCATGTCTTCCTCCGTGATGCGACAGGGCCTGCCTAAGCCGGTGCCGCCGCGCTGTCCAGTTTCGCGGATCCTCGGGGGCGCGTGGACTGCTCTTATATTTACATAATACAGATTATAGGATTCATACACGGTCAATCACCGCACAAGGTTTGCCTTGCCACCCTGCCGGAAAACCTGCCAAGACTCAGACACACAACCAAAACGGGATTTCTCGATGACAAAACACTTTTTCACGATCTGCGCCCTGTCGCTGGCCCTGTCCGGTCCGGTCGCCGCGCAGGAGATGATCGGCGCCGAGGCCATGAGTGACTACATCACCGGAAAGGCCTACCAGGGCGTGAACCCCGAGACGATGGAGGTCGTGGCCAGCGTGGTCTATCACGCCGACGGCTCCTCGACGCTCTGGATGGCCGGCCCCGCCGATGCCGCGCCCAAGGATGAGCCCGGCAGCTACCGGATCGAGGGCAACACCTACTGCACGCGCTACGAGAATTTCCGCGACAATTCCGAGAACTGCTTCACGCTCGAAGATATCGGCGACGGGCGCACGCAGGCCTATTACACGGATGGGCGCACGGCGCTGATCCTGCAACCGATCGAGATCCCCGACCGGTTCAGGTAACGTCGCAGCCGCGCGCCACAACCCATTGACCGGGCGTCAGAAAAACGCCTGAAGCCCGGTCTGCGCACGGCCCAGGATCAGCGCGTGCACGTCATGCGTGCCCTCGTAGGTGTTCACCGTCTCGAGGTTCAGCATGTGCCGGATGACCTGGAACTCGGCCGAGATGCCATTGCCGCCATGCATGTCGCGGGCCATGCGCGCGATATCCAGCGCCTTGCCGCAATTGTTGCGCTTGAGGATCGAGATCATCTCGGGCGCGGCGCGGCCCTCGTCCATCAGGCGCCCGACCTGCAGGCAGCCCTGCAGCCCCAGCGCGATCTCGCTCTGCATGTCGGCCAGCTTGCGCTGGAACAGCTGGGTCTGCGCCAGCGGGCGGCCGAACTGCTTGCGCTCCAGCCCGTAGCCGCGCGCGGCGTGCCAGCAGAACTCGGCCGCGCCCATCACGCCCCAGGCGATGCCGTAGCGGGCCCGGTTGAGACATCCGAAAGGCCCTTTAAGCCCTTGAACATGCGGCAGAAGCGCGTCTTCGCCAACCTCGACCCCGTCCAGCACGATCTCGCCCGTGACGCTGGCGCGCAGCGACAGCTTGTTGGCGATCTTGGGCGCCGAGAGCCCCTTGAGACCCTTCTCCAGCACGAAGCCGCGGATCTTGCCGTCATGCGCGTCGGACTTGGCCCAGACCACGAAGACATCGGCGATCGGCGCGTTCGAGATCCACATCTTCGAGCCGGTCAGCCGGTAGCCGCCCTCGATCTTCTCGGCCCGCGTCTTCATCGCCCCGGGATCCGAGCCGGCATCGGGCTCGGTCAGGCCGAAACAGCCGATCATCTCGCCACTGGCCAGCTTGGGCAGGTAGCGCTTGCGCTGCGCCTCCGAGCCATAGGCGTGGATCGGGTACATCACCAGCGAGGATTGCACCGACATCATCGAGCGGTAACCCGAATCGACGCGCTCGATCTCGCGCGCGACCAGCCCGTAGGACACGTAGGAGCCGCCCAGCCCGCCATAGGCCTCGGGCACCGTCACGCCCAGCAGGCCCATCTGGCCCATCAGCGCGAAGATCTCGGGATCCACGGTTTCCTGCTCGAAGGCGTCGAGGATGCGGGGCGCCAGCTGTTCCTCGGCAAAGGCGCGCGCGCCCTCGGCCAGCATGCGCTCCTCCTCGCTCAGCTGGTCGACCAGGCGCAGCGGATCGGCCCAGTCGAACGGGCCCAGGTCCGGCGCGTCCTTGGCCTTCAGCTCGGGTCTCACATCTGCCATCTCGTTCATCTCGGGCCTCCCGTCTTGTCCACGCGGCATCATAGGCCAGCGCCGGCCCGACCGAAAGCCGCGCCGGGCGTGACGCAACGCCCCGTCCCGACGGGCCACGCGCCCTGCCCGCTCGGCCCTTGCGCGCCGCGCCCGCGCGCGGCACTACTCAGGCCATGACACGCGCGCCCGACATCCTCTGCATCGGCTCCGTCCTGTGGGACGTGATCGGCCGGACCGCCTCGACCATGCGGCCCGGGGCCGACGTGCCCGGCCGCATCACCCGCCTGCCCGGCGGCGTGGCGCTGAACATCGCCATCACGCTGGCACGGTTCGGCCTGCGGCCCGCGCTGCTCTCGGCCGTGGGCCGCGATGCCGAGGGCGACGACCTTGTCACCGAATGCGCGCGGCTGGGGCTCGAGACGGGCTATCTCTACCGCTCCGAGGATCTGCCCACCGACCGCTACATGGCGATCGAGGATACCGGCGGGCTGGTCGCGGCCATTGCCGATGCGCATTCGCTCGAAGCCGCAGGCTCCAAGATCCTGCGCCCGCTGAGCGACGGCACGCTGGGGAATGCGCAGACGCCCTATGACGGCCCCGTGGCGCTGGACGGCAACCTGACCGAATCGCTTCTGGCCGAGATCGCCGGTCATCCGGGCTTTGCCGCCGCCGACCTGCGCATCGCGCCGGCCTCGCCGGGCAAGGCCGAACGGCTGCTGCCTTTCCTGCGCGCCGGGCGCGGCACGCTCTATGTCAATCTCGAAGAGGCCGGGCTGCTCTGCCAGACCGCGTTCGACGATGCGCAGACGGCCGCGCAGGCGCTGGTCGCGCGCGGCGCGGCGCGGGTGCTGGTCACCAATGGCGGCAAGCTCTGCGCCGAGGCCTCGCGCACCGAAACCCTTTCGGCCTGCCCGCCCGAGGTGCTGGTGACGCGCGTCACCGGCGCGGGCGACACCTTCATGGCCGCCCATATCGCGGCCGAACGCGCCGGCGCCGGGCGGGCGCAGGCGCTCGACCGCGCGCTGGCCGCCGCCGCCGCACATGTTTCCGGAGAAATCGCCTCATGAGCCCCGTCACCCTCTCCACCCCCGTTGCCGAGGCGCTGGCCGCCAACCGGCCGGTCGTCGCGCTGGAATCCACCATCATCACCCATGGCATGCCCTGGCCGCAGAATCTCGAGGTCGCCCGCCGGGTCGAGGCCACGGTGACCGAGGCCGGCGCCACGCCGGCCACCGTGGCGGTGATCGAGGGCCGGCTCTGCGTCGGGCTCGACGATGACCAGCTGCAGGCGCTGGCGCAGGCCAAGCACGTGGCCAAGCTGTCGCGCGCCGACATGGCCGTCTGCATCGCCGAGGGGCGCACCGGCGCCACCACCGTGGCCGCCACGATGATCGCTGCGGCGCGCGCCGGCATCGACATCTTCGCCACCGGCGGGATCGGCGGCGTGCATCGCGGGGCCGAGGCCAGCTTCGACATCTCGGCCGACCTGCAGGAGCTGTCCCAGACGCCGGTCACCGTGGTCGCCGCCGGTGCCAAGGCGATCCTCGACCTGCCCAAGACGCTCGAGGTGCTCGAGACGCTGGGCGTGCCGGTCATCGCCTATGGCCAGGACCAGCTGCCGGCCTTCTGGTCGCGCGAGGCCGGGCTGCGTGCGCCCCTGCGCATGGATGCGCCCGCCCCCATCGCCCGCGCGCACCGGGCAAGGCAGCAGCTGGGCCTGCCGGGCGGGCAGCTGGTGGCCAACCCGATCCCCGAGACCGCCGAGATCCCGCGCGCCGAGCTCGCCCCGGTGATCGCCGCCGCCACGCGCGACGCCGAGAAACACGGCATCCAAGGCAAGGCGCTGACGCCCTACCTGCTGCAGCGCATCTACGAGCTGACCGAGGGCCGCTCGCTCGACGCCAATATCGCGCTGGTGCTGAACAATGCCCGGCTCGCGGCCGGAATTGCCCGTGCCTTGTGCGACCTGCGCAGCGAAGATGCGTGATCGGCCCCGCGCCCATTGTAGAGCACGGCGCGAGCGCCTAATTTGAACGCAGCTGCACACCCCCGGATCGGTTCCGCATGACAACGCCCTTCGACCCCGAGCCCAAGCGCGCCGGTCCCATCGCCCGCCTGCGCAACTCCTTCCTGACGGGCATCGTCGTGATCGCGCCCGTCGGGCTGACCGTCTGGCTGATCTGGACCGTGATCGGCTGGGTCGACGGTTTCGTCTGGCCCTTCGTGCCCGATGCCTATCACCCGACCGAGCTGCTGAACCGCTTCCTCGGCCTGTCCGGCGAGGACCGGATCGAGGTCAATGTGCGTGGCCTCGGCGTGGTGATCTTCCTCGTCTTCACCATCACCGTGGGATGGATTGCCAAGGGGTTGATCGGGCGCTCGCTGATCAGCTTCGCCGAACAGCTGGTCGACCGCACCCCGGTGGTGCGCTCGATCTATTCCGGCATCAAGCAGCTGGCCGAGACGGTCTTTGCCCAGTCCGAGCGCAGCTTTGAGAAGGCCTGCCTGATCCAGTACCCGCGCAAGGACATCTGGGCGATCGGCTTCATCTCGACCAATGCGCGCGGCGAGGTGGCCGCCAAGGCGCAGACCATGGGCGGGCTGGTCTCGGTCTTCGTGCCGACCACGCCGAACCCGACCTCGGGCTTCCTGCTCTTCTTCCCCGAGGAGGACGTGATCGAGCTCGACATGTCGATCGAGGATGCCGCCAAGCTGGTGATCTCGGCCGGGCTGGTCTACCCCAACGGCAAGGAGGCCAAGGCCGCGATCGAGGGCCGCTTCCGCAAGGCCTCCTGACCGGCGGCCGGTTTCGTACGAAATGGCGGATTGCCTGCCCGTTTCGTACGAAACGGGCAGGTTTCTCAGTCGAACATGGCCCGCAGATCGGCGCTCTGCCGCGTGCCCAGATCGTCGAAATGATCGGCCAGGAACTGCCCCGCGGCGCGCCGGCCCGCCTCCTTCAGCTGCGCGATGACCGAGGGCACGGCCACCATCTTGGTGGCCACCGACAGCTCGTTCATCAGCGTGTCATCCGAGACCATGTGCACCCGCAGCCGCTTCATCGCGCCCTCGCGGATCGCCCCGTCCTGGATCAGCCGCTGCACGAAATTGATCGCCCGCAGGTCGCGCAGCAGCGACGAGTTGAAGCTTATCTCGTTGATCCTGTTCTGGATTTCCGGCGGCGTCACCGGCAGCTTCTCGCGGTAGAGCGGGTTGATGTTCACGATCACCAGGTCGTCGGGCAATTCCGGCTCGTAGAGCGGGAACAGCGCCGGGTTGCCCGAATAACCGCCATCCCAGAACGCCTCCACGGTGCCGGTGACCGGGTCGGTCAGCTCCACCGCCTGGAACAGCGTCGGCAGGCAGGCCGAGGCCAGGATCGACCGGGTGGTGATGTCATTGCCGCTGAACACCCGCACCTTGCCATTGCGCACATTGGTCGCGCAGATGAAGAGCGCGGGCCCTTCCAGCGCACAAACCTTCCCGAAATCAAAGGCTTCCACGACCTTCTTCAACGGGTTGTCGTAGAGCGGCCCCCAGGCATAGGGCGACACCATGCGCCCCACCGCCTCGCCCATCACGTAGGGCAGCGAGTATTCCACCGAGCGGCTGACCATCCCCGGATCGGGCAGCCAGGGATGCATCCAGGCCGGCAGTGCCATGTCGTCCAGCGCCCCGATCTGCCGCCAGGTCCAGTCCAGCCGCGCCTTCGCCCCGGCCCGGCCATCCTCCAGCCAGCCCGATTTCAGCGCCGCGCCGTTCAGCGCCCCCGCCGAGGTGCCCGAGACCGCCGCGATCTCGATGCGCTCCTCCTCGAGCAGCCGGTCCAGCACGCCCCAGGTAAAGGCGCCATGCGCGCCGCCGCCCTGCAGGGCAAGGTTGATGCGGACGGGCTCTGCCATGCCGGCCTCCCTTTCATCTTTCCGAAAATACTCCGGGGGGCCCGAAGGGCGGGGCAGCGCCCCCTCCTCCGCAGCCACCCCGCGATGCCGCCTCAGAGTGCGGTCCAGCCGCCATCCACGCTGATCGTGGTCCCGGTGATCTGCGCCGCCGCGTCCGAGCACAGGAAGACGCAGGTGCCGCCCATCTGCTCGACCGTGGCGAATTCCTTCGAGGGCTGCCGCTTGAGCATGACCTCGCGGATCACCGTCTCGCGATCCATGTCGTATTCCTTCATCGTGTCGGGGATCTGCGCCTCGACCAGCGGGGTCAGCACGTAGCCCGGGCAAATCGCGTTCGCGGTGATCGGCTCCTCGGCGGTCTCCAGCGCGACGGTCTTGGTCATGCCGATGATGCCATGCTTGGCCGCGATATAGGCCGATTTGTAGGGCGAGGCGGTCAGCCCGTGGGCGCTGGCAATATTCACCACCCGGCCCCAGCCGGCCTCGCGCATCTTCGGCAGCGCCGCGGCCGTGGTGTGGAAGGCCGAGGACAGGTTGATCGCGATGATCGCATCCCATTTCTCGGGCGGGAACTGGTCGATCGGCGCCACGTGCTGGATGCCGGCATTGTTCACCAGGATGTCGCAGGCGCCCGCCTGGTCGATCAGCGCGCGGCATTCCTCGGGTTTGGACATGTCGGCCTTGATGTAGCGCGCGCTCACCCCGTGCGTGTCGGCGATCTCCTTGGCGATGGCGTGATCCTCGTCGCGATCGGTGAAGGAGTTGATCACCACTGCGGCCCCTGCCTTGGCCAGTTCATGGGCAATGCCCAGCCCGATCCCCGAATTGGACCCGGTGATGATTGCGGTCTTTCCATTCAGCGACATGAGGCGCCCTCGTTTTGTCCAGAAACTCTGCCGACAGCTATATGCCGCAGATGCGAAAAACGAAAGACACGAGGCGCGTCACGCCGGCGCGGGCAGCGGGCCGAAGAAGCCGATGATCTCGGTCAGCCGCCCGTCCGGGTCGACGCGCCCGATATCGATGCCGTCGGTCAGCACCGAGCCGTCGCCCAGCGTCATCCGCCAGCCAAAGCGCAGCCGGTCGTGATGCAGATCGATCCCCGAGGTCAGCGTCAGCGTGGCACCAGGATAGGCCTCGAGAAAACCGCCGATATGCGCCACCAGCGCGTCGCGGCCGCGCGCCTCGCCCGTGGGATCCTGGTAGAGACCATCCTCGGCCCAGGCGATCTGCAGCAACCCGGCACGGCGCGCAGCGTCGCCCTCGCGCCAGGCCGCGCCATAAGCCGCGATGATGTCCGTCAGCTCGGCCATGATCGCGCTCCCGTCAATGTGATCCCCCGGGCAGCCTAGCAGAATGGCAGGCTGCTGTCCTCGGTGGCGGTTGCGGGATAAAAAAAACCCCGGCCGAAGCCGGGGTTCAGTCATTGAGGCAGGTTTCATACAGGCAAGAAACCTATCGAGCAGTAAGGCCTTTATAAGCCTTTCAGCCTTCGAGTCCAAGCTAAAAGTTTGAAAACGCGTAAAAGCACCGCTACGGTTCGGGCCAACAAAACAAGGGCGGTCAGGGATTGTTGCCGAAATGAACGTTAATTTTTTCCAAAAGCTGCGCCAGCAGGCGGCGGCAGCTTCGCTGATTCTCGCGGCGCAGGCCGCGTGGGCCGAGCCACAGCATGGCATAGCTATGTATGGCGACCCGCAACTGCCACCGGATTTTGTGTCCCTGCCCTATGCCAATCCGGATGCGCCCACCGGCGGGCGCATCGCCACCGGCGAGGTCGGCAGCTTCGACAGCCTCAATCCGCATATCCTCAAGGGCTCCACGCCCTGGGCGCTGCGCTTCCTGGCCTACGAATCCCTGATGGGCCGGAATTGGGACGAACCCTTCTCGCTTTACGGGCTTCTGGCCGAATCCATCGAAACCGGGCCGAATCGGGACTGGGTGGAATTCACCCTGCGCGACGAAGCGCGGTTCTCGGATGGCAGCCGGGTGACAGTCGAGGATGTCATGTGGTCCTACGAGACGCTGGGCACCAAGGGGCACCCGCGCTACCGCGGCACCTGGGGCAAGGTCGAGACGATGGAGCAGACCGGCCCGCGCAAGATCCGCTTCACCTTCAACGTGGCAGATCGCGAGCTGGCGCTGATCATCGGCATGCGCCCGATCCTGAAAAAGGCCCAGTGGGAGGGGCGCGCCTTCGACGCCTCGGGCATCGACATCGTGCCGATCAGCAGCGCGCCCTATGTCGTCACCGATTTCGAGGCCGGCCGCTTCGTCGAGCTGAGCCGCGATCCCGATTACTGGGGTCGCGATCTGCCCTTCCGCCGCGGCACGCATAATCTCGACACGATCCGGATGGAGTTCTTCGGTGACGAGACCGCGCTGTTCGAGGCGTTCAAGGCGGGCGTGCTGAATTCGCATCGCGAGTTCAATGCCGAGAAATGGGAGAGCAATTACGATTTCCCCGCCATCCAGGAGGGCGAGGTCGTCAAGTCGCTGATCCCGCATGCGCGCCCCTCGGGGATTCGCGGTTTTGTCATGAATACGCGGCGTGAGCTGTTCGCCGACTGGCGCGTGCGCGACGCGATGATGCACGCCTTCAACTTCGAATACGTGAACGAGGCGATGACAGGCTCGGAACAGCCGCGCATCACCTCGTATTTCTCGAACTCCTTTCTGGGCATGAAGCCCGGCCCGGCCGAGGGGCGCGTGCGCGAGCTGTTGCTGCCCTACGAGGCCGAACTGCTGGAAGGCGCCATGGAGGGATATGCCCTGCCTGTCTCGGACGGAACCGAGCGCAACCGCGCCAACCTGCGCCGCGCCATCCGCCTGATGGCCGATGCCGGCTGGACCGTGCAGGAGGGCGTGATGAAGAACGCGGCAGGCGAGCCGTTCGAATTCGAGATCCTGCTGCGGCAGGGCGAGAACGAATACGCCACCATCGCCGATCTCTTCGTCGAAGGGCTCAAGCGCATCGGCATCGCGGCGACCATCAACATGGTCGACACGGCCCAGTATAACGAACGCACCGATGTCTATGATTTCGACATGACCTCGTATTGGCGCGGCCTGTCGCTGTCGCCCGGCAACGAGCAGAAGCTCTACTGGGGCGCCGAGGGGGTCGAGGCGCCGGGCACGCGCAACTGGATGGGCATGAACTCGCCCGCGGCCGAGGCGATGATCGACGAGATCCTGAACGCCGGCAGCCGCGACGATTTCATCGCCGCCACCCGGGCGCTGGACCGTATCCTGACCACCGGGCGCTACGTGATCCCGCTCTACCAGTACAACGTCTCGCGGCTGGCCCATGCCAAGGAGCTGACCTATCCCGAACGCCTGCCGATCTATGGCGACTGGTTCACGTGGCAGCCCGATGTCTGGTGGTGGGACGAGGCCGGCTGACCGGCCCTGTCAGACCCATGTACCTTGCGGGCCGCCCCGACCGGGCGGCCCGTTTTCTGTACTGGGGTCTATTTCATGCCCTTGCAATGGCCGCGCGACGGCGGGATGCCCAGATGATGCGGGTTCTGCACCAGGATCCAGCGCGGCGGGTAGCCGGGTGCCTGCGTGCGCCGATAGGTGCAGCCATCGGCCGTGGTCATGTAATTGGCCGATTGCGGCGAGACGTAACCTTGCGTGGCGACATAGGGCTGCGCCTGCGCGAGGATCAGGTCGGACGGTGCGCTGGCGGGCAGGCCGAGGCCGGTCGTCAGGACGAGGGCGGCGGTAAGGCTCATGGGACACTCCTTGCATCATGGGGGCGCCGGGCCGGAGCGCGGCGGATGGCGCGACCCTGTCCCGCCCGGGCGCCGAATCCGTGACGCGATCCTGACCAAAGCGCGGCGGAGCGATCTGATTTAATTCAAAATTTCGGGATCGGCCCGCGGCTCAGAGCGCGATCACGATCTCGGCCTTGAGCCCGCCCAGCCGCTCGCTCTTGCCCAGCAGCAACATGCCGCCATGGGCCCGCGTGATGTCCGCCGCGATGGCCAGCCCAAGCCCTACGCCCGAGCCGCGATCCTGGTTGCGCGCCGGGTCCAGCCGCACGAAGGGGCGCAGCGCGCGGTCGCGATCCTCGGGCGGGATGCCGGGCCCGTCATCCTCGATCCGCAGGCGCAAAGCGGTCGGCGTCAACTCGACCGACACGATGCAGCGCGTCCCGTAACGCACGGAATTGGCGACCAGGTTCTCGACCGCGCGGCGCAGCGCCCGGGGCCGCAGCATCACCGCGCCCTGCCCCGCGCCCTCGTCCAGCGCAACGTCATGCCCGGCCCGGCAGGCATCGGCCACGATCTCGGCGGCCAGCGCCGCGGGATCGACCGGCTCGGTCTCGCCCCGGTCGGCATCGCCGCGCGCGAAGTCGAGGAAGGCGTCGATCAGGCGCTGCATCTCCTCGACATCCCGCTCCAGCGGTGCGCGGTCGTCGTCATCCAGCAGCGACAGGCCCAGCCGCAGCCGCGTCAGCGGCGTGCGCAGGTCATGGCTGACCCCCGACAGCATCATGGTGCGCTGCTCGATATGCCGCTCGATCCGGTTGCGCATCTCGACAAAGGCCTGCCCGGCCGACCGTACCTCGACCGCGCCCGAGGGCTTGTAGGGCAGCGCCTGCCCCCGGCCGAAGGCCTCGGCCGCCTCGGCCAGCCGGGTGATCGGGCGCAGCTGGTTGCGCAGGTAGAGAAAGGCGATCAGCGTCATCAGCGCCCCGAAGAACACCATGTTCACCAGCAGCTGGTGCGGGTTCGAGGCCGAGAGCCGCTCGCGGTCGATCCGGGTGCGGTAGAGCGTCCCGTCGCCGCGCAGGTACAGCTGCACCGTGCGGTTGTCGGGCAGCTCGACCCGCTCCAGCGCGGGCACGGTGCGATAAAGCTCGCGGATCACGATCAGCCCGGACAGGTCGTACCAGCGCCGCAGGTTCTCCTCGGGAAGCGTCTCGGGCGGGATCTCGACCAGCCGCATCTCCAGCGCGCGGGCCAGCCCGGTCTCCTCCGGCCGCTCCAGCGCAAGGTTCACGGCGCGCGCCAGCTCGCCGGTCAGCTGCTCGGTCACGCCCTCGAAATGGCGCTGGATGAACACGACCGAGACTACCAGCTGCAGCGTCACCACCGGCAGGACAAGGATCAGCGCGGCCCGGCCATACAGGCTGCGCGGCATGTAGTGTTTGAGCCATTCGAAGGACATGGCTAGACCCTAGGCGAAGCCCGGCGGCAAGACCACGACAAAGGAGCCACGCCCATGCAGGACCCCGATCCCGATTTCCGCCCCGTCCCGGGCATGGCCGAGGCGCTGACGCCGGGGCTGCGCCGCATCGTGGCGAACAACCCCTCGCCCATGACCTTCCGGGGCACCAATACCTACCTGCTGGGCGAGACCGGGCTGGCGGTGATCGACCCCGGCCCGGACGATCCGGCCCATCTGCAGGCGATCCTGTCGGCGGTCGGGCCCGGCCAGCGCATCACCCATGTGCTGGTGACTCATGCGCATCTCGACCATTCGCCGCTGGCCCGCCCACTGGCCGAGGCGACGGGCGCGCCGGTGCTGGGATTCGGCCCGGCCACCGCCGGGCGCAGCCCGGTCATGGCCGGGCTGGCCGCCGGGGGGCTCGTGGGTGGCGGCGAAGGCGTGGACGCGGCGTTTGCGCCCGATATCACCCTGGCCGACGGCGCCGAGCTGGAGGGCGCGGGCTGGCGGATCACCGCGCTGCACACGCCCGGGCACATGGCCAATCACCTGAGCTTTGCCTGGGGCGACACGCTGTTCACCGGCGACCTCGTCATGGGCTGGGCCAGTTCGCTGGTCTCGCCGCCCGATGGCGACCTGACGGCCTTCATGGACTCGCTGCGCCGGTTACGGCAGCACCGCTGGCAGCTGTTCCATGCCGGGCATGGCGCGCCGGTCACCGATCCGATGGCGCGCCTCGCGGCGCTGTACGATCACCGCATGGCGCGCGAGGCGGCCATCGTGGCGGCGCTGGCGGACGGGCCGGCGGATGCGCCGGGCCTCGCGCGGCGGATCTATACGGACGTGCCGACCGCGCTGTTGCCGGCGGCCGAGCGCAACGTGCTGGCCCACCTGATCGACCTGACCCAGACCGGCCGCGCCAAGCCCGAGGGCCAGCTGACCGCACATGCGCGCTTTGCCCTGACCGGTTGACCCTCGCCCCGGGGCCGCACCACGCTAGCTGACCCGCATCAGGAAAAGAGGCCCGTCATGATCGAGATCACCCAGATCGCCATTGCCCTTGTCACCATCGCCTTCGGCCTGTTCGGCTTTGTCGCGCCGCGCTACACGGCGAACGTGCTGGACTTCCGCATCGGCGACAGCTCCATGGGGCTGAGCGAGCTGCGCGCCTCGGCCGGCGGGCTCTTCGTGGCCATGGGTCTGGCCTGTTTCGTGCTGGGCCCGCCCGCCTACCTGATGCTGGGCGTGGCCTATGGCGGGGCCGCCATGGGGCGGGCCGTGTCGATGGTGCTCGACCAGCCGCCGCAGCCCAAGGCGCTGATGTGGTTCCTGTTCGAGGCCCTGCCCTCGGCTTTCCTGATCGCGGTCAACCTCGGCCGGATCTAGGCCACGCCCCCATTGCAAACGCCGCTCATCCGCTTATATTGGCAGTGTTCCTTCGGGAACTATGGGCATAAACGCGCATGTAATAAGCGGATCGGACCCGGGGGCGGTACCCGGCGGCTCCACCAAACACCCGGTCGTTGGCGGGTCATGGGGCCGAAACAGGATCGACGAACGTGTAAAGATGTTGCTTTGTCCCGGTGAGATACCACCGTTATCGGTTCACATTGCATAATTGCCAACGACAATCATGCTCCGGTTGCAGTTGCTGCGTAAGCAGTGACAAGACCGAAATCTAAGCCCTTGCGCCTAGCCGCGTAAGGCGGGGTTCGCAGGCACCTGGCAACAGAAGCCTGCACTCTCTTTTCTGACGGCTAAGTGCCTGCATAGTCGTCATTTTTGCTTTCCACTTTTCCAGTGTTTTACAGTAGTATCGTCGTGTCGTTCGGGCGTTTCCCTCAAAACAGCCTGTCCGCTGGCCTTCCGGTCAGCATGGCGACAGTAGTGTTCGACCATCTCGACAGACATCCCAACCATATCCGAGATTTGCAGAGCAGAGTAACCAGCCGCCCGCAGACGGATAACTGCATTGGCGCGCAGGCCATGAGGCACCGCACCCGCTAGGATCGGGTGCTTCTGGCGTTCGCGGTCAAACGCCTTCCACATCTGATTCGTGCTGAGCGGTTTGCCCTTGCTCTTGCCATCCTCTTGCAAGAGGAACGGCCCGGGACGCCGCTCCCACGTCGCCATTTCGGCTTCCAGTTCCGGGAAGATCGGGCACCACGGCTTCACGCCGGTTTTCTTCTGCGGCAGGCTGAAACCGCCGTCGTCTTCATCGTTCGGGTTGAGGCGCACCACGTCACTGATCCGCTGGCCAGTGTAGCGGCTCAGGAAGTAGAAGCGGCGGATCATGCCCGTGAAGTGCTTTTACCCGTAGTCCAGTTGCTCGGGCGTCCAGGGCCGGTGCCCCTCGCCCTTGGCGAACCGCTCGACGCCTTGCGTCGGGTCATGGGTCAGCAGTTCGACCGGACCGTTTGCCCAGGCCACCATCGCCTTGAGCGCGTCCAGGACGTTGTTTGCCGCACCGGGCTTTTCAGCCCCGATCTTGCGAATGAGCGCATCCACATGACGCGGGCGGAGTTCCCGCGCTGGCAGGTCGCCCCACGCCTTGCGGGCGGGCTTGAGGTAGCGACGGTAATGCTCTTGTGTGCCCTTGCTGATCTTGCGTTGCCGCGTCTGCCAAGAGACCTCGAATGCATCGATCAGCGCGCCAATGGTATCCGTCGCCGTGGGGCCGAAGGTGCCTAGAGCTTGCCGCACCGCGCTCCAAAACTCGGGCGCCTGCGGATCGTCGGGAAGCCGGATGCGCTCGCCGGCGTGGGCGGTGCCCCTGCCCTCTTGATAGTAGAAGTATTCGCGCCCACGGGACACGACGCGACGCACATGGCGCGGCAGGGATACGCTAGACATTGTCAAGCCCCGCCATGAATTGATCCGTGTCGCCGTTCGTCTGCGGATGCAGACACGCCGCGACCTCAGCCCAGCACCAGCGGACAGCGCCGCCGCGACGGATCGGCTTGGGCAGGAAGTCGCGCTTCACCCACTCGTCAACCGTGCTCTCGCTAATGTCCAACTCAGCCGCCAGCGTGGCCTTGGACGGGAACGCGGGCGGAAGGTCGCCAAAGATTGCGCGCTTACCCATCCCCACCTCCATATAAGTGCGACAAATCGCCCTCCATCAACGTAGGCACGTAGCACCCAGCCGAAAACGCACAATGTTTCCGACCTGCCGCGTGGATGCGGAAATTTGTTGCGTTCTTACTGGTCATCGATTTGCACTCATTCCCTTGGCGGGAGCGGCTCGAAATCGACAAACTAAGAGGCAGCATAGTCCTCCCCTTTTCCAAACTGTTCCTCCCACTTAAGTGCGTCGCCGACCTGTTCACGAAGTTCAGATATGTCGAGGACCAAACTCAGAGCCCGGGACATTCGAAGTTGAGGGAAAGGGCCTTCTTCCTCCAAGAACCATTCGCTGGACCAATCACAGGAGTAGACCAAGCGCTCCACATTCTGTTGACCTTCGAACATCTGGTAAGCCGTGCAAGCGATCTGCCCAGCCCGCTCAGGAGCCACGGACATCGACAGCAAATTTCCAAAGATCTTCAAAGCAACGGTCTGATCGAGATCGAAGATGCGCGCAGACCCGGGGCGCGTCTGAGGCGCACAAGGATAATGCCCAGCATGGACCATCTCGTTGAAACGAGCCGGGTCGACCCTGGCGATCTCGCATGCTTTCTTCGTTCGAACGCCTGAGCGCATGTCAAAAACCTCTTGATATTGACCATAGCTTACCGGAACTGATTGCTCACGGCAATTGGTTTCTCGCGGCTGTTTCCTGGCCCCCTCTTCGCGCCAGCCCGGAGGTCAAACGTGCACATGACAAATCCTCCTTCGTTGCCAATAGTGAACGTGCGTGCAATGTTCCGCCAAAAGGAAGAGAGCTTGCCGAATGAATCCGATGACCCACAAAGCCCCAAAAAACTAACCTACACCGATGGATGTATCAGCTATTCAATGGCGTATTTAGTATGCCAAAGCAGTCGATTTGAAGCATCGATCACGAAAACGGCAAACTTGGCTTCTCTGACCATTTTCTCAAAGTGTTGCACCTACCCCCATGCCGAATATTGCAGCGCTGTGTCCACAAGTTTCCATGAAATGTGCTCTTGCGAATGCCGATTATATCTCTGACATCGATACCTCCGAGATTTCACGGCCTCTCGGCCGTCGTTGAAAGCCTTCTCTGTCAAACGGCAAATATCGAAGAAATCCGCATCTACATACCTTCGGCTTACCGCCGCTTTCCCGACTGGTCAAAAACCTTGCCCGCTGTGCCGGATGGGATAAACGTCGTGCGGGTTGCCGATGATCTGGGACCTGCGTCCAAGGTGTTACACGCTTCTCAAGACCTGTCCGCAACCAGCACGCCAATTCTTTTTTGTGATGATGACCGCATTTATCCACCGGACTGGGCGACTGGGCTTCTCGATGCACACGCAACACGACCCAACGAATGTGTTGCTGCGATCGGACGTCAAGTGACCGACGTGATGGCGGAAGCAGTGCCACTGCACCAACGAAACCGAGCGAAGGTTGGCAAACAGTATTTTGACCCTCGTTACCGCTTGCAGCGTATTGGGCAGCAATGGCGAGAGAAGCGATTGCGAACACGAGGGGAAAAACCAGCCCGTCGCCTTGTTGCCCGCTCAGGGTACGTCGATCTGCTCCAAGGCTATGCTGGGGCGGTCATGCTACCGCATTTCGTTGACGAGGCTTGGTATGACATCCCGGACGACATCTGGATGGTCGATGACATCTGGCTCTCGGGCCACCTTGCACGCCGCAACATCCCGATCTGGCTGCCGAAGCGTCAGGAAATATGCAAACGTGCACCAAATGATGCCATCCAGGCACTCCGGAATTGTGTATTCGATGAAGCTGGCCGAGATGCCTCCAATCGGCGAGCCATCTCGTATTTTCAAGAGACCTACGGTATCTGGCGTTAGGCGATATCGACGTACAGGACGACGTCCTGAAAGTCATCATCGCTTTTCCCGTTGCGCATCAGATCTTCAAAGCCGATCCGCAGAGCGCCTTCCCCATCGTCAGAGACGCCGGACAGGACATGCTGCATCCCGTCCGGGTTCAGCGCAGCGTCATGCGAGAAGAAGACGTTGATCCCGGTCAGGACTATGCCCTGGCTTGCAAGATCGAAGCCGCCCGCGCCATCGCTCACGAACTCGAAATCATCTGCACCGAATTCGGCCTGATCAATGCGCCGGCCCCCATCTTGCACAAGGAAGAACCCGATATCATTGTCCGGATCGCTCACCGTGATATCCATCGGTCCGGATGCGGTCTTTGCGTTGGCGGCAAGGATTGTAACGTTGACGAGTTGACCGGTTGGGTCGATTTCATAGTAGCCAACCGTGTTGTTGAACCCCGCGCTCGCATTGGCCTCAAAGGTCACGGTCATGTTGGTGACGTTGTGACCGTTCAAGAACTCGGCATTGACGATCCCGTTAATCTCACTCCCGTCGACCGCCTTCCTATTTTGGAGCGCAGTCAAGAAACTTTCGAAGGTAACCTGCGTATCCGTTTCGAGGCGGGCGGTCATGAAGTCACCAGCGTTGAAATCGCCTTCGAGGGTGACCTTGCTGTCCGGAGATCCATCCTGATTGATGTCGACTTCGAGGATTGCCGAGCCAGAAAAAACACTGAGTTGCGAGCGGAGGAAAGTCACGCTTTCGAACACCAGTGACTTCAACTGATCGAATCCCGAGATAACGTCGTCCCTCAACTCCGAGAGAGTGCCGGAAACGGATCCGATCCCGTCCGCAAGGTTGAACGTCTCGTTCGCATCAGATGCATCAAGATTGTTCTGATCAACTGTTCCGTTGACGATCACAGGAACGCCGTCGCCCGTCTGAAACTCAAGGTTCGTGACATAGATGGAAGAATCGACCTCTTGGTCGCCTATATCCGCAACCGCAATCTTTATAGAGTTCCACCCCTGCTCAAGGGGCACTTGGACTGCGAGCGCACCGAACGCCTCCCATGCGATAGGGTAATTGCTTGTATTTGAAAAGTAATCTATTTCATTATCGATATAGTCTAGTGCAAGATCGTGATCGGCCAGCCCCAATGGCAGTAGCCTTATGGCTTCATCTGGTTCGAAGTTGCCATCGTGATTGGAATCAACCCATACTGCGGCCCCGTCAAAATAATCATCACCGAACGGACCTGTCGGCCCATACTCGTCGGTACCGTAGCCAAGATCAAAACTTAGACTTTCAACATCTGCATCATCCAAGAATAGATCGAATGTGATAACAGAAGCATCTTCAGTTTGATATGTGCTCGGAAAAACTGTTCTCAAAGCCTCATCAAGCTCGGTGTCACCATCCGTGCCGTGCCGGACTTGTATGAAGCTGGGGTTTGATGTGGGACCGTGGAACCCGCCAGAAGATAGGAGGATACCGCCCTCGAAATCGATACTCAGTTCCGGGATTTCGAAGTCGCTAACCAGGAAAGCCGCATCTTCGCTGCCTGTGTATGTGACGTTCGAGATCGCGGTGCCGAAGATGGATTCGAGGTAAAGTTCGGCTACGTCGCTGCCGTCAGCCAACCCGAATTCGTCTGCCGCGTTGGCAAAGGAGATGGTTTCGGTAACGCCGCCTTCGGGAAAGGCCGGTGACGGCGATGGAGTGCTCGGAACATAATCATCTTCTTCCAACGAGGATAGGCTTTGACCGCCAATCGACAGCTGCGAAAGCAATGCACCATTTGCGGCATTGTCCCAAGCTTCGGCAATTCCGTTTGGAAAACCGTAGGGTCAGGATGCATTGATTGTCGCTGTACGGCATGATTCACGGCTCTGAAAACGGAGCGGTGACATGAGCGACCTTTTCTGGCTGACCGACGAGCAG
>NZ_LPXO01000004.1 GCF_001482405.1 Pseudoponticoccus marisrubri
GAGCGGCGCGCCGCGCCCTCGGACGAGAGCTACCTGCGGGTGCAGACGGGCCGCCAGTTCGGCCCCTTTGCCGAGGCCGCGGGGCTGTCTTCCGATGAACATGGCGCGACCTGGCTCGGCTACGGCCTGACATGGCCGGTGCGGCTGGGACCGTTCTACGCGGAACTTCACCTGATGCCCGGGCTCTACTGGCCCGGCGACGGGTTCGACCTGGGCGGACCGATGGTGTTCCGCTCCGGCATCGAGCTGGGGGTGGAGCTGTTCGGCCACGGGGTGGGGATCGGCTACGATCACCGCTCGCATGCCGGGATCTTCGGAAGAAACCCCGGGATCGAGACCGTGATGCTGCGCCTGGGGCGCAGGGTCGACTAGACGCGACGCGTCAGGGTTATCATAAGTGTCCAGTCTTGTGACGGCGTACCTTTTGTATAATGGGTCATCGACTTGGTCTAACATGCAAGCTTAAGCCGATAGGTGTAGGCGCAGCGAAAGCGAGTCTTAATAGGGCGTCGAGTATGTTGGATCAGACCCGAAACCGAGTGATCTAGGCATGTCCAGGATGAAGGTTGGGTAACACCAACTGGAGGTCCGAACCCACACCTGTTGAAAAAGGTCGGGATGAGGTGTGCCTAGGGGTGAAAGGCCAATCAAACTCGGAGATAGCTGGTTCTCCGCGAAATCTATTTAGGTAGAGCGTCATCCGAATACCCCGGGGGGTAGAGCACTGGATGGGTAATGGGGCCCCACAGGCTTACTGATCCTAACCAAACTCCGAATACCCGGGAGTAGTAGATGGCAGACACACTGCGGATGCTAACGTCCGTAGTGGAGAGGGAAACAACCCTGACCTACAGCTAAGGCCCCCAATTCGTGGCTAAGTGGGAAAGCAGGTGGGACGACCAAAACAACCAGGAGGTTGGCTTAGAAGCAGCCATCCTTTAAAGATAGCGTAACAGCTCACTGGTCTAATCAAGTTGTCCTGCGGCGAAGATGTAACGGGGCTCAAGCCACGAGCCGAAGCTTAGGATGCGTATGCATGGTAGCGGAGCGTCGTGTGATATAGCACTTATCTTTACTGCCGCACTTCGGGTACCGGGCACGTTAAAACGTGCTCAAGTAGCCGATAGGCGGTAGCACAAGATAAAGTGCTTTCGATGAAGCCGGGGCGTGAGCCATCCGGTGGAGAGATCACGAGCGAGAATGATGACATGAGTAGCGACAAAGAGTGTGAGAGACACTCTCGCCGAAAGTCCAAGGGTTCCTGCTTAAAGCTAATCTGAGCAGGGTAAGCCGGCCCCTAAGGCGAGGCCGAAAGGCGTAGTCGATGGGAACCAGGTTAATATTCCTGGGCCAGGAGATGGTGACGGATTGTGGCGACGGGCGTGCCTTATCGGATTGGCGCGTCTTCAAGACAGTCCCTGGAAACAGCCCTCCATCAGACCGTACCCGAAACCGACACAGGTGGACTGGTAGAGAATACCAAGGCGCTTGAGAGAACGATGTTGAAGGAACTCGGCAAAATACCTCCGTAAGTTCGCGAGAAGGAGGCCCGGTGTTCGATCACCGGGGGCACAAACCAGGGGGTGGCGACTGTTTACTAAAAACACAGGGCTCTGCGAAGTCGCAAGACGACGTATAGGGTCTGACGCCTGCCCGGTGCCTGAAGGTTAAAAGGAGGAGTGCAAGCTCCGAATTGAAGCCCAGGTAAACGGCGGCCGTAACTATAACGGTCCTAAGGTAGCGAAATTCCTTGTCGGGTAAGTTCCGACCTGCACGAATGGCGTAACGACTTCCCCGCTGTCTCCAACATCGACTCAGCGAAATTGAATTGCCTGTCAAGATGCAGGCTTCCCGCGGTTAGACGGAAAGACCCCGTGCACCTTCACTACAGCTTCGCACTGGCATCAGGCACAACATGTGCAGGATAGGTGGTAGGCTTTGAAACCGTGACGCCAGTCGCGGTGGAGCCACCCTTGAGATACCACCCTTGTTCTGCTTGATGTCTAACCGCGGCCCGTTATCCGGGTCCGGGACCCTGCGTGGTGGGTAGTTTGACTGGGGCGGTCGCCTCCTAAATCGTAACGGAGGCGCGCGAAGGTTGGCTCAGAGCGGTCGGAAATCGCTCGTTGAGTGCAATGGCAGAAGCCAGCCTGACTGCGAGACTGACAAGTCGAGCAGAGTCGAAAGACGGCCATAGTGATCCGGTGGTCCCGAGTGGAAGGGCCATCGCTCAACGGATAAAAGGTACGCCGGGGATAACAGGCTGATACTGCCCAAGAGTCCATATCGACGGCAGTGTTTGGCACCTCGATGTCGGCTCATCTCATCCTGGGGCTGGAGCAGGTCCCAAGGGTACGGCTGTTCGCCGTTTAAAGAGGTACGTGAGCTGGGTTTAGAACGTCGTGAGACAGTTCGGTCCCTATCTGCCGTGGGTGTAGGATACTTGAGAGGAGTTGCCCCTAGTACGAGAGGACCGGGGTGAACGATCCACTGGTGGACCTGTTGTTGCGCCAGCAGCAGTGCAGGGTAGCTATGATCGGACAGGATAACCGCTGAAGGCATCTAAGCGGGAAGCCCCCCTCAAAACAAGGTATCCCTGAGGACCGTGGAAGACCACCACGTCGATAGGCCGGAGATGTAAGCACAGCAATGTGTTCAGTTGACCGGTACTAATGGTCCGACAGGCTTGATTTGATCCAGTAACAGCAAGGTTACTCAGGACAATAAGCATACACACCGTAACAGTGTCGCTCGGACAACGGCTCGAAAGAGTGTTGATTGAATTGCACCTGGAATGGACGGGTGTGGGGCCCGCGTTGTCGCCTTCGGCGAAACGCTACACCCCACCAGTCGCCCCTTCCGGGGCAACTTGGTTCTTCCTCGGTTTGGTGGTCATAGCACGAGCAAAACACCCGGCTCCATTCCGAACCCGGCCGTTAAGTGCCGTCGCGCCAATGGTACTGCGTCTCAAGACGTGGGAGAGTAGGTCACCGCCAAACCTAGTAAGAACCAAGAAAACACTCTCAATACGATAAAAAACAAACAAAACAAAAGGCCCCGCCAGAAAAACTGGCGGGGCCTTTTGACGTTTGACGTTCCAAACAGAAAACACCACCGCGAAACGCGCGATCCTTCCCGGGAAACCCGGGACAAGTCGGTGAACCGAAACCGTGCGCAACGCTCGGACCACCGGGGAACCGCCGGCGTCAAAACCGGGCGAGCGCCCGGGCGGGACACCGCCACATTGACCTTCCAAGAACCTCGGGCACGCACAACCCGGTTGCGCACGCGATTGCAGGGAAGGGTGCTGTGCCATGGCGGGCCTGTGTGGCTATCACCCACGCCCAAAGGACGATGGCCCCAAGGCCACCTCTCACGTGCAGAGGGGGCGGCCAACCCGGCTGCCCGGCTCAGTAATCCCGTTCGAAGAAGATCCCGATCCCGCTGTCGCCGTCCGAGCCCAGCCGGCCCCGGACCGTCACGTCGGAATTGATGTTCAGGTTCAGGTTGATCTCGCTCTCGCCCTCGGCATTTACCGTCACATCCGTGTAGATGTTGTCCGAGATGTACTTGCCCACGCGCGCCTGCGCCGTGCCGTCGGCATCCGTCCCGATATCGAGATCATCGACGCCCAGCCCGCCGCGCAGCTGTTCGGTCAGGCCAAGACCTCCTTCACCCGACAGGGTCCGCACCGCCGCGGCCAGCTGCACCGCCTGCAGGGCGGAGAGGCTCGACAGGTCCCGGCCGAACAGAAACAGCGCCAGCACCTCGTCCTGTGGCAGCGAGGGGGTCGAGGACACGATCAGCTCGGGTGCCGAGGCCGGCCCGGCGATGCGGATCTCGATGGCGACATCCTCGACCTCGGAACTGGCGAGGAAATCGATCACCGGGTCGAAGCTGCCCCGCAGGCTGACCGAGCCCTCGTCCAGCGTCAGCCGGCGGCCCAGAAGGTCCAGCCGGCCGCGGATCAGGTCGAACTGCCCGACCGGCAGGATGTCATTGGTCGTTCCCGTCAGCCGCAGGCTGCCGCCCAGCTCGGCATCCAGGCCCCGGCCGCGCACGAAGATCCGGCTGGGCGCGTTGACCAGCAGGTTCAGCGGATAGGCGGGGCCGCTTCCGGCCTCGGCCTCACCGCTCTCGGTCAGCCCCGCGAACATCAGCGTGCGCTGAACATCCGCCGGCGGGTTGCGGTGCTCCAGCCCGTCCAGCACCGAATAGGAGGGGCCGATCTGCGGGATGCGCAGCTCCACCGTGTCGAGATCGATCGCCCCGCCGATCCGCGCGCCCCCGGCCAGCCCGCCGGTGATCGTCACCCGGCCATTGGCCGTGGTCTCGAACAGGCTCTGCCGCCGCAGATCCGCCTCGACCAGACGCACCACCAGCTCGGACGTGAACGGCGGCGCCAGCCCGATCGGACCGGAAACCTCCACACGTCCGCCCGTCGACAAACGCCCCCCAAGACCAAGCCGAACCTGCCCGCCAGACAGACGCGCCTCACCCGACAGACCCGCAATGCTGAGATTGTTGGACGGGTCGGTCAGCCGTGCGCCCTCGGTGCGCAGCACGCCCGAGACCGAGCTCAGTGCCGGGGGACCGTTGACCGACAGATCCACGCGCAACGGCCCGCTCAGAGTGCGCGGCGCCAGCCGGCGATTGGCCAGCGACAAGGGCGCCGTGCCGGTGACCGAGAGGTTCAGCCGGCTGCCCGCGGTGCCCGCCACGTCCAGCGAAATGCCCCCCGGCCCGCTGCCCGAGAGGTCGATCCGCCACGGCCCGCCCGATTGCGTGGCGGTGCCGGTGACGGTTGCGCCGCCCGGCAGGTCCGAGGAGATCCGGCGCAGATCGGCCACCGACAGGCGAAAGTCCAGCGCGCTGCTGGTGCCGCCAATGCGGCCATCGACGCGCCCGTCCAGTTCGGGGCTGGCCAGCGTCGCGCTGGCAATCTCGATCACGCCATCGCTGCGCCGCGTGGCGCGTGCGTTCAGCCGCAGCGGCCCGCGCAGGAAGGGATCCAGCGTCGGGTTGTTAAGCGACAGGCCCGAGGCCGTCGCCTCGGCCGCCAGCGTCAGCGGCCCGGCCAGCGCATCGCCCTCGGCCTGCACGTCGAAATCGAGCCCTCCGCCCAGCCGGATTCCCGTCAGGCCGGACAGTGCCGACAGCCGCGCGATCCGCCCGGTGGCGCGGCCGTCCACGACCAGCGAGTCGGTGCCCCGGGACTCGAGCGTGCCGTCGAAATCCAGCACCAGCGTCCCGTCTGTCGACAGCCGGTCCACCACCAGCAGGCCCGCATCGTCGCGGCGTGCGGCAAGGTCGAAGCGGGTCGTGCCCTGCAGCAGCGGGTCGAGCTGCGGCACAGAGAGGCCCAGGTTCGTGACCTGTCCCTCGGCCGTGGCGTCGAAGCTCAGCGCCGCAAGGTCACCCTCGCCCTCGACGGTGACCTGCGCCGCGCCCGACAGGCGACGGTCGGCGAGGTTCGAGAACAGCGACAGCTGCGGCGCATCGGCAAAGAGCCGGCCCGAGACCGTTTCGGGCGTGGTGCCGCGCACCGTCAGCGCGCCATCGAAATCCACCGTGGCCGGGCCGTCGATGCGCAGCCGGTCCACTGTCAGCAGCCCGCCGGCATCGCGGCTGGCCGACAGGTCGATCCGCGCCTGCCCGCGCAGGATCGGGTCCACCTGCGGCACCGAGAGACTCAGCGCATTGGTCGTGCCGGTCGCGTCAATATCGAAGCTTTGCGCCAGCGCGTCGCCCGTGCCGGTGACACGCAGCGTGGCAGCACCGGACAGGGGCCGCCCGGCAAGGTCCGAGAAGACCTGAGCGCGCGAGATCTCGGCGTCCAGCTCGCCCTCGACGGCCAGCGCCTCGCGCCCGTCGCCGGTGAGCGTGCCGTCAAAGCGCAGCCGCGCGGCATCGGGCACCTGCCCATCGGCCACCACGGTCCAGACCGTATCGTCCTGCGTGGCGTCCAGCGCCAGCGTGCTGCGCCCCGTGACGCCGGGCAGGACCAGCCCGGTCTCGGCGATCTCGGCATCCAGCGCGATCCGGCTGGCGCCGGTGTTCAGCCGCGCGGTGCCCTCGATCCGGGCGGCTTCGGTGGCGATGCGGATCAGTTCGGCGGTCAGCCCGGCCTCGCTGCGCCGCGCCTCAACCCGCAACGCGCCGACGCCTGCCAGAAGCGGGTCGGCCTGCGGAATGCCGGTGGACAGCCCGCGCGTCGTGCCGTCGAGCACAAGGTCGAAGCCGCCCGAGACGGGCTGTACCTGTCCGGTGACGTCCAGCCGCGCGGCGCCGCCCAGTTCCACCCCGGCCAGCGGGGCGAAACGGCCCAGGTCCTCGGCGGTGACGCTCAGATCGGGGCGCACGTCCAGCTCGATCCGGCCATCCAGCCCGGCGATCTCGACCCGGCCCGTCAGGCCGTAATCCGCGCCGGCGAGGTCCATCTCCTCCAGCACGAAGGGTGTGCCCTGCTCCCAGTCGAAAGAGACCTCGCCGCGCAGCGTCTCTCCAAGCGCGGCGGCCAGCGCATCATCGTCGGGCACCACGCCGCCGGCATCCAGCGTCAAGGCGCCCTCGACGGCCCGGCTGTCACGCGACAGCGTGCCGGTGCCGGAAAAGACCACCTGCTCGATCGTGATGTCGTCGCGCTGCAGCCGTTCGACCCGCGCCTCGATCTGCCAGCCATTGCTCTGCGTTCCGTCGAAGCGCCCCGACAGGTCCACGCGGCCCACCCGGGTCGGCGTGCCGGGCAGGGGCAGCAGGACGCGTTGGCTTTCGGGCGGCACGATCTGCCCGTCGAGGTCCAGCCGCACCGGCCAGCCATCGGGCGCGAGCTCGGCCGCGCCCTGCAGGTCCAGCGCCTCGGCCGACAGCTCCAGCGGGTCGAGCGTGATCGCCCCGTCCGCGCCGCGCGCGCCCTCGGCGACCAGCCGCACGTCGCGGCCCAGGAATTCACGATAGGCGGGGGTGAAGACCGGGGCGAGATCGCCGCCGATATCCACGGCAAAGCTTTGCGACTGGTCATCGCCATCGGCCCGCAGCGTGACCGAGCCGGCCAGCCGTTCCTGCCCGTCCGTGTCCAGCCGCACGCGGGCCTCGAAATCGTCGATCGGCGCCTCGCCTTCGACGGAAAGCGCCAGCGAGGGGCGGCCGGGCAGGGTCAGCGCGTTGGCGACGATGCCGTCGGCGGGTTCGGTCAGCGACAGGTCCAACCCCAGCACGCGCGAGGCGTTGGAATACGCGCCGTCCAGCGTCAGCGCGCCGCCCTCGTCCAGCCGGTCGATGCTCAGCTGCGCATTGCCTTCGCCATCGGCCAGCTCGGCCGCGCCGCTCAGAGTGACCACCGCCGCCTCGCCAAACAGCGGCGCGCCCAGTTCGGCGCGCTCGATCGTCAGGTCGGCCAGCCGGATCGAGACCGGCAGCTCGGGCAGCGAGAAGGGGCTGCGCGCCTCGGGCGAGGGCAGCGGCTCGGGCCCCGCGACGGGCAACCGTGGCAGAGACAGCGTGCCGACCGAGATCTCGTCGATCTCGATCCGCCCCTGCAGCAGCGCGCTGCGCGTCCAGACCAGCGCCACCTCGTCCAGCACCAGCCATTCGCCCTCGGGATCGGTGACGACGATCCGGTCGATCGTGGCGCGCGAGCTGAGCGCGCCGGCAAACCCCTCGAGCCGCACGGTGCGGCCGGGGCCCGACAGCGCATCCTCCAGCAGGCCCTGGATGAAGCCGCGGTCGCTGTCCTGCGCCTGCGCGCTCAGCGAGCCGGGCAGAAGGAGAAGCAGGAGGGAAACCAGAAGATGTCGCATCAAAACGCCTGACCGATACCAAGATAGAACTGAACGCCGTCGCCCGTCTCGCCGGCCACCGGCCCGGCCACGTCGAGGCGGATCGGGCCGACCACGGTGTTGTAGCGCAGGCCCAGACCGGCACCCGCGTGCCAGTCGCCGCTGCCGTCCACAAGGCTTTCGGGGCCGACATAGCCGGCATCGGCAAAGGCCACGACGCCGAAGGTGTCGCTCAGCTTGACCCGTGCCTCGCCCGACAGGCCGGCAAAGCTGCGCCCGCCAAGCCGCGTGCCGCCGTAATCCACGTCGAGCGACTCGAAGGGCTGGCCGCGCACCGTGCCGCCGCCGCCGGAATAGAACAGGTAGTCGGGCGGGGCGTCCTGCGCCGAGGGCCCGAACAGCGCGCCCAGCTGCGCCCGCCCGGCAAGGACCAGCCCGTCATCCTCGCCGAAGGCCCGGTAAGTGCGGGCATCGAAATAGAGCCGCGCGCCATTCTCGCCGCTGTCGAACTCGGTGAAGGGCTCCAGCTCGGTGCGCAGGTAATAGCCCTCGGTCGGGTTCACCTGGTTGTCGCGCGCGTCATAGGTCAGCGCAAAGGGGATCGAGAAGACCGTCAGCTCGCGCGTGGGATATTCGCCATTGGGCAGCTTGGGCAGGTAGCGGTCGGTGACGCGCGAATAGCTGAGCGCGATACCCAGCTCGCCCTGCAGCCGGTCCGAGAAGGTACGGCTGACGCCGATGCCCAGGTTCGCCTTCTCCTCGATGAAATCCGGCTCGTCGCTATAGCTCAGCCCGGCCTCGGCATAGGCCAGCGTCTCGGCGCCGTAGACGGCGGGCTTCTCCAGCCGCGTGTTCAGGCTGTAATCCGGCCCGCTTTCGGTGCCGCCCAGCTGGCTGATCTCGGCATCGAAGCGGAACCGCTCGGCCCCGCCGAAGAAGTTCCGATGCAGCCAGAAGCCCGACAGGGTCAGCCCCTCGAGCGAGCTCAGCTCGATCCCGGCGCCGAAACGGCGCGGCTTGCGGTCGACCACGTCGATGCGGATGTCCATGCTGCCATCGGCGCCCACCGCCTCGCCCTCGGTCAGGTCGACCGAGCGGAAGGTGCCGGTGCGGCGCAGCCGTTCGGCCGCATCCTCGACCTCGCCCGGGGCAAAGACCGCGCCGCGCGGGATGCCCGCGATCTGGCGCACGCGGCCCGGTTTCACGTCGGTCTCGCCGGTCACCACCACGTCGCCGAAGCTGACCCGCGGCCCCGGGGAGACGTCCACCGCCACGTCCAGCCGTGCATCGCCATGCCGCGCCGTGATCGACTGGCCCGAGATCGCCGCCTTGGCATGGCCGGCCTCGCGCCATCCCGTCACGGCGCCCTGCGCGGCATCCCGCACCACGGTGGCCAGCGCCGGGGCGCCGCGGTTGAACTCGGACACCGGCGCATCCCCGGGGGCCAGCGGCGCGACCGAGACCTGGCCGAAGCGGAAGGGCCGGCCGGGGTCGATCACCACGTCGACGCGACCGATCCGGTCGGGCACGGACAGCGGCTCGATCAGCGCGGCCTCGCGCCCGTCGATCAGGATGCGCACCGAGGCCGAGTAGTAGCCCTGCGCGTAAAGCGCCTCGACCAGCCGGGTGTAGTCGGACAGCGCGGCGGCAAACACGTCCTGCGCGGGCTCGCTGCCATCCTCGGGCAGCTGCGCCAGAAGCGACGCGTCCCGCAGCCGCTCCAGCAGCGCTGGCCCCGAGGCGTTCTGCAGCCGGAAATCCAGCTTGTTCATCGCCCCGGCACCGGGGGCGCTGGACAGAAGCGCAGCGCCAATCACCACCAGACCCCACCGCCGCATGCCCGTCATCCTGTCAATAAAACCTGCTCGCATGGCCCGAATCGTAGTGCATGACTGCCCCGCCTGCCATGCAAATCACCGGCATCGCGCCCCGTTGGGCAGAAACCGGCAGGGCAGGGCGGGCGCCGGCGGCGCCCCCCCATGTCACAGGACACAGCGTTACCCCCGGGGCCCCGCGGCCGACACGATACTTGACGCTCCGGGGACGATGACATATCCCTTCCGTCAGCCCGAGCGGGCGTTGTGTAATGGTAAGACCCTTGCCTTCCAAGCAAGAGATACGGGTTCGATTCCCGTCGCCCGCTCCATCTCCTCGCCCCTGCACCGCCGCGGCCCGCGTCAACTGGGCGCTTGACCCCCGGGACAGGCGTGGCACAAACCGGCGGCGCAACAGGAGGAGGCGAGATGGCCCGCACCCAAGACACGTCCGGCACCAGGGACGAGCGCGCGAAATCGCGCAAGCTGGGATCGCTCGCGGCGTTGTGGCCGTTCATGCGCCCCTATGGCGCGCTGATGACGGCTGCGTTGGTCGCGCTGGTGGCGACCGCCTGCGTGTCACTGGCCCTGCCGCTGGCCGTGCGCCGCGTGGTCGACAATTTCCGGGTCGAGGACGGCGCCCTGCTGGACCAGTATTTCGGCGCCGCGCTGGGGCTGGCCGCGCTGCTGGCCCTGGGCACCGCGCTGCGCTACGCGCTGGTCTCGCGGCTGGGCGAGCGCGTGGTCGCCGATATCCGCAAGGGCGTGTTCGACAAGGTGATCGGCCTCAGCCCCTCCTTTTACGAGAAGATCATGACCGGCGAGGTGCTCAGCCGGATCACCACCGACACGACGCTGATCCAGTCGGTGATCGGCTCGTCGGTGTCGGTCGCGCTGCGCAACATCCTGCTGTTCATCGGCGGGCTGATCCTGATGCTGTTCACCTCGCCCAAGCTGACCGGGCTGGTGCTGCTGATCGTGCCGGCGGTGGTGGTGCCGATCCTCGTGCTGGGCCGCCGCCTGCGCCGGCTCAGCCGCGAGAACCAGGACTGGATCGCGGAATCCTCGGGCAATGCCTCCGAGGCGCTGACCAGCGTGCAGACCGTGCAGGCCTATACCCACGAGGCGCTGTCGCGCGCCGCCTTCTCGGACGTGACCGAGAAGAGCTTTGACGCCGCGCGCCGCCGGATCTGGACCCGCGCCGGCATGACGGCCATCGTGATCTTCCTCGTCTTCACCGGCATCGTGGGCGTGCTCTGGGTCGGGGCCTGGGACGTGCGTGCCGGCGGCATGAGCGCGGGCTCGCTGATCCAGTTCGTGATCTACGCGGTGATGGTGGCCGGCGCCGTGGGCGCGCTGTCCGAGATCTTCGGCGAGTTGCAGCGCGCCGCCGGCGCGACCGAGCGGCTGGTGGACCTGCTGCAGGCCGAGGACAGCGTCGAGGACCCCGCCACCCCGCGTCATCTGCCGCAGCCCGTGCGCGGCGAGATCACGTTTGACGACGTCTCCTTCGCCTACCCGGCGCGGCCCGACATCGCGGCGCTGGACCATGTCTCGCTGACCATCGCGCCGGGCGAGACGGTGGCGCTGGTCGGGCCTTCGGGGGCCGGCAAGACCACGATCATCCAGCTGATCCAGCGCTTCTACGACCCGGCCTCGGGGCAGGTCTGCCTCGACGGGGTGCCGCTGGCCGAGATGGAGCGCCCGGCCTTCCGCCAGCACCTTGCGCTGGTGCCGCAGGACCCGGTGATCTTTGCCGCCTCGGCGCGCGAGAACATCCGCTTCGGCCGCCCCGACGCCACCGCCGAAGAGGTCGAGGCCGCGGCCCGCGCCGCAGCGGCGCATGACTTCCTCGCCGCCCTGCCGCAGGGCTACGACACCTGGCTGGGCGAGCGCGGCGTCATGCTGTCGGGCGGGCAGAAGCAGCGCGTGGCCATCGCGCGCGCCATCCTGCGCGACGCCCCGGTTCTGCTTCTGGACGAGGCGACCAGCGCGCTGGACGCCGCCAGCGAGCGCGCCGTGCAGCAGGCGGTCGACCGGCTGTCTCAGGGCCGCACCACCATCATCGTGGCGCACCGTCTGGCCACGGTGAAGAAGGCCGACCGGATCGTGGTCATGGAAGAGGGCCGGATCGTCGCCACCGGCACCCATGGCGAGCTGGTGGCCGAGGACGGGCTCTATGCGCGTCTCGCCCGGCTGCAATTCACCGACGGGCTTGCCGCCGAGTAGGCGTACGTGCGGCCCGGTTTACAACCGGGCCAGCAGCTCCTGCTTCTTGGCGGTGAATTCCTCCTCCGAGAGGATCCCCTTGTCGCGCAGCGCGGCCAGTTTCTCGAGCTTGGCAAAGATCGCGTCGCTCTCCTCGCCCCCCGCCGCAGGCGCGGCCTGCACGGGCGCCGATGTCGGGACAGGGCCGGGCGTGGCCTGCGCGGGCGCGGGTTGAAAAGGCTCCGGCGCCGGGACAGGATCGAGCCGGTGCGCGGCGGGCGCCTCGTCCTGAGCCGGGGTCACGTCCGGAGCGATCTCATCCGGGGCCGCCGCGCCATCTTGTACCACTGGCAGGTCCGCCAGCCGCACGAGGCCCATCTGGCTGGTGAAGGTGACCGACTGGTCGCCGCCCTGCTGCTGCGACACGCCGCCGATCTGGTGCGCGCCGGTGTCATAGACCGTCAGGTCTCCGCCGATCCGGACGGCCAGCCGCCGCGTCGCCGGGAAATAGGCGTAATGCAGGTCGTTCTGGCTGCCCGAGGCGGCGGGCTGGCCCAGCTCCTCGGGCCACCACGCGGCACTGCTGCCCGGCACGAAGAGGCTCGCCCCGCCCGCTTCCGGTTGGAAGAGGGTACGTGTCGCCAGCGCACCCGACAGCTCGGCGCAGAGCGCATCGACCCGCGCCTTGAGCGTATTGTTGAACATGTCCCCGATCATGGTCATCCCGCCCGAGGACCACTGGCCCATGCCACCGAATTCGGGATGCGAGAACTGCGCCTGCGTGCCGCCGCCCTGCGCGACGGCCCGCAGCATCTGGGTGACCGCCTCGGGGCTGAACCCGTGCCGGGCGGCCACGTCCTCGACCAATGCCTGGCCGTCTTCCGTCAATCCATTCATGCGGGCCTCCGTGACCGGGCTGCGAGCGCTTCGCCTTGCCATGGCCCTAGCATGCCGCCCCTTGTCCCGACAGCGCAAACGCATGAAAAAAGGCGCAAGGGTTTCCCCCTGCGCCCGGTCCGCGAGATGTCGCGCGGCTCAGAGCTTGAGATTCGGGATGATCTGCTTCTTGCGGCTCATCACGCCGGGCAGGACCACCGTGTCACCGCCCACCGTGGCGCCAAAGCTCTTTTCGGCCACGGTCTTGACCAGGTCGTTGGGCACAAGCAGCGTGGCTTCCTCGTTGAGGATGTCGACCACGAAAAGCAGCACCTGGTCGACCCCGTCCTCCTGCGCGACCTGCGTCATCGATGCCATCAGGCTGTCCTTGCGGTCCAGCACCATGCGCGGCGCCGTGGTCTCCAGCACCGAGACACGGAACTTGGTGCCCTCGACGGCATATTCCTTGCTGTCCATGCGCAGCAGCTCGGCATCCGAGAAGGCCGAGACGTCGGACTTGGCGGCGAACATGTCGGCTGCATAGGCTGAGATGTCGACGCCCAGGTCCTCGGCCAGCGCATAGGCAATGGCCTTGTCTTCCTGCGTGGTGGTGGGCGAGCGGAATTCCAGCGTGTCGGACAGGATGCAGGTCAGCATCGCGCCCTTCACCGCCTTCGGGGCCTGCGCGAGGTCGTCGCCGATCATCTTGTACATGATGGTGGCGGTGCAGGCGAGCGGCTCGATCCGGATGTCAATCGGGCCCTTGGTCTCCAGCCCGCCGACCAGCTTGTGGTGGTCGATGATGGCGCGGATGTCGGCGGCGTTGATGTTCTCCGGCAGCTCGGCAGGGTTGTTGGTGTCCACGATCACGACCGGCGCATCGGCCTCGACGCCCGAGATGATCTCGGGCTTGTCCAGGCCCCAGTGGCTGAGCATGAAGGCGGCCTCGGTATTGGGTTCGCCCAGCAGGACTGGCTTGGCGGCCTCGCCCTTGATCTCGCTGAGATACCAGGCCCAGATGATCGGGCTGCCGGTGGAGTCGGTGTCGGGGGACTTGTGGCCGAATACCTGGATGGTCATGGGATGTCCTCGTTCAGGGAATATGATTTGCGCGCCTTCTAGCGATCCGCCGGCGGAATGTCACCCCGGCACGGGGGCAGTGCGACGCCATGGGCGCGGCGGCAAATTTCATGTATGAAATTTGCAAATTCCGTTCACGGAATTTGTCGCTCAGCGTGGCAGCGGGGTCGCGGCCCTGTTGTAGGGTGTCCAGTCGGTGATGTCGGGATAGTAGCGGCGCCGCCACGCCCGGACCCGGGGGTTCATGATCCGGCGCCAGAGCGGCGGGACCATGGCCGCGATCGCCATCACCGCGTAGCCATAGGGCAGCTGCGGCGCCTCGTCCTCGGAATAGGTCTGCAGCAGCGGGAAGCGGCGGTCGGGCTTGTAGTGGTGGTCGGAATGGCGCTGCAGGTTGATCATCAGCCAGTTCGTCGCCTTGTGCGCCGCGTTCCAGCTGTGGTGCGGCTGGACATGTTCGTACCGGCCCTCTCCGAGGTGCCGGCGGGTCAGCCCGTAGTGTTCCACGTAATTGACCACTTCCAGCTGCCAGATGGCGGTGCCGGCCTGCACGAGGAACAGCGTCAGCCCGGTCCAGCCGCCCAGCCCCAGCGCCAGCGCCAGCATCGCGCCCTGCAGCCCGGCATAGGTCCAGAACGGGTTCTGCCGGTGCCACCAGGGCCGGCCCCTGCGCGCCAGCATGGCGCGTTCGGCGCGGAAGGCCGAGATCAGGCTTTCGCGCAGCACCCGCGGGTAGAAGCGGTGGAACCCCTCGTTGTAGCGCGCCGTCACCGGGTCGCGCGGCGTGCCGACATAGCGATGATGCACCAGCAGGTGTTCCGAGCGGAAATGCCCGTAGAGCACCATGGCCAGCAGCAGGTCGCCCAGCAGCCGCTCGCGCCGGTTGCGCTGGTGCAGCAGCTCATGCGCGTAGACGATGCCCACCGTGCCGGTCATCACGCCGGTGCCGAAGAAGACGCCGAATTTCTCCAGTCCCGACAGGTGCGTGGCCCGACCAACATACCAGACCAGCCCGAACAGGGTGAGCGCCTGCAGCGGCACCCAGACCTGCGTCAGCGCCTTGTACCAGAAAAGCTGCGCCTCGGGCGTCTCGGGATCGGCATTCGCGGTGTTCAGCCCCACGGCCAGGTCGATGGCCGAGAACAGGTACCAGGTGCAGAGCGGCGTCAGCAGGATCCACCAGCCGCCCATGATCGCCCCGGTCCAGACCAGCGGGATCAGCAGGAAGGACAGCCCGAAGGGCAGGGCGGCGGTAAAGCTGGCGACCTGGCGCGCGGGGATCATGTCTGTCTGCGGTGTTCCTGTCATGGTCTCCTCCGCCTGCCAGCCTGCCGCATCCCGGTCTCAGCCGCCTTGCGCAAGGTCAAACGCCTTGCGCATCACCGTTGGCAGATCGGCGGGGCGAAAATCGGGCGGTTCGATGAATTCTCCGCGGCCGGGCTGGCGGTCCATGGGCACCAGCGCGGTCTTCACCGTCAGGCGCAGGTGGAAATGGGTGAAGGTGTGGCGCGCCTCCTCGGACAGGGTCTTCCACTCGGCGCGGATCGGCGGCGCCTCTTCCGGCGCCGCGCCCCAGTCCGAGCCGGGCCAGCCCAGCATCCCGCCCAGGAGCCCCTTGTCGGGGCGCCGCTCCAGCAGCCAGGCGCCATCCACCCGCCGCGCGAGATAGGCGATGCCCAGCCGCACCGGCTTGCGCGCCTTGGGCGCCTTCTTCGGCAGTTCGGCCATGGTGCCGGCGGCCCAGGCGGCGCAGGCGGTGCGCCAGGGGCAGAGCCCGCAGGCCGGGCGGCGCGGCGTGCAGATCGTGGCGCCCAGATCCATCACCGCCTGCGCGTAATCGCCGGGGCGCGCCTCGGGCGTCAGCCGCGCGGCATGCTCGGTCAGGATCGGTTTGGCGGCGGGCAGAGGGGTGTGCTCGTCGAAGACCCGCGCCATCACCCGCTCGACATTGCCGTCCACCACGGTCTGCGGATCGTCGAAGGCGATGGCGGCGATGGCGGCGGCCGTGTAGGGCCCGATGCCGGGCAGGCGCAGCAGCGTCGCGTGATCCCGCGGGAAGCGCCCGCCATGGTCCTCGCTCACCACGCGGGCGCATTTCAGCAGGTTGCGGGCGCGCGCGTAATAGCCCAGCCCGGCCCAGGCGGCCATGACATCGCCATCCTCGGCCGCGGCCAGCGCCTCGACCGTGGGCCAGCGCGTGGTGAAGGCGTGGAAATAGTCGCGCACCGCCGCCACGGTGGTCTGCTGCAGCATGATCTCGGACAGCCAGACCCGGTAGGGATCGGGCGCCACGCCACGTGCCCGCGCGGCCGGGCCGACGCGCCAGGGCAGGTCGCGCGCGTGGCGGTCATACCAGTCCAGCAGGTCCCCGGCATCGGGAATGTGGCAGGCGGTTTCACGCAAGGGTGAGGGTCCTTCCCGGTTTTGGGGGCTGGCACGCCCCCGGGCGCTGCCACTACAATAGCCTGTGACGAGAGGATTCAAGCCATGCCGAAACGCAGCACGACGACCTACGGCTTCGCGCGTACATCCAAGCTGCTCGAGAAGCGGATTCGCAACGCGTCCGAGAGCCGCGGCTTCGCCCAGTCGCGCGTGCTGACCCACTGGGAGGAGGTCGCCGGCGCCGAGATCGCCGCGATTGCCCGCCCGGTCGAGGTCAGCTATGCCCGGGGCGGCTTCGGCGCCACGCTGACCGTGCTGACCACCGGCGCCAATGCCCCGGTGCTGGACATGCAGCGCGAGCAGTTGCGCGACCGGATCAACGCGGTCTACGGCTACAACGCCATAGCGCGGATCCGCGTCACCCAGACCGCGGCCAGCGGCTTTGCCGAGGGGCAGGTGGATTTCGTCCACCGCAAGACGCCGGAGCAGCCGGCCGAACCCTCGCCCGAGGTGCAGGCCCGCGCCCGCGACGTGGCCGACGGGGTCGGCGATCCCACGCTGAGGGCGGCGCTTGAACGGCTGGCGGCAAACGTCATATCGAAACAGGGCCGGAACGGACCGGCCCAGTGATCCAGGCAGGAAAGAGGCTTACAAGATGAACAGGATGCTTCCCGCGGGCGCGCTCGCGCTGGCTCTGATCGGTGGCGGCGCATGGTACGTCACCCAAGGCAGCGGTGCGGCAAATGTCAGCCAGGCCCCCTTGCCCGGTGCGGCGCAGGCACAGCAGGCGGCGGATGTGGACACCTCGGGCATCACCGAGATGACGCTGGGCGATGCCGAGGCGCCGGTCGAGGTGATCGAGTATGCCTCCTTCACCTGCCCGCATTGCGCCACCTTCCACACCGAGGTCTTCAAGGATCTCAAGGAAGACTATGTCGACACCGGCAAGGTCAGCTTCACCTACCGCGAGGTCTATTTCGACAAGTACGGCATGTGGGCCTCGCTGATCGCGCGCTGCGCCGGCGAAGACCGTTTCTTCGGCATTGTCGACCTGATCTACAAGGGCCAGAGCACCTGGTCGCGGGCCGGCTCGGATGCGGCGATCGCCGACGAGTTGCGCAAGATCGGCCGGCTGGCGGGCATGGAGAACGACCAGATCGACGCCTGCCTGACCGATGGCGACAAGCTGCAGACCCTCGTCGCGTGGTACCAGCAGAACGCGACCGAGCACGGCATCCAGTCGACGCCCTCCTTCGTGATCGACGGCGAGACCTACTCGAACATGAGCTATGCCGATTTCTCGGCGATCCTGGACGAACGCCTGGGCGAATGACATCCGCGCCACGCGGGCCCCTCGAGGGGCTGAAGGTCATCGAACTGGCGCGCATCCTGGCCGGCCCCTGGGCCGGCCAGACGCTGGCCGACCTGGGCGCCGACGTGCTCAAGATCGAAAGCCCGGCGGGCGATGACACCCGCCGCTGGGGCCCGCCCTTCATCGACCGCGAGGGCGACCGCTCGGCCGCCTATTTCCACTCCTGCAACCGCGGCAAGCGCTCCGAGGTGGTCGACCTGGCCAGCCCCGAGGGGCAGGCGCGGATGCGCGCGCTGGTGACCGAGGCGGATGTGCTGATCGAGAATTTCAAGGTCGGCGGGCTGGCGAAATACGGGCTGGATTATGCCAGCGTCGCGCAGGTCAATCCCCGGCTGATCTACTGCTCGATCACCGGGTTCGGGCAGGACGGCCCCTATGCGCATCGCGCGGGCTATGACTACATCATCCAGGGCATGTCGGGCTTCATGTCGATCACCGGCGAGCCCGACGGCCAGCCGCAGCGCGCCGGCGTGGCGATCACCGACCTGTTCACCGGGCTCTACAGCGTCAACGCGATCCTTGCCGCGCTGCACCAGCGCGACCGCACCGGCCGGGGCCAGCATGTCGACATGGCGCTGCTGGACTGTGCCGTGGCGGCCATGGCGAACCAGTCGCTGAACTACCTCTCCACCGGCACGCCGCCGGGGCGGACCGGCAACTGGCACCCCAACCTGACGCCCTACCAGGTCTTCGACTGCGCCGACGGCCATATCATCATCGCCACCGGCAACGATGCTCAGTACCAGCGGCTCTGCCGCCTGCTGGGGCTGGAGGAGATGGCCGAGGCGCCCGAGTTCCTGACCAATTCCGACCGCATCGCGCATCGCGACGAGATGACCCGCCGCCTGACCGAGGCCACGTCGCGGCGCAGCGCCGCCGACCTGCTGGCCGCCTGCGAGGCCGAGGGCGTGCCCGCCGGGCCGATCAACGACATGGCGGCGGTCTTTGCCGATCCGCAGATCGTGGCCCGCGGCTTGCAGATCGCGCCCGAGGGCGTGCCGGGCGTGCGCGCGCCCTTCCGTTTCTCGGATGCGGATCTGGTGCTGGACCGGCCCGCGCCGCGGCTGGACCAGCAGGAGTGACCGGGCGCAGGTGACGGCGCCGCGGCGCCGTCACCCACCCTCTCAGATCGTGTGATCGACCACCATCAGGTGCTGGGCAAGGGCCTGCACCTCGTCCATCCAGCGTGTCACCAGCCGCGGATCCGACGGTGCGGCGCTGACGCCGGCCGGGATTTCGCGCGACAGAACCGCCTCCACCGCCAGCGAGACCGGGATCGAGACCAGCCGCGCCATGGCCGTGCCGCGCGCATCGCCCCAGGCATCCATCACGTAGGTCTTGTGCCAGATCGTGCCCGACGGCCCGTCGGCCTGCAGCGAGACGCAGAGCACCACGCGGTCGGGCTCGCCCGGCGCATAGGCGTTCTCCATCAGAAGCTGGTCGGCGATCTCCTGCAGGCGCGCCTCGTCGGCCTCGCCCACCTCGGCAAAGATCTCCTTCCACGCCTCGGACCAGCCGTTCAGCCGCAGCGTGCCGCGCACGAAATCGCGGATCTTCCAGCCGTCCATGCCATAGGCCTCGATGAAGGGCAGCGAATCGCGGTTCGGGTAGACCTCGAAGCTTTCGGGCTGCGGCAGCGGCGCGTCATAGCGGCTCAACGCGTCCCAGGGATGCGCCACCTCCAACTCCGAGAAATGCCGGATCGAGCGCGAGGGCGAGCGCAGCGCCTTCAGCACGCCCACCGGCGCCCAGGAGAACTTGTAGCGGAAGGCGTTGGGGATCTTCGGCACGCCGCCGCAATAGGAGGTGAACGAGATCGCGTTGTCCGGGTCATAGGCGGTCGAGGCGCGGTAATCGGCCACCAGCGCATGCGCCATCAGGTGGTCGATGCCCGGGTCCAGCCCGACCTCTCCCACGATCCGCGTGTCGGTCTCGCGCGCGCGGGCGTCCAGCCCCTGCATCTCGGGCGAGATGTAGGAAGAGCTGACGAAATGCGCGCCTGTCTCCATGGCCAGCTCGGCCAGTGGCACGTGCCAGTCCGCCGGCAGCATCGAGACGACGACGTCCCCCGCCGACAGCTGCGCTGCCAGCGCGCCCTTGTCGAAGACCTCGATCCGGTCGGTCAGGTCGCCGACCGCCACATGGGCCTTCTCCTTCGTCCGGTTCCAGACGGTTACGTCGCGCCCGTCCTCGATCAGCCGCCTCAGGCCGGGGACAGAGGACAGGCCGGTGCCACACCAATGGATCGTCATGGCTGCTCCTTCGGTTTGTGTGTCTCGTAATAGACCCGCGCGCGGCCCCAGACGCCCGCGTCAAGGTCGTCCAGCGTCTTCAGGTGGGGCAGAAGCTGCGCCGCGAAATCCTGCGCGCTTTCCAGCGGCAGCAGCGAGGGCAGGTTGTCGATCGCCATCACGTCCAGCGGCGGATCGGCAAAGACGCGGGTCACGGGGCTCTGCCAGTCGGTCTCGCGGTCATAGACCTTGACGGGCGAGAAATCGCTCTGCGGATCGCAGGCAATGTCGCCGATCACCCGCAGCCGCCGCGGCATCTGCGGCGCCGAGGCCGGCACGAAGACCGGGCAGCCGGGCCGCGCCAGGATGCAGTTGAAGAACAGGTCGTGCTCCAGCACCTCCGGGAAGGGGCCGCCATGCGCGGTCTCTGCCATGTCCCAGCCGGTCACCGGCAGCTCCAGCGCCGCGCAGAGCGCGCTGGCCCCGCGCCCCACCCGTCCCAGCGCGCCGATCACCAGCGCGCTCGGCCGGGCCGTGCCAAGGGCGCCGCGCAGATCGTCCAGCAGCGCCTCGGAACTGGCCCAGGTCGTGACCGGCGGGCAGATCCCGCCCGTCGCCTGCGCCGCATAGGCCAGAACCGAGACGGCCGCCCCCGCATAGCCCGCCCAGTAGCCGAAGGCGGCCACGCGCCGGCCCTGCGCATCCTCGAGATATTCCAGGTCGTAGAGCGTGCCGCCCCCGGCCGCGAAGCGCCGCAGCAGCCGCTGCCCGGATTCCTGCCCCTTGTAGGCATGGCCGAACATGATGTGGCGATGGGGCAGGGGCGTGTCGGCCTCGGGCAGTTCCTTCAGGCCCAGGATGATTGCGTCGCGCGGGGCGTCGTGCCAGCTGCCCTCGGCCGCGATCTCTGCCCCGGCCTGCGCGTAGTCCGCCGTGGGGATGACGCGGTGCGGGCTCTCCTCGACCGTCACGCGCATGCCCTGCGCGATCAGCTGAGCGACCCCCTCGGGCAGGATGGCGGTGCGCTGTTCGTTCGGGCGGCTTTCGGCGCGGATCCAGAGATGGGTCATGGGGCCTCGTGTCTTGGGCGCCGCCCGATGGCGGCGGGCGCGGCGTTACAGGTGGCTGCGGGCATGGCGCCGCGCGGGCGTGTCCAGGTGCGGCAGCGCGTTGAACTGGGTCATGGCCAGGCCGGTGGGCAGGGGCTGGATGCGGTGGACCGAGCTGTTCTCGATCGCCAGGCACAGATGCGCCATGGCCGGCAGGTCCAGCCCCATCACCAGCCGCATCGCCATGCCGATCAGCCCGCCCGAGGTCACGACCAGCGCGCGCCCCTCGCCACCGGCGATCTCCTGCAGCGCGTCGCGCACCCGGGTCTCGAAGCTCTCCCAGCGCTCGGGTGCCCCCTCGATGCGGCCGTCGCGCCAGTGGCGCAGCAGGGTCGGCAGGTGCTGCACGAACCCCTCGCGATCCTGCGGCACGGCGATGCCGTGCTCGCGCTCCAGCGCCTGCGCCATGTCGAAATAGGCCATCTCGTTCAGGCGGGGGTCCTGCACCGTGCCATGCAGGCTCTGCGCGCCGATGCCCTCGGCGGTCTCGACATGGCGGCGCAGCGTGCCGGTATGGATGCGGGCAAAGACGTCGCCGGCCTCGCGGAAATGCGCGCCCAGCCAGCGCGCCTGCTGCCAGCCCAGATCGCTCAGACGGTCATATTCGCCTTCGCTGCGCGCGCTGCTGTTGGCCTGCCCGTGCCGGACGAGGGTGATGAAGGACATGATCGCTCCCGATGCTCGACCCCGCTCATATCGGGGCCGCGCGCGGAAAGAAAGCCATGCGCGCCCGTCACCCCCGCTGCCCGTGCGGGCGGCCCCACTGGTCAATCCGCGGCACCTGCGTTAAACAGCCCCGATCCATCAGTGGAGGGTGACGTGAACCTAGATCAGGGCGGGCGGGTGACCCGCGACGGCATTCGGATCTATCAGCCGGCGGATTTCGCCGGCATGCAGGCGGCCGGGGAACTGGCGGCGCGGATCCTCGACGAGGTGGCCGCGCATGTCTTCGTGGGCCAGACCACCGGCGCGATCGACGATTTCATCCGCACCCGGGTGGAAGAGGCCGGGGCGATCTCGGCCACGATCGGCTACAAGGGCTACCAGCACGCCTCCTGCATCAGCGTGAACCACGTGGTCTGCCACGGCATCCCGGGTGACAAGAAGCTCAAGGATGGTGACATCCTGAACATCGACGTCACGGTGATCGTGGATGGCTGGTACGGCGACACCTCGCGCATGTACGTGGCCGGCAAGCTGTCGCGCAAGGCCGAGCGGCTGATCCAGGTCACCCATGACGCGCTGATGAAGGGGATCGAGGCGGTCCGGCCGGGCAACACCTTCGGCGATATCGGCGCCGCGATCCAGGAGTTCGTCGAGGCGCAGCGCATGTCGGTGGTGCGCGACTTCTGCGGCCATGGCCTGGGCCGGGTGTTCCACGCGCCGCCCAACGTGCTGCATTACGGCCGCCCCGGCACCGGCCCCGTGCTGGAAGAGGGCATGTTCTTCACCATCGAGCCGATGGTCAATCTCGGCCGCGCCGAGACCAAGGTGCTGGCCGATGAATGGACCGCCGTGACCCGCGACAAGTCGCTCTCGGCCCAGTTCGAGCATTCGGTCGGCGTGACCGCGGACGGGGTGCAGATCTTCACCCCCTCGCCCGCGGGCCGGTTTCACCCCACCTACGGCTGACCCGCCCTGATCCACCGGGGCGCGTGCCGCGCGCAGGTCGGTTCGCGTTCAGGCCACGCAGGCCTTGGGGAGGAGACCTCCCCAAACCCCTCCCGGCGCCCGGCCCGACGCGCGCGCCCTCTTTCATCTTTCCGGAAATACTCCGGGGGAGGCTCGCAGAGCCGGGGGCAGCGCCCCCATGCGACCGCACCGCCTGTGGCACCGGCCCGAAAGGCGGCCGCCCCCCCTGTCACCACTGCCAGAGCGCCGGCACGAAGCGATAGCTGTCGCCCTCGGCCATGACATGGCCCACCCCGGGGAAGGGGAAGTGGTAGCCCAGCACCGCCATCCGGTCGGTTGCCGCCATGTCCAGCAGGCGCCGGCGGGTAGCCACGGTCTGCGCCCCGTCCATGTCGAAGCTGTTCACCCAGTCGGGATGGGCGAAATTCATGTAGGCGTGGTTCATCGAATCCCCCAGCGCGATCAGCTGCTGCCCGGCGCTTTCGACCACCACCGCTATGTGCCCCGGCGTATGGCCCGGCGTGTCGATCACGCGGATGCCCGGCGCCACCTCCTGCTCATGCGCCAGCAGTTGCCATTCGGCGCCCTCGACCTGGATCGAGTTCACCGCGCCCACCACGAATTGCTGCAGATCGGCAGGCACGGTGCTGGCCAGCCCCTCCTGCATCCAGAAATCGCGCTCCGCCCGGCCAAGGAAATACTGCGCGTCAGGCAGGATTGCCTCGTCGAAATCGTCGCGCACCCCCCAGATGTGGTCGGGATGGGCATGGGTGATCACCACATGGGTGATGCTGGCCGGGTCGATGTCCGCCCGCTCGAGATTGCCCATCAGCGCCCCGGCGGTGGGCATGAAGCGATTGCCCGAGCCCAGGTCGACCAGCACCTTTGCCGCGCCCAGCTCGATCACCAGGTGGTTGGTGTGGGAATAATTGGTCTCGGTCGACAGGAAGTGACGCCGCAGGAAGGCCTGCACCTCTGCGGGATCGGCATTCACGCCCAGCCCGTCCGCCGGGATCTCGAGCCGCCCGTCCGAAACCACGGTCAACGCCGCCTCGCCCAGCGTGAAGCGGAAATGCGACGGGTTCGCAGAGGCCGGCGCCCCCAGCGTCTGCGCGCGGCCCTGCGCCGGCAGGGTCAGCGCGGGCATGGCGGCGGCCATGGCCAAGATGTCGCGGCGCGACGGACGGAAAGTCGACATGGGGTCCTCCCGATATTCATTCATTCGAATGAAAGGATATCAGGCGGGGCCGCGAAATCCAGCCCGCTCTCAGGGATCCTCGGGATTGGGCGGGCGCATCAGCAGGTGCAGCAGGGTCGAGCCGCCCAGCGGCGAGGCGCAATCGCTGACAAGCAGCGGGCCGCGTGGCAGCGGTGGCGGGGCGGGCGCCGGGGTGTCGCGCGGCTCGGCCCGTGCCGCGGGCAGGGACCAATTGAGAGATGCAGCAAACATGGGATCAGCATAGCAGATCGGCGCCCGCCGCGCAGCATCGCCGTGTCAGGTCGCGCCCCCGGACGCGCGCAGCAGCGTGACATGGGTGTCGCCGTAGCGCCGTGTCTCGACCGCGTCAAAGCCCGGCGGCGCGGGTTGCGGGGCGCTTTCCTCCCAGACGATCAGCGCGCCCGGGGCCAGCCAGCCTTGCGCCTGCGCCCCGCTCAGCGCGGTCTCGCCCAGCCCCGCGCCATAGGGCGGATCGAGGAAGACGAGCGCGCAGGGCGCCTCGGCCGGGGGCAGGCGCGTGGCGTCGCAGCCGAGGACACGCGCCCGGTCGGCACAGCCCAGAAGCTCGACATTCTGCCGCAACAGGCGCAAGGCAACGCGGCCCCGGTCGACGAAGCTGCAGGAGGTGGCGCCGCGTGACAGCGCCTCCAGCCCCAGCGCCCCGGTGCCGGCAAAGAGGTCCAGCACGCGCGCGCCCTCGAAGGGATCGCCGAAGCGCCCGCCGGCCAGCATGTTGAACAGCGCCTCGCGCACCCGGTCGGTGGTGGGGCGCAGATGCGCGCCGGCATCGCCCCTGCCCACGGCGGCCAGCCGCCGGCCGCGCCAGTCGCCCGCGATGATCCTCACGCCTTGAGCAGCGGCTTGAGATTGGCGGAGGGGTCGGCGACCACGGCGGGGTCGGCGCTCTTGCCCGCCTCGATCAGGCGTTTGCCGACCATGTAGGCGCGGCTGTCATTCATCGCGTCCACCGCAAGCAGCTTGTCACCGGCATAGTACCAATGCGACTGTGCGCCCTCGGCCTTGCGCGTGACGATCCGGTCATAGCCGGTGTTGAGCCCGGCGATCTGCAGCTTGCACTCATACTGGTCCGACCAGAACCACGGCTTGGCCACGTAGGCCCGGCCGGCCCCCATGATGTTGTCGGCCACCAGCTCGCCCATGTCGATCGCGTTGCCCACCGATTCCAGCCGCATCCGCGCATCGCCCGCCGGGAAGGAGGCGCAGTCGCCGGCCGCCCAGATCCGCGGGTCCGAGGTCTGGCCCAGCGCGTTCACGCTGATGCCGTTGTCGATCTCCAGCCCCGCCGCCTCGGCCAGCGCCGTGGCCGGCGTGATGCCCACGCCCACGATGGCGAAATCGATCTCGATCGTGCTCCCGTCGCCCAGCTCGGCCCCGGTCACATGGGTGTCGCCCAGCAGGCGGACCAGCCCGGTGCCCTCGCGGATGTCGACGCCCTGCGCGGCATGCAGATCGCGGAAATAGTCCGAGGTCTCGGGCGCGGCGACGCGTTGCAGGATGCGCTCGGCCGCCTCGACCAGCACGACCTTCAGGCCCAGTTTCGCGGCCACCGCCGCGGCCTCCAGCCCGATATAGCCGCCGCCCACGATCAGCACGCGCGCGCCTTTGGTGAAGCGCGGCGCCATCGCGTCCACGTCGCGCAGGGTGCGCACCACGTGCACCCCCTCCAGCTCGCCCCCGATGGCGGCGGGCAGGCGCCGCGGCACCGACCCGGTGCAAAGCGCCAGCTGGTCATAGGCAAAGCTGTGGCCCCCCGCCACGACCTGTTGGTCGGCGCGGTCGATCGCCACCGCCGTGTCCGACAGGTGCAGCGTCACGTCATTGTCGGCATAGAAGCTCTCGGGCCGCAGGAACAGGCGGTCCAGCGTCATCCTGCCCAGCAGGTAATCCTTGGACAAGGGCGGGCGCTGGTAGGGCACCACGGGTTCCTCGCCGATCACCGTCACCGGATCACGATAGCCCTGCGCGCGCAGCCGCGCCACGAGCGAGGCCGCCGCCTGCCCGGCCCCGATCACCACAACACCGCTCATCTGCTCCTCCGCCATTTGTTTGTTCCGCGGCTAGGCTATAGTCCCGTCATCAGGAAACGCAAACGCAAGGAGATACGGGACAATGGTGATTTCGGTGGGCGACAAGCTGCCCGAGGCAAAGCTGGTGCGGATGGGCGCCGATGGCCCCGAGACGGTCGATCTGGACAGCCTGACCAAGGGCCGCAAGGTGGTGATCTTCGCGCTGCCGGGGGCCTTCACGGGCACCTGCACCACGGCCCATGTGCCCAGCTTCATGCGCACCAAGGCCGATTTCGACGACAAGGGCGTGGACGAGATCATCTGCATCTCGGTCAACGACCCGTTCGTGATGGATGCCTGGGGCAAGTCCACCGGCGCGACCGAGGCCGGGCTGACCTTTCTCGGCGATGCCGATGCGTCCTTCACCAAGGCGATGGGCATGGATTTCTCGGCCCCGCCGGCCGGGCTGATCGACCGGTCCAAGCGCTACGCGATGTATGTCGAGGACGGCATGATCAAGCTGCTGCAGGCCGAGGACAGCCCGGGCACCTGCGAGGTCTCGGGCGGCGAGGCCATGCTCTCGGCGATCTGAGTCGGGGCGGGCGGCCGGTGCGCCCGGCCGCCCCCGTTTCACGTGGGCTCAGCTGAGCCCGTCCAGCTTGCGCGCCATCTTGGCGTCGAGCGAGGACAGCCCGCCCACGTCATGCGTGGTCAGCGTGACCTCGACCTTGTTGTAGACATTCGACCATTCGGGATGGTGATCCCATTTCTCGGCATAGAGCGCGGCCTTGGTCATCCATGCGAAGGCGGCCACGAAATTCTCGAACTCGAAGGTCTTGTGGATCGCGTCCTGGCCGTCGACCATGGCCCAGCCGGTGGCAAAAAGCGGCTCCAGCACCGTCTTGCGGGCGGTATCCGACAGTTTCTCGGTCATTCCTGTTCCTCCTGCCTGTCCTTGCGGAACGGCCCATAGGCGGTGAGGATCTCGATATCCTCGCCCACCGCGGCGCGTTCCGCCGTGAGATAACGGGCCACCGCGTCGCGGAACCCTGCATCGGCGAGCCAGTGCAGCGAATGGGTCTCTGCCGGCAGATACCCGCGCGCCAGCTTGTGCTCGCCCTGCGCCCCCGCCTCGACCCTTTTCAGCCCGTGTTCAATGGCGAAATCGATGGCCTGATAGTAACACGCTTCGAAATGCAGGCAGGGATGATCCTCGACGCAGCCCCAGTATCGGCCGAAAAGCGCCTCGCGGCCGATGAAGTTCAGCGCACCGGCCACATAGTCGCCGTCCCGCTCGGCCATGACCAGCGCGATGTCGTCGCGCAGCTCGGCCTGCGCGATCTCGAAGAACTCCCGCGTCAGGTAGGGCGAGCCCCATTTCCGCGCGCCGGTGTCCTGGTAGAAGATCCAGAACGCGTCCCAGTGCTCGGGGCGGATGGCATCGCCGGTCAGCATGTGGATCCTGCCGCCGAAATCTTGCGCGGTGCGGCGTTCCTTGCGGATGTTCTTGCGCTTGCGCGAACTCAGCGAGGCCAGGAAGGCGTCGAAATCGGCATAGTCGCGATTGTACCAGTGGAATTGCTGGGTCGTGCGGCGCAGCAGGCCCATCTCCTCGCCGGCCTCGGCCTCTGCCCGCGTGCAGAAGGTCGCGTGCAGCGAAGACAGCCCGTAATTCTCGGCGAACTGGATCGCCCCCTGCACCAGCGCCGACAGGCCCGTCGCCTCCAGCCCCGGCCGTGTCAGAAACCGCCGCCCGGTCGCCGGGGTGAAGGGCACCGCGATCTGCAGCTTGGGGTAATAGCGCCCGCCCGCATTCTCCAGCGCATGGGCCCAGCTGTGGTCGAAGATGTACTCGCCCTGGCTGTGCCCCTTGGCATAGAGCGGCGCCACCGCGATCACCTGCTCCTCCATCCGCGCCACGAGGTAATGCGGCTCCCAGCCGGTGCCCGGCCCGACCGAGCCGCTATCCTCCAGCGCCTTGAGGAACCGGTAGGTGGTGAACGGGTCGACCGGGCGCCCCTCGGCCGCCTCGGGGCAGGCGCAGGCATCCCAATCCGCTTGGGCGATCTGCGACAGGTCGGACAGCGCGTCGACCGTGACGATGGGGGCGTGGCTCTGATCGGTCATGGCACAAGGCAATCTGGCATGCCCGGCCCGGGGTTCAAGGCGCGTAGCCTTCGAAGGTGATGTTGTCCGCCACCCGCCGCGCCGCTGCCTCTTCCGCGGGCGAGCGGATCGTCCATGTCAGCACCGGCAGCCCCTCGGACCGGATCTCGGCCAGGCGCGGCGCGTCCAGCGCGCGGTGGTCATGGCTGACGAAAGAGCCGCCCACGCGCGACAGGTCACCGATCGCGGTCAGCGCGGCGCGCCGCTCCTCGGGCACCTCCGGCCAGTCCGCGGCGGCAAAGGCGCAGGTGGTCAGGCCGCGCGGGAGGGCGGGCACGGCCCGGCCCAGCGCGGTCATGCTGTGCGGGTTGAAGGACATGCAGGCCACCGGCCCGGCATAGCCGGACAGCGCTGCGGCCGCGGCCTCCTCCAGCGCGCCAACCCCGGGGCCCAGTGCGCCATCCTGGTCCTTGATCTCGACCAGCAGCGGCACGCGCCCGCCCACGATCTGCAGGATCTCGGACAGGGTCGGGATCCCCTCGTCGCCGCCCGACAGCGCGATTCGGGCCAGCGCGTCGGCATCCCGGGCGCGGACCGGCCCGCTCTCGCCGGTCAGCCGGTCCAGCGTCTCGTCGTGGAACACCATGGCCACGCCATCGCGCGACAGCTGCAGGTCGATCTCGATCCCGTAGCCCGCCTCGATCGCGGCCCGCACCGCGGCGCGCGAGTTCTCGGGCCGGCCCGCCGCGCGGTCATGCAGCGCGCGATGGGCCAGCGGGACGCTCAGGAAGGGCTCGGGCAGGGACGTCATCACGCGATCTCGAAGATGCCTTCGATCTCGACCGCCACGTTGAAGGGCAGGGCGCCCGCCGACACGGCCGAGCGCGAATGCCGGCCCGCATCGCCCAGCACCTCGACCAGGAGGTCCGAGGCACCGTTGATCACCTTGGGCTGGTCACCGAATTCGGGGGTGGAGTTGACGAAGCCGGTCAGCTTGACCACCCGGGTCAGCCGCGACAGGTCGCCACCGCAGGCCGCGCGCACCTGTGCCAGCAGGCTCAGCGCGCAATGCCGCGCCGCGTCGGCCCCGGCCTCCACGTCCAGCTCGGCCCCCAGCTTGCCGGTGATCAGCGCGCCATCGGACATGCTGACCTGGCCCGAGACGAAGACGAGATTGCCGCTGGTCACGTAGGGCACGTAATTCGCGGCCGGGGCGGGGGCATCCGGCAGGCTCAGGCCCAGCTCGCTCAGGCGGGTTTCGACGGCATTGCTCATGGCGCTCTCCTTGCAGGGCTGTTCGCGCGCGACGCTAGACGCCTGCCGGGGCAAAGGAAATCCCCCGCAGGCAGGAAACCGTGCCACGGGCGCGGCCCGGCGGCAGGGGCGTCAGGCCGGCCACGCGCGGCCGAGGCCGGCGGGCGCAGCCCCGCCGGACGAGAGGCCCTGCGCGCCGCAAGGCGCTCCTTCTGACAGGACACTGTGTCAGCTTTCGCGGAAGGCCTTGGCAAAATAGTCGGTGAAGGGCTTGACCAGATAGGCCAGCGGCGTGCGGTCCTCAGTGCGGATGAAGGCCTCCACCGGCATGCCGGGGATCAGGGTCGAGCCCTCGGGCAGCCGTTCAAGCTCCCCCTCGCTCAGCACGATCTCGGCCCGGTAATAGCGGATGCGCGAGGATTCGTCCTCGAACGCGTCGGCCGAGATCTGCACCACCGTGCCGAACAGCTCGGGCGTGCGCCGCTGGTCCAGCGACGAGAAGCGCAGCGACACCTCCTGGTCGACGAAAAGCTGGTCGATATGGATCGGCTCCACCTGCGCGGCGATCACCAGCGGCCGGTCCTGCGGCACGATGAACAGCACCGGGTCGGCCGGCCGGATGACCGAGCGTTCGGCAAAGACCGTCAGCCCGTAGATCACGCCCGAGACCGGCGCGGTGATCTCCATCCGGGTCAGCTGCTCCTTGATCGAACGGCGGCGCTCGGCCAGCTCGCGTTCGCGGAACTGCAGGTCGCGCAGCTCGGTGATGGCCTCCTCGCGGCGCCGCGTCTCGAGGCCGAGGATCTGGATGTCCAGCTCGGTGATGCGGCCCTCGGCCTGCGCCTTCTGCGCCGTCAGCTCGCCCACGCTGCCCGACAGGCGCGACTTCTCGCGCTGCAGCGCGAGCACCTCGCTGGCCCGGGTCAGCCCGCCGGCCAGCAGCTCCTCCTTGTTGACCAGCTCGGTCTCGATCAGCTCCAGCTGCTCGGACAGGGCGGTCTGCTGCGCCTCGATGCCCAGCACCTGGTCGCGGATCTGGTCGCCGCGCTTGTCCAGCTGCTCGATCTCGCGCGCCACCGAATCGCGCCGCGCGATGAACAGGTTGCGCTGCCCGTCGACCAGCTCGGCCACCTCGGCATCGGTCTCGGCCCGCTCCAGCAGCGCCTCGGGAAAGACGATCTCCTCCGAGACATCCCGCTCGGCCTGCAGCCGGGCGCGCCGCGCCATCAGCTCGTAATACTGGCCCTCGACGATGGTCAGCTCCGAGCGCAGCAGCGTCGGGTCCAGCTTGATCAGCACGTCACCCGCGGCCACCGTGTCGCCCTCGTCCACGAGGATCTCCGAGACGACGCCGCCATCGGGATGCTGAACCACCTGCCGGTTCTGGTCCACCTCGATCGAGCCAGAGGCGATGATCGCGCCCGAGATATTGGTGGTGGCGGCCCATGTGCCGAAGCCCCCCACCAGGATGGCCAGCGCGATCAGGCCCAGCGTCATGGGCGCGCGCAGGGAAAATTTCTGGGTCTCGCTCATCTCACCCCTCCCGGGCCGGCATTCTGCTGGATCTGCTGGTGGTTCTGCACCATCTTGCGCAGCACCTCGTCCTTGGGCCCGAAAGCCGCGCGGCTGCCGCCCTCGATCATCAGCAACAGGTCGCATTCACGGATCGCCGCCGGCCGGTGCGCCATGATCAGCACCGATTTGCCCTGCTCCTTGAAGCTGCGGATCGCCTTGTTCACCGCTTCCGAGCCCTCGTTGTCGAGATTGGAATTCGGCTCGTCCAGCACCAGCAGCACCGGGTCGCCATACATGGCGCGGGCCAGCCCGATGCGCTGCATCTGCCCGCCCGACAGTCGCCCGCCCGCGGCGGTGACCCGCGTGTCATAGCCCTGCGGCAGTTTCAGGATCATCTCATGCGCATCGGCCTTCTGCGCCGCCGCGACCACCTGTTCGGCATCGGGCTGCGGCGACAGGCGGGCGATATTCTCGGCGATGGTGCCGTCGAACAGCGTGACGCGCTGCGGCAGGTAGCCCACGTGCTGGCCCAGCACGTCCGGGCCGTACTGGTCCAGCGAGGCACCGTCGAGCCGGATCTTGCCGCCCGCCGGTCGCCAGATGCCGGTCAGCGCGCGCGCCAGCGTCGACTTGCCCGAGCCCGACGGCCCGATGACGCCGACGGCCTGCCCCGGGGCCAGGCTGAACGAGACCAGCCGCAGCGCCGCCTGCTGCTCGCCCGGCGGCACCACGGTCAGCTGCTGCACGTCCAGCTGCGCCTTGGGCCGCGGCAGCGCGGTGCGCTCCGCCTCGGGCGGCACCTCGCTCAGCAGCTGGGCCAGGTTGGCCCAGCCCTTGCGCGCCCGCTCGACCAGCGCCCATTGCCCGATGGCCAGCTCGATCGGTGCCAGCGCACGGCCCGTCAGGATCGAGCCCGCGATCATCGCCCCCGGCGTCAGCTCGTTCTGCAGAACGAGGTAGGCGCCCAGACCCAGCATGGCCGATTGCAGCAGCAGCCGGAAGGACTTGGTCATCGTGGTGAAGGTGCCGGTCAGGTCCGCGCTCTTGATCTGCCCCTCGAGCGAGGCGGCCCGCGCCTGCATCCAGCGCAGGAAGGCAAAGCGGCGCATCCCCAGCGCCTGCACCATCTCGGCCTCCTGCCGGATCTGCTCGGCGGTCTTCTCGGCCTGCATCACGGCCATGTTGGACTTCACCGCGGGCGCGCGGGTGACCCACTGGTTGACCACGGTGATCACCACCAGCACCGCGCCGCCGGTCAACGCCAGAAGGCCCAGCCACGGATGGAAGATCGAGATGGCGATCAGGAAGACCGGCGTCCAGGGGATGTCGAACCCGGCCATCAGCACGGGCGAGGACATCAGGCGCTGGATCGATTCGAGGTCGCGCAGCCCGGTCTGGGCCAGCTCGTCCGGCTGCACCGCCGAGCGGCGCACCACCGCGTCGAAGACCCGCAGATCCAGCGCGTTCTGGAACCGGGCCGCCACCCGGCCCATGACACGGCCGCGCACATAGTCGAGGATCCCCATCATCGAGTAGAGGAAGACCACCAGCACCGACAGCGCGATCAGCGTCGCCTCCGAGCGCGAGCCCAGCACGCGGTCATAGACCTGCAGCATGTAGAGCGGGCCGGTCAGCATCAGCAGGTTCACGAAGAAGCTGAAAATCGCGACGAACCAGTAATAGGGCCGGCTCTGACGCCGCGCCGCCTTCAACTCGTCGAGGCCGGTATTCTTTCGTGTCGTACTCATGAGCGCCTGTCCGCCTTCGATCGTGTTCCGGGCCGCCTGTCTGCCATGTGTGCTGGTCTTTCTTGTCGCCGATATGCCACAAGCCGGATTAATAAGGCATCCATGGATGGGTCCCGGGAATATGCTACTAAATCGTCTTGTAGGGAAATCGGCCGGTTTCCCAAAGCCATTTGATCAAGGAGCGCAGCAGATGCGTGCCATGCGTGCGGTTTTCGCAGCCAGCCTCGTCTCGGCCGTCGCGGCCTGCTCGGTCCCCGGGCCGGGCGAGGCGCCCGACGGGATCCACGACCCCTACGAGGCGACCAATCGCAAGGTCCACGCCTTCAACCGCAACGTGGATCAGGCCTTTTTCAGCGGCTCGCGGCGCGAGACACGCGAGCCCGGCCCCGTGGCGCAGGATTTCCAGCTGCTGGTCGGCAATTTCGCCGACACGGTCTCGCTGCCGCGCACGGTGGTGAACCAGGTGCTGCAGGGCCGGCTGGGGGCCGCCTCGCGCAACACGCTGCGCTTCTCGCTCAATGCCACGCTGGGCTTCGGGGGGCTGGGCGATTTCGCCTCAGAGCTGGGGCTGGAGCGGGACGAATCCGATTTCGGCGAAACGCTGGCGGTCTGGGGCGTGCCCGAGGGCGCCTACCAGACCCTGCCGCTGATCGGCCCCTCGACCGAGCGCGACACGGCCGGGCGGGTCGTGGATCTTTTCACCGACCCGCTGAGTTACGTTGTTCCAAGGCCGCAACGCTACGTGGGCACCGCGGCACGCGCGCTGGACACGGTCGGCGAGCGTGCGCGCTACTCTGGCGCGGTCGAGGATGTTCTGTATGACAGCGCCGACGGCTATGCCCAGCTGCGCCTGATCTACCTGCAGAACCGCCGGTTCGAACTTGGAGAGGATGCCCCGGGCGGCGAGATCGACCCGATGGCGATTGATACGGAAGGATTTTGAGATGACCCTGCAGCTGACCCGCCGTCATTTTCTGTACGGTGCCGCGGCCTGCGCCGCGCTGCCTGCCACCGCCCATGCCCTGACCGAGAGCCAGGCGCGCGGCATGGTCAACGGGCTGGTGGGCGAGATCAACCGCGTCATCGCCTCGGGCAAGTCCGAGCGCGCCATGTACGGCGATTTCGAGCGGATCTTCAAGAAATACGCCGATACCCGCACCATCGCGGCCTATGCGATGGGGGTCGATGCGCGGCGCGCCTCGAACGCGCAGCGCGCCGCCTTCACCGAGGCCTTCACCGGTTACATCTCGCGCAAGTATGGCGCGCGCTTCCGCGAGTTCCGCGGCGGCCAGCTCGAGGTGACCGGGGTCAAGCGGGTCAAGAACTACTACCAGGTGGGCACCACCGCCTACCTGCCGGGCGAGTCGCCCTTCGCGGTCGATTTCCACGTCTCGGACAACAACAGGTTCTTCAACCTTTATATCGAGGGGGTGAACATGCTGCTGACCGAACGCTCCGAGATCGGCGCCATGCTCGACCGGCGCCGCGGCGATATCGACGCGATGATCGCCGACCTGCGCAAGGCGGGCTGATCCCGGCCCGCAGGGTGGCTTGGCCATCCTGCGGGCGCCGGCGGCTCAGTTGCCGCCCAAGATGTCGCGCAGCACCTGCTGCAGCACGCCCTCGCGCACCCGTTCCCGACCACGATCATCGACCTGCGGCGCGGGCTGCGGCGCCTGCTGGCGCGGCTCGGGCGCGGCCACGGGGCGGGCCGGGGCCTCCATCGGCAGGGGGCGCACGGGCAGCCCCTCGTGCACCCGGGTCATGACCTCGCCCCAGATCTCGGCCGGCAGGCCGCCGCCCGTCACCCCGGTCAGCGGCGTGTTGTCGTCATAGCCCATCCAGACACCGGCCACGTAATCGGCGGTGAAGCCCACGAACCATGCATCCCGCGCCTCCTGGCTGGTGCCGGTCTTGCCTGCCGCCGGGCGCTCGCCCAGCCGCGCCCGCCGGCCCGAGCCTTCCGAGACAACCTTCTCCATCATCCAGGTCAGCTGCGCCGCCGCGCCGGGGCGGATCACCCGCTCGCCGATGCCGCCGCCCGCACCCATCAGCGCATCATTGTCGCCGCGCAGGCGCAGCTCGCGCAGCCCGTAGGGCGTGACCGACGACCCGCCGTTCAGGATGCCGGCATAGGCGCCGGTCATCTCGATCAGCGTGGCCTCGGACGTGCCGAGCGCCATGGCCGGCGTATCATGCAGATCGCGCACGATGCCGAAATCCCGCGCCACGCGCATCACCAGGTCGCGCCCCACCGATTCCGAGACCTTCACCGCGGGGATGTTCAACGAGTGTTTCAGCGCGTCGGTCAGCGTCACACGGCCCTTGTAATTGCGCGTGTAATTCTCGGGGCACCATTGGCCCGAACCGGGGATGTTCATGCAGAAGGGCTCGTCCACCACCGTGTCCAGCGGCGAATGCCCCAGCTCCAGCGCGGTGGCATAGACGAAGGGCTTGAAGGCAGAGCCGGTTTGCCGCACCGCTTGCGACGCGCGGTTGAACAGCCCCGTGGCATCCGTGTCGCGCCCGCCCACCATCGCGCGCACCGCGCCATCGGCGGTCATCACCACCACGGCCACCTCGGCCTCGGACCCCTCGCGCACCTTCTCCGAGAACACCTTGTCCACCGCCGCGGCCGTCGCGGCCTGCAGCCGGGGATCGAAGGTGGTGGCGATCACCACGTCCTCGGTCGTGTCGCGGGTGAAGAATTCCGGGCCCGACTGCATCACCCAGTCGGCGAAATAGCCGCCCTTCAGCCCGCCGGCCGCCTCGGACAAGGTGGCGGGCTGGTTCTGGTAGCGGGTCATCTCGGCCTCGCTCAGATAGCCCTGCTCGTGCATCAGGCGCAGCACCGTGGCCGCCCGGTCCTGCGAGCGCTTGAGGTTCGAGGTCGGAGCGAGCCGCGTCGGCGCGGTCAGAAGCCCCGCGATCATCGCCGCCTCGGCCGGGTTCAGCGCCGCGGCGGGTTTCGAGAAATAGCGCTGTGCCGCCGCCTCGGCCCCGTAGGCCCCGCCGCCCATATAGGCACGGTTGAGATAGATCGAGAGGATCTCGTTCTTGCTGTACTTGGCCTCCATCGCCATGGCGTAGATGGCTTCCTTGGCCTTGCGCGCCAGTGACGAGCGCCGGCAATCGGCGATGTAATCGGCCTCGCTGTCCCATTCCTCGGGATCGAAGACCGTGCCCAGGCAGAGCAGCTTGGCGGTCTGCTGCGTGATAGTCGAGCCGCCATGGCCCGACAGCGCGCTGCGCCCCTCGCTCAGGTTGATGCGGATGGCGCCCGCGATGCCGCGCGGCGAGACCCCGAAATGGCGATAGAAGCGCCGGTCCTCGGTGGCGACCACCGCGTTCTTCAGATGCGGCGAGACGCTGTCGGCGGTCACCACGCCGCCGAACTGGTCGCCGCGCAGGGCAAAGACCTCGCCCCGCCGGTCGAGCAGCGTGACCGAGCCGCGGGCCCGCCCGTCCACCTGCGCCGAGGCCTCGGGCAGGGTGGAATGCACGTACCAGACCGCCGCGCCGATGATCAGCGCCACGACCACTGTGGCCGACAGGGTGACGCGCCAGACCAGCCGCAGGATCCAGCGGACCAGCGCGGTGATCAGCCCGATCGGCCCCCGGCGTTGGCGGGCGGGCTTGCGCGCGGGTTTGCGCGCCGGCTTGCGCTTGGGAGCCGGCTTGGCCTGCCCCTTGCCCGCGGCCTTGGGGCCGGGGGATTTCGGATAGCGACGATCCGCGACAAGCCGCTTCGGCTTCCGTCCATTGGTACTCATGAGAAAACGCTGCCCGTACTTTTGTTGTCCCGACAATACCGCGTCTGCCGGGGAATGTTGACCATCCCCGACCCGCGCCAGGCTTTATTTTACGCCTAAAAAGTGGGCGACAATCAAATAATGCACAAAAATTATACGCAAACCCAGGATGAAGCCGGCCGGAAAGCGCGCTTTTCCTTCTATTTCCCCGCCTCCGGCCTCTTTTCTGCAGGGGCCAAGGCGGGGGCAGCCTCCGCGCGACCAAAGGGGACCAAGGTGAAACTGATCATTGCAACGATCAAGCCGTTCAAGCTGGAGGAAGTGCGGGAAGCGCTTACCGGGATCGGCGTGCGCGGCATGATGGTAACGGAAATCAAGGGCTTCGGCTCTCAATCCGGCCATACCGAAATCTACCGCGGCGCCGAATACGCCGTGAATTTCGTGCCGAAAATCAAGCTCGAAATCGTCGTGTCTGCGGCCATGGCCGATCAGGTGATCGAGACCATCAAGACCACTGCCCAGACCGGCAAGATCGGCGACGGCAAGATCTTCGTACTCGACGTGAGCCAGGCCGTGCGGGTGCGCACCGGCGAAACCGACGCAGACGCGCTCTGACGCGACCAGGGATACAAGAGGGAATCGCATATATGAAACTGCTCAAGACATTCGCGCCGGTGGCCCTGATGATGGCCGCTCCGACGCTCGGCTTCGCGCAGGAGGCGGCCGAGGCTGCCGAAGCGGCCGCGGCGCCGGACATCAACCCCTATATCTTCACCACGCTGCTCTTCCTGATCGGCGGCTTCCTCGTGTTCTGGATGGCCGCGGGCTTTGCCATGCTCGAGGCCGGCCTCGTGCGGTCCAAGAACGTGACCATGCAGCTGACCAAGAACATCGCGCTCTTCTCGATCGCGGCGATCATGTACTGGCTGATCGGCTTCGGGATCATGTATCCCGGTGAATGGCTGATCGAGGGCTGGCTGGGACCGTTCTTCGCGGTGACCTCGCTGGAGCCGGTGGGCCTTGCCGCCGAGGACGCCGCGCTCGACTACGCGTCGGCCGGGTCGGACTTCTTCTTCCAGCTGATGTTCTGCGCCACCACCGCCTCGATCGTCTCGGGCACGCTGGCCGAGCGCATCAAGCTGTGGCCCTTCCTGATCTTCGTCGTCATCCTGACCGGCCTGATCTACCCGATCGAGGCGTCCTGGCAGTGGGGCGGCGGCTGGCTGTCCGAAGCCGGCTTCTCGGACTTCGCCGGCTCGACCCTGGTGCACGCGGCCGGTGGCTTTGCCGCCCTTGCAGGCGCGCTCATCCTCGGCCCGCGGATCGGCAAGTACACCAAGGACAGCAAGACGGTCCCGATGCCCGGTTCGAACCTGGCACTGGCCACGCTCGGCACGTTCATCCTGTGGCTGGGCTGGTTCGGCTTCAACGGCGGCTCGCAGCTGGCCATGGGCACCGTGGGTGACGTGACCGACGTGTCCCGCATCTTCGCCAACACCAACATGGCCGCCGCCTCGGGTGCCGTTGCCGCGCTGCTGCTGACGCAGATCATGTACAAGAAGCCGGACCTGACCATGACGCTGAACGGCGCGCTGGCCGGCCTCGTGTCGATCACCGCCGGCCCGCTCGACCCGACGCTCTTCGGCGCGCTGTGGATCGGTGCCATCGGCGGCGTCATCGTGGTCTTCTCGGTCCCGATGCTGGACAAGATGAAGATCGACGACGTGGTCGGCGCCATCCCGGTCCACCTGCTGGCCGGGATCTGGGGCACCCTCGCGGTTCCGTTCTACACCGAAGGCACCTCCTTCGTGACCCAGATCATCGGCATCGCGGCCATCGGCGCCTTCGTCTTCGTGACCTCGGGCATCGTCTGGCTGATCCTCAAGGCCACCATGGGCATCCGTGTCGGCGAAGAGGAAGAGATCAACGGTCTCGACATGGCCGAGCTGGGCATGGAAGCCTATCCCGAATTCTCGAAGGGCTGAGTCCTCCTTCCACTCAGTCTGACAGAGCACTGGCCCGGGCGCACGCGCCCGGGTTTTTTGCTGCCCGGATCCCGGGTCTGATCGTGGCGGGCAGGGTGCTGCCCGAAATGACGAAAATCCGGCCCGTTTCGTACGAAACGGCGCATTCCAGAGCGCGGGTCTCAGCCCCGGTCGATCTCGCGGCGCAGCCGCTGGCGGGCGATCGCCTCGTTCGCCTCGGCCTTGCGATCGGCAAAGAGCGCCGCCTCGACATAGCCCAGATGCGCCTCCACCGCCGCCCGCGCCGCGCCCGGGTCGCGCGCCTGCAGCGCGTCGTTGATCGCCCGGTGCTGGTCCAGCAGCGCCTCGCGCGTGGTGCGCTGCTTGAACATGATCTGACGGTTGTAGAACACGCCCTCGCGCAGCAGCTGGTACATGGCGCGCATCATGTGCAGCATGATGACATTGTGGCTGGCCTCGATGATCGCCAGGTGGAAATCCGCATCCAATTGCGCCTCCTCGGCCGGGTTGCGCTTGCCATGGGCGATTTCCATCTTGGAAAACAGAGCGTTGATGACCTCCAGGTCGGTCGCCGTGCCGAGCTTTGCAGCGCGCTCGGCCGCCAGCCCCTCCATGTCGCGCCGGAAGGACAGGTAGTCGAACACCGCCTCGTCATGGTTGGCGAAAAGCCCGATCAGCGCCTCGGAGAAGGCCGATCCCAGCACGTCCGAGACATAGATCCCCGCTCCCGCCCGCGCATCCAGCAGCCCGCGCGCCTGCAGCTCGGACACCGCCTCGCGCAGCGAGGGGCGCGACACCCCCAGCCGCTCGGACAGCTCGCGCTCGGAGGGCAGTCGTTCGCCCGGGCGCAGCACGCCACGCAGGATCAACAGTTCGATCTGCTCGACAACGGCAGAGGAGAGTTTCTCGGGCTTGACCCTCTGGAACGGCATGGACGGATCCGGTGAAGCAACGCTGCGCATGACTTAGCCGCAATCGGGGCGCGGCGGAAAGGGGTCACCAGCGACGCAGCGCTGCCTCGTCCTCGTCCCGGGCCGCGACCCAGCCCGCGCCGTCCGCGCCATGTTCCTTCTTCCAGAAGGGCGCGCGGGATTTCAGGTAATCCATCAGGAAATCGGCCGCCTCGAAGGCCGCCTTGCGGTGCCGCGCGGCGGTGGCGACCATCATGATGCGCTCGCCCGCCTGCAGGGGGCCATGCCGGTGGATCACCAGCACCTCGCCCAGCGACCAGCGGGTCGCGGCCTCCTGCGCGATGGCCTCCAGCGCCTTCTCGGTCATGCCGGGATAATGCTCGATCTCCATGCGCTGCAGGTCACCATCCGCGTCGCGCACCACCCCGGTAAAGGTGACCACGGCGCCCAGATCCGTGCGCCCGGCGGCAAACCGGTCGGCCTCGGCGCCGAAATCGAAGGGCGCCTGCTGCACGACGATGCGGATGCGCGGCGCGCCCATCTCAGCCCCCGGTCATCGGCGGGAAGAAGGCGACCTCGCGCACGCCGTCCAGCGGCGCATCGAAATCGGCCAGCTCCTGGTCCACGGCCACGCGCAGCGCGCCCAGATCCGAGAAGGCCATGGCATAACGATCCTCGCGGGCGCGCAGCTCCTCGACCAGCTCGGCCACGGTGGCGGCCCCGGTCTCGACCCGCTCCTTCGGCAGGCCGATCCGCTCGCGGACCCAGGCGAAATAGAGCACCTCCATCAGCTCTCCTCCTTGAGATGCGGGGCGGCCTTGCGGAAATAGTCGATCCCGGTGATCAGGGTCAGCGCGGCGGCGATCCAGAGCAGCGCCAGCCCGATATGCCCGGCCCAGATCATGCCGGTATATTTCCAGCGCAGGCCCAGCTCGTCCGGGACGCGGCCGGCCATGACCTCGTCGAACATGGCCTGGTCCATCCCGTAGCTCGACATGCCGAGATAGTGTTCAAAGACGCCCTGCGCGAAGAGCACGGCGATCGCCACCATCTGCGCGGTGGTCTTCCACTTGGCCAGCTTGGTCACCTTCAGCGTGCCGGCCGTGTCGCCGAGGTATTCGCGCAGTCCCGAGACGAAGACCTCGCGGAACAGGATCACCGTAGCGGGCAGCACCAGCCAGGGCGACATCGAGGAATAGCCCACGATCACCATCAGCGCGATGACCACCATCGCCTTGTCGGCAATCGGGTCCAGCATTGCGCCCAGCTTGGTCTCCTGCTTCCAGGTGCGCGCCAGGTGGCCGTCGAACCAGTCGGTCGCGGCAGCGCCCACGAAGAGCAGCAATGCCGCCCAGTCGGCGAAGGGGCGCGAGAAATACAGGAACATCACCGCCACGCCGGGGGCGGCGAGCAGGCGCAGGACCGTCAGGATATTCGGCAGGTTCAGCTTCATCGTCTCCGTCCTAGCGGGTAACGACCGGCGGCGAAAGGTGTTCCGCGCGCGCCCCTCATCGGCGCGCCTGCCGGTCGAGCCGTTCGACGAAGGCGGCGCGCGCCGCGGGCAGCGGCCGGTCGCCCAGCGAGGCGGCAAGATGATGCGACAGGAAATGCCCCGTCACCCCCAGCGCCTGGACGATCTCGGCATCCTCGGCCGCGCCGTGGCCCAGCAGCACCTCGGGCAGGGGCAGCAGCCGGTCGGCCCAGGCCCCGGCGCCCGCCCGCGTCACCGCGCGTCCGGATTTCGGCGAGACATGGGTCAGCCCCTCGGTGGCGCCGGTGACGGCGCAGCATGACAGGTCCAGCCCGAAGCCCATCTCCTCGAGCAGGGCCAGCTCCCAGCGGAGGTAGGCCAGCGGCCAGAGCGTGACCTGGTCGAGCAGGTCCAGAAGGGTTTCGGTGCGGCGGTAGAGACCGGGATGGGGTTCGCGTTCCGGCAGGCAGAAGGTCAGCAGCGCGGTGACCGCGTTCAGCCCGGCCAGCGTCACCCGGTGGGACATGGCGATGGCGGCCCGCGCGCGCTGCGGCTCGGCCGTGAAGGTGCCCATGTGGTCCTCGAGCCGCGCGCGCCAGGCAAGGTCCAGCTGCGCGCCGGGCTGCAGCATCGGGGCCTGCCGGCGCGAGGCGCCGCCGCGCACGATGCCCGCATGCCGGCCATGCCCGGGCGTGAACACGTCGAGGATCAGGCCGCTTTCGCCATGTTTCCGTGTGCCCAGAAGGATCCCGGTGTCGCGCCACTCCATGGCGCTTAGATGGGCGGGGCATGGCGTGCCGGCAAGGTCATGCCAGCCCGTCCTCGTCCAGCAGGTGCCGCCCCTGCCGGTCCTCGACCTCGATCACCCAGAGATCGGGATCGGCGCGGCGCTGGCGGGCGATGGCCGCGTCGACGCCGGGCTCGTCGCCCGCGACCAGCTCGGACCAGCGGCGCGCGCCGGTCTCGAGGTCGAACCCGCGGGTGAAGGCCCGCGCCTGACCATCCAGCGTGGCCAGCTTGACCAGCACCGCGCCAGCCGTGTCATCGCCATGGGCCACGACGAAGGCCGGGATGTCCACCAGCCGTAGCCGCGCCAGGTAGGCGTCCACCCAGAAGCGCGCGGTCAGCCGGCTCATGACCGCCCCCGTCCCACAGGCGCGCGCAAATTTCGTTCACGAAATTTGCAAATTCCGTCCACGGAATTTGCCTGCGCGGGTGGAGAGGTCTCAGGCATTGCCGTCCCGGAAATCAAGGCCCATCTCGGAATAGCGCTCCGCCTCCTCGAGCCAGGATTCGCGTACCTTGACCTGCAGGAACAGGTGCACCTTCCGGCCCAGGAACTCCTCCAGCTCTTCGCGCGCCGCCTTCGAGATCGCTTTGATCGTTTCGCCCTTGTGGCCCAGCACGATTCCCTTGTGGCCGTCGCGGACCACGTAGATCATCTGGTCGACCCGGGCCGAGCCGTCCTTGCGTTCCTGCCAGCTCTCGGTCTCGACCGTCAGCTGGTAGGGCAGTTCCTGGTGCAGCCGCAGCGTCAGTTTCTCGCGCGTCATCTCGGCCGCGATCATGCGCAGCGGCAGGTCGGCGATCTGGTCCTCGGGGTAGAGCCACGGCCCCTCGGGCAGTTCCTCGGCCAGCCAGCGGCGCAGGTCCTCGACCCCGTGGCCCTTCTCGGCCGAGATCAGGAAGGTGCGCTCGAAGGCGTAGCGCTCGTTCAGAGCCTCGGTCAGGGCCAGCAGCGCCGGCGCCTCCACCCGGTCGATCTTGTTGATGGCCAGCGCCACGCGACGGCCCCGCGGCAGCTCGGCCAGCCCCTCGAGGATGCGCGCCACCCCGTCGGTCATTCCGCGATGCGCCTCGACCAGCAGCACCACGATATCGGCATCGGCGGCCCCGCCCCAGGCCGCGGCGACCATCGCTCGGTCCAGCCGGCGGCGCGGGCGGAACAGGCCCGGCGTGTCGACGAAGACCATCTGGCTGTCGCCCTCGATCGCCACGCCGCGGATCCGCGCGCGTGTCGTCTGGACCTTGTGGGTCACGATGGAGACCTTGGCGCCGACCATGCGATTGGTCAGCGTGGATTTGCCCGCGTTGGGCTCTCCGATCAGGGCGATGAAACCGGCCTTGGTGGTCATGTGTGCTCTCGTCTGGTGGCGCGCTGCAGTAGCGCATTTTCGCGTCGGACGCCATGGGGCATGACGGTCACGGGGTGCGCAGCCGTGCGGCCAAGGCAACGATCAGCAGGGCGAAGCCCGCCAGCAGCAGCAGCGCCACCTGCAGCGAGGTGGCCGCGGCGACGAAGCCGATCACCGGCGGGCCGAGCAGCATGCCGCCATAGCCCAGCGTGGCCACGCTGGCCAGCGCGCGCCCGGGCGAGACGTCGGGGTCGTTGGCCGCGCGCGAGAAGGCCAGCGGCACGATCACCGCGTAGCCCAGCCCCATCAGCGCGAACCCCGCCAGCGCCAGCCAGAACGTCCCGCCCGCGACCGCGGTCACCACGCCCAGTGCCGCGACGGCGCCGAAGAGCCGCGCGGTGCGCACCGGGCCCATCCATTGTACGGCGCGGTCGCCGGCCAGCCGCATCGCCACCATTGCGACCGAGAAGACCGCGTAGCCCAGGGCCGCCTGCGCCTCGGTGACCGAAAGCTCGGTGGCGAGAAAGACGGCGCTCCAATCCGCCATGGCGCCTTCGCCGATCGAGGCGCTGAAGGCGATCAGCCCGACCAGCACCAGCGGCCCGCGGGGCAGGGCGAAGACCGCGCCGCCGCCGCTGCGGGCCGAGTGCCAGGCGATCCAGGCGAAAGGCAGGGTCAGCACCGCCACCGCGCCACCGGCCAGCCAGAAATGCGCCACCGGTGCCAGCCCCGACTGCACGGCCAGGTAGCCCGCCCCGGCCCCCAAGCCGGCGCCAAGGCTGAACATGGCGTGGAAGAAATTCATCGTGGGTCGGGCAAGGTGACGTTCCACCTCGGCGGCCCAGCCATTCATCGCCACGTCCATCGCGCCATGGGTTGCACCGAAGAGCAGCAGGACCGCTGCCAGCACCGGCACGGAGGGCGCAAGCGGGAGCGCCAGCAGCGCGGCGAGATAGGCCATGGCCGTCCAGCGGGTGACACGCAGCGCGCCCAGCCGGTCGATCAGCCCGCCCGCCACCGGGAAGGACAGGATGGCCCCCAGCGCAAGGCAGAGCAGCAGCAGGCCCAGCATGTCCTCGCTCAGGTCGAACCGCGTCTTGAAGGCCGGGATGCGCGAGGCCCAGACCCCGAACAGCGCACCGTTGAACAGGAAGACGGCGCTCACTGCGCGTCTCGGCGTGCGCAGCGCCATCATGTGCGCAGGTCCATGACGGCGCGCGGGCCGGGGCGGAACAATCGGGGCATGGGCGGTCTCCTTTCCGGGACCGCGCTATCGCGGATCGCGACCCGATGCCAGAGGCCGGGCCCTGCGCGTCGCTCAGTCCAGCCGGTCCAGCAGGGCGCGGGCCGCGGCCTGTTCGGCCTGCCGTTTGGACTTGGCGCTGGAGGCGGCGCTTTCGCCGTTGGAGAGCTGCGCCTCGATCGTGAAGACGGGGGCATGATCGGGGCCCGAGCGGCCGGTCTCGCGATAGGCTGGCGGCGGCAGGCCACGCGCCTGCGCCCATTCCTGCAAGGCGGTCTTGGCGTCTTTGCTGTCCTCGTCCACATTGGCGATCCGCGCGCCCCAGAGCCGCAGGATCAGCGCCTTGGCCTCGGCAAAGCCGCCATCGAGATAGACCGCCGCGATCACCGCCTCGGTCGCGTCGCCCAGAAGCGCCATCTTGCGGCGCCCGCCGGACATCTGCTCGGACCGGCCCAGCTTGAGCGCGGCACCCAGGTCGACCTGCCGCGCGACATCGGCGCAGGTCTCCTTGCGCACCAGCGCGTTGTAGCGCGGGGCCAGCTGGCCCTCGGTGGCGCCGGGATCGCCGGCCAGCAGCGCCTCGGCCATCACGAGGCCCAGCACGCGGTCGCCGAGGAATTCCAGCCGCTGGTTGTCGTCGCGCCCGGGCCCCGACATCGAGGCATGGGTGAGCGCACGCCGCAGCAGGCGGGGATCCGCGAAACGGTAGCCCAGCCGCTCCTGCAGCGCGATCAGCTCGGCGGCGACCTTCATTCGATCTTCTTGAAGAACCGATCGCCGCGCCAGGTCCAGAAGAACAGCATGGACCGCCCGGCGGACGAGAACATGACGCGGCCGGCGCGGCCCACGAGATTTTCATAGGGCACGAAGCCGACACCGCCGGCGATATTGGGCACGCGGCTGTCCGAGGAATTGTCGCGGTTGTCGCCCATGAAGAAGTAATGCCCCTCGGGCACGGTATAGACCGGCGTGTTGTCCGAGCCCTGGCTGGCGATGTTCAGGATCGAATGGCTGTGGCCGTTGGGCAGGGTCTCGATGAATTTCTGCTTCTCGCAGACGCCGCCGGGGCCGACCGGCCCGTTCGAGCAGCGCGGGCGCAGGCGCTGCGGGCCTTGCGGTGCCGCGATCTCCTCGAAGATGCCGTCGGGCACGACCTCGACCGGCGCGTCATTGATGTGCAGCACGCCACTGCGGACCTGCAGCCGTTCGCCGGGCAGGCCGACCAGCCGCTTGATGAAGTCGCGCCCGGTGACCGGGTGGCGGAAGACCACCACGTCGCCGCGTTGCGGCTCGCCGCCGAACAGGCGCGTGTTGTCGCCATCGGCCCAGCCGCAGAAATCCTGCGCGTCGATGTCGATGCCGAAGCGCGGGATGATGATCGAGGGGCAGGAGGCGTAGGAATAGCCATAGGCCATCTTGTTGACGAAGAGGAAATCGCCGATCAGCAACGTGTCCTTCATCGAGCCGGACGGGATCCAGAAGGGCTGGAACAGGAAGGTGCGGAAGATGCCCGCGATCAGCAGCGCATAGACGATCGTCTTGATCGTCTCCAGAATGCCGCCCTTTTTCTCGTCACTTGCCATGCATCTGCCCCTTGCCCGCGCGATCCCGCGCTTCATGGGCGGCAGGGCAGGGCGTGTCAAGGCGACAGGTCGGTCGCGGGCGCGCCTGCCTCCGGCGATCAGCCAATCGCAGCCCCCGGGGCGACGGTGCCCTCGGGCAGCGCCTCGATCACCACGAAGGCCTGCGCCCAGGGGTGGTCGTCGGTCAGGGTGACGTGGATGATCGCCTCGAACCCGGCGGGCGTCATGGCGGCAAGACGCTCCTGCGCCCAGCCGGTCACGTGCATCACCGGCTGGCCGCTGCGCAGGTTGGTGACGGACATGTCCTTCCAGGCGATGCCCATGCGCAGCCCGGTTCCCAGCGCCTTTGAGCAGGCCTCCTTGGCGGCCCAGCGCTTGGCATAGGTGCCCGCCACGTCGGCGCGACGCTCGGCCTTGGCCTGCTCGGTCTCAGTGAAGACACGGTTGCGGAACCGGTCTCCGAAGCGCTCGAGCGTGCGCTCGATCCGCTCGATATTGGCCAGGTCGGTTCCGATGCCGAGGATCATGTGCAGATGGTCCGTCCGGTCACAGCAGCAATTCGCCGCGGATCTCGCCGGTGGCCTGGTTCAGGGTGAAGCTGAGCGTCGTCCAGACCAGCTGTTCATGGCCCAGCTGGTAGATCTGCACCGGCACGGCAAAAGTCAGCCCGGTGGCCGGGTCGTAGCTGGCGGTCAGCTCGTCGAAGCGCATCCCGGAAAAGCCCATCCCGTTCGTGCCGATCACCTTGCACTGGCGGTCGCCCAGCTCGGCGAAGGGGGGCGAGAGCACCAGCAGGTAGGCCCAGCCGGCGGCGGGCTCGATCGTGTCGAGAAAGGCGATGCGGGTCTTGCCGTTCGAGAAGGTGCGGCTGTTGTCCTCCCATGGCTCCACGATGTTGCGCGCGCTGGCCTGCCAGTCGCAGTCCGACACCTCGACCGAGGGCATGTCAGTGTCCGCCCAGCCGGCGCTGGCGGTGGCGAGCCCGAGGCTCAGGACGGCGGCAAGGCGGATCATGGCGGCGCGGTGCTCCGGCAGGGGGTGGATTCGCGGATCAGGTTAGCATGCGGTCGCGGGCAGGGAACGTCCCATTACTCAGCCCTCGGCGCGGGCCACGTCCATCAGGCGGCGCATCTCGGCGATGGCCGGCTGCAGCCCGCGGAAGATCGCCTCGCCGATCAGGAAATGGCCGATATTCAGCTCCATCACCTCGGGGAAGGCGGCGACGGGCATGACGGTCTCGTAGGTCAGCCCGTGCCCGGCATGGACCTCGAGCCCCAGCGAATGCGCCAGGGCCGACATCTCGCGCATGCGCTCCAGCTCGGCATCGCGGGCAGCGAGATCGCCCTCGGCGTGGAAATCGCAATAGGCGCCGGTGTGCAGCTCGATCACCTGCGCGCCGATCCGGTGCGCGGCCTCGATCTGGCGGGCATCGGCGGCGATGAAGATCGACACGCGGCAGCCGGCCTCGCGCAGGGGGGCGATGAAATGCGCCAGCCGGTTCTCTTCGCGGGCCACTTCCAGCCCGCCCTCGGTGGTGCGCTCCTCGCGCTTCTCGGGCACGATGCAGACCGCGTGCGGCTTGTGGCGCAGGGCGATCTTCTGCATCTCCTCGGTCGCGGCCATCTCGAAGTTCAGCGGCAGGGCCAGCGCGCCCATCAGCCCCTCGATATCGGCATCCGAGATATGGCGGCGATCTTCGCGCAGATGTGCCGTGATGCCGTCGGCGCCGGCTGCCTCGGCCAGTTTCGCGGCCCGGATCGGGTCGGGATAGGCGCTGCCGCGCGCGTTGCGCACGGTGGCGACGTGGTCGATGTTCACGCCAAGGCGCAGACGCCCCGCATACTCGGTCATCGGATGCCCTCCAGAGATTTGATCAAAACCTAGTCCGGCCCCGCGGGAAAGAAAACCGCCAAAGCGGCGCGAACAGCGGTCTCAGTCGGCGCGGCCCTCGGCCTTCTTTTTCTTGAGTGCGGCCAGCTTTTCCTTGAGCACGCCCTTGCGGCGGTTCTGGTAGGCGGTGATCAGCGGCAGCGAAACGTAATAGGCGATGATCCCGCAGATGATGCCGGGGATGATCCCGCCGATCATGTAGGGAAAGAACACCTCGTCATAGAAGATGCGCAGGTCGTTCCAGTTCGCGTCGCGCGCGGTGAAGAGCGCGCGCAGATTGTCCCAGAGATCCTCGCCCGCCTTGATGAATTTCCGGCCGAGGTTGCCCTTGTGGTCGGGCGGCACGCGGTCCTGCAGGCCCAGCAGCCAGTAGCCGGTCTTCATCGCGATGACGCCGATCGGCACGTAGGTCAGCGGGTTGCCGAAGAAGGTGGCCAGGATCGCCGCCAGCATGTTGCCGCGCATGATGAAGGCCAGCGCCGCCGAGATCACGAAATGCAGCCCGTAGAACGGGGTAAAGCTGGTGAAGACGCCGGCAAAGATGCCGCGGGCGATCTTTTCGGGCGGGTCGGGCAGGCGGTTCAGACGATGGCGCACATAGCGCGCGGCGCGCGCCCATCCGCCTTTCGGCCAGAGCGTCTCCCAGAGGATCTGCCAGACCGGTCGCCTGTCGCGTCGCTTGAAGACCACGTCCTGCCTTTCCTCGCGTCGTCACTCCGCCGCTGCGGGGGCCGCAGCCAACCCGGGATCGCGCCGCCTCTCGACCGAGGCAAGGTCGCTCTCGGCTTCGAGTGCCGAGATCACGGAATGCAGATGTTCCGCGTCGCGCAAGTCCACATCCACCAGAAGTCGGTAAAAATCCGGTTTCTTGTCTGCAAAGGTCATGTCCGAGATATTGGCCTTCCGCTCGCCGATCAACGTGCAAATATGTCCCAGAACCCCGGCATCGTTGGTGATCGTCAGGTCCAGCGTGACCGTGTAGACCGGCGGATGGGTGCCCGCGGCCCAGTGCAGGTCCATCCAGCGGGCCGGCTGGTCCTCATAATCGGCCAGCGTGGCGCAGTCGATGGCATGCACCGCCACGCCGCGGCCGCGATGCGCCAGGCCCACGATGCGCTCGCCCGGCAGGGGCTGGCAGCAGGGCGCGCGCTCGAATCCCTGGCCATGTTCCAGCCCGACCACGGCGCGCTTGACCTCGACATCGCCGTCCTCCTCGATGGCAAGGTCGGGATAGACCGCCTCGACCACCTCGCGCGCGGTGATCTCGGCGCTGCCCAGCCGCGCCAGCAGCGTCGAGCGGTCATCCATGCGCAGCGTCGCGGCGGCCTTTTCCAGCACCTTGTCGGTGGCCTTCTTGCCGTGATTCTCGAAGGCGGCGCGCGCCAGTTCGCGGCCCAGCCGGACGAATCGCTCGCGATTGGCTTCGCGCAGGGCGCGGCGGATCGCGGTCTTGGCCTTGCCAGTGGTGGCGATGTCCAGCCACGTGGCCTGCGGGGTCTGGCCCTCGGCGGTGATGATCTCGACCGACTGGCCGTTCTTCAGCCGGGTCCAGAGCGGCACGCGGATCCCGTCCACCTTGGCGCCCACGCAGGCCGAGCCGATCCGCGTATGGATGGCATAGGCATAGTCCAGCGGCGTGGCCCCCTTGGGCAGCTTGACCACGTCGCCCTTGGGGGTGAAGCAGAACACCTTGTCGGTGTACATCTCCAGCTTGACCGCCTCCATGAAGGCGTCGTGATCTTCCTCGGCGTCGAACTGTTCGGTCAGCGAGGCGATCCACTTGGCCGGGTCCACGGCAAAGGGGTTCTCGGCCCGCTCGCCGTCGCGATAGGACCAATGCGCGGCGACGCCGGTTTCGGCGACCTCGTGCATCTGGCGGGTGCGGATCTGCACCTCGACCCGCTTGCCGTCGCGCCCCGAAACGGTGGTGTGGATCGAGCGGTAGCCGTTCGACTTGGGCTGGCTGATATAGTCCTTGAAGCGCCCCGGCACCGCGCGCCAGCGCTGGTGAATGGCGCCCAGCGTGGCGTAGCAATCGGCATCCTTCTGGGTGATGATGCGAAAGCCATAGATGTCGGACAGCCGCGAGAAGCCGATCTTCTTCTCCTGCATCTTGCGCCAGATCGAGTAGGGCTTCTTGGCGCGGCCGAACACCTCGGCCTCGATCCCGGCCTTCTCCAGCTCGTGGCGCATGTCGTTGGTGATGCGCTGGATGACGTCGCCGGTTTCCTTCTGCAGTGTGATGAAGCGCCGGATGATCGAGGAGCGCCCTTCGGGATTCAGCACCCGGAAGGCGAGGTCTTCCAGCTCCTCCCGCATGGATTGCATCCCCATGCGGCCGGCCAGCGGCGCGAAGATCTCCATCGTCTCGCGCGCCTTCTGCAACTGCTTTTCCTGTCGCATGGCGCGGATCGTGCGCATGTTGTGCAGCCGGTCGGCCAGCTTGACCAGGATCACGCGGAAATCCTTGGACATGGCCATGAAGAGCTTGCGGAAATTCTCGGCCTGCCGCGTCTCGGAGCTGGAGAGCTGCAGGTTGGTCAGCTTGGTGACCCCGTCGACCAGGTCGGCGATCTCATGGCCGAAGCGTTCGGCGATCTCGGAATAGGTCGAGCGGGTGTCCTCGATCGTGTCGTGCAGCAGCGCGGTGACGATGGTGGCATCGTCCAGCTGCTGCTCGGTCAGGATCGCGGCAACAGCCACCGGATGCGTGAAATAGGGCTCGCCCGACTTGCGGACCTGCCCGTCATGCATCTGGCGGCCGTAATCGAAGGCCGAGCGGATCAGCGCTTCGTTCGTTTTCGGATTGTAGTTCCGGACCAGGACGATGAGGTCATCGGCCGAGATCATGGGCGATCATCCTCCGGTCCGGCGTGGCGGGTCACCCCTGGCCCTGCGCCTCCATGAGTGCGCGCAGCAGCTTCTCTTCGGACATGTCGTCTTCCTGAGGCTTGTCCTGCTCGGCACCCATGAGCAGTGCCATGGCATCGTCCTCGGGCTCGTCCACCTCGATCTGGGTCTGGTTCGACTCGATCAGGCGTTCGCGCAGCTCGTCGGTGGACTGGGTCTCCTCGGCGATTTCGCGCAGGGCGACGACCGGGTTCTTGTCATTGTCGCGATCGACCGTGATGGCCGCGCCGGACGAGATCTCGCGCGCCCGGTGAGCGGCGAGCATCACCAGCTCGAACCGGTTGGGTACCTTGTCAACGCAATCTTCTACCGTCACGCGGGCCATGTAAACGCTCCACCTATGTCAAGGATGCATTAAGGTGTCAGATGTAACGGGCATGGCGCGGATTTACAAGGCGATTCCCGGCAGCGGCACGGCAGAGGCCCGCTGCTCGGCGGGCAGGTGCGCCAGCAGGCTCGCGACATCCTGTCGCAGAAGCGGGTGGACCCAGCCCGGCGCGATGTCGGCCAGCGGCACCAGCACGAAGGCCCGGTCCTGCAGCCGCGGATGCGGCAGTACCAACTGCCCCGGCGTCGCGCTGCGCTGCGCATCAAGGGGCAGCTCGCGCCATTCAGCCTGCGTCTGCACATCGGGCAGAACCTGCGGCCCGGCGGCCAGCAGGTCGAGATCCAGCGTCCGGCTGCCCCAGCGCACCTGCCGCGCCCGCCCCAGCCCGGCCTCGACATCATGCAGGATCTCCAGCAGCCGGGCCGGGGAGCACGCCGCGCCTACCGCGGCGCAGGCATTCACGTAATCGGGCCCTGCACCTGTAGGGAAACAGGGGGTCCGGAAGAAGCGACTGACGCGGCGTAGCCTTACATCGCGGTTGCGCAATTCAACCAGAGCGGTAGAGAGGGTCGCGGCGGGGTCGCCCGCCTGCGAACCGAGGTTGGATCCGAGTGCAATCAAGAATTCTTGTACCATAGAGAGCGATCCGCTATCCTTGAGGATATATTGTGGTTCTTGAACAGGCCGGAAAAACCCTTACCCTCTGCAGACCGGGTCCGCCATTCCACTCACACTCACGGCGTTTTCGGCGGGCCATTTTTGGCGAAAGGACATTTGATGTTTTACAAGGACGAACGGCTTGCGCTGTTCATCGACGGGTCGAACCTCTACGCCGCCGCGAAGGCGCTGGGCTTCGACATAGACTACAAGTTGCTCCGGCAAGAATTCGCGCGTCGCGGGAAGATGGTGCGCGCGTTTTATTACACCGCCCTGCTGGAGAATGACGAGTACTCGCCGATCCGCCCGCTGGTGGACTGGCTGCATTACAACGGTTTCAGCATGGTGACGAAGCCGGCCAAGGAATATACCGACAGCCAGGGCCGCCGGAAGGTCAAGGGCAACATGGATATCGAGCTGACGGTCGATGCCATGGAGCTTGCGCCGCGCGTGGACCACATCGTGCTGTTCTCGGGCGATGGCGACTTCCGTCCGCTGGTCGAGAGCCTGCAGCGGCAGGGCGTGCGCGTCTCGGTCGTCTCGACCATCCGCTCGCAGCCGCCGATGATCGCCGACGAGCTGCGCCGCCAGGCCGACAACTTCATCGAGCTGGACGAGCTGCGCGAGGTCATCGGCCGCCCGCCGCGCGAACAGCAGGTGGAGCGCAACTTCGAGGTTGCCAGCAGCAAGTAAGGGGCAGCGTCCTTATGGGGATGAGGGCAACCTGCCATGTGGGGTGAGGCCGCCGCCTTGGGCGGCCTTTTCCTTGCCGCCTTCGGCGCGGCCACCTTCCTGCCCTTCCAGTCCGAGATCGTCTTTGCCGCGATGCAGCTGCGCGATGCCTGGCCGATCGTGACGCTGGTGGTCGTGGCCTCGATCGGCAACACGCTGGGCTCGGCGGTGAACTACGCGATGGGGCTGGGCGCCGAGCGCTTCAAGCACCGCCGCTGGTTTCCCGCCACCGAGGCGCAGCTGGCCCGCGCGCAGGCCTGGTACCAGCGCTGGGGCGTCTGGTCGCTGCTGCTGTCCTGGGCGCCGCTGGGCGACGCGATCACGCTGGTGGCCGGCGTCATGCGCACCCCGCTCTGGCTGTTCCTCGCGCTTGTCGGCTTCGCCAAGACCGTGCGCTACATCATCTTCGCCGCGCTGACGGCGGGGTTTCTCTAGTCGCCCAGCACGCGCGCGTTGATGTTGTTATGTGTCTCGATCACCGTGTCCGGCCAGGTGCTCTTGATATAGGCCAGCACGTTCAGGATCTCGTCCTGTGTCAGCGTGTCGCCATAGCCGGGCATGTTGGACCGGTAATTGCCGCCGATCAGCGCCTCGGTGCCCAGTGTCACGATCCGGACCAGCAGCGGGTCGGCATGGTGCCATGTGTGCCCTGTCTCGTCATGGGGCGGTGCGGGAAGATAGCCGTCCGCAGTCCGCTCGCGCCAGTTCGGCTCTCCTTCCAGTTCGGCACCGTGACAGGCCGCGCAATACGTCTCGTATAGCGCGGCCCCCTCGGCCACGCGCGCCGCATCCTCGTAGGGCAACAGCCCCGCGGCCACAGAAGACCCGGCCAGCATCACAAGGATCGTCGGGGTTGTCAGTCGTCGCATCGCTCTCCTCCTGCCGCGAACCCTTTTGAAGCACCCTCCAGCGCGGGAAGGGCAAGACAATTCCGCGCGGGGCTGGACGGGTCCTTGCGCAATCATTAGGTCGGACACCAAGGAGACGTGCCATGACTTCAGCCCTGACCCTCTACCTCGCCGCCCCGCGCGGCTTCTGCGCCGGTGTCGACCGGGCGATCAAGATCGTCGAGATGGCGCTGTCGAAATGGGGGGCGCCGGTCTACGTGCGCCACGAGATCGTGCACAACAAATACGTCGTCGACGACCTGCGCGCCAAGGGCGCCGTCTTCGTCGAGGAGCTGGAAGACTGCCCCGATGACCGGCCAGTGATCTTTTCCGCCCATGGCGTGCCCAAGGCCGTTCCGGCCGAGGCCGCCCGGCGCGAGATGATCTACGTGGATGCCACCTGTCCGCTGGTCTCCAAGGTCCATATCGAGGCCGCGCGCCATTCCGAGAACGGGCTGCAGATGATCATGATCGGTCACGCCGGCCACCCCGAGACCGTGGGCACCATGGGCCAGCTGCCCGATGGCGAGGTGTTGCTGGTCGAGACGGTCGAGGATGTGGCCCATGTCCAGGTCCGCGATCCCGAGCGGCTCGCCTTCGTCACCCAGACCACCCTGTCGGTGGATGACACGGCCGAGATCGTCGCCGCCCTGCAGGCCCGCTTCCCCTCCATCGTCGGCCCGCACAAGGAAGATATCTGCTACGCCACCACCAACCGGCAGGAAGCGGTCAAGGCCATCGCACCCAGGGCCGATGCGCTACTGGTCGTAGGCGCGCCCAACTCGTCGAACTCCAAGCGGCTGGTCGAGGTCGCCCGCCGCGCCGGCTGCGACTATGCTCAGCTGGTGCAGCGCGCGGCCGATATCGACTGGCGCGCGCTTGAGGGGGTGCACAGCGTCGGCATCACCGCCGGGGCCAGCGCGCCCGAGGTGCTGATCGACGAGGTGGTCGACGCCTTCCGCACCCGTTTCGACGTGACGGTCGAGACGGTCGAGACCGCAGAAGAGAATGTCGAGTTCAAGGTGCCCCGCGTGCTGAGACAACCGGCCTGACGCCCGACGGAGACCAAGTCATGACCCTTGCCTTCCTGCTGACCGCCTTCATCGTCTGCCTGGCACCGGGTCTTGGCGTCATCTACACGCTGTCGGTCACGCTGGGCCGCGGCCTCGGCCCGGGGCTCTGGGCAGTGGCGGGCTGCACGTTGGCCACGGCGGTGCATCTGGGCCTCGCGCTGGCCGGGCTTGCCGCGGTGCTGCATGCCTCGGCGCTGCTCTTTGCCGCGATCAAATATGCCGGGGTCGCTTACCTGCTCTGGATGGCCTGGGGCACTCTGCAGGGGCAGGGCGCGCTGGACGTCCAAGCCGAGACGCGCCCCGGGCCGGCATCGCGCATCATCCGGCGCGGCGTGCTGATCAACCTGCTCAACCCCAAGCTGCCCATGTTCTTCATGGCCTTCCTGCCGCAATTCATCGCCCAAGGCGACCCGGCCCCCACGGCGCGGCTGATCGAGCTGGGGCTGGCCTTCGTCGCCATGACCGGCGCGGTCTTTGCCGGCTACGCGCTGGCCGCAGGCTGGCTGCGCGCCCGCGTGGTGGAAAGCCCCCGCGCCATGGCCTGGCTGCGCCGCGCCTTCGCCGCCTCCTTCGCCGGGCTGGGGCTCAAGCTCGCGGCCGAGCGCGCCTGACCGCGGCATCGGGCGATGGCCTTTCCTTTCATCTTTCCCTAAATACTCCGGGGAGCGCGAGGGGCCGGCCCCTCGCTTCCCGACATCTCCTTCGGCGCAGAGGTTTCGCCCCGTGCACCAGATCCCCCGCTCCGCCCTGATCCTCGGCCTGGCCGGTGTGCTGCCCTTCGCCTGGGGCGCGCTGACGCTCCTCTGGGACGGGCTCGCCCAGTGGGGCCTGCAAACCCTCGGGCCGCGTTTCGTGGGGCCCTATGTGCAGCTCTTCTACGGGGCGGTGATCCTCTCCTTCATGTCCGGTGTGCTCTGGGGGTTTGCCACGCGGGCCGAGGGCGACCGCGCCGCGCTGGGATACGGGCTGTCGGTGATCCCGGCGCTCTGGGCCTTCTTCACCACCGGCGGCGGGCCGGACAGCGCGGGGCTCAGCCTGATCGCGGGCTTCGTGGGGCTGCTGGCGCTCGACTGGCAGTTCTGGCGCTGGAGGCTGGCACCGCGCTGGTGGCTGGCGCTGCGCCTGCTGCTGACCGCGCTGGTGGTGCTCTGCCTCGGCATCGGGGTGCTGATATGAGCGATCCCGAAACCATCCGCGTCTATGACAGCCGCGCCGGCGAGTATGCAAGGGTCACCGCAAGCGACGGGCCTGACGCTACGCTGCAGGCCTTCATCGCGGCATTGCCGCCGGGCGGCCGCGTTCTGGATCTCGGCTGCGGGCCCGGGCTTTCGGCGGGTCACATGGCGGCGGCGGGCCTGGAGGTCGAGGCGTGGGACGCCTCGGCCGAGATGGTGGCGCTGGCCGCCGCCCGGCCCGGCGTCACCGCGCGGCAGGCCGTGTTCGAGGATCTGCAGGCCGAGGCCGCCTATGACGGGGTCTGGGCCAATTTCAGCCTGCTGCACGCGCCGCGCGCTGCCATGCCGGGGCATCTTGCCGCGATCAAGCGTGCGCTGAAGCCCGCCGGTCTGCTGCATCTCGGCCTCAAGACCGGCGAGGGCGCGCGGCGCGACGCGCTTGGCCGGCACTACACCTATTACACGCAAGATGCGCTGTTCGACCTGTTGCGGGCCGCGGGGCTGCGTCCGGGCCCGGCCCGGCACGGGGCCGATACCGGGCTGGACGGGGTCGTGGCGCCCTGGATCACGGTGACCGCCCATGCCTGAGCTTTTCGCCTATACCGACGGGGCCTGTTCCGGAAATCCCGGGCCGGGGGGCTGGGGCGTGCTGCTGCGCGCCACCGAGGGCGAGACCATCCTGAAGGAGCGCGAGCTGAATGGCGGCGAGGCGCAGACCACCAACAACCGGATGGAGCTCCTGGCCGCGATCAACGCGCTCGAGCAGTTGGCCCGCCCCTCGACCATCACCATCGTCACCGACAGCGCCTATGTGAAGAACGGCGTCACCGGCTGGATCCATGGCTGGAAGCGCAACGGCTGGAAGACCGCCGCCAAGAAGCCGGTCAAGAATGTCGAGCTCTGGCAGCGGTTGGATGCGGCGCAGCAGCGCCACGACGTGACCTGGCAATGGGTCAAGGGCCATGCCGGCCACCCCGAGAACGAGCGCGCCGACGAGCTGGCCCGCGCCGGCATGGCCCCGTTCAAGCCCGCCCGCTCGGGCTGAGACGATGAGCTTCCTCGGCCTGCTCGACCATGCCTCGGTGCTGGTCTTCGCGCTGACCGGGGCGCTGGTGGCCAGCCGGGCGCAGCTGGACCTGATCGGCTTTGCCTTCTTCGCCAGCCTGACCGGGCTGGGTGGCGGGACCCTGCGCGACGTGCTGCTGGATCGCACGCCGCTCTGGATCGCGCAGCCGGGCTACTTGGGCGTCGCCTGTGCCGCGGCGCTGCTGGTTTTCTTCACCGCGCATCTGCTGGAAAGCCGCTACCGAGCGCTGCTCTGGCTGGATGCCGCCGCTTTGGCGGTCGCGGTGGCGGCCGGGGCGGGCATCGCGCTCGAGATGGGCCAGCCGGCGGCGATCGTTGTGGTCATGGGCGTGGCCACCGGCTGTGCCGGCGGGCTGGCGCGCGACGTGGTGGCCAACGAGGTGCCGCTGATCCTGAAACAGGGCGAGCTCTATGTCAGCTGCGCGGTGGCCGGGTCGGCCGTGGCGGTGGCGCTGTCGGCTCTGGACCAGTCGCAGCTGGTGTCCGGGCTGGCCTGCGCGGCCAGCACCTTCGCGCTGCGGGCGGGCTCTCTGGCGCTGGGATGGCGCCTGCCGGTCTACAAGCCGCGCCCGCCGCGCCGCTAGCCGCTACTGCAGGTCGGCAAAGACCTTCTGCAGCCGCTCGCCCGCCTCGACCACCCGCGCGCGCGGCGTGGCAAGGTTGAAGCGCAGGAAATGATCGCCCCCCGTGCCGAAAGTGGGGCCGCGATTGACGGCGATCCGCGCCTGTTTCTCGACCCGCTCCAGCGCCTCGGGCAGGGCCATGCCGGTGCCCTCGAAATCCACCCAGGACAGGTAGGTCGCCTCCAGCGGCATCGAGCGCAGGCCGGGGATCGCGTTCACCGCCTCGTCGAACACCTTGCGGTTGCCGTCGAGATAGGCGCAAAGCGCGTCGATCCAGGCCGCACCTTCGGGCGAATAGGCCGCCGTGGCCATGTGCATGGCAAAGGCATTGGGCCCCATGCCCATCGCCTGCATCCGGCGGGCAAAGCGTGCCCGCAGATCCTTGTCGGGGATGATGACATTGCCGGTATGGATGCCGGCGAGGTTGAAGCTCTTGGTCGTGGCCGACATCATCACCAGCCGCTCGGAGACGCGGTCGTCGACCAGCGCCATGGGCACATGGGTATGGCCCGGCATCACCAGGTCCTGGTGGATCTCGTCCGAGATCAGGATCAGGTCATGCCGGCGGGCGAACTCGGCCACGCCCTTCAGCTCGGCCCGGCTCCAGACCCGGCCGCCGGGATTGTGCGGGCTGCACAGGATGACCATGCGCTCTTCGCCGGTCATCAACGCGTCATAGGCGTCGAAATCCATCTCGTAGCGGCCATCGTTCAGGGTCAGCGGGCATTCTACCACGCGCCGCCCCGCCGCCTCGATCACCCGCGCGAAGGCATGGTAGACCGGCGTGAACAGCACCACGCCGTCGCCCGGCTGGGTGTAGGTGTCAAGGCACATCCCCACGCCGTTGACCAGCCCGTGGGTCGAGAACACCCAGGACGGGTCCAGCGCCCAGCCATGCCGCGTCTCGTGCCACCAGCGGATGGCCTCGAGATAGGCGCGGTCATCGCCGAAATAGCCGAAGATGCCGTGATCGACCATGCCCTGCAGCGCCGCGGTCACGCAGTCGGGCGGGCGGAAATCCATGTCGGCCACCCACATGGCCAGCCCGTCCGAGGCCGGCACGCCATAGCGCGCCTCCATCATGTCCCATTTCATGCAATGCGTGCCGACGCGGTCGATCTCTTCGTCAAAACGGCTCATGGTCTGTCCTTTCCTTTCGGGCCGGGGCCCGTCTCGGCCGCACGCTAGAGCGATGCGCGCGCAACCGAAAGGGGCCGCTTGCGCGACGGCGCGGCACGGCTTACATCGCGGACCATGAAACGGCCCATCATCCTGCACCCCGACCCGCGGCTCAAGAAGGTCTGCCCGCCGGTCGACGACCTGTCCGACGACCTGCGCGTGCTGGCCGACGACATGCTCGAGACCATGTATGACGCGCCGGGGATCGGCCTGGCCGCGCCGCAGATCGGCGTGCTGTCGCGGCTGATCGTGCTGGACTGCGTCAAGGCCGACGAGGCGGCTCCGCGCCCGCTGGTGATGTTCAACCCGCGGATCGTCTCCGCCTCGGACGAGATGAACGTCTACGAAGAGGGCTGCCTGTCGATCCCCGACCAGTATGCCGACGTGGAGCGCCCCGCCGAGGTCGAGGTCGAGTGGCTGGACCGCAACGGTGCCCTGCAGCGCGAGGGCTTCGACGGGCTCTGGGCGACCTGCGTGCAGCACGAGATCGACCATCTCGATGGCAAGCTCTTCATCGACTATCTCAAGCCGCTCAAGCGTCAGCTGATCACCCGCAAGATGGTCAAGCTCAAGCGCGAGAAGGCCCGCGCATGAGCCTGCGCGAGATCCTGCACTGGCCCGATCCGAGACTGGCCCAGCCCGCCGCCCCCGTGACCGACCCGGCCGAAATGGCCGAGCTGATCGGCGACATGTTCGAGACGATGTATGATGCGCCGGGCCGCGGGCTGGCTGCGCCGCAGGTGGGCGTTTCGGCCCGGGTCTTCGTGATGGATACCGGCTGGAAGGATGGCGAGATGACGCCCATCGCCTGCATCAACCCGCAGATCCTCTGGCGCTCGGATACGGTGGCCACGGGCGGCGAGGGGTGCTTGTCGGTGCCCGGCGTCACCGCCGAGGTCCCCCGCGCCACCGAGATCGTGCTGGGCTATACCGACATCAACGGCGCCGCGCAGGAGCGGCACCTGACCGGCGCCGACGCGATCTTTGCGCAGCATGAATACGACCATCTCGACGGCGTGATGCATTTCGACCGGCTCTCGGCTCCGGCGCGCGACGCGCTGCTGGCCGAGTACGAGTCTCGCGCGTGACCGTCCGGCCCTTCGTGCCCTGGCCCGATGCGCGGCTGCGCACCGCCGCCGATCCGGTGGAGGCCGTGACCGACGAGATCCGCGCCATCTGGCAGGACATGATCGACACGATGGAGGCGATGCCGGGCGTCGGGCTGGCCGCGCCGCAGATCGGCGTCCTGCTGCGCCTTGCCGTGGTCGATGCCTCCGAGGCGCGCGGGCAGGCCGTCCGCATGGCCAATCCCGAGATCCTGCATGCCAGCGTGCAGCTGCGCGACCACGAAGAGGCCAGCCCGAACCTGCCCGGCGTCTCGGCCAAGGTCTCGCGCCCCCGCGCGGTCACGGTGCGCTATCTCGACGAGAGCGGGACGCCGGTCGAGAAGGACTTCGTGGGGCTCTGGGCCACCTCGGTGCAGCACCAGGTCGACCATCTCGACGGGCGGCTCTATGTCGACCGGCTGAGCAAGACGCGCCGCGACATGCTGCTGCGCAAGGCGCGCAAGCTGGCCCGCTGAGCCCGCCCCCTTGGCGCGGGGCGGTGCAGCGGATATCTGGACGGTGACGCGGCAACAGGCGAGGCACAGGCGATGCGGGTGATCTTCATGGGCTCTCCGGACTTCTCGGTGCCGGTTCTGGACGCGCTGGTCGCGGCCGGGCACGAGATTGCAGCCGTCTATTGCCAGCCCCCGCGCCCCGCCGGGCGCGGCAAGAAGGACCGCCCGACCCCGGTGCAGGCCCGCGCCGAAGACCTGGGCCTCGAGGTGCGTCACCCTGTCAGCCTGCGCGGGGCCGAGGAGCAGGCGGCGCTGGCCGCGCTCAAGGCCGATATCGCCGTGGTCGTGGCCTACGGGCTGATCCTGCCGCAGGCGGTGCTGGACGCGCCGGCGCGCGGCTGTCTCAACATCCATGCCTCGCTGCTGCCGCGCTGGCGCGGCGCGGCGCCGATCCACCGGGCAATCATGGCGGGCGACGCGCAGACCGGCATCTGCATCATGGAGATGGAGGCCGGGCTGGACACCGGCCCCGTGCTGCTGCGCGAGGCCACGCCGATCGGGCCCACAGAGACCACGGGCGAGCTGCATGACCGGCTGAGCGCACTGGGCGCGCGGCTGATCTGCGAGGCGCTGGACCGGCTCGACACGCTGACCCCGCAGCCCCAGCCCGAGGCCGGCGTCACCTATGCAGCCAAGATCGACAAGGCCGAGGCCGCGATCGACTGGGCCCGCCCGGCGGCCGAGGTCTCGCAGCAGATCCGCGGATTGTCGCCCTTTCCCGGCGCCTGGACGCAGCATGGCGCGGCACGGCTGAAACTGCTGGGCGCCGAAATCGTGGCCGGGCAGGGCGCGCCGGGGACCGTCCTGGATGCCGGCTTCACTGTCGCCTGCGGCACCGACGCCCTGCGCATCACCCGCGCGCAACGCGCCGGCCGCGGCGCGCAGGATGCCGACAGCTTCCTGCGCGGCCACCCGCTGCCCGCCGGCACCATTCTGGGAGGATAGCCATGTTTCCGGTCATCATCGGCACCGTCGTCATCGCGGGCATCGTGGGCTATGCCTCGGAACGGACGGGCTTCACCCGCAACGGCATCCTGCCCAGCATCATCATCTGCGTCGGCGGCGCCTTCCTGTTCTACTTCGTGACGCTGATGTTCGGCTTCGGCTTTCGCTCGCCCGGGCTGAACGCGATCGTGGCCTCGATCGGCGCGCTGCTGATCGTGCCCACCCACTGGCGCGGGCGGCGCTGAGACGGATGGCCGCGCAGCCAGCATGTGCCGCCTGTGGCAGGCTGGTCCCCGGCAATAGGGAGACAGCGGCATGAGCATCGTCTGGCTGATCATCGTCGGCGCGGCAGCCGGCTTTCTGGCGACACGGTTGATGCGCATCGAGGCCGGCATCGTGCAGACCGTGGCCATCGGCATGGCCGGCGCGCTGATCGGCGGGCTGGTGATCCGGTTCCTGCTGGTCATCTCGGGCCTCCTGGCCGGGCTGGTGGGCGCGGTGCTGGGCGCGCTCCTGCTGATCTGGCTGTGGAAAACCGTCTTCGAGCGCTGATCCGCCGCCCGGTCTGTGCATTCCTGCGGGATCTCCTGCGCAGGCACGGGCGTTTGAGCGTCAGGGCGCATGGCCTAGCTATGTCCCAACGCGCAGGAGGATCACATGGGCCAATTGGTCAACGGAGAATGGAAAACCGGGCAGGTCGCCCCGACCTCGAAGGATGGCAGCTTTCAGCGGCAAGACTCGTCCTTCCGCAACTGGGTGACATCCGACGGCCGACCGGGCCCCAGCGGCGAGGGCGGCTTCGAGGCCGCGCGCGACCGCTATCACCTCTATGTCAGCTATGCCTGTCCCTGGGCGCACCGGGCGCTGATCTTCCGCAAACTCAAGGGGCTGGAGGATCTGATCGGCGTCAGCGTGGTGCATCCCGACATGCTCGACGATGGCTGGACCTTCGATCTCGACCGGCGCGGCGCCACGGGCGACCGGCTTTACGGGTCGCGCTTCATGCGCGAGATCTACACCCGGGCCGAGCCGCGCGCGACCACCAAGGTCACCGTGCCGGTGCTCTGGGACCGCCAGTACGAGACCATCGTCAGCAATGAAAGCGCCGAAATCATCCGCATGTTCAACAGCGCCTTCGACGGGCTGACCGGGAATAGCGACGATTACTGGCCGGCGCATCTGCGCGACGAGATCGAGCCGGTGAACGCGCGCATCTACGACACGGTGAACAACGGCGTCTACAAGGCGGGCTTTGCCCGCTCGCAAGAGGCCTATGACGCCGCGGTGGGGCCCCTGTTCGAAACGCTGGACTGGATCGAGGAACGCCTGTCGCGCCGCCGCTACCTCATGGGCGCACAGGTGACAGAGGCGGATTGGCGGCTCTTCACCACGCTGATCCGCTTCGACAAGGTCTATCACGGCCACTTCAAGTGCAACCGCAACCGCATCGTCGATTTCCCGAACATGTGGGGGTATCTGCGTGAGCTCTACCAGTGGCCGGGCGTTGCCGAGACGGTGGATTTCGACCACATCACGCGGCATTACCATTACAGCCACGAGACGGTGAACCCGCATCGCATCGTGCCGATCGGGCCCGCGCTGGACCTGACGGCGCCGCATGGCCGCGGGGCACTGGCCGCCGCCTGAGGGGGCTTACGGCGCGCGGGCGTAATGCTCGACCATCGTGGCGAGGTCCGATGGCGCCGTGCTGCTGGGCAGGAAGGCGCAGGCATTGGCGCAATGCCGGAAGATCGAGCCATCCGAGAAGAACGAGGTGTTCGTGACGAAGATCACGCGCGCCTCGGGCTGGCGGTACTGGGCGATATCCGACACCGCCAGCGCGCTGCCCTCATCCAGCACCAGGTCGAGGATGATGACGTCGAAATCCTCGCGCGCCAGCGCCGCGACGGCATCGTTCTGGGCGCGCGCCAGGCTCACGCGGGCGCCCATGCGCTTGAGGTGGCCCTGCCACAGCTGCGCCAGCGGGGCGCTGCTTTCCACGATCAGAACCCGCACGACCACCTCCATGAAGAGACACGGCATTTGACGCAACTTGTTCCGTTTTCGTTTACAATCGTTAAGGCCGGATTAACGGGGCGCAGGAAATTTGACCGGTCGGTCCAGCAGGCCCCCGCCCATCGGCGGAACTCGGCTTGCCCCGTCCGGCGGCTTCGTTAGGGTATGGCCGACGCGAACATACGAGGATCCCCCATGCGCCTTCCGGCACTCCTTCTCGGTCTCCTGGCCGGGACCGCGGCCTTCGCCCAGGATGTCCCCTGCGGCGGAAGCTTTGCGCAATTCAAGGCCGACATGGCCGACGAGGCCATCGCCCGCGGGCATGACCCGGCAACGGTGCAGCGCTTCTTCGCGCCGATCTCGCAAAGCGCCTCGGTGCTGCGGGCCGACCAGCGGCAGGGCATCTTCCAGGACCCGTTCATCACCTTCTCGCGCAAGCTGATCAGCCAGAACCGGCTGGATCGCGGCCGCCAGATGGCCAGCCGCTACGAGGCGGTGTTCGACCGCATCCAGCGCGACTACGGCATCGCGCCGGGCGTGCTGCTGGCCTTCTGGGCCTTCGAGACCGATTACGGCGCCTTCCAGGGTGATTTCAACACCGCCAATGCGCTGGTCACGCTGGCCCATGACTGCCGGCGCCCCGAGATCTTCCGCCCGCAGGTCTTCGCCGCGCTCTCGCTCTACGAGCAGGGCGATTTCGACCCGGCCACCACGACCGGCGCCTGGGCGGGCGAGATCGGCATGGTGCAGATGCTGCCCAAGGACATCCTCGAAAACGGCGTGGACGGCGATGGCGACGGGCATGTGACGCTCAAGACCTCCGCCCCCGACGCGCTGATGTCCGGCGCCAAGATGCTGTCCCATCTCGGCTGGCGCCCGGGCGAGCCGTGGTTGCAGGAGGTGGTGCTGCCCGCCGATTTCGACTGGTCGCAGGCCGGGCTGCAGGTCACGCGCAGCGTGGCCGACTGGGAACAGCTGGGCGTGCAGGCCCGGCAGGGCGTGCTGGATGACGGCCGGCTCGAGGCCTCGATCATCGTGCCGCAGGGCCGCGGCGGCCCGGCCTTCATCGCCTACCCGAATTTCCGCGTCTATTTCGAGTGGAACCAGAGCTTCACCTACGTGCTGACCGCCGCCTATTTCGGAACGCGGCTCGAAGGCGCGCCGGTCTATGACGCGGGCAATCCCGCGCCGGGCCTGTCGAGCGCGCAGATGAAGCAGCTGCAACGCAAGCTCGACGCCATGGGCTATGACGTGGGCGAGATCGACGGCATCCTGGGGGCCGGCACCCGCTCGGCCGTGCGCGACGTCCAGCAGCAGCTGGGCCTGCCCGCCGATGCCTGGCCCACGCCGGACCTGCTGAACCGGTTGTGAGCCGGCCGGGGTTCGCATGACGATCCACAGGCTCGATCTGCAACCGGGGGAGGGGATCCCCAACAACCCCTCCCTGCCGGTCCTTGTCGCGCCGGGCGCGGTCTCGGGCCCGCCGGAACGGATCTGCGCGCTGATGGAGGCCAATGGCTGGACCGGGACCTGGGTCTGGACCGTCTTCGATTACCACCATTTCCACCCCGACGCGCATGAGGCGCTGGTCTGCGCCTCCGGCACGGCGCGGCTGATGCTGGGCGGTCCGGGCGGCCCCTCGCTCGACCTGCACCCCGGCGACGCGCTGTTGCTGCCCGCCGGCACCGGCCACAAGCGTTTGTCGCAAAGCCCCGATTTCCGCATCTGCGGCGCCTACCCGCCGGGCCAGTCCGACTATACCACCCTGCGCGAAGGGCAGGGCGGTCCGGATATCGCCGCACAGATCGCCGCCGTCCCGCTGCCCGATACCGACCCGCTCACCGGCCCGGATGGCCCGCTCTGCCGGCTGTGGCATGCACCGTCCTGAGGCCCGGCGATCGGCGCTGCAGGGAAACACGCCCACCGCCCGTTCCTGACCAGCCGAGAACTGCGGCTCCCTGCCAAAGCGCCTGTCCACGAGCCACCCCGCCGGATCCGACCCCGGTGATCGCACCCGCGACGCGCAGATCGACAAGCATCGCCGCCGCAGCATTCAGCCCCTCCCGTCTCGCGCAGACAGCACGACACCGCGCGCCCGCTTTCATCTTTCCAAAAATACTCCCGCCGGAGGCGTCCTGCCCCCGCCACGGGCGCCCGGTCAGGCGATGATCTCGAACCGGGTCACGTCGACCATGCCGCGGTCGGTGATCTTCAGCGCCGGGATCACCGGCAGGGCGAGGAAGGCCAGCTGCAGGAAAGGCTCCTCCAGCGTCACGCCCAGCGACCGGGCGGCGGCGCGCAGCTCGACCAGCCGGTCGCGCACCGTCTCGAAAGGCTCCAGAGACATCAGCCCGGCCACGGGCAGGGCCAGTTCGGCCAGCACAGCGCCGTCGCGCACCACGACGAAACCGCCCTCGATCTCGCCCAGCCGGGTCGCGGCGCGGGCCATGTCGGCATAGTCCACGCCCACACAGGCGATGTTGTGGTGGTCGTGGCAGACGGTCGAGGCGATGGCGCCGGCCTGCAGCCCGAACCCCTTCACGAAGCCGCAGGCGATATTGCCGTTGCGCCCGTGCCGCTCGACCACCGCGATGCGGACAAGGTCGCGCGCCGGGTCCGGGCGCTTGTCGCCATCGGCGATGGCGATCTCCTCGTGCAGGTGGTCGGTCAGGATCTGCCCCTCGCGGATGCCGATCACGTCGGTCTCCTGTGCATTGCCGGTGACGCGGAAATCCTCGGCCGTCACCGCAGGCGCCCGGACCGAGCCGCGGCCCACCGGGGGAATCGTCGCGCGCGAGGCGAAGGCGGGGTCCGACACGTCCACCCCGCCGGCCAGCACCAGCTGCGCGTGGCAGCCTTCAAGGCTGTCCACCGCCACGATATCGGCGCGGCGCCCGGGCGCGATCAGCCCGCGATCGGACAGGCCGAAGGCCTCGGCCCCCGACAGGGACGCCGCGCGATAGGCGGCCAGCGGCGGCGTGCCCGCGGCGATCAGGCTGCGGATCATGAAATCCAGGTGCCCGTGCTCGGCGATGTCCAGCGGATTGCGGTCATCGGTGCACAGGCACATGTAGGGCGCCGTCCGCTCGGTCAGCAGCGGCTGCAGCGCATTCATGTCCTTCGACACCGAGCCTTCGCGGATCAGCACGCGCATGCCCTTCTGCAGCTTCTCCCGCGCTTCCGCGGCGGTGGTCGCCTCGTGCTCGGTGCGGATGCCGGCGGCGATATAGGCGTTCAGGTCATGGCCCGACAGAAGCGGGCAGTGCCCGTCCACGTGGCCGCCCTCGAACAGGCGCAGCTTGGCCATGGCGCCCGGCTCACGGTGGATCACGCCGGGATAGTTCATGAACTCGGCCAGCCCCAGCTCCGAGGGATGGCCGCGCAGATCCGCCAGCGCCTCGGCATCCAGCTCGGCGCCGGCGGTCTCCATATGGGTGGAAGGCACGCAGGAGGAGAGCTGCACCTTGATGTCCATCAGCGTGTGGCGGCTGGCCTCCTGGAACCAGCGGATCCCCTCGGCGCCGATCACGTTGGCGATCTCGTGCGGATCGCAGATCGCCGTGGTCACGCCGCGCGGCGTCACGCAGCGGTCGAACTCGAACGGGGTGACCAGCGAGCTCTCGATATGCAGATGCGTGTCGATGAAGCCGGGCACGAGGATCAGCCCGTCGAGGTCGATCACCCGCGCGCTCTCGTAGTCGCCCATGATGCCGACGATCATGTCGCCGCAGATCGCCACGTCCCCCTCCAGCAGCGCGCCGGTGACCAGGTCGAAGATCCGCCCGCCGCGCAGGACAAGGTCCGCCGGCTCGTCGCCGCGCGCCTGCGCGATGCGCCGCTCCAGTTCCGCCATGTCATCCCCCTGTGCTGATCCGCCTTGGCCAATTCTGGCACAGCCATCCGGGCGGGGCGAGCGGGATTCCGGGCCGGGGTGATGGTCCATGACACGAATCGGGCCGCGGGATAGACTCGCGCCACGATCGGGCCCCGGGGCGGCCCGAAGACCCGGGCGAAGGAGGCCGCGATGAGTTCCCATGACTCCGACAAGGTGGCGCGGCTGCACCGCGAGTTGCACAGTCACCTGCCCGCCGAGCCCGCTCTGCGGCTGAAGGCGCTCGAGACCGTGCTGGTCGAGCGGGGCTTCCTGTCACAGGATGCGGTGGATAGCTGGCTGGACGCCTATTCCGAGAATGTGGGCCCGATGAACGGCGCGCGCGTGATCGCGCGGGCCTGGACGGATCCCGATTTCGTGGCGCGGCTGGCCGAGGACACGCCCGCCGCCTTTGCCGCGCTGCTGCCCCATGTCGAGAAGGGCTACCCGATCAAGGCGGTGTTCAACACCCCGACCACGCATAACCTTGTCGTCTGCACGCTGTGCTCCTGCTACCCGCTGGGCATTCTCGGCATGTCGCCCGCGTGGTACAAGTCCACCGCCTACCGGGCGCGGGCGGTGCGCGATCCGCGCGGCGTGCTGGCCGAGTTCGGCACGCACCTGCCCGAGGGGGTCGACGTGCGGGTCTGGGATTCGACCTCGGACCGGCGCTACATGGTCGTTCCCGAGCGCCCCGCCGGCACCGGAGACTGGTCCGAGACGGAGCTGGCCGGGCTGGTGACCCGCAACGCGATGATCGGCACGGTGCGCGACCTGACACCAGCGCGGGGGGCGGCCTGATGGACACGGTGCATGATCTGGGCGGCCGGCAGGGCTTCGGCCCGATCCCGAACGTGGCCGAGGACGATTCGGCGCTGTTTCCCCAAGATTGGCAGGCCCGCGTCTGGGCCATCGCGATGATGTCCATGGGCAAGCTTCGGGCCGACCAGACGGGCTGGACGCTGGACTGGTACCGCCACGTGCTGGAGCGGCTGCCGCCCGATCTCTACCTGCGGCTGGACTATTTCGACAAATGGACGCTGGGCATGATGGCCACCGCCATTGATGAGGGCGTGGCCGGGCTGCCGGAATTCGTCGAGGGCCGCGCCGCGGCCGGGGAATATACCTATGACAGGCCCGTGCCGGTCCGGCCCGTCTCCGAACTCCCGCCGCGCTTTGCGCCGGGCGACCGGGTGCGGTGCCGCCGGGACACGGACAGCATGCACACGCGGCTGGCAGGCTACCTGCGCGGGCGTACCGGTGTGATCGACAGCGTGATCGGCCCGCAGCCGCAGCCCGACGCGGCCGCCACGGGGGTGCGGCAGAAGGAGCAGACCTACGTGGTGCGCTTTGCCATGGCCGATCTCTGGCCCGAGGCGGCCTATAGCGGCGACACGCTCTGCACCGACATGTGGGACAGCTATCTTGAGCCGGCCTGAGCCCTCGGCACGTGCCGCGCTGCGGCAGGGCCGGGGCGAGACCGCCTTTGCCGAGCAATGGCATGCCGAGGTGGTCGCCGTGGTCGAAGTGCTGGTCGCGGACGGGCGGCTGGACCCCGGCGCTTGGTCGCAGGCGCTGGGCGCCGAGCTGGAGCGTCGCGCCGCGGACGGGGCACCCGACAGCGACGCGACCTATTACGCCGCCTTCCTTGCGGTGTTGGAGCAGTTGCTGGACGGGCAGGATCTTGCGCCATCGGCGGAGGTCGAGCGGCGGACCGAGGAGTGGCGCAGGGCCTACCATGCCACGCCGCATGGCCAGCCCGTGCGGCTCGCCGGTCAAAACGACTGACAGGCCGAACGCGCCGCGTCAGGCGCGGATCAGCGTCTTGATGGCGGCGGCATGCTCGGGTGTCGCGCCCAGCGTGTCGGCGGCCAGGGCGCGGGCCTCTTCCAGCAGGTCGCCTTCGACGATGCGGTCGATCAGACCCCAGGCCTGCGCCTCCTCCACGCCGATCTTCTGGCCGGCCATCAGGATCATCTTGGCCCGGCTGGGCCCGACCAGCGCGGCGAGGCGGGCCGGGTCCGAGGGCTGCGGCAGGAAGCCCAGCTTCATCACCGGGTAGAAGACGCGCGCGCCAGGCACGGCGATGCGCAGGTCGCAGGCCAGCGCCATGCCCATGGCCCCGCCCGCCACCGTGCCGTTCAGCGCGCAGATGGTCAGGCCCGGCAGGCGCGCGATGGCACCCGAGAGCCGTTCCCACAGCGGCGAGGTCGCCAGCCCGGCGCGCGCCGCATCCAGGTCGGCCCCGGCCGAGAACACCTTGCCCGTTCCGGTCAGCACCAGCGCGCGGGCCGTGCGGGCCTCCTCGGCGATCTGGCAGAGCCGCTCCAGCATCTCGGCGGTCAGCGCGTTGGCCTTGTCGGGGCGGTCCAGCGTGACGGTCCAGAGCCCGTCATCCCGGTCCAGCCGGATCACGACAGGCCCAGCTTGGTGCGGATCGCCTCGTCGCGCAGCGAGATCTCGCCGCCCAGGTGGCCGTCGGCCTCGGCGCCGCACATCCAGACCAGGGCCTTGGCGACCCATTCGGGCGGGATGTGATCGGACCAGTCGAGCTTGCTGACCGGGTTGATGCCGCTGGCCTTGATGTCGCGCTGCATCTGCGTGGCCACGGTGCCGGGCGACAGCGACAGCGCGCGGATGCCGCGCTCGCGGTATTCCTTGTCGGCCATGCGGGTCAGCATCAACGCGCCGGCCTTGGAGGCGCAGTAATGCGACCAGCCCTCGACCGGGCCATGCGCCGCGCCCGACCCGATGGTCAGCACCGTGCCGCCGCCGGCCTCGAGCATCACCGGCAGCGCCGCGTGCATGCCGTGGAACACGCCCTTGAGGTTGATATCGATCACCTCGCCCCAGGCCTCGGGGTCGGTGTCGGCCATGTGCGAGATCGGCTCGATCACGCCGGCATTGTTGACCAGCACGTCCAGCCCGCCATGCGCGGTGACGCAGTTGCGCACCGCCTGCTCGAACTCCCAGTAGCGGGCCACGTCGCAGGGGATCGCCACCGCCTGCTGGCCGATCTCACCGGCCAGGTCGGCCACGGCGTCGGCCGATCGCGCCACCAGCGCCAGCCGGGCCCCGGCCTCGGCGAAGGCGCGCGCGGCGGCGGCGCCGATGCCCCGGCTTGCCCCGGTGATCATCACTGTCCTGTCTTTCAGATCCATTGCCATCCCCCGGACCAGAATTGCCGTGTCGCAAACTTCGTAATCGCTCACTAGTATGGAATCCAGTCCCTTGACCGTTGTCGGTACGCCCCTGACACTGGGGACAAATTCGGACCGACAGATTTCACAGAGAGGTGTACCATGTCACGGTTTGCAACAGTCTCGGCTCTGGCGCTCTGCGCGCTGGCCAGCCCGTCCCTTGCGGATGTCACCCCGCAGCAGGTCTGGGACGATCTCGAAACCTATCTCGAGGGGTTCGGCTATGCCGTGACCGGAACCGAGTCCATGGCCGGCGACACGCTCACCGTGTCCGACGTGGTGATGTCGATCGAGATGCCCGAGGCCGACGGCACGGTCGAGATCACGATGGCGCAGGTGACGCTGACCGATCGCGGCGACGGCACCGTTTCCATGACCTTCCCCGAGGTGATGCCGATCGCCATCGCCTTCGACGCCGAAGAGGGCGAGGATGGCGGCGAGATGGTGCTGGAATACGGCCAGCAGAATTTCGAGATGGTGATCTCGGGCGAGGCCGGCGCGCTGACCTATGACTACAGCGCCGATGCGCTGACCTTCACGCTGGCCTCGCTGACCGAGAACGGCGAGGAGATCGGCCGCGACGCGCTGAGCATCGATGTCGCCACCGGCCCGGTCGTCGGCCGGTCGAACGTGACCCGCACCGCGGGCATGCAGGCCGTCGCGCAGGAGCTGCAGCTGGGCGACATGGCCTATGACTTCACCTTCAACGATCCCGACAGCGGCGACAGCGGCCGGTTCTCGGGCACCTTCACCGGGCTCTACTCGACCGGCGAGACGGTGGCGCCCACCGATGCCGATTTCTCGGATCCCGCGGCGCTGTTCACCAGCGGGCTGGGCGTCGACGTGGTGATCGGCCATGCCGGCGGGCAGACCGATTTCGAGGTCACCGAAGAGGCCGGCACCACCACCGGCACGCTCAGCTCGGATTCGGGCGAGCTGGGCATCGCGGTCTCGGAGGCCTCGCTGACCTATGCGCTGTCCTCCACGGCGCAGACCATGGCGCTGAGCGGCCCCGAGATCCCCTTCCCGGTGCAGTTCGGGCTCGAGGATACCGGCTTCAGCCTCAGCATGCCGCTGCAGCCCGGCGACGGCCCGCAGCCGGCGGCGCTGTCGATCGTGATGGGCGGCTTCACCATGTCCGACATGCTTTGGGGCATTTTCGACCCGGCCGGCAACCTGCCGCGTGATCCCGCCACCGTGGCGCTGGACCTCGAGGCGCTGGTGACGCCCTTCGTCAACATCTTCGACCCCGAGCAGATGGAAGCGCTCGAGGACAGCAGCGAGCCGCCGGCCGAAATCAACGCGCTGACGGTGAACGAGCTGGTGGTCGATGCCGTGGGCGGCGTGATCCAGGGCAGCGGCGCGGTCACTTTCGACAATTCCGACCTCGAGACCTATGACGGCATGCCGCGTCCCGACGGCTCCATCACCTTCGAGGTCGCCGGCGCCAACGCGCTGGTCGACAAGCTGATCGCCATGGGCATGATGACCGAAGAGGACGCGATGGGCATGCGCATGATGATGAGCATGTTCACCGTGCCGGGCGACGAGCCGGACACCGCGAGCTCGGTCATCGAGTTCACGCCCGAGGGCCAGATCCTGGCCAATGGCCAGCGGATCAAGTGACGCACCTGCGATAGGCGGGACGGGAAGGGGCGGGCGACCGCCCCTTTTTCATGCGCGGCAGGTCCTGTGCGCGGGGTTCAGTCCGCAGGGGCGCGCAGCGCGGGCAGGCCGACCCCGGTGCTGTCGAACCCGCCATCAGCCGCCAGCACCTGCCCGGTCACGTAAGAGGCCTGCGGCCCGGCAAGAAAGACGATCACCTCGGCCAGTTCGCGTTCGCTGCCATAGCGGTTGAGCGGGATGGCTTCGTGATAGGCCTGGATGATCTCGGGCGTGTGCACGGCCATGGCCAGCTTGGTGCGCACCGGGCCGGGCGCCACGCAGTTGACCCGGATGCCGTGCTCGCCCAGCTCGGCCGCGTATTGCTTGGTCAGCTGGATCACCGCCGCCTTGGACGTGCCATAGGCGACACGCAGCGTCGAGGCGCGCAGCCCGCTGATCGAGGCGATGTTGACGATGGCGCCCTTTGTCTCTTTCAGCGCCGGGGTGCAGGCCTGGCTGCACAGGAACACCCCGTCGAGATTCGTCGCCATGACCCGGCGCCACGTCTCGAAATCGCAGTGCTCGATCGGGCCGAACTCGGCCACGCCGGCATTGTTGACCAGCGCGTCGATGCGGCCGGCCCAGCCAAGCGCCTCGCGCGCCATGGCCGCCACCTCCTGCGGGTTCGAGACGTCGCGCGCGATGGCCAGCACGTTGTCACGCGTCGCTGCCGCCTCGAGCAGGGCAGGGCGGTCGCGATCCACCATGGCGACGCGCCAGCCCTTTTCAAGGAACAGGTCCGTCGTGGCCAGCCCGATGCCGCGGGCCGCCCCGGTCACCAGGGCACAGGTCTGGGTCATGGAAATCCTCCGCTGTGATCCGGCGCCACTCTGTCACGGCGCCCGACCCGTTGAAAGCGCCCGTGCAGCCGGCTCAGCCGCGCATCAGGTCGGGCAGGTCGCCCGACAGCCCGGCGGCCTCGCGGATGATGCCGCGGCGCAGCCCCGGCGCGGCGTTGACCAGCGCCATGCCGAGGTCTCGCCCTGCCCGCAGCAGCGGGTTGTCGGTCGAGAAGAGCCGGTTGAACAGGTCGGTCGAGGCTGCCAGCGTGGCCGTGTCGAAGCGCCGCCAGCTTTGGTAACGGTCCAACACCTGCGGCGCGGCGATGTCCTCGCCCCGGCGGGTGGCATGGTCCAGCACATGGGCCAGCGCCGCCACGTCGCGCAACCCGGCATTCAGCCCCTGGCCCGCGATCGGGTGCACGCCATGCGCCGCGTCGCCCACCAGCGCCAGCCGCGGCGCGGTGAAGGCATTGGCGAGCGTCATGCCCAGAGGGTAGGCATAGCGCGTACCGGCAAGCGAGATCTCGCCAAGGAAATCGCCGAAACGCGGGCGCAGCACCTCGAGATAAGCCTCGTCCGGCAGCGCTTGGATCTCGGCCGCCGCCTCGGTGCTCTCGCTCCACACGATCGAGCTGCGATTGCCGGTCAGCGGCAGGATGGCCAGCGGACCGGGCGGCAGGAACAGCTGGTGCGCCACGCCGTGATGCGGGCGCTCATGCGCGATGGCGCAGACCAGCGCGGTCTGCCCGTAACGCCAGCCGGTGCGGCGGATCCCGGCGCGCGTGGCGGTGCCGCTCTGGCGCCCGTCGGCCCCCACAAGCACCCGGCCGCTCACTGTCGTGCCGTCCTCCAGCGTCACGGTCACGCCGGTCGCCTCGACCGCTTGCGCGGTAACGCGGGCGCCGTCGCGCAGGGTGATCCCGTCGGTGTCGTCCAGCGCGCGCAGCAGGGTCGGGCGCAGGTGCCGGTCCTCGACCATGTAGCCCATGGGCCCGCTCTCCAGCTCGGCGCTCTGGAAATGCAGTCCGAGAAAGACCTCAGCCGCGCCGACCCGCCCGTCGGTGACCTTGATCTCGTTCATGGGCTGGGCGTGCTCGGCCAGCGCGTCCCACAGGCCCAGACCGGCCAGCATCCGCTGCGAGGCCTGCGCCAGCGCGTAGGAGCGCCCGTCGAAATCCCCCGACATGCGCGCCGCCCGCGGCAGCGCGTCCAGAACGCAGGCCGTCAGCCCGGACCGGGCGGCCGCGAGGGCCAGCGCGGCGCCGTTCAGCCCGCCACCGACGATGATCAGATCATGTGTCATGCCGCGAACTATGGTGTCCGGGCCGGGATTGTCCATGCGCCGTGCTGCCGCTACCGTCCGATCCGACAATCCGGCCCGGCACCGGCGCGCCGTTTCGGCCTTTCGCGGGGCGCGGGGCCGCGCTAGGCAGGCAGGCCATGGACAAGGGATGAAGGGAGTGCACGCGATGACCGGGACAGAACAGCAGACCGCCGCCGAGCTTGGCCGCGCCATCGAGGCGGGCACGCTGGACCCGGTGACGCTGGCCGAGGACTGTCTTGACCGGATCGCCGGGCATCCCGCCGGGCCGCGCATCTTCGCGCGCAGCACGCCCGACCGCGCCTTGGCCGAAGCCCGCGCCGCCCGCGACCGGGCGCGCGCCGGGCTGCGGCACGGCCCGCTCGACGGGGTGCCGGTCAGCTGGAAGGACCTGTTCGACACTGCCGGTGTCGCGACCGAGGCCGGCTCGGCCCTGCTGGCGGGGCGGGTGCCCGAGCGCGATGCCGAGAGCCTGCGCATCGCCACCACGCGCGGCACAGTCTGCCTGGGCAAGACACACATGTCGGAACTGGCCTTCTCGGGGCTGGGCCTGAACCCGGTCACCGCCACGCCGCCCTGCGTCAACGATGCGGGCGCGGTGGCGGGCGGGTCCTCCTCGGGGGCGGCGGCCTCGGTCGCCTTCGGTCTTGCCCCGGCGGCGGTGGGCTCGGATACCGGCGGCTCGGTCCGGGTGCCGGCGGCGTGGAACGACCTTGTCGGGCTCAAGACCACCTCGGGGCGGGTCAGCCTGTCGGGCGTGGTGCCGCTGGCGGCGCGCTTCGACACGGTGGGCCCGCTGACCCGCAGCGTCGAGGATGCGGCGCTGATGCTGGCGGCGCTGGATGGCGGTCGCGCGCCCGATCTGCGCGGCGCGCCCGAGCCGGGCCGGCTGCGGCTGGCACGGCTGACCACGCTGGTCGAGGAGGACCTGCGCGAGGCGCCGGCCACCGCCCACGACACCGCGCTGGCCGCGCTGGAGCGCGCCGGGGTCGAGATCGTGCCGCTGGAGGTGCCCGAGATCCGCACGCCGCTGGAGGATGCGGGCATCCTCTACACGACCGAGGCCTGGGCGACATGGGGCGAGGCGATCGAGGCCGATCCCGACGCCATGTACCGCCCCATCCGCGAGCGTTTCGAGGCCGGGCGCCTGCCCGGCGGTGCGGACTACCTGCGCGCGGTCGCCCGGATGGAGGCGGCGCGTGCCGCCTGGGCCCGGGCCACGGCCGGGTTCGACGCCGTGCTCTGCCCGACCACGCCCAACCTGCCGCCGCAGGTGGACCGGTTGATGGAAGAGGCGGAATATTACGTCACCGAGAACCTGCTGACCCTGCGCAACACGCGGGTGGGCAACCTGATGGGCGGCTGTGCGATCACCCTGCCCACCGGCACGCCCTCCTGCGGGCTGTCGCTGATGGCGCCGCCGATGCAGGAACACCGCCTGCTTCGAGTCGCCGCGGCGGTCGAGCGCGTGCTGCGCTGAACGCCCTTCGCCCGGCGCGTCAAGCCCTTGCGGGGCGGGGCGGGCCGGGCTCGCACGGGGGGCGGTCGGGTTTCGCGGCCTTTGCGACTTTCGGGTCACATCGGGGCGGGATGCGCCGCGGATTCTGGACAGAGGGCCCCCCGATTCCGTATCCTGCCCCCAAACGGGGCAGAGAGATCCCGTATCCTTGAGGCAGTACCCAGATGTTCCCCGAGCGGTTTTCGAACCTACCGGCCTATGCGTTCCCGCGTCTGCGCGCCCTGTTGGACGTGCACGAGCCCGGCGGGCCGGTCATGCACATGTCCATCGGCGAGCCGAAGCACCCGTTCCCCGCGTGGATCACCGACGAGCTGGTCGCCCACGCGGCCGATTTCGGCCGCTACCCGCCCAACGAGGGCACGCCGGGCCTGCGCCGGTCGATCGCCGACTGGCTGCAGCGCCGCTACGGCGTCACGGTCGATCCCGACCGGCAGGTGATGGGGCTGAACGGCACGCGCGAGGGGCTCTACAACGCCGGCATGGCGCTCTGCCCTGAGACCGTGGGCGGGGCGCGGCCGGTCGTGCTGATGCCCAACCCGTTCTACCAGGTCTACATGATCTCGGCGATCTCGGTGGGGGCTGAGCCGGTCTTCTGCCCCGCCACCGCCGAGACCGGGCACCTGCCCGATTTCGCGGCGCTGTCCGATGACGTTCTGGACCGCGCTGCGCTGTGCTACATCTGCTCGCCGGCCAATCCGCAGGGCGCCGTGGCCGACCGCGCCTATTGGGAGCGGCTGATTGCCCTGGCGGAGCGTCACGACTTCCGCATCCTTGCCGACGAGTGCTATTGCGAGATCTACCGCGACACGCCGCCGCCGGGCGCGATGCAGGTGGCCGTCGAGATGGGCGCCGATCCCGAACGCGTGCTGACCTTCCATTCGCTGTCCAAGCGATCGAACCTGCCCGGGCTGCGCTCGGGCTTCGTGGCGGGCGGCCCCGAGAGCATGGCGCGGCTCAGGCAGCTGCGCGCCTATTCCGGGGCGCCGGTGCCGCTGCCGATCCAGCATGTCTCGGAACGGCTCTGGGCGGAAGAGACGCATGTGACCGAGAACCGCGCGCTCTATCGCGCGAAATACGAGATGGCGGACCGGATCCTGGGCGATGTGCCGGGCTACATGGCGCCCGAGGCGGGCATGTTCCTGTGGCTGCCGGTCGAGGATGGCGAAGCGGCGGCGCTGAAGCTGTGGCAGGAGACCGGGGTGCGCGTGCTGCCCGGCGCCTACCTGTCGCGCGACACCGAGGCCGGCAACCCGGGCGCGGGATTCATCCGGGTGGCCCTCGTGGCCCCGGCAGACGAGACAGAGGCAGGCCTGATGCGCATCAGGGACTGCCTGTTTGGATAAGAACAAAAAGACGAGGCAAGGCATGGCATCTTTTCAGGCACGGGGCCGCGACCCCCTGTTCGACGCGAATACGGCCGCCACGCTGGAAAAGCGCGGCCGGGAACTGATCGGGCTGCTGCTGGTCGCGCTGGGCCTGATGGCGGCGGCGATGATCGCCTCCTACACGCCGGACGACCCGTCCTGGGTCACCGCCACCGATGCGCCGGTGCAGAACTGGATGGGCAGCCCCGGCGCCTATATCGCCGCGCCGCTCTTCATGATCGTGGGGCTGGGCAGCTGGGCCATTGCACTGGTGCTGATCGTCTGGGGCGCCCGGCTGGCGCTGCACCGCAATGACGGGCGCGCGCTGTCCTGCCTCGTCTTTGCGCCGATCTGGATCGCGCTCTGCTCGGTCTATGCCTCGGGCCTGCCGGAAAGCACGGGCTGGAGCCATGATTTCGGCATGGGCGGTCTGTTCGGCGACATGATGATGGGCTCGGTGCTGAACCTGATGCCGGTCTCGCCGGCGCTGGCGCTGAAGATCGTGCAGCTGCTGATGGGGCTGGTGATCCTGGGCTTCGGCGCCTTCGTGCTGGGCTTCACCCGGCCCGAGCTGAGCGGCATCGCGCGCTTCCTGCTGATCGGCGTGGTGATGGTCTATGCCCAGCTGATGCGCCTTGTGGGCCGCGGCGCCGCCGGGGCGCTGTCCTCGGCGCAGAAGATGCGCGCCGCGCAGGCCGAACGCCGCGCCCGGGCCGAGGCGGAGGCCGCCGAGGCCGCTGCCTGGGTCGCCGCGCAGGAGGCCGTGCCGGCCCCGTCGCGCGTACGCCGTGCCGAGACCGCGCCCGACATGCCGCTAGTCGAGGATCCCATGGCCGAGGATGACCTTTTTGACCTGCAGGGGGGCGGCACGGCGCAGGCCGCGCCCGAGAAGGGCGGTTTCCTGTCGCGCATGCCCTCGCTGATGCGCCGCAACGACCCGATGCCCGAGCCCGAGCTGGTCGAGACGCCGGTGGCGGATCTCGACATGGAGGCCCCGGGCGAGGACCGGGTGCGTGCCAAGATCGCCCGCGCGATCAAGTCGCGCCGTCATAGCGTGCCGCAGGTGCCGCTGAGCCAGCCCGACCCGTCCAAGCCGCTGACCAAGGGCCGGGGCCATGGCCCGCAGCCGCTGATCTTCAAGCCGACGCCCAAGCCCGTGGACCTGCCGCCCGAGCCGCCGGTGACCGGGCCGCGCGCCATGCCGGCCGAGCCGCCGCTGACCGCCTCGCGCGCGATGCCCGAGGCCAGCGCGGCGCCGTCGATCCGCGTCTCGGCCGATCCCGCGCCGCAGCCGCGCATGGCCGAGCCGGCCGTCGATGCCGCGGCCGAGCCCTCGGGCCGGCCGCAATTCTCCACGCGCGTGCCCGAGACCGCGCCGGCCCCGGCCGCCGAGCCGCGCCCGCAATTCGCGGCCCGCGCGCCCGAACCCGAGCTGCGCCCCGAGCCGCAGATCCAGCCCGAGCCGGAGATGCAGCCGGAGCCCGACAGCTATGGCGACGACTACGGCGCGCTGTCGGATTTCGACGATTACGGCGACGAGCCCGAGGACCGCGCCGATGCGATGGTGGAGGATTTCGACGACGCGCAGCGCTTCGACAGCGCGCCCGAGGCGCCCGCCGTGCCGATCCAGCGCGGCGCCGTGACCCCCGCGGTGCCCGAGCCCAGGAAGGTGGTGCAGCAGCCCCAGCGCAAGCCGTTCCAGCCCTCGAAACGCGCGCAGGCCGAGGCCCAGCCGACGCTCGGCTTCGACGAGACCGAGGTCGAATACGAGCTGCCGCCGCTCAACCTGCTGATGTCGCCTGACCAGATCCAGCGCCATCACCTCAGCGACGAGGCGCTCGAGGAAAACGCCCGAATGCTGGAATCCGTGCTGGACGATTACGGCGTCAAGGGCGAGATCGTCAGCGTCCGCCCCGGCCCCGTGGTCACCATGTACGAGTTGGAGCCGGCGCCGGGTCTCAAGGCGTCCCGCGTGATCGGGCTGGCCGATGACATCGCGCGGTCGATGTCGGCGTTGTCCGCCCGCGTCTCGACCGTGCCGGGCCGCAGCGTGATCGGGATCGAACTGCCCAATGACAAGCGCGAGATGGTCTGCTTCCGCGAGATCCTGGCGGGCCGGGATTTCGGCGACGGCAACCACAAGCTGCCGCTGGCGCTGGGCAAGGATATCGGCGGCGACCCGGTCGTGGCCAACCTCGCCAAGATGCCCCACCTGCTGATCGCGGGGACCACGGGCTCGGGCAAGTCGGTGGCGATCAACACCATGATCCTGTCGCTGCTCTACAAGCTGACGCCGGATGAATGCCGGCTGATCATGATCGACCCCAAGATGCTGGAATTGTCGGTCTATGACGGCATCCCGCACCTGCTCTCGCCGGTGGTGACCGACCCCAAGAAGGCCGTCGTGGCGCTGAAATGGGTCGTGGGCGAGATGGAGGACCGCTACCGCAAGATGTCCAAGATGGGCGTGCGCAACATCGATGGCTACAATTCCCGCGTCGAGGATGCGCAAAGCAAGGGCGAGATGTTCTCGCGCACGGTCCAGACCGGGTTCGACGACGAAACCGGTGAGCCGGTCTTCGAGACCGAGGAGTTCGAGCCCAAGAAGATGGCCTATATCGTGGTCATCGTCGACGAGATGGCCGACCTGATGATGGTCGCGGGGAAAGAGATCGAGGCCTGCATCCAGCGCCTTGCACAGATGGCGCGGGCCTCCGGCATCCACCTGATCATGGCCACGCAGCGCCCCTCGGTCGACGTGATCACCGGCACGATCAAGGCGAACTTCCCCACCCGGATCTCCTTCCAGGTGACCTCCAAGATCGACAGCCGCACCATCCTGGGCGAGATGGGCGCCGAGCAGCTGCTGGGGATGGGCGACATGCTCTACATGGCGGGCGGGGCCAAGATCACCCGCTGCCACGGCCCTTTCGTCAGCGACGAGGAGGTCGAGGAGATCGTCAACCATCTCAAGGCCTTCGGCCCGCCCGACTACGTGGGCGGCGTGGTGCAGGGCCCCGACGAGGAGAAGGCCGACAATATCGACGCGGTGCTGGGCCTGAACACCGGCGGCAACACCAATGGCGAGGATGCGCTCTACGACCAGGCGGTGGGCATCGTGGTGAAGGACCGCAAATGCTCGACCTCCTACATCCAGCGCAAGCTGGGCATCGGCTACAACAAGGCCGCGCGGCTGGTCGAGCAGATGGAGGACGAGGGCGTCGTCTCGGCCGCCAACCATGTCGGCAAGCGCGAGATCCTGGTGCCCGAGCAGTAAGGGAACAAGCGGTGCGGGGGCGGTGTTGGGCGGGTGTTCGACCCCGCTCTCGAAAGGACCCGTCCCCATGAGCCAAGCCGACCAGCCCGTCGCCACCCTGCTGGACGGAATAGAAGAGGCCGCCGAGGGCCATGCGCAGGTGACGCTAGGCGAGCTGGTGGACCGGATCGGCCGGCGCGGCTTCGGCCCGATGATCCTTGTCCCCGCGCTTTTCGTGCTGACCCCGCTGGGCGGCGTGCCGCTGGTGCCCACCTTCTTCGCCGCCGTCGTCTCGCTCTTTGCGCTGCAGGTCGCACTGGGGCGGCGGTCGCTCTGGCTGCCCGAGGCGTTCAAGCGCCGCGCCGTGGACGAGGACAGCCTGACACGCGCCGCCGAGAAGCTGCGCCCGGCGGCCCGCTGGATGGATCGCCACGCCACCGACAGGTTCCGCGCGCTGACCAATCACCGCGCCGAGCGGATCGCCGCGCTGGTGGTGCTGGGGCTCTGCGTGACTATCCCTCCGCTGGAGATCGTGCCCTTTGCCGGCGCCGTGCCCAACGTGGGAATCGCCCTGATCGGGCTGGCGCTGACGGTGCGCGACGGGGCGCTGATGGTGCTGGGCCTGTCGGCGGCAGCACTGGGCTTGATCGGCGGGCCCTGGCTGCTGATATCGGGATAGACCGCGCCGCTATCGCATATCCGCACCGTCCGTGCCAAAGAGGCGGCGCACCCAGAAGCAGGGAAGACCATGATCAGAACCTTCATCGCCGCCATCGCGCTTGTCGTCGTGGCGCTGCCCGCGCAGGCGCAGAAGCTCTCGCTGAACGAGATCTCGCGCTATCTCAACTCCATCACGGCGGCCACCAGCAGCTTTACCCAGATCAACGGCGACGGCACGATCTCGACCGGCGAGATCGCGATCAAGCGGCCGGGCAAGGTGCGGTTCGACTACAACCCGCCCGAGCGCGCGCTGGTGCTGGCCACCGCCGGGTCGGTCTTCGTGCTGGACCGCAAGCTGAACGCGCAGCCCGAAAGCTATCCGCTGAGCCAGACGCCGCTGTCGATCATCCTGGCGCGCAATGTCGACCTGTCGACCGCGGGCATGGTGCAGTCGCATGGCTATGACGGCACCGCCACGATCGTCACCGCGCAGGACCCCAAGCGGCCGGAATACGGCTCGATTCAGCTGAAATTCACCGGCAACCCGGTCGAGCTGCGGCAATGGATCATCACCGATGGCGATGGCGGGCAGACCACCGTGGTGCTGGGCGGGCTTGAAAAGGCCAACCTGCCCAACAGCCTGTTCCGGGTCGAACCCGAACTGGAAAAGCTGCGCTGAGCCCTGCGATAAGTCCAGATTGATCCCGGCATGGGGCCAGACTAGGCTGGGCCCATGCCGATCCCCGTCGAGACCTTTCACCTGGATCCCCGCGCGCCCGGTACGTTGCAGGCCCGCATCCAGCAGGTCGTGGCCGAGGGCATCCTGTCGGGCCGCTTCCGCCCGGGCGAAAAGCTGCCCTCGTCGCGCCGGCTGGCCAGCCATCTCGGCGTCAGCCGCATCACCGTGACGCTGGCCTATACCGAGCTGCAGGCCAATGACTACCTGACCTCGCGCGGGCGCTCGGGCTATTTCGTCAGCGACAACGCCCCGGCGCCACCCGATTTCGGGCAGCGCGCCCAGCGGCAGGACAAGGTCGACTGGGGTGCCGCGCTGGCCCGTCGCGCGCAGGCCGAGACCCCCTTCGACATGGACCGGCCGCCGGACTGGGCGGCCTATCGCTATCCGTTCATCTACGGGCAGGCCGATCGCAGCCTGTTCGACCATGCCAACTGGCGGCTCTGCGCCATGCAGGCGCTGGGGGCCCGCGATTTCGACGCGCTGACGCAGGACCAGTTCGATGGCGACGACCCCGAGCTGGTGAGCTTTCTGGTGCGGCACACGCTGCCCCGGCGCGGCGTGCATGTCACGCCGGACGAGGTGCTGATCACCATGGGGGCGCAGAACGCGCTCTGGCTGGCGGCGCAGCTGCTGGCCGCGGGGCGGGCCGTGGCGGTCGAGGATCCCGGCTACCCGGCGCTGCGCCAGCTGCTGGCGCAGACCGGCAGCCGCGTCACGCCGCTGCCGGTGGATGCCGACGGGCTGTCTCCGCAGGCGATTCCCGGGGGGACGTCCGTGATCTTTGCCACGCCGAGCCACCATTGCCCGACCTCGGCCATCCTGCCGCGCGCCCGGCGCGAGGCGCTGCTGGCGCGGGCGGCGGCGCTGGATGCGCTGGTGGTCGAGGATGATTACGAGTTCGAGATGTCGGCGCTGGACCCGCCCAGCCCGGCGCTGAAAAGCCTCGATACCGAGGGGCGGGTGATCTATGTGGGCAGCTTTTCCAAGTCGCTCTTCCCGGGGCTGCGGCTGGGCTATCTCGTGGGGGCGGCGCCCTTCATCCGCGAGGCGCGCAGCCTGCGGGCCTCGGTGCTGCGCCACCCGCCCGGGCATATCCAGCGCACCGCCGCCTATTTCCTCAAGCTGGGCCATTACGACGCGCTGGTGCGCCGGATCGGCAAGGCGCTGGCCGAGCGGCGCGCCGCCATGGCCGAGGCCGTGGCGCGCCACGGGCTGGAGGTGGCGGGCACGCAGGGGCAGGGCGGATCTTGCCTGTGGATGCAGGCGCCGCCCGGCACGGATACCGGCGCGATGGCGCTGCGGTTGCGCCGGGACAGCGTGCTGATCGAGCCCGGCGCGCCCTTCTTTGCCGGCCCCGAGGTGCCGCGGCATTTCTACCGGCTGGGCTATTCCTCGATCCCGGCGGCGCGGATCGACGAAGGCATCGCGCGGATCGCGGCGGCGCTTGCGCCCGGCCAAGCGGGCGGATAATCCCCGCCCCATGCGGATCGTGCGAGATTATCAGTTCACCCGTCCCGAGGACCGCGGCGCCAGCGCCGCGATCGGCAATTTCGACGGGGTGCATCGCGGCCACCGCGCGGTGATCGAGCTGGCACGCGACGCCGCGCCGGACGCGCCGCTGGGCGTGATGACCTTCGAGCCGCACCCGCGCGAGTTCTTTGCCCCCGACGCGCCGCCCTTTCGCCTGATGGGCGCCGAGGCGCGTGCCGCGCGGCTGGAAAAGCTGGGCGTCGACCGGCTCTACCAGCTGAACTTCAACACCGCGCTGGCCTCGCTCAGCCCGCGCGCCTTTTGCGAGCGGGTGATCCGCGACGGGCTGGGCCTGCGGCACGTGGTGGTGGGGTCGGATTTCTGCTTCGGCAAGGGCCGCACCGGCACGGTGGCCGACCTGCAGGGTTTCGGCGCCGAGATGGGCTTTGGCGTGACCGTCGCGCCGCTGATGAAGACAGGCGGCGTGCAGGTCTCCTCGACCGCGATCCGCCGCGCGCTGAGCGAGGGCCGGCCCCGTGACGCCGCCGAGCTGCTGGGCCATTGGCACCGGATCGAGGGGCCGGTGGTGGGCGGCGAGCAGCGCGGCCGGGTTCTGGGCTATCCCACCGCCAACATGTCGATCGACGGGCTGCACAAGCCGCGCTTCGGCGTCTATGCCGTGCTTGTCGACGTCAAGACCGGGCCGCTGAAGGGCAGCTATCACGGCGCGGCCAGCGTCGGCGTGCGGCCCATGTTCGGCGAGAACCGCCCCAATATCGAGACCTTCCTGTTTGATTTCACCGGCGACATCTACGGCGAGACCCTGTCCGTCGCGCTGGTGGAATTCCTGCGCCCGGAAGAGAGTTTCGACGGGGTCGAGGCGCTGGTCGCCCAGATGGACCGCGACTGTGCCCGCGCGCGGCAGATCCTGGACACGGCATGAGCGATCCGATCGACCGCGCCGGGCTGGCGCCGCGTTTCTGGGAGCGCAAGCCCCTGCGCCAGATGTCCTCGCGCGAGTGGGAGGCGCTCTGCGACGGCTGCGGCAAGTGCTGCCTGAACAAGCTCGAGGACGAGGAGACCGGCGAGGTGGCGCTGACCCGCGTGGCCTGCCGGCTGTTCGACGACACCACCTGCCGCTGCGCCCAATACGAGATCCGGCACCAGTTCGTGCCGGAATGCATCGTGCTGACGCCGGGCAACATCGCGTCGCATGCCTACTGGATGCCGGAAACCTGCGCCTACCGGCTGCTCTACGAGGGCCGGCCGCTCTACGACTGGCATCCGCTGATCTCGGGCCGCGCCGAAAGCGTGCACGAGGCCGGCGTCTCGATGCAGGACCGCACCGTGCCCGAGTTCGAGATCGCCGAAGACGACTGGGAAGATCACATCATCGAGGAGCCGACCTGATGCATTTCGCCTCCGACAATGGCGGGCCGTGCCCGCCGCAGATCCTGCAGGCGCTGGCCGAGGCCAATAGCGGCTATGCGCCGGCCTACGGCGCCGACGCGGTCACGCAGGCCGCCACCGATCACCTGCGCCGCCTGTTCGAGGCGCCGCAGGCCGCGGTCTATTTCGTGCCCACCGGCACGGCGGCGAATGCGTTGGCGCTGGCGACGCTCGTCCAGCCCTTCCAGACGGTCTATTGCACCCCGATGGCGCATATCCGCGAGGACGAGTGCAACGCGCCGGAATTCTATACCGGCGGGGCGCCCCTGACGCTGGTGCCCGGCAGTGACCGCATGACGCCCGAGGCGCTGCGGCAGAGCATGGGCGCGCCGGGCCGCCGCGCGGTGCACCATGCCCAGCACGGGGCGCTGTCGCTGACCAACGTGGCCGAGATGGGCAATGTCTACACGGTGGACGAGATCGCCGCGCTCTGCGCCGTGGCGCGCGAGGCAGACATGCCCGTGCACCTTGACGGGGCGCGCTTTGCCAATGCCTGTGTCCGGCTGGGCTGTACCCCGGCCGAGATGACCTGGCGCGCGGGCGTCGACGTGGCGGTGTTCGGCGGCACCAAGAATGGCTGCCTCGGCGTCGAGGCGGTGATCCTGTTCGACTCCGAACGCGCCTGGGAGTTCGAGCTGCGCCGCAAGCGCGCCGGGCATCTCTTCTCGAAATACCGCTACCTCTCGGCGCAGATGATGGGCTACCTGCAGGACGACCTGTGGCGCGACCTGGCCGGGCAGGCCAATGCGCGTTGCGATGCGCTGGCGCAGGGGCTGGAGCGGCTGGGCGTCGAGATCGTGAACCCGACCTTCGCCAACATGCTGTTCATCCGCCTGCCGCGTCGCGTGCACACGGCCGTGATGGCGCGCGGGGCGGTCTATCACCTCTGGGAGGGGGCCGAGGGCCCGGCCGACGAGGTCGTGACCGGGCGACTTGTCTGCGACTGGTCGGTCAGCGAAGAGGCCGTGGCGGGCTTCCTGCAGGCGGTGGAATCCGAACTGTGACGGCCTGAGAGGTCGGGGCGTGGGCGCGTGCACGAAAGCGCTTCGCGCCCGGGCCTGCCTGCGCTAGGCTGGAGTCGTTGCGTCAGGCGAGGGCGGCATGGCATCGATCAATTTCTGGTTCTCCATCGGCAGCACCTACAGCTATCTCACGGTGATGCGCCTGCCCGCGGTGGCCGAGGCGCAGGGCATCGAGATCGGCTGGCGACCCTTCGACGTGCGCCGCATCATGAAGGCGCAGAACAACACGCCTTTCGTCGGCAAGCCCGAAAAGACCGCCTATATGTGGCGCGACATCGAACGCCGCGCGGCCGGGTACGGGATCGAGGCGGCACTGCCCGCGCCCTATCCGATCGCGAATCTCGCGCTCGCCAACCAGGTGGCGCTGCTGGGCCTGCGCGAGGGCTGGGGCGTCGATTACGTGCAGGCCACCTATCGCCGCTGGTTCCAGGACGGCCAGCCGGCCGGCGAGGCGCCGAACCTGCCGGACAGCCTGCGCGAGATCGGGCAGGATCCCGACGCGGTGCTGGCCCGGGCCGAAAGCCCCGAGATCGTCGCCGCGCTGGAGGCCGAGACCGAGACGGCCCGCGACCTCGGCATCTTCGGCGCGCCGAGCTTTGTCGTTGGGCACGAGCTGTTCTGGGGGGATGACCGGCTGGAGGATGCCATCGGCTGGCTGCGCCGCCACCGGCTCTAGGGCGCGGCCCGCAGGCGGGGCCGGCGCCGGATCAGTTCAGCTGGAAATGCAGCTCGTAGCTGCCATCCTGAAAGGCGCCGAACAGGTCGGGGATGTCGGGATGATCCACCGGCTCGCCGGAGTAGTCGGCCACCAGGTTCTGCTCGGACACGTAGGCCACGTAGAAGCTCTGGTCGTTTTCGGCGAGCAGGTGGTAGAAGGGCTGTTCCTTGACGGGACGCGAGTCCTCGGGGATCGCCTCGTACCATTCCTCGGTATTGCTGAATTCCGGATCAACGTCGAAGACCACACCCCGGAAGGGATGCTTGCGGTGCCGGACGACCTGACCCAGGTGATATTTTGCGCGCTGTCGTAGCATGGTGCACCTCTTTAGATCCGTTCTACCGTCAATTTGCATCGAATGTCCAACTTTTGCCCCCGAAACGGGGAGAAACACTCTGTGAAGGGCCATCCAACAGTGGCCTTGTCACGTGGCGACGCCGGCGGAAAGGCGCAAGGCCGGTTGCTGCAGGAAATGTGATTTTCTCCATATGCGCAATCGGGTAAACTGGCGCCAAACAATAAGCCGATAACGCGAGGGGCAGATGAGCAAGTGGCTTCGCGCAATGGTGATTCTGGCGCTCGTCGCCTCCTGCGGGGGCGGTGGGCCGGGTCAGGCACCGCGCAATCTCGACAATGCCTGTTCGATCCTCGAACAGCGTCCGACCTATTACCGGGCCTTCCGCGCGACCGAGCGCAAATGGGGCGTGCCCGTCCACGTCCAGATGGCCACGATCTACCAGGAAAGCAAGTTCATCTCGGATGCGCGCACGCCGCTGCGCTTCAAGCTGGGGGTGATCCCGATGGGCCGGCAGAGCTCGGCCTTCGGCTACAGCCAGGCGCTGGACGGCACCTGGGACGAGTACCTGGAAGACCAGAATAAGGGCCCGCGCACGCGCCGCGACGACATCCGTGACGCCACGGATTTCATGGGCTGGTACATGAACGACACCAAGGAACAGCTGGGCATCCCGCTCTGGGACGCGCGCCGGCAGTATCTTGCCTATCACGAGGGCCGCACCGGCTATCGCCGTGGCAGCTACAATGCCAAGTCCTGGCTGATGCGCGTGGCGGCCGAGGTCGGCGAACGCTCGCGGGTCTACCAGGCGCAGCTGGCCAATTGCCGCGCGGCGCGCTGAGCTGACCGCAGGGCAGCCGCGTCAGTCGTAGACGCGGTCGCCAAAAATGGCCGAGCCGACGCGCACATGGGTGGCGCCGAAGGCGATGGCCTGCTCGAAATCACCGCTCATCCCCATGGACAGGCCGGTCAGCCCGTTGCGGTTGGCGATCTTCTGCAGGAGCGCGAAATGCAGGGCAGGGGTCTCGTCCACCGGCGGGATGCACATCAGCCCCCGCAGCGGCAGGTCGAGGCCGCGGCACTCGGCAATGAAGGTATCCGCGTCCGCGGGCAGAATGCCGACCTTCTGCTCCTCCTCGCCGGTATTCACCTGGATGAACAGCTCGGGGCAATGCCCGGTCTCATCGGCCAGCCGTGCCAGCGTGCGGGCCAGTTTCGGGCGATCGACCGAGTGGATCGCGTCGAACAGCTCCATCGCCTGGCGCGCCTTGTTGCTCTGCAGCGGGCCGATCAGGTGGACCGAGACATCCTCGTAGCGCTCCTTGAAATCCGGCCACTTGCCGGCGGCCTCCTGCACGCGGTTCTCACCGAACAGGCGGTGGCCGGCCTCCAGCACGGCCTCGACCCGCTCCAGCGGCTGGATCTTGCTGACGGCGATCAGGGCGATCTCGTCGCGCGCGCGACCGGCCTCGGCACAGGCCCTGGACAGGCGGTCCTCGATCTCTTGCAGGCTCATGGTGTCACCTCCTCGACAGGGTGCTACAAACCCTTGCCCCAAAAGAAAAGAGCGGGCCGAAGCCCGCTCTCTCGATGCCGGTTGGCAGCAGTCCTTAGAAGGACATTGCCAGACCCAGCGAGTAGGTGTCGATGCTCTTCGACAGACCACCGCCGGCCGGGGTGCTGTACTCGCTGTTGCCGTAGCCGAACTGGGCTTCCAGACCGCCGCCCAGGTCGTAGTTGACCGCCAGGCCGTAGCCCTCGGCTTCGAGGTCATCAACGCCCAGGAAGTCTTCGTACTTGCCGTAGTTCACGCCAACGGTCAGCGCGTTCATGGTGTAGCCCAGAGCAAGGCCCAGGTGGGTCTCGGTCTCGTCGTTGGTGCCGGCCACGTCGGAGTACTGCGCTTCCGAGTAGTTCACGATGGCCTGCAGCCCATTGTCGAAGGTCGCGTCGAAGCTGACACCGATCACTTCCGAACGCACTGCCAGGGCCTGCCCGGCGAGCACGGCGGTGGCGAATGCACCGTCGTTGTCACCCGGGTTGTTGCCGAGATAGCCCGGAGTTGCGGCCACGAAGTTGACCGGGTCGGCAGGCGTGCCGTTGGCTGCCGCATTGGCTGCGGCCACGGCCGCACCGAAGGACGCGTTGGCTGCTGCCTGGTCGCCCGACTGGTAGCCGATGCCCATGCCGATGGTCGCGTTCGACACGTCGACCGAGTACTTCATACCGATGCCGTAGACCGGGTCGAAGGTGCCGGTGTCGTCGATTTCAGCCGACAGGTAGCCGGTGAAGGCGTCGAAGGTGTACGAAAAGGTCGCGATCTGACCGTCGTAGGAACCGTCGAGGCCGGCATTGCCGTTGTAGCCTGCGTGCTCGTGGTCGTCGGCGATGGCCGAACCGATGATGGCTTCGGTCAGGGCTGCGTCGAACGCGCCGTCGACGTCACCCATGTCCAGACGTGCGCCGCCGAATGCGACGAAATAGGTTTCACCGCCCTGGGTGGTGTTGCCGAATGCGCCGTTCTCATCGAGATCGACTTTTGCACCGAAGGTCAGGCCGTTGTCGGCTTCACCAGTCATGGTGAAGGTGACGTCGATGTCGGTGTGGAACTGGGTGGTTTCGTAGATGAAATCGCTGCCGCCAAGGATACCGATTTCTGCGGAGCCGGACAGAGCGATTTCTGCCGATGCTGCGCCTGCGGTGGCAACCAGTGCGGTGGTCGCGAACAGGATCTTTTTCATTGTTTCCCTCATGTGTTCAAAGGCACTACCAAGCCGGCTGCCCGGCCTTGATGAAGCTTCTATGCGCTTCCGGGCCCGGCCTTTGCAAGACGTCGGCAAATGTGGCGCCCAACAAGCGTTTTTGTGATGCGCAATTGCCACAAGGATTTCGGCCCCCCGTGGCGCGGCCCGGCAAAGAGCATGCGAAACCCCCGGAATCGGGCCGGATTGACGGCTTGCCGCGCCCTGCACCCGCTTGTATTCAGGTCTGCGAACGAACCCTTGGTGGGAGTCCCGATCATGCGCGCACCGCGAATCCTTCTGTGCACCGGTCTGACGGCCGTCCTGCTTGTCCAAAGCGGTTGCGGCGTGCTGGGTAGCCGGCAGAACCGTGCCCCGGTGGACACCCCGCCCGCCGAGGAGATCATGGACGATATCATCTACCAGGACCGGCGCCGCCCGCGCGGCACGATCTGGGACATCTTCCGGGCACGGCCCGATCAGGGTCAGGTCGGCGCAGTGAACAAGTATATCTGGAACGCCGCGCTCGAGACGCTGGATTTCCTGCCGGTCCAGTCGGTCGACCCGTTCACGGGGGTCATCACCACCGGCTTCGGCACGCCCCCGGGCGGTGGTCGGGCTTATCGCGCGACGATCTATGTCTCGGACCCGGCCCTGGATGCGCGTTCGCTCAATGTCGCGCTGATGACCCGTGGCGGGCCGGCCCCGGCCGCCACCGTGCGCGCGGTCGAGGACGCCATCCTGACCCGCGCCCGCCAGCTGCGCCAGCAGGACAGCCGGCTTTGATCCCAGCGTGGCACGGCGCCTGAGCGGCGCCCCTTTGCTGCTCAATCCCGCACCGGCCGCGGCTCCAGCGTGCCCAGCCGGGTGACCCAGTCGAGATGCTGTGGCAGGCAGACCGTGCGCAGGTCGTAATTCTGCTGCACGAAGGCCCGCGCGTTGGCGCCCAGCCGCTCGCGCGTTGCGGCATCGTCGAGCAGCGCGCAGAGCCGCTCGACCAGCGCGTCCCGGTCGAAGAAATCGACCATCCAGCCGGTCTCGTCCTCCTCCATCACCTCGCGCACCGGGGCGGTGCCCGAGGCCAGGATGGCGCATTGCGCGCTCATCGCCTCGAGCAGCGACCAGGACAGCACGAACGGGTAGGTCAGGTAGACATGCGCCCGGCTGACCTGCATCATCGACAGAAACCGGTCATAGGGCACGCGGCCGAGGAAATGCACCCGCTTCCAGTGCGGTGTGGGGATGCGGCCGCGCACCTCGTCGATGAAGATCTGCTTCCAGGTCTGCCCCTTGGGCGGCTTGGCGCCATAGCTGACCTCGTCGCCGCCCAGCAGCACCACATGCGCCTTCGGACGTCGCTTCAGGATCTCGGGCAACGCGCGCATGAAGACGTGATAGCCGCGATAGGGTTCGAGATTGCGGTTGATGAAGGTAATGACCTCGTCCTCGCGGGTCAGCACCTTGCCGTCGCCCACCTCCAGCCGCGCGGCGGGATTCGGGCGCACGGTCTCGGTGTCGATCCCGTCATGCGCCACGGTGATCCGGTCCTGCCAATGCGCCGGGAAGGTCGAGGCCTGGAACCGCGTGGGCGAGATGCCGGCATCCATGATCTCTTCGTGCAGGCGGTTGTTGAGATTCTTCATCCGGATCCGCAGCACGTCGCCCTGCGGGTTCTTCGAGGGGAATTCCGGGTCGAAATTCAGGAAGGGCGTCGCCGTCAGGTGATAGAGCTCGCAATAGAGGCCCAGCCGCGGCTCGGGCCAGACATCCTTGAGGAACATGCTCTCGCCCCAGCCGTGATGGGCGCAGATCACGTCCGGCACGAAGCCCTGTTCGCGCAGCGTCAGCGCGCCGCGATAGCACGAGGTGGCGCGCAGGATCTTGGTCTCGAAATCGGCCAGCCAGGGATGCACGCCGGGCGTGCTGGCGCCGCGGATTTCGTAGGGCAGGATCTGCACGCCCTTCCAGGTCTGCGGCGTCTTGACCTTGCAGGTCAGCGCCACGACCTGGTGGCCCCGCTCGACCAGGGCGGGGGCCAGGTGCTTGTATTGGCCGGGGAAATTCTGGTGGATCAGAAGGATCTTCATGCGCTGCGCCTTGGCCCGTCTCTGCTTGCGATTTTGTGCCACGCCGAACCCGGCCCGCCAAGGCGAGCCCCGCAAATGCCGGGCCCGGGTGGCCGAAATGTCGCCTTTCGCTGGACGCGCGGCGCGCGGGCCCCTATCACCCGGCCCGACACCCGCCCGTCAGAGGAAGATCCATGTCGCGTTACGACCCCGCATCCATCGAGCCGAAATGGCAGGAGGCCTGGGACAAGGCCGGGACGTTCGAGGCCCGTCGGTCCGCGGACAAGCCGAAATACTACGTGCTCGAGATGTTTCCCTACCCCTCGGGCCGCATCCATATCGGCCATGTGCGCAACTACACGATGGGCGACGTGATCGCGCGCTACAAGCTGTCGACCGGCCACAACGTGCTGCACCCGATGGGGTTCGACGCCTTCGGCATGCCGGCCGAGAACGCGGCCATGGCCAGCGGCGGGCACCCCAAGGACTGGACCTATTCCAATATCGACACGATGGTCGGGCAGATGAAGCCGCTGGGCTTCGGGCTGGACTGGTCGCGCATGTTCGCCACCTGCGACCCGGAATATTACGGCCAGCAGCAGGCGCTGTTCCTCGACTTCCTCGAGGCCGGGCTGGTCTACCGCAAGAACGCGGTGGTCAACTGGGACCCGGTCGACATGACCGTGCTGGCCAACGAGCAGGTCGAGGACGGGCGCGGCTGGCGTTCGGGCGCGCTGGTCGAGCGCAAGGAACTCACCCAGTGGTTCTTCAAGATCTCGGATTACGCGGGCGAGCTGCTGGACGCGCTGGAGGGGCTCGACGACTGGCCGGCCAAGGTCAAGCTGATGCAGGCCAACTGGATCGGCCGCTCGCGCGGGCTGCAATTCGCCTTCTCGACGGTGGACGCGCCCGAGGGGCATGACCGGATCGAGGTCTACACCACCCGGCCCGACACGCTGATGGGCGCCAGCTTCGTCGGCATCTCGCCCGATCACCCGCTGGCGCGACAGCTGGAGAAGGACAATCCCGAGCTGGCCGCCTTCAACGCCGAATGCCGCCGCACCGGCACCTCGGAAGAGGCGCTGGAGAAGGCCGAGAAGAAGGGCTTCGACACCGGGATCACCGTGCGCCACCCGTTCGACACGGCGTGGGAGCTGCCGGTCTACGTGGCGAACTTCATCCTGATGGATTACGGCACCGGCGCGATCTTCGGCTGCCCGGCGCATGACCAGCGCGACCTTGATTTCGCCCGCAAATACGGGCTGCCCGTGGTCTCGACCTATGCCTCGGCCGAGGATGAGGGACGCACCATGCCCGAGGATGGCGGCCCGGCCTACGTGCCGCCCAAGTCCGAGCCGGTGATCTACGTGCGCGGTTTTGCCGGCGAGACCGAGCAGACCGGCGAGGCCGCGATCGAGGCTGCCATCGCCTTCTGCGAGGAAAACGGCGTCGGGCAGGGGGTCACCAAGTACCGCCTGCGCGACTGGGGCCTGTCTCGGCAGCGTTACTGGGGCTGCCCGATTCCCGTCGTGCATTGCGACACCTGTGGCGTGGTGCCCGAGAAGAAGGAAAACCTGCCGATCGCGCTGCCCGACGATGTCAGCTTCGACGTGCCGGGCAACCCGCTGGACCGGCATCCGACCTGGCGCGATTGTGCCTGCCCGGTCTGCGGCGCCGATGCAAAGCGCGAGACCGACACGATGGACACCTTCGTCGACAGCTCGTGGTACCAGGCGCGCTTCACCGCGCCGCGGGCCGAGACGCCCACCGACCCGAATGAGGCCGGTTACTGGATGAATGTCGACCAGTATATCGGCGGGGTCGAGCATGCGATCCTGCACCTGCTCTATGCCCGCTTCTTCGCGCGCGCCATGATCAAGACCGGCCACCTGCCCGAGAAATGCGCCGAGCCCTTCTCGGCCCTCTTCACGCAGGGCATGGTGACCCACGCCATCTACCAGACGCGCAACGCAGAGGGCCGGCCCGTCTACCATTACCCCGAGGACGTGCAACTGCGCGACGGCAAGGGCTACCTTTCCGATGGCACCGAGGTCGAGATCATCCCCTCGGCCAAGATGTCCAAGTCCAAGAACAATGTGGTCGACCCGGTGGCGATCATCTCGACCTATGGCGCAGATACTGCGCGCTGGTTCGTGCTGTCCGACTCGCCCCCCGAACGCGACGTGGAATGGACCGCCAGTGGCGCCGAGGCGGCGCATAAACACCTGGGCCGGGTCTATCGCCTGGCTGCCGAGATCGCCGACAGCGACGCGCCCTCGACCAAGGAGGACGAACCGCTCCTGCGCGAGATGCACAAGGCGATCCACGACGTGACCATGGGCGTGGAAAGCTTCGGCTTCAACGCCGCCATCGCCAAGCTCTATGCCTTCACCAACGCGCTGGCCAAGTCGCGCGCGGGCGCCGAGGTCAAGCGGCAGGCGGCGCGCACGCTGGCCCAGCTGATGGCGCCGATGACGCCGCATCTGTCGGAAGAGATCTGGTCGATGCTGGGCGGCGAGGGGCTGATCGCCAACGCGCCCTGGCCCGTGGCCGACGAGGCGATGCTGGTCGAGGATACCGTGACCCTGCCGATCCAGGTCAACGGCAAGCGCCGCGGCGAGATCGAGGTCGCCAAGGACCTGCCCAAGGAAGAGGTTGAAAAGCTGGCCCTGGCGCATGAAGCTGTGGTGCGGGCCCTCGATGGGGGGCAGCCCAAGAAGCTGATCGTGGTGCCGGGGCGAATCGTGAATGTGGTTGTCTGATCGCAGAACGCTGCTGCTTGCGGCGCTGGCCCTGGGGGCCTGCGGGTTCACGCCCGTCTACGGCCCGCAGGGCAGCGGCGGGACATTGGTCGATTCGGTCCTCCTGCCCGAGCCGGGCCGGCCCGAATCCTACCTGTTCAACCGCCGCTTCGAGGAACGGCTGGGCCGCGCCCCGGCCACCGCGCCCTACCGGCTGACGCTGCAGCTGCAGACCACCGAGCAGGGAATCGGCTCCACCTCGGCGGGCTCGACCACGCGGTTCCGCGTGATCGGGCGCGCTTTCTACACGCTGACCGACACGGCCACCGAGGCGGTGCTGGCCGAGGGGCGTACCAACGCCTTCACCGGCTATTCCACCACCGGCTCGACCGTCGCCACGCTTGCCGCCGAGCGGGACGCGACCGAGCGGCTGATGGTGCTGCTGGCCGATCAGGTCATCGACCACCTGCTGCTCGAGACCGCGGCGGAGGCCGGATGAAGCTGTCGCCCCGCGACGCCGCCGCCTTCTTCCGCAAGCCCGACCCGAATGTCGCGGCGCTTCTGATCTACGGCGAGGACACGATGCGCGTGGCGATGCGCCGGCAGGAGGTCGTCGCCGCCATCATCGGCCCCGAGGGCGAGGCCGAGATGCGCCTGACCCGCATTCCCGGCCCCGACCTGCGCAAGGACCCGGCCATGCTGCTGGACGCGGTCAAGGCGCAGGGGTTCTTTCCGGGGCCCCGCGTCGCGCTGATCGAGGAGGCCACCGACGCGCTGAGCAAGACGGTCGAGGGGGCGCTGGCCGAATGGCGGCCGGGCGACGCGCAGATCGTGGCCACCGCGGGCCAGCTGACCGCGCGGTCCTCCTTGCGCAAGCTGTTCGAGAAGGCGCCCTCGGCCGCGGCGGCAGCGCTCTACAACGACCCGATGGGCCGCGCCGAGATCGAGCAGGAACTGGCCCGCGCCGGGCTGCGAGAGGTGGGCCGCGACGCGATGGGCGCGCTGGAGCACCTCGCCCGCGACCTGACGCCGGGCGATTTCCGCCAGACGCTCGAGAAGATCGCGCTCTACAAGCTGGACGATCCCGCGCCGCTGGACGCGGGCGAGGTCGCGCTGAACGCCCCCGCCTCGGTCGAGGCCGAGATCGACGACGTGTTCCACGTGCTGGCCGAGGGCCGCATGGGCGAGATCGCCCCGGTCATGCAGCGTCTGGAGGCGCAGGGCGTGGCCCCGGTCACCCTGCTGATCATGGGCGCGCGGCATTTCCGCATGCTCTATGCCATCGCCTCGGCCCCGGGCGGGCCGGCACAGGGAATCGGTGCGCTGCGCCCGCCGCTCTTCGGGCCGCGCCGCGACCGCATGCTGCGCCAGGCGCAGGGCTGGACGACGGACCGGCTGGAAGAGGCGCTGCAACTGATCATGGATACCGACCTCGCGCTGCGCTCGGCCGGGCAGCGGGCGCCCGCGCTGGCGCTGGTCGAACGCGCCTTCGTGCGGCTGGCCTACATGGCGCGACGCTGAGAGAGACAGGAAAGGGGCAGGGGATGACCTACACGCTATACGGATCGGTGCGCAGCCGGGCCTTCCGGGTGCTGTGGCTGATGGAAGAGCTGGGGCTCGACTACAAACAGGTGGATGCCGGCCCGCAATCCGAGGAGGTGCGCCAGGTCAGCCCGCTGGGCAAGATCCCGGTGCTGGTGGACGACACCGAGGTGCTGCGCGACAGCTCGGCCATCCTGACCTATCTCGCCGACAAGCACGGCGCCTTCACTGCGCCGGCCGGCACGGTGGCGCGCGCGCACCAGGACGCCTGGACCTTCCGCGTGCTGGACGAGATCGATTCGGTGCTCTGGACCGCGTCCAAGCACAAGTTCGTCCTGCCCGAGGGCGAGCGCGTCCCCGATGTGCTGGCCAGTTGCCAAGCCGAATATGCGCGCAACATCGCCCGGATCGGCGAGCAGATGGACGGCCCCTACCTGACCGGCGCCACGCCCGCCGTGCCGGACATCATCCTGTGCCATTGCCTGGGCTGGGCGCAGGTGGCGGGGTTCCCGAAACCGGGCGACAAGCTGGCCGCCTACATGGCGACGCTGCGCGACCGCCCCGCCTATCGCGCCGCGGCCGCCCGCTAGGCGGTCTGCGCGGCGGTCGTCTGCGCGGCCGTCCAGTCCATGGTCTCGAATCCCTCGCGGAAGGCGAAGCGCGCCAGGTGACTGTCGATCACGTGGCGCGCCCGGTCCAGCGCGTCGGCATCGGCGCCGGTCACGGTGACCGTCAGCGCGCCGTCCGCGGCCTGCAACCGCGCGGGCCCGGCCGGCAGCGCGGCCGTCCCGGTTTCCGAGTCAAAGCTGACCTCGACCTTGTGCGCGAAGTGTTTGCACAGCTGTTGCAGGTACTTGCTGGCATGGGCGGTCTCGAACCGGCCGGTCTGGGCAAGGGGCATGGAAGTCTCCGAGTTTTTCTGTCGGGAATGGCTTGCACCTTCTGAACCGGTTTGTCTAGAACGGCGGCGAAAATCCTGACTGATTTGATTGGAAACGCCATGATCCGCGCCGCCGCCCTCGGGGCCTTTGCTGCCCTTGTCACCGCCACCCCGCCCGCATGGGCCGAAGAGGTGACGATTCCCACCGCGACCGGTCCGGCGACGTTGCCGGCTGCGCCGCAGACGGTCGTCGCGCTAGACGTGGCCGCCATCGACACGCTGGAGGCGCTGGGCGTGCCCCTGGCCGGCATCCCGGCCCCGCATTACCTGGACTATCTCGACGACGTGGCCGCGCAGGCGCAGACGGTCGGATCGCTGTTCGAGCCGGATTTCGAGGCGCTGGCCGTGATGGCACCCGACTTGGTCATTGCCGGCGGCCGCTCCTCGGCGCAGGTCGACGCGCTGTCAAGGATCGCCCCCACCATCGACATGACGGTCTGGGGCGACGATCACCTCGTGCAGGTCTCCGAGCGCATCACCGCCTACGGCACGCTGTTCGACCGGGAAGACGCGGCCGAGAAACTTGTCGGCCGGCTCGAGGCCAAGGTCGCGCAGGCGGCCGAGGCCGTGCGCGGGCAGGGCGACGCGCTGATCCTGCTGAGCAATGGCGGCAAGGTCTCGGCCTACGGGGCCGGGTCGCGATTCGGCTGGCTGCACAGTGCGCTGGACCTGCCCGAGGCCTCTCCCGGACTGTCCACCGAGACCCATGGCGAGGCCGTGTCCTTCGAGTTCGTCGCCGAGGTCGATCCGGACTGGATCCTGGTCATCGACCGCGGCGCCGCGATCGGCCAGTCGGGCGAGGCCGCGGCGGCCACGCTGGACAATCCGCTGGTGGCCGGCACGACAGCGGCGCAAGCCGGGCAGATCGTCTATCTCGACAGCGGCCCGCTCTACATCGCGGGCGGCGGCGTGCAATCGGTCATGGGCACGCTGGACGAGCTGATCGGGGCCTTCGCAGGCGCGGAAGGCTGATCCATGCGGGGCTGGCTCTGGGGCGGTGCCGGGCTGCTCGGCCTCGTGGCGCTCAGCCTGTCGATCGGCGCGGCCTCGCTCTGGACCTCGGACCTGAACACCGGCTGGCTGATCGCGGTCAGCCGGTTCCCTAGGACGGCCGCGGCGCTCCTGGCCGGCGCGGGGCTGGCGCTGGCCGGGGTCGTGGTGCAGCAGGCCGTGCAGAACCGCTTTGTCGAGCCCGGCCTCTCGGGCACGCCCGAGGCCGCCATGCTGGGCCTGCTGGGCATCACGCTGATCGCGCCGGGCGCGGTGCTCTGGGTCAAGATGGCGGTGGCGGCGCTGGCCGCGCTGGCCGGGACGGGGCTGTTCCTGGCACTGGCCACGCGCATCCCCCGCACCGACCCGATGTTGCTGCCGTTGGTCGGGCTGATCCATGCCGGCATCCTTGGCGCCGTCGTGACCTGGATCGCGTGGCAGGCCGACCTGATGCAATATCTCGGGATCTGGCAGATGGGCGAGTTCTCGGGCGTGGTGCAGGGCCGGTACGAACTGCTCTGGGGCATCGCCGCCCTCGCCGCGCTGCTTTACGCGCTGGCCGACCGGATCACCCTGCTGGGGCTGGGCGCCGACGCCGCCCGTGCGCTGGGGCTGGATTACCGGCAGACCGTCGCGCTTGGGCTGACCGTGGTCGCGGCGATCACCGCGCTGGTCGTGGTGACCGTCGGCGCACTGCCCTTCGTGGGGCTGGTCGTGCCCAATGTCGTGTCGCGCTTTCGCGGCGACAACCTGGCGCGCAACCTGCCGATGGTCGCGCTGGGCGGCGCCGGGGCGGTGCTGGCCGCCGACATCCTGGGCCGCATGCTGCGCCACCCCTACGAGGTCCCGGCCGCAACGGTCTTTGCCATTGCCGGCGCCGGGATCTTCCTGTGGCTGCTGCACGCGGCGCCGAAAGCCGCGCATGGCTGAGCGGCGGCTGCTCCTGCTGGGCCTCGTGCTGCTGGCCGCCTCGGCCGCCTTCCTGCTGTGGAACCTGCGCGGGCCGGTCGGTTTCATCCTGACATTGCGCGCGACCAAGCTGGCCGCGCTGCTGCTGGTCGGACTGGCGGTCGGCGTGGCCACGGTGCTGTTCCAGACCGTGGCGCAGAACCGGCTGCTGACGCCCGGCATCGTGGGGTTCGATGCGCTTTTCGTCACCCTGCAGACCGGGCTGGTTCTGGGCCTGGGCGGCCTTGGTCTCGCGCAGCTGCCTGCGCTGGGACGCTTCGCGATGGAGGTCCTGCTGCTGGTGCTGGCCGCGCAGGCGCTGTTCGGCCTGTTGCTGCGCAAGGGGGCCGATGACGTGATCCGCATGATCCTGACCGGGGTGATCCTTGGCGTGATGCTGCGGGGGGTGGCCGGGCTGATGCAGCGCCTTCTGGACCCGTCCGAGTTCTCGGTCGTGCAGCAGGCGGTGTTCGCCAGTTTCGGCGCGGTGGACCGGGGCCTGCTGCTCATCGCGGCGGGCCTGCTGGCCATGGCGATGCTGGCCGCCCTGCGGATGGCGTCGGAACTGGACGTGGCAGGGCTGGGCCGGGTGCCGGCGCGCACGCTGGGGCTTGACCATGACCGTGTGGTCCGGCGCAGTCTGGCGCTGGTCTCGGCGCTGGTGGCGGTCTCCACCGCGCTGGTCGGTCCGGTCACCTTCCTTGGCCTGATCGCGGCCAGCCTCGCCCACGCGCTGATGCAGACCCACCGCCACGCCGTGCTGCTGCCCGCCGCCGGCCTGCTGGGGGCGCTGTTCCTCGTCACCGGGCAGTTCCTGTTCGAGCGGGTGCTGGGCCTGCAATCGACCCTCGCGGTCCTGATCGAGTTTTTCGGCGGGCTGCTTTTCCTTGCCCTGATCCTGTCACGGAGACGCCAATGATCGAGATCCGGAATGTCAGCCTGTCGCTGCGGGGCAGCGCGATCCTGCACGACATCACGGCAGGCCTGCCACAGACCGGGATCACCGCGCTGATCGGGCCGAACGGGGCGGGCAAGTCCTCGCTTCTGCATCTGTGCGCGGGGCTCTTGCGGCCGAGCGGAGGCGTGATTGCCGTCGACGGGGGCGACGTGACCCGGATGGCGCATCGCGACCGGGCGCGCCGGATCGCCGTGCTGACACAGGCGCAGGCGCTGGGCAGCCGGCTGACGGTGGGCGATCTGGTGGGCTTCGGGCGCTGGCCGCATCACCTTGGCCGACCGCGCGAGGCCGACCGGCAGGTCGTGGCCGAGGCGCTGGCGCTGTTCGATCTCGAGACGCTGTCGGGACGGCAGGTCGAGACCCTGTCCGGCGGCCAGAAGGCGCGGGCCTTCACCGCCATGGCCTGGGCGCAGTCGACGCCCTGGCTGCTCTTGGACGAGCCGCTGGCCGCGCTCGACCCGCGCTTTGCCCGCGACCTGATGGCCCGTCTGCACGCCATGTCACAGACCGGCCCGCAGGCGCGCGGCGTGGTGATCGTGGTGCATGACCTGAACGCCGCGGCGCTCTGGGCCGATCACGTGGTGGCGCTGCGCGACGGCCGCCTCTTCGCCGACGGCCCCGCCGCCGAGGTGCTGACCCCGGCGACCCTGGGCGCGCTCTTTGACACCGCCTTCGGCACCGTCGACACCCCGCGCGGTCGGCTGGTCTACCCGGCGTGAGGGATACTCAGGCGGCGGCCTCGCGCTTGCGGGCGGCGTCGCGGGTCAGGGCGGCCATGCGGTAGAAGCCATGCGCCATCTTGGAATATGGCGTGAGCAGGAACAGGGTCAGCACCGTGCCCAGATGAAGCGGCAGCAGCCAGCCGACGGCGGCAAGGCCTGTGGCGGCATAGAGGATCAGCCCGCTGGCCCCCACGGCAAAGAGCAGCAGGACAAAGGCCATCTCGCCACCCCAGGCCGCACGCGCGCCCAGGTCTGGATCGGCCTTGGTCTTGAGCCAGGCGAGGCCGCCGGTGCCGAGGCACAGAAGGATCCCGCCCGGCACGCCCAAGAGCTTGGGCAGGCTGTACCAGGCGTAGGGCGCTTCCAGCCCGAAGCCGTAATGCAGGATCGTCCCGCTGGAGGTCGAGGCGAAGCAGAGCAGGAAGCCGTAAAGCGTGGCCTGGTGGAAATGGCGCCGCGCATGGGTGAAGCGGTCCTCGTCCTCGAAATTGCAGCCATCGCCATGCCCGCCGTCGAGATTCTTCATCCGCCCGGCCGAGCGACAGGCCGCCGCGATATCGGACAGGCGCAGCGCCCCGCCCTCCACGGTGCGCCAGTAGCCCCGCAGCGACACGGCCAGCGCGGCCAGCGGCAGAAGGAAGGCGGGGGTGAAGATCGCGACCATCAGCCCGTGCGACATGTAAGCGTAGAACCCCTCGCCGCCGGTGGGCCGGACCGCCTGCGCCAGTGCGAAAAGAACCGCGAAGCCCAGCACCAGCCCGGCGGCGATGGCCACGCCGGCGCGGTCGAACAGCGCCGCGAAGCCGCGCGGCCAGGCCAGCGCCTTCCAGCTGTCCTGCCGCACCTCGGCCAGGGCGCGGGGCAGGTTCAGGTCGAACTCGTGCGGGGCGGTGTACTGGCAGGCGTAATAGCAGCCGCGGCAGTTGTGGCAAAGGTTCGCCAGCTGCGTGATGTCGCCATCCGAGAAGGCGCGCTCGGCATGCAGCGCCGGGAAAACCGAGCAATAGCCCTCGCAATAGCGGCAGGCATTGCAGATCTCGGCCTGGCGGCGGGCCTCGGCGATCAGGTCAGGTTGCGTTTGCATGGGCGGCGGCCTCCTTGCCTGCGATGCGACCGAAGACGGTCCCGATGGTCATGCCGAACCCGGCAAGATAGCCCTGGCCCAGGATCGAGCCGGCCATGGTCTCGCCCGCGGCCCAGAGGTTGGACACCGGTCGGTTGCCGGCGGTGCACTGCGCCCGCGCGTCGACCTTGAGCCCGAGATAGGTGAAGGTCACGCCGGTGCGCAGCGAATAGCCGTAGAACGGCGGCTGGTTGATGGGGCGGGCCCAATTGGTCTTGGGCGGGGTCAGCCCGGTCGTGGCCACCCCGTCCAGCTCGGTCGGGTGAAAGCCGCTCGTATCGCCGCAGGCGGCGTTGAACCCCTCGACCGTGGCGCGCAGCTTGTCGGGCGGCAGGCCCATCTTCCCGGCCAACTCCTCCAGCGTGTCGGCCTCGATCGGCGGGAAGACCGAGGGCATGAACAGCTTCAGCGACTTGGAATCGATGATGACATAGCCCACCTGGTCGGGCTGCGCGGCCACCAGCCGGCCCCAGATCGCGTAGCGCTTGGGCCAGACATCCTCGCCCTCGTCGTAGAAGCGCTCGGCCTCCTTGTTCACCACGATCGAGAAGGGCACGCAGTCCAGCCGCGTGACGATGCCGCCGTCGAACTTGGGCGCGCGCCCGTCGATGGCCACGGCGTGGCATTGCGTCGGGTCACCCACCTGCTCGACCCCCTGGTCCAGCAGGTCGGCCAGCACGACGCCGCGATTGTAGGGCGTGCCACGGATCAGGAAGTTCTTGGCCGCCGGCCCCCAGGCGCGGGCCAGCCAGTCCGTGTCGGCCTGGAACCCGCCCGCGGCGACGACCACGGATTTGGGCGACAGGCGGTGGCTTTGGCCCTCATGCGTGTAGTCCAGCCAGGTGATGCGGTCATCCTCGCGCTCGAGATGCGTGACCTCGGCCTCGTAGAGCACCTCGACCCCCAGCGCCTCGGCCGTTCGGTAATAGGCGTTGACCAGCCCCTTGCCGCCGCCCAGGAAGAAGGCGTTGGTCCGCGCCAGCGACAGAGTGCCCGAGAGCGAGGGCTGGAATCGCACGCCATGCGACTCCATCCAGGGCAGGCAGTCCTCGGAGGCGCGGATCGCCAGCCGCGCGAGATCCTCGTCGGTCTCGCCGCCGGTGACCTTCATCAGGTCGGCGAAATATTCCTCCTCGGTATAGCTGTCGACCAGCGGGCCGAGCGGGCCGTGATGCATGCAGCGGAAGTTCCGGGTGTGGCGCGAATTGCCGCCCCGGTAGGGCTTGGGCGCGGCTTCGAGGATGCGCACGCGCGCCCCGGCCTCGGCCGCCTCAATGGCGGCGCAGAGCGCGGCATTGCCACCGCCGATCACCACGATATCCGGATCTGTCGTCATTCTGGCCTCCACGTCTCCGCTTCCCGGATAGCAAGCGGGGCGCGATTTGACCAATGCAGGTTTTTCTGAAACTGATGCGGAATGCGCATCAATTTCGATTTCCACGATCTCGAAGCTTTTCTGGCCGTGTTCGAGACCCGCTCCTTTCACCGGGCGGCCGGGCAGTTGGCGCTGTCGCAGACCTCGGTCACGCGGCGGGTGCGCAAGCTCGAGGAGGCGCTGGGCACGCGGCTCTTCGACCGGACCACGCGCGAGGTGCGCCCGACGCTGGCAGCCAAGCGGCTGAAGCTGCGGGCCGAGGCGATCCTGCAGGACACCCAGGAAACCATGCGCGCCATGCGGGATGAAAGCGCGGCCTTCGCCCACCAGCGCGCCCAGACCGTGACGGTGGCCGCGATCCCCACGGTGATCGGTGCGCTGGTCGCGCCCGCGGTCGAGCAGTTGCGGGCCGAGGGGCATGCGCCGCGGCTGCGCCTGATCGACCTGGCCGCCAACGAGGTGGCCGAGACCGTGGCCGAGGGCGAGGCCGATTTCGGCATCGGCTCGATCCCGATGCTGGAGCCGGTGACCGAGTTCACGCCGCTGCTCGACGATCCCATCGGGCTGGCGCTGCCCTCGGGTCACCCGCTGTTGGCGCGCGAGACCCTGCGCTGGTCCGACCTGCGCGGGCTGCCGCTGATCCTGCCCGCCCGCGGCACCGGCAACCGGCTGCTGATCGACGAGGCGCTGGCGCGCGGACAGAGCCCCCTGCGCTGGTCCTGCGAGGTCGGGCGCACGACCACGGCGCTGGAGCTGGTCGCACGCGGCATCGGTCTGGCGCCGCTGCCGCGCATCGCGCTGGGCGATCCCCATGGCGGCCCTGTCCGCTGGCGGGCGCTGTCGGCCCCCGAAGTGATGCGCCCGATCGGCCTGATGACGCGGTTCGGCCAGGCCGACACGCCCATCGCCGCGTCCCTCAAGCAGGCCATCGTGACGCTGGCCGCCGCGCCGGGCGGCCTGGTGTGACGGGTGATCAACAGGCACCCGATCACGGGATCGTGAGCCGATCCGCCCCGGGTCAGGAAATGCAGCCTTGCCGGATGGCCTCCCATCCGGGCAAGCTTCCCCTGCGGCAAGTGCCGGCTCCGGGCGGGCCCCGCATCATTTTCACGGGGAGAGATCACTTGAATTTTTCAGATTTGACGCGCGGCATGATGCGGTGCGCCCGCACGCTGGTACTCGTGTCCGCATTGGCGGCCTTCGGCCCGGCGATCGCCCAGGCGCAGACCACCGAGACCTATCAGGTTCACGTATTCACCAGTGACATCGCAGGCGCCGGCACGGATGCCGAGGTCAACATCACATTCTACGGCACCCGCTCGCCGCGCGGCGTGAAGGCGCCCGTGCCGCTGGACAACAGCGGCAACGATTTCGAACAGCAGACCATGGGCATCTACCAGGTGTCCCTGACCGAGGACATCGGTTTTCTCGAGCGCATCAAGTTGGAACATGACAATTCCGGGCCCAGGCCGGGATGGCATGTCGATGCGGTCCATGTCTTTGACCCGGTGCATTCGGAATTCATCGTCTTTCCCATCAAGCGCTGGTTGGCCGATGACGAGGGCGACCGGCTGACCGAGGTGACCGTCGAGCGCCTCGATTATGACGCGTTCCGCGCCAACTTGCCCAACCGGATCGAGACACCCCGCGGCACCTGGGAGCGGGCCTGTTCCGGCGCGCAAAGCTGCGAAAGCCGTATCGAGCGGTCCCTGACCATCGGGCGCAGCGAGTCCGAGGAGTGGAGCAATTCAGTGACCGCCTCGCTGTCCATCGCGGTCGAAAGCGGGGTCGAGGCGCCGCTGCCCAAGGGCGGCTCGCTGAGCAACAAGACCACGGTGACCGCGGGGCTCGAAACCGGCCATGTGGAGGCGTCCAGCATCGTGCGCACCCGTCAGAACGGCTTCACGGATGTCTGCGCGACCAAGACAGACACCACGCAGTACAACATCCACACGGTCTGGCAGTGGGTGGTGACCACCAGCGTCGAAGGCGAGCCGGTGGTGATCAAGACCTGCCAGATCGCCTGCACGGCGACCGACGCACGGCCCTTCTACCTGCCCGGGGATCCGCGCCACGTCAATTCCTGCCTCGTCTCGCGCGAGTTCCGGCAGGTGCTGAATGCCGGCATCCCGGGCCATAACCGCGAGACGCTGGACTCGGTCTCGCTGGCGACCTGCCAGCAGGAATGCCGCAACCGCCCCTGGTGCAAGACAGTCGATTACGAACGCGGCCCGGGCACCTGCTTCCTGCAGGACGTGGGGCAGAACGAGGTCGCCCTGCGCCGCGACTACCCGGACAACCCCTACGACCACTACTACCTGCCGTCGCGCTGACGGCAGCGCTTGGCGCGGGAAGCCGCCGCCGGCGACAACAGGCCCCCGTACTGGCGTGCGGGGGCCTTTCCTGTCGGTGGGGACAGGGACGCTCAGGGGCCATGCCGCCGCGCCGCTTGACTCCAGGCACGATCCGGCTTGTGTGAGGGCGCGCGCTGGGCTCTCTGCGACACGCAACCACGGGGCATGACCATGACGGATCTTCTGCTTGGCCTGATCGGGGACAATATCGCGGCGTCGCGGGCGCCCGTGTTGCACCGGTTGGCGGGGGCGCAGGTCGGGGTGGAGGTGCGCTATGACCGGCTGGTTCCGGCGGAGCTGGGCAAGCCGGTCGAGCAGATCCTGCGGGAGTGCGCGGCGGCGGGCTATCGCGGGGTGAACGTGACCTATCCCTACAAGGAGCAGGTTGCCCAGCGTGTCACCATCGCCGATCCGCAAGTCCGGGCCATCGGGGCGGTCAACACGGTGATGTTCGGCGCAAGCGGCATGGTGGGGGAGAACACGGATTACACCGGGTTCATGGCAGCCTATCGCGCGACGCTCGGGACCGAGCCGCCCGGGCGCTGTGCGCTGATCGGTTGTGGAGGTGTCGGGCGGGCCCTGGCCTTTGCCCTGCTCGCGCTCGGGGCAGAGGAGATCCGGCTGTTCGACCGAGACATGGCGAAGGCGCACGGGCTGGCGCGGGACCTTTTGCAGGCGGACCCGGCGCGGCAGGTGACGGTGGCCTCCGGGGTGGCGCAGGCCACGCAGGGGGCGGACGGGCTGTTGAACGGCACGCCTTTGGGCATGGTCGGGATCGGGGGAACGCCCGTGGCGCGCGATGAGATGGCGGGTGCGCGGTGGGTCTTCGACGCGGTCTATACGCCTGTCGAGACGCCCTTCCTACGCGATGCCGCGGCGGCGGGTCTGGCCGTGCTGCCCGGCTATGAGCTGTTCTTCTACCAGGGCGTGCATGCGTGGCGGCATTTCTCCGGGATGACTCTGGACGAAGATGCGCTGCGACAAGCCTTGGCCGCGGCCTGAGACAGGGCTGGCCGGGCCGTGCTGTCGCTGGCAAGCTTGCGCTGTTGCAATGACGGAGGCCGTGGATGAAAGCGCTCTTGTTCGACGTGTTCGGGACTGTGGTGGACTGGCGTGGCGGGGTCGCCCGCGAGGTCGCGACGTTCTGCGCGCGGCACGGTATCACCGATGTCGATCCCGCGGCTTTCGCCGATGCGTGGCGGGCGCGGTACCAGCCGGCCATGGAGGAGGTGCGCGCCGGGCGGCGGCCCTTCGTGCGGCTGGACGTGTTGCATCGCGAGAACCTGGACGCCACGCTGGCCGCGTTTGATATCGAGGCTCGGCGCTTGGACTCGGTCGATCTGGACGAGCTGAACCGCGCGTGGCACCGGCTCGACCCATGGCCGGATGCAGTTCCGGGCCTGAAGCGCCTGCGGCAAGATCACATCATCGCGCCGCTGTCCAATGGCAACGTGGCGCTGCTGCTCAACATGGCGAAACGGGCGGGTCTGCCTTGGGACGCGATCCTTGGGGCCGAGGTCGTGGCGGCCTACAAGCCCGATCCCGCCAGCTATTTGCGCACGGTGGATCTGCTGGGGCTCGCACCGGAGGAGGTCTGCATGGTTGCGGCGCATAACGATGATCTGCATGCGGCGCGTGCCTGCGGGTTGAAGACGGCCTTCCTGCCGCGCCCGACGGAGCACGGGCCGGGGCAGTGCACGGACCTGGCGGCCGACAGCAACTGGACCTGGATCGCGGCCGATCTGGAGGACTTGGCCGACCAGCTGGACGCGGCGTAGGCGGGTCATGTCGGTTCCCGCGCCCTGTGCCAGGAGTCGAGCAGGAGCATCTCGCTGCCCGGCTGGGCGAGGGCAAAGACCTGCGCGCCGCTGCAGGACAGTTGCAGCAGCAGGTCGGCACCCTCGGGCGACAGGATGAGCAGGCGATCCCCGGCGCGGGGCAGGCCGGGGCCGTCGGGCAATGTGTCGAGATCCGGAAGCACCGTTTCGATCATCTCGGCCAGGTACTCCATCTCCGTCCCCTCCTCGGTCAGGGGATAGAGCATGTCTTCGGACAGCTGCGCTGCAGCCCGGAGGGCCGGGCCAGCCTGTTGCAGGAACAGGTCGAGAAATTCTTCGGGCTGAAGCGGCACGAGCGAAAGCCCCAGCGCCTGCGCCACCCGTTCGGCGGGCACGCCTGACGCGGTCGGGGCCGGCGCGGGCAGGGGAGCGGTGCGCAGGGTGATCCGATTGGCCCCCTTGGCGGCCCGATCCAGACGCCCGGCAAGATCCTGCAAGGCCTCGGACAGTTGTGACACCGCCTCGGGATCGTCCAACCGTGAGGCGGTCCTGTCATCCTCGGGCGTGCCGAAGGCCAGCAGGCGCCCGCCGGCCACGTCGCACCATAATCGCGGGACGTCATCCATGAGGAAGGTCAGCCGTCGCGGCAGGCGGGTCATCTCGATCTGGGTGCAGAGAAAACGCCGTGCCGTCGCGGCACCGGTCAGCGGGCACCCGGGCCGCGTGACGCCATGGGCGGCGGCCCGATCAAGGGCGGCGCGCAGTGCGGCCGGGCCCGCCATTACGCCTGCCGCCGGGAGGCGGGGCCCGATAGGGTCTCGCAGAGCTGCGCCATGCGCGGCAGGATCGCCCCCACCGCGGCCCCGGGGGCCAGCGTGCAGCACAGCGCCTCATCCGCGCCGGGGGCGACCCTCCGCAGGATGTGACAGCCCGTGGCCCCGGCCACCACGGCCTGTTGGCAGCCGGGCCCCGCGCCGATCCCACCGATGCCCAGCGTCGCCGTCGCCAGGTGGCAGAGCGCGTCGAGCCGTTCCTGCGGCAGCTTCACAGCCCCGTCCCATGCCAGCACAGTCCGTGTGGAGAGATCCACGAAGAGCACGCGTTCGCAACTGTCGAATTCGGTTCTGAGCGCGGCAAGGGTGTCGAAAGCCATCTGGGGTCCGGGACAAGGTCCCCATTGTTCTGGACCATGCACCTCTAAGAGCGCGTTAAGCCCGGCCGGTCACGCCCTCGGGGCGCGGGCGGGCCCGGATGCGCCGGGGGACGACGCGCCGCGGTACCACGCCCGGCGTGGCGACCGGCTCGGGCCGGGCCAGGGGCGCGGCTGGGGTGATCGGCTCGAACCCGTCATTCGCCTCGCCTGCCGGGGGCTGGCCCAGCGATTCGACCAGTTCGACCAGGCTCTCGACGAACAGGTCGGCGCCGCTGGCCTTCAGCGTGTCGGGATTGTCGGGATCGGCAATCGCCTCGGTCAGCGAGATCGGCAGGACCCGGGTGAACAGCCCGTCGGTCTCGCGGCGCAGGCGGGCCAGCACGCGGTCACGGTCGCCCGGCGCGTGCAGCTTGTCCATGCGGGTGATGAGCAGCAGGCTGCGCGCGTACAACCGGTGCGGCACCTGTTCCCACAGGGCGGCTTCGGATTGCCGCCAGGCCTGCGTTGCGGGCGTGCACCAGACCACGCCATCGACGCGACCCAGCATCCGGTCCCAGACCGCTTGCGGCATGTTCGGATCAGCCGTGCCCGGCATGTCGATCAGGTCGCAGAACTCCAGCACCTCGGTCTCCAGCCGGATCCGCACGGCCTGCGTCTCGCGATGCGAGATGCCATCCAGCGCCTCGGGCGGGATCGGCTCTTCGGTGCCGGAATTGTCGACGCGGTGCAGCGCGCGGGGGCCGTGCGCGTACCAGACCGGCGGCAGCTGCGTCGCGGTCACCTTGACCGGCGAGACATCCTGCCCCAACAGCAGGTTGGCCAGCGTGCTCTTGCCGGCGCTGAATTCGCCCATCAGCGCGATGCGCGGCCGGCGGGTCGGGGCGCTTTGCGCCGCGGTGTCATGCGTGGTCATGCGGTGGCCTCCAGGTTGGGTCGTGTCGGCAATAGCGTCTCGGCAGCGGGCGGCACGCCATCGGCGAGGTCGAGGAGGATCCGGCGGTTGGCGGCGAGGAAGGTGGCCAGCGTGTCGGCCACATCCGCCTCGAACCGCGCGGCATTCTCCGAGAGCAGGGCATTCAGGATCGGTTGGGTCTCCTGCTCGATCAGGCGGGCGAAATCCTCGGTGCAGGCCTTGTAGCCCCGGCGCCGGCGCCAGAACCGCGTCCACCACGAGGCGCGCAGGTCCAGCGCGATGGTCTGGCCCAGCACGATGGGCGGATCGGCCTGCGGCACCGGCGGCGCCTGCAGCGGCGGCAGGCTCAGGGCAAACGCCTCGGCATAGAGCGCGGCGATCTCCTGCGCGGCGCCGCTCAGCGCGTCCTCGCCAAGGCGGGTGACGCCGCGGACATGGCGTTGAAAGCTCGACCGCAGCAGAACGCGCAGGCCGCAGGGATCATAGCTCCACTGTTCCAGCTCGCCGTAATTCTCGAGATGCGCGATCACGGCGGCGGTGGCGCGTCCGACGAAGGTCTGGCGCGATTTCTCGATCCGCTCGACCAGCGCACGCTGCGCCATGGTCAGCCCGGTCGCCAGCCCCTCGCGGGCGCGGGCCTCGATCCCGTCCAGCGCCGCGACCAGCGTCTCGCGCTCCATGCGGCAGGGGGCACCGGCCAGCCCGTCCTGCGCCGACAGGCTGAGGGCGGCGGCAGCGCTCTGGTCGAGATTGTCGAGCTCGGCTGTGATCTCGCGCAGGATCTGCGCGCCGGCCCCGGCCTCGATCCGCGCGGCGATGGCGCGGCCGAGGGCATGCAGGCCCGACAGGTGCCAGACCATCTCGGGGACCGAGGCAAAGGGGTTGGCGGGGTCGTTCCGCGCCTCGGCCCAGTGCAGCAACGCCTCGGCGCTGTCGCGGCCGAGATTCTCGATCGCGCCGGTCACCGCCTCATGCGCCCAGACGCCACAGCCGAACAGGATCTCGACCCCCTCGGGCATGCCATGGGCGCGCAGCGTGGTCTCGATGCTGGCGCGGATCTCGGGCACGTCGCGCGCGGGATCGGCCAGCTCGTCGATGCGGTTAACAAAGATGATCACGTCGCGCGCCTCGACATTCGAGATCATGCGGATCAGCGCCAGATCGACCGAGGTCAGCGCCTGCGTCGCGGCCAGCACCATGACGCAGAGCCGGCTGCCGCGCAGCGCGTTCAGCGTGATCTGCTCGCGGATCATGAAGGTGTCGTTGACCCCGGGCGTGTCGCGCAGGCAGAGGCGCAAAGGCAGGTCCGGCTGGCTCAGCCACAGATCCGCCGTGCGCGTGATGTCGGCAAAGCGGCCGCGATCGGGATCGGCGTTCTGCGCGTCCCAGAAATCGTCGCCGAGGCAGACATAGCGTTCGACCAGCGCCGCATCGAAACGGTCGTAATCATGCGACTGGCCCAGCAGCAGCTCGAAGCGCCGGCCCAGCCGCTCGCGCGACTTGCGGCGCATCTCCTCCAGCTGGGCGCGCACCTTGTCCAGCTCGTCCTCGGCCCCGGCCCGGTTCGCCAGCTCGCCCATGCGGCCGCCGCGATGCACTAGGTGGCCCCATTCCTCCTCGGTGAAAAAGGTGAAGGAGGCGTTCTGCGTGGCGCGCCGGTCGCCCGGGCGCAGGTGCAGCGAGGTCACGACCGAGGTCCAGGGGTTCACATCCGCCGGCAGCAGGTCGCGCCAGCCGGTCATGGCGTTGACCAGCGTGGTCTTGCCGGCCTTGACCTGCCCGATCATGGTTACGCCCGGCTCGAACGCGGCCAGCTTGCGGCGCAGCTGCCGGGCCTTGTCGGCGATGGCCGGAACCGGCGAGCCGGCGGCTTCGGCCAGGCGCGTGTCCAGCGCGGCCAGCTGCGCAGCCAGCGGGGCGAACCCGGCAAAGGTGGTCTCAAGAAGCGCGTTGGAACGGGTCTTGTCGGTCTGCATCTCGTTGCTCCTGCGGCCGGTGTCAGGCGGCCAGCTCGGTTTCCATCTCTCGGCGCAGCTGGGCCAGCAGCAGCGCCCCTTCGACCGCCTGTTCCGGGCGGGCCTCGATCTGCATCAGCAGGGCCAGCTCGGATGCCTCGGACAGCGCCGCGTCCAGGTCGGGCCAAGTGGCGGCGAAGGAATGTTCGGCCTCGGCCATGTCGCGCAGCCCGTCGAGCAGCCCCGGCAGCGCGTGGGGCAGGCTTTCGCCATCCTCGCGCGCGAGGTCCTCGGCGCCCTGCCGCAACTGCTGGAAAAGCCGCGCCAGCACGGCGCGCGCCTCGGGCGGCACGGGTGGCTCGACCGGAACGGCGGACGCTGGCGGAGGCGTCGGGTCGACCTCTGGCCGGCCCGTCGCTTCGGGCGGTGGAAATTGCGCCAATAGGACGGCTGCCGCATCCATGTCGGCGCCGCGCGCCTCGTCGATCATCGCCGCGACCTGCATTGCAAGCCGCGCCGCGGCCTCGGCGGTCAGCCCCGCGCCCGTGTCGGTCCGCGCCAGTGGGCAGAGCGGCAGCGGCTGCCCCGCCGGATCCCGTGCGGGCGCCTCCAGCGCCTCCGCCCCTTCGGTCGCGGCCAGCAGCGCATGGGTCTGCAGGTGATGCGGGGCCGCCCACCAGATGTCACGCTCGAGCGCCGTCCAGCGCCGGGTGCACCAGATCGCCATGTCGCAGCGCGCGGCGGCCCAGCCCAGCCCCGCGGCCATGTCATCGGGCGCGCCATCGGTGACCACGTCCAGCAGGGTGAAGCGCTCCAGCGCCGCCAGCGGCAGACCCAGCTCGGCAAAGAGCGTGTCCGGCGGCAGCTCCAGCGGGGTGGTCGCCGGGGCGTTACGGATCTGCCCGTCCGGTCCGGTCAGCTGCAACCCGGGCTGGCCTGCGTGACGCAGCAGCAGCGGCGCGCCCGGTCCCTGCGGTGGCAGCACCTCGGCCCCGGCCAGCGCATTCAGCACGGCCGCCTTGCCGCTGCCCGGCAGGCCGAACAACGCGATCCGCACCGGGGCGCCCAGCCGTGCAACCAGCGTCCGCGCGCGGCGCGCGGCGCGGGCCGGCAGCCCGCCGCCCTCCAGCTGCCGCAGCGCGTCGAGGATGGGCGCCGCGTCGGTCATAGCGCTGACCGCCCCGTCAGCACCGCTGCACCCCGGTGCAGCAGGCCCGAAAGCGCCGTGCCGCACAGGTCCGACAGCCGCGGCAGGACTGGCGCACGCGCAGCCAGTCCGGGCTTGATGACGATCAGCGAGACATTGTCCTGGTCCTCGGCCGCCGCCGCGTGCACGGCCTGCATCAGCTCGGCCGCGATGCGCTGGCTGGGTGCGCGGCGATGGCGCCGCAGCAGGCGCGCCAGTTGCGCCTCGGGCAGCACCTCGATCCCGTCGCTGGCCATCAGCACGATATCGCCGGGGCGCAGGGCAAAGGGCTTGGCCGGGCAGTCGACGCGCTGGATATCCGCGCCGACCAGTGCCGAGGTCAGGCAGCCGCGCTGGGGATGGCGGCGCGCGGTGTCGGCATCCATCTCGCCGCGCTGCACCATCAGGTCGATCTGGGGCGCCAGCGAATGCACCTCGTTCAGGCGCACCAGCCGCCCGTCGCGGAACAGCCAGAGGCCGGAATCACCCACCGAGATCCAGCTGAGCGCATCCCCCTGCACCACGCTGAGGATCACCGTGCCGCCCATCCCGACCTGACCCAAACCGGCCTCGACATGGTCGCGCAAGCCGCGATTGGCCGTGCGCACCGCGTGGCGCAGCCGGTCGGGCAGGGGCGGCCCGGGCGTCGTGTCGGAGCGCCCGGTCAGGCTGAAGGCGGCAAAGACCTGCGAGACGATGACCTGCGCGGCCAGGTCGCCATCGTCATGCCCGCCCATCCCGTCGGCCAGCACGGCGAACCCTCCGTCGCCACCATCGGGAAACTGGACGAGCACGGCATCCTCCTGCCGGTCGCGCCGCCCCAGCGCGATGGCCGAGGCCACGTCTGCCAGCGGGTCAGGCACGGTCGCCCGGCCCGTCATCGGGGGTGGTCCAGCTGAAATCCGGGCCGCAGAGCGCGACGAACCGGCAGGTGGTCTTGCCGATCCGGAACTCGTCACCCGAATGCAGCTCGGCCGAGGAGACCAGCGGCTTGCCGTTCACCCGAACGAGGTTGGACTTGCCGCCATGGCCGATCAGGATCGAGTTCTCCTCCTCGTCATAAGCGATCGAGGCATGGGTATCGCGAGAGATGCAGTCATCACCGAAATCCAGCGCGATGGTCTGCGAGGCGTCCCGCCCCAGCGTCGACAGCCCGGCCGACAGGGCAAAGCAGGTGCCACGCCCGGGCCCGTCCACGATCACCACCCAGCCCACCGGGCAGGTCACGTCCAGCCGTGCCGCGGGGGCCGGCGTGCCGTCGAAGACACCCGGCCCCTCGTCATCGGCATGAAAGCCCAGAAGCCGTGTCTTCACCCGCCCGCCTCGTGCGGCGGCCGGCATGCGGGTCTGCAGGGCGGGGGCGGGCTCTGCCGGCATGTCCGGGACGTGCCGCACGGGATCCGTGGCGGGTGTCCGCAGCGGCGGTTCGTCCGGCATGTCGGCGCGCGGCATGGGCGCGTCGGGCTCGAAGGACATGTCGGGGGCGACGCGCGGCACCGGATCGCTGTCGGGGGCAAGATCCCAGATCCGGGCGGCGGGGGTCGGGTCCGGTTCCTCGGCCGGTGCCTTCAGCTGCGCCTCGCCCATGGTGGGGCGGGGCGGCTCGAGCTCCCAGCGTGGCAGCTCCGGCGGGGGCGGCGGCGCATCGAGCAGCCGCGTATGGGCCGGCCGATCCGCGGCCGAGAGCAGCTCGTCCAGCGGCGGCACGGTCTCCTCCTCGGTCTCGGGCGCAGGGGCGCTGTCCTGCGGGGCGGGGCGGCGGCGGGCAATGATGCTTCGGAAACTGGACATGGTCACTCCTTCACGGGGTTCAGGGCGCCCGGCGTGGTCCGGGGGCTGCGCCCGGCAAACAGGGTGCGGACCCAGCCCAGCATGCCGGCCGGGTGGGGCGCGGCCTGCGCGGGGGCGCGCGTGCCGGCACGGTTGCGCGCCTCTTCCAGCGCCTGCTGGCGCTGCCGGGCTTGGTCGCGGTCGATCTCGCTGCGCAGCTCCTCGAGCTCGCGGTTGACCCGCGCCCAGTAGGCCTGTTCGGCCGCGCGCTGCGCCGCGACCGGATCGGGGGCGGCGGGTCGCGCCGGGGCAGGTGCCGGACCGCTGTCCTGCACATGGGCGGAAGTCTCGCTCACGATCTCCGAGATGCGGCGCTGCATCTCGGCGCTCAGCCCGTTCCCGACCGCCGCGGAGGGGGCCGAGATCGCGTCCAGCCAGTCATCGGCGGTGGCCAGCCGGTCCTTGGCAAACAGCGCAAGGCTGCGGTCGATCGCGGCCAGGAAAGCCTCGTCATAGCCCTGAACCTGCCCGGTCAGCGGCACGAACGGGTCGGGCATGTCCTGCGCCACGGCGGCCAGCCGCGCATTGCTGTTGGTTGGCGCCCGCCCGGTGATCAGGTGATACATCGTGGCGGCCAAGGCATAGAGATCGCTGGATTTCTGCTGCGAGCTGCCGGCGAGGTAGAATTCCTGCGGCGAATACCCGTCCTTGACCGTGTGGATCCGCGACAGCACCCGCGTCGCGCGCACCGCCCGTTCGCGAGCCGCCCCGAAATCGATCAGCACCGGCATGCTGCCGGGCGCCAGCAGGATGTTGTCGGGCGAGATGTCGCGATGCAGCATCCCGTTGCCATGCACGTAGGAGAGCGCCCCCAGAAGGTGGCGCAGAATGCGTTCCACCTCCTCGGGCGCGAACATCTCGGGCCGCGTCTCGAGCAGGTCGAACAGGTCGGGCCCGTCGACGAAATCCATTGCCATGTAGGCTGTGCCGTTATCGGTAAAGATCTGGTGCACGCCCACGATATTGGGGTGGTTCAGCTGCGCCAGCGCGCGGGCCTCGCGCTCGAACAGGGCGACCACGCGGTCAAAATCCATCCCGTGCGAGGCCGAGCGCAGCCGCACCGTCCCGCGCGTGCGACAGCACATGGCGCCCGGGAAACATTCCTTGATGACCACCTTCCGGCCAAGGCTGTCATGCGCCAGATAGGTGATCCCGAACCCGCCGGCATTCAGGTAGCGCTGCACCGTGTATTGCCCCTGGCAGAGCACCGTGCCCGGCGGCAGCTCGTCTCCCACCGGTTCGGGATTGGAGACCAACGCCTCGTCCATGATGTGCCGCCTCCTGTTCCTCGGGCCCCCGGGTCACGCCTCTGCGCCACCCCAGAAAGGCCCTCGCATTCGGGCGGAAAAGTGACGCCGGTCCGGCGGCAGGTCGACAAAAGGAGAGGGTTTTAACTGTCTGGATTTGCATAAAATCGTTACGACCGGCGCCGTCATTGCTCCCATGACGGTCTGCCCCGCCGGCAGGCAAACGAGCCGCGCGGTCGGGCGCGGCTCGTCCGGAGAGGCTCAGAGGTCGCCGATGGGGGTCGAGCGGATCTCGGGCCATTTGTCGAAGGCGCCGGAGATGATCGTCTCGGGGTCCTCGAGATACTTGTCGAAGATCGCGCGGTTGACGAAGAGGTAGAGCTTGCCGTCGACGATGTCGGCATAGCGCACGTCGCCGTCCAGCTTCTTGCCGGCATAGACGCCGAAGGCGCAGAAGCCGCCGAACTGGGGCAGCATCGCCGCCGGGTCGGCATCGAAGGCGGCCTTGGTTTCGGCCGTGGCGAAGTAGTAGTCCACGCCCTCATGTGCCGAGATGAACTGCGAGTCGCCGATCTGCGGCGCGTCGGCCTCGAACATCGAGACGGGGTCGAACCCGTGCAGGCCCAGCGGGTGGCCGCCCATGGTCAGCCCGTTGTTCACGTTGTGCTCGTCCGCGGCAAAGGCGGCCGGGGCCAGTGCGATCAGGGCGGCAGAGAGGGCGGCGGTCAGGGTCAGTCTGGTCATGATTTCAGTCCTTTCAGGTCGGGGTTGGGTGGTCTGGGTGCACGGGGCCGTCAGGCGCCGCGCGTGATCCGGGTGACGGCCTCGTCCGTCCACCAGACGGCATTGGCGATCATGCGGAAGTTGATGAGCGCAGCGAGATAGCCATCGCCTTCGGGCACCTTCGCGCCCGCGGTCGCATCGCGCACCACGGCGACCTCGAAGCCGGTCTCCAGCAGCTCGCGCATGTGGCTTTCGACGCAGAGATTGGCCGACATGCCGGCCAAGATGACCTTGTCGATGCCGATCTTGCGCAGCTGCAGCACCAGGTCGTTCTGCTCGGGGCCGTAGACCTTGTGGGGCGAGCAGACGATGGTCTCGCCATCCTCGATGTACTTCTTGTATTGCGGCATCCAGTCGGCGCCCGAGCCCTCGAACCCCTCGAGGTTCAGCGGACCGTTGCGGTCGAACATGTGGATCCCGTGCATGACGCGTTCGAGCGTGCCCTCGAACTGCCACTTGTGGTCCTGCGGATAGTAGTAATGCGGCGAGACGACGACCGGCATGCCGGTGGCCTTGGCCGCGATGAACAGCCGCTCGAGATTGTCGACGACGCCCTGTTCGCTGACGCTTTCGCCGACGACACCCCAGGCCACGCCGCCCTCGTCGAGGAAGTCGACCTGCGGGTCGACCACGACCAGCGCGGTGCGCGCGGGGTCGATCTCCATGTCGATGGCCGGCAGGCCGGGAGTCTCGGGGTCGGCATATTGCGCGCGCGCCTCGGGCGTGGCGGCGGCGGCCTGCGCGCCGGTCAGGGCGGCGGCCCCGGTGGCCGCGGCACCGGCCAGCAGGCGGCGGCGCGGCAGGTTCACCTGCTCGGGTGCGGCAGCGCAGCCGCGGCAGGCGTGATCGTCATGTTGCATGGTCTTTCTCCTTCAGGTCAGGGGTCGGGTCCTGGGGTGAGACAGCGCGGGCGCTGCCAGGGTGGCAGACCTGTCCATCCGGCACGGCCGGGTCCGTCGCGGACGCTAATGCGCCGCGTTGATTGGGACAGGTTGCGGTCCTCGGGGACCCGGGCCGGGCGGCCCGGGAATGGGTCAGTCGCCGTTATGGGCCGGCAGGGTGCAGGTGCAGACCGGCGGCAGTGACAGGGCGCGAAGGCCGGGCCACGGCGCGTCCGGCGGCGTGCCGGGACGGCTGGCATTGGGGCCGGCCGGGGTCTCTGCCCAGCTCTCCAGCCGCGCCTGCCGGGGCAGGAGCGGGGTCTCGGCCGGCTGGGTGGGCGAAGCGTGGACCGGGCCCGACATCATGATCAGCGTGGCCATGCCGCCGGTCAGCAGCGCGCCGGCCGCGGTGGCGATCAGAAGCGAGAGCATCTCGCCCCGGCCGGGCCGCGGGGTCGGCCCGGCGATGCGGCGGGGCGGCGCGCGGCGGATCCGGGCGGCCGGTCGCGTGAAGGTCGAGATCAGTTCCATGGCCATGCGCCTTTCCTCTGTCTGCTGTCGGGGGCGGGCCCCGGTCCCGAGCGCCCTTTGGTGATCGGCGCGTCGTCGTGATGAGAGCAGATTAGACCGCGCCGGCCCGGACCGTATCGGCCCCGCCTGCCATCGCCTTGGCCGAGCCTGCCAGCAGCGCGAGGTCCGGCGCATCCCCGCCCCCGGCATGGGCCGCGCGATACTGTGCCGGGGCCTGCCCGACCCAGCGCTTGAAGGCCCGGCCGAAAGTGCTCTGCTCGGCAAAGCCGGTCAGGAAGGCGACCTCGGCAATGCTGCACGTCGCGCCCTCCAGCAGCTCGCGGGCCAGCTGCATCTGCACCTCGCGGACCACGTCGCGATAGCTGGTCCCCTCTTCGGACAGGCGGCGGAAGAAGGTGCGCTCGCTCAGCCCCATCTCGCGCGCGAGGCTGGCGGCGGGCGGGATCCCGGTGCTGAGCGCCTCGGGCAGGCGCTGCGCCAGCGCGGCGCGCAGCGTGTCGGGGCGCGCGACCTCGTCGAACGCGGCCTGCAGGTGACCGGTCAGGAAGGCCGACAGGGCCGGGTCGCCCAGCCGGTTGGGTGCATCAAGCATGGCGGCCGGCAAGATCAGCGCATCCTGCGCCGCGCCGAATTGCACCGGGCAGCCGAAGAGGCGCGCATGGGCCGCCGGATCGCCCGTGGGGCCATGCCGGAAGCACACGGAGGAGACGACCAACTCGTCCCGGACAACGGCGCGGGCCTTGCGGACCAGCCCGGCCAGCGCGCATTCGTTGCGCAGCGCCAGCGCAGGATGCGCGCCGGTCCGTGCCACGATCCGGAACTGCGCCACGGGCCCCTGACGGTCCAGCCGGTAGACCGCGGTATCGGTCAGCAGGCGGAAATAGCGCTCCATCCGCGACAGCGAGGCGCCAAGCGTCGGTGCAGCCTTCAGCGCCAGCCCCAGCACGCCCAGGTCGTCGAGGTCGATCTCCCCGGCATAGCGCTCGATCAGACCGATCCGGTCGGGGTGATGCGCGGCCAGCCAGGCGATCAGGTCGAAGAACCCGCTGTCATCGACATGCCCGTCGCCGCGCGGGTCAAGACGGGCGATTCGGCGCCCCGAGGACAGGACATCGCCTTGCGGCGTCAGGGTCAGCCGGGCGGCGCGGATCATGGCCTGGGCAAAGGCTGCGGTCACGGTGGGCATGGCAGGCTCCAATTTGATGCGAGAAATTCGATGCGGAAAGAAAAGCGCCGCCCCCGGTGCATCGGGGGCGGCGCGGGGGGGGGTGTCAGCTCTGGCGTCCGAGCGTCTCTTCGAGTTCGGCAATCCGCGCGCGCAGCCGGGCGATCTCTTCGCCGTGCTCGGCCTCGGTGCGGCGCAGGGGGATGTGCTGCGAGCAGTTCCAGTCATGCGCCGCCACGCGGATGACCACGGCGCGCTCGGCCGGCGGCGTGTCAGGCCCCGCCAGCAGCGCGATGACCGAGGGGTCCTCGGTGATCCGAGCGCGGCCCAACAACTTGAGCCGCCGGCGCGCCGCGAAATCGATGGCGAGGATCGAGACGCGGTCATTGCCGCGCAGGTTGCCGGTGCTGATATATTGGCGGTTGCCGCGGTAATCGGCATAGGCGACGGTCTGCGGGTCGATCACCTTCAGGAACCCCGGCGCGCCGCCACGGAACTGGACATAGGGCCAGCCGGTCTCGCCGACCGTGGCCTGGAAGATCCCGTCGCGGGCCTCAAGGAAGGCAGCCTCGCGCGGGCCCAGCCGGGCGCCGTCATTGCGGTCCTTTCCAAGGACCCGGCCATAGATCCCGACCGAGCCGTGGGCGGCCTGCTCGGCGCGCACGGCGGGCGTGAAGGCGAGCGCTGCATAGGCATTGGCCATGGCGTCCTCCTACAGCCCAAGCGCGGTCAGGCCGGGATGCTCCGCGGGCCGGGCCCCCAGCGACCAGTGCATCAGCCGCGCCGCCTCGGTGATCGGCAGGTCGTTGATCGAGGCGATGCGCCGGCGCATCAACCCGTCGGGCGCGAACTCCCAGTTCTCGTTGCCATAGGCACGGAACCACGAACCGCTATCGTCGCGATATTCGTAGGCAAACCGCACTGCGATGCGGGCGCCTTCCTGCGCCCAGAGCTCCTTGATCAGGCGGTACTCATGCTCGCGGTCCCACTTGCGGGTCAGGAAGGCGATGATCGCCTCGCGCCCGGTGAATTGCTCGGCGCGGTTGCGCCATACGCTGTCGGCCGTATAGGCCAGCGCGACCTGCGCAGGCTGGCGACTGTTCCAGGCGTCTTCGGCTAGGCGGACCTTCTGCACCGCGCTGTTGCGGTCGAACGGGGGGATCGGCGGACGGGTCATAGGGGATCTCCTCGGAAAGGGGGGCGTCCCGACCGGCAGGGGAGGCAGCCGGGACGCCCCGGGGCGCGCGCGTCAGGCGACGTCGCGGGTCACGGCGGGGAAGTCGACCGGGGTGCCGAGCGCCTCGTTGAGGTAGTTGGTCAGCGTGTTCAGCGCGACATGGGCGATGATCTCGACGATTTGGGCGTCACTGTAGCCGGCCAGCTTGACGGCCGAGAGTTCGGCCTCGCTGACGCTGCCGCGCGCCTCGACAAGGGCCACGGCAAAGCGCACGGCGGCGGCCGCCTTGGGATCGGTCGAGCCGCCCTTGCGGTTGGCCATGATCTCGGCCTCGTCCAGCTTGGCCAAGTTCTGCGCGATGTAGCTGTGCGCAGACAGGCAGTAGGCGCAGCCATTGCGCTGCGCGACCGCCAGCGCGATCCGCTCGCGCGTGGCGGCCGGCAGCGTGCCCTTGGACAGCGCGCCGTTCAGCTCGAGATAGCCGGCCAGCGCGGCGGGGCTGTTGGCGGTGATGCGGAACAGGTTCGGCACCGAGCCGAGCGAGGTCTTGACCGCTTCAAGCAGCGGCCGGGACGCATCGGGTGCGTCATCGATGGTGGCAGGTAGGGCAATGCGTGTCATGGGTGTGATGTCCTTGTTCATGTCGGGCGCGGGTTTGCGTCCCCTCAATAAAACAGACAGGTCTGTATAAATGTCAAACCCCGATCACCGAAGGGTGACCGGTGCGGACGCAGCCTTGCCATTGTGCCGGCGCGGGATGTGGGTGAGGATGTAGACAGAACTGTCTGACCCGTGGAGCAGAATCCGTGACGACCCGCCGTGACCACCTGGTCGAAACCGCGCTGAAACTTTTTTACATGAACGGCTTCAACGCCACCGGGATCGACCGGATTCTCGCCGAATCAGGCGTGGCGAAGATGACGCTCTACAAGCATTTCCGCTCCAAGGACGAGCTGATCCTTGCCGCGCTGGAGCTGCGCGACCAGCGCTTCCGCACCTGGCTCGAGGCCGAGATCGAGCAGGCCACGGACGATCCCGAGGCGCGGCTTCTGGCGCTGTTCGACGCGCTCGAGACCTGGTTTCGCGGCGAGGCCTTCAAGGAACTGGGCTTTTCAGGCTGCGCCTTCATCAACGCCGCCAGCGAATTCGCCGACCAGTCCCACCCGGCCCACCAGCTTTCCGCGGAGCACAAGCAACGCGTGGTGGACTATCTTGAGCGGTTGTGCCGCGACGCCGGCCTCTCCGACCCCGTCGGCATGGCTGAACAGCTCGCCCTGCTCAAGGAAGGTGCCATCGCCACCGCCCACGTCCGCAACCACCCGGACGCCGCCCGCCGCGCCCGCCAGATGGCCCAGACCCTGATCGCGGCGGCGCGCAGCACATGAAAAACGCGCCCGCTAGGCCGGGCGCGTCACGATCGCTCTAACTGAATTTGGCGCGTCAGCCTCTGGTCCTGACGGTACGCGCAGGGCTCAATGCGTCCATGCTGCGCGGCGGTCGACGGCGAAGTTCTCGGCGTAGCCGCGGGGGCGGATGTTGGCCTTGCGCTTCTTGGGCTCGAAGACCTGCGCGTCGATGCCGTGTTCACGGGCATAGGCCTGCGCGGCCTCCTTGCTGTCGAAGCGCAGGCGGACCTGGCTTTGCGTGTCGTTCGACGAAGTCCAGCCCATCAGCGGGTCCACCTGACGTTTGGAGGCCGGGGCGAATTCGAGGATCCAGTGCTTGGTCTTGCCCTGGCCCGAGGACATGGCCGTCTTGGCCGGCTTGTAGATACGTGCGCGCATGTTCGTCTCCTCGACAGTCCTGCGGGGGCCTCGGGACGTACAGGACTATGTCCCGGGCGGGCCCGCAATCCCACTGATCGGGCATCGTTATCCCGGATTTGCAGCGCCGCGGCAAGCGTCCTCGCGCAGAGAAATTGTCACATCACAGGGGCCCTCGGGGGGATGCAAGCAGGCCGCCTTGCGGCCCGGGACGCGGGGAGCGAGGGGTGGGTGTTGCGTCCACGATCCCCAAGGGGCCTGCTTGCCAGAAAAAAGCTACATATCAGGGATTTGTTTTGGCAAGGATTCATTGTTGCACGGGGGCACCACCGGGGGCAGTCACGGTCCTGCTGATGGGTAAGCTATTGAAAAGCCTGACCGGGCCGATGCGTTGCGCGCGCGCCGGAATTTTGGGCATCGAAGCATTCCCCGCGCGCCGTGCGTCGTGTGACGACGGGGGATTCGCCCTGCCCGGCGCAGCAGGCCTTGCGGCATCGGCGGTCGGGCGCGCGTGGCGCGACTGGCGCGTTGCGGGGCAGGGCGCGGCTGGGCTAGCCTCGCGCCGGGCAGCAGGAGCGAAGCGGGCATGACACTGGATCGGCGGGCATTTTCACTGGGGATCGCGGCGCTTGTCGCCGGATGCGGCGGCACGCGCGGGCTGCCGCAAGTGCCGCGGCCGGATCCCGCGCTCGAACCCGGGCTGCGGCCACAGCCGAACCCGGCCTATGACGCCTGGGTGACCGCGTTCCGGGGCCGGGCCGAGGCGCGGGGCATCACGCGTGCCACGCTGGATGCGGCCTTCCGGGGTCAGGGCTTTCTGCCCGGCGTGATCGAGCGCGACCGCAACCAGACCGAGTTCAACCGCTCGCTCGAGGATTACCTCGCCATCGTCGCCCCCGAGGAAAAGGTCGTCTTCGGCCGGCGCGCCTTTGCCGCGCAGCGCCGTGCGCTGGACGCGGTGGCGGAACGCTACGGGGTGCCCGCCGACGTGCTGGGCGCGATTTGGGGGCTGGAGAGCTATTTCGGCACCAAACGCGGCCGCATCCCGGTGATCTCGGCCACCTCGACCCTGGCCTGGGAGGGGCGCCGGGGCCGCTTCTTCGAGGCCAACCTGATGGACGCGCTGCGCATCGTGCAATCGGGCGATGCGCGTCCCGCGCAGCTGGTGGGCAGCTGGGCGGGCGCGATGGGGCACACCCAGCTGATCCCCAATGCCTACCAGCGCCACGCGGTGGATTTCGACGGCGACGGCAAGCGCGACATCTGGACCGATGACCCGATCGACGCCTTCGCCACGACGGCCAATTTCCTGGCCGAGGCCGGCTGGCGCCGGGGGCAGGGCTGGGGGCTGGAGGTCATCCTGCCCGACGGCTTCGACCCGGGCCTGCTGGGCCGGGGCCGCAAGCGCTCGGTCGCGGACTGGCGGGCGCGGGGCGTGCGCGCGGCGAAAGGCGGCAATCTGCCCGATTTCGGCCCGGCCGCGGTGCTGGCCCCGATGGGGGTGAGCACGCCAGCCTTCCTGACCTTCCGCAACTTCGACATGATCCTGCGCTACAACCCGTCCGAGAATTACGGTCTGGGCGTGGGCTACCTCGCTGACCGGCTGGCCGGGGGCGGGCCGCTGCGCGGCCAATTCGGGCCTGACCGCAACGGGCTGGTGCTGGAGGATCGCAAGGCGCTGCAGCGCGGGCTGACGCGGGCCGGGTTCGACGCGGGGCCAGATGACGGGGTGATCGGCAAGAAGACCGAGGCCGCGATCCGCACCTACCAGCAGGCCAAGGGGCTGCCGGTCACCGGCACCCCGTCGCGCGACCTGCTCGACCGGCTGAGCTGAACGGTCTGGCGCTCAAAGCAGTGCCCGGATCGGCTCCAGCAGGCCCTTCTTGCGCAGAGTGCGCACCGGGTAGGTCTCGTCATTGACCAGCCGGTCGAGGCTGAAGCCCGGCTCGATCTTGCCCAGCTTGGTGGCGATGGCGCGGGCCTTGTCCAGCTGCCCCTCCAGCGCGTAGAGCGCCAGAAGGTGGCGATGCGCCGGGCGCGACAACGGCGCGGCACGCGCGGCGGCCTCGCCCGCCTCGATGGCGTCCTGCGGGCGGTTGCAGGCGATGGCGATGACGCAATGGCCCGTATCCCACCAATGCTTGAAGGGCGATGTGCGCGCGATGTTGCGCGCCCGGGCCGACAGCGCCAGCGCCTCCTGCGGGCGGCCCGCCATCATCAGCGCCTCGGCCATGGAGACCCAGGCATAGGCGCTCGCCGGGTTGGCCTCGACCGCGGTCTTGGCCATCTGGTAGCAGCCCTCGGGATCCTTCATCACGATGCCGCGCACCCGGCTGAGGATCGCGTGCACCAGCGGATTGTCGTTGGACAGCTCGATCGCCTTGAAATGCAGCTCTTCGGCCTCGGCGCGCAGCGCTTCGCGCTCGCGCTCGGCCATCTCGGTCAGCTGGATCATCCGCACGAGGCTGCTCCATGCCAGGTAGATCCCGTTCTCGTCGCGGTCATGGGCCTGTTTCATCAGCCCGTAGGCCTCGCGCAGCCCGTCACGCTCGAAGCTGAACATGCGGTACATGCCCAGCCGCGACAGCGCGGTGGCGCGGGCCTCGGGCCGGGTGGTGTCCAGCGCCTGTGGCAGCTTACCGATGATCTGGTCCGTCGCCTCGAAGATCGTCTTGGCGGTGGCCTCCTCGCTTTCCAGCACGTCTTCCAGTCGGTTCAGGTGGTGCAGCTTGGAATAGAGGATGCGCGCCGAGGGCTTGTGCACCGACTTGATGTAGACCGAATGGCCATCCGTCTCGCGCACCAGCTGGCAGTCGATCTGGATGTCGCTGTCGGGCAGGCTGGCCGCGGGATCGGTGCTGTCGGTGGATTGCCGCCACGCGCGGACCTGCTCGGCGATGCCCTCGCCGATCTGGTTGGCCAGCACCTCGCCCACCATGCGGCCACGCCCGGGCGCCTCGGCGAAGCTGCGGCAATGGATCAGCACGCCTTTCGCCTGTTGCGGGGTGGCGCGGGCGATGCGGCTCTGCAGCTCCTGGCGCTCGATGCGCAGCCAGTCCTCGAATTCCGGGTCGCGGATATCCATGCCCTGCAGCAGCTCGGTGCGCGGGTCCATGGGCACCTCGCCATCCAGCAGGTCGACCCAGATGCCCTCGGGGCCCAGCGTGATCGTGCTGCGGTCGGCCTGCAGCAGGTCGGCCGCCGCGCCCAGCCCGCCGCGCAGCTTGCTGAGCGCCTGGCGCAGGTTGGCACTGGCCTGTTCGGCGCCGAAGGTGCTCCAGAGCTTGTCCTCGATCCAGCGGCGCGGGCGGGTCATGCCGGGGCTGAGCGCCAGCAGCGCCATCAGCGCCTGGTTCTTGGCGCCCTTGGGCGTGACATCCGTCCCCGCGGCATCCGCGACCGAGAAGGGACCGAGCATGCTGATCCGAAGCCTGACTCGTTTTTCCGACATGCCCGCCATCACCAACTGACCCCGAGTGAGGCTAGCACCGCCCCGACGGCGCGACAACCGGCGTGAATTCTGCGTAAATGCCTGCGGGGGCCCGGTGAAAGCTTTGACGCAGGAACCGGCCGTCCCGCAAGAACTGGACAAGACCACGGACGACACGGGGGATGAGGGCATGCCGACATACGGTTGGGAGGGCTGGGAAGGCTGGGAAGGCTGGGAGGGGTGGGAAGGCTGGGAAAGCCGCCCGCGCCGCGCGCCCGCCGCCGCGCTCGGCTCGGCCCGCGACGGCACGGTGGGACATTGGGACGGCTCGGCCGATCGCAGCCCGGTGCAGGCCGGGCGCGACAGCTGGACCGCCTTCCGCAGCATGGGCGCCCGGCCCCGGCGCATCGTGACCGACCGCGCGCTCGGCGACCTCTTCGCCGTGGACCTGGGCGACACGGGGCTTGCCAATGCCGAGGGGCACGTGACCTGCCGGGCCCGGCGCATCGTGACGCTGACCCGGCCCGACGACGCGCTGCTGGCCGAGCACCAGTTGCACTACCTGCGCAGCTATGCCGACCTGCGCCCGGACCGGCTGGGCGAAATCAACAGCCAGATCGGTGATCTGCAATCCTTCTACGCCATGGTCGGCTACATGTCGCCCGAGGCCACACCCTGGACCATCGCGCTGAACCTCGCCGTACTGCGGCTTTGCGCGGCGATCGAGATGCCGCTCAAGCACGGGTTCGACGTGCCCCGCCCGATCGCGATGTCCTACAAGGTCCAGCCGGTGATCCAGACGCCGGGCCACGGGGCCTGGCCCTCGGGACACGCGACCGAGGCCTTCGCCACCGCCACGCTGCTGACACGGCTGTTCTACAATCGCGGCTTCGACCCGGTGGCCGAGATCCATGGCGAGAACGAGCTCTACCGCCACGCCGCGCGCATCGCGATGAACCGGACCGTGGCGGGCGTGCATTTCCCGACCGACAGCATGGCCGGGGCCGTGCTGGGCATCACCCTGGCCGAAGCGCTGGTGCGCCTGCTGGATGCCGAGCCCACGACCCCGGCGCGCCGCTTCCGCGGCGACAGCTATCAAGGGGATTTCAATCTTTTCCTGCTTTCCTCCGCGCTGGGCGATGACGCGGTGATCGAGACGACCAGCGCCCCGTGTGACGGGCCCGCCCTGCCGGCCTGGCTGCGCCGCATGTGGTCCGAGGCGCAGGGCGAATGGTGACAGGTTTAAACGGTGACATGGCGCCAGCCGGTGCCATGTAGGGTGTGAGTGGACCGGGGCCGCCGCGGCGCGCCCCGGCTTCCGTTTTTCTGCGTGGGTATTGCCACCAGAGGTTTCGGATCGCCTGCGCGATCCGACCGGCCGGGGGCTGCGCCCCCGGACCCCCGCTTGAGTATTTTCGGAAAGATGAAAGGGGCCGGGGACAATGACCCGACGTGCACTTTCATCTTTCCACAAATACTCGAAAGCGCGTTTTCCGGCTTGCCGTCCGGTTGGCGTGATGCGCGGCCGGCTGGGTTCTCCGGGTTGCCTCGTATCAGCAGGGCAGGCGCGTGGGGTCGTGGGCCGAGACGATCACGGCGCTCATCCGGTCTGACAGCTCTTGCGGCACGGGGATCAGGGTCACGACCTCCGGATCGAAATCCTCGAGGTGTCCGGAGCCGCCTCGGGGCTGCCCCGAGGTCGCGAGGGAGAGGGCGAGGGCGCGGCTGAGGCGGCCGGCAGCCGCGCTCGTGCCACCTTGGTGCCGCGCCGAGCCGGACAGGGTGCCGCTGCCGAGACTGCCCGGCCGGAAGGGCGGGCCTTCGGCGATGCAGGCGAGGGTGGGGCCTGGCACGGACCACGCCGCGCCCTGCGCGCTGTAGCGGGCGGGGCGAAGGTTCTCGGCAGACATGCCCACGGTGCGCGGAGACCACTGCGCGGCCCCGACGGAAAAGACCTGTCGCGCGGGTGCCGTGACAAGCGCGCTGTGCGAGCCGGCAGGCGTGACGGGGCAGCCGGCGGCATGGCCCGCATGGGACGCGGTCTCGTCCTCCCAGGCATGGGCGGCCGGGTCGTCGAAATAGGATTGGCGGGCCTGCAGGGAGCCACCGCCGCGGCTGTCGTCGCGCTGAATCTGCAACAGGACCTCTGCTGCGTCCGGAGAGGTCAGCCGGGTGTGCACCTGCCAGGCGCCATGCGGGGCGGTGGGCTCGCCCCGGCGCCGGCCAGCCGTGGGCGCGAGCGCCAAAACGTAATGCGCCGGTTGCTGGACGCCCGTGCCGAAATCCCGGGAGGGCACGTGGTAGATCCGCGCGACCGGGCTCTCTCCATCCAAAAGGCTGCGCATCTCGCCGGGCCGCAGAGCATGGAAGCCCGAGCCGGTCCCGTCCGGGGCGGTCAGCGCCACCTGAAGCTGGCCGCTCTCGGCGCCTCTGGGATGGATCTCGACGAAGCTCGCACTGTGGTCATCGGGCTGCACGCGCCATGTCACCTCGCGGTCGGTGGCATGGCGCGGCGCCGCGGCCTCGTAGGGGAAGGCGGCCACCAGCCTGCTGCGCCGGTTGTTGCCGAAGGCCCAGACCAGCCGCACGGGCTGGCCGGTCGCGGCCTCCCAGAGCGATGCCTCGCGGGCCATCTGGTATTCGATGAAGCGGCTGCCATCCTTGGGGCCTGCCACGATGCCGAGCGAGAGATTGACGATCACTGGCGCGGCGGGGTCGACCTTGCGGGCGGCCTGCAGAATCCAGCGCAGCCCCTGCAGCATGTAGCTTTCCAGCCGCGTGCCGGACGTGTCCTCGACCGCCTCGGGGGGCAGTTGCACGCCGAGCAGCGGCCAGCGGGCCGCCGGGGTGTCGGGTGTCTCGGCGTCGGCCCCGGCGGCGAGGTCCAGCACATGGGTGCCGTGGCTGGTGCCGAAATTCGTGGCCCGGCGCGTGCCGCAGGGGAAGAGACGCGCGTTCAGCGCCGCGTAGTGATCGCCCTCGGCGCCGGCCTGCAGCAGGACGTCGATCTCGGGCTTGCCCAGCACATCGCCGGCCAGAACGCGGCGCCTTGCATCATGGCCGCGCTCCTGCGCCTGCAGCCAGATCGCGTGAAAGCGGCTCTCATACCCGCCCGAGGGCAGGCGGCGGCGGAAGCGCGCGTTCAGGAAGCCGATCCCGTCGTCGATCAGCGCGACGATCGGCGCGCCGGGATGGGGGCTGGGCGGGATCTCGGCCGTCTCAACCGGGCCGGCGGGGGCCGTGTCCAGCCAGACCGGGCTGCCCGTGTCGAGAACGGTGAAGAGGTCATGGTGGTCGCTGTCCGGCGTGCCCATTGGCCGGTAGAGCGCGTATTCCTCGGCCAGACCGGGCAGCGGGGCTGGATCGGTCAGCCGCTCATGTTCATGGGCGTCCATCAGCAGCGGGCCTTCGGGATCCTCGACCGCCTGCCGCAGCCGCTGGCGCTGGGTGGCCGGGGCGTGATCCGTGGTCAGCCGGACAAAGATCGGCTCATACTCGATGCCGCGGACCGGTCGGGCCGGGGGCAGGGCGTCGCGCCGCCGCTGCAAGAGGCGCGCCCAGTCGAGATAGGCATCGCGGAAGCCGCCGGTCTCGGGGTCGGTCCAATGCATCGCCATCTCCATCCGCTGCGCGCCTTGGCCGCCAGCAGAGGCGAGGGGGCGCGCCGGGTCAAGCGCCTCGCGCGCCGGGCGGGTCCGATTCACGCTCTGTTTCATGCAAAGGGGCGGGCAGGGGCCGGGATTGACGCAAGTCTTGCGCGGGATTTGCGGCCGCTTTGCGCTGCACTCACGGGGGATGGGCATGGTGCCGTTAACCTATGGTCACTCTCCGCCGACGGGGCGGCACGGATCGGGAAGGGGGATGCATGCAACAGGATGCGAAAGACGGGATGGCCTGCCTGCGGGTCATCGAAGGCGGGGCCGCGGCGCCGGTGCCCGACCGGGCCCTGCCACGGCCCGAGACGCCACGGCCGGGCGCGGCCGAACTGGCCGGCAACATGGCCGAGATGTTCGCCGTGGCGCTGATGGCGCCAGTGCCGCTGGAGGCTTTGGGCGATCCGCATCACCGGATCACGGGACCCGGTCGGGCGCGGCCGGCCTTGTCCGAGGTTCTGGGCGCCCTGCGCAGCCTGGCCTGGTTCGACGGGGCGGCCCTGCCGGACGGGACGTTGGGGGCCGCCGAGACACGGCGGCGCCGGCTGGCCTGGAACGGGCAGGGGCAGTTGACCCTGTCCACTTTGCTGGCCTCGGGCGTGCGGGCGCACGCCTTGGGCGGGCCGGTCTCGCGACTGTGGCGGGTCGATCACGTCGTGGGCACGCCGCAGCCGGGCGCGGGCCGGCCCGGCGAGGATGCGCCCATGTCCGACTGGATCCGCTGGTGCGCCCGGCACAGCGGGGCGGGGCTTGCCCTGCCGGGACGCAGCGCGGCGGCGGCGCGTCCCGCAACGCTGGGCGCGCTCTCGGCCCATGCGCTGGCCGCCCCGCCATCTCGCCCCTTTCACAACGTGGCGCTTTCGGCGCTGGCCAAGGGCGTGCCGCTGGCACTGGAGGCCGCCGGGATCCGGGGCGGGGCGCGTCTGCTGGCGCTGATGGCCGAGGCAGAGGCCCGCGCGGCCCACGTCGCCTTCGGCGCGGCCGGGCGCGGCGACCGGCTGGCGCGCCCGGCGGTCACCGCCGCGCGGATGAGCGTCTGGCTGGCGCAGGGCGAGCGGGGGGCGGCGCCTGCGACCCATCGCGCCGCCGCGGCCGAACTGGCCGAGAGCGCCCCCGAACTGCTGGGATGGATGACCGCCGCGCATGACGGGCTGCGCCGCCGTCCGCGCTGCCGGCCGGCGCTGTTCCTGCCGCTGGCGCCGCGCGACGCGCTGCCGGCACATCCCGCGGATTGCGCCTCTCACGCGGTGGTGGCGGGGGCGCTGGCCACGCTGCTCAAGGCCATGCTGGACACGCGCGCCCCGGCGGTGCTCGAGCTTGGCCCGCGTCCCGGCCCGGCGCTCGACCTTGGCATCGAGCTCGACCGGCTGGCCGCCGACATCGCCCGCGCCCGGCTGAGCGCGGCGACCCATCGGCCGGCCGAGAACATCCATGATCTGCGCACCGGCGAAGCCATCGCGCTGCAGGTGCTGCGCGACGCGGTGGAGACCGGGAATCGCGATACGGTGCTGGAGCTGCGCGATTTCGACGGGCGGGCGCTGCGCCTTGTGGGTCATGCGCGGCATGTCGGCCGCGGGCGCGCGACGCTGCAGGTGGATCGCCAGGCCGCCTGCTGGCCGCAACAGGCCGCGCCCCCGGCGGCGCATCTGACGGCCGTGGTCTGAGCGGCTACTCGGCGCGGGCCATGCGGCGGGCCGGCTCGCGCCCCGAGATCTCGAGGATCAGCTTCCGCTTGACCGCCTCGGCAAAGGAGGCGCGGTTCTCGGCGGTGACGACGAAGGCGCCGGGCCCGCCGACGATCAGCTCTTCGTAGCGCGCCTCCAGCCCGCCATGCGCGCGGCCGGGATCGGTGGGGCGCAGGATGGGCAGGGCGTTGATCGTGACGCCGGCGGCCAGGACCTGGTCGCGCGCCTCGCGGATCGGCGGGCCGGAATAGGAATTGGCGCTGTCGCCCGAGAAATCGATCACCCGTCGCCAGCCGTCATGCGCATTGGTGTCCATCAGGCGCAGCGCGTCCAGCAGGGCCGACCCGATGGCGTTGCGCCCGTAGGCCTGTCGCGGCTTGTCCAGCAGGCTGGCGGCAAAGGCGGCTGCCGTCTCGGCGCTGTCGATCTTTTGCCAATCGGCGACCACCGCGGTATTGGCGGCCCACTCCACATAGGTCACCGCGATCGAGCCGTAAGCGGTGTTGGCGATGGCTGCCAGCACCTCGGGATCGGTGATCGCGCTGGCATAGCCCTGACGCTGAAAGGCGATCTCGGTCGCGTCGATGCTGCCCGAGGCATCGGCCAGCAGCACCAGTTCGAGATCCGTGTCCTGCGCCGCGGCCGTCCCGGCCCAGAGCCCCGCCGCCAAGATCATCCACCGCATGACACCCTCCTTGCTAGTATGCGCTTTACCTTAGGGCAGCGGCGGCGCGCTTCCAGCGATTGACGCGGATCAATGTTCCGGCAGGGTTTCCCTGCCACTCTGACATGCAGGGAAACCGCGGAGGATCCGATGCGCCTTGTTCTTGCCCTTTCACTGGCCGTGCTGGCCGCGCCGACGCTGGCGCAGGATGCCGATATCGGCCGGTCGCATTACCACACGCATTGCGCCACCTGCCATGGGCTGGAGGGGCGCGGCGACGGCCCCATGGCCGGCGTGCTGATGATCAAGCCGGTCAACCTGACCGAGCTGGCCGCCCAGAATGGCGGCACCTTCCCGCTGGAGCGCGTGATCAAGCGGATCGACGGGCGCGACCCGCTGGTCAGCCACGGCTCGCCCATGCCGGTCTACGGCGATTTCTTCGAGGGCAGCTACGACGTGCCGATGAAGGCACCCTCGGGCCAGCCGGTGCTGGCCTCGCAGCCGGTCGTGGACCTCGTGACCTACCTGCGCGAGATCCAGCGCCAGGAGTGAACGCGGGAACCTTGCCCCGCCCCCGACGGTTGGTCCGTTGAAGATCAACCGAACGGGAGAGATCACGATGAATTGGGACCAGATCGAAGGCAGATGGGAACAGCTCAAGGGCCGTGCCCGCGAACGCTGGGGCGAGATGACCGAGGACGAGGTGCAGAAGGCCCGCGGCGACCGCGAGCAGATGATCGGCCTCATCCAGGAGAAGTACGGCCGCACCCGCGAAGAGGCCGAGCAGGAGCTGGCCAAGTGGCAGAACGACGTTCTGTCCGACGAGAAGTCCCAGTGACAGAACCAGTGACACGACCGGCCCGGGCACGTCGCCCGGGCCGTTGTCTTATCGGCAGATGCCCTCGGTCTCGGCGCCGGCCCATGGCAGCCGCACGCGCGGCCGGGTGATTGCCGCATCCAGCCCCGCGATGGGCATTTCCTTCGAGATCATCGCCCGCAGCCGCGCCGTCCGCGGCGCCTCGGGGTCCAGCAACCGGCAGCAGACATATTCCTCGACGATGCTGCCCTGCTGTTCATACCCGTAATCCAAGAAATTGCCGGTCGTGTCGGGATCGAACAGGTAGGGATCGGGGCTGGCCCCGTGTTCTGCCAGCGCCTTCAGCGGGGTATAGCCCGTGCGATGCCGGTTCTGCCATTGCCAGACATGCACCGCCTCGTGCGCGAGCAGCATGGCCTGGAACAGGTCGATCCGGTCCGGCCAGCCGGCCATCATGTCGTCGCTGTAGATATCCTTGCGCAGCAGCACCGTGTTGAACACCACCGTGGCGGCGGGCGAGACCTCGACCGTCTTCGCCTCGTCCAGGGGCGGCCAGAGCCGTTCCTGGCAGGTCGTGCGCGGCCGTACCGGGATGTGATACCTGATCGAGCCGGCGAAATGCCCGTCATGCAGCCGCACCTTCGAGGCATCCAGCTGATCGCCCTTGAGCGCCTGCAGATAGGCGGTCTCGTTCGAGGTGAGCGGCCGGCCACAGGCCGCTGCGAGGACTAGGAAAGCAAGCAGGATCAGGCGCATGGGACGGACGATAGGCCGGAGCGTGGCACAAGGGAAGCGCTTCCCGGCAGGGTGCACCGTATCGGCGCATTAACCCTCTTGCCGATTCTTCTTGCCGCAACCGCCCCTGAAGGCCGAAACTGTTAACGCAGGGTTAATGCGCCGGCCGAGTCGCGAGATCGTGAGGCGCGTGGCCCGTTTACGGCAGTGCTGCCACTGGGGGTTGAAATGAAAGCTATTGTCTTGAGCCTGGCCTTGGCCGGGCTGGCCGCGCCGGCCTTTGCCTGGACCGCGGGCGAGGTGCATATCAGTTGTTTCCGCGGGCCGTGGAAAGAGGTCATCTGGGACCGTCCCAACCCGGAATTCATCGACAGCCTGGTGAATCAGGGCTACTCGCTGACCACCGCGACCGATCTCGCCCACCGCATCTGCCGCGACCCGGGCCTGGTGAACAACCGCGGCGCGCTCAGAAGCGAGACCGTCCGCATCATCAACCGCACCCCGCGCGATTCCGGCTACGGGTACTGAACAAGGCGGCTGAGGCGTGGCCCTGTGCTGAAGCGCAGGGCGGCGCGGCCAGCGCTTGCCGTGCGCCCAAGATCGGGGCAGCATGTCGCGTAGATCTGGTTGATGAATTACGGTTTCCCATGGGTTCTTTTCTGACGCGGTATTCTTCCGCTCTGCTCCCCGTTTGGTTCTGCTGGCTGTTCCAAGGCGTCGCATGGGCGCAGGAGCGCCCGGTGTTTCTCGATCCGAACTGGCACTTCGTTCAACGCGACATGCTGTTCGAGATCCGTAAATATGACGAGGTCACCAACGGCTGCTGGCGGAACACGCAGACCTCGGTGGACCGGGTGAGCCTCGAACTCGTGCGCAGCCAGGCCTCGATCGTCGAAGTTCAGTTGCGCGCGGCAACCGTTGTCATCACGGCGCTGGGCTACGAGATCAATTCCACCAACTGTGCCGTGACGGTCCGCACCGAGGTCTACGCGCCGCACCGGGTGGATGCCTCGGTCGACGGCTATCCGATCACCGCCGTCTTTCCATCCTTGCTGTGGGAGCAGACGGCCATCCTGACGGGCCCCAAGCGCACGATGAGTGGACGGGTCGCGGAGACCCATACCAAGCATATCCGCAAGTTCCTGATAGAGCTCAGCCAGAAGGCACGGGAGTTGCGGACGACCGCACTTGGCACCCGCTGAGGCTCAGACGTCCAGTTCCTCGACGAAGCGCGCGTTTTCCTGGATGTACTGGAAACGCAGCTCGGGTTTCTTGCCCATCAGGCGCTCGACCAGGTCGCCGGTCTCGCCCGGTTCGTCCTCGTCGATCGTGACCCGGATCAGGGTGCGCGTGGCCGGGTCCATTGTGGTTTCCTTGAGATCCTTGGCGTCCATCTCGCCCAGACCCTTGAAACGCTGCACGTCGATCTTGCCCTTGCCGCCAAGCCCCTTGGTCATGGCGGCCTCTTTGGCGGCGTCATCAGCCACGTAGATGCGGCGCGCGCCCTGCGTCAGCCGGTAGAGCGGCGGCTGTGCCAGGTAGAGATGGCCGCCGTCGATCAGCGGCCGCATCTGGGTGAAAAAGAAGGTCATCAGCAGCGAGGCAATATGTGCCCCGTCGACATCTGCGTCGGTCATGATGATGATCTTGTCATAGCGCAGGTCGTCGATATTGAACTTGCTGCCCAGCCCGACACCCAGCGCCTCGCACAGGTCGCGGATTTCGGCATTGGAGCCCAGCTTGGACGAGGCCGCGCCCAGAACGTTCAGGATCTTGCCCTTGAGCGGCAGCAGCGCCTGCGTCTCGCGCGAGCGGGCGCCCTTGGCCGAGCCGCCGGCCGAATCGCCCTCGACGATGAAGAGCTCTGTGCCCTCGCGCTCTTTCGAGGTGCAGTCGGTCAGCTTGCCCGGCAGGCGCAGCTTCTTGGTGGCCGACTTGCGCGCGGTTTCTTTTTCCTGCTTGCGGCGCAGCCGTTCCTCGGCGCGCAGCACGAGGAAGTCGAGGATCGCGCCGGCCGATTTCGTGTCCGAGGCCAGCCAGTTGTCGAAATGGTCTCGCACCGCGTTCTCGACCAGTTTCGCGGCCTCGGTCGTGGCCAGCCGGTCCTTGGTCTGGCCGACGAATTCCGGCTCGCGGATGAAACAGGAGACGAGCGCACACCCGCCCGCGGCCAGGTCGTCGCGGGTGATCTGCGCCGCCTTGCGGTTGCTGACCAACTCGCCATAGGCGCGGATGCCCTTGAGGATCGCCGCCCAGAACCCGGCTTCGTGCGTGCCGCCCTCTGGCGTGGGCACGGTGTTGCAATAGGACTGGATGAAGCCGTCGCGCGAGGGCGTCCAGTTGATCGCCCATTCCACCTTGCCCGGCGTGTTGAACTTCTCGCGGAAATCGACAGTGCCCGAGAAGGGCCGCTCGGCATAGGTGCTGGCCCCGCCCAGCGTCTCGGAGAGGTAATCCGCCAGCCCGCCGGGGAAATGGAAGCTGGCCTCCATCGGGGTTTCGCCATCCTCGATCTCGGACTTCCAGCGGATCTCGACCCCCGAGAAGAGATAGGCCTTGGAGCGGACCATCTTGAACAGCCGCGCCGGCTTGAACCGGTGATGGCCGAAGATCTGCTCGTCGGCATGGAAGGTGACCGAGGTGCCGCGCCGGTTGGGCGCCGCGCCCACCTTTTCCACCGGGCCGAGCGGCAGCCCGCGCGAGAAGCGCTGCTCGAACAGTTCCTTGTTGCGCGCCACTTGCACCACCATGCTGTCGGACAGCGCGTTCACCACCGAGGCGCCGACGCCGTGCAGGCCGCCCGAGGTCTCGTAGGCCTTGCCCGAGAACTTGCCGCCGGCATGCAGCGTGCACAGGATCACCTCGAGCGCGGATTTGTCCGGGAACTTGGGATGCGGGTCGATCGGGATGCCACGGCCGTTGTCGCGGATCTCGATGGCGTAATCGGCATGCAGGATGACCTCGATGCGGTTGGCATGGCCGGCCACCGCCTCGTCCATCGAGTTGTCCAGCACCTCGGCGACCAGGTGATGCAGCGCACGCTCGTCCGTGCCCCCGATATACATGCCGGGGCGCTTGCGCACCGGTTCCAACCCCTCCAGCACCTCGATGGAGGAAGCATCGTAGTCGCCGGGCTCGGTGGAGCTGAGAAGATCGTCGGCCATGGGTGGGTGCTCGGTTTGTTCTTGGTTGACCGTCAGTATGACAGAGCCACCCGATGGTGCAAGCCATGAGCCCGACGCGGCCGCGCCGGGGTGGTTCGACGGCCGTCAAAGTGCCTCCGCAAATTCCGTGTACGGAATTTGCAAATTTCATCCGATGAAATTTGCCGCCTCATTCCCCCGGGCGTTTGAGGGAGAACTTCTCGCGCACGACCGTGTAGTCGCGGTAGCCCATGCGGGAGAGGGGGTTGAAGCGCAGCACGTCGAACATCCCGTCCACGAGGCAGTCGTCGCGCATGTGCACGCCCGTCACCTCGCCCAGCACCAGGAAGTTGGCCGCGCCTTCCAGCGGCACGATCTGCGTCAGCCGGCATTCCAGGTTGGCGGGCGCGTTCGCCACGCGGGCGCAGTCGATCGTCTCGCAGGCGGCCTTCTCGATGTCGGCCAGGTCGAACTCGTCCACGTCCCTGTCCCAGGATCCCGAGGTCGTGTTCATCGCGTCGCGCATCGCGTATTCCACGATGTTTACGCAAAACACGCCCGTCTCGCGGATCTGCGCGACGCTGTCCTTGGTGTCGCCGCGGTCCGGCTTGGCCGAGGTCGAGGCGAACATCACCTGCGGCGGCACATAGGCGACCGCGTTGAAGAAGGAATAGGGCGCGAGATTGTCATGCCCGTCACTGCCCCGTGACGAGATCCAGCCGATCGGGCGCGGCGTGACGATGGCGTTGAACGGGTTGTGGGGCAGGCCGTGGCCGTTCTCGGGGCGGTAGAACATCGGGTCTTTCTCCGGTTTGCGCAGGCGTTTGCCGCGTGATAGGCGAAGCGGCGCGAATTTGCACGGGGGCGCAACTGTTCACGCTTGCACAGGAAACTGGCGCGGACTGGTGGGAGGTCGAGGCGCTGTTCGACACCGCCTTCGCGCCGGGGCGCGGCGCGCTGTCCTCGTACCGCCTGCGCGAGGGCGTGGCGCCTGTTGCCGCGCTCTGCCGCGTGGCGCGCGATTCCGAGGGCATCCTGGGCGGAGCGATCCGGTTCTGGCCGGTCTGCGTGGGCCCGCATCCAACGCTGCTTCTGGGGCCCGTGGCGGTGCACCCCACGGCACAGGGCGAGGGGCTGGGCGCCGCGCTGATCCGGGACACGCTGGCCCGCGCCGCCGAACTGGGCCATGCGCGCGTGCTGCTGGTGGGCGATGCACCCTATTACGCGCGGTTCGGCTTCCACCGGCTGGAGGGGGTCGAGATGCCGCCGCCGACCAATCCCGACCGCATCCTCGGGGCCGCTTTGCGTCCCGGGGCATGGGACGGTGTCACGGGGGTCGTGGCGCGGGCGGCTTGAAGCCATGCACCCGGGGACACATCTTTCCTCAAGGCCACCCGGAGGACACGCGATGACCCAGACCACCCTGCCCACTGCCTCGCTCGATGCCGAGATCGCGGCGCTCGGCGCGCGGCACCAGGCAGCGCACAATGTCGGGATGCAGGTTCTGAACCTGGTCGGCAGCCAGGCCGAGAACCTGCTGGAGCGCCTGCCCGACAGCGTCAAGGACCGGCTGGAAGAGACCACGCGCGGCGCGCTGGAACTGGCCTTCCGCGCGGCGCGCCAGTCGCGCGGCGTGGTGCCGGACCAGAAGGGCTGGCTGAACACCGCGGTTGCCACGGCGATGGGGGCGGCCGGCGGGGCCGGGGGGCTGCCCTCGGCGCTGGCCGAGCTGCCGGTGACCACCACGGTGCTGTTCCGCGCCATCCAGGGCATCGCCACTGAATACGGCTATGACCCGGCCGATCCGCAGATCGCCAAGGAATGCCTGACCGTCTTCGCCTCGGCCGGCCCGCTCAGCCAGGATGACGGGGCCGAGCTGGCCTTCCTGTCGGCGCGTGTCACGTTGACCGGGTCCACGGTGCACGGGGTGATCGCCAAGGTGGTGCCGCGCCTGTCCACCGTCTTGGGGCAGAAACTGGCCGCGCAGACCGTGCCTGTGATCGGCGCCGCGGCGGGGGCGGCCACCAACTATGCCTATACCAGCTATTACCAGCAGATGGCGCATGTGCATTTCGGCCTGATGGCGCTGGCCGAGCGGACGGGCCGGCCGCGCGCCGCGCTGGTCGAGGACCTTCGCGCGGCTTTGAAACAAAACCATTTCAATTAACCGCGGCTTAGGGCGAATCCCCTAGACAGGATCCCGGAACGGGCGGAAGCCCCGTCAACGGAAACCGGACCCGCCCGGATGTCGGAGACGACGCGCCTCGAACGGGCGCAGATGGGCGGGACACCCGGGAACAGGTGCGCAGAAGGTGCACCGGAATGCCTCTGGCCAGAACGGCGGGGGCCTTGGAACTGATCGCCATGGACCTTGTCCCGGCCGCGGCTGATTGCCGTGGCCGGGTTTTTTTGCGGGCCATCCTGCCCGGATCAGGCGGCGCTGTCGGTGCCGTCCAGCTGCTCGAGGCCCGGGCGCGGCACGCGGGACAGGATGCGGGCGACCTCGGCGCGGCATGCCTCGCCCGACCAGCCCTCGGGGTAGAACTCGCGCGGCACCTCGGGATGTTTCAGCACCAGCCGGCGCCAGTTATGCACCACCAGCATGCGCAAGGTCGCGGCCTCCAGCGGCGCCAGCACGGGCGCGGGGCCAAGGCTCTCGGCCACTTCGCGCAGCGCGTCGTGCAGCCGGTCATAGGCGGCGCGCAGATCGGCAGGGAAGACGCGCTCGCGCGCCCAGTCGGGCACCCCGAACCGCGCGGTGTCGAAGGACAGCAGGTCGGCGCAGCCCTCGGGCACGGGGCCCGGGCCCAGCGCGGCCTGCGGCGAGACCGAGATGTAGTCGCCGGTCAGCAGCACCGCGTCCAGCGCCTCGCGGGCGGCCTCCTCGCCGCCGGCGATCAGCACGTGCCAGCGGGCGGGCGGGTCGATTCGCTCGGCATAGATGCGCGGCGTCGCCTCGGCGCTGAGCGCGCGGCCGAAGGCGGTCAGCCGGTGATGGCTGAGCCGCCCGACCCGGGCGCTCTCGATCCAGCCATCCTTGCGCAAGCGGTGCAGCGCCACGCGCTGCGCCTCGGGCTTGATGCCGGCCAGCTCGGTGATCCGCGACAGCACGGCGCCCGAGATCGTGTCGCCGGGCGCCTGGGCCAGGTCGCCGAAGATCGTGATGATCACCGACCAGACCCGCGGCTGGCGCGGCCCGGCCAGCGCCGCGGCGCAGGCGGAAAAGACGGGGGAGGTCTCGCTGTGCATGTCTCCTTTTAGAAAAGAGGCGCGCCCGGCACCATCCCCCGCGTGGCCGACTAGTAGGCGTTCATGGTCAGCAGCTCGTATTCCGCGACCTGCGCGTCGTCCTGGTTGGTCAGGGTCACGTGCCAGCGCACCTCGCCATATTCCTCGGTGCGGCCGGTCTTGGCCTTGACGGTCAGGCGCACCTTGACGCGGTCGCCCGGCACGACCGGCTGCATGAAGCGCAGCCCGTCCAGCCCGGTATTGGCCAGCACCGGCCCCTCGTCCGGCATCACGAACTGGCCCGCGGCGAAGGAGAGCAGCAGGTAGCCATGCGCCACCCGGCCGGGGAAGAACGGGTTCCGGGCCGCGGCCTCCTCGTCCATGTGGGCATAGAAGGTGTCGCCGGTGAACTCGGCGAAATGCTCGATATCCTCCAGCGTGACCTCGCGCGGCTCGGTATGCAGCGTCTCGCCGATCTGCAGCTCGCCGAAGCGGCGGGTGAAGGGATGCGCGGGCGCGGGGATCTCGGTCGCGCCGGGCACCCAGCGATTGCCGATGGCCGAGAGCATGTCGGGGCTGCCCTGGATCGCGGTGCGCTGCATGTAATGCATCACGCCGCGCACGCCGCCCAGCTCCTCGCCGCCGCCGGCCCGGCCGGGGCCGCCATGCACCATGTGGGGCAGGGGAGAGCCGTGGCCGGTGCTTTCCTTCATCGACACGCGGTCATTGATGTAGATCCGCCCGTGATAGGCGCCCGACCCGATCGCCACGTGGCGCGCGACCTCGGGGTCATGGGTGATGACCGAGGCGACGAGGCTGCCCTCGCCGCGATTGGCCAGCGCGACGGCGTGGTCGAGATCGCGGTAGCCCAGCACGGTCGAGACCGGGCCGAAGGCCTCGGTGTCATGGACGCGCAGCGCGCTGTCGGGATCGGCGCAGTGGAACAACATGGGCGGCAGGAAGGCGCCCTTCTCGGCATCGGCGCCCTGTACCTCGAAGGCGTCGGGGTCACCGAAGACGCGGGTCGCCTCCTGCCCGAGGATGGCAGCCTTTTCCAGCACGTCGCGGCGCTGCGCGTCCGAGACCAGCGCGCCCATGCGCGTCGCCTCGTTGCGGGGATCACCGATCACCGTCTTGCCCAGCCGGGCCGAGAGCGCTTCGATCAGGTCGCCGGTGCGCTCGGCCGGGGCGATGACGCGGCGAATCGCCGTGCATTTCTGCCCCGCCTTGGCGGTCATCTCGCGGCAGACCTCCTTGACGAAAAGGTCGAATTCCGGCGTGCCGGGCACCGAGTCGGGGCCGAGGATCGAGGCGTTCAGGCTGTCCTGCTCGGCCACGAAGCGCACCGAGCGTTCCATCAGCAGGCGATTCGAGCGCAGCTTGAGCGCGGTGTCGGCCGAGCCGGTAAAGCTGACCACGTCCTGGCAGCCCAGGTGGTCCAGCATGTCGCCAAGCCCCCCGGTCACCAGTTGCAGCGCGCCCTCGGGCAGCAGGCCGCTCTCCAGCATCAGCCGCACGCAGGCCTCGGTCACGTAGCAGCTGGCCGTGGCCGGCTTGACGATGGCCGGCACGCCCGCCAGCAGGGTGGGGGCCAGCTTTTCCAGCATGCCCCAGACGGGGAAGTTGAAGGCGTTGATGTGCACAGCCACCCCCTGCAGCGGCGTGCAGATATGCTGGCCGAGGAACTGCCCGGTGCGGCCCAGCTGCTCGACCCCGCCATCGAGATAGACATGCCCGTCCGGCATCTCGCGCCGGCCCTTGGAGGCGATGACGAACATCGTGCCGATGCCGCCGTCGATGTCGATCAGGTTGTCGGCCTGCGTCGCGCCGGTGTCGAAGGACAGGTCATACATCGCCTGCCGGTTCTGGTGCAGATGCGTGGCCAGCGCCTTGAGCATCTTGGCACGCTGGTGGAACGTCATCTGCCGCAGCGCCGGGCCGCCTGTGTCGCGGGCAAAGCCCAGCATGGCCTGCACGTCCAGCGCGTCGTTGCCGGCGGTGGCGATCACCTCGCCGGTGATGGCGCTGGCGATCTGCCGTGCGCCGGCCCCCGGTGCCAGCCACTGGCCCGCGGCGAAACTGTGGATCTGTTGAACACTCATGCGCTCTCCCCCCGATTGGCAATCTTCCGGCCGCTGTGGCCGCCTGCATTAATAATTGACCGTCCGGTTGGTTTATGCAAGTTTAATCTTGGTTTGAGGAGGAGAGCCGCAGCGATGACCGACACGATTCTGGTGCAGGATCACGGGACCTGGACCGAGATCACGCTCAACCGGCCGGACCGGCTGAACAGCTTCAACGACGAGATGCACCTTGCGCTGCGGGCGGCGATCGAGGCGGCGCGCGAGGGCGGGGCGCGGGCGATCCTGCTGACCGGTGCCGGGCGCGGCTTCTGCGCGGGGCAGGACCTGGGCGACCGGGACCCGTCCAAGATGGACGGCCCGCCGGACCTGAGCCGCGCCCTGACCGAGTTCTACAACCCGCTGGTTCGGTTGATCCGCGGCCTCGATTTCCCGGTGGTCTGCGCGGTGAACGGCGTGGCGGCGGGGGCGGGGGCCAACGTGGCCTTCGGCAGCGACATCGTGCTGGCCGCGGAAAGCGCGAAGTTCATCCAGTCCTTCGCCAAGGTCGGGCTGGGCCCGGATGCCGGCGGCTCCTACCACCTGACACGGCTGCTGGGCGAGGCGCGCGCCAAGGCGCTGGCCCTGACGGCCGAGCCGCTGCCCGCAACGACCGCCGCCGAATGGGGCCTGATCTGGAAGGCGCTGCCCGATGATGCGCTGATGGACGAGGCCCGCGCCCTGACCGCGCGGCTGGCCGAGGGGCCGACGCTGGGGCTGGGCCGGATCAAGCACCTGATCCACGCCGCCGCGACAAACGATCTGGATACGCAGCTGGACGAAGAGGCGCGCTCGCAGAAGATCTGCGGCGAGAGCCCGGATTACGCCGAGGGCGTCAGCGCCTTTCTGAACAAGCGCGCGCCGCGCTTCACGGGGCGCAAGCCATGACCCCGAAGGAGCGCGCCGAGCGCAGCGCAGCGGCCATGTGGGACAGCGACGGCGCCTCGCAATGGCTGGGGATGGAGCTGGTCTCGGTCGACGAGGGGCAGGCCGAACTGCGCCTGACCGTGCAGCGCCACCATGCCAACGGTCACGGGGTCTGCCATGGTGGCATCACCTTCGCGCTGGCCGACAGTGCCTTTGCCTTTGCCTGCAACAGCCGCAACCGCTCGACGCTCGCCCAGCACAACCTGATCAGCTACCTCGCGCCGGGGCAGGTGGGCGACGTGCTGACCGCGACCGCGCGCGAGGTCTCGCTGACCGGGCGCAGCGGCATCTACGACGTGACAGTGACCAACCAGGACGGCCGCGCGATCGCCGAGTTCCGGGGCTTTTCCCGGCAGATCCAGGGCCAGCTTTTCGACGAGACGTGAGGGGAGGACATCATGAAAGACCTGACACCGCAGGCCGGGGACCTTGAGCCGATCGAGACCGCCTCGATCGACGAGATCCGCGCGCTGCAGCTGGACCGGCTGAAATGGTCGCTGCGCCATGCCTATGACAACGTGCCGATGTATCGCGAGCGCTTCGAGGCCGCCGGCGTGCATCCCGACGACGTGACCAGCCTGGCGGACCTGGCGAAATTCCCCTTCACCTACAAGAACGACCTGCGCGACCACTACCCGTTCGGCCTGTTCGCGGTGCCGCGCGATCAGATCCTGCGGGTGCATGCCTCCTCCGGCACCACCGGCAAGCCGACCGTGGTGGGCTATACCAAGGGCGATATCGACATGTGGGCCGACATGCTGGCGCGCAGCCTGCGCGCCTCGGGCCTGCGCGCCGGCGACATGGTGCACAATGCCTATGGCTACGGGCTGTTCACCGGCGGGCTGGGCGCGCATTACGGGATCGAGCGGCTGGGCGCCACGGTGGTGCCCATGGGCGGCGGGCAGACCGAGAAGCAGGTCGGGCTGATCACCGATTTCAAGCCCGACGGCATCATGGTCACGCCCTCCTACATGCTCAACATCCTCGAGCAGTTCCACAAGCAGGGGCTCGACCCGCGCGCGTGCTCGCTCAAGGTGGGGGTGTTCGGCGCCGAGCCCTGGACCGATGCCATGCGCCGCGAGATCGAGGCCGCTTTCGACATGCATGCGGTGGACATCTACGGGCTATCCGAGATCATGGGCCCGGGCGTCGCCAATGAATGCGTCGAGACCAAGGACGGGCTGCATGTCTGGGAGGATCACTTCTATCCCGAGATCATCGACCCCGAGACCGGCGAGGTGCTGCCCGATGGCGAGATGGGCGAGCTGGTCTTCACCACGCTGACCAAGGAAGGCCTGCCGATGATCCGCTACCGCACGCGCGACCTGACGCGGCTCTTGCCGGGCACGGCGCGCTCGATGCGGCGGATGGAGAAGATCACCGGACGCTCGGACGACATGATCATCCTGCGCGGCGTCAACGTCTTCCCGACCCAGATCGAGGAACAGGTGCTGGCCACCGGCGGGCTGGCCAACCATTTCCAGATCGAGCTCTACCGCGCCGGGCGGCTGGACGCGATGCGGGTGCACGTGGAATGCGCGCCCGATTCGACGGACGAGGCCTCCAAGACCGCGGCGGCACGCATGCTGACCAAGCGGATCAAGGACATCGTCGGCATCTCGACCGAGATCGACATCCGCGATCCCGGCGAGGTCGAGCGCAGCCAGGGCAAGGCCAAGCGCGTCGTCGACAACCGCCCCAAGGAGTGACGCTTGGCCCGGACCATCGCAAAGGACCATGACGCCAAGCGCGGTCAGATCGTCTCCTGCGCGGCAAAGATCTTTGCCGAGCAGGGGTTCGACCGCGCGTCGATGAACCAGGTCGCGCGGGAAGTCGGGATCTCGAAGGCCAATATCTATCACTATTACGGCAGCAAGGACGCGATCCTCTACGACCTGCTGGACGGCTACCTGCAGGATTTGCGCGACGAGATCTGCGGCAAGGACGACCCGGACCTGCCGCCCGAGACGCGGCTGCACCAGGCCGTGGCGCGGATCCTGCTGGCCTACCAGGGCGCCGATAACGAGCACAAGGTCCAGATCGGCGCCATGTCGGCCCTGCCCGAGGACCAGCAGCGCGTGCTGCGTGGCTACCAGCGGGACATGGTCACCCGGATGAGCGACATCCTCGCCGCCGTCGCGCCCGAGGTCTTCGCGCAGGACGCGGCCCGGCTGCGCGCCACGACCATGTCGGTCTTCGGCATGCTGAACTGGTACTACATGTGGAATGGCGGGGCCGGGACCCAAGCGCGCGAGGACTACGCGCGGCTGGTCACCGACCTGACGCTGAACGGGCTCCGGGGGCTCTAGCCCGCCGGAGCTGGCGGACCGGCGCGTCGCCGGTCCGGTCCTGTCTCAGGCCGCGCGGCGGCGGCGCGGGCGACGGCCCTTCGAGGGGGCGGCCGATGCCGGCTTGCCCTGGCCGCGATTGCCGCGGCGCTGGCCGCCCGGGCGGCGCCCGGTGCCGGCCCCGGCCTCGCCCTCGGGGAAGGTGCCGCTGGCCACCGGCACCTCAGTCTTCATGACCTTCTGGATCTGGCGCAGCAGATCGCCCTCGTCCGGGGCGCAGAAGGCGATCGCCTCGCCCTCGCGCCCGGCGCGCGCGGTCCGGCCGATCCGGTGCACGTAATTGTCGGGCGTGTCGGGCAGGTCATAGTTGATGACATAGGCCACGCCGGGAATGTCGATCCCGCGCGCCGCCACATCCGTCGCCACCAGCACCGAGATGTCGCCCGCACGGAAGCCCTTGATGGCGCGGTCACGCTGGCCCTGGCTCTTGTTGCCGTGGATCGAGGCGGCATTGTAGCCATCTGCCACCAGACCCTTCATCAGCTTCTCGGCCCCGTGCTTGGTGCGCGAAAAGACCAGCGTTAGCGCGCCGGGATCGCGGTCGAGAATCTCGCGCAGCTTGCCGGGCTTCTCGGCCTTGGGCAGGAAATGCACCGATTGCGTGATCTTGTCGGCCGCCTTGCCCGGCGGGGCGACCTGCACGCGCTTGGGATCCTTCAGATAGGCGCGCGACAGCTCTTCCATCTGCTTGGGCATGGTGGCCGAGAACAGCATGGTCTGGCGCGGCGTGCCCAGACGGGGCGCGATCTTCCGCAGCGCGTGGATGAAGCCCATGTCCAGCATCTGGTCGGCCTCGTCCAGCACGAGGTGACGCACCTCGCCCAAATCGACGGCGCGACGATCCATCAGGTCGATCAGCCGCCCCGGCGTGGCGACAAGGATGTCGGTGCCCCGGGCCAGCAGGTTGATCTGGCGGCCGATGGACTGCCCGCCCACCACGGTGGCGATGCGCAGCTTGGAGCCGGCGACCAGCGGGCGCAGGCTCTCGGCGATCTGGTTGACCAGCTCGCGCGTGGGCGCCAGCACCAGCGCCTTGGCGGTCTTGGGGGCAGGCTTGCCCGGCTCGGCCAGCAGGTGGTCGATCAGCGGCAGGCCGAAGGCCAGCGTCTTGCCGGTGCCGGTCTGGGCCAGGCCCATGATGTCGTGGCCCGCCAAGGCCAGCGGAACGGCCTGGTTCTGGATCGGCGTGGGCTGTGTGAAGTTTGCGTTCTGCAGCGCGGTATTCAGGCTTGGCGACAGGCCGAGCATATCGAAGTCGAACAAATTCTATCCTTTGCGGGGCGCGCCGGAGCTTCGGACGCGGCCGCGTGCTTGCCGCCCGGCGGGCAGCGGGTGAGGGTCCGCGCGGCCTCTGGACGGGCGGGCGTGTCCCGCGCCATCCGGCCGTCGCGTCAGGAACCCTGCGTGATGGGGAACTGAGATCGGTGTGCGCTGATGGCCCGGACCGGGCACGGCATGCTCACGCGGCAGCGCAGCGCTGCGGGACAGATGCATGTTCGGTGCGGCAATGTCAAGCCTTGGCACGGATCGCCCGCCCCGGCGGGGGCGGGCCGGGGGGATGGCTCAGCGCAGGATGTCCAGCGCCTCGCCCCCCATCGCGGTGTTCAGATCCTCGATGGAATCATAGAGCAGCTCCAGCGCATAGGGCGGGTTATGCGCGAAGTTGCCCGGATCGGCGGTCACCAGCTTCCAGTTATAGGCCGTGCGCAGGCTGCGCGGGGTCCAGGCGTCATAGGCCACCGGCTTGCCGTCGGTCATGTCGGCCCGGCCGTCGCCATTGGCGTCGGTGAAGAAATACGGATAGCGCCCGCCATCATAGACCACCGGCACGCCGGCCACCTCGGCGGTATAGGCCTCGATCAGGTCCATCAGCCGCGCCGCGTTGGCCGCGATGTCCGAGCGGATGCCGACCGAGGTGTTGCCGCTGCCGTCATAGCTTTGCCGGGCGATGCGGATCGCCTCGGGGCTGTCGGCCTGGTGACAGGTCAGGCAGGGCTCGAAGGCCACTTCCAGCGTGTGCGGCTCGTGGCAGGAATTGCAGGTCGAGACCGGTCGCGCGTGGAAGAACCGGCCTGAATAATCCTGCCCCTCGTACTGGTAGCCGGCCCCGCCATAGCCGCCCAGCCAGGTCGCCGCGGCGGTGGCGTAGTGCGGGTTGATGAAGCGCAGCGACGGGTCGGTCGTGTCCAGCGGCTTGTCCGCGATGGCCGCCATCACGTCGGTGCCGGCCGTGCGGCCCTGGTGGCAGGTCATGCACGAGGCCTCGACCCCGGTGACCGGATGGTTGAGCCCGCTGGGAAAGGTCACGGTCTCGATCTCGGCCAGCCCCGAATGGTGGCAGGTGCCGCAATCCACCACGCCGCCCGGCTCGATCGGGCCGTCGACCATGCCGGCCTGCGTGCCGTCCAGCCCGTGGAAATCGCGGAAGCCCTCGCCGGAATGGCAGGTGGCGCAGGCGGGGCGGATCTCTTCATCCTCGTCCCAGTGGCGGAACGCCTCGGCCGCCGCATCGGCATGGGCCGAGCGGAACCAGTCGCTGATCGCCTTGTTGTTGTCGATCGAGATCTCGGCCGGCGTGAAGGGCCCGGCCTGCGGCAGGGCAAAGGGAATCTCGGTCCCGTCCTCCGGCGCGTCGACGCTGTCCTGCGCCCGGGCCGGTTCGCTGCCCGTGAGCAGCACGAGACACGCGGCGGCGGTAATCGTGATCAAAGAAAATGCAGATTGTTTGCGCATGTTCCCACCCCTGATGAAAATGCGAAATGGACGCTTTCAAGAAAGCATATACATGCTAAGATTGCACGTAATTTCGGGCCGGAGCCGTGGTCCACAAATGTGATTGTAGCGTAACGGGGAAGGCATGATCAGTCTCGCGGTCCGCGCCGGTCTGAGCCCGGGGTTTTCGCCCACACCACCCGATGACAGCGCGATCGAGGAGGTCGTGACCGCCGAGGCCGGGCTGCGGCCGCCTGCACATGTGACGTTGCGCGTGACCCCGCTGGTCGAGGAAGACGCCTGCGTGCCCCGTGGCGCCCCGGTCGCCTGCCTGCGCGACGCACCCGACATCTGCCTTGTCGCGCCCATGCCGGCCCGGGTGGCCCGGATCACCCTGCAGCCCGGGCGCAAGCTGACGGAGATCGTTCTGTTCCACGACGAGGGCGGTGGCGTGCAGCGCCACGACGTCTCGGGCTCCAGCAGACCGGCCGGGCTGCGCGCGCTGATGCAGCGGGCCGGGCTCTGGCCCTGGCTGCGCCGGCGGCCCTTCGGCGGCATGCCCGCGGTGGACGAGGTGCCGGCGGCGATCCTCGTGATGGCGGTCGACACCCGCCCCGCGGCACCGGATCCGCTGGTCGCCATCGCCGGGCGCGAGGAGTCCTTCGAACGCGGGCTGCGGGCGCTGAAACGGCTGACCGAGGGGCCCGTGCTGGTCTGCCACGCTGCCGGCCGCGAGGACGCGATCCCGGCCATGGGCGTGCGCGTGCAGCCCGTGCCCGTCGGGCCGCGCCATCCGCAGGGCGCGGCCGGGATCCGGCTGCACGAGGCGTGGCCCGCCGGCCTGGACGCCCCGGTCTGGGACCTGCATGCCGAGGACGTGGCCGCGCTGGGACGACTGCTCGAGACCGGCACCCTGCCGATGAACCGGCTGGTCAGCGTTGCCGGTCCCGCCCTGCGCGCGCCGCGGCTGGTGCGCACGCAGCCGGGCGCCTCGCTGCGGGGGCTGAGTTTCCACGATCTGCACCCGGGCGCGCATGTCCTTTTGTCGGGCGATCCGCTGGGCGGGCACCCGGCCGAGTGGCTGGCCCCGCGCGACCGGCAGGTCAGCGCCTTGTCGCGGCCCGAGGCGGCCGCCCCGCCGCATTGGCTGATCCGCGCGCTGACCCGCTCGGCCCGGCCGCGCCCGGTCATCCCCACCGCCGCGCTGGACCAGGCCTTTGGCGCGCAGATCCCCGCCGCCGCCTTCGTGCGCGCGCTGAGTGCCGGCGATGACGAGATGGCGATGAAGCTGGGCGCCCTGTCGCTTCTGGAAGAGGACGTGGCGCTGGCCGATTACGTGCTGGGCGGCGAGGCCGACCTGCAGGGCATGCTGCGCGTCATGCTGGACCGCATCCGCACCGAGTTCGCGGCATGATCCGGGGGCTCTGGACGCGCGAGACCGTGGCTCTGATGCTGCTGGCCGCCTACCTGCCGCTGGCGGTATTCTGGCTGGGCCATGGCGGCGGCGCTGCGGCGCTGCGCCTGGCGCTGGCCGTGCTGGTCATCGCGGGCTGGAACCTCGTCTTCATGCTGGCCCGGGCGCAGCCGCCCTCGGCCGCGGCGCTGGTCACCGCGCTGGCCGTGGCCATGCTGGCACCCGAGGGGCTGAGCGTGGTGCAGATGGTGCTGGGGATCAGCTTCGGCACCGTCATGGGCGAGCTGGTCTTCGGCGGCTGGGGGCGCAACGTGGTCAACCCGGCCACGGTCACGCTGTCCTTCCTGGGCTTCGGCTTTCCCGGTGCGCCCTGGCCGGATTTCGTCGACCCGGTGGCCTGGGCCGCGATCCCCGCCGCGCTGATCGGCCTGGCCAGTGGCACGCTGCCGGGCGCGCTGCTGGTCTCGGCCGCGCTGGCCGGGGGCGGGCTGGCCTGGGCCGGGCTGCTCGACCCCGATGTGCTGCCGGCCGCGGGCATCGTGCTGGTGCTGCTGGTGGCCGACCCGGTGACCAGTGCCGCCACCACGCTGGGGCGCTGGCTGAACGGCGCGCTCTACGCGGGCCTGATGGCGCTTTTCGCCACCGGCTGGGCGGGCGCCGCGCCGGTGCAGATGGCCGTGGCCGCCGCGCTGCTGGCGGCGCTGGCCGCGCCGCTGCTGGACGAGACCGCCCTGACAATCTGGTTTGCCCGACGCAGGAGACGCCATGGCCGGCTCTGAGTGGAACCCCTGGCGGCGCTTCCTCGCGCTGCCCAATGACAGCCGCACCAAGACGATCGGCATGGCCTTCCTCGTCTCGGCGCTCTGCGCGGTGATGGTCAGCGGCGCGACGGTCGTCCTACGCCCGATCCAGGCCGCCAACCGCGCGCAAGAGGAACAGGCCAGGATCGAGGCGCTGGTGCGCGGCATTCCCGGCATGGCGCCGCTGCTCGAGGCCTCGGGCGGGGCGCTCAGCACCGTGGTGATCGACCTCGACACCGGGCGCGCGGCTGAGGATGTCAGCCCCGCCACGCTGTCCACCGCGCTGGACGATCCCGCGAATTGGACCGCGCTGGACCCCGGGGCCGACCCGGCCGGGCTGGGCCGGCGACCCGACCTTGCGCAGATCTTCCTGCTGCGCGAGGGCGACGCAGTGTCGCTGGCGCTGCTGCCGGTGACCGGCACGGGTTATGGCGGGCGCATCGACGCGATCCTTGCGCTGTCGGGCGACATGAACACCGTGGCGGGCATCGCCGTCACCAGCCATTCGGAGACGCCGGGCCTGGGCGGGCGCATCGACGAGCGCGCCTGGCAGCTGGATTTCGCGGGCACCGAGATCCGCGACGAGACCGGCGAGATCCGCTTCCAGGTGGCGCATGGCGCGGCCACCACGCCCTACGAGGTCGACGGCATCACCGGCGCCACGCGCACCGGGGGCGGCGTCACACGGATGGTGCGGTTCTGGCTGGGCCCCGAGGGCTACGGGCCGTTCCTGCGCGCGGTGCAGCGCGGGGAGTTCTGAGCCATGGCCACCGATTACCGCGCCATCCTGACCGACCCGCTGATCCGGCAGAACCCGGTGACGCTGCAGATCCTCGGCATCTGCTCGGCCTTGGCGGTGACCACCTCGCTGGCCACGGCGCTGACCATGTCGGTCTCGCTGACCGTGGTGCTGACGCTGGCCGCCGGCATCATCAGCGCGATCCGGCGCCACATCCCCGACAGCATCCGGCTGATCGTGCAGATCGTTATTGTCGCCTCGCTGGTCATCGTCATCGACGAGATCCTGCAGGCCTACCTGGCCGAGATCAGCCGCGCCCTGTCGGTCTATGTCGGGCTGATCACTACCAACTGCCTCGTGCTGGGCCGGACCGAGGCCTATGCCCGCCACAATGCCCCGCCCGCGGCGATGGTCGACGCCTTCGGCAACGGGCTGGGCTATTCGCTGGTGCTGATCGTGATCGGCGGGCTGCGCGAGCTCTTTGGCAAGGGCGAGCTGTTCGGCATCCAGGTGCTGCCGCTGGCCGAGGCAGGCGGCTGGTTCACGCCGCTCAGCCTGATGCTGCTGGCGCCCTCGGCCTTCTTCCTGCTGGGCGGGCTGGTCTGGGCGGTGCGCAGCCTCTGGCCCGCGCAGGCCGAGGCGCCCGAGCACACGCCGCCCCTGCGCAACGAGCCCGCGGAATGAGCGATCTGTGGTCCCTCTTCCTGTCGGCCGCCTTCGTCGACAACATGCCGCTGGCGCTGTTCCTCGGCCTGTGCACCTTTCTTGCCCTGTCGCGCCGCACCGAGAGCGCGCTGGGTCTCGGCATCGCGATGACCGGCGTGCTGGGCGTGACCGTGCCGCTGAACCAGCTGATCCATGACGGGCTGCTGGCCCCCGGCGCCTGGGCCTGGGCCGGGCTGCCGGATCTCGACCTGTCCTACCTCGCGCTCATCGCCTTCATCGGGGTGATCGCGGCCACGGTGCAGCTGCTGGAGATGGTGCTCGACCGCTTCTTCCCGGCGATCCACGCGGCTTTCGGGGTCTTCCTGCCGCTGCTGACGGTGCAATGCGCGATCCTCGCCGGCAGCCTCTTCATGGTCGAACGTGACTATACGCTGGCGCAATCGGCGGTGTTCGGGCTGGGCAGCGGGGCGGGCTTTGCCGTCGCGGTCGTCATGCTCAGCGCGATCCGGGCGCGGCTGGCCTATGCCGACCTGCCCGACGGGTTGCGGGGCCTCGGCATCGCCTTCGTGCTGGCCGGGCTGATGTCGCTGGGCTTTGCCGCCTTCGGCCAGATGGCGGCGGGCCAATGACCGAGGTGCTGGTCGGATGCGCCATCATCGCGGCGCTGGTGGTCGGGCTGACCGTGCTGTTGCTGCTGGCGCGGCGCGGGTTGATCCCGCAGGGCGGCATCATGGTGACGGTCAACCGCGCCATGCCCGTGGCGGCCAAGCGCGGTGACAAGCTCTTAGGCGTGCTGCACGGGGCGGGCGTGGCGATCCCGGCGGCCTGCGGCGGATCGGGCACCTGCGGGCTCTGCCGCGTTACCGCCACGGGCGAGGGGGCAGGTGCCCCCCAGGCGACCGAGCGCGGCGTGCTGTCACCGCGCGAACGCCGTGACCACGTGCGGCTGGCCTGCCAGACCACGCTGCGCGGCGATTGCGCGGTCGAGGTGCCCGATGACATCCTCAGCGCGGGCGGGGGGTATGTCGCCACCGTCGCCGCGACCCGGATGCTGGCGCCGCTGATCCGCGAGATTGTGCTGGACCTGCCGCCCGAGCGGCCCGCGACCTTCCATGCCGGCGACTTCATGCAGATCACCGCGCCGCCTTTCACGCTGGATTTCGCCGCGCTGGACCTGCCCGAGGCCTTCCGCGAGACATGGCACGCCAATGGCTGGCGCACGCTGCGCGCGCAGTCCGAGACCTCGGTCACCCGGGCCTATTCGCTGGCCACACGGCCGCAGGATACGGGGCGCGCAGTGTTCAACATCCGTCTCGCCGTGCCGCCCGCGGGGCATGAGCACGAGCTGCCGCCGGGCGTGGTGTCCTCGTGGCTCTTCTCGCTGCAGCCGGGCGATCCGGTCACCGTGTCCGGCCCGTTCGGAGAGTTCCACGTCCAGCCCACCGAGCGCGAGATGGTCTTTGTCGGCGGCGGGGTCGGCATGGCGCCGCTGCGCGCGATGATCCACCAGCAGCTGGACCGCGGGACCGGGAGGCGCATCCGCTATTTCTATGGCGCGCGCAGCGGCGCCGACCTGTTCTATGTCGAGGAGTTCGAGGCGCTGGCCCGGCAGCATGGGAATTTCACCTTCACCCCGGCCCTGTCGGACCCGGCGCCGGGCGACCAGTGGCGCGGGGCGACGGGCTTCATCCACCAGACGCTGCGCGCCGAGATGGCCGGCCACCCCGCGCCGGAGGAGTGCGAGTACTACCTCTGCGGGCCGCCGGTGATGATCTCGGCGGTGCTCTCGACGCTCGACCGGCTGGGGGTCGAGCCCAGCTCCATCTTCTACGACGATTTCGGGACCTGAGCCATGCGTGACCTTCCTCTCTCCCTCTCCCGACGCCGCGCGCTGGGCCTTGCTGGCGCTGCCGCGCTGTGCCCGAAGGCCGCGCTGGCCGAGGGGCTGGAGCATCTTTCCGGCCGGGCCTTCGGCACCTCCTGGCAGATCGTCGCGCCGCGGGGCGCCGGGCTGGCCCGGTTGCGGCCCGGGATCACGGCGCTGTTCGACGCGATCGATGCCGAGATGTCGCCCTGGCGGGCCGACAGCACCCTGTCGCGCTTCAACGCCGCACCGGTCGGCACACATGCCACGGGGCCGGGGCTGCGCGCGGTCACGGAGGCCGCGCTGCAGATCGCGCGGGCCAGCGACGGCGCTTTCGACCCCACGGTTGGCCCGCTCGTGGCGCGCTGGGGCTTCGGGCCGATCCCGGGTGCGGGGGCAGGCGACTGGCGCGCGCTGCACGTGGCGCCGGGCGGGCTGGCCAAGGGAGAGGGCGCGGGCACGCTGGATCTCTGCGGCATCGCCAAGGGCCACGCGCTGGACCGCGCGGTGGAATTGGCCGCGGCGGCGGGCGTGACCTCGGCGCTCTTCGATCTGGGGGGCGAGCTGAAGACGCTGGGCCATCACCCGTCCGGGCGCGACTGGCGCGTCGCGGTCGACACCCCGGCCGGTGCCGCGCGCATGGCACTACGCCTGCCCCCGGGCCGGGCCGTCGCCACCTCGGGGCAGGCGGCGCAGGGCTATGTGCTGAACGGTGTGCTCTACAGCCACATCATCGACCCCGCCGCCGGGCAGCCGGCCCGCAGCGCGCTGCACGGCGTCACCGTCACCGGACCGGACGCGATGGTGGCGGATGGCTGGGCCACGGCGCTCTTTGCCGCGGGGGCCGATCGCGGCACGGCGCTGGCCCGGTCGCTTGGGCTGGCCGCGCTCTTTGTGCCGGCCGATCCGGCGCGCGCACCGGTCGCCACCGGCGCCATGAAGGAGGTACTTCTGTGATCGAGATGCTCTTTGCCATCGGGATCTTCGCGCTGGGCGCCGCTGGGCTGGGCCTCGGGCTTGCGCTGGGGCGCGATGCGCCGCGCACCTCCTGCGGGGCGGCCGCGCGCCATGCCGGGGCGCGCTGCGCCGATTGCCCGCTGCGCCATGCGGGCGATGCGGAGCCGGGGTCATGAGCGCGATCCCCATCCAGTCCATCATGCGCCGTGACGTGCCCTTCGTGATGCCCGGTGACCCGATCCGCCGCGCCGTGGCCCAGCTGGTCGCGGCGGACAGCCCGGTCGCCGTGGTGCGCGACGCGGGCGGTGCGATGGTCGGCCTGCTGACGCAGAAGGACTGCTTCCGCCCTGTGCTGCATGCCGGCTATTATCAGGAATGGACGGGCCAGGTGGCCGATTTCATGTCGCCCGAGGTCGTCTCGGTCGCGGCCGACGAGGACCTGATGCACGTGGCCGAGATGTTCCAGGCGCACCCGCACCGGGTCTTCCCGGTCCTGTCCGCGGGGCAGGTCGTGGGGCTGGTCCATCGCTCCGACGTGCTGGCCCGCCTGCTGCGCGAGGGCTGAGCGCCCCTCTGGCCATTCCCGCGCGCCCGGTCGATACTGCCGCCAAGGGCAGGATGGGAGGACGACCCCGATGGAGAGCAGGAAAAGCGCGCTGGTGATCAGCGCCCATGCGGCCGATTTCGTCTGGCGCTGCGGCGGGGCCATCGCGCTGCATGCCGAGAAGGGCATGGATGTCACCGTGGTCTGCCTGTCCTTCGGCGAGCGTGGCGAAAGCGCCCGGCTGTGGAAGGAGGGCAGGACCCTGGACGAGGTCAAGGCGATCCGCCGGGCCGAGGCCGAGGCGGCCGCCGCGGCGCTGGGTGTGCATCGGCTGGACTGTTTCGACCTTGGCGACTACCCGCTGGAGCTGACCCGCGCCGACAAGGACCGCCTCGTCGCGCTGATCCGCGAGGTGCAGCCCGCCTTCATGCTCAGCCATTCGCAATACGATCCCTACAACACCGACCACATGTACACCACGCAGGTGGCGCTGGAATGCCGCATGATCGCGCAGGCCTGGGGGCACGAGCCCGGCCAGCAGGTGCTGGGCGCGCCGCAGCTCTACCTGTTCGAGCCGCACCAGACCGAGCAGATGGGCTGGAAGCCCGACACGTTCCTCGACATCACCCCGGTCTGGGAGCGCAAGCGCGCCGCGATGGAGGCGATGCAGGGGCAGGTCCACCTGTGGGACTACTACACCCGCGTGGCCGAGCAGCGCGCCAACCATTTCAAGCGCAATTCCGGCGGGCAGGCGGGCGGGCGCGACTGCCGCTATGCCGAGGCGTTCCAGTCTGTCTTTCCGCGCACCGTGGACGCGCTCTGACCTCGTCACGAAAGGAGATCCCATGGCCGTTGTCGTGCAGACCCCCGACCGCGCCGCACCCGATCTGGTCGCCCGGCTGGGCGCCGCGGGCGTGGCCACCGTGCACGAGGCGCAGGGCCGCACCGGGCTGATGTCGGCGCGCATGCGCCCGATCCAGCAGGATTTCGGCCTGGCCGGCACCGCCGTGACGATCAGCGCACCGCCCGGCGACAACTGGATGGTGCATGTGGCGATCGAGCAGCTGCGCGACGGCGACATCCTTGTCCTCGCGCCCACCGCGCCCTGCGACATGGGCTATTTCGGCGACCTGCTGGCCAGCTCGGCCATGGCGCGGGGCTGCCGGGGGCTGGTGATCGACGCGGGCGTGCGTGACACCCGCGAGTTGCGCGCTATGGGTTTTGCCGTCTGGTCCACCGCGATCTCGGCGCAGGGCACGGTCAAGGAGACGCCGGGCTCGGTCAACGTGCCGGTGGTCTGCGCGGGGGCGCTTGTGCATCCCGGTGACGTGATCGTGGCCGATGATGACGGGGTCTGCGTGGTCCCGCACGCGCAGGCCGCTACGGTGGCCGAGGCCGCCGAGGCGCGGCTGGACGCCGAGGCCGCCAAGCGCGCCCGACTGGAGGCGGGCGAGCTGGGGCTCGAACTCTATGACATGCGCGGAAGGCTGGCCGAGAAGGGCCTGCGCTATGAGTGACGGGGTCCGCTGCATGTGGATGCGCGGCGGCACCTCCAAGGGGGGCTATTTCCTGGCCGGTGACCTGCCGGCCGACCCGGCGGCGCGCGACGCGCTGCTGCTGGGGATCATGGGCTCGCCCGATCCGCGCCAGATCGACGGCATGGGCGGCGCCGATCCGCTGAGCTCCAAGGTGGCGGTGGTGCGCCCCTCTGCGCGGGAGGGGGTCGATCTGGACTATCTCTTCCTCCAGGTCTTCGTCGACCGGGCCGTGGTCTCGGACGCGCAGAACTGCGGCAACATTCTTGCCGGCGTCGCACCCTTCGGGATCGAGCGCGGGCTGGTCGTGGCGCGGGACGGCGAGACGCCCGTGACCATCCACATGGAAAACAGCGGCCAGACCGCCGTGGCGCGCGTGCAGACCCCGGGCGGACGGGTCAGCTATGATGGCACGGCCCGGATCGACGGCGTGCCGGGCCAGGCCGCGCCGGTGCCAATCGCCTTTCGCGACACGGCGGGCGCCAGCTGCGGCGCGCTCTTCCCCACGGGCCATGTCATCGACCGGATCGAGGGGGTGGAGGTCACGCTGATCGACAACGGCATGCCCTGCGTCCTGCTGCGTGCCGCGGATCTCGGGCTGCGCGGCGACGAGGCGCCGGAGGTGCTGGAGGGTGATGCCAAGCTGCGCGCCCGGCTCGAGGCGATCCGCCGTGCCGCTGGACCGATGATGGCCCTGGGCGATGTCACGGATGCCTCGGTGCCCAAGATGACGCTGGTCAGCCCGCCCCGCGCGGGCGGGGCGATCGCAACCCGGACCTTCATCCCGCATCGCTGCCACAAGGCGATCGGCGTGCTGGGCGCGGTCAGCGTGGCCACGGCCTGCCTGACACCGGGCGCCGTTGGCCACGACATGGCCGCGATCCCCGAGGGGCCGGTCAAGGCGCTGCCGATCGAGCATCCGACCGGGGAAATGACGGTGCTGGGCCACGTGGAGGACGGCGAGGTCCGGCTTGCGGAGGTGCTGCGCACGGCGCGCAAGCTGATGGACGGCGTGGTCTTTCCCGCGCCGCCGCGGTGAGACAGGGGGACAGGGACATGCGGATCGCGTTCATCGGGCTGGGCGAGGCGGCCAGCGCCTTCATCACCGGCTGGGGGCCGGAGCGCGCCGGGCAGATCACGGCGTTCGACCGCAAGACGGCCGATCCGGCCACGGCGGAGGAAATCACGGATCGGGCCGCGTCGCTGGGCGTGACCGCCTGCGCCAGCCCGGCCGAGGCGCTGGCAGGGGCCGAGCTGGTCTTCTCGACCGTCACCGCCGATCAGGCCATCGCCGCGGCCGAGGCCTGTGCCCCGCACCTGCCGGAGGGCGCGCAATGGTGCGACCTGAACAGCTGCGCGCCGGCCTCCAAGGTGCATGCGGCGGGGCTCATCACCCGAGCCGGCGGGCGGTATCTCGACGTGGCGGTCATGGCGCCGGTGCATCCCCGGCTGAACATGGTGCCCTGCCTCGTCTCGGGGCCCGAGGCGCGGGCCATGGCGCCGGTGCTGGACGGTTTGCCCATGGCGCTGCGCGTGGTGGGCGACGCGGTCGGGCGTGCGTCCTCGATCAAGATGGTGCGTTCGATCATGGTCAAGGGGCTGGAGGCGCTGACCGCGGAATGCACGCTGGCCGCGCAGGCCGCGGGGGTGGCGGACGAGGTGTTTCCCTCGCTGGCCGCCGCCTCGCCGCCCATCGACGTGCCCGCCCGCGCCGCCTACAATTTCGAACGCAGCCTGCGCCACGGCGCCCGGCGGGCCGCCGAGATGGACGAGGTCGCTCGGATGCTGCGCGACCTCGGCCTGCCCGATGCCATGGCGCGGGCCACCTCGGAGTGGCAGGCGCGGCTGGCCGCGACCGGCGTGACCCCGCCCGAGGGCGCGGATTTGCCTGACCATGACTGGTTTGCCGAGGCGATCCTGCAGGCCTTCGGACGAAAAGGCTGAGCGCCGGCTCAGCCGCTTAAGGCGCGCGAGACAAAGCCGTCCTGCAAGGCCTCGGCCACGAAGGCGTCCAGCGCGGTGATAGCCGGATTGTCCGGGCCGGGCAGGACCATGGCCTGCTCCACCCGGGTCAGCACGCCGGGCAGGATGCGGATCTCGGGACCCTCTGCGAAGAAACGGTCCAGCGAGGCGCGCACGCCAGCCACGACATCTGCCCGCCCGTCGCGGAAGGCGGCGAAGCTCTCGGGCGGGGTGCCGAAACGGTCCAGCGTCGCGTCGCGCAGGTTGGCGGTCAGGTACATGTCATAGGCCGAGCCGATCGAGGTCAGCACGCGCAGCCCGGGCCGGTCGATCTCGTCGACGTCGCGGATCGGTGCGTCGGCGCGCACCGCGCAGGTTGCCTCGATCACGTGGTAGGGGCGGGTGAAGCTGACACGCGCGGCTCGCAGCGGGTCGATGGCGAGGAAGGCCACGTCCCACCGGTCCTGCAGCGCATCGTCGAAGACGCGGCCCGCGCCGGGATAGACCACCGGCTCCAGCCGCGCGCCGATCCGCTCGGCCAGCCGCGCCGCCAGCGCCGGGCTGACGCCGCCCAGCTGCGCGCCCTCGACCCGGACCAGCGCCCGGTTCCCGGTGTTGATCGCGGCGCGCAACACGCCGTTGCGCGCGAGGCCGTGCAGGGCGCTCATGTGCCGCCCATCCGCGCCACGAGTCGCGCCGCAAAGCCCGAGGTCGTGCCTTGCCCGCCAAGGTCGGGCGTGCGCGCCTCCGGTTCGGCCAGCACCGAGTCCAGCGCCGCCGCGATCTCCTGCGCGGCCTCGTGAAAGCGGGCTTGTCCAGAGCGCGTGCCCAGCCAGTCCAGCAGCATCGCCGCCGAGCCGATCAGCGCCGCCGGGTTCGCCCGGTCCTGCCCGGCAATGTCAGGCGCCGAGCCGTGCTGGGCCTGCGCCATGGCGCGGGCTTCCCCGGCGTTCAAAGAGGAGGCCACCCCGAGGCTGCCCGACAGTTCCGAGGCGAGGTCGGACAGGATGTCGCCATACATGTTCGTGGTCACGATGACGTCGTAGCGCTCGGGCGCGCGCACCAGATGCGCGGCCATCGCATCGACCAGCACCTCGTCATAGGTGATGCCGGGACAGCGCGCGGCGACCTTGCGGGTCTCTTCCAGGAACAGCCCGTCGGACAGGCGCAGCACATTGGCCTTGTGCACCGCCGTCACATGGGCCGCCGGGCGGGTGGCCGCGGCGGCAAAGGCGGCCTCGGCAATCCGGGCCGAGGCGCGGCGGGTGATCTTGCGCAGGGCCAGCGCCATGTCCGGGTCGGGCATCACCTCGCCCGGGCCCGTGGCCATGTTGCGGTCGGCATAGAAGCCTTCGGTGTTCTCGCGGAAGATCACCAGGTCGAAATCCGTGCGCGCCGGGGCGGGCAGGGCGGCACGGGTGCGGGCGGGGCGGATATTGGCGAAGAGGTCCAGCCGGATGCGCAGCGCGCCCGAGGGGTTCACCCCGCCCTCGGCCACCGGCGGGTAGGCATTGTGAGAGACCGGCCCCAGCACCACGCCATCGGCCGCCAGGGCCTGCGCCACAACCGCGTCGGACAGGGTGGTGCCGTGGCGCTCCAGCGCGGCAAAGCCGATCGCTGCGGTCTCGAAACGCAGGCCAAGGCCGTGGCGCGCATCGGCTGCCTCCAGCACGGTGCGGGTGGCGGCGACGATCTCGGGGCCGATCCCGTCGCCGTCGAGCATCAAGAGCCGTGTCATGTGGCATCTCCCGTTCGCAATTGCCGCAGCCGCGCGCGATGCGCCGCCTCGATATGGGCGCGCATGCTGGCCTCGGCCCGGTCGCCGTCGCGGGCGCGCAGCGCGTCCAGAAGCGCCGCGTGCTCTTCCATGGCGCGCTCGGCGCGGTCGCCTTCCTCCATGGTCGAGGGGCCGAGGATCAGCATGGTCTTCTGCAGGCTGTCCACGGATTTCACCAGAAAGCGGTTGCGCGCGGCGTTCAGCAGCACCCGGTGAAACTGGCGGTTGGCCTCGTAGAGCTGCGCCGTGTCGCGCCCGGCGCGCATCTCGTCATTGATGGTGGCCAGCTCCGACAGCTCGATCTCGGAGGCCGCGCGGGCGGCAAAGCGCGCCGCCGTGCCCTCCAGCACCGAGCGCATCTCGTAGAGCTCGGTGATCTCGGCATAGTCCAGCCGCCGCACCGTGGCGCCCGAGCGGGGCTGGTGGCTGACCAGCCCGTCGGATTCCAGCTGGCGGATCGCCTCGCGGATCGGCGTGCGCGAGATGCCAAGCCGCTTGGCCAGCTCGGTCTCGATCAGCCGCGCGCCGGGCTTCAGCTCGCCCGCGCGGATCGCCTCGACCAGCCGGTCATGGGCATCCTGCCCCTGCCGCGTGACCCCCTTGTCCTGTCCGGCGGTCATTTTCGCCTCTCCCTCTTTCGTTTATGGATACACGTGTATACACTCGAATGCAATCCACCCGGACAGAGGAGGGCGACAGGATGGACCCTTGGCCGCGATGACGCCGCTTTCGACCGGTGCGAAACGCGCCATGACCGTTGCGCTGGCCGCGGCCGGCACCGCGCTGTTCTGGGCGCTGTCGCTGCCGCTGCCCTTCCTCTTCGGCCCGCTGGCCGCCTGCCTGATCGCCGCACTGGTGGGGGCGCCCTTGCGCGGGCTGGGGCAGGTCAGCACCGGGATGCGCACCATCCTCGGCGTGGCGGTGGGGGCCTCCTTCACGCCCGACGTCGTCAGCCAGCTTCCGCAGATGGCGGCCTCGGTCGCGCTGATCCCGCTCTATATCGGGGTGATCGGGCTGGTCGGCGTGCCCTATTTCCGGCGGGTCTGCGGGTTCGACTGGGCCACCTCGTGGTACGCGGCCATGCCCGGCGGGCTGCAGGACATGATCCTCTTCGGGCAGGAGGCCGGCGGCGACGTGCGTGCGCTGTCGCTGATCCATGCCACGCGCGTGCTGATCATCGTGACGCTGGCGCCGGTGATCCTGGTACAGGGCTTCGGCAGTTCGCTCGACAACCCGATCGGCGCCCCGGCGGCCGAGCTGCCCCCGGGCGAGCTGGTGCTGATGGTCGCCGCGGCGCTGATCGGCTGGAAGGGAGGCGAGCGGATCGGGCTGTTCGGCGCCTCGATCCTCGGGCCGATGATCCTGACCGGGGCGCTGGCGCAGCTGGGCCTGATCCATTTCCGCCCGCCGGCCGAGGCGATCCTTGCGGCGCAGTTCTTCATCGGGATCGGCATCGGCGTGGGCTATGTCGGCGTGACCCTGCACGAGATCCGCCGCGACGTACTGGCCGGTCTGGTCTTCGTGGTGATCCTCGCCGCGCTGGCCGCCGTCTTCACCGAGGTCGTCGTGGCCTTCGGCATGGCCGGCCCGGTCGAGGGGTTCCTGGCCTTCGCGCCGGGCGGGCAGGCGGAAATGACGGTGCTGGCGATTATCGTCGGCGCCGATCTGGGCTATGTCATCGTGCATCACCTTTCGCGCGTGCTGCTGGTGATCACCGGGGCGCCCATTGCGGCGCGGCTGCTGCGCGTCAAGACACGGACAGACGAGGAAGACAGATGACGTTCACGACCCGACCCGAGTTGCAGGGCACCTACGGCATGACGGCCTCGACCCATTGGATCGCCTCGGCCGTGGGGATGAAACTGCTGGAAGCGGGCGGCACCGCCAGCGACGCGGCCGTCGGCATGGCCTTCGTGCTGAACGTGGTGGAGCCGCATCTGAACGGGCCGCTGGGCGACATGCCGGCGCTGGTCTGGCCGGCCGGGGCCGAGGCGCCCACCGTCTATTGCGGGCAGGGCACCGCGCCGGCCGGCGCCACCATCGCGCATTACCGCGCCGAGGGGCTGGAGATCGTCCCGGGCTCGGGCCTGCTGGCCACCGTGGTTCCGGGGGCGTTCGATGCGCTGATGCTGATGCTGCGCGATCACGGGCGGCTGTCGCTGCGCGAGGTCATGGAGCCGGCGATCCACTATGCCGCGCATGGCCACCCGCTGCTGGCCCGCGTTGCCGCCGAGATCGACCAGCTGGCGCCGGTCTTCCGCGACGAATGGCCCAGCTCGGCGCCGGTCTGGCTGCCTGGCGGGTCCGTGCCGCAAGCGGGCGAGTTGTTCCGCAACCCCGACCTGGCCGCCTACTGGACCCGGCTGGTGGACGAGGCCGAGGCGGCCGAGGGTCGCGAGGCGCAGATCGAGGCCGCCCGGCGCACCTTCTACGAGGGGTTCGTGGCCGAGGCGATCGACGATTACCTGCGCGAGGCCTGCGTGATCGACGCTACGGGCGGGCATCGCAAGGGCGTGCTGACCGGGCAGGACATGGCCGCGTGGCGTGCCTCGACCGAGGATGCGCTGGCTGCCGACACCCATGGCGCGCGGGTATTCAAATGCGGGCCTTGGACGCAGGGCCCGGTGCTGATCCAGGCGCTGCGCATCCTCGAGGACGTGCCGCTGGGCGAGATGGACCCCGATGGCGATGCCTTCGTGCATCACGTGGTCGAGGCGCTGAAGCTCGCCTTTGCCGACCGCGAGGCCTATTACGGCGATCCCGATTTCGCGGAGATCCCGCTGGAGACGCTGCTGTCGTCGAAGTACGCGCAGGCGCGCCTTGCGCAGATCGGCGAAGAGGCCTCGCTCGACCAGCGGCCGGGCGCGCTGCCGGGTCTGGAGCATCTTGCGCAGGCCTTCCTGGAGCGCGCCGCGCGCACCGTCGCACCGGATGCCGGGATCGGCACGGGCGAGCCGACCATGGCGCACCTGACCAACCAGGACCGCGACACGGTGCATATCGACGTGGTCGACCGCTGGGGCAACGCGGTCTCGGCCACGCCCTCGGGCGGGTGGCTGAAATCCAACCCGGTGATCCCCGGTCTTGGCGTGCCGCTGAACAGCCGGGCGCAGATGTTCTGGCTGGACGAGGGGCTGCCCAGCTCGCTTGCGCCGGGGCGGCGGCCGCGCACCACGCTGTCGCCCTCGATGGCGCGGATGCCGGACGGCACGCGGCTGGCCTTCGGCACGCCGGGCGGTGACCAGCAGGACCAGTGGCAGCTGGCCTTCCTGCTGCGCCACCTGCATCACGGTCACAACCTGCAGGAGGCGATCGACGCGCCGTTGTTCCACACCGCGCATCTACAGGCCAGCTTCTTCCCGCGTGGCACGCGGCCGGGGCACCTGGCGATCGAGCCGGCCATCGGCGACGAGACCATCGCCCGGCTGCGCGCCCGCGGGCACCGGGTCGAGGTCACCGCGCCCTGGGCGGCCGGCCGGCTGAGCGCCGCCAGCCGTCGTCCCGACGGGCTGCTGCGCGCGGCGGCCACGCCGCGGCTGATGCAGGCCTACGCGGTCGGGCGCTGAGCCGCCGCGGGCAGGCGCAGCCGGACCGTCAGACCAGGACCCGCGGCATCGAGGTCCAGCGCGCCGCCATGGCGCCGGGCCACCGCCTCGGCGATGGACAGACCCAGCCCGCTGCCTTCGCCCGGGCTGGCCTGCCCGAAACGGGCCAGCACGACGGGCACCTGTTCCGGGGTCACGCCGGCGCCGTCATCGCTCACCGCGATCTCGACCACGCGGTTGCGGCGGCTGACCGAGACCGTAATCCGCGAAAGCTCCGGCCCGCCATGGCGCAGCGCGTTGTCCACGAGGTTGGCCAGCGCTTCGCGCAGCATCACCGCGTCACCGGGGATCACCGCCGGCATGCGGTCGAGACGGGCGCCCAGCGTCACGCCGCGCGCCGCGGCCGCCTGTTCGTGGCTGTCCACCACCTCGCGCACCACCCCGTCCAGCGCGACAGGGTCGGTGGGCAGGGCGTCGGGATCGGCGCGCAGCCGCTCCAGCGTCAGCAGCTTGTTGGCAAGGTCGGCGGCGTGGCGCGCGGTGCCCACCAGCTCGCCCGCGCGGCGCTGCGCGGCGGCCGGGCTGGGCGCGGCCTCCACCGCCTCGGCCATGGCCAGCACGCCGGCGATCGGGTTGCGCAGCTGGTGCGCGGCGTTCGAGATGAACTCGTTCTGCCGCTCCATCGCCTGTTCCACCTGCGCGAAGAGCGAATTCAGCCGGCTGACCAGCCCCATCGTCTCGGCCGGGACCTTGCGGCGGATCGGGCGGAGGTCGGTGGAACTGCGCGCCGAGATCGCGTCCTCGAGATCCAGCAGCGGGCGCAGGCCGCGATTGACGCCGAACCACACGACCAGCGCCACCGTGCCGATCAGCGCCGCCATCACCACCAGCGACCGGTTCGACAGGTCCTGCACGAAGGCCTCGCGCAGGGCGACATCCTGCCAGACCGTGTAGGTGAACTCGCCCGTGACACGGTCGATCGTGGTCACGTCGCGCAGGGTCAGCACCCGCACCTCGCGCCCGTAATAGAGCGCGTTGTAGACGGCGATCTCGGCATCGGGATCGGGTCGGGTGCCCACCGGCACTGGCGGGGTGGCATAGCCGGTGACAAAGACCCCGTCGGGCGCGTAGGCATGGTAGAAGACCGGCCCGCCCGAGGTATCGGCCAGCAGGTCGCGCGTCTCGATCGACAGCGCGTCCCCGTTCGAGCGCGCGACGTCGGCCGAGATCGCCAGCGCGATGGACAGCAGCGTGCGGTCGAAGAGATCCGCCGCCTGCCGGCGCGCGTCCTGCGCCTGCCAGATGCCCACGGCCACGGCGATCACCAGCAGAGGCACGAGGATGATCAGCGTCAGCCGCAGGCGCAGCGAGGCCGCGGTCATGGCGCGGGCTCCTCCGGGGACAGGCTGTAGCCCAGCCCGCGCTGCACGCGGATCGCCAGCCCGTGCGGCCGCAGCCGCTTGCGCAGCCGCGAGATCAGCACCTCGATGGCGCTTTCCTCGACATCGGCGCCCACGCCGTAGGTGTGATCCAGCAGATCGGCCTTCGAGACGGTGCGCCCCTCGGCCGAGAGCAGCAGCTCCAGCACGCTGACCTCGCGCCGTGGGAAAGTCTGGGGATCGCCGTCGATCTCGATCTGGCGCGAGCCGAGATCCAGCTCCAGCGGGCCGAGACGCAGGCTGTCGCGGATCTCGCGCGGCTTGCGCCGGGCCAGTGCGCGCACCCGCGCTTCCAGCTCGGCCATGGCGAAGGGCTTGGCAAGGTAGTCGTCGGCGCCGCTGTCCAGCCCCTGGACCAGTTCCTCGGTGCCCGAGCGCGCGGTCAGCAGGATCACCGGGCGCTGGTCGCCGCGCTCGCGCATCCGGCGCAACAGGCTCAGCCCGTCCAGCCCGGGCAGGTTGATGTCGAGGATCACCACGTCGCCGCCATCGCTTTGCAGATGGGCATCGGCCTGCAACCCGTCATCCAGGATGTCGACCGCGTGACCGGCATCCTCGAGCCGGTACGAGATGCCCTTTGCGAGCCCCGCGTTGTCCTCGACCAATACAATGCGCAAAACGACCCGCTCCGTGATAGGTTGCCGCAAGGTTCACAGCGTAACTGAACCTCACTCAACGGGGAATCCCCCCGATTTGTGTCGAACAGCGCGGAGGAGACCGCGCACATGGGAGGACAACATGACCGATATCGAAACCACGCGCCGCGCGGCGCTGGGTGTGCTTGGCGCATCCGCACTGGCCTTTGCCGCAGCCCCGGCCACCGCCGGTGGCCATGGCGGCGTCGACATGAGCGGCAAGACCGTCGAATGGGTGATCCCGTTCTCGGAATCGGGCGGCTCGGCCCGCTGGGCGAACTTCTACGCGCCGCTCCTGAGCGAGCAGCTGCCCGGAAACCCTACCGTGGTGGTGCGCTACCGTCCCGGCGCGGGCTCGACCGCCGGCGCCAACTGGTTCCAGGAGCAGGACACCGCGGATGGCACGCTGGTCTTCGGCACCTCCGGCTCGACCCAGTTCCCCTACCTGCTGGGCGATCCGCGCGTGCGCTACGAGTACAATGACTGGCAGGTCGTGCTGGCCTCGGGCGTGGGCGGTGTCGCCTACCTGCCGCCGGACCTGGCCGGCATGATGGACGGGCTGGACGCCACGCCGCTGCAGGACACCGATTTCCTGTGGGGCAGCCAGGGCGCAACGCGCCTGGACCTGGTGGCCAACCTGGCCTGGAAGATGCTGGGCATGACCGTCGACCCGATCTTCGGCATCGAGGGGCGCGGCGACGGCCGCCTGATGTTCGAGCGCGGTGAGGCCAATATCGACTACCAGACCTCGCCCGCCTACCTGCGCTCGGTCGTGCCGATGGTCGAGGACGGGCTGGCCGTGCCGATGATGACCTGGGGCGCGCTGGACGATGACGGCAACATCGTGCGCGACCCGACCTTCCCGGACATCCCGACCTTCAAGGAGGTCTGCGAGGCCACCCCGGCCTGCGAGACCGAGGGCGACGCATGGGATGCGTGGAAGGCGTTCTTCATCGCCGGCTTCCCGGCGCAGAAGATGGTCTTCCTGCCCGCCACGGCCGATGCGGACGTGGTCGCGACCTTCGACAAGGCGTTCAAGGACGTGATCGCGCAGCCCGACTTTGCCGAGAAGGCGGCCACCACGCTGGGGATCTACCCGCAGATGACCGGCCAGGCGGCCGAGAACGCCAAGTCGCTGGCCACCGAGGTACCGGACAGCGCCAAGGCCTTCGTGGTCGACTGGCTGCAGGAGGCCTACGGCGTCTCGCTGGACTGAACCGACCTGATCCCGAACATCGGTCCGGCGCCCACGGGCGCCGGACCCGCACAGCAGGAAGTCCCGTCTCATGGATATCATGGCCACCGCGCTGCCCGCCCTGGGTGAAGCGCTGTCCCTCATCTTCCAGCCCGCGCAGCTGATGTACCTCGTGATCGGGGTGCTGCTGGGCCTGTCGGTCGGGGTGTTCCCCGGGCTCGGCGGGATCGCCGGCCTGTCGCTGGTGCTGCCCTTCATGTTCGGCATGGACCCGGTCTCGGGCCTGGCCCTGATGGTCGGGCTGATCGCGGTGGTGCCGACCTCGGACACCTTCGCCTCGGTGATGCTGGGCATCCCCGGATCCACCGCCAGCCAGGCCACCGTGCTGGACGGGTTCCCGCTGTCCAAGAAGGGCGAGGCGGCGCGCGCGCTGTCGGCGGCCTTCATCTCGTCGCTGTTCGGCGGGTTGATGGGGGCGGTCATCCTGACCTTCTTCCTGCTGATCGCGCGGCCGCTGATCCTGGCCTTCGGTCTGCCCGAGATGCTGCTGATCACCGTCCTGGGCCTGTCCATGGTGGCGATCCTCGCCGGGCGCATCCCGCTCAAGGGTGTCGCCGCCGCGGGGCTTGGACTGATGATCGGCACGATCGGCGAATCCGACGCGTCGGGCAGCCTGCGCATGGCGACCTATGACATTCCCTATCTGGTCGACGGGCTGAAGCTGGTCATCGTCGGCCTCGGCATCTTCGCGGTGCCCGAGATCGTGGCGCTGCTGCGCCAGGACCGGGCGATCTCCAAGACCGGCGGTCTGGGCTCGGGCTGGCTGCGCGGCATCCGCGACTGGGCGGCCAATATCTGGCTGTCGATCCGTTCCGCCTGCATCGGCGTGATCGTCGGCGTGATCCCGGGCCTCGGCGGGTCGGTCGTGGACTGGATCACCTACGGCTTCACCGTGCAGGGCGCCAAGGACAAGTCCCAGTTCGGCCAGGGCGACATCCGCGGCGTGATCGGGCCGGAAAGCTCGAACAACGCCAAGGAGGGCGGGGGCCTCGTGCCGACGCTGATCTTCGGCATTCCCGGCTCGGGCTCCATGGCGGTCTTTCTCGGCGGCATCGCGCTGCTGGGCTATGATCCGGGCCCGCACATGGTGCGCCACAATCTCGACATCACCTACACGATCGTCTGGTCGCTGGCGCTGGCCAACGTGGTGGGCGCGGGGCTGTGCATCCTGCTGTCCAACCAGATCGCGCGGGTCACCACGATCCGCTTCACGCTGGTGGCGCCCTTCCTGTTCACCATCATCGCCTTCGCCGCCTTCCAGTCCAGCCAGACGCTGGAGGATCTCGCGGCGCTGATCGCGATCGGCATCATCGGCATCATGCTGCGCCGGTTCGAATGGTCGCGCCCCGCCTTCCTGATCGGCTTCGTGCTGTCCAGCCAGGCGGAATCCTTCGCCAACCAGGCGGTGCAGATCGCCACGGTGCGCTTCAACCGCGGCTTCTGGGACGGCATGGAATACATCGCCTCGCCGGTGAGCATCGGCATCCTCGCGCTGACCATCATCTCGATCGTGGTGGGCGTCCGGCAGGGCAAGCAGATCCTCGGTTCGGGCACGCCACCGGTGGCGGGACGCCGCGCGCCGCTGATCTTCCTGCTGGCGGTGACCGCCTATGTCGCCGTGGCCGTCTGGGACGCCTCGCAGATCTCGATCATGCGCGACAAGATCTTCCCCGTGACCATCGGGCTGGTGACCCTGGCCGCCTGCGCCCTGCTCTTGCTGCGCATGTCGCGCGCGCCGGCCGGCGATCCGGTCTATGCCGATCTCGAGGCCGGCGAGGAGGACGGGCAGGCGCCCCACGGGCTGTGGGGCACGCTGGGCTGGTTCGCCCTGCTGCTGGGGCTGTCGGCCCTTCTGGGCTTCATCCTGGCGCTGGGGATCTTCTTCATCCTGTTCCTGCGCGAACGCGCCGGGCTGGGCTGGACCCGGACCCTGATCCTGACCGCCGCGGCCATTGGCCTGATGTGCTTCCTCGGCGGCGTGCTCGGCCGCGACTTCCCGCCGGGCCTCCTGCAATCCTACTTCGACCTGCCATGGCCCCTGACATGACCCAGAGAGCAATCCCCTTCCACTTCATGCGCGGCGGAACCTCGCGCGGGCCCTATTTCCGGCGGAGCGATCTGCCGGAGGACCTCGACACCCTGTCGCGGGTGCTGTCCCACGCGGTGGGCGCCGGCCATCCCAACAATATCGACGGGCTGGGCGGCGGCGTGGCGGTGACCACCAAGGTGGCGATTCTGAACGCCTCCGAGGATGCGTCGGCCGATGTCGACTATTTCTTCGCGCAGGTCTCGGTCGACGAGGCAAAGGTCGACTACAAGCCCACCTGCGGCAACATCCTGGTGGGCGTCGGCCCGGCGGCGATCGAGATGGGGCTGGTCGAGGCGACCGACCCCGTCACCCGCGTGCGCATCCGCGCCGTGAACACCGGCGCGCTGGTCGAGGCCGAGGTCCAGACCCCGGGCGGGCGGGTCAGCTACGAGGGCGACGAGGCGATCGACGGCGTGGCGGGCACCGCCGCGCCGGTGGGGCTGAATTTCCTCGACGTGGTCGGCTCGCGCACCGGGGCGCTGTTTCCCACCGGCCAGCCGAAGGACGAGATCGAGGGGATCGAGGTCTCCTGCGTCGACGTGGCCATGCCGATGATGATCGCGCGGGCCGCGGATTTCGGCGTGACCGGCTATGAGAGCCGCGACGAGTTGGAGGCGAACAAAGCGCTGTTCGAGCGGATGGAGCGGATCCGGATCGAGGCCGGGCGCCGCATGGGGATGGGCGATGTCTCGGGCTCGGTCACGCCCAAGATCGGCTTGATCGCGCCGCCGCGCGCCGGTGGCCACTTCGCCACGCGCTACTTCATGCCCTGGTCGACGCATCCGACGCTGGCGGTGACCGGCTCGCAATGCCTCGCCGCCTGCGCCATGGCCCCCGGCACCGTGGCCGAGGGGCTGGTGGCCCCGGTCGACCCCTCGCCGGCGGTGATCCGCATCGAGCACCCGATCGGCCAGATGGAGGTGACGGTCACCTATGCGCAGGGCGCGGACGGCTTCGCCTTCCACTCGGCCGGGCTGGTGCGCACGGCGCGGCTGATCGCGCGGGGCGAACTGATGATCCCCGAGGCCGCCTTCTCATGAGCGGGCCCGGGCCCAAGGTCTTCGACATCCTCGCCCGGAGCGTCCGGCAGGAGGGAGTCGAGACCTGTTTCGCGCTGTTGGGCGACGCCAACATGAACTTCGCCACGCGGCTGGCCGAAACCGGCTGCCGCATGATCCACGTCCGGCACGAGCATTGCGCGGTGGCTGCCGCCATGGCCCATGCCCGCAAGGCCGGCACGGTCGGCATGGCCACGGTCACCTGCGGCCCGGGCCTGACCCAGCTGATGACGGCGCTGCCGGCGGCGGTGCGGGCGCATCTGCCGCTGGTGGTCTTCGCTGGCGAGGCGCCGCTGAAATCGGGCTGGTACAACCAGGCCATCGACCAGGCGCCCTTCGTCACCGCGACCGGGGCGGCCTATCACAGCCTGCACCACCCCGAGCGCATGCCCACGGCGCTTCGCGACGCCTTTCTGCAGGCGCGGGTGGAGCGGCGGCCGGTGGTGCTGGGCGTGCCTTTCGATCTGCAGAACCGCGACTGGACGGGCCCCGAGGCGCTGCCCGAGCCTTCGGCCGCGTTGTTGCCGCAGGTCTCGCCCCTGCCGCCCCATCCCGACGATCTCGCGCAGGCGGTGTCGCTGGTGCAGGGCGCGCGCCGCGTCGTTGTCATGGCCGGGCTTGGCGCCGTCGAGGCCGGCGCCGGGCCGGCCTGCCGCGCGCTGGCCGAGGCCTGCGATGGGCTGCTGGCGACCACCCTGCCGGCGCGGGGGCTGTTTCACGACGATCCCTACTCGATCGGGATCGCGGGGGGCTTTTCCACCGATCTCGCCCGCGCCTGCCTGGCCGAGGCGGACCTCGTCATCGCGGTGGGCGGCTCGCTGGCGCATCACAATTCCGATGCGGGCAAGCTCTGGCCCGGGGCGCAGGTCCTGCAGATCGACACGCACCCCGTTGCGGTCAGCCAGGGCCGGGTGGCCGCCCGGGCGCATCTGCGTGCCGATGCCCGGTTGGGGGTCGAGGCGCTGAGCGCCGCGCTGTCGCCCCGGCCCGCGGACTGGCGCAGCGCCGATCTGGCTCGGCGCATCGCGACCGAGCCGCCCTATGGCGCCGATTTCCCGGCCGAGCCCGGTGTGCATGACCCGCGCGAGGTGGTGGCCGCGCTCGAGGCCGCGCTGCCCGGTGACTGGGAGATGGTCAATTCCTCGGGGCATTGCTCGTTCTTCTTCGCGCAGATGCCCTCGCGCCCGCAGTCGCATTTCCTGACGATCCGCGAGTTCGGCGCGATCGGCAACGGCATCTCGTTCGCGATGGGCGTGGCCGCGGCGCGGCCCGACAGCACCGTGGTGCTGTTCGACGGCGATGGCAGCCTGCTGATGCATGTGCAGGAGTTGGAGACGATCCGGCGGACAGGCATGAACATCCTGATCGTGGCGATGAATGACGGCGCCTATGGCTCCGAGATCCACAAGCTGCGCGCCGAGGGGCTGGACGATGCGGGCGCGGTCTTTGGCCGGACGGACCTTGCGTCCATCGCGCGCGGCTTCGGCATCGGTGGCGAGACAATCACCGACCTGTCCGCCATCCCCGAGATGGTGGCGCGCTTTGCCGTGACGGGCGGGGCGGCGGTTTGGGACATCCCCGTCTCGGACCGCGTCTACTCCCCCGTCATCGCGCGGGCCCATCCCGAGATTGCCGACAGGGGCTGAGCTTTCGCTGGCCAGCGGGTGTCATGCTTGGTATGCAAAGGTATACAGGTATGAGGGTGAGCCATGGACAGCGTTGAGACGGCCCGCGGCAAAGACCACGTCACCGGGCACGGGGCCAGCGCATGATCGCCGGGCTGTCGGTGATCCCCGAGGGGCTGGACCAGTTGGTGGTGCTGACCCTGCTGGCCACCAGCTTTGCGTCCTCCTTCATTACCGTGGCCTTCGGGATCGGCGGCGGCGCACTGCTATTGGCGGTGATGGCCACGCTGGTGCCCATCGCCGCGCTGATCCCGGTGCACGGGCTGATCCAGCTGGGCTCCAATGCGGGGCGCATGGCGCTGCTGCTGCGCGCCGTCTCCTGGCCGGCGTTGCCGGGCTTTGCGGCCGGATCGGTGGCCGGCTGCCTGCTGGGCGGGGTGATGGTGGTGGAACTGCCCGCCGCCATCGTGCAGGTCGGCGTGGGCGCCTTCGTGATCTGGTCGGTCTTTGCGCGCCCGCCGCGCTGGCTGCGCAACATGCCCGTGGTGACAGGCGCGATCTCCAGCTTTCTGACCATGTTCTTCGGCGCCACGGGCCTGTTCGTCGCCAGCTATACCAAGTCGCTGTCCCTGCCGCGGCACGGCCATGTCGCGACCCACGCGGCGCTGATGACCCTGCAGCACGGGCTGAAGGTGGCGGTGTTCGGCCTGCTGGGCTTTGCCTTTGCCGAATGGGGCCTGTTCGTGCTGGCGATGATCCTGGCGGGGCTGGCGGGCACCGCCTCGGGGCGGCTGTTCCTCGACCGGCTGGACGATGCGCTGTTCCGGCGGGCGCTGGACGTGCTGCTTGTGCTGATCTCGTTGCGGCTGATCCTGGGCGGGCTGGGCGTGATCTAGCACTGCTGCGCGGTTCTGCGCGCTTGCCCCGGGTGACGGGCCCGCGCAACGATGGCGCGCAGGGCATCAGCAGGGGGCGCCGCCATGAGCAACCGCATCGACACGCTGCTGGCACGGATCGACGCGCTGACGGACGAGCTCGAGGACGAGATCGCACAGCGCCGCAAGGTCTTTGCCTACCGGATGGAGGGGCGACGCGCCCGGTTCGAGGCCGGCGTGCTGCAGCGCCACCGCGCGATCCGGCAGGGCTGGCTGAGCTTCCTCGCCCGGGCGCGCCTGTCCCATGTGATCACCGCGCCGGTGATCTACTCGCTGATCGTGCCTTTCGTGCTGCTGGATCTCTGGGTCAGCCTCTACCAGGCGATCTGTTTCCGCGCCTACGGCATCCCGCGCGTGCGGCGCGCCGATCACATCCGCATCGACCGGCACCGGCTGGCCTATCTGAACGCGTTGCAGAAGCTGAACTGCATCTATTGCGGCTATTGCAACGGGCTGATCTCTTACGTGCGCGAGATCGCCTCGCGGACCGAGGCCTTCTGGTGCCCGATCAAGCATGCCGGCCCGGTGCGCCACCCGCACCGGCGCTATGCGCAGTTCATGGATTACGGCGATGGCGAGGGGTTCCACGAAGGTCTGGCCGCCTCGCGCAAAGACGTCACGCGCCCCGACCCGCCCGGCGCAGCACGCGCGGGTGACGAGGGCTGAAGGGACCGAGTGTGCCTATTTGCGCCGCAGCCGGATCACCACCTCGACCGAGGCGATCTCGGTCCCCTCAGGCGGTTCGGGCACGCGCACGATCTGCAGCTCGTCCGAGGGCGCGTCGGTCAGGGCGTGATCGTCTTCCCAGAAGAAATGCGGGTGGTCATGGGTGTTGGTGTCGAAATAGCTTTTCGACCCGTCGACCGTGACCTCCTGCATCAGCCCGGCGTCGCAGAACGCCTTGAGCGTGTTGTAGACCGTCGCGAGCGAGACGGGCTCGCCCCGCTCCTTGGCGGCGGCAAAGAGGCTTTCTGCGGTCACGTGCCGGTTCTGGCCGTCGCCCACCAGAAGCGCGGCCAGCGCGATGCGCTGGCGGGTCGGGCGCAGATCGCTGCCGCCCAGCCAGTCCTTGCCACGGTCGATCGCTTCAGACTTGATCATTTGACTCTGCCATTGCGTAGTACCTGTCATATAATGCGTCCGGTGGGCGTTTTTCAAACGAATTTGCCGCGCGCGGGCCGCTGCGGCGGCGGGTGCGACCTCCTGACCCGACCCTTGCATGCCGCGAAGGCCGGGTGATAGAGGATTGCGGACCGCAACGGACAACAGCAAAGGGGCAGGGCTGCATGGCCGATTACCCGACCAGCTTCGGCAAGGACGACCTACTGAAATGCGCGCGCGGCGAGCTGTTCGGCCCGGGCAACGCGCAACTGCCCGAGCCGCCCATGCTGATGATGGACCGCATCACCGATATCTCGGGCGATGGCGGGGTGCATGGCAAGGGCCACGTGCTGGCCGAATTCGACATCCATCCCGACCTGTGGTTCTTCGAATGCCACTTTCCCGGCAACCCGATCATGCCGGGCTGCCTGGGCCTGGACGGGCTGTGGCAGCTGACCGGGTTCAACCTGGGCTGGCGCGGCTGGCAGGGCCGCGGCTATGCGCTGGGCGTGGGCGAGGTCAAGCTGAAGGGCATGGTGCGCCCCGACCGCAAGATGCTGACCTACAAGGTGGACTTCACCAAGGCCGTGCAGACCCGCCGGCTGACCATGGGCGTGGCCGACGGCATCGTCGAGGCCGATGGCGAGGTCATCTACGAGGTCAAGGACATGAAGGTCGCGCTGAGCGAAAGCTGAGCGCCGCCTCAGGGGGCAAACCCGCCCCGACAGTTGCGTCAACCGCGGAATCTCGCCGGTGCCGCTTGGCACCGCGGGGTTTCTGTCCGATATTGTGCAAGAGCGACAGGACACGAAACGCGCAAACCCTCCGGGCGCCGCTGCCATTAGATGCCGGCCCCGAACGGAGGGAAAGGACGGATACATGCGGAATGACCGCATCGCTGCGCCGGATCATCTGGATCTGGCCATCTTCATGGACTCCCTGCCGGACGAGGTTGCCATTCTTGATTCCGACGGGGTCGTCGTGGCCGCCAACGCGGCCTGGCGCCGGTTCAGTCAGGAGAACGGGGGCGATCCCTCGCATTACCTTGGCGTGAACTACATCGATGTCTGTCGTGGTGCGGCGGGCGAATCGAGCGTCGAGGCCGGGCTGATCCCCGACGGGCTGCTGGGCACGCTTCAGACGGGTGAGCCGTTCTTCTGCGAGTATCCCTGCGACAGCCCCTCGGTCAAACGCTGGTTCGAGATGAGCGCCACGCGCATCATGGTCAACGACCACGCCTACCTGACCGTCCAGCACCGCAACATCACCACGCGGCGCGTGAACCAGGACGCGGTGGAGCAGGCCTTCATCGACAACAGCGCCATGTCGGCGCTGGTGGCCGGCACCTCGGACGCGATCCTGACCTATGACCTGAACGGCTGCATCACCACATGGAACCCGGCGGCCGAGAAGCTCTACGGCTATCCCGCCGAGGAGATCATCGGCCAGAGCCTCGAGGTCCTCTACCCGCCGGACTGGCCGCACGGGGTGGCGCATTACCGCGACGAGATCGTGGCCGGCCGGCTGGAGCGGTTCGAGGCGACCCGCATGGCCCGTGATGGCCAGATGCACGAGGTCTGGATCAGCTGCGCCCCGATCCGGTCGTCGCGCGGCGACGTGGTGGCGATCTCGAACATCCACCGCGACGTGACCGATCTGCGCAAGGCCGAGAAGGCGCGCGAGACCATCGCCCGCGAGGTCATCCACCGCGCCAAGAACATGCTCAGCATCGTCTCGGCCATCCAGCGCCAGACCGCGCGCAGCGCCGGGTCGCTGGACGAGTTCAACCGTGCTTTCGGCGCGCGCATCAAGGCGCTGTCCAAGTCGACCGACATGCTGGTCGACGGCGCCTGGACCACGGTGCGGCTGGGGGATTTGCTGCGCGATCACCTGTCGCCCTTCATCCCCGAAGGCGACCCGCGGGTCGAGATCGCGGGTCCTTCGGTCGAGCTGGTGCCGCAGGCGGTGCAGACGCTGGGCATCGCGGTGCACGAGCTCGCCACCAACTCGGCCAAGTACGGCGCGTTGGCCCATCCGCACGGGCGCATCACGCTGCGCTGGCAGCTGGTCGCCAGCGATGCGGGCGGACGGGTGCTGGACCTCGTCTGGGACGAGCAGGGGCTGGCGACCATGCCCAGCACCGACCAGAGCGGGTTCGGCAGCACCGTGCTGATGTCGCTGGCGCCCTCGATGCTGGACACCAGCTCGGCGCTGGAGATCGGCGAGGATGCCGTGCGCTGGCAGATCGGCGTGCCCGAGTCGCATTTCGACCCCGCCCCCTGACGCGGCGGCGTCGGCCACCCCCTGTGGGGCGCCGCCTTGCGCCTGCCGCCCCGGATGCCCTAGTAAGGCAGGGCAACTTGAAGGGAGGCCGCATGCGCCGTGTCGTCGTTACAGGATTGGGGATCGTGTCCAGCATCGGCAACTCTGCCGACGAGGTGCTCGACAGCCTCAAGGCAGGCCGGTCGGGCATCACCGCAAACGAGGATATGAAGGAGCACGGGTTCCGCAGCCAGATCGCGGGCGCGATCGACCTCGACGTGAGCCAGCATATCGACAAGCGGACCCTGCGCTTCATGGGGCCGGGCGCGGCCTATGCGCATATCGCCATGCAGCAGGCCATCGCCGATAGCGGGCTGGAGGAATCCGACATCGTCAACCCGCGCACCGGGCTGGTCGCGGGATCGGGCGGGCCGTCCACCTCGGCCATGCTGGCCGCGCATCAGACCGTGCTGAAGACCGGCGGGACCAAGCGGGTCGGCCCCTTCGCGGTGCCGAAATGCATGTGCTCGACCGTCAGCGCCAACCTGTCCACCGCGTTCCGCATCAAGGGGATCAACTACTCGATCACCTCGGCCTGCTCGACCAGCCTGCATTGCATCGGCAACGCGGCCGAGCAGATCATGCTGGGCAAGCAGGACGTGATGTTCGCCGGCGGCGGGGAAGAGCTCGACTGGACGCTCTCCTGCCTGTTCGACGCGATGGGCGCGATGTCGTCCAAGTTCAATGACACGCCCGACAAGGCCAGCCGCGCCTTCGACGCGGCGCGGGACGGCTTCGTGATCTCGGGCGGCGGCGGCATCGTGGTGCTCGAGGATCTCGAGCACGCCAAGGCGCGGGGCGCCAAGATCTATGCCGAGGTCACGGGCTACGGCGCCACTTCGGACGGCGCCGACATGGTGGCCCCCTCGGGCGAGGGCGGCGAACGCGCCATGCGGCTGGCGCTGGGCACGCTGCCCGAGGGCCGCAAGGTCAGCTACATCAACGCGCATGGCACCTCGACCCCGGTGGGCGACGTGGGCGAGATCGAGGCCGTGCGCCGCGTCTTCGGCGAGGGCACGACCCCGCCGGTCAGCTCGACCAAGTCGATGACCGGCCACAGCCAGGGTGCGACCGGCGCGCAGGAGGCGATTTACTGCCTGCTGGCACTGCAGCATGATTTCATCATCCCCTCGATCAATGTCGAGACGCTCGACCCGGCGCTGAAGCCGGAGGAGATCGCCACCGCGCGCGTCGACGCGGCAGGGCTGGATTCTGTGATGACCAACTCCTTCGGTTTCGGCGGCACCAACGGGTCGATGGTGCTGTCGAAACATCGAGACTGAGACGCGCGGCTGATCGGCGCACGTATCGCTTGTGACCCCGTAAAGATCACAGGTTCTGCGTGATCGCGCCATCATACCCGGCGAAACTGAGCCCCGAAAGAGTTCTGAGGGGCCGTATCATGCGGAACACAAGGCCAATCACCTGGTTGGAGAGCAAGGCCATCGGATTTCTGGCGGTGGCCTTGCTGGCTGCCGACATGGGGGCCGCCGCGTCACACACCTCCCTGCGGCAGTATGCGGATACCTATACCGACTATCACTTTGTGGCCGAAACGCCGCTGACCGACCCGCAAGGACTGTCCCAAAGCCTGTGCGTCGTCTACGAGCGCTCGAACCTCGCCAACGGGTACACGGTCAAGGGCTATGCGCTTTCGTCCAATCGCTGCCGACCGGTGACCCGCCTGCTGGGGCTGTTGCACTACCCGGATCCGTCGATTGTGACCTTGTCGATGGCGGATGTGACACGCATGCAGGTGCGCGGCGAACTACCGGAAGACCTGTCTGGCAGCCCCGGGCTTTCGCTCAAAGCGCGGATCCGGGCGAATTTCGTGCTGTACATGACGGGTGCGTTCGTCGCTCTGATCCTGACCGGTGCGATCTGGGCCTCGTGGCGTGAGCGGCGTAACCGACGGCAGCCTTCGGCCCGGCAGAAACTGACGTTCCAAGCAGCGCGACAGGTTGCACATCAGCGCGAAGACGAGACGCGCCCATGAGGGAAAACGCCGTTGTCTGGGTCAGTGCCCTGTTGCACGACACACGCAATTTCGCGGCCTTCGAAGGGGTCGAGCCGGACAAGGACATGCCAGCTCTGATGCGGGTCAAGGCGTTGAATGAAAGCGGGCGCCCGCTTGTGGCCGACGCGTTCTTCACCACAACCCGGGCCAAGACACGGCGCGCTCCGAAACTGTCTGATCTGATGCTGATCACGGACGGGTTCGTTCTGGTCTCTGCAAGGCTGATGGCGGTGCTGTCCCGTTTTGACCTGGTCGATGGTGGGTTTCACGCCACACGCCTTTTGGCGGCCGAGGGTGATACCCAGTTGGCCAATGGCTACGCCTACTGGAATTTCGGAAACCACAAGAAGACCTTCGTTCCGGACCAAAGCCCGGCGGTCACGCCGAGTCTCAATGGTCCGGACAAGTCGCAGCCAACGTCATGGTTTCCGCCCGCGTCGATACGCGATCACGAAATTACCCTCTCGGCACAAGGCTGCGCCGGACCCGATGTCTGGACAGAATGGCGCCTGCGCGGATGCGTTTTTTTCTCGGACCCGCTGGTTCAGGCCCTGCGCGATGCGGACCTGGACGCACCGTTCGGTTTTCGGGCCTGCCGGATCGTCTGAGCGCTCCAGCTTGACCTCTTCCCGCATTCCAGTCAGTTAAGAACAAAACGCCGGAGAGGGTCAATGACGATTTCACTGAACGGCAAGCGCGGGCTTGTGATGGGCGTGGCCAATGAACGCTCGATCGCCTGGGGCATTGCCAAGGCCTGCGCCGAGGCGGGCGCAGAGCTGGCCTTCACCTACCAGGGCGAGGCCTTCGGCAAGCGGCTGGAGCCGCTGGCCGCCTCGGTGGGCAGCGATTTCATGGTCGACGTGGACGTTACCGACGATGCCTCGCTCGACGCTGCCTTCGAGGCTCTGGGCGCGCGCTGGGACAGCCTGGATTTCCTCGTCCATGCCATCGCCTATTCCGACAAGTCCGAGCTGCAGGGCCGGTTCATCAATACCAGCCGGGCGAATTTCAAGAACTCGCTCGACATCTCGGTCTACAGCTTCATCGAGGTGGCGCGCCGCGCGCATCCGCTGATGGTCGAGGGGGGCGGCACGCTGCTGACCCTGACCTACCAGGGGTCGAACCGCGTGGTGCCCAACTACAACGTCATGGGCGTGGCCAAGGCGGCGCTGGAATCGGCGACCCGCTACCTGGCCAATGACCTCGGCCCCGAGGGGATCCGCGTCAACGCGATCAGCCCGGGTCCGATGAAGACGCTGGCCGGGGCCGCGATCGGCGGCGCACGGCGCACCTACAAGCACACCGACATGAACGCGCCGCTGCGCGCCAATGCCACGCTCGAGGCGGTGGGTGGCACCGCGGTCTGGCTGGTCTCGGATGCCGGGTCCTGCACCACGGGCGAGGTAATTCTGGTCGATGGCGGGTATCACGTGCTAGGAATGCCTCAATACGATAATCTTTGAGGATATTTCCGATGCTGCGCCTGGTCCTGATCGCGTCCCTGGGGTTTTCGGTCGGAGGCTGCGGCATCGGCGGTGGGGGCGGGGACGGCTTCCAGCCCTTCGCCTTTCTGCGCGGCGGCGGCGGTGCGGCAGAACCCGCCTCGCCGGCCTCGATGGACAACCCGCCGCGGCGCACCGGCGACAATGTCGCCCGCAAGCTGACCCCCGGCGTGACCAAGCCCGAGGTGGACGTGGCGCTGGGCAACGATGCCGGCTATGAACGCAACCCCGCCGATTTCGACGAGGCCTGCGCCAGCTACAATTACGGCACCGCGGACAGCCCGAAATACGTGCACGCAGTGTTCCGCAACGGCCAGTTGCAGCGCGCCACGGACGGCCACCTTGTGCTGTGCAGCTATGACAGCGCCGCCGGGGCCGAGAGCTGAGCCTGACCGCGACCGCCATGCGACACGATTGCGACCGTTCCGACCGTGACGGGGGCCGCCCGTGATCGAAAGGCTGCGGGCCCGGATGCGCGCGCGGCCCTGGCTGAGCCTGGGCTTTGCGCTGGCCATCGGGCTGACGGCCTTCTTTGCCGGGCGGGCGGTGCTGCACAGCGTCTACTGGGCCGATGCGCGCCATCTCGACCAGCCGATCGAGGGCTGGATGACGCCGGGCTATGTCGCGCATTCCTGGCGGGTGCCCAAATCGGTGATGATCGAGGTGCTGGGCCCGCCCGAGGAGCCCGGTGACCGGCCGACCCTCAAGGAGATCGCCGCCGCGCGCGGCATCCCGCTGGAGCAGCTGGTGGCCGAGATCCGCGCCGCGATCGCGCTTCACCGGGCCGGGGCGTCATGACCGAGACGCTCTTTGCGCTTGTGCCGGTCTATGGCGGCTGGATTCTGCTGGTGGGCACCTACCTGTCCTGCCTTGCCCTGCCGATCCCCGCCTCGCTCTTCATGCTGACCGCGGGCGCCTTTGCCGCGGCCGGGGACCTGGCCCTGTCCAGCAGCGCCGGTGCGGCACTGGCCGGCGCCATCGCGGGCGACCAGACCGGTTTTGCCATCGGGCGGCGAGGCGGCACGCCGCTGGTGCGGCGGCTCAAGGCGCGGCGGCGTACGGGCAGCACCGTGCGGCAGGCCGAGGCGATGCTGGACCGGCACGGGGTCGCCGCCGTCTTCCTGACGCGCTGGCTGTTCAGCCCGCTGGGCCCCTGGGTCAATTTCATCGGCGGCGCGCTGTCGCTGGGCTGGGCCCGGTTCACGCTGGGCAGCGTCGCGGGCGAGACGGTCTGGGTCTGCGTCTATGTGGGCCTCGGCTTTGCCTTTGCCGGCCAGATCGCGCTGGTGGCCGAGCTGGCGGCCGATTTCGCCGGGCTGCTGGCGGCCGGGGCGGTGGCGGTCCTGCTGGGCCGGCTGCTGTTTCGTCGCAGCTGAGCCGCGGAACCTCTGTCCGGGCGGGGCGTTGGGCCGCGAAACCAGACGGAGAGACGATGACCCACCAGTTGACGCTGCACGCGATCGAGCCGGTGACGCATGACACGCATCACCTGATCTTCGACAAGCCCAAGGGCCTGTCCTTCACCCCCGGGCAGGCCGTGGACCTGGCGCTGGACCGCGACGGCTGGCGCGAGGCCAAGCGGCCCTTCACCTTCACTAGCCTGCCATCCGAGGATCAGCTGCATTTCGTCATCAAGTCCTATCCCGACCATGACGGCGTGACCGAGCAGATCGGGCAGATGCGCGCCGGCGACACGGTGCTGGTCGACGATCCCTGGGGCGCGATCGAGGACAAGGGCGACGGCGTCTTCATCGCCGGTGGCGCCGGGGTCACGCCCTTCATCGCCATCCTGCGCCAGAAGCTGCGCGACAAGGGCACGCTGAAGGGCAACACGCTGGTCTTTTCCAACAAGTCCGAGAAGGACATCATTCTGCGCGACCATTTCGAGGCGATGGCCGGGCTGTGCTGCATCTGGACCGTGACGGACGAGCCCGACAGCACGCTGGCGCGCGGCCAGATCGACGCGCAGATGCTGAAGGATGTCGTCGATCCTTCGCGCGACGTCTGCTACATCTGCGGCCCTGACCCGATGGTCGAGGAGATGCCGCGCGTGCTGGACGGGCTGGGCGTGCCCGAGGGTCGTATCGTCACCGAGGAATTCGACTGACCCGCGCGGGCCCGGTCAGAACCACTGACCGGGCTCCATCAGGCCCAGGTCCAGCAGCTGGCGCGAATGCCACTCGAACGGGGTGGAATTGTGCCAGCGAAAGCTGTGGATGTCGAAGGTGCTGCCCGGGTTGCGCTTGAGCGCCTTGGCCGTGCGGAAGGACGCGATGGCTGCCGTCAGGTTGTTGTGCCACGGGCAGGCATAGGTGTTGTATTCCTCGTCCGAGAAGGTGTGATCGGCCCGCAGGGTCAGGTCGGGCTTGGCCCGGAACAGCCCGATCCGGTCAATCTTGCGCCGGTCGCTGGGCACGTGTTCCTCGTGCCGCCAGCGCAGCCCGCCGAAGAAATCCAGCTGCCGCTCTTTTGGATAGTTGTGATTGTCCGGGTCGGGCCGGGCCAGCGCGTAATACCCCGAGCGATCCAGGTAAGCCGCGTCCAGCGACACCGCGTCGGGGTAGCGGTCCAGATCCCCGGCATAGAGATCCACCACGTAAGTCAGCATCGCGTCGCGCCGTTCCTCGGTGTGGAAGCCCAGCAGCTCGCCCACGGTGCGCGTCTCGCAGAACGGGTAGAACAGGTATTCCGCGTTGAAGCAGTAATAGAGCCAGGTGCCGGTCGCGGCCTCGATGATGCGGTTGACGGTGGTCTGTACCACCGCCTCCTGTGTCATGTCGGTGGTGATGCGGTGCACCTTGTCGTGCAGGTCGGCCGGCATGTCATAGCGGTCGTCGACAAAGCACAGCACCGCGCGAAAGCCCAGGTGCCGGTGATGGCGCAGGGTGGTGTCCAGCTCCACGTGATCCTCGGCAAAGACCAGCGCGACCGGGCCCTTGGCCAGCACGGCACGCCCGCGATCGAGGAAGTCCTTGAGTGTCCGGTACTGCATGCCGTGCCTCCCTCCGTGTTTTTGGCCGAGAATCGGTGAAAAACTCGTGCATTGCAAGACGCGGGCCGAATGCGGTATCTGCGGCGCCTGACACCGGGTCGGGGCATTGCCGGCCCAAGCGGAGGGCAGGGACCATGACCGGCACGAAAAAGCTCTACATCAAGACCTATGGCTGTCAGATGAACGTCTATGACAGCGAGCGCATGGCCGAGGCCATGGGCGGGCAGGGCTATGAAGAGGTGTCCTCGCCGGAAGAGGCGGACATGATCCTGCTCAACACCTGCCATATCCGCGAGAAGGCGGCCGAGAAAGTATATTCCGAGCTTGGCCGTTACAAGGGACTGAAGGCCGAGAAGCCCGACCTGACCATCGGCGTCGCGGGCTGTGTCGCGCAGGCCGAGGGGGCCGAGATCATGCGCCGCCAGCCCATGGTCGACCTCGTGGTCGGCCCGCAAAGCTATCACAAGCTGCCACAGCTTGAGGCGCGCGCCCGCGAGGGGCACAAGGCGCTGGACACCGATTTCCCCGAAGAGGACAAGTTCGACCATCTCAAGCGGCGCCCCAAGGCGCGGCGCGGGCCCACCGCCTTCCTGACCGTGCAGGAGGGCTGCGACAAGTTCTGCGCCTTCTGCGTGGTGCCCTATACCCGCGGCGCCGAGGTCTCGCGCCCGGCGGCGCGGATCATGGATGAGGCGCGCGACCTGGTCGAGCGGGGCGTGCGCGAGATCACGCTGCTGGGCCAGAACGTCAACGCCTATCACGGCCATGATGGCGGGCTGGCGGGGCTGATCCGCGAGCTGGCGACGATTGACGGGCTGGCGCGCATCCGCTTCACCACCAGCCACCCCAATGACATGGACGACGCGCTGATCGCCGCGCATGGCGAGGTGGACAAGCTGATGCCCTACCTGCACCTGCCCGTGCAGGCCGGCAGCGACCGCATCCTCAAGCGGATGAACCGCCAGCACACGGCCGAGCAGTATATCCGCCTGATCGAGCGGCTGCGCGACGCGCGCCCCGACCTGCACCTGTCGGGCGACTTCATCGTGGGCTTCCCCGAAGAGACCGAGGCCGATTTCCAGGCCACGCTCGACCTGATCGAGGCGGTGCGTTACGGCTCGGCCTTCTCCTTCAAGTATTCCGAGCGTCCCGGCACGCCGGCGGCCGAGCGCCCGCAGGTGGACGAGGCGGCCAAGGATGACCGGTTGCAGCGCCTGCAGGCGCTCCTGACCCGGCAGCAGCGCGAGTTGCAGGACGCCATGGTCGGCCGCGAGGTCGAGGTGCTGTTCGAAAAGCCCGGCCGACTGCCCGGCCAGATGGTCGGAAAGTCGGAATACCTGCACGCGGTGCATGTTCACGATGAGAGAATCGCTCCCGGAGATCTGGCGCGCGTGCGAATCGATCATTCGGGCCCGAACTCGCTCAGGGGCGTGGAAGCCGTGCTCCAAAAGCCTCAGTGAAGCCTTTGTTCGCAAAGGCAGTCCCGAATTATCCACATAAAACCAACGATCTTGCGGGAATTGTTTCCGATTTCGGCACAATGGCAGCTCCTTTTCGCTTCACACACGAACAGGAATTGCTAATGTGTTGATTATAGTAAATTTGCGCGCCCCGCTGCCAAACCGGGCGCGCACTGGGGGAAACATGAACCAAGGGACAGAGGCTGTGGCGAACCGCATCACCAAGGCCGTCGGCGCGATTGCGCTTGCTGCTCTCGCAGGTCTGTCGGCCATGTCGCCGGCCATGGCTGACGAGGCTGGACAGAACGCACCTTTCATCTCGACGCAGAACACGCGGACGATCGTGGGGGAGCAGTACATCCCCGGGATCTGGGTCGACCCCGACGGGTGCGAGCACTGGGTCATGGATGACGGGGTCGAGGGCTACATGACGCCGCATGTCGACCGCAAGGGCATCCCGGTCTGCAACCGCGGCAATGTCTGCGGGGTCATGAACACCGACCAGTTCTTTGCCACCGACAGCCACCGGATCTCCAAGCACGGCCGCCACCGGCTGGCCGAGTTCTTCCGCAGCGCCTCGGCCACGGCCTACATCATCGCCGGCCATACCGACAGCCGGGCCTCGGACGCCTATAACATGAAGCTCAGCTACAACCGCGCGCTGGCCGTGGCGGGCGTGGGCAAGTCGATCGGCGCCAATATCGTCGACGTGCGCGGCTATGGCGAACGCCAGCCCGTGGCCAGCAACGCCACCCATGACGGCATGGCCCGCAACCGCCGCGTCGAAATCATCTGCATCCGCTAAGGCCCGGGGGACATACCGATGCAATTTACCAAGATCTTCCTCGCCCTCGCCGCCGCGGGCAGCCTTGCCGGCTGCGTCGACGTGCCGATCGGCCCGGACAAGAGCCAGGACGTCAACCTGATCGACCGCGACGACCTGACCGGCATGAAGGCCGGCATCTGGGTCGACCCGAATGGCTGCGATCACTGGATCATCGATGACGGGGTCGAGGGCTATCTCTCGGCACGGCTCGACAAGTACGGCAAACCGGTCTGCTCGGGCACCGCGCCCCCGACCATCGCCACGGGCGATTTCAAGGGCGGCTCGACATCGGTGATCGGCGACCCGCTCTAGGCCCGGCCACAGGACATGACGGGACCGCGCCGGTGTGCTGCCGGCGCGGTCCTTTTTTGTCTCAGGCGGGTGACATTTTCGCGCCGAGCCTTGCGTGACCCCGCCCGGCTTGGCACCATATCTTGTAACAGCGCTGTCCGGTCGGATTCGACGCGTCGCGGTCTGCCCGGATCGGGCCGCGACAGCCGTGTCGGGCCGGGCAGGCGCGCACCGCTTCTTGCGCCGGAGACATGCGTGACCACAGGCACCCTGACCAATGCCGTTCTCGAATTTCCAGACAACCGACTGCTGATCGACCTGTGCGGCGAGTATGACCGCAACCTGACCGATATCGAAAGCCGCACCGGCGTGCAGATCCTGCGCCGCGGCAACCAGCTGGCGGTGCACGGAACCGAAGAGACCATCGCCGCCGCGACCGAGGTGTTGCAGGCGCTCTACGAACGGCTGGAGCAGGGCCGCGACGTGGATCCCGGCGATATCGACCGCGAGTTCCGCATGGGCGAGGAAGCGCAGCTTGACGACCAGCTCGAGATGTTCGGCGCCGGCCCGGTCGAGATCAAGACCCGCAAGAAGCTGATCGAGCCGCGCACCGACGCGCAGAAGGCCTATGTCACGGCGCTATTCGCCAACGAACTGGCCTTCGGCATCGGCCCGGCCGGCACCGGCAAGACCTACCTCGCCGTGGCGGTGGGGGTGAACATGCTGATCACCGGGCAGGTCGACAAGATCATCCTGTCGCGCCCCGCGGTCGAGGCCGGCGAGAAGCTGGGCTATCTACCGGGTGACATGAAGGACAAGGTCGATCCCTACATGCAGCCGCTCTACGATGCGCTGAACGATTTTCTGCCGGGCAAGCAACTGGCCCGCATGCTCGAGGAGAAGGTGATCGAGATCGCGCCGCTGGCCTTCATGCGCGGGCGCACCCTGTCCAATGCCTTCGTGGTGCTGGACGAGGCGCAGAACGCCACCTCGATGCAGATGAAGATGTTCCTGACCCGCCTGGGCGAGGGCTCGCGCATGGTGATCACCGGGGACCGCACGCAGGTCGACCTGCCGCGCGGCGTGCCCTCGGGGTTGGCGGACGCGGAACGGCTGCTCGACCGCATCAAGGGCATCTCGTTCAACTACTTCACCGGCAAGGACGTGGTCCGCCACCCGCTGGTCGCCGCCATCATCGAGGCCTACGAGGCCGATATCGCGCGCTCGTCCTGAGCGCGCGTCCCGCCGGCGGTGATTCGTCCCGCGGCTGCGCGGTTGTCGCGCCTTCGGTCACAATGTCCGCGGAAGCGCCCGGGCTGTTTCCGCAGGCGCAACGACCTCCGGGTATTCCGAATATCCCTGCCATGATCCCGCCGCCTTCGGGTTAACGTTGCGGCAGCCAGTACGCTGTCACGCGCGCGCAAGGGGACAGGACCATGCCGGAACTCTCGACGGGCGGAGCCCTTTCGATCGTCGCCCACCAGGACGATGACATCCTCTTCATGAACCCCGATATCGACGCCAGCATTGGCGCGGGCGAGGCCAACACCACGGTCTTCGTGACCGCAGGCGATGCCGGGCTTGGCGCTGCGTATTGGGGCGGGCGCGAGACCGGGGCCAAGGCCGCCTATTCGCTGATGACTGGTGTGGAGGACTGGGTCGACGAGCTGGTGCCGGTCGAGATCGGGGGCCGCACGGTGGAGCTGGCCAGCAGCCATCCCGAGGGGATGCCCGAGGTGCGGCTCTACTTCATGCGCCTGCCCGATGGCGGCGGCAACCTTGCCCCGGATGACCAGCAGCAGCTGGCCCGGCTCGAGGCCGGCACGCTTGAAACCGTCACCGCTGTGGATGGCAGTGCCAGCTATGACCGCGACGAGCTGGTCGAGACGATGACCGCGCTGCTTGACCTGCACGCGCCAAACGAGGTGCGCCTGCAGATCGCCGACGGCGCGAATGCCGCGGGCGAGCATACCGATCATGTCAGCGCCACCCGTCTGGCCGAGGAGGCGCTGGAGGATCACGCGGGCGAGTCCTTTACCGTCACGCAATACGTGCAATACGCCTCGCGCGACATGCCGGCCAATCTCGACCCGGCCGAGGCCGCCCGGTCGCTGGCGATCATGGAGGCTTATGCCGAACATGATCCCGGCGTCTTCGACAGCAGCGGTGCGATGGCGCAGGTCTATGTCGACTGGACGGCGCGCCAATATATCGACCGGGTGGTCGAGGTCGATCCCGACAACCCGTGGACCGTGGACGATACGGTGATCGACGCGCCGGAACTGCCCGAAGACGATGGCGCGGGGTTCGCGCTTTCCGGGCCCGACGGCTATCTTTTTGACGTGAACGGCAGCGGAGAGATCACGCCGAAGGACTGGTTCACGCCCTCGCTCGACGATGCCTGGGACCGGAACGACGATTACATCTACGAGGTCACGCGCATCCGCATCGACGAGGATGGCAGCCGCACCGAGGAGGCGCTGCGCTTCGACACGGTGGCAGAAGGCCGGCTGGCCCTGATGGACGGGGCGGAGGATGACGCCGATCCGGTGGAGCCCGATCCCGTCGATCCTGACCCGGTCGACCCCGTAGAGGCGGACCCGGTCGATCCGGACCCATTGCCGTTGTCCTACAGCCTTGACGGGCCCGATGCCTTCCTCTTCACCATTGATGGCACCAGCGGGCAGATCGCACCGCAGGACTGGTTCACGCCGTCGCTGGACGATGCCTGGGACGCGGACGAGGATCACGTCTACGAGCTGACCCGCATCGCCACCGCCGAGGATGGCAGCCGCTCTGAAACAGCGCTGTCCTTCGAGACCACCGCCGAGGGCGAACTGACGCTGCGGGGCGAGGCCGCGATCGATCCCGCGCTTGACCCCGATCCCACGCCCGAACCGGACCCGGACACCGACCCCGACCCGGGTGACAGCCCCGCGACCTACTCGCTGGACGGGCCGGATTCGCTGCTCTTCACCATTGCCGGGCAGACCGGCGAGATCGGCACCAAGGACTGGTTCATCCCCAGCTACGACGATGCCTGGGACCGGAACGAGGACCATGTCTACGAGATCGCGCGCGTGGCCACCTATGAGGACGGCGCGTCCACCGCGGAAGAGCTGCGCTTCGAGACGCTGCCGAATGGCCGCTTCGTGCCCCTGACGGACGGGGCAGGCGAAGAGGCGGCGGCCGCGCTGATGTCCCTGATCGCCCTGCCCGGGGAGGGCGACATGCCGCCCGAGGACGCGGAAGAGGCGGACGAGACCATGGACCTCGCGCTGTGAAGCGGGTACCGCACCGGCGCTGATCCCGTCCGGAGACCCGAATGCTGACCGAAACCCTCTGCGAGGACGACCGCTGGCAGGCGGCCGACCTGCCAAGGCTGGCCGAGACCGGCGCGCAGGCGGCGCTGCGCCATCTGGGCCTCGACCCCGCCGAATTCGAGATCGCCGTGCTGGGTTGCGATGACGCGCGCATTGCCGAGCTGAACGGCGATTTCCGGGACAAGCCGCGGGCCACCAACGTGCTCAGCTGGCCCTCCGAGGATCTGGCCCCCGACACGCCCGGCGCCGCGCCACACCCGCCCGAACCGGACGGGTTCGGATCGCATCATCTGGGCGATCTGGCGCTGGCCTTCGACACCTGTGCGCGGGAAGCCGCCGACCTGGGCTTGCCCCTGGGCGACCATGTCACACATTTGACGGTTCACGGGGTGTTACATCTTCTGGGTTACGACCATATGCGTGACGCGGAAGCCACGTTGATGGAACGGTTGGAGGGCGAGATACTTGGCAAATTGGGCCTCTCCGACCCATATAGGGACTAGAAGGGCCGGATGGCTCGTGATTGGTACGGATTGATGGGCGAAACGGACGGATCGTCTAACGCGGCGCAGGGCGCGCCGACCGATGACATCGAAAGCGAAGAGGCACGGCCTCCGGGTATGTTCCGGCGGTTCGTGGGGTTGTTCAACGGGGGCGACGGGAACGGCGCCGAGGGCGATGACGACGCCCCGCGGCTCGAGCGCCCCTCGCACGGGTTGATCAATCTGCGACGCATGCGGGTCGAAGACGTGGCCATCCCCAAGGCCGAGATCGTCGCCGTGCCCGACACCATCACCAAGGACGACCTGGTCAAGGTGTTCCGCGAAAGCGGGATGACCCGCCTGCCGGTCTATGACGGCACGCTCGACACGCCCGTGGGCATGGCGCATCTCAAGGATTTCGCGCTCAGCCACGGCTTCAACGGCACGTCCAGCCGATTCAACCTCAAGCGCATGGTGCGTCCGCTGCTCTTCGTGCCGCCCTCGATGCCGATCGGGGTGCTGCTGACCAAGATGCAGACCGAACGGCGGCACATGGCGCTGGTCATCGACGAATATGGCGGCGTGGACGGGCTGGTCACGATCGAGGACCTGATCGAACAGGTTATCGGCGAGATCGAGGACGAGCACGACACCGACGAGGGGGTGAACTGGACGCGCGAGCGGCCGGGCTGTTACCTCGCGCAGTCGATCACCCCGCTGGAAGAGTTCGAGGCCGAGCTTGGCATGGACCTGACCAGCCACGAGGAGATCGACGGCGAGGAGATCGACACGCTGGGCGGGCTGGTCTTCATGCTGGCCGGCCGCGTGCCCGCCCGGGGCGAGGTCGTGCCGCACCCGGCCGGGGTGGATTTCGAGGTGGTGGATGCCGATCCGCGCCGCATCAAGCGGCTGCGCGTGCGTCTGCCCGGCGCCGCCCGCCCGATGCTGGCCCCGCCGCAACCCTCGCGCGCGGAGCATGCCTGACAGCCTGCGCCTGCCGCGCCGCCTGACGGGCGCGGCCCTGTCGGGCTGGGCGCGTCTGCCGGTCGCAGTGCTCTGCGGTGTCGCCATGGGGCTGGGGCAGGCGCCCTATGATCTCTGGCCCGTCGCCTTTCTTGGATATGTCGCCTCCATCTGGCTGTTCCTGGTGACGCCGGGCGGCGTGCGCGCCGCGGGCACCGGCTGGGCCGTGGGGCTGGGCTATTTCGGCTTCGGGTTGGGCTGGATCGTCGAGCCGTTCTTCGTCGATGCCGCCGCGACTGGCTGGATGGCGCCCTTCGCGCTGGTGGGGCTGGGCGGCGGGCTGGGCCTGTTCTGGGCGCTGGCCTTCTGGGGCGCAGCGCAGGCGCGACGCTGGCCGCTGGCCGCGCTGGTCGTGGCGTGGAGCGCGGCGGAACTGGCCCGGGCCTACGTGCTGACCGGCTTCCCCTGGGCGCTCGTGTCCTATCTCTGGGCTCCGGTGCCGCCGATCCAGTGGGTCGCCCTGATCGGCCCGCACGGTCTGACCCTGCTGACGCTGACACTGGCGGCCACGGCCGCCCGCCTGCTGGTCCTGCCGGCGCGCCGCCCGGCATTGCTGGGGCTCTGGGGCGCGGCGATGGCGGGTTTCTGGGCCGTCGGGCTGGCCCTCGTGCCGCCCCTGCAGGAGCTCGAGGGCCGGCCCGTCGTGCGCCTGATCCAGCCCAACGCGGCGCAGCACGAGAAATGGGACCCCGCCAAGATCCCGCTCTTCTACCAGCGCCAGCTCTCCTTCACGCAGGCCCCGCCGCAGCGCGACGGTAATCCGCCCGCGCTGGTGGTCTGGCCCGAGACGGCGCTGCCCATGCTGCTGCACCGCGCCGGCGACGCGCTGGGTCAGGTCGCCCATGCGGCGGGCGAGGCCGGCGTGATCGTGGGTCTGCAGCGCAGCGACGGGGGGCGCTACTACAATTCTCTAGTGCAGCTCGATGCCAGTGGCGGGCTGGTGCAGGTCTATGACAAGCACCACCTCGTGCCCTTCGGCGAGTACATGCCCGCCGCCGCCGTCTTTGCGCGCTGGAACATCGCCGGGCTCGCCGCGCGGGCCGAGGGCGGCTACACGCCCGGGCCCGGCCCGCAGGTGCTCGATCTCGGCCCGCTGGGCCTCGCCCTGCCGCTGATCTGCTACGAGGCGGTCTTTCCGCAGGATGTCTACCGCGCACCGGTCCGGCCCGACATGCTGCTGCAGGTCACCAATGACGCGTGGTTCGGCCAGTTCTCGGGCCCGTTCCAGCATCTCGCCCAGGCGCGGATCCGGGCCATCGAACAGGGCCTGCCGCTGCTGCGCGCGGCCAATACCGGCGTGTCGGCGGTGATCGACGGGGGCGGGCGCATCCTGGCGCAACTGCCGCTGGGCGAGGCGGGCTATGTCGATGCCGCGCTGCCGCCGCCGCTGCGCCGGACGCCTTATGCGCGGGTCGGGGACCTGCCGGTGCTGGTGGTGCTGATGCTGAGCGGTTTGGCGCTTTTCGCGGCCGGCCGGGTGTTTCGCAATTGACGTGCCGCCTGCGCTTCCATAGGGCAGGTTGATCGAAAAATCCCGTCACAACGGCTTCCTGGCGTGGCGGCGAAACCCAATGGAGCGCTCATGTCCCGACAGAACTACATCTTCACCTCCGAGTCCGTGTCGGAAGGCCATCCGGACAAAGTCTGCGATCGCATCTCGGATGCCGTGCTCGACGCCCTTCTGGCCGAGGACCCGATGGCCCGCGTCGCCTGCGAGACCTTCGCCACCACCAACCGCGTGGTGATCGGCGGCGAGGTCGGGCTGACCGACCAGGACAAGCTGGCCGAGTACATGGAGCGCATCCCCGATATCGCGCGCGCCTGCATCAAGGATATCGGCTACGAGCAGGACAAGTTCCACCACGCCACCTGCAAGATCTCGAACCTGCTGCACGAGCAGTCGGCCCATATCGCGCAGGGCGTCGTGGGGCAGGGCAACCGTGACGAGGGCGCCGGCGACCAGGGCATCATGTTCGGCTATGCGACGGACGAGACCGACGCGCTGATGCCCGCGCCGATCCAGTTCAGCCACGCGATCCTGCGGCGGCTGGCCGAAGTGCGCAAGTCGGGCGCCGAGCCGCTGCTGCGCCCAGATGCCAAGTCGCAGATCTCGGTGCGCTACGAGGATGGCAAGCCGGTCGGCGTGACCTCGATCGTGCTGTCGACGCAGCACGAGAGCGAAGCACAAAGCTCGGACGACATCCGCGACATCGTGGAGCCCTATATCCGCGAGGTGCTGCCCGAGGGCTGGATCCTGCCCGAGACCGAATGGTGGGTGAACCCGACGGGCACCTTCGTGATCGGCGGGCCGGATGGCGATGCGGGGCTGACCGGGCGCAAGATCATCGTGGACACCTATGGCGGCGCGGCGCCGCATGGCGGCGGGGCCTTCTCCGGCAAGGATCCGACCAAGGTCGACCGCTCGGCGGCCTACGCGGCGCGCTACCTGGCCAAGAACGTGGTGGCTGCGGGGCTGGCCAAGCGCTGTACCGTGCAGCTGTCCTACGCGATCGGCGTGGCCAAGCCGCTGTCGATCTATGTCGACACGCACGGGACCGGCGATATCGAGGCGCGCGCCATCGAAGCGGCGATCCCGCAGGTGATGGATCTCAGCCCGCGCGGCATCCGCACCCACCTGGACCTGAACCGGCCGATCTATGCCCGCACGGCGGCCTATGGTCATTTCGGCCGCGCCCCCGAGGCCGATGGCGGCTTCTCCTGGGAGCGCACGGACCTGGTCGATGCGCTGAAGGGCGCCGTCTGACACCGGCACGCGGGCCGGGCTGGCCGCGCAACCGTGCCAAGGGGCAAGGCCGTTCGAACGGCCTTGCTGCACGCGATTTGCAAATCGCGTCCAAGCGGCTTTGAAGCCGCTTTAAGGAAGCCGCTTCGAAGCGGCTTCCCCCGCCAGGAGCCCACGGTCACGCTCGGCGCCGGGGCGGTCGGCCCCCTCCGATCCCACCTCTGCGCCTTTCCTTTTCCCCGTGCGGACTATTTGTCGCATATCCGGACAAGACAGGGAGACACGGGATGTTCCGCACTGCTTTCGCCATCGCCGCGCTGGGCGCGACCACCGCCGGCGCCGAGATCGTCGCCGATTACCATCGCTACACGGTCGGCGAGACCGAGTTCGAGGGCTATGTCGCCACGAATTCCGCCATCGAGTCCAAGGGCACCGTGCTGATCGTGCATGACTGGGACGGCATGACGGCCTACGAGGAGCGCCGCGCCGAGATGCTGGCGGCGCTGGGCTATACCGCCTTCGCGATCGACGTCTACGGGGCCGAAACCAATCCGCAATCGGTGGACGAGTACCGCGCGCTGTCGGGCGGGCTCTATGGCGACCGCGAGCTGTTCCGGGAACGCCTGATGGGCTCGATCGAGGCGGCGGCCGACATTCCCGGCGCCACCGACAACATGGTGATCCAGGGCTATTGCTTCGGCGGTGCGGCGGTGCTCGAGGCGGCCCGCGCAGGCGCCGAGCTCAACGGCTTTGTCAGCTTCCATGGCGGGCTGGGCACGCCCGAGGGGCAGGACTACGCCGCGGCGCAGGGGCCGATCATGCTGTTCCATGGCAGCGCCGACCCGGTCTCGGGCATGGCCGACCTGGCGTCGCTGCTGGACGAGCTGCAGGCGGCCGGCGTCGATCACGGGGCGCAGGTCTTTGGCGGGGCGCGGCACAGCTTCACCGTCTACGGCTCCAGCGACTACGACCTGGCCGCCGACCAGGGCAGCTGGAACGGCCTGCTGGAGTTCCTCGACGAGACGCTCTGAGATGTGGGCACGGCTCTGCCTGGTCCTCGGCCTGCTCTGGCCGGGGATCCTGGCGGCCGATGACTGGCAGGCCTTCGACACGCCCGGCGCCTTCGCGGTGATGCGTCACGCGCTGGCGCCGGGCACGGGCGATCCGGCCGGCTTCGATGTCGCCGACTGTGCCACGCAGCGCAATCTTGACGCGCGCGGACGGGCGCAGGCGGCGCGGATCGGGGCCGCCTTTCGCGACCGCGACATCGCCTTCGACCGGGTGCTGTCCAGCCAATGGTGCCGCTGTCTCGACACGGCGCGGCTGCTGGATCTCGGCCCGGTCGAAGAGGTGCCGGCGCTCAACTCCTTCTTCGGCAATTTCTCGGCGCGGGAGCGTCGCACGGAGGCGGCGCTGGCGCGGCTTGATGCGGCAGAGGGGCGGGTTTTCGTGGTCTCGCACCAGGTCAATATCCGCGCGCTGACCGGCCGGACGACCCGCTCGGGGGAGGTGTTGGTGGTCAGGCGCCGCGCCGAGGGGCTTGAGGTGCTGGGCAGCGTCCTGCTCGATCCCTGAGGCCCGGCGGAAAGGCTTGCCCGCCGGGCCCGCGCGCGCTTCCATGGCCTCGCGATTCCCGCGGGAGGCAGGGGCAGATGTGGCGGATGATACTGGTGGCGGCGCTGTCCCTGGCAGCCCCTGCCGCGTCAGAAGAGGACGGGGCCGGGCGCGAGAAGTTCCGGCTGGAGGGTCCTGTGCTGGTCTATGACACCGAGGCGGCGGAGGACGAACGGGAGCGCGAGATCCGCAACGCGGATCTGGACATCCTGATCGCGCTGCTGCGTGACACGCCCGGGATCACCACGCTGAAGCTCAACAGCAGCGGCGGCAGCGTCTTGGCGGGGCAGGAAATGGCCCGCGTGGTGATGGACTTCGAACTCGACACGATCGTGGATGGCGAATGCTCCAGCTCCTGCGTCACGGTCTTTCTGGGCGGGGCGCGGCGACAGCTGACCCGGGGTGGCAAGCTGGGCTTTCACCAGCTGAGCTGGTCGCCCGGGGCCATCGAATCCTATTACGAGACCTGGCGGGAGGAGCATGGCTGGCAGACGCCGTTCGATTTCGCCTCGTGGGTCTACAAGGACACGCAGACCGAGGTGCACAAGGAGCTGCGCTTCATGATCGCGCGCGGGGTCGATCCGGATTTCGCCATCGAGACCAAGCGGCTGCGCTCGGGCACGTGGTTTCCGCCGCGCGCGACACTGCTGGACGCGGGCGTGCTGACCGAGTGAGCGGGCGCATTGCGCGGGGCGCGGCACCGCGCTAAAGGGCGGCGCCATGACCACGTCGAACAAGCATCCCGGGGCGCCCTGGCGCAATTTCTACGGCCGGATCCGCGGCAAGGGCCTGCGCAAGGCGCAGGAGGCCTACCTGGACGAGGATCTGGGCCGGCTGTCGCCGGGCCCGGTGGGCTGGGACGTGAATCCCGAGCGCCACCCGCTGGACCTGCAGGCGCTGTTCGGCGGCGCGCCGGTCTGGCTGGAAGTGGGCTTTGGCGGCGGCGAGCACCTGGTGCACCAGGCCCGCTCCAATCCCGGGATCGGGATCATCGGCTGCGAGCCCTATATCAACGGCGTCGCCATGCTGCTGGGCAAGATCCGCGAGGCCGGCGTGACCAACCTGCGGGTCTTCCCGGGCGATGCGCGCGACCTGTTCGACGTGCTGCCGCCGGGCTCGGTCTCGAAGGCCTTCCTGCTCTATCCCGATCCCTGGCCGAAGAAGAAGCATCACCGGCGCCGCTTCGTCACGCCCGAGCATCTGGACCCGCTGGCCCGGGCCATGGCGCCGGGCGCGGCGTTCCGGCTGGCCACCGACATTCCCGACTATGTCCGGCAGGCGCTGATCGAGGTGCCGAAGGCCGGGTTCGACTGGGACGCCACGCGGCCCGGGGACTGGCGCGCGCCCTGGGCGGACTGGCTGTCCACGCGCTACGAGCAGAAGGCGCTGCGCGAGGGGCGCGTGCCGCATTACCTGAGCTTCACCCGGCGCTGAGCGCGCGGGGGGCCGGGACCGGCGCTCCTGCTGCGCAGATCGCCCCGCCCGCCGTCCCGCGGGGCGCGAGGCGGGGCCGTTTCGCGCGGGCTGGCCGGCCGGGCCGCCTCCGGCGGGAGTATTTGCCGGAAAGATGAAAGACATGCGGTCGCCCGGTGCATGGACAGGGGCCGGTTGTCGGGGTATCTGCGCTCACGACATTTGCAGGAGGTTCCCACATGTCCGGCCATGGTGCCCCCATCCCGATGACCGCGCGCCGGTCCGGCCCGCTGAGCGGCACGGCCGAGGTGCCGGGCGACAAGTCGATTTCGCATCGTGCGCTGATCCTGGGCGCGCTGGCGGTGGGCGAGACGCGGGTGACCGGGCTGCTCGAGGGGCAGGACGTGCTGGACACGGCCGGCGCGATGCGGGCTTTCGGCGCGTCGATCACCCAGCGTGACGGCACCTGGCATGTGCAGGGCGTGGGCGTGGGCGGGTTCGCCGAGCCCGACCAGGTGATCGATTGCGGCAATTCCGGCACCGGCGTGCGGCTGATCATGGGGGCCATGGCGACCACCGGGATCGCTGCGACCTTCACCGGCGATGCCAGCCTGAACAAGCGGCCCATGGCGCGGGTCACCGATCCGCTGGCGCTGTTCGGGGCGCGCGCGCATGGACGGTCGGGCGGGCGGCTGCCGCTGACGCTGATCGGTGCGGCTGATCCGCTGCCGGTGCGCTATGCCACGCCGGTGCCCTCGGCGCAGGTGAAATCGGCGGTGTTGCTTGCGGGGCTGAACGCGCCGGGCGAGACCGTGGTGATCGAGCGCGAGGCGACGCGCGACCATTCCGAGCGCATGCTGGCGGGGTTCGGCGCCGAGGTGGTGAGCGAGGACACGGAAGAGGGGCGGGTCATCACCCTGACCGGCCGGCCGGAGCTGCGTCCGCAGACCATCGTGGTGCCGCGCGACCCGTCCTCGGCAGCCTTCCCGGTCTGTGCCGCGCTGATCGTCGAGGGCTCGGACGTGCTGGTGCCGAATATCGGGCTCAACCCGACGCGGGCGGGGCTGTTCACCACGCTGCGCGAGATGGGCGCCGACCTGACCTATGAGAATGCCCGCGAGGAGGGCGGCGAGCCGGTGGCGGATCTGCGCGCCCGTTTCTCGCCCGATCTGAAGGGGATCGAGGTGCCGCCCGAGCGCGCCGCGAGCATGATCGACGAATACCCGGTGCTGTCGGTCGTGGCCGGCTTTGCCGAGGGCAAGACCCACATGCCGGGCGTCCGGGAGTTGCGCGTCAAGGAGAGCGACCGGATCGACGCCATGGCGCGCGGGCTGCGCGCGGCGGGGCTGCGTGTCGACGAGGGCGAGGATTGGTGGAGCGTGCATGGCGCGGGTCCTGGCGGGGTCGCCGGCGGCGCCACGGTGGAGAGCTTTCTCGATCACCGCATCGCCATGTCCTTCCTCGTGATGGGGCTGGCGGCCAATGCGCCCATGTCCGTCGATGATGGCGGGCCGATCGCGACCTCCTTCCCGATCTTCGAGCCGTTGATGGCCGGGTTGGGCGCGACGATCACGCGGGACGACGCCTGAGGCGCGTCAGGGCCAGACAGGGAGGGCCGGACATGAGTTTCACCATCGCCATCGACGGGCCGGCGGCCAGCGGCAAGGGCACGATCAGCCGGGCCGTGGCGCGCGCCTTCGGCTTCGAGCATCTCGACACCGGGCTGCTCTACCGGGCCGTGGGACGGCGCCTGCTGGACGGGGTGGAGCCGCTGGAGGCAGCGCAGACCCTGACCGTGGACGCGCTGGACGAAAGCGTGTTGCGCACGCCCGAGGTGGCCGAGGCGGCCTCCAAGGTGGCGGCCATCCCCGAGGTGCGCGCCGCGCTGCTGGATTTCCAGCGCGCCTTCGCGCAGCGCGCCGGCGGCGCGGTGCTGGACGGGCGCGACATCGGCACGGTGATCTGCCCCGAGGCGCATGTGAAGCTGTTCGTCATCGCCAGTGCCAAGGTGCGCGCCGAACGCCGCCACAAGGAATTGCGCGCGGCGGGCCATGATGTCAGCCTCGAGGAGGTGCTCGAGGATGTGCGTGCCCGCGATGCGCGCGACATGGGTCGCGCCGATGCGCCGTTGCGGCCCGCCGAGGATGCCGAGACGCTGGACACCACCGCGATGGACATTGCCGAGGCCGTGGCGCGCGCCGTGGCGCTGGTCGAGGCGCGGCTGCCTGCAGAGTGGCCGCGGCCCGCATCGCAATGACGGACAGCAGGCAAGGGGGCGGATCATGAGACAGATCAGGCTGGGCGGCACCGAGGTGTCCTGCATCGGGGTGGGGGCGATGTCCTTTTCGGATTTCTACGGGCCCACCACCGAAGAGAACTCTTTTGCCATCCTCGATGCCGCGCGCGAGCTGGGGGTGAGCCATGTGGACACCTCGAATGTCTACGGCATGGGGCGCTCGGAGACGGCGATCGGGCAATACCTGCGCGACCGCCCCGGGGCGCGCGACGCCTTCCACGTTGCGACCAAGGCCGGGATCACCCGTGATGCCGATGGCAACCGGGCCTTCGACAACAGCCCCGCGCATCTGGAGGCCGAGCTGGACGGCTCGCTGTCGCGCATGGGGATCGAGTGCGTCGACCTGTTCTATGTCCACCGGCGCGATGCCGCCGTGCCGATCGAGGAGGTGGCCGGCACGCTGGGCCGCCTCGTCGAGGCCGGAAAGTGCCGCAGCGTGGGCTTCTCGGAGATCGCGCCCGCCTCGCTGCGCCGCGCCCACGCGGTGCATCCCGTGGCCGCGGTGCAGTCGGAATACTCGCTGGCCACCCGCGCGCCCGAGCTGGGGCTGGTGCAGGCCTGTGCCGAGCTGGGCACCGCGCTGGTCGCCTTCTCGCCGGTCTTCCGTTCGATGCTGACCGATACGCCCGTCACGCCCGAGCGGCTGGGCGCGCTGAGCTTCCTGTCCGGCAATCCGCGCTTCCAAGAGCCGAATTACAGCGCCAACCGGCAGCAGGTCGAGCGGTTCCGCGCGCTGGCCGCGGGGATGGGCGTGCCCACCGCGGCGCTGGCCATCGCTTGGCTGCTGCATCGCGGCGCCCATGTCCTGCCGATCCCGGGCACCCGGTCGGTGGCGCATTTCCGCGAACTGGTCGCGGGGACCGAGATCCGGTTGACGCAGGACGACATGGCGCGGATCGAAGAGGTCCTTCCGGTGGGCTGGGCCCATGGCGACCGCTATTCCGACGCGCAGTGGATCGGGCCGGAACGGTTCTCGTAGGATCGGCCGAAACGCGGCGTCAGTCCGCCGGTGCCGCGGCGTCCGCCGGCTTGCGTCGGGCCGGGCTTGCCCGCACACTGCGCCGGCGAGCAGATGGGGAGGAGAGGCGCGCATGAGCTATGCGGGTATGGCGGATCGCGACGCGATCGAACAGGAAATGCCGTGGGCGGAGCGTGACCTGCCGGCGACGCTCTGGGCCCAGCTGAGCCGCACCGCCGAGCGTTTTCCCGACCGGCCCGCGATCAGCTACCAGCTGCTCTCGGGCGCCACGGACAAGGCCGAGACGCTGAGCTGGGCTGAGCTGCGCGACCGCACCGCGCAGGCGGCCAACCTGTTCCGCAGCCTCGGCATCGGCGAGAGGGATGTCGTCGCCTACGTGCTGCCCAATTGCAACGAAACGGTGGCCACGCTGCTGGGCGGGGCGGTGGCGGGAATCGTGAACCCGATCAACCCGCTGCTCGAGCCCGAGCAGATCGGCGCCATCCTGCGCGAGACCGGCGCCAAGGTCGTGGTCACGCTGAAACCCTTTCCCAAGACCGACGTGGCGCAGAAGGTGACCGAGGCGGTGCGCCACGCGCCCGCCGTGCACACCGTGCTCGAGGTCGACCTGAACCGTTACCTGACGCCGCCCAAGAAATGGCTGGTGCCCTTCCTGCGGCCCAAACTGACCGGCCCGCGCCATGCCGACTATCTCGATTTCACCGCCGAGGCGGCGAAACAGCCCCGAACCCTGCAATTCGCCGACAGCGCCGGTGACCGGGTCGCGGCCTATTTCCACACCGGCGGCACGACCGGCATGCCCAAGGTGGCGCAGCACACCTATGAAGGCATGCTCTACAATGGCTGGCTGGGCCACCGGCTGCTCTTCTCGGAAACCGACACGGTGATCTGCCCGCTGCCGCTGTTCCACGTCTTCGCCTGCCACGTGATCCTGATGTCCATGGTCTGCTCGGGCGCGCATGCGGTCTTCCCGACCCCGGCGGGCTATCGCGGCGAGGGCGTGTTCGACAATTTCTGGAAGCTCTGCGAGCGCTGGCGCGTGACCTTCATCATCACCGTGCCCACCGCCGTCTCGGCCCTGATGCAGCGCAAGGTCGATGCCGACATCTCCTCGGTCAGGACCGCCTTCTCGGGCTCGGCGCCGATGCCGCTGGAGCTGTTCAAGCGTTTCGAGAGCGCCTGCGGCGTCACCATCTGCGAGGGCTACGGGCTGACCGAGGCCACCTGCCTGGTCTCGGTGAACCCGGTGGACGGGCTCAAGAAGGTGGGCTCGATCGGCATTCCCTTCCCCTATACCGACGTCAAGGTGATGCGGCTCAAGGACGGCGCGCCGGTGGAATGCGCCACCGACGAGATCGGCGAGATCTGCGTGGCCAATCCCGGCGTGCATGCCGGCCACACCTATACTGAGGCCGACAAGAATGCCGAGCTGTTCCATTTCGGCACGCATCTGCGCACCGGCGATCTCGGACGGCTGGACGCGGATGGCTATCTGTGGATCACCGGCCGCGCCAAGGATCTCATCATCCGCGGCGGCCACAATATCGACCCCGCCGAGATCGAGGAGGCGCTGCTGGCCCACCCGGCCGTGGCCTTCGCTGGCGCGATCGGCCAGCCCGACGCCCATTCGGGCGAGCTGCCCTGCGCCTTCGTGGAACTCGTCGAAGGGGCCGAGGTGACCGAGGAGGCGCTGATGGAGCATGCCCGCGTGCATGTCCATGAACGCGCCGCGCATCCCAAGCACATGACCATACTGCCCGAACTGCCCAAGACCGCCGTCGGCAAGGTGTTCAAGCCCGAACTGCGCAAGCAGGCCATCACCCGGGTCTATAACGGCGCGCTGGAAAAGGACGGCTGCCCGGCCCGCGTGGTCTCGGTCATCGACGACAAGACGCGCGGCCTCGTCGCCCAGGTCGACCCCCACGGCGCGACCGAGGCCCAGGTCTCCGCCGTCCTCGGCGATTTCGTCCGCCCCTGGGAATGGGCCGACACCGAACAGGCCGCCTGACCCGTCTTGTCCCGCAGGGGCGCCGTCCCAGCCCTTGCTTTCATCTTTCCAGAACTACTCAAAAAATCGCCGGGGACGTCGTACGGCGCTTGTGCCTGCGGCACCTCGCCCCGCCCACCGTCCCGCGGCGCCCGGACCGGGCCGTCAGCCGAGGATGCCCGGCCAGTTCGCGCGGCCCTTCGCGATATTGCCGGGCACGTCGCGCAGCCAGAGCTCGCGTGCGCGTAGGCTGGCGTTCAGGAAGATCTGGCCGTCATGCAGCGTCCACGCCTTTGGGATGGTGGGGGCGAGATAGCCGCGCGAGGCGGCATAGGCGCAGTAGCCGCCGAACTGCGGTGCATAGCGGTCCGGCGCGGCGCGGAACGCCTCGGCGTTGGCCGCACTGGCAAACCGCCATTCCGCGCCGTTCCATGACAGGGCGTGCTCTGCCATGCCACGCACCGGGCCTTTTGCATCGAAATAGGCGACCGGGTCGGAGCCGTTGATGGCAAGACCATCCTCGGTATAGATTTCGGGCTCTTTCGCGGCGGCGCGCCGGGCAAAGCTGACAAGCGCGGGCGCAGAGAGAAGAAGGCCGAGGCTGGTGCGGCGGGTCAGGCGGGTCATGGGCTGGGCTCCCTCGGAGGTTTGCTGCGACGATGAGATGAGTATGCGAACGGCCGTGACGTTGCGGAAGCAGGGGTCAAGGCCCTGTGATCGCGCGTGTGCCGTGTTGCGGACCCGCATGAGCAGACCCTCAGACTATCTGGATCGGGCCGCGCCATGCCGCATGTGTCCCGCAAATGCCGACCCCGGCGGCCGCCTCAGCTCGGGGCCCACACGCTGATGCCCCCTCCTTGGGCAGCCCCCCCCACAAGCCGCCCGATCCGGCCCGTCGCGCACACCCCTGCTTTCATCTTTCCAAAAATACTCGAAAGACCCCGCCGCGGCCGGGCACCGGCACCTGGACTCGCGCGCCGACCTCGTCGCCCGTCCCGGCAGGCACCGGAAATCACGGCGAAATCCGGAAAGGTCCACACGAATAAATTGACTCGCCACGTCGCGCTGGTAGCTTGGCAAAAAAGCTTCCGCGTTTTGCATCACCTAGGGGGATACCATGCGTTTTGTGCTTCGAACGGCCGCTGCGGCGGCGCTTTGCCTTTCCGGGACGGCCGCCCTGGCCTGGGGCGACATGTACATGGGGGACGGCACGCATAACCCCAATTCCAACATGCTTGTCCATGCCTACCCGGCGCCGAACTACTGTCCGGCGGGGCTGCAGCCGGTGATGGCCGGGGGCGTGATCTGCTGCGGCGTGCCGAATGCGGGCCCCTATGTCGACCGGCCCGGCAAGGTGAAGAAGGTCCATCACCCGCGGCCCCGTCAGCACTACGCACCGCGCCGCCATGCGCCCGTGGGCGAAAAGGGCGTGGTCTACCGCTGATCCCCGCGCCGGCCGCGTCTCGCGGGTCTTGGCATTCCCGGTCGGGCCGCGTATACGCGCGGCCTGATCGCATTCCAGCCACCACCGCGGGGACTCTTTGCCATGCAGGGCAGCGCCAATCTCAACATCATGATGAAGGCCGCGCGCAAGGCGGCCCGGTCGCTCGTCAAGGATTTCCGCGAGGTCGAGAACCTGCAGGTCTCGATGAAAGGGGCGGGCGATTTCGTGAGCCGCGCCGATCTGGCTGCCGAGAAGATCCTGCGCGACGAGCTGCGCGGCGCCCGGCCGACCTATGGCTGGGTGGCAGAGGAGAGCGGGGAGGAGCCGGGCGAGGATCCGACCCGGCGCTGGATCGTCGATCCGCTGGATGGCACCACCAATTTCCTGCACGGGCTGCCGCATTGGGCGGTCTCGATCGCGCTGGAGCACAAGGGGCAGATCGTGGCAGGCGTGGTCTATGACGCGGCCAAGGATGAGATGTTCTATGCCGAGCGCGGCGCGGGCGCCTGGCTGAACGACAGCAAGCGGCTGCGCGTTTCGGGCCGCGCGCGCATGGTCGAGGCGGTCTTTGCCACGGGCGTGCCCTTTGCCGCCAAGCGCACCCTGCCGGCGACGCTGAAGGATTTTGCACGGCTGATGCCGGAATGTGCCGGCGTGCGGCGCTTCGGCTCGGCGGCGCTGGACCTGGCATACGTGGCCGCGGGCCGCTACGAGGGTTACTGGGAGCGCGAGTTGCATATCTGGGACATCGCCGCGGGCCTGCTGATCGCCAAGGAGGCCGGCGCGCTGGTCGAGGGCGTGCGCGTGGGGCAGGATCCGCTGGAGAGCGGCAGCATCCTCTGCGCCAACAACGCGATCTTCAACGGTTTCGCGAAGATCATCCGCGAGGGCTGACCCGCGGCCTCCGGCGGGAGTATTTTCGGAAAGATGAAAGGCAGGCCCCGTCTCAGCCGTCGGAAGGGTGGTTGATGCCGTCGACCCAGGGCACGGGCTCGACATCCCCGGGCAGCGCGCCGTCGATCGTGTAGAGGTTGACGCCGAATTCGTTCGGGTTCGACCGGCGCCGGTGGAACATGTAGATGCCGCAGATCCGGCAGAAGTGATGTCGGGCAGTGTGGGTGCCGAAGCTGTAGCGGGTCAGCGCGGCCTCGCCGCGCAGGATCTCGAGCCCGTCCAGCGGGGCCGAGACGGCGGGCGCGCCGCGGCGGCGGCAGAAGGAGCAGTCGCAGCGCCGGGCGGTGCGCAGCCCGTCCGAGAGGGTCACGCGCAGCGCGACGGCGCCGCAATGGCAGGTGGCGGTGACGGTCATCGGCGCGGGATCCTCGGGATGCGGGTGGTCGCGCGCTGGTAGCGGGCGGGGCGATGCGGCGGGTGGCCGTGATGGCGCCGCCAGAAGCGCGGCCCGCCCTGCCGGAGCCAGATCGGCACGGTCAGCAGCAGCCCGATCACGAAGCCGCCGGCATGGGCCCAGTAGGCGACCCCGCCCTCGTCCGGCGCGGCGCCCCAGCCCCCCAGCACCTGCATCCCGAACCAGAGCGCCAGCATCAGCCAGGCCGGGATCGGCAGGATCCGGATGATCACCACGAGGAAGATCAGGATGTCGACGCGGGCGCGCGGGAAGAGCAGCAGGTAGCCGCCCATGACCCCGGCAATGGCGCCCGAGGCGCCCACCGTGGGCACGACCGAGTAGGGCGCCGAGAACACGTGCACCAGACCCGCCCCGACCCCGGCGGCGAGGTAGAAGAGCGCGAAGCCCAGATGCCCCAGCTCGTCCTCGATATTGTCGCCGAAGATGAACAGGAACAGCATGTTGCCGCCCAGATGCAGCAGCCCGCCATGCAGGAACATCGAGGTGACCAGCCCCGAGAAGCCGTAGCCATCCGACAGGAAGGCCGGGACCAGCGCGAAATCGGCATAGAAGGCCAGCAGCGCGCGGGGCGACTGGCTGAGCTCCCACGTGGCGAAATAGATCGCGATATTGGCCGCGATCAGCGCGTAGGTCACGAAGGGCGTGCGGCCGGAGGGGTTGTGATCACGGATCGGGAACATGGACAGAAGCTTGGCATCGCGCGGCCCCGCGTCAAGGTCGCGCGGCGCATTGCCCTGCCCGGTACGGGGCCCGGGCGGCCCCGGGGCGGCGTCAAGGGGGAAGGCGGCGCGCGCTTTCCCCCTGGTGTTCCCCGGGCTCTCCGGCTCAGTCGCGCCCGGCCAGCAACGCGGCATTGCCGCCGGCCGCGGTGGTGTCGATGCAGACATGCCGCTCGGCGCGGACATGGCCGGCATCAGGGTGCCCGGTGATCAGCGGCAGGATCGGCCCGGCGCGCAGCGCCAGTTCCTGCCGCAGGGCGCGGGCCGTGTCGGCATCGCCCCACCAGATCGCCCCGGAGAAGCCCTGCAAGCTGACCAGCGCCTCGGGCGCCAGCCCCTGGGGGATCTCGCAGGGCTGGCCGCCCAGGGCGCGGACGGCCTCGGCCTGCGCGTTCGCAGCCGCCGTACCGGGGCCGAGGCAGAGCACCGGCGCGCGGGACAGGGTGCTGTACTGGTTGGCCTCGCCGGTCGGGCCGGGCAGGTCGCGGCGCTCGGGCGCGGGCGGCGGACCCATGCGCTTGAGCTTGTCGGCGGCGCTGCGGGCGGGCAGGGGCTGGGTCCCTTCGGGCGCGGCCTGCTGCACCGGGGCGGGATGGGCGCGGAACCGGTCGAGATAGAGCGGCCCGCCGGCCTTGGGCCCGGTGCCCGACAGCCCCTCGCCGCCGAAGGGCTGGCTGCCCACGATGGCACCGATCTGGTTGCGGTTCACGTAGACATTGCCGGCATGGATGCGGTCGGCCACGTGCTGGACCCGGTCGTCGATCCGGGTCTGCAGTCCTAAGGTCAGCCCGTAGCCGGTGCCGTTGACGGCGTCGATCACCGCGTCGATGCGCTCGGCCCGGAAGGTGGCCACGTGCAGCACCGGGCCGAAGATCTCGCGCTCGAGATCCTCGATCCCGTCGACGCGGATCAGGGTGGGGGGCACGAAATGGCCCGTCCCGGGCATGGGCGCGGTCTTGAGCACCCGGCCCTCGGCGCGGGCGGCCTCGATATGGGCCAGGATGCCGGCACGCGCCTCGGCGTCGATCACCGGCCCGAGGTCGCAGGCCGGGTCCCACGGGTCGCCCATGACCAGCGTGTCCATGGCGCCGGTCAGCATGGTCAGGAACTCGTCGGCGATGTCCTGCTGCACGTAGAGGCAGCGCAGCGCCGAGCAGCGCTGGCCGGCCGACTGGAAGGCCGATTCGAGGATCGCCTGCACGGCCTGTTCGGGCAGTGCGGTGCTGTCGACGATCATCGCGTTCAGCCCGCCGGTCTCGGCGATCAGGGGCGCGCCGGGGTCGAGATGCGCGGCCATGGCGCGATGGATGATCTGCGCCGTCTCGGTCGAGCCGGTGAAGGCCACCCCGTCCACGCCCGGGTTCGAGGTCAGCGCGGCACCGACCTCGCCCGCGCCGGGCAACAGCTGCAGCGCGGTGGCGGGCACCCCGGCTTCGTGCAGCAGCTGCACCGCGCGATGCGCGATCAGCGGGGTCTGCTCGGCCGGCTTGGCCAGCACCGCGTTGCCGGCGGCCAGCGCGGCCGAGACCTGCCCGGTGAAGATCGCCAGCGGGAAGTTCCAGGGCGAGATGCAGGCGAAGGTGCCGCGCGGCCCGGCGGGGCTGTCGCCATGGGCGGCGTAGTAGCGCAGGAAATCCACCGCCTCGCGCAGCTCGGCCACGGCATCCATCAGCGACTTGCCGGCCTCGCGGTGCAGCAGGGCGAAGAGCTCGCCGAAATGCGCCTCGTAGAGATCGGCGGCCCGGTTCAGGGTCTCGGCCCGGGCGGGGGCGGGGGCGTCCCAGCGTTCTGCCGCCGCGACGGCGGCCGCCACGGTGTCGGGCGTGGCCCAGGTGACGCGGCCCACCACGTCGCGGGGATGCGCGGGGTTGATCAGCTCGGCACTGTCGCCCTTGGCTGCCGCGCTGTCGGCCACCAGCGGCGCCGCGGTCCAGGAATGGGTCTTGTAGGCGCCGCGGGCGCTGTCGATCGCCGCCAGCTCGGGCCGGTCGCGCAGGTCGAAGCCGCGGGAATTGGGCCGCTCGGGGCGGAACAGCTCGGTGCCGGGGGTGAGCCGCGCGGGCAGGGGCATCTGGAACGGGTCGGCGGCCACGGTTTCGGGCGCGACTTCCTCGTCGACGATCTGGTTCACGAAAGAGGAGTTGGCCCCGTTCTCCAGCAGGCGCCGCACCAGGTAGGCCAGCAGGTCGCGATGCGCGCCCACCGGCGCGTAGATGCGGCAGCGCGTGCCGTGCGTGTCCTTGACCAGCCCGTGCAGCGTCTCGCCCATGCCGTGCAGGCGCTGGAACTCGAAACTATCCGTGTCATTGCCGGCCATGTGCAGGATCGCCGCCACCGTATGCGCGTTATGCGTGGCGAATTGCGGGTAGATCCGGTCGGTCATGCCCAGGAGCTTGCGCGCATTGGCGATGTAGGAGATGTCGGTCGCCGATTTCGAGGTGAAGACCGGGAAGCCGGGCACGCCCATGACCTGCGCCTTCTTGATCTCGCTGTCCCAGTAGGCGCCCTTGACCAGCCGCACCATGATGCGGCGATCCAGCCGCCCGGCCAGCGCGTAGAGCCAGTCCAGCACCGCGCCGGCGCGCTGGCCATAGGCCTGCACCACCACGCCGAACCCGTCCCAGTCGCGCAGCGCGGGATCGGCCAGCACCTCGGCGATCACGTCCAGCGAGAGCGACAGGCGGTCGGCCTCCTCGGCGTCGATGTTCAGCCCGATCCCGGCGCTGCGCGCCAGCCCGCACAGCGTGCGCAGGCGCGGCACCAGAACGGCCCGCGCGGCCTCGGCCTGCAGCTCGTCATAGCGCGGGTGCAGCGCCGAGAGCTTGACCGAGATGCCGGGATTGTCGCGGATGTCCGACGAGGTCGCGGCCTCGGAAATCGCAGAGATCGCCTTGGAATAGGACAGGTGGTAGCGGCGGGCATCCGCCTCGGTGCGCGCGGCCTCGCCCAGCATGTCGTAGCTGTAGGCATAGCCCTTGGCCTCCATCTTGGCGCCGCGCTTCATCGCCGCCTCGATGGTCTCGCCCAGCACGAATTGCGCGCCCATCTCGCGCATGGCCCGGCCCACCGCCTTGCGGATCACCGGCTCGCCCAGCCGCTTGAGCGCTCCGCGCAGGTGCGTCACCGGGCCGGGCGGCGTGTCCTCCAGCACCTTGCCGGTCAGCATCAGCGCCCAGGTCGAGGCATTGACCAGCGGCGAGGTCGAATGGCCCAGGTGCCGGCCCCAGTCGGAGGGCGCGATCTTGTCCTCGATCAGCGCGTCGATCGTGCCGGGATCGGGCACGCGCAGCAGCGCCTCGGCCAGGCACATCAGCGCGATGCCCTCGTCGGTGGACAGCCCGTACTCGGCCAGGAAGACCTCCATCAGCCCGGGCCGGGTCGCGCCGCGGATGTCGCGCACCAGCGTCGCCGCATCCGCCGAGATCCGCTGGCGGTCCGCCTCGGACAGGGCCGCCTCGGCGCGCAGCGCCTCCAGCACCGCCTCCTCGTCCGCATAGGTCTGGCGGTCGATCCGGGCGCGCAGGTCGCTCAGCGTGTCATGATGCATCGGTGCAATCCCCGTCTGGTGCGTTTCGGGCAGTCTACACGCAAGGCAACAGGCAAATTGACCGAATGACGCCCGCCATGTTACCGTTCGTCTTGAATAACCGGGGTGCGGCCATGCAAAACGAACAGTCCGGCCTCGACCGGTTCGACCAGGCGATTCTCACCGTGCTGGCCGCCGAAGGGCGGATCTCGATCACCGAGCTGGCCCGCCGCATCGGGCTGTCGAAATCGCCGACCCAGGCGCGGCTGCGCCGGCTGGAGGAGGACGGCGTGATCGTGGGCTACCGCGCGCTGCTCGACCCGATCCGGCTGGGCATGGATCACGTGGCCTTTGTCGAGGTGCGCATGGTCGACACACGCGAGGACACGCTGGCCGCCTTCAACGCCGCCGTCGTGCAGATTCCCGAGATCGAGCAGGCCCACCTGATCGCGGGGAATTTCGACTACCTGCTCAAGGTGCGCACGCAGGACATGCCCAGCTATCGCCGCGTGCTGGCCGAGCATGTCTCGACCCTGCCGGGCGTGGCCTCGACCTCGACCTACGTGGCGATGGAGGCGGTCAAGGAGATGGGTCTCGCAGACGTGACTTGATCGGGCGGGGCGCTCGGGCAGAGTGGAGCCATGCGACATCTCGTGACCGTGCTGCCCGTTGCCCTGTCCGTTGGCTCGCCGTTGCAGGCGGATGGCTGCCCCGAGGCGCCCGACATCTCGGGTCAGATGGCGCCGCTCTACCAGCAGCTGCGCAACGCGCCCGACGCGATGGCCGCGCGCCAGATCACCGCGCAGATGTGGGCGCTGTGGGATGACGCGCCGGACGAACCCAGCCAGGCGATGCTGGACGAGGGGATGCGCGCCCGGGCCCAGTTCGACTTCCTGCGCGCGCTCGACCGGTTCGACGCGCTGGTCGGCTACTGCCCGTTCTATGCCGAGGGCTACAACCAGCGCGCCTTCGTCAACTACCTGCGGCAGGACTATGCCGCGGCGCTGCCCGATCTGGACCGCGCGCTGGAACTGCGCCCGCGCCACGTGGGCGCGCTGTCGGGCCGCGCGCTGACGCTCCTGGCGCTCGGGCGCGAGGCCGAGGGGCAGGCCGCCCTGCGCGCCGCGCTCGAGATCAACCCGTGGCTTTCCGAACGCGCCCTGCTCAAGCCGCTGCCGGGTGAAGAGCTCTAGGCGCGCAAACACCTCCGTTTGACACTGTCTTGCCCCGGACCGCCGGGATCTTGCCGCTTTTTGCGGCAGCAGCGGCCTGTGGCGCAAGAATCCGGCATCTTCCGAAATTTTACCGATTGATAAAATTTTCAGACGTGGCACTCTTTCTTCAAAACCGCTGAAGGGAGGCGTGATGACCAGCCCGTTGACACCAGGGATCGCCGCAGGGCGGCTGCCGGCCGAGGAGATCGCCCGGAATTTTGCCGATCTGCACCCCGCCTATGACGATCACGAGGCGCAGGTCGCCGCGGATCGCTGCTATTTCTGCCACGATGCGCCCTGCATCACGGCCTGTCCCACCGATATCGACATCCCGCTCTTCATCCGGCAGATCCAGACCGGCATGCCCGAGGCGGCGGCGCGCACGATCCTCGAGCAGAACATCCTCGGCGGCATGTGCGCCCGGGTCTGCCCGACCGAGACGCTCTGCGAAGAGGCCTGCGTGCGCGAGCTGGCCGAGGGCAAGCCGGTCGAGATCGGCCGGCTGCAGCGCCACGCCACCGACAGCCTGATGGCGCGGCAGGGACACCCCTTCACCCGCGCGCCCGAGACGGGCAAGCGCGTCGCCGTGGTCGGGGCCGGCCCGGCGGGTCTGGCCTGTGCGCACCGGCTGGCGATGAAGGGTCATGCGGTCGACCTCTACGATGCGCGCGACAAGCCCGGCGGGCTGAACGAATACGGCATCGCCGCCTACAAGACGCCGCAGGATTTCGCCGCGCGCGAGGTCGAGTGGCTGATGGGGATCGGCGGCATCACCTGGAAGGGCGGGCAGTCGCTGGGCCGCGAGCTGGCGCTGGAGACGCTGCGCGCTGAGTATGACGCGGTCTTCCTGGGCGTGGGCCTTGGCGGCGTGAACGACCTCGGCGTCGAGGGGGCCGAGCGTGACGGGGTGACCGACGCCGTGGGCTTCATCGCTGATCTGCGACAGGCCGACGACCTGTCCGCGCTGCCCGTCGGGCGCAACGTGGTGGTGATCGGCGGCGGCATGACCGCGGTGGACGTGGCCGTGCAATCCCGCCTGCTGGGCGCCGAGAACGTGACCATCGCCTATCGCCGCGGCCGCGACCGCATGGGCGCCAGCCGGTTCGAGCAGGATCTCGCGACCTCCAAGGGGGTGCGGATCATCGACAATGTCATGCCGGTCGCCGTGCATGGCAACGGCGCGGCCGTCGAGATCGAGCTGGAATACACCGCCGAGCGCGACGGGCGGCTCGAGGGCACGGGCGAGCGCCTGCGCCTTCCCGCCGACCAGGTCTTCCGCGCCATCGGGCAAAGCCTCGTGCCGGTGGAGGGCCCCGAGATGGACGGGCGCAAGATCGCCGTGACCGGCCCGGGGCGCACCTCGCTCGACGGGGTCTGGGCCGGGGGCGACTGCACCGCCGGCGAGGACCTGACCGTGGTCGCCGTGGCCGAGGGGCGCGATGCGGCCGAGGACATCCATGCGCGCCTGACCGCGTGACGGGCCCGGGGCGCGCGCGCGCCGCCCCCGGCCCCACCAGCTGCGGCGGACCGATCCGGGCCCCGCGCATCACATTTTTCCGGAGGAGAGCTGAAAATGGCCGACCTGACGACCGACTTCCTGGGCATCAAGAGCCCCAACCCGTTCTGGCTGGCCTCGGCGCCGCCCACCGACAAGGAATACAATGTGCGCCGCGCCTTCGAGGCGGGCTGGGGCGGCGTCGTCTGGAAGACGCTGGGCGCCGAGGGCCCGCCCGTGGTCAACGTGAACGGGCCGCGCTACGGCGCGCTCTACGGGGCCGACCGGCGGCTCTTGGGGCTCAACAATATCGAGCTGATCACCGACCGCCCGCTCGAGGTGAACCTCGAGGAGATCGCGCGGGTCAAGGCGGATTACCCCGACCGGGCGATGATCGTGTCGATCATGGTGCCCTGCGAGGAGGCGGCCTGGAAGGCGATCCTGCCGCGCGTGGCCGAGACCGGCGCCGACGGGATCGAGCTGAATTTCGGCTGCCCGCACGGGATGAGCGAGCGCGGCATGGGCTCGGCCGTGGGTCAGGTGCCGGAATATATCGAGATGGTCACCCGCTGGTGCAAGACGTATTACGACCGCCCCGTGATCGTGAAGCTGACGCCCAACATCACCGATATCCGCAAGCCGGCCGCGGCGGCAAAGAACGGCGGGGCCGACGCGGTCAGCCTGATCAACACGATCAACTCGATCACCGCGGTCGATCTCGACAGTTTCGCGCCCGAGCCGACCATCGACGGCAAGGGCAGCCATGGCGGCTATTGCGGCCCGGCAGTCAAGCCCATCGCGCTGTCCATGGTGTCGGAGATCGCCCGCGATCCCCAGACGCATGGCCTGCCGATCTCGGGGATCGGCGGCGTGACCACGTGGCGCGACGCGGCCGAGTTCATGGCGCTGGGCTGCGGCACCGTGCAGGTCTGTACCGCAGCGATGACCTACGGCTTCAAGGTGGTGGAAGAGATGAAGCGCGGCCTGTCGGGCTGGATGGACGAGAAGGGCTATCGCGCGGTGTCGGATTTCGTGGGCCGTGCGGTGCCCAACGTGACCGACTGGCAGTATCTCAACCTCAACTACGTGACCAAGGCGCGCATCGACCAGGATGCCTGCATCAAGTGCGGGCGCTGCTACGCGGCCTGCGAGGATACCAGCCACCAGGCCATCGACATGTCGCCCGAGCGGGTCTTTACCGTGAAGGATGATGAATGCGTGGCCTGCAACCTCTGCGTGGATGTCTGCCCGGTCGAGGATTGCATCACCATGGAGCGGCTGCCCGAGGGAGCGGTCGACCCGCGCACCGGCCGGACCGTGTCCGACGAATATGCCAACTGGACGACCCATCCCAACAACCCGATGGCGCAGGCGGCCGAGTAGGGCGCGCTGCTTTCACACGGGGCCAAGCCCGTTCGAACGGGCTTGGTCAACGCGGTTGCAACCGCGTTCGGAAAGCGCCTTGCAAGGCGCTTGGACCAAGCCGCTTCGAAGCGGCTTTCACCGCGGGGCCAGCAGCCGGGTGAAGACCGTCTCCAGGTGCGTGGCGGCACCGTCGAACGGGTCGTCGCCGCCCAGCACCGCGCAGATCTGCACGTCGAAATCCGCATAGTGCTGGGTCAGTGCCCAGATCGAGAAGATCGTGTGTTTGGGATCGACCGGGGCCAGCCGCCCCTCCGCGATCCAGCCGCGCAAGACGGCGGCGGTCTGGTCCACCAGCGCGCGCAGATCCCCCGACAGAAGATCGCCCAGGTTCGGCGCGCCGCGCAGGATCTCGTTGGCGAAGAGCCGGCTTTCGCGGGGAAAGTCGCGTGACAGGTCCAGCTTGCGCCGCACATAGGCCAGCATCTCGTCCAGCGGCTCGCCCTCGGGGTCGATCGCACGGAGCGGGTCCAGCCAGGTCGACAGAAGACCGGTCAGCAGCTCGGCATAGATCGCCTCTTTCGACGGGAAGTAATAGAGCAGGTTCGGCTTGGACAGGCCCGCCGCCGTGGCGATCCGGTCCAGCGTCGCACCGCGGAACCCGTCCTGCGAAAAGACATCCAGCGCCGCCTCGAGAATGGCCTGCCGCTTGGCCTTCTGGATGCGGGTGCGCCCGCGCCCCGATTGCGGCTCTGCCGGGATTTCAGCCATGCGCGTCCTTTCCTGCCCGCATCTTGTGCAATCGCCCAGCCTTGCAGCGCATCGCTTGACTGACCCCGCGCCTCTGGTAGCGTGTCTTTGACCGATTGGTCAAATGAATGCTGCGACGCATCCGCGCGTCGCGCCGGCACGGTGGAGAGACAGGCGTGGCCCGACCCGAAGACGACCAGCACGCGACGCCCCGCGCAGGGCAGGCGGGTCTGTCCCGCTCCGGCGCGGGCCGTGTGCCGGGACGGGTGGGCGCGCCGGCCTCTGGCATCGCAGCCCGACAGAGATAGGAGAGATCATGGCAGCCCCCGGCGAGAACCTGAGGATCAACAGCGAGCGGCTGTGGGACAGCCTGATGGAGATGGCCAGGATCGGCCCCGGTGTCGCGGGGGGCAACAACCGCCAGACCCTGACCGATGCCGATGCCGAGGGCCGCGCGCTGTTCCAGAGCTGGTGCGAGGCGGCGGGCTGCACCATGGGGCTCGACACGATGGGCAACATGTTCGCCCGCCGCGAGGGCACCGATCCGGATGCGCTGCCGGTCTATGTGGGCAGCCATCTCGACACCCAGCCCACCGGCGGCAAGTATGACGGGGTGCTGGGCGTGCTGGGCGGGCTGGAGATCCTGCGCTCGCTAAACGACCTGAACATCCGCACGAAGCATCCGATCGTGGTCACCAACTGGACCAACGAGGAAGGCACCCGCTATGCGCCGGCGATGCTCTCCTCGGGCGTCTTTGCGGGCGTGCATGCGCAGGACTGGGCCTATGACCGGGTCGATGCCGAGGGCAAGCGTTTCGGCGACGAGCTGGAGCGCATCGGCTGGAAGGGCGAGGAAGAGGTCGGCGCGCGCAAGATGCATGCCTTCTTCGAGCTGCATATCGAGCAGGGCCCGATCCTCGAGGCCGAGGGCGTCGATATCGGCGTCGTGACCCATGGCCAGGGCCTGTCCTGGACGCAGGTCACCGTGACCGGCAAGGACAGCCATACCGGCTCCACCCCCATGCCGATGCGCCGCAATGCCGGGCTGGGCATGGCGCGGATCCTCGACAAGGTCGACGAGATCGCCTGGAGCCACAAGCCCCACGCGGTGGGCGCGGCGGGCCATATCGAGGTCCATCCCAACTCGCGCAACGTGATCCCGGGCAAGGCCGTGTTCACGGTCGATTTCCGGTCGCCCGAGCTGGCGGTGATCGAGGACATGGAGGCCCGGTTGCGCACCGAGGCACAGGCGATCTGCGACGAGATGGGGCTGGAGGTCGCCTTCGAGAAGGTGGGCGGGTTCGACCCGGTCGCCTTCGACGAGGGCTGCGTGGCCGCGGTGCGCGCCGCCGCCGAGCGGCTGGGCTATTCGCATCGCAACATCATCTCGGGCGCGGGGCACGACGCCTGCTGGATCAACCAGGTGGCGCCCACGGCGATGGTGATGTGCCCCTGCGTCGACGGGTTGAGCCACAACGAGGCCGAGGAGATCAGCAAGGACTGGGCGCGGGCCGGCGCCGACGTGCTGTTCCACGCCGTGGTCGAGACGGCGGAGATCGTGGAGTAGGGGGCGCTGCCCCCTCGCCCTGCGGGCTCACCCCCGGGATATTTCCCGACCAAAGATGGGGGAGCCGGGGGCGCTTCGGCAGGTCGGGCGGGGGCAGGGACACGGCGAGGATATTGCCGGCGCAAGACCGGCGCGCCCGAGGGGCGAGACAAGGGAGACAAGACCATGACCACAGTGATCAAGAACGGCACCGTCACGACGCATGACCGCAGCTACAAGGCGGATGTGCTGATCGACGGCGGCAGGATCATCGAGATCGGCGAGGGCCTGACGGGTGACGAGGAGCTGGACGCCACCGGCTGTTACGTGATGCCGGGCGGGATCGACCCGCATACGCACCTGGAGATGCCCTTCATGGGCACCTATTCCACGGATGATTTCGACAGCGGCACGCGGGCGGCGCTGGCCGGCGGCACGACGATGGTGGTGGATTTTGCGCTGCCCGCGCCCGACGGGCAGGGGCTGCTGGATGCGCTGCAGATGTGGGACAACAAGTCCGGCCGGGCGCATTGCGACTATTCCTACCACATGGCGGTGACCTGGTGGGGCGAGCAGGTCTTCGACGAGATGAAGACCGTGATCGAAGAGCGCGGCATCAACACCTTCAAGCATTTCATGGCCTACAAGGGCGCGCTGATGGTGAATGATGACGAGATGTTCTCGTCCTTCAAGCGGTTGGGGGAGCTGGGCGGCATCGCCATGGTGCATGCCGAGAACGGCGACGTGGTGGCCGAGCTGCAGGCCAAGCTGATGGCCGAGGGCAATACCGGCCCCGAGGCGCATGCCTATTCGCGCCCCACCCAGGTCGAGGGCGAGGCGGCGAATCGCGCCATCATGATCGCCGACATGGCGGGCGTGCCGCTCTATATCGTGCATGTCAGCTGCGAGGAGGCGCATGAGGCGATCCGGCGAGCGCGCCAGCAGGGCAAGCGGGTCTGGGGCGAGCCGCTGATCCAGCACCTGACGCTGGACGAGAGCGAGTACATGAACAAGGACTGGGACCACGCCGCGCGGCGCGTGATGTCGCCGCCCTTCCGTAACCTCAAGCACCAGGAGAGCCTCTGGGCCGGGCTGCAGGCGGGCTCGTTGTCGGTGGTTGCCACCGATCACTGCGCCTTCACCACGGAACAGAAGCGCTATGGCGTGGGCGATTTCACCAAGATCCCCAACGGGACCGGCGGGCTCGAGGACCGGATGCCGATGCTCTGGACCCACGGGGTGGAGACCGGGCGGCTGACGCCCGAGGAATTCGTCGCGATGACCTCGACCAATATCGCCAAGATCCTGAACTGCTACCCGAGGAAGGGGGCGATCCTGCCCGGGGCGGATGCCGATATCGTGGTCTGGGATCCGCAGAAGGAGAAGACCATCACCGCCGCCACGCAGGTCTCGGCCATCGATTACAACGTCTTCGAGGGCAAGACGGTGAAGGGCCTGCCGCGCTTCACCCTGACCCGCGGCCATGTTGCCGTGCATGATGGCGAGCTGCGCTCGCGCGAGGGGCATGGCGAATTCGTCAAGCGCGCCGGCAACACGCCGACCAACAAGGCGCTGTCCAAGTGGAAGGACCTGACCGCGCCGCGCCCGGTGCAGCGCTCGGGCATTCCGGCCAGCGGGGTCTGAGATGACGGAAGGGGCGCTCGGGACGGAAGGCCGTTCGAACGGCCTTGGTCACGCGCTGTGCACAGCGCGTGGCAAGCGGGTTGCAACCCGCTTGGCGCAAGGCGCTTCGAAGCGGCTTGGCCCCCGGCGCCCCGGCCGTGTGACAGGGTCGGAGGGGGCGTCATGATCGCCCCGACCGGCGTGCTGGAGGCAGCGCTCTATGTCGATGACCTCGACGCGGCCGAGGCCTTCTATGGTGGCGTGATCGGCTTGGACCGGATCACGCGGGTCGACGGGCGTCACGTGTTTTTCCGCTGCGGCGAGGGGGTCCTGCTGACCTTCATCGCCGCCGCCACCGAAGTGCCGCCCGATCCCGACGCGCTGCCCGTCCCGCCGCATGGCGCCCGCGGGCCGGGTCACGTCTGTTTCGCGGTCCCCGCCGAGCGCCTCGATGCGTTGGCCCGTCACCTCGCGGCGCATGACGTCGCCATCGAAAGCGATTTCCACTGGCCGCATGGCCCCCGTTCGATCTACGTGCGCGACCCGGCGGGCAATTCCGTCGAATTCGCCGATCCCGCCCTCTGGAGCTCCACCGCATGACAGCACGCCCGGTCATCCAGGCCAGCCAACTCGATCTCACCTTCGTGACCGCCGACGGTCCGGTCCACGCGCTGCAGGATGTCAGCCTCGACGTCCCGCCCGGCGCCTTCGTCAGCTTCATCGGCCCCTCGGGCTGCGGCAAGACCACGCTTTTGCGCTGCATCGCGGCGCTCGAGACGCCGACCGGCGGCAAGCTCAGCGTCAACGGCATGACCGCGGATGAGGCGCGCCGCGCCCGCGCCTATGGCTATGTCTTCCAGGCGGCCGGGCTCTACCCCTGGCGCACGATCGGGCGCAACGTTGCCCTGCCGCTCGAGATCATGGGCTACTCGAAACGCGACCAGGCCGAGCGCGTGGCGCGCGTGCTGGAGCTGGTCGAGCTGGCGGGGTTCGAGCAGAAATACCCCTGGCAGCTGTCGGGCGGCATGCAGCAGCGTGCCTCGATCGCCCGGGCGCTGGCCTTCGACGCCGACATCCTGCTGATGGACGAGCCCTTCGGCGCGCTGGACGAGATCGTGCGCGACCGGCTGAACGAGGAGTTGCTGCGGCTCTGGGCCCGCACGCAGAAGACCATCTGCTTCGTCACCCATTCGATCCCCGAGGCCGTCTACCTGTCCACCCATATCGTGGTGATGAGCCCGCGCCCGGGCCGGATCACCGACGTGATCGAAAGCCCGCTGCCCGCCGAGCGCCCGCTCGACATCCGGGACACGCCCGAGTTCATCGAGATCGCGCACCGGGTGCGCGAAGGCCTGCGCGCGGGGTACGAGGAATGAGCCGACCCATGCGCTTCCCCCTGCTGCCCGGCCGGGTCGGCCTGCCATCCGGTGCGGCCCGCCGGACATCGGGCGCCCTCTGCCCGGCGGGACCGTCCCTTGCTTTGGGGAGAGACAAGGGCACCTCTTTCACCTTTCGCGGTCATCGGCTCTCCAGCCTGTACCGCGGGAGAAGGACACCACGAAATCCTTTCATCTTTCCTAAAATACTCGAAATCCTGCGCCATCCGCTGGCGGGGCGCCATGAGTATTTGGAGAAAGATGAAAGCAGGGTCGGGGGATGAGCATGCGACGTCTGTCTCCGGTTCTTGTCATGGTCGCTGGCCTGATCGGGCTGTGGTACCTCGCGGCGGTTCCGATGAACGTGCACGAGGTGCTGACCGCGGCCGAGCGCGGCGGGGCCGAGGTGTCGCCGCCGAGCGCCATGGAGCGGCGCGACATGGGCAACTGGGCGCTGGTGCTGCGCAATCCCGAGCATCTGGGCGCGAGCTGGAGCAGCCAGCGGCCGCGCCTGCCGGCACCGCATGTGGTGCTGGTCGAGCTCTACGAGTCTACCATCGACGAGGAGTTGAACGGCCGGCGCGGTCTCGTCCGCTCGGGCAGCCTGTCGAACCGCAGCCTTGTCTATCACGGGCTGGTCACGCTGAACGCGACCTTCGTGGGCTTCCTGATCGGGGCGGGGCTCGGGATCCTGTTGGCGGTGGGGATCGTGCACAGCCGGGTCATGGACATGAGCGTCATGCCCTGGGCGATCGTCAGCCAGACCATCCCCATCGTCGCGCTGGCGCCGATGATCATCGTGGTGCTCTATTCCATCGGAGTGCAGGGGCTGCTGCCCAAGGCGGTGATCTCGGCCTACCTGTCCTTCTTCCCGGTGGTCGTGGGCATGGTGAAGGGGCTGCGCAGCCCCGACGGGATGCAGCTGGACCTGATGCGCACCTATAATGCCGATGCGGCCACGGTATTGTGGAAGCTGCGCCTGCCAGCCTCGGTGCCCTATCTCTTCGCCTCGCTGAAGATCGCCATCGCGGCGAGCCTGGTGGGGGCGATCGTGGGTGAATTGCCGGTGCAGCAGGGCGGGCTGGGCGCGCGCATGCTGGCGGGCAGCTATTACGGGCAGACGGCGCAGATCTGGGCCGCGCTTCTGGTGGCCGCCGCCCTGGCGGCGGTGCTGGTCTGGGCGATCGGTGCCGCCGAGCGGCGCGCCCTGCGGCGGATGGGGATGATGGCATGAGCGGCGTGGTTGCAGCACTCGGGGTCTGGGCGGCCGGGTTCGGGCTGAACCTCTGGCTGGCCAACGGGCCGGTGCGCGAGGCGCGGGCCACGCGTCTGGCGGTGCCCCTGATCTTCGGCCTGACGCTGCTGGCCATGTGGGAGCTGCTGGTGCGCGGGCTGGGCGTGCCTGCGGTGATCCTGCCGCCGCCCAGCCAGATCGCGGCGACCTTTGCCGGGAACCTGCCGCTGCTCTGGCGCGATTTCGTGCAGACCATCCTGAAAGGGGCGCTGGGCGGCTACGTGATCGGCTGCAGCGCGGCCTTCCTGACGGCCCTGCTGGTCGACCGCTACGACTACCTGCGCCGGGGCCTGCTGCCCCTGGGCAATTTCATGGCGGCCCTGCCCATCGTGGGCACCGCGCCGATCCTGGTGATGTGGTTCGGCTTCGGCTGGCAGTCTAAGGCGGCGGTGGTGGTGCTGATGGTGTTCTTCCCGATGCTGGTCAACACGGTGGCCGGGCTGTCGGAGACCAGCGCCATGCAGCGCGACCTGATGCGCACCTACGCGGCCGGCTGGGGCCAGACCCTGCGGCACCTGCGCCTGCCCGCCGCCATGCCCTTCGTCTTCAACGGTTTGAAGATCTGCACCACGCTGGCGCTGATCGGGGCGATCGTTGCCGAGTTCTTCGGCTCTCCGACGCTGGGGCTGGGCTTTCGCATCTCGACCTCGATCGGACAGCTTGACCTTGGCATGGTCTGGTCGGCCATTCTGGTCGCGGCGCTGGCGGGGACCTTCTTCTACGGGCTCGTGTCGCTGATCGAGCGGCGCGTCACCTTCTGGCATGCCTCGCAGCGGGGCCACTGAATCCAAGACCGGCGGCGCAGACCGCCCAACATCGACAGGGAGACTGGAGACATGAAACAGACCGGATACGCATTGGCCGCAAGCCTTGCCATGGCCACCCCGGCGCTGGCCGCCGACGAGGTGACGCTGCAGCTGAAATGGGTCACGCAGGCGCAGTTCGCGGGCTATTACGTGGCGCTGGAGAACGGCTATTACGACGAGGCCGACCTGGACGTGACGATCCTGCCGGGCGGGCCCGACATCGCGCCGACGCAGGTGATCGCGGGCGGTGGGGCCGACGTCATCGTCGAGTGGATGCCGGCGGCGCTGTCGGCGCGCGAGAACGGGCTGCCGCTGGTCAACATTGCCCAGCCCTTCAAGTCCTCGGGCATGATGCTGACCTGCTGGAAGGATGCCGGCATCTCGGAGCCGGCCGACCTGGACAACCGCACGCTGGGGGTCTGGTTCTTCGGCAACGAGTTTCCCTTCCTGGCCTGGATGAGCCAGCTGGACATCGCCACCGATGGCAAGGCCGAGGGCTCGGTCGAGGTGCTCAAGCAGGGGTTCAACGTCGATCCGCTGCTGCAGCGCCAGGCGGATTGCATCAGCACCATGACCTATAACGAGTACTGGCAGGTGATCGATGCCGGCGTCTCGGCCGAGGAGCTGGTGACCTTCAAATACGAGGACCAGGGCGTGGCGATGCTCGAGGACGGGCTCTACGTGCTGGAGGGCGATCTGGAGGATCCGGCCTTCGTCGACAAGATGGAGCGCTTCGTGGCCGCCTCGATGCAGGGCTGGAAATGGGCCGAGGAGAACCCCGAGGAGGCCGCGATGATCGTGCTCGACTATGATGAGACCGGCGCGCAGACCGAGGGGCACCAGATCCGCATGATGGGCGAGGTGGCCAAGCTGACCGCCGGCTCGAACGGGGCGCTGGACCCGGACGACTACCAGCGCACGGTGGACACGCTGCTGGCCGGCGGCTCGGACCCGGTGATCACCCGCGAGCCCGAAGGGGCCTGGACCCACGTGATCAGCGATGCCGCGCTGAACTGAGGACTTCGGGGCCGGGGGTGGAAGGGGGCGCTGCCCCCTCGGCCTTCGGCCTCACCCCCGGAGTATTTCCCGGAAAGATGAAAGAGCGCCACGGGCGGTCCGGGCCTGTTCCGCTGGCCCGGGGTCGGGCCCGTCGGCAGCAGGGGGAGGCGGATGACGCCCGAGGAATTCGAGACATGGTCGCGCCGCGCGGCGGAGTGGGGCGTGGCCTATCGCCGGAGCCTGGCGGAGCGGCCGGTGCGCGCGCAGACCGCACCGGGCGAGATCTACCACGCCGTGCCGGAGGCGGCGCCCGAGCAGGGCGAGGCGATGGAGGCGATCTTTGCCGATTTCGAGCGGCTGATCCTGCCCGGCATGACCCATTGGCAGCATCCCCGCTTCTTTGCCTATTTCCCGGCCAATGCCGCGCCGGTCTCGGTCGTGGCCGAGCACCTGGTCAATGCCATGGCCGCGCAATGCATGCTGTGGCAGACCTCTCCGGCGGCGACCGAGCTTGAGACGCGGGTGATGGAGTGGCTGCGCGATGCGCTGGGCCTGCCGGCCGGGATGTCCGGCGTGATCCAGGACAGCGCTTCTTCGGCGACCTTGGCGGCGGTGCTGGTGATGCGCGAGCGCGCGCTGGACTGGCAGGGCAACACGGCCGGGCTGAAACCCGGGCCGCAGCTGCGGATCTACTGCTCGGGCGAGGTGCATACATCCATCGACCGGGCGCTCTGGGTGTCGGGGATCGGCACGGACAACCTGGTGCGCATTCCCGTGACCGGGCCGCTCAGGGGCATGGACGCGCAGGCGTTGCGCGCGGCCATCGCGGCGGACCGGGCGGCGGGGCACCTGCCGGCGGGGGTGATCGCCTGCACGGGCGGCACCTCGACCGGGGGCAGCGACGATCTGCGCGCCGTGCTGGGGGTGGCCCGGGACGAGGGGTTGTTCTCGCATGTGGATGCGGCCTGGGCGGGGGCGGCGATGATCTGCCCCGAGTTCCGGGATCTCTGGGACGGGGTCGCGCTGGCGGATTCGGTGGTCTTCAACCCGCACAAGTGGCTGGGCGCGCAGTTCGACTGTTCGGCGCATTTCCTGCGCGATCCCGAGGCGCTGGTGAAGACGCTGGCGATCCAGCCCGAGTACCTGCGCACCCATGGCGCGGACGGGGTGATCAACTACTCGGAATGGTCGATCCCGCTGGGCCGGCGGTTCCGGGCGCTCAAGCTGTGGTTCCTGCTGCGCTTTCACGGGCTCGAGGGGCTGCGCGGGATGATCCGCGACCATGTACGCTGGAGCCGGGGGCTTTGCGAGCGGCTGCGCGAGACTCTTGGCTTCGAGATCGTGACCGAGCCGGTGCTGTCGCTCTTCACCTTCCGCCACGGGCCGGAGGATGCGCACAACCTCGCGCTGGTCGAGGCGATCAATGCCGACGGGCGCATCTACCTGACCCAGACCCGGGTCGACGGCCGCGTCGCGATCCGTTTCCAGGCGGGCCAGTTCGAGATGACCGAGCGTGATGCCGAGACCGCCTACGAGGTGATCACCGAGATCGCCGCGCGGGTGTGAAGCGGCTCATGGCGCGGGGGCGATCTGCAGGGTCTGGCGCAGCTTGCCGGTGGCGCGATCGAAGATCAGGATCTCGTCCGTGGCGGTGACCACGGCATACCAGTCGGGGCCTTGGGTATAGGCCGTGGCCTCGGCGCCCGAGGGCAGGGTGATGACCTCTGGCAGCGGCGCGCGCGCATTGCTATAGCGGTGCCAGATCAGGCCGAGGATCCCCGTGATCCCGGCGATCATCACGGCCGTGAGCACCGTCACCAGCACGCGCAGCAGGCGCAGCGAGGGCGGCTCGGGCAGGTCCTCGGGCTCGGGAGCGGACATGTCGATCCTTCGTGTCATCATCGCGGCCGATCCGCCGCCGCGTCTTGATAAGGCGCTGGCGCGCGATGTGCCAGAGGCGGCGGCCCTGTCGCGCACGCGGCTGGCGCGGCTGATCGCCGAGGGCGCGGTGTCGCGCGCGGGTGTCGTGCTGGCCGATCCCAAGGCGCGCGTGGCCGAGGGGGACGCAATCGAGATCGCCGTGCCCGCGGCGCAATCCTATGACGTGACGGCGCAGGACATCCCGCTGGCGGTGGTCTTCGAGGATGACGACCTGATCGTGATCGACAAGCCGGCGGGCATGGTGGTGCATCCCGCGCCGGGCTCGCCCGACGGGACACTGGTCAACGCGCTGCTGCACCATTTCGGCGGCCGGCTGTCGGGCATCGGCGGCGAGAAGCGGCCCGGCATCGTGCACCGCATCGACAAGGACACCTCGGGCCTGCTGGTGGTGGCCAAGTCCGACCGGGCGCATCACGGGCTGGCCGCCCAGTTCGAGGCGCACAGCGCGCGGCGCGCCTATCGGGCCGTGGTGCATGGCGTGCCCGACCGCGCCGATCCGCGGCTGATGGGCACGCGCGGCGTGTCCTCGCGCGGGGCGGGCGAGATCACGATCACCTCGGGGCTGGCGCGGCACAAGACCGACCGGCAGCGGCAGGCAGTCTATTTCGACGGGCAGGGGCGGCACGCGATCACCCATGTCAAGCTGCTGGAGCGTTTCGGCACGCCGCCCTGCCTGTCGCTGGTCGAATGCCGGCTGGAGACCGGGCGCACCCACCAGATCCGCGTGCACATGGCGCATGCCGGCCATGCACTGGTGGGCGACGCGGTCTATGGCGGGCGGCGCAAGCTGCCCGGCTCGGCGCTGCGGCCGCAGGCGGCCGCGGCGGTGCAGGGCTTCGGCCGGCAGGCGCTGCACGCGGCCGAGCTGGGCTTCGACCACCCGGTGACGGGCGCCGCGCTGCTGTTCGAGGCGCCGCTGCCCGCCGACATGGCCGCGCTGCTGGAGGCCCTGCAGGGCGGGGCCTGAGGCGTTCGTCCCGCCCGCGGGACCGGCGGGGTGCGCTGGCGCACAGGCGGGTCGGCCTTGACAAACTTCAATGCAAATGTGTATACACCCCTCCCGGTTCTTGAAGGAGGGCTGCGGATATGCATGGACACACGCCGGCTGACACATGCCGCACATGGATGTGAGAGCGCTGTAATCCGGGTTTCGCCGACGGGAAGAAACCTTAGCTTCGTATCAACGGTTGACTGTCAGAGGACTTGAAACCTGCCCGGGCTGCAACCATCTGGATGTTAAGCCCCGTAACATTGGAGGGACAGGGACGTGAGCAATTATGCAAACCTGCCGGCGCCGTCGCCGGAAGCGGGGTTGAGCCGCTACTTGCAGGAGATCCGGAAGTTCCCGCTTCTGGAACCCGAAGAGGAATACATGCTGGCCAAGCGCTGGGTCGAGGATGGCGATACCGAGGCCGCGCATCGCATGGTCACCAGCCACCTGCGCCTGGCCGCCAAGATTGCCATGGGCTATCGCGGCTACGGCCTGCCGCAGGCCGAGGTGATCTCGGAGGCGAATGTGGGCCTGATGCAGGCGGTCAAGCGCTTCGACCCCGAAAAGGGGTTCCGGCTGGCCACCTATGCCATGTGGTGGATCCGCGCCTCGATCCAGGAATACATCCTGCGCTCCTGGTCGCTGGTCAAGCTGGGCACGACCTCGGCGCAGAAGAAGCTGTTTTTCAACCTGCGCAAGGCCAAGAGCCGGATCGGCGCGCTCGAGGATGGTGACCTGCGGCCCGAGCACGTGCACAAGATCGCCACCGATCTCGGCGTGACCGAGGACGAGGTAATCAGCATGAACCGGCGCCTGTCGGGTGGCGACGCCTCGCTGAACGCGACCGTCGGCTCCGAGGGCGAGGGCACGATGCAATGGCAGGACTGGCTCGAGGATGAGGATGCCGACCAGGCCGAGGATTATGCCGAGCGTGACGAGCTGCAGGCCCGCCGGGCCCTGCTGGCCGAGGCGATGGACGTGCTGAACGACCGCGAGAAGGACATCCTGACCCAGCGCCGCCTGTCGGACAAGCCGGTCACGCTGGAGGATCTGTCGGCCGTCTACGATGTCAGCCGCGAGCGGATCCGCCAGATCGAGGTGCGCGCCTTCGAGAAGTTGCAGAAGCGCATGCGCGATCTGGCGCGCGACCAGGGCCTGCTGACCCGCGCCTGAGCGGGCTTGCTTCAGGGCGCGGCGGGAGGGCCCTGCCGCGCCTGTCCCCGGGCGTCAGGCCGGAAGGCACGGGTCCGGAAAGCGGTTGCGCCGCGGGATCGGTCCGATAGGCTTTCCCCAAACCAAGAACGGGGGAGAGACGCATGACCGATCATCTGCGATGGGGCATCCTGGGCGCGGCGCAATTCGCGCAGAACCACATGGGGCCCGCCATCCACATGGCGCGGCGGGGCCGGTTGGCCGCGCTGGCCACCTCCAGCGCCGACAAGGCCGCGCCTTTCGCGGCCTTCGCCCCCGGGCTGCAGGTCTTCGACAGCTACGAGGCGCTGCTGGCCGATCCCGATATCGATGCCGTCTACATCCCGCTGCCCAATCACCTGCACGTGGAATGGGCGGTCAAGGCGCTGGAGGCCGGCAAGCACGTCTTGGTGGAAAAGCCGCTGGCGATGCAGGCCGACGGGTTCGACCCGGTGATCCGGGCGCGCGATGCCTCGGGCAAGCTGGCGGCCGAGGCCTACATGATCGTGCATCACCCGCAATGGCAGAGGGCGCGCGCGCTTGTGTCCGAGGGCGCGATCGGCAAGCTGGTCCGCGTCTCGGCCGCCTTTTCCTTTGACAACCGCGATGGCGACAACATCCGAAACCGGCCCGAGACGGGTGGCGGCGCGATCCCGGATATCGGCGTCTACATCTACGGTGCGACGCGTTTCGTGACGGGAGAGGAGCCGGAAGCGATCCTGTCGACCGAAATCCGGCGCGAGAACGACGTGGATGTCTGGTCGCACGTGACCGCGCGCTTCCCGTCGTTCCACTATACCGGCGTGGTCTCGATGCGCATGGCGCCCTGGCAGGAAGTGGTCTTCCACGGCGAGGGCGGGGTGCTGCGCCTGACGACCCCGTTCAACGCGCAGGTCTATGGCGAGGCGCGGGTCGAGTTGCAGGCCGCCGACCTGACCGTGACCAGCTGGCGCTTCCCGAGCGTGAACCACTACGTGCAGCAGGTCGAGAATTTCAATGCGAGCGTGCTGGACGGCGCGGCCTATCCCTGCCCGCTGGAGTTCAGCCGCGGCACGCAGGAGATGATCGACATGGTCTGGGCGAAGGACGCGGGCTGACGCGCGCCTCCGGACGCCCCGGCTGTCCCCGGCCGTCCCCTCTGCGGGGGACACCCGCGGACAGCGGCCCGCCCTCCAGCCCGCGCCCGCGCGTCAGGGATCGGCGATGGTGATCACGACCTTGCCGGTGGACTTGCGGTCCTTGAGCAGGGCCATGCCCTCCAGCGCGCGGTCGAGCGGCAGGTCGTGGCTGATATGCGGGCGGATGCGGCCCTGCGCGTGCCAAGCCATCAGCTGCGACAGCGAGCCGGTCAGCACCTCGGGGCGGAACCCGAGGTAGCCGCCCCAGTAGAGCCCCATCACGGTCAGGTTCTTGACCAGCAGGTGGTTGGCCTTGATCTGCGGCACCTCCCCGCTGGCAAAGCCGATGGTCAGGATCCGCCCCTCGGGCCGGCAGGCGCGGAAGGCGGCAGTGAACTGCGCCCCGCCCACCGGATCATAGACCACGTCCGCGCCCCCCAGCGCCTTCACCTCGGCGCGGATGTCCTGTGTCGACGCGTCGATCAGGTGATCGGCGCCGGCCGCCTGCGCGGCGGCCAGCTTGTCGGCCCCGCGCGCGCAGGCGACGACGCGGGCGCCCATCAGCTTGCCGATCTCGACCGCGGTCAGCCCGACGCCGCCGGCCGCACCCAGCACCAGCAGCGTCTCGCCCGGGGCCAGCCGCGCGCGGTGGTCGAGCGCGAGGTGGCTGGTGCCGTAGGCGATCTGGAAGGCCGCGGCGTCCTGCCAGCCCATGGTCTCGGGCAGGCGCACGGCGCGATCGGCCGGAAAGCAGCCCATCTCGGCCAGCCCGCCCTGGCCGCCATAGACCGCCACGCGGTCGCCCACGGACAGGCCGGTCACGCCGGGGCCGACCGCGTCGATGCGGCCCGACACTTCCAGCCCCAGCACGAAGGGCGGCTCCGGTGTGTCCTGGTACGTGCCCTTCGCCATCAGCAGATCGGCGAAGTTCAGGCCGCAGGCAGCGATGCGCAACCGGATCTCGCCCGGGGCCGGGACGGGCTCGGGACGGTCGGCCAGGGCCGGCGGCGCGTCGAAGGAGGAGAGGAGCAAGGCGCGCATGGGAAAGATCTCCGTTATTTCCCCGGCATCTGCGCAAAACGCGGCGCGGCTGTCAAACGCTGCCGGGCGGCCTTGTTTTGTTGGGGGAATCGAGGACAGTCTTGAAGTTTACTCAACTCTGTGTTGTTTTTGGAAATGGTTTACCATCATTGATTGGTTGAATCACTTGATTTTAAGTCTCGATATGATGTAGCTATCCAAGCTATATTACGTGGAGGACGCGCTTCGGCCAGACCGGAAGATCCGTCCGGCTACGGCACATGAGAACAGGAATGGATCAGATGGCGCACCCCGTGGATGTTCACGTCGGCAAGAGAATCCGTCACCGCCGCTGGCTGGTAGGCATGACGCAACAACAACTGGCGGAACGGGTCGGCATCAAGTTTCAGCAGATCCAGAAATACGAGACCGGCGCCAACCGCGTCAGCGCCTCGCGGCTTTGGGACATTGCTGATGCGCTGGATGTCCCGGTCAGCTTCTTCTTCGAAGGGATCGAGACCGAGGGCGAGGACCAGCCCAAGGCCGAGAACGTGCCCGCCGACATCCTTGGCGACAAGGAGGCGCTGGACCTCGTGCGCTCCTATTACGCGATCCCAGAGAACCAGCGCCGGCGTCTCTTCGAACTGGCCCGGGTGCTGTCCGACGTCGCCTGAAAGCGCTGACGGCTGCGGGCCGAGCAGAGCGGGGAACGCTTGCACGATATCGATGCGGAACTGGCTGCCGATCTCTGGCAGACGGCCGAGGCCATGGCCGATGCGGCGGGGCAGGCGATCCTGCCCCATTTCCGTGCGCCCGGCCTGTCGGCCGACAACAAGGATGCGGGCGGGTTCGACCCTGTTACCGTGGCCGATCGCGCGGCCGAGGCCGCGATGCGCGAGATCCTGGCCGTGCGGCGCCCGCAGGATGCCATCCTGGGCGAGGAATACGGCACGCAAGCCGGGCAGAGCGGGCTGACATGGGTGTTGGACCCGATCGACGGCACGCGCGGCTTCCTCTCGGGCACGCCGACCTGGGGCGTGCTGATCGCCCTGTCCGATGAGACCGGCCCGCGCATGGGCCTGATCGACCAGCCCTATACCGGAGAGCGGTTTCGCGGCGGGCTTGGCACGGCCCGCTGGCAGGGGCCGCAGGGCGCGGCGGCGCTGCAGGTCCGCGCCACCGATGCGCTGGAGCAGGCGATCCTCTTCACCACCTTCCCAGAGATCGGCAGCGCGGCCGAGCAGGCGGCCTTCCGGCGCGTGGCCGGGCAGGTCAAGCTGGTCCGCTACGGGATGGATTGCTACGCCTACGCGCTGCTGGCCGCCGGCCAGATCGACCTGGTGATCGAGGCCGGGCTACAGGCCTATGACATCCAGGCGCCCATCGCGGTGATCGAGGCCGCGGGCGGCCTCGTGACCGACTGGCAGGGCGGGCCCGTCCATGACGGGGGCAACGCGCTGGCCGCCGCAACGCCCGCGCTGCACGCCGCGGCGCTGGCCTTGCTGGGGCAGGCAGGCTAGCCCGCCGGGGACAGCCGCGCGCACTTCCCTTTTCCGGCGCGGTTGACCGTCCTTGACCGAAAAGGGTGTCGCGAGGAGGCCGCGCATGACGCGATCCGACATCCTGATCCGCAATGCACGCAACGTGCTGACCATGAACGATGCCGGTGACGAGCTGGCCGGCACCGATATCCGCCTCAAGGACGGGGTCATCGCCGAGATCGGCCCGAACCTGCCCGCCTCGGGCGAAGTGATCGAGGCCGAGACCTGCGTGGTGACGCCGGGGCTGGTGAACACGCATCATCATCTCTACCAGACGTTGACCCGGGCCGTGCCGGGCGGTCAGGACGCGCTGCTCTTCGGCTGGCTCCAGACGCTCTACCCGATCTGGGCGCGCTTCGGCCCGGAAGAGATCTTCACCTCGGCCCAGATCGGCCTGGCGGAGCTTGCGCTGTCGGGCTGCACCACCAGCGCCGACCATCTCTACCTGTTTCCCAACGGTGCGCGGCTCGAGGACACGATCCATGCCGCGGCCGAGGTGGGCCTGCGCTTTCATCCCACCCGCGGCGCGATGAGCATCGGCGTCTCGCAGGGCGGGCTGCCGCCCGACAGCCTGGTCGAGGCCGAGGCCGCGATCCTCGAGGATTCCATCCGCGTGGTCGACGCCTTCCACGACCCGGGCGAGGGCGCGATGGTGCGGGTCGGGCTGGCGCCCTGTTCGCCCTTCTCGGTCAGCCGCGAGCTGATGCGCGATGCCGCGCTTCTCGCCCGCGACAAGGGGGTGATGCTGCACACGCACCTGGCCGAGAATGACGAGGATATCGCCTATTCGCTGGAAACCTTCGGCTGCCGCCCCGGACAATATGCCGAAGACCTCGGCTGGACCGGGCCGGATGTCTGGCACGCCCATTGCGTCAAGCTGGATGCGCCCGAGATCGCGCTGTTTGCCCGCTCGCGCACCGGCGTGGCGCATTGCCCCTGTTCCAACTGCCGTCTGGGCAGTGGCATCGCCCCGGTGCGCGCCATGCGCGATGCGGGCGTGCCGGTGGGGCTTGGCGTCGACGGCTCGGCCAGCAATGACAGCGGCAACCTCATGGCCGAGGCGCGGCAGGCCATGCTGCTGCAGCGGGTCACACGCGGGGCCGACGCAATGAGCGCGCGCGAGGCACTGCGCCTCGCCACCCGGGGTGGGGCCGAGGTGCTCGGCCGCGACGATTGCGGCCAGATCGCGGTGGGCAAGCGCGCCGATCTGGCGCTCTGGGATGTCTCGGGGATCGAGAGCGCGGGCAGCTGGGATCCCGCAGCGCTGCTGCTGGCCGGGCCCATGCAGGTGCGGCACCTGCTGGTTGAGGGGCGGCAGGTGGTGTGCGACGGGCAGATCGTGACTTTCGACTTGCCAAAGGCCGTCGTTAAGCAGAATCAGCTAGCACGGGCCTTGGCCGACAATTTCTGACCTTGATTAATCCGGGGGATCTTCATGCGCGCCATGACGAGCGTCCTGCTCCTGTTTTTCCTGATGGCCCCACAGGTGGGCGAGGCGCAGCAGGTGCGCCAGTTGCTGAACGGGCTGCGCGGCGAGGCGGGGCTGGGCCCCGTCACGCCCTCGCCGCGGCTGGAAGAGGCCGCCATGGCCCATGCGCTGGACATGGCGCGCAATGATTTCCTCGCGCATGAGGGGTCGGATGGCAGCCTCGTGGCCGATCGGGTGCAGCGGGCGGGCTACGGCGCCTGCGTCGTGGCCGAGAACATCGCCCGCGGCCCGGGCGACCCGCGCGAGATTCTGGGTGACTGGGCCCGAACGCAGGACAGCCGGCGCAACATGCTGATGGCAGAGATCACCGATTACGGCCTGGTGCGCGCCCGCGGCGGGTTCTGGGTGCTGGTGCTGGGCCGCGACGGCTGCTAGGCGGGCGCGGCCCGCGCGCCGGCCACGTAGGTCGCCGCGATGGCCCGGTCGTCGCCCAGCATGATCGTGGCAAAGAGCGCCTCCCAGATGTCCCCGGCCCGCGCGCTGCGCTGCGCGATGGCGGGGGTGGAGGCAAGATCCAGCACGGTGAAATCGGCCTCCAGCCCGGGGGCGAGATTGCCGATCCGATCCGCTGCATGCAGCGCGCGGGCCGAGCCCTGCGTGCCCAGCCAGAGCAGTTCCGCCGCGTGCAGCGCCCGGCCGCGCAGCTGGCCGATCTCGTAGGCCGCCGCCATCGTGCGCAGCATCGAGAAGCTCGACCCGCCGCCGGTATCGGTGGCCAGCGCCACGCGCTGCCCCTCGGCCATCAGCCCGTCCATGTCGAACAGGCCCGAGCCGATGAAGGTGTTCGAGGTCGGACAATGCACCAGCGCCGCCCCGGTCTCGCGCAGCCAGTCGCGCTCGCGCGGCTCAAGGTGGATGGCATGGCCGTACAGCCCGCGCGCGCCCAGGAGCCCGTGCTGCTCGTAGGTGTCCAGATAGTCGCGCGCCTCGGGGAACAGGTCCCGCACCCAGGCGATCTCGTCGGTCTGCTCGCTCAGATGGGTCTGCATCAGGCAGTCGGGATGCGCCGCCCAGAGCGCCCCCAGCGCCTCCAACTGCTCCGGCGTCGAGGTGGGGGAAAAGCGCGGCGTGATCACGTAGCCCGCGCGCCCCCGCCCGTGCCAGCGCTCCAGCAGCGCAAGGCTGTCGTCATGCGCGCTTTGTACCGTGTCGCGCAGGCCGTCGGGCGCGTTGCGGTCCATGCAGGTCTTGCCCGCGAAGACCCGCATGTTGCGCGCCGCCGCCGCGTCGAACAGCGCATCGACCGAGGCGGGGTGGATCGTGCAGTAGCTGCAGACGCTGGTCGTGCCATTGGCCAGCAGCAGGTCCAGATAGGCGCTCGCCACCTCGGCCGCATAGGCCGGGTCGCCAAAGCGCATCTCCTCGGGGAAGGTGTAGCTGTTCAGCCAGTCGATCAGCCGCTTGCCCCAGCTCGCGATGATGCGGGTCTGCGGGTAATGCGCATGGGCATCTATGAGGCCGGGCACGATCAGCGCCGTGCCGTGATCGACCCGGTCGGCCTGCGGATGCGCCGCCTTCAGCGTCTCGGCCGGGCCGATCGCGGCGATGTGCCCGTCCTGCACCAGCAGCGCGCCGTGCCGGTCGTGCCGCACCGCGCCCAGCCCGTCCTCGAAGGGCGATCCGTCAAAGGACAGGGTCTGTCCCAGGTGCAGGCGGGCGGTGGTCATGGGCGCGGTCCGTCTTGTGTCGCGGCCAACCTAGGTGGCGTGCGGGCAAAGGTAAATCACCTCTCCCCCCTGTTGCTGCCCGGGCGCTTGTCCTAGTCTCCGACACGGGCAGACGGAGGGCAGGCATGGCAAACGAATCCGACACCGTCGTCGCGGAGGCCGAGCGCGACGACGCCTACGTGCTGGACCGCAAGGCGGTCAGCCAGATCCTCTATGCCGTCGATGTCGAGGACCGCGACCAGCTGGTCACGTTGATGGAGCCGCTGCACGCGGCCGACATCGCCGACCTGCTGGAACAGGTGAACGCCTTCGACCGGATGCGGCTGATCCGGCTCTACGGGCAGGAATTCGACGGCGACATCCTCTCCGAGCTGGACGAGACGCTGCGCGAGGAGGTGATCGGCATCCTGCGCCCCGAGGTGCTGGCCGAGGCCGTGCGCGAGCTGGACAGCGACGACGTGGTCGACCTGATCGAGGATCTGGGCGACACCGAGCGCGACGCAATCCTCGGCGCGCTCGAGGCCGGCGACCGGGCCGCGGTGCAGCAATCGCTCTCTTACCCAGAGTTCTCGGCCGGCCGCCTGATGCAGCGCGAGGTGGTGATGGCGCCCGAGCACTGGAACGTGGGCGATGCCATCGACTACATGCGCAATGCCGACCACCTGCCCGAGCAGTTCTACCACATCGTGCTGGTCGACCCGAAACTGCGCCCGGTGGCCAATGTCACGCTGGGCCGGCTGATGGCCTCGCGCCGTGACGTGCTGTTGCGCAGCATCGCCGAGGAGACGTTCCACACCATCCCGGCCACCCGCGACGAGGGCGAGGTGGCCTATGCGTTCAACCAGTACCACCTGATCTCGGCCCCCGTGGTGGACGAGAACGAGCGGCTGGTCGGCATGATCACCATCGACGACGCCATGGCCGTTCTGGACGAGGAGAACGAGGAGGACATCCTGCGCCTTGCCGGCGTGGACGAGGAAAGCCGCCTGTCCGACACGGTGGTCGACACGACCAAGCGCCGCTTTCCGTGGCTGGCGGTGAACCTCGTGACGGCCGTCATGGCCAGCCTTGTCATCGCCCAGTTCGAGGCGGCGATCGCGCAGGTCGTGGCACTGGCCGTGCTGATGCCGATCGTGGCCTCGATGGGCGGCAATGCCGGCACGCAGAGCCTGACCGTCGCGGTGCGCGCGCTGGCCACCAAGGACCTGACCGGCGCCAATGTCTGGCGCGTGGTCCGGCGCGAGGTCGCGGTGGGACTGGTCAACGGCATCGCCTTTGCCATCATCATGTCCATCGTCGGCATCGTCTGGTTCGGCTCGCTCGCGCTGGGCGGGGTGATCGCGGCGGCGATGATCATCAACCTCGTGGTGGCCGGGCTGGCCGGCATCGTCATCCCCGTCGCGCTGGAGAAGCTGGGCGTCGACCCGGCGCTGGCCTCGGGGGCCTTCGTGACCACGGTGACCGACGTGGTGGGCTTCTTCGCCTTCCTCGGCCTCGCCGTGATCGTCCTGCTGTAGGGGAGGGGCAGATGGAGCTGGCAGAGCGCAAGACCGCGGCGCGCAAGGCGGCCTTCGAGCGGCGCAAGACGGCATTCGACGCGCAGGCGCCCGGCGCGGCCGGCAAGCTGAGCGAGATCCTCGCCGGCCATCGCGGTGTGCCCTGTTCGGGCTTCCTGCCGATCCGGACCGAGATCGACCCCCGTCCCGCCATGGAAGAGGCGGCGGCGCATGGCCCGGTCGGCGTGCCGGTGATCCAGGGCCGCGGCCAGCCGCTGCGCTTTGCCCGGTGGGAGCCGGGCATGGCGCTGGTCGATGGCCCGTTCGGCGCGCGCATCCCCGAGGCGCCCGAGTATTTCGAGCCCGAGCTGCTGATCGTGCCGCTGGTGGCCTTCACCCGGGCCGGCGCGCGGCTGGGCTATGGCGGCGGGTTCTACGACCGCACGCTGCAGCAGCTGCGCGCCCGCCGCCGCACCCTGGCGGTGGGCTTTGCCTTCGCCGCGCAGGAGGCGGAGGCGCTGCCGCTCGAACCGACCGACCAGCCGCTCGACATGATCGTGACCGAGCGCGAGGTGATCCTGCCCGCCTGAGGAACCCTTTCCCTGTCCGGGCCGTTGCGTCTGCGCGGACAAGGGGATGTCATGAAGCCATCGCAGGATCACAGGTTGCACGAACGCGGCGGGCTGCTGCTGGCCTGTGGTGCGTTGGGCTGCGTCGGCACGCTGGCCCCGATCGTTGCCATGGCGCTGGCCCTGACGACGGCCGAGCATGACATCATCGCCGACACGATTTCGGATCTCGGACGTGGTCCGCATCACGAGATCATGGATACCGGCTTCTACATGGCCGCCTGCGGGCTGATCGGCCTCGCCATCGGGGCGGCGCATGCGCATCTGGGCCGCTGGGCGTGGTCGCTGGGCCTGTTCTGCCTCGCCGCGCTGGCGCTGATCGTCACGCTGCTGGGGATCTGGGACGCGTTTCACGACACGCTCGACGGCGAGAAGTCGATGACCGTGCACACGCGGCTGACCTTTGCGCTGGGCCCGCTCTACCTGGCCGGCCCGTTGCTGATGGCGCAGGGGGCGGCCAACATGAACGGGCTGTACCGGCGGCTCTTCATCCTGTCTGCCGGGCTCTGGACGGTGTTTGCCGTGGCCTTCAAGCTGGCGCCGGACGGCTATGACGGGCTGCTCGAGAAGATCGCTGTCACGGCCACGCTGCTCTGGACCCTGCCGCTGGGCTGGATGCTGCTGCGCCGCGGGCAGGCGCGTCTGCCGCACCCGGCGCCGGAGACCGGCGGGGACTGACCGTCGCGCCTAGGCGTCGTCCCACCGCGCCAGCCGTGCCGGCAGCTCTGTCGCCGTGCAGGCGGGGCGCGCGGCCCAAGGCACGGTGGTCGCCATCACGGCGCCGCCGAACAGCACCAGCAGCCCCACGGGGATGGCCGCGCCGATCAGCCGGTCGGTCGAGACGCCGCTGGCCAGCGCACCGAAAAAGATCGCCAGCGCGATCAGCACCGAGACGGCGCCCATCCCGAACATCACCCAGCGCACCCGCCCGCCCTCGCCAAGATGAACGGGCAACTGGGGCTGGTGCTTGGCCAGCTGCGCGGCGATGGCCCGGCAGAGCGCGAGATGCGCCCTGCGGTCGGGCTGCTCCGGCCCGGCGCTGCGGGGCACGTTGATCGCGATGCGCGTACGCCCCTCGGGAAAGGACAGGTCCAGCCGGCGCAGCAGGATCCCGCGCACCGTGCTCTGCACCAGCCGGGCGCCCTGCAGGGTCGAGAGGTCGCGCCAGCCCTCCGGCGTCAGCAGCCGATCCCCCTCCAGCCGCCAGTCGACGGCGCCGCGCAGGCTGGCCGGGCGGAAGGAGAAGACCTCAGCCAAGCGCGCGCCATCCGATGTCGCGGCGGTAGACGCCCTGCGGCCAGTCCACCGAGTCCGCCATGGCATAGGCCCGGTCGCGCGCCTGCTGCAGCGAGGCACCGCGCGCGGTGGCGTTCAGCACGCGCCCGCCACTGGCCACGACCGCGCCGCCCTGCCGCGCCGTGCCGGCATGGAACATCATGTGGAAACTGTCCTCGGGCAGGCTGTCCAATCCGCGGATTTCGGTGCCCTTTTCGTACGAACCGGGATAGCCCTCGGCGGCCAGCACCACGGTCATGGCGTGATCCCCGGCCCAGGTCACCTGCGCCTCGTCCAGCCGCCCTTCGGCGCAGGCATGGATCAGGTCGAGCGCCTGCGCGCCCAGCCGCAGCATCAGCACCTGGCATTCGGGATCGCCGAAGCGGGCATTGTATTCGACCAGCCGCGGCGCGCCGTCCTCGATCATCAGCCCGGCATAAAGCACCCCCTGGTAAGGCGTGCCGCGCCGCGCCATCTCGGCCATGGTGGGGCGGATGATCTCGTCCATCGCGCGGGCCGCCACGGCTTCGGTCATCACCGGGGCGGGGGAATAGGCGCCCATGCCGCCGGTATTGGGGCCTGTGTCGCCCTCGCCGATGCGCTTGTGGTCCTGCGCGGTGCCGATGGGCAGGCAGGTCTCGCCATCGACCAGCACGAAGAAGCTGGCCTCCTCGCCGGTCATGAACTCCTCGATCACCACCTCGGCGCCGGCCCCGCCGAAGGCGCCGCCGAACATGTCGTCGATCGCCGCGCAGGCCTGCTCGACCGTCTCGGCGATGATGACCCCCTTGCCGGCGGCCAGCCCGTCGGCCTTGACCACGATGGGCGCGCCTTGGGCGCGGACATGGGCCTTGGCGGCCTCGGCCTCGGTGAAATGGCCATAGCCGGCCGTGGGCGCGCCGGCCGCGTCGCAGATCTGCTTGGTGAAGCTTTTCGACGCCTCCAGCCGCGCCGCCGCGGCCGAGGGGCCGAAGACAAGGAAGCCCGCCTCGCGCAGCCGGTCGGCCACGCCCGCGGCCAGCGGCGCCTCGGGTCCGATGATGACGAGGTCGATGGCATGCTCGCCGGCAAACTCGACCACCGCGCCGCGATCCTCGATGTCGAGGCGGGCGCATTCCGCGATCTCGGCGATGCCGGCATTGCCGGGCGCCACGATCAGCTTGTCGCATTTGGGGTTCTGCAAGGTGGCCCAGGCCAGGGCATGCTCGCGCCCGCCGCCGCCGAGAATGAGGATGTTCATGTCTGGTCTCCTGTGCCGCCGGCGTCGCGGGGGCCGGTCCGTCGCCATTGTCGCTCGGACCAATTGCGCGTCAATGGCAACTCCGGGGATATTTCCGGACCAAAGACGGGCGTGGTTTCGCTTTGCCTTGGCGCCGTTTAAGGTCGGCGCGTGGCAAGGGCAAGAGAGGCGGCATGGACCTTCTTGATGACGAACCGGGCAACACGCCGGAATTCACGGTGTCCGAGCTGTCGGGCGCGGTCAAACGCACCATCGAGGGCGAGTTCGGCTTCGTCCGCGTCAAGGGCGAGATCGGGCGCGTCAGCCGGCCGCGTTCGGGGCATGTCTATCTCGACCTCAAGGATGACCGCGCGGTGATCTCGGGCGTGATGTGGAAGGGCGTCGCCGCCCGCCAGCAGACCCAGCCCGAGGAAGGGATGGAGGTGGTGGCCACCGGGCGCATGACCACTTTCCCCGGTCAGTCCAAGTACCAGATCGTGATCGAGGACATCCGCCCGGCCGGCATGGGCGCGCTGATGGCCATGCTGGAGAAGCGCAAGGCGCAGCTGCAGGCCGAGGGGCTGTTCGACCCCGCGCGCAAGCAGCCCTTGCCCTACCTGCCCGAGATCATCGGTGTGGTCACCTCGCCCTCGGGCGCGGTGATCCGCGACATCCTGCACCGCCTGCGCGAGCGGTTTCCCCGCAAGGTGCTGATCTGGCCCGTGGCCGTGCAGGGGGCTGCCTGCGCGCCCGAGGTCGCCCGCGCCATCGAGGGGTTCAACCGCCTGACTCCGGGCGGCGCGCTGCCCCGACCCGACCTGCTGATCGTGGCGCGCGGCGGTGGCTCGGTCGAGGATCTGTGGGGCTTCAACGAAGAGGTGGTGGCGCGGGCGGCGGCGGCCTCGCAGATCCCGCTGATCTCGGCCGTGGGGCACGAGACCGACACCACGCTGATCGATTTCGTCTCGGACCGGCGGGCGCCGACGCCCACCGCTGCGGCCGAGCTGGCCGTGCCGGTCCGCGTCGACCTGATGGCGCAGGTGGCCGACCAGGGCGCCCGGATGACGCGGGCCATGTCGCAGCGCCTCGAGACGCGCGGGCAGCGGCTGCGCGATCTGGCCCGTGTCCTGCCGCGCCCCGAGGAGCTGCTGGACGGGCCGCGCCAAAGGCTCGACGTGCTGGGCGAAAGGCTGCCGCAGGCGCTGGTCCGCTTGGTGGACCGCAAGCGGCTGCGGCTGAGCGAACAGGCGGGCAGCCTGCGCCCGACGCTGCTGTCGCGGGCCATCGCGGCTGAGCGGGCCCGCGTGGCCGATCGCGGCGCGCGGCTGGCCCCGGCGCTGCAACGGCTGGTCGAGACCCGGCAGGTGGCGCTGGCGCATCGCGCCGAACGCCTGTCGCTGCGCCCCATCCGGCGCGAGATCACCACCGCGCGCGAGCGGCTGGAGGCGCTGTCGCACCGGCTGGACGAGGCGCAATCGGCCCGCGTCTCCGAGGCGCGCCGCCGGCTGGACGCGCTGGAGCGGCTGCGCGAGACGCTGGGCTACCGCGAGACGCTGCGCCGCGGCTATGCGGTGGTGCGCGGCGACGGGCATCTGGTCTCGACCAAGACCGCCGCCGAGGATGCCACCGGGCTGGAGATCGAGTTCGCCGACGGGCGGCTGAAACTGGGCGGCGGCAAGGCCCGGAAGACGTCGAAACCCGCCAAGCCGGAACAGGGCTCGCTCTTCTGATCGGGCGGGTGCAGGTGCAGAATGCTGCGCTTTCGCTGCGCAGCATTGCACGGGTTCCCTTTTCTTCTGCACTCGCATAAGCTTTGCTGCATTGCATCATGACCAGGGGAGGGGAGCCTTTGGCCGAACCGGAAAAGCCGCTGCTGATCAAGCGCTACGCAAGTCGCCGGCTCTACAATACCGAGACCTCGGATTACGTGACGATGGAGGACATCGCCGGGTTCATCCGGGACGGCCGCGAGGTGCAGATCGTCGACCTGAAATCGGGCGACGACCTGACGCGGCAATACCTTCTGCAGATCGTGGCCGAGCATGAGAGCAAGGGCGAAAGCGTCCTGCCGATCAACGTGCTGACCGATCTGGTGCGGTCCTACACGACCCATGCCACCAGCGCCGTGCCGCAATTCCTGGCCGCCAGTTTCGAGATGTTCCGCGACAGCCAGTCCAAGTGGCTGGAGAACGTGAACTCGATGAACCCGATGGCCAAGAGTTTCGAGGCGATGCAGGCGCAGCAGGAAGCGTTCCTCAAGGCGATGTCGGGCCGCATGGCCGGCACCGGGCCGGACACGCCCGGGCAGGAGGACGAGAGCGAGGATTTGGACGCGATAAAGCGCCAGGTCGCCGAGCTTCAGCAGAAGCTCGCCAAGCTGGAAAAGTAAGCCGGAGGGGCGGCGCGGGCCGCCCCCTGGTCGGGCGCGGGGCCTCAGGTGCCGTAGGCGCGCGGACGGCCCATCACCGCATCCATCGCCCGCAGCAGGGCGTCGGCGACAAGATCGCACTCCGCCACCGTCAGCCGGGCGGGCAGGCGGGTGTCGCAGGCCCGCATCAGCATCGCCCGCGTGGCCGGCAGGTCGCGGGCCTCGGGCAGGAACTTCCAGTTCCAGAAGGCCCGCGCATTGTCGCGGCTCAGCCCGAAGACCTGTACCTTGACGCCTTCATCGGCGGCCGCTGCCACGAACGCGGTCACCTCGTCCTCCGTCAGCCCGTCAAGGTTGAACTGCAACGAATCCGGGGCGCGCTGCTCGGGCGGCAGGGGGGAGGGCACCGAGATCCACGGGCTCTGCGCGATGCGCGCGGCCACGTGGTCGTGGTTGCGCCGGCCATCCGCCACGCGGCGCGGGATCTGCGCGATCTGCGGCCGGATCACCGCCGCCGAGAGGTTGGACATGCGCAGGTTGTAGAGCGGCAGCCGGTTCTGCCAGCGAGCAAAGGCCTGTTCCAGCGCGGCATCCGCGCCGGCCACGTGGCCGCGCCAGTTGTGTTCATAGGCGCCCGAGAGGATCACCGCGCGGGCCACGATCTCGGGGTCGTCGGTGATCAGGATGCCGCCCTCGCCGGCATTGAGCAGCTTGTAGCTCTGGAAGCTGAAACAGCCCACCGCGCCCAGCGTGCCGATCTGCCGGCCGCTCCAGGTCGTGCCCAGCGAATGGGCCGCATCCTCGACCACCGGCAGGCCCCGCGCGGTGCAGAGCGCCAGGATCCGGTCCATGTCCGAGGTGTGGCCGCGCATGTGGCTGACGATCACCGCCTGCACGCCGTCCAGCTGCGCCTCGAAATCGGCCATGTCGATGCGGTAATCGGCGCCGACCTCGCAGAGCACGGGCACGCAATCGGCATGGATCACCGCCGAGGGCACGGCGGCGAAGGTGAAGCCCGGCACCAGCACGCGCGCATCGCGGGGCAGGCCGAGCGCCTTGAGCGACAAAAACAGCGCGGCCGAACAGCTGGACACCGCCAGCGCGTAGGCGACCCCCATATGCGCCGCGAATTCCCGCTCCAGCAGGGTGACCGGCGAGCGGTCGGGCGTGGTGTAGCGAAAGAGGTCACCCGACTGCAGAAGGCGGTCGATCTCTTCGCGGGCCTGCTCGGGGATCGGCTCGGCATCATGCATGTTTGGCAGCATTGATTTCATCTTTCTGAAAGCGGCGTTTCGGAAAAGGTAAAACAAGGGGGTCGGCAAGGCAAAAGAAACCTGTGCCCTGCGGGGCGCGTGGAGGGGCGGCCTGTGGCCGCGGCGCGACAGGATGGGGCGCCGTCCGGCGGCGTGGCCGGGTGTCGGATCGAGTATTTATGGAAAGATGAAAGAGCGGGTCAGAACCCCAGCCGGTCGCGCAGGGCGAACCAGCTCATTGCGAGGACGAGCAGGGGGGTGCGCAGCGCGCCACCGCCGGGGAAGGGGGCGGCGGGCAGGGCGCGGAACGTGTCGAACCCGTCGGACTGGCCGCGCAGCGCCTCGGCCATCAGCTTGCCCGCCTGCACCGCGTTGCCGACGCCATGGCCGGAATAGCCCGAGGCGCTGAGCACGTTCGGGGCGAGCCGCGCGAGATAGGGCATGCGCGCGCGGGTGATGGCCAGCGTTCCGCCCCAGGCATAGTCGAGCGGCGTGTCGGCGAGATGCGGGAAGACGCGCAGCATGGGCTTGCGCACCGCCGCGCGGATGTCCGAGGGAAAGCGGTAGCCATAGCTTTCGCCGCCGCCGAAGAGCAGCCGCCCGTCGCGGCTCAGCCGGAAATAATTGACCACGAAACGGTCATCGCTGACGGCGATGTCGCGGGTCAGCACGCGGGCGGCCTCGGCGCCCAGGGGCTGGGTCGCGACGATGAAATTGTTGATCGGCATGACCTTCGCGGCCACCTGTCGGTCGAGCCCGCCGAGATAGCCGTTGCAGGCGAGGATCAGCTGGTCTGCCTCGACGCGGCCGGCATCGGTCTGCACCACCAGTTTCGATCCGTGCCGGACGTGGTGCACATGGCTGCCCTCGAAGAGCTGCGCGCCGGCAGCCTCGGCGGCGCGGGCGAGGCCCAGGGCCAGTTGCAGCGGATGCAGGTGGCCGGCGCCGGGGTCGAAGAGCCCGCCGCGATAGGCGGGCGAAGGGCAGAGCGCGGCAAAGGCGTCGCGGTCGAGCGCCTCGAGCGGGTAGTCGTAGTGCTCGGCCATATGCGCAGCATAGGCGTGCAGGTCGCGCACCGAGGCGTCAGAGCCGCCCGCCCAGGCCAGCCCATGGGTGAGGTCGCAGGGGATGTCGTGCCGCGCCACGAGATCGGCGACCAGCGCCTTGGCCTCCTGTCCCAGCGCCCAGAGCCGCTGCGCGGTCTCGCGCCCGTGCCGTTTCTCGAGCGTGACCTGGTCCTGCCGCTGGCCCGAGCCCAGCTGCCCGCCATTGCGCCCCGAGGCGCCGAACCCGGCCCGATGCGCCTCGAGCAGCACGACCGAGCGGCCGGCCTCGGCCAGGTGCAGCGCGGCGGAGAGCCCGGTATAGCCGCCGCCCACCACGCAGATATCGGCCTTTGCCGTCCCCCTGAGCGGCGGGCGCGGCGCGGGCGGATTGGACGTCGCGGCATACCAGCTGTCGGGATAGCTGCCGCGGCGGTCGTTGGAAAAGAGCAGGTCCATGGCCAAGCCTCGCCCGGGTCCGTGTCGGTTGGGCCCTTGCGGGCGATCAGACGTTGAGCAGCAGGTGTTCGCGTTCCCAGGGCGAGATCACCTGCAGGAACTCCTCGTACTCGGCGCGTTTCACGATGGCGAAGACGCGGGCGAATTCGGGGCCCAGCACCTCGTGCAGGGCGGTGGCATCCTCGAAAAGGTCCAGCGCCTGGCCCAGCACGCGGGGGAAATCGCCCTCGCCCTCGTAGGCGTCGCCGCGGAACTGGCGTGTGGGGCGGCGTTCCTCCATCAGGCCGAGATAGCCGCAGGCCAGCGAGGCGGCGATACCGAGATAGGGGTTGCAATCCATGCCGGCCAGCCGGTTCTCGACCCGCCGTGCCTGCGGCTCGGAGAGCGGGATGCGGATGCCGGTGGTGCGGTTGTCGCGGCCCCATTCGAGATTGATCGGCGCGGCGTGATCCTTGACGTAGCGGCGGTAGGAATTGACGTAGGGCGCCAGCACCGCGATGGCCGAGGGCAGGTGGTGCTGCAGCCCGCCGATGAAATGGTAGAAGGCATCCGTCTCGCCGCCCTGCGGGCCGGAGAAGAGGTTCTCGCCCGTCTTCGCATCCAGCATCGAGTGATGGATATGCATGGCGCTGCCCGGCTCGTCGGCGATGGGCTTGGCCATGAAGGTGGCAAAGCAGTCATGGCGCAGTGCCGCCTCGCGGATCAGCCGCTTGAAGTAGAACACCTCGTCGGCCAGCTTGACCGGGTTGCCATGGCGCAGGTTGATCTCCAGCTGCCCGGCGCCGCCTTCCTGGGTGATGCCGTCGATCTCGAAGCCCTGCGCCTCGGCGAAATCGTAGATGTCGTCGATCACCGGGCCGAACTCGTCCACGGCGGTCATGGAATAGGCCTGGCGCGCGGCGGCCGGACGGCCCGAGCGGCCGACCATGGGCTCGATATCCTTGGCCGGGTCGAGGTTGCGGGCGATCAGGAAGAATTCCATCTCGGGCGCCACCACCGGCTTCCAGCCCTGCGCCTCGTAAAGCGCGACCACGCGTTTCAGCACGTTGCGCGGCGCATAGGCGATCGGCGCCTCGCGCCGGTCGAAGGCGTCATGGATCACCTGCAGCGTCCAGTCCCCGGTCCAGGGGGCGGCGGTCGCGGTGGTCATGTCGGGGCGCAGGATCATGTCCTTCTCGATGAAGCCGTCCTCGTCCGCGGCCTCGCCCCAGTCGCCGGTGATGGTCTGGAAGAAGATCGAATCGGGCAGGTGGAAATGCTTCTGCCGGGCGAACTTGGAGGCCGGTACCGCCTTGCCCCGGGCGATGCCAGGCAGGTCGGCGATGACGCATTCGACCTCGTCGAGGCGCCGCCCCTCGAGATAGCCGCGTGCCGCGTCGGGCAGGGTGTCGAGCCAGTCGGTCATGATATCCGCCTTTCGCGAAAGAAGCGTTCGAACTGGTCGGCCAGCAGGGCGCTGTCGAGCGGCTGGCCCAGCCCGGCCCGGGCGGCGTCCAGCTGATCATCGGGCACCACGCCGGGGCCGCGTTTCTCGATCAGCCCGCCGACAGTGGCATCGTCGAACTCGGGATGGGGCTGCACCGAGTAGGCGCGCCCGGGATAGAGCAGCGCCGCATGGGCACAGAAATCGCTGCGGGCCACGGTCTGCGCGCCCTCGGGCGGCGTGATGACCTGGTCCTGGTGCCAGGCCTGCAGCCGGCGGCGCCCCCCGGGGAAATCGTAATCCTGCGGGCCCACGGACCAGCCGCCGGCGAATTTCTCGACCCGGCCGCCCAGGGCCTGGGCGATCACCTGGTGGCCGAAGCAGACCCCGACCAGCGGGCGCCCGGCGGCGGTGATGTCGCGGATCAGCTGCTCCAGCGGGGGCAGCCACGGGTGGTCCTCGTAGACCCCGTGGCGCGAGCCGGTGATCAGCCAGCCCTCGGCCGCCTCGGGGCCGTTGGGGAACTGCTCCTGCACCACCGACCATGTCTCGAAGTCAAAGCCGCGCCCGGCCAGCAGCCGTTCGAACATCTGCGGATAGGTTCCGTGTCTCTCGGCCAGTTCGGGCACCAGCAGCCCGGTTTCCAGAATGCCGATCTTCATGTCTCACCCTTCTGCGGCGACCTGCCTGTCGCGCCGCGCCTGCAGTTCAGACCGTATCGAGATAGATGTCGACCCGCTCGCTGTCGGTCAGCTCGGCCATGTCGCGGATTTCCTGCCGCTTGGTCAGCAGCAGGTTGTCGATCAGCTGCCGCGGGAAGATGCGCGGCATCACCTGCGAGCTGGCAAAGGCGTCGATCGCCCCCTGCCAGTCGGTCGGGATGCGCGGCAGCTCCAGCGCATAGGCATTACCGGTGATCGGCTCGGGCGGGTCGATGCCGTCCTCGATCCCGTTCAGCGCGGCGCCCAGGATCGCGGCGAGCGCGAGATAGGGGTTCACGTCGCCGCCCGAGACACGGTGCTCGATCCGCCGTGCCGCCGGCGCCCCCGAGGGCACGCGGATCGCCGCGGTGCGGTTCTCGTAGGCCCAGCACAGCCCCGAGGGGGCGTGCGCCTCGGGCACCAGCCGGTCATAGGAATTCAGATGCGGCGCGAAGATCAGCGTGCTGTCATGCATCGCGCCCAGGCAGCCGGCGATGGCGTGGCGCAGCGTGTCGGTGCCGCGCGGGCCGCCATCGTCGAAGATGTTTCGCCCGGCCTCGTCCAGCACCGAGAAATGCGCATGCATCCCGCTGCCGGCGTAATCCTCGTAGGGTTTCGCCATGAAGGAGGCGGCAAAGCCGTGCCGCCGCGCCAGCCCCTTGACCAGCATCTTGAACAGCCACGCATCGTCGGCTGCCTTCAGCGCGTCATCCACGTGGTTCAGGTTGATCTCGAACTGGCCCAGCCCGGCCTCGGAGATGGCGGTGTCGGCGGGGATCTCCATCGCCTCGCAGCCATCGTAGAGATCGGTGAAGAACGTGTCGAAGGCGTCCAGCGCACGGATCGACAGGATCTCGGCCGCCTTGCGCCGCTTGCGCGAGCGCGGGCTGATCGGCACCTGCAGGTTGCGGCCGCTGTCGTCGATCAGGAAGAATTCCAGCTCGACCGCCACCACGGGGCGCAGGCCGCGCGCGGCGTAGCGCGCCACCACTTGCGCCAGCGCGTGGCGCGGATCGCCGTCATAGGGCCGGCCGTCCTCGTGATACATCCACAGCGGCAGCAGCGCGGTCGGCGCCTCCAGCCAGGGCATCGGGGTGAAGCCGCGCTCGGTCGGCAGCAGCAGTCCGTCGCGATCGCCGGTCTCGAAGACCAGCGGGCTGTCCTCGATATCCTCGCCCCAGATGTCGAGGTTGAGCACCGACATGGGAAAGCGCGTGCCATCGGTCAGTACCTTGCGGGCCGAGGGGATGGGCATGCGCTTGCCGCGGGCCACCCCGTTCAGGTCGCAGGCGGCGGCGCGAATGGTGCGGACAAGCGGATGGGCGGGAAGCCAGTCGGCGCTGGGGGCGGGCATGGAAGCGACTCTTTCGGAATTTGATCAAATTGATGCCCGAAGCCGCGCCCGCGCGCAAGGGGATCTCAGCGCAGCAAGGTCGGCCGGAAGACCAGTTTGCGGCGCCGCTCCTGCGGCAGGTGCCGGTTCAGCCGCCGGTTGACCAGCCCAAAGAGCCCGATGATGACCAGCGTCAGCGCGATGAAATAGCCCGCGAGGATCGGGTAGGGGATGAACGGGTTGAAGGTCTTGTCGGCAAAGTAATTGGCGTAATACAGCGCGTCGCCGCGCTGCTGCCAGGCCGGAAAGCCCGAGAAATAGACCAGCGTGGTGGCGTGGAACAGAAAGATCGCCTCGTTGGTATAGGCCGGCCAGGCCAGCCGCAGCATGGTGGGCCAGGTGATCTTGCGGAACTTGGTCCAGCCGGCAAAACCATAGGCATCCGCCGCTTCCAGGTCGCCGCGCGGCACCGATTGCAGCGCACCGTAGAAGATCTCGCCGGAATAGGCGGCGGTGTTCAGGAACAGCACGATCAGCGCGCCCAGCCAGGCCGCGGTGAACGGATCGAAGAAGGGCGCCACGGATTTCAGCGACAGGAAGGCGAAATAGGCAAAGAAGAACTGGATGAAGAGCGGCGAGCCCCGGAACACAAAGATGAACCACGTGCTGGCCTTGCGCAGGACCGGGCTCTGCGCCGCCTTGCCCAGGGCCACGGCGGTGGCCAGGAAGAACCCCGACAACAGCGCCAGCGTGCCGAAATAGATGTTCCAGATCATGCCCGAGCCGATCAGCGTGAACTGCTGGCACAGGGTGAAATTGTCCCGCGGCAGCAGCCGCTCGCCGATCCCGACCGAGCGCAGCCCGTAATCGATCACCGTCTCCCAGCAGCTCATGACGCCCTCCGGGCGGGCCATGCCCCCTGTTTCATCTTTCCGAAAATACTCCGGGGGTGAGGCCGCAGGCCGAGGGGGCAGCGCCCCCTGACAGGGGATGTCACGCTCATGGCGCCGCCCCCTGCGTGCCGCCCAGCGTGGCCTGCCCGCGGGTCAGCCGGGCCATGATCCGGTCCAGCACCAGCTCGGACACGCGCGTGAAGGCCAGGTAGAAGATCAGCAGGACCAGGAAATACCACATGCGCCAGTCGCCATGCGGGTAATCGGTGAAGCGCGGCGTCTTGGCCCCGCCCAACTCGCGCGCCCAGAAGACGATATCCTCGACCCCCAGCAGGAACAGCAGCGGCGTGGCCTTGATCAGCACCATCCACAGGTTGGACAGGCCCGGCAGCGCATAGACCCACATCTGCGGCACGAGGATCCGCCAGAAGGTCTGGCGCGGGCTCATGCCATAGGCCTCGGCGGTCTCCAGCTGCGCGCGCGGCACGGCGCGCATGGCGCCGAACAGCACGTTGGCCGCGAAGGCGCCGAAGACGATGGCGAAGGTCAGCACCGCCAGCGAGAAGCCATAGGTCTCGTGCACCCATTGCGGCGCATTGCCCAGCGGCAGCTTGGCGGCGGTGCAGACCACGAAATCGTTGCCTTGCCGGATCGGGTCCTCCCAGTCGGGGCATTTCAGCTGGTGGCGCAGCCACTCGAACCCCTGGTCCAGCGCGATGACGAAGAACAGGAAGAAGGCGATGTCGGGCACGCCGCGCACGATGGCGATATAGCCGCGCCCGAACCAGCGCAGCGGCAGGATGCGCGAGCGCGCCGCGATGGCGCCGCCGAAACCGAAGGCCAGCGCCACGGGCGCGGTGATCGCCAGCAGCAGCAGCACCGTGCCGAACGAGACGTAGAAGGCCATGTGCTTGCCCGTGGTCAGGTAGCACGACAGCCAGGCCAGGCCGTTCAGCGTCTCGGGATCAGCGCAGTAGGAGAAAATCGTTCTTGCCTCCGGCGCGGCAGGGCAGGCCCCGCCGCGCCAAAAGGGCGGGGATCACCCCGCCGAAACCGCTCAGAAGCGCGGCGAATCCTCGCCCAGCCACTCGATGATGAGCTCGTTCAGCGAACCGTCATCCTTCATCGACTGGATCGCGGCGTCAAATTTCTCGCGCATCTCGGGATCGGATTCGCGGAATGCCATGCCGATGCCGCCGCCCAGCGGGATGTCCTCGCCCACGAACATCATCTCGCCGCCCGATTCCTCGACCACCGGGATCAGGAAGTCCTTGTCGGCCAGCACCGCGTCGGCCTCGCCGGCGCGCACGGCGGCAACGGTCTCGTCGGGGTTCGGGAACTCGACCAGCACCGCATCCTCCATCGAGGCGATGTGGGCCGCCTGGATGGTGCCGGTCTGCGCCGCGACGATGGCGGTCTCGAGGTCGATGCCGTCGCTCATGGCGACATAGGCCGAGGGCGAGGGCGGGGTGTAGTTCTGGGTGAAGTCCACCACCTCGTCCCGCTCGGGCGTGATCGACATGCCGGCGATGATCGCGTCGTAATTGCCGCTGACGAGGTTCGGAATGATCGAATCCCAGTCATTGGTGACCCATTCGCAGGTCAGCTCGGCGCGGGCGCAAAGCTCGTCGCCCAGCACGCGCTCGAACCCGGCGACCTCGCCCGAATCGTCGAGATAGTTGTACGGAGGGTAGGCGCCCTCGGTGCCCAGGCGGACGACCGAGTGGCTTTCGGCCAGTGCGGCCGAGGCAAGGGCCGTCGCGGCGGCAGCGCAGATCAGGATCTTGTTCATCTGTTTACTCCCTGTGTCTTGTGGCGGGGATCCCCGCCTATGTGCGGGCAGGATGGTCTGCCATCCTACGCGTGCACGGTCGACTGCAGGAACCCCTGCAGCCGCTCCGATTTCGGCGCGCCGAACAGCGTCTCCGGCGCGCCCTCTTCTTCGACCAGGCCCTTGTGCAGGAACACGACGTGGTCGCTGACGTCATGGGCCATCTTCATGTCATGGGTCACGATCAGCATGGTGCGCCCCTCGGCGGCGAGGTCCTTGATGACGCGCACCACCTCCTGCTCCAGCTCGGGGTCCAGCGCGCTGGTGGGCTCGTCGAATAGCAGCGCCTCGGGCTCCATGCAGAGCGCGCGCGCGATGGCGGCGCGCTGCTGCTGGCCGCCCGACAGCTGCGCGGGATAGGCGTCGCACTTGTCGCCAATCCCCACCTTGTCGAGATAGCCGCGCGCGGCGTCTTCGACCGCGGCACGCTCGCGCCCCAGCACGGTGAGGGGCGCCTCCATCACGTTCTGCAGGATGGTCATGTGGGCCCACAGGTTGAACTGCTGGAATACCATGGACAGGTTCGTGCGGATGCGCAGCACCTGCTTGGGATCGCCCGGCCGGCGGCCATGCCCGGTGCCCTTCCAGTGCACCGGCTCGCCCTTGAACAGGATCTCGCCCTGCTGGCTGTCCTCGAGCAGGTTGCAGCAGCGCAGCAGCGTTGACTTGCCCGAGCCCGAGGAGCCGATGAGCGAGACCACGTCGCCCCGGCGCGCCATGATGTCGACGCCCTGCAGCACTTCGAGCGACCCGTAGGCCTTGTGCAGGTTGCGGATCTCGATCACGGGGTCTCGGTCAGACACGTCTCACCAGCGCGTTGCTCATACTGGCGCGCAGGATGGCGCGAAACGCGCGGACGATGCAATGCGCAATCCGCCCGCACCGCCCTGCAAATCGGCAGCGTGACGAAAGGTCAGCCTGTTTCCGCGGCAACCGGGCCGGTGTCGGCGCGCAGCATGTCGAACGCGTCGGCTGCCAGCTGCACCAGCGCGACCGGCCCTCCCATGTCGGCGCGGGCCGCCTCGGGCAGCGTGGTCAGCGCATTGGCCAGCGCGGCGCGCATCGGCGCGGGGTCGGTGCCGCGTGCGGCGATCAGCGGCAGGCCGGGGGTCGGCACGCTGTGGCCGTGCACCTGCAGCCCGGCGACCAGATCCGGCAGAACGCGGGTCAGGATGCGCAGCGTAACCGCGTCGATGAAGGCGATGTCGGCCCGCCCCTCGATAATGGCACGTGCCGAGTTCACATGCGCGCCCGTGGCCAGCGTGGCGGTGAACCCGGCCGGGTGGGTCATCCGCGCGGCGCCCCAGCCGGATTGGCTGTCATCGGAATTATAGGCCAGCGTCAGCTCGGACCAGGGGGGCTGCTCGCCTTGTCGGGTCACGATGGCCGAGCGGTAATAGCCCGGCGGCGTGCCCGGCAGGTCGAAATCGAAATGGCCCACATAGGTGACGTCCTCCGACAACCCGCGCGCATAGGGCAGGCCGCAGAGATGCGACAGCGCAAGATCGGGCGCGCGCCAATGCCTGTACCAGTCGGCCGGCAGGTCCTCGGCTGCGGTCAGGTCGGGCAGCTGCGGCAGCTGCGCCTGCACCGCGCGCCAGAACAGGCGCCAGGACGCGGCCGTTTCGGGCCGCCAGTACATCGGCAGTGCGGCGATCACGTCTCGCGCTCCACCCGTTGACGGGCCAGCGCGCTGTCGCGGTCGCTGATGCCCAGCAGGTTCGAGACCAGCCGCAGCAGCGCATCCTCCTGCGCGTCACGCGCGCCGTCGGCCAGCGCCACCTGCCAGAGCGATTCGATCACCGCGATCCGGTCCTCGTAGCGCACGGCGTCCTTGATGGCGCGGGTGAAGCGCACCGTGTCGGGCGCCTCGGCTTCCAGCTGCTCGGCATCGGCGCGCAGCCGTGCCCCCTCGAAGGGCGAGAGCCCGTAGCGGGTGCAGACGATCCGGTCGATCCGGGTCGATTCGTACTCGTCATAGACCCCGTCCGAGCGCGCCACGCGCACCAGCAGCGCGGTCAGCGCCAGCCGGGCATCGGCATCGGGCAGGGTTTCGGGCTCGGGCGCGGTCAGCCGCTTCAGGAAATCTGCAAACATGGGGTGGATATAGGGCCGGGGGCCGCGCCGCTCAATCGCAAAGCGCGACGGCGCCGGTCAGGGGATCACGGCGGCGGCGCGCGCGGCCTCGGAATCGCGGCGCTCCACGCCCAGCACCTCCTCGACCAGTTCGACCAGCGCCGCCTCGCGGTCATCGGTCACGCCATCGGCCAGCGAGACGCGCCAGAGCGCCTGCACCTTCTCGCGGCGGTGGTCGTACTCGACCGACTCGCGCACCAGCGCGGCCAGCTTCTGGTCGTCGGTGACCTTCGTGGCCAGCTTCTCGCAAGTGGCGCGCATCTTGGCCGCCTCGATCGGGTTCAGGTCATAGGCCGCGGCGAGGATGCGGTCGATCTGCTCGATCTCCTCGAAGAGATAGGCCTTGTCCGCCATGGCGACCCGCACCAGCAGGGTGCCAAGCGCCAGCCGTGCATCGGGCTCGGGCAGGGGGGTCTCGGTCGGGGTCTTGCGGTGGAAGAACGCGGTCAGCCGTTCCAGCATGGCGGGCTCCGGGATGGGTCTGTCGCGCTGTCCCTAGCATGGCCGGCCGGCCGCGGGAAACGGGGAAAGCGCCACGCCCGGGCTCAGCCGCGCAGCGCCTTGAAATGGCCGTCCAGCTCGGTGGCGGCCCGGTCCAGCCCCCAGGGCGGGTTCAGCACGAACAGCCCCGATCCGACCATCCGGTGCCCCTTGCGCACCGGCGGAAAGCGCACCTCGTGGCGCAGCGCGTCGGGGTGGTCGCGCATCAGCGCCGCCAGCATGGGCGCGTGGGGCGCATCCGCCAGCAGCGGGTACCACAGCATGACGATGCCCACGTTCCACTTGCGCGCCAGCGCCGTGATCACGCGGGGCAGGGTGGCATATTCGGATTTCACCTCCCAGCTGGGATCGAGCAGGATCAGCCCGCGGCGCGGCTCGGGCGGGCAGAGGCTCTGCGCCATCTCCAGCCCGTCCTGCCGGTAGAGCCGCAGCTCGCGCCCGCGCACGGCCGTGCGCAGCGCCGCGTGTTCCTGCGGGTGCAGCTCGGCGAGGTGCATCCGGTCGCCGGGGCGCAGCAGCGTCTGCGCGATCAGCGGCGAGCCGGGATAGGCCGTGTCGCCATGCTGCGCGCGCACGGCGGCCAGCGCCCTCGCATAGGGGTGATCGGACCCGAACCAGGCCTCGGCCCGCGCGATCCCCTGCGCCGCCTCGCCGGTCTTGCGCGCCGGCGCGTCCGACAGGTCATAGAGCCCGCGCCCGGCATGGGTCTCGAGATAGCTGAGCGGCTTGTCCTTGCGCGTCAGGTAGTCGAGCGCGACGGCCAGCAGCGCGTGCTTGTGCACGTCGGCAAGGTTCCCGGCATGGTAGGCGTGTTGATAGGACAGCATGGCAATTCCGGCAGCGCGAAGGAGCAGGATGCCCCTAGCAGCCCCGCCCGGCAAGGTCACGCCTTGCGACCCCGGCCCGTTCCGCTAGTCTGACAGCGATTTTCAGCGACCGCGATCGAGACCCGTTTCATGACTGCCCTCACCGACCGCGACGCGCGCGAGAAGGAGCTGCTGGAATACCTGCGGGTCTTCGTCATGGTCTGGCAGAAGATCGACTTCATCTGGGGGATGTTCGTCACCTCCTACATCCCGCTCTTCGGCTTCCTGCATTTCTACCAGGGCCAGATCGACGGCTCGTTCGGAATGCTCTTCGCCGTGGCCATCGCGGCCTTCACCTGGATCAACGGCACCGCCTTGGTGACCCATTACGACATCGCCGCCACGATGAGCCGCGAGTACCGCCGGCTGAACAAGGCCTTCCCCGATCTGAACGCGGCGCTGAGCCGGCGCGGGATCGAACGGCGCGGCCGGCTGGTCTATTTCACCCACACGCTGGCCTTCGCGGGCTTCCTCTACATGATGGGCGAGCGCGTGGGCGAGACGCTCTGCTCCGATCGTTCGGGCTGGGGCTGTCTCTGGGCGGTCCTGGTCGGCTGAGGGGCGTGTCTCAGGCCGGGCGCAGGCGCCGCGCGCGCCGGAACCACAGCTCCAGCGCGGCCAGGTAGGGCAGGTAGAAGGCCCAGACCATCGCGCGGTCGAAAGCGCCGTGGAAGTCTTCGACGCCGATCCCGCCGGTGGCCATGAACCACAGCCCGTAATGCACCCGGTAGAGGAACGAGGCCACGGCCAGCACCATCAGGCGCAGCGCCCAGCGGCGGTGGCGTGCAAAATCGCGGTTGCGGGCATGCCGGACCGTGGCAACCGCGGCAAGGATCATCAACAGGCCGTAGAGCCCGAACCAGAACGACATCCACGGCCCGCCGATCGTGCCTTTCAAGGCAATATAGACCAGCCCCGCGATGCCGGTCACCAGCGCGAGCCCCGCAAGGAGGTAACCCGAGACCCGATGCAGCCGCGGCGCCCGCCGGCGGATCACCGGCAACAACTGCAACGGCACCAGCAGCGTGATCACCCCGCCGCTCAGCATGTGGCCATAGATCGCCCCGTTCGCGAGCCACGCCCCGGGATGAAACAACCGCCCCAACGCCTCCGCCTCCCCCGCCAGCGCCAGGACCGGCCGGCTGAGCGCATGCGCCACGAAGGGCAACGTCAGCAAGGCCAGAAGCACCAGCAAGGCAGAGGGGGCGAGACGGCGTATCATACCGGCAAGGGTAGGGCGGTTCCGTCCGTGCGGGAAGGGGACGCGGGACCGCGGTTGGTCGTCGGGCGGCATCCGGACCTTGCCATCAAACCGCCATGACCCTCACTTCGACAGGTCGGACAACCGCCTCGGCCCGTTCGATGGCAAGAAAGCGAAGAGCGTCCGGTGCAGGGCCCGAAGAGTCGCTCGGGCATCCCAGATCGGCCGCCGGTGAGGGCGGAGCGACACGCGGAGCAAGCCCCCGCGTCACACCAACCGCGACACTTCTTTCGCCGCGCGGACGAAGTCCCGAAATAGCCGGCCCCCACCCTGACAGCGGCGTGATCGCGTGTGAAGCCTCTGCTGCGCCGGTATTTCGGGCGTCAGCTCAGGGGCTTGCCGCATGTGCGAAGATGCTTCTGGCCCTGACTTGATCCTCCGCTGCCGCGTCGTGCCGGAGATTTTTCTTGCGGTATATGATATATCATATACCAATGTGCCGATGGAGCAAGACATGACGCAACCCACAGCACAGAACGATGGCCATGCGCGCAAGAAGCTTTCGGAGCAGGCGCGCGACTGGATCCGGGACAGGATCATGTCCGATGCCTTTGCCTTCGGGCGGACGCTGCGCGAGGCCGAGCTGTCGGTAATGCTGGACATGAGCAAGAGCCCGATCCGAGAGGCTCTGGTCGAGCTGGCGCAGGAAGGTCTGGTGGTCATGTCGCCCAACCGCTCGGCCCGGGTCATCTCGCTGTCGAGCGAGGATGTCTCGGACCTGGGCCACCTGCGCGAGATCCTCGAGACGCAGGGTGTCCGGCTGGCCATCGCGCGTGATGCGACCGGGCTGGCCCGGGCGCTCGAGGTCTTCACCCAGCGCGGGGCCGAGGCGCTGGAGGCCAATGACATCGACGCCTTCGCCCGGGCCGACCACCAGTTCCATCTCGAGATCTTCCGCCGCTGCGGCAACCGCTATCTCGAGAAATCCTTTGTCACCATCGCCTCGCGCATCCAGTCCATCCGCACGCGACTGACCGGCGACCGGGGGCGCATCACCCGCTCGCATGCCACGCATCTGGCCCTGGTCGAGGCGGTGCGTGACGCCGATCCCGATCGCGCGGCCGATCTTCTGGGCCAGCACATCCGCAGCAATGTGGCGGATTACGCGGCGTTGCAAACCAGCCGCAGCAGTGCCGGCGGGCGCCGCCGCGTGCCGCTGGAGGAGATGGAGCGCTTTGCCCGCGCCGCGCTGCAGGCGGTTCAGGCCGATGCCGAAACGGTGGAGGCGGTCACCCGCGCGCTCAGCCATGCCTCGCTGCACGGGGTGGACAGCCACGGTTATCGCCTGCTGCCGCATTACCTGTCAGGGCTGGAGCGCGGCCGCCTGAACCCCCGCCCCGAGATGAAACTGGTGCATGACACCGGCTCGGCCGCGGTGCTGGACGCCAATGACGCGCATGGCGCGCGCGCCACCTATGCCGCGGCCGAACGCGCCATCGAGATGGCGCGCAAAATGGGCGTGGGCGTGGTGGCGATCCGCAACTCCTCGCATTTCGGGGCCGCGGGGGCCTATGCCAAGGCCATCGCCGAGGCCGGCATGGCCGGGCTCTGCGTCTGCAATTCCGACCCGTTCGTGCGGCTGCATGGCGGGGCCGAACGCTTCCACGGCACCAACCCGATCGCCTTCGCCGCCAGCGCCGGCCCGGACGAGCCGGTCTGGCTGTTCGACATGGCGACCAGCGCGATCCCCTTCAACAAGGTCCAGCTGGCGCGGTCGCTGGGACTGACCCTGCCACCGGGCACCGCGTCGGACGTGGACGGGATCGACACCACCGCGCCCGCGCATTGCGAGATGCTGGCCCCTCTGGGGGGCGATTTCGGCTACAAGGGCGCGGGCCTCGCCGGCATCCCCGAGATCCTGTCCACCGCGCTGTCGGACGCACCGCTCAGCCGCGAGATCGCGCCGATGATCTCGGACGACATGGAGACGCCGCGCGGCATGGGGGCCTTCGTGCTGGCGCTCGACCCCGAGGCCTTCATGGGCCGCGCGATCTTCGAGGGCGTGATCCGGCGCTACCGCGACGGCATCCGCGCCTCGGCCGCGGCGCCGTCGGATTCGGTCATGGCCGCGGGCGACCGCGAATGGGCCGAGGCGGACCGGCGCCGCCGGGACGGGCTGGTGCTCGACCAGACCACCGTCACGGCCCTGGACGCCTTTGCCGAGGGCCGGGACATCCCGCCGCTTGCCTGCCTGGAGGAGGCGGCCGAGCGGTAAGGGAAAGACTTCAACCAAGGGAGGACGTACGAGTGACTATCGACAAGACTTTCAAGATCGCACTGGCGGCAACCACGGCCATGGGCCTCGCCCTGCCGGCGGCGGCGCAGGAGGCCGACCGCGTGCTGAAATGGGCGCATGTCTACGAATCCAGCGAGCCCTACCACACCTGCGCGGTCGAAGCCGGCGACAAGCTGGCCGAGGCGACAGACAACCGGCTGGGCATCGAGGTGTTCCCGGCCTCGTCGCTGGGCAAGGAGGTCGACATCAACGAGGGGCTCGGCCTCGGCACGGTGGACATCATCTGGACGGGCCAGCTTTTCGCGGGCCGCTCCTACGGTCCCATCGCCATCGGCGGCGCGCCCTTCATGTTCCGCGACTACGACCACTGGGACGCCTATCGCAACAGCGACCTGTTCCAGGAGATGCTGGACGGCTACGAGAACGCGACCGGCAACCACCCGGTGACGCTGGCCTATTACGGCGCGCGCCACACCACCTCGAACGAGACCATCTCGGAGCCCGCCGACATGGAGGGCATGAAGCTGCGCGTGCCGAATGCGCCGCTCTACATGATGTTCCCGCGCGCGGTCGGCGCCAACCCCACGCCCATCGCCTTTGCCGAGGTCTACCTGGCACTGCAGCAGGGCACGGTGGACGGGCAGGAGAACCCGCTGCCCACGATCCAGGCCAAGAAGTTCTACGAGGTGCAGTCCGACATCAACCTGACCGGGCACATCGTCGACTCGCTTCTGGGCATCGTCGGCGGGCCGACCTGGAACAGCCTCGACGAAGGTGACCAGGAGACGCTGGCCACCGTGATCGAAGAGACCTCGGATTGCGTCACCACGCAGATCCGCCAGTCCGAGGCCGAGCTGGCCGACTGGTTCCGCGAGCAGGGCGTGAACGTCAACGAGGTCGACATCACCCCGTTCCGCGAGGCGGTGATGGAGATGCATAACGGCGACATGGCGACCTGGGACCAGGAAACCTATGACCGCCTGCAGGCGATCGGCGCCGACGGCTGATCCCGCTTTCCCTGTCGAACGAAACGAGGCCGCGCGGTTGCGCGCGGCCTCCCCGCATGCCTTGGCCTGACCACTCGAAAAGGACCTGTCGATGTCGAAGATCCAGGACGAACTCCAGACGGCCAAGATCGAGGTCGAGGATGACGAGGATTACGACCTGTCGGACGTGTCGGCGACCGACATCCCCGTGCTCGTCATCTTCTGGATCCTCGCCTTCGTGGTCTTCCTGCAATTCTTCACCCGCTACGTGCTGAACAATTCGCTGGGCTGGACCGAGGAGATCGCGCGCTTCCTGCTGATCGCGGTCACCTTCACGGGCGCCGTCATGGCGACCCGCAAGAATTCGCATATCGCGGTCGAGTTCATCTATCGCTACCTTCCCCGCCCGGTGCGCCGCGTGGCGCAGCTGCTGATCGACGTGCTGTCGACCGCCTTCTATGCCGGCATGGTCTACCTGACGCTGCAGCTGGCGGGACGGACCGGGCAGCTGATGGTCTCGATCGAGGTGCCCAAGTCGTATCTCTACTACTACGTCGCCATCTGCTTCGCGGCGATGACGCTCTACGGGCTGTGGAACACCGTGAAGCATCTTCGCACGGGCACCAGCCGCCTGATCGATCCCGATGATCACGGCGATCTCAAAGGAGCGGACTGATCCCATGACCATCGCATTGCTCTTCCTCATCCTCGGGCTGATGCTGCTCTTCGGTGTGCCCGTGGCCATCGCGCTGGCCGGCGCCTCGGCGCTGTTCATCATGACCGGCCACGTGCCGCCGATGGTGGTGGCCCACCGGGTCATCAACGGCGTGGACAGCTTCCCGCTGCTGGCGGTGCCCTTCTTCATCCTTGCCGGCAACCTGATGAACAGTGCCGGCATCACCGAACGGATCTTCAGTTTCGCCCTCGCCCTCGTGGGCTGGATGCGCGGCGGGCTGGGCCATGTGAATGTCGGCGCCTCGGTCATCTTCGCGGGCATGTCGGGTGCCGCGGTGGCCGATGCCGGCGGGCTGGGCTCGATCGAGATCAAGGCGATGCGCGATGCCGGCTACGACCCGGGCTTTGCCGTGGGCGTCACCGCCGCCTCCTCGACCATCGGCCCGATCATCCCGCCCTCGCTGCCGATGGTGATCTACGGCGTCGTCTCGGGCGCCTCGATCGGCCAGCTCTTCGCGGCGGGCTTTCTGCCGGGGCTCGTCATGGCGGCCTCTCTGATGCTGATGATCGCCTATTTCGCCCGGGTGCGCGGTTTCAAGCGTGACCAGCCCTTCGCGCTCAAGCTGCTGCAAGTGACCTTCGCGCGCGCCTTCCTGTCGCTGCTGACCCCGGTCATCATCGTGGGCGGCATCCTGTCGGGCGCCTTCACCCCGACCGAGGCGGCCGTCGCGGCCTGTGCCTACGCGCTGTTCCTGGGGCTCGTGGTCTACCGCACCCTGTCGCTCAAGCGGTTCCTGCGGGTCAGCTACGATACGATCGAGACCACTGCCGTGGTGCTCTTCGTGGTCGCCGCCGCTTCGATCTTTGCCTGGATCCTCACCTCGAACCGCGTGCCCGAGGCCGCCGCCACGCTGCTGCTGTCGCTCTCGGACCGGCCCTGGGTCATCCTGCTGCTGATGAACGTCGTGCTTCTGGTGGTGGGCTGCTTCATGGAGACGGTCGCTGCGATCACCATCCTCGTGCCGGTGCTGCTGCCCGTCGCGGTCGAGCTGGGCGTCGACCCGGTGCATTTCGGCGTGATCATGGTGCTCAACCTGATGCTGGGGCTGCTGACACCACCGGTGGGCATGGTGCTCTACGTGCTCAGCCGGGTCTCCGGCGTCCCGTTCGAGCGCTGCGTCGTCGCCACCGCCCCTTTCCTGATCCCGCTGGTGCTGTGCCTGCTGCTGATGACCTTCATCCCGGGCATCGCCATGTGGCTGCCGACGCTGATCTACCGCTAGGGCTCCGGCCCCGCTTCCCGAACCGGCCCCCGCGTGTCGTCGCGGGGGCCGGATTGTGTTTTGCGCTGGTCAAGCGGCTGCAGCGACGCCCGACCGAGCGGTCATGAAAAGCGGTTTGCGAAGCGCCTGGGGAGACGTTCGGGATGACCATGCTGACAGGATACAGCCCGATGGAAGCCCGGGGACGCGGTCGCGGGCGATCGACCTGTACGCGAAAGCAATCGGTCCAAGCGTCCGCAGCAATTGGCATCAGTCTATGCATCGATCCGAAGAGTCGCGCGGGCATCCCAGATCGGCCGCCGGTGAGGGCGGCGTGACACGCGGAGCACGCTCCCGTGTCACACCAGCCGCGACACCTCTTTCGCCGCCCTGACAAAATCCCTGAACAAGGGATGCGGGTCGAAGGGTTTGGACTTCAGCTCGGGGTGGAACTGGACGCCGATGAACCAGGGGTGGTCGGGCCATTCGATGATCTCGGGCAGCTTGCCGTCCGGCGACATGCCCGAGAAGCACAGGCCTTTTTCCTCGAGCGTCTTGCGATAGGTGATGTCCACCTCGTAGCGGTGGCGGTGGCGTTCGTCGATGGCGGTGCGGCCGTAGATCTCGGCCACGCGCGAGCCCTTGGACAGCACCGCGTCATAGGCGCCCAGCCGCATCGTGCCGCCCTTGGCGTCATCGGGGCGGCGGTTGACCTTCTCGTTGCCCTGCACCCATTCCTTGAGGTGGTAGACCACCGGCTCGAAGCGCTTCTCGCCGGCCTCGTGGTCGAACTCTTCCGAGCCCGCCTTGGCGACGCCGGCCACGTTGCGCGCCGCCTCGATCACCGCCATCTGCATGCCGAGGCAGATGCCGAGATAGGGGATGTCGTTCTCGCGCGCGTATTGCGCGGCCTTGATCTTGCCCTCGGTGCCGCGCTCGCCAAAGCCGCCGGGCACGAGGATCGCATCGTATTGCTCGAGATAGGGGGCCGGGTCCTCGCGCTCGAAGAGCTCGGCATCGACCCATTCCACCCGCACCTTGACGCGGTTGGCCATGCCGCCATGGGTCAGCGCCTCGGCGATGGACTTGTAGGCGTCTTCCAGCTGGGTGTACTTGCCCACGATGGCCACGGTGACCTCGCCCTCGGGGTTGAAGATGCGGTCGTTCACATCCTCCCACTTGTCGAGGATCGGCTTGGGCGCGGGATGGATCTGGAAGGCGTCCAGCACGGCCTGGTCCAGCCCTTCGCGGTGATAGGCCAGCGGCGCCTCGTAGATCGAGCGCAGGTCCTGCGCGGCGATCACGCTGTCGGGGCGCACGTTGCAGAACAGCGCCAGCTTCTCGCGCTCCTTCTGGGGGATCGGCCCCTCGGAGCGACAGACGAGGATGTCGGGCGCAAGGCCGATCGAGCGCAGTTCCTTGACCGAGTGCTGGGTGGGCTTGGTCTTGAGCTCTCCGCTGGCCTTGATCCAGGGCAGCAGGGTGAGATGCATGAAGATGCACTGCCCGCGCGGCTTGTCCTGGCTGAACTGACGGATCGCCTCGAAGAAGGGCAGCCCCTCGATGTCGCCCACCGTGCCGCCGATCTCGCAGAGCATGAAATCGACCTCGTCCTCGCCGATCGAGATGAAATCCTTGATCTCGTTCGTGACGTGCGGAATCACCTGGATCGTCTTGCCCAGATAGTCGCCGCGGCGCTCCTTCTCGAGCACGTTGGTGTAGATCCGCCCCGACGAGACGGAATCGGTGCGCCGCGCCGGCACGCCGGTGAAGCGCTCGTAATGGCCGAGATCGAGATCGGTCTCGGCGCCATCGTCGGTGACGAAGACCTCGCCATGCTCGAACGGGGACATGGTGCCGGGATCGACGTTCAGGTAGGGGTCGAGCTTGCGCAGCCGAACCGAGAAGCCGCGCGCCTGCAGCAGCGCGCCGAGCGCCGCCGAGGCCAGCCCCTTGCCGAGCGACGAGACCACACCGCCGGTGATGAAGATGAAACGTGCCATGTGGCCAAACCCCGTGAATTGTCCTGAAAGCCAGCCTGCCGGCGGCCGGTCCAAAGCTGTCCCGCCGCCCTGACGGACGGCAGCATCACGGGATTCAAGCCTTAGCGGATTCGCATGAAATTGTCCAGCCGACCGCAAGATGCTGTTGCGGTCGGTTGCATCTCTGCAAGTTCTTGTAGGTGTGTCAGTCGGCGCGCGGCACGAGCGGCGCATCCTCGGCGGCGCCGTCGGTAGCCGAGGGCGGGGGCAGCAGCGCATCGGTGTCGATGCCGCCGGTGCCCGGCGTCTCGGTCTCGGCCGCCGGGGTCGAGCCGCCCAGCCGGTCGAGGATCGAGCTGCCCGAGGCGTTCTGCGCGGCGATCACCGTCAGCGTCATCGAGGTACAGATGAAGGCGATCGCGACCGCCCAGGTCAGCTTGCCCAGGGCCGTGGCCGCCGACCGCTGGCTCATGGCGCCACCGCCGCCGCCGCCCATGCCCAGCCCGCCGCCTTCGGAGCGCTGCAGGAGCACGATCCCGATCAGCGTGAGCGCGAGAAGAAGATGGATGATCAGGATGACGTTTTCCATGGGCCCTGCAACGTGTCGGTGTTTGCGACCATGTAGGGGATGCGTCGCGCCGGTGCAAGCAGGATGGCCGGCGGGTCGGCGCTCGTCTGCGACCTCGCCCCGCCCACCGTCCCGTGGGGCGCGCGATCAGCCGTGACGCGTGGGCCGGAGAAGGGGGGCATTGCGGCCTGCGGTGGACCCGGGGGCTCGGCTCGTTCGCGGCGTGATCTCTCCCCCGGAGAGATCATCCGGCTTTGCCGGACCCGGGGGCTCCGCCCGTGATCGGGACACTCGCTCCCCCGGCGGGCCCGCCGCTCACTCCTCGACATCGTCCATGTCGACCTGGCCCGACAGGCGCCGGCGGATGATCGACCAGCTCAGCCCCACGCCCAGCACGAGCGATAGCGCGAAGATCCCCACCCAGGTGGCCAGCTTGGGATCGCTCAGATCCATCAGCCCGAGATCGCGCAGCACCCAGAGGATCGCGCCGACCAGCGCCAGCACCAGCAGCATGCCGAACCCGCCGATCGAGCGCAGCGTCGCGCGCAGGTAGATGACATAGCCGATCAGCAGCACCAGCCCCAGCAGCACCACCACCGAGAGCCGCGTCTCGTAATGGGCCATGCTCCAGCGGATGAAGTTCCACTGGGTCGGGTTGTAGGTGGCGGCAAGCAGAAGGAAGGCGAACAGCCAGCGCAGGACGAAACTCATGGGACCTCCGGAACGGACATGCCCTGCACCTGCCCGCAAACCCCGCCCCTGTCCAGCGCCCAGATGCGCAGTTTGCGGTTTCGCGCCCGCCATGGCAGCGATATACCGGCACGGGTTTGACGACGTGAGAGGACCGAGATGGCGAACGTGGTGGTCGTGGGCGCCCAGTGGGGCGACGAGGGCAAGGGCAAGATCGTGGACTGGCTGTCCAGCCGGGCCGACGTGATCTGCCGCTTCCAGGGGGGCCACAATGCGGGGCACACGCTGGTCGTGGAGGGCGAGGTCTACAAGCTGCACGCGCTGCCTTCGGGCGTGGTGCGGCGCGGCAAGCTGTCGGTGATCGGCAACGGGGTCGTGCTGGACCCCTGGCACCTCGTGGACGAAATCGAGACGGTGCGCGCGCAGGGCGTGGAGATCACGCCCGAGACGCTGATGATCGCCGAGAACACGCCGCTGATCCTGCCGATCCATGGCGAACTGGACCGCGCGCGCGAGGCCGCGGCCTCTTCGGGCACCAAGATCGGCACCACCGGGCGTGGCATCGGCCCGGCCTATGAGGACAAGGTCGGCCGGCGCGTCGTGCGCGTGGCCGACCTGGCCGATGACGCCACGCTGGAGGCGCGGGTCGACCGGGCGTTGCTGCATCACGACGCGCTGCGCCGCGGGCTGGGGCTCGAGCCGGTGGACCGCGACGCGCTGCTGGCGGCTCTGCGCGAGGTGGCGCCCAAGATCCTGCCCTATGCCGGGCCGGTCTGGAAGGTGCTGAACGAGCGCCGCCGCGCCGGCGAGCGGATCCTGTTCGAGGGCGCGCAAGGCGCGCTTCTGGACATCGATTTCGGCACCTATCCCTTCGTCACCTCCTCGAACGTGATCGCGGGGCAGGCGGCCACGGGCACCGGCGTCGGCCCCGAGGCGGTGGGCTTCGTGCTGGGCATCGTGAAGGCCTATACCACCCGCGTGGGCGAGGGGCCCTTCCCGACCGAGCTGGAGGATGCCGACGGCCAGCGGCTGGGAGAGCGCGGGCATGAATTCGGCACCACCACCGGGCGCAAGCGGCGCTGCGGCTGGTTCGACGCGGTGCTGGTGCGCCAGACCTGCGCGACCTCGGGGGTGAACGGCATCTCGCTGACCAAGCTGGACGTGCTGGACGGGTTCGAGACGCTGAGGATCTGCGTCGGCTACGAGCTGGACGGCGTGCGCATGGATTACCTGCCCACCGCGGCGGATGCGCAGGCGCGCTGCACGCCCATCTACGAGGAAATGGAGGGCTGGTCGGCCTCGACCGAGGGGGCGCGCAGCTGGGCGGACCTGCCGGCCGCGGCCATCAAGTACGTGCGCCGTGTCGAGGAACTGATCGGCTGCCCCGTGGCGCTGCTCTCGACCTCGCCGGAACGCGAGGACACGATCCTTGTCACCGACCCGTTCGCGGACTAACTGCGCCTCATGGCACTGAGTTACAAAGCACGGCGACGCTGGTCGCTGGTCATCCTCCTGGTCGGTCTGCCGGTCTATGTCGTGGTCTGCGTCAGCGTGATCAACTGGCTGGGGCGCCCGCCGCTCTGGGTGGAATTCCTCGTCTACGTCGTGCTGGGTTTCCTCTGGGCCTTGCCGTTCAAGTTCATCTTTCGCGGGGTCGGCCAGCCCGATCCCGACGAGAAGGGATGAAGGCCGGGCTTGCCTGTCGTCCCCCGTGCATCTGACACATGAAAACGGCGCCCCCGGGGCGCCGTCTTTTCATTGGTCCGGATCTCAGCCGGCCGCCTTGTCGGGCTTGAAGCTGATCCGGGGCGAGGCGGTGAAGCGGCCGCCGCTGGTCTTCTCGATCTTGCCCTCGCGCAACAGTTGGCCGAAGCTTCGCAGCCGGTCCTCGCGGCTGCTTTCGGTCTGCTCGGCCTGCCGCACGGTGGTCATCAGCTGGGGGCGCGAAAACTGGTCCCGGCCTTCCACGAACGACATGTAGGCCGCGGCGGCCTCGAGAAGCTCGGGGAGCTGCGTCGCGCCCATCTCGGCGGCATAGGCGGCGAAGCCCTCGCCATCGGCCTCGGGCTCGGGCGTCGGGGTGTCGCGCGTGGGCAGTTCCGACGCGGTGGCGCGGCGCACACGGCGCGGGCGGACCGGCGTCACGCGGGGCAGGTCGGCCTGCGGCGCGGCCTCTGCCGGGGCACCGGCCACCCGCTGTTCGGCCACCAGCTTGAGCGGCGCGGGGCGTGCCGGCTCGGTCACGGGGCGTTCGGTCCGGGGGGCGCCGGATTGCGGGCGGCGCGGGCGCACCACGTCGGCCAGGTCCTCGCGATAGGCCTCGGTGCCGTCCTCCTCGCCGGTCTTGCGGCTGAGCAGGCGGTCGGCCTTGGTGGCGGCGACCGCGGCGCGCAGATGGGCGATGGCCGAGCGGCGACGGTTGCCCTCGGGCTCGTTCATCTCGGTATCGGCCTTGTCGATCAGGCGCGAGGTGTCATCGTCCACGTTGCTCTGTTCGGTCAGCATGGCGCGGGCCGGGCTGGCCATCTTGACGGTCTTGCGGGCGGTATCCTCGACCAGCGCATCGACGGGGTCCTCTTCGCCGCGCGGCGCCGAGACCGGGTTGTCGAGCCGGAACGGTGCGTCTTCCTCGGCCGTGTCGTCCTCGGCCGTGTCGTCCTCGTCGTCGTCCCAGTCGAAATCCTCGGCCAGCTCGGCCTTGACGGCGGCCAGCTCGCGGGCCAGCTCGTCCTCCTCTTCGGGAGAGAGGCTGCTGTCGGTGGCCAGCGGCACGCGCGGCGCGACGGGCTCCGGGGCCGGCGGGGGCGTGTCCTCGACCTCTTCGAGCCGGCCTTCCTCGACCGCCTTGTCGAAGACGGCGCGCTTGACCTTGACCACGCGGGCACGCACCGGGGTGGGGGCGGGACGCTCGGACGGGATCTCGGCGGGCTCGGCCGTGGCTGCGGGCTGCTCGTCAAGCTCCGGCGCGTCGGACGCGGCGCCGAGGTCGATCTCGTCGCTGCGGGGATCGTGCTCGGGCGCGGCCAGGGGGGCGGCCTCTGCGATCGGCTCGGGCGCCTCTGCGCCTTGTTCCGATCCGGGCAGGACCGTCTCGGCGGCCACAAGGCTCGCGATCGTGTCGCTGAAGAGGTTGTCCTCGTCCCCCGACATGTCCTCGTCGAGATCGTCCACGACGGGCTCGGCCGGCGTCATTTCCGGCGCCTCGTCCCGGCCGAAAGCAGCAAGCATGGCGTCGAGCGCGGTATCGTCCAGCTCGTCGGCCTCCGTCTCGGCGACGGGGGTGTCCTCTTCGGGCTCCGCCACCTCTTCGGACAGGCTGTCGGACAGGGCGGCGATCGGGTCGGCGGGCTCGGGCTGGGCGGCATTGTCGGCCACGACGGCGCGGATCCGTTCCAGCTTGTCGGCCACGCTGGAAGAGGGTGCGGCGGGACGTGGAGCAGGCACGTCACCGGCCGCGTCGAACGCGGACATGGCAGTGTCCGCCTCGATCTCGTCGCCGGTCTCGGGCTCGGGGGCGGCGTATGCTGCCCCGGCCAACGGCTCCGGCGTCTCTGCCGTGTCCGGTGTTGCGGCGTCGAGGTCAAGGCCGGAAAGGTCGATCTCGGGCGCATCCGGGGTGACGGGGTTCTCATCGGCAACAGGTGCCTCGGCCATCGGCAGGTCGGGCATATCGGCGTCGTCTTCCGCCGCTTCGGCCGGGGCGTCCGCGACCTCTGTCGCCATCTCCTGCTCGGCCTGCGCTTGGCGCGCGGCCTCGGCCGCCTCTTCCAGCGCGGCGGCCTGGGCGGCGGCGTCGAGCACGTCGTCATCGGGCAGGTCGCGGGCCGGCTCCTCCGCCCGGGGGCGGGCGGGGCCGGCCTCCAGCGCGGCGGCCAGCGCCCCGGAGGAGGATGCGGCCGTGGCGCCGGGCACTCCGAAGCTCAGCCTGGCATCGCTTTCCTCGGCGGCCAGCCGGTCGCGCAGCATCTCGGAGGCAAGCTCGGCATCGAATTGCGGCGGTTCGGCGCCGAAGAAACGATCCTCGTTGACCACATGTCGGAAGAAATGCGTCGTCTCCTTCATCACCGCCAGCGGATCCTCGAACCCTTCGGCGGTGCAAGAGAACGTGCCATACGAGACCGTCAGAATCTTGCTGGAACTCACCATCGTGCTGCTCACTTTCATTCGTCCTGCAAGGAGATGTTTACCATGCCCCCCGCGACGAAAGCTGACCGAATCTGTGCCGGTCAGCGTATCATTTCGTGACCTGATTGTGATCTGTTTCGCAAACGGCCATTAATCCGACATGAATACTAAAATTGTTGAGAGCTCGGGGCCGGTTCTGCTGGTTGGCGGCGGCGATTGTGCACCGGACGTGCTGCGCGCGGCGCTGGCCGAGGCGGATCGTGTCGTGGCCGCGGACAGTGGCGCCGAGAAGCTGCTGGCGCTGGGGCGGGTGCCCGATGCCGTGATCGGTGACATGGACTCGCTGTCCCGGGCGGCGCAGGCGCAGCTGCCCGCGGGTGTCATCCACCGGATCGCGGAACAGGACAGCACGGATTTCGACAAGGGGCTGCGCCATATCGCGGCGCCGCTGGTGCTGGCCTACGGCTTTCTGGGCGACCGAGTGGATCATCAGCTGGCCGCGATGCATGTGCTGGTGACCCGGCCCGACCGGGCCTGCGTGCTGGTCGGCCCCGAGGACGTGGTCGCGCTGGTCCCGCCCGAGCTGTCGCTGGAGCTGGCGCCGGGCACGCGCTTCTCGCTCTTTCCCTTCGGGCCGGTCACCGGGCGCTCCACCGGGCTGCGCTGGCCGATCGACGGGATGTCCTTCGCGCCCGACCTGCGGATCGGCACCTCGAACATCGTGGACGGGCCGGTGCGGCTGTCCGTCGACCGGCCGGCGATGCTGGTCATGTTGCCGGTGGCGTGCCGGAATGCGTTGCTTGCGGGGCTGGCGGCGGCACCGCGCCGATGGCCCGCTCGCGCATGACGATGTAGAGCCCCGAGCCCATGGTGATCGCGATGCCGAGCGCGGCCAGAGGCCCGGGCAGGTCGGCGAAGATCAGGTAGCCCACCAGCGTGGCGAAGGGGATTTCCAGGTATTGCATCGGGGCGAGCGTGGCCGCGGGCGCATAGCGCAGCGACCATGTCATCAGCAGGTGTGCCGCGGTTCCTGCGCAGCCCATCAGGGTGATCAGCCACCAGCCGCGCGCACTGGGCGCCACCCAGTCAAACGCCCCGACGCTGCCGGCTGGGGTCAATGCCATGACCGGGATCATCAGCGCCAGCGCCATCAGGGCCGAGACCGCCTGCATGCCCACCGGGTCGGTCACATGGGCGATGCGCCGCGTGACCAGCATGAACAGCGCGAAGACCAGCGCCACGCCCAGCGGCAGAAGCGCGGGCCAGCCGACATCCTCGAAGGCGGGCTGGATCACCAGCAGCGTGCCACCGAAGCCCACGGCGCAGGCCGCCAGCCGCCGCCAGCCGACCTCTTCGTCGAGAAAGAGCTTGCCCAGCAGCAGCAGGATGAACGGCATGACATAGGCGATGGCGATGGCATCGGCGAGCGGCAGGTAGAGCAGCGCGGTGAAGACCAGCGTGATTCCCGCGATGTGCAGCAGCGTGCGCAGCGCCACGAAGACCAGAACGCGCCCGTCCATCCGCCAGGCCCGCCCGGTGGCCAGGGTCAGCGGCACCAGGATCAGCGCCTGGAAGGCAAAGCGCAGCGTGACCAGCTGGCCCACGGCCATCTCGGGGCCGAGCAGCTTGGCCAGCGCATCCGCGAAGGGCGCCAGCAGGCAGAAGCCGAGCATCAGCGTGATGCCGAGAAGGGGACGATCCTGGGACATGGGGGCACCCTAGCGGCGCGGCGCCGCGCGTGAAACCGCGAAACGGTGCGGTCTCGGGGCGGTGGTATCAGGGCGGCGGGGCGGGGGCCTTGGCCCGCGCCTCGAGCCGCCGCTCGCGTTCGAAGACATAGAGCCCCGCGGCCACGATGATCGCGATCCCGACCCAGGTCAGCGGCGTGGGGAAATCGCCGAAGGCGAGGTAGCCGATCAGCGTGGCGCCGACGATCTCGAGATATTGCAGCGGCGCGATGGTCCCCGCCGGCGCCAGCCGCAGCGCGAAGGTCAGGAACAGGTGCGAGATCGTGGCCACCACCCCCACGCCCAGCAGCGTCCAGCGGGCGCGGCCCTCGGGCCAGACCGGGTCGAACAGCGTCGCACCGCTGCCGTCCAGCCAGATCAGCGGCGGGATCACCAGCACGCAGGCCGCCAGCGCCGTGTGGCCCTGCAGCACCAGAGGCGACAGGCGCTGCGACATGCTGCGCGTCATCAGCATATAGACGGCAAAGAGCGCGGCGGTGGCCAGCGGCAGCAGGCTGACCGCGCCCAGATCGGCAAAGCTGGGCCGGATCACCAGCAGCGCGCCGCCGAACCCCACCGCGCAGGCGGTCAGGCGGCGCCAGCCCACCGGCTCGGACAGGAAGAGCGCGCCGAGCAGCGTCAGGATGAAGGGCTCGACGAAGAAGATCGAGATCGCGTCGGCGATCGGCATGTAGCGCAGCGCCGTGAAGAAGAAGCCCGTGGCCACCAGCACCGTGCCCGCGCGGGCCAGGTGCAGCGCCGCGTCGCGCCATGTGACCCGCAGCGCCAGCCCCATCGCGGCGGCCAGCGGCAGCAGGATCACCACCTGGATGGCAAAGCGGAAGGCGAGGATCTGCGGCACCGGCACGATCTCGGGCGTGGCCTTGGCAAAGGCGTCCATCACCGGGGCAAGGATGCAGAAGCCCAGCATCAGGACAATGCCGAGTGTCGTCTGGTCGGTGCGGGTGGTCATGCGGGCCTCGTGTCGTGTCGCGCCCCATCTGTGTCAGGTCGCGCGCCGGATGGCGACCCGGAAATGCCCCGCTCAGGGCAGCAGCGACAGCCAGACCCAGGCGGTCAGCACCGACAGCGCCGTGGCAAACAGCACGCCCGAGGCGGCGACCCGCTTGGCTCGGCCATACATGTTGGCAAAGACATAGGTGTTGATCCCCGGCGCCATGGCGGCGGTCAGCACGGCCGAGCGGAACTCGGCCACGCTCAGCCCGGTCAGGCTGCCCAGCGTCCAGGTGATCGTGGGGTGCAGCAGCAGCGAGACGGCGCAGATATAGGCGATCACGCGCCCGTCGCCCTGCGGCCGATAGCGGCAGAGCACGCCGCCCATGCCGAACAGCGCCGCCGGCAGCGCCGTGCGCACCAGCATGTCCAGCGCGTCGGTCACCGTCTCGGGCAGGCTGAGGTTCAGCAGGTTGGCCACCAGCCCCAGCCCGATGCCGATTACCAGCGCGTTGCGGAACATGGCGCCGCCCACCTTGGCCGGTAGGGTCGCGGCCGGAGCGCCAGAGGCGCGGGCGCGGGCGATCTCCATCGCGGTGATGCCGATGCCGTAGCAGAAGGGCGAATGCAGCGCGACGATGACGTAATTGGCCTGCAGCGCATCGGCGCCGTAGGCCCGTTCGGTGATCGCGAGCCCGATCATCACCGAGTTGGCGAAGAGACAGCAGAAGCCGATCGCCACCGAATCCTCCCAGTCGCGGCCGAAGAGGTGGCGCGCGCCCAAGAGCCCCGCGGCGAAGCCGCAGGCCGAGCCGGTATAGAAGGAGACGAGCAGCCACGGGTTGAACTCGGCGCCCAGTTCCAGCGTCCAGATCGCGCGGAAGAGCAGGGCGGGCACGGCGATGTTCTGCGTGAAGGCCATCAGCCCGTCGACGCCGGTCTCGGAGATCCAGCCCCGCCAGGTCGCGAGGTAGCCCGCGCCGATCACCAGGAAGACCGGCAGGATGACGTCGAGCAGCGCCTGCATCTCAGGCCATGCGGGACATGTGGGGGCGGGCGGGCCCTGGCCCGGCGCTGCACAGGTGGCGCCGCCGGACGCCTTCGGCGAGAGTATTTGGGGAAAGATGAAAGAGGGGGTGTCTCGCCGTCCGGGGCAGGGACGCCTCAGAGTTCATAGCGCAGCACGAGCCCGTCATGGGCCGGCACGATGTGATCCGGTGTCTCGGCGGCCACGGTCGCGTAGTCGAGGTCGATATGCATGTTGGTCAGCACCGCGCGGCGCGGCGCGGCGCGGGCGATCCAGTCCAGTGCAAGGTCCAGATGCGCGTGGGTCGGGTGCGGCGTGCGGCGCAGCGCGTCGAGGATCCAGCAGTCCAGCCCCTGCAGGTGCTGCCAGGCGTCCTCGGGCATCTGCGCCACGTCGGGCAGGTAGGCGAGGTCGGCGATGCGGAATCCCAGCGCATCGATGGCGCCGTGATTGACCCGGAAGGGCGTGAAGGGGATGGCGCCGCCGGGGCCCGTGATCTCGAAGGGGCCGTCGATCGTGTGCAGGTTCAGGATCGGCGGGTAGGGCGAACCCTCGGGCTGGACGAAGGCATAGCCGAAGCGCGAGAGCAGGTCGGACTGGGTGTCGCCATCGGCCCAGACATCCAGCCGCTGGCGCGTGTTGAAGACGATCTGGCGCAGGTCGTCCAGCCCGTGCAGGTGGTCGGCATGGGCATGGGTCCAGACCACCGCGTCGAGCCGGCCGATCCCGGCATCGAGCAGCTGCGCGCGCATGTCGGGCGAGGTGTCGATCAGCACGCTTGTCGTGCCCTCGGTGCTTTCGCGTTCGACCAGCAGGGAACAGCGCCGGCGGCGGTTCTTGGGGTTGTCCGGGTCGCACTCGCCCCAATGGCCGCCGAGGCGCGGCACGCCGCCGGAGGAGCCGCAGCCGAGGATCGTGAAACGCAGCTCGGAGTTCATGCGGCAGGTGTCCATTGCGCGGCCTTGGTGAAGAGCCGGTCGAAATTGGCCTCGGTCGCGTCGGCGAACTCGGCCTGCGACAGGCCGAAGATCTCGGCCCCCTTGGCGGCGGTATGCACCACGTAGGAGGGTTCGTTGCGCTTGCCGCGATAGGGCGGCGGGGCGAGATAGGGGCTGTCGGTCTCGACGAGGATGCGGTCGAGCGGGGCGGCGGCGAAGATCTCGCGCAGCGCGTGCGATTTCGGGAAGGCGGCGATGCCCGACATGGACAGGTAGAAGCCCAGGTCCAGCGCGGCGCGGGCCAGCCCGGCCCCGGAGGAGAAGCAATGCATGACGCAGGTATAGGGCCCGGCGCGGTAGCCCTCGGTCAGGATGCGGGCCATGTCCTCGTCCGCGTCGCGGGCATGGATGATCAGCGGCAGGCCGGTCTCCTGCGCCGCCTCGATATGGGTGCGCAGCGAGCGTTGCTGCACCTCCGCGCTGTCGGCGGTGTAATGGTAGTCCAGCCCGGTCTCGCCGATGCCGACCATCTTGGGGTGGCGGGCGAGCGCGACCAGCGCGTCGGTGGTGGCCAGCGGCTCATCGGCGGCGCTCATCGGGTGGGTGCCGGCGGCGTAGAAGACCGGGTCATGCGCCTCGGCGATGGCGCGAACCTGCGGCTCCTGCCGCAGCCGGGTGCAGATCGTCACCATGCGGTGCACGCCGGCCTCGACCGCGCGGGCGATCACCTCGGCGCGGGTCTCGTCGAAATCCGGGAAGTCGAGGTGGCAATGGCTGTCGGTGATGGGGCTGTGGGACATGTCGCCTCCTTTGCTGGGAGGTATAGGGATGGTGTGGCGGGGGTCAAGCAACTGGCCCGGCGGCTCAGCGGACGCGGACCTGCACCTGCAGGGTCAGTGCGCGCAGGTCCAGCCCGGCGGGAGCGGCGGGAAAGCGAGCCTCGCGGAGCTGTGCCAGCGCCTGCGCGTCGAGCGCGGGATTGCCCGAAGAACGCACGATTTCGGCCCGGGCGAGGCTGCCGCTGGCCGAGACGGTCAGGCGCAGCAGGATCGGCCGGTCGGCGCTGCTGGCGCGCCGGAGGCGCAGGGCGGATTGCACGGCGCCGATGATGTCCCGCGCCCAGCGATCCTGCGCGCCGGGATCGACCGGTGCGGTCGTGGCGGCCGGCGCGGGGCGGCGCGCGGCGGGGGTGGGGGCCAGGCCTTCGGGTCGCAAGCGCGGGCGCAGCGAGGCGGTGGGCGCGTAAGGCGAGAGCGAGCGGTCGGTCGGGCGCGCACGGGGCCGCAGCGAATGCAGCGGGGGCAGCACGCTGTCCGGCATCGTGGTCAGGAAGGCGCGGGACAGGGCGACCGGCGCGCCGCGGAGGCTGCGCGTGCGCTGCGGGCGGGTCGCGGGCGCTTGGTCGATCTCGGGCAACGCGTCGGCGCGCGCGGCGGGTGGTGCCGGGCGCTGGAGGGCTGTGCGGCGCGGCGCGGGATCTGTTTTCGGGAGCGACGTTATGGCGCTACCAATGCCGGGCGCGGAGAATTGCCCGGGCACTGTCGTTTGGTCGGGGCGTTGCAGCGTGACGGTGTCGGGCTGCGGTGCCGTGACCGGGTCGGCGGGCTGTCCGGGCCGCTCCGGGCGCGCCCGTGCGACCGACCTGTCCGGTGTGGTCTGCAGGGACGGCGCGCGGTCCTGCCCGGCCGTGAAGGCCGGGGCGCCGGGCGCGGCGGCGCGCACGCCTTCGGGTGCGGGCAGGCGGTTCGTCGCTGCGGGAGAATGGTCGGGCCCGGGCGCGGTCATCGCGGCCGGTGACTGGCGGTCCGGTGGGGACGCGCCATGCGGGGCCGCGGTGATGTCGCGCGTGTCGGAGGGGGCAGGCGGGTCCGGCTGGCGCGGCGTGTCATCCTCGATCCCGTCCGGGGCGGGCAGAGCTGCGTCGCGCCGGTAGGGCCTGTCGGGCGATGGCAGTGCAAGCGCCGTCGGGCGGGCCGGGCGCGCGGCGGGGCGGGACAAGGCCTGCGGGAGGCGCGCGCCGGAGGACGGGGCCGGGGCAGAAAGGCCGGAGGGCGCGCGGACGGTCACGCTCGGGCTGGGCGTCGTGGCGTTGATCCCCTGCGGCAGGGCGGGGGAGCTGGTGTCCGGCCGGGCCAGTGCCTCGCTTCGATGCGCGCGCTGGTGGCGGCGCTCGGCCCCGGGGCGCCTTGGCGCAGGATCGGCCGACAGGGGCGCCGGCGCGGCCGGGGCCGGGCCGGTCTGCGGGCTGCTTTGCCAGCGTGCCACGAGATCCTGCAGGCTGGCATCCGGCGGGCGCAGCGCCACCGGGGTGGCGCGCTCCGGCGGGGCGGGTTGCGGCGTGGGCAGGGGCAGCATGGCCAGCAGGGCCAGGTGCACGCCTCCGGCCAGCGCGAGGAAGAAACTGCCCTCGAGCAGTCTCATGGCCGCCGCTCCAGCGAGATCAGCGCGACCTCCTGCGCGCCCGCGGCCGCCAGCCGGGCAAGCACTTGCGCCAGCAATGCGGCCTCGGCCCGCGCGTCGGCCTGCAGGCGGACCGGACCGGCGGCCACGGCGGCGGTCAGCGCTTCCTCTCCGCGGGTGGTACCGAAGGCCAGCGCGCCGTCACGCGACAGGTAGAGCGCGGCGCCTTCGGGCGCGACGCGGCCTTCCTCGGTATCGGGCAGGGCGAGGCTGAACGGGTCCGGCGGGGCCAGCCGCGCGGTCATCACGAAGAAGATCAGGAGCAGGAGCGCGACGTTGATCATCGGCACGACCGGCTCGGTGATCGAAGGGCGCCGTGCGGGCGGCAAGACGCGCCAGCGGGCCTGCGACGCGCGCATGGCCTATTCCACCAGCGCGATCCGGGTCAGCCCGGCCGCGCTGAGCAGGTCGATCACGTCGGAGAGGCGCTGCACGTCGGCCCCGTCGCGGGCGCGCAGCACGACGATGTCGCGGTTGTCCCGCATCAGCTCGGCCAGCGCGGCGGGCAGGTCGGTGACCGGGCGCCCGTTCAGCTGCAGGCTGTCGGGGCCGATCTCGACCAGCCGGGGCGGTCCGCGATAATCAGACGCGCTGCCGGCCTCGGGCAGGGTCAGCGGCTGGGACAGGGGCAGGCCGAAGCGGGCGGCCAGCATGAAGAAGACCAGCAGCAGGAAGACCACGTCGATCATCGGCGTCAGCGAGGGGCGCCGGCGGCGCGGGCTGGCGGGCAGGTCCAGCATCACGCGGCGTCCAGCCCGGCGCTCTGGGCGCGGGCCACGGGCGCGGTAAAGACCTGTGCGGCGAGATCCTCGAGGTCGTGACCCAGCGCCTCGGCCACCCCGTCGAAGGCGGTCAGCGCGATCGAGGCGGGGATCGCCACACCCATGCCCGCGGCGGTGGTCAGCAGCGCCTCCCAGATGCCGCCGGCCAGGGCCGAGGCCTCGGCCCGATTGCCGGTGGCCTGCAGCGCCTGGAAGGCGTCGATCATGCCCAGCACGGTGCCCAGCAGGCCCAGCAGCGGCGCGATGGTGACGATCAGTTCCAGCGCGCGCAGCCCCTCGCGGGTCTGCAGCACTGCAGCGCGGGCGTGGCGGGCGGTCTCTTCGCGCGCCTCCTCGTCGCCCAGCGACATGCGGGCCTGCATGGTGTTGAGCAACACGTGGGCGCGCAGGCTGCGCGTGCCGAGCGACAGCTCGGACATGGCCTGGGTGGGCTGGCCCGCGACCCAGTGGGACAGCGCGATCTCGACCTGGCGCCGGCGCCAGACCCCGTGCCGGACCAGCCGCCACAGCTTCCACAGGATCAGTGCCAGTGTCAGGACCGACAGCGCCGCGATGGCCCAGAGCGCCGGGCCGCCACGGTTCAGGAACTCGGGTATCTCGCTCAAAAGGGTTCCTCCGCGACGATCCTTTGTCGTGAAAGGTGAGGGTGCGGGGGCGCCACGTCAATGTCTCAGGTCGGGAGATCTTCCCGAAATCGGACGCATTGCGGGTATCCAGTCGGGGCGGGTGGGCCAGCCTTTGTGCCGGTTTCCATGATTTATGGAGATTTTTCAGTAAATTGCCGGAAGCCGGCTTTCCGGCGGCACCGCTGTCATGCGGAGCCCGCCTTGCGGCGGGCGCCGGATCTCTCGCCCACCGCCTCTGGCGGCAGGCTCGCAGCCCCGTGGCCGGCGTGACGCGCCGGACAAATGGCGCGCATGTGGGGTGTGGCGGTCCCGGGGGCGGCCCCCGGGACCGCCACGGGTCAGGCCGCGTCCTGCGCGCCCGGGGCGAAGCGGCGGTAGAAGCTTTGCGTCTTCGCCGCCATGTCGCGTAGCAGGTCGGGGCAGGCGAAGCGCGGGCCGTAGCGCTCGGCCAGCTGGTCGCAGCGCTCGGCCGCGTAGGGCGTGCCGATCATGTCGAGCCAGGACAGCGGGCCGCCCGACCACGGCGCGAAACCCCAGCCGAGGATCGCGCCGACATCGCCCTCGCGGATATCCATCAGCACGCCCTCTTCCAGCGCGCGCACGGCCTCGAGGCTTTGCACGAAGAGCAGGCGGTGCTGCACATCCGTCAGATCGGGCTGCGCCTCGGCCTGCGGGTAGCGGTCCTTGACCACCTGGGACAAGCCCTGCCGCTTGCCCTTGTCGTCATAGTCGTAGAAGCCCGCGCTGGCCTTGCGGCCCAGCCGGCCCTGCTCTTCCATCCAGAAGATCACCTCGTCCACGTCGCCATCGGGATAGGCCTCGCCCATGGCCGCGCGGGTGGCGCGGGCGATGCGCGCGCCGAGGTCGATCGAGGTCTCGTCCACCAGCTGCAGCGGGCCCAGCGGCATGCCGACCATCTTGGCGGCGTTCTCGATCAGGGCCGGGCTGACCCCCTCGGCGACCATGCGGATGCCTTCGTTGATGTAAGGGATGATGCAGCGGTTGGCGTAGAAGAACCGCGCGTCATTGACCACGATCGGCGTCTTGCGGATTTGGCGCACGAAATCCAGCGCCTTGGCCACGGCCCGGTCGCCGGTCTGCTTGCCGCGGATGATCTCGACCAGCATCATCTTCTCGACGGGCGAGAAGAAGTGGATGCCGATGAACTGCTCGGCATTCTTGGAGGCCTTGGCCAGCTCGGTGATCGGCAGGGTCGAGGTGTTGGTGGCAAAGATCGTGTCGGCATCGGTGACCGCGTCGACCTGGGCGGTGACCTCGGCCTTGATCGCGGGATCCTCGAACACCGCCTCGACGATCAGGTCGCAGCCCTTCAGCGCGGCATAGTCGGTGCTGGGCGTGATCCGCGCCAGCATGGCGTCGGCGGCCTCCTGCGTGGTCTTCTTGCGCGCGACGCCCTTGGCGGCGTAGTCGGCCGCATGTGCCTTGCCCTTCTCGGCGGCGGCCATCTCGCGGTCGAGCAGCACGACCTCGATCCCGGCCTGCGCCGAGACCAGCGCGATGCCCGCGCCCATCATGCCGGCGCCCAGCACGCCGATTTTGCGCACCTTCTGGTCGGGCATGTCGGGGCGGTTGGCGCCCTTCTCCAACGCCTCCTTGTTGATGAAGAGCGACCGGATCATCGCCGACGAGGAGGGGTTGACCAGAACGCTGGTGAACCAGCGCGCCTCGATCTTGAGCGCGGTGTCGAAGGGCACCAGCGCGCCCTCGTAGACCGCGCTGAGCAGCGCCTTGGCGGCCGGGTAGACGCCCTTGGTCTTGCCGTTCACCATGGCCGAGGCTCCGACGAAGGTCATGAAACCGGCGGGGTGATAGGGCGCGCCGCCGGGCATCTTGTAGCCCTTCTGGTCCCAGGGTTTCACGAGATCCGCGTCCTTGGCCTCCAGCACCCAGGCCTTGGCCGTCGCCAGCGGGTCGTCGACCACCTCGTCCACGAGGCCGGCGCTCTTGGCCTTTTTCGGATCGGAGAGCTTGCCCTCGAGCAGGAAGGGCGAGGCCGCCATGGCGCCCATCTTGCGCACCAGCCGGGTGGTGCCGCCGGCGCCGGGGAAGATGCCGACCATGATCTCGGGCAGGCCGATCTTGGCCTTGGGCGCATCGGCGACAAAGATCCGGTGCGTGGCCAGCGGCAGTTCCAGACCGATCCCCAGCGCGGTGCCGGGCAGGGCGCTGGCGATGGGCTTGCCGCCCTTGTTGGTCTTGGGGTCCATGCCGGCGCGCTCGATCTTGCGCAGGAGCCCGTGCACCCGCATGATCCAGTCGAACACCGCCGCCTCGGGCGCATCGCCGCCGCGTTCCTTGACGGCGGCCAGCTCGTTCAGGTCGGCCCCCGCGGCAAAGGTTTCCTTCCCCGAGGTGATCACGATGCCCTTGACCGCGTCATCGGCCAGTGCGGCATCGATCAGCCCGTCCAGCGCCTCGACGCCTTCGGAGCGCAGCACGTTCATCGACTTGCCGTCGACATTCCAGGTGATGACCGCGACGCCGTCGGCATCGGTCTGGCAGGTGAAATCGGTCATGTCTTGGCTCCTTTCAGATAGGGGTGCAGGCCGGTCCAGTGATGGTGGCCCAAAGCATTGAGAATGGCCGACATCTTCCAGCGCCCGTCGCGATGGTGCAGCAGGGCCGAGGCCGTGTAGGGCGGCACCACGCGCGTGCCCCGGCGCAGGAGGTCGGTCTTGTAGGTGGCGATGACGGAATTGTCGTCGCAGCGTTCGAAGCCCAGAGGCACGCGCGACACCAGGTCCAGCTGCATCGCGTCGCGCGCCTCGAGGTAGAGGTGGAAATTCGTCTCGACCGCGGCATCGCTGTCCAGCGTCACTGGCCCGGTCTGCGTGATCAGCGAGAAGGGCAGCAGGATGCGGCGCCGCCACCGCGTGATGTCGCCGGTCATGAACGGCTCGGAGATGTCCTCGAGGAACCGCTCGAACGTGGACTGGTCGAAAGGAACCTCGGTCATGGGCTGCCCAGCGCGGTGCCGTTGCGGCGGGTGTAGCGCATCTCTCCCCCGGTGACCTCGACCTTCATGTCGAGATCGGAGTACCAGCCGGTCTCGTCCGGCGTCCGCGTGCCCACCACGACAAAGGCGGCCTCGGTCTCGCCACGGTTGACCAGGTGATGCCCGTTCGCATCGCCCGCCGGGAAGGCGCAGCAATCACCGGGGGCGAGCGGCGTCTCGCCCGTGTCGTCGACCAGCGTCGGCTGGCCCGCGGTGACCACCAGGAACTCGTCCTGCCGCTCGTGCCAGTGGCGCAGCGAGGACATGGCCCCCGGCGCCAGCCGCACGAGGTTGACGCCGAACTGGGTCAGCCCGGCCGCATCGCCCAGCCGCTGCTGGCGCCGTCCGGCCATGGCCGCCCCGTGCGGCGCGGGGTAGGAGGATCCCGTCCGGATCTCGACGGCCTCGATATCGATCTTCGGCATTTTGGTCATCCCTTTCCCGTGCTCCCGGCGGCGGGCCGTCAGGCCCCGTCGCCCAGTTTCTCGCGCATGATCCGGGCCAGCGTCAGCCGCCCCAGCGGATGCATCAGCGTCGTGGCCCGCCATTCCAGGTCCGCGCCCTGTTCCAGCGACATGGTGCTGACATAGCCGGGCAGGACGAGGCGCGTCCCGCTCAGGATATGGGTGCGGTAGCGGCCATAGATCCGCCGCGTGCCCACCATGTCGGCCCCCTTGACCTGCCGCACCAGGTCAGTGACGCCCAGCACCTCGAACTCGGTCATCGAGCGCGCGAATTCGCGTTCCAGCTCGTCCTCCTCGACGAGGACCGAGGTCGATTCCGAGCCCTGCATGAAGAAGGGTAGGGCGATACCGGCGCGGAACGCTGCGTAGTCCTGCGCCAGCAGCGCCTCGGTCATCCGGTCGAGCGCGCTCTGGAACACGGTCTGGACCGCGTCCATCCGGTCCGCCCCCTCGTCCGGCTCGCCAGGCTCTCCTGTCACGCCTGCCTTGAGCACGGCGGCGCTGTGGGCGCTGGCCTCGCGCAGCGCATATTGGCTGTCCACCACGCGCCAGCCCTCGTCCAGCCGGGCGATCACCGAGCAGCTGGTATAGGGCGCGCGGATCGGGCCCTCGGCCCCGTGCAGCAGGGTGACATGCGCAAAACGGATGATCTCGGGCCCGTCGAACAGCGCCGCCTCCACCTGTCGATCCAGCCGCGTGACACCGCTCTCGGCATAGTGGTCGCAGGCATTGTCGAAGGCCGCGCGCAGGTCCGCCGTGTTCCGCAACAGCCGGATGCCGTCCTCGGTGGCCAGCGTCTTGGGCAGGCGGAAAAAGGCGGCGAAGCTGTCGAAATCGCGCGCGATCAGTGCCGCACCGGTGCGGTCCAGCATGTCCTGCGCGATCCGCGCGGCCTCCTCCGCCTGTCGCTCCACCGGCCCCATGCCGCGCCCCGTCAGACCCGCTCGATGATGGTCGCCGCGCCCATGCCGGAGGCGATGCAGAGCGTGGCCAGCCCCGTGCCCTTGCCCGAGCGTTCCAGCTCGTCCAGCAGGGTGCCGAGGATGATCGCCCCGGTCGCGCCCAGCGGATGGCCCATGGCGATCGCCCCGCCATTCACGTTGACCCGGTCATGATCCACCTCGAAGGCCTGCATGAAGCGCAGCACGACGCTGGAAAAGGCCTCGTTGACCTCGAACAGGTCGATATCGCCGATCTCCATGCCGCTCTCGGCCAGGATCTTCTGCGTCGCGGGCACCGGCCCGGTCAGCATGATGGTCGGATCCGTGCCGATCTTGGCCGTGGCCCGGATGCGCGCCCGCGGGGTCAGCCCGTGCGCCTCGCCAAAGGCCTTGTTGCCGATCAGCAGCGCGCCCGCGCCGTCCACGATCCCCGAGGAATTGCCGGCATGGTGGATGTGGTTCACACGCTCGAGATGCGGGTATTTCATCAGCGCGATCTTGTCGAAGCCGGGCATGGCCTCGCCCATCTCCTTGAAGGAGGGCTTGAGCGCCCCCAGCGCCTGCATGTCCGTGCCCGGGCGCATGTACTCGTCATGATCGAGGATCGGCAGCCCGTTCACGTCGCGCACCGTCAGCATCGACTGCGCGAAGCGGTTGTCCTCCCACGCGGCGGCGGCGCGCTTCTGGCTCTCCACCGCGAAGGCATCGGCATCGTCGCGCGAAAACCCGTACTCGGTCGCGATGATGTCGGCGCTGATGCCCTGGGGGACGAAATAGCTCTCCATGGCCAGGCTGGGATCGACGGCGATCGCCGCCCCGTCCGAGCCCATGGCCACGCGGCCCATCATCTCGACCCCGCCGGCGATATAGCCCGCGCCGGCGCCGCCGCGCACCTGGTTGGCGGCAAGGTTCACCGCCTCCAGCCCGCTGGCGCAGAACCGGTTGATGGCAAGCCCGGGAATGGATTCGTCGAGATCGCTGGCCAGCACGGCCGAGCGCGCAAGGCAGCCGCCCTGCTCACCCACCTGGGTGACATTGCCCCAGATCACGTCCTCGACCGCGTGGCCCTCCAGCCCGCTGCGGTCCTTGATGGCGTTCAGCACCTGCGCCGAGAGCCTCAGCGAGGTCACCTCGTGCAGCGCGCCGTCCTTGCGGCCTTTGCCGCGCGGCGTGCGGACGGCGTCGTAGATATAGGCGTCGGTCATGAGGCCTCCTTTGCGTGTCTCAGGCCCGGTCCGAGGGGTTGCCGGGCATCAGGTCGTATGGGTGTTTCCAGCCGTCCAGCGCCTGGATGTTGGACAGCCAGCGGTCGATCTGCGGAAAGGCCGCGCGGTCAAAGCCGAAGGGCTCGTCGTAGAACAGGTAGCCGCAGCAGGTCAGGTCGGCATTGGTCGGCGCATCGCCGACGATCCAGTCACGCCCCTCGAGATGGGCATCGAGGATCGCATAGGTGCCCTTGAGCCGGCCCTGCATGAAGGCGATCACCTCGGCCGGGCGCTTCTTCTCGGGCAGGAAGTTCATCAGGAAGCGGCAGGGACCGGCCATGCCCGAGAGTTTCTGGTTGTCCCAGATCACCCAGCGCAGGATCTCGTAGCGCTGCGCCTCCGTGCCGCCGAAATGGCCGTAGGTATCGCTGAGATATTGCTGGATCACGCCGGACTGGGTCAGCGTCATCGCGCCATCCACCAGCACCGGGCATTCGCCCATGGCGTTGACCTCGGCGCGGTACTCCGGCGCGCGGGTCGCTCCGTTGAAGAAATCCACCTTGACCGGTTTCCAGTCCAGCCCGGCCAGTTCCAGCGCCAGCGCCGCCTTGTAGGAATGTCCCGATTCACCGAAGCAGTACAGTTTGATGGTCATCGCGTCGCACCTTTCGCTGCGTGTCGTGTCGAGGCCGGAAGCGGGGGCCAGCCCCCGCACCCCCGGAGTATTTCCAAAGAGAAGAAACAGCGGGGGCGTCTCATCCCGGGTAACCGCGCGTTAACGTTAATGCGCGCAAGATGGGGGCGCGGTACAGGCTGGAGAGCCGATGACCGCAAGAGGAGAAGCCCTCGCCCGGCAGAGGCGCAGGCAGGGCAGGAAGGTCGACTGCTGCCCGGATCATGGGTCCGATGTGCGACCTTCCTGCTTCTTCTCTTTGGCAAATACTCATATCCGTCCCGTGCCAGTCGCGCTGCCGTCAGAGGCTGCGCGCGATCAGTTCCTTCATGATCTCGTTGGTGCCGCCATAGATGCGCTGGACGCGGGCATCGGTCCACATCTCGGCGACGGCATATTCCTGCATGTAGCCATAGCCACCATGCAGCTGGAGGCACGCGTCCAGCACCTCTCCCTGCGTGTCGGTCAGCCAGTATTTCGCCATGGCGGCCCTCTCGACGCTGAGCGCGCCCTGCAGATGCGCCTCGATGCAGCTGTCGAGGAAGGCGCGGGCCACGGTGGTCTTGGTCCGGCATTCGGCCAGCTGGAAGCGGGTGTTCTGGAACTGGGTGAGCGGGCCGCCAAAGGCCTCGCGTGTCTTGCAATAGGCGATGGTGCGCTCGACCGCGCCTTCCATGGCACCCACCGCGCCGCAGCCGATGATCAGCCGCTCCTGCGGCAACTGCGCCATCATCTGGTAAAAGCCCTGTCCCTCCTGCTGGCCGAGGATGTTTTCGGGCGGGATCTCGACATCGTCGAAGAAGAGCTCGGAGGTGTCGGCGGCGTGGCAGCCGATCTTCTCGAGGTTGCGGCCGCGCTGGAAGCCCTCGGCACCGTCAGTCTCGACCACGACGAGGCTCACGCCGCGTGCGCCCGCGGCGGGATCGGTCTTGGCGGCCACCACGATCAGGTTGGCGTGCTGGCCATTGGTGATGAAGGTCTTCTGGCCCGACAGCCGGTAGGCATTGCCCTCGCGGATCGCGCGGGTGCGGATCGCCTGCAGGTCCGAGCCGGTGGAGGGTTCGGTCATGGCCAGCGCGCCCACCAGCTCGCCCGAGACCATGCGGGGCAGCCAGCGGCGTTTCTGGTCCTCCGTCCCATAGGCCAGCACGTAATGGGCCACGATGCCGGAATGGATGCCGTGCCCCCAGGAGGCGAGGTTGGCGCGCGCCGCTTCCATCAGGATCACCGCCTCATGGCCGAAATCGCCGCCCGCGCCGCCATATTCCTCGGGGATCGAGGGGCAGAGCAGGCCAAGCGCGCCGGCCTGCGCCCAGGTTTCGCGATCCATCATGCCCTGTTTGCGCCAGCGGTCGAATTGCGGCGCCCACTCGGTCTCGATGAACCGGGCGACGGTTTCGCCCAGCATCGCGTGTTCGTCACTCATCCAGCCCATGCGTGCGGCCTCCCTACCGCTTGCGGTCGTCCAGCTCGGCATTGAACAGGCGCAGCCTATGCGCCAGCGCGTCGCTGTCGGTGACGCTGTCGAAATGCTCGAACAGGAAGGACAGCGCCTCGCCCTCGTCGAGCCCGGCCTCCTGCGCGAAGCGCCGCAGGTTGCGGTAGCCGTCCTCGGTCATGGCGACCGGGAAGCGCCGCGTCAGGCGAAAGCGTTTGGGCATGGCGGGCTCCTGTCCTTTTGGTCCGGTGCGCCCAGCTTCGCTTCAGAACTGCGCCGCCTCAAGCGCCATCACGGGCTCGGCCCCGGATTCGATGCGCTTCAGATGGGTGCCCGTCATCGGCAGCTGGCGCGCCATGTAGTAGCGCCCGGTGGCGATCTTGGTCTCGTAGAAGGCGGTGTCACCATCGCCCGCATCCAGCCGGGCCTGCGCGGCCAGCGCCATGCGCGACCACATCAGGCCAAGGCAGACATGGCCGAAGAGATGCATGAAATCATAGGAGCCGGAGAGCGCGTTGTTGGGGTTCTTCATGCCGTTCTGCATGAAATACATGCCCGCCGCCTGCAGGTCCTTGGAGGCCTGTTTCAGCGGCTCGAGGAACTGCGCGTCGAACGCCTCGTCCCGGCCCTTGTGCTCGGCGATGAAGCCCTTGACCATGTCGAAGAAGCGCATGACATGCTTGCCGCCATCGGCGCCCAGCTTGCGCCCCACCAGGTCGAGCGACTGCACCCCGTTGGTGCCCTCGTAGATCATGGTGATGCGGGCATCGCGCACGAACTGCTCCAGCCCCCATTCACGGGTGAAGCCCGAGCCACCCAGCGTCTGCTGCGCCAGCACCGTGGTCTCGAACCCCTTGTCGGTCAGGAAGCCCTTGATGACCGGCGTCATGAGCGAGATCAGCCCCTCGGCCTTGGCATCCTGGTTGCGATGGGCGCGGTCGATCAGCGCGGCACCCCAGTAGGTGAAGGCGCGGGCGCCTTCGACAAAGGCCTTCTGGTCCATCAGGTTGCGGCGCACATCGGGGTGCACGATGATCGGGTCGGCGGGACCGTCGGGGTTCTTCGTGCCGGTCACGTCGCGGCCCTGAAGCCGGTCCTGCGCGAAGCCCAGCGCGTTCTGGTAGGCCACCGCCCCTTGCGCGAAGCCCTGCAGGCCCACGCCCAGCCGCGCCTCGTTCATCATGGTGAACATGGCGCGCATGCCCTTGTGCTTCTCGCCGACGAGAAAGCCGGTGGCGCCGTCATAGTTCATCACGCAGGTGGCGTTGCCGTGGATGCCCATCTTGCTCTCCAGCCCGCCGCAGCTGACCGCGTTGCGCGCGCCGAGGCTGCCATCCTCGTTGACGAGGAACTTGGGCACGATGAAGAGCGAGATCCCCTTCACGCCCTCGGGCGCGTCCGGCAGCTTGGCCAGCACGAGGTGGATGATGTTGTCGCACATGTCGTGCTCGCCGGCCGAGATCCAGATCTTCTGGCCGGTGATGGCATAGCTGCCGTCGTCCTGCGGCTCGGCCTTGGTGCGGATCAGGCCCAGATCCGTGCCGCAATGCGGCTCGGTCAGGTTCATGGTGCCGCCCCATTCGCAGGTCACCATCTTCGGCAGGTAGGTCTGCTTCTGGTCGTCCGAGCCATGCGCATGAATCGCGTTATAGGCGCCATGGGTCAGGCCGGGATACATGTTGAAGGCCATGTTGGCGGCCGAGAACATCTCGCCCACCGCGGTGGCCACGACGTAGGGCAGGCCCTGACCGCCGTAGTCGGGATCGCAGTCCAGTGCGGTCCAGCCACCCTCGCGCAGCTGGTCGAACGCGTCCTTGAAGCCGGTCGGCGTGCGCACCACGCCGTTCTCCAGCGTGCAGCCCTCGGCATCGCCCACCGGGTTCAGCGGCGCCAGCACGTTCTCGGCCAGCTTCGCGGCCTCGTCGAGGATCGCCTGAAGCGTGTCGCGATCCAGCTCGTCATAGCCGGGAACGTCATCGGCGGACAGCTTCAGCACGTCGTCGAGCACGAAGATCTGGTCCTTCACGGGCGCCGTGTAGATGGGCATGCGGGTCTCCCTGGGGTGGTCGGCGGTCGGGTTACTCGGCCGCGTTCTTCTGGTTCATCGAGGCCAGCACGCGCTCGCCCCATGTCATCTGTTCCTTCAACTCGTCGATCGCGGCGGTCAGCTCGTCGCGCTGGCGTTCCATCTCGGCGAGTCGCTGCCCGGCGATCTCGTAGGTCTTCTGGATCTGCGTGCGCTGCTGGTCGCCCTGGTCGTACAGGTCCAGCAGCTGGCGGATCTCTTCCAGGCTGAAGCCGAAGCGCTTGCCGCGCAGGATCAGCTTGAGCCGCGCGCGGTCGCGCCGGGTGAACAGCCGTCTCTGTCCTTCGCGGATCGGGAAAAGCAGCTCTTTCTGTTCGTAGAACCGCAGCGTGCGCGGCGTCACCTCGAACATGTCGCACATTTCCCGGATGGTCATCAGTTGGTCGTCGCTCATTCGTGTTTCCCCTCGGTCACCGTAGACTAGACGGTCGACTTGCGGGTTCTGTTCCCTGCATACAATGGGAATTTCGGTTGACGTAACTCAGACGCCGCGTCACTTCTTTGTTGACGTAAGATAAGGCAAGGTCAACCCGGGCAATCGGCAACTTTGTTACAAGCGCTTTGGCCGGGTAGCGCGCGGTCTGCGGCCCCCCGGCCAGTGGTGCAACTTTGGCGAGAGTGTGCGGGATCAGGCGAGGCCGAATCCGCTGCGCAGCGCGGGCGACAACTGCAACGCCAGGTAGCCGATATAGAGCGCGAGAAAGATGGCGCCCTCGCGCCGGGACAGACGCCAGCCGGTCACCGCGAAAACCACCAGCAGCGCGGCGGCCAGCAGCATGGCCCAGACGTCCAGAACGATGATCTGGCGCGGCACCTCGATCGGCGAGACCAGCGCCGTGACGCCGCCGATGCCGAGGATGTTGAAGATGTTGCTGCCCACCACGTTGCCGAAGGCCACGTCGGAATGGCGGCGCAGCGCGGCCATGACCGAGGTCACGAGCTCGGGCAGCGAGGTGCCCACCGCGACCAGCGTCAGGCCGATCACCGCCTCGGACAGGCCGAAGCCGCGCGCCAGCACGATCGCCGAGTCGACGAGGAACCCCGCGCCGAAGACCACGCCGGCGATACCGCCGGCGGTCAGGGCCAGCCCGGTCAGCACGCCCATATGGGCCGGGGCGGCGTCATCCGCCTCGGCGCTGCGCCGCTCGGCCGAGGCCGCACCGGCCCGCTCGGCCAGATAGGTCGAGACCGTGTAAGCCCCCAGCAGGGCGATGAAAATGCCCCCGGCCAGCCGGCCCAGCGTGCCGATCAGCGCGACGGCGACCAGCAGCAGGCTGACCGCGATCAGCACGCTGCCATCGCGGCGAAAGGCGTTCCGGCTGGTGGCCATCGGGTAGATCACCGCAGAGGTGCCGAGGATCAGCAGGATGTTGGCGATGTTGGAGCCCACGATATTGCCCACGGCCAGCCCCGGCGCGCCGGCGGAGGCGGCCTGCACGCTGGCCACCAGTTCGGGCATCGAGGTGCCGAAGCCGACCAGTGTCAGCCCGATCACCAGCGGTGACACGCCCAGCCGCGTGGCCACGCCGACGCTGCCGCGGACCAGCGCCTCGCCGCCGGCCAGCAGCAGGACGAGGCCGCCAAGAAGTTCCAACCAGACCATGTCGTCTCCCGTTCTGCGCACCTGCACGACCGGACCGGCCCGCTGCGCCCGCGCTCAGATGGGACGCGGCTGACCCGCGCACAAGGGCGCCGCCTGCAAATCTTGTCGCAACCATGGGGCGAGCCATGCGACCCAAGCGCCGAGACCCTTAAGCGTCGTTGGTCTCCGGGCTCAGCCCCTTCGCCTCAAGCGTCGCCGCGGTCTCGTCCCGAAGCGCCTTGAGCTCGTCCATGGCGTCCTGCAACTGGCACTGCTGCTCGGCCAGTTCCAGCAGCTGGCGGTCGGCCATCTTGATCCAGGCCTGCATCTGGGCGTCGGTGCCGTGCTTCTCGTAGATCAGCAGCCATTGCCGGATCTCTTCCAGCTGGAAGCCGAACTTGCGGCCGCGCAGGATCAGCGTCGTGCGGGCGATCTCGCGCGGGCCGTAGAATCGCGCGCGCCCCTCGCGCTCGGGGGCGAGCAGCTCGATATACTCGTAATAGCGCAGGGTCCGCGGCGTGACGTCGAACCTTGCGCACATCTCCTTGAAGCTCAGACGGGTCTCGGCCATCGTCCCACCCCTGTTACGTGTGCCCCGGCGCTGTATACCAAGGTATGTAACCAGCCGCGCGCTGTCCACCAACCCCCCGGCGAATTGGCGGGTTGCAGCGGATCGGGCCGGTGCCCATAACTGGACCGGTCCGAGGCGCCGCAGGAAGACAGCATGACAGCCGAGAAAGCCCGCATCGCGCGCGAATTCATCGAGAAGATCCCGCATTGCGCGGCGCTCAACATGTCGATCACGCAGATCGGCGAGGGCATGGCGCAGATCGAGATGCCCTATGACGCGCGCTTCATCGGCGATCCCGACACCGGCGTGATCCATGGCGGCGCGGTCTCGGCGCTGATGGACACCTGCAGCGGGGCGGCGGTGATGAGCCATCCGAGATCGCCCGCGGCCACCGCCACGATCGACCTGCGCATCGACTACATGCGCCCGGCCACGCCGGGACAGACCATCGTGGCCCGGGCCGAGTGCTATCACATCACCCGCTCCGTCGCCTTCGTGCGCGCCACGGCGATGGATGACGACGTCGAGCGCCCGGTGGCCACGGCAACCGGCACCTTCACCGTGGAGCAGCGTTCATGAGCCGCGCAGCCCCCGATCCGGTGCAAGTGGTCAAGCAGCGGCGCGACGCGGCGCTGGGCTCGCTCGTCTCGGGCGTGCCCTATATCCAGTACCTGGGCATCCGCTTCGACCGGCGCGGTGACGAGCTGACCGCGATCCTCGCCTATGACGACAAGCTGATCGGCAACCCGGCCCTGCCGGCGATCCATGGTGGCGTGACGGCGGCCTTTCTCGAGATCACCGCGATGATGACGCTGAACTGGACCTGGCTCTGGCCGGATATCGAGTCGGGCGCGCTGGACCCCGATGCGCTGGCCGCGGGCAACCTGCCGCGCCTGCCCAAGACCATCGACTTCACGGTGGACTACCTGCGCTCGGGCCTGCCGCGCGACGCCTATGGCCGGGCGCGGGTGACGCGGCTGGGCCGGCGCTATGCCAGCGTGCAGGCCGAGGCCTGGCAGGACAATCGCGACCGCCCCATAGCGCAGGCCACGGCGCATTTCCTGATGCCCCGCAAGGAGGGCTGAGCCCGGCTTGACGCCCCGGCCGATCCGGTGTCCTGTCCGGCCGACCGCGCCCCGCGCGGGGAGCCGGCCCGACGGGCCGCGGAAAGGACGACCATGAGCACCAGCGAAGCGCCGGAGACGCCGCGCGCCGTCACCCATCGCCGGGTTCTGCGCATCGCGCTGCCCGTCGTCATCTCGAATGCCACCGTGCCGCTGCTGGGCGCGGTGGATACCGGCGTGGTGGGCCAGATGGGGCAGGCGGCCCCGATCGGGGCCGTGGGCATCGGGGCCATCGTGCTGACCGCGGTCTACTGGGTGTTCGGCTTCCTGCGCATGGGCACGACCGGGCTGGCGGCGCAGGCGCGCGGGCAGGGCGACCGGGCCGAGGTCGCGGCGCTGCTGTCGCGGGTGCTGATGATCGGCCTCTCGGCCGGGCTGGCGCTGATCCTCCTGCAGAAACCGCTCTTCTGGGCGGCCTTCACCGTCTCGCCCGCCTCGGACGAGGTCGAGGGGCTGGCGCAGCACTACATGGCGATCCGCATCTGGTCCGCCCCGGCGGCGATCGCGATCTTCGGCATCCTCGGCTGGTTGATCGCGGCCGAGCGCACCGCCGCGGTGCTGGCGATCCAGGTCTGGATGAACTGCATCAACATCGCGCTGGACGTGGTCTTCGTGATCGGGCTGGGCTGGGGCGTGGGCGGTGTGGCCATCGCCACCTTCATCGCGGAGTGGTCGGGGCTGGGGCTGGGGCTGTGGCTCTGCCGCAGCGCCTTCCGCCACCCGTCCTGGCGCGACTGGCCGCGGGTCTTCGACCGTGCCCGGCTGGTGGGCATGGCGCGGGTCAATACCGACATCCTGATCCGCTCGCTGCTGCTCGAGGCGGTGTTCCTGTCCTTCATGTTCCTCGGCTCGGATTTCGGCGATGTCACGCTGGCCGCGAACCAGGTGCTGGTGCAGTTCCTGCATATCACCGCCTATGCGCTGGACGGCTTCGCCTTTTCCGCCGAGGCGCTGGTCGGGCAGGCCTATGGCGCGCGGGCGCTCTCCGGCTTTCGCCGCGCGGCGCTCTTGTCCTCGGCCTGGGGGCTGATGCTGAACCTCGGCCTGGCGCTGGGCTTCTGGGCGCTGGGCCCGGGGATCATCGACCTGATGGCCAAGGATCCGCAGGTGCAGGCGGCGGCGCGGGACTTCCTGCCCTGGATCGTCGCGGCGCCGGTGCTGGGCTTGGGTGCCTGGATGCTGGACGGCATCTTCATCGGCGCCACGCGTACCGGCGACATGCGCAACATGATGCTGGTCTCGGCGCTGATCTACGCGGCCGCCGTGCTGCTGCTGGTCACGCCCTTCGGCAATCACGGGCTCTGGGCGGCGCTGTTGATCTCCTTCGTGGCGCGCGGCGTCACGCTGGGGCTGCGCTACCCGGCGCTGGAGCGCAGCGTGGCCTGAGGTCTTAGGGCGGTATTAACCGGGAATCGGCTGTGATGCGCCCATGGCACAGATACCCGATTACCTCACACCCGAGAAATGGCTGGAGCAGATCACCTCCTGCGGCGAGGCGCACAAGGGCGGCGTCATCAAGCGGCAGATCCGCGACGTGGAGCGTCTGGCGGGGCGCGGGGCCTTTCTCGACATGCTCGACCGCAAGGGCTTCCAGGCGGTGGAGAACGGTCGCCACTTCGTGATCTTCTGCAATGATCTGCCGATCCGGCGGGTCCGGTGAGGAAGGGCCTTCAAAGGCCCTTCCGTCAAGCCGTTTGCAAACGGCTTGGTGACGCGGTTTGGAAACCGCGTGTCGAAGGCGCTTCGAAGCGCCTTCCGCCCGGCCCCGGCGCAGTGCCGCAGCCCCCGGATTCGCTCTGGCCATTGCCGCCGCAAATGCCGTATCCAGTCCCTCAGACTTGGGGAGACACGCGCGATGGACGATCTGGTGAACAGCTTCATGACCGGTCCCGACGAACAGGGCCGGTTCGGCATCTATGGCGGGCGTTTCGTGTCCGAGACGCTGATGCCGCTCATCCTGGAACTGCAGGAGCAATACGAGCGCGCCAAGACCGACCAGTCCTTCTGGGACGAGATGGACTATCTCTGGAAGCACTATGTCGGCCGGCCGAGCCCGCTCTACCACGCCGAGCGCCTGTCCGAGCGGCTGGGCGGTGCAAAGATCTACATGAAGCGCGACGAGCTGAACCATACCGGCGCGCACAAGATCAATAACGTGCTGGGCCAGATCATCCTTGCGCGCCGCATGGGCAAGACCCGCATCATCGCCGAGACGGGGGCCGGCCAGCACGGCGTGGCCACCGCAACGGTCTGCGCCAAGTTCGGCCTGAAATGCGTGGTCTACATGGGCGCCCACGACGTGGAGCGCCAGCAGCCCAACGTCTTCCGAATGAAACTGCTGGGCGCCGAGGTCGTGCCGGTCACATCGGGACGCGGCACGCTCAAGGACGCGATGAACGATGCGCTGCGCGACTGGGTGACCAATGTGCGCGACACGTTCTACTGCATCGGCACCGTCGCCGGCCCGCACCCGTACCCGGCCATGGTCCGCGATTTCCAGTCGATCATCGGCAAGGAGACCCGCGAGCAGATGGAGGAGGCCGAGGGTCGTCTGCCCGACACGATCATCGCCGCGATCGGCGGCGGGTCGAACGCGATGGGGCTGTTCTACCCATTCCTCGACGACAAGGAGGTCAGCATCATCGGGGTCGAGGCCGGCGGCAAGGGCGTCAATGACAAGATGGAGCATTGCGCCAGCCTGACCGGCGGCCGGCCCGGCGTGCTGCATGGCAACCGGACCTACCTGCTGCAGGACGACGACGGGCAGATCCTCGAGGGGTTCTCGATCTCGGCCGGGCTCGACTATCCCGGCATCGGGCCCGAGCACAGCTGGCTGCACGATACCGGCCGCGCGCAATATGTCTCGATCACCGATGCCGAGGCGCTCGAGGCGTTCCAGCTCTGCTGCGAGACCGAGGGCATCATCCCCGCGCTGGAGCCCAGCCACGCGCTGGCCCATGTCATGAAGATCGCGCCGCAGCTGCCCGCCGATCACATCATCTGCATGAACATGTGCGGGCGGGGCGACAAGGACATCTATACCGTTGCCAAGCACCTGGGCGCCGACATGACCGGCACCGAGGGGCGCGAGATGGACTGACCGCCGGCCCGCCGGTCACGGAGAGACAGAACGCCCCGCGGATCCCGGTCCGCGGGGCGTTTTTTCCTTCGTCGTGCGGACCGGGCCTATTCGGTCATGCGGGCGTCATGCTCCTGCAGCACGCTCAGCGGCACGATATCCAGCGCGCGTTTATGCGTCGCGGCCAGGTGCACGCGCGGGGCGCAGCCCTCTTCATGCGCCTGCAGGAAGCGCGAGGCGCAGAGGCACCACTGGTCCCCGGGCTTCAGACCGGCAAAACCGAATTCCGGCCGTGGCGTCGACAGGTCGTTGCCCACGTATTTCGAGAAGGCGAGGAACTCGGCGGTCATGACGGCGCAGACCGTGTGGCTGCCCTGGTCCTGCGCGCAGGTGTTGCAATGTCCGTCGCGGAAGAACCCGGTCACCGGATCCTGCGAGCACAGCGCCAGCGGCGCGTCCAGCACGTTGATTTCCGGTTCTTTCTGGATCATGGCGTCTCTCCGTTCCTTGCGGCGATGGCGCGCAGCATGCCCAGCGCGTCGCCATACGCTCCGGCCTCGCGAAAGGCACGATCGGCGGCGTTGACCGCCACGACCGTACCGCTCTGCCGGCCGATATAGACGTATTGGCCGTAAACGCCACGCGCGAGAAACTCGCCCGTCCGCGCATCGGCCGGGATCCACCATTGATAGCCATAGCGGATCGCGCCGGGATCCGTGGGGGCCGAGGGCGCGGTGCTGGCCGCGACCCAGTCCGCCGGCACGATCTGGCGCCCGTCGAACCGGCCGCCCTGCCGGAATAGCTCGCCCATGCGGGCATAATCGCGGGTGGTCAGGTTCAACCCGCCAAGCGCAAAGGCCACCCCGTCACCATCGGTGACGTAATAGGGCGCGGCGCGGGTGCCCAGCGGGCCCAGCAGATGCGTGCCCATCAGCTCGGTCAGGCTCTGCCCCGTCGCACCGCGCAGCACCATGGCCAACACATGCGTGTCGATCGAGACATAGGCCCAGTCCTGCCCCGGCGGGCCGGTGCGCGCCTCCAGTCCTGCGGCAAAGGCGTCCATCGATCCGCCCAGCGCCAGAACGCGACCCATCTTGTTGATGTCGCTCCAGAAATCGAGGTAGTCCTCGTCGAACTCCACGCCCGAGGCCATCTGCAGCACGTGGCGGATGCTGACCCCGTCATAGGCGCTGCCGGCGAGGTCGGGCGCGTATTTCGTGACCGGGTCGTCGAGGCTGTCGATATGGCCCTGCTGCATCAGGATGCCGAACAGGCCCGACAGGTAGGACTTGGCGACGGACCACGAGATCCGCAGGTCCTCGGGCCCGGTGCCCAGACGATACGCCTCATGTACCACGGCGCCGTCGCGCAGCACCACGATGCCGGTCACTGCGCGCCGGGCCAGCCAGGCGTCATAGCCCCGCGGCATGGGCAGGGGGTTGCCCGCGGGCAGCGGATCGGCCGGGGCGCCGACGGGGATGGGCGCGGTTTCGAACAGCGTGCCCATATGGCTGAAATTGTGGACGATCCGGTCCTCGGCAAAGAGCGTGTTGACCGCGTTCAGGCGCAGCAGCGCTTCGCGCTGCCACAGCGCCAGCGCGGCCAGCACGACCAGAAGCCCCAGCAGCGCCAGGCCGAGACGGCGCAGCCGTGGTGTCACCGGAACTTGTCCACGAGCTTCTGCAAGGGATTGCGGCTGTCCTCTTCGGGCGGAGCCGCAGCCGCGGGGGCCTCGGCCTTGGGCGGGGGCGCGGGTTTCGACGGGCGTGCCGGGGCCATGCGCTGCGCCACCGCGTTCTGAAAGCGCGACTGGTCGCCCTCTGCCAGGTGCGGCGCACCATCGGCCAGCCCGCGCATCAGGTCGTCCAGCCACTCGGCATCGCCACGCGCGAAATCATGCAGCACGTAGCCCGCGACCAGCTCCTTGCGGCCCGGATGGCCGATTCCCAGCCGCACCCGGCGATAGGCCTCGCCGATATGGGCATGGATCGAGCGCAGCCCGTTATGGCCCGCATGGCCGCCGCCCGTCTTGACCCGGCACTTGCCGGGCGCGAGGTCCAGCTCGTCGTGAAAGACGGTCACGTCGCCCGGCGCCAGCTTGTAGAAGCGCATCGCCTCGCCCACCGACTGGCCGGAGAGGTTCATGAAGGTCTCGGGCTTGAGCAGCAGCACCTTGTCGCCGCCCAGCCGTCCCTCCGAGATCGCGCCCTGGAACTTGGATTTCCACGGGCCGAACCCGTGCGCCTCGGCGATCCGCTCCACGGCCATGAAGCCGATATTGTGCCTGTTCTGCGCGTATTTGGCCCCGGGATTGCCGAGCCCGACGAAAATCTGCACCTTCGCCTCCATGACTGGGGTTCTGCGCCTATGTAGCGTGACAGAAGACAGGATCACAACGGGAGAGGGCGATGTACCTGACGATGAACCGGTTCCGCGTGGTAAAGGACCAGGCCGCGGCCTTCGAGGAGCTCTGGACCAGCCGCGACAGCCATCTCAAGGAGGTGCCGGGCTTCCGCAGCTTCGCGCTGATGAAGGGGCCGGAGCGGGACGACCACATCCTCTATGCCTCGCACACGATCTGGGAGGACGAGGCGAGCTTTGTCGCCTGGACGAAATCCGAGGCCTTCCGCAAGGCGCATGGCGGCGCGAAATCCTCGGCCGACATGTACCAGGGCGCGCCGGAACTCGAGATCTTCGAGGCGGTGCAGGTGCTGGACTGACGCCGCGGTCCAACGCAAAAGGCCCTGACACGCAGGTCAGGGCCTTCCGGAAACGGTATGGACCGGTCTTCAGACCGTGTCGTCGTTCTGGTTGATGACCTCGGTCTCGGTCTCTTCCTCGTCGTCCTTCTGCGAGGCAAGGCCCGAGGGGGCCGAGATGTTGCAGATCACGAAGTCGCGGTCGATCGTCGGCTTGGTGCCGGCCGGCAGGGTGACGTCCGAGATGTGGATGATGTCACCGATATTCATGCCGCCCAGGTCCACGACAACCTTCTCGGGGATGTCGCCGGCGGTCACGACCAGCTCGATCTCGGGGCGGACCACGGTCAGCACGCCACCCTTCTTGATGCCCGGTGCGGTGGTCTCGTTCAGGAACTCGACCGGGATGAAGAGGTTGATCTTGGTCGTGCGGCGCAGGCGCAGCAGGTCCACATGGGTCGGAAGGTCCTTGACCACGTCGCGCTGCACGTCACGGCAGATCACGCGCACGTCTTCATGACCGTCGACCTTCAGGTTGAAGAGCGTCGACTTGAAGCGGCCGGCCTTCAGGCGCTGCATCAGCTTGTTGAAGGGAAGATTGATCGGCAGAGGGTCTTTGTCGCCACCGAACACAATCCCCGGAACCATCCCGTCGCGGCGGGCCTGACGAGCGGCGCCCTTGCCTGTCCCCGTCCGTTCCAGGGCTTCGAGATCAGGAATCTCACCAGCCATTTGATATCTCCATGTAATCGGGCAGGGTGCCTCCAAGGCTGTCACCCCGCGTGAAGCGTGGCCTTTAGGACGGATCGCCGGCCTTGGCAAGGGGATTCGCGCCCGGCTCGGCGGCTGTGTCGCGCCGCGCGCCCCACCACGTGCGATGGGCGAATTGCGGGCTGTTGATCCGGGCGAAGATGGTGCCGCCCTGTACCGCCACGAACACGGCATAGGCCAGCCAGTCCGGCTCGGTCAGCAGGAAGGTGAGGACCGAGACCCCCTCGGGCGCGTCACGCCATGCCAGCGCGAGGACCAGCAGGGTGGGGCAGAACATGCCGGCCATGTAGAGCGGCACGGCCAGCGGTCCCACGCGGTCAAGAACCCAGCCCTCGCCGATCTCGTAATATTCGCCCAGCACCGGCACGATGCGCGCCCAGAAGGCCGCCACGCCCGAGCAGATCACCAGCGCGCCGAGGAAGGCCGGCAGCTGCGCAAGGTTGCGGCCCAGCGTGTCATTGGCCGAGCCGGGCGCGGGGATGAACTCGCCCATCAGGATGTAGAACACGCCCTGCGTGGCAGCGGCAAAGACCAGCATCCCGGCATACCAGGTGAACAACCCGATCAGCAGAGCCGCCACGGGGCGGATGATGAAAGTGCCGAACAGGCTGCCAGCCAGCTTGGGATAGCCCATGCAGGCCTGGATCAGCCAGAAGGTCAGCCCCGTCGCCGCCCCGAGGGCCGCGTCGAAATCGCGATCGTCCTGGTATTGCCGCCGGGCATCGGCGCGCGCATTCTGCTCGGCCTCGGCCCGGGTCGCGCCGTAACCGACGCCTCTGTATTCCGCCATGTCGGGAATCCTCACTTGAAATATGAGGCTCCCGGATCGCGCCCGGATACGGCCCCTTCGCGGCCGCTCCGTGTCATTTCAGGGGCACCCGACCCGACCGGCCGGGCGCTTTCTGCGCGTGGCGCCGCTCAGGCCCAGTTGCCCGAGAAATCCTTGGGAACCATCAGGATGTCGCGGTCGACCTTTTCGATATCGGTGTGCCCGCAGAGCGCCATGGAGGTGTCGAGCTCCTTCTGGATGATCTCCAGCGCCTGTTTCACGCCCTTCTGACCCATCGCCCCCAGCGCGTAGATATAGGCGCGGCCGATCCAGGCTGCCTTGGCGCCCATGGCCCGCGCCTTGAGCACGTCCTGGCCCGAGCGGATGCCGCTGTCGATATGCACCTCGATCTTGTCGCCCACCGCGTCGAGGATCGGCTCCAGCGCGCGGATCGAGCTGAGCGCGCCGTCCAGCTGCCGCCCGCCATGGTTCGACACCACGATGGCGTCCGCGCCAACGTTGCAGGCCTCCAGCGCGTCGCGCGGGTCCATGATGCCCTTGATGATCAGCGGGCCGTCCCACATCTTGCGGAACTCGCGGATCCGGTCCCAGTTCAGCGACTGGTCGAAGGCCTGCGCGGTCCAGGTGGACAGCGAGGACGGGTCGCTGACGCCCTTGGCATGGCCCACGATATTGCCGAAGAAGCGCCGCTTGGTCGACAGCATGCCCATGCCCCAGCCGATCTTGGTCATCATGTTTGCGACCGAGGCCGGGGTCAGTTTCGGCGGGGCCGACAGGCCGTTCTTGAGATCGCGATGACGCTGGCCCAGCACCTGCAGGTCCACGGTGATCACAGCGGCGGAACATTTCGCCTCTTTCGCGCGGTCGAAGAGGTTCTTCATGAACGCGTCGTCCTTGAGCGTATAGACCTGCATCCAGAACGGCTTGGAGGTGTTGCGCGCCACGTCCTCGATCGAGCAGATCGACATGGTCGACAGGCAGTAGGGCACGCCGAAACGCTCGGCCGCGCGGGCGGCCAGGATCTCGCCGTCATAGTGCTGCATGCCGGTCATGCCGACCGGGGCCAGCGCCACGGGCATCGCCACGTCCTGCCCGATCATCTGGCTTTTCGTCGAGCGGCCGGCCATGTCCACGGCAACGCGCTGGCGCAGGTAGATCTCGTCGAAATCCGAGGAATTCTCGCGGAAGGTCTGTTCGGTCCAGCTGCCCGACTCGCAGTAGTCGTAGAACATCTTGGGAACCCGCCGGCGATACAGGCGCTTGAAGTCCTCGATTTCGGTGATGACGGGCATGGCGGTCTCGCTGCTGACTGGATTGGTAAGATGTGATTACCAATACAGTGATTTCCTCGCAATGCGACGGTTTTTCTGCCCGCGCATTAAGCCGTCTTTCACGGCTGTGGCCTAGCGCTGGGGGCGGGCAACGTGCTGGAGGGCCGCGTGAAGGGAATGGTGTTTACCGAGTTGCTGGACATGGCCGAACGCGTCATCGGCGAGGACGGCGTGGACGAGGTTCTGGACAGCCTGGACCTGGACAGCGGCGGTGCCTATTCGGCGGTGGGCAATTATCCCTGCCGCGAGCTGATGCAGATCGTGGGCGCGCTCAGCGACCGCACCGGGCTGGCCGGCGACGATCTGCAGCGCCAGTTCGGCGGCTGGATGCTGCAGCGCTTCTCGCGCTCCTACCCGCAGTTCTTCGCCGACAAGACCTGCCCGCTGCAGATGCTGGACGCGATCGACAACGAGGTTCATGTCGAGGTGCGCAAGCTCTACCCCGACGCCGAACTGCCGCGCTTCGTGACCGAGTGGCTGGGCCCCGAACACATGCGCATGACCTACCGGTCGGAACGGCCGCTGATGGCCTTCTGCCACGGGCTGATCGAGGCCTGCATGGCCCATTTCGACGCGCGGGCGCGCATCGAGGTGCTGGCCGCTGAGACCGGCAAAGCGGCCGTGTTCGATATCCGTCTGGAGCGATGAGCCGTGGCCGATGCCGCGGTGCCACGCAGGGAGGACCATGTCTCGCGCCGGCGCTACGAGCGTGAACGCCGCGCCCGGGAAGAGGCCGAAACCCTGCTGGAACAGAAGAGCCGCGAGCTTTACGACGCCAATATCGCGCTGACCATGCAGGCCTCGGAACTGGAGAAATCGGTCGAACGGCGTACCGCCGAGCTGCAGCGCGCCAAGACCGAGGCCGAGCGCGCCAATGCCGCCAAGAGCGATTTCCTTGCCATGATCAGCCACGAGATCCGCACCCCCCTGAACGGGGTGCTGGGCATGGCCACGGCCCTGTCCGAGACCGAGCTTGCCGCCGACCAGCGCGAGATGGCCGACACGATCCTGTCCTCGGGCAACGCGCTCCTGGGGCTGCTGAACGACATCCTCGACCTCGCCAAGATCGAGGCGCAGCAGATGGAAATCGACGAGGTTGATTTCGACCTGGCCGCGTTGGTCGGCGACGTGGTGCGCGTCTACTCGGTGCAGGCGCGCGACCGGGGGTTGACCTTCGATGCGCGGGTCGCGCCAGAGGCCTCGGGCCCGGTACGGGGCGATCCGACGCGGCTGCGACAGGTGATGTTCAACCTGCTCTCCAACGCGCTGAAATTCACCGAGCGGGGCGGCGTGACGCTGGAGGTGACCCGGCAGGCCGGGCTGTGGCACCTGCGCGTGCGCGACACCGGCGTCGGCGTGCCGCCCGACAAGCAGGCGCGGCTGTTCAAGGCCTTCTCGCAGACCGACGTGTCCGTGACGCGCAATTACGGCGGCACCGGGCTGGGCCTGGCCATCGCGCGGCGCATGTGCCGGCTGATGGGCGGCGACCTGGTGTTCGCGCCGGCGCCCGGCGGCGGGTCGGATTTCACCGCCTCGGTCCGGCTGCACGCCGCCGCGCCGGGGCACAAGCGGCCCCGCCCGCAGCGCGACGAGGCGCTGGGCGTGTTGCAGGCCCGGCCCTGGCGCGTGCTGGTGGCCGAGGATTCCGAGACCAACCAGAAGGTGCTGCGCCTGCTGCTGCGCGGGCTCGGCCTGCGGCTGGAGCTGGTGTCCAATGGCGAGCGCGCGGTCGAGCGGCATTGTCACGACCCGTTCGACATCATCCTGATGGATGTCAACATGCCGGTGATGGACGGGATGGAGGCGGCGGGCCTGATCCGGCAGGCCGAATGCGCCCATGGCCTGCCGCGCGTGCCCATCGTGGCGCTGACCGCCAACGCCATGACCCACCAGGTGGCCGATTACCTGAGGCAGGGCATCGATGCCCATGTCGCCAAGCCGGTCCGCAAGGAGGACCTCGTCTCGGTGATGGCCGAGCTGCTCTCGGATCAGGCGGCGTGAGCGCCCTCGGCCAGGGCGCGGACGAAGCCCAGCACCTCTTCGACCGGCTTGCCCGAGGCCAGATCGCCCACGATGGCCGAGCCCACGACGCAGCCATCGGCCACGCCCGCGATCGCCTGCGCGCTGTCGCGCGTGCGGATGCCGAAGCCCACGATCACGGGCAGGTCGGTGGCCGCCTTGATGCGCGCGACCTCGGGCGCCACGTCGCCGGCCTCGGCCGCGGCCGACCCGGTGATGCCGGTGATCGAGACGTAGTAGACGAAGCCCGAGGTGTTCTGCAGCACGCGCGGCAGCCGCTTGTCATCGGTGGTCGGCGTGGCCAGCCGGATGAAGTTCAGCCCGGCCTTCTGCGCGGGGATGCAGAGCTCGTCATCCTCCTCGGGCGGCAGGTCGACGATGATCAGCCCGTCGATCCCGGCCGCCTTGGCCTGCTCGAGGAACCGGTCGACCCCGCGCGAATAGATCGGGTTGTAATAGCCCATCAGCACGATCGGCGTGCTGTCGTCACCCTCGCGGAAGTCGCGGACCATCTGCAGCGTGCGGTCCAGCGTCATGCCGCCCTCCAGCGCGCGCTGCCCGGCGGCCTGGATGGTCGGGCCGTCGGCCATGGGGTCGGTGAAGGGCAGGCCCAGCTCGATCACGTCGACGCCGGCCTCGGGCAGGCCGCGCATCAACTCGAGCGAGGTGTCCACGTCCGGGTCGCCCGCCATGATATAGGCCACGAAGGCTTTCTTTTCTTCCTTTGCCAGTTGGGCGAAGGTGCTCTCGATGCGAGTCATGGCGGTCTCCGGTCAGCGTTCACGCTCTGTTGCCGGAAGCGCCGCGGAAAATCAATGGGAGGTGATCATGCGCATTCTGTTCACGGGCGGCGCCGGCAAGGCCGGGCGCCATGTCGTGCCCCAGCTGGTGGCGCAGGGCCATCGGGTCCTCAACCTCGACCTCGTCCCGCTGGAGGCCGAGGGGGTCGACAACCTGATCGTGGACCTGGCCGATGCGGGGCAGGTGTTCAGCGCGATGCAATCCTATGCCGGGTTCGACGAGCTGGAGCCGGGCACCGGCCTGCCCGCCTTCGACGCGGTGGTGCATTTCGCCGCGGTGCCGCGCATCCTGATCAAGCCGGATTCCGAGACCTTCCGGATCAACACGCTGTCGACCTACAACGTGATGGAGGCGGCGATGAAGGCGGGGATCCGCAAGGTGATCTTCGCCTCGTCCGAGACCACCTATGGCGTCTGCTTTGCCGATGGCACGCGCAAGCCCGATTACCTGCCCGTGGACGAGGACCACCCCACTGTGCCCGAGGATGCCTATGCCTGTTCCAAGACCTGCAACGAGGCGACGGGCCGCTCCTTCCACGCGCGCTGGGGGGCGGATATCTACGGGCTGCGGATCAACAACGTGATCGAGCCGCATGAATATGCCGAGATGTTCCCGGCCTTTCTCGAGAATCCCGCCCTGCGCGAGCGCAACATCTTTGCCTATATCGACGTGCGCGACCTGGGCCAGATGGTCGAGCGCTGCCTCGCCACGGACGGGCTGGGCTACGAGGTGTTCAACGTCTCCAATGACGACCTGTCGGTGGGGCTGAGCAATGCCGAGGTTCGTGCGCGGTTCTATGAGGGCGTGCCGGTCAAGCGCGAGATGGGCGCCAACGAGACCTTCTATGCCAATGCCAAGGCAAGGGAGATGCTGGGCTTCCGCCCTGCGCATTCGTGGCGCGACGTGCTGGAGGGCTAAGCGCCGGGGGGCGGACGGGCGTGCAGGCGCGGATCGCCCCGGCCACCGTTTTTTTTGCCGCGGGGCGCGATTGGTAACGGTTTCTTGACACGGCTCAAGGACAAGGGGGGTGCAAGGCGGGCAGAGTCGGGGCGACCCGCGAGAGACAGGAGACCGCATGACTTCGCTTCCCCCCGCCGCCAAGACCGAGACCGCAACCAGTGCCGTGACCGAGGACGTGGTCGAACTGCCCGTGCCCGGCCCCGACGCCGGGCCGCAGCCCGAGGCGCCCCGGCGCGCCCCGGCCCGCGCCCATCCCGGCCCGGACGAGATCCGCCGCGCCTTCGAGACCGGTGAATACCCCTATGACACCAAGCTGTCGCGCCGCGCCTACGAGCGTCAGAAGGCACGGCTGCAGGCCGAGCTTCTGAAGGTGCAGCTCTGGGCGCAGGAGACGGGCCGCAAGTTCGTGCTGCTCTTCGAAGGGCGCGACGCGGCTGGAAAAGGCGGCACGATCAAGCGCTTCACCGAGCATCTCAACCCGCGCACGGCCCGGGTGGTGGCGTTGAACAAGCCCACCGAGGAAGAGCGCGGCCAGTGGTATTTCCAGCGCTACATCCAGCATCTGCCCACGGCGGGCGAGATCGTGCTTTACGACCGGTCCTGGTACAACCGCGCCGGGGTGGAGCGGGTCATGGGGTTCTGCGAGCCCAATGACTACCTGGAGTTCATGCGCCAGACGCCCGAGATGGAGCGGATGCTGGTGCGCTCGGGCATCCATCTCTACAAGTACTGGTTCTCGGTCACCTGCGAGGAGCAGAAGCGGCGGTTCCAGAGCCGCGAGACCGACCCGCTGAAACAGTGGAAACTGTCACCGATCGACAAGGCGAGCCTGTCGAAATGGGATGATTACACCGAGGCGAAGGAGGCGATGTTCTTCTACACCGACACGGCCGACGCGCCCTGGACGGTGGTGAAATCCGACGACAAGAAGCGCGCGCGGCTGAACTGCATGCGCCATTTCCTGTCGACGCTGGACTACCCGGGCAAGGACCCGCGCATCGCCACGCCGCCGGACCCGCTGATCGTGGGCGGGGCGAGCCACGTGATCCACCGCTCGGACCATATCCTGGGTACTGCGCTGCATCCCGGTACGCGTCACGTGGGCGACACCCCCGAGTGAGCGGCGGGACGGGGGCGGACGCTCGTGCATGCGCACATCGCCCCGCCCACCGTCCCGTGGCCGCCCCTGCCCGGCGACGCGCCGGGGCGGTCAGATCATCTGCGCCAGCCAGCGCGCCAGCGGCGACAGCCGGTCGAAGGCGCGTTCGAGCGCGCGGCGCGGATCCTCCTGCAGCGCCGCGTCGAGATCGTCCTGCCAGGCCACGAAGCCCTTGTAGCGCAGCAGGTGCTCGCGCGGGTGATCGGCCGGGTAGGGCGGCGGCACGCGCTTGAGCGCGGGCGGATCGACGCGCCAGTCCGACGCGTCGAGCATCTCGGCCAGCGCCTCGCCCGGCGCGCCATCGACCGCCGCGCGCCAGGCTTCGACCTGGCGGCGGTCGAAGCTCATGATGCCCATGCCTGCCGTGGCATAGTCGGGCGCGAGGCCGAAGAACCAGCCGCGCCCGTCGGGCAGCGACCACAGCAGGTGCAGATGGGTGTGATACGGGGTCTTGTCCTCGGAAAAGCGCACGTCGCGATGCGGACGGAAGAGCTTGGTGCGCGGCGCCTCGCCGGTCTCGGCCTCGATCCACGGCGCCATGTCGGCCAATAGCCGCTCGCCGGGGCGTTTCAGCTGACTGTCATAGCGCGCCTTGTGGGCATTGAACCACGCGCGCGTGTTGTTCTGCGACAGCGCCTCGAGGAACGCCCGGGCGTCGGGCAAGAGGCGGGAAAGATCGACCGGTTCGGCCATGTCATGTCTCCGGCGCCACGGCGCGTATGCCCGGCACTCTAGCACGGTTCCGGCAAAAAAGCGCGGCTGCTCTTTCGTCGCGGCGCTTGCCAGCCGCGGGGGGCGCGCATAAGGGCAGGGGATGAGCGCCGCGACCATGACATATGCCGCCCATGCCCGGGCGATCCTGAGCCTCGGCCTGCCGCTGGTCGGCGGCCATCTTGCGCAATTCGCCATCGGGCTGACCGACACGGTGATGATCGGCTGGTACGGGGTCGAGGAACTGGCGGCGCTGACCATCGCCGCGATGTATTTCTTCACCCTGTTCCTGTTCGGCTCGGGCTTTGCCTGGGCAGTGATGCCCATGGTGGCCGCCTTCGCCGCGCAGCAGGACGAGGTGCTGATCCGCCGCGCCACGCGCATGGCGCTGTGGTGGTCGATCCTGTACTCGGCGCTGGTGCTGCCGATCCTGTGGTTCTCGGGGCCGATCCTGCTGTGGCTGGGCCAGACCGAGGCCGTGGCCGGGCTGTCGCAGGCCTACCTGCGTGTCGCCGGCTGGGGCATGCTGCCCGCGCTCTGGGTGATGGTGCTCAAGAACTACCTGGCCGGGCTGGAGCACACGCGCGTGGTGCTGTGGATCACCTTGGTGGCCGCGCTGGCCAACGCGGCGGCGAATTACGTGTTGGTCTTCGGTCATTTCGGCGCGCCCGAGCTGGGCATCATCGGTGCGGCGCTGGCCTCGCTGCTGGTGCAGATCGTGTCGATCATCCTTGTCGTGCTCTACGCGCTGCGCAAGCTGCCCGAGCACCAGCTTTTCGTGCGCTTCTGGAAACCCGATGCCGAGATGTTCCGCCGGGTCTTTGCGCTGGGCCTGCCGATCGGGCTGACCACGCTGGCCGAGGTGGCGCTCTTCGCGGGCTCCTCGGTAATGATGGGCTGGCTGGGCACGATCCCGCTGGCCGCCCATGGCATCGCGATCCAGATCTCGACCGCGACCTTCATGGTGCAGCTGGGCCTGTCCAACGCCGCCACCGTGCGGGCGGGCACGGCGCTGGGCCGGCGCGATGCCGATCACCTGCTGCGTGGGGCCCGCGTGGTGGTGGCGCTGGGCGGGGCAGGGGTGGCGGTGTCGATCCTCGCCTTCCTCGCCGTGCCGGACCTGCTGATGACCGGTTTCCTCGACCCCGAGGATCCCGCCCGCGCGGCGATCCTGCAGGCCGGGCGGGGATTCCTTGCCATGGCGGCGCTGTTCCAGCTGGTGGACGCGGCGCAGGTGTTGCACCTGGGCCTGCTGCGCGGGCTGCAGGACACGCGGGTGCCGATGCTGATGGCGGCGCTGTCCTACTGGGGCGTGGGCATGCCGGCGGCCTGGGTCTTCGGCTTTCCGCTGGGCTGGGGCGGCATGGGCGTGTGGTTCGGCCTCGCGCTGGGGCTGGCCGTGGCGGCGGCGCTGATGATGGCGCGGTTCTGGCGGCACGGCGCCGCCATGGTGCCGGGCGATGCGGCGGGCAGCCGCCGCGCGGCCTGAGCGGGTCTGCGCGGGCTGGAGGAATACCCGACCCCGGCGCGGCCACTTTGCCATTGCGGGCCGGGGCCGCGGGATGTTTCCTTGGGCGCAGGGGCCGCGCCCGAGGGCCGGCCCGGTTCACGCATCACCTTTGACCGGAGACAGGAATTATGAGCGCAATGGATATGGAGGCCTCGTCGGGCTATCGCCGCGATGTCGGCTACGGCGAAGCCGTTCAGTTATTCTTTAGCAATTACATCAATTTCGAGGGCCGCTCGAATCGCGGTGAATACTGGAAGGCGGTGCTCTGCCTGATCGGGGTCTCGATCCTGCTGAGCCTGATCGACGCGATGCTGTTCTCGAACATGCAGCTGCTCAGCAGCCTCTTCTCGCTGGCGACGCTGGTGCCCGGTATCGCCATCGGCGTGCGCCGGCTGCACGATATCGGCAAGTCGGGCTGGTGGTACCTGCTGATCCTCGTGCCGGTGATCGGCGTGATCGTGCTGATCGTCTGGTTCGCCAAGACGCCCGAGCCGGGCCCCAACCAGTACGGCTGAGCCGACCGGCCCGTGGCGGGGCGCTGTCTTGCGTTCCGCCGCGCCCCTGCCTATAGGGCGCGGGACGCAAGGAAAGGGGCTGTCGGATGGGATTTCGCATGGGGATCGTGGGGCTGCCGAATGTCGGCAAATCCACACTGTTCAACGCGCTGACCCGCACGGCGGCCGCGCAGGCGGCGAACTTCCCGTTCTGCACGATCGAGCCCAATGTGGGTGACGTGGCGGTGCCGGATGCGCGGCTTGACCAGCTGGCCGCGATGGCCAAGTCGAAGCAGACCATCCCGGCGCGGATGACCTTCGTCGACATCGCGGGTCTGGTGAAGGGCGCCTCCAAGGGCGAGGGGCTGGGCAACCAGTTCCTGGCCAATATCCGCGAGGTCGACGCCATCGCACACGTGCTGCGCTGCTTCGAGGACGAGGACGTGACCCATGTGGACGGGCGCGTCGACCCGGTGGCCGATGCCGAGACGATCGAGACCGAGCTGATCATCGCCGACATGGAATCGATCGAGAAGCGGTTGCAGAACATCGTGCGCAAGGTGCGCGGTGGCGACAAGGAGGCGGTGCAGCAGGAACGGCTGATGAAGGCCGCCATGGCCGCGCTGGAAGAGGGCAAACCCGCCCGCAGCGTCGAGGTGGCCGAGGATGACCTCAAGGCCTGGCGCATGCTGCAACTGCTGACCACCAAGCCCGTGCTCTATGTCTGCAATGTCGATGAGGGCGACGCGGCCGAGGGCAATGCGCTGTCGGCCCGCGTGGCCGAGATGGCCGCGGCGCAGGGCAACAGCCACGTGGTGATCTCGGCCCAGATCGAGGAAGAGATCAGCCAGCTCGACGCCGAGGAAGCGCAGGAATTCCTCTCCGAGCTGGGGCTCGAAGAGGCCGGGCTCGACCGGTTGATCAAGGCGGGCTATGCGCTGCTGGGGCTGCAGACCTATTTCACGGTCGGCCCCAAGGAGGCACGCGCCTGGACCATCCCGGAAGGCACGCTCGCCCCGCAGGCCGCCGGCGTGATCCACGGCGATTTCGAGAAGGGCTTCATCCGCGCCGAGACCATCGGGTTTGCCGATTACGTGGCCGCCGGCAGCGAGGCGGCGGCCAAGGAGGCCGGCAAGATGCGCGCCGAGGGCAAGGCCTACGAGGTCAAGGACGGCGACGTCCTGCATTTCCTGTTCAACACCTGAACCCTCCCGCGCGGGCAAATTCCATGCATGGAATTTGGAAAAGTCTTTCATGAAGACTTTTTGCCCTTGGCAACGGTCGTCACGCGCCGGCGGGGCGGGGAGATGGCATTCGGTGCGACATCCCGTCCGGGCCCGGGGGCATGGAGCCGATGCCCGGGCCTTGACCTTCCAGTGGCTGGAACCCCCATATGCAAGTGCACCACGCTTGCAATGGAGAGTTCCATGACCGAACCACGCAGCCTGACCCTGTCGGTCGAGGGCATGTCCTGCGCCTCCTGCGCGGGCCGCGTGACCCGGGCGCTGGGCGCGGTGGAGGGGCTGCACGATGTCTCGGTGAACCTCGCCGATGACAGTGTCCGCCTCACTGCCGCCTCGCCCGAGGCGCTGTCGGCCGGGCTGGCCGCGCTGGACGAGGCGGGCTACCCGGCCCGGGCCGCCACCACCCGCCTGCAGGTCGAGAAGCTGAATTGCGGCTCTTGCGTGGGCCGCGTCGACCGGGCGCTGCGGGCCGTGCCCGGGGTGCGCGAGGTCTCGGTCAACCTTGCCGACGGGACCGCGCAAGTCAGCCATGCGCAGGGCGCGACCACGCCCGAGGCGCTGGCCGCCGCGAGCACCGCCGCCGGCTACCCGGCACAGGTCGCCGAGGCCGACGCGCCGCTCGATCCGGACGGGCGCCGGGATGCCGAGGCCGAGGCGCTGCGCCGGTCCACCTGGATTGCAGCGCTTCTGGCCCTGCCGGTCTTCCTGGTCGAGATGGGCGGCCACGCGGTGCCCGCGCTGCATCACTGGATCGCCGCCACGATCGGGCTGCAGGACAGCTGGATGCTGCAGGCCGCGCTGACCGCCGCGATCCTTGCCGGGCCGGGGCGGATCTTCTTCCGCCGCGGCGTGCCGGCCCTCTTGCGCGGCGCGCCCGACATGAACAGCCTCGTCGCGCTCGGCGCGGGCGCGGCCTTCACCTATTCGATGGTCGCGACCTTCCTGCCGGGCCTGCTGCCCGAGGCGGTACGTGCCGTCTATTTCGAGGCCGCGGCGGTGATTGTCGTGCTGATCCTCTTGGGCCGCACGCTCGAGGCGCGCGCCAAGGGCCGCACCGGCGCGGCGATCCGCAAGCTCCTGGGCCTGCGCGCGAACACCGCCCGCGTCCTGCGCGACGGCCAGCCCGAAGAGCGCCCGATCGCGCAGCTCCAGCCCGGCGACCTGATCCTCGTCCGCCCGGGCGAACGCATCGCCACCGATGGCGAGGTGGTCGACGGCCAGAGCCATGTCGACGAAAGCATGCTGACCGGCGAGCCGTTGCCGGTGGACAAGGCGGCCGGCGACGCGGTCACCGGCGGCACGGTGAACGGCGCGGGCAGCCTGACCTTCCGCGCCACGCGGGTCGGCGCCGACACGGTGCTGGCCCAGATCGTGCGCATGGTGCAGGAGGCGCAGGGCGCGCGCCTGCCGATCCAGGGGCTCGTCGACCGCATCACCCTGTGGTTCGTGCCCGCCGTCCTGGCGACGGCGGCGCTGACCGTTCTGGCCTGGCTGGTCTTCGGCCCCGACCCGGCGCTGACGCTGGCTCTGGTGGCCGGGGTCTCGGTGCTGATCATCGCCTGCCCCTGCGCCATGGGGCTGGCCACGCCCACCTCGATCATGGTGGGCACCGGCCGCGCCGCCGAGCTGGGCGTGCTGTTTCGCAAGGGCGACGCGCTGCAAGCCCTGTCCGGCGTGGGGATCGTCGCGCTGGACAAGACCGGCACGGTGACCGAGGGCCGCCCAGAGCTGACCGACCTCATCTGCGCCGAGGGGCAGGATCGCGCCCGCATCCTCGGCCTCGTCGCCGCGGTCGAGGCGCGCTCGGAACATCCGGTGGCCCGGGCCATCCTGCGCGCGGCAGAGCGCGAGGACGTGCCGCGCCGGACGGCCAGCGATTTTACCTCCGCGCCCGGCTTCGGCGTGGCCGCCCAGGTCGACGGGCAGCGCGTCATCGTGGGCGCCGCCCGGCTGATGGCGCGCCACGGCATCGAGCTCTCCGCGCTCGCAGGCGCGGCCGATGGGCTCGCGGCACGCGGGCGCACCGCGCTCTTCGTGGCCGTCGACGGGGTGGCGGCGGCCGTGCTCGGCGTGGCCGACCCGGTCAAGCCTTCCAGCCGCGCTGCCATCGCGGCGCTCAAGGCCAGCGGGATCGAGGTGGCGATGATCACCGGCGACCGGGCCGAGACCGCGCGCGCCATCGCCGCCGAGACCGGCATCGACCATGTTCGCGCCGACCTGCTGCCCGAAGGCAAGGTGGCGACGCTGCGCGACCTGGCCGGCAGCGGCCGCAGGCTGGCCTTCGTGGGCGACGGGATCAACGACGCGCCGGCGCTGGCGCAGGCGGATGTGGGCATCGCCATCGGCACCGGCACCGATATCGCCATCGACGCGGCGGACGTGGTGCTGATGTCGGGCGACCTGCGCGGCGTGGCCAACGCGGTCGAGATCTCGCGCCGCACCATGACCAATATCCGCCAGAACCTGTTCTGGGCCTTCGCCTACAATACCGCGCTGATCCCGGTGGCGGCGGGCCTGCTCTATCCCGCGACAGGGCTGCTGCTCTCGCCGATGCTCGCGGCGGGCGCCATGGCGCTCTCCTCGGTCTTCGTGCTCAGCAACGCGCTGCGTCTGCGCCGCGTCGCGCCGCTCCTGCCCGAGGCAGAGACCGCCGCGCCGGCCCCGGACGGGCTGCGCGCCGCCCCGGCCGAATGAAAGGAGACGTCATGAATATCGGCGACGTGGCCCGGGCCTCGGGCCTGCCGGCCAAGACCATCCGCTACTACGAGGAGATCGGCCTCGTCACCCCGCGCCGCGGCGCCAACGGCTATCGCAGCTTTCGCGACAGCGACCTGCACAAGCTGACCTTCCTCGGTCGCGCCCGGGCGCTCGGCTTCTCGATCGAGGATTGCCGCACGCTGCTCGCGCTCTATGAGGATGACCACCGCGAAAGCGCACAGGTCAAGCAGGTGGCCGAGGATCACCTCGCCCGGATCGACGACAAGATCGCACAGCTGCAGGGCATGCGCGCCACGCTCGCGCGCCTCGTCGAGGCCTGCAGCGGCGATCACCGCCCCGACTGCCCGATTATCGAGGATCTGGGCCAGCCCGGCCGCTGAGCCGAAGGGCACCGTCCCGCTCTTTCATCTTTCCACAAATACTCCGGGGGAGGCGCGCAGCGCCGGGGGCAGCGCCCCCATCCGCCGGTCCCGGTTTGCACCGCGCCTCGGGGCCGGGCTAGAACGGGGCAACCGCGACGGAGCTGCCCCATGACCCCTCTCGACGACCCCTACCAGGACATCCGCGACGGCGTGCGCGCGCTCTGCGCCGAGTTCCCGCCCGAGTATCACCGCAAGGTCGATACCGAGCGCGGCTACCCCGAGGCCTTCGTCGATGCGCTGACCCGCGCGGGCTGGCTGGCGGCGCTGATCCCCGAGGACTATGGCGGCTCAGGGCTCGGCCTGACCGAGGCCAGCGTGATCATGGAAGAGATCAACCGCGCCGGCGGCAATTCCGGCGCCTGCCACGGCCAGATGTACAACATGACCACGCTGGTCCGCCACGGCTCCGAGGCGCAGAAGGCGCGCATCCTGCCGCGCCTGGCCAGCGGCGAGATCCGCCTGCAGAGCATGGGCGTGACCGAGCCCACCACCGGCACCGACACCACCCAGCTCAAGACCACCGCCGTCCGGCGCGGCGACCGCTGGGTGGTGAACGGGCAGAAGGTCTGGATCAGCCGCGTGCAGCATTCCGACTACATGATCCTGCTGGCCCGCACGACGCCGATCACCGACGTGGCCAAGAAATCCCACGGCCTGTCGATCTTCCTCGTCGACGTGGCCGAGGCGATGGCTAGTGGCATGCAGGTCAAGCCCATCGCCAACATGGTCAACCACGAGACCAACGAGCTGTTCTTCGACAATCTCGAGATCCCCGAAGAGAACCTGATCGGCGAAGAGGGGCAGGGCTTCAAGTACATCCTGACCGGGCTCAATGCCGAGCGCGCGCTGATCGCGGCGGAATGCATCGGCGACGGCTACTGGTTCACCGACAAGGTCACCGCCTATGTCAGCGAACGGCAGGTCTTCGGCCGGCCCATCGGGCAGAACCAGGGCGTGCAGTTCCCCATCGCCGAGGCCTATATCGAGACCGAGGCCGCCAGCCTGATGCGCTTCCGCGCCTGCGCGCTCTACGATGCCGGCCAGCCCTGCGGCGCCGAGGCCAACATGGCCAAGTACTTGGCGGCCAAGGCCAGCTGGGAGGCGGCCAATGCCTGCCTGCAATTCCATGGCGGCTTCGGCTTTGCCACCGAGTACGACGTGGAGCGCAAGTTCCGCGAGACGCGGCTCTACCAGGTGGCGCCGATCTCGACCAACCTGATCCTGTCCTACGTGGCCGAGCACGTGCTCGGCCTGCCGAGGTCCTTCTGATGCGCGCGCTCGAGGGGTTGGAGGTGGTGGCCGTGGAACAGGCGGTCGCCGCCCCCTTTGCCAGCGCGCGGCTGGCCGATGCCGGCGCGCATGTGGTCAAGGTGGAACGCCCCGAGGGCGATTTCGCCCGCGGCTACGACACGGCCGCCGCCGGGCAGTCGAGCTATTTCGTCTGGCTCAACCGCGGCAAGGAAAGCGTGGCGCTCGACCTTGCGTCCGAGGCGGGCCGCGCCCCGCTGGCCGAGCTGATCGCCGGGGCCGACGTTCTGATCCAGAACCTCAAGCCCGGTGCGCTGGGCCGGCTGGGCTTCGATCTCGACCGTCTGCACGCCGCTGATCCGCGGCTGATCTCCTGCTCGATCTCGGGCTATGGCGAGGACGGGCCGATGGCCGAGCGCAAGGCCTATGACCTGCTGATTCAGGCCGAATCCGGGCTCTGCTCGATCACCGGCGGTCCGGAGGAACCCGCCCGTGTCGGGGTCTCGGTCGTCGATATCGCCACCGGCGCCACGGCCCATGCCGCCATTCTCGAAGCGCTGATCCGGCGCGGTGTCACGGGGCAGGGCGCGCGGCTGTCGGTCTCGATGTTCGACGTGATGGCCGACTGGCTGACCGTGCCGCTGCTGAACCACGAGGCGGGGCAAACGCCGCGCCGCGTCGGGCTGGCGCATCCTTCGATTGCACCTTACGGCGTCTTCCACCCCGCAAGCGGCCCGCCGATCCTGATCTCGATCCAGAGCGACCGCGAATGGCGGACGCTCTGCTCCGTGTTCCTGGGCGATGCCGCGCTGGGCACCGATCCGCGCTTTGCCACCAATGTGGCGCGGGTGCAGAACCGCGACCGGACCGACGCGCTGGTCGCCACTGCCTTCGCGCGAATGCGCGCCGAGGACGCGGTCGAGATCCTGGCCGGCGCGCAGATCGCACTGGCCCGGGTCAATGACATGGCGGGGCTCTCGGCCCATCCGCACCTGCGGCGCATCACCGTGGACACACCGAACGGCCCGGTTTCGATGCCAGCGCCCGGCGTGCAGGAGGCCGGTGCGCCCGTGCAGCCCGGCCCGGTGCCCGGCCTGCCCGACGCGACGGGCTGACGGTCCCGGCCCGCAGGCGTCGCGCGCGGGATGGATTCCCCCCCGAATTGCGGTATGGCCGGGGCAAGACAGGGACATGCGGCGGAATGCAGGGATTCGGAGGCGTGCTGGGCGAAGCGGTCGGGCTCATCGCGCGATGGGACCCGGCGCTGGTCGAGATCGTCGGCCTGTCGCTGCGCGTCACCCTGACCTCGGTCGCGCTGGCCTGCCTGATCGGGCTGCCGCTGGGCGCCGTGACCGGCGCCTTCCGCTTTCCCGGCCGCCTGCCGCTGGCGGTGCTGCTGAACGCGCTGATGGGGCTGCCGCCGGTGGTGGTGGGGCTGACCGTCTACCTGCTGCTCTCGGCCTCGGGGCCGCTGGGGCCGCTGCGGCTGCTCTACACGCCGACCGCAATGATCGTCGCGCAGACCATCCTCGTTACCCCCATTGTTGCCGCGCTGACCCGGCAGGTCACCGAGGACCTGATGGGCGAATATGCCGAGCAGTTTGCCTCGATGCAGGTGGGCCCGCTCGACCGGGTGGGTGCGCTGCTCTGGGATGCGCGCTTTGCGCTGATCACCGTGGCGCTGGCCGGGTTCGGCCGCGCCGTGGCCGAGGTGGGCGCGGTGCTGATCGTGGGCGGCAACATCAACCATGTCACCCGAGTGATGACCACCTCGATCGCGCTCGAGACCTCGAAGGGCAACCTGCAGCTGGCGCTGGCGCTTGGCGTGGTCCTGCTGGGGCTGGCGCTGCTGGTCAACGCGCTGGCCATGACCGTCCGGCTGTCGGCGGCGCGCGCGGCCAATGTCTGAAGCCCCTGCGATGCCGGCGCTGCGCGCACGCGGGCTGGTCTATGCGACCGGCGGCCGCCGGCTGGTGGACGGGGTGGACCTGGATATCGCGGCCGGGCAGTGCACCGTGATCCTCGGCCCCAACGGCGCGGGCAAGAGCCTGCTGCTGCGCCTGCTGCACGGGCTGATCCGGCCCAGCGCCGGCCGCGTGACCCGGGCAGGCGGGCGCGAGGCGATGGTGTTCCAACGCCCGGTGATGCTGCGCCGCTCGGTGCGGAGCAACCTGCGCTTTGCCCTCGGCGTCGCGGGGTTCACGGGGGCAGCGCGGCGCGCCCGGATCGACGAGGGGCTGCAGCTGGCCGGTCTGGCCGCGCTGGCCCGTCGCCCGGCGCGGTTGTTGTCCGGGGGCGAGCAGCAACGGCTGGCCATGGCGCGCGCGCTGGTCACCGACCCCGCGGTGCTGTTTCTGGACGAGCCGAGCGCCAGCCTCGACCCCGCCGCCACGCTGGCGGTCGAGTCGCTGGTGCGCGCGGCGCGTGCGCGCGGGGTGACGGTGGTGCTGGTCACCCATGATGCCGGGCAGGCGCGACGGCTGGGCGACCGGGCGGTCTTCCTGCAGGCCGGGCGGGTGGCCGAGGCCGGCCCGGCGGCCGAGCTGCTGAACGCCCCGCGCTCGGCCCCCGCGCAGGCCTGGCTGGACGGGCGGCTCTACGTGCCGCGGGATACGGAATATCGGGACGGAAGGAAGGACTGACATGATCCGACACATGCTGATGGCCCTGCTGGCCGCCACGCTGCTGGCGCGGCCGGCCATGGCGCAGGAGGACGTGATCCTCGTGCAATCGACCACCTCGACGCAGAATTCGGGGCTGTTCGACGCGATCCTGCCCGGCTTCGAGGCGGCGACCGGCATCGAGGTGCGCGTGGTGGCCGTGGGCACGGGGCAGGCGATCCGCAACGCGGCGCGCGGCGATGGCGACGTGCTCTTCGTGCATGCGCGCGCCGCCGAGGAGGCCTTTGTCGCCGAGGGGCACGGGATCGCCCGGCATGACGTGATGTACAATGATTTCGTTATCGTCGGCCCCGCGGATGATCCCGCCGGCATCGCGGGCCTGTCGCAGGCCGGCGCGGCGCTGGAGCGGATCGCGGCGGCGGGTGCGCCCTTTGCCTCGCGCGGGGATGACAGCGGCACGCATATGGCCGAGCAGCGGCTCTGGGCGCCGCTGGAGGTCGATCTGGCCGCCGCCTCGGGCGACTGGTACCGCGAGACCGGTTCCGGCATGGGCGCCACGCTGAACGCGGCGGTCGCCATGGGCGCCTATGTGCTGACCGACCGCGCCACCTGGATCAGCTTTGCCAACAAAAGCGATCACCGTGTGCTGGTCGAGGGCGATCCGGCGCTGTTCAACCAGTACGGCATCATCGCGGTGAACCCCGCGCGCCATCCCGGCGTGCGCGCGGCGGCGGCGCAGCGCTTCGTCGACTGGGTGCTCTCCGAGGCGGGGCAGGCGGCCATCGCGGGCTACCGGGTCGACGGGCAGCAGCTGTTCTTTCCCAACGCCGCCCCCTGAGCCCCCGGGCGGCGCCGCACCCCATGGACAGGCGGCGCCACGTGCGTAGGGTGGCGATCATGCACAGCGTGACCCCATCTTGTCGGCCGGGCACATGACCGGCCCCTCGCTCTGGCAGGACAGCGCCGAGGAGCGGTTTGCCGCCGCGCCGCTGGCCGGCGATCTCGACGTGGACCTTGCGGTGATCGGCGGCGGCTTCACCGGTTGCTCGGCGGCGCTGGCCGCGGCGCGGCGGGGGGCCTCGGTCGCGCTGTGCGAAGCGCAAAGCATCGGGTTCGGCGGCTCGGGGCGCAATGTCGGGCTGGTCAATGCCGGGCTCTGGCTGCCGCCCGACAGCATCGCCGAGGTCATGGGGGAAGAGGCCGGCCACCGGCTGACCGCGGCGCTGGGGGCGGCGCCCGACCGGGTTTTCGACACGATCAAGGCCGAAAACATCGCCTGCGAGCCGGTGCGCGCCGGCACGCTGCACCTGGCCCACAGCGCCGGGGCGGTGTCGGACCTGGCCGAGCGCGCGCGGCAGGGCAACCGCCACGGCGCGCCGATCCGGTTGCTGGATGCGGAGGAGACGGCCGAGCGCGTGGGCAGCCCGGTCTATCATGGCGCGCTGTTCGACCCGCGTGCGGGCACCGTGCAACCCTTGGCCTATTGCGCAGGGCTGGCCCGGGCGGCGCGCGATCACGGCGCGCAGCTCTTCGAACACACGCCCGCCACAGGCGTGGCGCGGCGCGAGGGACAGTGGGAGGTGCAGACCCCCGGCGGGCAGGTACGGGCACGCCGCCTGCTGGTGGCGACCAACGCCTATCATCAGGGGCTGTCCGGGGCGGTGCGCCCGCGCTTCACCACCGTGCATTTCAGCCAGTTCGCCACGGCCCCGCTGAGCGCGGCGCAGCGCGCGCGGATCCTGCCGGGCGGCGAGGGCTGCTGGGATACCGGGCTGATCATGTCCTCGGTCCGGATGGACCGGGCCGGGCGGCTGATCGTGGGCGGCATGGGCAACGTCACCGGGCCCGGCCGCGCCGTGCATGCCGCCTGGGCCGGGCGGCTGCTGCGCCGGCTGTTCCCCGATCTCGGCCCGGTTGGGTTCGGCCATGCCTGGCAGGGGCGCATCGCCATGACCGCCGACCACGTGCCCAAGATCGTGGGGTTCGGGCCGGGCGCCTACGCGGTTTTCGGCTATTCGGGGCGCGGCATCGCGCCGGGCACCGTGTTCGGCATGGCCGTGGCCGAGGCGCTGCTGGACGATTCGCCCGAGGGGTTGCCCGTCGCGCCGGTAGACCGGCATGGCGAGGTCCTGACCGGCCTTCGCAGCGCCTGGGTGGAGTTCGGCGCCACGCTGGTCCACGCCATGGCCGACCGCGGCAGGCGCTGAGCCGCCCGGCTGGGCGGATTCCGGCGCGCGCGGCTGCCGAAGGCGGGGATTCGCGCTTGCATGCCGTAGGGGCGATGGCGCATGAGGGCCGGAACGTTAGGGCTAACATTCACGAAACGAGACCTCACAGCTCGAAAGGGACGCAGATGCCGCAGAATGACGATTGGTGGCGGGGCTCCGTCACGTACCAGATCTATCCCCGCTCCTTCATGGATGCCGACAATGACGGGGTGGGCGACCTGGCCGGGATCACCGAAAAGCTGGAACACGTGGCGTCGCTGGGCGTGGACGCGATCTGGCTGTCGCCGGTCTTCCCCTCGCCGATGAAGGACATGGGCTATGACGTGTCGGACTATACCGGCATCGACCCGGCCTTCGGCACGCTCGAGATCTTCGACGCCATGGTCGAGAAGGCGCATGCGCTGGGGCTGAAGGTCATCATCGACCAGGTGCTGTCGCATTCCTCGGACGAGCATCCCTATTTCGTCGAATCGCGGTCGTCGCGCGACAACCCCAAGGCCGACTGGTATGTCTGGGCCGACCCCAAGCCCGACGGCACGCCGCCCAATAACTGGCTGGCGATCTTTGGCGGCGGCGCCTGGGAATGGGAGCCGCGCCGCCGGCAGTACTATTTCCACAACTTCCTGAAGGAACAGCCCGACTGGAACTTCCACAACCCCGAGGTGCAGGACTTCCTGCTGGAGACCATGCGATTCTGGCTGGATCGTGGCGTCGACGGGTTCCGGCTGGACACGGTGAACTTCTACTTCCACGACAAGCTGCTGCGCGACAATCCCGCCAACTACCTGCCCTGGGCGCAGGACGCGGCAAAGCCCTATGACATGCAGTATTGCCTGTTCGCCAAGAACCAGCCCGAGAACCTGGGCTTCCTGGCGCGGATGCGCGCGCTGCTGGACGAGTACGAGGGCCGCGCCATGGTGGGCGAGGTCGGCGACAGCCATCACTCGATCGAGCTGATGGGCCAGTATACCAGCGGGCATCGCCTGCACATGGCCTATTCCTTCGAGATGCTGGGCCCGGATTTCAGCCCCGCGCATTTCCGCAGCCGGATCGAGGAGTTCTTCTACAAGGCGCCCAATGGCTGGCCGTGCTGGGCCTTCTCGAATCACGACGTGCCGCGCCATGTGGGCCGCTGGCTGAAGCACTCCAAGGACCAGGACGCGCTGGCCAAGCAGGCCGCCGCGATGCTGCTCTCCTTCGAGGGCTCGGTCTGCATCTACCAAGGCGAAGAGCTGGGCCAGGTCGATACCGAGCTGGAATTCCACGAGCTGACCGACCCCGAGGGCATCAATTTCTGGCCCGCCTCCAAGGGCCGCGACGGCTGCCGCACGCCCATGGCCTGGGCCGCCGATGCGCCCAATGCCGGGTTCTCGCAGGCCAACCAGACCTGGCTGCCGGTCAAGGCGCCGCAGGCGGCGCGGGCCGTTTCGGCACAAGGCGATTCGGACAGCGTGCTGAACTTCTACCGCGAGATGCTGGCCTTGCGCCGGCGCGAGCAGGCGCTGCACCTGGGCCGGATGCGCTTCCTCGACATGCCCGAGCCGGTGCTGGCCTACACGCGGGGCGACGACGTGCTCTGCGTCTTCAACCTGTCGGCCGAGTCGGTGAAGGTCTCGCTGACCGGTGCGGCGAAACCGCTTCTGGCGCAGGCGGCGGAGATTTCGGGGAAAACCCTGTCGCTGGGCGCAAACGGTTTCCTGATCGGCCGGCTGACCGACGCGTGAATGCCACAATTCGCGACTTCCGTTAGCGCTAACTGTTGATTTGATCAGCAAGTTGACCGACAGTCGCGTAACGTGACGAAACAAAGTCCCGCGCGGATCCGCGCGGGACCAGACCGGAGACAGCGCCATGACCACCGCAGATCTGCCGCCGCATCTGACGCAAGAGGACATCGCGCTGCTCAAGGAGGCGAGGCACCCGGCGCCCTTCGATGCGTTGGGCAAGCATGTCGTCAAGCGCAAGGCCTATGTCACCGCGATGGTGCCCGACGCCATCACGCTCGAGGCGATCGCCGGGCGCAAGACGGTCGAGGTGCCGCGGCTGGACGGGCCGGTCTTCGGCGGGCAGATCCCCAATTCCAAGGCCGGCTACAAGCTGCGCGCCACGTTCGGCGGTGGGCGGACATGGACCTTCGACGATCCCTATCGCTTCAGCCCCGTGCTGGGCGAGATGGACGAATACCTGATCGGCGAGGGCACGCATCGCCGGCTCTGGGACGTGCTGGGCGCGCATGTGACCGAGATCGACGGGGTTGCGGGCACGCATTTCGCGGTTTGGGCGCCCAATGCGGTGCGCGTCTCGGTCGTGGGCGATTTCAACGTCTGGGACGGGCGGCGCCACCCGATGCGCAGCCGCGGCACCACCGGCGTGTGGGAGTTGTTCGTGCCGGGGATCGAGGAGGGCGCGCTCTACAAGTACGAGATCGCCCCGCAGCACGGCGCCCCATTCCTCAAGGCCGACCCGGTGGCGTTCGGCGCCCAGCACCCGCCCGAGACCTCGTCGGTGGTGCGCGACATCACCGGCTATGGCTGGGAGGATGACGCCTGGATGCAGTCCCGTGCCACGCGGCACCGGCGCGACAAGCCGATCTCGGTCTACGAGGTGCATCTGGGTTCGTGGCGCCGCAATGTCGAAGAGGACCGCCCGCTCAGCTATCGCGAACTGGCCACCGAGCTGGTCGATTACGCGGTCGAGATGGGCTTTACCCATCTCGAATTCCTGCCGGTCAGCGAGTTTCCCTTCGACGGGTCCTGGGGCTACCAGCCGGTGGGGCTCTATGCGCCGACCATCCGCTTCGGCCCGCCGCACGAGTTCCGCGACCTTGTCGAGGCGGCGCACAAGGCCGGGCTGGGCGTGATCCTCGACTGGGTGCCGGGGCATTTCCCCTCGGACGCGCACGGTCTGGCACAGTTCGACGGCACCCATCTCTACGAGCATTCCGACCCGCGCGAAGGCTTCCACCAAGACTGGAACACGCTGATCTACAATTACGGCCGCACCGAGGTGAAGAACTTCCTGACGGCCAACGCGCTCTACTGGCTGGAAGAATACCATGTCGACGGGCTGCGCGTGGATGCCGTGGCCTCGATGCTCTACCGCGACTACTCGCGCCAGGACGGGCAGTGGATCCCCAACCGCGACGGCGGGCGCGAGAATTACGAGGCCATCGATTTCCTCAAGGAAATGAACACGGTGACCTATGGCGCGCATGAGGGGATCATGACCATCGCCGAGGAATCCACCGCCTTTCCCGGGGTCTCGACCCCTGTCGATGCCGGCGGGCTGGGCTTCGGCTTCAAGTGGAACATGGGCTGGATGAACGACACGCTGCGATACATCGAGAAGGACCCGATCTATCGCCAGTACGATCATCACCTGATGACCTTCGGCATCGATTATGCCTTTACCGAGAATTTCATCCTGCCGATCAGCCATGACGAGGTGGTGCACGGCAAGGGCTCGATGCTGTCCAAGATGCCCGGCAATGACTGGGAGAAATTCGCCAACCTGCGCGCCTATTACGGTTTCATGTGGGGCCACCCGGGCAAGAAGCTGCTCTTCATGGGCTGCGAATTCGCGCAATGGGGCGAGTGGAACCACAATGTCTCGCTCGACTGGGACGCGCTGCAGGGCGAGAACCATCGCGGCATCCAGGCGCTGGTGCGCGATCTGAACGCGCTCTACACCGCGACGCCGGCGCTGCATGCGCGCGATTGCGACCCGTCCGGCTTCCGCTGGATCGGCAACGACCCGCAGCATTCCATGTCCAGTTTCATGCGCTTCGGCGAGGAGGGCGACGCGCCCGTGCTGGTGGTGTGCAACTTCACCCCGGTCGACCGCCACGGCGTGCGGGTGGGGGTGCCCATGCCCGGCACCTGGGTCGAGGTGATGAACACCGACGCGGCCGCCTATGGCGGTGGCGACCGTCTGAATGCCGCGCCGCTGACCACGTCGTCGCAGGGATGGGACGGGCTGGAGCAGTCCATAGAGATCGCGCTGCCGCCGCTTTCGGTGGTGATGTTCCAGAAGCAATGACCGGCGCGCGCAGTGACGCCGCCACTTGGGAGGAGAGACCGACATGCAAGACCACAGACGTCTGGGCCAGCGATCCATGGCTTTCGTTCTGGCCGGGGGCCGCGGGTCGCGCCTCAAGGAGTTGACCGACAAGCGGGTGAAACCGGCCGTCTATTTCGGCGGCAAGTCGCGGATCATCGACTTTGCGCTGTCCAACGCGCTGAACTCGGGGATCCGCAAGATCGCGCTGGCCACCCAGTACAAGGCGCACAGCCTGATCCGCCACTGCCAGCGCGGCTGGAGCTTCTTCCGGGCCGAGCGCAACGAGTTCCTCGACATCCTGCCCGCCTCGCAGCGCATGGGCGACGAGGCGTGGTATCGCGGCACGGCCGACGCGGTGACGCAGAACATCGATATCGTGGACAGCTACGACATCGACTACGTGGTCATCCTGGCCGGCGATCACATCTACAAGATGGATTACGAGCTGATGATCCAGCAGCATGTCGAGGCCGGCGCCGACGTGACGATTGGCTGCCTGACCGTGCCGCGCGAAGAGGCCTCGGCCTTTGGCGTCATGGCCACCGATGCCTCGGGGCAGATCACCTCGTTCCTGGAAAAACCCGCCGATCCGCCGGCCACGCCCGAGGATCCCGACAAGGCGCTGGCCTCGATGGGAATCTACGTCTTCGACTGGCGTTTCCTGCGCGAGCTGCTGCTGAAGGATGCCGCCGACGAGGCCTCGAGCCATGATTTCGGCAACGACCTGATCCCCGAGATCGTCAAGAACGGCAAGGCGATGGCGCATCGCTTCGACGACAGCTGCGTGCGCGCCGAGGGGGCCGAGGCCTATTGGCGCGACGTGGGCACGGTGGACGCGTTCTGGCAGGCCAATATCGACCTGACGGATTTCACGCCGACGCTGGACCTGTGGGACCGCAACTGGCCGATCTGGACCTATTCCGAGATGACGCCGCCCGCCAAGTTCATCCATGACGAGGAGGATCGCCGCGGCATGGCGATTTCCTCGATGATCTCGGGCGGCTGCATCATCTCGGGCACCGAGGTGCGCAACTCGCTGTTGTTCACCAACGTGCACACCAATTCCTTCGCGGTGCTCGACCATTCGGTGGTGCTGCCCGACGTGGTGCTGCACCGCTCGGCGCGGCTGCACCGCTGCGTGATCGACCGTGGCGTGGTCATTCCCAAGGGGCTTGTCGTGGGCGAGGACCCGGAAGCGGATGCCAAGCATTTCCGCGTCACCGAGAAAGGCATCACGCTGATCACCCAGCCCATGGTCGACAAGTGGGAGGCCGCCCAGTGAAGAACGTCCTGTCGGTTACCTCGGAATGCGTGCCGCTGGTCAAGACCGGCGGTCTGGCGGATGTGGCGGGGGCCCTTCCGGGGGCGCTGGCCCCGTTCGATGTCCGGATGCGCACGCTGATCCCGGGCTACCCGGCAGTGATCGCCGCGCTGGAGGGGGCGCAAGGCGTGGCCGAGTTCGCCAGCTGTTTCGGCGGGCCGGCCCGGGTGCTGGAAGGGCGGGCCGGCGGGCTGGACCTGCTGGTTCTGGACGCGCCGCACCTGTTCGACCGTGGTGCTGGCATCTACCTGACCGCCGACGGGATCGACTGGCCCGACAACCCCGAGCGTTTCGCCGCGCTCAGCTGGGTCGCCTGCGAGATCGCCAATGGCGCGCTCGAGGGCTGGGTGCCAGACGTGGTGCATGCGCATGACTGGCAAGGCGGGCTGGCGCCCTATTACATCGCCCGCTCGCCCGCCAAGGGGCGGGTGCGCACGGTCATCACCGTGCACAACATCGCCTTCCAGGGGCTGGTGCCGGCCGACCGGATGGCCGCGCTGCGTCTGAACGCGGGCGATTTCCACAGCGACGGGCTGGAATATTACGGGCAGGTCTCGGCGCTGAAGGCGGGGCTGGTGCATGCCGACAAGCTGACCACCGTGTCGCCCACCTATGCGCGCGAGCTGATGACGGACGCCTTCGGCATGGGGCTGCAGGGCGTGCTGCGCGCGCGGGCGGCGGATTTTGTCGGCATCCTCAACGGGATCGACGAAACCGTCTGGTCGCCGGCCGACGACCCGCACCTGGCCAAGCCGTTCAAGGCGCCGCGCGGCAAGGCGGCCAACAAGGCGGCCCTGCGTGACGAATTCGGCCTGGCCGAGGCGCCGGGCCCGCTGGCGGTCGTGGTCTCGCGCCTGACCGAGCAGAAGGGGCTGGACCTGCTGCTGGCCGCGCTGCCGGGATTTCTGGAACGCGGCGGGCAACTGGCGCTGCTGGGCTCGGGCGATCCGGGGCTCGAGGCGGCGTTCCAGCAGGCGGCCAACGATCCCAATGTCGGCGTGAAGCTGGGCTATGACGAGCCGCTCTCGCACCGGATGATGGCCGGCGGCGACGCGATCCTCGTGCCCTCGCGGTTCGAGCCTTGCGGGCTGACCCAGCTCTACGGGCTGCGCTACGGCACGCTGCCGGTGGTGGCGCTGACCGGCGGGCTGGCCGACACGGTGATCCCCGCGACACCCGCCACGATGGCCCGGCAGGTGGCCACGGGGCTGCAGTTCCACCCCGTCACGGCGGATGCGCTGCGCGACGCGCTGGCCGGGCTGTGCGATCTTTACGCCCAACCCAAGCTGTGGTCGAAGATGCAACGCAACGCGATGGCGCATCCGGTGGGCTGGGACCAGTCGGCCGCGGCCTACGCGGCCCTTTATAACAGGCTGACCGGACCCGAATGACCGAGGGATACCAGATGACATCGGGGCGCCCCTACCCGCTGGGCGCCAATTTCGACGGCGAAGGCGTGAACTTCGCCGTCTTTTCGCAACATGCCACCCGCGTCACCCTGTGCCTGTTCGACAAGGCCGGCACCGAGGTGATCGAGATCGACCTCGCCGAGCGCGACGGCCATGTCTGGCACGGCTACATCTCGGGGCTGCGTCCCGGGCAGCAATACGGCTACCGTGTGCACGGCCCCTACGAGCCGCGCCACGGCCACCGGTTCAATCCGCACAAGTTGCTGATCGACCCCTATGCCAAGAAGCTGACCGGCCACCCGATGTGGAACAACGCGCTGTATGGCTACACGATCGGCCATGCCGAGGCCGACCTGTCCTTCGACACCCGTGACAGCGCCCGCTTCATGCCGCGCTCGGTCGTGGTGGACCCGGCCTTTTCCTGGGGCGCCAGCGGCTATGCGCCCGACCGCCCATGGACCGAGACGGTGATCTACGAGGCCCATGTGAAGGGGCTGACGGCCGAACGCTCGGACGTGCCCCATGCGGGCAAGTTCCTGGGCATGGCGTCAGACCCGATCCTCGACCACCTGACCCGGCTGGGCATCACCGCGATCGAGCTTCTGCCCGTGCAGGCCTTCGTCAATGACCGGTTCCTGGTGGAGCGCGGGCTGACGAATTACTGGGGCTACATGACCTACGGCTTCTTCGCGCCCGAGCCGCGCTTCATGTCCGTGGGCGAGATCTCGGAATTCCAGCAGATGGTCGCGCGGTTCCACGCCGCCGGGATCGAGGTCATCCTCGACGTGGTCTACAACCACACCGCCGAGGGCGATCAGATGGGGCCGACCCTGTGCTTCCGCGGCTTCGACAATGCCAGCTATTACCGGCTGACCGACGACCGGCGCTACTATGTCAACGATACCGGCTGCGGCAACTCGCTGAACATGGACCACCCGTTCGTGCTGCGCATGGTGATGGACAGCCTGCGCTACTGGGTCGAGGTCATGCATGTGGACGGGTTCCGCTTCGACCTGGCCAGTACGCTGGCGCGGTCGGGCGGCAGTTTCGACCGCGACGGCCCGTTCCACCGCGCCATCCGGCAGGACCCGGTGCTCAACAAGGTCAAGCTGATCGCCGAGCCCTGGGACGTGGGCCATGGCGGCTACCAGCTGGGATCCTACCCGGCACCGTTCCGGGAGTGGAACGACAAGTACCGCGACCAGGTGCGCAGCTTCTGGCGGGGCGACGCGGACATGGTCAAGAAGCTGGCCAGCCGGGTGGCGGGCTCGTCGCTGCAATTCGACCATGACGGGCGCCGGGCGACCTCTTCGGTCAACTTCCTGACCTCGCATGACGGGTTCACGCTGATGGACACGGTCAGCTATTCGCACAAGCAGAACCACGCTAATGGCGAGGACAACCGCGACGGGCATGATCACAACTGCTCGGACAATTGCGGGGTTGAGGGGGTGACCAAGGATCGCGAGGTGCTGTGGCGTCGCGCCCGTCGGCGGCGCAACATGCTGGCCACGATGCTGTTCAGCCAGGGCACGCCGATGATCCTTGCCGGCGACGAGCTGGGCAATTCCCAGCGCGGCAACAACAACGCCTATTGCCAGGACAACCCGATGGGCTGGGTCAACTGGGACGGGATGGACCCGGATTTCCTCGATTTCTGCCGCCGCGCCATCGCCATGCGCGCGCAGAACCCGATCCTGCGCCAGAAATGGTTCCTGCATGCCAAGCCGCGTCTGGTCGACGGCAAGCCCGACCTGATCTGGCGGCGCACCGATGGCGGCCGGATGGCGGACGAGGACTGGGCCAATCCCGACCTGCGCATCCTTGGCGCCGAGATGCGCATGGCGCGCGAGACGCCGCTCTACGAGCGGCTGCGCGGCGCGCTCTACGTCGTGTTCAATGCCGGCCCGGCCGAGACGGTGACCCTGCCCGAGGCGGGCAAGGGGCAAAGCTGGCGCCGCATCTTCGACACGGCCGACGATGCCTGCGCGGGCGAGCCCTGCACCACGGCCGAGATCCACGCGGAAAGCGTCGTGCTGTTCCGCCTGAATGATTGCGCGCCCGAGCCGGACCCGCAGAATTACTTTGTCCACAGGAGGCCTCGACGATGACGCCCAAAGCCGTTTCCACGCAACCCATCGACGGCCAGAAGCCGGGCACCAGCGGCCTGCGCAAGAAGACCCGCGTCTTCATGGAGCCGAATTACCTCGAGAACTACGTCCAGTCGATCTTTGACGGGATCGGCGGCGTGCGTGGCAAGCGGCTGGTCGTCGGCGGGGACGGGCGGTATTTCAACGCCGAGGCGATCCAGACCATCCTGCAGATGGCCGCCGCCAATGGCGCGGCGCATTGCTGGGTCGGGCAGGGGGGCATCCTGTCCACGCCGGCCGCCTCGCACCTGATCCGCAGCCTCGAGGCCGATGGCGGGCTGATCCTGTCGGCCAGCCACAATCCCGGCGGCATCGACGAGGATTTCGGCCTGAAATACAACGGCCCCAATGGCGGGCCGGCCTCCGAGACCGTCACCGCCAGGATCTTTGCCCGCACCCGCGAGATCGACAGCTACCACGTGGTCGAGGCCGAGCCGGTGGACCTGTCGGCACTGGGGCGCCAAGAGCTGGCCGGCATGACGGTCGAGATCGTCGACCCGGTGGCCGATTACGCCGCGCTGATGGAGACGCTGTTCGATTTCGACGCGCTGCGCGGACTTTTCGCCGGCGGTTTCCGGATGCGGTTCGACGCGATGCACGCGGTGACCGGCCCCTATGCCACCGAGATCCTGGAGAACCGCCTTGGCGCGCCCGAGGGCACGGTGATGAACGGCACGCCGCTGCCGGATTTCGGGCGCGGCCATCCCGATCCGAACCCGATCTGGGCGCGTGACCTGATGAACTGCATGTACGGCTCGGGCGCGCCGGATTTCGGCGCCGCCTCGGACGGGGATGGCGACCGCAACATGATCGTCGGGCGCAAATGCTATGTCTCGCCCTCAGACAGCCTCGCCGTGCTGACCGACCTGGCGCACCTGGCGCCGGGCTATGCCGACGGGCTGGCGGGCGTGGCGCGCTCGATGCCCACCTCGACCGCTGTCGACCGGGTGGCCAAGGCCAAGGGCTTTGCCTGTTTCGAGACGCCCACCGGCTGGAAGTTCTTCGGCAACCTGCTCGACAATGGCGACGTGACGCTCTGCGGCGAGGAAAGCGCCGGCACCGGGTCGAACCACGTGCGCGAGAAGGACGGGCTCTGGGCGGTGCTGCTCTGGCTCAACATCCTCGCCGCGACGGGGAAATCCGTGGCCGAGCTGATGCGCGACCACTGGCAGCGCTACGGGCGAAACTACTATTCCCGCCACGATTACGAGGCCGTGGACAGCGAGGCCGCCCATGCGCTGATGGATGATCTGCGCGGCCGGCTGGCCGAGCTTCCGGGAAAGAGCTTCGGGCCGCTGACCGTCTCGGAGGCGGACGAGTTCGCCTATGACGACCCGGTCGACGGCTCGCGCGCCGAGGGGCAGGGGCTGCGCATCCATTTCACCTCGGGCGGGCGCGTGGTCTTCCGCCTGTCGGGCACCGGCACGCAGGGCGCGACGCTGCGGGTCTACCTGGAACAGCTGGAGACCGCGCCCGACGTGCTGGACCAGGATCCGCAGGCGGCGCTGTCGGACATGATCGCGGCCGCCGACGAGATCGCCGGCATCTCGCGCCGCACCGGGCGCAGCGGCCCGGACGTGGTCACCTGAACGCGCGGGCGGGCGGGGCGATCGCCCCGTCCACCATGCCGGCCGGGGCGATGGCCCCACCCCACCGGGCCGGCCGGCTCAGACGCCCAGGTGATGCTGGGCCAGTTCAGGCGTGATCGCCTCGACCGGCCCGGTCCAGACCGAGCGGCCGCGTTCGAGGATCACCGCGCGGTCGGCCACCTGCCGCAGCTCCTTCAGCGACTTGTCGATGATCAGGATGGCCAGCCCGGTCTCGCGCTTGAGCCGGGCGATGGCGTCCCAGATCTCCTGCCGGACCAGCGGCGCCAGCCCTTCGGTCGCCTCGTCGAGGATCAGCAGCCGGGGGTTGGTCATCAATGCGCGGCCGATGGCCAGCATCTGCTGCTCACCCCCCGACAGGCTGCGCGCCACCTGGCCGCGCCGCTCGGCCAACCGCGGGAACAGCTGCCCCACGCTGTCCTCGGTCCAGGGGCCCGGCCGCGTCGCGGCAGAAAGGTTCTCGGACACGCTCAGATCGGAAAAGCAGCGCCGGCCCTCGGGCACCAGCCCGATCCCCAGCCGCGCCACCCGGTGCGAGGGCAGGGCGTGCAGGTCATGCCCGTCGAAGCGCAGGCCCCCCTGCGCGGGCAGCATGCGGCAGATGCACTTGACCGTGGTGGACTTGCCCATGCCGTTGCGCCCCATCAGCGCCACCACTTCGCCCGCCGACAGCTCCAGCCGGACCCCGAACAGGGCCTGGCTGGCGCCGTAGCGGGCAGTCAGGTCGCGAAGCTCCAACAGGGCGGTCATGCGCTGTCTCCGAGATAGGCCTCGCGCACGGCCGGGTCGCGGCGGATCTCGTCGACCGATCCGCTGGCGATGACCCGGCCATAGACCAGCACGCTGACCCGGTCGGCAAGGGCAAAGACCGCGTCCATGTCATGTTCGACCAGCAGGATCGGCGCCTCGGCGCGCAACCCGTCCAGAAGCCGCGTCAGCCGGGCCGAGCCCTCGGCACCCAGCCCGGCCATCGGCTCGTCCATCACGAAGGCGCGCGGCGCCAGCGTCAGCGCCACGGCGACCTCGAGCTGCCGGCGCTGGCCGTGGCTGAGCTCGGCCGTGCGCGTGGCTGCCTGCGCAGCCAGCCCGACACGTTCCAGCGCCGCCTCGGCCCTCTCGCGCAAGCTTTGGTCCCCCAGTGCCGGGCGCAGGAAGCGCCACGGCCGCCCCGAGGCGCCGAGCGCGCCCAGAAGCGCGTTCTGCAGCACGGTGTCCTCCATCGCCAGCTGGCTGATCTGGAAGGTCCGCGCCAACCCGGCCCGGGCCCGCGCCGGCACGGGCAGGCGCGTTACGTCGCGCCCCATCAGCCGGACCTGCCCGGCATCGGGCACCAGCGCGCCGCAGATCTGCGCGATCAGCGTCGACTTGCCCGCGCCGTTGGGGCCGATGATGGCATGGATCTCGCCGGGGTGCAGCGCGACCGAGACATCCTCGGTCGCCTTCAGCGCGCCAAAGGCCTTGGACAGGCCGCGTGTCTCCAGAACCGGCTCAGTCATGGGTCCGTGCCCGCCCGGCGATCATGCCGATCACGCCGCCCTTGCCGAACAGCACGATGCCCAGCAGAAGCAGGCCGAACCAGATGTGCCAATAGGCGCTGATCCCGCCCAGCCAGTGTTCCAGCGCCACGAAGAGCACCGCCCCCACCACCGGGCCGAAGAGCCGCGCGGTGCCGCCGATGATGATGAAGACGATGAACTCGCCCGAAAGTTGCCAGCTGAACATCGAGGGCGAGACGAAGCGGTTGAGATCGGCGAAGAGCGCGCCGGCCAGCCCGGTGATGGCGCCCGACAGGGTGAAGGCGGCCAGCCGCAGGCGGAACGGGTCCAGCCCCACGGCGCGCACCCGCTCGGGCACCTGCCGCGCGGCGTTCAGCGCCAGCCCGAAGGGCGAGCGCATGAGCGCCGCCGTCAGCGCCAGCGTCAGCACCAGCAGGGTCAGGCAGAGCGCGTAGAACTGGATCGGCACCAGCGTGTTCAGCCCGGGAAAGCCGTTGCGCAGGTAGATCGAGATCCCGTCCTCGCCGCCATAGCGCGCCCAGGAGATGGTGAAGAAGAACAGCATCTGTCCGAAGGCCAGCGTGATCATGATGAAATAGACGCCCGAGGTGCGCAGCGACAAGAGCCCGATCACGAAGGCCGCCAGCGCCGAGGCGACCAGCGCGACCAGCCAGATCACCGGCATGGACTTGGTGCCCTCGATCAGGACAGGTGCCTCCATCAGCGGCGTATAGGTCTGCGCGTGGTAGGCCAGCACCCCCATGGCATAGCCGCCGATGCCGAAGAACACCGCGTGGCCGAGGCTGACCAGCCCGCCGATCCCCAGCGCGATGTTCAGCCCCGCCGCGGCCAGCGCAAGGATCACGGCGCGGGTGGCCAGCGTGATGGTAAAGGGCTCGTCGGCCCAGAGCGCCCAGAGCGGCACGAGCACGAGGCCGGCCAGCATGGTGAGGTTGACAAGGGTCTCGCGGCTCATGCGCGGGCCCCGTAGAGCCCGGTCGGCCGCCAGATCAGCACGCCCGCCATCAGGATGTAGATCGCCATCGAGGCCAGCGCGGCGCCGGTCTGGGTGGCCGCGGCGGGCGCCATGACCAGCTCGAACAGCGCGGGCAGGAAGAGCGCGCCCAGCGTGTCGGTCAGCCCGACCAGTACCGCGCCCACCAGCGCGCCCTTGATCGAGCCGATGCCGCCGATGACGATGGTGACGAAGGCCAGGATCAGCACCGGCTCGCCCATGCCGACCTGAACCGACTGGATCGCGCCCACCAGCGCGCCCGCCAGCCCGGCCAGCGCCGCCCCCAGCGCGAAGACGAAGGTGTAGAGCCGGTCGATATCCACCCCCAGCGCGGCGATCATCTCGCGGTCATTCTCGCCGGCGCGGATCTGCACGCCGATCCTCGTGCGCGCGATCAGCCAGAAGAGCCCCGCCGCCACGGACAGTCCCGCCCCGATGAGGGTCAGCCGGTAGAGCGGATACTGGATGCCGCCGGGCAGGGTGACCGGCCCGGCCAGCGCCTCGGGCACGTCGAGATAGAGCGGGAAGGAGCCGAAGACCCAGCGCGTGCCTTCCGAGAAGATCAGGATCAGCGCGAAGGTGGCCAGCACCTGGTCCAGGTGGTCGCGGGCATAGAGCCGGCGGATCACCAGCAGCTCGATCAGCGCCCCGGCGGCGGCGGCCCCGGCCAGCGCGGCCACGAGGCCCAGCAGGAAGGAGCCGGTGGCGGCGGCGGCCGCCGCCGCGCAGAAGGCCCCGATCATGTAGAGCGACCCGTGCGCGAGGTTGATCAGCCCCATCACGCCGAAGATCAGCGTCAGTCCCGCGGCCAGCAGGAACAGCATAATGCCGAATTGCAGCCCGTTGAGGACCTGTTCGACGAGCAGGATCAGGGTCATTGGGACGGTCCGGGCAATGTGCCCCGCCGGTCGCCAGGCGGGGCAAATTTCATGCATGAAATTTGCAAATTCCGTTCACGGAATTTGGTGGCGCTCACATGTTGCAGTCGGGCCCGTAGGCATCGGTGTGTTCGGTGGCCGCCGTTCCGATGATCCGGTTGGTGACCACGTCACCTTCCTTGACCACTTCGCGCATGTAGATGTCCTGGATCGGGTGGTGGTTGTCGGCGAAGGCGAAATCCCCGCGCACCGACTGGAAATCGGCCGCTTTCAGCGCCGCGCGGAAGGCGTCGGGATCGGAGACATCTGCTGTCTCCACCGCCGATACCAGCAGCAGCCCGGTATCATAGCCCTGCGCCGCGTAGAGCGAGGGCAGCCGACCATAGGCTTCCTCGAAGGCTGCGACGAAATCGGCATTGCCCGGCACGTCGAGATCCTTCGACCAATGCGCGGTGTTCCGCACGCCGAGTGCCGCCTCGCCGATCGCGCCCAGGATCCCCTGGTCGAAGCTGAAGGCCGGGCCCATCACCGGGGTCTCGGCGCCCGAGCCGGAATACTGCTTCATGAAGGAGATCCCCATCCCGCCGGGCAGGAAGTAGAACAGCATCTCTGCCTCCGAGGCGCGGATCTGCGCGATCTCGGCGGCATAGTCGGTCTGGCCCAGCCGTGTGTAGATCTCGTCCTCGACCGTGCCCTCGAAGAAGCGTTTGAAGCCGGTGATGCCGTCCACGCCGGCGGGGTAGTTCGGCGCCATCAGGATGACCGAGCCGATGCCGTTTTCCGAGGCCCAGCTGCCCGCGGCCTCGTAGAAGGCGTCATTCTGCCAGGCGACGTTGAAATAGTTCTGGTGGCAGCCGCGCCCGGCCAGCTGCGAGGGGCCGGCATTGGGCGACAGGTAGAACTTGCCCTGCGCGGTCACGCTGGGCACCACCGCCATGGCGAGGTTCGACCAGATGATACCGGTCAGCACGTCGACCTTCTCGGACTGGACCATCTTGTCGGCCAGCTGCACCGCCACGTCGGGCTTGCGCTGGTCGTCCTCGATCACGACCTCGATATCGTCGCGGCCGGACTGCTCCAGCGCCAGCAAGAAGCCGTCGCGCACGTCCAGCCCCAGCGACGCGCCGCCGCCCGATAATGTCGTGATCATGCCCACCTTCACCTCGGCCAGTGCCGAGGTGGCCAGCGCCGCGGCCGCTGCCGTGGCCAGGGCCAGTCGCTTGAAAGTCATGTGGTCTTCCTCCCTGTCCCGGGGGCCGCCCCTGAGCCGTGCCGGTCGCCCCGCTAGAATGCCCGGAATGTCAGGGTGGTGAGCGTCCGCTCGATCCCCTCGATCCCCAGCAGGTTGTCGTTGATGTAGAGCCCGATATCGTGATCCTCGGGAATGTAGAGCTTGACCAGAAGGTCGTATTCGCCGCTCGTCGAGTAGAGCTCGGAATGGATCTCGCGCAGCGCGATGTCGCCGGCGACCCGGTAGGCCGTGCCGGGCTTGCAGCGGATCTGTACGAAAACGCAGTTCATGTCCGGACTCCCAAATGCTCCGCCGCCCCGAATTGACCGCAAATCCGGGCCCGAATCCACCCCCAACTTTCCCGGGGGCTTGCGAAATTCCCGATCCTGCCCGACCTTGCGCGCGCGGCGGGCGCGGGGTTCCGCCGGACAGGGAAAGGAAAACGGACCATGGGCGAGCAGCGATACACGGATCTCGACGGGGCGTCGGTCTTCATCACCGGTGGCGGTGCGGGGATCGGCGCGGCGCTGACCGAGGGCTTCCTCGAGCAGGGGGCCCGCGTCGCCTTCGTCCAGCGTTCGGACGCGTCGGAATTCTGCGACGAGATGGCGGCGCGGCACGGGTCGCGGCCGCTCTTCCTGCCCTGCGACGTGACCGACACCGAGGCGCTGCGCCGCTGCATCGCCGAGGCCGCCGAGGCGCACGGCCCGATCAGCGTGCTGGTCAACAACGTGGCCAATGATGCGCGGCACGACACGCTGGACATGGAAGAGGCCGACTGGGAGGCCGCGCTGGCGGTCAACCTGCGGCCCTATTTCTTTGCCACCCAGGCCGTGGTGCCGATGATGAAGCGCATGGGCGGCGGTACGATCGTGAATTTCAGCTCGATCAGCTACATGGTCGGCGCCGCCGAGATGCCCGCCTATACCGCGGCCAACGGCGCGATCACGGCGCTGACGCGCGGCCATGCCCGCGAGTTCGGCCGCGACGGCATCCGCGTCAACGCGGTGGCGCCGGGCTGGGTGCTGACCGAGCGGCAGATGCGGCTCTGGGCCTCGCCCGAAGCGCTGGGCGCCTTTCTCGAGCGGCAATGCATCGGCCGGCACCTGACGCCGGTCGACATGGTCGGGCCGGTGCTGTTCCTGGCCTCCTCGGCCTCCAGCGTCATCACCGGGCAATGCATCGCCGCCGATGGCGGGGTGGTGACTGTCGCCGCCTGACGCGCTAAGCCGGGCGCGAGGACCCGCCGCGCGGCGCGGGCGAGGAGGGAGAACACGCGATGACCACCGCCATCCTGTCGCAGACGAAATGCCAGCTGGGCGAGGGGCCGCTCTGGCATCCCGAGCGCGGCACGCTGTTCTGGTTCGACATCCTGTCGCACAGGCTTTTCGAACATGACGGCACGGCCGAGCGGCACTGGCAGTTCGACCGCGCCGTCTCGGCCGCGGGCTGGGTGGATCGCGACCGCCTGCTGGTGGCCTCCGAGCGCGATCTCTTCGTCTTCGACCTCGAGACCGGGGCCGAGGAGCATATCGTCGATCTGGAGGCCGACATTCCCGGCAACCGCTCCAATGACGGGCGCGCCGACCCGTTCGGCGGGTTCTGGATCGGCACGATGAGCTATGATGCAGCGCCCGGGGCGGGGGCGATCTATCGCTATTATCGCGGCGAGTTGCGCCGCATCCTGTCCGACATCACCATCACCAACGCGATCTGTTTCGCGCCCGACGGCAGCACCGCCTATTTCGCCGACACGGTGACCGACGAGATCCGCAAGGTCGCGCTGGATGCCGAGGGCTGGCCTTCGGGCGCGCCCGAGCGGTTCGTGGACCTGACCGACAATGGCTGGCACCCGGACGGCGCCGTGGTCGATGTTCAGGGCAACCTGTGGAACGCGCAATGGGGCCATTCGCGCGTGGCCTGCTATGCGTCCGATGGCACATTCCTGCGCGCCGTGCCCTTCCCGGCCACCCAGATCAGCTGCCCCTGTTTCGGCGGCCCGGATCTGGGCCGGCTGTTCGCCACCTCGGCCGCGGTCGGCACGGGGGCCGAGGATCCGCAGGCGGGGCTGACCTTCGTGGCCGATCTGGACGGTCTGCGCGGGCAGGCCGAGCACCGGGTCATCCTCTGACCGGCGGGGCGAGATGGCACGCAGCGCAGATATCCTGATCATCGGCGGCGGCATGGCCGGGGCGAGCCTTGCCGGGCGCATCGCACCCGAGGCGCGGGTGATCCTGCTCGAGGCCGACCCACGGCCGGGCATGCAGGCCTCGGGGCGGTCGGCGGCGCTCTTCGTGCGCAATTACGGCAATGCCACGATCCGCGCGATCAATGATCTCGCCGCCCCCTTCCTGGCCGCGCCGGACCTGCTAGACGAGCCCTCGTTCCTGTCGCCGCGCGGCGTGCTCCACATCGCCGGGCCCGACGAGGCCGAGCGGCTGGACCGCGGCGTGGCCGAGGCCGCCGGGGTCGAGAAACTGAGCCCGGGCGCGGCGCTGGACCGTGTGCCCATCCTGCGCCCCGACAGCGCGGCCTCGGCCTGGCTGGAGCCCGGCGCACAGGATATCGATGCCGACCGGATGCTGGCCGCCTTCCTGCGGCGCGCTCGGCGCTTCGGGGCCGGGATCGAGACCAATGCCCGCGTCACCGCCATCGCGCATGACGGCGACTGGCAGGTCACCGCGGGGGGTGAGACCTACAGCGCGCCGGTTCTGGTCAACGCGGCGGGCGCCTGGGCCGACGAGGTGGCGGCGCTGGCGCGGGCACGGCCGCGCGGGCTGCAGCCGCTTCGGCGCAGCGCCGCGCTGCTGCCGGTGCCGGAGGATCTGCGGATCGACGACTGGCCCATGGTGCTGCCGGTGGGCGAGACATGGTATGCCAAGCCCGATGCCGGCAAGCTGCTGGTCTCGCCCGCCGATGCCGATCCGGTCGCGCCGATGGATGCCTGGCCGGATGACATGGTGCTGGCCGAGGGGCTGCACCGGTTCGAGCAGGCCGTGACCCTGCCGGTGACCCGCGTCTCGCACAGCTGGGCCGGGCTGCGCACCTTCGCACCCGACAAGACCCCGCTGGTCGGCTTCGACGCCGCGGCCGAGGGGTTCTTCTGGCTGGCCGGGCAAGGCGGCTATGGTATCAAGACCGCGCCGGTCCTTGCCTCCATCGCCGCCGCGCTGCTGCAAGGCCGGGCACCTGACGAGCCCGCGACGATCACGACGGCGCTGGACCCCAACCGGCTCTGAGGCTTGATCCGCGGCAGCGCAGCGCGCAGTCTGGTCCCATGACACAGGACACCGAACCCAGCGATCCGGGCGAGGCGCGGATCGAGGCACCGCTGACGGCGGATGCGCATGTGGTCTTCATCGGCCGCCTGCGCACGCCCTTTGCCCGTCCCGAGGATTGCCCCCGGCAGGGCGATATCGAGGCCGGGCCCGAATGCCGCGCGGTGCTGGACCCGGTCTACCTGCCGGCGCTGCAAGGGCTGGAGCCGGGCGCGACGCTCGACCTGCTCTACTGGCTCGACCGGTCGCGGCGCGACCTGCTGACCCAGTCGCGCAAGTCCGACGGCGCGCCGCGCGGCACGTTCTCGCTGCGCTCGCCGGTGCGGCCCAACCCGATCGGCCTGTCGCAGGTGCGGCTGCTGCGGCGCGAGGGGGACGCGCTGGTGCTGCGCGGGCTGGATTGCGTGGACGGCACGCCGCTTCTGGACATCAAGCCTGCCAAGTGCCCCAACGCCTGAGCGTCAGCCGGTGAACAGCGCTTTATAGGTCTCGCGCAGCGCGGCCTTCTGCACCTTGCCCATCGTGTTGCGCGGCAGCGCGTCGACCACGACCATGTGGCGCGGATGCTTGAAGCGCGCGAGCGCGGTTGTCACAGTCGTTTTGATCGCGTCCAGATCGGGCGTGGCCCCCGCCTCGGGCACCAGCACGGCGACCGGCGTCTCGCCGAAATCGGGATGCGGCACGCCGATCACCGCGGATTCCAGCACGCCCGGCTGGTCGTCCAGCAGGCTCTCGATCTCCTTGGGGTAGATGTTGTAGCCGCCCGAGATGATCAGGTCCTTGTTGCGCCCGACGATGGTGACATAGCCCTCGGCATCCTGCTGGGCGAGGTCGCCGGTGATGAAGAACCCGTCGGCGCGCAGCTCTTCGGCGGTCTTCTCGGGCATCTGCCAGTAGCCCTTGAACACGTTGGGCCCGCGCACCTCCAGCACGCCTATCTCGCCGCGTGGCAGCTCGGTGCCGTCCGCGTCGCAGACCTTCACCTCGACCCCGGGCAGGGGAAGGCCCACCGTGCCCGCGCGCCGTTCGCCGTCATGGGGGTTCGAGGTGTTCATGTTGGTCTCGGTCATGCCGTAGCGTTCGAGGATCTGGTGCCCGCAGCGCGCCTCGAAGCGGCGATGCGTCTCGGCCAGAAGCGGCGCCGAGCCCGAGATGAAGAGCCGCATGTTCCCCGCCGCCTCGGCGGTGAAGCTCGGCGCGTCCAGCAGCCGCGTGTAGAATGTGGGCACGCCCATCATCGTGGTGGCGCGCGGCATCCAGCCCAGCAGCGCGTCGGGGTCGAATTTCGGGAAGAACACCATCGAGGCGCCGGCGGCGAGGATCACGTTGGTGGCCACGAACAGCCCGTGTGTGTGAAAAATCGGCAGCGCGTGCAGCAGCACGTCGCGGGCCGTGAAGCGCCAGGCCTCGACCAGCGTCAGCGCGTTGGAGAGCAGGTTGTCCTGCGTCAGCATCGCGCCCTTCGAGCGGCCCGTCGTGCCCGAGGTATAGAGGAAGGCGGCGATGTCATCGGGCGCGCGCGGCGTGACCGGCGCCTCGGTCGGCGCTTTGTCGGCGCGCCGGGCCAAGCTGCCCGCGCCCTCCGCGCCCAGCGTCAGGCAGGCGGCGCCCGCCGCCTCTGCCACAGGGCGCAGCGCAGGCTGGTTCGCCGGTGCGCAGACCAGCAGCCGCGCGCCGCTGTTCTCGACGAAATAGGAGATCTCCTCGGCCGTGTAGCCGGTGTTGAGCGGCAGAAAGACGATCCCCGCCTGGATGCAGCCGAAGATCAGCGCCAGCGCATCGGGGCATTTGTTCACCTGCAGCGCCACGCGGTCGCCGGATTCCAGCCCCTCGGCGCGCAGGGCACCGGCGAATTGCGCCACGCGGCCCAGGAACTCCGCATAGCTGACCGTGCCGCCCTCGGGCACGTGCAGAAAGACCGTGTCGCGCCCGGCATGGGCGGCCAGCAGCGTGTCGTGGATCGGGTTTCCCATGGCGGTCTCCTTCTCGTCGGGCCCGTCGGGCGGGGCTGCGGCCTAGCCTTTATCCAGCCCCGCCAGAGAGACAAGCCCGCTGCGCTCGATTTCCGCGGCGGTCGCGCGCCAGCAGGTGGCCAGCGCGGCGCGGCGCCGCGACAGCTCGTCCGGATCGGCCGCGGGCGCGGCCTCTTGCAGGGCGCGCAGCTCGGCGGCCAGGCGCAGCGCGCCGAACACGCCCGCCGATCCGGCCATGCGATGCGCCTCGGCGGCCAGCGCGGCGCGATCCCCGGAGGGGGGCGCGCCACCGTTCAGAAAGGCGCGCATCTCGGCGGCGAAGGTGCTGAGCGCGTGCTCCACCTTGTCGGCTGGCAGGTCGGCGCCCAGCTCGCGCAACTGGCGCGGGTCGATCACCGGGGTCTCTTGTGCAGGCGCTGCAACCGGCGGCGCGGCCTCGGGCGCATCGCCCCCCGAGATCGCCTGCAGCAGCGCGGCGCGCAGCGCCCCGGCGGTCAGCGGCTTGACCAGCACACCGCTCATGCCCGCGGCGTGGAACTCGGCCACCTGGTCGGGCAGGGCATGGGCCGTGGTGGCCACGATCGGCGCGTCGGCCGAGGCGCCGCCCTCGGCGCGGATCCGCCGCGTGGCCTCCAGCCCGTCCATGCCGGGCATGGAGATGTCCATCAGGATCACGTCATACTCGTCGCTGCGGGCGCGGGCCACGCCCTCGGCCCCGGTATGGGCATCGGTGACGCGGTGGCCGTCGCGGCGCAGAAGCTCGCCCGCGACAAGGCGGTTCACCTCGTTATCCTCGACCATCAGCACGCGCAGGGGCGGCAGGTCGGCGGGGTCCACCACGCCGGGCTCGGGCGGCGGGGCCGGCAGGTCGGCGCCCTCGGGCGGCGGGGCCAGCGGCAGGCAGAGCCAGAAGACCGAGCCGTCGCCCGGCTCGCTCTCGGCGCCCAGCCGCCCGCCAAGCGCGTTGGCCAGCCGCTGCGCGATGCCGAGGCCCAGCCCGGTGCCCGCGCTGCGCCGGCTGTAAGAGGCGTCGATGGTCACGAAATCGCCGAAGATGCGTTCCAGATCCTCCTCGGCGATGCCCACGCCCGTGTCGATCACCCGGATCTCGACCTCGTGCAGACCGCGATGGCACTCGGTCTCGATGCGGATGCGGCCGTTTTCGGTGAACTTGATGGCGTTGCCCACGAGGTTCAGCAGGATCTGCTGCAGCCGGTCGGGATCGCCATGGACCTCGTGCAGCACCGGGCTGGGCGGGGCCAGCGTCAGCGTGTTGCCATGCCGGCGGGCGCGTTCGGCCTGGCCCTCGACCAGCTCGGTCAGCAGCGCCACGAGGTCGAAGCGCGTGTTGCGCAGGCTCATCTTGCCCGCGTCCAGCCGCGAGATGTCCAGCACGTCATTCACATGGGTCAGCAATTGCCGCCCGGAATTGCGGATGATGCGCAGGAAGCGGCGGTTGCGCGCATCCATCGCCTGCGTGTCGATCAGGTCCAGCGTACCCAGCATGCCGTTCAGGGGGGTGCGCATCTCGTGGCTCATCACCGCAAGCAGGTCGGCCTTCTGCTTCTCGCCCTTCACCGCCTGGTCGCGGGCGCGGCGCAGCGCGTCCTCGGCGCGCACCCGGGCCGAGATGTCGCGGATGAAGCCCACGAAGATCTCGCCGTCGCGGCTCTGCGCCTTGGCCAGCGACAGGTCCACGGGAAAGACCTCGCCCGATTTGCGCCGCGCCTCCAGCTGCACGATGCCGCGCCCGATCATGTGGGTCCGGCCGCGTTCCAGGTGGTCGCGCATGCCGGCCACGTGGCGCGCGCGCAGGTGGTCGGGCACGATCAGGTCGGCCATGTCGGCACCGATCGCCTCGGCGCGCGGATAGCCGAAGACCCGCTCGGCCGCGCCATTGTACTCGACGATCCGGCCATGCCGGTCGGTGACGATCACCGCGTCCAGCGAGGTGGCGATGATCGCCTCCATCCGCTCGCGGATCTCGCGGTGCAGCGAGCTTTCGCGCTCGCGCTCGCGGGCCAGCCGGAACAGCGTTATGACGACCACCACCAGCATGATGACCAGCGTCACGGTCAGCACGGCGATGCGGAACAGCGTGTCCGAAACGCTTGTGCGCTGCGCGTCGCTGATGCGCGAGAAATGCGTGACCCCCATCAGCGCGATGCGGCGCACCGGCTCGCGCAGGCGGGCCACCCCGTCCAGCATCCGGGGCAGGGCGGCGGCCAGCGCGGCGTCCGGCCCGTCGATCACCGGCAGGTGGCGGTCGAGATAGTCCGTCACGGCCTGCAGGCTGCGCGCCATCTCGGGCTCGGTGCGCAGGGGCGCGAAGACCGCGCTGTCGGTCAGCACGCCCATCCGGCTGAAGAGCACGTCGAAGCGCAGCCGCACCTCGTCCAGAGCGGCGCCGCGATCCGCCTCATCAGCCGAAGCGGCGCGGATCAGCGCGACCTCCAGCGCCATCGTGTCGGTCTCGCCCTGGCTGAGCGTCCATTGCACGTTGTCCGACGAGGCCGAGGCCAGCCGCTCCAGCTGCAGCCGCACATCCATCACCAGAGCGACGATGGCCGAGACGAAGAGCGCCATGACGAAGCTGGCCAGCCCGCGGCGCACCGCGGCATTGTTGGTGAAGATCCTGCGGCGCGTTGCTGCCATGCGATAACCCCCGGGGCCCCGGATCCCGGTATGGCCGCATCGCGCGCCCGATGCCAACCCCTTGTGCATTTGCAGCGTATCCTGCTTGATGTCGGGCCGGGTTCGGCGTTTATATGCCGCGACGGGCCCCCGGGCCGCAGGACCCGGGCAGGACAAGGGCCCGAGGGCGCGGCCGGCCCCGAGGGGGCAGGCCCGTTGCACGCGAACCGGAGGCATCGCCCATGCGCATCCTGGTGGCGGACGATCATGATCTCGTCCGTGAAACCATCGCAGCCTATCTCGACGCGGCCGATATCGACGAGGTCGTGACCGAGGCTACGCTGGACGACGCGGTGGCGCGCGTCGAACGCAGCGGCGCGTTCGACCTCGTCCTTCTGGATTACAACATGCCGGGGATGAACGGGCTGCAGGGTCTGGACCGCATGAAGGCCGCCAATGGCGGGCGCCCGGTGGCGATCCTGTCGGGCAGTGCCACGCGCGAGGTCGCCGATGCCGCGCTGCGGGGCGGAGCGCAGGGCTTCATCCCCAAGACGCTGAGCGCGCGCTCGCTGCTGACGGCGGCGCGGTTCATGGCGGCGGGCGAGGTCTATGTGCCGGTGGAGTTCATGCAGGCCGACAGTGCCGGGGCGCCGGGCCCGCTGACGCGGCGCGAGCTGGACGTCTTGCGCGGCATCTGCGAGGGCAAGGCCAACAAGGAAATCGCCCGCGACCTCGACCTGCAGGAAGTGACGGTCAAGCTGCATGTCAAGACGCTCAGCCGCAAGCTAGAGGCGCGCAACCGCACCCATGCGGCCATGATCGCGCGGGATCGCGGGCTGGCCTGAGCCCGTGGGGCCCTTGGCCCCCCGCTTATTTCACGATCTTCTCGTCCTTGACGAACATGTTCGACCAGGCGCGATCGACCAGCTCGGGCGTCATGCGATAGGGGATGCCCTCGAAATCGCAGACCGCGATCATCTGATCGATCAGGAAGACCGGCTGGTAGTTGGCGTAGATGTTCTTGATCGTCGGGTACTTGGTCTTGAGCAGGTGCACGAGGCTGGCCTCGTCCAGCTGCATCTTCTTCTTGCGGGCGACCAGCGCGAAGATCTTGAGGAAATCCTCCTGGCTGGGGCCGTCGATCTTGATCTTGAAGAAGATCCGGCGCAGCGCGGCCTGGTCGAAGATCTCGTTGGGGTGGAAGTTGGTCGAGAAGATCACCAGCGTGTCGAAGGGCACCTCGAACTTCTCGCCCGATTGCAGGGCGAGGATGTCCTTGCTTTCCTCCAGCGGGACGATCCAGCGGTTGACCAGCTTCTGCGGCGGCTCGGCCTGGCGGCCGAGGTCGTCCACGATGAAGATGCCGCCGGTGGATTTCAGCTGCAGCGGCGCCTGGTAGGTGCGGGCCGTGGGGTTGTAGACGAGGTCCAGCATGTCGAGGCTGAGCTCGCCCCCGGTGATCACCGTGGGCCGCTTGCACAGCACGTAGCGCCGGTCGAACCGCGCGGTGCGCCGCAGCGCGGTGGGATCGTCCCGGTCATCCTCGGCCTTGGAATGCACGATCGGGTCGTAGACCGTGATGACCTGGCCGGAATACTCGATGGCGCGGGGCACGTAGATCTTGTCGCCCATGGCGTCACGGATCCCGTTCGAGATCGAGGATTTTCCGTTGCCCGGCGGGCCGTACATCAGGATCGACCGGCCCGACCCGACGGCGGGGCCGAGATTGGCGATCAGGTCGTCGGGCAGGATCAGGTGGCCCATGGCCTGGGTCAGCTGGTCGCGCGTGATCTGGATGTTGCGGATCGACTGGCGCTTGACCTGCTCGGAATAGACCTCGAGCGGGACCGGCATGGGGCCGAAATATTCCGACTGCGCCAGGGCGTCCAGCGCGCGGGCCTTGCCGCTGTCGGTCAGCTGGTAGGGCATCTCCGAGCTGACCTGACCCGCGGCGCCCAGCGTGCCCATCGCCTCCAGAAGACCCTGGGCACGGGCCATGTCGATGATCTCCTGCGTGATCGGCACGGGCAGGGCGATGGCGCTGGCCAGGTCGGTGACCTTGTTGGTGTTCTTGCGGAACAGCGTCTTGAGCAGGATGTCCCGGCACATGACGTGGCTGATGCGGAGCTCTTCGAGCCGTTTCGGCGAGGGTGGCGCCATGACGGCGGAGGATTGCATGTTCATTTGCGTGACTGCCCTTGATCGTTTTGCGTGCGAGACTGGCAGGGAACTGTGGCGGCAATGCGGCGCCGTTCGGGTCCGGGCGGGGAAAGGCCTTTCGAAAGGCCTTCCTGACGCGATTTGCAAATCGCGTGGGAAGCGGCTTGCAAGCCGCTTGGACGGAAGGCGCTTCGAAGCGCCTTCCCGCCCCGTGGTCAGCGGCCGAAGAATACCCCGATGGCGAGGTAGGTGGCCAGCGTGCCCCCCAGCGCCATGCCCATCGGGAATTTCGCGCCGCTCTGCCAGCTCATCCAGTCGGGGGCCAACCGGCGCAGCGCGCTGTGCTTGGCGATGCGATGCGCCACGAAGGCGCCCAGCAGGTTTGCCGCGAAGAGCGCCATCAGGAAGCGCAAATCGCCCAGGTGGATGAAGGGGGCGGCGGCGGCGGCGAACTTGGCGTCACCCGCCCCCATCGCGCCGCCGGCATTCAGCGCCATGCCGGCCACCAGCGCCACCACGAGGTGCAGGTAGCGCCACAGGTAGGCATCGAAGGGCAGGGCCAGCAGGCCGATCGCGACATAGACCACGAACAGCGCCATCACCGCCGGGTTCGTGATGCGCATGCCCCGCATGTCCGTGAAACAGACATAAAGGCAGATCGGCAGCACGAGGGGCAGGAACCAGAGCGCGGCGCTGGCAGAGATCATCATCACGGGATCAATTCGTCCGGACGTTGGTTTCCAGCGCCTCCAGCGCGCGGGCCGCGGTCTCGAAATGCTGCGGATGGGTCTCGAGCGCGTCGCGCAGCAGCCCCTTGCCGATCTCGACATCGCCGCGCTTGACGGCGGCCAGGCCCATGGAATGCAGCAGCTCGGCGCGCTCCACCTGCGTCATCGGCACCACGGGCAGCGCGTAATTGCCCTGCGCGCCGCGCGCCAGCACGAGGTTGTTCTTGGCGGTGAACAGCTTGGGATCATGCTTGATCGCATCCACGAAGAGCCGCTCGGCATCGTCGAAATCGCCGCGCGTCAGCTTGGAATAGCCCCAGTTGTTCAGCACCGGCGCGGGCTGGGTGGTCAGGCCCACGGCCACCTCGTAGAAGCTGTCGGCCTTCTTCCATTCCTTGTTGCCGTCGGCGATCATCGCCTCGAGCCGGTAGCGCTTGTAGGTCTCGTGGGTGGGCGGGATCGCGTTCAGCACCTTCTCGGCGGCGTCCCAGTCATTGGCGCGGATCAGCGCGTCGGCCAGCTGCACGCGGTCGCCGTCGGTGCTGTCCTCGTGATCCACCACCTTGGCCCAGGCGACGCGCGCCTCGGTGATGCGCTTGGCCCGCACCAGCGACAGGGCCAGCCCGCGCAGCAGGTCGATCCGGTCGGGATTGTCGGCATGGGCGCGCTGGAAATAGGTGACCGCCTCGTTCGGGTCGCCCACGGTCAGCATGACCTCGTTGAGGTTGGTCTCGTCGACCACGTTGACGCCCTGGAACTTGCGGTCCACCTCGGCTTTGTCGATGCCCTTCTCGCAGGCGGACAGCGCGGCGAACCCTGCCACGCAGACGGAAACGAAGATCGGATGGCGCATGTTGCCTGCGTCCTTTTGCTGCTCTGCCTCTTGCCCCGCTTGCCGCGGGTCTTGTCCTTGGTGCCCGGCTTGCCGCGGGTCTGTTCTGTGTCGGTCGCGTGACGTGTGCCGGGATGCCCGCTCTCGCGGCGGATCTAGCCCGAGGTGCGGCGGATCAGGTATTGACCGCTGCCCCGTCGCACGACCTTGTAGTCTTGCTCTGTCTCCGAACCATAGTCCGAATTTTCCAATTTTGCGAGCGCCAAGCGCAGATTGTCGCGAATTGAGTCACTTTGGCCATTGTCCAGCGCGAAGGCCCGGCGGAAGACCTCGGCCGCCTCGGCGGTCTCGCCCTGTTCGATCAGCACGACGCCCAGGTTGTTCCAGGCCTCGGCCCAGTCCGGCTCGACCTTGATCGCGCGGCGCAGCTGGCTTTCGGACTGGCTCAGACGGCCCAGACCCAGATTGGCGCTGCCGAGCGCGACCAGCACCTCGCCGGTCAGGCCCTGGCGGCCGGCGGCGCGGGTGAAGGCCTCGAGCGCCAGCTCGTACTGGCCGGCCTGCATCAGCCGGTGGCCCACCACCAGCCCGTCCACCGTCTCGCCGCGCGGATCGACCGAGGGGGCGAAGGGCCCGCGGTCACGCCCCTCCAGCCGGTCGCCCTCGAACGGCCAGGGGCCGCCTGCGGAACAGGCGGCCACCAGAAGCGTGCTCAGCAGGGCGGCTCCCAGAGCCTTGGCCATGTGCTACTTTCCGATATTTCCCATCTCGGTGATGCCGACGGCCGAGGGACCCACGAGGATGATCAGCAGCGGCGGCACCGTGAGCATCATAGTGGTCAGGGTCATCTTTGTCGGCAGTTTGTTTGCAGCTTCCTCGGCACGCATGACTCTTTTGTCACGCATTTCGGCAGCATAGACGCGCAGCGCGTCCGAGATCGAGGTGCCGAAGGTCTGGGCCTGGTTCAGCACCGTCACGAAGGACGAGACATCCTGCACGCCGCAGCGTTCGGACATGTCATTCAGCACCAGCGTCTTGTCCTTGCCGGCCTTCATCTCGTGGCTGATGATCTGGAACTCGTCCGCCAGCGCCGGGTAGGAGGCGCGCAGCTCGCTGGCCACCCGCACGATGGCCTGGTCCATGGACTGGCCGGCCTCGACGCAGACCAGCATCATGTCCAGCGCGTCGGGAAAGCCGCCCTGGATCTCTTCCTTGCGTTTCTCGACGCGTTTGTTGATCCAGTATTTCGGCGCCAGGTAGCCCACCGCGCCGGGGCCGAGGATATACATAAGCTTCTGCTGCATGGTGGCCTCGGGGCCGTTCACGAAGAGGAAGAAATAGGCCACGCCCGCGCCCAGCATGCTCAGCCCCAGCGCGAACTGCGCGAAGTAGTAGAGCTGCACCGCATCCTTTGAGCGATAGCCCGCCTGCAGCAGCGTCATGCGGATGTTGCTGAGCTCCTGCTCGTCCTGCGGTTCGAGATACTGGGCATATTTGTTCAGCTTCTCGTTGCGCTTCTTGTCGCGCAGCACCGCCCGCGTGTCGGAATCCATCTTCTGCTGGGCGGTCTGTTTCAGCCGGTCCATCGGGTCCGGCTTGGTGCTCATCATCATGGGGATGGTGGCAAGGATCAGCACCACGGCGAGGCCGGCGACCACGATCAGCGGGCCGGCCGGGCCCAGCAGATCGGTGATCATCGTGTTGAGTTGATCGAGCATGGCAGCAGCGTCCTCAGACCTTGATGTTGACCAGCGCGCGCATCACGAAGACGTTGGCCGTCAGCATGATCGCAACGATAAAGCAGGCGGGGATGAACCAGGGATGGTCCAGCACCTCGTCGTAATAGTCGGGCTTGGCGACCTGGATGAAGATCAGCGCGGCCACCGGGAAGCCCGACAGGAACTTGCCGGACCATTGTGCCTCGGCGGTGATCGCCTTGACGCGGCGGAACAGGCGGAAGCGGGCGCGGATTACCTTGGCCAGCCCTTCGAGGATCTCGGCCAGGTTGCCGCCGGCCTGCTGCTGGATCGCCACCGCCACGGCGAGGAAGCGCAGATCCTGCATGTCCAGCCGCTCGGCCATGTGCTTGAGCGCCTCGCCCACGTCGCGGCCATAGGTGGCCTCGTCGGCGATGATGCCGAACTCGGTGGCCAGCGGGTCCTTGATCTCTTTCGAGACGATGGTGATGGCGCTGCTGAACGGGTGGCCGACGCGCAGGCTGCGCACCATCAGCTCGACCGCGTCGGGCAGCTGTTCCTCGATCATGCCGAGGCGCTTCTTGGCCTTGTGGTTGACCCACATGTAGACGCCGCCGACCCCCATCAGCACCGCCATCACGGCGCGCACCGGCAGGCTGGCCTCGGTGCCGATGCTCAGACCCACGAAGGACAGCGCGCTGACCGCGCCCATGACGCCGATCAGCTGCTGCGGGGTAAAGGCGATCGCGGCCTTCTGCGCCTTCTCCGCCAGCAGCGAGTACAGCGGGAAGGAGCGCGACTTCATGTGCTGGTCCATCTCCTTGCGGAGCTGGGCCAGAACGTCCTCGCGGCGCGTGCCCTTGTCGAGCAGTTCGAGACGCCGGTTGACCTTCTTGTTCAGGCTGATCGACTTGCCGAAGGCGACCAGGTAGATGCCCTCGACCATGACGAGGACCGCGATGAAGATCATCCCGTAGATGATCGGTTCGGCTGACAGCATGGATCGTTACTCCGGACGGAAGGGTTCGTAGATCGACGGCGGGATGTCATACCCCCACATCCGGAAACGCTCCGAAAAGGCGCTTCTGACGCCCGTCGCGGTGAAATGGCCAAGGATCTTGTTGTCCGGCGTCAGGCCGACGCGCTGGAAGCGGAAGATCTCCTGCATCGAGATCACGTCGCCCTCCATCCCGGTGATCTCGGTGATCGAGACCATCCGGCGCGAGCCGTCCTGCAGGCGCGAGGCCTGCACGATCAGGTTGACCGCCGAGGAGATCTGCGACCGCATCGCCTTGAGCGGCATGTCGATGCCGGCCATGGCGATCATGTTCTCCAGTCGCGCCACGCCGTCGCGGGCGCTGTTGGCGTGGATCGTGGTCATCGAGCCGTCATGGCCGGTGTTCATGGCCTGCAGCATGTCGATCACCTCCTCGCCGCGCGTCTCGCCGACGATGATGCGGTCGGGGCGCATCCGCAGCGCGTTCTTCAGACAGTCGCGCGGCGTGACGGCGCCCTTGCCCTCGACGTTGGGCGGCCGGCTTTCCATCCGGCCCACATGGGTCTGCTGCAGCTGGAGTTCGGCCGTGTCCTCGATCGTCAGGATGCGTTCGGAATTGTCGATGAAGGAGGACAGCGCGTTCAGCGTCGTCGTCTTGCCCGAGCCCGTCCCGCCCGAGACGATCACGTTCAGCCGGGTCGAGACCGCGGCCTGGAGGTAGACGGCCATCTCCTCGGTGAAGGCGCCGAACTTGACCAGGTCGTCGATGCCCAGCTTGTCCTTCTTGAATTTCCGGATCGAGACGAGGCTGCCGTCGATCGCGATGGGCGGCACCATCGCGTTGAAACGCGAGCCATCGGACAGGCGGGCGTCGACATAGGGGTTGCTTTCATCGACGCGCCGGCCCACGGCCGAGACGATCTTGTCGATGATCCGCATCAGGTGCTTTTCATCCTTGAAGGTGATGTCGGACAGCGACAGCTTGCCGTTCTGCTCGATGAAGATCTGGTGCGGGCCGTTGACCAGGATGTCCGAGACCGTGTCGTCCTTGAGCAGCGCCTCGAGCGGGCCCAGCCCTTTCACCTCGTCATAGAGGTCGTTCATCATGCTGCGCCGCTCTTCGCGGTTCAGCACGATTCCCTTTTCCTGCAGCGCCTCCAGCGCGATGGAGCTGATCTCCTCGCGCAGTTCGGCCTCGGTCGCCTGGTCCAGCGCGGCCAGGTTCAGGTTGTCCAGCAGCGCGCGATGCAGCTCCAGCTTGACCTCGCCCAGCCGTTCCTTGCGCTTCTTTTCCTTGTCGACCGGGGCCGAGCTGGCCGGCACCACCGGTTTCGGCTTGCGCCGCGCGGCGGGCTCGGGCGCCTTGGGCGCATCCGGGGCGGGCGCGGGCGCGGCCTCGGCCGGGGTTTCCTTGATCGGGGTCGCCTCGGCGACCTGGGTCTTCTTGTAGCGCGAGAACATGTCAGATCCTTATGCGTCAGGCCGCTTCGGCGTCGTCATCGCCGATGGCGTGCAGGTTCTGGGCAAGCTTGGCGATTTCCTTGCGCAGCGGGTTCTTGGCGGCATGGCCGGCCAGCGGCACGCCGTGATCGCAGGCCTGCGTGACCACGCGCCCGCCATCGGGCAGCTGCACGTCGAGCGAGATGCCAAGGCTGTCGGCCATCCGCTTGACCCGGCTCTTGCCCTGCAGGTCGGTGAACTTGGGCGCGCGGTTCAGCACGAAGCGGAGTTTCTCGAAGGGCAGATCCTCGGCCTGCAGCGCGCGTTTCAGCCGCAGCGCGTTCTGGGCCGAGCGCATGTCCAGCTCGACCATGGCGAAATAGAGCTGCGCCTCGGTCAGGACGGTCTCGGTCCATTGCACGATGGTGCCGGGCATGTCGATCACGACGAAATCGAAATGGTCGCGCGCCACGTCCAGAAGTTTCTGCACCTCGGCCGGGCCGATCATGTCCAGCGGCAGCACGTCGGCGGGCGAGGTGAAGACCTGCAGCTTGCCCTCGTAGCTGACCAGCGCCTGGCCGAAACTGTCGCCGTCCATGCTTTCGATATCCGACAGAAGTTCCAGCACCGCCTCGCGGCGCGGCAGGTCCATGTAGGTCGCGACCGAGCCGAACTGCAGGCCGAAATCCATCAGGCAGACGCGCGGCTGCTTGTCCTTGCCGCCGGTGGCCAGTTCGTAGGCGAGGTTGACCGCCATGGTGGTCGCGCCGGCCCCGCCGGCAAGGCTCTGCACCGCGATCAGAACGCCGTCGCCGCCGCCCGAAAGCTTGACGCCCTCCCTCGCGGGGGCCTGCGCGGCGGGTTCGGCCGGCGGTGGCGGCTTGCGCAGGCGTTCGACCGCCGCGCTCAGCTCGCCCTCGGGCAGCGGGTAGGGGACGAATTCGTCGGCGCCCTGCCGCAGCAACTGGTGCAGCGACGCGGGGGTGACATCCTCGGCGATCAGGATGACCTTGACGCCATGCGCCTTGGCGCCCTCGATGATCCGGCCCAGAGCCTTGACGTCGGGTTCGTCGATCGCGTCGATGGCCATGGCCACGAATTCCAGCGCCTTGGCGTCGGGTTGGGACAGGAAGGGCAGGGCCTCGTCAAAGCCCAGGTCACCCCAGCCTTCGCCGAGGATCGCCTCCATGTCCTCGATGAGCAGATCGAAGTTCTGTACATCCCTGCTGATCGTGCATGCCACGATCGGTGCGGGGGCCGCCTGCTGAGATGTCGTACTCGTCATGTGCCTCACGTCCTTTGCATTCTGCCGGGACCCGGCCGACGCGGAAGTGACGCGGTCACCGCCCCATCCGTTGCCGGATCCGGTCGCGCCGAGTCGTGTCGCCGCGCAAATCCTCAAGCCAGAAACTCGCCGCAAAAGGGGGCAACATTGCGGCTGAAAAATCGAAATTGTACGGTATTTCCGGACCGGAGTGGCTTGCAGGGCGGGGCCTGGGGCTTGGACTTGCGGAATCCGGCGGTCTGTGCGGGGCCTCTCCGGGCGGCCGATCTGCTGTCGCTTTGCCAGCGCAGCGCTTGCCCTGGATCCATGGGGCAGAGACGAAAAACCCCCGGCGCGGGTGCACTGGGGGCCAAGGGGTCTGTTTCGTGGCCGACCGCGGTCAGCGCTGCGATTTCGGCGTCCAGGCGTATTTCTTCATGCCTTCGTCCACCGGCGTGTCGGCGATGTGGTTTGTGTAGTTGCTCATCACCTTCTGCGCGAGGCCGAGCACGATCTCGAGCACCTGCTGGTCGCCATAGCCCGCGGCGTAGAAGGCTTCCAGCTGCGCATCGGTCGGGCGGCCGCGGCTTTCCAGCATGGCCAGCGTGAAGCTGCGCAGCGCCTCGAGCTTGTCGGTGGGCAGGGGCGTTTCGTCCCGCAGCGCGTCCGAGATCTCGTCGCTGACCTTCATCGCCTTGGCGATCCCGGTATGGGCGGGCACGCAGTAATGGCACTCATGCGCGACATTGATGGTCTGCCAGACCACCGTGGTCTCTTCGGCATCGAAGGAGGTCTCTTCGGCGAAAAGCCGGTGCAGCACCTGATAGCCGTCCAGGAGCGCGGGCGCACGCGCCATCACCGCGTGCAGGCCGGGCAGGCGGCCGAAGGAGGCCTTGGATTTTTCGATCAGCGGCAGCGCCGCCTCGGGGGCCGTGGTCTCGTCCAGGCGTTCGAACTTGGTCATGGGAATCCTCTTTCGGGTCTGTCTTCGGATGCCCGGAACGTGGCTATTTTTGAGCGATTGCTCAACAACCAATTTGAGCAATCGCTCAACAATTTCGTGAGAACGCTGTCATCCGGCGGGTGCGCGGCATAGAGTGACGGTCATGGCACGGACCGCGACATATGACCGGGAGCAGGCGCTGGAAGCTGCGATGAAGCTCTTCTGGACCAAGGGTTTTCACGCGACCTCGATGAAGGATCTCGAGGCCGTGCTGTCCATGCGGCCCGGGTCGATCTACGCGGCCTTCAAGAGCAAGGAGGCGCTGTTTCGCGCCACGATCGATCGCTATGCCGGGCGGATGGAGGCAGAGCTGTCGACCCTTGTCGCGGACAGCGACTCGCCCCTGGCCGCGCTGCAGCGACACCTGCACGGGCTGGCCGACCTCACCCCCTGCGATCGCCCGTCCACGACCTGCATGCTGGTGAAATCTCTGCTGGAAGTGCCCGGCGATGGCGAGCTGCGCGATGTCATCACCGCCCATCTCGACCGGATCGAGACCATCATCGCCGATGCGTTGCGCCGGTCGCAGGAGATGGGCGAACTCTCCACCGAGGCCGACCCCGCGCGGCTGGCGCGGTGGCTTCAGACCAGCATCTTCGGCCTGAAGGTTCAGGCCCAGCGCGAGACGGACCCCCGGCGCATGCAGGAGCTGTGCTCCGACCTGGCGGACGAGCTGGCCCGCGCGGCGGGGGCCCGTAGCTGAGCAAGGCCGGAAGGTGTCGGGGCAGGGCGGCGCTGACGCTGGCCGAAGCGACGCTTGCTGCCGCCCCCTGAACGGCAAAAGGGCGCCCGAAGGCGCCCTTCTGTCGGATGGGTCTGACCAGGTTACTAGCCGCCGCCGCCCAAGCCGGCATTGACCGAGAAATCCGAGCCGCCGATACCGCTCAGCTGGGTCTGGGGCTGCGCGCTGCGGACGTATTCGCGGTAGACGATCTCGGCATAGCGGCCCTCCATCACCGTGGGGTGGCTGGCGAGGAAGCCCGAGACCTCGGTCACGGTGCGCCGGTTGCGGCGTTCCTTGCCCTCGGTCACGATCAGTGGCTGTGTCTCGCCATAGGTGACCAGCGCCTCGAGCCGGGTGCGGGCGACGCCCTGGCTGACCAGGTAGTTGACCACCGCGTTGGCGCGGCGCAGGCCCAGCTGCTTGTTATAGGCCGGCGAGCCGACCTTGTCGGTATGACCGTAGACGCGGAAGCGGATCTCGGGGAATTGCCGGATCCAGCGCGCCTGCTCGTGCAGCGTGTCACGTGCCCCGGCATCGAGCTGGGCGCTGTTGAAGGCGAAATTGACTGTGGTCATGACCTCGGAGGCGAAGCGCTGCGACAGGTCGTAGACATATTGCTTCTCGCCGGTCATGTACTGGTGGTTGTTCATGGTGGCGTTGCCGAAATGACCGGTGTCGATCAGCGAGCCGGCTTCGCGGTCGAACGCGCCTGCGACCCGTTCATCGGTGCTGCACCCTGCCGTCAACAGACCGATGGCGATGCTGGCCGCTGCTGTCCTGATCATGTTACGCCCCTGCATCCTTTGTTCAGTCCATCACATAGCCGTAGGACCCGCTGAAGTCCTGCGCGGCCACTTCCCCGGCAGCGCCCTTCTGCGGTCGGCGGTCACTGCCCACGACACGGCCGTTCAGGAACAGGTCGCTTTCGGTGGGCAGCGTCACGCGATCGGTCGGCAGCGCCAGCGCCTCGCCCTTGGTGGGCGTGACAAGGTGCGGCGTCACGATGATCACCAGCTCCGACTGCTCGCGCACGTATTCCGCGCTGCGGAACAGCGCGCCCAGCACCGGGATGTCGCCCAGCCACGGCACCTGGCCGTTCAGGTCGCGGAAATCGTCCTGCAACAGGCCCGCGATGGCAAAGCTCTCGCCGTCCCGCAGCTCGACCGTGGTCTGGGCTTCGCGGCGGCGGAAGGCCTGCGCGCTGATCGTCTCGAAATCGAAGCTGTTGACGGGATCGAGCGCCGACACTGCAGCCTCGAGCTCGAGATTGATCAGGTCGCCATCGACGACCCGCGGGATGAAGTTCAGCTCGACGCCGAAGGGCTTGTACTCGATCGAGATGGTGCCGCCCTGCTGGGCGACCGGGATCGGGAATTCGCCGCCAGCCAGGAACTTGGCCTCCTGGCCCGACAGGGCGGTCAGGTTCGGTTCGGCCAGCGTGCGCACCACGCCCTTGGATTCGAGCGCTTCGAGCAGGATGCCGACCTCGAGCCCGCCGGCATTGAAGCCCAGCAGGATCGCGCCTTCGGACCCGTCCAAATTCGGGTTCAACTTGTTCACGACCGTGTCGACGTCAGCAAGAAGAGCTGCGTTTCCGGTGCCAATTTCCAAACCGAGATCCCCGTTCAGGATCGACCCGCCTGTCCCCAGCGAGGACCGCAGGCTCTTCGCGACCGAGCGGCTCATCTCGGCAAAGCGGACCTTCAGCATGACCTGCTGGATACCGCCCACCGTCATCAGGTTAGACACGCGTTCGGGCGCGTAGCGCTCGGCCAGCTCCAGCGCGCGTTCCATGCGCACCACCGAGGAGACCGTGCCCGACAGCACGATGCCGTCATTGGCGGTGCGCACCTCGATGCGTTCCTCGGGCAGGATCTGCTGCAGGCGTTCCTTGAACTCGGTCACGTCCGCGGCCACCCGCACGTCCACATTGGTGATCAGCTTGCCCTGCGCGTCGATCATCGTCAGCGTCGTCGTGCCCGGCGACTTGCCCAGCACGTAGATCGTGCTTTCCGACAGTGACGAGATGTCGGCGATGGCCGGATTGGCGATGGAGAGCTCGGCGAAGGGTTCGTCGCTTTCGACCACGATGGCGCGGTTCATCGGCACGTAGAGCACCGATTCCGTCCCGGTCCGGACGACCTTGATCGACTCGGCCTGCGCCACATGCGCAGCCGGCGCCGCGCCAAGGGTCAGCCCCAACAGGGCCGCCTTCAGAAATCTGTCAATTTTCATGTGACCTGCCTTTCGATCACGCCTCGGTCGCAGGTCTTGTCGCCTGCATTTTGACAAACCGTGCGTCATTTTTCGTTTTTTTGCAAGAATCAATGACTTCGCCCCCGGGTTTTATGTGGATAACCCGCAACAGGTGGAATTCCGCGCAACGGAAAAGGCGCCCCGTGGGGGCGCCTGGTTCGGTGACAAGTGCTTGAAAAGGTGTTAGTTCGTGCAGGGAATGGGCATCTCGACGAACTCGGTCCCCTTGCGCACGCGGGTCACGCAGGGCTGGAAGGATTGCTCGGGCTCTTCGATCTCGCGCTTGCCCAGGCCTAGCAGCGACCGCTGGTCGACCTCGATCGCGGCGGCGACCGTTTCATCGCCGTGCGCCATAAGCGACAGCGACAACTGACCGGTCTTCTGCGCCTGCGCCAGGGCGGCGACCTGCTCGGGGCTGGCGGCGACGGTTACGGTGCGGGCGATGGTCGCGGCGTTCGTTTCGGTCTCGGCCATCTGGTCGATCGCGATCAGGCGGATGCCGGTCTGGATCAGCTTGGTGACATCGCCCTCGGGCAGGTTGGGATCGTTGCCCGGGATGCGGCCGGTCCAGTAGACATCGACCCGGTCGCCGGGGCGCAGGAAGCCGGACACGCCCGAGGCCACGTCGACCTTGATGGCAAAGGCCCGCTGGCCCCGTTCCAGGCGCGAGGTCAGGCCGGCATCGCCACCCGGCTCGGAGACCTTGACCTCCTGCATGGCCTCGAACTTCTCGATCTGGCGCAGCGCCACCCGCGGCTCCGATCCCTTGACGATCAGCGGCTCGGCCTCGTCGAAGAAGCCTTCGGGCAGGATCTCCTTGGCCCAGGGGGCCAGCTGGACGTCCTCGGGCAGGATTTCCTCGCCATAGGCGATGGCGCGGCTGGCGACATAGATGCGTTGTGTCGGAACCGATTCGGTGACCTTCTTGCGCTCTTCCTGAAGCGCGCTTTCATAGGCGCCGATATAGTTCTGCGCCATGTAGACGGCGAAGCCCGCCAGGGCGAGGCCGGCGATCAGTACCAGTCCGAATACAAGTCTCATGGGTCACCTCTTCTCAAGAGCTCTGCCGCCATGCGGTGGAAAAGCATTGTCCATGGGTACTGCGCCTTTGTGGCGAAACTGGGCCCGAGGCTGGGCCCTGTCGGGGCAGGGCGTGGCCCGGAACCGGACAAGAAAAAAGGCTGCAGCCCGGTGGGAAACAGCCTTTCTCGCGTAGGGAATGATCGGCGATCAGAAATCGTTCTGGTCCGCTATGGCCCCGCCGGCGCCGGTCATGAGTGCGTTCGAGTTGTCCTCGATGACGAAAAAGGAAATTGCCGACATCCCGACGACCGCGGCGGTGAGCACCACCCAGTCGACCGTGACGGCTCCGGATTCGTCGTCGCGAAAGGTCTGAAGGAACTGAAGCATCGAACACCCTGTATGGCTCTGTTGAATAGGGGCCCGAGCCGAAGCACACCGGCTCGGGAAGTGTCATGCTGGCGAGAAAGACTTAGCTTCCGCCGCCGCCAGTGAAGTCGTC
>NZ_LPXO01000005.1 GCF_001482405.1 Pseudoponticoccus marisrubri
AATGGCTTCTACAACCCGCGCCGGAGACACTCAGCTTTGGGCTGCAAAAGCCCCGTCGTCTTCGAAAGAAAAGTGGCCTAAACGAGCACCTGGCGCGGCGCAAAAACGGGACAGGTCCAAAGGGGCTTCGTGAAGCGCGAGTACTTCGACCTCGATATCTTCGACACCGGGTCCGCGGCCCGTAACGGCATCGACAGGTAGACCGACGTCTGCAATATCGATGGCCCGTGTGCGGGGCTCGGCGGCAGAACAGCGGTCGGAGTAATCAGGGCCCAGACCCAACGGGGCCGGCATGACCACGAGGCAAGCCTTGCAGCGCCGCGGATCTGTCCCGAATACGCCAGATATCGCTCAGCCGGTGGATCCCGGTGTGTCTTGCAGGTCGTAGATGCCCCCGGTCAGCCAGGCCGGCCAGTCGCGTTCGAAAAAGGCTTTCGCGGTCTCGTCGAAGGGTCGGTTGGGTCGGGTCGAGACCTTGATCCGACCTTGGTCGAGCCGCACGAGGATCTGCTCTTTCTGGTCGGCCTGCCGCTCGCTGCGAAAGCGGTAGGCGTCCAGCGGTCCGGAGCGGGCCTGCGGCAGCGCATCGCCGTCGGGCTCGCAGATCGCGCGCGCGCCGCGGCTGCCGCCGCCGTTCTCGATGTAGTGGTTCAGCGCCGCGAGCACGGCCTCGGAGGCCAGCGCCATCTGCTGCCATTGCAGCACGCGGGCAACCTGGCCGGGCCGGTCATGGCCGAGACCGTTCTGCCGGATCGCGCCATTGAGGGCCGTGGCGGCCTTCAGCGCATTGCGGACCGCGTCGGGCGTGCAGATGATCCCGGCATGATCGCTCATCCGCGCCTGCACTTCGGCGCGGACATCGCGGTAGGACAAGGGGCTGTCGGTGGAGAGAGCCGAGGTGATATCGGCCACGGCGCCTGAAATCACTGTTGTGATGTCGCCATCTGCCGGATGCGCGGACCGGCCACTGGCCGCCAGATGTTCGGCGACCCGGGTGCCGAAGACCTGGCCAGCATTTAGGGCAGACCCGCCTGGGCGTGTGACACCGTGGGTGCCGGCGGCTTCACCGACCGCGTAGATGCCGGAGATGTTGCTCCGCCCCCAGGTGTCGACGGCAATGCCGCCGTTCATGTGCTGGTTGTTGACAGCGAATTCCAGCGGATCGGCGGCGATGTCGACCTTGTAGCGGCGATAGAGCTCGATCGCGAGCGGGTTCATGTGCCGCAGCCGGTCGATCGGTTGCACCTGGTCGGCCCCCGCGGTGCCGAGATAGGTCGCGACATCCTCGTCCAGCCGGTCGAGGCTGAAGGGCAGATCCCCCGGCACGGGCAAGGGGTTGCGGTTGAAATCCATGAACACCCGCCGGCCCTTCTGGCCCTCCCGGAAGATGGCCAGATCGACGAGGCTCGATCTGAAATCCAGCATCCGGGTGGCATGGAACGGCCATTGATAGCCTTTGCGGAAGACGTTCGAGGCCAGCTCCTGCGTGGTGCGATAGTAGTCTGCAAGGAAGTGGTGTTCGGTCCCCGTCTCGTCCACCGAGTAGATATGCGGGATCGCCTGCACATAGGTGCCCGACAGGTTCCACGGAAACCCCTCGCGCCGCGTGCCGATGCCGAACTGGCTTTCGGTCAGGTTGACGAGTTCGAGCCCGGCCTCCAGCGCCATCCCGAGCGAGCCGAAACAGCCGTTGGGAAAGACGCTGTCGCGGTAGAGCTCGCCGGGCCCACCGGCGGCGAGGATGAGCGCCCCGGATTGGAACGCGACAAGGCCCAGCGGGTTGTCGTCGGTCTGAAACCTTGGCTGGATCGCGAGGATGCCGACGGTGTGGCGCGTTGCCCCCGCACCTTCGGTCAAGATCTTCACGGCGGTGGTCTGGTTGAAGAACGGGATGCCAAGCCGGATCGCCTCTTGCGCGAGCACCTTGACCATCAGGCGCGAGGTGCGCGGGCCACAGCTGGTGGCCCGGCCAGTCTCGTCATGGTCGGTCTTGTAGCGGAGCGTGCCGCCAAGCGCATCCTGCGGCAGCGGCAGGCCGAGATATTGCAGCGACGCCATGGCGCGGGTCGACCCGACCGCCTCGATATAGGCCGTGTCCTCGTCCATCGCCCCGCCGGCGCGGATCGCGCGCGCCATCGCCTTGAAATCGTCGCCCTGGTCCGAGGTGTTGGCGGTGTGCAATGTCTGCTTGTCCGAGCCCGAGCAGGCAGAGGTGCCGCCCCAGGCGCTCTGGCTGATCACCGTGACGTCGCCGCCGCGGCGTTTCAGCTCGACGGCAGCGCGCAACCCGGCAGCGCCGCTGCCGACAATGACGCAGCCACAGCGATGAACCGGCACCACGTGCCCGTCCAGACGGATCGTCTCGTCCAGCTCCGAAGGCGGAACCAGGCGCGGCATGTCCACATCGGTCAGCGCGTCGAGAATGTCTTGCGGGATGCGGTTCGTCACTGGACTCATCCATAGCTGATGGAACGTTCCAAATCAGGTAGCATGCGCGTTCGCGGGGCGTCAACCTCTCTGCTTGACCGATTTGGAACGTTCCATTATCCATCGAGTATGGAACGTTCCAGTTCACGGATGAAAGGACAAGCGCGTATGACACCGATCAAGGTTGCCGTTCTCGGCGGGTCCGGGTGGATGGGCAAGGTGCACACAATGGCCTATCAGACATTCCCGCATTTCTTCGGCCCCTCCGGTGGCACCGCCGAGGTCGCGATGATCGTCGAGGCCAATCCCGCGGCCGCCAAGGACCTGCAGGCACGGGCGCCGGGCGCGATAATCACGCAGAACTGGCAGGAGGCCATCGCCGATCCCGAGATCGACCTGATCGACATCTGTCTGCCCGACAGCCTGCACCATGAGGTGGCCAAGGCCGCCCTTCTGGCCGGCAAGCATGTCTATTGCGAGAAGCCGCTGGCCGACACCGCCGCGGAGGCCCGCGAACTGGCAGATATCGCGCGGGAAAAGGGCGTCATCACGCGGGTCGGCCATGCCTTTCCCTGCAACCCCGTGCACCACCTGGCCAAGGAGATCATCGACGCCGGCGAGATCGGCGAGATCAAGATGTTCCGCGGTTGCCAGCATGTCGACATGTACGGCGATCCGCTGGCGCCCTTCATGTGGCGCGCCGATGGCACCAAGGCCCCGACCGGGATCGTTGGCGATACCGGGTCACATGTCTTCAGCTTCATGGATTTCCTTGTCGGCCGGGTCAGCCGCCTGATCGCCGACAACCTGATCGTCACGCCGCGCCGCCCGGTGGTGGACGGGGTCGGCTATGGCGAACAGGGACAGCTGGATGGCTCCGAGGACTGGGCCGAGGTGACCAATCCGGATGCCACCAACCTCCTCTGCCGGTTCGAGAACGGCGCCAGTGGCGTGGTCGATTTCAGCCGCGTGGCGACCGGTCGCAAGTTCATGCAGACCTACGAGATCTACGGCACCAGGGGCAGCCTCGCCTATACCTATGACGAGGTGAACCGGCTGCGCGTCTATTCCAACGACGACCGCACCGGCCGGCAGGGCTTCCGCCATATCGACGTGGGGCCGGAAAACGAGACCTTCCGGGCCTTCCTGCCGCTGCCGAATTTCGCATTGGGCTATAACGAGTCGAAGATCATCGAGGCGGCCGAGGTCATCCGCTCCATCACGTCCGGGCAGCCGCAATGGCCGACCTTCGAGACCGGTCACCACATCGCCCAGATCGTTGATGCCTGCATGGAATCCTCGCGGACACAAGCCTGGGTCGACATCCCGCCTAGTTGAACCGCGCCGTCAGCTGTCCGGGTCGCTCGAGGCCCGGACGGCAAGGCTGACCGGGGTGCGGGTCTCAGGGGGCGGTGTCTTGCCGTCCTCCAACCATGTCACCACCTTGCAGGCCGCCGTCTGGCCGATCGCGGCAATGTCACAGCGCACCGAGCTCAGCGCCGGGTAGGTCTGGGCCACCTCCTCGATATCGTCGAAACCGACGATGCGGACATCCCGGCCCACCTCTCGCCCGGTCTCGTAACAACCCGAGAGCAGCCCGAGCGCCACCAAGTCGTTGAAACAAACCGCGGCGTCCACGTCCGGATGCTCGGCGGACAGGAGCCGTGCCGCATCCCGCCCGAAGGCCCGCGTTGCGCGGCCGGTCAGGACACAGGGCTCCAGCCCGTGTTCCCGCAGCACGTCGAGGTATCCGGCCTTGCGTTCCTCGGTCACCTCGCGCCCGTCCAAACCGCCGACAAATGCGATGCGGCGCGCGCCCAGCTTGATCAGATGCTCGCTCGCGGCGCGACTGCCGGCGACGTAATCGGGCGCGGAGAAGGGAAACAGTTCTGTCCGGTCATCGATGCGCCGCAGCATCTGCAGGGCCGGGATCCCCGCGCGGGCGATCGCATCGAAAGTGCCTGACGGACCATAGGCCGGGCAGAGGATCAGCGCCGAGACACCGTGTTCGATCATCGCGCTGACCACCTGGTCCTGCAGCTCGGGGCGTTCGTCGGTGTTGGCGACGACCGCCGAATACCCCCGTTCGGACAGCGCCATCTGGAGAGAGGTGGCGAATTCGGTGAAGAACGGGTTGCGCAGATCGTTGATCACCAGACCGATCAGCCCGGCATTGGACGAGCGCATGTTGGCCGCAGAGCGGTTGTAGACATAGCCGATCTCGGCCATCGCCGCCCGGACATGCTTGCGGGTTTCCTCGCGCACCGAGGGGCTGTTCTGCAACACAAGGCTGACCGTGGATTTCGACACGCCCGCATGCTTTGCCACATCGATGATCGTCGGGCGTCGGCCAGCCGTCATGTTCGTTCAACCCCGTTATGGCGCCGCCGGGCCCCGCAGCCGGGCCTCTCCCGTCTTTAGACCGAGGCGACCCGCGGCCGCAATTCCCTAGACGTCGACCGGCAGATCGAAGCAGAGGATACCCTCCTTGCCGTCCACCGCGTGGTCCACCAGCTTCGCGCCAAGCGCCTGATGCTCGGGATGATCCTGGTAGGCCTGCAACCCGTCCCAATCACTAAAATCCGCAACGAAGCCGTGCATGTAGCCGCGCTCCATCTTCTCCGGGCTATCGCTGCGTCCTGAGGTGATGCCGATCAGACCGGGCAGCTTGTCCTCGATCCGGTGCAGTTCCTCGAAGAGTTCGGCGATTTTCGCCTCGCTCACGTCGGGGCGGAACCGGATCAATACGATATGTCGGATCATGTCTTATCCCATCATGTTGTCTTCTTTGATCATGTCGGCGGCCTTTTCGCCGATCATGATGGCGGCCGCGTTCGTGTTGGAGGAAATCACCGTCGGCATGATCGAATTGTCGACCACGCGCAGCCCCTCGATCCCGTTGAACCGCAGCCGCGTGTCGACGACGGCGGCCGCGTCCGGCCCCATGCGGCAGGTCCCCGCGCAATGGTGCGAGGTCTTGGAATGGACGCAGATGAAGTCGAAATACTCCTGATCGGTCTTCACCTCCGGCCCGGGCAGGCGTTCGGCGAGGATGTATTTCTTGAGCGGGCCCTGCGCGAGGATTTCCTGCGTCAGCTTCAGCCCGCGGATCGACATCTCGCGATCCAGCGGGTCGGCCAGGTAGTTCGGGTCGATCAGCGGCGCCTTGGCGGGATCGGCGCTTTGCAGCCGCACCGTGCCCCGCGACCGCGGGCGCAGGTAGCAGGAGTTCAGCGTCACACCGCCCTGCGGCATCGCCGCGACGCCATGTTCGATGCCGGTGCCCAGCCCGAGATGGAACTGGATGTCGGGCGAGCGCGCGTCGGGGTCTGCGTACCAGAAGCCGCCGGTTTCAAAGAGCGACGAGGCCACCGGGCCCTTGCGGCCGAACAGGTACTGCAGCCCCGCAACCGCCGCCCAATGCGGCTTGGCATAGCGGTCATAGCTGTAGGGCCCGCTGAGTTCGCTGATGCAGTAGAGGTCCAGATGGTCCTGCAGGTTGGCGCCGATCTGCGGCTGGTCGTGGACCACGTCGATGCCCAGCTCTGACAGGTGATCCGCCGGGCCGATGCCCGAGAGTTGCAGCAGCCGCGGCGAGCCGACGGCGCCGGAGCAGAGCAGAACTTCGCTCTTGGCCGCCAAGCGCGTGCCGTCGGCCAGTTCGACACCGGTGGCGCGGCCCTTCTCGACCACCAGCCGACGCACCTGCGCGCCCAGCTTCACCGTCAGGTTCGGGCGATTGCGGTTCGGCGTGACATAGGCCATCGCCGCCGAGGAGCGCCGCACATTGCGCTGCGTCAGCTGGTAGTAGCAGACGCCGTCCTGTTTTTCGCCGTTGATGTCATGGTTGCGCGGGATGCCCAGCTCGGCCGCCGCCTCGAAATAGGCCTCGCAGATCGGCAGCGGCGCACGCGGCTCGCTGACCCCCAGCGGGCCGCCCTTGCCGTGATAGTGGTTCTCCCAGGTCTGGTTGTCTTCGGCCTTCCTGAAATAGGGCAGCACGTCGTCATAGCCCCAACCATCGCAGCCCATCTGCCGCCAGTCGTCGTAATCCTGCGGATTCCCGCGGGTGTAGATCTGGGCGTTTATCGCCGACCCACCACCGATCACCTTGGCCTGTGTGTAGCGGAACACCTTGTTTGCCATGTGCTTTTGCGGAACCGTGTCCCAGCCCCAGGACCCGATGCCCTTGGTCATCTTCGCAAAGCCCGCTGGCAGATGATAGAACGGGTGCCGGTCGCTGCCGCCCGCTTCCAGCAACAGGACTTCGACCGAGGGATCTTCGGAGAGGCGTCCGGCGAGGACGGACCCGGCCGAGCCGCCGCCGATGATGATGAAATCGTAGCCTTTGGACATGGTGCTTTCCTGAAAGTTGCGGCGGATGTGGCGGGCGGCCGCCTGCTACGCCGCGAGGTCGTGTTGAGCGATGTGCTCGCCCGCGCGGATGGCGAGCGCTGCGATGGTCAGCGCGGGGTTGACCGCGGCCGATGTCGGCAGGATCGAGGCATCGAGGATGAAGAGGTTCCGGTGATCGTGGCTGCGCCCGAAACTGTCGGTCACGCTGGTGGCGGGGTCGGTTCCCATCCGCGTCGTGCCGCATTGATGCGAGGGCGTGCGCCGGTCGAAGGGGCGCGAGATCACGATCGGATAGCCCGCCTTGCGCAGGGCGCGCTTCAACCTGGCCACCAGCGCCAGATGCGCCTCCCAGTTCGACCGCTTCCAGTCCAGCACGATCCTACCGTTGTTTAGAGTCACGCGGCTTTCGGGGTTCGGCAGATCCTCGGACATCGCATAGAGATCCACCGACCGCCGCGCGATCCAGGTTGCCACCGGGCCCGGCAGCGGCGACGCGGCCCGCAGGATCGGCCCGGAGATCTTGCCCAGAAGCTGGATATTGCCCAGCGGCTCGCCATTCGGGCCGCCGGTCAGGTAGAAATCGTTGACCATCAGCGTCTTCTGGTAGACCGACGGGTTCCTGCGCAACGGATGCAGCGCCAGAACGGCCGAACAGTTGTGGTTCATGAAGTTGCGCCCGACCTGGTCGGAGCTGTTGGCCAGACCGTTCGGATGCGCCGCGTCCGCCGAGGCCAGAAGCAGTGCTGCGCTTTGTACCGCGCCCGCGGATAGGACGACGGTCTTTGCCGTGATGACCTCGCCGGTGTCGAGTTCCACCCCCGTCAATCGGCCGTCCCGGGCAACACGCAGCCGTGACACCCGGCTGTTCGTCCGCAGCGACACGTTGCGATGCGCGAGGGCCGCGCGCAATCCGCCGCTTTCGGCGTCCAGCTTGCCCCCGGTGGTGTCGGGAAAGGCATCCCAGGGCGTCTTGGCCCGCGACAGCCATCGGTCGAGATCCACCCCGAGCGGGAGGGAGGCGGGGTGCAACCCGACCGATGACAACCGCGCCCGCAGATCAGAGATCGCGGGCTCATCCGGGACCGGCCCGAATGCATAATCCGAGGAACGCGCGGGGTCGGTCGGGTCTTCGCCCGAACGCCCGCGCACAGCGTAAAGCTGCTCCGCCTTGCCGTAGAACGGCTCGAGCGCGTCATAGGAGATCGGCCAGCCCGTTGTCGTGCCGCCCATGTGACGCAGCGGGCGGAAATCCTCGGCGCGGTAGCGCAGCAGCACCGCGCCGTAGAATTTCGAGTTGCCGCCGACATTGTAGTAATTGCCCGGGTTGAAGGGCGTGCCGGATCCGTCCAGCCATTCCTCCGACGGGCGGTAATGGCCCCTGACGAAGATCGCCTCGTCGTCGCGGTCATGCGCCGAGGGGCGCAGGTGATCCCCCCGCTCGAGGATCACGATGCGGCGACCGGTCGGGGCAAGGGTGGCGGCAAGCGTCGCCCCGCCCATGCCCGACCCGACAATCACGATATCCGCCGCATCGCTCATTCAGGAGATCCGCGCTTCGGTCTCGGGATCGAAAACCACCGCCTTGTCCATGTTGATGGCAAAGGGGAAGCTCTGCCCGGCCTGCACGTCCACGTCGGCCCGGAACCGGCCGGTGACCTCCTTGCCGCCCATCTGGGTGACGACAAACGTGTCGGACCCGGCCGGTTCGGTCACCTCCACATGCGCCTCGACCACGTGCACGGATTGGCTGTTGCGGTCGGCCCCGTCGCGGTCGGTGATCGCCTCGGGACGCAGGCCCAGGACGATGTCGCGGCCCTCGTGACGTTCGAAGCCGCGCCCCTCGGCAAAAGGCAGGGTCGCCTCTGCGCCGCCGACCAGTTTCGTCCGGGCCACGGCGCGGCCGTTTTCCACCGCGATGGTCGCGGGAAAGAGGTTCATCGAAGGCGAGCCCATGAAACCGGCGACGAACATGTTGGCCGGGTTGTCATAGATCTCCTTGGGCGTGCCCAGCTGCTGGACATGGCCGCCATACATCACCGCGATCCGGGTCGAGAGCGTCAGCGCCTCGATCTGGTCATGGGTGACATAGACGATGGTGGTCTTGAGCTTCTGGTGCAGCTTCTTGATCTCGGTCCGCATGTCGACACGCAGCTTGGCGTCGAGGTTCGACAGCGGCTCGTCGAAGAGGAACACGTCAGGGTCGCGCACCAGCGCCCGGCCCATGGCGACGCGCTGGCGCTGCCCGCCCGAGAGCTGCCCCGGCTTGCGGTCGAGCAGGTGCTCGATCTGCAGCAGCTCGGCCACCTCCTTCATGGCCTTGTCGCGCTCGGGCTTGGGCACGCCGTGCATCTCCAGCCCGAAGACGATGTTCTGGCCGACATTCATGTTGGGGTAGAGCGCGTAGGACTGGAACACCATTGCGATGTTGCGATCGGCCGGGCGGACCCCGTTCATCGAGCGGCCCTTGATGGCGATATCACCCGTGGTGATGTTCTCCAGCCCCGCGATCATGTTCAGCAGCGTGGACTTGCCGCAGCCGGACGGTCCGACCAGCACGAGGAACTCTCCTTCCTCGATCGAAATGTCGGTCTCGTGCAGCACCTTGACCGCACCGTAGGACTTGGTGGCGTTCTTGATATCGAGAAAACCCATGGGATTATCCTTTCACGGAGCCAGCCATCAGACCGCGGACGAAGTAGCGGCCGGCGACGATGTAGACGAGCAGGGTTGGCAGGGCGGCCATGATGGCGCCGGCAAAGTGGACGTTGTATTCCTTAACGCCCGTCGAGGACTGGACGAGGTTGTTGAGGGCCACGGTCATCGGCTGGCTGTCGAAATCCGAGAACGAGGCCCCGAACAGGAAGTCGTTCCAGATATTGGTGAACTGCCAGATCACGCAGACCACGGCGATCGGGCCGGAAGAGGGCAGCATGATGCGCCGGAAGATGGTGAAGAACCCGGCCCCGTCGATCATCGCCGCGCGCACCAGCTCGGTCGGGAACTGCTGGTAGTAGTTGCGGAAGTAGAGCGTCGAGAATCCGATACCGTAGACAAGGTGGACGAAGATCAGCCCCGGCACGGTGCCGGCGAGACCGACGATCCCGAGCATCCGCGCCATCGGGATCAGGACCATCTGGAACGGGATGAAGCAGCCGAAGAGCAGCAGGCCGAAGATGATCGTGTCGCCCCGGAAGCGCCACTTGGTCAGCACGTAGCCATTGAGCGCACCAAGCACGGTGGAGATCGCGACCGCCGGCACCACCATGACAATGGAGTTCCAGAAGAACGGCTTCAGGCCGGTGGCCTCGACGCCGATCTGCGCGGTCGACCACGCGCTGGCCCAGGGGGCGACGGTCCACTCCTCGGGCAGCGACATCATCCCGCCCGCCTGGATCTCGCTCAGCGGTTTCAGCGAGTTCACCACCATGACGTAGAGCGGCAGCAGGTAGTACAGGCAGAAGAGGATGAGCAGCGTGTAGATCACGAAACGCGATCCGGCCCCGGTGCGCACCACGGTTGCGGTTGCATTGGAGGACATCACTTCTTCTCCCTGAGCTCGGAATAGATGTACGGCACCATGATCGCGGCAATCGCCATCAGCATGATCGTGGCCGAGGCGGCGCCGATGCCCATCTGGTTCCGGGTGAAGGTGTAGGAATACATGAAGGTCGCCGGCAGCTCGGTGGCCGTCCCCGGCCCGCCCCCGGTCAGGGCGATGACCAGGTCGTAGGACTTGATCGCCATATGCGCCAGCACGACAAAGGCCGACATGAAGGCGGGGCGCAGTTGCGGGATGACGATCCGGCGGTAGAGGGCCCAGTTCGAGGCCCCGTCGATCTGGGCCGCCTTCAGCACCTCGTTGTCGATGCCGCGCAGGCCGGCGAGGAACATCGCCATCACGAAGCCCGAGGTCTGCCAGACCGCGGCGATGACGATGGTATAGATCGCCATGTCACCGTCCTTGATCCAGTCGAAGGTGAAGCTTTCCCAGCCCCAGGACCGCACCACGGCCTGCAGACCGATGCCCGGATCGAGGAACCATTTCCACGCCGTGCCGGTCACGATGAAGGACAGCGCCATGGGATACAGGTAGACGGTGCGGATGAAGCCCTCGGCGCGGATCTTCTGGTCCAGCAGGATCGCCAGGGCCAGTCCCAGCGCACAGCAGATCACGATGTAGAGCGAACCGAAGATCAGCAGGTTGCTGACCGCCGTGTCCCAGGCGCGGATACGGAACAGCTTGGAGTAGTTGCTCCAGCCTTCCCAGCCATAGGATGGCAGGATGCGGCTGTCGGTGAAGGAAAGGTAGAAGGTGAAGATGATGAAGCCGTAGACGAAGATCAGCACCATCGCGAGGCTCGGGCTGAGGACGATCTTGGGAAGGGCTTCGCGCAGCCAGTCTCTGCCGGCGTTCTGCGGGCGTGCGGATACCTCACGCACGTCGGGTGCGATCTGAGTCATGGCATTTCTCCATGGGAGGCGTGGGAAAGCGCCGGGCGGCGCTTTCCCGAAAGGTGCGGGTTACTGCGAGAGCTCGACCGCGAGCACCAACTCTTCGACGGCGGTTTCGCTGTCGTATTCACCGTTGAAATGCGCGGTGATGACGTCATACATCGCGTTCTTGACCGAAGCCGGGTTGGCGTGCCCGTGGCCCATCGAGCCATAGAGATTGCCGCTCGACGCGGCCGCCTTGAAGTCCTCGTAGGCCTTCTGGCCGCAGGCATCGAGCTCGCCCGCGTCGAGGTCGGTGCGCGCCGGGACCGAGCCCTTGACCTTGTTGAACGCGATCTGGAAGCCCGGCGACATGATCGCCTTTGCCAGCGCGGCCTGCTCGTCCGAGACGCTGTCACCCTGCGCGAACATGGCGAACTGGTCGGAGTTGAAGGTCACCTGGTCCTGGCTGCCCGGGAAGCGGAAGCAGAGGAAATCCTCGCCCGGGACCTTGCCGGCATTGAGGAACTCGCCCTTGGCCCAGTCGCCCATCAGCTGGAACGCCGCTTCCTTGTTGATCACCATCGCGGTGGCAAGGTTCCAGTCGCGGCCCGAGAAGTTGTCGTCGACATAACCGCGCAGGGTGCCCATGCGGTCGAAGACCTCTTTCATCTGGTCCGAACCCAGCGCCTCGGGGTCGAGGTCGATCATCGACGCCTGGTAGAACTCGGGGCCGCCGACGGACAGCACCACCGCATCGAAGAAGGTGGCCTCCTGCCAGGCCTGGCCACCATGGGCCAGCGCGGTATAGCCCGCGTCCTCGGCCGCCTGCAGCGCCGCGGTGAACTCGTCCCAGGTCTGCGGCTCCGACAGGCCCAGCTCGTCCATGATGGCCTTGTTGGCCCAGACCCAGTTGGTCGAGTGCACGTTCACCGGCGCCGAGACCCACTGCCCGTCATAGGTGGCGAATTTCTGCAGCGCCGCGGGGATCACCTCGTTCCAGTTGCCCTCTTCGGCAATCTCGTTGAGGTTGGCCAGCGCGTCCTGCTTCGCCCAGTCGGTGATGTCGAAGCCCAGCATCTGCACGGCAGTGGGCGGGTTGCCCGAGGTGACACGGGCGCGCAGCACGGTCATCGCCTGGGTGCCGCCGCCACCGGCGACCGGCATGTCCTGCCAGCCGATGTCCTGGCCCGACAGGTCGTCCTTCAGCACGTTCAGCGCCGCGGCCTCGCCGCCCGACGTCCACCAGTGCAGAACCTCAACGTCCGCGGCCTGCGCCATGGACGCCGAGGCCATCAGTGCGGCCGCCAGAGTTGTCGTCTTTCCGAAGTATCCACGCATAAAGGTCTCCTCCCATTCTTGCGTTGGTTGACCGGCATCCCTGCCAGGGATGTCAGGCCGTTTTCACCCAAGGTGCCCTGGTGCGACCGATGCGCATGACCAAGGATTTCACCTCGAGGAATTCCTCAAACCCGTAGCGCCCGATTTCGCGACCCTGGCCGGATTCCTTCATCCCGCCGAAGGCGAGCTCGGGAAATCCGTCCATCCAGGTATTGGTCCAGACCGTGCCGGCTTGGGCCTTGCGGCTGAAAGCAAGGCAGGTATGGACGTTCTCGCTCCAGACGCCCGCGGACAGACCGTAGGTCGAGTCGTTCGCCAGAGCAACGGCCTCTTCGAAATCGCGGAACGTCAGCACCGTCAGCACCGGGCCGAACACCTCTTCGCGGACGATCGGCATGTCGGGCGTCACGCCGCGCACGACGGTGGGCTGGTAGAACTGGTTGCCCAGCCCCGGCACGTCCAGCACGCCGCCGCCAAGACAGACCTCGGCCCCCGCCGCGACCGCGTCGTTGACATAGCCGTCGATCTTGGACCGGTGTTCCTCGGTCACGATCGCGCCGACCTGGGTGTCGGGGTGCATCGGGTTGCCGAACACCACCTTGCGCGACAGCGCGACGACCCGCGCCACGAACTCGTCGGCAATATCCTCGTGCACGATGATGCGGCTGGACGAGTTGCAGCATTGTCCGACATTGAAATGGACACCGAAGGTCACCGCGTCGGCCGCGTCATCGAGGTTGGCATCGGGGAAGATCACTTGCGGGTTCTTTCCGCCAAGCTCCAGCGCGACCTTCTTGAGCGTATCGCCCGCCGACTTGGTGATCCGCTTGCCCACGGCGGTCGAGCCGGTGAAGCTGACCATGTCGACGTCCCGGTGCGTGCTCATCAGGCTGCCGACGGGATCGCCGTAGCCCAGCACGATGTTGCAGACACCCGCGGGCAGGCCGGCCTCGGCCAGCATCTCGCCCAGCATGGCGGTGGTCGATGGCGTCACCTCGGAGGGTTTGACGACGCAGGTACACCCGGCGGCCAGCGCAAAGGGCAGCTTCTGGCTGAGGATCCAGAACGGGAAGTTCCATGGCGTGATGATCGACACGACGCCGATCGGCTCCTTGAGCACGACGCCGAGGATGTCCTCGCCCAGCGTGTTGTGGCTGTCGCCATGCATCGTGCGCGCCAGCGACGCCGCGTAGCGCCAGAGATCCGCCGCGCCGCCGCATTCGCCGCGCGACTGGCTGATCGGCTTGCCGCTTTCCAGCGTTTCGATCACCGCGAGCCGCTCTTCACTGGCCTCGATCAGGTCGGCCACCTTGTTGAGGATCACTGCCCGGTCCTTGCCCGACAGGCCGCTCCAGCGGCCATCATCGAACGCCGCACGGGCGGATCTGATCGCCGCCTCCGTCTCGGCCTCGGAGCCGAGCGCGGCCTGGCTGACGACGATGCCGTGCGAGGGCGAGACCCGCTCGGAGGTCCGGCCATCGGCGCTGTCGGCAAACACACCGTCGATGAAATGCCGCGCGTGGTAGGGCGCCTCGGGCATGTCGACGGTCTGCTCGGCAAGGATGTTGAGATCCAGCATGTGTTACTTCCCCGAAAATTCCGGTTTGCGTTTGGCGCGGAAGGCGGCGACGCCCTCGGCCCTGTCGTCACTGGCGGCGATGGCGGCGCTTCCCAGCGCTTCGACCATGGCCCCGCGGTCTTCGCCCTGCGCGGCGTGGATCATGGATTTCGAAATTTCGACGGCGCGCGGCGACAGCGTGATGGCCCGCTCAAGCAGAGCTTGCGCCGCGGCACGCGGGTCCTCGTCCACCGCTGCGGCAAAGCCGCAGGCCAGTGCCCGGTCGGCCTTGATGCGGTGCCCGAACAGCGCCATTTCCTTGACCATCGCCTCGGGCAGGAGCCTGAGCAGCCGCTGCGTGCCCGACCAGCCGGGCACGATGCCGACGCCCGCCTCGGGCAGGGCCAGCGCCGCCTTGGGGGCCATCACACGCAGATCGCAGGCCGCGGCCAACTCCAGCCCCCCGCCGAAGGCATGGCCCTGCAGCACCGCCACGGTGGGTTTCGAAAGCCGCGCCAGCCTGTCGAAGATGCGATGCCCGTCCCGCACCCAGTGCCGGGCGAATTCCGCCGGGGTCAGGTCACCCCAACCGTTGATGTCGGCCCCGGTGCAAAAGGCGCGGTCACCCTCGGCGGTCAGCATCACCGCGGCGATCCCGGTATCGCGCTCGATGACCTTCAGATGGCCCGCCAGCTGCTCCAGCATCACGACGGTGAAGGCGTTCATCTTGGCCGGGTTGTCGAGCCGCAGCTCGGCAATCCGGTCGTGACGGATCAGGTGAACGGCGCTCATTGCCCCCATCCCATCGGCGCATCGGCCAGCAGCGACAGCGGCAGGGTGACGGCATCTTCGGCCACGGCCACCCTGCCCCCGGACGCCGCCACGATATCGCGTTCGGGGTCGATGCCGGGCATGATCTCGGTGGCCACAAGGCCGCTGTCGCGCAGACGCATGACACAGCGCTCGGTGATATAGAGCACCTCCTGCCCCATCTCTCGCGCACGCTTGCCCGAGAAGGTCACATGCTCGACCGCCTCGACCATCTTGGTGAATTTGCCGGGCGCCGTAACCTCGATACCCTTGTCCGTCAGCGCGATCTGCGCCCCGGCTTCGAACCAGCCGGAAAAGACGATCTTCCTCGCCCCCGAGGTGATGTCCACGAAGCCGCCGCAGCCCGCGGTCAGATAGGGCTTCTTGCCCAGCTTGGAGACGTTGACATTGCCCTCGATGTCGACCTCGAGGAAGGAGAGGAACGACACGTCGAAGCCACCGCCCTGGAAATAGATGAACTGCTGCGGCGAGGGCACGAAGGCATCGGCGTTCGACGCGCAGCCAAAGGCGAAACCGGTCAGCGGCACACCGCCCACGGCGCCCTGCTCCACCGCCCAGGTCACCGCCTCGGGGTGGCCCTCCTCGATCAGGATGCGCGGCACCATGGCGCTGATGCCGAAGCCGAGATTGGCGGTCATGCCGGGGTTCAGCTCCATCGCGGCGCGCCGGGCGATGATCTTCTCAACGCCATGCTCGGCGAGCGAGAAATCGTCCCAAGGGCGCATGACCTGGCCCGAAATCGACGGATCGTAGGGCGTCTCGCAGGTCTGCTTCTGGTCGGGATCGACCACCACGACATCCACCAGGTGCCCCGGCACCCGCACGTCATGCGGCCGCAGCGAGCCGCGCTTGGTCACGCGGCTGACCTGCGCGATCACCAGACCGCCATGGTTGCGCACGCAGATCGCCTGTTCCAGCCCGCCAAGATAGGCGCCCTCGTGCTCATAGGTCAGGTTGCCGAATTCATCCGCCGTGGTGGCCCGCAGGATGGCGACATTCGGCACGATATTTGGGAAATGCAGCCAAGTGTCGCCGGCGAACTCGACGCGGGACACGATGGGGGCCGCCGCGCCCTTGTCGTTCATCGCACAGCCCTCGCGGACCGGATCGACAAAGGTCTCGAGCCCGACCTTGGTCAGCACGCCGGGGCGGTTGGCCGCGGCTTCCCGGGTCATGTCGAACAGGATGCCCGAGGGCACGTTGTAGGCGGCGACCCGGTTCTCGACCACCATCTTCCAGATTTCCGGCATCGGCTTGGAGGACGGCCCCGACGGGTAGGACCCGCCAAGAATCCGCGCCAACAGGCCGTCCTTGGCAATGTGATCGACACCTTTCACGCCATACATGTCGCCGGCGGCGATGGGGTGGATGGTGGTCAGGTTCGTCGGATGGCCCTCGGCGTCGAACCGGTCGCCGATGGCTTTCAGCACGAGGTCCGGGCAGCCAAGCGCCGAGGAGGACGAAACGGTGATGACGGCATTGTCCGCAATGCGGACGACGGCGTCTTCTGCGCTGGTAACCTTGGTCATGCGATTTCCTCGAATTGAAGGGGCTGGCGCTGGCCGGTGCGAGCCGCCTCGCGTACAGCCAGCGCCACCGCCAGGGACTTCACGCCATCAAGGCCCGTGGCGCCGGAATGCGCCTCGCCGCGCACGGCCTTTCCGAACTCCACCAGGACCGAGTCGTACAGGTTGCCGCGGTCGAATGTGATCTCGCGCCGCCCCTCGGAGGTGGTGAGCCAGACCTCGCCCTTGGGATCCTGCGAGATGACACCGGGGGCAAAGATCGCCCCGTCGGAGCCATGGATCTCGACCCCGGTGGTGCCGAACGGGTGGTTGAAGCTCACATGGCTGAAGACCATCGTGCCGGACTGCATCCGCCAGACCGACATCGCGCTGTCCTCGACGCCGGCCCCCATGCCGGTGGCATCGGTTTCGGCGGTGACGGAGACCGGATCCTCGCCCAGCAGGAACCGGACGGTGTCGGTGTCATGCACGGTCATGTCGAGCACGACCCCACCCCCGGCACCGGGATTGTCGAGGCGCCAGCCGCGAAGGTGTTCGGGCAGGTGAACCGCATGGAACACGCGCACCGATCGCAGCGCGCCGATCGCGCCCTCGGCGATCAGTTTCCGGATCGCCCGATGACTTCCGGCGCAACGCAGGTGGTGATTTACCATCAGCGTGACGCCCTTCTCGCGGGCGGCCGCGACCATCCGGGCGGCGTCGGACAGGGTCATCGCCAACGGCTTTTCGCACAGGACGTGCTTGCCGGCCGCGATCGCGGCCAGCGCCTGGTCCTTGTGCTTCTCGTTGGTCGACGAGATGTAGACCGCGTCGACCGAGGGGTCGTTCAAGGCCTCCTCCATCTCCGACGTGCCGCGGGCGATCCCGTTGTCCCGGGCATAGCGCTCCGCCCGGTCGCGAGAGCCGCTGACCACCCAGGACACCTGCCCCGCATTCGCCCGGATCGCGGAAATCATGTACTGGCTGGCAATTGTGCTTGCGCCGAAGAGTGCCCAGTTCACCGCAGAATCTCCTGTTTGGAACGTTCCATATTCTGTACTGGAACGTTCCATATCGGGTCAAGAGAAATTCTGCCCAATCTGACATGCCGCGTCGCACCCGACCCGGAATGCTGCGGGCGGACCGCCCCGCCGTTGGCCGGGTGTGCCGGGTTCAATCCGGGAGATCGCGTCGGGACATGTGCGGGTGTCGCAGGCACCTTCGGCGGTCATGCAGCCTCGCGTTCCTCACGGTGCGGTCGAGAAGGCCAGAGATGGGCGCGCGGATCGGGACCCGCGCGCCCGACCAGGGCGGGTCTGATGTCAGCGCCCCTGTTGCAGGACATCCTGCCAGTCGGGGTGGCGGGCGATCTGCGCCTTTGCGAAGGGACAGAGCGGCACGATCTTGCGCCCCTCGGCGCGGGCGTCCTCCACGTCCCGGCGCACGAGCGCCACGCCGAATAGCCCCGAGTTTCCTAGACGACAGTTTGTCTCAGTTTCTGCTTCCGCTCGAACTTGACAGGCGACAGCATTCCATGGCGGGCGTGCTGGCGACCGTGGCTATGAGTAGGCGGCCCTGCATGACGGCGAGAATCCGAAAAGGCGTAATCCCGGCTCCGTTACCTACCCGCCATAGCTGCAGGTGATCGTGTCGTGTGAACGGTATCCTTCCCTGGTCATGCTACCCCTGACCTTACTTTGGTCCCCTCGCACTGTAACTTCGTATTTGTATGAAATGGCGAGTGTCTTGCCGTCATCACCCACAGAAATATCGTAGAAGACTCCTTCTCGTCCGACAGAGGGTTGGGCCCATTCGCCGGAAAAGCTGTCATCGGAGACATTGTAACTAAACGAAAGTGTGCCGCCCGGGTCGGTACCATCCTTGAGATCGTAGCCATTTGAATAAGTACCAGACCAATAACTGCCGCCGCCGGTCAGTTGTACCTTGCCCGAGGAGGAACTGCAGTTTCGTAACGTCGTCGAGGAAAACGATGGATGCCCGGGTTCGGAGGTGTCGGGCAAGTCGGCAATTGCACCAATCGTTGCATCAATGACCGAATAGCCGTCCTGTGCGGCCTCGTGGCGCTGACGCAGGTCACCGTAGACCAGGCCAAGCTGGTCGAGCTCACTTTCAGCTCTTTCCAAAAGCTTGGATCGAATGGCGGCTTCCATCAAACCTGATTGTGAAAGAATGGGCTGAAACGAACTGAGAATGTCGGATAACATAGCGCCCAAGACCCGCCCGCTGTTCCCGTCCTCAACCGAGCGCCCTACGGCTACGCCGAGGCGATCCGCGATGGACGCATAGGTATCCGGATCTGTAGAGAGGTAAAGGTCGAGAAATGTCGCCGCGGTAGTCGCCGCGCGCGTTAATGCGTCACGGGTTATGATCTGATAGCCCGCATCTGTTTCCAAAACCCAAAAATCGTCGCTTGGCACCGCACCTGACCGGACGTCCCGTTCGACACGATCAATCACCGCTTCTAGGCTGTCGATCTCGAGCTGCATGCCTTCTAGCAGCTCGTAGAGGCTATCTGGCACTTCTCGCGCGTCGGTCGGGGTTTGCAGGCCGCTGAAAAAGATGACGGCGATGAGAAGAGGTTTGAACGAGTGCATTGACAACATCATCTTTGGCCTCCGGTACTCAAGCGCAATTTACCAAATTGTGTGCCGCTCGATTCAAAGATGGCCAGAAACAGGCCACGTGACAATCCTTTTGTCGCGCCAACTGGCCTCTGCGGTCCGGCTGGCTGCTGAGCCGTGGCGTCGGTTTGAATAGCCACGGCCCCGCAGAGCATCCGGCACGCCGGTGTGGTCGATGATGATCGTGCTGGCGCCAAGGCGGGAATAGGTCATCTCGGCCACATGGCCATCGACCACCGCGACATAGCGGCCCTTGCTGTCGCCCTCTTCGCGGGTGATTTCGATCTCGGTTTCCATGAAAGCTCTCCCTTACCCCTTGGTGTTCAGCTGCGCGCGCAGCCACGCGGCCTCGTGCTCGACGATGCCATGCCCGGCGCCGGGAATGACATGCGTCTCGACCCCGGCCCCCATGTCCCGCAGGATGCCGGCGCTTTCATGCACCCGCGCCAGCGGGATATGGGGATCCTGCTCGTGGCAGCCAATCAGCACCGGCACATCGGCGAGCCGGCCCGCGTAGTCGAATGTCTTGGCGGGTCGGCCATAGAGATCCGCGCGCGGGGCGCCGCCCGCCTCGCCCGTGCCGACCAGCCCGCCCGAAAGCGCGGCCACCGCGTGGAACGGACGGGCCAGCCGCGCCGCCGCCTCCAGTGCAAGACAGGCCCCTTGCGAGAACCCCACCAAGGCCACACGCGTTGCGTCGACCCCTTGCCCTGCCAAGTCCTCCAGCAGGGACGAGACGACGCTCAGCCCGCTGGTCAGCCCCGGTTCATTGGCCTCCAGCGGCGCGAGGAAACTGTCCGGCCACCACGAACGTTCCGCTGCCTGCGGGGCGAGAATGGCAAGATCCGGCAGCGCAAGGTGGTGGGCCAGGCCGATCATGTCCTCGGGCGCACCACCGCGGCCATGGAGCATCACCAGGGCAAGGCGCGCGCGCTCCAGCGGGGCGCCGGCGATGACCAGCCTCTGCCCCGCATGCGGACCGGTGCCGCGTGTCTCGGCCGCCAGCCCGCTCATGACGGCACCCGGATCTGCGGCAAGACCTGCTCGATACGGGCGCGGTGCGCCTCGTATTTCTCCGGCAGCTTCAGCGCCGCGCCCAGATGGGCCGGGTCTTCGTCCACGGCAAATCCCGGCGGGTCGGTGGCGATCTCGAACAGCACCCCGCCGGGCGTGCGGAAGTAGATCGCGTCGAAATACTGCCGGTCGATCACCGGGGTGACCTGATGGCCAGCGGCCGCCAGACGCGCGCGCCAGGCCAGTTGCTCCTCACGGTCGCGGGCCCGGAAGGCGACGTGGTGGATGGTGCCGGCGCCGGAGCGCCCGATGGAGCGGGCCTGCGCGGTCATCAGGTCAACGGCGGAGCCACGGTCGGGGTCGGTCGAGCGATATCGGATGCGGGCCTCTGCCCCGCCCGTGCCGCCGGTCGCGCCGTGCTCCTCGTCCTCGCGCGCGTATCCCATCGCCTCGAGCACCTCGGCGGTGGACGCGACCTCTTCGAGCCAGAGGGTCACGCTGTGAAACCCCTCGTCCCGCGCGCCGCCCTCGATCAGTTCGACCCGCAGCCCGTCGGGATCGCGCAGCGCGATGGCCCGTTCACCGAAGCGCTCGAACGGCCCTTCGAAATCGATCGCGGCCTCCGCCAGTTGCTCCATGCGCAGGTCCAGATCGGGGACCGCATAGGCGACCGCCGAGGCCATGCCCGGCCCCGCACGGCCATGGCCGGCATCCACGAAGGGAAAGAAGGTCATGATCGAGCCCGGCGCGGCATCCCGGTCGCCGTAATACAGGTGATAGGTGCCGGGATCGTCGAAATTCACGGTGCGCTTGACCAGGCGCTGGCCGAGCGTGGACACCCAGAAGTCGAGATTGTCCTGAGGCGGGCCAGATATTGCGGTGACGTGATGCAGGCCGGGAATGGCCGGGGATGTGCCTTGCGACATGGTGATCTCCTTTCGGCGCCAAGAGGCGCGACGGCCCCTCGGCGTATTGTGTCTGCCGGTTGGAGGCTTATGTATGGCGCAAGTTACCAGGTGAAAGTCGTTACCAAATGGAAACCACCCAGGAAAAGACCCCCGCCGAGGCGACCGATGCCGGCATCCCATGCGCGGCCGACAGGCTGCTGCGCAAGCTGTGGGGGCAATGGAAAACCCACGTGATCTACGTGCTGGGCGAACAGCAGGCCTGCCGCTTCGGCGTGTTGCGCCGCAGGATCGCCGGCATCTCGCCCAAGGTGCTGACTACCCGCTTGCGCGAGTTGGAAGCCGATGGGCTGGTCTGGCGCGAACAGGAGAATTCCATACCGCCAAAGGTGACCTATGGCCTGACCAAGGCGGGCCGCGCCGTGCATGCGGTGCTGAAAGACATCGAACAGATCGACCTCTGAGGTTGCAATGACCGGACAGGTATTGCAGCGCATGACGGCCCCGGATGTCCGTCAGCCTCTTGGCTGAGCGCTACGGCGCAGCATAATCAGACCGGCCATCGCTGGCAGGGTCAGGCAAACCAAGGCCGCTCGATCAGCATGGGCTGGCCTCCGGCCCGGGTTCATCGCGGTCAGTCAAAAGCGCGCATTCGGATCACAGAGGCGCCATGCGATGTTCCGAGACGGATTTTGCCGCGTGCTGAATGGCGGATCTGGTGAGCTCCAGATCGGCGCTTTGCAATGCCAGCGACGGGTAGAGTTTCCCGGGCGATTTGAAGACGCCGTTGGTGCGCAAAGCGGTGTTCCAGATCTCGTTGATCCTGGCATCGCGATGCCGGGCGGATCGGTAATCGACCGGATCGGCATCGGTGAAGTAGATGTCGAACAGGGTCGGGTCGCCGCAGATGCGGTGGTCGATCGCGCGTTCGGTCAGGGCAGCGGATTGCATGTCCATCAAGCTCTGACCGAGCTCGCGCAGCCTGTCATACTGGCCCGGACGCCTGAGGATTTCCATCGTCTTGAGACCCGCAACAGAGGCCACCGGATTGCCCGAGAGCGTGCCAAGCTGCATGAGCCACTTTTCAGCGCCGACAACCGCCTTGTCGAAATGCGCCATGATTTCGGCGCTTGCCCCGAGAGCGGCCAGGGGAAAGCCGCCGCCGATGATCTTGCCCAGGGTGCAGATGTCGGGCACCACGCCATAGCGTTCCTGGGCACCGCCATAGGCAAGGCGGAAACCGGTGACGATCTCGTCGAAGATCAGCAGCACGCCGTGCCTGTCGCACAGATCGCGCAACCCTTGCAGAAAGCCGGGCCGCGCGGGGATGATGCGCTGCAGGGGTTCTGCGATGATCGCCGCAATGTCCTGATGTTCTGCCAGAAGCGAGGCGACCGCGTCGAGATCGTTGAAAGGCGCGATCAGCATCTCGTCGGCCACGCCCTGCGGGATGCCCGCACTATCGGGCACCGCTTCCGGGAAGTTGACCTGCCTGGACGGGGCAAGGCTCATCTGCGCCTCGGCGGACATGCCGTGATAGCCGCCTTCGAATTTCAGGATCTTCGGCTTGCCGGTATAGGCACGGGCAAGGCGGATGGCATACATGTCCGCCTCGCCACCGGAGGTGACGAACCGGATCTGCTCGCAACACGGCACGGCGCGGGCGATCGCCTCGGCCAGTTCGATCCCCTTGGCGTTGTTGGCGAAAAACGTCATGCCCCTGGGCAGCTGCTCCAGCACCGCCTCCATGACCTCGGGGTGGCCATGCCCCAACAGCATCGGGCCGGAGCCGATCAGGTAGTCGACATATTCATTGCCATCCTCGTCCCAGACGCGGGCGCCGTCGCCCCGCGCGATCACGATGGAGGCGTCGAAATTGCCGAAACCGGCGGCGGGAAGCACCTCGCGGGCGCGGGCAATCCAATCGGTCTGCGAGTGAATGCGGTTCATGTCGTCAATCCAGTATCAGGTCGGGCGTGCCGAGGCGGTCTTGATCCACCGTGATGCCGAGGCCGGGCCCATCGGGGGGAACGATCCGGCTGCCCGCGCGCGACGGGGCATCCGGCGCGAGGCGCGGGCTGACATAGCCCGACAGATCGCAAACGTTCAGCACCTGCGAAGGCGACGTTGCCACCCCCAGATGCAGCGCGGCGGCCGTCACGATATCGCTGCCCCAGGTACATTCGATGCACATCTTCGCCCCGAGATGCAGGCACAGGTCGCGCGCCCGGCGCGTGGCCGAAAGCCCGCCGAATTTCGACAGCTTCAGCGCGACGACATCCATGATGCCAAGCCCGTGGGCCTGCAGCAACGAGGCCGTGTCATGCGCCAGTTCGTCCATCTTCATCGGCATGCCCGTGGCGCGCTGCACCCGCGCGCAATCCTCCAGCGTGCGGCAGGGCGCTTCCAGCATCACGTCCAGGTGCGCGGCGCCGCGTCCGACGCGGATCGCGTCCAGCGTGGTCGCGCCGCAATTCCAGTCGCCATAGACCAACGGACCGGGGCCCACCGCCTCGCGTACCTTTGCCAGCCGTTCGACATCGGTCTGCCAGTCGCCCGAGGCCCCCAGCTTGGCCTGAAACTGGCTGATGCCCTTCGACTGCGCATCGCGCGCGATGCGGGCCATCTCGTCCGGCTCAACACAGGTGATCGAGTGGTAGAGCGGCAAGCTGTCCTGCCGCCGTCCCCCCATCAGGGCGTGAACCGGCAGCCCGGCAGTTTGCCCGGTGATGTCCCACAGCGCGATGTCCAGTGCGGATTTCGCGTAGACATGTCCGGGCAGGACGGCATCGGCCCGGGCCATCAGCGCCTCGGACCCGACAGGATCACCGCCAAGGATGACGGGCGCAAGCTCCTGCAAGGCCGGTGCCACGCCCCGGGCGTAGGCCGGCAGGTAATGCGGGATCGGGCAAACCTCGCCCCACCCTGTCAGACCGGCATCGGTCTCGAGCGCAATGACAACCGTTTCCACCGTGTCACATGTCTTGCCCTCGGCCATGTAATAGGCCGTGTGGCTGGTCAGCGGCACGTGCCAGAGCCGCAGCCGCGTGATGCGCTGTTCAATCCCGACCGGGGACAGGGAGGGCGCGAGGATCCGGTTCATTCCGCGGGCTCGTGTACCGCATCGGCGCGCGGCAACAGGCTTTGCGGATCGTAGGCCGGCGCGCCCAGCACGCGCGCGGCGCGCGGTGTGCCGTGTATGATCACCTGCAGCGCGGTGCCGGGCGCCGCCGCATGGGGTTTGACATAGGCGAAGGCGAGGATCTTGCCGACCGTATGCCCGTAGGCGACCGACGCGGTCGAGCCGACGACCGTGCCATCCAGCATCACCGCCTCGCCGCCGTGCCCGTCGATATCGCCATCGGGCTCGATCTCAAGGTAGGCACAGATCCAGGGCAGATCGGTATTCAGTGTCGTTTCCTTGCCCAGGTAGTCCTTGTCCGTCCGGGCAAAGCGCAGCACGTCGGCTTCGGCCAGGGTGACCTCGTTGGTCAGCTCGCCCGCGCCCTTGAAGCCCTTCTCCATCCGCATCACGTTCATCGCGAAGCTGCCGTAATCGGCGATGCCATGGGCCTCACCCGCCTGCCAGAGCACTGCATGGACATCTGCCATCGCCTCGAACGGCATGTGCAGCTCCCAACCCAGCTCCCCCGCATAGGACATGCGCAAGGCCCAGACATCGTGCCCGGCGACGCTGATCTGCCGCGCCGACAGCCAGCGGAAGGCCGCATTGTCGAGCCGCGCGTCCGTGCAGTCTGCAAGTACATCGCGGGACCTAGGGCCGTTCAGGGACAGCGCCCCCCAGCTGTCCGACAAGGCCGTGACCCGCGCATCCTCCCCGTCGCGCTGCTGCGCGAGGTGATCGAGCAGCCGCTGTTCGAAGAAGGCCGCGCAGACGAGGTAGAAGCTCTCCTCGCCCATCCGCACGATGGTCGTTTCCAGCTCGATCCGTCCGGCGCGGTTGAGCATATGTGTCAGGGTGATCGAGCCCACCTTTTGCGGCATCCGGTTGGCGGTCAGCCGGTCGAGCAGCGCGAAAGCGCCCGGCCCTTCGACCAGCACCTTGGTAAAGGCGGTCACATCCATGATGCCGACCCGCTCGCGCACGGCCTTCACCTCGGCGGCGACCATGTCGTCGACCACGGTGCGGCGGAAAGAATAGTGATCCTCCTGCGCGATACCGTCCTTGGCAAACCAGCGCGGGCGCTCGAACCCGTAGACCTCTTCGAACACCGCGCCCCTGGCCTTCAGCGTGTCATGGAGCGGCGAGGGCTTGATGGGGCGCCCAGCCAGCCGGTTGAAATGCGGAAACGGGATTTCGTGGCGCAGGCAGTAATCCTCTTTCGCCTTCACCACCTGCCAATCCTTGGTGGCGTAGCTGCCGAAGCGGCGCGGGTCGTAATCGCGCATCGAAATATCCGCCGCGCCATGCACCATCCAGCGCGCCAGTTCCCGCGTCAGCCCCGGCCCCCAGCCGATCCCGATCTGGGTGCCGCAGCAGCACCAGTAGTTGCGCACGCCCGGCGCGGGGCCGATTAGCGGGTTGCCGTCGGGCGGGTGGCTGATCGCGCCATGCACATCGCGGGTGATGCCGAGATCGGCAAAGATCGGCATGCGGTTCAGGCTTTCCTCCAGCCACGGCATGACACGGTCATAATCGGCCTCGAACAGCTCGTTCTCGGCCTCCCAGGGGCAGTGATCCTCCCACACGGTGTTGGGGTTGGACTTCTCGTAGATGCCGATCAGGCCCTTTTTTTGCTCCATCCGGATATAGCCCGAGACCTTGCGGTCATCGCGGATCACCGGCAGCTCGCGCTCGAGGTCGCGGAATTCCGGCACCTCGTCGGTGACGAAATAATGATGTGTCATCGACGTCATGGGCAGTTGCAGACCCGACCATTCGCCCATCTGCCGCGCATAGGTCCCCCCCGCATTGACAACGTGTTCGCAACGGATTGTGCCTTTGTCGGTCTCCACCACCCATTCGCCATTGTCCGCCTGCGTGATGTTGGTCGCACGGCAGCGGCGGATGATCCGCGCGCCCTTGGCCCGTGCTCCGGCCGCCATCGCCATGGTCACGTTCGTGGGATCCACATGTCCGTCATCGGGCGTGTGCAACGCCCCCAGCACGCCTTCCAGGTTGTAGAAAGGATGCAATTCCGCGACCCGGTCCGGGCCAACCAGTTCGATGTTGAACCCCAGCGACCGCCCGACCGAAAGCGTGTGGCGCAGCCAGTCCATCTCGTCCCGGGTATAGGCCAGGCGGAACGACCCGCAGCCATGCCAGGTCACGGCTTGCCCCGTCTCGGCCTCCAGCCCGCCGGAATAGAGCCCGATATTGTAATCCACGCATTTGCCAAGGGAGAAGCTGCTGGTCGAATGCGTGATCTGCCCGGCCGCATGCCACGTGCTCCCCGAGGTCAGTTCGGCCTTTTCCAGCAAGACCACCTCGGGGCCCCAGCCTTCATGCGCGAGGTGATAGGCCAGTCCGACCCCCATCACGCCACCGCCAACAATGACCACGCGGGCGTGGCTGGGAAAGGGAGTGTCCGACATGGTCGCGTCCTTTGTGCGGTGAGCAAAACTTGTGGACAGGCTAAGTGGACGTATGTACCAATGTCAATTATGAATGGCACAGATGTATCACAAACGGTCCTTGAGCGCCTTGCCGAAGAATGGGACGCCCTGACACCCGAGGCGCAGAAGGCGGCGCGCTACGTGCTGGAGAACCCGAATGATGTCGGGGTCTCCACCGTTCGCGAGATTGCCGAGGCGGCCAATGTGAAGCCCAACACCTTTGTGCGCATGGCCCGGCAGGTGGGCTTCGAGGGCTACGAGGATTTCCGCGCCCCCTTCCGCGAGGCGATCCGCAAGGGGGCCGTCAGCTTTCCCGACCGGGCGCGCTGGCTGCAGGACATCCGCAAATCGGGCGATCTGGGCGGGCTTTATGCCGACATGGCCCTGGGCGCGATCCGCAATCTGGAAGAGACCTTTGCCGGCATCGACGCCGAAGCGCTGAAAGCGGCGGCAGAGGCGATCTGGGCCAGCCGGCAGGTCTTTACCCTGGGTGTCGGTGTGAACAACGCCAATGCGCGCAACTTCACCTACCTCGCCTCGACCGGCATGGTGCAGTTCCACGCCATTCCGCGCCCCGGCTCAACGCCCACCGACGATCTGGCCTGGGCAGACACGCGCGATGTCCTGATCGCCATGTCCATGCGCCCCTATCGCAGCGAGGTCGTGGCCGCCATCGAGGTCGCCCGCGAACAGGGCGTGACCATCATCGGCCTCAGCGACAGCCCCGCCAGCCCCGTCATTCGCGCGGCCGATCATGGCTTTGTCGTCGCGGTGGACACGCCGCAATTCTTCCCGTCCTCGGTCTCGACCATCGCGCTGCTCGAGACGCTGCTCAGCTTCGTGATCGCAGTGGCCAGCGACGAGATCGTGGACCGGGTCGAAAGATTTCACCACCGCCGACATCAGCTTGGGATCTACATGGAGGAGCCGGAATGAAGGATGAAACGGGTCCGGTCCGGGCGCTTGATGCGCGGTATTACACCGATCCGCGGATCTTCGAGGTCGAAAAGACCGGATTGCTGGCCCGAAGCTGGCAATTCGCCTGCCACGCCAGCCAGTTGGAGAACCCGGGCGATTACGTGGCCTTCGAACTGGGCGATGACAGCCTGTTCTCGATCAAGGGGCGGGATGGCGAAATCCGCACCTTCTACAACGTCTGCCAGCATCGGGCGCATCAACTCGTGAGCGGCGAAGGGTCGACCCGCGTGGTCGTCTGCCCCTATCACGCCTGGACCTATGAACTGACCGGCAAGCTGCGCGCCGCGCCCAATGCCAAATCCGTCCCCGGCTTTGATGGCTCGAAAATCTGCCTGACCGAAGTGCGCACCGAGCTGTTCCTCGGCTTCGTCTTCGTCAACCTCGATCCCGATGCCGCGCCGATGGACGACTGGTTCCCCAACGCGCGCACCGACCTCGAAGGCTTCGTGCCCAACTGGGCCGATCTGAAACCGCTGGAATGGGTGGAGATCCCCGAGAACTGCAACTGGAAGGTCTCGGTCGAGAATTACTCCGAATGCTACCATTGCACCCTGAACCACCCGACCTTTTCCACAGGCGTGATCCGGCCGGAGACCTATGACATCCAGCCGCAGGGCTACTGCCTGCGTCACACCACCGGCTGCAATGATCTCAGCCAGATGACCTATGACATCAACAGCGGGTTCGCCAACAATGACAAGTACTCGTCATGGTTCCTCTGGCCGATGTTTTCCTTCCAGGTCTATCCCGGCAACCTCCTGAACACTTATCACTGGCGCCCGGTCGATGCCGATCACGTGGTCGTCTGGCGCGGTTGGTATTCCGTGGGCGGATATGACAACGAAACCGTCCGTCGCATGGCCCAGCAGGATCGCGCCACGACCGTCGAGGAAGACATCCATCTCGTCGAAAGCGTGCACAGGGGTCTCAAGTCCCGCGGATACGTGCCGGGGCCCCTCGTGGTCGATCCCGCCTGCGGGGTGAGTTCCGAACACTCGGTCATGCATCTGCAACGCTGGATGCGCGAGGCCGTGGATGGCTGACCTGCACCCCTTGGGCTGGATCCCGTCGATGGCGCCGCTGGTCGGATCGACGACCCCGTGGCCGTGACGGGCGCCCACATCCCGCCTGGGCAACTCAATGGACCACGGAACACCGTGGCATGACATGCGGACCAGAATCGCCGCGATCCGGCTGAAAGGAAAACACCATGAGCGCATTCGACGAGGAGCTGTTTCTGAAGGGGTTGGAGCAGCGCAAGGCCACGCTGGGTGCCGAGTATGTCGAAAGGAACCTCGCCGCCGCCGATGACTTCACCCGCCCCTTCCAGGAAGCGATGACCGCCTGGTGCTGGGGCTTTGGCTGGGGTGACGATACGATCGACGCCAGGACACGCAGCATGATGAACCTGTCGATGATCGGCGCCCTGGGCAAGATGCACGAATGGGAAACCCATTGCCGCGGAGCGCTCAACAATGGCGTCACCACGGATGAGATCCGCGCGATCATTCACGTCATCGGCATCTATTGCGGTGTTCCACAGGCCCTCGAATGCTTCCGCGTGGCCCGGCGGGTTCTGGACGAGCGTTGAAGACCAAGGCCATCGCGCGCCCAAGCGCACGGGCGCCCCGGGTCGGGCGCAGTGATCTGACAGCCTGAAAAGGAAGTTTGGCTGGAAGGACGCCATGCCTGCCAGTGAGATCTGAAGGCGCGGGCTCGGCGGGTCCGGCTCGCTGCTTTCGTCAGGCGGCAATGGGCCCCGGTGCCTTGTCCAGGTTGCAGGCCGCCTAAATCAACGAGAACTGCGCGCGGACCCTGTCGAGGCCACGGTGAACGATCTGGGCCATGCCTCCCACGGTCTTGGACCAGCCGAATGGGTTTTCGTCGCTTTTTGGACCCCGCCGGGACTGAGTATAGCCAAGATGATGAGTGGGCCGGCCGTCGATGGCTCAATGCCTTGCCTTCTGTGCCACATGCAAGGTCACGAACATCCGCCTAAGTGCGACGACGAACTCGACGCTGTCGTATCCCTTGTCCACCCCAAGCGTCAGTCGCTGGGTCGAGCCGGCAGGGTGCCGATGGATCACCTCGAGCGCTGCCCGCCGTTCTCCGTATCCATCGGCGTTCCGTCGCGCTTTTGCACGCGACGCTCTGCAACAGCGCTTCAAGCAACGCGGGAACCACGGCAAGAACGGAGAAGGTTACGTGATCTGGTATCGCGGCGAACAGAGCCACACCGGATGGGCCTTCAAGTCCATCTGAACCGGTCCAGCAAGAACAGGTATCCGCGTGTTGCACTCTGTGCAGGGCGTTCGCTGCGCGGCCTCTACCCGGCAGATGAATCAGAGGTGCTCGTAGGGTTCAGCTTGCCACGCCGTTGGGCCAATCTCGCCTTCATGCGGGTGATGCGCTGGTGGTGCGTCTCATCGCGGCGCAGGCTGACCGCGGTGGACAGGATGTCGATCACCACGAGATGCGACAGGCGCGATACCGTGGGGGTGAACAGGTCGGTGTTCTCCAGCGTCTCGACCACGAGAGGCACGTCGCAATGATCGAGCATCGGGCTGGGCTGTCCCGCGATGCCGATGGTGCCGGCGCCGTTGCCGCGGGCGACCTGCAGCGCATCGACGATCTCGCGGGTGTGGCCGGTGTTGGAGATCCCGACGGCCACGTCCTCCGCGCACAGCATCTCGGCGGTCATGTACATCTGGTGCGCATCCGAGGGCGCCCCGCAGGGCGTGCCGAAAAGCGGGAATTTCTGCTGCGCATCGCGCGCCACGATGCCGGAAGCGCCGAAGCCGAAGAACTCGATCCGCCGGGCACCGGCCAGAAGGTCGACGGCGGCGCGCACGGCCGCCTCGTCCAGCTTGCTCTGCGCCCAGTTCAGGTTGGACAGGTTGTAGTCGAAGATCTTGGTGATCAGCGCGCCCAAATCGTCATCCGAGGTGATCGCGGTATGCGAGGTCGAGCGCGCGAAGGCCATGGACCGCGCCAGTTTCACGCGCAGGTCGCGATAGCCCTCGCAGCCGATGGCGGTGCAGAAGCGGATCACCGTGGGCTCGCTCACCCCCGCTTCCTTGGCCAGCTGCGCCAGCGTCATCGCGACCACCTCGCCCGGAGAGGCCAGCACCACCTCGGCCACGCGCCGGTCGGATTTGCGCAGGTCGTCCTTCTGGCGCAGGATCACTTCCAGCAGGTTGTCATCAAGGCCGGTGGCGGTCTGATCCATCGGTTGCGTCCTTCAAGGCCCGATCCGTAGGTGACCACCTGCCGCGGGGCGAATGATCCGCGGCCGACGCGACCGGGCAGCGGCGCTGTCGATCCGGGCGGGGTCGATTGTGTTGAACGCGAACATATCGAAGTGATGCGGCACGAGAAAGGCGCATTCGCGGGCGAGATGCAGCGCCTCGTCCAGCGTGAAGTTGCCCGGAATGCCTGCCGCCCGCCGCGCCGGATCGCGGCCGTTGACGGGCAGCAGGGCGATCTGCGGGGCAAAAGCCTGCACCTGCGCGTCGAGCGCGTCGAACGGCACGCTGTCGCCGGAATGGTAGAGCCGCAGGGCGCCGGTGGTAAGCCCGTAGCCCAGGAACCTGTCACGCCCTTGGTCATCGCGTTCGCGCGTCTCGTGCGCGGCCGGAAAGACCGTCAGATCGAGCCCCGGCAGTGGCGAAACCGTCTCACCCGCGACCACTTTGCGCAGCGGCGCGTCCGCCCCGATGCGCTGTCGCGCGACATCCTCCACCGCCGCAGGCACGACGAAAGGCAGATCGGGAAACCGCCGGTGGAGGGGGCCGAGCGTATCGGGGTCCATGTGATCGGTATGCGCGTGGGTCACCAGCACGAGGTCGGGCCGGGGCAGCGCCTCCATCGTCACCGGCGGCGGCATCATGCGCAGATGCGGATGGGCGGTGCCGGCATATTTCCGGGCGAGACTGTCCGACAGGTAGGGATCGATCAGCAGCCGATGCGTGCCCGTGTCGATCCAGAACCCCGCCTGCCCCAGCCAGTACAGCGCCGGCGTGCCGGCCTCGGGGAAGCCCTCTGCGTGGTCAAGCCGCATGGCGGGTCAGCACGTCAAGCAGGTGATCGACGGCGCAGCGGGTCGAGCGCTCGACCGATTGCCGGGTGAAGCCGCCGATATGCGAGGTGGTGATCACGCGCGGGTGGCGCAGCAGCGCCGTCATCTGCGGTGGCTCGGTGTGGAAGACGTCCGTGGCATAGGTGCCGACCTGCCCGCTGTCGAGCGCGGCGATCATTGCCGCATCGTCCACCAGCCCCGCACGCGCCGTGTTGACCACGACCGCCCCCGGCGCCAGCAGCGCCAACTCGTCCTTGCCAAGCATGGGGCTGCCATCCTCCGGCATCGGTGCGTGCAGGCTGACCACGCTGGTGTCGCGCAGGGTCTCGGCCAGGTCGGTACGGCGAAAGGCCGGATGCGCCAGCCGGTCGTCCGGGGCGAAGGGATCGAAGCCGCGCACCTCTGCGCCGAGGGTCAGGCAGAACTCGGCAAAGCTGCCCCCGATCGCGCCCAGCCCGATGACCCCGACGGGCGCGCCCTGGATCTCGAAACCCGTGCGCCGCGGCCAGTTGCCCTGTTGCAGCCCTGCATGGGTCGGCACGATGTCCCGCAGCCCCGACAGCGCAAGGGTCAGCGCCAGTTCCGCGACGCCGCGCGCATTGGTCCCCTCGGCCCGGCGCAGCAGGATGCCCTGCCGCTCCAGCGCCTTGAGCGGCAGGTTGTCGATGCCCGAGCCATTGCGGCTGATGACGCGCAGGTCGGTGGCGGCGGCAATCACCGCCTCCGACACCGGCTCCACCCCGGCCAGCCATCCGACGCAGCCCGGCACCGCGGCCAGCAACTCGGCTTCCGTGGGCGTCTTGCCGGGGGCCGGCATGACCAGCTCGAAACCGGCCTCTTCCAGCCGGGCCAGCGCGGGATGACCGCCGGACGAGAGCGAACGGGGGGTGATCAGGATGCGGCTCATGACGTGCGCCCCGTGGCCTCTGCGGCAATCCGCGAAATCTCGTCGAATTGCGGGCCGGAGGTGGCGATCTCGATGTCGAAGACCTCAGCGATCACCTGTGTCCAGCCGTGGATGAAATAGGTCCAGCCATCCTCGATCTGCAGCGCGCGGTCGCCTTCCTGCGCCCGGGCCTGGTCGAGAAAGACCAGATCGCCGCGATAGTTCAGCTCCCAGACGATGCCGTTCTGCGGAAAGGCGCCGTCGAAGGTCAGCGGCGAGCCCGGTGCGTCCTTGCCCAGCCCGGTGGCATTGATCACCAGCGATCCGGGCTTCAGCCCGGCCATGGCGCGGTCATTCTCCTCAGGCGTCGCAGCCACCACGTAGTCGCAGGGAATGTCGCCGCCGATCTGTTGGTGGATCTCGCGGATGTGGTCCAGCCGCGGCGCGCTGCGGTTGGTGACGACGATCCGGCTGGGCCGGTTGGCCCCGCGCGACGCCTGCATCAGGTGCCAGGTCAGCGCGATGGTCGAACCGCCGGCCCCCATCGACAGCACCTCGGCGCCGGTCTTTGCAAAGTGATCGGTCGGCAGGAAGCCGTCCAGCGCCAGCCCCGAAGAGATCGGGTCCTTGGCGTGGCAGATCAGCTTGCCGTCGCGCTTCGACAGGCAGGAGGTCTCGGCCATCAGCGCGGCATGCGGGTCGATCACGTCGAACATGTCGCGGCAAGCGGCATAAAGGTCGAGCTTGTGCGTGGTGACCAGCGCGCCCAGCGACAGCGGGTCGGTCTTTAGGAAGTCCACGACGGCGCGATAGTTCTCGGCCGTGTCATGCGGCACCATGTCGATACCCTTGATCTCGACATCGCCGAGGTTCAGGTACTCGGCCCATTTCGGAAACACCCGCATGATCGAGGAACTGCCGGTGGTGACGCCGATGAAATAGAAAGTCGGGCGGGTGGCGGGGGTCAGCTGCATCACGCCCCCCGGATCTCGCGCACGCGCGCCACGGCGGCGCGGGCGTTTTCGGTGATCGCGTCCCAGTTGCCCGCGGCAATGTCGTCGCGCTTGGCGATCCAGGTGCCGCCCACCGCGCGCACCTGCGGCACGGCCAGCCAGTCGGACAGGTTGTCGGGCGTGACACCCCCGGTCGGGTTGAAGCCGATGCCGGTATGCGCATAGGGCGCGGCGATGTTCTTCAGCATGTTCGGCCCGCCCGCGGGCATGGCCGGGAAGAACTTGACCATCTCGCAGCCGTGGCGCAGCGCGATCTGCAGTTCCGAGGGGCTCATGATCCCCGGCGCGAACGGCAGACCGATTTGCTTGGCATGCGCCAGAACGGCTGCGTCGATCCCCGGCGACAGGGCAAACCGCGCGCCGGCGGCCAGCGCCGCGTCGGCCTGATCCTCGGTCAGCACGGTGCCGGCGCCGACGATCATGTAGGGGCGGTCGGCGGCGATCCGGGCGATGACATCGCGCGCGGCCTCGGTGCGGAAGGTGATCTCGGCCACGGGCAGGCCGCCAGCGATCAGGGCGTCGGCCAGCGGGAGCGCGGCTTCGGCATCGTCGATGGCGATGACCGGAACGACGCCATAGGTGGAAAGCGTGTCGAAAATGCTCATGAAAACGGTCCGTCAGTCGGTGGTTGCATAGACGCGCGCGATCTCTTCGGCATCGCGCGGGCGGTAATCGGGGTTGTCGATCGCGGCCCATCCCTCGCCGTCAGCGACGATGCGCTTGGCCATGCCGCCGGCGCGGGCAATGATCTCGTAATCCTGGCCGGAATCGCTGGGGTAGCAGAAGCTCATCACCAGCGGCTCGGAGCCCGTGTTGACCGAGCGGTGAATCCACATCGGCGGCACGTAGACCAGCGTCCGGGGGCCGATCTCGATGACCTCGGTCTCGCCCTCGGGCGTCTCCAGCAGCATCACCCCCTGCCCGCTTTCGCCGTAATAGGTCTCGGGGCGGTTGGCCGTGGCGTGGATATGTCCGCGGGTCATGTAGAACTCGTCGCCGATCCGGCCGGGCTCCATGAAGGTGGTGCCGAAGATCAGGTCGCCATGCTTTGCGGCGGGACGGACGTCATGCACGCGGTAGACGATGCGATCCCCCTCGGCCGCGGTCGCGCGGTCGAATGCCCCGGCATCGCCGTAGATCCCGGCAAGGTCGCGCAGGCGTTTCTCGTACTGCCCGGCGGCATGGCTCATCGCCCCTGTCGCGGGGTCGATTCGATGCGCTGTAGGTGTTTGGTGCATTGGGGGCTCCCGTTCCGATTTGGTAGCCTAGCTACACAACCGGAGCCTGTCGCGCAATCATTATTCGTAGTTTTTCTACCTTTTGCGGGCTTGCTGGCGGCCAGTCGATCCAACCAGGCGCCTGAGTTTACGAGAAATTGCTCAATTCGTGCATCCCGGCCACCCACTGCGCACAAGATTCACTACGTATGAGAAAATTACGCAGCACCAAATCAGGGCAGGAAAACCCCGCGAAACACCCCAAAGGTAGTTTTCCTACTTTTTTCTCTTGCGCCAAAACCGAAGCTCCGCCATGGTGGCCGCCAACGGAGGACAAACCCCATGAGCCATTCCCCACAGCCCGATCGGGTGAAGTACGCCTTCATATTGCCGGCCTTCCTGCTGGTGCTGACGATCACCCTGTTCCCGCTGATCTACGCGCTGGTCGTCTCGTTCCAGACGATCAGGATCGTGCCGCCGATCCCGCCGAGATTCGTGGGCTTCGACAATTACACCGAGATCCTGGGCTCGGCGCGCTTCTGGGGCTCGATCCAGGTCACCGCCGTGATCGTCTTCATCTCGGTCGCGCTGCAATATGTCCTCGGCTTTGCCCTTGCGCTGACGCTGCACCACAACGTGCCGGGCGCCAGCCTGTATCGCGTGAGCTTCCTGCTGCCGATGTTCCTGGCCCCGGTCAGCGTGGCGCTGATCGCGCGGATGCTGTTCCACCCGGTGCTGGGCCCGGTGAACGAGTTCTTCACGCTGTTCGGGCTGGAGAACCTGCCCTTCCTGACCTCACCCAGCTTTGCCATCGCGACGCTGATCACGGTCGAGGTCTGGCAATGGACCCCCTTCGTCGTGCTGCTGATGCTGGCCGGGCTGCAGGGCCTGCCCTCCGAGGTGTTCGAGGCCGCGCGCGTCGACAACATCTCGACCTGGCGCCGGTTCCGCGACCTGACCTTCCCGATGCTGCTGCCGCTGTCGGTCGCCGTGGTGTTCATCCGCCTGATCGAGGGCTTCAAGATCATCGACACGGTCTTTGTCCTGACCGGCGGGGGCCCCGGCACCTCGACCGAGACATTGACTCTCTTCGCTTACAACGAGGGCTTCAAGAAATTCAACATCGGCATGACCTCGGCGCTCAGCTTCCTGTTCCTGATCGTGGTGATCCTGTTCGGCACGCTCTACCTCGCCGCGGCGCAACGCATGATCCGGAGGTACCAGTGATGGACCGCACCACCTTCCGCCGCCTCGGCCTCGGCCTTGCGCTTGTCTGGCTTGTCTTCTGCCTCTTCCCGCTCTGGTGGGTGCTGGTCACCGCCTTCAAGCCGCCCGCGGCGGTGAGCGGCGGGGCCACCTATATCCCCTTCGTCGATTTCCAGCCGACGCTGCAGGCCTTTCTCGATGCCTTCGCCGGGGTGCGGGGCGACTTTGCCGGGCCGATCTTCAGCTCGATCTTCGTCTCGCTGGTCTCGACCGCGCTGTCGGTCTTCCTTGGCGCAATGGCGGCCTATGCGCTGGTGCGCTTCGAGTTCCGCATCCGGCTGCTGGCCGGGCTGGCCTTCGCGCTTCTGTCGATCGGCGGCTTTGCCGTGCTCAACCAGCTGGCCGGGTTCGGCGTGCCACAGGCGCTGGGGCTTGTCCTGGTCACCGCCCTGCCCGTCTCTGTCTGGCTTAACGGCCGCAACCTGCCCGGCCCGATCCTGGGCAACAACGACGTGACCTTCTGGTTCGTGTCGCAGCGGATGTTCCCGCCCATCGTCTCGGCCTTCGCGCTGTTCCTGCTCTATGCCGAGATGAACAAGGTGGGCGTCCGTCTGCTGGACAGCTTCCCCGGGCTCGTGGCCGCCTATACCGCCTTCGGCCTGCCCTTTGCCGTGTGGCTGATGCGCGACTTCTTCTCGAATGTCCCGGTCGAGGTCGAAGAGGCCGCAATGGTCGACAATATCGGGCGGATGCGGATCTTCTTCCAGATCGTGTTGCCGATGTCCAAGCCCGGGCTTGTCGCCACCTCGATGATCGTCCTGGCCTTCATCTGGAACGAGTTTCTATTCGCGCTGCTGCTGACCTCGTCCAAGTGGCAGACCCTTCCCATCCTCATGGCCGGGCAGAATTCGTCCCGCGGTGACGAGTGGTGGGCAATTTCCGTGGCCGCGCTGATTTCGATCATCCCGATGATCGCGGTCGCCATCTTTCTCGGGCGCATGATGCGTTCGGGGTTCCTTGCCGGATCCATCAAGTGACGGCGCTTTCAGGGAGGACCAAACCTGTGAAAAACCTACTTCTCGCAACCGCGCTCGTGCCGATTGCCAGCCTCGCCAACGCGGCCTGCGCACCGGACTACTCGGGCGTCACGCTGACCGTGTCGACGCAGAACGGTCCCTTCATCGCCTCGGCGCTGAAGACCGCCGCCGACAGCTGGGAGCAGAAGACCTGCGGCACCGTCGAGATCGTCGAGTTCCCCTTCTCCGAGCTTTACCCCAAGTTCCTGACCGCGATGAGCCAGCAGACCGGCGATTTCGACGTGATCGGCTTCATCCCCGCATGGGTGCCCGATTTCGCCCCCTTCCTGTCGGTGATGCCCGAAGAGATGCAGCAGGGCGAGGACTGGCAGGACATCCACCCCGTCTACCGCGAGCGGCTGATGTCCTGGGGCGGCGAGATCAAGTCAGCCACGATGGATGGCGACATGCACATGCTGAACTATCGCGCCGACCTCTTCGAGGACGAGGCCAACAAGGCGGCCTTCAAGGAGCAGTACGGCTACGAGCTTGCCGCGCCGGTGACATGGGACCAGTATTATGACATCGCCGAGTTCTTCACCGGCTCCGACGCGGTGGATTACGGCACCGCCGAGGCCTATCGCCGGGGCGGTCAGCAGTTCTGGTATTTCTTCAGCCATGCGGCCAGCTATACCAACAACCCCAACACGCCCGGCGCCATGTTCTTCGACCCCGAGACGATGGACGCGCAGATCAACAACCCGGGCTGGCTCAGGGCGCTCGAGGATTACAAGCGCGGGCTGGAATTCAACCCGCCGGGCGCGCTGAACAACGGCTCGGGCGACGTGCGGCCGCTCTATGCCGGCGGGACCGTGGCGATGAACATCGACTGGGCCGACAGCGGCGTGCTGGGCGCGACCGAGGGGGCCATCGCGGGCAATGTCCGCACCGCCGTCCTGCCCGGCTCGACCGAGATCTGGAACTCGGAAACCGAAAGCTGGGACACGTTCGACACGCCCGTCGCCTCTCCGTTCCTTGCCTTCGGCGGCTGGCAGCTGGCAGTGCCGGGCGACAGCGAGAACCAGGAGGCCGCGTGGTCCTTCGTGGCCGAAGTCACCAGCCCCGAGGTCTCGGGCCAGGCCATCGTCACTGCCAATACCGGCGTGAACCCCTATCGCCTGAGCCACTACGAGAACCTCGACAACTGGTCGGCGATCTTCACGCCGGAAGAAGCCAAGAGCTATCTGGGCGCGCAGCGCGGGTCGCTGGATGCCGAGAATGTCGCGCTCGACCTGCGGCTGCCGGGCTTCTTCTCCTACACCGAGGTGCTGGAAATCGAGCTGTCCAAGGCCATTGCCGGGCAGGTTGAACCGCAGGAGGCGCTCGATGCCATCGCCGCCGAATGGGACAAGCTGACCGACGAGTTCGGCCGCGACAACCAGCTGGCCGCCTATCGCGCGGCGATGGGTCTCGAGTAAGACCTGATACAGGATCGGTCCCGCCTTCGGGCGGGGCCGTCCCCGACGCAGAAGCACGAGGAGAGCGTCATGCTCGACAGCACCGACACGCCGCATATCGTTTTTGACCGGATCACCAAGTCCTTCGGGGCGACCGAGGTCGTGCCGCCGCTCGACCTCACCATCAACAAGGGCGAATTCATCGTGCTTGTCGGCCCCTCGGGCTGCGGCAAGACCACCACCCTGCGCATGCTCGCCGGGCTGGAAAGCGTGACCACCGGCGCCGTGCACATCGCGGGCCGCGACCTGACCCATGCCCGCCCCGGTGAGCGCGATTGCGCCATGGTGTTCCAGAACTACGCGCTCTACCCGCATATGAGCGTGCGCGAAAACATCGGCTACGCCATGAAGGTGCATGGCACGCCGAAGGAAGAGATCGACGCGCGGGTCGGCGAGGCCGCCGCTCTGCTGGGGCTCGAGCCCTATCTCGACCGCAAGCCCAGGAACCTCTCGGGCGGGCAGCGCCAACGGGTCGCCATCGGGCGCGCCCTGGTGCGCCACCCGCAGGTCTTCCTCTTCGACGAGCCGCTGTCGAACCTCGACGCCAAGCTGCGCGTCGAGATGCGGACCGAGATCAAGCTGCTGCAGAAGCGGCTCGGCACCACCGCGGTCTACGTGACCCACGACCAGGTCGAGGCCATGACAATGGCCGACCGCGTGGTGGTGATGCGCGCCGGCGTGATCGAGCAGGTGGATGCCCCGATCCGCCTGTACGAGGAACCCGCCAATCGCTTCGTCGCCAATTTCATCGGCTCGCCCGCGATGAACTTCTTCGAGGTCGCCACCCGCGATGGCGCCGCCTGGCTCGACGGCCAGCGCCTCCCGCTCTCGCCCGAGACCTTTGCCCGCATCGGTGCCCGTGACCGCGTCACGCTGGGCATTCGGCCCGAGCACATGGATGGCGGCGACGCCCCTGCCCCGCTGACCCTGCGCTGCGACACGCTGGAACCCCTTGGCGCGCATACGCTGGTGCTGGGACATGTGGGCGAAGAAAAGGTCGTGGCCCAGGTCGAACCGCGCTTCCCGGCCGAACCCGGTCAGGAATGCACGGTCCAGATCGACATGAGCAAGGCGCATTTCTTCGACATCGACAGCGAGGCACGGCTTTGACGACCCGCGACCTCTACCTTGCCATCGACGTCGGCACGGGCAGCCTGCGGGCCGCTCTTGTCGCGCGCGACGGCCGCATTCAGGCGATCTGTCACCAGGAGCACGAGCAGATCGTGCCGCAGTTCGGCTGGTCCGAACAGCGCCCGGCGGATTGGTGGGACGGCACCCGCGCCGTGGTGCGCAAGGTGCTGGCCGAGGTCGACAATGCCGCCGCCCGCGTGGCGGCGATCTGCACCTGCGGCCAGATGCATGGCACGGTGCTGGTCGATGACGACGGCCGGCTTGCCCGCGAAACCGTGCCGCTGTGGAACGACAAGCGCACCGCACCGCAGGTCGCCGCGTTCACGGCGAACATGTATGCGGAGGAGGTGCTGCGCCTCACCGCCAACCTGCCGGCCACCGCCTGGCCCGCCTTCAAGCTGGCTTGGCTGGCCGAGAACGATCCCGCCGCCATGGCCCGTGCCACGACCGTCCTGATGCCGAAAGACTGGATCAATTTCCGCCTCACCGGGCGGCGGGCACAGGACATGACCGAGGCCTCGCTGTCTTTCCTGATGGACTGCCGCACACGCGACTGGTCGGAGCGGATGTGCAGTCTGACCGGCGTGGACCAAGGGCTGTTGCCCGAGCTGCTTGCCCCGCAGGACATTCTTGGCCCGCTGCTGCCCGAGGTGGCCGCCGAGCTCGGGCTGTCCGCCGAGATCCCGGTGCTGGTCGGCGCCGGGGATTACCCGATGGCGCTCACCGGCTCTGGCGTGATCGCGCCCGGCATGGGATCGGACGTCACCGGCACCTCGACCATCATCACCCTGATGCATGACGCCCCGGTGATCGACCCCGAGATCTCCAACGTGCTGGCCGCCGACGGCACCTGGGGCGCGATGACCCTGCTGGATGCCGGCGGCGATGCCGTCCGCTGGGCGCGCCGCGCGTTCCACGACAATGCCCGCAGCTATGCCGAGATCGCCGCCGATGCCGAGGCCGCCAAGCCGGGTGCCGACAAGCTCTTCTTCCTGCCCTATCTCTCCGGCGAACGGCACCACCCGGGATCGCGCGCGCAGTTCTTCGGCCTCACCGCCGGTCATGGTCTGCCCGAACTGCACCGCGCGGTGCTCGAGGGCGTCGCCTTCGCGGTCAGGCGGCGGCTCGACGGGCTGCAGGGCGATGCCGGCCGCCCGGACCGGATCGTCGCGGCCAGCGGCGGGGCGAAGAACGCGCTCTGGCTGAAGATCAAGGCCAGCATGTACGGCGTGCCCTACCTCGTCCCCGAGGAACTGGAATGCGGCGTTGTGGGCGCGGCGATGCTGATGGCCACCGCCACCGGCGACGCGCCCGACCTGGCCACTGCCGCGCGGGGCATGGTGCGCTACGCTCAGGAGGTCACGCCCGATCCGGCCTGGGCCGACACCTACAATCGCATGGCCCCCGTCTTTGATCGCCTTTACCAGAGCGCCAACGACCTCTACCCCGAGCTGGACGACCTGCCATGACCGCAACGACACGTGCCATCCTCTGGGACATGGACGGCACACTTGTTGACAGTGAACCCGCGCATGAGGCCGCGTTCGACAGCGCCCTGCACGAGGCCGGGCTGAGCGTGCCCGCCGGGCTGCATGACGGTCTACTGGGCGCGAGCGGCGACGCGGTCTTTGCCGCGCTTCGGGAAGCGACCGGCACACCGCTTTCGCTGGCCGAATGGACAGGGCTCAAGCACCGGCACTTCGAACGCCATGCCCACGCGATCGCCCGCCTGCCGGCCGCTGCCCTCGCCGAGCGGCTGGGCGCGCGGGGCGTCCCGATGGCATTGGTGTCGAACTCCACCCCCGAAGAGGTGCGCTTCTGCATGCGCGCCACCGGGCTGGACACGCTGCTGGACACCGTCGTCACCCGCGCCGACGTGCCCCGCGGCAAGCCCGCGCCCGATGGCTACCTGCTCGCGGCACAATGGCTGGGTGTGGCACCGGCGGATTGCCTCGTGGTCGAAGACAGCCCCACCGGCGCCGCTGCCGGTCTCGCCGCGGGGATGCAGGTTCTCTACCACCCGCAGGCCCCTGACCCCACCCCGCCCGAGGGCGCGCGCTACATCGCCCCCGGCGCGGTACCCGATCCGCTGATCGAGACATTCCTCAACATGAAGGCTCAACCATGACCGCCATCCCGCAACTCCCCCTCAACGATGGCCGCAGCATCCCCCAGCTTGGCATCGGTGTCTGGCAGATCGACGATGCCACCACCCCCGGCGTGGTCTCGACCGCGGTCGAGCTGGGCGTGCGCCTGATCGACGGTGCCTTCATCTACGGCAACGAGGCCAGCATGGGCGAGGGCCTCCGCCAGGCCCCCGCCCCGCGCGCCGATCTGTTCGTCACCTCCAAGGTCTGGAACGCCGACCAGGGCCATGACGCCGCCCGCGCCGCGATCGATGGCAGCCTGAAACGCATCGGGCTCGACTATCTCGACCTCGTGCTGATCCACTGGCCCTGCCCGGCGCAAGACCGGTATGTCGACACCTGGCGCGCGCTGATCGAAGCCCGCGACGCCGGCAAGGTCCGCTCCATCGGCGTGTCGAACTTCAACCCGGATCATCTCGACCGGCTGATCGACGAGACCGGCGTCACCCCCGCGGTCAACCAGGTCGAGATCAACCCGCGGTTCCAGAACGCCGAGATACGTGCCGCCAACGTGGCCCGCGGCATCGTCAGCCAGGCCTGGACCCCGCTGGGCAATGGCAAGTCCTTCGACGCGCCGGCCATCCGGGACGCGGCCAGCCGCACCGGCAAGAGCCCCGCCCAGGTCATCCTGCGGTGGCATATCCAGCTGGGCCACTCGGTGATCCCCCGCTCCACCAAGCGCGACCACCTCGCCAGCAACATCGACGTGCTGGATTTCGAGCTGACCGAGGCGGAAATGGCGGCAATCGCCAAGCTGGACGCCGGCGACCGCTGCGGCCCCGACCCGCGCGAGTTCGAGGTCGTCTGAGACCTGCGTCCACCGGCAAACCGGCGGCATTCGCCCGCCGGTACCGGCACCCCTCGCAGCGTGTGCGCCCCGATCGGAGTCTTTCGGGTCGGGGACAACGCGATATTTGTGAGCCGATGAGGAAAACTTCGGCGTTGCTTTCGCGTGTCGCAAGCGGTCCGACCCTCCTCTGACCAAGATGACGGCCGCCGGATCCGCCCCGACCAGCACTTCGGACATCAGCAGGATGCCCACTTGCGCCGGTCCCATCTGGAGCATCACCCACATCGGCGCGCCGGTCGAAAGCACACATCACAACCCGCTGGTCGCAAAGGTCACGACGAGGATGCCCCGGTAATCTTCAATCACCTCGGTCCCGGGAAATGGCGTTTGGCACATGGCATTAGCAACCTATCTCCTTCACGCTATCGCGCCACCAACTGGTCCAGCTACAACGCATCACTGCGGAAGCAGAGGATCGCTGTTGATCTGGGTCGACAAGGACATGACCTGGCTCGCGCCGCGTGACGGGCAGTTGGGACGACCCGCGATATGCACCGATGCGGCCATACAAATCTGCCTGTTCGCTGCCTGGGAGTGCGTGGCGAAGCAATGTCCCGAGTGTCCGTGATGATGAAGGGTGGATTTCGGACCATTTCTGACAGTCGCGCAGAAACGCGTTCGCCGTGACGATGAAGTTGCGCATGACGGCGGTGAGAGCGACGTTGCGGGGCATCCCCCGGCGATGAGTTGCTCGGAACGCCCTTTTCCGGCCGGTTGTACTGGATCGCGCCAAGGGCTGGCATGGAGAGAGAGCGTCGAACGGAGGACCTTCGCCCATGTATCCGCTTCTGGCCCTGCCATCGGCTGGACCGGCGGGGCATGGGCGCCAGACCTGCCAAGGCTGCGGTCTGCTTGCCGTCCATCCCGCGGAGTCCGGGCATGCCCACGAGGATCGTTGGGGCTGAGACGGTCGAGATGCCCGAGGTGCAAACCATGAACACTTTGCAAACGCGCAGGTCCGGGTCCGCGTCTGTGATGGTCTGCACGGCGCGGTCGAGCGAAGCGACCTGCCGCTTGATCTGCGCTAGACGCTGAGCGCGAAGACGGCGTAGAAGGGCCGGTCTAGCCGTCTTGAGCCGCAGCGCGATCCCGGATGAGGCAAAGGCGGAACACCAACAGATCCTGGAGTTCGGTTAGGTATGCAGGCAGGGCCGCGCTCGGCGTGAGGTCCAGCGCCGTTCCCATCCGGACCACGATCGCGGCGTCGACCCTGTCGGTCTTGGCCACCTAACCGACCGCCTCGGCAAACCTGCGGGCTTGCCTTGGTTTGACCTTTGCAAAAGCCAGGTTCTGGCGCGACAAAGTGCGCTCGAGGTCGCGGTGGCAGGCTCCGGAAACTTCAAACACGACGCGCACGTCGCGTCGTGCGCGCATCCATCGGCGAAGAGCCGTCAGCTCGGCCGCGTCGTTTGAAAACCGTCGATGATCCTTCGAGACGTCTACGCCAATCGTGTCTTGCATTCTCATGTTCCTCCACCTCGTCTTGTCTTGCGGACCTCGCGCCTAGGTATTTGTTCAGGTCTGAAGAAAATGCGGAGCGACCTCACTCGGCAAAGGTCTTTTGCGACCCAGAGGGGTGCGATCCGGCCCCCGCTGCCGCGAGAGACTGTATGATCGCCGCGGCAACCCCAACCATACAACGGGAGTAGGGGAAGTCATAAGACAAGAGGGATGAGGATGAGGGCATCAAAGCGACCGTAGCGCGGGTTCTGGCAACCTCCCGGCAGCGCTGCCGGGTTCTCTTTCGTCGCAATGCGTTCGCCCATGCCGGCAAGAGCCGCCGCAGGGCGGTGTGCACCTTCATAGCCACGGCCTTGGCCCAGACGGATCATGCGGCGGCGAAGGCCCAGTGGCGTCTCGTGGCGTACCAGATGCGGCCCAAGCCGTCGAAACTGGCAACGCTCAAGGATTCGGCTGAGGAAGACGTGCTGGCCTGCATGACCTTCCCGGCCCGGCATCGCGCGAAGGTGCAGTCCACGACTCCGTTCGAGCGCCCGAATGGTGAGATCAGCCAACGCACGGGCCTCGTCGTGATCTTCCTCAAAAAAGCCTCGATTCGGAGACTGGCAGGGCAATCCTGATAGAGCGGACTGAGCAATGGACCGTCCAGCGCCGCCGTTACATGACGCTGGAGATGCTCACGCCAGTCTGCGATGATGTCTTGGGCAGCCCGCCTGCTGCACAGCGCGACTGTCGCGCTCCGACCCGCCAGTGAGCGCGAGGGCCACGAGAAGCTACACCGCTTCCCGGGACATCATCGACAAAGGCGAGCGCCGGGCGCCTTCAAACGGCCGAGAGCGGAAGTCGTTCACCCGTTTGTCGATCTCGGCGCAAAGGCGCCAGTCCTGTGCTGCCCGACGTGCTCGGCCGATACCGGAGGGTGAACCGTCAGGCACAGTGACCCTGAAGGGTACCAACTAAATGCGTTGCAGCCACAGGACCCACATCTAGCGCGGCGCGGTTTCGATCATCCTGATCCGCAGGAACGGGCGTCTATTGAAGGATGACTGCTCAGAGGCACGCGCATGAAACGACTCGCCGCGCGCCAATTAACACTATGGGCGGGCGTTATGAAAACGCTGGACAGGCTACCATGCAATCAGCGGGATCGAAGCGAGGATGCGATGCCTGAAAGCCTTCGACGAGCGCATCATGGCGAGAGACCCCGACCGCCAGACCGCCGAAGTCCACGTCCGCATTGCCCTCATGAACCGGTTCAATGCCTTCGGCACCGACGACAGCGTTCGCGTGGCTTAACCTCAGTGGGATGAGGCGCACTCATATCTCAGGCCAAAGCAATGCACCGCCCAGAAAAACTGCATGTTGCGTGGCTTGTATTTGCTCATATCAGGCGGAAATGGTACACGATTTCCAACGCGGCGGATCGCGTGCCGCCCGGCACAGCGACACAGAACAGGCGACCCCATGACGGCTTCCCACCTTCCCCTGTCGATCAGTGTCGAGGCCGGCGACGAAGCCGAAAACGCCATCTTCACCCGTATCCGCCACGAGATCCTGGCCGGGAACCTGGCCGATAACGAGCGCCTCAAGGTCAGCGCGCTGGCCAGGCGCTACGGCGTGTCGACCAACCCGGTGCGCGAGGCGCTGCAACAGCTGCGCGGCGAAGGGCTGGTCTATTTCGTGCCGAACCAGGGCGCGCGGGTGCGCGCCATCGACACCGATTTCGTGCGCGATGTCAGCGAGGTCGGCCAGCAGCTCGAGCCCTATCTCGTCCGCGTCTTCGTCGAGACCGCCAGCCAGGAGGATATCGACCGGCTGGAGGTCATCCAGGACCGGATCGAGGCGCTGAACTTTGCCGACAAGCAGCAGCATGCCGATCTCGACCGGCAGTTCCACACCACGCTCTACGGCAATCACTACAACCGCGTCGCCTTCAAGCTGTGGCAGCAGCACCGGGAGATCCTCTGGGCCATCTCCACCCGCGTTCCGGTCGCCATCGGCCGGCGCGAGGCGATCTTCCGCGAGCACCGCAAGCTGATCGACTGCATCAAGCGACAGGACGTCGAGGCCACGGCCGAGACCCTGCACGCCCATTTGCGCGACGCCGGCCGCCACCTTGTCGACAGGCTGCGCATCGCGCAGCGCGGCACCGCAGGATAAGGACACCATGGACGGATCGCCGAAAACATGCTGCGCCAGCCGCGGGAGCTCTGGCACGTCTCTCGCCCCCGACGCGGTGCCGATCGCCGCCATGCCGTCGGAGTGGCGCGACAGCGTCCGGGTGCCCGGCGGCAAGGCGCTGGTCGGCACGGCCCATCCGATCATCGAGGGGGACGGGGAATCGCCGCTGCGCGAGCGTCGCGTGAAACCGCTGGACTGGGAGCGCGGCACCGTCACGGTCGCCGCCTTCCGCCGTTTCGTTGCGGCCACCGGCTATCGCACCGAGGCCGAGCGCTTCCGCTGGTCCTTCGTGTTCTTCTCGCACCTGCCCGAGACCGAGGGCCACACGCTGGGCATCGACGGGCTGGAATGGTGGCGCCGGGTCGAAGGGGCGCACTGGGCCAGGCCCGCCGGCCCGCATGGCGCGCCTGGGCAGGACGATCATCCGGTGGTGCACGTGTCCTGGCATGATGCCTCGGCCTATGCCCGCTGGGCCGGCGGGCGGCTGCCGAAAGAGCATGAATGGGAACATGCCGCGCGCGGTGGGCTTGGCGACGTGCCCTTTCCGTGGGGCGACAGGGCGCCGGACGACACCACGTTCCAGCCCTGCAATATCTGGCAGGGCAATTTCCCGCACCTGAACACCGGCGCCGACGGCTTTGCCGCCACCGCCCCCGCGATCAGCTTCGAGGCCAATGCCTACGGCCTCTACAACATGGTCGGCAATGTCTGGGAATGGACGGCCGACCCGTTCCGTGTCCGCACCCTGAAAAAGACCGCGCGGCAGCCGGCCTCGACCGAGCCGCGCCGCCTGCTCAAGGGCGGGTCCTTCCTGTGCCATGCCAGCTACTGCTTCCGCTACAGGATCGCCGCCCGCACCGGTAACACGCCGGATAGCTCCTCCTCCCATACCGGGTTCCGCGTCGTCTATCCGGTCTGAGGGGCGTGGCGCGGCTACCGGATCTGTCTGGTCACCCGAGTTCCAGCGTGGCCACGGCCTGCAACTGCGGCCCCGCCTTTGGCACGCGGCCCCGGACCATGCGGGCGGTCTCGAAGCCCTGTTCGAAGCCCGCGCCCTGCAGCATCTGCGCGAAGCTCTTGCCGGTCTCGGGGATGTCGATCGTGACCTCGGCCTGCTCCAGCGCCGCCGCGGCCTGTCGGGCCAGCAAGCTGGCCTCGGACGGCCCGGGCGCGATGATCGGGCCGATCTTGCAGCCCTGCTGACAGGCGCGCGCCGTGGCAAAGCCGGTGATGGTTGCCCCCTCGCGCAGGATCACGGTCTTGCGCGTGGGCCCGTTCGTCAGCCATGCCCGCAGGAAGCGCGGGCGGGTCACGCCATTCGCAACACGATCCAGCCGATCAAGCGCCGCAAGGTCCCCGGGCCCGGCCAGCGGCAGGGTCAGCGCTTCGGGCGCGAACCGGCCCGACAGCCGCTGCGTGCGCGACACGAGGTCAAAGCCCGAGCGGGCATAATTGGCCTGCTGCGCGGGCACGCCGTCGAGACCGATGCTCCTGTCACCGGCATGGGCCAGCGCATGCCGCCACAGCGCGAGGCCGATCCCGCGGCCCCGGAAGGCGGGCTGGCACAGGTACAGACCGAGGAAGGCGAAACTGTCGGAATGGTTGACGACCGAGATCGCGGCGACCGGGCTGCCGTCGATCTCGGCCACGAAGAACCCCTCGGGGTCGGCGGCGGGGAAGGCCCCGGCATCGTCGAGGCCCGGGTTCCACCCCTCCTCGGCGGCCCAGTCGAGCATCTGCGCCACCTCTGCCAGCGTGGCGGTGCGGAAATGCGCCCCGGTCATCGCTGCAACGCCTCGCGCAGCGAGGCCGGCGGCTGCGACACGTGGCGCAGGTCCAGCGAGGCGAGCAGGTCGAGAAGGTGGCTCTTCATCAGTTGCTCGGCCGCGTCACCATCCTTGCGCTCGAAGGCGTCCAGCAACGCGTGATGGGCCTGCGTCTCGCACAGCGCCGCGCGCCGCCGCCAGTAGAGCGCGATGATCAGGGAGGAGCGCGAGATCAACTCGGAGATGAAGCTCTCGATCGTGGTCTGATCCGCGATGCGCGCGATCTCGACATGGAAGCGGCCCGAGAGGAACAGCGCGCGGTCGTTCTCTCCGGCGTCGAGCGCGTCATGCTCCTGCCGGATATTGGCGCGCAGGATGTCGAGGCTGTCATCGGTCATGCGCAGGGCGGCCGAGCGGGCCGTGCGCGGCTCCAGCAGGGCGCGCGCCTCGAAGACTTCCCGTGCGTCCCGGATCGAGGGTTGCGCGACAAAGGCGCCGCGGTTGCGCCTTAGCTCGACCAGGTGGCGATGGGACAGGGCCAGCAAGGCGGCCCGCACGATCGTTCGGCTGATCCCGTAGGCGTCGCTCAGATCGTCCTCGCCCAGTTTCGTGCCGGGCGGCAGGCGATGTTCGAGGATGGCGCGCTCCAGGTCGGCCACCACCGTCTCGCGGGTCCAGGACTTGGCTGCGATCTCGTTCATGGACTCCGAATCGACTGGTTGTGGTGACAGCCCAGAATTAGCGAAAGCGCGGAAAGCAGGGCAAGCCCGCGCCGTGGCGCAGATATTCGCAACAGGATTGTATACGAAACTGTGTCGTTTCTTGGGCACATGTCGCGACCGCTGCGGAAAAACAGGGCAGTCCCGCGGGTCGACCCGCTGCCGGACGACAAAACGGCTGATACCGACCACGGGCCACCACAGTCTGATCCCAGCTGTCAGAGAGGGTCTCGATGCGGACGGGATACGATGTTGAGCTTGTGCATCTCACCAAGCGCTATGGCGACACGGTCGCCGTGCGCGATCTGAACCACGTCTTCGCGAAGGGGCATTACGTCTGCCTTCTGGGGCCGTCGGGCTGCGGGAAATCCTCGACCCTGCGGATGATCGCCGGGCATGAAGAGGTCAGCGACGGCTCGATCCTGCTGGACGGGCAGGACATCTCGGCCCTGCCCCCGGCGCAGCGCGGCACCGCGATGATGTTCCAGAACTACGCGCTGTTCCCGCATCTGTCGGTCCGCGACAACGTGGCGTTCTCGTTGCGCATGAAGGGCGTCGAGAAGACCGCCCGCCACGCCAAGGCCGACGAGCTGCTTTCGTTGGTGGACATGACGCACCTGGCCGACCGGTCCCCGGCGCAGCTGTCGGGTGGCCAGCAGCAGCGCGTGGCGCTGGCTCGCGCGCTGGTGACCGAGCCCAAGGTGCTGCTGCTGGACGAGCCGCTCTCGGCGCTGGACCCGTTCCTGCGGATCCGGATGCGCAGCGAGCTGAAGAAGCTGCAGCGCGAGCTGGGGATCACCTTCATCCATGTCACGCATGGGCAGGACGAGGCGCTGGCCCTGGCCGACGAGATCGTCGTGATGAATGACGCCGTGATCGAGCAGGCGGGCCCCGCGCGCGAGGTCTGGACACGCCCCCGGACCGAGTTCGTGGCCCGGTTCATCGGCGGACACAACGTGATCGCGCTGCCCGACGGCAAGGCCACGCTGCGGGCCGACGCGGTGACGCTGGGCACCGAGGGCATGCCGGCCACCGTCACGGCGGTGGAGTACCAGGGCGCCTCGGTCGCGCTGACCGCCCGGACCGAGACCGGCGAGGACGTGCTTGCCCTGCTGCCCGAAGGGGAGTTCTTCGCCTCCCCCAAATCCCCCGGCGAGGCCGTCCGGCTGAGCTGGACCGAAGGGCGGATGCACCGCCTCGAAGCCTGAAGACCTGAAACGGCCCCTTTTCCCGATCCACAGAGAGGACAAAGACAATGGCAAAACCCAAGGTAGGCTACTCGCGTCGTTCGCTGCTCAAGGCCGGCGGTGCGGCGCTCGCGGCATCCACGCTGCCCGCACCGATGCTCTGGGCGCAGGAGACCAAGGACATCGTGCTGCGCCAGTTCGGCACCGGCGTGTCGAACCTCAACGACGTCGCCAACAAGGTGAAAGAGGATCTGGGCTTCACGCTCGAGATGACCGCGCTGGATTCCGACAGCGTCACGCAGCGCGCGGCGACCCAGCCCGACAGTTTCGACATCGCCGATATCGAGTACTGGATCTGCAAGAAGGTCTGGCCGACGGGCAACCTGCAGGCGATGGATGTCAGCCGGATCGCCAATTACGACAAGATCGTCGGCATCTTCAAATCCGGCAAGCTGACGCCCGACTCCGAGATCGCGCAGGGCACGGCCCCGCACACGGTGGGCTTCATCCCCGAGCCGGGGGCGCGCAGCTTTGCCGACAGCGAGACCAACTGGATGACGCTGATCCCGACGATCTACAACGCCGACACGCTGGGCATCCGCCCCGACCTGATCGGCCGCCCGATCGAGTCCTGGGCCGAGCTGCTGAACCCCGAGTTCCAGGGCAAGGCCTCGATCCTCGACATCTCGTCGATCGGCATCATGGACATGGCCATGGTCTGCGAGGCGATGGGCGAGATCCAGTATGGCGACAAGGGCAACATGACCCGCGACGAGATCGACGCGACCATGGCGATCTTCACCGAGGCCAAGCGCAACGGCCAGTTCCGCGCCTTCTGGAAGACCTTCGACGAGAGCGTGAACCTGATGGCGAGCGGCGAGGTGGTGATCCAGTCGATGTGGTCGCCCGCCATCACCGCGGTCAAGTCGCGCGGCATTCCCTGCGTCTACCAGCCGCTGAAGGAAGGTTATCGCTCCTGGGGCGGCGGGATCGGGCTGTCCAACGCGCTGTCGGGCATGGAGCTGGATGCGGCCTATGACTACATCAACTGGTACCTGTCGGGCTGGGTCGGCGGCTACCTGATGCGCCAGGGCTACTACTCGGCCGTGCCCGAGACCTCGAAGGACTTCATGACCGAGAACGAGTGGGGCTACTGGTTCGAGGGCAAGGCCGCCACCGACATTATCACCTCGCCCACCGGCGACAAGCTGGCCGAGGCCGGCGAGATCCGCGACGGCGGCTCCTTCGAGGAGCGCATGGGCGCGGTGGCCTGCTGGAACGCGGTGATGGACGAGAACCAGTACATGGTCCGCAAGTGGAACGAGTTCATCGCGGCCTGAGCCGGGCACGCGCCGGGTTTCGCCGCCCTTCGGGCGCCGATCCGCGGGGGGCGCTGCCCCCCGCACCCCCCGGGAGTATTTTCGGAAAGATGAAAGGGGGACGCAGCATGGCGATCCGGGCCTTTGCCAACAGGCATGTCGCGGGATGGGTTCAGGCGGCGCCCCTGGCGGCGGTGCTGCTTGGGTTCCTGATCGCGCCCATCGCAATGATCGTCGTGGTCAGTTTCTGGGGCGCGACCGAATTCTCGATCTACCCCGCCTTCCAGTTCGACAATTACGAGTTCCTCTTCGGCTCGCCGGTCACCTACCGGGTGTTCCTGGCCACCTTCAAATACGCGCTCATCACCTGGGCGTTGACGCTGACCATCGGGTTCACGGTGGCCTATTTCCTGGCCTTCCACGTGCGCAGCCTGACCATGCAGGTCGCGCTGTTCCTGCTCTGCACGATCCCGTTCTGGACCTCGAACATCATCCGCATGATCTCGTGGATCCCGTTTCTCGGCCGCAACGGCATCGCCAACCAGACGCTGATCTCGTGGGGCGTGATCGACGAGCCGCTGGAATGGCTGCTCTACTCGGATTTCGCGGTGATCCTGGCCTTTGTGCATCTCTACACGCTCTTCATGGTCGTGCCGATCTTCAACACGATGATGCGGATCGACAGATCCCTGCTCGAGGCGGCCCGCGATGCCGGTGCTAGCGGGTTCCAGACGCTGGTCCATGTGGTCATTCCGCTGACCAAGCCGGGGATCATGATCGGCACGATCTTCGTCGTGACGCTGGTGATGGGCGATTTCATCACCGTGCGCTTCATGTCGGGCTCGCAGCGGGCCAATGTCGGGCGGCTGATCTCAAACGATATCGCGCTGCTGCAATACCCCTCGGCCGCGGCCACCGCCGTGGTGCTGCTCTGCACCGTGCTGATCGTGATCGCGATTCTTCTTCGTTTCGTCAACATCCGCAGGGAGCTTTGACATGGACCGCCGCCCCCGGAGTTTCTACGTTCTTGCCGCCGTTTTCGGCCTGTTCGTCCTGTTCCTTTACGGGCCCATCCTGACCATCGGCATCCTGAGCTTCCAGGGGCCGCAGGGCGGGCTGACCTTCCCGATGAACGGCGTGTCGCTCTACTGGTTCCGCGACCTGTTCGAGCAGCAGGCGGTGGGCGACATCTGGGGCGCGTTCCGGCGCAGCTTCGCGCTGGGGCTGATGGTCATGGTCAGCACTGTGGTGATCTCGGTCATGGCGGGGCTGGCCTTCCGCAAGCGCTTTCGCGGCTCGGGCCTTCTGTTCTACGCGGCCATCACCTCGCTGGTGATCCCGTCGATTCTGATTTCGCTCGGCGTGGGGCTGATCTTCAATCAGCTGGGGCTGAAGATCCACTGGGCGACCTCGGGCTTCGGGTCGCAGCTGACATGGACGCTGCCTTTCGGCCTGCTGATCATGTTCGCGGTCTTCAACCGCTTCGACAAGAGCTATGAAGAGGCCGCCCGCGACCAGGGCGCCAGCGCGTGGCAGACCATCCGCCATGTCGTGCTGCCGATCATCGCGCCGTCACTGATCGGGGTGGCGCTGTTCGGCTTCACGCTCAGCTATGACGAGTTCGCGCGCACGCTGCTGACGGCGGGCAGTTACAACACCTTGCCGCTGGAGATTTTCGGCATGACGACGAATGTCACGACGCCGGTGATCTACGCGCTGGGGACGCTGACCACGCTGTTTTCGCTGTCGATCATCGCGGCCTTCCTGCTGGGAGCCTGGATCATGGGCAAGCGCCGGGCACGGCTGGGGTCGGATGCGGGGAAAGGCGTGTGACACTCGCCTATATCAACCCCAATTCGAGCGCCTGCATGACCGAGGGGATCGTCGCGACGGCGCGCGCGACCCTGCCCGGTGTCGAGATCATCGGGTTGACCAACGCCACGGCGCCGCCGGCCATCCAGGGCCGCGAGGATGGCGATGCGGCCATCCCCGGGCTGCTGGACCTGTTGCCCGTGGCCCGGGCGCAGGGGGCGCGGGCCATCGTGATCGCCTGTTTCGACGATACCGGCCTGGCCGAGGCGCGGGCAGAGGCCGGCTGCCCCGTGCTCGGGATCGGACAGGCGAGCTTTGTCATGGCGCAGCTGCTGGGGCTGCGCTTCTCGGTGATCACCTCGCTGCCGGTCTCGATACCGGTGATCGAGGACAATATCCGCCAGCAGGGGTTTGACGGGGTCTGCGCCTCGGTCCGGGCCAGCGGGCTGCCGGTGCTGACCATCGACGAAGGCGGCGCGGCGGTGATCGACCGCATCGCGGAAGAGATCGCCGCCGCGGCGCGCGAGGACGCGGCGGCCTGTGCCATCCTCGGATGCGCCGGCATGGCGCATCTGGAACCGGCGCTGTCGGCCCGGGCCGGGATCCCCCTGATCGAAGGCGTCGCCGCCTCGGCCCGGCTCTGCACCGCTGTCGCGCACGGCTAGACCCGGCGGCTTGTCAGCCCCGCGCTGCGCGGTCGAGCACGCGCAGGCGGCTGTCCCATTCGCCCCGGTCGACATAGCAGCCATGCAGGTGCCGGAACCCGGTCGACGGGTCGAAGGCCTGTCTGCCGTGCAGCACCCGGCGGTTGTCGAAGACCACCATCTCTCCGCCCGACAGTTTCAGGGCGATGCCATAGGCGGGATCGCGCGTCATCTCCATCAGCTGCCGATAGGCGCGGTAGAACGGTGTCATCTGCGCAGGCGCGAGGTCGAGGATATCGGCCAGATGCGCATTGAAGCAGATCTCGGAGACGCGGCCGCGGCTGTCCAGCGCGATGACCGTCTTGCGCGAGCGGATATCCGTCACGCTGTCATGGAACCGGAAAGGCACCGTGACGGTCGACAGCACCTCGAAAGCCTGCGGGTCGCGCGCGCGCAGATCCTCGGCCACGGCTAGCCCGTCGCAGAAGGTGGAGCCGCCGCCCTCGGCCTCGTTGGCGAGACAATGCAGGAACTGGTAGCCGGGCGGCAGTTCCTGGTTGGTCAGGTCCGTATGCAGCGGCAGCGCGTCCGATGTATAGGCGAGGTTGTTGGGATCGGGCTTCGAGACGACCTCGAAGGTCAGGCCGAAATTCGTCTCTCGCAGGTGGCCGACACGCCGGGCGACCTCCAGCCCCGCCTCGGTGCTGTCACGCAGCCCGGTCACGATCGACAGGCCGAAGCGCTTGGTGTCCTGCAGCCAGGCCCCCAGCGCCGCGTCCGAGCCGGTGATGCTGTCCGCATCGTGCCGCGGCACGCCTTCCCCGCCAAGCGCGGCGCGCCAAGCGACGGGCGCGAGATCGGCGGCATCGGGACGCGGCTGTCCGGGGCGATGCGCCTTGATCCAGTCGAGGTCGAACCGGCTGGGCACCGACCCGGCGTCCCAGGTGACGACCAGCGCCTCGGGCGTCAGCTCCGTGGCATTGGGCGTGATGTCGAGCGGCACCTGCGTGAGGTCAAAGACCCGCTCGCCGGTCTGCGGGTGGAACCCCGCGGGGTCGGTGTCGCGCAGCCAGATATAGGGAAATTCGCCGACGGTTCCGTCGGGCCAACGGATCTCGACCCCGTCGGCCCCGGCATTGAGGCTCGGTTGCATATGTGTCTCCGGTCAGTGTGTCGGGATAGGGCGTGGCAGATCAGCCGCGCCGGGGCGGCGGCCACCACGCGTGGGCCTTCGCATGCGGATGGCCCGGACATCTTCCCAAGACGGTGCACATGTCTTCCGGTCTTTCGCTTCGTCGCGGTCCATGGAACACCGAACCGCCCGGCGAGGCAAGCAGAAGGCGCAGGCGGTCGGGCTTTGCCTCGCCGTCACCGCGCGGTCGGCCCTGTCACCGTTCCGCGTCTGCCCTTGCGCCGCCTGTCGCCGCGCCCTGATCCCCGGGCAAGGCAGGCGGCGCCAGCGGGTCCTCGGTGATGTCCCCGTCGATCTCGGGCAGGTCCAGCACCGCGTGGAAGCGCTGCAGCAGCGCCATCGTGCGCGGCGACATCTCGTCCAGCGCGCCGGGCACGAAGCGCACCACCGCGGCGGCCAGGCGGCGCTCCTCGGCCGTGGTCAGCAGCGCCGGCAGGGTCGCGATGGCCTGCTCGGGCTCGTAGCTGGCGATCAGGGTCTGCTCATGGATGATCATCGCGCGCCGTTCGGCACCCAGCGAGCGGAACGGCGCGTCCTGCGTCAGCACCCGGCTGGAGCGTTCCAGCCGGTCGCGGCGCACATTGCCGCGGTTCTCGGCCAGCAGGATCAGCATGCGGATCACCGCCTCGACAAAGCCGCCCCGGTCGATGTTGAACAGCGCCTGAGCCACTTCCGGCAGGGCGCGCAATTCCTCGGTGGACTTGAGCGTGCGGCGCGCCTCGAACGGGCGGCCGAAGGCGCGCATCCACGGGTTGGACCAGATCCCGAAGAAGGTCAGCTCAGTCGCCATGTCGCGCATGTCGCGCCACATGTCGATGCCTTGCTCGATCCCCTGCACCCACAGCGCCTCGGCGGCGAGAAACGGGTTGTCCGGCGCGGCCTTGGCGCGTGTCTGCGCCACAGCCCGGGCGGCCCGGGCCACCGGCTGCATCAGCGGGTTGCGCGAGGCCATCACCGCGCGCGAGACACGCTGCGGATGCAGGGCGCGGCTCATCTCGGCCGTGGTCCCGGTGACGCTGGCCCGGATCGCGGGACGCAGCAGGCTGTCATAGATCTGCGCCTGCATCTCGGAGGCGCGGGCGACGGCGGCAAAGGGGCGCTCATCCGCGTCGCCGTCATCCAGCGCGCGGATATCGTCCAGCGTACGTTCGGTGAACCCCACCGTGAAGCTGGTCCGGCCGTCGCGTTCGGTGATGTCCTCGATCGTCATCTCGTAGAGGCCCGGGGCCAGCGCCTCGATCGTCTTGAGGGTCGAGGCGACCTCGGTATGCTCGCGCCGGGCGATCTGCGAGGACACGAAGATCCCAAGGTGGCCGACCTTTTCATGCACCATGTAGACGATCCGCTGGCCGCGGATGCGGATCTCGGTCACGTCGGCATAGGTCTCGGTGATCCAGTTCAGCGCCTGCTGCGGCGGGGTGATGTTGTCGCCCCGGCTGGCAAAGACGATGATCGGCGCCCGGATGGCCTTGAGATCAACCGGCCGCCCGCGCTCGATCCGGGCCTCGTTCCGGACCACCCGGTTGCCGACGAAGAGTTGCTCGACGATCCAGCGGATCTCGGGTTCGTTCAGCAGGAAGAACCCGCCCCACCAGCGCTCGAACTCGAGGAAACCCGCCTCGGCATGGTCGGCATCGCGGTAAAGGTCGGCATATTTGCGGAACAGGGTGCGCGACGGGTTCAGCAGCTCGAAATTCTGCACCAGGTGCGCGCCGTCGAACAACCCGCCGCCCAGATCGGACAGCAGCATGGGGATCCATGTGCCGCCCGTGATGCCGGCCGTGTAGCGCATCGGGGTGTCGCCCACCGTGCCCGACCAGGTGGAAACAGGTGCACCGTTGATGACTACCGGCCCGGTCAGGTCGGGATTCGTCGCCGCCAGCAGCAGCGTCGCCCAACCGCCCTGGCAATTGCCGGTCACCACGGGCTTGGCCGCGTCGGGGTGGCGGCGCATGACCTCGCGCACGAAGGCGGCCTCGGAGCGGGTGACATGGGACAGGCGCTGGCCCGGCGCCGGTACGCGCCGGAAGGCCACGAAATAGACCGGGTGGCCGTCACGCAGCGCCACGCCGACCTGGCTGTCAGGCTTGAAGCCGCCGATGCCCGGCCCGTGGCCCGCCCGCGGATCGATGATGATGTAGGGGCGCTTCCAGTCATGCACCTCGACCCCCTCAGGGGGCACGATGCGCAGCAGCACGTAGTTCGAGGAAAAGGGCAGATCGGCACCGTCCATCACCAGTTCGTAGTCGTAGATCAGCACCGGGGGACAGCCTGCCGCCTCATGCGCAAGGAACTGGTCACCACGCTTGCGCAGAATGTCGAGCGCGAGGATCGTACGCTCGCCCGCATCGCGCAGATAGTCCGCCCAGTCTCCGGCCAGCCGGCCGGCGCCTTGCGCATCGCGCAACTGCTCGGCCAAAGCCCCCGTCGCGGCAAGCGTGGCCTGCGCGCGGGTCGAATGGCTGTCCAGCATCCGCTGACCGTGGCGGCCGGCGGCGCGGGCCTGGATCCGGCCGGTGGCCGCGCCGGCCTCCAGCTCGGCCATCCCCTCGGTCAAGGCCTCGCCCAGCCGGGCCAGCGCGTCGCTTTCCATGTGCGGGATGACGGGTTGCCGCCGGGGATCGGTGAAATCGTAGAGGTTTGCCATGGGGGTCCCTTCAGGCAGTGATCGAGAAGCCGCCATCGATGTCGTGGATGCCGCCGGTCAGGTTGCGGGCGGCCGGCGAGGCAAGGAAGGCCGCCATTGCACCCACATCCTCGATCGTCGCCAGCTGGTGCGTGGGCGCACGTTCGGCGGCCCGGGTCAGCAGCTCGTCGAAATGGTCGATGCCGGAGGCCGCGCGCGTGGCCAGCGGCCCTGGCGAGAGCGCATGCACCCGGATCCCCGCCTCGCCCAGCTCGGCCGCGGCATAGCGCACGCTGCTTTCCAGCGCCGCCTTGACAGGGCCCATCAGGTTGTAGTGCTGCACGACACGGGACGAGCCGAAGAAGGACACTGACAGGCAGGTGCCGCCCTCGGTCATCAGCGGCTCGGCCGCCCGGATCATGCGCAGGAAGGAATGGACCGAGATGTCCATCGCGCGGGCGAACCCCTCGGCCGAGCAATCGACGACCCGCCCGTGCAGATCGTCGCGCGGCGCGAAGGCGATGGAATGCAGCACCGTGTCGAGCCGCCCCCAGCGATCGTCCAGCGTGTGGAACAGGGCCTCCATCTGGCCGGGCCGCGTGACGTCGAGCGGCGCGATGATCTTCGCGCCCAGCTGTTCGGCCAGCGGGCGCACATGGGGCTCTGCCCGGTCATTCAGATAGGTGACGGCAAGCTCGGCCCCCATCGCGTGGAAGGCTTTCGCACAGCCCCACGCGATCGAGTGCGCGTTGGCGATACCGACGACAAGGATCCGGGATCCGGACAGCGAGAACATGACAAGCTCCTGAAGCGTTCACGTCCCCATACGCCGATCGCTTGACGGGCATGTGACGATCGGCGCGCCGTCCTGATCGCCGGTCGCGGAAGCGGCCGTCAGCCGGCGCCGAACCCCGCCAGCATCGCGGCTTCGTCGATCTCGACCAGCGCGCATCGGCCCGAGGCCAGCGCCTGCCCCACTGCTCCGCGCAGCTCCTCTCCGGTGCGGGCCTGCCAAGCCGGGATGCCGTAGGCGCCGGCCAGCGCCTGGAAATCCGGCGTGGCGAGGCTGACCCCCTCCGGCGTCACGTCGGCGGCGACCATCGCATCGCGGATCTCGCCGTAGCAGGCATTGTTCCAGACAAGGATGACGACCGGCGCGCCGCTGCCGACCAGCGTGGCCAGTTCGCCCAGCGTGAAATGCAGCCCGCCATCGCCCACGAGGCAGAGGGTCGGCCCGCCCCGTCCCAGCGCCGCGCCGATGGAGGCCGGAAGCGCGTAGCCCAGCGTGCCGAACCCGGTGGCCGAGTTGAACCACAACCCCGGCGCCGCCGCGGCATAGCCGAGGTTGCCGGCATAGACCGGATGGGTCGAGTCCCCGACGATCGGCACGTCCGGGGCGATATCGCGCAACAGGTCGAGCACCTGCAGCCCGGCGCGCATCCGCGCGTCCAGCCCTTCCAGCGCCGCTGCGCGCGCCATCCCGGCCCGGGCCGCGCCACCCGTTGCCGCGCGGGGCGTCACCCCGGAAAGCAGTTCGCCCACGACGACCCGTGCGTCCCCGGCAAGGGCGATGTCGGGGCTGGCATTGGTCACCATCTGCACCGGGTCGATCTCGACCCGGATCAGCGGCCGGGGCAGTGCGGGCATGCCGGTCTCGTACATGTCGTAATCGGTGGGCCCGATCTCGGTGCCGATGGCCAGCGCGGCATCGCTTTGCTCCATCAGCGCCCGCACGGCCCCGAGCGAGGGGCTGTACGACACCGCCAGCGGGTGATCCCCCGGCAGGATGCCGCGGGCATTCGTGGTCATGATGACCGGCGCGTCCAGACGCTCGGCCAGCGCGCGCAGGTCCGCCGCGGCCCGGCGGGCGCCGCCGCCACACAGGAGGACCGGACGTTGGGCCGCGGCCAGCGCGTCGCGCGCCACCGCCATCTGCGCCGGGGCGGGGACCGTCGCGGCTTCGGTGGCAATGGAGGCGGGCAGATCGTCCGGCGCTACCTCCTCCCAGAGATCGAGCGGGATCTCGATATGGACGGGGCGGGGGCGGGCGCTGTCAAAGACAGCAAAGGCCCGGGCCAGCACCCCGGGCAGATCGGCAAGGCTGTGCAGCGTGTGGCTGAAGGCCGAGACCTGCGCCATCACCGCGCGCTGGTCGGCAAGCTCGTGCAGATGCCCCTGCCCCAGCCCCATGTGCCGGCGGTGATTGACCGAGGAGATGACCAGCATCGGGATCGAATCCGAGTAGGCCTGCGCCATGGGCGTCGCGATATTGGTCACGCCCGGCCCGGTGATGACGAAGCACACGCCGGGCCGTCCGGTCTGGCGGGCATAGCCGTCGGCCATGAACCCGGCCCCCTGCTCGTGGCGCGGCGTGACATGCCGCAGCCCGCTTTCGGCCAGCCCCTCGTAGAGCGGGATCGTGTGCACGCCCGGGATGCCGAACACCGTGTCGATGCCGTGGGCTTCGAGAAGGGCGTGGATCCAAGGGCCAACCCGGCGATGCGTCTGTTCTGTCATGGTCTGCTCCTCAGTCGGCCGCGTGCAGGGCGCGGGATTGGCAGAAGGCGGTGATGCGCCGGCCCGCCTCGGCCAGCACCGTCTCGTTCAGGGTGAAGGACAGGCGCACATGTCCGGCAGCGCTTGCCCCGAAGGCGGTCGCGTCGAGCACGGAGACCCCGGTCTCGCGCAGCAGGGCCCAGGCGAACTCCCGTGCCGACAGCCCGGTCCCGCGAATGTCCAGCATCAGGAACATGCCCGCCTCCGGCGACAGGGCCGACACGCCGGGCGCCCCGGACAGGCTGGCCAGCAGCGCGTCACGCCGTGCAGCGTAGAGGCCGCGCGCCTCGGCGGCAATCGCCGCTGACTGCTCCAAGGCCACCACCGCGGCTTGCTGGACGAAGCCGGGCAGCCCGTAGAGCATGCAGAGCGACAGGTTCGCCGCATGCGCAATCGCGGCCTCGGGCCCGACGATCCAGCCGCAGCGCCAGCCGGTCATGGCATGGCTCTTGGACAGGCTCGACACCGTGATCGTGCGCTCGACCATGCCGGGCAGCCCGGCCATCGCCACATGCGGCGTGCCGTAGGTCAGCTCGGCATAGACCTCGTCGCTGATGACCCAGAGGTCGTGATCGCGCGCCAGCGCGGCGATGGCCTCGGCCTCTTCAAGGTTCGTGACGGTGCCGGTGGGATTGTTGGGCGAGGTCAGCATCATGGCGCGCGTGCGCGGCGTGATGCGCGCGGCCATCGCCGCCGGATCGGGGCGAAAGCCGCCCCCCGCGCGGGGCGGCACCGGCACGGGCACGGCCCCCGCCGCCCGCACCGTCGCCTCGTAGGTGACATAGCAGGGATCGGGGATCAACACCTCGTCGCCCGGTCGCAGCAGCAGGAGCGCGGCGAAGAACAGCCCGTTCTGCGCGCCCGCGGTGACGCAGACGTTCTCGGGTCCGAAAGGCTGGCCGGTGCGGGCCGTCGTATGCTGCGCGATGGTCGCGCGCAACTCGGGCGTGCCCTGCACGGCGGTGTAATGCGTGTCACCCGACCGCAGCGCGGCCACGGCGCGTTCGGTGACAGGAGCGGGCGTGTCGAGATCGGGATCACCGACGCTGAGGACGATGATGTCCTCGCCCCGCGCCTGCGCGGCGAGCGCCTCGGCATGGATCGCCCAGGCCTCTGCGCCCTCCCCGGCGATCCGTTCGACAAGCGGTGAGTACTGCATCATCCATCCCCGTTCTTGAGCTGTCTTCGCATAGCTCTTGTTGAACAACTGTTCAACACCGTGCATCCGCTCTTGTGGTCATGCCGTCACGCGCCGTGTAAGGCTCTGGCAGATGAGCGAAGACATTCGGACCGATCCGTCCCGCAAGACCCCGCGCTACGCGCGCAAGACGGCCGACCAGCGGCGCGAGGTGCTGTTGCAGGCAACGCTGCGCTGCATCGTGAGGCTGGGTGTCGAGAAGACCTCGATCCGTGCCATCGCCGAGGAGGCCGACGTGTCGGTCGGGCTGGTCAACCACCATTTCGGCAGCAAGGAGGCGCTGGTCGCCGCCGCCTACCGCCACATCGCCGACACCTTGCTGCACGAGATCGAGGCCCGCGTCGCTGACACCGGCGGCAGCGCCCGCGACCGGCTGTCAGCCTTCATCCGGGCCTCCTTCTCGCCCGTGGTGCTGGACCGGTCGCTGTTCCGGGCCTGGCTGGCCTTCTGGACCCTGCAGGCGCAGGCGCCCGAAATCTCCGCCGTCCACAAGGAGCGCTACGGCGCCTATCGCAAGGTGCTCGAGGAGCTGATCGCCGAGTTCCAGCAAGAGACCGGCGTGGCCACGCTCAGCCCGCGCATGGCGGCGATCGGGCTGTCCGGCCTGCTTGACGGGCTGTGGCTGGAATGGTGCCTGGAGCCCGAGACCTTCAGCCCGGAAGAGGGGATCACCCTGTCCGAGACATGGCTGCGCACCGTGGTGGAGGCCCGCCCGGCCGGGTGAAGGTTCGGTGAGGACGCGATCCCCCTGCCCTGCCGCGTGGCGACAACGCAACCCGCGGTCTCATGTGCGTCAAAGGGCAAGTCTGGCCGGGCGTGCAGGTGGCGGCGCCACTTGCACGCCCGGCGATGGTGTCGATGACGGGCACCAGGCCTCATGCCCGTTCAGCGTTTCGCGCCGACATGGCGCGCCAGCTCCACCGGCGCATCCAGCCCGGCATGGGCCTCGGCATATTGCGTCAGCGTGCGCTCGACCCCGGCCTCGGGCGGGCAGGCCCGGCGGGTCGTCAGGTCGACATGCAGAAGCAGCGTCTCCATCGTCGCGGCCACCACCTCGCCGCGGCAGATCCGATGGAAGAGATGCATCTTCTTTCCCGCCCCCGCCACGACCTGCGTGGTGACGACCAGCGTCTCGCCCACCTTGACCTCGTCGTGGTAGCACAGGTGGTTCTCGACAGTGAAATAGGACTTGCCCGCCGCGATGTAGTCGGGTCCCGCACCGATCATCTCCATGAAGCGGTCGGTGGCCTGCGCCCCGATCTCGAGATAATGCGCCTCGTTCATGTGGCCGTTATAGTCGGCCCAGGTCTGGGGCACGGCCCGCCGCACCGTCTCGACCAGCGCGGCCTGCGGAATACCCTCGGCCTGGCCGAGGCTGCGCTCATGCTCGGCGATGACGCCACCCGCGCCAGCGCCGGTCTTGCGCAGCGCCCGCAGGATGCCCACGAGGTTGTCGTCGCGCAGGCGCTCCAGCTCGCGGATCGACATGTGGCCGGACTGCGCATCGGACTGGCCGGCGATCAGGTCGACCAGTTCGGGCGTGAACTCCGGCACGTCCATCAACTTGGTCCAGGGCCATTCCAGCGCGGGGCCGAACTGCTCCATGAAATGCCGCATCCCCGCCTCGCCCCCGGCGATGCGGTAGGTCTCGAAGATCCCCATCTGCGCCCATCTCAGGCCGAACCCCATGCGGATCGCGTCGTCGATCTCTTCTGTCGTGGCGATACCGTCGGTCAGCAGCCAGAGACATTCGCGCCAGACCGCCTCGAGCAGGCGATCGGCGATATGCGCGTCGATCTCTCGCCGCAGCGTCAGGGGCCGCATGCCGATCCCGCGCAGCAGGGTGTCGGCCCGGGCGCAGGACTCGGCCTCGCCCGCAAGCTCCACCAGCGGCAGCAGGTAGACCGGATTGAACGGGTGCGCGACGATCACCCGCGCCCCCTGCGCCGCCAGGTCGGACGGCTTGAACCCCGAGGTCGAGGACCCGATGACCGCGTGGTCTGGCGCCGCGGCGTCGATCTCGGCCAGCACGCGGTGCTTGAGGTCGAGCCGCTCGGGCACGCTTTCCTGCACCCAATCGGCCCCGGCCACCGCATCGGCCAAGGTATCGTGGAAGCTCAGCGCGCCCTCGGGCGGCAGCGCGCGGTCGTAGAGCGCCGGCAGCGCGCGGCGCGCCCCGGCCAGCACCTCGTCGATCTTGCGCCGTGCCTCGGGATGAGGGTCGAAGACCGCCACGTCCCAGCCGTTGAGCAGGAACCGCGCCGCCCAGCCGCCGCCGATCACCCCGCCGCCGATGATTGCCGCCTTGTGCGTCATTTCGGTGCCCTCTTCGTCAGGCCCAGCTTTTCGCGCACCGCGTCGGGGCCGACCACGCGGGCCCCCATCCGCTCGACGATGCCCACGGCCTTCTCGACCAGTTGCGCATTGGTGGCCAGCACGCCCTTTTCCAGCATCAGGTTGTCCTCGAGCCCCACGCGCACATGGCCGCCCGCTAGCACCGCCGCCGCGACATAGGCCATCTGGTCGCGCCCCAGGCTGAAGGCGGACCAGGTCCAGTCCTGCGGGATCGCGTTGACCATCGCGAGATAGGTGTTGAGATCGTTGGGCGCGCCCCACGGCACGCCCATGCAGAGCTGCACCAGCGCCGGGCTGTCCAGAACGCCCTCCTTCGCCAGTTCCTTGGCGAACCAGAGATGGCCGGTATCGAAGGCCTCGATCTCGGGCTTCACGCCCAGCTTTGTCATCATGCCGCCCATGGCGCGCAGCATGCCGGGCGTGTTGGTCATGACGTAATCGGCCTCGGCAAAGTTCATCGTGCCGCAGTCCAGCGTGCAGATCTCGGGCAGGCAGTCGGCGATATGGGCCATCCGCTCGGTCGCGCCGGCCATGTCGGTGCCGGCCGCATCCACCGGCAGCGGCGCCTCGACACCCCCGAAGGTGATGTCGCCGCCCATCCCGGCAGTGAGGTTCAGCACGACATCCGTCTCGGCGTCGCGGATGCGCTCGGTCACCTCGCGGAACAGGGCCGGATCGCGCGAGGGCGCGCCGGTCTTGGGGTCGCGCACGTGGCAATGCACGATGGCGGCCCCGGCGCGAGCGGCCTCGATCGCGCTGGCCGCGATGGCTGCGGGGCTGCGCGGCACGTGCGGGCTGCGGTCCTGCGTGCCCCCCGAGCCGGTCACGGCGCAGGTGATGAAGACCTCTCGGTTCATGGTCAGCGGCATGTCGTGTTCCTCCTGCTACCGGCCCTTCCAGACCGGGTCACGTTTCTCGGCAAAGGCGCGGGCGCCTTCCTTCTGGTCCTCGGAGCGGTAGAGCGTCTCGACCGTCTCGAACTGGCTGCGCGTGATGCGGTTCATCGCGTCCTGGAACTTCATGTCCTCGGCCTCGCGCACGATCTCCTTGATCGCGGCAAAGACGAGCGGCGGCCCCGAGGCCAGATGATCGGCCAGCGCGCGCGCCTCGTCCAGCAGCCTGTCGGCGGGCAGCAGGCGGTTGACCATGCCCCAGCGGGCCGCCTCCTCGGCGTCGATCCAGCGGCCGGTGAACAGCATCTCCATCGCGATGTGATAGGGGATCCGCTTGGGCAGCTTGACCGAGGCCGCATCGGCCACGGTGCCGGAGCGGATCTCGGGCAGCGCGAATTGCGCGTGATCGGCGGCCAGGATGATATCGGCCGACAGCATCAGCTCCAGCCCGCCGCCGCAGGCGATGCCGTTCACCGCCGCGATCACCGGCTTGTTGAGCGCGCGCATCTCCTGCAGCCCGCCAAAGCCGCCCTTGCCGTAATCGCCATCCACCGCGTCGCCGCCGGCCGCCGCCTTGAGATCCCAGCCGGGGCAGAAGAATTTCTGCCCCGCCCCGGTGATGATCGCCACGCGCAGCTCGGGATCGTCGCGGAACCCGGTAAACACCTCGCCCATGATGCGGCTGGTCTGCAGGTCGATCGCGTTGGCCTTGGGCCGGTCGAGCGTCACCTCGAGCACGTGGCCCCGCCGCTCGGTGCGTATCGGGTTCTCGGTCATGTCGTCTCTCCCATGCGGATGAGTATGTCGGCGGCCACGGCGTGTCGCGGGCCGCAGAGCAGCGGGTTGATCTCGATCTCGGCCAGCGCGCCGTGATTGGCGGTGACAAAGGATTGCACGGCCATCACCGCGTCCAGCACCGGTTCCCGGGCCGCCGGCGCCGCGCCGCGCCAACCATCGAGCACCGGCGCGATGCGCAGGCCCGCCAGCGCCGCCTCCACAGCCTCGCGGCTGGCCGGCACAAGCAGCGAGACACGGTCGCGTAGCAATTCGGTCAGGGTCCCGCCGGCCGCCAGCGTCAGCACGTAGCCATGCGCCGGGTCGAGCACGACGCCCACCAGCAACTCGGCAACGGCCCCCGTGACCATTTCTTCGACGAGAGAAGCATCGGTCGGCATGGCGCAGGCCGCCGCGCGCACCGCATCGGCCTCCCGCAGGTCGAGCCGGACCGCGCCCGCCTCGGTCTTGTGGGCGATGCCCTCGCCCTTCAGCACGACCGGAAAGCCGATCTCCCGCGCCGCGGCGACCGCCTGTTCGGCGCCGGTGACGCGGCGGGCATGCGGCACGCGCAGCCCCTGCCCCGCCAGCAGGTCTTTGCCCTCGGCCTCGGTCAGCGTCACGGGGCGTGCTGGCACGCGCGGCGGCAGCACCGGCGCCTCGGTCACGGGGGCGCCGCACCGGGCGGCCGCGGCGATGGCGGCCAGCCCCTCGTCCAGCCCGCAGAGCGGCACCAGACCGCGTTCCGCGATGGAAAGCGCGGTCGCTTCCTCCATCGTGTCCGTCAGGCTGGAGAGCAGCGCAAGCGGCTTGCCGGTACGGGCGCGGGCCTCGGCGGCCGCGTCGATCACCACGTCCCACTCGGTAGCGGCGCAGCGGTCGCTGCGCGGGAAGTCCAGCACCACTGCCCCCATGGCGATCCCGGGCGTCAGCATCGCCGCGAAGGTCCGGGCCATCGCGTCCCGGTCGCCCCAGATATAGGTGTTGTAATCCAGCGGGTTGGCCAGCGCCACACTGGGGCCGAGCGCGGCACGCAGCGCGGCCTTCTGCGCCGCGCACAGCTTGGGAAAGCTCAGCCCGTGGGCCTGCGCCGTGTCGGCCACGAGGCTGGCCTCTCCGCCCGAGCAGGACATGGACGCGATCCGGGTCGCGGGCAGCGGGCCGGTGAAATGCAGGATCTTGAGCGTCTCGATCAGCTCCGACAGCCCGTCGACCCGCGCGATCCCCAGCCGGTCGAACAGCGCATCCGCCCCCGCCGCACTGCCGGCCAGCGAGGCGGTATGCGACAGGGTCGCCGCCTGCGCGCCGTCCGACCGGCCGACCTTGAGCGCGACGATCGGTTTGCCCGCCGCATGGGCCGCCCGGGCCAGCGCCTCGAGCCCGGCGGGATCGTCGATCCCCTCCACGTGCAGCCCCAGCGCGGTGACCCGGTCATCCTCCAGCAGCGCGGCACCGATCCCGGCCAGGTCCATCTGCGCCTGGTTGCCGGCCGTGACCATGTAGGCCAGGGGCAGCGCGCGGCGCTGCATCGTCAGGTTGATCGCGATATTGGACGATTGCGTCACGATGGCGACGCCACGAGCGGTCCGCGTCCCGCCGTGATGGTCCGGCCAGAGCGCCGCGCCGTCCAGCAGGTTCAGCAGCCCGTAGCAGTTCGGCCCGAGGATCGGCATCGCGCCCGCCGCGTCGACCAGCTGGTCCTGCAGACCGGCGGCGCCCTCGATCTCGGCCGCGGCCTCGGAAAAACCCGAAGCAAAGCAGACCGCGCCTCCCGCCCCCGCCGCCGAAAGCGCGCGCACGACCTCGACCGTGGCGTTGCGGTTCACGCCCACGAAGGCGGCATCCGGCACCCCCGGCAGATCCTCGACCGAGGCGAAGGCAGGCACCTCCGCCACGCTGTCGCGCCGCGGATGCACCGGCCAGAGATCCCCCGCAAAGCCGATGCGCCGGCATTCGCGGATCACGTTCGCGCACCAGGTGCCGCCCCCCACGACGGCGACCGAGCGCGGCCTGAGCAGTCGGGACAGATCGCGCATGGCTCAGGCCCCGAGCGGGCGGAACAGTTCCCGGCTGATGATGTGGCGCTGCACCTCGCTGGTGCCGTCCCAGATCCGTTCGACCCGCGCGTCGCGCCAGAACCGCTCGATCGGGAAATCGTCCATCAGCCCCATGCCGCCATAGATCTGCAGCGTCGTGTCAGTCACCTTGGCCAGCATCTCGGTGGCGTAAACCTTGGCCGAGGCGATCTCGCGGTTGGCTGGCAGGCCGCGGTCGAGGCGCCAGGCGCCGGCCAGGGTCAGGAAATCCGCCGCGTCGATCTCGGTGATCATGTCGGCCACCTGGAAGCTCACGCCCTGGAATTTTGCGATCGGCTGACCGAACTGCTTGCGCTCGGCGGCATAGCTCAGCGCGTAGTCGAAACAGCGCCGCGCCCTGCCCACGCTCATCGCCGCGACGGTGAGGCGCGTGGCGTAGAGCCATTCATTCATCACCGCGAAACCGCCATCCACCTCGCCCAGCACGGCCGCGTCGGGCAGGCGGCAGTCGTCGAAGGACAGGATGAGGTTGCGGTAGCCGCGGTGACTGACCGAGTTGTAGCCGTCGCGCACCTCGAACCCGGGGTGGCCGCGATCCACGAGGAAACAGGTGATCCGCTTCTTCGGGCCCTTGGGGGTGTCATCCACGCCTGTCGCGACGAAGACGATGAAGAAATCCGCGTGCTCGGCGCCCGAGATGAAATGCTTGGTGCCGTTGATCACCCAGTCGCCGCCATCCCGCACCGCCTGGCATTTCATGCCCCGCACATCCGACCCGGCATCCGGTTCGGTCATCGCCAGCGCGTCCATCCGCTCGCCCCGGACGGCGGGCAGCAGGTAGCGCTCGCGCTGCGCGCCCTCGCAGGCCATCAGGATGTTCTGCGGCCGGCCGAAGAAATGCGTCAGCGCCATGGAGCCGCGTCCGAGTTCGCGCTCGACAAGGGTGAAGTCCATGTGGCTCAACCCGGCGCCGCCGACCTCTTCGGGAAAGTTGCAGGCGTAGAAGCCCAGCTCCAGCGTCTTGCGCTTGATCTCGGCCGCAAGCTCGGCCGGGACCTCGCCCGTGCGCTCGACCAGGGTCTCGTGGGGATGGATCTCCTTCTCGACGAAACTGCGCACCGTCGAGACGATCATCTCCTGTTCTTCCGTCAGTCCGAAATCCATCGCGCGTTCCCCTGTCTCAGTATCCGCGCCAAGCATGCGCGGGCTTGACGCGCCACACTGTGCAGCAATAGCTGGCCTTCATGCAGGATTCGACGAAACCGACATGCCGGATCGGCGTGCTGCTGTTCGAGAGCTTCTCGAACCATTGCCTTGCCAACGCGGTCGAGCCGCTGCGCGCGGCCAACACGCTGGATGCGGCCGAGCGGTTCCGGTGGCACTTCACGACGCTGGGTGGCGGGCCGGTGCACTCCTCCTCCGGGCTGCCCGTCCAGCCCTCGGCCGCCTTCGGCCATGAAGGCGGGGGCGATTACCTGTTCATCCTGCCAAGCTACGGCTTCCGCGATCACGACACCCCTGCCCTGCGCCGGGCGCTGCGCGCCGCCGCGCGGCGCTACCGGACCCTGGTGGGGCTGGATACGGGATCATGGCTCATGGCCTCGGCCGGTCTGCTGGACGGGCGCCCGGCCACGATCCACTGGGACGAGTTCCCCGGCTTTGCCGAGACCTTTCCCGCTCTCGATGCCCGCCCCGCCCGGATCGTGCTGGATGGCGACCGGATCACCTGCGGTGGGGCGACCGCGGCGTTCGAGCTGGTCTCGGGCCTCGTCCGGCGCCATTTCGGCGCGGCTCTCGCCATGCATGTCGGCGCGCTCTTCCTGCACGGCGAATGGCCCGCGGGCGGCGCCCCTGCCCTCGCCGCCGGCCGGCGCGGCCGCATCGACCGCGCCTCGGCGATCATGCGCCAGCATATCGAGACGCCGCTGCCCATTCCCGAGGTCGCGCGCCGCGCCGGCCTGTCGCAGCGTGTCCTGACACAGGAATTCCGCACCCACATGCAGATGACCCCGAGCGCGGCCTACCGCCACCTGCGCCTCGAAGCCGCCCGCCGGTTCCTCGATGCCGGAGAGATGGGCGTCGCCGAGATCGCGGGCCGCTGCGGATGGACCGACCAAGCCGCCTTCGCCCGCGCCTTCCGCCAGGCATTCGGCCTATCCCCGACCGACTGGCGCAGAGTTGCGCGGGCCTGAGTGCGGTGGTGCACCCAGGTAAGAAGCAATCGAGAACGGTCGCGGCGGCGCATGATGGCCGCCGTGCCTCTCCGAAGCGTGCCGGCTGCACGGGCCTCGCGAACAATCGGCATGCAGGAGTTCCGTGCCACATTGCACGGACAGTCGGCCGCTCCAAGCGCCGAAGACGAGTTCAACACGCAATACGGCCTTGATCTCTCGGGGTCGGGACGACTACCAGTGGAGACGAGCCGTTCATTCGAGCAGTGTTGTACGGCCCTGTGGCTCAACTGGATAGAGCAGTCCCCTCCTAAGGGACAGGTTGCAGGTTCGAATCCTGCCAGGGTCGCCACTCCCACAATTTTACAAGTATGTAATTCGATGCGTGCCTTCGCTCGAAGTGGAGGCGTGTCGGGCATCCCGGCAGGTCAAACGCCCGGAGCCACGTCCGTCCGAGCTTGTCGGCGATACGCCGGTCTTGGCGGGTGCGCGTGCTTCCGGCGCCTGCCGGAAAGTCAATTCCGTACATGACTTGATCAAAGCCGTCGCTGTTTCGGCGACCTGATCTGCACCATTTTGACGCCCACGCCGCCTGCCGAGTCTTGAAGACCGAGGGCGGCGACGGATTTCGATGGAGAGATCAATGAGTACGACCCACTGGAAAGACTACACCCTGACGGGCGGAGATGCGGTTGCCGATGGCGGGCAGCCCGGCTGGTACACTCCCGCGCTGGACCGCAAAACCCTGAAGGGGTTGATGAAGCGTTCGGACAGGCCGGCGCTGGCGAATTACGGGCTCTGGATCGGGCTGATCATCGCCCTGGGTGCCGTGACCGTCGCGACCTGGGGCAGCGCCTGGGGCATCGTCTGGCTGCTGGTCTATTCCGCCGTGCATCAGAGCGCCACCGCGCGCCAGCACGAGCTGGGCCATGGCACGCCGTTCCGCACCCGCTGGATCAACGAGATGTTCTTCCACTTCAGCTCGTTCATCACCCTGTCCGAGGGCCACTACTACCGCTGGCGTCATGCCCGGCATCACACGCACACGATCATCGTCGGCAAGGATCCCGAGATCCAGTCGCCGCGCCCGCCCGAGATCGTCTCGCTGCTGATCAACCTCTTCAACCTGAAGACCGTGGTGCTGACGGCGCGCGACTTCCTGCGCCGCGCCGCCGGCGACCTGGGCCAGGGGCGTCATTTCATCCCGGAGGGCGAACAGCCCAAGGTGATCCGCGCCGCGCGCATCTATCTCGGGCTGATCGCGCTGATCGTCGCGGCCTGTTTCGTGACCGGATCGCTGCTGCCGCTGCTGCTGACCATCGGGCCGCGGGTGATCGGCGCGCCGCTCTACGCGCTGCTGCATTTCACACAGCACGCAGGGCTGGATGAGGACGTGCATGACCACCGGCTCAACAGCCGTACGATCTACATGAACCCAGTTCTGCGCTTCCTCTATGCCAACATGAATTACCACGTCGAACACCACATCTTTCCGATGGTGCCCTATTACCGGCTGCCGGAGCTGCACGCCCTGATCAAGGACCAGTGCCCCGAGCCGAAACACGGGCTGGTCGATGCCTATCGCGACATCGTGCCGACCCTTCTGCGCCAGCTGAAAGACCCGTCCTACCACCTGCGTCCGGCGCTGCCCGCCGCGGCCGTGGCCGCCGAATGAGCCAAGGAGACATATCATGACCACTGACACCAAGACCTGGATCGACGTCTGCGCCGTGGATGACGTGGAAATCGAAGACCTGATCGAGGTCAGCCATGACGGCAACACCTATGCCATCTACCGCAGCCCCGACGACACGTTTCACGCCACGGACGGCCATTGCACGCATGAGAAGGTCTCGCTCGCCGATGGGCTGGTGATGGATTACGTGATCGAATGCCCGATGCACAACGCGCGCTTCGACTACCGCACCGGGGAAGTCAAAAGCGCCCCGGCCTGCGTCAATCTGAAGACCTTCGAGGTCAAGCGCGAGGGCGATCGCATCCTGCTCGCCGTGGGCTGACAGCCGGTTGTGACGGCCTGAGACTGCCCTGACCGCGGGGTGGGTTTGGAGTTCGGCTTTGCGCCGCATCCTGCTCCAGACCCACCCCGCGTAGATTCGCGGGACCGGTTCGAACCCGGGCGGCTTGCGCCCCCTGTCCCCGAGGATCCCGCCACGCCGTTCATCCCCGTTGCAGCGGGTTCTTCTGATGGCGCCTGCGATAGGCATCCGGGGTGCAGCCATATTGCTGGCGAAAGAGCCGGTGGAAATAGCTGAGGTTTTCGATCCCGCAGGCCTCGGCGATATCCGGCAGGGTCAGAGAGCCATCCCGCAGCAGCATGGCGGCGTGCTGCACCCGGATACGGTTGACATATTGCGTCGGCGTCATGCCCAGGTACTTGCGCGCCTGCCGGCTGACATGTTCCTGCCCGCGTTTCGCGGCGGCGACGAAGCCGGCACCACCCTGGCGAAAGAGCTCTGGCGCCTGGACCGCGTAGCAGGCATCGACCAGCCAGTCCGGCGCCTTCGGGTCGATCCGCGCCACGTCATCCAGCACGAAGGTCATCATCGTCAGCAGGAAATGCTCCAGCCGCAGCCGCGTCTGCAAGGTGGTCTGCAGGCTGCGCGAGGTGTTGACGGCGCGCTCGTGCTGGGCGCCGACAAGGTGGATGCAGGTGGGCAGCGCGCCGGACGCCCAGAAGAACCGCTCGTAGAGGTCGTCGCGGTAGCGCTCGAGCAACACATCCGCCGTATCCGCCCGGAACATGATGTTGATGATCCGGCAGAGCGTGCCCTCAGCCGTGCGAAACCCGTGGGTGTCGTCCGGCCGGATGAAGACCACGTCGCCCTCGGCCAGCGCCACCTCCTGCGCGTTGATCACATGCGTCGTCGCCCCGGTCTCGATCAGCAGCAGCTCGTAGAAGTCATGGCTGTGCAGCGGCGTATCCGTCCCCTGCGGCAGGACCTTGCGGGCGAAATGGAACATCTCGCTGTCCTGCAGGTAGTCGGCGATGTGAAAGACCGGCGGCGGCATCAGCCGGGCTGCACCGGATCGACCCGGTGATACTTGCGGTACTGGCTGGGCGTGTTGCCGTAGAGGTCGCGGAACAGCTTGTAGAAATGGCTCAGGTTCTCGATCCCGCAATCCAGCGCGATGTCCTGGACCGCCATGTCGGAGGAGCCGAGATGCATGGCCGCGTGCTCCATGCGCACCCGGTTGACATAGGCGGTGGGCGACATGCCGAGATGCTTGCGCGTCATGCGGCAGACATGCTCATGCCCCCGGCCTGCCGCCTCGACGAACCCGGCCGAGCCCTTGCGGAAAACTTCCGGCGTGCGCGCGGCCTGGCAGGCCGAGACCAGCCAGCGCGGCGTGCCCTCGGGCAGCAGGATCGAATAGTCGATCACCCGCGTCATGAAGTAGAGCAGGAACTGCTCGATCCGGGCCAGCGAGCGCCGCGCGGTCTGCATCTCGGCCGAGGAGTTGATCGCCCGCTCCAATCGGGGCCCGGACAGAAGAAAGGTGTCGGGCTGCGCGCCCTCGGCCCAGAAGAAGCGCCGTCCCAGCTCGTCTCCATAGCGGCTGACCAGATGGTCCGCGGTCTCGCAGCGGAACATGACATTGATGATGCGGCAGTCCACGTCGCCCGTCGCCTGGAAGCCATGCGTGTCACCGGGCCGGATGAACACCAGCGACCCGCGCGGCAGGGTTTCGACGCGGTCATTGATGCGGTGCAACGTGCTGCCCTGCTCGACGAGGACCATCTCGTAATAGTTGTGATCGTGCAGAAAGGCGGGCCACCGCCGCTCGAGGCTCTTGCGCGCGAAATGAAAGGCATCCTGCGCGCCGATATAGGATTCGATCTTGAAGGTGCGGGTGGGCATGGGACCAAGATAGCATAATTTCTGGGCACTGGCACGGCGGAAAGTCAAACGGGCGCAAGGCTGGATCACCCCGCGCACGCCGCCCTTGACCGCCCACGATCTGCCGGACGCCAAGGCTCAGGTCACCGTGCGAGAGACGCGCGCGGCGTGGCAGACAGCGTGACGCCGCGCCGGCGCTTAGCCGAACCACTCCTCCAGCCGGTCCCGCATCCAGCGGTTCACCTCCACCAGATCCGCGTCCCGTTCCCCGCTGAAGGGTCGCGTCTGCAGGTAGGGCGGCGGTCCGAATTCCGAGGTCACGGTGAAACCCGCGCCCCGCGCCATCATCGCGTCGCGCGCGATGGTCCACCAGCGGCGGTAATGCGCGACATGGCCCTCCCAGATCGGATCGGCGGGATGCGGAACCTGCGGACCCTTTTCATGCCCGATCCGCGCATGCACGTGACAGCTGCGCCGGGCGGCCTCTTCGAAGAGGTCCATCAGGTCCAGTGGCTCGCGGTCGACGATCACGTGCCAATGGCTGACATCATAGGTCAACAGCATGTCCGGCACGGCGTCCAGCAAGCGCGCCGTGCGCCACGGGTCGTTCAGCAGCCGCGCCCGGTGGGTTTCCATGCAGGCGAGGATGCCGTGATCCTCGGCCACGCGGCCTGCGTCCCGCAGGTATCCGACGGCGGTCTCATGATCGAAGCTGTCCGCGCCCGCATGCACCACCGCCTTCGAGGCGCCAAGCTGCGCCGCCACCCCGGCCTGGCGCCGGAACTCGGACAGGTGATCGGCCGCGCTGCCGTAGTCGGCAGGCCGCGTGGCGATCAGGGGGATCACGTTCAAACCGTTCTCTGCCAAGCCATCGCGCACCTGCGCGATGGCACGCGCCTCGTCCGGGTCCTCGAACGCCAGATGGGCCAGCGGAAATTCCACGCCGGCATAGCCCTCTGACGCGGCATCACCGATGAAGCTTCCGATCGTCGGCCAGACCGTGTCCGGCCCGACCAGCCCCCATGTTGTCCGGTATTGATCCATTCTTGCCTCGCTGTGTCGCAAACTCTGCCCCCGGCACTGGCCCGTTCCGGGATGCGACCGCAACGGCATCGCAATACAAAGTCAAAATAGCGCAATTTTTTGTCAAGCCATGCCATCGGTAACCGCAGCCGGCAGGCGTAATGTATGTGGCGGAGGAATCATTACATGCTTACGCAACCACTTGATTTGTCGTTCAAACCCGCCGATGCCGCCAAGGCGCGCGTCCTGAGCGCGGAGCAGATCGACCACTACAACCGCGAAGGCTTTGTCCAGCCGTTTGACATTTTCGACGCCGCCGAGATCGCCGAGATCCGCGCCTATGTCGACGGTCTGATGGACGCGCTTGGCGAGAACGGCGCCTATGGCATCAACTGCTACCAGGCGCGGCTGTCGGGCCTGTGGGACATTGCCACCGACGCCCGCATCCTCGACCGGGTGCAAGACATCATCGGGCCGGACATCATCTGCTGGGCCAGCGCGATCCTGTCAAAGAAGCCCCACGATCCCAAGCAGGTGCCTTGGCACCAGGATGCCAGCTTCTGGTCGCTGTCCCCGGCGCGCACCGTGACCGTCTGGCTGGCGATCGACGATGCGGATGCGGGCAACTCGGCCATGCGCTTCCTGCCGCGCAGCCACACGCAGGGCAAGATCGAGGAGACCGCGATGGGCCCGGATTCGGTGTTCCACAAGGGCATCGCCGTCACCGAGGAGATGGGCCAGCCCTTCACCAACGCGCTGAAGGCCGGGCAGATGTCGATGCATGCCGACATGCTGGCGCATGGCAGCCTGGCCAATGTCTCGGACCGCCGCCGCTGCGCGCTGACCCTGCGCTACTGCCCGCCCGAGTCCCGGATGGTGGATGCGGACTGGGCCAAGGGCGTGGAGTCGATCATCTGCCGCGGCAGCGATCCCTCGCGCCACTGGACACATCATCCGCGCCCCGAGAACAACGACATCACCAAGACCAGCAGCCCGCATGTCGTGGGCAACAACTGAGGTGACCGGATGAAGATCAAGTGGTACGGACAGGCGGCCTTCATGCTGACCCGGGCCGACGGGTTCCGCATCGTGACCGACCCCTACACGCCCGAGGAGCTGGGCTTTGCCCCGATGAAGGACGAGGCAGACCTCGTGCTCACCTCTTCGGACGATGACAGCGCGCATTGCCGGTCGGACCTGATCCCCGGCACCCCGGTCACCTACAACACGCTCGACGCGGTGCGCGCCGGGGGCCGGGCCGAGGTCGGCGGTGTCGAGGTTCATGCCATCGAGGCGATGGAGGTCGAGGACCACCCGCTGCACGAGCCCGGCGCCAACGCCATGTACCGGTTCGAGGGGGACGGCATGCAGATCGCCCATATGGGCGATGTCGGCAACGACCTGAACGACCGCCAGACCGCGTTCTTCGAAGGCACCGACATCCTGTTGACACTGGCCGGGGGGCAATTCACCACGCGGCTGGACGAGGTGAAGCGGCTGATCGACGTGACCCGTCCGAAACTGGTCATCCCGATGCATTTCCGCACGCTCTGCTACAAGCCGCGCAGCCTTCTGTGGATCAATTCCTTCCTGTCGTATTTCGACGAGGAGAAGGAGGTCGATTTCGCTTTCGGCTGCGAGGCCGAGGTGACGCGCGACAGCCTGCCGGACACCACCCGCGTGCTGGTGATGGATTACGCCCGCTAGGGGCGTTGCAAGGGCCGGCCTGCCGGTCGTGGATACGGGCTGGGAGGCCCGAAAAGGAGGGCCGCGCAAGCGGCCGTGAACAGGGAGGAAATAATGACACTGACCAGACGGACACTGCTGGCCTCGACCATGCTGCTGACAGCCATGGGCCCGGCCTTTGCCCAGGATGTCGCACGCGAAGACACGGTGATCTTCGACCTCGACCGGACGATCAAGGATCCCGAGAACTTCAACTGGTTCACCGCCGGCACCAAGCGCGAGCACGGCGCGCATCAGGCGATGTGGGAGCCGCTCTTCATCCTGAACTATACCACCGGCGAGCTCGACCCGTGGCTGGCCACCGCCATCACACCTAACGACGATTTCAGCGAATGGACCATGACCCTGCGCGAGGGGGTGGAATGGTCCGATGGCGAAGCCTTCAATGCCGATGACGTCGTCTTCACCGTCAACATGGTGAAGGGCAACGAAGAGCTGTCCGCGCGCGAGGCGGCGGTGGTCCGCACACAGGTGGCCAGCGTCGAGAAGATCGACGACCTGACCGTCAAGTTCACCCTGTCAGAGCCCAACCCGCGCTTCCCGACCGAGAATTTCGGCGTGCGCATCTTCGGCTCGTTCCTGCCCATGCCTGAGCATGTCTGGAGCGAGGTCGACAACCCCGCCACCTTCGCCTTCTATCCGCCGATCGGCACCGGGCCCTATACCTATGCCTCGGGCGCGACCAACCGGATGATCTGGGACCGCAACGACGATTGGTGGGGCGCCAAGACCGGGTTCCGGGACCTGCCCGAACCGCAGCGCCTGATCTGGCTGGAAACGGGCGGCGAGGAAAGCCGCGCCCAGCTGATGGCCACCAACCAGCTGGATGCGGCGCAGAACGTGTCGATCGGCACCTTCGAGGCGATCCGGTTCCAGAACCCCAACGTGATCGGCTGGTTCGCGGATTACCCCTATGCCTGGCCCGATCCCTGCGCCCGGCAGCTTGAGATCAACACTACCGTCGCGCCATGGGACAGCGCCGAGATGCGGCAGGCCGTGGCGGCGATCATCAACCGCAACCAGATCGTGAATGTCGCGGCCGAAGGTGCGACCACCGCGTCGCGGACCATGTTCACCGAATACGGCGCGATGCAGCCCTATATCGACGCGGTGATCGAGGCCGGCCACGGCGTGCCGGCGCAACCCGACGTGGAGGCGGCCAAGGCGCTGATCGAGGGCCAGGGCTATACCATGGGCTCGGACGGCTTCTACGAGAAGGATGGCGAGGAGCTGTCGGTCGACATCCACGTCAACTCGGCCTCGACCGAGTATACCCGCACCATCGACGTGATCGTCGAGCAGCTGACCCGTGCCGGCATCAAGGCCAAGGCGGTGCCCGTGGAGAACGGCGTCTTCTGGGGCGAAGTGCTTCCCTTCGGCAGCTACGAGATGTCCTACAGCTGGCTGGCCTGCGGCTCGGTCAACGAACCCTGGACCTCGATGTCGCGCTACACCACCGCGTCCGTGGTGCCGGTGGGCGAACGCAGCCCGGGCTTCAACAACACCGCTCGCTGGGATGGCCCGGAGGCCGAGGCCTATACCGCGATCGTCGACCGCATGGGCGACATGGCCGGCGACGATCCGGCCCTGCCCGGCATGGTGGCCGAGGCCTACGGACATCTGGCCGAGGGCGTGCCCTTCATCCCGCTGGTGCAATCGGCCAAGCTTTTGCCGATGAACACCACCTACTGGACCGGCTGGCCCACGGCCGAGAACGCCTACAACCATCCCGCCTTCTGGTGGGGGCATACGCACCAGATCATCCACAATCTGGAAAAGGCCGAGTGATCCTCCCCGCTCGGGCCTGACCGCCCCCGCACCGACCCGGACCGGCCAATCGTCGGTCCGGGTCCCATGCCCCCGAAGACGGGGCATCTTGACCCCCGCCTTCTGACCGAAAGGAGCGGCCATGGGACGCATTCCTTCAAGCTATCTCGGCAACCGGATCGTGACGCTGTTTCTCACGATCTTCATTGCCGCCACCCTGATCTGGATCATTCCCCGCCTGTCCCCCGTGGACCCCGCCGAGATCGCGCTGGGGCGCATGGCCGCCGGGGCCGGCACGGTCGGCAATTCCGAGGACATCCTCGCCCAGCTGCGCGCCCAGCTGGGCATCGACCAGCCGTGGTTCGTGCAATATGCCAAGTATCTCTGGGGCATCGTGCAGTTCGATTTCGGCCTGTCCACCGCCAACTTCCCCACGCCCGTCTCGGCGCTGATCGCAAACGCCCTGCCCTGGACGCTGGGGCTGATGCTGATCTCGATCACCATCACCTTCTTCATCGGCAACCTGCTGGGCGCGCTGATGGTCTGGGACCACTCACCCAAGCTGGTGAAGGTGGCGATCCCCGCGGCCATGGTGCTGACCTCGATCCCGCCGATCCTCTCGGCGCTGCTGCTGATGTGGATCTTCTCGGCCAAGCTGCGGCTCTTCCCGCTGACCGGGGCCTATGGCCTGACGGTCGAACCCGGCTGGACATGGGATTTCGTGCAATCCGTGCTCTATCACGGCTTTCTGCCGGCGCTCTCGATCGTCGTGGTGACCTTCGGCTTCTGGGCGCTGGGGATGCGCGGGCTGATGATCGGCGTGCAGGGCGAGGACTACACCACGTTGGCCAAGGCCAAGGGCCTGCGTCCGCGCTACATCCTTTACAAGTACATGATCCGCAACGCGATCCTGCCACAGATCACCGCCTTTGCGCTGAAGATCGGCATGCTGATCGCCGGCCAGGTGCTGGTAGAGCGCATCTTTGCCTATAACGGCATGGGCAAGCTGCTCTACGACGCCATCCTCGACCAGGACTTCCCCGTCATCCAGGGCGTGAGCTTCGTCATCATCCTGATGACCGCGTTCTCGGTCTTCCTTGTCGACCTGATCTATCCGCTGATCGACCCACGGATCCGGCACGGGAGATAAGCCATGACCACGCAGAACGCCGCTGGCGCCGCCAAGCCCGACCTCTCCGCCCGCCAGATCCGCCGCATGAAGCGGTTCGACAATCCCTGGCGCAACCCGAAACTCACCTGGGGCGCCGCCCTGATCCTCGGCATCGTCGCCATGGGCATCCTCGGCCGGATCTTCTGGAACATGGACCTCGTGTTCACCGGATCCGCGCCGCTGAAACTGCCGCCGCTGGGCTTCGAGAACCTGCGCGGCCAGCCGGGGCAGACCGATTTCCCGCTGGGCACGGATGGCGCGGGCCGCGACCTGCTGGCCCTGATCGTGATCGGCGCGCCGAACTCGCTGTTTGTCGGGCTCCTCGCCTCCATCATCGGGATGAGCATCGGCATCTTCCTCGGCTTCTCGGCGGGCTTCCTCGGCGGGCGGACCGACGACACGATCCGCATCCTGTCGGACGTGATGATCACCATCCCGCCGCTGCTGATCCTCGTGGTGTTCCAGGCCGCCTTCGGCGATGTCAGCCTGACCCTGATGGCCATCCTGATCGCCGCCTTCATGTGGCAGTCGCCCACCCGCCTGATCCGGGCCCAGGTGCTGTCCATGCGCGAGAGCGGCTATGTCCAGATGGCCCGCCTGTCGGGTGCCTCGACCATGCACATCATGTTCCGCGAGATGATGCCGAACCTGGTGCCCTATCTCTTCGGGTCGTTCATCGCCAACGTCACCACCTCGATCGTCACCGCGGTGGGGCTGGAAGTGCTGGGCCTCGGCCCGCAGCGCATCCCGACACTGGGCCGCATCATCTACGAGGCGATCAATTCCGGCGCGCTGATCCAGAACCTGTGGTGGTGGTGGGGCCTGCCCACGATCCTCTTGGCGGTGATGTTCATCGGCCTTCTACTGATCAACCTCGGCCTCGACGAAGTGTCCAACCCGCGCCTGCGCAAGTTGTGAGGAGACCGGTCATGACCATTCTCGACATCAAGAACATCTCGATCGATTTCCCCACCTCCAAGGGCGTGGTGCACGCGGTCAGCAACTTCTCGCTTTCCGTGCCGCAGGGCCGCCGCGTCGGCTTCATCGGTGAAAGCGGCTCGGGCAAGACCACAACGGCGCTGGCCGCCATGCGGATGCTGGCCGCGCCCGGCTATGTCTCGGAGGGCGAGATCCACCTGCATTCGCTGGGTGACACCAACGTGCTTGAGCTTTCCGACGACGAGATGCGCCGCGTCCGGCTGAAGAAGATCGCCTATATCCCGCAGGGCGCGATGAACTCGCTCAACCCGGTGATGCGGATCGAGAACCAGATCTGGGACGGCATCGTCGCCCATGAAGGCCATGTCGAACGGGCGGAACTGCAGCGCCGCTCGCGCACCGTGCTGGAAAGCGTGGGCCTGCCCGCCAGCGTCGGCCGGCTCTACCCGCATGAGCTTTCGGGCGGCATGAAGCAGCGGGTCTGCATTGCCATCGGCGTCTGCCTCAAGCCCGACCTGCTGATCGCGGACGAGCCGACCTCGGCGCTCGACGTCATCACCCAGCGGCAGGTCATGCAGACCCTGCGCGAGGTGCAGGAGACGATCGGCGCCGGGCTGATCCTGATCGGTCACGACATGGGGCTGATGGCGCAATCGGTGGATGACCTCGCGGTGATGAAGCTGGGCAAGCTGGTCGAATACGGCACCGTGCGCCAGATCATCGAGAACCCTCAGCATGAGTACACCAAGCAGCTGATTTCCTCGGTGCCGCTGGTCGGCGGCGAGAGCTTCATCGAAAGCACGCCGGAGATCCTGCGCGGCGAGGCCGGGCCGCTTCTGGAATTCGACAAGGTAACCAAGCGCTACGGCAATGTCACCGCCCTGCACCCGCTGTCCTTTTCGCTGGATGGCGAGGTGCCCAAGATCATCTCGGTCGTGGGGCAGTCGGGCTCGGGCAAGTCGACCATGGGCAGCCTGATGCTGGGCTTCAACGCGCCGACCGAGGGCACCGTGACCTTCCGGGGCAAGGACATCAACCGGCTGAACAAGGCCGATGCGCTGACCTTCCGAAAGGACGTGCAGGCGGTGTTCCAGGATCCCTATGCCTGTTTCAACCCGTTCTACCGGGTCGATCATGCGCTGAAATTCCCGTTCAAGCGCTTCGGGCTGGCAAAATCCGAGAGCCACACGCGGCAGGCGATGGAAGAGGCCTGCGTGGCCGTGGGGCTCGATCCCTCGCTGGTCCTGCGTCGCTACCCGCACCAGCTGTCGGGCGGCCAGCGCCAGCGTCTGATCGTGGCCCGCGCGCTGATGCTGTCGCCCAAGCTGCTGATCGCGGATGAGCCGGTGTCCATGGTGGATGCCTCACTGCGCGCCGCGATCCTGAAGAACATCCACGACCTGAAGGACAAGCACGGGATCTCGATCCTCTACATCACACACGACCTCGCCACCGCCTACCATGTCAGCGACTACGTCATGGTGCTCTACCACGGGCGCGTGGTCGAGGCCGGCCCGCCGAAAGAGGTGATCGGCAGCCCGCAACACCCCTATACCCGGCTGCTGATCGACTCGATCCCCTGGCCGGATCTCGACCGCGACTGGGGCTCGGCCAAGGATGCCGCCGCCGGGCTGGACGCGCTGGCGACGGGCGAGGCCGCCGCGCAATCGGTCTTCCGCGGCGACATCACCGGTTTCGACCTGAGCGTGCACGCATGAACCACGACCTGCGCTTCACCTCCGAGAAGATCGCCAAGCGGATCGCCCTGATCCGTCCGCTGATCCATCGCGCGCGCCATCCATTGCCCGAGTTCGACTTCGAGGAACTGACCGACGCCATGGCGAAACCCGGCAGCGGCACGCCGCGCGGCACGGTCGCCTGGGACAGCTACTGGGCCGGGCAGGACACGCATTTCGTGTTGCGCAGCCGGTTCGACGTGCCGCAGAACTATGCCAACCCGGCGCTCTACCTGCCGCTCGGGGTCGCGGGCGACATCTTCACTCACCCCGAGGCGCTGCTGCATATCGACGGGCAGGCGCTGGCCTCGGCCGACCGGCATCACCAGCTGATCCCGCTGGACCGGGCGCTGGCCGATGGCGCGGAACATGCGCTGATGCTGCACGGCTGGACCGGGCTGACCGGCTGGCCGCCGGATCCCAGGAACCCCGCCCGCCTGCAAATCCGCCCCTGCCACGTGGTCGATGTCGATCGAGGCTTGCGCGATTTCGTGGTTCTGGCCGAGGTTGCGCTGGACGTGGCCACGACGCTTGATCCCTCCGACCGGCTGCGCGATCGCACGTTGCAGGCGCTCGACGCGGCCTTCGTCACGCTCGACACCCGCGATCCGCTGGGTGACGCCTTCCGCGCCTCGGTGCCCGGTGCGCATGAGGCCCTGAAATCCGCGCTGGCCGAGATTGGTCCGCCCGATGCCGAGACCCTGCACGCCGTGGGCCATGCGCATATGGACATCGCCTATCTCTGGCCCGTCGACCAGATCCGCCAGAAGAACGCGCGCACCTCTTCCAACGTGCTGCGCCTGATGGAGCAGGATGCCGAGTTCCATTTCTCGCATTCCCAGCCGCAGCTCTACGACTACACCGCCCGCGACTTCCCCGAGATCTTCGAGCGGATCAAGCAACGCGTCGCCGAGGGCCGGTGGGAGGTCATGGGCGGGATGTGGGTCGAGAGCGACTGCAACATCCCCGGCGGCGAGGCGCTGGTGCGGCAGATCCTGCTGGGCCGCAGCTATTTCCGCGACACCTTCGGCGATGTCGAGACCCCGGTGCTCTGGCTGCCCGACACGTTCGGCTTTCCGTGGTCGCTGCCGCAGCTGATGAAGCTGTCGGGGCTGGAATATTTCGTCACCAACAAGCTGAACTGGAACCAGTACAACCGCATGCCTTCGTCGGCGATGTGGTGGCAGGGGCTGGATGGCAGCCGCGTGCTGGCGCAATTCCTGACCACCCCGCGCGAGGTGCAGCACCTGCCCTTCCCGACCAACTACAAATCCGACCTCAGCGCGGCGGAGGTGATCGGCACGGTGACCAACGCCACCTCCGGCCCGGATGTGAGCGACTTCCTGATCGCCTATGGCTATGGCGATGGTGGCGGCGGCCCGACCGAGGAGCTGATCCTCAAGGCCCGCGCTTACGCGGCGATGCCGGGCGCGCCCAAGGTGCAGATGGGCCGCATCGGCCCGGCGCTTGACGCGATCAGGGATCAATCCGCGCGCCTGCCGGTCTGGAACGATGAGCTCTACCTCGAAGGCCATCGCGGCACGCTGACCTCGCAGGCCTGGATCAAGCGCGCCAACCGGCTGGCCGAACGGGCAATGCACGACACCGAGGCCGCCATCGTAATGGCCTGGCCGGAAGGCGCACCGCAGGAGGTGCGCGCGCGGCTGACGGCGGCCTGGCGGCTGATCTGTCTGAACCAGTTCCATGACATCCTGACCGGCACCTCGATCCCCGTTGTCTTCGAGGACGCACGCCGCGACTACGAGCAGGTGCAGGCCGAGGCGAAAGCCCTGTGTCAGATGGCCTTTGCCCGGCTCGCGCAGGGTGACGGCACCAGCCTGTTCAACCCGGCGCCCGTTGCGTCATCCCCGGTCGCTTTCCTTCCCGACGGGACAGAGGGTCAAACCGTCGAGGGCGGCAGCCTGATCGCCACGCCCCCCTTGCCCGCCTATGGCATGGCCCCCTTGGCCGAGACCGCGCCGCGCATACCCGTGTCGATCACCCGGAACGGTGATTCCTTTACCCTCGAAAACGACCACGTGCGGCTGACGGTTGACCAAACCGGCACTCTGACCGGCCTGTGCCACCTCGCCACGGGCCGCGAGGCGCTGGGCCCGGGCGAGACCGGCAACCAGCTCTGGGCCTTCGAGGACCGGCCGATCTCCTGGGACGCGTGGGACATCGACGTCTTCCACGAGGACCGCAGCGAGCGGATCGACGCTGCCGCAGAGGTCGAGATCATTGAGAGCGGCCCGCTCCGCGCCGCGCTGCGCGTCACCCGGCTCTACCGCAACAGCCGCATCACGCAGGAGATCCGCCTGACCGCCGACAGCCCGCGCGTCGATTTCGTCACCGAGATCGACTGGGCCGAACAGCACACGCTGCTCAAGGTCGCCTTCCCGGTGGATGTGCACCAGTCGCGCGCGACTTACGAGATCCAGTGGGGCGAGATCGAGCGTCCGACACATCGCAACACCACCTGGGATTATGCCCGTTTCGAGGTGCCGGCGCAGAAATGGGCCGACCTCAGCGAGGGCGGCTTCGGCGTCGCGCTGCTCAATGACTGCAAATATGGCTATGACATCCGCGAGAACGTGATCCGCCTGACGCTGGTGAAATCCTCCACCAGCCCCGATCCGGGCGCCGACCAGGGCCATCACCGCTTTACCTATGCGCTGCTACCCCATACCGCCGATCCGGCGCTGGTCCGGGCCGAGGCGCGGCGCCTGAACGATCCGGTCATCGCGCTGCCCGGCCGGACGACCGCCGCGCCGCTGGTGTCCTGCGATGCGGACAACGTGGTGCTGGAGACGCTGAAACCGGCCGAAGACGGCGAGGGGTTCATCCTGCGGCTCTATGAGGCCGACCGTCGGCGCGGCCCGGTGCGCCTGGCCTTCGGGCGGGCAATGCAGGCGGTGACGATCTGCGATCTGCTTGAGAACGAGCTTGCACCAGTGGAGATCGAAGACAACGGCGTCTCCCTGACGCTGAAGCCCTTCGAGATCCTGTCGCTGCGCTGCCGCCCCGCAGTCGGGGGCGGCGGGGACTGACACCGGTCGAGAGCGTTCGCGGCCGGTCGATGACCAACGGTCAGTGCCGCACTTCCGTGCGGGACGCTTTCGTCAGGATGGCGCAGGCCCCTGCCCCGGAGACAAGGCGCGCTGCGCCTTCTCAGGCGAGCCCCATAGGCGCGGCCAGTCGGACTGGCCGTGCGCGCGTTGTGACCATCCGCTGGACCAATACGCCGAATCCTCAGCGGAACCGGGCTGCGTTCTCCGCGGCTGCCGCCTCGGTGTCGCCTTTGCCGAAAGCCGACGGTCGCGGCTCGGGCAGCTGCAGGGCGTCCTGCACCCGCGGCATGGCGTCCAGCCGGTCGAACCACGCCTGCAGGTGCGGCAGCCCGTCGACGCTCACCGTGGCCCAGAAATGGCTGCGCGCCCAAGGGTAGGTCGCGATATCGGCGATGGACATGGCCTCTCCGACCAGCCAGTCGCGCCCCGCCAGCCGCGTGTCGAGCACTTCGAGCAGGCGGCGGCTTTCAGTCACGTAGCGGTCGATGGCATAGGGCACCTCGTCGCCATTCGGCTTGGCGATGCGCTGAAAGAACATCGCCTGCCCCATCATCGGGCCGATCCCGCCCATCTGGAACATCAGCCATTGCAGCGTCTCGGAACGCTCCTTGGGGTCGTGGCTGAGGAACCGATCGTATTTCTCGGCCAGGTACCACAGGATCGCGCCGCTCTCGAACACCGCGAAATCATCGGCGCCGCGATCCACGATGGTCGGGATGCGCCCATTGGGGTTCAGCTTCAGATACTCCGGGGCCTTCTGCTCCTTCTTGCCGAAATCGATGGGCACCAGCTCATACTCGATCTGGGCTTCATGCAGGAAGATCAGGGGCTTCCAGCCATTCATGGTATTGGCGGTATAGAGGACGATGTCAGGCCGCGTCATCGGCGCGCTCTCCGAAATGCGTGGCAAGATGGGCGTCGAACCGGGCAAGGTCGGCTTCCACGTCGGGGTTCTTCATGACGTCGAAGGCGCCGAAGCTCGGCAGGGGCGTCATGCCGAAGAACCGGGCGTTCAGGTGGACCGGGCGCAGGAGATCATCCAGCGACATGCCTTGGAAGAAAGGCTCCGAAGGGTCGTCGAAGGCCTCGGCCGGGGCGTTCAGCGTGGCCGAGATCATGTAACGCTTGCCCGTCAGCTTGCCGCCCATGCCGTAATTGGCCTTCGGCGCGGCAGCGCTGCGGCCGTCGCCATCGCTGAGCTGGCCGCCCATGCCGACCGTGTAGACCTCGTCCATGTATTTCTTGAAGGACCACGGAACGCCCATCCAGTTCACCGGGAACTGCAACAGGATCACGTCCGCCCAGAGGTGCGTCTCCACCTCGGCCTGCACGTCGTAGCCGGCAGCGACCGTGGTCAGGCGAACCTCGTGCCCCTGCGCCTCGAAGGTTGCCCTGGCGCGTTCGGCCAGCGTTTCGTTGAGTTTGCCGGGGGCAAATTCGTAGGGCTGCGCGCCGTTCAGGATGTGGATCTTGCTCATGTCGTTCCTTCCGTTGCTGCTGCGCCCGCTTGACTTCGGCGGGGTCGGCGATGAAATGAATGCGGCGGGAAGCAAAAACAACCAGTATACTTTTGGTAACCTGACTTAAGGCAATACGGAGGCGTAGGATGGACGCACGGATCGACGTGGATGACATGGGCCGCAGGACCGCAACGGATGCCTGCACGGAACCCTGCGCCATCGAGCGCGGGATGCGGATCATCGGGGGGAAATGGACCGGCTCCATCCTGTGGCACGTCAAGGACGGCCCGGTCCGGTTCAATGATCTGGCTCGGATGATCGGCGGCGCCTCGAAGAAGATGATCACCGAGCGCCTGCGCCAGCTCGAAGACCAGGGCCTTGTGCGCCGCGAAGTGCGCGACACCGCGCCGATCACCGTGGTCTACGAGATCACCGATTTCGGGCGCACCGCGCTGGGTTTCCTGGACGAGCTGCGCCAGTGGAGCGAGAGCCTGCCGAAACGCCTTTCCAGCGACACGCGCCAGAGCTGACCTGCCGTGAGTCGCCTCTTTGGGGCCATGTCCGTTGCACTCAGGTTCTGCCGGGACGATCTGCCCATTTCTTGAGCAGCCCGCCGGGACAGCCCGGTTTCGACCCAGTTTGGTTTTGACATAAAGCGCGGCTTGGGATTTTCTGAGTCGAAACGGCGGTTCGATCCGCCAATGGCAATGGTGCCCCGCAGGTCCGAATTCCGGTCCGCGGGGCTTTTTGTTTGCAGGGTACAGTGATGCTGGACATGAAACTCGGTCTCGTCTTTTCGACCTCAGGGCCCTACGCCGCGCTGGGTCAGGCGGCGCGCGCCGGGGCCGACCTGGCGATCGAGGACCTCGCCCGCGAGGGGCTGGCGCGGATCACGCCCATGCACCGCGATCCCGAAGGATGCCCCCAGGCCTACGAGTCCATGACGGCCGAGATCCTGCGCGCGGGTGTCACCCATGTCGTCGGGGCAATCACCTCGTGGAGCCGCAAGGACATGATCCCGGTGCTGGAACGGCATGGGGGGCTGCTCTGGTATCCCTGCCCCTACGAGGGGTTCGAAAGCAACGATCACGTCGTCTACATGGGCGCGGCGCCGAACCACCACATGATCCCCCTGCTCGACCGCATCCTGCGCCAGGGCGTCAAACGGGCCTATCTGCTTGGCTCGAACTATGTCTGGGGCTGGGAGACGCTGCGCCTCGCCCGCGAACGCCTGTCGGCCGCCGGGGTCGAAATCGTCGGTGAGCGCTTCCTGCCGCTGGGCGATACCGATTGCGAGCGCGCCATCGCGGAGATCGCCGAGGTGCGCCCCGATATCGTGATGAACTCGCTCATCGGGCCGTCGAACGTGGCCTTCTCCAACGGGTTGCCCACCGAGGCGCGTCCGCAGATCCTCTCCTGCAACCAGACCGAGGCGGATCTCGATGCGCTGGGGGATGGCGGCGAGGGGCTGATCTCGGCGGGCAGCTTCTTCGAGGCGCTGGGGCCGCAGTCTTTCGTCGAGCGGGCCGCGCAGGTCGCGCCGAACGGGCGCTGCTCGGCCTTCCTGGCGACGACCTATGCCAGCGTGCGCCTCATGGCCGAATCCGTGCGCCGCGCCGGGACGACCCATCCGCATGCCGTGTTCGAAGCCGCCTGCGCGGCGCCGCACAACACGGTGCTGGGGCCCGTCAGCATCGACCCGGTGACACGCCATGCCGCGCTGACACCGCATATCGCCGCGCTGCGGTCGGGCCGGTTCGAGATCGTCGCATCAGCCGCGGCGCCGATTCCGGCCGACCCCTACCTGATCAATCTTCCGCCCGTCGCGTTGCGCGCGGCCCGGCCGTCCGACCTGAGGATCGTGCAATGACATACAGCTTCGCCGGACAGCAGGCCCGTATCCTTCACCCCAGTGCCGAGCTGCGCGACCGCGTCGCGATGCGCCTGTCGAGCTATGGCATCCGTGCCGAAGGCCGCTGGCCGGCGCTGGAGCCCGAGGATGCCGCCGCCGATCTGCTCGTGATCGACATTGACCGGGGGGAAGACGGCCAGATGCCGTGGCCCTCGGGAGAGGCGCCGATGCCCGTCACCGGCCTGATCGGGTCGGAAACGCCGGGGCGGCTGCAATGGGCACTGCGCCAGCAGGTCGATGCCTTCCTGCCGGTCGGGGCCACGGCGAACCTGTTCTCGGCGCTGGTGATCGCTTCGGCCCGCTTTGCCGAGCGCGCCGAGCGCCGCCGCGCCGCCGCCGAGGCGGATCGGCGCAACGGGCTGCGGCTGGAGGTGATCCGGGCCGTCATCGCCATCATGCGCAGCGAGGATATCGACGAGGCCGCGGCGCTCAAGCGTCTGCGCGCCTTCGCCATGGTCGAGCAGTTGCCGCTCGAGGACGCGGCCACCCGGCTTCTGGCCGATCTCGGACAGACGAGGGCCCGGGCATGAGCGTCACCGACACCAGCACGGCACAGGGCCAGCGCCGAACGACGCGCGCCGGCCAGGTGGTCCTGGTGCTGATGAAGCGGCCGCGCTCGGCCTTCGGCATGGCCGTGATCCTGCTCATGGTCTTCGCGGCCGTCTTCGCGCCGTGGATCATGCCGCATGACCCGTTCGAGCAGAGTTTCGACGGTTTGTCGCTGGTCGGTGCGCCACTGCCCCCGGGCGGAGAGTTTCCGCTGGGCACGGATCTGCTGGGCCGTGACCTGGCCAGCCGGCTGATCCTGGGCACGCGCACGTCGCTGATCATCGGTGTCCTGGCCAACGGGATCGCGATCCTTCTGGGCGCTGGGGTCGGCATCACGGCGGGCTATTTCGGCGGCTGGATCGGCGCGATCCTGATGCGCTTCACCGATCTCATGATGGCCTTTCCCGCCCTGCTGCTGGCGATCGTGCTGGCCGCGATCTTCCAGCCCTCGCTGCTGATCGTGGCGCTGGTCATCGCCATGGTGAACTGGGTCCAGATGGCCCGCGTGATCTATACCGAGACCCGCAGCCTGGCCGAGCGCGACTTCATACAGGTGCAGCGCGCGCTGGGGGCGGGACACTTGCGGATCCTCGGGTCGCACCTGCTGCCACATCTGCTGTCGTCGATCCTCGTCTTCGGCACGCTGGGCATCTCGACCACCGTGCTGCTCGAGGCCACGCTGAGCTTCCTCGGCGTGGGGGTTCAGCCCCCGATGCCCAGCTGGGGCAACATCATCTTCGAGAACCAGACCTATTTCACGACCGCCCCGTGGCTGGTGTTCTTTCCCGGCGTCGCGATCGTGCTGCTGGCGCTGGCCTTCAACCTCGTGGGCGACGCGTTGCGCGACATCCTCGACCCGACGCTGAAAGGACGGCACTGATGCAGGCCTACCTTGTCCGCCGCCTTTTCGAGAGCGCGCTGATCCTGCTCGGGATCACGCTGGTGACCTTCATCCTGCTCTACCTCGTGCCCGCCGATCCGGCGCGGCAGATCGCGGGGCGTTCGGCGACCGCCGAGACGGTGCAGAACATCCGCGACCAGCTGGGGCTGAACGACCCGTTCTTCGTCCAGTACTGGCGCTACCTGACGGCGCTGTTCCAGGGCGACATGGGGCGCAGCTACCTGCAGCGCGCCGAGGTGTCCGAGCTGATCGCCGCGCGCCTGCCCGCATCGCTGCTGCTGATGGTGGCCGCCATCGTGACCGAGCTGATCTTCGGTCTCACGATCGGCATCATCGCCGCCCTGCGCCGCAACCGGCCGGCCGATCACGGGCTGATGATCTTCAGCTTCGTCTCGATCTCGGCCCCGCAATTCGTGATCGGCATCCTGTTGCTGTACATCTTCGCGGTCAAGCTGGGCTGGTTCCCGATCGGCGGCTACGGCACCTTCGCGCATGTGGTGCTGCCGGCCATCACGCTGGGGTTCCTCGGCGCCGGCTGGTACAGCCGCATGATGCGCTCAAGCATGATCGACGTTCTGGGGCAGGACTTCGTGCGCACCGCGCAGGCCAAGGGGCTCGCCAAGGGCCGCATCATCCTGCGCCACGTCATTCCCAACGCCGTGCTGCCGATCATCGCCATGATCGGCATCGATATCGGGCTGTTCATGTCCGGCATCGTGGTGGTGGAAAGCGTCTACGGCTGGCCCGGGATCGGCCAGCTGGCCTGGCAGGCAATCCAGCGCGTCGACATCCCCGTGATCATGGGCGTCACCATGGTCTCGGCGACCGCGATCGTGCTGGGCAATCTTCTGGCCGACCTCGTCGCGCCGATGATCGATCCCCGAATAAAGACCAAGTGAAGTTCAACAGAGGACCGAAAACCATGAAGAAACTACTCCTGACCGGTGTCGCCGGACTGGCTCTTGCTGCCCAGATGGCAAGCGCGCAGGTCGATGAAGACGCGCCCATGGGCGGCACTATGATCGTCACCTACAAGGATGATGTCGCAACGCTCGACCCGGCCATCGGCTATGACTGGCAGAACTGGTCGATGATCAAGTCGCTCTTCGACGGGCTCATGGGCTACGAGCCGGGCACGACGACCCTGCGCAACGAGCTGGCCTCGGACGTGCAGATTTCCGAGGACGGCATGGTCTACACCGTCACCCTGAAGGACGGCATCAAGTTCCACAACGGCCGCGAGATCGTGGCCGATGACGTCAAGTACTCGCTCGAGCGCGTGACCAACCCCGAGACCCGCTCGCCGGGGGCCGGCTTCTTCGGCATGATCGACGGGTTCGACAGCTGGAATGCCGGCGAGGGCGACGGCCTGTCGGGCGTGAAGGTCATCGACGACAAGACCGTCGAGATCACGCTCTCGCGCCCCGACGCGACCTTTGGGCATGTGCTGGCGCTGAACTTCGCCTCGATCGTTCCCAAAGAGGCCGTCGAGGCCTCGGGCGAGGATTTCGGCCGCGAACCCGTGGGCTCGGGCGCCTTCAAGCTGGCGGAATGGTCGCCGGGCCAGCGCGTGGTCTTCGAACGCTTCGAGGAGTACCACCGCGAGAACCTGCCCAAGCTGGACCAGGTCACCTTCGAGATCGGGCTGGAGCCGACCGTGGCGCTGCTGCGCCTTCAGCAGGGCCAGGCCGACGTGCCGGGTGATGGCATCCCGCCGGCGCAGTTCCTGCAGGTGATGAACGACCCAGCGCAGGCCGACAACGTGATCGAGGGCGGCCAGCTGCACACGGGCTACATCACGCTGAACACACAGATGGCCCCGTTCGACAATGTGGACGTGCGCAAGGCCGTCAACATGGCGATCAACAAGGATCGCATCGTGCGGATCATCAACGGCCGCGCCGTGCCCGCCAACCAGCCGCTGCCGCCGACCATGCCGGGCTATGCCGAGGATTACGAGGGCTATGCCTTCGATCCGGCCGCCGCGAAGGAGATGCTGGCCGAGGCAGGCTTTGCCGACGGGTTCAGCACCGAGCTCTACGTCATGAACGTGGATCCCAACCCGCGCATCGCGCAGGCCATCCAGCAGGATCTGAGCGAGATCGGGATCGATGCCGAGATCCGCAGCCTCGCGCAGGCCAACGTGATCGCGGCCGGCGGCGAGGCCGATCAGGCCCCGATGATCTGGTCGGGCGGCATGGCCTGGATCGCGGACTTCCCCGATCCGTCCAACTTCTACGGGCCGATCCTGGGATGTGCCGGCGCCGTGCAGGGTGGCTGGAACTGGGCATGGTACTGCAACGAGGAGCTGGACGCCCGCGCTGCCGAGGCCGACGCCATGACGGGCGCCGAGAACGAGGAAGCGCGCATCGAGGCGTGGAAGTCGATCTATCTCGACGTGATGGAAGACGCGCCCTGGGTTCCGGTCTTCAACGAGCAGCGCTTCACGCTGACCTCGGACAGCATCGCGGGCGATGACAGCCTGTTCGTGGACCCGGTCCACATCCCGGTGAACTACGACTACATCTACTCGAAGGACGCCGAATAACATGTGCAAGCACTGTGACTACACGATCCACGGTGCGCACCATCACGGGTGGGACAATTCGCTCCCACCCGTCCAGACGGTGGCTCCCGGATCGCGCCTGTATTTCCAATGCCTCGACAGCTCCGGCGGGCAGTTCAATCGTGACAGCACCACCGCGGATGTCCCCAATCTGGATTTCGGCAAGATCAACCCCGTGACCGGGCCGGTCTATGTCGACGGGGCGCAACCCGGTGACGTGCTCAAGATCCAGATCGAGGCGTTCCACCCCTCCGGCTTCGGCTGGACGGCGAACATCCCGGGCTTCGGCCTTCTGGCCGACCAGTTCAAGGATCCCTACCTGAAGATCTGGGACTATGACCCCGACACGCTGGCCCCTGCCCTCTTCTCGGATCTCGGCAAGGTGCCGCTGAAGCCCTTTGCCGGGACGATCGGGCTGGCCCCGGCCGAGGCCGGGCTGCATTCGGTGGTTCCGCCGCGGCGCATGGGGGGCAACCTCGACATCCGCGACCTGGCGGCGGGCACGACGCTCTACCTGCCGGTCGAGGTCGAAGGCGCGCTGTTCTCGATCGGCGACACGCATGCCGCGCAGGGCGACGGCGAGGTCTGCGGAACCGCGATCGAAAGCCCGATGGATGTCGAGGTGACGCTCGATCTCGTGAAGGGCGAGACGCTGGCCTTCCCGCGCTTCTCGACACCGGGACCGGTCACGCGGCATCTCGACGCCAAGGGCTACGAAGTGACCACGGGGATCGGGTCGGACATGATGCAGGGCGCGCGCGACGCGGTCTCGGGCATGATCGACTTCCTGGGACGGACCAAGGGACTGTCCGCCGAGGACGCCTATCTGCTCTGCTCGGTCTGCGGCGACCTGCGGATCTCCGAGATCGTCGACATGCCGAACTGGGTGGTCAGCTTCTACTTTCCCAACGTGGTCTTCGAATGACCGGGACGGTGCTGACGGTGCGCGACCTGAGTGTTCAGGTCGCCACCCCCTCGGGGGCCAAGACTGTGCTGGACGGGCTGGGTTTCGACCTGCGCGCAGGCGAGACGCTGTGCCTTGCCGGCGAGAGCGGCTCCGGCAAGTCGATGACGGCGCTGGCCATCATGGGGCTGCTGCCCAAACCCATGTGCCGGATCACCGGCGGATCGGTGCGCCTGGGCGAGACCGAACTGGTCGGCCTGTCCGATGCGGCCTATCGCAAGATCCGCACCGCGCGGGTGGCGATGATCTTCCAGGAACCGATGACCTCGCTGAACCCGCTGATGACGGTGCAGCAGCAACTGACCGAGACCTTGCTGGAACACGAGGCCTGCACCCGCGCCGAGGCCCCCGCCCGCGCGCTGCAGCTGCTGCAGGACGTCCAGCTGACCGAGCCGGAACGACGGCTGAAACAGTACCCGCATGAGCTCTCGGGCGGCATGCGCCAGCGCGTGATGATTGCGATCGCGCTGGCCTGCGACCCCGAGGTGCTGATCGCGGACGAACCGACCACCGCGCTCGACGTGACCGTGCAGGCCGAGATCCTCGACCTGATCCGCAAGCTGCAACGTGATCACGGCACGGCGGTCCTGATGATCACGCATGACATGGGCGTGGTGGCCGAGATGGCCGATCGCGTCGTGATCCTCCGCCACGGGCAGGAGGTCGAAAGCGCGCCGGTGCACGAGATCTTCGCAACCCCGCGCAGCGACTATGCCAAGGAGCTGCTCGCCGCAGTCCCGCGCCTTGGCACCGCGCCGCCCCGACCGGAAAAACCCGGGGGCGTGCCCGTGCTTGAAGTCGAGGACCTGAGCGTGCGTTTCGACGTGCGCGGCGGCGTGCTCAATCGCGTGAAGGCGCGCGTTCACGCGGTCGAGGGCGTGTCCTTCCGCATCGACGCTGGCGAGACGCTGGCTCTCGTGGGCGAGTCGGGCTGCGGCAAGTCGACCATCGGCAAGGCGCTTCTGGGTCTCGTACCGTGGGACGGGTCGGTCCGCGTGATGGGCCGACAGACGCGCGGCATGGGCCCGGCCTCGATGAAGCCCGTCCGCCGCGACATCCAGATGGTATTCCAAGATCCCGGCGCCTCGCTCGATTCCCGCATGACGGTGGGCGACCAGGTCGCCGAGCCGCTGCTGATCCACGGCCTTGCCTCGGGCTCCGAGCTGAAGGACCGCGTCGAGCACCTGTTCCGCCGGGTCGGACTGTCGCCCGACATGATGGCGCGTTATCCGCACGAGTTCTCGGGCGGGCAGCGCCAGCGCGTCAACATCGCCCGCGCCCTGTCGCTGTCACCCAAGCTGATCGTGGCCGATGAAAGCGTGTCGGCGCTGGATGTCTCGGTGCAGGCGCAGGTTCTGGATCTGCTGCAGGAGATCCAGGACGAGGACGGGCTGGCCTTCCTGTTCATCAGTCACGACATGGCCGTGGTCGAACAGGTCGCCGACCGGATCATGGTCATGCGCCTTGGACAGGTCGTCGAGGAGGGCGCGCGCGACGCGGTGCTGAAGGATCCGCGGCATCGCTATACCCGGCGCCTCCTGTCGGCCGTGCCGGTGCCCGACCCGCATCGCGAGCGTCCCGAACGCATCGAGACCGAAACGCTGGGCAGTCCCATCTGGCCGGTCGGAGAGGGACCCGAGCGCCTGAAGCTCGAAGAGATCGCACGCCATCACCGGGTGGCGGTCTGAGCCCGGCGGCCTGACCGCCGGGCGTGCCTCTGGACAACACGCGGAGGCCCCCTGCCCCGCGACTGTCCTCAGCCCTCGGTCACGCGCGCCTGTTGGCGCTTGCGGTCCCGCAGGGCAAGCCAGACGGAGAGGCCGAGGAACGCGGTGGTCAGGACGTAGAGTGTTACCGAGATCGGGCTGGCCATCAGCACGCCCCAGTCGCCATCCGAGATCGACATGGCGCGGCGCAGGTTGCGCTCCATGTCGCCGCCCAGCAGCAGGCCCAGCACCAGCGGCACGAGGCTGACATCCAGCTTGCGCAGCAGGTAGCCCAGCACCCCGAAGATGATCATCAGCTCGAGGTCGAAGACCGAGTTCGAGATCGAGAACACGCCCACGAAGCTGACCGCTGCCACGATGGGCATCAGCGCCCATGTCGGCACCATCATCAACCGGCTGAACAGGCCGATCATCGGCAGGTTCAGGATCAAGAGTGCCACGTTGCCGAGATAGAGCGAAGCCACCAGCCCCCAGACCAGGTCCGGCTGCCGCTCAAACAGAAGCGGGCCGGGCTGCACGTTGAGCGAGATCAGCATGGCCAGCATCACCGCCGTCGTGCCCGAACCCGGCACGCCAAGCGACAGCATCGGGATCAGCGCCCCGCCCGAAGCGGCGTTGTTGCCGGCCTCGGGGGCGGCCACGCCGCGCGGGTCGCCCTTGCCGAAAGTCCCATGCTTGTCGCTGGCCTGCTTCTCCATGGAATAGGACATGACCGAGCCCAGCGAGGCCCCTGCCCCGGGCAGCACGCCCGCCACGAAGCCCACGACCGAACCGCGCAGCACCGCCCATCGCGTCTTCCAGATCTGCCGGAAATCGGGCAGCCAGCTGTCCAGCCCGATCGGTGCGGCGCGGTCCCGGGCGGCCTTCTCCAGCAGCATCAGGATTTCCGAGATCGCGAACAACCCGACCAGCGCCACGATCGCGTCGACCCCGTCATAGAGATGGTAGTTGTCGAACGTATAGCGCGGGATGCCCGAGATCGGGTCCAGCCCCGCGGTGGCGATCATCAGCCCGATCAGCGCCGAGAGCAGCGTCTTGCGCGGGTCCACCCCCGCGATGCCGCCGATGGTCACGAAGGCGAGGATGTAGAGGGCGAAGTAGTCCGCCGGCCCGAAATAGATCGCCATGCGCGCCAGCATCGGCGCAAAAAGCGTCAGGCCGATCACCGCCACGGTCGCTCCGAAGAAACTCGCCACGCCCGAGATGGCAAGCGCGTCGGCCGCCCTGCCCTGCTGCGCCATGGGATAGCCGTCCAGCGTCGTCATGACCGCCGGCTCGTCTCCGGGGATGTTCAGCAGGATGGACGAGATGCGCCCGCCATACATGCAGCCGAAATAGACCGCCGACAGCAGGATCAGGGACGAGGTCGCGTCAAAGCCGAAGGCAAAGGTCAGCGGGATGAGGATCGCCACGCCGTTCACCGGGCCCAACCCCGGCAGGGCGCCGATCAGCGTGCCGGAAAAGCAGCCCAGCAACAGAAGCGCGATGTTCAGCGGCGTCAGCGCGACGGCAAAGCCCTGGGCGAGCAGCGAGAATGTTTCCATGGTGGCGCGATGTCCTGCGTGTCAATTCGTGTCGCGTGTCGTGGCTCGCGCCGTCCGGCGCGGCATGGGTCCCGGCGAAGGCGGTTCTATCCGAACCAGCGCCCCAGCACCGCCAGCGGCAGCCCCAGAACCTGGTCGAACAGCGCCCACAGCCCGGGTGCCAGCACGGCGCCCAGGGCCACCGCCTTGAGCGGCGCACCGCCCAGCACGATGCCCAGCCCCGCGATCAGGCCGAAGGTCGCCAGCGGGAAGCCCAGCGGCAGCAGCAGCCAGGCATACCCGGCAAGGATCGCCAGCGCCGCCACCTGCCGCAGCATGTGATCGCGTGGCGGCCAGCTGACCTGCCCCGAGGGGAACACCACGAGCGAGGCGGCGAGGATCATCGCGGGGATGCCCACGATCATCGGGAAGACCGAGGGGCCCAGCACGTCGCCGAAGCTCGCCGTGTAGTCGCGCCCGTACCAGGTGTAGAGCGCCGCGATCATGAAGATCGCGACGCCGGCCAGCCTGACCGTCATTCAATCACGCCGATGTCGCGCGAGATATCGGCCATGACCTTTTCCTGTTCGCGGACATAGGCCTCGAAATCCGCGCCACCGCGCCAGATCGGCACCAGCCCGAATTCGACCGCCGCGGTCTGCCAGTTCTCCGAGTTGTAGAGCGTCTCGAGATCCGAGACCCACTGGTCATATTCCGCGTCCGAGACCTCACCCCCGGTATAGAGGCCGCGCCAGTTGTAGCCGGTCACGTCGATGCCCTGCGACTGCGCCGTGGGGATGTCGGGGAAGGCCGGGATCGGCTCATCCGACAGCGCGGCGAGGATGCGGATGTCGCCCGAGTCGACAAAGCCCGCGATCTCGCCCATGTCGGTCGAGACCACGTCGATCTGGCCGCCCATCATCTGCGTCACCGCGTCGGTGCCGCCGTCGAACTGCACCCAGCGCAGGTCGCCCAGCGTGTTGAGCCCGCCTTCGCGCGCGACCATCAACAGGCGGATATGGTCCCAGCCGCCCGCGCCGGAGGACCCGGCCGTGACGATGGAGCCGGGATCGTTGGCCATGATCTCGGTCAGCTCGTCCAGCGACTGGATCGGGCTGTCATCATCCACTGCGATCACGCCCACATCGGCACCGAGCATGGCAAGGTAGCGCACCGCGTCCACGGGCGCCGGGTAGCGGCCCTGCGCGATCTGGGTGATGCCCACGGTCGAGGTCGCCACGATCAGCTCGGGATCGTCAGGGCGCTCGTTCACGACCATGGCATAGGTCACCGCGCCGACACCGCCGGGCATGTTGGTGACCTGGACATTGCCGTCCACGAGGTCGAGCTCGGTCAGGATGCGCCCGATGGTGCGGCAGGTGAAATCCCAACCGCCGCCGGGGTTGGACGGCGCGATGCATTCTGCGGCCGAGGCCGGGGCGCCGGCCGACAGGCCGAGCGCCATGGCCATGCCGAAGACGGCCGAAGTGGGTGCAAGAATTTTCATGTGTACTCCTCCCTGAAGTGCGCTGCGAGGAGAAGACAAATGCGCCTGCTTTGCAAGGGTTGGGGCGGCAAAGGATATTTCAGATATCCAATATTCAACCTTTGGTTGTGTTTTGGCGATCGAAGTCGCCTGGTTTCGAAATAGCCTGATAAAAAATAATTTAAATTCAATGACTTGTCCGCGGGCAAGCGGTCCGCCACCATCTATCCCTGCCCATCCGACACATGATGGACAGCTCAGGCACGTCCCCCCTGCCCCGCCTCTGCCCTTGCAGACGGGCGCCGCAGCTTGCCATCTAGCAGGCACAGCCGTCACGGGACAGGCCCCGATTGCCGGCACACGACATTTGGAAAGGACCCGTACCCATGTCCAGCCCCCTGCCCGTGCCCGAGGGCACCCGGATCACCGTTTGCGAGGTCGGCCCTCGCGACGGCTTCCAGAACGAGAAGACCTTTATCCCGACGGCGAAGAAGATCGAGATCGCCAACGCGCTCTTCGCCAGTGGCGTGACGCATATGCAGGTCACCTCCTTCGTCAGCCCGCGGGCCGTGCCGCAGCTGGCCGATGCCGAAGAGGTGCTGGCCGGGATCGACCGGCCGGAAGGCGCCTGGATCACGGCCCTGGTGCCGAACCTGCGCGGCGCCGAGCGGGCGGCGCAATGTGCACTGGACGCGGTGCATACCGTGGTCTCGGCCTCGGAAACCCATAACCGCAAGAACGTGAACCGCCCCGTCGACCAGTCCCTTGCCGAGTTCGAGGCCGTGATCGACCGGCTGCACACCGCCGGGATCGCGGTCGAGGGAGGCATCGCCACTGCCTTTGGCTGTCCTTTCGAAGGCATCGTGCCGCCGGAACAGGTCGCCCGGATCGCCCGCCGCTACCAGGAGCTGGGCGCCGAAAGCGTCTCGCTGGGCGACACCACGGGCATGGCCACGCCCCTGACCGTGCGCGCCGCGATCCGCGCCATCCGCGAGGCGGCGCCCGGGCTCGACATCCACCTGCATTTCCACAACACGCGCGGTGTCGGGCTGGCCTGCGTCATGACAGGGCTGGCCGAAGGCGTGACCCATTTCGACGCCGCGGTGGGTGGTCTTGGCGGATGCCCCTTCGCCGCCGGTGCCACGGGCAATATCTGCACCGAGGATCTTGTCTACCTGCTGCAGGAGAGCGGCTATTCCACGGGGATCGAACTCGACCGTCTGATCGACGCGGCTCTTCTGACACAGGACACGATCGGCCACGCCCTGCCCGGCCAGGTCATCAAGGCCGGCCCGCGGTTGAAGCGCCATGACCCCGACCAGACGCTGACGGCAGCCGGATGACGGACCAATCCTCTCCCCCCTTGCCCCTCTCCGGTATCCGGGTCGTCGACCTGACGCGGATCCTGTCGGGGCCGTTCTGTTCCATGCTGCTGGGTGATCTCGGCGCCGATGTCATCAAGATCGAGTCGCCCGGCGGCGATCCGGTGCGCCAGCAAGGCCACAAGGTCAACGGCCTGTCCTGGTATTTCGCCGTCTTCAATCGCAACAAGAAATCGGTGGAGCTGAACCTGCGCAACCCCGAGGGCGTCGCGGTGCTGGAACGCCTGCTGGCCGATGCCGATATCCTGACCGAAAACTTCCGCCCCGGCGTGCTCGACAAGATGGGCCTGACCGAGGCGCGCCTGCGCGAGATCAATCCCGACCTGATCGTGGTCAGCGTCAACGGCTATGGCAGCACTGGCCCCTATGTCGACCGCCCGGCCTTCGACTTCATCGCCCAGGCCATGTCCGGTTTCATGGCGACGAATGGCACCCCGGCGACCGGTCCGCTGCGCACCGCGCCGCCGATCACCGATCTCGTGGCGGGGCTCTACGCCGCGCTCGGCGCTGTCGCGGCCTTGCGGGGACGCGACGCAGGTTGCGGGGCGCAGCGGGTTGAAAGCTCGATGATGATGTCGATGCTGTCCATGATGGCCTACCTGTCGTCCAACGCGCTGGCCACCAGGCGCGATCCCGTGCCCACGGGCAATGACCATCCGATCGCGTCGCCCTACGGCTTGTTCCGCGCCGCCGATGGCGACATCGCGGTGGCCCCCTCGACCGAGATCATCGTGCGGCGTTTCCTGGGCGAACTCGGGCTGGATCATCTTCTGTCGGACCCGCGGTTCGAGACCAACGAAATGCGGCTGAGGCATCGCGAGGTCCTGAACCATCTGATCAACGAGGCGTTGGCGAGTGATACTCAGGATAACTGGATCGCGCGTCTGAACCAAGCGGGCGTGCCGTCGGGCCGCGTGCAATCGATGACCGAGGCTCTGGCCGACCCGCAGGTCGCCGCGCAGCAGATGGTCTTGCAGGTCCCGCACGAAGGTCGGGGGACGGTGGCGATGACGGGCTTTCCCATCAAGCTGTCCGAGACGCCCTTGCAGGTCCGTCATCCGACGCCGGAACTTGGCGCGGACAGCAAGGCGGTTCTGCGCACAGCGGGGCTGAGCGAGGCCGAGATCGACAGGTTGATCGAGACAGGGGTTCTTGGGACGGGCGAGGACGCACCGTCGTGAAGGGCCTTTCGGCCTCGGTGCTTGGTCGGAAGAGGGTCTGCCTTTGCCCGCGGTGCACCACGCATCTCACGAGATCCGGGGCTCAGTCGCTGTCCCGGACTCACTCCAATCCCGAACGATCGACAGGAGGTAGGCTGTCGGGTTCCGGATCTCGGTAACGCGTTCGGTGATCGCGTTCAGGACATCTCCCACACCGACCCATCCAAGATGCGCGGCGGCCTCACCAAGTGCTTCCGGTCGTATTCTCAGCATTTCTGCGAGAGTGCAGACGATGTCCCGCAGATCAGCCATGGTCTGCGGTGGGATTGGAAACATGCTCTGGATCTCGGACCAGGCCTGCCAAGCGACGTTGAGGGTCGGTCCTTTCTTTTTCTTATCAATTTTTTTCGACTCACTGTGCCGGTAAATCTGACCGTCTCTGCCGGGCGAGTCGCATGGTTCATCCACAATCTTGTCCGAGGTCAGGCTGCCCGCGTGCGCGTCAGCACTGGGCGCGACGTCTTCCTCGATCCTCGACAGTTCCGCGCGTAGACCATCAAGATCCTCGGGGCTCAGCTTGCGACGCAGAACCTTGGACAGGGTGTCAAGCCAGTCCTTAGCGGTCGCGCAGAGAGACTGGGCCCGGTCGAGAAGCTGGCGGCGACGGGCGAAAAGCTCGGCGCGGGCGGCGCGCACACGATCTGCGGCGTCGCGTTCTGTCTCGGCGCGACGCTGCAGGGCAGGGGCCATGGCCAGCCCGGGTGCGAGGTCGAGCCCGTAGGCCGAGACGATGCGCCCGCCCTGCCGAACCGGAAACCGCTTGCCCGTGGCACTGTCTCGCCGTGCGATCAGCCCGGCCGAAACAAGCCGGCGGAAGGCGTGGCGCAGCACCCTGTCATCCATCCCGCCGGCACGTTTCGCAATGGCCGCGTTCGAGGCAAAGATGATTGTCAGCGTGTCGGGCGTGACCGGCCCCTCGCGACCCGAAGCTGACCGCACGGGCAGGAACGACAGCAGCGCGCGCAACACGGCGATGTCGTTGGTGGTCAGCTTCAGGATCCGCCGCAGCTCGACCACGAGGTCGAGGAAGGCCCAGCGATCGATCGGCGCAAAGGCGATGCGTTCGGTGGGGCAGGGGGCCTCCCCGGGGCGCTCTTCGGCACAGCTCGACTGTGCCGCGACACGCAGTGCCGCAGTTCTGGTGTGTTCCATGTCCGTTTCAGACCGGCACAAGATACCCGTTCACCGAAGTTCGGTGTTGTTCCTGATTCTCTTTTGGGGTATCCAGAAGTTGCTACACGACTTGGAGACCCTTCGGGACCACCGGTTTCGGAGGGTTTCTTTTTGCCTGGTGCTGCCTCCTTCTACTGTTCCTCGGTTCCGTCGTCTTGCCCACCGGACAAGTGCTGCAAAATCAGGGCTTTATGGTTCTTGTTGCTCTGATCCTACCATTTGCCCAGCGGGCAAATTCAATAATTTCAATAACTTGCGGGGGTCACTCATCGGGCTTGCCCGCGTTGCCTGCCCATTCCTCGTAAAGTGCCTCGATCCGCTCATCGAGCCACGGCAGAAACCCACGCGCGCGGCGATCACGGACCTGCACGGTCAGGCGCCTCTCATCGACGGCCAGCGCCACGCGTTTGCTGCCGATCTCGCGTTGGGTGCGGGCCGGTGTCTTTGGCGGCTTGGCCCGCGGGCGTGTGCCGTCCAGCACCTCCACGAGGCGGGCCAGGCGGGTGTCGCTGTCCTGGTCGAGGTCGACCATCGCGCCCACCTCGGAGGGGTGCGGCGCATGCGGGCTCGAGAGCAGCCCGCCCAGCTTCAGCCACGGCCGGCGCCCCGACTTGTGCGCCGGCCCGATCGTCTGGATCACGTCCTCGGGCACGTCGCGGATCACCGCGCGCATCCGGCTGAGCGCCGAGGTGTCGACATTCAGCGTCTCGCAGATGTCGCCCGTGTCATAGCCGGCCGCCTCCAGTTGCGCCGCGAAACGGGCCCGCTCGATGAAGCTGTTCTCGAGACGGGCGGCATTCTCCAGCCCTTGCGCGACCAGCGCTTGCCGGTCGTCGAAATCGGCCACATGGGCACGCACGGCAATGCCGAGTTCGCGGCAGGCGGCGATCCTGCGGCGGCCGTAGATCACCTCGAACTGCTTGCCCACGGGTGCGTCCGCGGGGGCCTTGCGCAGCAGGACCGGCAATTGCTGGCCCGACCGCCGGATCGAGGCGATCAGGTCGGCCAGCCCTTCCCGAACGTTCAGCCGGTCGGCGAAGCGTGAGTCCATGATTTCGTCCGGCAGGATCTCGCGCGGGGCCGAGGCGCCGAGTTTTCGGATGCTTTCGGCCACGGCCGAGACCGCGGGGGCCGCGCTGGCCGGGGCAGGGGGCTCGGGCGGATGCGCGTCCTGCGCGGCGCGGCGTTCCTCCAGCGCCCGGAGACTTCCGGCGAGCTTGTCGCGTCTCATGGCGTCCTCCCCCATGCGGCCTGGATGCGGCGTTCGACATCGTTGCAGACCCCGATCGCGGACTGGATCGCCCGTTCGTAGGTGCGGCGCGTGCCGGGCGTGATCTCGGCCTCGAAGACGGTGCGCTGGCCCAGCCCGGCATCCGAGATTGCCGAGGATTTCAGGAAGGGCGTTTCCAGCACCTGCTCCTTGAACAACTCGCGCAGATACTCGGCCAGGTCCTGCTGGGCGCTGATCGCCGTGTCGAACCGGGTCAGCAGGAACAGGAAATTGTCGTAATCCGTGATGCCGCCGCTGTCCGACAGCACCTCGACCAGCCCGGCGGCCATGCGCAGGAACTGGGCCGCGCTGGCGATGTCGATCCGGTCCGGGATCACCGTCATCAGCAGTGAGGTCGAGGCGCAGACCGCCGAAAGCGTGACATAGCCAAGCTGCGGCGGGCAGTCGATCAGGACGATATCGTAATCTGCCTCGACATCGTCGATCGCGCTGGCGATGCGCTGGAAGAACACGGGCTGTTCGACCCGGCTGAGCGCTGTCGGCGTCTCGTGCTCGAACTCCGAGAGCATGATGCCGCCCGGCACGATGTCGAGATTGTGGAAATAGCTCTTGCGCACGACCTCTGACAGGCGCCGCGGGCCCTCGCCGGTCTCGGCGTTGCGGTAGCGGATCGCATCATAGAGCGTGCCGCCCTCGAAGAAGTCGATCTCGGGCTGGTAGCCGAAGAAGGTGGTCAGCGAGGCCTGCGGGTCGGCATCGATGCACAGCACCCGGTAGCCGCGCAGCGCCAGCCGTTGCGCCAGCGTGATCGTGGTGGTGGTTTTCGCGCTGCCGCCCTTGAAGTTGACCGTGGACCAGACCTGCAGCTTGTCGCCCGGCTTGCGCCCCGGCAGCATGTGATGCGGGTTCTTGGAACCCTTGGCCAGACGCTGCCGCAGATCCCAGATCTGGGCCGCGGTATAGCGCCGGCGGTTGCCGGGCCCGGGCGGCGTGTCGGGAATGCGCCCTTCGTGCCGCGCCTTGCGCAGGTAGCTTTCCGAGACGCCCAGCAACTCGGTCACCTCGGTAGAGCTGAAATCGCGCAGGGTCTTCGTGTCCTCGGGCGCGAAGAAGGATTTGGACATCTCGGTCAGCGCAAATGTCAGATCATCCGCGTTCCGGGTCAGCGTGTCATGTAACGCCTTGTTCATGGTGCCTGCTTCGTTCTTGCGTTATCTTGCACCGGTCCCCGCGTTCCATCTGCGCCGATGGTCGTAACGCTGCCTCAGGGGTTCCGGCATTCTTTGCGTTACGAATAAACGATAAAGCGTTCTGCTTACAAGAATTTTCCACAACAGATGTTGTGGCAGGGACGGCCCGGCGTCACCAGCCCGATGGGGCCACGGTGCCCTTTGGCCGTTCAGGTGTCTGAAATGGATGAAGAAAACTCGGGCCGAGATATCCACAGGGGTCGGTACGGGTTTTCCGACGTGTGCCGTGTCAGGGCGTTACGCTGCCTCGTAACGACATTGCAGGGGAGGGGGCGTGCCGTTTGGGCGAATCGAGGAACGGGCGAGGCCGGTGTTTCAGAACCCGGTCACGAGCAGGTCCACCGCGGCCACGATGCGGTCGCGCAACGTCTCGGCCGAGCCCACCACGGGGCCGAGTCCACTGCCCGGCAGGGCGACCAGCTGCGACATCAGGATGACATGGGGCGTGCCGTCCACCGTAACGGGCAGGTGCAGCCTCGGCACCTGCGGGCCCCACGCGGCCTGCGGCAGGACGGGGGCGCAGAGGATGTAGGGTGTCTCGATTCCGAGATCGGTCTGTACGCGGCAGACAAGGTCCATCCCGTCCCGGGTCCGGTGGATGGCGCCCTGGCTCACCCCGCGGCGCCGGGGCGGCGGAAACGGGCGAGGGTCGGGCCGTTCTCCTGCAGGTGCCGCGCCTCGGCATCGAGCCCGGCCCGGGCGGCGTTGATCCATTCGGCGCGCTCACGCTCGGCCTGCGCACGGGCAAGCCCTTCGTCGATGCAGGTCCGCACGAACTCGGCCGCCGACACGCCGCGCAGACGCGCCTCGGCCTCGATCGCGGATTTCCGATCCTCGCCGATATCGCGGATGTTGAGGGCAGCTGGCATGTCTCGGGCTCCCGGCGTCGTGGCTGAGCTACACATATTGCATCACATCGAGCCGGGCAAGCGCGGAGGTGGATCCGTCATGGACCAAGCAGGCACTGGGATGCCGGTCTTCAGATTGGTCTGGACAATTTCGCCCTTCGTGCCTATTGGTTGGTCCAATAATGCGCGATTGAACGCACACACCCAGGGAGGATCCAGAATGTTGCAGATTTCCAGAAAAATTGCGGCCATTGGCGCGCTTGGCGCCTTGGTGCTGGCCATGCCGGTTGGACCAATCGGGGTGCAGAAAGCCGCGGCGCAGGACTTCCCGGAAAAGCCCATCGAGGTGATCGTGCCGTTCAAGCCCGGCGGTCGGACCGATACGGTGGCCCGTCTGATCGGCGAGAAGATCCAGAGCGAGGGTCTGCTGAACCAGCCCATGGCCGTGGTCAATGCGGATGGCGGGGCGGGGGCCAATGCCGTCAACCGGATGCGCCGCGGGGACGAGGACGGCCATACGATCATGCATTGGCACCACCAGGCCCTGATCGCCATGGCGATGGAGCTGGGGGATTTCGACCTCGAGGACTTCAAGTCCATCGGCTATACCGGCGGTGGCAGCCCGGTTTGGGTGGTGCGCGAGGACAGCGAGTTCGACACGCTCGATGACCTGATCGCCCATCTCAAACAGAACCCGCGCGGGCTGGTCGAGGCCGTGGGGATCGGCACGATCCCGCATTTCGTCGGGTCGATGCTGGCCAACGAGGCCGGTTTCGAGACCCGCTACGTCACCGCCAACTCGGGCGCCGACCGGCTGCGGCTGGTCCTGGGCGGCAATGCCGATATCGCGCTCTTCGCGGCCTCGGAATACATCGCCCAGGGCGAAGGGCTGAAGGCGCTGGTCTATTTCGGGCGCGACCGCCTGCCCGACCTGCCCGACGTGCCCACCGCGATGGAGCTGGGCTACGACGTCAGCTGGGCCAATCCGAACTGGTGGCTGGCGCCGGCCTCGACGCCGGATGAGACCGTGGCCGCCCTTGGCGCGGCGCTGGAAGCGGCGATCGGTGATCCCGACATCGTCGAGTATTTCCGCAACAACACGCTTCAGCCCTACTGGACGCCGGGGGACGAGGCGATGGCCGATGCGCAGAAGCAACTCGAGGCCCTGCAGGCCGTGGCCGCGACGATCAACTGATCCCCGTGTCGGCGGGTCTTTGCGGCCCGCCGGTCCGACCATCCACGAGGGGGGCAGCCGCCATGCGCGACGTCATCCGGCAGAACATCGCAGATATCGTCCTGGCCGCGCTGGTGGCCGGCGGGGCGGCGCTGCTCTTCATCGGGGCGGCCGACCTGCCGCCGCCGCGGTTCGAGCCGCTGGGCTCTGCGGCGCTGCCGCGCATCCTGGGTGCGCTGCTGATCTTCTTTGCCGTGCTCCTGCTGATCCGCGCGGCGCTCCGGATCCGGGCCGGCCACCGGCGCGACGAGGCGGCCTCGGGTGCCGATCCGCGCCGAAGCGCGCTGGTCTTCGCCAGCCTCGTGCTCTATGTCGCCGCGCTCGATTTCGGGCGGGTGCCCTTCGTGCCGGCGACCACCGTCTTCGTCACGCTGACCGGGCTGGCCATCGGGGCGCGCACATGGATCAACGCGCTGGTCTTTGCCGGGCTCGGGCTGGTGCTGTCGCTGGCGATCTCGCTGATCCTCGAACGTTTTCTCTACATCTCGATCGGCTGAGCGATGCTGGACGCCTTTTCCCTTCTTTTCGAGTGGCAGAACCTGCTGTTCCTGTTCATCGGCACGGCGCTTGGCATCGTGGTGGGCGCGATCCCGGGGCTGACCGCCTCGATGCTGATCGCGCTGACCCTGCCGCTGACCTTCCACATGGACCCGGTCAGCGCGGTGACCCTGCTCATCGGCGAATATGTGGGCGGGATCTCGGGCGGGCTGATCACGGCGATCCTGCTGCGCATGCCGGGCACGCCGGCCTCGATCGTGACCACCTTCGATGGCTACCCGATGGCCCGGCAGGGCCTGGCCGAGCGGGCGCTGGCGCTTGGCATCATGGCCTCGGTCGTCGGCGGCATCATCTCGTGGGGGTTCCTGGCCGGCATGTCGCCGACCCTTGCGCGCTTTGCCCTGCAATTCGGCCCGTGGGAATATTTCACGCTGGTCCTGATGGCGCTGGTGATGCTGGCGGTGCTCAGTCAGGGTTCGATGATCAAGGGGTTGCTGGCCGCGGCGCTGGGGATGGCCTTTGCCCTGCCGGGGATCGACAGCTCGATCGGGCAGGCGCGGCTCACCTTCGGCTCCAGCGCCCTGCTGGCGGGGTTCGGACTGCTGCCGGTGCTGATCGGCGCCTTTGCCATCAGCCAGATCCTGCGCGATGCGGCCACGCCCCGGCAGGAGGCGCGGCTGGACATGCCGACAAGCAAGCTGCCCATCTACGCGCGCGACATGCGCTACGCGCCCAAGCTGCTGCGCGGCTCGGTCATCGGCACGTGGATCGGGCTGCTGCCCGGGATCGGCGCCAATATCGCGGCGCTGGTCAGCTACTCGACCGAAAAGCAGCTCTCATCCGAGCCCGAGAAATTCGGCACCGGGCACGAGCCGGGCGTGGTCGCCGCCGAGAGCGCCAACAATGCCTCGATCGGCGGCGCGCTGATCCCGCTGATCACCATGGGCATTCCCGGCTCGGTCACCGAGGCGATCCTGATCGGCGCGCTGACCATCCACAACCTGCAGCCCGGACCGCTGCTGTTCCAGAACGCCCCCGAGATCGCCTATGGCATCATCGCCGCCTACCTGGTGGCCAACGTGCTGATGCTGATGCTGATGTGGGGCGCGGTGCGCTACATCGCGCGGATCGTCCAGCTGCCGCGCTCGGGGCTGATGGCGGTGATCCTCGTCTTCTGCGTCACCGGCTCTTACGCGATCAATTCCAGCTTCACCGATGTCTGGGTGATGATCGCCTTCGGGGTGGTCGGCCTGGGGCTGGAATATTGCCGCGTGCCGCTGGGCCCCTTCGTCATCGGCTTCGTGCTGTCGCCGATCGCCGAAGAGCAGCTGCGCGCCGCGCTGATGATGTCTGACGGCAACCTGCTGGAGATCTTCGGTCGGCCCTATGCGCTGGTCTTCCTTGTGCTCGCCGTGGCAACCGTGGCCTGGCCCGCCATCGCCGTGCGCCTGGGCGCCCGGGCGCGGGCGGACAAGGCGGAGGATCCCTCATGAACTTTCTCAACCTGCCCACGGGCAGCCGGCGCTATCTCGAGATCGCCCGCCGCCTCGCCGCCGAGATCGAGCGGGGCGTCTATGCCGCCGGTGAACGCCTGCCACCCGAGCGCGAGCTGGCGCAGCTTCTGGATGTCAGCCGGACCACGGTGCGCGAGGCGCTGCTGGCGCTGGAGATCATGCAGATGATCGACATCCGCGTCGGCTCGGGCGTCTTCGTGCGCGACGAGGCCTCGCGCGGGCCGGCGCCGCTCTATGAACCCGATGCCGCGCCCCCCTCGGCGGTGCTGGCCGCGCGCCGGCTGATCGAGGGCGAGACCGCGTCACTGGCCGCCGCCCACGCGACGCCCGAGCAGATCGCCCTGATGGCGCGCACCAATGACGAGCTTGCCGCCAATATCGACAACGTGGCCGCTTTCGATGCCGCGGATGCCCGCTTCCACGACCTGATCGCCCAGGCGGCCGGCAACGACGTGCTCGCGGGGTTCGTGGGCACGCTCTGGCGGATGCGCGAAAGCGAGATGTGGACATTCTGGTACGATCAGACCCGGCATCCCGACAACCGCCGCCGCTCGGCCGAGGATCACCGCGCGATCCTGCGTGCGATCGAACGCGGCGCCCCCGATATTGCCCGCACCGCGATGCAGAGCCATCTCGACGTGCTGGCGGACCGTTTCTACACACTCAAGCTTTGAAGGCCCGTCATGACCGCACAGAAGCCCGATATCGTCTTCATCATCACCGACCAGCAGCGCTATGACACGATTGCCGCGCTGGGGGCGTCGCACATGGACACGCCCAATATCGACCGTCTGGTGAAGACCGGTGTCAGCTTCGAGCAGTGCCACGTCACCGCGCCCTCCTGCGTGCCCTGCCGCGCCTCGCTGTTTACCGGCTACTACCCGCACACCAACGGGGTGCTGGCCAACGGCCAACCCTGGAGCCGCACTTGGGTCAGCGATCTGGCCAGGGCTGGTTATCACTGCGTCAATATCGGCAAGATGCACACCATCCCCTATGACGCGAAGGCGGGCTTCCATGAGCGTTATGTGGTCGAGAACAAGGACCGCTACCTTGAAGGGCGCTGGTTCTTCGATGAATGGGACAAGGCGCTGGCCTCGCACGGGCTGAAGAAGCAGCAACGCGAGACCTATCGCGCGCGCCCGGATTACAAGGACCGGCTGGGCGCCTTTACTTGGGATCTGCCGGCCGCCCTGCAATCGGACAATTTCATCGGCGAGACGGCGAAATGGTGGCTTGAGACCAAGCCGGTCGAGAAGCCGCTCTTTCTGACGATCGGCTTTCCCGGGCCGCACCCGCCCTATGATCCGACGCCGGAGATGGCCGAGAAATACATGGCCCGCGATGTGCCGGTGCCCGATGTCTCGGACGAGGAACTGGCCGCGCTGGCCGGGCCGTGGATCGCCAAGCGGGAACATGATGTCGAGGTCGATCATGACAGCGTGGCATGGAAGCTGGACCCGACGCCGGAAGAGCTCAGGCGGATGCGGGCCTATTACTACGCCAACATGGAGATGATCGACACGCAGGTGGGCCGGATTCTCGACGCGCTCGAGGCGCGCGGGAACATGGAGAACACCATCGTCATCTTCACCTCGGACCATGGCGACAACCTGGGCGATCACGGGCTGAGCCAGAAATGGGCGCCTTACGAAGAGGTCACGCGCGTGCCGATGATCGTCTCGGCGCCGGGTCGCTTTGCCGGGGGGCGCACGGTTTCCGAGATGGTCCAGCTGTTCGACCTCGGGCCCACCATCCTGGAATGGGCGGGCGTGGCGCCCGATCCCAGCTTCGAGGCGATCTCGCTCAACCCCGCGCTGGAGGGCGCGCCCTTCGCCGGCCGCGACCACGTGTTCTGCGAGCAGGCGGGGGACGTGAACATGACCGGGGCCAGCTACCTGACCATGGTGCGCTCGGCGACCCACAAGCTGGTGCATTTCCGCGGCTCCGAGGAAGGCCAGCTCTTCGACCTCGTGGCCGATCCCGGCGAGCGGGTGAACCTCTGGGACGATCCCGAGCAGGCAGGCGTGAAACAGGCCTTGCTGGGCACGCTTCTCGACTTCCATATCGAGAGCACGGTCCGCACCCGCAACGCCCGCCACCTCATCGTCTCGCCGCCGGGCGAGGAGGTATGGCAGTAGGCGCGGTCCGCCCCCACCGGTCTGCCTGTCGCCCCGCCCGGTCAGGACCTTCGCATGGTCGGGCAGGGGAGCCACAGGATCAGCGCGGCGCGTTGGAACAGCCCTGCTGGAACCCGGTGTCGCAATGCGCTTTCAGCCGCGCCGTGTCCGCGGGCGACCAGTCCCGGGGGGCCGTGACCTCGACCCAGGGCCCGATATAGTCCCGCGCATAATAGGCGTGCCCGAAGCCCGGCGGCGCGCCGAAGGACAGCGCCATGTCGAGCGCCAGCTGGAACTGGGTGACGACGGGCACGAAGACGAAATGCTCGGTCATGTCCGCAGCCGGCGGGTCCTGCATCCAAGGCGGCGCGCGCCAGAGCGAGCGGGGGTCGTAGAACACCACCGGGTCGCTTGCGTATTGGAGGAAGACGATGCGCATCTCGCCCCAGGGTGCGCCTTCGGAGGCATCGGCCGTGTGCGAGGCATAGCGGATCAGCGACCCGTCCCCGACCTCGGGCAAGACCCAGGGAGAGCCGGGGTTGCGATGCTCCTGCACGTAGTTCCAGAAGGCCGAGGGGAAGGGCGGCCCGGCCCAGAAGGCGCCGTCGATCGGATCGTCGAGCAATCGGAACAGGTTCGTGGCATACATCGAGGACCAGGCGCCAAGGCTCAGCCCGTGGACATAAAGGCGCGGGCGCGCATCGGCGGGCAGCGTCTTCCAGTAGCCATGTACCACGTCCTGCAGCGCGGTCGCCTGCTCCAGCCCGGTCGAGGTCTCTAGGATCAGGGCCAGCGGCGATTGCAGGTAGGAATACTGGGCGGCCACCGTGGCGATATCGCCGCCATGCATGTACTCGACCGGGTCGTGAGAGCCGGGATCCATCCACCCGGTGCCCGTGGGGCTGGCCAGGATCAGCACCTCGCGCTCGAACGCGCCCTGCCGGATCAGCTCGGCCAGCGCCAGCTCGGCCCGCGCCTCGGGGGTCGGGCCGTTTGCGCGCCCGACATAGACGCGAATGGGGTCTCGCGCCGGGCGCCCGGTGAAGGCCGCGATGTCCTGCGCCGTCGGGCCGGAGGTGACGAAGTCGCGCCCCGGCTTGCCCATCGAGGCCCAGTCGATCAGCGAGGCCGCGCTGCCGGTCATGCGCGGATCCTCGGGCGGGGGCGGGGCGTTCTCGAACAGCTCCTGCGCCGCCTCGTAGCTTTCGTCGAGCCCCGTCACCACCCGGTCGACGATCCCGTCGCGCGTCGTCACGAACAGGATCAGCGCGACCGCGACGACCCCCAGCACATTGGCGCGGCGCGGCGGCATGATCCGGTAGAACCGCGCCCGGATCAACCGGAACAGCGCCGCCACGAGGCGCCCCAGCGCATAGGCGATGGCAAAGGTCGCAAAGGCGAGCAGCAGGATCGTGGCCAGCCCCAGCGCATCGGCCTCTGCCATGCCCATCTTGGCGCGGATGTCGTTCTGCCATGTCAGGCTTGAGGCGAGAACCCAGAGAAACACCGCGACCAGCGGCACGGCGACCACGCCTGTCAGCACGTGCGCTGGCCGTCCAGAGAGGCGCGGCAGGTCGGCGGCCCGCCAGAGCAGCGCCACGATCTGGCCGATCAGGTAGCCGATCGCCATCACCAGCCCGCCGAGGATGCCCTGCACCGACGGCCCGCGGGGGATGAGCGAGGGCGTCAGCGAGGCCGCGAAGAACAGAAGGCCCAGCAACAGGCAGGGGACGGACACGGGTCCGATCAGTCTGGCAAGGCGCCGAAATTCCATGTCTCCTCCGGTCAATGAGGCTGCGCGATACGCCGGCAAAGCCTGTCATGGCGGCAGCGGGTTGGCCAAGTCGCGAACGCCGCGGGGCTTTCACTTTCTTGTCGGTTGCGTGGAAACCGCTGTCCGTGCTGCACTCGTTTGAAGGGCGGTGTGGTTCCGTGCCTTGTGGATGGCCGAGTGTGGAGAGGAAGAGGATGCGCAGTCCCGGAACCGTCGTGATGCGGCTCGCCGTCGCGCTCCTCGGCGTCTCTGCCGTGATCTGCGCGGCCCCCGTGCCGTCCTCGGCGCAGACGGAGGTCAAGACCGTGGAATTTCCCTTTGTGACCTTGCGCAACCGGACCGGCTCGGACGACCCTGCGGAATACTACGGCGGGGCGCGCAGCGATCTGAAAGCGGGCCGCTGTCGCGTCGAGGAGCTTGACCTCGGGGTGCTCGCGCCCCTGGCCGATGTGGCGCCGAATTTCCTGCGTGAAGAGCTGTTGCAGGTCGTGGAGGTGCAGGAGGCTGCGCCGGCTGAAATCCTCGACAGGTTGCAGCAGACGGCCGGCGGGCGGGGGCCGGCGCTGTATGTGCATGGCTATTACATCGACTTCGGCAAGGGCTGCCGCCGGGCCGCGCTGCTGCAGCAGAATGCCGATCTTGCCGAGCGGTTCTTGTGGTTCAGCTGGCCGTCCGATGGTGCCGCGGCCTACTACACCCATGACGAGGCGGATCTTTACTGGAGCCTGCCGGATCTGGCGCAGATGATCCTGAAGCTCGAGCGGCGCTTCGGGCCGGGGAAGGTGGACGTGATCGGGCACAGCCTTGGCGCGCGCGGTGTCATGCTGGCGCTGGCCGAGGTGGCCAACCGGCATCCCGACACGCGGCTGGGCCATGTGGTGCTGCTGGCGCCGGACGTGGATTTCGCGATCTTCGAGCGCATCCTGCCGCGGATCCGTCCGATCGCGCAAAGCCTGACCGTCTATGTCACCTCCGGCGACAGGCCGCTGGCGCTGTCGGCGCAGCTGCACGGCTATCCGCGGCTGGGCGAGGCGGGCAACGATGTCTCGCGGCTTGCCGGGGTCGAGGTGATCGACCTCAGCGCCCTGCCCAGCGAGGGGCCGACGGGGCATCTCTATCACATCTACAGCCCCGCTGTAGGTGCGGACTTGCAGCAGCTGCTGAACCGGGATCTGCCGGCCGCGGCGCGCAGCGGCACGGTGCAGCAGGGCGACACGCTGTGGCATCTGGGGGCGGGAGAGTAAGCGGCGCACGCGATCAATGGATGAGATATTTCACGATCGACAACAGCCCCCCGATCCCGCCGACAAACAGCGCCCCGAGGAGCGCCGGGACAACGCGGTGGTCCAGAACCCACCCCGCCCGGGCCCCCAGCACGGCCAGCAGGGCGACACAGTGCAGCTGTGACGCCACCAGCGCGGTCTGCGGGCCGATCCACCCGGCCCAGGCCGCCAAGAACAGCGCCGTCGGCACATTGGCCACCGCGAGCGTCGGCGTGCTGTGGGCCCACGCCGCGCGCCAGCCCTGCCGGGTCAGGCGTTCGGTGGTCTCGAGCGCGTGGCCGAGGAACTCGGCAAAGGCCTTGGCCAGCGTGATGGCCAGCACCGACCCGAACAGCACCACCGCCGTCTCCTGGGGCGGCGCCGGGTGGCTGCCTTGCGCCAGAAGGATGGCCAGAACCATGATCGCGCCGTAGATGATGCCGAAGGCGGCCTTGTCCAGCCGCCCCCAGCCCCGCGCCGCGTCGGCGCCGCGACCGCTCATCGCGCCATCAGGAACTCCGCCACCGCCTGGTAGGCCGGCAGCGAGGTCGGGTCGATGAAGCCGTTCTGCGCCCGCGGGTAGGAGGCCAGTCGCACCAGCACCATCTCGGCCGTCGGGTCGACATAGATCGTCTGCCCGTGCACGCCGCGGGCCGCATAGGCGCCGTGATCGTTGTGCGTGACCCACCATTGGCTGGTATAGCTGCCGGCGCCGAAGGTTGGGAATCCGTCGCCGAATTTCGACCGGTCGCCGCCGGCGGCGATGTTCCGGGCGACCTCGGCGGGGAACAGGCGGGTGCCGTTCAGCTCGCCCTCGTTCAGCATCAGCTGGCCCAGCCGGCCCAGATCGCGCAGCCCCGCGGTGATGCCGCCGCCTGCGAAGGGCACGCCCTTGCCGTCGACCGTCTGGTAGGCGGCCTGCTCCACCCCCATCGGGCGCCAGAGCCGGTCCGAGGCCAGCTCGGTTACCGCCTTGCCGGAGACGCGGCTGATGATCCAGCCCAGCATGTCCGAGTTGATGGTCTTGTAGTGGAATGTGTCGCCGTGAGTGCCCTCGGGCGCCACCTGCTGAAGATATTCCCAGTAGCCGTCGGGGCCGTCATAGCCTTCGGGCTTGGGCAAGGGGCTGGCGGCGCGGGAATAGAGCCAGATATCGGCATTCGGATCGGAATAATCCTCGGAGTATTTCACGCCCGTGGTCATGTCCATCACCTGCCGGACCGTGGCGGTGGCGAAGGCGCTGTCGCCGATCTCGGGGATCACGTCGCGCACCAGCGCCGTGTCGTCCAGCGTGCCCTCGACCACCATGATCTCGGCCAGAAGCCCGGTGAAGGACTTGGTCATCGACATGATGGCGTGCTTGCCGTCCTCTTCGAGACAGCCGAAATAGCGTTCGTAGACGACCTGCCCCCTGTGCAGGATCAGCATGCCGTCGGTGTAGTTGGCGAAGAGCGACTCCTCCCACGTCATCGCCTCGTCGCTGTTCTGCGGCGTGAAGGTGACGGCGTCGATCTGTTGGCGCAGGTCGGCGAACTCGGCCGGCGCCACGTAATCGAGCGGGATGGGCGCGCCGAGTCCGCGGCTGATTTCCTCGGTCGGCAGGAACTCCCGCAGGTGGCAGAACGACCAGCGCAGCCGCGGAAAGCTGAAATAGACGCTGTCGGGCTGGGTGATCATCCTGTCCGGCGGCGGCGGGAACCCCTGCATCCACCCCATGACATTGGGGTCGGAGTCCTCGGCCGACAACGGGGCGGTTTGCGCCAGCGCGGTCGAGCCGGACGCAAGCGTCACGGCGAGGGCCAGCGCCGATGCGGCGCGCCTAGTAATTGACGACGACATTGATGAATCCTCCTGTCCACGGGGCAGCGCTGCCGCTGACCACATTGTCGATCGCGGCCCCCGGGAAGGAGGCCGAGACACCGGCTGTCAGAAACGTGTTGCGATTGATGATGCGGCTGTATTCGACGAACAGGTCATCGGCCAGGTGCGCCTCGGTGACGCCGGAGACCACGTTCCCGTTCACGTTGACCCGGGTCGCCTGGCCGAACTGGACGGGGCTGTTCAGCTCGTTTGCCCGGATATGGGCATAGCGCAGCGTCCATGTGTCCTGCCGCGTGGGCTTGACCTGTACGGCCAGCGACAGCGCGTTCACGTTCGAATTGATGAAGGTCGAGGCGGATTTCGACCCCGTCGCCCAGGCGCTGGGGCTGCCCTGGTAGTAGAGCGGGTCGAACCGTTCCAGCGTCGTGGTGTCGGGATCGTCGCCCGAGAAGGTCTGGTAGCCCAGCGTCACGTTCGGGCGCCACGGCAGGCCTGCGAAGGTGTAGCCCGCCGTCACCCGCCCGGCCCAGGCCCTCAGGTCGATCCGGTCGTTCCTCTGCAGGGCGACCTCGCCGGTAAAGACCCAGTTCTCCAGCGCACCGTCGAACGAAGGCGTTCGGCCATACAGCCCAAGCGTGCGCGTGCCCTCCCGCGCGCCCGGGGTCACCGTCGGCGCGCCGACGCCGCCGGGGGCCGCCTGCGGGTAGGGCGAGTTGGAGCGGAGCACGTCCACATAGGTCATGCCCAGATAGCCGCCCCCGCGGTCGTCATACCGCAGGTCGATACCCGCCAGCGCGTTCTCGCCATCGGTCGAGGGCAACTCGTTCGGATCGAGATAGAACACCGTCCCCGTCACGTTCGCATAGGAGAGCCGCCCGATCGCGGCCCGTTCCCATGCCTTGCGCGGGCCGAATTTCAGCGCGCCGCGCTCGAACCCGCTGGTCGCGCCATTGGCGATCAGCATGCCCGTGCCCAGCGTCAGCTCGCGCCGACCCAGCGACAGGTCATAGGACAGGCCCGATCCCAGCCGGCCCCGGAGGCCCAGATAGGCCTCTTCCAGCGTCGAGGCACCGGTATCGCCCGTGTCGAACGCGTCCGTGCCCAGGGTGTAGGACGAGACGGCGGACAGCTTGCCGTAAAACTCGGACCCGGCATCAAGCTGGTAGACGAAGCTGAGACCGGGCTTGATATAGGCTTCCAGCCAGTTCGTGTCGGGATCAAAGCCGCTGCCCGGGTTGGTCGTCGCCGCGAGGTCCCAGAACAGGTTGCGCTCGGCCACAACGTTCAGGCCGAATTGCAGGTGTCCGCGCACGGTCAGCCCGCCCTGCTGGTGGAACAGCATCGGATCGCGCTCCTGCGCCTGTGCCGGCATCGCGCCCCAGCAGGCCAGAAGCATGGCACAGGCTGCCAACCGCTTGCGGTCACGGCCAGATCCCTGCGCGGCAACATCCTGTCCCGGGCCGGTGGATTGGCGGGTGCGCCGCGCTTGACGAAGGGAAGTTTCGAATTGCATCATCTGGGCCTAATATTATTTCGTTTGAAACTAGCAGGATTTCGGTGGCCGGAAAGGCGCGCCTCGCCCAGATTGGGCGAAATTGAACAGGAGATTTCATGCCGATGCGAAATACTCGGCAGGGCGCCTTTATCCGGGATCATTTCCAGACGATCTGGCCCGCGCATCTCGAGGGGTTCACCCACCTGCTCGTGCAGCTGCGCGCGCGCTTCGACGGGGACCTCGACCTTGTTCTGGTCCTTGCGGTGATCGCGAGCCGCACGCAGAGCGCGCAGTGGGCCCCGCAGCTGGCCGAGCTCGACCGCCTCACCCACGGGGAGGAGGACGACACGCCCCTGCCGATCAACATCCAGTCGGTCGCCGATTATTCCGGCATCCCGCGCGAGACGGTCCGGCGGAAAGTGGCCCTACTGCAGGAAAAAGGATGGGTGGCGCGCCGCCCCGGTGGCCGCCTTTCGGTGACACGGGACGCGGCCACCGACCTGCAGGACGGGACCGGCGACACGATTGCCTATCTCGCCGCGCTGCTGAAGGTCGTGGAGGCGGCACAGGGCAAGGCACCGGAATCCGGACCACGCCACGAACCCCCCGGTCGCTGAGCGTATGGGGGCGCGGCCTCCGGGCTAGGACCCACCCGGCGGCCGGGCAAGGAAGGACCGGATTGCGCTCAGCGTCGCCTCGGGCCGGTCCCAGGTGGTATCATGCCCTGCGCCCTCGATCACTTCCATTCGCGCATCCGGGAAGAGTCCGATGTGCCGGGCCTGAAGCGGCGCGCCGGTCCAGTCATTGCAGCCTCCGGCGACGATCAGGACGGGGCCGGAGAAGGTCAAGCCCGGTGCCATGGCGTCAAGCACGGTCGAGGGATCGCACCAGAACGCATCGCTCGCCCGGCTGCCGAAGCGCCAGGCGGGGGCGTCATAGGCACGACCGCGGCAGTGATAGGGGTTGGCCGGGTGGTTGGCGAAGGCATGGATGACGGTCCCGACGATGCTGTCCCGCGCCGCATCGGCATCGCCTGTCACGCCGCGGGCACGGAACCCCGCCAGCAGCCCGGCCCAGAGCACGCGCGGGCTGCGCGACAGCCTGGCGCGCCGGCTCTCGAAGGCGGCAAGACCGGCTGCGTCAAGGAAGCCGGGCTCGATCAGCACGGCCTGCGATACGGCCTCAGGACGATGCCCCAGATAGGCCGTCGCCAGCATCGCACCCCATGAATGGCCGACCAGCACGACAGGGCCGCCGCCATGCGCCGCGATCAGCGCATCGAGATCGGCAAGGTGGTCTTGCATGCCCAGGCGGTCTTCCGTGACCCTCTCCGACAGGCCTGCCCCGCGCTGGTCGTAGAACAGGACGCGGTAAATGTCGCTCAGCCCCTCCAGAGCCCGCAGCGAACGATGATCGCCCCCCGGCCCGCCATGCAGGACGATGACCAGCGGCGCGCCATCGGCTCCGGCGATGCGCCCGTGCAACCGGACACCGTCTCCGGCAAGACGCGGCAAGCTGGGGTCGTCGATCACCGTGGCCGGGACCTGCGGCGGCCCCCGCGTGATCCAGAGCAGCAGGACGAGCAGACCGAGCAGCGTGGCAAGCAGGGCAAGCATGGGGGGCAGCATAGGGGTTGTCCTTGCGTCATGTCCTGGGACATTCTGCACGCGCCGCTTGGGCAAGGGCATGACCGGGCGCATCATGATCTTGACCCAAAGGGACTGCCGCATGTCCGACCAGACCATGGCCGCCGGTTTCGCGACCGCGTTCCTTGACTACGCGGTAGCCGAAGGGGCGCCGCGGGACGGTCTGCTCGCGGCCTCAAAGCTCAGCCCGGGCGATCTGGCCGACCAGGACACCCGCATCCCGATCGCCGCCTACCAGGCGCTGATCGGCGCGGCGATCGAGGCGACAGGCGACACCTCGCTGCTGCTGCGCCACGTGCTCGAGACGCGGCTCGAGACGATGTCGATCGTGGGCCAGATCGTGCATGCCTCGACCTCCTTCCCGCACAGCCTGGGCCAGCTGAACCGCTACGCGCGGCTGATGGCCGATGTGCCGATCCCCGGCGGGCGGGAGCGGTTCGACCTCACGCGCGAGGGCGAGGCGGTCTGGCTGGTCGATCACCGCCCCTGCGACGGCAGCTGGATGGCGACCGAGGCGGGCTTTGCGCGCTTCATCTCGGAATTCCGCCGCTCTGCGCCGGAGCACCCGTTCGAGCAGGCGCTGGAAGTGACCTACGCCCCGCCACCGCACGCGAACCGCTACCCCGATCTCTTCCGGGTGCCGGTGACGTTCCGCGCGCCGCGCAACGCGCTGCGCATCAACCCGGTCTGGCTCGACGCGGCCTTCGATGGCGGCAAGGACTATGTCTTCGGCATCTTCACGCGCCATGCCGATGCGCTGCTGGCGGATCTTGCCACGCGCGACACGGTGCGGGCCGCGGTCGAGACCCGGATGCTGGCCGACCTGCACGAAGGCACGCTATCGATGGACCGCATCGCCCGCGATCTCGGGATGAGCCGTCAGACGCTCTACCGGCGGCTCAAGGACGAGGGCGTGACCTTTGCACAGGTCCATGACGATCTGCGCCGGCGGATGGCGATGGACTACCTCGGCGCGCGCAAGGTCTCGGTCGGAGAGACGGCCTACCTGCTGGGCTTTTCCGAGGCCTCGGCTTTCGTGCGCGCCTTCCGCCGCTGGACCGGGGTCAGCCCGACCGCGTGGCGCGCCGATTGATGTCCAGGGTCAACCCGTTGAGCGCTCCGGTCATGCCGCGGTGCCGCATGTCAGCGTAGAGACGCCTTCGACATCACCACTCGTCGAAGGAGACATGACATGAAACCGATGCTGATGACCCCGCTTGCCCTGGCCGCCCTGCTTGGGGCCTGTGCCCATTCCGGCGCAGATGTGAACCCGATCCTCGATGGCGCCCCGACCGCGCAGTTCCAGAGCGACCTTGCCGCCTGCCGGGGTCTTGCCCGCAACCAGTCGCAGCTCGACCGCCAGACCATGGCGGCCGCGGCGCTTGGCGCCGGGATCGGCGGCGTGCTGGGCGAGGTCGATGACGAGGGCGACGCGCTGGAAGGCGCCGTTGTCGGCGCGCTGGCCGGGGCCGCCGCCGGCGCGTCCGAGGCCAGCGAGACCCGCAAGACCATCGTGCTGAACTGCCTGCGCGGCCGCGGCCACGCGGTGGTGAACTGAGGGAGGGCGCCATGCCGTACAACCGCACCCGCATGCACGGTCTCCATCGCCTGCTGACCGGCCGGCCCCAGGCTGCCGGATCATTGCGGACCCGGCCGGCGCGTCCCGCCGACCGCTCGGAGGGCGCGACATGACCACGACACTTGCCCTTTGCTATGCCGGCCTGGCCGCGCTGCCCGTGGTCATGCACCTCGCCGTCACGGCAGGCGCCCCGCTGGGCCGGCTGACCGTGGGCGGGCGGTTTCCCCGCACCCTGCCACCCGCCTGGCGCGTACTGGCGCTGGTGCAGGCCGGGCTGCTGGTCACCATGGCCGGTGCGGTGCTGGCGCGGGCCGGCCTCGGCGCCGCGCCGCTGGCCCCGCTCTTCTGGCCGGCGCTGACCCTGACGATCCTGTCGCTGGTCGCGAATGCCGCCAGCCCCTCGCGCCCGGAGCGGCTGCTCTGGACGCCTGTCCTGTCCCTCATGGCCGCCGCCGCGCTTGGCGTCGGCTTCCTCTGACCCGGAGACGCTCCATGAACGTTCTCGTTGCCGGCGCGACCGGCTATCTCGGGCGCTATCTCTGCGCCGAATATGCTCGGCGCGGCCACCATGTCACCGCGCTGGTCCGCGATGCGGCCCGGGCAGAGGGGCTGGCCGACCTGCTGGTCGAGGCCGAGGCCACACGGCCGGAAACCCTCAAGGGGCTCATGGACGGGGTGGATCTCGTCGTCTCGTCGCTCGGCATCACGCGGCAGGCCGATGGGCTCGGCTACCGCGAGGTCGACTACCAGGCCAACCTGAACCTGCTGCGCGCGGCCGAGGCCGCCGGAGTCGGCCGCTTTGCCTATGTGCATGTGCTGAACGCCGAGGCCATGGCGGGCGTGCCGCTGGTCGAAGCGAAATCCGCCTTCGTCGCGGCGCTACATGCCTCGGACATGGCCGCGACGGTGATCGCGCCCACCGGCTATTTCTCGGACATGGGCGAGATCCTGGCGATGGCGCAGAGCGGCCGCGTCTGGTTGTTCGGGGACGGAACGCGGCGCCTGAACCCCATTCACGGTGCCGACCTCGCGGTCGCGACCGCCGAGGCGACCGAGGCGGGGCGCGGCTGGGTCGAGATCGGCGGCCCCGACGTGATGACGCAGGCCGAGATCGCCCGCGCCGCCTTTGCCGCGCTGGGGACCGCGCCGCGCATCACGTATCTGCCGGACGTGTTGCGCCGTGCCGCTTTGGCCCTCCTGCCGATCCTGCCGCGGCGGATCGGCGGCCCGGCGCGCTTCTTCCTGACCGCGCTGGGGCAGGACATGGTCGCGCCGCGGTTCGGCACGCGGCATCTGGCTGATCATTTCGCGGAATTGGTTGCCGGGTCTGCTCATGCGCCGGAAGGGGGCCATCCATGACATTTGCCAAGGCCGGAGGGCTCGCCGCGCTGACCTGCGCCGCGACCTACCTTGCAGGTTTCGCCCTGCTGCTCACCGTGCTCGCTCCGCTGGGGTTCGGCACGGATCGGATCGACGCCGCCGCGGTCGTTGCCTTCATCGCGGAGCGGCCCGCTGTGCTGATCGCCTGGAATACGGTGATCTATGTCGTGAACGCGCTGGCGCTCGTGGTGCTGGTCGTGGCGCTGCGCCAGCGGATTGCGTCAACCAGGCCCGATGCCGCGGCGCTAACCGGGGCGCTCGGCCTGGTCTGGGCCACGCTCGTGCTGGGCGCCGGGATGATTGCCAATGTCGCCGTGGAACGCGCCCACACGCTGGTCGCCGACCCCGAGGCCGCGGCCGCCCTGTGGCAGGTGCTGCACGCGGTCGAGCTGGGTCTCGGCGGCGGCAACGAGATCGCCGGCGGCGCTTGGATCGGGATGGTCAGCCTCGCCGGACGGGCAAGCGGCGTCTTCGGCAAGCCCATCGCCTGGCTCGGGCTGCTGACCGGGGTCGCCGGGCTGCTGACGGTGTTTCCGCCACTTTCAGAGAGCGCCGGCGCCGCATTCGGCCTTGGCGCCATCGCCTGGTTCCTCTTGGTCGGTGGCGCGCTCTTGCGGCCGGGTCGGCAGGGTGTTCAAGCCACGCGCGAGCGGTCGCATCCGGGACAGGCGCGCGGGCCCGTCCGATGCTGTTTCCGACTGACCTGACAGGTGACGACGGCAACACGGCGCCTATCTAAGCGATATGCAAGACCTCGAGATCCAGACCTCCGAACAGCTTTGGGCCTGGCTGGCCGAGAACCACGCATCGCCGAACAGCCTGCGTCTGGTCACCTGGAAAGCCGCGCATCGCGAGAAACATGTCGGGCGCGAAGAGGTGCTCGACGCGCTGATCGCGCATGGGTGGATCGACGGGCGCCGGTTCGTCGTGGACGCCGATCGCACCGCGCAACTCATCTCGCCGCGCAAGCAGCAGGCATGGTCGAAGAGCTACAAGGACCGTGCCGAACGCCTGAGGCGCGAGGGTCGGATGCACGCGGCCGGCGAGGCCGCGATCGAGGCTGGCCGGGCCTCGGGGCTGTGGAACTTCTACGACGATGTCGATGCGCTGATTGTGCCCGAGGATCTTGCGGCCGTGCTTGATCACGGGAAATGGGATGCGCTTGCCCCGTCCTACCGGCGCAACATGCTGCGATGGATCAAGCTTGCCAAGACCGAGGCAACGCGGCGCAAGCGGATCGACACGGTCGCGGCCGCGACGCGCGAGGGCCGAAAGCTACCGCAGATGTAACCGGTGCGGGTCTGCCGGGCGGGCCTGTCCGGCATCATGGACGACGTGCCGGTGCCGAACCTGCGCGCCGTCGTCTATGGCCGGGAGGTGCCGGTCGGCGCGGTCAGCCTTGAGCCGCACTTGACGCCAGATCCAGGTCCGACCTCACAGTCGGTTGCCGCCGCCACGGAAGCTCATTCGCTCTCGTCCTCGCTCTCCTGCTCCGAGGTCCACTCGGTCACCGCGGTGACGGCCACCTGCGACGCGGTCGGCGAGAGCGAGACGTAGTCGCTTGCCTCACCCGAGGGCGGCGCCGAGCGCACGGTCATGCGGTAGGCGCACCAGGCGGCAATCGCCAGGAAGGTGCCGGCGATGAACAGCCAGAACCCGTCATCCCCGATCACATCCATCATCTGCCCTGTGATGAGCGGGCCGGCAATGGCGCCAAGCCCGTAGATGAAGATCATGCCGCCGGAGGCGGCGGGCATGTCCTCGAGCTCGAGGTAGTCGTTGCAATAGGCGATCAGCAGGGAATAGAGCGGCGAGGCCATGCCGCCCATCATGAAGCCCGTGCCCAGCAGCACCGGAAAGGCGGGGCCCAGGACCCAGGGCGTCAGGCTGGCAGCGCCGCCGATCACCGCGACGCCCAGGATCAGCAGGCGCCGGTCGAAGATGTCCGACAGCCAGCCCACCGGGACCTGGAAGACGATGGAGCCGAGGAAGATGGCGGCGACGAACAGCGTGATCCGGCCCGTCGACAGGCCGATCTCGCTGCCATAGACCGAGGCCATGCCAAGCTGGGCCGCGAACACGCCGCCCAGCAGCAGCGTGCCCACCGTGGCAAGCGGCGAGGTCTGGTAGAGGCGCTTGAGGCTCATCGGCTTGATGTTCTCGGCCAGCGGCACCGGGCTGGCCGACAGCAGGATCGGCGCGAAGGAGAGCGAGACGAGGATCGAGGCCACCGCGAAGACGGCAAAGGTGTCGACCGGGGTCACGCCGACCAGCACCTGCGCGCCGACAAGCCCGAAGGTCTGGGCCAGCATGTAGGCCGACAGGATGGTGCCGCGGGTCGTGTTGGTCGCCTTGTCGTTCAGCCAGCTCTCGGCCGAGACGTAGACGCCCGACAGGCAGAACCCCAGCAGCAGGCGGATGACCGCCCAGGCCCAGGGTTCGACGAAGATCGGGAAGGCGATCAGCCCGGCCGACATGAACGAGCCGAGCGCCGCGAAGACGCGCACGTGACCTACGCTTCGGATGAAGCTCGACGCCAGGCGCGAGCCGATCAGGAAACCCGCGAAATAGGCCGAGGTCACGACCGACAGCTCGAATGTCGAGAATCCCTCCAGCCCGCCGCGCACGCCCATCAGCGTGGACTGCATGCCGTTGCCGATCATGATGAGGAGCACGCCGAATAGCAGGGCCCAAACGTGCAGGATGACTGTCATTTCGGGACCTCGCGGCATTCGGGTCTGTGTCCGCGGCACCCTTGGGCCAGGCATCCGCGCGCCCAGCCCAACTATGTCAGGGCCGCGATTGCAAGCGCCGATGCCCCCGGACAGGCGGAATTTTTCCGCCGTGCCCGTGTCGTGATCGCCGGCGCGGTCGCAATCGGCTTGCGTGACCCGGCGGGCGCGGCCATGCACCCCGCAACCGGGGCGGGGCACCTGTCATGGGCCTGTCACGGGAATGCGACAGAAGCGGCGCACGAAACAGGACAGGTATCAGGAGGCAGCACCGGAATGGACGGCGGGATCGAGGTCCACGAGCTTGGCAAGACATATGCGGGCACGCCCGCCGTGGATGGTGTGAGCTTTCACATCGCGCCGCGCGAGCTTTTCGTGATCGTCGGCGAATCCGGCTGCGGCAAGAGCACGCTTCTGCGCCTGATCGCGGGGCTCGACGCGCCCGACCGGGGCACGATCCGGCTGCATGGCGAAACCGTTGCCGGCGCGGGTGTCATGGTCTCGCCCGAGGCGCGTGAGACGGGGTTCGTCTTCCAGTCCTATGCGCTCTGGCCGCATATGAGCGTGCGGGACAACGTGGCCTTTCCGCTGCAGGCGGCCGGCATGGCCCGCAAGGCCGCGGCCGAGGCGGCCGAGCCGCATCTGCGGACGGTGTCGCTCGACGGGCTGGCCGAGCGCCGGCCCGAAGCGCTGTCGGGCGGGCAGCGGCAGCGGGTGGCCTTGGCACGCTGCCTTGCCGGCGGGGCGCGGACGATCCTGATGGACGAGCCGCTGGCCAATCTCGACCCGCATCTGCGCGCCACGATGGAGCGGGAGTTGCTGGGCTTCCACCGCTCCTCGGGCGCGACGACGATCTACATCACCCATGACCAGCGCGAGGCGATGGCGCTGGCCGATCGTATGGCGGTGATGCGCAATGGCCGGTTCCTGCAGGTCGGCACCCCGCAGGAGATCTATGACCGGCCGCGCTCGCGCGAGGTGGCCGAGTTCATCGGCCATGGCGCGGTGGTGCCGGTGCGCTACGGCGATCACATGGCGGAGCTGGACGGCGTGCGCTTCCCGGCAGAGGCCACCGCGGGGCAGGCGCCTGGCGATGCGCTGGCGATCCTGCGCCCCGAGGCGATCGAGATCCTGCCCGGGGCAGAGCCCGGGGCGCTGACCGGCACCGTGCGCGAGACCTTCTATCGGGGCGGCACGTGGGAGGCCGAGCTGGAGCTGGCCGGCGGGGCGGTCCTGACTCTGTCGCATGGCGCGCCGCTGGTGCCGGGGCAGGGGGTCTGCGTGCGCATCCGCCACGGCTGGATCCTGCCGGGCTAGGGTATGCGGGACCCCGAGCGCCTCTTCCCGGCCGGTGCCGACCGGCTTGCCCATATCCGGCGGGTCATGCAGACCGCCCGCGCGTTGGAGGCGCGCCGGTGCTTCGGCGGCCGGCTCGTCCTGGCAGCCGCCTATCACGATATCGGCTACGCCCCTTCGCTGGTCGTGACCGGCTTCCACCCGGTCGACGGCGCGCTGGTGGCGCGGCGCGACGGGCTCGATACCGAGATCGTGGATGCGGTCCTGCACCATTCCGGCGCGCGGGCACTGGCGCAGCGCAGCCGCCCCGACCTGGTGGCGCACTATGGCCCGGTTTGCCGGATGATGGACACGGCGCTCAGCCGCGCGCTGACCTTCTGCGACCTCCGCTCGGGCCCGCGGGGCGAGCGCCTGTCCCAGTCCGAGCGGTTGGCCGAGATCGCGGTACGCCATGCCGGCAACGCCGCGCTTCTGGCGGCGATGGAAGAGGCTCGGCCGGATTTCATGGCCATCGAGGCCGAGTTCGGGCCGTGTCTCGCTGCGCCGCTCAGATCCGCCACGGAATGACGCCCGGCGGCGCGCGGCGGCCCAGCCGGTCCAGCAGGACCATCAGAACGATCGTGGCCAGCACGGTGACCGAGGACATGGCCGCGGCCAGCGTGGTATAGCCGCCATCCTCGTAATTGTAGATCGTGGTGCCGATGGTCTCGTTGCCCGTCGACCAGAGCAGCGCCGACACCGTGACCTCGTTATAGGCGGTCAGAAAGACCAGGATCGCCCCCGAGGCGGCCGCCGGCGCGATGAGCGGCAGGAAAATCCGCCGCATCCGCATCAGGAACGGTGCGCCCGCGATGCGCGCGGCCTCGTCCAGCGCGGGGTCCAGCTGCACATAGGCGGCCGAGACCGGCTTGAGCGCGATCGCGAAGAAGGCGCAGAGATAGGCGAGGAAGATGATGCCCAGCGTGTTGTACAGCGAGACCTCGATCAGTGGCAGCGGCTTGATGAAGGCCAGGATGAAGGCGATCGAGATCACGAGGCCGGGAATGGCATAGGTCATCTCGGCCAGCGTGGCGAGCCCGGTTGCCAGCCGCCGGGCCGGCCGGCGCGGCGAGGTCATGAAGCGGGCAAGGAAGATGCAGCCAAGCGCGATCAGAAGGGCCGCCGCCCCGGCGGTGAGCGTCGAGTTCAGGAAGGCCCGTGCGGTGGCCGACTGGCGGAACAGGATCTCGGTGAAATTGTCGAACGTGACCGTCTCGGCAGTCAGCGGCAGCCCGTAGGTCGAGACCAGCGCCGTGGCCACGAGCGCCGTGATCGGCAACACGAGTGTCGCCACGATCAGCAGGACCAGCCCGGCCTCGGTCCAGGGCCGAAGCGGCCCCAGCGCGATATGCAGCGGCGGTTGCGGCGGGCCGATCAGCCGGGCGCGGCTGCGCGCCAGAAGCGTCGTCTGTGCCAGGATGATCCCCACCGAGACCAGCGCCAGCACCGCGGCTATCACCGCCACGTCGGTCAGCACCGAGGGGCCGAAACTGGCCAGCCTCTGCCAGATCAGCACCGGCAGCGTGATGTAGCGCGCCGGGATGCCCAGAAGCGCCTGGATCCCGAAATTCCCCAGCGCCGAGACGAAGGCCAGCGCGAAACCGGCGATCAGCGTCGGCGCCAGCAATGGCAGCAGGATGCGGCGCAACAGGTAGAGCGGCGTGGCCCCGGCGATGCGGGCGGCATCGCTCATCTCGCGCGGCAGCGCGCGCAGCGCGGCCAGCACGACGAGGAAGACCAGCGGCGTGTGCTGGACGCCCAGCAGGAAGATCATGCCGCCGGCGGAGTAGAGCGGATGGGTCGCGCCCAGCTCGGGTGCAAGGCCCAGCGTGCGCAGGATCGGCGAGGACGGCCCCATCGCCTGGATCCAGGCGATAGCGGTCACATGCGGCGGGATCATCATCGGGATCAGCAGCAGGAAGGCAAAACTGCCCTTCCATCGGATATCGGTCAGCCCCAGCACCAGCGCGATGCAGGTGCCGGCGACCAGCGACAGCGCCGAGGAAAAGAACGCGGTGACCAGCGAATGGGTGAGCGCGCGCAGGACCGACCGGCTGGACAGCGCCTCGCTCAGCGGGCCGAGTGACAGCGCGCCGCCCTCCGTCAGCCCGATCCGGGCCAGAAGACCCAGCGGGAAGACAAACAGCGCGATGGCGACAAACGTGATGGCGGCGAGGGTCACCCCCTCGCCGCCGCACAGCTTTCCGAGGACTTTCAAGAGGTCAGCCGCCGAAGATCTCGGTGAACTTCATCTTGTTGTCCATGTCGTTTTCCAGCGCCTGCGCCGGGTCGAAATCCAGCAGCTTGATGTCGCTCAGCGCCGGGAAACCCTCGGGCGGGGTGACGCCGGGATGCGCGGGCAGATAGCCCATGTCCGTGGCCAGTTGCTGGCCTTCCTCGGAGATCAGGAAATCGACAAAGGCCTTGGCGGCATCGGGGTTCTGCGCGGTCGACAGGATCGCCGCCGGCTCGGTCACGGCCGAGACGCCTTCCTCGGGGAAGACGAAGGCCACGGGCGCGCCCTTGGCCATCTCGCGGATCGGCAGGAAATCCACGACGAAACCATAAAGCTTCTCGCCGCCGGCGATCGCCTTGTAGGTGCCACCATTGCCGCCTTGCGGGTTGGCGCCCTGCTCGGCCAGGCCTTCGTAATAGTCCCAGCCCAGGTCCGGGTGCGCGGTGATCGCGGCCATGTGGATCGTGGCCGCGCCGGAGGTCAGCGGCGAGGGCATTGCCAGCTTGCCGGCGGCGTCTTCGGCCAGCAGGTCCTTGTAGGAGGTCGGCACCATCTCGGCGCCGGTGTTGTAGACGATGCCCGTGGTGATCAGCTTGGTCGAGAAGTAATGGCCCTCATCGTCCATCAGCGCGGGATCATAGGCCGAGGTGTCGGCCTCGGGATAGGGCATCAGCCGGCCTTCGGCTTCCAGCCCTTCCATGGTGACCATGTCGGCGATCAGCAGCACGTCGGGCTGCGGCGCACCGGCTTCGAACTCGGCGCGCAGCTTGGCCATCACCTTGGTGGTGCCGTCGCGGATCCATTCGACCTCGACATCCGGATATTTCGCCTCGAAGGCGTCGACCGTCTGCTGGGCGTCGGCATTGGGCTGCGAGGTGTAGAGCACCAGCTTGCCCGAGACATCGGCGGCCACGGCGGTGGAGGAGAGAAGAACGGCGGCAAGCGCCGGAAGGACAGAACGCATGAGGGTCCCCGAGTTGTCGTTTCGATCAGGGGCGCTCTAACATCGCTCTGCGACAGTTTGCTGACACGAGCGGTCGGAATTTCCGGGTTTTCGGCCTTGTCGCCGCAAGGGATACGCCCCCGCCGGCATGGCCTGCGGCGGGGGGGCGTCGTCGCTCAGGTCAGCTGCAGCCAGCGGCGCAGGGCCTCGGTCGTCCGGTCGGGCTGTTCCAGCGTGGGCAGGTGGCCCGCGCCGTCGATCACCTCGAGCACCGAGTTCGACAGAAGGTCGTGCATCAGCTCATGCCGGGCGACGGGGCAGAGGCGGTCATCGCGCCCGCACAGCACCAGAGCCGGCCCGAAATAGGCGCGCAGCGTGTCGCATTGGTCGGGCCGGTCGCGCAGCGCCAGCGACTGGCGGATGAACACGTCGGGGCCCAGCGACAGGGCCATCTCCATGCAGAGCGCGAGGATCGCGTCCCGGTCCGGGCCGTCGGTCAGATAATTGGGCTTCATCTCGTCGCGCATCACCGCATGCAGCTGCCCGGCGGCGGCCTTTTCCATCTGCGGCGCGCGCCGCGCCTTGACGGCCTCGGCCTCGGCCAGCGGGTTGGTGTCCAGCAGCGCCAGCCCCGCCACGCGGCCGGGCGCCTGGCGCAGCACCTCCATCGCGACGATGCCGCCCATGGACAGGCCGGCCAGGGCAAAGCGCGCGGGCGCCTGCGCCAGCACCTCGGCCGCCAGCGCCTGCACGGTATCGGCCGAGGTGATCGGCAGCACCTGCGCGGGCAGCGCGTCGGTCTGCGGCGCGAACAGCCGGGCATCGCACATCATGCCCGGCAGCAGGATCAGCGGCGCGCCCATCAGACCAGCGACGCGCCTTCGGCGAGCGCGCCCAGCTTGGCATAGGCGATCTCGGGATCCACCGCGCCGAAGCCCGCGAAGGTGCCGAAGCCGCAATCGGAGCCGGCGATCACCCGCTCGGCGCCCGCGATCTCGACGAAACGCCGGATCCTCTGCGCGACCAGCTCGGGGTGCTCGACGAAATTCGTGGTCGTGTCCACGACGCCGGGCACCAGCACCTTGTCGTCGGGGATGTCGGCACGGCGGTCGCGGAACACGGTCCATTCATGGCCGTGGCGGGGGTTCGACGTCTCGAACAGCACGTAGCGCGCCTTGGTCGCCATCAGCGTGTCGAACATCTTGGCCATGGGAATGTCGCAGACATGCGGGCCCTCGTAATTGCCCCAGCAGATATGCACGCGGACCCGGTCCATGGGCACGTCGGCCAGCGCATGGTTCAGCGCCTCGACATGGGAATTGGCGATCTTCAGGAAGTCGTCATCGCCGAGATCGTTGAACAGCATGTGCCGCGACAGCGCGAGGTCGGGGCAGTCCAGCTGCAGGTCGAGCCCGGCGGCGATGATGGTCTCGTATTCCTCCTTCATCGCATCGGCCAGCGCGGCAAGATATGCCTCGCGCGAGGGGTAGTGGTCGTTCTGCAGGAACAGCGAGATCACGCCCGGCGAGGCCGCGTTCATGAAGCCGCGCTCGACGCCCTGTTCGGCCATCGCGGCCTTGAGGTTGGCGATGTCCTTCTGCAGCTCTCCCTGCCCCTTCGAGCGGACTTCGCCCACGCACATGGGCCGGGCATATTTCGGCGTGCCGCCGTCATCGGCCAGCCGTTTCAGGAAGCTGGGGAACAGCTTGAGATCGGCCGGTGCGTTGCGCGGGCTGTCCCCGTCGAAACCGGTATAGCGGTCCTTCACATAGGTCGCGTAGCTGATCTTGGAGGTCTCGCCATCCGACACGATGTCGATGCCGGCGGCCCTCTGCTTCTGCACGGTTTCGTTGACGGCCCGTGTCATGCAGGCATCAAACGCCTCCGCGTCGTACTCCTTGCCATGCTCTCGCGCGAAGATGAAGTCGACCACCTCCTGGCTGCGGGGAAGCGATCCGACATGGGTGGTCAGAATGCGGGTCATCTTGGGTCCTCCTGTCGGGGGCGTGTCGGGTCTGGGGTGGCGGCCCGGACGCTCCGGGCCTGCCATGTCTACATCCGGCCGGCTTGCGTCGTCGCCCGGGGGGCGTCCCGGGTTTGGGCGACGCGGTGGCCGCAAGCCATGGCCGGCTCAGGCATCCTTGCGCGCCATCATGACGCTGTGATCCTGGGTCTCGGGGTCCTCGGCGAGGAAGCCGGTCAGGCGCAGGCCGTTCTCTTCGAGGCAGGCGGCGTACTCGGCCGGCGAGAGCGAGGCGTGATAGACCGTCTCGTCGCCCACGGCCCCGGTGACCTCGCCCGCCCGCGGGCCGACCGTCGTCAGCAGCGACCCGCCGGGGGCAAGATGGCGGGCCATGCGCGCGATGCAGTCGCGCTGCGCCGCGGGGGTGAGGTGGAAGAAGCTGTTCCACGCCACGATCCCATCGAACCGCTCGGGCAGTTCGAAATCGCGCATGTCGCCCTGCCGCCAGTCGCCCTCGGGCCAGCGCTCGCGCGCGAAGGCCAGCATCGCCTCGGCGATGTCCAGCCCCGTCACGGCAAACCCCTCGGCGATGAACCAACGCGCGATGGGCGTGCCGGTGCCGCAGCCGAGATCGAGGACCCGCCCGCCCGCGGGCAGGCAGGCCGCGAACCGCGCCAGCCAGCGCGCCTCGAAGAGCTCGCGCGAGCGTTGCGCGTCGTAGATCGCGGCCTGCCGCTCATAGACGTCGCGGATATCCTCGGGCGCGGCGGTCATCCCTTCCATGTCGGCCCGGGGACATCGTCGGTCCCCACGATGTGGTAGAGCGCCGCCTCGCCGGTCATCGAGGGCACCGCGCTATGCGCCAGCCCTTCGGGCACCGACATGGTGTCACCGGGGGCGAGCGTGGCGCGCCCGCCATCCCAGTCGACGCGCCAATGGCCCTTGACCGGCATCAGCACGCTGGGCCGGTCATGGCTGTGCTTGGCCTTGGTGGCCGAGTCGGGCGTGATGAAATCCACCTCGAAGCCCGGCCGGTCGCGCAGCAGCCCGGTCTCGCCGATGACCTTGCAGGGCGCGCGGTCGGCCAGCGCCACCATGTCCCAGTAGCGCGCCACGTGGTTGGGCAGGACCTCGGCGGTGGTGGGCTCGCCGCGCTTTGCCAGTTCGGCCTCGGACATCAGCGGCATCGGCGCCACGCCTGCGGGCAGGCGCTCGCCCTTCTTGGTGTCGTAGAGCTTGCCCGTCTCGGCCAGCACCAGCCCGTGATCGGCGGCATCCTCGATCACCTGCGGCGCCCAGTTGACGCCGCCGCCGGCATCGTCGCCGCCCAGGATGGCCATGATCATCCCGTACTCGGTGCCGATATTCTCGAAACCGCGGAAGATCCCGGTGGGGATGTTGAAGATGTCGCCGGGCTCCAGCGTGACCTCGCCGGCCGTGCCCCAGCGGCCCCAGAAGAAGCGCCAGCGCCCGGACAGGACAAAGAACACCTCGGCGGTGTTGTGGTCGTGCAGCGAGTTGCGGACGCGCGGCGGCTGGCCGGCCGCGCCGATATTGAACCCGTGCGGGATGGTGATGTGGACATGCTGGTCGGGGCTTTCGGACACGCCGCCGCCGATGATCGTGAAATTCTCCTTCTGGTCGCTGCCCGGCGTGTGGGCGTCGATGAAGGCAGTCTTGCAGGGGATCAGCTCGCCATAGCGGACGATGCGTTGTTCCATCTCTTGCGGTGTCATCTGTCAGGTCCTTTCGGGATGTGATGTCTGAATGTCAGGGTTCAGACATCACGCCCCGGGGGATGCGGGTTCAGCCGTTCCGCGCGACGCGCCTGGAACAGCATGTGCAGCCGCCGTGCAGCCTCGGACTGGGTCATCAGAGCTCGCCCGTGTGCAGCAGGATCTGCTTCCAGATCGCGGTTTCGTCGAACAGCGTCCATTCCCGGCGCAGCTTGACCTGGCCCGAGATCAGCTCGCCCCACTCGGCCTGCGAGATGCCCAGCACGTAGACCTCGGCCCCGGTGGGCGCACCGAAGGCCCCCCATCCGCTGTGCCGGCCATGCAGCGACCAGCGGATGGCCGAGCGCGGCGGCATGTTGGGATCCTCGCGGCCGATCTGGTGATCGATGGTGAAGGTCGCGTCCGGGAAGGCCGCGCGCAGCCCCATCCAGAACCCGTCGGCGGCGGCCCAGCCATGGCCCGTCTCGCCGCCAGGGTATTCCAGCTGCGCGGCGCGATCATACTCGGCTTCGATCGCGGCCATGTCGGCGCCCATCAGCCGCTGTAGTAGATCCGCGTGGCGCTGGCCCCAGGCATTGTCATTGCCGCGCCCGGTATAGGGGCCCGCCCGGTCGGTGGCGGGGGTCAGCGGCCGCACGCAGGATTGCGGCCCGCCCTCGCGCGCGATCAGGTCGCGGGCATAGTCCTTCGGCTCCCAGCCGATCTGCCGCACGATGGCGGTCTGGTCGCGGATCAGCCACTCGTCGTCGATGGCGTTGTCCCTGGCATGGCAATCGGCCAGGATGCGGTACTGCAGCTTGGCGCCCGAGGCGGCGCCATAGACCCCGTCGCGCGCATGGGTCGCGGTCGAGATGATCCGGTGCGAGGAGAGCATCCCCTCTTCGGGCGTGCCGGACCAGATGACATCCTCGCCCAGCAATTCCCGGTCGGGAAATTCCGCCAGCGTGGCCATGGTGGCCGCGATCACGCCCTGGTTGCCCACCACGACCGATGCCGGCGAGCGCACCACGATTTCGGGCGCATAGTAGTGATGCAGCGTGGCGATGCCGCGATCTTCCCAGATCTCCTTGGTGATGCCGATGATATAGTCGGGAAAATCGGCGAATTTCGGGTCGAACCCCTTCATTTCTTCCATCCTTCCGGAATTCTTGCCGAACTGCGGATCTGCAGTTCGCTGTCGATTTCGATCTGTTGCGGTGTGGCGCCGGGCGTCTCGATATGGTCGATGATCATCTCGACCGTCGCGTCCACCATGCGGTTCACCGGCTGGCGGATCGTGGTCAGGTCATAGGCGCCCCAGCTGGACAGCGGCACGTCGTCATAACCCACGACCGAGATGTCCCGCCCCGGCACCAGCCCGGCCTCTCGCAACACGTCCATTACGGCAAAGGCCATGTGATCATTGCCCACGAAGATCGCGTCGGGCCGGGTGGGGCCGGCGATCAGGTCGCGCGCGCAGTCCATGGCGATGTCGCGCTTGTACATGCCGTCGATCAGCGCGAAGGGCGCGACCCCGGCCTCTTGCAGCGCCGACAGGAAACCGGCCTGCCGGTCGCGCCCGGTGGAGCTGCCCTGCCAGCCCGCGATATGGGCGATGCGGTCATGCCCGCCGGCCAGCAGGAACTCGGCCGCCTTGCGCCCGCCCGCTACATTGGCCGAGGTGACCGAGGGCAGGCCGCTGTCATTCTGGCCGCGGTTGAACAGCACGACGGGGATCTGCGCGGTCTTGGCGCGGTTGGCGAGGGTGGAGCTGATCGCGACCGAGGCGGTGATGATCCCGTCCACCTGGTAGTCCATCATCTCCTCGACCACCGCATCCGCCTCGCCGATCGAGTTGTAGGCGGTGAAGATCAGGATGTGATAGCCGCGCGCCTGCAGCGCGACGGACAGACGCTCCAGCGCCAGCGGGTAGAACTGGTTTTCAAGATAGGCCACCACGACGCCGATGATCCGACTCTTGCCCGAGACCATGGCCCGGGCCAGCACGTTGGGGCGATAGCCCAGCTCGGCCGCGGCAAGGCGCACCTTCTCGATCGTCTTGCGCGAGGCGGAGGCGCCGGGCGTGAACACCCGGCTGACCGCCGACTGGCTGACACCCGCCCGCGCCGCAACCTGTGCCGATGTGACCTTGCCGCGTTCCATCAATCCGCCGTCCAGCCTCCATCCACCAGCAGCGACGTGCCGGTGACCAGCGCCGAGGCCGCGCCGGCCAGGTAGACCACCGCGCCCATGACATCCTCGACGGCGCCGACGCGGCCCAGCTTGATCTTCTCCTCAATCCACTTGACGCGCTCGGGATTGTCGAAGGTCTGCTCGGTCAGGGGCGTGCGGATGAAGGTGGGGCAGATCGCGTTGATGCGGATGCCCGCGCGGCCCCACTCGATGGACATGGCCTTGATCATGCCGTCCAGCCCGTGTTTCGAGGCGCAGTAGACCGCGCGGTCGATGCCGCCGACATGGGCCATCTGGCTGGAGATGTGGATGATCGAGCCGCCCTGTCCGGCCGCCTGCATCGCGCGTGCCGCCTCGGCCGACAGGAAATAGGCGCCGCGCAGGTTCACCGCCATGACCGCGTCGTAGTCGGCGGGATCGGTCTTCAGCGCGGGGCCATGCCGGGCCAGCCCGGCGGCGTTGACCACCACGTCGAAGGGCGCCGCGGCGCAGAGCGCGCGCACGGCTGCGGTGTCAGCCACGTCCAGCACATGCGCCTCGGCGCTCAGCCCGGCCTCGGTCATTGCCGCGACGGCCTGCTCCAGCCGCTCGGCACCCCGGGCGGCACAGACCACATGCGCCCCGGCCTCGGCCAGCGCGACTGCCGCGCCCAGCCCGATACCGGACGAGGCACCGGTGACCAATGCGCGCCGGCCGTCCAGCCGGAAGGACGGTGTGCGGGGCAGGTCCATCACGTGTCACCCACCGGGAAGGGCACCGACCCGGGCACGCGGGCCTTGTTGAACTCGCGCAGGCGGGCAAACACGTCGACGCCCAGCTGCCGATAGGCATCGAGAATGTCGACCATGACCCAGTTCTCGCGGATGCGGCCCTGTTCGAGACGCCAGAAATCGAGACTGCGCATGGTGATCCGCTTGCCCGACGGCGCGATGCCCATCCAGCCGTCATGGGTGACGGTCTGAATCATGTTGGGCCACCCGGTGACGGCGACGTAATCGTTGTCGCCGAAGAAGTGATAGGTGATCTCGTCCACGTACTGGCCGCGATCGGGCATGCCCGCGAGGAACGGGATCTGGTGCCAGTTGCGGAACCCCGCGATGCCGCGCCCGGTGCCGATGCCGGCGGGCCCGTACCAGTTCATCGTGTCATGCCAGAAGCGCGGCATCTCCATCACCTCGGCGCCGCCCTGGCTGGGATGCTTCTTCAGGTGGTCGAGCATCTCGACGATGATCCGCTGGCTTTCGCGGCTGTGCGCGTCATCGCGATCGGGCCGGATCAGCCCGTCGCCGGTGGCGGGCCCGGGGATGCAGAACTCGCGCCCCAGCGACGGGGCCATGGGCCAGGCATTGGCCTGCATCATGACCTCCGGGATGTCCCAGAGCGCCTGGTACTCGACGACCTTGCCATCCTTGAAGCGGTAGAATTCGTGAAAGCGCATATGGGCGAGGTGCCCGGTCGGCGGGATGTCGAGGAACGGGGCGACGAAGGTGCCGATGAAATGCCCCCCGCAGCCGACCCAGTCGCCGCCGAAATCGTCGGTGCCGGCCATGACGATCCAGTCGCGCCGCTCCACGTCCGGCCAGGCCGCCCGCAGCACGGCGAGCGCGGTGTCGTGAAAGGCCTGTCCGCCGGTCATCTCGCCGAAGGGATGGGCCAGCCGGAACACGGCCTCGGGCGCGCAGAGCGCGTCCAGCGCGGCGCGGATCGCGGCCTCGTCCCAGTCGTATTGCGCGGCGCGCAGCGGGGCGAGCGCTGCCTTGTTCGATGCATGGGTCATTGCGCGGCCTCTCCGTAGGGGACGTTCTGCCCGCCATAGCGGCGCACGCGGACATTGCACTGCTCGGCATGGCCCACGAAGCCTTCGAGCATGCAGAGCCGCGAGCCATAGGCGCCGATCTGCGCCGCCGCCTCGTCGGTGGTCACCTTTTGATAGCTGTGGGTTTTCAGGAACTTGCCGACCCAGAGCCCGCCGGTATAGCGGCCGGCCTTCTTGGTCGGCAGCGTGTGGTTGGTGCCGATCACCTTGTCACCATTGGCGACGTTGGTCCGGGGCCCGAGGAACAGCGCGCCATAGCTGTGCATGTGCTCGAGGAACCAGTCGTCGCGGTCGGTCATCACCTGCACGTGCTCGTAGGCCATGTCATTGGCCACCTGCAGCATCTCGTCGTAACTGTCGCAGAGGATCACGTCGCCGTAATCCTCCCAGCTGGTGCGCGCGGTCTCGGCGGTGGGCAGGATGGCCAGCAGCCGGTCGATCTCGGCCAGCGTATCCTCGGCCAGCTTGCGCGAGTTGGTGATCAGGCAGGCGGGCGAGTTGTAGCCATGCTCGGCCTGACCCAGCAGGTCGGTGGCGCAGAGCTCGGCATCCACCGTCTCGTCGGCGATGACCATGGTCTCGGTCGGGCCGGCAAAGAGGTCGATGCCGACGCGCCCGAAGAGCTGGCGCTTGGCCTCGGCCACGAAGGCGTTGCCGGGTCCGACCAGCATGTGCACCGGGTCGATCGTCTCGGTCCCGATCGCCATGGCGCCGACGGCCTGGATGCCGCCCAGCACGTAGATCTCGTGCGCGCCGCCCATATGCATGGCCGCGACGATCGCCGGGTGCGGCTCGCCATTCACCGGCGGGGCCGAGGCCACGATGCGGGGCACCCCCGCGACATTGGCCGTCAGCACCGACATATGCGCCGAGGCCACCATGGGAAACTTGCCCCCGGGCACGTAGCAGCCGACCGACTGCACGGGAATGTTGCGATGCCCGAGGATCACGCCGGGCAGGGTCTCGACCTCGATATCCGTCATCGAGGCGCGCTGCGCCTCGGCAAAGCGGCGGATCTGGTCCTGCGCGAAGCGGATATCCTCCATGTCACGCGCGCTGACCTTCTGCATCGCCGCCTCGATCTCGGAGGCGGAAAGGCGAAAGCGCTCGGGCGCGTAATTGTCGAATTTCCGCGACAGCTCGCGCACCGCGGCATCGCCGCGCGTCTCGATATCCTTCAGCGTGGCTTCGACCGCGGCGCGGACCTTGCTGTCATCCTCGACGCGCTCGGCCTCGGGCTTGCTGGTCTTGAGATGCTCGATCGTCATGCGGTCATCCTTCCGTGTCGGGTCGGGGCGGGGTTTTCTCGCCCCGGTCAAATGCTTCCCAGCCGTGACCGTCGAACACGTCCACGCCCAGCTGGGCCAGGACATGCGGGAAATCCACCATCACCCAGTTGTCGGTGATCTTGCCGTCCTCGACCTTCCAGAAATCCATGTACCGGATCTGGACTCGCTTGCCGGTGGGGGCGACGCCCATGAAGGGGCCCGAATGGGTGGCCTCCTGCCGGCCGAAGGCGGCGGCCCATTCGCCCATGTAGAGGCGCGCCTCGTCAACGCAGGTCTTGTCCGAGAAGGCCGCCTGGAACGGGCGTTGCCAGTTGTCCTGGAACTCCTGCAGCCCGGTCTTGGTGCCGCAACCCTGGTTGCCCATCCAGCGGAAGCCTGTCGCGAAGAACTGGCCGATATCGTCGATGCGGTGGTCGTTGAGACCGTCGACCATGCCCTCGATCACGGCGCGGGTCTCGTCGGTCTTGCTCATGTCCGTGTCACGCGTCAGCACGGCCTGTTCGGGGCGGGAACCCTTCATGTCTTTCGTCCTTTCAGATTGCCTTGGGAAGTCCTGAGAGCCGTCGCGTGACGGGTCAGGAAATCCCGGGGCATCCGGTTCAGGGCGGGGTGGCGCATCAGCGCGCCATGACGGGCCGCGGCGCTCATCCCTTCACCGCCCCCGCGGTCAGGCCGCTGACGATCTGGCGCTGGAACACCATGACCAGCAGGAAGAGCGGCGCGGTAATCGACACGGCGGCGGCCACGGCGACCACCTGGTCGGTGGTCGTGGTCTCGCGGTTGAACATGCCCGCGATGGCCGGGACCATCGTCTGGTTCGAAGCATCGAGCAGCAGCGAGGTCACGAGGAAGTCGTTATAGGCCAGCAGGAAGCTGAACAGCCCCGTGGTGATGACGCCCGGCCACATGACCGGCATGATGACCAGCCGGAAGGCCTTGAAATGCGAGCAGCCATCCACCCGCGCCGCCTCGTCCAGATCGGCGGGGATGTTCGAGAAGAAGCTGCGCAGCATCCAGATGGTGAAGGGCTGGTTGATCGCCACCAGCACCGCGATCACCGCCGCGGGCTTGCCGTAGAGCGTGGGCGCGTTCTCACCCAGGATCGGCGAGAGCCACTCGGCCGAGTTGATGAAGACGGGCAGGTAGCCGGCCACCAGCACCGAATGCGGCAGCGCGCGGAAGATCAGCGCGACGATCAGGATCCAGAAGGCCAGCGTCGAGCCCGACCGCGCCAGGCCATAGCCCGCCAGCGTGCCGACCGACAGCGAGATGGTCACCACGCCGGCGGTCACGATCAGCGAGTTCGCGAAGTTGTTCGAGAAGCCGCGATCGACCCAGACCGTCTGGTAATGTTCGGTCGTGGCCCCGATGATGTCGCGGCCCAGCGGCCCGACAAGCGGGGTCAGCAGGTCGGTCACGATCGGCAGCAGCCCGAAGAAGGCCAGCACGAAGGCCACGCCCACCAGCGCCGCGGTCACCACCCAGCCCAGGGCGACGTAGCCGCCGGGGCTGTAGCTGGCCACCAGCGTGGGCACCCGCCGCACGGTCAGCCGCGCGGCGATGTAGATCACCGCAAGGCCCAGCACGATCTCGAGGATCGACCAGCCGGATCCGCCGGCGCGGGTGGCGGGCCCGAAGATCACGTTGAGCGGGTTGGAGTCGAAGGCATCCACCGGCGACTTGAAGCTCATCACCGTGATCCAGGCGATGGGGAAGGCCGCGATCAGGCACCACAGGGCCAGGAAGGCGCCGGAGGCGATGCGCAGCGAGGCGGGTTGGCGCAGGGCTTTCGAGGTCATCAGCGGGTTCCCTTGTGGTCGCGCCACGTGCGCTTGAGCAGCGGCACCAGCAGGATGGCGATGCCGATCATGGTCAGCATGGCCGAGGCCGAGGCGCGGGAGATCGAGCGGTTCCCGGCCTGGTCGGGTTTCAGGAAGTCGTAGGTCAGCCACTGCAGCGAGATCACGTAGCCCTCGGCGCGGAAGCCCACGACCTCCTCGAAGACCCGGTAGGAATCCATCAGGTGGATCATCGCCACGAAGATGATCAGCGGCATCAGGTGCGGGATGATGATCAGCCGCAGCCGCTGCCAGCGGCTGGCCCCGTCGATCACCGCGCTTTCGATCGAGTCCTGGTTCACCGTCTGCAGACCGGCATAGAAGATGATCGCGGCGAAGGGGGCGACGTGCCAGACACGGTAGACCATCATCAGCAGTTCGATGGTCCAGGCCTGCGCGAAGAGCGCGAGATCCCGCGCCAGCCACCATTCTAGGAAGGCGGTCAGGATGCCGTCGCCGCGGAACAGCCAGTTGATCGACAGCGCGCCGATCACCGGCGTGATGATGAAGGGCAGCAGCGACACGAAGATGACCGGCCCGCGGATGAGTTTCGAGGCGTTGTTGATCAGCATCGCGATGCCCAGCCCGAAGCCCACCACCAGCGGCAGGGTCACCAGCGTGAACATGATGGTGAAGCGCAACGCCTTCCAGAAATCGATGTTCTGAATCGCGGCCCAGGACCCGGAGGTCAGCGCCTCGCCCAGGCGGTCGAGCTCCAGCACGTTGCGGTAGGTCTGAAGGCCCACGAACTCGGTCTGGCGGACGATCTCGCCCGCCTCGTCCAGGATGGGCCGGGTCTTCATCTCGGTCGTGCAGGTCTGTTCGAGGAACCCGGCCGTGCAGCTTTCGACCTCGACCGTCTCGTAGACGGGCTGGGTGACGTTGAAGCTGTTCCAGAACACCGACAGCAGCGGAAAGGCGATGAACAGCAGCATCATGAGTATGGACGGGCCGACGAAGGCGGCGAATACGCGTGGCTTCATGGATCCTCTCGTGGGTTGGGGTCTCGAGGCCCGGCCTCGTCGGCACGATGTGCCCGGCTGTCCCGCGACACGCGGCAGGCGCGTGCAGGTCGGTCAGGGCCGGGGCCGCGCGTGGCGGCCCCGGCAGGCCTGCGCCTTACTCGATGAGCCCGGCTTCCTGCGCCGAGGTCATGTAGGCGGCCTCGATATCGGCCAGCGTGGTCTCGGCATCCTTCTCGCCGTTCAGGTAGGCGGCGATGCCGTTGCCCAGCACGGTATGCATGATGCCCATGGCCGAGGAGGCGGGGTAGGGGCGAGCACCCTTGGCGGCGGTGGCCGCGGCACCGGCGGCGAGGGCGCCCGGCTCGTAGCCGTCGATCAGCCAGATCGCGGCGGTCGGGTGGGCCTCGACCGTCTCGGTGTCGATGCCTTCCATCGCGACGCGGAAGGCGGCCTCGGCCTCTTCATCGGTGATGTTGGACGCGATCACGATGCCGTCCCACCAGATCGACGAGACCGGCGCGGCCGGGCCCATGGGGGCGGCGGCCATCTTGACCTTGCCCACGACCTGGCTTTCCTCGGGGTCGTCCATCGCGCCGGCGCGGCTGGCCCAGAGGTTCGCCATGGCGATCTGGCCCTGCTGGAACTGCTGCTGCACATAGGTGGAGTCGGATGCCAGGTACTCGGGGTCGAGATACTCGGTCGTGGCTTTCAGCTTCTCCAGCGCGGCGAGGCCCATCTCGTTGTTGATCGTCGGCATGTTGGCGTCGTCGACGAAATTGCCGCCATGCGCGAGGAACATGTTCACGAATTCCTCGCCCAGGTTCCAGCCGGCCTTGAAGGTGCCGCCCAGCGGGTACTGCACCACGTCGGCCTCGGCGATGACGGCGGCCGCCTCGAGCATCTCGTCATAGGTGGTGGGCACCTCGAGATCGAGCTGTTCGAGGATGTCCTCGCGGTACATCAGGTGCTGGTTGTTGACCATCATGGCGATCGCCATGATGTCGCCATCCACGGTGATCAGCTGGTTGGGCTTGAGGTGCTGGCCGTATTTCTCGACCAGGTCGTTCAGCGGGCGGATCGTGCCGGCATTGAGCAGCGGGATCAGCGTCGCGTTGGCCACGCCGCCGATATGGTAGAGCGAGGGATCGGCGGCGAAGGCCTCGGGCTGCTTCTCGCGGAATTCCTGGTCGAGATTGGCGGTGAAGTTGCCGCATTCGGCCATCGCGTCGGTCACGGCCTTCCAGGCCTCGAACCCGGCGGTGAGCGAGCGCAGCTCGACCTCGTTCTCGAAGGCGCATTCGGCGGTGGCAGCGCCGGCAATGGCCGTCATGGCGCCTGCCATGAGGATCGTCCTGAATTTCATCGTCTTTCTCCCTTTGGTTTGCAGGGCATCCGTTGATCCGGCCCGCTTGGTGATGGGTGTCAGGTCTCGAGCCGTGTCCCGGTCTCGGCGTCGAACAGGTGGCAATGTTCCTGCGGAATGTGGATCGAGACGGTGTCGCCGATCTCGGCCCGGAACGTCTTGTCGGCCTTGGCCGAGACCAGCGAGCTGCCGATGCGGACGCTGACCATGGTCGCGTCGCCCAGCAGCTCGAGCGTGTAGATCGGCGCGGTGATCTGCCCGCCCTCGGCGCGCACCTCGGCATCCTCGGCCCGGAAGCCCAGCGTTACCGGCCCGTCGGCCACGTCCAGCCCGGAGATCTCGGTCCTGTCGGTGGTGAAGGTGCCGCCCGCGCAATGTCCCGCGATCAGGTTCATGGCCGGAGAGCCGATGAACCCGGCGACGAAAGTGTTGGCCGGCCGGTCGTAGATCTCGGTCGGGCTACCGACCTGCTGCACGATCCCGCGCTCCATCACCACGACGCGGTCGGCCAGGGTCATCGCCTCGATCTGGTCATGCGTGACGTAGATGGTGGTGGTGGCCAGCTCGTGCGACAGGTTCTTGATCTGCGCCCGGGTCGACACGCGCAGCTTGGCGTCGAGGTTGGACAGCGGCTCGTCCATCAAAAAGACGGTGGGTTCGCGCACGATGGCGCGGGCCAGCGCCACGCGCTGGCGCTGCCCGCCCGACAGCTCGGCCGGCTTGCGGTGCAGGAAGTCGTCCAGCTCGACCATGGCGCTGGCCCGGCGGACGCGCTCGTCATGGGTGGCCGGGTCGACGCCGCGCACCTTCAGCGGGAAGCGGATGTTCTCGTAGACATTCATGTTGGGGTAGAGCGCGTAGCTCTGGAACACCATTGCCACGTCGCGCTCCTTGGGCTCGAGGTCGTTGATGACCCTTCCGCCGATGGTGATCTCGCCATCCGTCGGATCTTCGAGCCCCGCGATCATCCGCATGGTCGTGGTCTTGCCGCAGCCCGAGGGGCCAAGCAGCACGAGAAACTCACGATCCGCAATGGTCAGATCGAAATTGTCGACGCCGACAAAGCCGCCCCATCGCTTGGACACACCGCGCAGTTGGATTTCGGCCATCCCGGCCACCTCCCTGTTGGAAGCACGCCCCATTGCATGCGAATGCAAGAAGGGTAGACACGGCTGCGCGATTCAAGCAAGCTTATCTTGCAAACGAATGCAAAATTCTGGTGAGGGCCGCGAAAAGATGGAAGATTTTCAGGCAGAGAAGGCGGTCGTGCGGGCGTATTACGCGGCGCTCGACGCCGCGTCCGGCGACGAGACCGCCGGAATCATGGCCGAGTTCACCAGCCCCGACTACCTGTGGCGCGGCTATCACCCGTTCAACGAAATTCGCGGTGCACAGGCCGTGGCCGAGCGGTTCTGGGCGCCGCTCAAATCCGCGCTGACCTCGCTGCAGCGCCGCGAGGACGTGTTCATGGCCGGCGCCAACGCGATGGACGGCAACGACAGCGTCTGGGTGGTCTCGATGGGCCACCTGATGGGCCTGTTCGACGCGCCCTGGCTGGGCATCCGCCCCACCGGCAAGATCGCGGCACTGCGCTATTGCGAGTTCAACCGGGTCGAGAATGGCCGCATCACCGAGTCCGCGATGTTCTTCGACATCCCGCACCTGATGGTGCAGGCCGGCCAGAACCCGTTCCCGCCCCAGACCGGCGCGCAGCTGGTGCAACCCGGCCCGCTGCCCCATGACGCGCTGCTGTTTCAGGCACAACCGCCCGAGGAGGGCCGCAGGACCCTCGCCGCGATCGAGGCGATGCTTGCGGATCTGGGCCAGTGGCAGTCCGACCTGTCGCTGGAGGACGAATTGGCTCGGACTTGGACGCGGGACATGCTCTGGTGGGGGCCGACCGGGATCGGCTCGACCTACACGATCGAGCGCTACGCGAAGCAGCATGCCGGCCCCTTCCGCGCCGCCTTCACCGAGCGGTCCAAGACCCGGCATCTCTGCCGCATCGCCGAGGGCAATTATGGCGGCTTCTTCGGCTGGCCGAATTTCACCGCGCGTCATGTGGGTGGCTTCATGGGCATGCCGGGGACCGGGCAGACGGGCGAGTTCCGCGTCATCGACATCTATCGCCGCGAGGGCGACAAGCTGGCCGAGAACTGGATCTTCATCGACCTGCTGCATTTCTGGAAGACCCAAGGGGTCGACATCCTCGACCGCACCACTGCGATCAGCGCCTGAGGGTCAGGCGCCCGCTCACTCCCAGAGGGCCGAGGCCCGCATCGTGCGCCGCGCATTGGCAAGGTGGTCGCGATAGGCCGCCGCGGCCTCCTGCGCATCGCCCGCCTCCAGCGCGCGGATGATGCGCAGATGTTCATGGATCGCATCCCGGTTGCGCTGCAGCTCGTCGCTCCGGTTCCAGCGGTAATGGTAGTGGAAGACCATCGAGACGACCTCGAAGAAATCGGTCATGAAGCGGTTGTCATGGGCTTCGATGGTTGCCCTGTGAAAGGCCTCGTCCAGGCGCGGGAAGGCCAGGTAGTCCTCCTCGATCCGCGCCAGTAGTGCCTCGTGCCGGGGGCCGAGCGCGACAAGCGCGGATTGCGCCGGCGCGTCGGGCCCGGCCGCCAGCGCGGCGTCGAAGGCGCGCAGCTCGAACATCTCGCGAACCTCGAACAGCTCTTCGGCGAAATCGCGCGTGAAGCCCCGCAGCACCCAGGAATGGTTGCGCTCCTTGGTGATCAGCCCGAAGCGCGAGAACTTGATCATGAACTCGCGGATCACCGACGAACTGGTGCCAAAGCGCTTCTTGAGGTCGGATTCGTTTAGCGCGCTGCCCGGGGCGAGGTCGCTGTTCAGCACGTATTCCATGAACCTGGACGAGACCTTCTCGGTGGCCGAGGCGGTCTCCGCCTTGCCGAAGTAGTCCGCCTGTCCCGGCTGCCGCAGGATCGTCTTGCTTCGCCCCTCCCACGTGATGATGCCGGCCTCGTCCAGCCGTGCGAGGATGGCGCGCACCGTGGTGCGCGAGACCGACAGGGTCCTGGACAGGGCGGTTTCGGTCGGCAGGGCGCCGGGCAGGCCGGTATCGCGGATCAGGTCGAGGGCCTGGTTGTAGCTTTCCTTGAACGTGCTGCTGTCGCGCGACATGGCAGGCCCCTTTCGATCCCGACGCGTCTTATCGCAGCCGGTCCACGGCCAAGTCCAGAGCGGCGCCTGGCGCACTCTGAGCCAGCCGGTGGCCGTCACACGGCGTCAGGCCGCGCCGGACCCGCTCAGAACCCGGTCGCGCCGCCGCCATCCACCAGGATGACCTGGCCGTTGATGTATTTGGCAGCCGGGGCCGCGAGGAAGGCGCAGGCCCAGCCGATATCCTCGGGCGTGCCGAGGGTCTGCATCGGGATGCGCCCCATGATCTTCTGCTTGCGGGCCGGATCGCCATCGGTCGCCTTGCGGAAGATGTCGGTGTCGATCCAGCCGGGGGCCACGCCGTTGACGCGGATGCCGCGCGACGCGAATTCCGCCGACAACCCGCGGATGACCCCGTCGATCGCGGTTTTCGAGATCGTGTAGCCATGCACCAGCGGCTGGCCGATATAGGCAGTCATGGAGGAGATGAAGGTGATGGACCCGGGTCGATCCTCGGCCAGCAGCCGCTTGATGACGCAGCGGGTCAGCTCCAGCGCGCCGCGCACATGCACGTCGAAGACCTGGTCGAAATCGGCCATGTCGCTGTCTTCGAACGGCTTCTTGAGCGTGTTGCCCGCGTTGTTCACCAGCAGGTCGATCGTCCCGAAACGCTCGGCGATGGTGGCCTCGGCGGCGGGCAGGCCTGCGATGTCGGTCACATCCAGCGGCGCGGCCACACAGCCATGGCCGATCTCGGCCGCCGCCGCCTCCAGCACGTCGGCGCGCCGGCCGGCAATGATGACCTTGGCGCCGCTCTGGGCAAGGTAGCCGGCGATGGCCTTGCCGATGCCCGATCCGCCGCCGGTGACAAGCGCGGTCCGGCCGTCCAGCCCGTAGGTCTGCTTCAGGATGTCGCTGGCCATTCAGTCGTCCTTTCCGAAATCGATCATGATCTTGAAGGTCTCGTCGCGATGCGCGGTCCAGTGTTCGAAGGCGCCCTCGGCCTCGGCCCAGGGAAAGATGCGCGAAACCAGCAGATCCTCCAGCCCCGGGCGGGTCTCGAGGAAGGCGATCACCGCGTCGAAATCCGCACCGGTGGCGTTGCGCGAGCCGCGGATGTCCAGCTCCTTGAGGTTGAAGAGCTTGGTCTCGTAGGCGACCTCGGTCTTGGTATAGCCGATATAGACGATCCGCCCGGTGAAGGGCGCGATATCCACCGCCTGTCGGAAGGTCTGCGCAACGCCGGCCGCCTCGATGATGACATCGGCGCCGCGGCCCTCGGTCAGCTCGGACAGCCTGTCCTCGAGGGTCTCGGCCTGCGGGTTGATGACCGCGGTTGCCCCGAGTTGGCCCAGGATCTCGGCCTTGGCCGCCGAGATCTCGCTGACGATGACCCGGGCGCCGCGGGCGAGCGCGCCCAGCACGGCGCCGACGCCGATCATGCCGCCGCCGAGGACGAGCACGGTATCTTCGGGCGCCACCTGTCCGCGGGCGACGGCGTGGAAGCCGACCGAGAGCGGCTCGACCAGCGCGAGCTGCTGCAGGGACAGGCGGTCGTTCACGATCAGCCGGTCGGCCGGCACGACGATGCGGTCGCAGAGCCCGCCATCGCGTTGCACGCCCAGCGTCTGGTTGAACTGGCAGGCGTTGGGCCGCCCCCGCCGGCAGGCCGGGCAGGTGCCGCAGGCGGTGTAGGGGATGACCACGACATGGGCGCCGGGCCGGATCTCGTCGCCCACGCCCGCGCCGGTCTCCAGCACCACGCCGCCGATCTCGTGCCCGGGCACCCGGGGCAGCTCGACCAGCGGGTTGGCCCCGTTGAAGGTGCTCAGGTCGCTGCCGCACAGCCCGACGACGCGCACGTCGACAAGCACCTCGCCCGGGCCGGGCGTCGGTGCGGGGCGGTCAAGGAAGGTGGTGTGACCGATCCGGTCGATGGCGAGGCTTTTCATGCGGGCTCCCTTGGGTGTGGTGGCAGGTTACTGGTGCGCGGTCACGGTGTCGGTCGGCACCACGGCCGCGGCCTCTTCGCCGGTGAGGAAGGGCAGAAGGCTTCCCACCGAGACGCCGACGACGGCACGGATCGACCCCGTCGACAGGCCGCCCGTCCCAAGCGCCCCGATGCCGCGGGAATGCTTCGAGATCCCTCGGGCCTTCGGGACGGGATATGGTGTCATGCCGGTTCTCCCAAACCTCCAGGCTGCCGCCTCATGCCACGGCGATGAATGTCCTAAATCGGTAAAGAACGGACTCGCACCTTGTCAACGGTCCTTTATGCAATTAACACATTTCGAGTGTGGGCGGATCTTGAGTGACCAGACCGGCGGAGCGACTGGCGCGCTCTTGCGCCAAACTCACGACCGGATCTTCGCGCCGGGGCGGGGCAGACCGGCGTTGACACCCCGTGCCATGCAGCTCGCGATCCGACCCGCAAAACAGCCCACGGCTTCGCGCCCCACATCCATGTCCGAGGAGACCCAATGCTGACGCAGGAACATCGACTGGCCTTCGGGTGTGGCGGGCTGGGCGGGCTTTATCGCCCGGTCGGCGAGGCCGAGGCCGAGGCGGTGCTGGAGGCCGCATGGGATGCCGGCATCCGCTATTTCGACACCGCGCCGCATTACGGCCATGGCATGTCCGAACATCGGCTGGGCCGGTTTCTGCGGGACCGGGAGGGCTGGCGTCTATCCACCAAGGTCGGGCGCCTCCTGACGCCAGAGGCCGATCCGCCAAAGGTGGTCAACGGCTTTCACAGCGCGCTGCCCTTCCGGCAGCATTTCGACTTCACCTATGACGGGATCATGCGCTCGGTCGAGGACAGTCACCAGCGCCTCGGGCTCAACCGGATCGACATCCTCTATGTGCATGACATCGGCGATCCGGGCGCGGGCACCGACACGGCAGAGCATCGCGCGCAACTGCTGGACAGTGGCGTGCGCGCGCTGGAGGCGCTGAAAGCCTCGGGCACCATCGGCGCCGTGGGTCTCGGCGTGAACACGGTCGAGATCTGCGAAGAACTGATCGGCCGCATGCCGATGGACCTGATCCTGCTGGCCGGGCGCTACACGCTGCTGGACCGGTCCGCCACCGCGCGGCTGTTTCCGCTGGCCGAGGCGCATGGCGTGCGCTTCGTCATCGGCGGGGTATTCAACTCGGGCATCCTGGCCACGGGGCCGGTCGAGGGGGCGCATTACAACTATGCGCCCGCCCCGCCGGAGGTGCTGGCCCGCACCGCCCGGCTGGAGGCGATCTGCGCCGCCCATGGCGTGCCGCTGGCCAGCGCCGCGCTGCAATATCCCGACCGCCATCCGTTGGTGGTCTCGACCCTGATCGGCACCGGGAAGGTCAGTTCCCTGACCCGCAACGTCGCGCAATTCTCGGCAGAGCTTCCCGATGCGCTCTGGTCCGAGCTGGAGAGCGCGACGTAGCTGGTCGGCCGTCTCCGGCGGCATCGCCTCCGAGTTTGCCGATACGGCGCCCGGGCAGATCAGATGGACAGGCAGGGCCCCAAAAATGTCACGGCATCGGCGCGCCGATGCTGGCCTCCAGCAGGCGGTACCAATCCGAGCGGGTCAGCCGGATATCACGCGCTTTCACGGCCTCTTCGACGCGGGTCAGCTTCTGCGATCCGACGATGGGGATCAGCCGCGCGGGATGGCTCAGCACCCAGGCAAGGGCGATGGACGCATTGTCCGTCCCGTGCTTTTCCGACATCGCCTCCAGCACCGGGCGAAGCCGGTCCATTCGCTCGCGATGCTCCGGCGTGGCGACACCGGTCGCCAGCTGTCCGCCGCCCAGTGGCGAATGCGCCATGGTCGCCAGGTTGAACTCCTGGCTGCTGTCGAGCACGCCGTCGAAGAGCGGGTCGGGATAGAGCAGGGAGAACTCGGGCTGGCTGGCCACCAGCGGAAAGTCGAGTTTCGACTGCAGGGCGCGCAGCTGGAACGGCGAGAAATTCGACACCCCCGCATGCAGGATCTTGCCCGCATCCCGCAGCGTGGTCAGCGCCTCGGCAATCTCGCCGTAATCGCCCAGAAGGTCGGGGCGGTGGATCAGGAACACGTCGATACGGTCCGTCTGCAGTCGGCGCAGGGATGCCTCGCAGGTCTCGACGATGGTCGATCCGGAGCTGTCATAGGGCAGGCCCCGTGTCTGGCCGTCCACCGTCTCGATGGTGATCCCGGCCTTTGTCACCAGCACCATGCGGTCGCGCAGCTCCGGTGCGCGCGCCAGAACCTGGCCCATCCGCGCCTCGGCATCGCCATACCCCACCGTGTCGTGGCCATAGATCGGCGCCGTGTCGAAGAGGTTCACGCCCAGGTCAAGCGTCCCGCGCAGGAGCGCCTCGATCTGGTCGAGCGCGGCACCGTCGAACCGCATGCAGCCGAAAGCGATCGTGCTCACCTCGAACGGGCCCATGGACACCGTGGCGGGTATCTTCAGCGGTTCATCTTTCATCATCCGTCTTCCTTCCCTCGCGACCACCGGGGCGGTGTCGCCATGATCCGTTCCTCTGCCCGGCAGGGGTGCCGGGGCAAAAGGAATTGACAATGACACTGGTGTCATGACACTGGTGTCATAAGCGGGCGGACATGGATTCGCAAGCTGGTGGGAGGAGAGAATGGCATCGATCTACGACGTCGCACGGCGCGCGGGCGTATCGACGAAAACGGTCAGCCGTGTGCTGAACGGCGATGCCCCGGTGGCGCAGAAGACCCGCGACGCGGTCGAGCGCGCGATGGCCGAACTCGAGTACATCCCCTCCTTCGCGGCGCGGTCGATGAAGTCGCAGAAATCCGGCCTGATCGGTCTGATCACCGGCGCGATCAGCACCGCCGCCGATGCGCCGGCCGATGCGGGCCTGCCCGAGATCCACATCGTGCAGGGCGCGCAGAACGTCTTCGAAACCTCCGGCAAGACCCTGCTGATCTCGGACACAGGCGGCAAGTCGGAGCGGGTGCCGCACCTGATCCGCACCTTTCGGCAGCACCGGGTCGAGGGGCTGCTCTACGTCGCGGATCACTACAAGCGGGTCGATCTGGACCTGCCCGAGGGCGCGATGAAGGTCGTGCTGGTCAATTGCATCGACGCGCGCGGCACGCCCGCGGTGGTGCCGGATGACGAGAGCGGCCAGCTGGCGCTGACCCGCAGGGTCATCGCGGCCGGGCACCGGCGGATCGCCTACCTGACACTGGGCCGCGCGGTGCTGGCGACCGAGGCGCGCGTGGCGGGCTACAGGCAGGCTCTGGACGAGGCGGGGATCGCCTTCGATCCCGCGCTCGTCGCCGCCTCCGAGCTTTTCGGCACCAAGGGCGAGCACCAGATGATCTGGGACGCGCTGGACCGTCTGCTGACGGGCGCCAACCCGCCCACCGCGATCTGTTGCGGCAATGACCGGCTGGCGATGGCGGTCTACGGCATCCTGCGCGACCGGGGTGTCAGCGTGCCCGACCAGATCTCGGTGGTGGGCTACGACGATCACAGGCTGGTCTCGGAGACGCTATATCCCGCGCTGACCACGGCCGAGCTGCCCTACAACGCCATGGGGGCCCGCGCCGCGGACCTTTTGCTGAACATGATTGCACAGCCCGACAGCGAGACGCCGACGCAGCCGATCGCCGTCCGGGGGCAAGTCGTCGAGCGCGCGTCGCTGAAAGCGCCGCCGCTCGCCGGAACCGTCTACCAACTCAAAGGGAGGAGAGAACCTTGAAAAACCTGAGACATGCAACCGCGCTTGCCGCAATCGCCTGTGCCGGAATGGCGCAGGCCCAGACCGAGCTGAGCCTGTGGTATCACGGCGCCGGCAGCGCCAATGCCGAAGAGGCGCTGGTCAACCAGGTTGTGGCGGATTTCAACGCCAGCCAGTCCGACTGGAAGGTGGTGCTCGAGACCTTCCCGCAGCTGGCCTACAATGACGCGGTCGGCGCCGCGGCGCTCGCGGACGAGCTGCCCGACATCCTCGACGTCGACGGGCCGGTGATGCCGAACTGGGCCTGGGCCGGCTACATGCAGCCGCTGGGCATCGACGAGGCCAAGCTGGAGGGCTTCCTGCCGGGCACAATCGGGCGCTGGAACGGCGAGATCTACTCGGTGGGTCTCTGGGATGCCGCGGTGGCGATGATGGCGCGTCGCTCGGTGCTGGAGGAAAACGGCATCCGCATCCCCACGCTGGAAGAGCCCTGGACGCGCGAGGAATTCGACGGCGTGCTGCAGACGCTGAAGGATACCGGCGAGTTCGACTATCCGCTGGATCTGGGCATGGCGTGGAAGGGCGAATGGTATCCCTACGCCTTCTCGCCCTTCCTGCAGAGCTTTGGCGGCGACATCGTGGATCGCGACGGCTACCAGACCGCCGAGGGCGTGCTGAACGGCGACGCGGCGATCGAGTTCGGCGAATGGTGGCAGGGCCTGTTCGAGAACGACATGGCGCCGGGCACCAGCCAGGATGCGGCCGACCGTGAAACCGGGTTCCTTGAAGGCAAGTACGCCCTGTCGTGGAACGGCAACTGGGCCGCGCTGCCGGTGGTCGAGAAATTCGGCGATGACGCGCTGTTCCTGCCGGCCCCCGATTTCGGCGAAGGCCCGGTGATCGGCGGCGCCTCGTGGCAATTCGGCATCGCCAAGACCTCGGAACATCCCGAGGGCGCCCGCGCCTTCATCGAGTTCGCGATTCAGCCAAAATACCTCTCGGCCTTCTCGGACGGGACCGGGCTGATCCCCTCGACCGCGGATGCCGCGGCGGACACGGCCAACTACAACGCGGGCGGCGCGCTGGAAGTGTTCTACGAGCTGTCGGAGAACCAGGCCAAGCTGCGCCCGGTGACCCCGGGCTACATCGTGCAGGCCAAGGTGTTCGAGAAGGCGCTGGCCGACATCGCCAACGGCGCCGACGTGATCGACACGCTGGACGCGGCGGTCGACGAGATCAACGAGGATATCGAGAACAACCAGGGCTACGGCCACTGATCCCGGGTTCCTGACCGTTCCCGGCGCGGCGGCCCGTCCGCCGCGCCCACCACTCCAGCATCGTAGGGGAGGGGACCATGGCGTCCAAACTGACCCGAGCGAACCGTGCCGGCTGGCTGATGGCGTTTCCGGGCGTGGCCCTGATGACCCTGTTCATCATCGTGCCCTTCTTCCTGGCCTTCGCCTATTCCCTGACCAACCAGCGGCTCGCCTCACCAAATGCCGCCGAATACGTGGGTTTCAAGAACTACTCCGACCTGCTCGGGGTCGCGGTCTTCACCTTGGAGCCCGAGCGCGACGACAGCGGCGCCGTGATCCGCGACGAGGATGGCGAGATCGAGTATCCCCGGCTGCGCGGCTTCACCCGCAACAACCCGGACTATCCCAATCTTGCCGGCAAGCGGGAATGGTTCTCCTGGCAATCGGGCGAGAACCGCACCGTCGTGCTGGCCTCGGACGTGGTCTTCATGAAGGCGCTGGTGAACACCTTCACCTTCGTGCTCTTCGTGGCGCCGATCCAGGCCGGGCTGGCGCTGTGCCTGGCGCTGCTCATCAACCAGAAACTGCGCGGGATCAATATCTTCCGGACGATCTACTTCATGCCTGTGGTGGTCTCGATCGTGGTCGTCTCGCTTCTGTGGCAGTTCATCTATTCGCCCGGCGAGGGGCTGTTGAACAATGTCTTGGGCTGGCTGACCTTCGGCGCCTTCGAGGGCATCGACTGGCTGGGGCGCACCGATACCGCGCTGCCCTCGATCATGGCGATGTCGATCTGGCAGGGGGTCGGGTTTCACATGGTGATCTGGCTGGCCGGGCTGCAGAACATCTCGCCCACGCTCTACGAGGCCGGCGAGATCGAGGGCGCCGGCAAGTGGCAGACCTTCCGCTACATCACGTGGCCGGGGCTGCGGAACACCGCGGTGCTGATCCTGATCGTCATCACCATGCAGGCCTTTGCGCTCTTTGCCCAGATCGACGTGATGACCCAGGGCGGGCCGCTGGACAGCACGCAGGTGCTGGTCTTCCAGGCCGTCGAACGCGGCTATGGCAAGCAGGACATCTCCGGCGGGTCGACCATCAGCGCGATCCTCTTCGTGATCGTGCTCACCATCTCGCTGATCCAGCGCTACCTGACGAGGGAGAGATAACATGGCCGCCGTCAAAGCCGACAATCACGGGATGCGCCTTGCATCGCGCTATGCCGTCCTGATCCTTGTCGCGATCATCTTCGTCTTCCCGCTGCTGTTCATGGTGATGTCCTCGCTGAAACCCTCGGCGCAGCTGCTGCTGGACACCAAGAGCCTGCGTGCCTTCCTGCCCGTGGGGGACCTGTCCTTCCAGAACTACACCGACGCCTTCGCCCGCGCGCCGATCGGGGTGTTCGTGTTCAACTCGGTGCTGGTCACCGGCATCACAGTGCTGCTCTGCCTCTTCGTCTGCTCGCTGGCGGCCTTTGCCTTCGTCTTCATCGACTGGGGCGGCAAGGCGGTGATCTTCTCGGTCCTGCTGGCGACGCTGATCATCCCCTACGAGACGATCTTCATCCCGCTGTTGCTGATGGTGTCGCAGCTGCCGTGGATCGGCGCGGACGGGTTCGAGCTGGGCTGGCTGAACACCTACCGGGTGCAGATCGCGCCCTTCATCGCGGATGCGCTGTCCATCTTCCTCTTCGTGCAGTTCTTCAAGGACCTGCCGAAGGAGCTGATCGAGGCCAGCCGGGTCGAGGGCGCCTCGTGGTGGTCGATCTACCGCCGGGTGGTCATGCCGCTCTCGGGCCCGGTCATCGCCACGGCCGCGATCCTCAAGTTCCTGTTCATGTACAACCAGTACCTCTGGCCGCTGATGGTGGTGCAGGAAGAGGCGATCCGCCCGGTCATGGTGGGGCTTGGCTACTTCACCGACCAGCTCAACGTGCCCTGGGGCGAGGTCATGGCCTACCTGACCATCATCACGGTCCCGGTCCTGGGCTTCTACCTCTCGCTGCAGCGTGTCTTCATTTCTTCGGTCGCCTCAACGGGCGTGAAAGGATAATCGCGATGGTCATCGCACTCGAAAACCACTGGATCTGGGACAGCTGGTACGCCCATGACGGGCAGCGCTGGCACGCCTGGTTCCTGCAGGCGCCCAAATCGCTTGGCGACCCGGAACTGCGCCACTTCAATGTCAGCCAGGGCCATGCCGTCTCGGACGACCTCGTCACCTGGGAGCATCTGGGCGTCGGGCTGGCACCGGCGGAGGGGCCGGCCTGGGACGACTACACCACCTGGACAGGCTCGGTGGTGCAGGATGATGACGGGCTGTGGCACCTGTTCTACACCGGCACCAGCCGCGCCGATGAGGGGATGGTGCAGCGCATCGGCCATGCGACCTCGACCGACATGCACAACTGGGATCGGGTCGGCGACGGCTTCTGCCTCGATATCGAGGGCCCCGCGGCCGAGGCCTATGAAAAGGACTTCATGACCGGTTTCTGGCACGACCGGGCGATGCGCGACCCCTGGGTGATGCGCGACCCCGAGGGTGACGGCTGGCTGATGTATTTCACCGCCCGCGCCTCGGGCATCGCCGAGGCCAATGCCGGGGGTGCTATCGGCTTTGCCACCTCGCCCGACCTGCAAACCTGGACGCTGCAGCCGCCGGTCTTCGTCGGTGGTTATGGCCAGCTGGAGGTGCCGCAGGTCTTCGAGGCCGGCGGGCGCTGGTACTGCCTGTTCTGCACGGCCGCGCAGCATTTCTCCAAGGCGCAGGCCGAGGGCACCGAGGGCGGGCCGGTCACCGGTTCGCATTACCTGGTCGGGGACAGCCCGCGCGGGCCATGGTCCATCGCGCCGGGCTTTCTGGATGGCGCGCTGCCCTGCCGCCGCTATGCCTCGCGCATCCTGTCCACCGATGACGGGCTGGTCATCATGGGCTTTGCCGATCACCCGGACGGCACCGGTTTCCAGGGCCTTGTCATGGACCCCGAACCGGTGATCGTCGACGCCGAAGGCCACCTGCACGTGGCCCCCACACGACAAGCAGCGGAGTGAGAGACGATGGCTGACGTAAAGCTGAAGGGCCTCAAGAAGAGCTATGGCGAGGTGCAGGTCATCAAGGGCGTCGACATCGACATCAAGAACGGCGAGTTCGTCGTCTTCGTCGGCCCCTCGGGCTGCGGCAAGTCCACGCTGCTGCGGATGATCGCGGGGCTCGAGGACATCACCGGCGGCACGCTGGAAATCGGCAGCAAGGTGGTGAACGAGGTGCCCGCCTCGGAGCGCGGCATCGCCATGGTGTTCCAGTCCTACGCGATCTTCCCGCACATGACGGTGCGCGAGAACATCGCCTTCGGGCTAACCATCGCCAAGACCCCCAAGGCCGAGAAGGAAGCTAAGGTAGCCGAGGCCGCGCGCATCCTGCAGATGGAGCACCTACTCGACCGCCGCCCCAGCCAGCTGTCGGGCGGGCAGCGCCAGCGTGTCGCCATCGGCCGCGCCATCACCCGCAACCCCGAGGTCTTCCTCTTCGACGAGCCGCTGTCCAACCTCGACGCCGCGCTGCGGCTGGATATGCGGATGGAGATCGGCAAGCTGCACAAGTCGCTGGATGCCACGATGATCTACGTCACCCATGACCAGGTCGAGGCGATGACCCTGGCCGACAAGATCGTCGTCCTCAAGGACGGCTACGTGCAGCAGATGGGCGCGCCCATGGATCTCTACCACCGCCCGGAAAACCTGTTTGTCGCGGGCTTCATCGGCGCGCCGTCGATGAACTTCCTAGACGTGGACATCGTGGCGCAGGATGCGAATTCGGCCAAGGTACGCTCGTCTGTCGTGGCCGAGTTCGCCGCCCCGGTCTGGCGTGAGGGCGTGGGTCAGACACCCCGCGCGACGCTGGGCCTCCGCCCGCAGGACCTGCGCCCCGTGACCGAGGGGGGGATCCTTCAGGGCACGGTGACGCTGGCCGAACGGCTGGGCACCGAGACGGTGGTCGATATCCGCCTGTCCGACGGGCAGCGCGTGCTGGCCTCGCTGGGCGAGGACCGGGTGTTCGAACCTGGTGAGACCATCCACCTCGATTTCGACCATGACAGGGCGCATCTCTTTGCGCCCGCCAGCGACCAGGAAAAAGAGGCGGCCCAGACGGCGGCATGACGGACAAACCATTGATGATCCTGGATCAGCACTTCCGCCAGCTGGAAGAGCTGTTCCGCCCCGAAACCTTCGACGCGCTGTCCGACATTTGCCGGATCGAAGGTGGCCGCAACTGGCCGATGGACCCCGCGCGCGTCGATGACCTGATCGAGGAGGCGGCCTTTCATGTGGCTGCCTTCCCCAGGCTTTCGGCCGCGCAGATCGGCCGGGCCGGGAATCTGCGCGCGGTGATGGAGGTCGCCGGCGCGATCAACGAGGGCCTCGCCTATGATGCCTGTTTCGACAAGGGCATCGAGGTGCTGTCCTGCGCCCCTGGCTTCCGCCAGTCGGTGGCCGAGATGACGCTGGCCATGGCACTGGCCGGCGGCCGCGGGCTGGTGCGCGAGCACGAGGCCTTCCGCACAGGGTCCGAGCATTGGCTGGACGACCGCCCAGAGACCGACTTCACGCTGTTCGGTGCGACGGTCGGCTATATCGGCTTCGGCCAGATCGCGCGGGAATGCACCCGCCTGATGGCGCCTTTCGCGCCGGAAGTGCTGGCCTTCGATCCGTTCCTGAAAGATGCCGGGCCGGGGGTCGCGCTTTGCGATCTCGAAACACTGGTCAGGCGTTCCCGCGTCGTCGTGATGGCCGCGGTGCCCTCGGAAGAGACCCGCAACTTGTTGAATGCCGAGCTGATCGCGCAACTGCCGAAGGGCGCGCTGGTCGTCGTCATCAGCCGCGCCTGGTGCGTGGATTTCCCGGCGCTGGTCGCCGCCGCCGAGGCCGGCCACATCACGCTGGCCACCGATGTCTTCCCGACCGAGCCGCTGCGTCTCGACGACCCCCTGCGCCGCGCGCCGAATGTCATCCTGTCACCGCACCGCGCCGCCGCCGTGCCCGGCGGGCGGCAGTTGATCGGCGACATGATCCTGCATGACGTGCAGGCCATCCTTGACGGGCGCCCTGATAGGCAGATGAAACCGGCGAACCGGGACCAGGTGGCCAGCCTCGTCGCTGCGCAGAAGGGCATCCAGTCATGACCGCATTCCGCTGGGGCATCCTTGCCACCGGGAACATCGCGGGGTCGATGGCCGCCGCGCTGCGCCATGTGCCGGAGGCCGAACTGCTCGCCGTCGCTTCGCGCAGCCAGGCCTCGGCAGACCGGTTCGCCAGCACATGGGAGGTGCCGCGCGCCTACCCCTCTCACGCGGCGCTTTTGGCCGACCCCGATATCGACATCGTCTATGTCGCCACGCCCAATGCGGCGCACAAGCAGAACATCCTCGACGCGCTGGCGGCGGGCAAGCATGTTCTCTGCGAAAAGCCCCTGACAACCTCGGCCGCCGACACGCAGGACTGTATCGAGGCGGCCCGCGCCGCAGGCCTCTTCCTGATGGAGGCGATGTGGACCGCCTTCTTCCCGGCGATGCGGCGGGCGCAGGCGCTGATCGGCGAAGGCGCCATCGGCACGCCCCGTCACCTGTCGGCGCAATTTGTCAGCGCGCGCGACCCGCAGCACTTTCCCAACTTGTTCGACCCGGCGCTTGGCGGCGGCGCGACGCTGGATCTTGGCGTCTACCCCTTCACCGTCGCGCAGCTTCTGGCCGGGCCGATCGCCAGCAGCCGGGCCGAGATCGTCACGGGCCCGACGGGCGTCGATGAAATGGTCGTGGTCGCCGCGCGGCACGAGGGCGATGCCGTCTCGCAGCTCTCCTTCGGGTTTCGGGCGGAAATGCCCGTCTCGGTTCTGGTCACGGGCGATGCGGGCACGCTGGCCATCCCGCAGGATTTCCACTGCCCGGACCGGCTGGTCCTGACCGGGGGCGGGTCGCCGGAAGAGATCCATCTGCCTTACATCGGCAACGGCTACGCCCACGAAGCGATGCATGTGCAGGACTGCCTGCGTGCCGGCCGGACGCAAAGCGACATCGTCCCGCAGGCGATGAGCCTGTCCTCGGCGCGCTTGCTGGAGGCCTTGGTCCCCTGAGATGGGCCCTGCGGACCGGCGCGCCGGTCCGAAGCGATCCGGTTTCTGTCCGGGGCAAAACCGCCTAGGCTCGGTCGGCAGTCAGGATCGGGCAGGGGCACGGATGCATGGCGGGATTGCTCGAACTCTTCGAGACATATGATGCGGCGATCTCGCTGGCATTGCTGGTTGCGCTGTTCGGGATCTTCCTTCTGGAACGCTACCCGCCCGAGGTGCCCGCCGCGGGCCTCGCCGCGATCTTCGTCGCGCTGGAGTTCGTCAGCACCGAGGAGCTGCTGTCGGTCTTCTCCAACCCGGCGCCGCTGACGATCGGGGCGATGTTCGTGCTGTCGGGGGCGCTGGTGCGAACCGGCGTGCTCGAGGCGCTCTCGGACCGGGTGGTGGCGCATGCCAAGGAACGACCGGTCCTCGCCCTGGGCCTGGTGCTCTGCGCGACGCTCGTTGCCTCGGGCTTCGTCAACAACACGGCCGTCGTGCTGGTGCTGATCCCGGTTATCCTGCGGCTGGCCTCGGCCATGGGCACCGCGCCGACCCGCCTGCTGATGCCGCTCTCCTATGTCGCGATCCTGGGCGGGTCCTGCACGCTGATCGGCACCTCGACCAACCTGCTGGTGGACGGCGTGGCGCGGGAACAGGGGCTCGCGCCGTTCAGCATCTTCGAGATCACGCCGGTCGGGCTGATGGTGGCGGTGGCGGGCGGTGCCACGCTGGCGCTTCTAGGCCGATGGTTTTTGCCCGCGCGCGGGGCACAGGCGCCCGAGGGCATGACCGGCACGATGGCCTTCCTGTCCGAGGCCGAGATCACCGGGGACACGCATGTCGGCAAGACGCTGGAGGAGGCCGCCTCGTTCGGGCGCAGCCAGGTCAGCGTGATCGCGGTGCGGCGCGGCAACAAGACCCTGCGCGGCCCCTTGGCCGAGCTGGAGCTGGAAGAGGGCGATCGGGTCATCTTCAGCGCGCCGACCTCCGAGCTTCTGACCATGCACGAGGATGACGGTCTCCGGGTGGGCCTCGGCGGTCGGCAGCTGCCCAAGGAGGATCTTGTCACGGTCGAGGTCGTGGTCTCGCCGCGGAAGTCCAATATCGGGCGGCCGCTCAGCCGCATGGGGTTGGGGCGCCGCTACGGCGTGCGGGTGCTGGGCGCGCGTCGCCACGGCCAGGGCCTGGGCAGCGAGCTGGGCGCGCTCCGCCTGCGCCCGGCCGACAAGCTGCTGCTCGAGGGGCCGGGCAACGCCTTCCAGGCGCTCGAGGACGAGGCGCAGCTCGTCTCTGTCAGCCGCCCCACGGGCCGCGCCTACCGGCGCCGGCGCGCACCCTTGGCGCTGGCCGCGCTGGCCGGTGTGGTGGGGCTTGCAGCGCTCGGGATCTCCGAGATCGCCACGCTCTCCATCCTCGCCGTGGCGGCGATCCTCGTCTCGCGCTGCATCGATTCCGACGAGGCCTGGAGCCTTGTCGACGGCTCGATCCTCGTGCTGATCTTCGCGATGCTCGTCGTTGGCTTGGGATTGCAGAACACTGGCGCCGTCGCGATTCTGGTGGACGCGGTGGCGCCCACTATCGCGGGGTTTCCGCCGTTCCTTGCCCTGTTGACGGTCTACCTGCTGGCCTCGGTCCTGACCGAGACGGTCACCAACAATGCCGTGGCGATCATCTACACGCCGATCGCCATCGGGCTTGCCGACAGCACCGGGATGGATCCCCGGGCGCTGACCATGGCAGTGATGTTCGGCGCCTCGGCCAGCTTCGCGACCCCGATCGGCTACCAGACGAACACGTTGATCTATGGCGCCGGCAATTACCGTTTCGCCGATTTCCTGCGGATCGGGGTGCCGATGAACCTTGTCTGCGGGCTCGTGGCCTGCGCCGGGATCTGGTGGCTTTATGGCTGACACGGCCCTCGCCCCTTTGGTGCGAAGGTGCATATGGTCCGGGAAAAGGCGAGATGCCCGACAGCACGCGATCAGGCGCGGGCCCGAACGGGGACCGCGCGTTCACGAGGAGGAGACAGCATGACGACCCCGAAAGACGCCACGGCGGCAAGGCAGGCCCCCCGGAGCTACAGGATCGCCTCGATTCCGGCCGACGGCATCGGCCCAGAGGTGATCGCCGCAGGATTGCAGGCGCTCGAGGTGCTGGCCCGCCGCGATGGCGGCTTCACCTTCGAGGTCGCCGAATTCGACTGGGGCTCGGAGCGCTACAAGTCGACCGGCGCGCTGATGCCCGAGGACGGGCGCGAGCAGATCAAGGATTTTGACGCGATCTTCTTCGGAGCGGTGGGCGCGCCGGATGTGCCCGACCACGTGACACTCTGGGGCCTGCGCCTGCCGATCTGCCAGGGCTTCGACCAGTATGCCAATGTGCGCCCGACCAAGATCCTGCCGGGCATCACCTCGCCGCTGGCCGGTGTCGGGCCGGGTGACCTCGACTGGGTCATCGTGCGCGAGAACTCCGAGGGGGAGTATTCCGGCAATGGCGGGCGCGCCCACCAGGGCATGCCCGAGGAAGTGGGCACCGAGGTGTCGATCTTCACCCGCACCGGCGTCACGCGCATCATGCGCTATGCGTTCGAGCTGGCCCGCTCGCGGCCTCGGAAACTCCTGACGGTGGTCACGAAATCCAACGCCCAGCGGTTCGGCATGGTGATGTGGGACGAGATCGCCGCCGAGGTGGCCAAGGACTTTCCCGACGTGACCTGGGACAAGATGCTGGTCGACGCGATGACCGTGCGCATGGTCAAGGACCCCAAGAGTCTCGACACCATCGTCGCGACCAACCTTCACGCCGACATCCTGTCCGACCTCGCCGGTGCGCTGGCGGGCAGCCTTGGCGTGGCCCCCACCGGCAATATCGACCCCGAGCGACGGTATCCTTCGATGTTCGAGCCGATCCATGGCTCGGCCTTCGACATCACCGGCAAGGGCATCGCGAACCCGGTCGCCACCTTCTGGACGGCCAGCCAGATGTTGGACCATCTCGGCGAACCTGCCGCCGCCACCCGCTTGATGCGCGCTGTGGAAAAGGTTTGCGCCGACGGCATCCTGACACCCGATGTGGACGGCACCGCCACCACACAGGAGGTCACCGACGCCGTCTGCGAAGCCATCCGCAGCGAGAATATCTAAGGAGCCGGGCCAGCCCGCCGGCACCTATTGCGTCGCGGGCGGCGCGGGATAGGGGCGTTGCCAGAACGGGTCGTGAAAGGGCCCCTCGGGCGGAGATTTCGCCGCTGCCACGGCCTTGTCGGCATGGCCCGTGGCAAAGCCCTGCAACAGGCTGCGCGTCAGGGCCGCGTCCAGCTCGGCCCGGGTCGCGGGGTGGGCGTCGATCACGTTCTCCTGTTCACCGGGATCGGCCTCGAGGTCGAACAGCGCCTGCGTGCCGTTGCCGTAGCGCACCAGTTTCCAGCGCGGCGTGCGCAGCATGAAGCCGCCGGATGTGGCGCCCGCAATGGCGCGGTCGCTGTCAGGCTCGGATAGGCGGAGCCCCTGGGCCTGCGGCGCCGGCGCGGCCCCGGCCCAGTGCAGGAAGCTCGGAAACAGGTCCAGCAGCGAGGCCGGCGCGGTCTCGACCCGCGCCGCCGGCGCGCGGAAATCGGCCACGATCAGCGGCACCCGGATCGAGGGTTCGTGGAAGAACCCCTTACCCATCAGCCCGAAATCGCCAAGGTAATCGCCGTGGTCCGAGGCAAAGACGATGATCGTGTTCTCCAGCCGACCGGTCTGACGCAGGGTCTCCACCAGCAGGGCCACGTCCTCGTCCAGCCGCTCGACCGAAACGGCATAGTGATGCCGGATGGCCCGGACCTGCGCCGCGCTCAGCCGGGAATAGTCGAGCCCGGCCCAGTCGCGCTTGTAGGCTGCCACATGCGCGTCCATGTGGGTCTCGCTCTCGGCTGTGCGGGGCAGCGGATCGGGCAGGGCGGACGGGTCGACGCGGTCCAGCGCCTCGGCCGGCGGATCATAGGGGCAATGCGGCCCGGGAAAGCCCACCATCATGGCGAAGGGCTGGTCGCCCCGCAGGCTGCGCAGGTGATCGGCGGCGCGCTGCGCCACCCAGCGGTCGGGCTGCAGGTGATCGGGCAGCGGGTTGATGCAGGCGCCCTTGGTCTCGTGGTAGCCCGCCATTTCCTTGCCGTGCAGCTTGGTAAAGCCCTCGGCCGCCAGCGCGTGGTGATAGTCGTCGCGCACGTGGATGTGGCGCTTGTCCTCGGCGATGACGCGATGCTGGAACCCTTCGGAGCGGTCCCACGGATAGAAATGCATCTTGCCGATCGCCGAGGTCCGGTAGCCCTCGGTGGCCAGGATCTCGGGCCAGGTGCGAAGGCCCATCTTGTGCCGGTCGGGGCGCAGCCAGCACAGGTTGTGCATGATGCCGGTGGCATGGGCGTGCTGGCCGGTCAGCATCGACGCCCGGGCCGGCACGCAGATCGGCGATGGCGAGATCGCGGTCTGCCAGCGCGTGCCCTGTGCGGCCAACGCGTCGATGGCCGGGGTCCTGAGGAACTCCGCCCCGTAACAGCCAAGGAAATCCGGTCGCAGCTGGTCGGGCAGAAGGAAGAGGATATTGGGTCGAGCACTCATGTCATGTCCTTGAATCTGTTGTCGGACGCGGTGTGAAGCTGAAGGAGCCCCGCGCCCACGATCAGGGCGATGCCGCAGGCCGCCAGCGGATCGGGCAGGTAGCCCCAAAGCGCGGCATCGAAGGCCAGCGACCAGAGCACGCTGGAATAGCGCAGGGGCGCGATGCGGCTGAGCTCGGTCCAGCGCAGCGCGACGATGATCAGTACATTGGCGCCGACGAGCCCCAGCGCGGCCAGCCCGATCAGCAGCGTATCGGACGCGGTTGGCCACACCCATCGTCCGCCCGCGGGCAAAAGGGCCGATACCGCGCCGACCAGCACCATCGACACCAGCGCGATGCGGAACGTGTCGGTCCGGCGCGGCAATTGCCGGGTGGTCACGTCGCGCAGCGCATAAGCCAGAGTCGAGACCAGCGCGAGGGCGATGCCCAGCGGCGAGAAGGTCAGCCCCGGCTGCAGGACCAGCAGCGTGCCTGCGCAGGCCAGCGCCAGCGCCGCCCAGTTGCCCGGGCGCAGACGCTCCTTCAGTACCACGCCCGACAGGATCACCGACAGGACCGGCAGGGTGGCGTGGATGCTGGCCAGAAGCGACAGGGGCAGCTCGAAGATCGCCAGCGAGAAGGTCAGCGCGGCCACCGCGTCCAGCCCGGCCCGGACAAGTCCCCGTGGCCCGACCAGCCGCGCCGGACCCTTGCGCCGGACCACAACAAAAGCCGCGATCAGCAGCACGGCCGGCACCGCGCGCAGCGCGATGGCCTGACCCGGCGGCATCGGCCCGATCGCCTTGATCGCCACGCCCGAGGCCACGCCGCTGAACAGCGCCACCAGCGCAAGCGACTGGCCGTCATCGAGGCTCAGCCGGGGCAAGGGGCCGTGACCTCCACCAGGTTGCCGGCGGGATCCTCGAAGAAGGTCCAGAGCACGCCGGACTGGCCGCGCCGGGGCGGGTAAAGCGGTGCGATGCCCTGCGCTGCGAGGTGGTCCAGCACCGCTTCGAGGTCAGGGCAGTGCAGGCCGAAATGACCCGGCGCGGGGTCTGTCCGGTCTGCGAGCAGTTCGACGAAGACGGTGCCGCGCCACATCTGCTGCAGGGCAATGCGCCCCGCGTCATCGGTGCGTCGGAACCCCGGACGAAAGCCGAAGGCGGCGTAGAACGCCATGCTCCGCCCGGGGTCGGGGGCGGCAAGGGCGACATGGTTGAGGGTCAGCGCGGGTGCTTCGGTCACGCCGCCACCCGCTCGGGCCAGGGGCTGCGGGCCGCGCGGGTCAGCCCGGCCAGCGTCGCCGCGTCCGCATCCACGCTCTCGAAGGGCGTGCCGAAATGCGTCAGCGCGGCGGCGTAACGATCGGCCAGGACGCCGCTGGCCATTAGCAGCACGTCCCGGGGTTGGTCCTGCGCGGCCCATTCCGCGCCGATCAGCACGCCCGACAGGAACGAGGCCACCTCGGCCGGCGCCATGTTGCCGGTCAGGGTGCTGGCCCGCGCGGCGAAGACCGCGTGCGAGAGGGGCAGCGCGGCCCCCCGGTCCAGCCCGCGGCGAAAGGCACCGTCCCGCAGGTCCGTGCCCTCGGAAAGGGCGCCCACCAGCGAGTGTTGCAGCAGCAACTGGTACATCTCGCCGGTCACGAAGGTGCGGAAACCGGTCAGGACGCCGTCACGCAGCTCGGCCCATTTGCAATGGGTGCCGGGGATGCAGATCTGGGCGGTCCCGCGCCCGGTCAGCTCGGCCGCGCCGAAGATCTGCACCTCCTCGCCGCGCATCACGTCATGACCGCCGCTGTCGTCGGCCACCGTGGCGCCGGGGAGAATCACGATGGTCCGACCATCCGCCTCGAACCGCGTGGCCTGTGCCGTCAGTTGCCCGAACCGCGCGGGGCAGGGGGCATAGGCCGCCTCGACCCAGCCGCCGCGCGCGCCCACCATGCCTTGCATGAGCACGGGGGCCTCCGGCGCGGCGGCGCACCAGTCGCCGCAATGGCGGTCGAGAACCTCAGAAAATGCCCTGTTCTCAATGGATTTCAACCCGTCCGGCCCGGTGCGCGTGGCCAGCACGGCGCCGCCGTGATCCAGCGCCCAGGCCCGGAAGGCGGTGCTTCCCCAATCAACCGCGATGAAGGCGATGCGTGACATGTGCCGGCTCCTGTCCTGTGAAAACGCGTTGACAGGCTACGGCGCCTGATCTTATGTTTCAACTATGAAACGTTAGTTGCACATAATGGGACAAACGATGAATAGACCCCTGAAGGGCATCCTGCCGATCGTTCCGACGCCGTTCGGCGCCGACGGCCAAGCCGACGAGCCGTCGCTGAAACGGGTCACCGTCCACGCGATCGAGGCCGGGGCCGCGGCGCTGGTCTATCCCGGCGTGGCAAGCGAAGACCTGTTCCTGAGCGCCGACGAGCGGCGCAGCTGCCTGGGCCTGGTGACGCGACTGGCCGCCGGCCGGGTGCCGGTCATCGCGGGGGTGAATTCTGCCGACCCCGCCGAGATGGTCGAGATCACGCGCATGGCGGTCGAGCATGGCGCCGACGGCATCATGGCGATGGCCGTGCCCGCGATGGCGGATCAGGCCGGCACGTGGTTCGCCCGCATCGCCGAGGCGCTGGGGCCGGACCGTCCGATCATCCTGCAGAACCTGTTCAAGCCGCGCGGCGCAGACCTGAGCGCCGAGGAGATGCTGAAGCTGGCCGCCGAGGTGCCCGCGATCCGCTATGTCAAGGAAGAGGGCATCCCCTCGGGGCCCAAGGTCTCAAGGCTGGTGGCCGGCTGCGGCCCGGATCTGGATGGTGTGATCGGTGGCGGCGGGGCGCGCTACCTGCTGGAAGAGCTGGACCGCGGCGCGATCGCGACCATGCCCGCCATCGAGCTGCTGGAGCTGCACGTGGCGCTCTATCGCGCCTATGTCGCGCATGACCGCAAGGAAGCGCTGCGCCTCTACGAACGCTCGCTGCCGCTGCTGCTGATCCAGGCGCCCTACCGGATGCGGCTGACCAAGCTGATCCTGAAGAGCCGCGGCCTGATCGAGTGCGACGACGTGCGCGAGCCGCTGCCCGAGATGGATGCCGAGCTGAAGGAGCTGGCTCTGGAGCTCTACGAGCGCACGGTGCAGGTGCCGGAGATGGCCGATGCATGAGCGCATCGCACGGATCGAGGTCTTTGCCTTCGAGCGCAGCCGGGGCGAGAGCTATCTCGGCAATCTCGGCGCCGGTGAATTCGCGCTTGGCAGCCATCACATCGTGCGGAAATTCAACGGTACGGTCTATCCGCGCATGGACCGCTCGGTCGTGCTGCGGCTGACCGACAGCAGCGGTGCCACCGGCTGGGGCGAGACCTATGGCCTTGTGGCGCCGGGGATCGTCGCCGCGCTGATCGAGGATCTGCTGGGCCCCTACCTGATGATGCTCGACCCGGCGCGCCCCGACGCGGTCTGGGACAAGCTGTACGAGTTGCAGCGCGTCCGCGGCTATTGGGGCGGCTACCTGGCCGACACGCTGGCCGCGCTGGATATCGCGCTTTGGGATCTTCATGCGCGCAGCCGTGGCGAAAGCCTGCAGGCGACGCTGGGCACGCCCGGGGCGGGGCAGGTGCCTGCCTATGTCTCGGGCCTGCCGGAGCCGACCAAACAGGCGCGGCTGGAACTCGCCCAAGGCTGGCAGGCCAAGGGTTTCGACATGGTCAAGATCCCGGTCAGCCACAGCGACGGCGGCGACGTGCGCGGCGAGTTCGAGAGCCTGCGCGGCGGCCTTGGCGAGGTACAGAAGATCGCCGTCGACGTGCACTGGACGCGCACGGCAGAGGCAGCCATCGCACTGGGGCAGGAGATCGCGCCCTTTGATCCGTGGTTCATCGAGGCCCCGGTCGCGGCCGAGGACATCGCCGCCCAGATCGAGGTCGGCCAGGGCATCGCCTGCTCGCTGGCGCTGGGAGAGGAATGGCGCACGACATGGGATTACCTGCCCCGTCGCGCGGCCGCGCGGATCGTGCAGCCCGAGATGGGCCATACCGGCATCACCCAATTCATGCGCATCGCCGGGCTGGCGCGCGAGGCCGGCGCCGCGATCATGCCGCATGCGACCATCGGGATGGGCATCTTCGCCAATGCCAGCTTCCGCGCCGCGCTGGCCGCCGGCGCCGAGGCACATGAGTTCCAGCACACGATCTACCCCGCCAATGCCACGCTGCTGGAGGGGGCGGCGCGCTGCGAGGACGGTCATTTCCACGTGCCCGAGACCCCGGGCCACGGCGTCGCACCCAATGCGGACGGCATGGCCCATCTGACACCATTGCTGACGCTTCAAGTCTCAAGAGGAGGAGACCCCATGAAAACCCTGAGGAATACCGCAATCGGCGCCATGCTGGCCGCCAGCACCCTGCTGACCGCCCTGCCGGCCGCCGCCGAGGAGCTGACCTTCGTCAGCTGGATGAAGGACGAGCCGGGCTATGGCGATTGGTGGAACGAGATCATCGCCGAGTTCGAGGACACCCATCCCGGCGTGACCATCAACATGTCCCGCGTGGCGCGGGCCGAATATGCCGACACGATGTTCACCATGTTCGCCGGCGGCAACCCGCCCGACATCGTGCACCTGGCCGCGTTCGAGTTCCAGCCCTTCGCCAACGAAGGCTGGATGGAGCCGCTGGACCCGTGGATCGAGCAGTCCGGCCTGGATCTCGAGGGCTGGGCCGGCCAGTCCACCTGCGAATGGAACGGCGACACCGTCTGCATCATGCTGCTCTATACCGGTTTCGTGCTGGCGCATAACGAACGGATCTTCCAGGAGGCCGGCGTCGAGATCCCGACCGACTGGGACAGCTACCTCGAAGCGGCGCGCGCGCTGAAGAAGGACACCGACGGCGACGGCATCATCGACCAGTACGGCATCGCGCTGCCCTTCGACGACGCGGCCAGCGTCATGCAGGAAGCGCTGAACTTCGTGCTGGATGCCGGCGGCAGCTGGACCGTGGATGGCGAGCCCGCCTTCGACCGGCCCGAGGTGATCGAGGGGCTGGCCCGCTACAAGCAGCTCTTCACCGAAGGCCTGACCCCGAAAGAGCTGAGCTCGGCCGATGTGCGCCAGCTGCTGCTGGAAGGCCGGCTGGCCATGACCGTCGATGGCGGCTGGATCAACAACACCTTCCGCAGCGCCGCGCCGGAAGTGCAGAAGAACCTCGCGATCACCAACTCGCCCTTCTCGCCGCCGCTGGGCGGCACCTCGAACGTGCTGGGCATGTCGGCCGAGATGTCGGACGAGAAGAAGGAACTGGTCTGGGATTTCATCGCGCTGACCGCCTCGCCCAAGTACCAGCAGCGCTTCGCGTCGTGGTCCAAGACCCCGGCGCCGCGTCCGGGCGTGGACTATACCCAGCTGAAGGCCGACAACCCGTCCTTCGAAGTGCTGGCGCAGGCGGCCGAGGATGCCGCGGCGGCCAATGTCGACCGCCTGCCCAAGGGGCTCGAGCTGGAGAACAACGAGGTCGTCAAGATCTTCTACAAGGTTGCCCAGCAGATGATCCTGCAGGATCTTGACCCGGCAGAGGCCGCCGCGCGCCTGCAGGAGCAGGTCACGCGCATCAAGGACTGACCTGACCGCCAACCGGTGCGGGCCCCCGCGCGGGGCCCGGCCAGATCCGGCCGCATCCGGCCAGACAAGGGCAAATGGACACATGACCGACACCACCACCCCCCATCGCGGCAGATCGTCGGGCGGGCTGTTCGCGACCATCGATTTCAGCGCCCCGCGACACCGTGCCAAGTTCGGCTACCTGCTGCTGGCGCCCGCGGTGCTGCTGATGGCCGTGATCATCGTCTACCCGATCCTGCTCTCCGTCAGCATCTCGATGCAGGACGTGCGCATCGCGCGGATCGGCGACGGGGCCGAGCCCTGGACGCTGGAGAACTACCAATGGCTCTTCGGCTCGGGCGAGACATGGCACGCGCTCTGGGTCACCTTCAAGCTTGTGGCCGTGGTGGGCGGCCTGTCGGTCATCATCGGCTTTGCCACCGCGATGCTGGTGAACCAGAAATTCCGCGGCCGGGCCGCCGCGCGGCTCTTCGTGGCGCTGCCCTGGGCGGTGCCCGAGGTGGTTGCCACGGTGATCTGGGCCTGGATGCTCGACAGCTCCTTCGGGCTGGTCAACTGGCTGCTGATGAGATCGGGCATGGTGAGCGAGCCCATCGCCTTCGGTTCCGACCCCAATGCCGCCTTCGCCGCGGTCTGTTTCGTGATGATCTGGAAGGGCTACCCGCTGATGTCGATCATGCTGCTGGCCGGCCTGCAATCCATCCCCGAGGAACAGTACCAGGCCGCCAAGGTGGACGGCGCCGGGGTCTGGCAGCGCTTCTGGTACATCACCCTGCCCAACATGCTGCCCGTGGTCGGCGTGACGCTGGTGATGACCACGCTCTGGGTGTTCCGCGACTTCGCCATCATCCACGTGCTGACGCAGGGCGGGCCGCTGGGCGCGACGACGACCCTGTCGATCCTGACCTACGAGCAGAGCTTCGAGTTCTTCCGCATGGGGCAGGGGGCCGCGGTGGGCGTTCTGACCATGGTGCTCTGCGCGGTCATCAGCCGGGCGCTGGTCGGGCGCATGGCGAAATCGGTGCACTGAGGGGACAACGATGCAAAAAAGACACCCGCTGGGCACTTTCGCGCTCTATGCCACGGTCATCGTGACCTGCGCGCTGCTGCTCTTCCCGATCTACTGGATGGTGGTGACGGCGCTGCAGCCCTCGTCCAACCTGCGCGCCTATCCGCCGCAGTTCTGGCCCACCGATCCGCAGTGGAACGTCTTTGCCGACCTGCTGGCGAAACACCCGTTCATGCTGTGGTTCTCGAACACGATCCTGATCGCCTTTGCCACGATGACGATCTCGCTGGCGGTCTCGATCCTTGCCGCCTATGCGCTGTCGCGCTTCCGGCTGCGCGGCGGGCAGGGCCTGGGGCTGTTCATCCTGACCTCCAAGATGCTGCCGGCCACGCTGCTGATCATCCCGCTGTTTGCGATCTTCCGCTCCACCGGTCTGGTGGGCTCGCTCTGGTCGGTGGTGATCGCGCAGGCGACGCTGATCGTGCCCTTCTGCACCTGGATGCTGAAAGGGTATTTCGACACCATGCCGCCCGAGCTGGAACAGGCCGCGCTGGTGGATGGCTGCTCGCCGTTGGGCACGATCTGGCGCATCGTGCTGCCGGTGGCGGCGCCGGGGCTGGCGGCGACGGCGCTCTATGCCTTCGTGGTCAGCTGGTCGGATTTCCTGTTCGGGCGCACCTTCCTGACCACGACGGATGAAAGCTGGACGCTGCAGATGGGCATCGCCTCGCTCAAGGGCGAGTTCGTGACCGAGTGGAACGTCATCATGGCGGGCTCCATCATGGCCTCCATCCCGATCATCATCGTCTACCTCTTCCTTGAACGTTTCCTCGTCGGTGGCCTGGCTGCCGGGTCCGAGAAGTAACGGAGCAGATACATGGCAACCGTCCAATTCGATCAGATCAAGAAAAGCTATGGCGCGGTCGAGGCGATCCGTGACTTCAACCTGGACATCGCCGATGGCGAGTTCTGCGTCTTCGTCGGCCCCTCGGGCTGTGGCAAGTCCACCGCGCTGAAGATGCTGGCCGGGCTCGAGGCCACCACCGGCGGCACCATCAGCATCGGCGGGCGCGACGTGACCGAGCTGGGCCCCGGCAAGCGCGACATCGCGATGGTCTTCCAGAACTACGCGCTCTACCCGCACATGTCGGTGCGCAAGAATATCGGCTTCGGCCTGAAGATGCAGGGCATGGCCGCGCGCGACATCAACACCCGCGTCGAAGAGGCGGCGCGCGTGCTGGAACTGACCCCATACCTCGACCGCAAGCCGCGCGCCCTGTCGGGCGGCCAGCGCCAGCGCGTGGCGCTTGGCCGGGCCATCGTGCGCGAGCCCAAGGCCTTCCTGATGGACGAGCCGCTGTCCAATCTCGATGCCAAGCTGCGCGTGCAGACCCGCTCCGAGATCGTCAAGCTGCAGAAGCGGCTGGGGGTGACCACGATCTATGTCACCCACGACCAGACCGAGGCGCTGACCATGGCCGACAAGATCGTCGTCATGAAGGGCGGCGAGATCCAGCAGGTGGGCAGCGCCGAGGACCTGTTCCACACGCCGAACAACATCTTCGTCGCCGGCTTCATCGGCTCGCCCGGCATGAACTTCTTCCACGGCACGGTGGCGACCGGCGCCGACGGTCCGGTCACCCGGTTCGGCGAGACCAAGATCGCGCTGCCGGCGAAATGCGCCGCCATGGCGGGGCGCGACATGATCTTCGGCATCCGCCCCGAGCATCTGCGTGTGGCCGAGAGCGGACCGTCGGTCGGCCTGACCCTGGTCGAGAACCTTGGGACCGAGAAGATCCTGCATTTCCACACGCCCGGTCAGAACATGCTGGAACTGGACCGCACCGCGCTGGCCAATGACGAGGAGCGTGATGCCCAGTCCATGCTGATCCGCGTGATCGACGACCGGCGCTACCGGGATGGCGAGACGCTCAACCTTTCTTTCCCGGTCGACAAGATTCATGTATTCGACCCCGATACCAACGAGGTCGCGGGCTGAGCATTGGACAGGTTCGAGAAAATCGCTGAACGCTTCCCGGGCGCGGGGACGCTGGTCAAGGGCCTGCAGATCCTCGAGATCCTCGACGAGATCGGGCGCCCGGCCACCTCGACCGAGCTTCTGTCCGCGACCGGTCTGCCCAAGGCGACCTTCTACCGCCTGCTGGGCGCGCTGACCGAGTTCGGCTACGTGCGTCACGACCCGCGGCTCAAGACCTATGCGCTGGGGCACCGGCTGATCGAACTGGCCAGCAAGTCGATGGCCAGTTTCGACCTGCGCAGCGCTGCCGAAAGCGAGGTCCTGCGCCTGTCGGGCGAGCTGAACGAGACCGTCAGCCTCGCGGTGCTGGAAGGCGACCGGATCATCTATGTCGACGTGCGCCGCCCCTCGAACCCGCTGGCCATCGGGGTCGAGATCGGCCGCGAACTGCCCGCGCTGGCCAGCGCCTCGGGCCATGCGATCCTGTCGGCCATGCCGCCCCACCGGGTCAACGGCATGATCGGGGGGCTGTCGGCGGATGAGCAATCCTCGCTTCTGGCGGATTTCGCCATCAGCCGGGCGCGGGGCTATTCGCTGGCCCATTCGCGCAGCCTCGACGGGGTCGTGGTCATCGCGGTGCCGGTCAACGGGCCGCCCGGCATGGGGCACGGGGCGATCGTCGTCACCGCCCTGGCCAGCCGCCTGCCTTACGAACGCCGCCACGTGATCGGACGCGACCTGATGGAAGCGGCGCGCCGGGTCATGGGCAATATCGGGAGCGCCCCCGTGAGCATCACGCCCAACCCGCGCCGTACGGCGCATGTCGAGGAGGGGCTGGAATGCCTCTCGGCCGCCGGGGCCATCGTCGGCGAAGGCCCGGTCTGGGACGCCCGCGAGGGGCTGTTGCACTGGGTCGATGTCGCCGCACCGGCCTTCCACTGCTACGACCCGAAGCGCGGCGAGGATCAGATGATCCAGGCGCCTTACCTGGTCAGCGCCGTCCTGCCCGCCGCTGGCAATGCCATGGTGGCCGTCACACAGAACGGGCTGGAGCGCTATGACCCGGTGACTGGCAAGCTGCAGACCATCTTCGACCCCGAGGCGCATATGCCCTCGAACCGGTTCAACGATGCCAAGACCGACCCTGCGGGCCGCGTCTGGACCGGGTCGATGAGCCTCGATGCCTCGATGCCCTCGGGCTCGCTCTACCGGTTCGACAGCGTGACCGACGCCAAGGCGGTGGATGGCGGGTTCCAGGTCTCGAACGGGCTGGACTGGAGCCCGGACGGGCGCGTCTTCTACTTCACCGACACCGCGCTCGGCATCGTCTTTGCCTATGATTTCGACGGCGCAACCGGCGCCTTGTCGAACCGGCGCAGCTTTCTGACCTTCGACCCCGCCGATGGCAAGCCCGACGGGCTCTGCGTCGACAGCGAGGGCAATCTCTGGGTGGCGATCTGGGACGGCTGGCGCGTGGCCTGCTACGCGCCGGACGGTTCCCTGAAGCGCGAGATCGACCTGCCCGTGCCGCGGCCCACCAGCTGCTGTTTCGGCGGGGCGGACCTGAAGCGGCTTTTCATCACCTCCGCCTCGATCCGCCTGCCGGCCAGCGTGCTGGAGGAAGCACCGCTGTCGGGCGCGCTCTTCGCCATTGACGTGGATGTGGCCGGCCAGCCCGTGCGCGAGGTCGCGTTATGAGCCCCGCTTTCGATTTCAGCAACCGGCACGTGATGGTCACGGGGGCCGCTTCGGGCATCGGGCGCGCCACCGCGTTGGGCTTCGCGGCCGCCGGCGCCCGTGTCAGCGCCGTGGACCTGAACGCCGAGGGCCTGGCCGGGACGGCGGCCGCCTCCGACCGGATCGAGACGCAGGTCTGCGATCTGGCCGACAGCGAGGCGATCCGCGCCATGGCCGGGGCCGCCATCGAGGCGCAAGGGCCGGTCACCGTTCTGGTCAACAACGCGGGCGTAGACCGGCGCATCCCCTTCGATGACCAGACCGAGGCGCAGTGGCGCTGGATGCTGTCGGTCAATCTCGACCACCACGCGATCCTGTCGGGCCTCGTCGCCCCGGGCATGGCCGCGGCCGGGGGCGGGGCCATCGTGAACCTCTCCTCCACCGCATGGATGAAGCTGGCGGGAAACCTGACCGCCTATCACACCGCCAAGGCGGGGATCGTCGGCCTGACGCGCGGACTGGCGCGGGATCTCGGCCCGAGAGGCATCCGCGCCAACGCGATCGCGCCGGGCCGCGTTGTCACCGACCGGGTGGCCGGACAGGTGAGCGAGGACTGGGTGGCCGAATCCCACGCCCTGCAATGCATCCCCGACCTGATCCGCCCGTCGGACATCGCCGATTGCGCCATGTGGCTGGCCTCGGACGCCGCCCGCATGGTGACCGGCCAATGCATCGTGGTCGATGGCGGCGTCGTCTGAGCCCCGGAATAACGCGAACCCGTCCCGGTCCTGATCGCGGGCTGCTGCCACGTGGTATTGTTTTCCTTGGGCGCAAAGCCTCTGCGTCAAAACGAGGCGTGTCGCAATGGCACGTCCGTTGGGCTTGCCTGAACTCGGCCAACGCCTCGCTTCGGGGCTCGGTCGGAAAAGCCGCCGGCTGAAACATCATCTCGGCGAACGTTTCTCGGGACGGGACCCGTCGCCCGCGGGACGGCAACGACGTGTCTCTGTGTAGGTGGTTCTGAGATCCGCAAGAGCTTGCCGGTTCGCCGGGGCAAAATGCCTGAGTGCAGGATGGGGAATTTTGCTTGCGTGTTCCATGGGGAATCGGCAAGGTTTCATCATGCGAACAAAAGTACGAATGAGCGGGATCAAGGGCAGGTGGCACGGCTGGGGCTGATCATCAATCCGGTCGCCGGGCTGGGCGGTGCCATGGCGCGCAAGGGCAGCGACGAGGCCGATATCGGCGCGCGGGCCGCGGCCGAAGGGCGTGTCTCGCAGGCGCCGATGCGGGCTGCCCGGGCGTTGTCCGCCTTCCGCGAGAGTTGCGACGCCGAGGTGCTGGCCGGGCCGGTCCTGCCCGATACGGGCACGGTGACACCTGTCGGACCCGACGTGCTGCAGGGCACGGCCGAGGATACCAAGGCCTGCGTGCGCGCCATGGCGGGGCAGGTGGATCTGATCCTCTTTGCCGGCGGCGACGGCACGGCGCGCGACATCTGCGCGGCCAATGACACGGGCATCCCGATCCTGGGCATCCCCTCGGGCGTGAAGATGCATTCCGGCGTCTTTGCGCGCAGCCCCGAACGGGCCGGCCGCATGACGGCGGCTTTCCTGTCGGACACGCGGCAGCGGACCGAGATGGTCGAGATCCTCGATCTCGACGAGGCGGCGCGGCGGGCCGGGCGGCTGTCGGCGCGGCTCTATACCGTGGCGCGCACGCCTCTGGACCTCGCTGGCGCGCGGCAGAACCCCAAGGCGGGCAACACCGACCCGGTGGGCGAGATGGACGCCGCGCTGGCCGCCTATGTGGCAGGGATGCGCGAGGACACGCTTTACGTGCTGGGGCCCGGCGCCACGATGAAGGCGCTGAAGGACCGGCTGGGCGGCGGCTCGCTTCTGGGGGTGGACGTGGCCGAGGGCGGGCTGGTGACCGGCACCGACCTGGACGAGCGCGCGCTGATGGCGCGGGTCGCCGGGCGGCGGGTGCGCATCGTGCTGACGGTCGTGGGCGGGCAGGGCTTCGTGCTGGGCCGCGGCAATCAGCAGATCTCGCCCGCGGTGCTGCGCGCCGCCGGCATGCCGCCGATCGACGTGATCTGCGGGGCGGAGAAACTGGCGGGGCTCAACCCGCAGGAACTGACCATCGACACGGGCGATGTCGCGCTGGACGGCACGCTTGCGGGGTACTGGCCGGTGATCACCGGTCCGGGCCGCAGGCAGGTGATGCGCGTGGTCGCGTAACAACAACAGGAGAGGTACATGAAAGCGCATCCATGGATGGCGAATTCCGGCGGGTCGGCCAAGGAGGAGATGCTGGCCGCGCTGGGGGTGAACTCGGTCGAGGCGCTGTTCGCGCAGATCCCCGAGGATCACCTGATGGAACGCCCGCTGGAGCTGCCGCCGCAGCTGGCCTCGGAAGTGGCGCTGTCGCGGCATCTCGACGACATGCTGGGCAAGAACACGGTCTTCCCGACCGGGGCCTGTTTCCGCGGGGCAGGGGCCTGGCCGCATTACGTGCCGGCGATCTGCGACGAGGTGGTCGGCCGCTACGAGTGGCAGACCTCGGTCTTCGGCTCGCCCGCCTCGGACCATGGTCGCAACCAGGCCTGGTTCGAGTTCACCAGCCAGATCGGTGCGCTGGTCGAGATGGATTTCGTGGGCCTGCCGGTCTACTCGTGGGGCTGTGCCATCGGGCATGCGGTGCGCATGGCCTCGCGCATGACGGGGCGGCGCAAGGTCATCATCCCCGAGATTATGGACCCCGAGCGCCGCATGGTGCTGGAGACCTATTGCGAACCCGTCGAGATGGCCCGCCATATCGAGATCGTGCCGGTCAAGGTGGGCGCCGATGGCGCGATGGATCGCGACGACCTGCGCGCCAAGGTAGATGGCGCCGCGGCGCTGTATTTCGAGACACCGGGCTACCTGGGCGTGATCGACCCCGATCCGGGCGCGCTCTGTGCCATCGCGCGCGAGGCGGGCGCCGAGGCGATCGTGGGGGTCGACCCGCTGTCGCTGGGCCTGTTGGAGGCGCCGGGTGCCTATGGCGCGACACTGGCCGTGGGCCCGACCCAGCCCTTGGGCGTGCACATGTATGCCGGCGGCGGCGTGGGCGGCTTCATCGCCAGCCCCGATGACGAGCGCTATGCGCGGGAATACAACACGCTGAACGTCTCGATCTCGGAAACCCGGGTGAAGGGCGAGCACGGCTTCGGCCTCGCGCTGTTCCACCAGTCCTCCTACGGGATGCGCGACGAGGGCAAGGACTGGACCGGCAACTCGGTCTACCTGTGGGCGCTGGCCAATGCCGCCTACATGTCGGCGATGGGCCCCGAGGGCTTTGCCGAGATCGGCCGGCTGATCATGGCGCGGTCGCGCGCCGCGGCGCAGGCGCTGGACGGGCTGGAGGGCGTGTCGGTCGACCTGTCGCGCCCGGTCTTCAAGGAGTTCGTCGCGACCTTCAACAGGCCGGTGGCGCAGGTCAATGCAAGTCTGCGCGCGGCCGGCCTGCTGGGCGGCAAGGACCTGACCGGAGAGCCGGGGATCGAGGGCCACGCGGCGCTGTTCTGCGTGACCGAAGCGCATACCGAGGACGATATCGACCGGCTGGTCGCAGCAGTGAAGGAGGCCGTGGCATGACCGCCCCCATCAAGGATTACCTGAAACGCTCCAACGGCTACCGGGCCGCGAAATGGTCCGAGCCGGTGGTGATGGAGATGACCGGCAGCGGCCGTCGCGGCGTGGTCTTCGAGGACGCGCCGGCGCCGGATCTGCCGGGCAAGGCGGCGCGCAAGACCGCGCCCGCGCTGCCCGAGATCACCGAGCATGACGCGCTGCGCCACTACCTGCATCTCAGCCAGATGACGCTGGGCATGATGGGAATCTCGCTCTTCGGCACCTGCACGATGAAATACAACCCGCGGATCGGCGAGCGCGCCAGCCTCGACCATCTCAAGGGGCTGCATCCGCTGCAGGAGGCCGAGACGCTGCAGGGCGTGCTGGAGATGTACGACAAATTCAGCGATTTCCTCTGCGAAGTCAGCGGCATGGACCAGTTCGTCTTCCAGGCGGGCGGGGGCGCGGATGCGGCCTATACCCATGCCTGCGTGACGCGCGCCTATCATGCCAGCCGGGGCGAGCTGCAGCAGCGCGACCAGATCATCACCACGATCCAGACGCACCCCTGTTCGCCCGCCACCGCCAACACGGCCGGGTTCGAGGTGATCACGCTGAGCCTCGAGGAGAACGGCTATCCCTCGCTGGAACAGCTGAAATCCGTGGTCGGCCCGCGCACCGCGGCGCTGATGGTGAACAATCCCGACGACATGGGAATCTACAATCCCGACATCAAGGAATGGGTGCGGATCGTGCACGAGGCCGGTGGCCTGTGTTTCTACGACCATGCCAATTTCAACGGGGTGATGACGCGGCTGCGCGCGCGCGAGCTGGGCTTCGACGCCTGCATGTACATGCTGCACAAGACCTTCGGCGCGCCCAAGGGTGGCGGCGGCCCGGCGGTCGGCGCCTATGGCTGCGCCGAGCACCTGGTGCCCTTCCTGCCCGGCCCGGTCGTGGTCAAGCAGGGGGACGGCTATGCGCTGGACACCGACCGGCCCCAGAGCATCGGGCGCGTGCGCGAATTCATGGGCAACGCGCCGCAGGTGCTCAAGGCCTATGCCTGGGCGCGGGCCATGGGGGCCGAGGGGCTGCGCGAGGCGGCCGACATCTCGGTGCTGGCCAACAATTACATGGACAAGCGCCTGGGCGAGGTGAAGGGCGTCAGCCGCTCCAACCCCGGGATCGACGTGCCGCGCATGGAGATGACGCGCCATTCGGTCGAGCAGGTGGCGCAGGACACAGGCTGTTCGATCTTCGACATCTCGATGCGGATGACCGATTTCGGGATCGACGCGCTGTGGCTGAGCCACGAGCCCTTCCTGGTGGCCGAGCCCTTCACGCCGGAGGCGGGCGAGCTTTGGTCGAAGGAGGATATCGACTACTGGATCGACGTGCTGGAACACGTGATCGGCGAGGCCTATTCCGATCCCGAGATCGTCAAGACCGCGCCGCACAACGCGCCGATCCACCAGCTGACCAGCGCGCTCGACGAACCCGGCGTCTGGGCCACCACCTGGCGCGCCTACGCGCGCAAGCACCTGAAGTCGATGGCGGCGGAGTGAGTTGCGGGCGGGCAGGGGGCTACCCCTCTGCCCGCCGCTCAGCGCGTGCAGACGCTCTTGCAAACTCGCTTGGTGCGGCATACCTTGGTCCAAGGCTTGGACCAACCCGGGCCCTCGGATCGGACGTCGTGCCATGCAGATGAACATTGCCGAAGCCAAGGCGAAATTGTCGGAGCTGATCGCCGCCGCCGAGCGTGGCGAAGAGGTAGTGATCGCGCGCGGCGGCAAGCCGATCGTGCGGCTGGTCTCGGCGCAGCCGCAGCCGGCCTTCCGCATCGGTATCGCCGACGGCGCAGTGACGGACCTTCCCGATTTCCTCGAACCGATGCCGGATGACGAGAGCGCCTTGTGGAGCTGAGCACTGTCCTGCTCGACACCCACACCTGGGTCTGGAGCCTGTTCAAACCGTCGGAGCTGTCGCGCCCCGCGCGTGACGTGATCGAGAGTGCCCGTACGGTCTATGTACCCCCCTGCAGCTTTCACGAGATCACCGCCAAGCACCGATCCGGCAAGTGGCCCGAAGTAGGAGGGATCGTCGACCGGCTGCCGCAGCTTCTGCGGGCGCAAGGCGGGCTTGTCGCGCCCTACACGGCCGAGATGGCCATGTTGTCGGGCGGCATGGACTGGGCGCACAAGGACCCGTTCGACCGGATGATCGCGGCCACGGCGATCGAGATCGCCTGTCCCGTGATTTCGAAGGACGCGGCCTTCGACGGGCTGACCGGGTTTCCGGGATGGGTGGGGCGCATCTGGAGCGAAATGCTGGAGACAGGCGCGCCCTGACGACGCGCCTGTCCGGTCAGATGAAGGCCTCGAGCCGGGTGTTGACCACGATCTCGGGCAGGCTGGCCTGGTTGGGCAGGGACAGCACCAGCGAGACGATCTCGGCCACGTCCTCGGGGCGCAGGCGCTTGTCCTTGGGCGTGACGCCGGGGATGTCGGCGATCATCTCGGTGTCGATGGCGCCGGGGCAGATCGCGGTGCCGCGCAGCCCCTCGTCCCAGCCCTGGAAGCGGACGGCCTGCGTCATGGACAGCAGCGCGCCCTTGGTCATCACGTAGCCCAGCGAGGCGCTGGGATCGCGGTAGCGCTTGGCATCCGTCGAGGCGATCGACACCACGCGGCCGCGCCCCGAGGCCTTGAGATGGGGCAGGGCGGCGCGGATCAGGCGGAAGGGCGCCTTGACGTTGACACGCCAGAGATCGTCGAGATCCTCGTCGGTGCCGCGGGTGAAATCCACCATCTTGAGGATCCCGGCATTGTTCACCAGCGCATCGGGCGCGCCCATCTGCGCCACGGTCGCGTCGACCCAGGCCTGCGCGGTCTCGGGCGCGTCGGCATCGAACCGATACGCCTGAAGCTGATCGGGATCGGCATCGGGAAAGGCCTCGGCCAGCGCCTCGGGCCGGCGCAGTCCGACCGAGACGCGGTGCCCGTCGGCAAGGCAGCGGGCGGTGAGCGCGGCGCCAAGGCCCCGCGCCCCGCCCGAGATCATCACGATCCGGTCCATCAGAACAGGCCCTGGTAGACGCCGCCATCGTTGATGATGTTCTGCCCCACGATGAAACCCGCCTGGTCCGAGCACAGGAAGGTGACCAGATCGCCGCATTCCCTTGGGTCGGCAAAGCGCCCGGCGGGCACGCTCTGGATGCGGTTCTCGACGATGGCCTCGTAGGTGGTGTTGCCGCGCCTTGCGTGGTTGTGCAGGTTGGTGTGCAGGGCGTCGGTGTCGAAGAAGCCCGGGCAGACCGTGTTGATCGTCACGTTGTCGCGCACGGTTTCCTTGACCAGCGAGGCGATGGCCCCCGACAGCGCCAGCCGCGCGGAATGGCTGTGCGCGAAATGCGGCTGCGGGAACTTGATGAAGCTGACCGAGATGTTGACGATGCGGCCGAACTTGCGTGCGCGCATCCCCGGCAGCACACCGGTGATCATTTCCAGCGACGAGAAGAAATGCGCGTTGAACCACTCGTCCCAGTCGGCGCGGGTCCAGTCCTCGTATTCGCCGGGGATCTGCCGGATGCCCGGGTTGGTGACGAGGATATCCGTCTCGCCGGCCTTGGACAGGATCTCTGCCCGGCCCTCGGCATCGGTGAAATCGGCGGCGACGGTGGTGACGTTCACGCCATGCGCGGCGCGGATCTCCTCGGCGGTGGCCTCCAGCGCATCGGCGCTGCGCGCGTTCATCACGAGATCCACGCCCTCGGCGGCCAGCGAGAAGGCGCAGGCGCGGCCCAGCCCCTTGCTGGCGGCAGAGACGATGGCGCGGCGGCCCTTGAGACCCAGTTCCATTGATGTTCCTTCCTGTGGTCGGTCTTTGCGTGGCGCCGCTCAGGCGCCGGTTTCGGCGTGGTGCTGCGCCACCGGGCGCGGCACGGGCTGGTTCAGCAGCCGGTCGAGCCCGCGCTGCAGGCCGGCCAGCGCCTCGCCCTGCAGCGGTTGCAGCGGCGGGCGGGGGGCGCCGCCCCCGGGGAAGCCCAGGTGGTCCATCGCCGCCTTGGTCGCGGGATAGAGCGTGCGGCCCCCGGTGATGAAGAGCTGGGTGAGCTCCTGCGCGCAGGACTGGATCGCCCAGGCCTCGTCCATGCGGCCCTGCTGCACCATGGGCCAGATGTCCAGCAGCGCGTCCCAGACATTGGGGAAGCAGTCCACCAGCCCGTCGCAGCCTGCCAGCATGGCCGGCATGCCGATGGTCGAGGAGGGGCCGCAGAACACGCGGATGCGGTCGCCCGCGCGGGTCAGCGTGCCGTGGAAGTTCAGCCAGTCGCCCGAGCTTTCCTTGATCGCCACCACATTGTCGAGATCGGCCAGCTCGTCCACGATGTCGGGCGTCAGCGCGTTCCCGGCATTGCCGGGGATGTTGTAGAGCATCACCGGCAGCGGCGCGGCCTCGCTGACGGCGGTGAAATGGGCGATGATCTCGGGGCGCGAGAGATGCGCGAAGAAGGGCGGCATGACCAGCGCGGCATCGGCGCCCGCCTGCGCGGCATCCTTCATCGCGGCGATCACGTCGCGCGGGGTGATGCCCGCGGCACCGACGATGGCAGTGCCGTCGGGGCCCACGGCCTTGCGGGCGGTGGCGTAGATCTCGGCGCGTTCCTCGGGGCGCAGGGCCCAGAACTCGCCCGTGCAGCCCGCGGCGACGACGCCGGTGGCGCCCTGCGCCATCAGCCGGCGGATATTCGCGGCCAGCGCGTCATGATCGACCGCGTTCTGCGCGGTGAAGGGCGTGGTGATCGCGGGCATGCAGCCGGACCATGTGATGGTGTTTCTGTCCACGGGTCTGTCCTCGTCAATTTACAGGGGCGCGAGCGCGTCATCGGCGCGCAGCGCGTCGCAGACGGCCCCGGCCGCCTTGCGCACCGTCGAGACCGCCAGGTCGATCTCTTCGGGGGTCACGGTGAAGGGCGGCGAGAAGCTGACCGCGTCGCCATTGGGCAGCGCCCGCACGATCACCCCATCCTCAAGCGCCGCGCGCACGATGCGCGGCCCCACCGTCTGCGCGGCGTCGAAACGCTGCCAGCCCTCGGCGGTGGGCCGCGCGAACTCGACCGCCGCCATCAGGCCCTTGCCGCGCGTCTCGGCCACGATGGGCAGGTCGTCGAAGGCCCGCGCCAGCGCGGTGTTCAGATAGGCGCCCATCTCGGCGGCGCGCGCGACGAGCCCCTCTTCCTCGACGATGTCGAGATTGGCCAGCGCGGCGGCGGCCATCACCGGGTGGGCGGTGTAGGTATAGCCGTGGCCAAACACGCCGTATTTCGCCGCACCCGCGCCCGAGATCACCTGCCAGACCTTGTCGCCCACCAGCACGCCCGACAGCGGCGCATAGCCCGATGTGATGCCCTTGGCGACCGAGATCAGGTCCGGTGTCATGCCGGTGGCCGGGGAGCCGAACCAGTGGCCCAGCCGGCCGAAGCCGCAGATCACCTCGTCGGCGATCAGCAGCACGTCGTAACGGTCGAGCACCTGCCGGATGGCCGGGAAATACCCCTCGGGCGGGACGATCACGCCGCCCGCGCCCATCACCGGCTCGGCGATGAAGGCGCCCACGGTCTCGGGGCCCTCGGCGAGGATCAGGTCCTCGAGCTCCTGCGCGAGCCGGGCCGAGAAGGCGGCGTCATCCTCGCCGGCATGGCGGGTCCAGATGTTGTGCGGCGCCGAGACGTGGCGGATCATCGGCAGCGGCAGGTCGAAGCCCGCATGCAGCCCCGGCAGCCCGGTCAGCCCGCCGGTCATCACCGAGACGCCGTGATAGCCGCGGTCGCGGGCGATGATCTTCTTCTTCTCGGGCTTGCCGCGCACGTTGTTGTAATACCAGACCAGCTTGGCCTGCGTGTCATTGGCATCCGAGCCCGAGGCGCCGAAGAACACCTTGGAAAAGCCGTCCGGCGCCTTGTCGATCACCCGCTGGGCGAGGATCGCGGCGGGTTCGGTGGCCATCGAGCTGAAGCCGTGGAAATAGCTCAGCTGCCGGGCCTGGTCGGCCAGCGCATCGGCGATGCGCTCGCGCCCGTAGCCCACGTTGACGCACCACAGCCCGGCCATGGCGTCGAGGTAGCGCCGACCGTCATCATCGGTGATCCAGCAGCCCTCGGCGCTGCGGGCCATCATCTGTGCGCCACCCTGCTCGTGGGTCTGTGCCATGCTGAAGGGGTGGAAGACATAGCGCCTGTCCAGATCGCGCGTGCCGCTCATGCCCGGCCTCCTTGTGTCGTGAAGTTCATGTGGACCGCATCGGAATCACCGAGGCGGGCGTGTCATCGAGATTGAGGCGGGCACCGTTCTCGGTCGCCTCGAAAAGGTGGATCGCCGCGGGATCGAGACGCAGCGCCACCGGCTGGCCCACGTCGAGCCGGCGCGCGGCCTCGACCCGGGCCGAGATGCGCCGCTTGTCGGGCAGCTCCAGCGTGACGATGGTCTCGTGCCCGGTATTCTCGGCCAGCCGCACGGTGGCGGGCAGCCCCTCGCCGCTGCCGATGCTGATCGCCTCGGGCCGCACGCCCAGCACGGCCGGCCCATCATGCAGATCGGCCGAATAGGCGGTGCGGTCGATCGGCACGCGGTGGCCGGCGATCACGAAATCGCCGCCCTCGACCGTTCCCTCGACCTGGTTCATGGGCGGCGTGCCGATGAAGCCCGCGACGAAGCGGTTGGCCGGGCGGTTGTAGATCGCGTCGGGCGTGTCGAACTGCTGGACATGGCCGCCATGCATCACAGCGATGCGGCTGGCCATGGTCATCGCCTCCAGCTGGTCATGGGTGACATAGACCATGGTCTTGCCCAGCCGGCGGTGCAGCTCGATCAGCTCGGCGCGCATGTAGCTGCGCAGCTTGGCGTCGAGATTGGACAGCGGCTCGTCCAGCAGGAAGACCTGCGGCTCGCGCACCAGCGCGCGCCCCAGCGCGACACGTTGCTGCTGGCCGCCCGACAGCTGCTTGGGCTTGCGGTCCAAGAGCGCGCCCAGCTGCAGCAGGTCGGCCGCCTTCTGCACGGCCTCGGCCCGTGCGGCGCCCTTGATGCCGCGTTTCTTCAGCGGGTAGCCGATATTCTCGCCCACGGTCATGTGGGGATAGAGCGCGTAGGACTGGAACACCATGGCGATGTCGCGCTTGCCGGGGGCGAGGTCGTTGACCACCCGGCCCCCGATGCTGATCTCGCCGCTGGTGGGAAAGTCCAGCCCCGCCAGCATGCGCAGCGTGGTGGACTTGCCGCAGCCCGAGGGGCCCAGCAGGGCGACGAACTCGCCGTCGCGGATGTCGAGGTCCAGCTTTTCGAGCGCGACGAAACTGCCGAAGCTCTTGTGGACGTCCTTGAAGATCACGTTGGCCAAGTCAGGCTCCTTTGGTCGTCAGCCCTTGACCCCGCCGGCGCCGAAGCCGCTGGTCAGGTAGCTTTGCAGGAAGGCGAACACCACGATGAGCGGCAGGCTCATCATCACCGAGGCCGCCATGAGCAGGGACCATTCGATGTTGAACGCCGAGATGAGCATGGACATCACGCCGGTGGTCAGCGGTGCGACCGCGTCGGAATTCACCAGCACCAGCGCGTAGAGATACTCGTTCCAGGACAGGATGAAGGTGAACAGCGCGGTCGAGATGATGCCCGGCAGAAGCTGCGGGAAGATCACGTCGCGAAAGGCGCCGATGCGGGTCGCACCATCGACCAGCGCGGCGTTCTCGAGGTCCTCTGGGATGCCCTCCATGAAGCTGCGCAGCAGCCATAGCGCGTAGGGCAGGGCAAAGGTCGTATGCGCGAGGATCAGGCTGAACAGCGTGTTGGACAGCCCCAGCGTGACCATCATCAGGTAGAGCGGGATGATCAGCACCACCGAGGGCAGCAGGTAGGTGAACAGCACCAGCAGGGCCAGCGTCTCGCGGCCGCGATAGGTGAAGCGCACAAGACTGTAGGCCCCCAGCGTCCCCAGCGCCACGACGAACAGCGTCGTCGTCGTGGCCAGCACCACCGAGTTGCGGAAGTAGCGCAGGAACGGGGTTTCCGACAGCAGCCGCCAGTAATGCTCGAAGGTGACGGATTCCGGGATCCAGGTCGGCGGGATGCGGAACAGCTCGGATTGCGGCTTCAGCGAGGTGACGATCATCCAGACCAGCGGGAAGGCGATCAGGAAGACCAGCGACCATGTGAAGACGTTCAGAAGGACGGGGCGCAGGAGTTTCATGCCTTCTCCTTCGTCTGGCGGATGTAGAGCACCATGAAGACCAGCATCACCAGCATCATGCCCACGGAATAGGCTGCGGCCTGGCCCATCTGGTTGAGGCCGAAGGCCTCTTGGTAGACCAGCAGCGACAGCGTCTGGGTCGAGGTCACCGGCCCGCCGCCGGTCAGCAGGTAGAGCAGGTCGAATTCCTTGAAGTCCCAGATGGCGCGCAGCAGGATGATGACCGTCAGGACCGAGCGCAGCTGCGGCAGGGTGATGTCCCAGAACCGCGCGATGGGGCCCGCGCCGTCGATCCGCGCCGCCTCGTAGAGGTTCTCGGGGATGGTCTGCAGGCGGGCCAGCACGGCGATGACGACGAAGGGGAAGTATTTCCACGCCCCCACGAGGATCACGCCGATCATCGCGTTGGGCATCGAGCCCAGCCAGTCCAGCGGCATGTCGATGATCCCCAGCTGCATCAGCCCGTGGTTGAGCGCGCCGTAGAGATCGTTGAACAGCCATTTCCAGACCAGCACTGCGACGACGGTGGACAGGAAATAGGGAAACAGGACAAGGCTGCGCGCGAGCGAGCGGAACCAGATGTTCTGGTGCAGCAGCAGCGCCAGCCCGACGCCCGCTACGATCTGCAGGGTCAGCGTGCCCACGGTCCAGATCAGCGTGACGCGCAGCGAATTCCAGAACGCCTTGCCGGTCAGCAGCTCGACATAGTTGTCGGCCCCGACAAAGCCGCCCTGCAGCGTGGGCGTGTAGATCGAGAAGACCGACAGGTAGATCGCCGCCAGCAGCGGGTAGACGATGACCAGCGTGAAGACGAGGATGGTCGGCGCGATGAGCAGCACGCCGAGACGGGCATAGGCCCGTTCCAGCGGCGAGGACACCGCGCTGCGGGGGGGATCGGTTGCGATGGCGGTCATGGAACGTCCTGGTCAGGAGGCGCCCGGCGGCAAGGAGGACAGCCGCCGGGCAGGGTCATCATGGCTGGATCGGGGAGATCAGCCGGCCATGATCTCTTCGATGCGCGTGGCGGTCTCGCCCAGCACGGCATCCACGTTCTCGTCGTTCAGCACGACGCGCTGCACCATCTCGGCGATGACGCCGGAATTGACCACTTCGCCGGCCTTGGTGTTGGGCTGGTGCTCGGTGCTTTCCCAGCCGAGGTTGAAGCCGTTGGCCGCGGCCGAGGACATCAGCTCGACCTCTTCGCTGTAGGTCTCGATGATCTCGTTGTCCTGGTAGGCGGGATCGTTCGAGATGGTCTTGAGCACCGGCAGCACGTGCCCAGGGGCGGCGTGCAGCTGCTGGATGTAGCCCTCGGGGTCATAGAGGAAGGCCGCGAACTGCTTGGTCGCCTCCATGTTGCCGGCCTGTTTCGGGATGAAGACCGAGGGGAAGTCGTTGAAGGTCCAGGGCGCGATATCGGCCGACTTGGTCGGGTAGAGATCGCAGGTCACGTGCTCGGCGATGCCGGGGTTCTGGTTGGCGACGTTGATCAGCACGCGGCCGGTATAGATGCCGGTGGCGCAGGCGCCCGAGACGAAGGCCGTCAGGCTGTCGCCCCAGCTGTAATTGGTGGCGCCCGGCGGGCAGTACTGGCGCATCGCCTTGTAGAATTCCAGCGCGTCGCGCGTCTCGGGGCTGTCGATGGCCACGTCGAGATCGGGGCTGAAAACCATGCCGCCGGCCTGGTGGATGACGCCGATGAAGATCAGCGTGGTCATGGAATTGCGGCCATAGGGCAGGGGCGCGCCGTAGATGCCGCCGCCCTGCATCGCCTCGCAGGCGGACAGAAGTTCGTCCCACGTACGCGGGTTCTTGTCGATGCCGGCCTTTTCCATCAGGTCGCGGCGCAGCCAGATCATGTTGGCGGCCGAGTTGCCGATCGAGGTGCCGGCATACTGGCCCTGATCGATCTCGTAGATGCGGTTGACGCCGTCATAGAATTTCTCTGGGCCGATCATCTCGATCACATCGTTGAACGGCTCCAGCAGCCCGTTGCGCCAGTAGTTGGACACCGCGAAGCTGGGCAGGTGCGTGACGATGTTCGGCACGTCGCCGCTGGCGAAAGCGGCCGCGAGTTGAGGGGCATAGCCTTCGTCCGATGTGCGCTCGAACACGACTTTGACGTTCTCGTGCAGGGCTTCGAAATTGGCGATCTGGGTGCGGTAGGCGGCCAGCTGCTCCGGCGAGGATTGCGGCGACCACCAGCGCAGGGTGATCTGCTCCTGGGCCTGGATGCGGCGCGGCATGAGGGCGGCGGCACCGGCCGCGGCCATTCCGGTCAGAACCGAGCGACGCGGCAGGCCCGCGTTCATTCCTTTATTGGTGGTCATGTGACACTCCCCTGTTGGCAATGTTCGCATATCGAACATATGTTCGTATTATTGGCGAGCCGAATCTCGAATCGCAAGTGTTTTTTGGGCGGGCCGGGGGAGATGCCGGGTTCCGCTGCCGCATTGGCGGTGATAGTTCGGATCGCGCACAAGGAATGGGATGTCAGATGGCGAAACCTGCAAAGACCACCCCTGTCCAGGCCACCAGCGACACGCGGCTGGGCACCGTGACCGCCGAAGCCGGCGACGAGCAGGACAAGCTGTCCAGCCGTGATTTCGTCAGCTCGCTGTCGCGGGGCCTCGAGATCCTGTCGAGCTTCAGCCGCACCTCGAAGAAGATGACCCTCTCCGAGGTCGCGGTCGAGACGGGGATGAGCCGCGCCACAGCGCGCCGCTTCCTGCTGACGCTGGTCAAGGAGGGCTATGTCGTCACCGACGGCAAGCTGTTCGACCTGACCCCCAAGGTGCTGGACCTTGGCTTTTCGGTGCTGTCCAAGATTGGCATCTGGGACCGCGCCCGCCCCTTCATGGAGCGGCTGTCGGAGCAGACCGGGGAAAGCTGCACGGCGGCGATCCTCGACGGGCTGGAAGTGGTCTACGTGGCCGGTGTGCAGGCGCACAACATCATCAGCGTGGGCATCACGGTGGGCAGCCGGCAATCGGCCTTCTACACCGCCAATGGCCGCGTGCTGCTGGCGCTGCAGCCGGAAGAGAACTGGGACGGGATCATCGCCAATGCCCGCCTGATGCCGCGCACCCAGCACAGCGTGACCAACAAGGCCGAGCTGCGCGGGATCCTCGAACAGGTGCGCGACCAGGGCTGGGCGCTGGTCGACCAGGAGCTGGAAGAGGGGCTGCTCTCCATCGCGATCCCGCTCAAGTTCCGCTCGGGCGTGCTGGCGGGCTCGATCAACATCGCCGTGCCCTCGATCCGGGCCACGCGCGAGACGATGATCGAGACCTACCTGCCCAAGCTGCGCGAGACCGCCGACGACATCCAGAAATCGCTGGCCCATTGAGGGCCGGGGGCCGCGCTCACGCGCGCCAGCGCGCCGGGTCGAAGGGGGCGGGGTCGATCGGTGGCGTGGAGCCGATGGCCATCGCCGCGGCGCTGCGCCCGGTGACGGGCCCCAGCGTATAGCCCGCATCCCCCGGCAGGGCGAGGAAGACCCGGCTGTCGGGCCCCGCCGGGCCGATCGTGGCCTTGCCGTCCACCGGCGTGTTGTAGCCCGCCCAGGTGCGCAGCACGCGCAGCCCGCCGATCCCCGGCGCGATCTGTGCCGCCAGCGCCACGTTGCCCAGCAGGCTCGGCTTGCGGATGCGCGGCGCGTGGCCGTCGCGGTCGGCGAGACTGGCCTCCCACCCGCCGCCGATCACCACCTGCCCCGAGCGGAACTGCTTGAGCGTGATCGGCCGCTCGGCATGTTGCACGAGATGGTGGATGCGGTAGTCGCCGGCCTCGGTGATGTTCATGTGCAGCGGCTCGGGCGGGGTCTCGATCCGCAGGCCCAGCGGGCCGGCCAGCGCCGCGGCGCCCCAGGCCGCGGCCACGAGGATCCGGTCGGCCCGGTAGCGTTCGCCCCCCTCGGCCACGGGCTGCGCGCCATCCTCGATCCGGGTGATCCGGTCATGGACAAAGCGCACGCCCAGCCCGTCGAGAAGGGCACGCATCTTGCGGTTGGCGACCAGCGGGTTGAGCTTGCCCTCGTTCCGGCAGAGCTCGGCGCCTTGGATGCGGGGCGAGAGCCACGGCGCGATCCGGTGCAGCGCGTCCCGGTCCAGGATCTCGACATCCAGCCCCTTGCGGGCCTCGCGCGCGGCCTTCTCGTGCAGGAAGTCCAGCTGCGCCGCGCTTTCGGCCAGCATCAGCCCGCCTTCGCGGGTCAGCTCCACCCCGCCAAGGCGCGCATCCAGCGCCTCCCATTCCGTCACGGCCGACAGGTAGAGCGGCAGCGAGCTTTCGAGGTTCTCGGCCAGGTGCGGGTTGAGGCGCAGGAAGCGGCTCTGCATCTGCACGTGCAGGCTGCCCGCATTGGCATGGGACCCGGCATTGCGCTCGGCATCGACGATGGTCACGCGGGCGCCGGCCTCGGCCGCGGTCAGGGCCGCGACCTGCCCGGTGATGCCGCCGCCGATGATCAGCAGGTCGGTCATTCGGTGTCGTCCAGCAGCGCCTCGGCGGCGGTGATGGCGGCGATGTCCACCGGCTTGATCGGCACGCGCGGCGCGAAATAGGACAGGTCCTCCAGCGGGCGGCCCTGCCGGCGCGCCATGATGCCCGCCACGGCCGGGGCGCAGTAGCGGCCCTGGCAGCGGCCCATGCCGATCCGGGTGGCGCGTTTCAGCGCGCCGATATCGGTGGGATCATTCGCCAGCGCCTGATCCAGCTGGGCCTTGGTGACCTCTTCGCAGCGGCAGACATGGGTCTGGGCGGGGGCCTCCTCGGGGTGGGGCAGCTCGGCCGCGTAGACCCGCCAGAGCGCATCCTGGAAGGCGCGGTGCCGGGCCAGCTGCCGGTGATCCTCGGCCCGCGGCGCGCTGCCGGCGGCGACCCGCCCGGCGATCCGTCCCTCGGTCACGGCAGCGGGTGCGCCACCCAGCCCGCAGCAATCGCCGATCGCATAGACGCCCGGGACCGAGGTCTCGCAGCTGTCCGACCGGGTAACGCGCAGCTGGTCGAAACGCGTGTCGTATCTCATCGCGCAGCCCAGCAGGCGCAGGATCTCGTTCGAGGGCTGGAAGCCGAAATTCAGGCAGACCGCATCCGCGGTGACGCGGTGCTCGGTGCCGCCGACGGTATAGGTGACCTCCAGCCCGTCGGGTGTCTCGGTGATGGCGCGGGGCAGGGCGCCGTGGCGCGGGGTGATCCCGCGCGCGCGCAGCCCGGCCAGCATCCGCAGCCCCTTGACCGCTAGCGCCCGGTCGCGCCGCAGCATGTCGAGCGCGGCGCCGGGCTGTCGCCACGGGGCGGGGGCGGCCTCGGCCAGGCGTACGATCTCGGCGCCGCCCTGCGCCAGTTCCAGCGCCACCTGCGCCACCAGCGGGCCGTTGCCGAACAGCGCCACGCGCTTGCCCGGCAGGGTGGCATAGCTGCGCCAGAGCGTCTGCGCCGCGCCCACGGTCATCACCCCCGGCAGGGTCCAGCCGGGGATCATCGCGGGGCGCTCATAGGCGCCGGTGGCCACGATCAGCGCCCGCGGGCGGATGGCATAGACCGCGTCGGGCGCGGTGGCCATGATCTCGGGGCCGTCGAAGGCGCCCCAGACCTCGGTCTGGCCGAGGATGGTGACGCCGGCCTCGAGCGCGGCACGCACCAGCGCGCGCCCCTCCGCCTGCTGGGCATCCATGGGGGCCGTGCCCGCATCGGCGGGCTGCTTGTAATACTGCCCGCCGGGCACCTTGCGCTCGTCCAGCAGCACCACGTCGGCCCCGCATTCGCGCGCGGCGATGGCGGCGGACAGGCCGCCCGCGCCGCCGCCCACGACCAGCACCGAGGGGGTCAGGCGCTGCGGCGTCAGGCTCCGCGTGGCGGGCGGGGTCAGCGGCGGGCGTGCGGCCTGAGTCTCGACCCGCATCCCCTCGGCGGCCGGGGTCATGCAGGCGCGCTGGTTGGGCCGGCCGTCCACGGTGACGAGGCAGTCCTGGCAGACGCCCATGCCGCAGAAGATCCCGCGCCGCGCGTCGCGGTCGGTCTGGCGGAAGGCACGGTGCCCGGCGGCGGTCAGCGCGGCGGCGACCGAGGCGGTCTCGGGGCATGTGATCTCTTCCCCGTCGAAGGTGAATCGCAGGCTCATGCGTCGGTCCCTTGCAGGATGTCGCGCCGCGCGTCCAGCAGCCGCGCCAGCGCCTGTTCGCGCCACGCGCGGCGGGCGGGCAGGGCGTCTTCGGGCAGGACGGCGCGGCGCTCGGCTTCGACCCGGTCGACCAGCGCGGGCGGCCAGTCGGGGGCGTGCTCGCCCCGGTCGCGGCCGATGGCGGCATAGGCCGGGCCCAGACGCTCGGCATGGCCGCGCACCCCGCCGGCGGTGTTCAGGTCGGCGGTCTCGAACGGGCCGGACAGCGCCCAGCGGGGGCCCAGCCCGTCGCGCACCAGACGGTCGAGCGCATCGACCCCGATCACGCCCTCGTCCACCAGCCGGTAGGCCTCGCGCAGGAGCGCCGATTGCAGGCGGTTGAAGACGAAGGCCGGCACCTCGTGGCCCAGCCGCGCGGGGTCGAAGCCGCCCTGCCGGAACAGCGCCTCGGCCCGGTCCATGCTGTGGGCCGAGGTGCCCGGGGCGGGGACCAGTTCCAGCACGCGCAGCAGACTGGGCGGGTTGGCCGGATGCGCCACGAGGCAGCGCGCTTGCTCGGCCGGGTCGGGCAAGATGCGCGAGACCGGGATCGCCGAGGAGGCGGTGGCGATCAGCGCCGTGTCGCTGCGGGACAGCAGGTCGCGGAACAGTGCCTGCTTGGCCTCCAGCCGTTCGGGGCCGGCCTCGATCACCAGGGCGGCGTCGATCTGCTCGGGCAGGGCGGCGATCACGGTGGCAGGGCCCTGCGGCACGGCCATCCCGGCCAGCGCCATGGCCTGACCATGCCGGTCGACCAGCCCGGGCGCGGCGGCGCGCGCGCCCTCGGCCGGGTCGCAGAGCGTCACCGCGAAGCCCGCCGCGAGGAAGGCCGCCGCAAAGCCGCTGCCGATGGGCCCGGCGCCGAGGATCAGGACCGATTGCGCGTCATTCATGTTGCCCGACTCCGTCGTGTTCGATATGTGAACATTTGTGCGAAACATGTCAGGGCGTCAAGGGCGCCCGGAAGGAGAGGGCGGATGCTGCAGGGCAGGACGGTGCTGGTGACCGGGGCGTCGAAGGGGATCGGGCAGGAGATCGCCCGCGAGCTGGCCGCGCAGGGCGCGCGGGTCGTGGCGCATTACGGCCGCGACCGCGACGGCGCCGCGGCGGCGCTGGAGGGCGTGCCCGAAGAGCGCGCGATCCTGCTGCAGGGCGACCTGGCTCAGCCCGGCGGCGCCGAGGCGATGTTCGCCGAGGCGGTGGCCCGCACCGGAGGCCTCGACGGGATCGTCAACAATGCCGCGGTCATGCATTTCGCGGGCGGCATCGACGACGCGCCCGAGGAGTGGGACCGTGTCTGGGCCGAGACCTTCCAGGTGAATGTCTTCTCGGCCTCGGTGCTGCTGCGCGAGGCGGTGCGCCATTTCCGCGCGCGCGGCGGTGGCGAGATCGTCGGCATCTCCAGCTGGGCGGCGCAGAAGGGTGTGACCAACCCGCAGACCATCGGCTATGCCGCGTCCAAGGCGGCCTTCAAGGCGGCGTTGCAGACCGTGGCCACGGGCTATGCGCGGGACGGCATCCGCACCTACATCATCGCGCCGGGCGTGGTGGACACCAAGATGAGCCGCGATTTCGCCGAGAGCCAGGGCGGCCGTCACGTGGTCGAGAACCGGCTGGCCATGGGAGAGTTCGTGCCGCCCTCGGACATCGCGTCGCTGACCGCCTTCTGCCTGTCGGGGCGCTGCCGCCACCTGTCGGGTGCCACGCTGGACGTGAACGGGGCCAGCTACATCCGCTGAGGCCCGTCAGGCCGGGGCGAGCGGCAGGCGGATCTCGAAGGCGGTGATGCCGTCCCGGCAGGTCACGCCGATATCGCCACCATGGGCCTGCGCGATCGAGGCCGCGATATGAAGGCCCAGCCCCAGCCCGAGGCTCATCCCCTCGGCATCCGCGCCGCGACGGAACGGGGTGAACAGCTCGGCACGGCTTTCGTCGGGGATCGGCGCGCCGTGATTGGCCACGGTGATCGCGACGTGATCGCCGGCGGCATGGCCGTGCACCACGATCGGATGGCCCTCGGAGCCGTGCCGCACCGCGTTCGAGACAAGGTTCGACACGGCCTGTGCGATGCGCGCCGGGTCGCAGCGGACCGGGCGGTCGAGTGCCAGTTCCAGCGTGATCTGCCGCTCGGGCGTGACAACCTGGATCTCGTCGACCACCTGTGTGATCGCCCGGGCCAGCGGCGCGTCGGACACGGGGTCGATGCGGATGCCGGCGCCCAGCCGCGAGCGGGCATGCAGCATGACGTTGTCGATCAGCTCGTTCATCCGGTAGAGCGAGGATTTCATCAGCGGCAGCAGGGTGCGCGCCCGGTCGGATTGCGGCTCGCGCTCCAGCTGGCGCAGACCGGCGCCGAAGGCGGCCACGGGGTTGCGCAGGTCATGGCCCAGCACGGCGACGAACTCCTCCTGCACCTGTGTCATGCGGCGTTCGTGTTCGAGATTGTGCTCCTGCGCCTCAAGGCGCTCGGCGGCCTCGAGGCTCTGGCCGATGATGTCCGCGAACATTTCGAGCATCTTGACGGCGCGCGGGTGCTTGATGTCGCGCGGTTCGCGGTCAATGGCGCAGAGCGTGCCGAAGAAGCTGCCATCGCTGCGGTAGATCGGGATCGAGGCATAGCTGGCAATGCCGAATTTCACCGCGATGGGATGGTGGGCATAGATCTCGTCGGTGGTGGAATCGTTGAACAGGACCTTCTCGGCCGTGTCCCGCACCGACTGGCAGAAGGTCGAGCGGATCTCGATTTCGTCCCCGGCCTGCAGGCCGAACTCGACCTCGTCCACGGTGCGGCAGGCGACCCAGCGATCCGCGGTCACGCGGGCCACGGCGGCAAAGCGCATGCCGGTCGCCATCATCACCGTCTCGAGGATGGTGCCGACCAGCTCGCTGTCGGCAAAGGTCTCGATATCGGCCTGGAAGTCATGCGCCCGGGCAAGGAAGGCCTTGTGATCCTGCAGGACCACCGGATCGGTTCGTTCAGCGACCATCGCTCTCCTCGCCCTGGGCTGCGGCAGAATGTCCCGCCTGACCCGGGGCGTAGCATGGGCTGCGCATCCGGGGCAAGCGCGCCCGGGTCAGACCGGGTCGGGCGCGAAGATCTGCGGGTAGAGCGAGCGCATGGCGACCTCGTCGAACTCGGCCTTGAACTGGTGATGATCCTTCAGCGCCTGCGCCCGATCAGCGGCGGGACGGGCGTCGATGGCCTTCATCAGCCGGTCGAGATTCGGGTATTTCTCCATGATATTGTCATCGCCCAGCATGTAGGTCAGCCGCGAGCCCCAGCCCCAGACGGCCATGTCGACGATGGAATAATCTTCCCCCATCATCCACGGGCCCTGCGCCAGCCGGTCCTCGACCACTTGCCAGTGACGGCGCGCCTCGTAATCGTAGCGCTTGACCGCATAGGGCGGCTTTTCCGGCGCGAAATTGCGGAAATGTACCGCCTGTCCCGAGAACGGGCCCAGCCCGGAGGCCACGAACATCATCCAGGACAGCAACTGGCCGCGCTGGTCGGGCGCGCCCATGAACTGCCCCGTCTTCTCGCCGAGATAGAGAAGGATGGCATTGCTGTCGAAGACCACCGTCTCGCCATCGGTCAGCACCGGCAGCTTGGCATTGGGGTTCAGCGCCTTGAACGTGTCGGTATGCTGTTCGGCCTTGCGGGTGTCGATGGGGACGGGCTCGTAGTCGAGCCCGGCTTCCTCGAGGAACAGCGCCACCTTCATCGGGTTGGGCGCCATGTTGTAGAAGAACCGGATCATCTTGGCTCCTGCCATGTGTCGGAAAGAAGGACGGCGCACCATGCAGGCGCGCCGCCGAAAGGGCCGGCCCCGTTCAGGAGGCCAGCTTGAGGTAGAATGCGTAGAGCTTGGGCAGGATCGAGGCCGGCTCGGGATGCCCCAGCGCCTGGGCGGCGTGGTAGGGCCAGGCCGGATCGCGCAGCATGCCCCGGGCCAGCGCCACCAGGTCGGCCTTGCCCTCGGCCACGATGTCATTGGCCATCGCGGGCTCGGTGATCATGCCCACCGCGGCGGTGGCCAGCCCCGTCTCGCGCTTGATGCGCTCGGCATAGGGGACCTGGAAGCCGGGTTCGGGCTTCTGCTGGGCCAGCCGCATGCCGGCGGGGATGCCGCCGCCCGAGGCGTCGATCATGTCGACCCCCTCGGCCTGCAGCGCATGCGCCAGCGCCACCGTGTCGTCCAGCGTCAGCCCGCCGCCCTCGCCATCCACGCAGGAGGCGCGGTAGAGCAGGGGGCTGTCCTCGGGCAGCACCGCGCGCACCGCGCGGGCGACCTCGACCGGCAGGCGCATCCGGTTCTCGACCGGGCCGCCATAGGCATCGTCGCGCCGGTTGGAATAGGGCGACATGAACTCGTGCAGCAGGTAGCCATGCGCGCCGTGGATCTCGACCCCGTCGAAGCCGGCCTCCATGGCGCGTTCCGCCGCGCGGGCGAAATCCTGCACGATGCCGGCGATCTCGTCGGTCTCCAGCGGCTTGGGCGTGTGCCAGCCGTCGCGCGCGGGCACGGCTGAGGGCGCCACGGTCTGCCAGGGCGGCTCGGCACTGGCGGGGTCCAGCGGGCCGCCGCCATCCCAGGGCCGCATCGTCGAGGCCTTGGCCCCGGCATGGTTGATCTGCACGAAGATCGGGATGCCCTGCGCGCGATAGAGCGCGGTGATCTCGCGCCAGGCGGCGACCTGCGCATCATTGTAGATGCCGGTGCAGCCGGGGCTGATCCGGCCCTCGGGGCTGATGCCCGTGGCCTCGACCACGGCCGAGCCGACGCCCGAGGTGGCATAGCGCCCGTGATGGGCGCGGTGCCAGTCATTGGGCACGCCGTCCACCGCCTGGTACTGGCACATGGGTGCCAGCATGATGCGGTTGGGAAAGGTCGTGCCGCGCAGGGTGAAGGGCGTGAAGAGGGGAAGCTCGCTCATGCCGCCTTGCTTTCCAGCTCGTCCATCAGGCGGTCCAGCTCGTCCATGATGCCCTTGAGCCGCTCGGCCTTGGCGAGGTCCTCTGCGCCCAGCGAGGCGAAGGTGGTCAGCGGCGGGCGCACGTCGCCCACCGGGTAGCCCGCCTTGGCGGCCAGCGCCTTGGAATAGCACTGGTGCCCGTAGGTCGGGTGACCCTCGGCGATGACATGCTCGATCACCGTGATGTGGCGCTGGATGCGCTTGGCGTCCTCGATCCGGCCGGCGACCAGCAGGTCCCAGATCCGGGTGGAGGCGCGCGGGATGTAGTTGCCGAACGGGTTCACGTAGCCCACCGCCCCCAGCAGGAAGCTTTCCACGATCCGCTCGCCGGCGAAGACGTTCATCACGCCCTCGGTCTCCTCGATGATGTCGTAGACGCGGGCCACGTCCATCGAGGCTTCCTTGATGTAGCGCACCGTGTCGAACTCGCGCGTGAGCCGCGCCACCAGCTTGGCCGACATGTCCACGTTGGACGTGACGGGGTTGTTGTAGAGCATGATGGGCAGGTCGCAGGTCCGGGTGATCGTGTCGTAATACCCGACGATCTCGTCCTCGGTGGGGGTGTAGTAATAGGGCGGGATGATCATCAGCCCCTGTGCGCCGGCCTCTTGTGCCTCGCGCGCATAGCGCGCCGCGGTGGGCGAATGCGCGTTGGCCGCGCCCACCAGTACGTCGATGCGGCCGTCCACATGGGCGACCGTGTCCTCGATGTAGCGGCGGCGCTCGTCATCGGTGACGGTCAGGAACTCGCCCGAGGTGCCCAGGATGATGATCCCCGGCACGCCCTGCGAGATCTGCCAGTCGATGAAGCGGCGGTTGGCCGCAAGGTCGATATCGCCGCCATCCTCGGTGAAGGGGGTGACGTTGACGGAATAGCTTCCGCGGAACTCTTTCATGTCGGTCTCCGGGTTACAGCGCCGCCCAGCCGTGCTCGGCCAGGATGGCGTGGGATTTTCGGTAGTCGCCATCGGGGTCGTTGGCGGGATCGTTGGCATCGGCGATGATTTCCAGCACGGTCATCTTGTCATAGCCGATATCCTGCAGCGCCTTCATCACCGGCGCGGGGTCGACGATGCCGGTGCCCAGGCATTCATGCTTGAAGACATCGGCCGGCGTGTCCGAGATGTGCACGTTCTCCAGCCGGTCGCCCAGCAGGCGGATCGCGTCGCCCACGTCCTCCTTGATGTAGGCCGCGTTGCAGACGTCGAAATTCACCCCGATATCGCCGATCTTCTCGCACAGATCGATCATGTCCTGCGTCGAGGGGCGGTGCGTGAAGGGCACGTTTTCCAGCAGGATGCGGATGCCCGCGCCCTTGGCATACTCGACCACGGCCTGCGCGCTTTCGACGAACCAGTCGTCCAGCCAGGCCTTGGGCGGGTCGATCAGACCGCCATAGACGCCGGGGATCATCACCACGTAGGGGCAGTTCAGCGCGGCCGACAGGGCCACCGCCTCGCGGTAGCGGTCGATCGTGTATTGCCGCATCAGCCGGTCGGGGGCGTTGGGGTTGTTGTCGATGAGCGGGTAGCAGAACGAGGTGATCTGCGTGCCCTCGCCATCCAGCCACGCCTTGTACTCCTTGACGTCCGAGGGGCTCAGATCCGCGGGCCAGCAATGCGGCGGGAAGATCATCAGCTCGAACTTGGTATAGCCCAGCCCCTGCATGTGGCGCAGCGAGTCGAGCCCGCCATGCGAGTAGAGGAAGGGAAAGGTGCTGGCGGCGACCTCGAGTGCCATGGGAAACCTCCGTGTCGGTGAATTCAGTATGTTCATTATGCGGACAAAAGTTAGTATATCGAACGCAAATGGCGGTTCAACGGGGTTTTTGCATTCATGCGCTACGATCTTGCGATCATCGGGGGCGGGCTGGCCGGCACGGCGACGGCCTATTACGCGGCGCGCGCCGGGGCGCGCGTGATCCTGCTGGAGCGGCGCGACGTCAATCTGGGGGCGTCGGGCTCGAATGCCGGCTCGATCCACGCGCAGATCCCGTTCGACCCGTTCCGCCATCTCGGCGCCGACTGGGCGCGGCATTATTCCGAGGTGCTGCCGCTCTTCATCGAATCGATCGGGCTCTGGGCAGGGCTCGAAGACGAGCTGGGCGGCGATCTGGGCTTTGTCGCCAAGGGCGGGTTGATGGTGGCGGGCTCGGAGCACGAGATGGAGATGCTGCGCGAGAAATCCGCCATCGAGCAGGCGCAGGGGCTGCAGATCGACCTGTGGGATGCCGATGACCTGGCCGAACGCGCACCTTTCCTGACGGCGGGCTTCCCGGGCGGCGCCTTCTGCCCGATCGAGGGCAAGGCCGATCCGTTCCGCATCGCGCCGCTGTTCCTGAAACGCGCCCGCGCCGCGGGGGCCGCGCTGCGCCGCAACGCCCCCGTGACGGCCATCGCGCGTGAGCCGGGCGGGTTTGCGGTCACCGCGGGCGGCGAGACGGTGCATGTCGCGCGCGTGGTGAATGCCGCCGGGGCCCATGCGGCCGAGGTCGCGCAGCTGGTCGGCGTGCATGTTCCGATCGAGGCGCATGCGATCCAGGTCTGCGTGACGGAAAAGCGCCCGCCGCTGCTGCCCTGGCTGCTCTATTTCACCTCCGAGAAGCTGACGCTGAAACAGGCGATCGAGGGCGGCTTCCTGATCGGGGGCGGCTGGCCCGCGCGGATGCGCGGCGGGCCGGTCGTCGATCACCGCTCGGTCCTGCGCAACCTCGCGCTGGCGCAGCGCCTCGTGCCCGGGCTGGGCGAGGTGCAGATCGTGCGCAGCTGGGCGGCCATGGTGAACGGCACGCCGGACTGGCGCCCGGTGCTGGGCGAGGTGCCCCAGGTCCCCGGTTTCTTCCTGAACCTCTTCCCGTGGATGGGCTTTACCGCCGGGCCGGCCGTGTCGCGCGCCATCGCGGCATTGGCGCTCGGGCAGGCACCGGAGGTCGATCTGGCGCCGTTTTCCCTCTGATTTCCGTTCGCATCACGAACTTCTGTTGCCATACGCGCGAATCGTGCGCTATACGAACAAAAGTACGATTATTGCGACAAGGACGGGACAGATGTCGGATTTGCTGCGGCAGGCCAACCTGGTGGCCGGGGACTGGATCGGCGCGGATGATGGCGGGGTGATCGACGTCACGGACCCGGCCAGCGGCGAGGTGATCGGGCAGGTGCCCGCCTCGGGTGCCGCCGAGACGCGCCGCGCCATCGAGGCCGCGCATGCCGCCTTCCCGGCCTATGCTGCCAAGACGGTGACCGAGCGCGCCGCACTGCTGCGGGCACTGGCCGCCGAGATCACCGAACATGCCGACGAGCTGGCCCGCATCCTGACGCGGGAACAGGGCAAGCCGCTGGCCGAGGCCCGCGCCGAGGTGCTGTCCTCGGCCGCCTATGTCCAGTGGTTCGCCGAAGAGGCAAGGCGCGCCCGGGGCGAAGTGATCCCCTCGCCTTGGCCGAACCGGCGCCTGATGACCACCAAGCACCCGGTGGGCGTGGTCGCGGCCATCACGCCGTGGAACTTCCCCTCGTCGATGCTGGCCCGCAAGCTGGGCCCCGCGCTGGCCGCGGGCTGCCCGGTGGTGGTCAAGCCGGCCACCGCCACGCCCTATAGCGGCATCGCCTGGGGCGTGCTGGCCGAACGAGCGGGCTTTCCGCCGGGCGTGGTCAATATCCTCACCGGCTCGGCCCGCGAGATCGGCGGCGAGATCATGGCCAATGACAAGGTGCGCAAGGTCACCTTCACCGGCTCGACCGAGATCGGGCGGCAACTGCTGCGCGGCGCGGCCGACACGGTCAAGAAGGTCAGCATGGAGCTGGGCGGCAACGCGCCCTTCATCGTCTTCGACGATGCCGATCTAGACCGCGCGGTCGAGGGCGCCATGATCGCCAAGTTCCGCAATGCCGGGCAGACCTGCATCTGTTCCAACCGGGTCTACGTGCAGGCGGGCATTTACGACGCCTTCGTCGAACGGCTGGCCGAGCGGGCCCGCGCGCTCAAGGTTGCGCCCGGGCTGGACGAGGGCGCCGAGCAGGGCCCGATGGTCGATGCCCCGGCGCTCGAGAAGATCTCGGAGCTGGTGCAGGACGCCGTCGACAAGGGCGGCCGCGTGCTGGCCGGCGGCGCCCCGCATGACCGCGGCGGGCTGTTCTACGCGCCCACGGTGATCGCCGGCGCCACGCCCGAGATGCGTGTCACGCAGGAAGAGATTTTCGGCCCCGTCGCCCCGGTCTACCGCTTCGAGACCGAGGACGAGGTGCTGGCCATGGCCAATGACACGATCTACGGGCTGGCCGCCTATGCCTACACCCGCGATCTGGGCCGCGCCTTCCGGCTGCAGGACGGGCTGGAATACGGGCTGATCGGCATCAACGAGGTGCTGATCGTCACGCCCGAGATCCCCTTTGGCGGGCTCAAGCAATCGGGCACCGGCAAGGAGGGCGGCTGGCAGGGCCTCGAGGACTATCTCGAGACGCGCTACAGCTGCATCGGCGGTATGTGAACGAATGTTCGCCCTGTGAAATTTTCTGGACCGAATCAAGAAAAGCGCGTTAAAAAAGTTTTACAACAGTGAACGGGTTTAACCGTTCCGGCCAAGAGGCGCCGCGTCCGCGGCGTCGCCACCCGACAAGGAGATGATCCATGAGACAGTGGATGACCGGCGCGCTGTGCGCCGCAATGATGACGGCTGCGCCCGTCTGGGCGCAGGAGGTGCTGACCATCGGCGTGCGCTCCGAGGCCAGCTCGCTCGACCCGCACTGGACCCAGCTGTCCGCCGATGTGCAGGTGCACGAGCATATCTTCGAGAAGCTGGTCGCGCTGGACAGCGCCTCGCAGCCGATCCCGGGCCTGGCTGTGTCCTGGCAGCCGCTCGACGACACCACCTGGGAATTCAAGCTGCGCGAGGGCGTGCAGTGGCATGACGGCGAAGCCTTCACCGCCGATGACGTGATCTTCACCTTCGACCGGCTCAAGGCCGGGATCTCGGGCGCGCCCGCCTCGCCGGCCTTCCAGCTGGACAAGGGCTCCAAGCAGTGGACCAAGATCGACGACCTGACGGTGCACATCACCACCGACGGGCCCTATCCGACCGTGGCCGAGGACCTGGCCATGCTGCCCATCGTGGCCGAGCATGCCGCGACCGGCGCCACGGAATCGGTCGATTTCAACAATGGCACCGCCACGATCGGCACCGGCCCGTTCAAGTATGACACGTTCAACCCCGGCGACAGCGTCACGCTGGTCAAGAACGACAACTGGTGGGGCGGCGAGGTCGAGTGGGACCAGGTCGTGTTCCGCCCGGTCACGCAGGATGCCTCGCGGCTGGCCGCGCTGCTGAACGGCGACGTCGACATCATCGACTACCCGCCCACCGTGGACCTGCCGCAGCTGCGCGAGGATCCCGATTTCACCGTCTCGACGATCCCGTCGGACCGGCTGATCTACCTGATGCCCGGCTACAAGCATGTCGAGCCCTTCATCACCGACAATGACGGCAACGTCATGGTGCCGAACCCGCTGCGCGACTGGCGCGTGCGCAAGGCGCTGAGCCTGGCGATCCACCGCGAGGCGATCCGCGACCGGATCATGGGCGGTGCGTCGCTTCCCGCCAAGAACATCGTGCCGCCGGGCTTCTTCGGTTACGTCGAAGAGCTGGAAGCCGATCCCTACGATCCCGAACAGGCGCAGGCGCTGCTGGAGCAGGCCGGCTATGGCGACGGGTTCCGCATCACGCTGCACGGCCCCAATGACCGCTACATCAACGATGCCCGCATCCTCGAGGCGGTGGCACAGATGTGGAGCCGCGTGGGCATCACCACCGAGGTCGACGCCATGCCGCGCAACATCTTCTTCTCGCGGCTGATCCGCGGCGACGAGCTGTCGATGCCGGGCTTCGACGTGCCCGAGTTCTCGATGTCGATGACCGGCTGGGGCACCGTGGCGGGCGAGGCGACCTATACCGTCTCGGGCACGCTGGAGACCTACAACGCCGCGACCGGTGGCGGGAACGGCAATTTCGGGCGCTACTCGAACCCCGAGATCGACGCGCGGTCGGTGCTGGCCAAGCGCACCATCGACCCCGAGGAGCGGCTGCAGATCCTGCAGGAGGCGATCCGGATCGGCATGGAGGACTATGCCTACATCCCGCTGCACTTCCAGGTGAACAACTGGGCCATGCGGTCCGGTCTCGAACACGAGCCGCGCACCAACGAGCGCACGCTCGCGACCGAGATCCACCGGGTCGAGTGACCCCAGCGGCGAGGCGAAGAGAATGGCCGAATACATCATCCGACGCGTGCTTCAGGCCCTGCTCGTCCTGACCGTGATGACGTTGCTCGTCTTCTTCGGCGTCAACGTGATCGGCAACCCGGTCTACATCTTCGCCTCGTCCGAATGCGACCAGGCCTGCCTGTCGGCGATCATCGCCGACCTTGGCCTGGACCAGCCGATCTGGCGTCAGTACCTGACCTTTGTCGGCAACCTGGCGCAGGGCGACATGGGCAAGAGCTTCACCCATGGCGTGCCCGCCCTGCACCTGATCTTCGAACGGCTGCCCGCGACGCTGGAGCTGGCCTTCGCGGCGCTGGTGCTGGCGCTGGTCGTCGGCCTGCCCATGGGCATCTATGCCGGGCTGCGCCCCGATGGATGGGGCGCCAAGCTGGTCATGAGCTTTTCCATGGTGGCCTTCTCGCTGCCGGTCTTCTGGATCGGGATCATCATGATCCTGACCTTCTCGGTGCAGCTGGGCTGGATGCCCTCGGTGGGGCGGGGCGACACGGTCGATCTCGGCTTTGTCGAGACCAGCCTGCTGACGCTGGACGGGCTGCACCACCTGGCCATGCCGGCCTTCACCCTGTCGCTGATCATGATGGCCATGGTCATCCGGCTGGCCCGGGCCGGCATGCGCGAGGTCATGTTCACCGATTACATCAAGTTCGCCCGCGCCAATGGCGTGCCCGAACGCCGCGTCCTGGGGGCCCATGCGCTCAAGAACATCCTCATCCCGATCGTCACCGTTCTGGGCATGGAATTCGGCGGGGTCATCGCCTTTGCCGTGGTGGTCGAGTCGATCTTTTCCTGGCCGGGGGTGGGCAAGATGCTGATCGACGCCATCGCCGTGCTCGACCGGCCCTTGATCGTGGCCTACCTGATCTGCGTCGTCTTCATGTTCGTGACGCTGAACCTGCTGGTCGACATCCTCTATTCGCTGCTCGACCCGCGCATCCGTCTTGGCGGAGGCCGCGCATGAGCACCGCAACCGCCCCCGCCGCCGGCTCGGCCCGCGACCTGACGCGCCGCTTCCTGTCCGATCCCGGTGCGGTGATCGCACTGGTGGTCTTCACCGGCTTCTGCATCGCGGGGTTCGGCGCGCCCTGGATCGCGCCGCAGAACCCCTATGACCTGCGCCAGGTCGACATCCTCGACAGCCTGATGGCGCCGGGCTCGGAAAGCTTCACCGGCATGACCTACTGGCTGGGCACCGACGGGCAGGGGCGCGACATGCTCTCGGCCATGCTCTACGGCATCCGCATCTCGCTGGTGGTGGGGCTGGCGTCGGGGCTGCTGGCGCTGGCCTTCGGCACCGTCGTGGGGCTGATCGCCGCCTATCGCCGCGGCTGGGTCGACACGGTGCTGATGCGCATCGTGGACCTGCAACTGAGCTTTCCCACCATCCTCGTGGCGCTGATCCTGCTGGTGATCCTTGGCCGCGGGGTCGACAAGATCATCTTTGCGCTGGTCGTCGTTCAATGGGCCTATTTCGCCCGCACGGTGCGCGGTGTGGCGCTGGTCGAGGGCGCGCGCGACTATGTCGAGGCGGCGCGCGGGCTGCGGCTGGGCGGTATCCGCATCCTGCTGGGCCACATCCTGCCCAACTGCCTGCCCACCATGCTGGTGGTCGCCACCATGCAGATGGCCATGGCGATCTCGCTCGAGGCGACGCTGTCCTTCCTCGGGCTCGGCCTGCCGCCGACCCGGCCCTCGCTGGGGCTCCTGATCGCCAACGGCTTCGATTACCTGCAATCCGGCCGCTACTGGATCTCGGTCCTGCCGGGGCTGGTGCTGCTGGCCATCATCATCAGCGTCAACCTGCTGGGCGACCGGCTGCGCGACGTGCTGAACCCGAGGCTTTGACGATGACCCCCGTACTGGAACTTTGCGGGCTGCAGACCAGCTTTGTCACGCCCGGCGCCACGATCCACGCCCTGCGCGACCTGTCCCTGAGCGTCGCGCGCGGCGAGATCCTGGGCCTCGTCGGTGAAAGCGGGTCGGGCAAGTCGCTGACCGGCTTCTCGATCAACCGCCTGATCAGCCCGCCGGGGCGGGTCACGGCCGGCGAGGTGCGGCTGCACGGGCAGGACATCCTGCCGCTCTCCGAGCCCGAGATGCGCCGCCTGCGGGGCCGCAAGATCGCGATGATCTTCCAGGACCCGATGATGACGCTGAACCCGGTGCTGCGCATCGGCACCCAGATCCGCGACGCGCTGCTGGCGCACGAACGGCTCTCGGATGCCGAGATCCGCACCCGCGCCATCGCCGCGCTGGACGAGGTGGGCATTCCCGCCCCCGAGGCGCGGCTGCGCACCTATCCGCACCAGCTGTCCGGCGGGATGCGCCAGCGCGTGGCCATCGCCATCGCCCTGCTGCACCAGCCCGACCTCGTGATCGCGGACGAACCGACCACCGCGCTCGATGTCACGATCCAGGGCCAGATCCTCGCGCTGGTGCAGGGGCTCTGCCGCGACCGGGGCACGGCGCTGATCTGGATCAGCCATGACCTGGCCGTGGTGGCCGGGCTCGCCGACCGGATCGCGGTCATGTATGCCGGCCGCATCGTCGAGGAAGGGCCGGTGGACGACATCCTCGATGCGCCGGCCCATCCCTACACGGCCGGGCTGATCGCCTCGGTGCCGGTGCCGGGGCAACGTGGCGGTCGGTTGCAGCAGATCCCCGGGCGCATGCCGGCACTGACCGACCTGCCGCCGGGCTGCGCCTTTGCCCCGCGCTGCGCCCGCGCAACCGCCGCCTGCGGAACCATGCCGCCGTTGACACCTGTCAACGAAGCGCGCGCGGTCCGCTGCATCCACCCGCTGGGGCAGGAGGTGCCGGCATGAGCGATCCCGTCCTTTCGGTCCGCGATCTGGGGCGCAGCTTCGGCTCGTCCGGGGATCTGGTGACGCGCGGCCTGCGCCGCATCGGGCTGGCCCCGCCGCCGGCGGTGGTGCAGGCGGTGGCCGATGTCAGTTTCGACCTGCACGCGGGCGAGGTGCTGGGCGTGGTGGGCGAGAGCGGCTGCGGCAAGTCCACGCTGGGGCGCATGGTGGCGGGGCTGCTGGAGCCCACGACCGGCACGATCCACCGCCCCGAGATGCCGGGCGCTGCGCTGCCCATGCAGATGATCTTCCAGGATCCGTTTTCCTCGCTGAACCCGCGCAAGCGGGTGAAAAGCCTGATCGGAGAGGCGCCGCGCGTGCACCGGCTGGCCGCCCCGGGCGAGGTCGAGGCCTATGTCTCGGACCTGATGGAGCGCTGCGGCATCGACCCCGGTTATGCCGACCGGTTTCCGCATGCCTTCTCGGGCGGGCAGCGCCAGCGTGTCAGCATCGCACGGGCGCTGGCCGTCAAGCCCGAGATCCTGGTCTGCGACGAAGCGGTCAGCGCGCTCGATGTCTCGATCCAGGCGCAGATCGTGAACCTGTTCATGGACCTGCGCGACGAGCTGGGCCTGACCTACCTCTTCATCAGCCATGACCTTGGCGTGGTCGAGCATATCTCGGACCGGGTGATGGTGATGTATCTTGGCCGCGTGGTCGAGATGGGCCCCGTGGACCGGATCTTCGACACGCCCGCCCATCCCTATACCCGCGCCCTGATCGCCGGCGTGCCGCGGCTGGACCGCCGCCGCGCCGTCTATGCGCCGATCAAGGGCGACATTCCCTCACCGCTCGACCCGCCTTCGGGCTGCGCCTTCCACCCGCGCTGCCCCATGGCGACCGAGCTCTGCCGGACCGAACGGCCCGGCTTGCGTGACATGGGTGATGGTCGGCAGGCCGCCTGCCACCACGCCGAAACGATGACCAAAGAAGGAGAGCCCCCTTGGCCAGCTACTCGGACCGGATGACCCGGTTTTGCAACAGCATCGACGGACAGGCAGACCTGGTATTCTTCCCGATCGGCACCGATCTGGACTATCTCACCGGCATCCACCGCGACATCCCCAACTATGGCCGCAACCTGCATCCCGGTCACTGGCTGGAAGGCATGTGGATCGCCCCGGGCCGCCAGCCGGTCCTGACCCTGCCGCGCATGACCGCCGAGTTCGGCAGCGCCGGCGCGATCGAGGGCGTGGACACCCGCGTGCTGGGCGACTGGGATGACCCGGTCGAGATGGTGAGCGGCATCCTCAAGGACCTGGGCATCGGCGAGGGCGCCACGGTGGCCGTTTCCGAGGATGGCGAGGCCGAGGCGCTGATGGAGCTGCAGAAGCTGCTGCCCGGCGTGCGTTTCGCCAATGGCACCAAGCTGTTGCGCCCCATTCGTGTCATCAAGGACCAGGACGAGATCGACCTGCTGCGCCGTGCCGGCGAGATCACCGAAAAGGCCTTTGCCGCCACGGTGAAGAACCTCAAGTTCGGCATGACCGAGCTCGAGATCAGCTCGGAAATCGACTACCAGATGCGCGCCCATGGCTCGCTGGGTCCGTCCTTCACCACCTCGCTCTACAATTCCGGGCCCGATCACGCGCTGCGCTTCGGTGACAAGCTGGGCACCTGGCCGCGCAAGCTCGACAAGCCGGTCTCGGTCAATTTCGACTTCGGCGCGGTGCTGGACGGCATGTGCTATGACTTCGGCCGCACCATCGCCTTCGGCGCACCGACCGAGGAGCAGCGTCTGGTGCACAAGCTGGTCATGGAAAGCCAGGCCGCGGGCATCGCCGCGCTGAAGGCGGGCGAGGTCACCTGCGAGCAGGTCGACAAGGCCGCCCGCGACGTGCTGGAAGAGGCCGGCTATGGCAAGGATTTCCGCCACCGGCTGGGCCATGGCATCGGCTGGGACGTGCACGAGCCGCCCTTCCTGACCAAGGGCGACACGACCGAGGTGCGCGAGGGCATGGTCTTCACCATCGAGCCGTCGATCTTCCGCGACATGGATTTCAGCGCGCGGGTCGAGGATTGCATCGTCGCCCGCCCGGGCGGCGGCGAGGCGTTGACCTCGGGCTTCCAGGAGCTGATCGTCATCGAATGATCACGTTGCGCGCGCCCTGTCCGGGGCGTGCGCTGCCATAGCAACGCGGGGGGTGCAGATGATCGACCTGACGGGCCGCATGGCCCTGGTCACCGGGGGCACGCGCGGGCTGGGCCGGGCGATTGCCGACACGCTGGCACAGGCCGGCGCCGCGATCTGCGTGCTGGACCTGCCCGAGGCGCTGGAGGCGGCCGCGCTGCCCGGCGACTGGCAGGGCATCGCCCTCGACCTGACCGCGCCGGGGGCCGAGGCCGAGCTGGCCGCGGCGCTTGACCGGCTGGGCCGGCTGGACATCCTGGTGGCCAATGCCGGACGGGTCCCGCCCTGGCGCCGGATCGCGGCACTTGAGATGGGCGAATGGGACGCGGTCTTTGCCCTGAACGTGCGCGGCGTGGCGCTGAGCCTGAAATGCGCCGCGCCCTACCTGAAAGCATCGCAGGGCTCGGCGGTGCTGATGGCCTCGATCAATGGCTATACCGCCCATCCCGACCAGGCGCTCTATACCGCGACGAAGCACGCCGTCCTGGGGCTCGCCCGCGCCGCGGCGCTGGACATGGGCCGCGACGGGGTGCGCGTGAACGCGCTGGCCCCGGGACCTATCCTGACCGACGCGCTGCGTGGCCGGATCGAGAGCCGCGCCGCGGCGGGCGGCACGCCGGCCGAGCAAGCAATCACCGCCCTGCAGGGCCAGACCGCGCTGGGGCGGCTGGCGACCGAGACGGACGTGGCCCATGCCGCCTGCTTCCTGGCCTCGCCGCTGGCTGCCGGCATCACCGGCGTCTGCCTGCCGGTCGAGGCCGGGCTGGCCTGAGCGCGCCCGCTCAGGGCTTGCCGTAGCCGCCCGCCGTGGGCGTCACCACGACCACCGCATCGCCCGTGTCGACCTGCGCCTGATCGGCGGCGCGCAGCTCCTCGACCGTGCCGTCGGTGCGATGGATCTCGGTCCGCCCGACGCGGCCCGCCCCGCCGCCCTCCAGCCCCTGCGGCGCGCGTTCGCGATGCGAGGACAGGATCGCCAGCTCCATCGGTTCAAGAAAGCGGATGCGCCGCGTGGTGCCATCACCGGCCGGATAGGCGCCCGCCCCGCCCGAGCCCGCATCGACCGAGAAGCTTTCCAGCAGGACGGGATAGCGCGATTCCAGCACCTCGGGGTCGGTCAGGCGCGAATTCGTCATGTGCACATGCACTGCCGAGGTCCCGGCAAAGCCGCTGCCATCGTTGCGCCGCCCGGCCGGGCTGCCCGAGCACAGCGTCTCGTAATATTGATGCGTGTCATTGCCGAAGGTCAGGTTGTTCATCGTACCCTGGCTGTTGGCGATCGCCCCCAGCGCGCCGAACAGCGCATTGGTGACGTGCTGGCTGGTCTCGACATTGCCGGCCACCACGGCGGCCGGGTAGCGCGGCGCCAGCATCGAGCCGTCGGGGATCACGATCTTGACCGGGCGCAGGCAGCCCGCATTCATCGGGATCGGCGCCTCGACCATGACGCGGAAGACATAGAGCACCGCGGCCCGGGTCACCGGTTCGGGCGCGTTGAAATTGTTCTCCTGCGACTCGGAGGTGCCGGTGAAATCCACCACCGCCTCGCCCTTGTCGCGGTCGACGGTGATCTTCACGCGGATGGTCTGGCCGGTATCGGTGGGATAGGCATATTCGCCATCCGACAGCCGGCCGATCACGCGCGCCACCTCGGCGGCGGCATTGTCCTGCACGTGACCCATATAGGCCTGCACCACCTCCAGCCCGAACTGATCGATCATGGCGCGCAGCTCGGCCATGCCGCGGGCATTCGCGGCGACCTGTGCCTTGAGATCGGCGATGTTCTGGTCGGGGTTGCGCGCGGGGTAGGGGTGGTCGGTCAGAACGCGGCGGATCTCCTCCTCGCGGAAGCGGCCGTCGGCGACCAGGTGCACATTGTCGAAGAGCACACCTTCCTCGTCCACGCGGGTGGCGCGCGGGGTCATCGAACCCGGCGCGACTCCGCCGACATCGGCATGGTGCCCGCGCGAGGCGACCCAGAACAGGATCTCGGTCTCGGCCGCATCGAAGACCGGCGTGACCACGGTGATGTCGGGCAGGTGGGTGCCGCCATTGTAGGGTGCGTTAAGCGCGAACACATCGCCCGGCTGCACCCGGCCCGCGTTCTGGCGGATGATCGTCTCGACGCTGCGATCCATCGATCCCAGATGCACCGGCATATGCGGCGCATTGGCGACCAGCGCGCCCTCGGCATCGAAGACGGCACAGGAAAAGTCCAGCCGTTCCTTGATGTTGACCGAGCGCGAGGTCTTCTGCAGTGCCACGCCCATCTGCTCGGCGATGTTCATGAAGAGGTTGTTGAACACTTCCAGCAGCACCGGGTCGGCCTCGGTCCCGATGGCGCCGGCGCGGTTCGCGGCCTCGGCGCGGGTCATCAGGACATGGTCCCGCGCGGTGACCTGCGCCTGCCAGCCCGGCTCGACCACGATGGTCTGGTTGGGCTCGATGATCAGGGCGGGACCGCTGACGCTCTGGCCCGGCGCGATGGCCTCGCGGCGCAGCACCGCCGCGTCATGGGTGGTGCCGCCCGAGAAGAGCGGCACGGTGGCCTCGGCCTCGGGCGTGCCGTCGGTGGTCTCGCGCGCATCCTCGGGATCGGCGGCGGCCTCGGCGGCGCGGCCCTCGATCTCGACCGCCTCGATCACCAGCCGCGCCTCGGGGTCGGTGAAGCCGAACTCGGCCTTGTGGGCGGTCTCGAAATCGGCGCGGGCGCGGGCCACGTCGGCCTGCCAGCGGACGGGCAGGGCGGTATCGGTCCCGGCATAGCGCAGGTGCAGGCGGGGCACCATTTCGGTGCCCGCATCGGGCACGCCCTGTGCCGCCAGCGCCGCCGCCACGTCGGAGCGCAGCGCGTCCAGCGCGGTGTCGACCTCGGCCACGGTGTCCTCGGTCAGGTCGGTTTCCATGCCGCGCTGGCGCGCCTCGGTCACGCGGGCCAGCCCGATCCCGTAGGCCGAGAGCAGCCCCGAAAGCGGGTGCACCAGCACTTTGGTCATCCCCAGCGCATCGGCCACGAGGCAGGCATGCTGCCCGCCCGCGCCGCCGAAGGCGTTGAGCAGGTAGCGGGTCACGTCATAGCCGCGCTGCACGCTGATCTTCTTGATCGCGTTGGCCATGTTCTCGACCGCGATGCGCAGGAACCCCTCGGCCACCTCTTCGGGGGTCTTGCCGTCGCGCTCGGCGATCTGGCCGAAGGCCTCGGCCACGGCGTCGCGGTCCAGCGGCTGGTCCTGCTCGGGGCCGAAGATCGCGGGGAAGAAATCGGGGTTCAGCTTGCCCAGCATGACGTTGGCGTCGGTCACGGTCAGCGGGCCGCCCCGGCGATAGCAAGCCGGGCCCGGATCGGCGCCGGCGCTGTCGGGGCCGACGCGGAAGCGCCCGGCATCGGCATGCAGGATCGAGCCGCCCCCGGCCGCCACGGTATGCACCTGAAGCATGGGCGCGCGCATCCGCACGCCGGCCACCTCGGTATCGAAGGCGCGTTCGAACTCGCCGTCGAAATGCGCCACGTCGGTCGAGGTGCCGCCCATGTCGAAACCGATCACCCGGTCCTCGCCGGCGATCTGCCCGGTGCGCGCCATGCCCACCACGCCGCCCGCCGGGCCGGACAGGATCGCGTCGCGCCCCTTGAATCGGTCCGCCGCGGTCAGCCCGCCCGAGGACATCATGAATTGCAGCGTCGGCCCGTCGCGGTCGGGCGGGGTGGCGCCAAGCGCGCCGGCCACGCGTTCCACGTAGCGCGACAGGATCGGCGTCAGGTAGGCATCCACCACGGTGGTGTCGCCGCGCCCGACCAGCTTGATGAGTGGCGATACCTCGTGGCTGACCGAGACCTGCGCAAAGCCTGCCTCGCGCGCGGCGTCGGCCAGGGCGCGTTCATGGTCGGGCGCGGTCCAGGCATGCATCAGCACGATCGCCACCGCCTCGATCCCGTCGGCGCGCGCCGCCTGCATGGCCTTGCGCGCCCCGTCGAGATCCAGCGCCGTCTCGACCGTGCCATCGGCTCGGACGCGTTCGTCCACCTCCTCGACCCGGTCATAGAGCAGCTCGGGCAGGAGGATCTCCTTGGCGAAGATGTCGGGCCGCGCCTGGTAGCCGATGCGCAGCGCGTCGCGAAAGCCGCGGGTGATCAGCAGCAGGGTGCGGTCGCCCTTGCGTTCGAGCAGCGCGTTTGTGGCGACGGTCGTGCCCATGCGCACCGTGCCCACCCGCTCGGGCGGGATGGCACCGGGCGCCACGTCCAGGAACCGGCGGATCCCCTCGATCGCGGCATCGTCATAGGCGCCGGGATTCTCCGAGAGCAGCTTCATCGCCTCGAGCGTGCCGTCGGGGGCACGCCCGATCACGTCGGTGAAGGTTCCGCCGCGGTCGATCCAGAAATCCCAGCGGCCTGCCTGCGCGTTTTGCATGTCCTGCACCTTCACCCATCATTTGACGACGAAACGTTGACAAATTGTCGGCGTCTCGTCAACCTCGACCCTGCCGGGCCCAAGGGTGGCGGGTCCGGTCGCACAGATAAGCCGCCCGCATGACAGGGAGACGATCATGACCTTCACCGCCTTTCGCGGCCTTGCGGCCGCGCTTGCCACATCGGCCCTAGCGCTGCCGGTTGCCGCGCAAAGCTGGGACATGCCCACGCCCTATGGCGACAGCGTGTTCCACACCCAGAACATCATGGAATTCGTCGCCGATATCGAGGAAGCGACGGATCTCGAGATCACCGTGCATTCCGCGGGCTCGCTCTATGCGCATCCCGAGATCAAGGATTCGGTCCGCCGCGGCCTTGCGCCCATGGGCGAGGTGCTGATGAGCCGCCTGGCCAACGAGGACCCGATCTTTGCCGTCGACTCGATCCCCTTCCTCGCCTCCAGCTACGAGGAGGGCCGCGCCCTGTGGGAGGCCTCGCGCCCCATGGTCGAGGAGAAGCTCGCCGCGCAGGGGCTGACGCTGCTCTTTGCCGTGCCGTGGCCGGGCCAGAGCATCTACACGCAGGAGCCGATCGAGAGCGCCGCGGATCTCGAGGGCGCGTCGTTCCGCGCCTACAACGCCGCGACCGAGCGGCTGGCCCAGCTGATGGGCGCGGTGCCGACCCAGATCGAGACAGGCGACATCCCCACCGCCTTCAGCACCGGCCGGGTCGACGCGATGATCACCTCGCCCTCGACCGGCGTGTCGAGCCAGGCCTGGGATTTCACCTCGCATTACACCGACACGCAGGCCTGGCTGCCCAAGAACATGGTCATCGTGAACAGCCGCGCGCTTGACGGGCTGGACGAGGCCACGCGCGAGGCGATCATGAGCGCCGCCGCCGAGGCCGAGACCCGCGGCTGGGAGATGTCGGCCGCCGAGACCGCCGCGAAGATGGCGACGCTCGAAGAGAACGGCATGACCATCTCGGACCCGTCCGAGACGCTGTCGGGCGAGCTGGCCGAGATCGGCGAGACGATGACCGCCGAATGGCTGGACGAGGCCGGTGACGAGGGCCAGCAGGTCGTCGACGCCTACGAGGCCAAGATGTCCGACATGTGATCCGTCGCGGGGCCTTCGGGCCCCGCCGCGCTTTTCTCGCAGGAAGGGATCGCCGATGCGCCGTCTCCTCGACCGTCTCTACGCGGCCGCGCTGTGGCTGGCCGCGATCACTTTCGCGCTGATCGCGGTGCTGGTGCTGGCCCAGATCCTCGGCCGGCTGACCGATCGCGTCGCACGGCTGCTGGAGCTGCCGCCGCCCGGGCTGACCATCCCGTCGCTGGCCGAGTTCGGCGCTTTCCTGTTCACCGGCGCGGTCTTCCTGGGCCTGGCCGGGACGCTTCAGGCGGGCAGCCACGTGCGGGTCAAGCTGCTGATCCGCTCGCTGCCCGAGGCGGTGGCGCGCTGGCTGGGCGCGCTGGTCTGCCTTGGCGCCGCCGGCCTTGCCGTCTTCGCCACCTGGTCGAGCGGGCTGCAGGTGGCCGACAGCATCGCCTTCGATTCCGTCAGCTACGGGATGATCCCGATCCCGCTGGCCATCCCGCAGGGGGTGATGACCGCGGGGCTGGCGCTGTTCACCGTGGCGCTGGTCGATTCCGCCGTCACGCTGGCCACGGGCGGTCAGCCCGGCTTCGACGCGGCCGAGACACGCACCGAGCGGGGGGACTGATGGAGATCGCGACGCTTGCACCGATCCTGCTGGTGGTCCTGTTCGGCGCGCTGGCGCTGGGACTCTGGGTGGGGTTCGCCCTGATCGCCGTGGGGCTGGTGGCGATGATCCTCGCCGCACCGGCCCCGGCGGAGCTGGTCTTTGCCACCAAGGTCTGGGGCGGGCTGTCGGTCTGGGGCCTGACCGCGCTGCCCATGTTCATCTGGATGGGCGAGATCCTCGTCCGCTCGCGCCTGTCCTCGGACATGTTCTCGGGGCTGGCGCCCTTCACCGCGCGGCTGCCCGGCAAGCTCTTGCATGTCAACGTGCTGGCCTGCGGGCTGTTCGCGGCGGTCTCGGGCTCGTCGGCGGCCACCACGGCCACGATCGGGCGTATGTCTCTGCCCGAGCTGAAGGCGCGCGGCTATGACGAGCGCATGGCCATCGGCAGCCTGGCCGGTGCGGGCACCTTCGGCTTCCTGATCCCGCCCTCGATCATCCTGATCGTCTATGGCGCCGCGACCGAGCAGTCGATCGCGCGGCTCTTCCTGGCCGGCGTGCTGCCGGGCGCGCTGCTGGCGGCGCTGTTCATCGGCTGGATCATGATCTGGTCGCTCATGAATGCCGAGCGCATGCCCGAGGCCGAGCCGCCCACCGACCGGCGCGAGGCACTGCGCGCCATGTCGCGGCTGCTCCCGGTGGTGGGGCTTATCGTGGCGGTGATCGGCTCGATCTATCTTGGCATCGCCAGCCCGACCGAGGCGGCGGTGATCGGCGTCACCGGCGCGCTCATCCTTGCCGGCGCCACCGGCGCACTGTCCTGGGCGGGGCTGGCCGACAGCCTGCGCGCGGCCACGGTGACCACCTGCATGATCGCCTTCATCCTGGCCGGCGCATCCTTCCTGACCGTGGCAATGGGCTATACCGGCATCCCGCGCGAACTGGCCCGCATGATCGGCGAGATGGGCCTGTCGCAATACCAGCTTCTGGCCATGCTGACCGTGTTCTTCATCGTGATGGGCATGTTCCTCGACGGGATCTCGATCGTGGTGCTGACCGTGTCGATCTTCCTGCCCATGGTGACGGCGGCGGGGATCGACCCGATCTGGTTCGGCATCTTCCTTGTCCTCGTCGTCGAGATGAGCCAGATCACCCCGCCGGTCGGCTTCAACCTGTTCGTGATCCAGACCATCACCGGGCGCGACATCTTTGCCGTCGCGCGCTATGCCATCCCCTTCTTCCTCCTGCTGGTGCTGGCCACGGCGATCCTGTCGGTCTTCCCCGGGATCGCGCTGTGGCTGCCCTCGACCATGATGTCCCGATGACCAACCCCGACCAGACCGGAATCGGCCCCATCGTCAGCTCGTCTCACCTGGCGCAGTCGCGCCTGCCCGAGCTGTCCGAGGTCGAATACGCCCTGACCATGACCAACCATGCCTTTCACCGCTGGATCACGCGCTGCATGGACGCGGCCGGCGCGCCGGGCATGGCGCCGCTGGAGGTGCTGATCCTGCACCAGGTCAACCACCGCGACCGCGAGAAGACGCTGGCCGATATCCGGCTGGTGCTGCATATCGAGGATACGCACCTGATCACCTACGCGCTGCGCAAGCTGTCCGAACGCGGGCTGGTGCGCACGGCGCGCAAGGGCAAGGAAAAGGTCGTGGGCATCACCGAGGCGGGCCGGGCGCTCTGCGACCGCTACCGCGAGGTGCGCGAGGCGCTGCTGGTCGATCTTGCGCAGGAGCTGGGATTCCGCCCCGAAGAGATGTCGCGGCTGGCGGCCCTGCTGCGGGCGATCTCGGGCAGCTACGATCACGCCGCGCGGGCGGCCACCACGATTTGAGCCTCTTTGCCGCCCTGTCCGCATGGGGGCGCTGGTTGCTGGTGGCCGGGCTGCTGGTGGGTATCGCGCTGCCGCAGCTGGCCCGCGTCATGGCGCCGGCCATCGTGCCCTTCATCGCGGTGATGCTCTGCTTGGCCGCGTTGCGCGAGGGGCCGCTGGCCGCCATGCCGCGCCGCGATGCGCTGCCCCGCACGCTGCTGGCGGCGGTCACGCTGCAATGCCTGCTGCCGCTGAGCGTGGGTGGGCTGCTCTGGGCGCTGGGATGGATGGGCCACCCGCTGGCCGTGGCCGCGGTGCTGGCGATGGCCGCCTCGCCGATCACCGGCTCGCCGGGGCTGGCCGCGATGTCGGGCGCGGATGTGGGCGCCTCGCTGCGGCAATTGTCGCTGGGCACCGCGCTGCTGCCGCTGACCGCGGCGCCGGTCTTTGCGCTGCTGCCGATCTTTCCCGACCCCGCCGCGCTGCTGGGCGCGGTGGGACGCCTGCTGGTCATTGTGCTGCTGGCCGGCGGGCTGGCGGCGCTGCTCCGCCGGGCCGTGCCGCGGCTGGCCGCGCCGCAGACGCGGCCCGCGCTGGACGGGGCGATGGCGCTGGCCATGGCGCTGGTGGTGATCGGGTTGATGTCGGAAATCGGCCCCGGGCTGATCCATACGCCGGGTTTGCTGGCGCGGACCTTCCTGTTTGCCGTCGGGCTCTACCTGTTCCAGAGCCTCGGCGCGTGGCTGGCAACGCGGCGCGCCCTGCCGGCCGGCGAGGCCGCGACCACCGCGATTGCCGCCGGCAACCGCAACCTCGCGCTGTTCCTGACCGCCGTGCCGCCCGAGGTGTTCGCGCCGCTCATGGTCTTTGTCGGCTGCTACCAGATCCCGATGTACCTGACACCGTTCCTCGTGGCGCGCCTGACCCGCGGCTGAGATGCGCCCGGACCGCGCGGGTCCGGGCGCGTCCACATCAGTCGTTCAGCACCGCCATGTTGTCGGCCTCCCAGCCGATCCAGACCGGGTCGTTGCCCACGGACTGGCCGGTCTCGGCATCGACATAGGCCTTGAGCAGCGCGTCGCCCTTGTCGCCCACGGCGATCTGCATCGACATGCGCGAGCCGAGGAAGGTCTTGGAGACGACGCGCCCCTGCACGGCATTGGCCGTCTGCGGGCGCTCGGCATGGAAGCCCAGCTTTTCCAGCCGGACCGAGGCGGTGATCGGCTGGCCCTCGCCGGGGACGCGGGCCGGGGCCTTGCCCTTCAGCGTGGTGCCTTCCCAGTCCATGACGACCTTGTCGCCCTCGGTGCCGCGCACATGGCCCGACAGCAGGTTGGTCTCGCCGATGAACTCGGCCACGAAGCGGCTGGCGGGGCGGAAATAGAGCTCTTCCGGCGTGCCGTCCTGCTCGACCCGGCCCTTGTTCATCACCACGATCCGGTCGGACATGGTCAGCGCCTCTTCCTGGTCATGGGTGACGAAGAAGAAGGTCTTGTGCGTGCGGCGCTGGATCGACTTGAGCTCTTGCTGGACCTGGCCGCGCAGCTTGGCATCCAGCGCGCCCAGCGGCTCGTCCAGCAGCAGCAGCGCCGGATCGGGCGCCAATGCGCGGGCCAGCGCCACGCGCTGGCGCTGGCCGCCCGAAAGCTGCAGCGGGTAGCGCGACCCGAAGGCGTCCAGCTCGAGGAAAGACATGATCTCGTCCGAGCGGCGCTTGATGTCCGCCTTGCCCATGCCCTTCAGCTCCAGCCCGAAGGCGATGTTCTGCGCCACGGTCATGTGCGGGAACAGCGCGTAGTCCTGGAAGACCATGTTGACATTGCGCCGTTCGGGCGGCTGGCCGGTCACGTCCTCGCCGTCGAGGATCACGCGCCCCTTGGTGGGGCGTTCGAACCCGCCCAGGATGCGCAGCGTGGTGGACTTGCCGCAACCCGAGGGGCCGAGGAAGGTCACGAACTCGCCCTGCGCGATGTCCAGCGTCAGGTCCTGCAGGGCGACGGTCTCTCCGAAATGCTTGGACAGACCCTCGATGCGGACAAGCGGTGTCTGGTCGGTCATGGCTCAGTTTTCCTTGTTCATGCGGCGCGTGAAGCGCTCGGCCCAGATGCCGATGGCGGCGGTCAGGACCAGCGCCACGGTGGCAATGGCGTTGATTTCCGGGCTCATGCCCGAGCGCAGCTTGGCGAAGATCAGAACCGGCAGCGTGGGATCGTAACCGCCCAGGAAGAAGGAGCGCACGAAATCGTCGAAGGACAGCAGCAGGCAGAAGATCGACGCACCCAGGATGGCCGGCACGAGATAGGGCAGGGTGATCCGCATGAAGGCGACCAGCGGGTCGGCGCCCAGGTCGCGGGCGGCCTCGATCTGGCTTTTCGGCAGGGTGGACAGGCGTGCCATGACCACCAGCACCACGAAGGGCACGTTGTGCACCGCGTGGGCCCAGATGATCGCGCCCATGCCGGGCTCGATTCCGAGGTAGCGGGCATAGATGCGGAAGGCGATGGCCGAGATGATGCCCGGCACCAGCGCCGGCAGTACGGTCAGGCCGAAGGTCACGCCGCGGCCCGTGAACTTGCGCCCCTCCAGCAGCACCGCGATCCAGGTGCCCACGAAGATCGAGATCAGCGTCGAGAGCACCGCGATGGCCACGGAATAGCCGAAGGTCGAGATCACCTCGGCATCGGCGAAGACCCCGGTATACCAGTCCAGCGTCCAGGAGCGGATCGGGAAGCCGATGAACTTGCTGTCCTTGAAGCCCATCAGGACCATCAGGATCAGCGGCACGAAGACGTAGAGCACGAAGGCCCAGTAGATGCAGGCAAGGAAGATCCGGTTGCCGCGGAACAGTTCGGGACGGTTGTTCATGTCCGGTCTCCCTTGCGCAGGGCGTTCATCAGCCTCTGGAAGGCGGCGGTGATGACCAGGGCGGCGGCGAACATGATCGTGGCAAAGGCCGCGCCGGTGGGCCATTCATCCCCGGCCACGTGGAAAAAGCCTGCAATGGTTTCGGCAAAGACGGTGGTGGAGGGCCCGCCCAGCAGGATCGGCGTGGCGTAGAAGCCCGTCGAGATCAGGAAGACCAGCGTGCAGCCCGAGGAAATCCCCTCGATCGTCATGGGTAGCGAGATGCGCCGGAACCGGGTCCAGGCACCGGCGCCCAGGTCGGCGGCGGCCTCGTTCATGCTCTTGGGCAGTTTCTCGAGCGCGGAATAGAGCGGCAGCAGCATGTAGAGGGCGGTCAGGTAGACGATGCCGACGCCCATGGAAAAGCTGGTATACATGAAGGGGATCGGCCGGTCGATCAGGCCGAAGAAGCGCAGCACCATGTTCACCGCGCCGGTATTGCCCAGCAGGATCATGATCGCATAGGTGCGCACGATTTCGCCCACCCAGAACGGGATCAGCAGCAGCAGCAGGAACAGCATCTGGTTGCGGCGGCTGACATGGCGCGCCAGGAAATAGGCCACCGGGTAGGTGATCACCAGCGTGCAGAAGGTGAAGACCGCGGCAAAGGTCAGGGTCCGGAAGAACGGCATCCAGAAGATGCTGTCGCCGAAGAACCGGGCATAGTTTTCAAGGGTGAAGCTCTGCTCGACCCCGGGGGCGACCGGGTAGGCGTCGGTCAGCGACACGCGAAGCATCTGCAGCATCGGGCCCAGGTGCTGGGTCAGCACCCAGAGGATCGGGAAGGCGGCGAGGATCGCGAACTGGCGGCGGGGCGAGGCGGTCGCGATCCGCATCAGGACATGATACGGCCCCCAGCCCGTCAACCGGCCCCAGAAGGTCGGATCGGCGGCCGGTCTGGCCCCGGGCCGTCCCTCCCGCTCGGCGGATGCGTCATAGGTCATGCGGTCTCTTTCAGATCGGCAGGGTCCCCGCCCCGCGCGACGGGCGCGGGACGGGAACGGGTTCCGTGAGTGGTGTGGTCTCAGGCGGCCTTGATGGCTTCGACCGCCGGGTCGAGGAGGCTGTATTTCATGTCGTTGGCCTCGGCGCGGAAGAATTGCAGGTTGGCCAGCTGCTCCTCGGGGAACGAGGTCGACTTCTTCTCGAGCTCGGTCAGGTACTGATCGGCGCCCTTGTAGGTCGAGATGAAGCCCGATGCCTTGGTCATCGACGCGCCGATCTCGGGCGAGGCGAGGATCGCGTCGAGGAAGGTATAGGCATTGTCCACGTTGGGCGCGTTGTTGGCGATGTTGTAGGTGTAGACAAAGCCGTAGGAGCCCTCGCGCGGGATGGTCATGCCCAGCGGGAAGCCGTCATTGATCAGCGCCGCGGCGGGGCCGTTCCAGGAATGGCCCAGCACGATGTCCTGGTTGACCATCATCTGCTGGAACTCGGCGCCGCCGTCATAGTACTTGCGCACCAGCGGCTTGTGCTCGATCAGGAACTGCTTGGCCTCTTCGACGATCTGGGCGGCCTTTTCGGGATCGTCCATGTAGGCGACCATGTTGCCGTCATAGCCCATCATCAGCATGACGATGCTCATCATGTCCTGGATGATGTAGGCGGTCTGGCCGCTGTACTTCTCGCTGAACAGCGTGTCCCAGGTCAGGGCCTCTTCCTCGGTCACGTAATCGGTGTTGTAGGACAGCACCTCCATGCCCGACAGGATCGGCGCGCCCCACTTGTTGCCGTTGATCGTGGCCCAGTCGGATTCCGAGAAGGTCGGGTTGATGTTGCCCCAGTTGGACAGCCGGTCGGTGTCCAGCGGCGCCAGCAGCTCGCTGTCGATGAACTGCAGGAAGCGGTGACCGGCCACGGTCATGATGTCGACGGTGGGGTTGGGCTGCTCGGCGGCCAGCAGGTTGAACTGCTTGCCCTGGTCGTCGACGAGGCGGACATTGACCTTGATGCCGGTCTCGGACTCGAACTGCTCCTTGAAGCTTTCGGGCACGAAATCGTTGTAGGTCCAGATGTTCACCTCGCCGCTGCCCTGCGCCATGGCGCGGCGCAGATAGGCCGGCGAGGCCAGCGCCGCACCCGTGGCGGCGGCGGTGCCGAGGAACCGGCGACGGTTGTAGATCAGTTTGGACATGGTTGGTCTCCCTGTTGATTTGGTGGTTGGTTTCTTGGTGGTTATTGTCGCGTCATGGCGCTCAGGCCCGTTCGGGCTGGCGCAAGAGCCCGGTGCGGGCGGCGCGCTTGAGATCGTCAAGGCTGTAGCGGTCGAGATCCAGCGCCGCGAGGATCTGGTTCTCGGCCTCGAAATCGCGCCCGTACATGGCCGAGAAGATGCGGATGCCGGCCTCGTGCAGCGGCGCGGGGTGACCGGTCAACCGGCCAAGCGCCGCGGTCAGCACCAGCCCGTAGGGCACGTCCTCGGTGACATAGCGGCTGTCGGCGGTGGCCGGGCCGGTGCCGCCATTGCCCTGCGCGTGCATCTGCTGGTTCATCTCGGAAATCGAGGCGATGGGCACGTGGAAGGACAGGTGGAAATGCTCGAAGATCGTCTTGACCTCCAGCCCCAGCGCCTGCGCGATCTCCAGCCGCTCGGCGTCCAGCGCCTCGAGCAGGCGGCCCACGGTGGGGGTCACGTTCTGGCCCTGGCTCCAGGTCTCGCCCCGTTCCATCCGGGTGATGTTACCAAGCGCGATGCCCATGTGGTTCTGCGGGTTGAGGTTGGACAGCGAGATCGCCAGCAGCCCGTCGCGCGGCTGGAAGCGGTCGCCGAACAGCTCCTGGCAGAGGACCAGCGCAGTGCCCGAGCTTTCCTCGGGCACTGTGCACAGGTCCACGCGGCTGCGCACCGTGTTGACCTTGACCTCGGTGCCCGATTGCCGCCGCCCGGTGCAGATCGTGGTGCCCCAGGCGGTGATCGGAACGCTGACGCCGCGTGCCGCCAAAAGCTGCATCAGGTAGACCGCGCCCAGCGAGGCGTGCGACGAGATGATGACGTGATGGCGCGGCTCGAGATGCGGGGCCAGCGCGTCCAGCACCGCCTTGTGGCCATAGCCGGGCAGGGCGATGATCAGCACCTCGTTTTCCTGCGCGAGGGCCTGTGCGCTGTCGGCGATGCGCGGGGTCAGCACTGTCTCGACCGCGCCGGTGGCGGTGAGCGGCGCGCCCTGCGCCAGCTCGGCCGTGCCCGCGCCCGAGGGCGACCAGAGCATCGGGTCATGGCCCGCCTCGGCCAGCACCGCCGCCGTTCCGAACGCGATCGAGCCCGCGCCTGCCAGTCCTACCGTCTTCCCCACGTCGTTCCTTTCCCTTGTCGTCACAACCTTTGATTACATCGTAATAACGGAATTTCATCCGCTATACAGGAAGTCTGCCCCTATTTGGCCGGTTCCGCAAGCCTGACGGGGTCTCCGAGCACATGCATCAGCCGGTTTGCCCATCCAAACAGCGATGCCGACAGGATCAGGTCGAGGATCTCGGCCTCGTCCAGCCCGGCGGCCTTCAGCGCCTCCATGTGTTCCGGCCCGGCCTGCGAGGGCGTCTCGGACAGGGCGACGGCGAAATCGAAGATCGACCGGTCGCGCGGGCCCAGATCGGCCTTGGCCCCGTCGCGGAACAGGTTGTCGGTGACCTCGGTCGATTTCTCCAGCTGCGCGTGGCGCATGGCGTGCACGGCGGCGCAATAGATGCAGTGGTTGACCATCGAGGCCCCCAGCGCGCCCAGCTCGCGTTCCGCGCGGCTCATCCCGCCCTTGTCGTACATGATGGCGTTGAACAGGGGCGAGCGGACCTTGAGGCTCTCGACGTCATGGGCCAGCGTCAGAACGTAGTCCGACACCTTGGTGTTCGACGGCGTGACCTTGAGCGCGTCCAGCTGCTCCTGCGTGGCCTCGGCCAGGTCGACGGGCGTCACGCGGGGCTGCCAATGCGGCACGGTGCGGGTGAACTTGGTGACGACCTTGCTCATGCGCCTGTCCCCTGCATCAGCCGCAGCCCGGCCACGACCCGCAGCTGGTAGGCGAGAAAGGCGTTCAGCTCGGCCAGCCGGACGATATCGGCATCGGCCACGCCGGCGGCCTGCAGCCCGGCAATGTCCTCGGCGCCGACCTCGCGGGTCTTGGCCGCGACCTTGTCCATGAACCCCGTCACGGCGGCCAGGCCGTGTGCCGTGCCGTCCTGCGCGGGGTCGGCCAGCGCGGCATACTCGCCCGCGCCCTCGGCATAGCGCTCGGCCAGCGCGGTCTCGTCGTTCAGCCGTGCGATCCGGGCAGCCAGTGCCGCGCGCAGCGCGTGGCTCCACGGGCCGGCATCCTGCGGGCGCAGCACGGCCTCTTCGGCGGCCTGCGTCATCTCGAAGATGGTGGCGCGCCCCTCGACGGCGGCGGCGGTCGGCGTGCCGGGCTCCAGCCAGGCGGCGCGCAATGCGGTCGTCTCCAGTGCCATCAGGCCACTTTCCCCTTCCTGTCCTCGGTCTCGAGCACGCTCGGCGTCCATTCGCTGCCGTCGAGCTCGGGCTTGTCGTAGTTCAGCATCGCCTGCCAGTGCAGGTCGACATCCTCGGCATAGAGCTTGGCGGCCAGTTCGCGCGCCAGCCAGCCGGCGCCTTCCGAGATGCCGGGAATGTCGCCGCTGACCTTGCCCAGGCTCGCCGAGGCGCCGTAGTTGAAGCAGTAGACATTGGCCAGCCACGGCGCCGTGCCGGGCACCTTCTCGCGGAAGGTGAAATCATCGTTCAGGTAGGGGAAGCGGCCCAGGTCGCGCGACGGCTCGTCCGCGGGCGGCGTATAGACGTCCTCCCACAGCAGGATGTTGCCGGCCGCCTCGCCGAACTCGGTCCGCGACAGCGGGTCGATGGTGAAGCCGGTGCCAAGGATGACGAAATCCGCCTCGTAGGAGGTGCCGTCGGCAAAGCCGATCTCGACCGCGGCGTCGCGCTCGACCGTGCTCTCGACCGCCTTGCCGAAATGGAAATAGGCGTTGGGATGCCGGCTGACACGGTTGGTCGAGCCATGCGGCGGCGGCGTCTGGGTCGCAAAGGAATACTGCATGAAGCGCCAGCGCCATTCATCGGGCAGGCTGGCATAGCCGGCGGTGAAGCCGAAGCTGCCGATCCCCATCATCTTGTTGATCGTGGGCATCTGCTTGCGGCGGATCAGGTGGCGCACCTCGGCCGCGCCATGTTCCAGCGCCTCGGCGGCATTGTCCACGGCCGAGGCGCCGACGCCCACTACCGCGACGCGCTTGTCCTTGAGCGCGGCAAAGTCGATCTCGTCGGCGCTATGCGCCCAGAAGCGACGGTCCAGCCCGGAGACGAAGCCGGGGATGTTGGGCTGCCCGGTGCCGTCGCGGCCCGTGGCAAAGACCAGCTTGCGGCACAGGATCGAGCTTTCCGCGGCGCCCGACAGGTGCAGGCGCAGCAGGTCGCCCTCGGGCTCCACTCGGTCGACCGAGACGCCGTTCTCGATCGGGATCTCCAGCGTGGTCCGATACCATTGCAGGTACTCCATCCACATCGGGCGCGGGATCTTGTCCAGCGCCTCCCAGGCCTCGGTGCCGAACTGCGCGCGGTACCACGCCTGGAAACTCAGCGCGCCATGGCCATAGGCCGGGCCGGTCAGCTCCTTGGGCGAGCGCAGCGTCTCCATGCGGGCATAGGTCAGCCATGGCCCCTCGCGCCCCGCCGGGGCGCGGTCGAGCACGCGCATGTTGTGCATGCCACCGGTCTTGAGCGCCATCCACGCCACCATGCCGCACATGCCGCCGCCGATGATGACCACGTCGCTGACCCCGTCCCGGCGCGGCACCCAGTCCTTGCCGGGCCAGCAGAGGAATTTCAGGTCCTCGTGCAGCCGGGCCTCCAGCGCGGGCAGGCCCTGGCCGTCGATCGGGGTGATGGGGTCATGTGTCATATGCGTCTTTCCTGTAGATGTCCTGTCCACCCGTGCCTCGGTCAGGCCGGTCGGCTGCCCGACCAGTCCGGGTGGAGATCGTCGATATGGAAGGCGTGCGCGTGGCGGTGCCGTGGCCCGTGGGCCGGCGCCTCGCGCAGATGCGGGTGATCGGCCGGCAGCTCGGGGTGGTCATGTTCGCGCCGCACGGGGTCGGTGGCGGGCCAGACCCGCGTTGCCAGCAGGGCGGTGCCGACGGTCAGGCCCGACAGGACCAGCAGCGCGGGCTCCAGCCCGGCGCGCGCGCCCAGCTCGCCCGCCAGCGGATAGGCCAGCAGCCAGCCCGCATGCGACAGCGAGAACTGCGCGGCAAAGACCGCCGGCCGGTCCGCCGCCCGGGCCGAGCGCGCGATGACCAGCCCCCCGGGGGTCAGCACCAGCGAGGCGGCCAGCCCGAACCCGGTCCAGAGCGCCATGTGCCCGGCATAGCCCAGCGGCAGCACGATCAGCAGGCCGAGCGCAGCATGCATCAGCGCGCCGGTGACCATGGCGCGCCGCTCGTCCAGCGCCTCGACCACGCGGGGCACCGCCACCGCGCCGATCGCCGCGCCCAGCCCGTAGAAGGCCATCAGGATCGGGAAATGCCGCTCGGCATCGCCCAGCCGCGTGCTGGCCACGACGACCGAGTTGACCAGCACCCAGCCCATGCTGAGCGAGAGGGCGAGGTTCAGCAGGAACAGCCCGCGCAGCCGCGGCGTGTGGCGATAGATCCGCAGCCCGTTGAGCGCGCGTGCGAGGAACGGGCCCTTGCCACGGTCCCGCGCGTCCGGCGGAAAGCGCGTGATCGTCAGCGCGAGGATCGAGCCGGTGAAGGCCAGCGCGGCGACCCAGAAGAGGTATTGCGCGGCCACCAGCTGCAGCACCATGGCGGCGATCACCGGGCTCAGCACGGATTCCAGCGTGTAGGCGATGCGCGACCAGACCAGCGCCCGGCTGTAGACGCGTTCTTCGGGCAGAACATCGGGGATCACCGACTGGAACAGCGGCGTGAAACCGGAGGAGACCGCGAAGAAGACCAGCGCCAGCGCCGCGATCTGCCAAGTCTGGTCGGCATAGGCCATGGGCAGCAGCAGCAGCATGCGCCCGACATCCAGCCCGATCATCACCCGCTTGCGCGGGCGGCCGGCAAACAGCGCCTCGGCCAGCGGGGCGATGGCCACGTAAGCCACCATCTTGACCGCCAGCAGGAACCCCAGGATCTGCCCGGCCGCCTCCGCGCCGCCGATCCGGTAGGCGGCCAGCGACATGGCCACCGTCATCAGGCCGATCGCCAGAAGCGAGAAGACCTGCCCGGCAAACAGCGTGCGGAAAGACGGGTTGGCAATCGGGCTGATCCGGGTTTCGGTCATGAGGCGAGCGAATCCTTCGGCAGATGATGGGCGCGGAACCGGGCGGTACTGGCGTCTACGCGATAGTCATCCACATAGTCTGGGGCGATCCGCGCCAGATTGTCCACCGCCTCGATGATCAAATCTGCTTTGGCATCCGTCATCAGCGCCGACAGGTTCAGCCGCACCCAGCCGGGTTTTGCGGTCTCTTCACCGTTCTCCAACGCCGCGATCGTGGCCTCCGATTCGGCCTGGCCCAGACCCAGCAGCCGGTGACCGTAGGGCCCCGCGCAGGCGCAGCCGCCGCGCGCCTGCACACCGGTCAGGTCGCTGAGCAGCCGGGTGAAGAACTGGTGATGCACCAGCCCGCCCGCGCCGTCGCGCACCCGGAAGGAAAAGATCGGCAGGGCCGGGGCATCCGGGACCCCCAGAAGCTCGATCCGGTCATTGCGCGACCAGACTTCCAGCGCGCGGGCGCGCAGCGCCGCGTGACGGGTGCCCAGCCAGTCCTGCCCCAGCGCCTCCTTGACCAGCATGGCCAGCGCGGCGCGGATGTCGCCGGTGACATTGGGCGTGCCGCCCTCCTCGCGCGCCGAGAGGCTGTCCGAATAGACATGCCCCCAGGGCGAGACGAAACTGACCGTGCCGCCGCCGGGGAGAGTCGGCGTGGCACGGCGGGCGATCCCGTCGCGGATGACCGCGACCCCACTGGACCCAGGACCGCCGGGAAACTTGTGCACCGAGAAGACGATGGCATCTTTCTGCGCGTCGGTGCCGGCCTTCATGTCCATCGGCGCATAGGGACCGGCACAGCCGTAATCCCAGATCGCCAGTGCGCCCTGCGCCCGCAGCGCCCGCGTGACGGCATCCACATCTGTCAGGATGCCGGTCACGTTCGAGGCCGCCGAGAAACTGCCCACGATCCGCGCCGCGCCCTGCGCGTCCCGCAGCGCGCGGGCGAGGTCGTCCATGTCGACGCCGCCGCCCGGCGCCTCGGCGATCTCGATCACCTCGGCGCCGCTCTCGCGCCAGGGCAGGATGTTGGAATGATGCTCGTAGGGGCCGGTCAGCACGACCACGCGCTGCCCCGCCGCCACCAGACCCGCAAGGTCCAGCAGGCCCACGATGCGGTTCAGCCCGGCGGTGGAGCCCGCCCCGGTGAACACGACGCTCATGCCCGGCGCCGCCCCGGTCAGGCGCGCGATCTCGGCCCGGGCGGCCTCACGCAGGCGGGTCATGTACTCGCCGCAATAGGAGGCCTGGGTGTGGGTGTTGGCGTAATAGGGCAGGACGCGGTCGCGGATGAAATCCTCGACCTGCGCCAGCGCCCGCCCCGAGGCCACGTAATCGGCATAGATCAGCGGGCGCGGGCCATAGGGCCCGTCGATCCGCACATCCTCGCCGATCAGCCCCTCGCGCAGCCGCTCGTGCAGGTCCGGCTTGGCCAACATGGCCTTGAATTCGTCCAGCGCAGTCATGTCATCCCCTGATTTGACACGCACATGATGACGCGAAAATCGCAAAAATCTTCACAGTTCTTTGCGATTGCATTCCCGATTTTGGGTCATATGATCGGCACATGGCACATAAACTGGATCATTTTGACTGCCGCCTCCTGGAAGAGCTTCAACGCGATGCCGGCCAGTCCCAGCGCGCGTTGGCCGACAAGGTCGGGCTGTCGCAGAACGCCTGCTGGCGCAGGCTCAAGGCGCTGGAGGCCTCGGGCGCGATCCGCAACCGCACGGTGGTGATCGACCGCGAAAGCCTGGGCGGCGGGTTCGTCGTCTTCTCGCTGGTCAAGACGCGGCACCACTCGGCCGACTGGCTGCGCCAGTTCCGCAACCATGTCTCGGCCATCCCCGAGGTGATCGATTTCTTCCGCATCGGCGGCGAATACGACTACCTGCTCAAGATCGTGGCGCGCGACATGGCCGGCTATGACGATGTCTACAAGCGGCTGATCGAGAATATCGAGCTGGAGACCGTGACCTCGTATTTCGCCATGGAGGCGATCGAGGAGCAGCGCCCGATCCCGCTCAGGTGACCGGGCGCGTCGACCCTAGCGCCAGTTCAGAACCACCTTGCCCGACTGGCCGGATTTCATCGCGGCAAAGCCATCGCGGAAGGCGTCGACATCCATCCGGTGGGTGATGACGCGGCTCACGTCCAGCCCGTTCTGCAACATGGCGATCATCTTGTACCAGGTCTCGAACATCTCGCGGCCGTAGACGCCCTTGATGGTGATGGCCTTGAAGACGATGCGCGACCAGTCGACGGGCGACTTGCCCGGCGGGATGCCCAGAAGCGCGATCTTGCCGCCCATGATCAGGCTCTCGACCATCTGGTCCAGCGCCTGCTGGCTGCCCGACATCTCCAGCCCGACATCGAAACCCTGTTTCATGCCCAGCTCGGCAATCACGTCGCGCAGCTCTTCGTGGCGGACGTCGACGGTGCGGATGTTGCGGCAGACATGGGCGGCCAGCTTGAGCCGGTCGGGGTTGATGTCGGTGATGACCACGTGGCGCGCGCCGGCATGGCGGGCCACGGCGGCGGCCATGATCCCGATGGGGCCCGCGCCGGTGATCAGCACGTCCTCGCCCAGCAGGTCGAAGCTCAGCGCCGTGTGCACCGCGTTGCCGAGCGGATCGAGGATCGCCCCGATCTCGTCGGGGATGTCGTCGGGCAGCGGCACCACGTTGAAGGCGGGCAGCTTGACATATTCGGCAAAGGCGCCCTGCACGTTGACCCCGATGCCGCGCGTGCCGGGATCAAGGTGGAACTTGCCCGACCGGCTCTGCCGGCTTTCGGTGCCCACCACGTGCCCCTCGCCCGAGCAGCGCTGCCCGATCTCCAGCCCGGTCACGTTGCGTCCGATCTCGACGATCTCGCCGGCGAATTCATGGCCGGTGATCAGCGGCACCGGGATCGTGGCCTGCGCCCAGGCGTCCCAGTTCCAGATATGGATGTCGGTGCCGCAGATGCCGGTGGCGTTCACCCGGATCAGCACCTCGTCCGGACCGATCTCGGGGACCGGGGCCTGCACCATCCACAGGCCTTCCTCAGGGCGCGACTTTTCCAGCGCTTTCATCGTGTTGGGCAGGCTCATGCGATCACTCCCAGGTCGCGGCCGACCTTTGCAAAGGCGGCCAGGGCGCGGTCCAGCTGGTCGGTGGTCAGTGCCGCGTTCATCTGCGTGCGGATGCGCGCCTGTCCATGGGGCACGACCGGGTAGAAGAAGCCCGAGACATAGACCCCTTCCTCGAACAGGCCCGCGGCCATTTTCTGCGCCAGGGGCGCCTCGCCCAGCATGACGGGGATGATCGGATGCTCGCCCTCCAGCAGGTCGAAGCCCAGATCGCTGAGGCCCTTGCGCCAGTAGGCCGCGTTATCGAACAGCCGCGCGCGGCGGTCGGCCCCCTCCTCGACAAGGCGGATCGCCTCGATCCCCGCGGCCACGATCGAGGGCGGCAGCGCGTTCGAGAAGAGGTAGGGCCGCGCGCGCTGGCGCAGCAGGTCGATCACCGGTTGCGGGCCGGCGATATAGCCCCCCAGCGCACCGCCAAGCGCCTTGCCCAGCGTGCCGGTCAGGATGTCCACGTCGACGCCGAAATAATCCGGCGTGCCTGCGCCGCGCGGCCCCATGAAGCCGGTCGCGTGGCAGTCATCGACCATCACCACCGCATCGTATTGCTCGGCCAGCCGCGTGATCTCGGGCAGGTTGGCCAGGTAGCCATCCATCGAGAAGACGCCGTCGGTGGCGATCATCACGTGCCGGGCGCCGGCCTCGCGGGCCGCCTTCAGCTTGGCCTCGAGATCGGCCATGTCATTGTTGGCATAACGGTAGCGCTGCGCCTTGCACAGGCGGATCCCGTCGATGATCGAGGCATGGTTGAGCGCGTCCGAGACGATGGCGTCCTCGGGGCCCAGCAGAGGCTCGAACAGCCCGCCATTGGCGTCGAAACAGGCGGCAAACAGGATCGAGTCCTCCTTGCCCAGGAAGGCGGCCAGCTTCTGCTCCAGCGCGCGGTGCAGGTCCTGCGTGCCGCAGATGAACCGGACCGAGGCCATGCCGAACCCCTTGTCGCGCATCGCCTCGCAGGCCGCGCGTTCCAGATCGGGGTGATCGGCGAGGCCGAGATAGTTGTTGGCGCACAGGTTGATCACCTCGTGATCGCCCACCGCGATTTCCGCCCGTTGGGGCGAGGTGATCATTCGCTCGCGTTTCATCAGGCCGTCGGCCTCGATCCCGGCCAGCGTGTCCTGCAGATGGGTGATGAAACGGTCGGACATGAGACCCTCCTGATGATGTTCGGCACACGTCTAGCATAGCGGACGCGCATCCGCAATCCGGGAATACAGTATCGCGGACGCATATCCGCTATAGCGTCACGCGCCCTTGACCACCAGGAAGGCCCGCGCCGTACCCTCGGCCTGCAGGCGATGCGCCACATCGGCCGGGTAGCGCGCCGTCTCGCCGGCGCCCAGCCGGTCGGTCGCCTCGCCGCTGGTGACGCGCAGCGTGCCCTCGATCACGGTCAGATGTTCGCGCGTGCCGCGGGCATGGGGGGCGGAATCCAGCACGCCGCCCGCATCGAAGCGCAGGTCGTAGACCTCGTGACGGCCGGCATCCTCGGGCGGGGACAGGATGCGGATCGTGCAGCCCGAGCCGTGATTCTCGATCCGCGGCACGTCCTGCGCGCGCAGCACCTCGATCTGGCTGTCGGGCTGGTCCTCGAGCAGGCCGGCGAAATCCACCTGCAGCGCGCGGGTGAGGTTCCACAGCGTCGAGACGGTGGGCGAGGATTCCCCGCGCTCGATCTGGCTGACCATGCTGCGCGAGACGCCCGACAGCTTGGCCACGGCATCGAGCGACAGGCCCTGCGCCTGCCGCGCCTCGCGCAGGCGGGCGGGCAGCCGGGACAGGATGGCATCGGCATGTTCCATGGTCGCGACGCTACGTGCCGCGCGGGCGGTTTTCCAGCGGATATTCCGGCTCCCGGACAGGATTGACTTTCGTCAAGGAGGCACCCCCGCCCGTGCCATAGCCCACGGGGCATGACCCATGTTCCGCCCCCTGCCGTGTCGCCCAAGCCCGCCGGACAGCCCGGCCCGTCCCCTATTGCAGGCGCCTGACCCCATGTTTGCCTTGTCCCTTCCCCGTTCCCTTCCCCGCCTTCTGGCTGCGCTCATGCTCTGCCTGATGGCGGGCATGGCGGCCGCGCAATCGGGCGATCCGCTGCTGGCGCGCTTCCTGCCCAAGGCCGACCCGGCCGCGCTGGCCGAGGGGGCCGACGGGTTCGGCCCCATCCGCCCCGACACGCCGGTCGCCCCGTTGCTGCGGGAGGGCGAGCAGATCGGGCATGTCTTCCTGACCTCGGATTTCGTCGGCACGACGGGCTATTCTGGCAAGCCGATCCACACGCTGGTCGCGGTCGACGAAGACGCGCGGATCCTGGGTGTCGAGCTGGTCAAGCATTCCGAGCCCATCGTCCTGATCGGTATCCCCGAGCGCGAGATCCGCGAGATGATGCAGGGCTATCGCGGCGTGTCGCTGGTCGAGGAGGCGGCGGCCGGCGGCTCGGCCCATGATCTTGAGATCATCAGCGGCGCCACCGTGACCATCATGGTGATCGATGACAGCATCATCCGTTCGGGGCTGAAGGTCGCGCGGCGGCTGGGGCTGGGCGGGCTTGCGCCGCAGGTCGAGACCGGCCCGCACTTCACCCTGCGCGACGATGCCCCCGTGCCCGAAAGCTGGATGCAGATGGAGGGCAACGGCACCGTGCGGCGCCTGTCGCTGGACGTGGGCCAGGTCAATGCCGCCTTCGAGGCGGTGGACGATCCGCGCGCCGCCGAGCGCCCGCTTGCCGAGGCGCCCGAGACGACCTTCATCGACATGCAGATGGCGCTGGTCTCGGTGCCGCCGATCGGGCAGGCGATCCTGGGCGCGGCCGAATACGCGAACCTGGCCGACTGGCTGGAGGAGGGCGAGCACGCGATCGCGGTGCTGGGCCGGGGGCTCTATTCCTTCAAGGGCTCGGGCTATGTGCGCGGCGGCATCTTCGACCGGATCGTGCTGATCCAGGACGATGTCTCGGTGCGGTTCCGCGACCGCGGCCATCGCCGGATGGGGCCCGTGGCGCTGGAGGACGCGCCCGAGTTCACCGAGCGCGACCTGTTCCGCATCCCCGCCGACAGCGGCTTCGACCCCACGCGACCCTTCCGCCTGCAATTGCTGGTGCATCGCGAGGTGGCCGCGATCGAGAAGGTCTTCACCACCTTCGACCTTGGCTACCAGTTGCCGCAGGCCTTCCTGCGCCCGGTCGCCGCCCCCGCCGCGCCCGTGGCCGACCCCGAGCAGGAGGCCGCCGCGCAAAGCGCGCTGTGGCAGCGGATCTGGGCCGACAAGACCGTCGAGGTCACGGTGCTGGGCGCGATGATCGCGGTGTTGACGCTGGCCTTCTTCTTCCAGATGCAGCTGACCCGGTCCGAACGCGCGGTGCGGCTGTTCCGCTACGGCTTCCTGACGGTGACGCTGGTCTTTCTGGGCTGGTACGCCAATGCGCAGCTGTCCGTCGTCAACCTGATGGCGCTGTTCGGCGCGCTGACCACGGATTTCAGCTGGCAGGCCTTCCTGCTGGACCCGCTGACCTTCATCCTGTGGTTCTCGGTCGCGGCGGCGCTGCTCTTCTGGGGCCGGGGGGCCTATTGCGGCTGGCTGTGCCCGTTCGGCGCCCTGCAGGAGCTCACCAACCACGCCGCGCGCCGGTTGGGCGTGCCGCAGATCCGCCTGCCCTGGGGGCTGCACGAACGGCTCTGGGCGGTGAAATACATGATCTTCCTGGGGCTGTTCGGGGTCTCGCTGGCCTCGATCGAGCAGGCCGAGAAGCTGGCCGAGGTCGAGCCCTTCAAGACCGCCATCATCCTGAACTTCGTGCGCGCCTGGCCCTTTGTCGCCTATGCCGCGGCGCTGCTGATCGCCGGGCTTTTCGTCGAGCGCTTCTACTGCCGCTATCTCTGCCCGCTGGGCGCGGCGCTGGCGATCCCGGCCAGGCTGCGCATGTTCGACTGGCTCAAGCGCTACAAGGAGTGCGGCAGCCCCTGCCAGACCTGCGCCCATGAATGCATGGTCGGCGCGATCCACCCCACGGGCGAGATCAACCCGAACGAATGCCTGAACTGCATGCATTGCCAGGTGCTCTACCAGTCCACCAGCAAGTGCCCCGTCGTCATCAAGAAGCTCAAGCGCAAGGGCTCGAGCTCTGATCCGGCCGCGTTCCTCGCCAAGCGGGACGGGCTGCAGAACCACCCCAACCTTACGAAACCCTGAGAGGAGACAGAGATGTCGGACAAGCAGAAGACAGGATTGAGCCGCCGCGGCTTCATGGGGGCCACGGCCACCGGCGCGGCGCTCCTGGGCGGCGCAGGCGGCCGGCTGGGCCTGATGGGCGGCACCGCCGCCGTCGCCACCGCCACCGGGGCCACGAAAGCCGCGGCGCAGGGCGCCCACGCGACCCCCGCCCCGGGCGAGCTGGACGAGTATTACGGCTTCTGGTCCTCGGGCCAGACCGGCGAGATGCGCATTCTCGGCGTGCCCTCGATGCGCGAGCTGATGCGCGTGCCGGTGTTCAACCGCTGCTCGGCCACCGGCTGGGGCCAGACCAATGAAAGCCTGAAGATCCTGACCGAGGGCATGCTGCCCGAGACGAAGGAATACCTGGCCGCGCAGGGCAAGAAGATCCACGACAACGGCGATCTGCACCACGTGCACATGTCCTTCACCGAGGGGCGCTATGACGGCCGCTTCCTGTTCATGAACGACAAGGCCAATACCCGCATCGCGCGGGTGCGCTGCGACGTGATGAAATGCGACAAGATCATCGACATCCCCAACGCCAAGGCGATCCACGGGCTGCGGCCGCAGAAATGGCCGCGCACCGACTATGTCTTTGCCAATGGCGAGGACGAGGTGCCCATGGTCAATGACGGGCAGGTGCTGGACGAGCCCGGCAAGTACGTGAACTTCTACACCGCCGTGAATGCCGACGAGATGACCGTGGCCTGGCAGGTGATGGTGTCGGGCAATCTCGACAACACCGATTGCGACTATGACGGCAAATACGCCTTCTCGACCTCGTACAACTCGGAAATGGGCATGAACCTCGCCGAGATGACCGAGTCCGAGGTGGACCACGTCGTGGTGTTCAACATCAAGGAGATCGAGCGCGGCGTCGCCGATGGCGACGTGCAGATGCTGAACGGCGTGCCGGTCATCGACGGGCGCAAGGGGCAGAACAAGAAGTACACCCGCTACATCCCGATCCCCAACAGCCCGCACGGCATCAACATGGCGCCCGACCGCGTCCACCTGTGCATCGCGGGCAAGCTGTCGCCGACCGTCTCGGTGATCGACGTGCGCAAGCTGGACGCGCTGTTCGAGGAGGATGCCGATCCGCGTTCGGCCGTGGTGGCCGAACCGCAGCTGGGTCTGGGCCCGCTTCACACCTGTTTCGACGGGCAGGGCAACGCCTTCACCACGCTGTTCCTCGACAGCCAGGTGGTGATGTGGAACCTCGAGAAGGCGGTCGCCGCCTACAATGGCGAGGACGTGGACCCGATCATCACCAAGAAGGACGTGCATTACCAGCCGGGCCACAACTCGACCTGCGAGGGCGAGACGCTGGATGCCAGCGCCAAGTACTACCTGTCGATGAACAAGTTCTCGAAGGACCGGTTCCTGAATGTCGGCCCGCTCAAGCCCGAGAACGAACAGCTTTTCGTCATCGAGGGCAACGAGCTGACCCTGCTGCATGACGGCCCGACCTTCGCCGAGCCGCATGACTCGATCCTCGTGCACCGCTCCAAGGTCAATCCCAAGGCGATCTGGGACCGCAACGACCCGATGTGGGCCGAGGCCCGCGCCCAGGCCGAGGCGGACGGCATCGACCTCGACGACTGGCAGGACAGCGTGATCCGCGACGGCAACAAGGTACGGGTCTACATGACCAGCCAGGCGCCGATGTTCAGCCTGGAAAGCTTCACCGTGCAGCAGGGCGACGAGGTCACGGTCTATGTCACCAACCTCGATGACATCGACGACCTGACCCATGGGTTCTGCCTGAACAACCACGGCGTGGCGATGGAGGTGGCCCCGCAGGCGACCGCCTCGGTGACCTTCACCGCCTCCAAGCCCGGGGTCTACTGGTACTACTGCCAGTGGTTCTGCCATGCGCTGCACATGGAGATGCGCGGCCGCATGTTCGTCGAGCCGAGGAACGGCTGATGCGCGCCGTCGCCCTCCTCCTGGCCCTGTGCCTCTCCGCGCTGCCCGCCCGGGCCGAGCGGCTGGACGTGCCCGCCGATCCCGGCGCGCTGGCCGCGGCGCTGGCGCGGGCCGCGGAGGGCGACACCCTGACCCTTGCACCGGGGCGGCATGCCGGCCCGGTGCAGATCGATACGCCCCTGACCCTGACCGGCGCGCCCGGCGCGGTGATCGACGCCGGCGGGCAGGGCTCGGTCGTGACCGTCGCGGCCTCGGATGTCACCGTGCGCGGGCTGACCTTGGTCAATTCCGGCCGCTCGCCCGAGACGCTGGATGCCGGGGTCAAGCTGACAAAGGCGGCACGCCGCGCGCAGGTGCTGGACAACGACATCCGCGGCAACCTGGTGGGCGTCGACATCCACGGCGCGCGCGACGCCCGCGTCGCCGGCAACCGCATCGAGGGGCTGCGCCTGCGGCGCATGAACGACCGCGGCAACGGCGTCTATGTCTGGAACGCGCCCGGCGCGGTGGTCGAGAACAACGAGATCCGCTACGGCCGCGACGGCATTTTCTCGAACACCTCGCGCGACAACACCTATCGCGGCAACCTGTTCCGCGACCTGCGCTTTGCCGTGCATTACATGTACACCAATGACAGCCGGATCGAGGACAACGTCTCGATCGGCAACCATCTGGGCTTCGCGCTGATGTATTCCGACCGGATCGTGGCGCGCGGCAACCTGTCGATCAACGACCGCGATCACGGGGTGATGCTGAACTACACCAACAGCTCGGACATCTACGGCAACGTGGTGACCGGCGGCGGCACCGAGAAATGCACCTTCGTCTACAACGCGCATCGCAACCTTCTGGCCGAGAACACCTTTCACGGCTGCGAGATCGGCGTGCACTTCACCGCCGGGTCCGAGCGCAACACGATCACCGGCAATGCCTTCATCGGCAACCGCACGCAGGTGAAATACGTGGGCACGCGCGACGTGGAATGGAGCTACGAGGGCCGCGGCAACTACTGGTCCGACCACCCCGCCTTCGACCTTGACGGCGATGCGCGGGCCGACAGCGCCTACCGGCCCAACGACCTGATGGACCACATCCTGTGGTCGCAACCCAGTGCAAAGCTGCTGATGGGCGCGCCCGCGGTGCAGCTGGTGCGCTGGAGCCAGGCGCAGTTTCCTGCCGCCCGCACCGGCGGGGTGGTGGACAGCTACCCGCTGACCGGCGCGCCGCTGCCGGAGCTTCCCGAGAGTTACCAATTGCTGGCCCGGGCGACCCCGCTCTGGGCGGAAGGAGAGTGACATGACGATCCTGACCCTGACCGACCTGTCCAAGCGCTTCGGGTCCCAGACCGCGCTGGACGCGGTGTCGCTGAGCGTCTCGGCCGGCGAGCGCGTGGCGCTGCTGGGCCATAACGGCGCCGGCAAGTCGACCCTGATGAAGCTGGTGCTGGGTCTGATGGTGGCCGATGACGGCACGATCGAGCTGGCCGGCCATGCGCCGGGCAGCGCGGTGGCGCGCTCGCTGACCGCCTACCTGCCGGAAAACGTGGCCTTCCACCCCTCGCTCACCGGGCGCGAGCTGATCCGGCATTACCTGCGGCTGCGCGGGCAGGATCCGCGCGGTGCAGATGCACTGCTGGAGCGGGTCGGGTTGGGCGCGGCCGCGCGGCGCCGCATCGGCGGCTATTCCAAGGGGATGCGGCAGCGCGTCGGGCTGGCCCAGGCGCTGATCGGCGCGCCGCGGCTGATGGTGCTGGACGAGCCGACCTCGGGGCTGGACCCGATCTCGCGCCGCGACTTCTACGCGCTGCTGGACGAGCTGGCCGGGCAGGGCACCGCGATCCTGCTCTCCTCGCACGCGCTGTCCGAGCTGGAGGCGCGCACCGACCGGATCCTCGTGCTGTCGCAGGGCCGGCTGGTGGCCGAGGGCACGCTGGCCGGGCTGCGTCGTCAGGCGGCGCTGCCGCTGAGCGTCTTCCTGCGGGCCCGCCCGGGGCAGGGCGCGGCGCTGGCCATCGCCTTCCCCGAGGCCATGGTCGAGGGCGACGTGCTGCGGCTGAGCTGTGCACCCCCCGACAAGCTGGCCATGCTGGAGCGCATCGCCGCGCGGCGTGACCTGGTGGCCGATTTCGACCTGTCGCCGCCGTCGCTCGATGACCTCTATGCCCATATCAGCGGGAGGGCCGCGTGATGCTGCGTCGTCTATTGTCCACCGCGGGGCTCGAGTTCCGCATCGCGCTACGCAACCGCTGGGTCGCCATGGGCGCCGCCATGATGGTGCTGTTCTCGCTGGTCCTGTCGGCCGCCGGGGCCGCGCCGGCGGGCGGGTTGGCCGCCGATCCGCTCTCGGTCACCGTGGCCAGCCTCGTCTCGCTGGCGGTCTACCTCGTGCCGCTGATCGCGCTGCTGATCTCCTTCGATGCCGTGGCCGGCGAGGCCGAGCGCGGCACGCTGCCGCTGCATCTGACCTACCCGCTGTCGCGGTGGGAGCTGCTGCTGGGCAAACTGCTGGCCCAGCTTGGTGTCGTGGTTCTGGCAGTGCTCGCGGGCTATGCCGCCGCGGCCGCCATGGCCTTTGCCACCGGCGGGCTGCGCGCGGCCGAGGGGCTGGCAGCGCTCTGGCGGCTGACCTGGACCTCGGCGCTGCTGGGGGCGGCCTTCCTGTCGCTGGGCCACGCGGTGTCGGCCCTGTCGCGGCGCGCCTCGGGCGCGGCGGCGTTGGCGATCGGGCTCTGGCTGGTGATGATCGTGCTCTACGACCTGGGCCTGCTGGCGGCGATCATGGCCGATGATGGCGGCCGCTTCACCACGCAGGTCTTTCCCTGGGCACTGGTCCTGAACCCGGCCGACGCGTTCCGCATCTTCAACCTCGCCGCCTCCGAGGCGGTGGATGCGGCCTCCGGCCTCGCCGGCGCAGCCAGCAGCATCGCGATCTGGAAGCCGCTGGCCTCGCTGATCCTCTGGCCGGTGCTGGCAGCCGGGCTGGCCCGTCTCAGCCTTGCGCGGGTGATGCCATGAGAGCCACTGTCCTGATCGCGCTTCTGCTGCTCGGCGCCTGCAAGGAAGAGGTGGCAGAGCTGCCCGCCCCGGTCGAGATCACCGCCGAGGCGGCGGGGTTCTACTGCCAGATGGAGCTGATCGAGCATGACGGCCCCAAGGGGCAGATCCATCTCGACGGGATGCCCGCGCCGCTCTTCTTCAGCCAGGTGCGCGACGCGCTGGCCTACCTGCACATGCCCGAGCAGAGCCACGCCTTCACCGTTGCCTACGTGCAGGACATGAGCGGCGCCACGTGGCAGGCACCCGGCCCCTGGATCCCGGTGACCGAGGCGCTCTACGTGATCGGCTCGGACCGGCGGGGGGGCATGGATGCGCCGGAACTCGTGCCCTTCTCGGACGCCGCGGCGGCACAGGCCTTCATCGCGCGCCATGGCGGCAGCCTGCGCCGCTTCGACGAGATCGGCACCGCCGACGTGCTGGAGGCCGCGCCCGCCCCGGAAACAATGGAAGAGACCGACCTGGCGCAGCGCCTGCGCCGACTGACGAACGAGGGAAACTGATCATGAGCACCGTCCTGACGCGCCGCCGCTTTGTCATCGCGGCCTGTGCCAGCGGGCTGGCCACCGCCCTGCCGGCCGAGACCACGCGCTGGCAGGGCATGGCCCTTGGCGCGCGCGCGCAGATCCTGATGGACCACCCCGACGCCGCGCGGCTGACCCGGCTGGCCCGGGCCGAGATCGCCCGGCTGGAAGGGATCTTCAGCCTCTACCGCGCGGACTCCGAGCTCAGCCGGCTGAACCGCGACGGCGTGCTGGAGGCCCCGCCCTTCGAGCTGCTCGACTGCCTGTCCACGGCGCGGCTGGTGTTTGGCGCCACGAACGGCGCGTTCGACCCCACGGTGCAGCCGCTCTGGGCGGCGCTGGCCGAGGCACATGCGGCGGGCCGGGCGCCGGATCCCGCCGCGCTGGAGGTCGCCCGCGCCCGCATCGGCTTCGACCGCGTGTCCTTTGATACGAGTCGCATCCGGCTGGACGCGGGGCAGGCGCTGACCCTGAACGGGATCGCGCAGGGCTATGTCGCCGACCGGCTGTCGGCGCTGCTGCGCGCCGAGGGGCTGCGCGACGTGCTGGTCGATACCGGCGAGATCGTCGCGCGGGGCCGCCGCGCGGGGCAGGGCGGCTGGCCGGTGCGGATCGCCGACAGCCCGCGCCGGCTGATGCTGCGGGACCGCGCGCTGGCCAGTTCCGCCACTTTCGGCACGGTGCTGGATGCCGCAGGGCGACAGGGCCATATCCTGCGCCCGACAGGCGCGGCAGAGGTGCCAATGCGCCGCGTCTCGGTCAGTGCCGAGAGCGCCGCGCTGGCGGATGCGCTGTCCACGGGGTTGAGCCTTGTCGACGGGATCGACGCGGCGCTCGTCAGCCTCCGCCAGGTGCCCGGCGCGCGGATCGAGCTGTTCGCCCCTGCCTGAGCCCGGCCTCACAGCACGTGATGGCCGTCGATCACCTCGACGCCCCGGCGCGCGATCCGGCTGGCCATGCCGGCATGGCGGGTGGCATCGGCGCCCGCCGCATTGCCCGCGCGCACCCGGTCGGCGATGCCCACCCAGATCACCGCGTAGCGGAAGAGCGCAAAGGCGACGTGAAACGGAGTCAGCGGCGCCATGCCGGGGCTCTGCGCCATGTAGCGGGCGGTGAACGCGGCCTCGTCCGGCAGGCCCTCGGCCGCGAGGTCGAGCCCCAGGAGCCCGCCATACTCGTCAGGCGCCGTGTGCCAGGCCATGCAGCAGAACCCCAGATCGGCCAGCGGGTGGCCAAGCGTCGACAGCTCCCAATCGAGGATCGCGACCACGCGCGGCTCGGTGGGGTGAAAGATCACGTTGCCCATTCGGAAATCGCCATGGGCAAGGCTGACCCGCCCGTCATCGGCGGGCTGGTGCGCGACCAACCACTCGGCCAGCCGGTCCAGATCGGGCAGGGGCGGGTGCGGGCTCTCGGCCCATTGCCGCGACCAGCGGCGGATCTGGCGCTCGAAATAATTGCCGGGCTTGCCGAAATCGGCCAGCCCCACATCCTCGGGGCGGATCGCGTGCATCTGCGCCATGGCATCGGCCAACCCCATCCAGAGTGCGCGCCGCTCGGACCGGTCGGCCTGCGACAGCGCGCCATCGGCAAAGATCCGGCCCGCGACCCGCTCCATCAGGTAGAAGGGCGTGCCGACCACCTCTGCGCCGTCGTGGAACAGGATCGGCCGCGGCACGGGCACGCCGGTCGGGTGCAGCGCGGTCAGCACGCGAAACTCGCGGTCGACCGCGTGGGCGCCGCGCAGGATCGGGCCTTTCGGCTGCTTGCGCAGCACCATTTCGTGCCCGCCATGGGTGACGAAATAGGTCGGGTTGGACTGGCCGCCGGCGATCCGCTCCAGCGTCAGCGGCGCGGGGCCGAAGCGGTCATCCAGAAACTGGGCCAGCACCGCCGGGTCGAAATCGGCCTCGCTCATTCGCCCACGTCCCAGTGCCAGAAGCCGCGCCCCTCCTTCTCGACGCTGCGATGCAGCACCATCTTGTGGACCTCGTCGGCGCCATCGACCAGCCGGGCCTGCCGCGCATAGCGGTAGATCCATTCCAGCGGCGTGTCCTTGGAATAGCCCCGCGCGCCGTTGATCTGGATCGCGGTATCAGCGGCCTGATGCAGCAGGTTGGCCACGTGCACCTTGGCCATCGAGATTTCCTTGCGGGCATAGCCGCCGCGATCCAGTTCCCACGCCGCCTTCATCACCAGCAGGCGGCCGATCTCGATCTTCATGGCAAGGTCGCCCAGCATCATCTGAACGCTCTCGCGCTGCGACAGGCGTTCACCGAAGGCCATGCGGTCCTGCGCATAGGCCTCGGCGATCTCGACGCAGCGCTTGGACAGGCCCAGCCAGCGCATGCAATGGGTCAGCCGCGCCGGGCCCAGCCGGATCTGGGTCAGCTTCAGCCCGTCGCCTTCCTCCATCAGCCGGTTCTCGACCGGGATCTCCATGTTCTCGTAGACCACCTCGCAATGGCCGCCATGTTCCTCGGGGCCCATGATCGGGATGCGCCGTTCGATGCGGAAGCCGGGCGTGTCGCGATGGTGCAGGAAGGCGGTCAGCCCCTTGCGCGGGTCCTCCGAGGTGCGCGCCACGAGGATGAAATGCTCGGCCGCCTCGGCGCCGGTGATGAACCACTTGCGCCCGTTCACGATGTAGCGGTCGTTGCGGCGCTCGGCCCGGGTCAGCATCATGCCGCCGGGATCCGAGCCCGAGCCCGGCGCCGGCTCGGTCATGGCAAAGGAAGAGCGCACGCGCCCCTGCACGATGGGCTCCAGCCAGCAGGCTTTCTGTTCCTCGGTCGCGACCTTTTCCAGCACCTGCATGTTGCCGTCATCGGGCGCGGCGGCATTGAACACCACAGGCCCGAAGATCGAGCGGTTCATCTCTTCGTAGCAGACCGCCATGCCGATCTTGCCCAGACCCTGCCCGCCGGTCTCGGGCGCCAGTTGCAGGCACCACAGCCCCTCGGCCCTGGCCGTCGCGCGCAGCGTGTCCAGCAGGTCGGTGCGGATGTTCTCATGCGCGTCATAACTGGCCGGGTCGGCCTCGCGCGGCAGGATCTCGTCTTCGACGAGACGCGCGATCCGGCTGCGAAACTCCTCGATCCGAGGGGAGATGGTGAAATCCATGGGGCGTCATCCTTGCGGTCAGGGCATCCGGGCCCCGCCACCAAGACATCCCCCGCCCGCCCCGGCAAGGCCTGCGCGCCGCCGCCGCCAATGCCGCGGTGCAGAACGAAAAACGCCCTCGGCCATCGCTGGCCGGGGGCGTCTTTTCAGGCCTGAGGCGCGTGGCTCAGGCTGGGGCGTGGGCAAAGCCTGCATGCCGTGCGAAGACCCGCGCAAACACGGCCTTCATGTAGATCGCGCGGTCGCGTTGTGCCCGGGCCACCACGATGCGGTGGAGTTCATTGTTCATATCGCGTTCCTTTTTTACGCATTTCCTCTGCGCAGTGCCAAAGTAAGATGCTGCACAGCAGAAACAACGCGATATCCCGGCATAGCCGTCATGCGTCCACGGCATGAATCGCAGCGGCGAATCAGCAGGAACCGGCCGGGTCGGGGGCCCCGGCGCAAAGCCTTGCCGCCGGAGCCGGCCCGGGCCGGTCACAAGCCCGAGAGCAGGCCTGTCACGCCGCCTGCGGACCCGCCGAACGGCCCGACTCGAAGGCCGCCAGCGCCTCGGCTATCTGCGGGCGCACCCTGGCCGCCGCCTCTTCCTTGACCGGGCCGAAGCCGCGGATCTCCATGACCATGGCGGCGATGCGCGCCGCCTCGTCGCGGTTGGCCTCGGTCAGCCCCGTGGCCAGCCGGGCCAGCATGTCGCGATACTCGGCGATCAGCGCGCGTTCCATGCGGCGCTCGGCGGTGCGGCCGAACGGATCGAACGCGGTGCCGCGCAGGCGCTTCATCCGGGCGAGACCGCGAAAGACCGGGCGGATCCACGGGCCGAAGGCGCGCTTGAACGGCCGGCCGCGCGCATCGGTCCCGCCGGGCAGGAATGGCGGGGCGAGGTGGTGCTTGATCGTCACCTCCCCCTCGAACCGCGCCTTGAGATCCTCGGCAAAGCCGGTCTGCGTGTGCAGCCGCGCGACCTCGTACTCGTCCTTGTAGGACATCAGCTTGAACAGCCCCTTCGCGGCGGCCTCGGTCAGCGCGCCGGGTGCGCCGGTCACGCGCGTCTCGGCAGTGCGGATCGCTTCGATCTCGTCGACATAACGCTTGGCCCAGGCCCTGTCCTGGTAGGCGGTCAGGAACTCGGCCCGCCGGTCGATCAGCTGGTCGAGCGTCTGCACCTGCGCCACGGGCAGGTCCGCCACCGCCTCGACCGCGGCGCGGTCCTGGACCACGATCCGGCCCCAGGTGAAGGCCTGCTTGTTCAGCTCCGGCTTGACGCCGTTCAGCTCGATGGCGCGCATCAACGCCGCCTCCGACAGCGGCACCAGCCCGGCCTGCCAGGCCGCGCCCAGCATCAGGACGTTGGCAAAGACCGTATCGCCCACCAGCGCCTCGGCCAGCGCGTTGGCATCCAGCGTGTGCAGCGCGCCGCCGTCCACCGCATCTGAGATCGCCTGAAGGCGCTGCCCGGCATTCAGGTCCGCATCGCGGTTCTGCACCAGGTCGCCCGTCGGCATGACGGCGGTGTTGACCACCGCGCGGGTGGCGGCGGAATAGGTGACCGAGGCCTTGGGCGAAGAGCTGACCACGAGGTCGCAGCCGATCAGCGCATCGGCCGAGCTGGGCTCGATCCGCGCCTGGTTCACCGCCTCTTCGCTCTCGGACATGCGGATATAGCTGAGCACGGGGCCGAATTTCTGCGCGAAGCCCATGAAATCCAGCACCGAGGCGCCCTTTTCCTCGAGATTGGCCGCCATGGCGATCAGCTGGCCCACGGTGACCACGCCGGTGCCGCCCACGCCCGTCACCAGGATGTCCCACGGCGTCTGCAGCGAGGGCAGGGTGGGGGCGGGCAGCGCCGCCTTGAGCCGCTCGTAGGTCTGGGCATCGGCGCCCGTGCCGCCCTTCTTCAGCCTGCCGCCCTCGACCGTGACGAAGCTGGGGCAGAACCCGTTCAGGCAGGAGAAATCCTTGTTGCAGGTGTTCTGGTTGATCTTGCGCTTGCGGCCGAACTCGGTCTCCAGCGGCTCGACGCTGAGGCAGTTGCTCTCGACCGAGCAATCGCCGCAGCCCTCGCAGACCAGCGGGTTGATGACGGCCACACGCTTGGGGTCCTCCATCCGGCCGCGCTTGCGCAGGCGGCGCTTTTCCGTGGCGCAGGTCTGCTGGTAGATCAGCACCGTGGTGCCGGGGATCTCGCGCAGCTCGCGCTGCAGCGCGTCCATCTCGCGGCGGTGATGGATGGTGACGCCCCGCGGCAGGTCGGCGGCGCGGAAGCGCTCGGGCTGGTCCGAGACGACCACCACCTTCTTCGCACCTTCGGCCACGACCGAGGCGGCGATCGCCTCGACCGAGATCGGGCCGTCCACGCTTTGGCCGCCGGTCATGGCGACGGCATCGTTGAACAGGATCTTGAAGGTGATGTTGGTGCCCGCGGCGATGGCCTGCCGGATCGCCAGCGAGCCGGAATGGTAGTAGGTGCCCTCGCCGAGGTTCTGGAAGACATGCGCATTGCCGTTGAAGCGCGACCGCGCCACCCAGTTCACGCCCTCGCCGCCCATCTGGATCAGCGAGGTCGTGTTGCGGTTCATCCAGCTGGCCATGAAGTGACAGCCGATCCCGGCAAAGGCCTGGCTGCCCTCGGGCACCTTGGTCGAGGTGTTGTGCGGGCAGCCCGAACAGAAATAGGGAGTGCGCTGCGCGCCCTTCACGTCGATCAGCTGCGGCGGCGGCACGGCATTCTCGGCCCGCTCGCTGAACGCGGTGCCCAGGTTCAGGTCCAGCCGCCGCGCGATGATCCGCGCCAGCATCACGGCGCCCAGCTCGCGCGTCCAGGGCACAAGCCGTTCGCCGGTCTCGTCACGCTTGCCGACCATGCGCTCGGGCTTCTGGCCGGGGAAGTCGTAGAAATATTCCTTGAGCTGGCTTTCGATGATGCCGCGCTTTTCCTCGATGACGAGCAGCTCCTGCTTTCCCTGTGCAAAGGCCAGCGCGCCGCGATCCTCCAGCGGCCAGACCATGCCCACCTTGTAGAGGTCGAGCCCCAGTTCGCCCGCCACATCGCGGTCGATGCCCAGAAGGCGCAGCGCCTCGAGCACGTCAAGATGTGCCTTGCCGGTAGTCACGATCCCGAAGCGCGCATTCGGATGGCCCCATTCCACCCGGTCGATCGGGTTGGCGCGGGCAAAGGCCAGCACGGCGGCCTTCTTGTCCTCCATCCGGTCCTCGATCTGGAACCCGGGCAGGTCGGGCCAGCGGTAATGCAGCCCGTCCTCGGGCGGGGTGTAGTCAGGCGTCTCGAAGCGGCGCGGCGCCGGCAGCTCGAAGGACATGGCCGATTCCACCGTCTCGGAGATCGCCTTGAAGCCGACCCACATCCCCGAGAAGCGCGAGAGCGCATAGCCCCATTCGGCAAAAGGCAGGTACTCGGCCACGTTGGCGGGGTTCAGCGTGGGCATGAAGAAATTCATGAAGGCCACATCCGACTGGTGCGGCATCGAGGAGGAGACACAGCCATGATCGTCGCCGGCCACCACCAGCACACCGCCATGCGGGCTGGAGCCATAGGCATTGCCGTGTTTCAGCGCGTCGCCTGCGCGATCCACGCCCGGACCCTTGCCGTACCACAGCCCGAAGACCGCGAGGCATTGCTTGTCCGGGTCGGTCTCGACCTGCTGGGTGCCGATCATCTGGGTGGCGCCCAGCTCCTCGTTGATGGCGGGCAGAAACTCGACCCCCGCCTCGCGCACCAGGTCGGCATTGCTGGCCACCTCGAGGTCGATCCCGCCCACGGGCGAGCCGCGATAGCCCGAAACGAAACCGCGCGTGTTCAGCCCGGCGTCGCGGTCGCGCCGCGCCTGGTCCAGCGCGATGCGCACCAGCGCCTGCGTGCCGGTCATGAAGACGCGCCCCTCGGTGCGGGTGTAGCGGTCGCGCAATTCGTAGCTGTTCAGGATCGGCGTCTGATCGGTCATCGGGCCCTCCGCGGGATGGCTGGGATCATGTCTTTGAACGCCCAGTGTACCGCAGGGGCTTGAAAGAGGGTTCCAAACTTGGTCACAGTGTCGCGCGTTTTGAACGACGACGTGCAGGATCAATGTCAATATGAAAGAAACCGATCAGCTGGACCCGGTCGAGGCGCGGATGCTGGCGTTGCTGCAGAAGGATGCCGGGCTGAGTACCGCGCAGCTGGCCGAGGCGACGCACAGCTCTCCCGCGACCTGCTGGCGGCGGCTGAAGAGCCTGGAAGAGCGCGGCATCCTGGGCCCGCCGGTGCGGCTGGTCGACCCGGCCCGGGTCGGGCGCGGCATGGATGCCTTCGTGCAGATCCGAATGAAGTCGCAGGATTCCCGCTCCCGCGCGCTGTTCCAGCGCACCATGGAGCTCGAGCCGGCGATCATCGAGGTCTACTCGATCTCGGGCGAATGGGATTACCTACTGCATCTCGTCGTGCGCGACATCGCCGATCTCGAAGAGGTGTTGATGCGCCGCGTGCTGGAGTTGGACTGCGTGGCGGGCAGCTCGACCCTGTTTGCCCTGCGCCGCGTGAAGCACACGACCGAGATCCCGGTCTGACCTGCCGGACGGTCGGGCTGTCCAATCCACCGGGCACCGAGGCCACCCGCCCCTTGCCCCGCCACACCGCGCCCCCGCCGGGCCCCTTGCTTAGCCGTTCAACCTTTCTGAACCGACTCGCCCCAGAATGAAGGGCGGTAGGGAGGGGGAAAGTCGTTCAGGTGTCGTAAACGCGGCGCCCGCGTCCGCGCGGCCTCATTCCGGCTCGTCGGTATCCAGTGCATGCGCACAGACCAGCGCGTGCAGCGGATTGACGCTGATCTCGGTGTAATCACCGCTCTCGATCGAGGCGAAGGGCTGCGTGCCCAGCACCGGCGCGCTACCCGGCGCGTACCATGTCAGATCGGCCTCCAGCGCCGGCTTGTCACCGGGACGGAACAGCTCCCACCCGCAACAGGGTGCCGCCGGCATGGTGTAATATTCCGCCAGCAGCCGCTCACCCGGCCCGTCGTCCCGATCCTTCAACTGCCCGTCCAGCACGATCGAGCCAAAGCGCCCCCGGCACTCGGACGGGACCGGACCGGGCTGGTCCGGCCGCACCCCCTCGGGGCAGAGCAGAAAGGCATACGTCCCAACCCGTCGCACGTCGAACCGCGCCCCGCCCCAAGGATCGACAAAGCTCAGCGCATCAAGGCGGCACTCCCGCAGATCCGCCGCCTGTCCGCAAACCGGCAGCAGCAGAAGGCAGAGGATCAGGGCACGCATCACACTCTCCGGATCGGCACGAAACGGGTCACCTCAGGCGGCGCTGACGCGCACCGCGGCGAACTTGAACTCGGGGATCTTGCCATAGGGGTCCAGCGCGGGATTGGTCAGGATGTTGGCCGCCGCCTCGACATAGGCAAAGGGCAGGAAGACCATGTCCGGCGCCACCGCCCGGTCGGACCGCGCCATCAGCGTGATCCGCCCGCGCCGCGTCTCGAGCACCACGTCGCCGCCGGGGGCCACGCCCAGCTTGCGCAGGGTCGCCGGATGCAGCGAGCAGTTGGCCTGCGGCTCCACCGCGTCCAGCACGCGCGAGCGCCGGGTCATCGAGCCGGTATGCCAATGCTCCAGCTGCCGCCCGGTGGTCAGGACAAAGGGATACTCCGCATCGGGCTGCTCGTCCGGCGGGATGACGCTGGCCGGGGTGAAACGCGCCCGGCCGCCCGCGCGCGGGAAGCCCTCGGCAAAGACGATGGGCTGCCCCGGATCCTCGGGCGAGAGCGAGGGATAGGTTACGGCACCTTCCTGCTCCAGCCGGTCCCAGGTGATGTTGTCGAGCGATTTCATCCCCTGCTTCATCTCGGCAAAGACGTCGCGCGGATGGGCGTAGTGCCAGCCCAGCCCCAGCCGGTTGGCCAGGTCCACGGTGATCGCCCAATCCTCGCGCGCATCGCCCGGCGGGGCCACGGCCCGGCGGCCCAGCTGCACCTGCCGGTTGGTGTTGGTGACGGTGCCGGTCTTCTCGTAGAAGGCCGCGGCGGGCAGGATGACATCGGCGTAATTGGCCGTCTCGGTCAAAAAGATGTCCTGCACGACAAGATGGTCGAGCCCGGCCAGCGCGGCACGGGCATGTTCCACATCGGGGTCCGACATGGCCGGGTTCTCGCCCAGAATGTACATGCCGCGGATCGCGCCCGCATGCACCGCGTCGAGGATCTCGGTCACGGTCAGCCCTTTCTCGGGCGATACCGCGTCATCGCCCCAGATCCCGGCAAAGGCGCTGCGCACGCCATCATCGGTCACGCTCTGGTAATCGGGCAGGAACATCGGGATCAGCCCCGCATCCGAGGCGCCCTGCACGTTGTTCTGCCCCCGCAACGGGTGCAACCCGGCGCCCGGCTTGCCGACATTGCCGGTCATCAGCGCCAGCGAGATCAGGCAGCGCGAATTGTCCGTGCCGTGGATGTGTTGGCTGATGCCCATGCCCCAGAAGATCATGCCAGCCTGCGCGCCGGCAAAGACCCGTGCCACCTCGCGCACCGTGGCCGCGTCGATGCCGGTCAGGTCGGCCACCGCCTCGGGGGCGAAGCCGGCCAGGTGCTGCTTCTCATGCTCCCAATTCTCGGTGAAGCGGTCGATATAGGCCTGATCGTACAGCCCTTCCTCGACGATCACCGACATGATCGAATTGAGCAACGGCACATCGGCGCCGGGCCGAAACTGCAGCATGTGGCTGGCATAGCGCCTCAGCCCGACGCCGCGGGGGTCCATTACAATCAGCTTGCCGCCGCGCCTGGTGAACTGCTTGAAGAAGGTTGCGGCCACGGGGTGGTTCTCGACCGGGTTTGCGCCGATCACGATGGCCACGTCGGCATTCTCGATCTCGTTGAAGGTCGCGGTCACCGCGCCCGAGCCCACATTCTCCATCAGCGCCGCGACCGAGGAGGCGTGGCAGAGCCGCGTGCAATGGTCCACGTTGTTGTGGCCGAACCCCTGCCGGATCAGCTTCTGGAACAGGTAGGCCTCTTCGTTGGAGCATTTGGCGCTGCCGAACCCGGCCACGCTCTGCCCGCCATGGGCGTCACGCAGACGCGCCAGACCCTGCGCCGCGGCGTCCAGCGCCTCCTCCCAGGTCGCCTCACGGAAATGGGTGGAGGGGTCGGACGGGTCCACGTTCAACCCCTTGGGCGCATCCGCGCGACGGATCAGCGGCGTGGTCAGACGGTGGGGGTGGTGGATGTAGTCGTACCCGAAGCGCCCCTTGACGCAGAGCCGCCCCTCGTTCGCGGGGCCGTTGATGCCCTCGACCTTCTTGACGGCGCCGTCCTTGACCTTGAGCGAGACCTGGCAGCCCACGCCGCAGAACGGGCAGACGCTGGCGATCTCGGCGTCGAAATCGCGGCTGTCACCGCGCTGGTCGGCATCGACCACGCTGGCCTCCATCAGCGCGCCGGTGGGGCAGGCCTGCACGCATTCGCCGCAGGCCACGCAGGTCGAATCCCCCATCGGGTCGGCCATGTCGAAGACCGGAAAGGCGTCATGTCCGCGACCGGCCATGCCGATCACGTCATTGACCTGTACCTCGCGGCAGGCGCGGACGCACAGGTTGCACTGGATGCAGGCATCGAGATTGACCCGCATCGCCACGTGGCTGTCATCGAGCAGCGGGATCCGCTCGGCATCCATGGTGGGAAAGCGGCTTTCGGCGATGCCGGTCGCCTCGGCCATGTCCCAGAAATGCGCCCCGGCATCATGGGCCACCTCGCGTTCGGGCATGTCGGCCAGCAGCAGTTCCATGACCAGCTTGCGGCTCGTCTCGGCCCGCGCGCTGTCGGTGCGCACCTGCATCCCCTCGCTGGGCGCACGGCAGCAGGAGGCGGCGAGCACGCGCTCGCCTTCGATCTCGACCATGCAGGCGCGGCAATTGCCGTCGGACCGATAGCCCTGCTGATCCTTGTGGCACAGATGCGGGATCACCGTGCCGGCGCGCTTGGCCACCTGCCAGATCGTCTCGCCCGGGGCGGCCGTGACGGTCTGCCCGTCGAGGGTGAAGGAAATCTTGTCGGTCATCGGCTCACCTGTGCTGGTCGATGAGGATCGGGTTGCCGTGGGGATCGGTGAGGGTCAGGCTGCCAGGGCCTTCGCCATCCTCGTCCACCTCGGTCACGAATGTCAGGCCGCGGGCGCGCAGCGCCTGTTGCAGCTCGCGGATGTCGGTGAACGCGTTCGTCTCCTGCCCCGACTGGTCCCAGCCCGGGTTGAAGGTCAGGATGTTGCGCTCGAACATGCCCTGGAACAGGTCGATGACGTGGTCGCCGTTCTTCAGGATCAGATAGCCCTGCGCTAGGTCGCCCCCCATGCTGTCAAAGCCGAGCTTTTCGTAGAAGGCGCGCGAGGCCTCGAGATCCTTCACCGCAAGGCTGACCGAGAAGGCGCCCAGGTCCATCACGACACCTCGTCGGGGAAATGCTTCATGACAAGGCGGATCGGGTTCGGTGCGGCCTGTCCCAGCCCGCAGATCGAGGCATCGGTCATCACCGTGCAGAGATCCTGGAGCAGAGGACCGTCCCAGCGATCGGCCTGCATCAGCTTGACCGCCTTCTCGCAGCCGACCCGGCAGGGGGTGCACTGGCCGCAGCTTTCATCCTCGAAAAAGCGCAGCATGTTCAGTGCGGCGTCGCGGGCGCTGTCGTGATCCGACAGCACGACCACGGCGGCCGAGCCGATGAAGGTGCCATGCGGCTGCAACGTGTCGAAATCGAGCGGCACGTCATCCATCGTGGCCGGCAGCAGCCCCGAGGACGGGCCGCCCGGCTGGTAGGCCTTGAAGACGTGCCCCTCGGCCATGCCGCCCGCGGCCGCGATCAGCTCGGCGATGGTGGTGCCGGCGGGCAGGACATAGACCCCCGGGTTCGCCACGCGCCCCGAGACCGAGTAGCTGCGCAGCCCCTTGCGGCCGTTATGCTCGACCGTGGACTTGACGCCATGCCCCTCGCGGCAGATCCGCGCGATCCAGTGCAGCGTCTCGATATTGTGCACCAGCGTCGGCCGGCCGAAGACGCCGTTCTGCGCCACGTAGGGCGGGCGCAGCCGGGGCAGGCCGCGCTTGCCCTCGATCGACTCGATCATGGCGCTTTCCTCGCCGCAGATATAGGCGCCCGCACCGCGGCGCAGGTCGATGAAGCCCGGGGCGGCGATCCCGGCGGCCTCGAGCGCGGCGATCTCGCGGCGCAGGATCTCGAGCACGGCCGGGTATTCGTCGCGCATGTAGAGAAAGACCTTCTCCGCCTCGACCGCCCAGGCGGCGATCAGCATGCCTTCCAGCATCAGGTGCGGCGTGCGCTCAAGGTGGTAGCGGTCCTTGAAGGTGCCGGGCTCTCCCTCGTCACCGTTCACGGCCAGGTAGCGGGGGCCCGGCTCGGCCCGCACGAAGCCCCATTTCTTGCCCGAGGGGAACCCGGCGCCACCCATGCCGCGCAGCCCCGCATCCAGCAGGTCCTGCTGGACGACCTCCCAGTCGCCGTTCTCGCGCAGCTGTTGCAGCCGGTCATAGCCACCGCCCGCGCCATAGGCGTCCAGCCCCTCGTAATCGGGGATCTGCGGGTGGAAATCGCCGGTCGCGATGACGCTGTTGATCCGCTCGGGCGTGGCGAAATCCACGTGGCGATGGCCGATCTCGGCCACGGGCGCGGTGTCGCAGCGGCCCATGCAGGGCGCACGCAGCACCCGGACCCGTGCCGGATCCTGCCCCGCCTCCAGCGCGGCCAGCAGCGCTTCCGACCCCGCAAGCTCGCAGGAGAGCGAGTCGCAGACGCGGATCGTCAGGTCGGGGGGCGGGGTCTCGTCCTCGCGCACGGGATCGAAATGGGCATAGAAGGTGGCGACCTCCCAGACCTCGGCCATGGACAGGCGCATCTCTTCGGCCAGCGCCCGCAGATGCGGCGCCGAGAGATGCCCATAGGCGTCCTGGATCAGGTGCAGGTGCTCGATCAGCAGGTCGCGGCGCCGCGGCCGGTCGCCCAGCAGCACGCGGACCTCCTCCCAGGCGGTGTCGTCGAGCTGCCGTCCCTTGGGCGTCGCGCGCCCCTTGCCACCGCCGCGCCCCGCGCGCCAGATGCCCTTCTGCTGATCCAGTGCCATATCTGCCGCCCGTGCCAAGACCTGTCCCTGCGCCGTTCTGCGAACCCTCGACCCCTGTGGTCAATATCGATCTTCCGTCATTTGATAGAGCCTGTCTATCGAACGCGCGACTCTGGACAGGGTCGGGGCGCCGCCCTACACCCCTGTCATGGACTGGGACAATGATCTGGATGCGCGCGGGCTGCTCTGCCCGCTGCCCGTGCTGAAGGCACGCAAACGCCTGCAGGCCATGGCGCCCGGGCAGGTGCTGCGCGTGCAGGCCACCGATCCCGCCGCCGTGGTCGACGTGCCGCATTTCTGCACCGAGGCCGGGCACGATCTGGTCGGCACCGCCGAGGAGGACGCGGCGCAACTTTACTTCATCCGCAAGGGCGGCGCTCAGCCCATGCCGAAGCCGGAATAGGGCAGGAAACGCACCGGCGTGCCCGGGGTGACCTGTAGCGCCGTGTCCGGCAATTCGACCAGCCCGGTGGCCCAGGACAGCCCGCTGATCCGGCCCGATCCTTCCGAGGCAAAGACCTCGGCCGCGCCCTCGGCGGTCAGCCGCGCGCGCAGGTATTCGCGCCGCCCCGGCTTCTTGGACTTGGAGAAGGCGGCCGGCACGGTGAAGCCCTGCGGCTGCACCCAACCCGCGCCCGACATCAGCGACAGGGCCGGGCGGGCAAAGATCAGCGCGCAGACCAGTGCGGCGACCGGGTTGCCCGGCAGGCCGAAGACCGGCACCCCGTCCCACAGCGCCAGCGCCAACGGCCGCCCCGGCTTCAGCGCGATCCGCCAGGCCGACAGCGTGCCGCGCGCGCCCAGCAGGGCCGAGACATGGTCCTCGTCCCCGGCCGAGGCGCCGCCCGAGGTCAGGATCACGTCCGCCTCGGCCGCGCCCCGGTCCAGCGCCGCGCCGATGGCGCGGGGGTCGTCGCCCACATGGCCCAGATCCACCGGCACATGCCCCCAGCCCTGCGCCAGCGCCAGCAGCATCGGGCGATTGGCGTCCCAGATCTGGTGCGGCTGCGCGGGCCGGTCGGGGGCGGGCACGATCTCGTCACCGGTCGACAGCACGGCCACTCGCAGGGGGTGGAAGACCCGCGCCTCGGCCACGCCAAGCGCCGAGAGCAGCGCAAGATCGGGCGGGCGCAGCACGTGGCCCGCCTGCAGGATGGTGGCACCGGCCTCCATGTCTTCGCCCGCCTTGCGCGCATTGGCGAAGGGTTTGACCGGCCCGTCAAAGGCCACCACGCGCCCGTCGCTGGCCGTGTCCTCCTCCAGCACCACGGTATCGACGCCCTCGGGCAGGACGGCGCCGGTCAGGATGCGGATCGCGTGGCCCGGGGGCACCGGGGCATCATGCGGCTGGCCGGCGGCGGCGCGCCCGTCGACCAGCGGCAGGCGCATCACCCCCGGCCCGGTCGCGGCATGGGCAAAACCGTAGCCATCCACGGCAGAGTTGGGGCGGGGTGGGTTGGCGCGGCGGGCGACCGGCGCTTCGGCCAAAACCCGACCTGCGGCCTGCGCGACTGACAGGGTCGCGACTCCCGTGACCGGCCGCAGCGTCTCGCGCAGCCGCGCCAGGGCCGTGTCCACCGGCACCCAGTCGACGCCCTGCGGCATGGCAAAGCAATCGTCGCGCAGCCGGGGCGGGGTCAGCGCCGGCCCGCGCGCCGCGGCCTCCAGCGCAGCCTCGTGGCCCAGCCCGAGGATCCAGCCCTCGACCGGGTCGCCCTCGCGCGTCATGGCCTCCAGCTGCGGGCCGGGCAGGGCGGCCAGCGCCCCGGCCAGCACGCGCACCTGCGCACGATCCTTGATCTCGTCGGGCTCGGCCAGCGCGGCCACGGTCTTCGCGATCAGCGAGGGGAAGAGCTCGACCAGCGTGATCGGCGTGTCCGCCTGCTCGAAGGGGCGCACCGACAGGTCCGCGCCGAACCGCGCGCGCAGCGCCTGCAAGCGGGGCAGGCCCAGCAGCGCCTGCGAGCCGACCGAGCCGGTGGTGTAGAGCTTCCAGCAGGGCTGTGCGCCCGGGGCCAACGTGTCGCAGCGCCGCCGCTCGGGGAAGCGGTCGAGATCGCGCAGCGTGCCGCGCGCGGGCAGGTCGGGCAGATCCAGCGCGTCGGGGCGGCCCCAGAACGGGCCGATCCCCGGGAACAGCCGGTTGAGATCCTGCGCCACCTCGAAGCGGTTGTTGGCATTGTCCGGCCCGTCAGTAATGCGCGCCGCGAGGTCGGCCCAGAGCGCCAGCGGATCGTCCGAGCCCGTCACCGCACGGCCGAACCCGGCCGGGTAGGCAAAGGGGAAATCGAACCCCGCCAGCACGCGGCGCCCGGCCATGCGCTCGGCCTCGAACAGGCTGGCCAGCGCTTGCATGGCGGCGTGACGGGTGCGGTGATAGGCGGTCTCGACCGTGCCGCCCCGGGCGATGCCGATCCAGATGGAATCCTTGCTGGGTTTCGCGGGCGAGGGCGCACCGCGCGCCGACCAGTCCACCACGACGATCGTGTCAAAACTCACGGGTGCACCTCGGACAGGATGAAATCGGCGATACCGGCGATGTCGTCGAGGTCGAAGCGGGGCAGGGCGGTCTCGACCGGCGCATCCGAGGCCACAGCGCGGATGGTCGGGTTGTCCGGCGCCAGCAGTCCCCTGCCGGTCGCGGCGCGATGCGCCTCGATCTTGGGATGGGCGGCGGATTTGTACCCCTCGACCAGCACCAGATCGACGGGCGAGAGCCGCGTCAGCAGGTCCTCCAGCGGCGGTTCGGGCGCACCGCGCAGCTCCTCCATCAGGGCCCAGCGATGCGGCGTGGCCAGCAGAACCTGCCGGGCGCCCGCCTGCCGATGACGGTGCGAGTCGCGCCCGGGCTGGTCGATATCGGTGGCGTGATGGGCGTGCTTGACCGTCGAGACCGTCAGCCCGCGGCCCGTGATCTCGCCCACCAGCCGCTCGACCAGCGTGGTCTTGCCGGAGTTCTTCCAGCCGGTGACGCCATAGACCCTCATGCCAAGGCCTCGGCGCGGGCCAAATCCTCGGGCGTGTTGACGTTGAAGAAGGGATCGACCGGGCCCGAGGGGAACACGACCTCGCGCCCGCCATGCGCCTCGGTCCAGAGCACCACCTTGCGCAAGCCCTCGTGCAGCGCGGCGCGCAGATCCTCGCGCAGCGCCACGGGCCAAAGACCGAAGGTCGGGTGCCGGATCAGCCCCGAGCGCGCGCGCGACCGCGTCTCGGCCGCGCCCTCGGTCGCGGCCAGCACCAGCGGGTGGGCCTGCCCCTGCGCGGCCTCCTGCAGCCGTGCGACGAGGTCGTCGGGAAAGAAGGGCGTGTCGGCGGCCACGCTGACCACGGTCTCGGCGCCCTGATCCGCCGCCCAGTCCAGCCCGGCCAGTACGCCCGCCAGCGGGCCCGGGAAGCCCGGGATCGTGTCGGGCAGCACCGGCAGGTCATGGCCGGCAAAGCGCGCCGGATCGCCATTGGCGTTCAGCGCCATGTCGGCGACCTGCGGGGCCAGCCGCGCCGTCACCCGCGCCAGCAATGTCTGCCCGCCCAGCATCAGCAGCGCCTTGTCGCCGCCGCCCATGCGGGTCGCCTGCCCGCCGGCGAGGATCACCCCCAGCGGCGCGCTCATGAGGCGCCCTTGCGGCGGTGACGGCGGTCTTCCTCGGGCACCGAGGCAAGGTCGGCATCGCGGATCAGCCGCGCGTCGCCCGACAGGCAGACGAAGCGCTGCCCGCGCATCCGGCCGATCAGGGTCAGCCCCACCTGCCGCGCGATCTCGACCCCCCAGGCGGTGAAGCCCGAGCGCGAGGCCAGCGCGGGAATGCCCATCAGCGCGCACTTGATCACCATCTCGGAGGTCAGCCGCCCGGTGGTATAGAGGATCTTGTCGGCAGCGGTGACGTCATGACGGAACATATAGCCTGCCACCTTGTCCACCGCGTTGTGGCGCCCGACATCCTCCATGTAGACCAGCGGCCGGTCGGCCTGGCAGAGCACCGTGCCATGGATCGCCCCGGCCCGCAGGTAGAGCGAGGGCATGGTGTTGATCTGCCGCGCCAGCGCATAAAGCCAGCTGGTGCGGATCTCGGCCGCAGGCAGGCTCAACCCCTCCAGCCCCTCCATCATGTCGCCGAAGACGGTGCCCACGGCGCAGCCCGAGGTGCGGGTCTTCTTCTGCACCTTTTCCTCGTAGGAGGTCTGGCGCGCCGTGCGCACGACCACGGTCTCGACCTCTTCGTCGAAATCGACCCCGGTCACAATGTCATCGGGACGCAACATCCCCTGGTTGCGCAGGAATCCCAGCGCAAGGTAATCCGGGTGGTCGCCGATCGTCATGGCGGTGACGATCTCCTGCCGGTTGAGGTAGATGGTCAGCGGGCGTTCCTCGACCACCGGGATCTCGACCGGGGCGCCGGTCTGGTCGGTGCCGGTCACCGCGCGGGTCAGGCGCGGATCGTCAGGATCGGGCAGGATCGGCGGGGCGGGCTGGGTCACGGACAGGCCTTTCCGGGCTTTGCGCGTCGGGCGGCATCTTGTATGCCGTGCCGGTGGAGTGCAAGGGAGCGATCATGCTGGGTTACGTGACGAGCGAGGGGCGCGGCCGCGCCGACCGGCTGATCCGCGACGCGGCCCTGCGCCTGCGCGCCGAGGGGCTGGCCCTGGCCGGCGCGGTGCAGGTCAACCTCGAGACCGACCCGGCGCGCAAATGCGACATGGACCTGCACATCCTCAGCGGTCCGGACGTCGTGCGCATCAGCCAGGATCTGGGCGCGCTGTCGCGGGGCTGCCGGCTGGACCCGGAGGGGCTGGAGCGCGCCGTGGGCCTTGTCGCGGCCGCCCTCGCGGCGGGGGCCGACCTGCTGGTGGTGAACAAGTTCGGCAAGCAGGAACTGGACGGGCGCGGCTTCCGCCCCGTGATCGCCGAGGCGCTGATGGCCGGCGTGCCGGTGCTGACCGCCGTCTCGCCCGGCAATGTCGCGGGGTTCGAGCGCTATGCCGAGGGGATGGCCACGCACCTGCCCGACGATGTCGACGCAATCTGCGCCTGGTGCCGCGCGCAAGCCGCAGAGGCCTGTGCGGCGCGGGCGTGAAGGCTGCCGCCCAAAACTCCGGTAATCCACGTTATGCAAAATAAAATGTTCCGCACGGCCAAGCGACCGGGGCGGTTCAAACACGCGGCCGCATCGGCTAGGCTCGCGGGGCACGTCAACGCGGTAGCCCCGCAGGAATCCTCCACGAAAGGAGCTTCGAGATGTCGGACCCCAAAGACACCAACCCGTTCGATCCGGGTCGCTTTATGGAAACCTACTGGAGCATGTTCGACCCCAAGAAACAGTCCGAGCTGTTCGACCCGCAGCGCATGATGGAGACGATGAAATCCATGGCGCCCGAGAATGTCGACTTCCAGGAGGTGTTCCAGCGCAACCAGCGCAACCTCGAGGCGGTGATGCAGGCCAACGAGGCCGCAGCGCAGACCTATCGGGGCATGCTGGAAAACCAGATGGAGATCTTCAACCGCGTCTCGCAGGAAGCCAAGGAGCTGGCCACCCCGCCCGGCAGCACCGATCCGGCCGAGGCCGGCGCGCAGTACTCGCAGGCCTATTCGCGCGCGCTCGAGCTGGGGCTTTCCCTGATGACCGAGATGGCCGAAGAGGTCCAGAAGGCCAACCAGGAAGTCTATGGCAAGTACCAGGAACGGCTGGGCGCCGCGGTGTCCGAGCTGAAATCCAAGTGATCCCCGCCCGGCCCGCGCCATGCATGCGGGCCGGGCATTTTCAAAAACCTCCGAACGGTGCTCTCCGGTCAAGGCGGGTTCTGGCCGTCGGCCGGCATCGCCATAGTCGCGCCAAGCCGTTCAAGGAGTACCTGTTCATGTCCCGTAGCTACTTCGCCCCGCAGGGCGGCCATCCCGGCCAGGACCAGTTGCTGACCGACCGCGCCGTCTTTACCGAGGCCTACGCGGTGATCCCTCGGGGCACGATGCGCGACATCACCACCAGCGTCCTGCCCGGCTGGACGGAGACGCGGCTGTGGGTGCTGGCGCGGCCGCTCTCGGGCTTTGCCGAGACCTTCTCGCAATACATCATGGAGGTGCAGCCCGGCGGCGGCTCCGACCAGCCGGAAACCGATGCGCAGGCCGAGGGCGTTCTCTTCGTGGTCGAGGGCACGGCCGAGCTGACGGTCGGCGGCGCCAGCCACGCGCTGCGCCCGGGCAGCTATGCCTACCTGCCCCCGGAAGCGGGCTGGACGCTGCACAATCGCGGCACCGAGGTGCTGCGCTTCCACTGGATCCGCAAGGCCTATGTGCCCGCACCCGGCCTGTCCGCACCGGACGTGCTGGTGCTGCACGAGGACGATGTCACACCCGCGGAGATGCCGGGGACCGAGGGGAAATGGGCCACGACGCGCTTCGTCGACCCGGCCGATCTGCGCCACGACATGCATGTGACCATCGTCACCTTCGAGCCGGGCGCGGTGATCCCCTTCCTCGAGACCCACGTGATGGAGCACGGGCTCTACGTGCTCGAGGGCAAGGCGGTCTACCGGCTCAACACCGACTGGGTCGAGGTCGAGGCCGGCGATTTCATGTGGTTGCGCGCCTTCTGCCCGCAGGCCTGCTATGCCGGCGGGCCGGGACGGTTCCGCTACCTGCTCTACAAGGACGTGAACCGCCACATGCCGTTGCGCCCGTTCGCATGAGCGGCGGCGACCCCATGACCGATGCGCGTGATCTGGACGGCCTTGAGGTCGGCTATGACATCCCGGCCCGTCCCGGCATGCAAGTCTCCGAGGTCCAGACGCCGGCGCTGGTGCTGGATCTCGACGCGCTGGAGCGCAACATCGAGAAAATGGGCGCCTATGCGACTGCGCATGGCATGCGCCACCGGGTGCACGGCAAGATGCACAAATCCGTTGATATCGCCCGGCTGCAGCAGGACCTTGGCGGTGCGGCGGGCGTGTGCTGCCAGAAGGTGAGCGAGGCCGAGGTCTTTGTCCGGGGCGGCATCGGCGACGTGCTCGTCTCGAACCAGGTGCGGGACCCGCTCAAGATCGACCGGCTGGCCCGGCTGCCCCTGCTGGGCGCGGAACTGCAGGTCTGCATAGACGACATTGCCAACGTGGCCGAGCTGTCGGCAGCGGCCCGCCGGCACGGCACCCGGATCGGCGCGCTGGTCGAGATCGATTGCGGCGCCGGGCGCTGCGGCGTGCCCACCCCGGCCGCGGCGGTCGCGATCGCCCGGGCCATCGAGGCGGAAGAGGAGCTGCAGTTCTGCGGGATCCAGGCCTACCAAGGCTCGATGCAGCATCTGGCCACCCATGCCGCGCGCAAGGCAAGTGCCGACCGGGCCAGCGCCATGGTGCGCGAGACGCTGGACGCGCTGACCGCGTCCGGGCTCGACTGCGAACTGGTCACGGGCGGCGGCACAGGCTCTTACGAGTTCGAGGCGGCCTCGGGCCTCTACAACGAGCTGCAATGCGGCTCATATGCGTTCATGGATGCCGATTACGGGCGGATCCTGAATGCCGACGGGCAGCGTATCGACCAGGCCGACTGGGAAAACGCGCTCTTCCTGCTGACCAGCGTGATGAGCCATACGCGCCGCGACCGGGCGGTGGTAGATGCCGGGCTGAAGGTGCAGTCGGTCGACAGCGGCCTGCCGGTGGTCTTCGGGCGCGAGGATGTGGCTTACGTCAAGTGCTCGGACGAGCATGGCGAGGTCGAGGATCCCGACGGCGTGCTGAAGATCAATGACCGGCTGTGGCTGGTGCCCGGCCATTGCGACCCCACCGTGAACCTGCATGACTGGTATGTGGGGGTGCGCGGCGACCGTGTGGAATGCCTCTGGCCCGTCTCGGCCCGGGGCAAGGCGTTCTAGGACGGGCCTCAGAACAGCCGGAACAGGAACACCGCGCTCATGCCATAGCCGATCGCGGCGACGATGGCGCGCACCACCGAGACCGGGATCGCGCGGGCCAGGAAGGCCCCGCCATAGCCGCCCAGTACGGCGGCGACCATCATCACGGCCGCCATGGGCCAGACCACCAGCCCGGCCAGCGCGAAAGTCGCCACCGAAATCGAGGACAGCGCGAAGGACAGCCCGTTCTTGACCCCGTTCATCAGGTGGATGTCGCGCCAGCCCCAGAGCGCGAAGAGCGCCAGCAGCACGATACCCAGCCCGCCGTTGAAGTATCCGCCATAGACGCAGACGAGGAACAGCCCCGCCGCACCCTCGGGGCGCAGCCCCCCGGCGGCCCGCGCGGCCCAGGCGCGCAGCTGGGCGCCGAACAGGAAGGCCGTGGTCGCGAACAGCAGCAGGAAGGGTACGATCACCGAGAAGGCCTCGTTCGAGGAGACCAGCAGCAGCAGCGACCCGACCAGCCCCCCGGCCAGCGTGATGGCGCTCAGCCGCAGCAGGCGGCCCCGCGACATGGCGCGCAGCTCGGCCGCGTAGCCCAGCGTGCCGCCCGCGTAGCCCGGGAACACCGCGACCGCGCTGGTGGCGTTGGCGGCCACCGGGGGCACCCCCGCCCAGACCAGCGCCGGGAAGGTCAGGAAGGTGCCGCCACCGGCGATCGAGTTGACCACGCCGCCGCCGAACCCGGCAAGGGCGAGCACCGCATAATCCCAGAACATCGCACACTCCTGCCACGCAAGGGGCGGCGGACCCGCGCCCGCCGCCCCGGCTGTCCTACAGGGCCGGCGCGCGCGGCGCCAGCCATCCCGCGGCTCAGTGCGCGCCGCCCCCGGGCAGAGAGCCGCGCCCCTGTCCGGCCAGCCCGCCCGAGACCTCCTCGGTCGACTCGCCCGCCAGCTCTTGCGGCAGGACGAGGTTCAGCACGATGGCGATCACGGCGGCGGGCAGGATGCCGCTGGTGGCCAGCACCTTCAGCGTGCCGGGCAGGTATTGCAGCGCGTCGGGCTCCAGCTGCAGGCCAAGGCCCAACGACAGGGCGATGGCAAAGATCACCATGTTGCGCCGGTTCCAGTGCACGTCGGACAGCATCGAGACACCGGCCGCGACCACCATGCCGAACATCACGATCACGCCGCCGCCCAGCACCTCGATCGGGATGGACGAGATCACCGCGCCGATCTTGGGCACCAGCCCGCAGAGGATCAGGAACAGCGCGCCGATCGTCACCACGTGGCGGCTCATCACGCCCGTCATGGCGATCAGGCCCACGTTCTGGCTGAACGAGGTGTTGGGCAGCGCGCCGAACAGGCCCGAGACGGCGGTGCCCAGACCGTCGGCAAAGGTCGCGCCGCGGATCTCGTCATCGCTGGCCTCGCGGCCCGCCCCGCCCTTGGTGATGCCGCTGACATCGCCCACGGTCTCGACCGCCGAGACGAAGGACATCAGGCAGAAACCGATCACCGCCGCGACCGAGAATTCCAGCCCGAAATGCAGCGGGTTCGGCAGCGCGAAGGGCGCCGCGCGGCCGACATTGCCAAGGTTGACCTGCCCCAGCGCGAAGGCCACGACATAGCCTGCCAGCAGCCCGATCAGCACGGCCGAGACCGACAGCATGCCGCGGGCGAAGAATTTCAGCCCCAGCGTCACCAGGATCACCGTGCCGGCCATCAGCCAGTTCAGCGCCGAGCCGTATTCCGGCGTCCCGATGGCCGGCACGCCACCCGCAGCGTACTGGATGCCCACCTTGACCAGCGCCAGCCCGATCATCGTCACCACCAGCCCGGTCACCAAGGGCGGCAGGGCAAAGCGGATGCGCCCGATGAACAGGCCGAGAACGGCGTGGAACAGACCGCCCACGAGGATGCCGCCCATCAGCACGGCAATGGCGTCCACGCCCTTGCCGGCGACCAGCGGGATCATGATCGGGATGAAGGCAAACGAGGTGCCCTGCACGATGGGCAGCCGCGCACCGACCGGACCGATGCCGATGGTCTGGATCAGCGTGGCGATGCCGGCAAAGAACATCGACATCTGGATCATGTAGATCATCTGCGGGAAATCGGGGCTGTCCGAGCCGAAGCCGAAGCCCGCCGCGCCGCAGACGATGATCGCCGGGGTGACGTTGCTGACGAACATGGCCAGCACGTGCTGGATGCCCAGCGGCACCGCCTTGGCCAGCGGCGGGGTGTAATTCGGGTCCCGAAGTTGCTCCGGTGTCCCGACGGATGCGTCTGCCATGGTGTCTGTCTCCCTTGTCGGCATGGGCCCGGATCGCGCCGGGGGCCTTTTTGTCACGTGTCGATGATGTACGGGTCCTCGAACCAGTGTTCCTGCAGGTTGTCGCCCTCGCCGATCCGGTCGATCACGGCGAAGAGCCCCTCGCCCGACAGCGGCGTCAGCACGCCGTGCCAGGTGTTGCGGTGGAAATTGATCCCCTGCCCCGGCGCGCTGCGGAAGGCGCGCGGCTGGCCGGGTCGGCCGCCGGCATCCGGCGCGACGATCACGAGGAAGCCATCCATGGACATGGGCAGGAAGGCCTGGCTGCCCAGCGGGTGACGCTCCATCATCTCGAGGCGGTAGGGCAGCGCGCGCAGCTCGGCCCGGAACAGGCTGATGCCGACGCGCCCGCCTTGCGTGAAGTCCAGGGTGGCGCGGTCGTGGAACCGCCCGCACATCCCCTGGTTGATGATCTTGTCGGGATCGCCCGCCGCCTCCAGCACCTCGCCGAAGGGGGCGAACCCCGCCTCGGACAAGGGCTCGATCGTGATGCGCGTCATGCGCCCAGCTTCTCGATCAGGCGCAGCTCGGCGATGCGCTCCACCTGCCGGCAGGCCTCGGCGAACTCGGTCGCGCGATCATTGGCGACGCGCCGGGTGAAAGCCTCCATGATCGAGGCCTTGGTGTTGTCCCGCACCGCGATGATGAAGGGAAAGCCGAATTTCGCGGTATACGTCGCGTTCAGCCGGGTGAAGTCGTCGCGCTCGGCATCGGTCAGCGCGTCCAGCCCGACCGAAGCCTGCTCGGCGCTCGACTCGGCCGTCAGCCGCTTGGCCGCGGCCAGCTTGCCGGCCAGGTCGGGATGGGCGGTCAGAACCCCCAGACGCTCCGCCTCGCTGGCCGAGCGGAAGACCCGCGCGAGCGCGCTGTGCAGCCCGACAGCGCTGTCGTGATGCGGCCCCATCTCGGCGGCAAAGGCGCGCTCGGCGATCCACGGGCTGTGCTCGAACACGCCGCCATATTCGGCCACGAAGCTCTCGCGGTCCATCTGCGAGGGGCGCACCCGGTCGCGCGGCGGATGGGTGGCGGCCCAGTGATCGGCGATCTGTTCGCGTGTGGCGAACCAGACGCCCTCATGTGCGGCCATGTGCTCCAGCGCGCGCTTCAGCGCCATGGCCCGGCCCGGACGTCCCGCCAGCCGGCAATGCAACCCGATCGACAGCATCCTGGGCGCACCGGCCTGACCCTCGGCATAGAGCATGTCGAAACTGTCCTTCAGGTAGCCTTCGAACTGCGCGCCATCGGTGAATCCGGCCTGGATCGCGAAGCGCATGTCATTGCAATCCATCGTATAGGGCACGATCAGCTGGTCGCGCCCGCCCGCCTTCACCCAATAGGGCAGGTCATCGGCGTAACTGTCCGCAATATAGGCAAAACCGCCCTCTTCTGCCGCCAGATCGACCGTGTTCATCGAGCAGCGCCCGGTATACCAGCCGCGCGGCGGCGCGCCGGTCACCTCGGCATGCAGGCGGATCGCCTCGCGGATCTGGGCGCGCTCCTCGTCGCGGGACATGTCCTTGTGCTCGATCCATTTCAGCCCGTGGCTGGCGATCTCCCAGCCGGCCTGCTGCATGGCGCGCACCTGCTCGGGCGCGCGGGCCAGCGCGGTGGCCACGCCGTAGACCGTGACGGGCAGGTCCTTCAGCAGCCGGTGCACCCGCCAGAACCCCGCGCGGGCGCCATATTCGTAGATCGTCTCCATGTTCCAGTGCCGCTGCCCGGGCCAGGGCTGCGCGCCGGTGATCTCGGACAGGAAGGCCTCGGAGGCGGGGTCGCCATGCAGGATGTTGTTCTCACCGCCCTCCTCGTAGTTCAGCACGATCTGTACGGCGATCCGCGCGCCACCGGGCCAGAGCGGATCGGGCGGATTGGGGCCATGGCCGGCCATGTCTCTCGGATAACGTGTCACGTGTGCTGTCCTCCGGTTTCCAAGCCTGATATCCCATGAAATGAGATCGGATTTTCAAAAAAAGCAGAAAGCATTGTCAGGCGAGCCGGGATTTGCCCCATGCGCGGCCCGGCGTCTAGAAGACAGGCAGTCTGCATCGGAGAGTGACATGACCGGATACCTGACCACCCATGTGCTGGACACGGCCCGCGGCTGCCCGGCCGAGGGAATAAAGATCGCGCTCTACCGGGTGTCGGGCAATTCCCACAAGAAGATCGCCGAAACCGTGACCAACGCCGACGGGCGCACCGATGCGCCGATCCTGCCGGCCGAGGCGTTCCGGACCGGAACCTACGAGCTGGTCTTCTTCGCGGGCGACTACCTGCGGGCCACCGGCCAGGCCGAGGGCGAGATCCTGTTCCTCGACCAGGTGCCGATCCGCTTCGGCATGGCCGACGCCGAGGCGCACTACCACGTGCCCCTGCTGCTCTCGCCCTTCGGGATGAGCACCTATCGCGGCAGCTGAGGCCGCGCCTCAGGCCGGGCGGACCGCGTCGCCGATCCGCTCGATCACGAATTCCATGAAAAGCCGCGTCTTGGGATCCTGACGCCGGCGATGGGTGAACAGGCAGGCCATCTGGATCTGCTCGGGCGGCGTGGCCGTGGCCACCGGCACCAGCGCGCCCGAGGCCAGATGCTCGCTCACCTCGAACACCGGCTTCATCACGATCCCCTGCCCGGCCAGCGCCCAGTCGGTCAGCACGTCGCCATCGTCGGATTCGAAGCGCCCCTTGACCGCGAAACGGCGCGGCCCCTCGGGCGTGACAAGGCGCCAGCGGAACTCGGTCGCGCCGGGAAAGCGCAGGCTGAGGCATTCGTGGTTCTGCGCGACCAGCGCGTCGCCATCCGCCGGCATGCCGCGCCGTGCCACGTAATCGGGCGAGGCGCAGAGGATGCGCGGCACGTCGGCGATCTTGCGGATGCGCAGGTTGCTGTCCTCGGGCTGGCCGAGGAAGAAGGCCAGGTCCAGCCCCTCGGTCGTCAGGTCGACCTTGCGGTCGGTCAGGCGCAGGCGCAGGCTGACCTCGGGGTATGCCTCAAGGAAGGCCGGCACCTGCGGCGCGATCAGCCGCCGCCCGACCCCCAGCGGCGCCGCGACATAGAGCGAGCCGCGCGGGTTGTCGGTTATGCTGGCGATCTGCGCCTCGGCGCTTTCCACCGCCTCGAGGATCTCGGTCGCGCCCCGGTAGAAGCTCTTGCCCTGCTCGGTCGGGGTCAGGCTGCGCGTCGTGCGCTGGAACAGCCGGACGCCCAGATGCTCTTCGAGCTGCGAGATCCGCGCCGAGGTCACTGCCGAGGAAATGCGCAGATCGCGGCCCGCGGCCGACATGCTGCCCAATTCGTAGACACGGACGAAGGTGCGGATATTGTCGAGATAGGACATTGTTCGGATTTTTTTGATGCTGCTTGGCCAGCGCTGCAAATAGCAGACCGGTCGGGGCTTCGCTACAGTCCCGCGCAACGCAACTCCGGAGGAGCCGCATGTACGACCTCGCCGTCATCTGGGACTGGATCGCCTTCTCGGTCCGCTGGCTGCATGTCATCACCGCCATGGCGTGGATCGGCGCGTCGTTCTACTTCATCGCGCTGGATCTGATGCTGAAGCCGAACCCGGACCTGCCCAAGGGCGCCCATGGCGAGGAATGGGAGGTGCATGGCGGCGGGTTCTACCACACGGTCAAGTACATGGTCGCGCCCGCGCAGATGCCCGAGCACCTGACATGGCACAAGTGGCAGAGCTACACGACATGGCTGTCGGGCGCGGCGCTGCTGATGATCGTCTACTGGGTCGGCGGAGAGCTGTTCCTGCTGGACCCGACCAAGGCCGATCTGAGCCTGTGGCAGGGCATCGTGATCTCGGGCGGGTCGCTGACCATCGGCTGGCTGGCCTATGATTTCCTGTGCAAGTCCAAACTGGGCGAGACGCCGACCCTGCTGATGCTGATCCTCTTCGCGATCCTCGTGGTGATGAGCTGGGGCTACAACCAGATCTTCACCGGCCGCGCCGCGCTGCTGCACCTGGGCGCCTTCACCGCCACGATCATGACGGCCAATGTCTTCTTCCAGATCATGCCCAACCAGCGCATCGTGGTGGCCGATCTCAAGGCCGGGCGCACGCCGGATGCGAAATACGGCAAGATCGCCAAGCTTCGCTCGACCCACAACAACTACCTGACCCTGCCGGTGGTCTTCCTGATGCTCTCCAACCATTACCCGCTGGCCTTCGGCACCGAGTATGCGTGGATCATCGCCTCGCTCATCTTCCTGACCGGGGTCACCATCCGGCACTATTTCAACACGCTGCACCGCACCGGCGCGGGCCCCAACTGGACCTGGCCGGTGACGGTGGGGATCATGATCGTCATCGCCTGGCTGTCGAGCTTTTCTGGCCTCGAGACCTATGAGGAAAGCGAGGCGCGTGACATGACCCCCTACGAGGCGCGCTTCGCCTCGGCCGACAGTTTCGAGGACGCCTACTACGCCGTGGTCGGCAACTGCTCCATGTGCCACGGGCGCGAGCCGTCCTGGGACGGGCTGCGCTGGCCGCCCAAGGGCGTGGTGCTGGAGACCGAGGCCGATGTCGCGCGCCATGCCGACCAGATCTACCTGCAGGCCGGGCGCAGCCATGCCATGCCGCCGCCCAATGCCATCCAGATGGATCCGCAGGCGCGCGCGCAGATCGTCGCGTGGTACCGCGACGTGACAGGCGGCGTCTCGGGCGGCGAGGGCTGAGGCGGCGTGCGCCTGGGGCTGATCGGATATGGCAGCATCGCGCGCGACCTGCTGGCGCTGCTGCCGCCTGGCCGGGTGTCGGGCGTCACCGTGCTGGTCCGCCGCCCGCCCGATGACCCGCCCCCCGGCGTCACGGTCACCACCGATCCCGCCGCGCTGATCGCCGCGCGGCCCGGGCTGGTGGTGGAATGCGCCGGGCACGGGGCGGTCGCAGCGTATGGCGCAGAGGTGCTGCGCGCCGGGATCGACCTGATGGTGGTCTCGGTTGGCGCGCTGGCGGATGCGCCCCTGCTTGACGCGCTGCAGGCCGCCGAGCAGGCCGGCGGGGCGCGGCTCATCCTGCCCTCGGGCGCGATCGGCGGGCTGGACCTGCTGCGCGCCCTCTCGGCCGCCGGCACGGTGACGGTCCACTACGAGGGCCGCAAGCCGCCCGCCGCGTGGAAGGGCTCGCCCGCCGAACAGGCCGTGGATCTTGATGCGCTGAGCGCGCCCGCCACGGTCTTCGAGGGCCTCGCCCGCGAGGCGGCGCAGCGGTTTCCGAAGAACGCCAATGTCGTGGCCGCGCTGGCGCTTGCGGGGCCGGGCTTCGAGGCGGTGCAGGTGCGGCTGGTGGCCGATCCGGAGGCCGCCGGGAACACGCATCGCTATACCGTCGCCACGCCACAGGTCCGCGCGCAATTCGAGATTGTGGCCGCCGCGACTTCGGGCAATGCAAGGACATCACAGACGACCGTGCTGAGCGTGCTGGCCGAGGTCATGGACCGGGCCGCGCGCGCCCCGCGCCGCTAGGAGGAGCGCCCATGACCCACCCCCTGATCACGCAGGCCGATATCGACACCTACCAGCGCGACGGCGTGGTGCTGGTCCGGGGGCTCTTCCGCGACCAGGTCGAGACCCTGCGCGACGGCGTCGCCCGCAACATGGCGGCCCCCGGCCCCTACGCGGCCGAGAACCTCAAGGAGGGCGAGCAGGGCCGGTTCTTCGACGATTACTGCAACTGGACCCGGATCGACGCCTTCCGCGAGGCGATTCACGCCTCGCCCGCCGCCGAGATCGCTGCCGAGCTGATGGGCTCGGACCGGGTGCAGCTGTTCCATGACCACGTGCTGGTCAAGGAGCCCGGCACCTCCAAGCCCACGCCCTGGCACCAGGACGGGCCCTACTATTTCGTCGAGGGGCGCCAGACGGTCAGCTTCTGGTCGCCGCTCGACCCGGTGCGCGCGGCCTCGCTGCGCTGCGTGGCGGGCTCGCACCTTTGGGACAGGCCCGTGCTGCCCACGCGCTGGCTGGCCGAGACCAGCTTCTATCCCAACGAGGAAGACTACCGCCCCGTGCCCGATCCCGATGCCGAGGGGATGCGCATCGTGGAATACGAGATGGCGCCGGGCGACGCGGTGGCCTTCCACTTCATGATCCTGCATGGCGCGCGCGGCAACGAGACGACGCAGCGCCGTCGCGCCTTCTCGCTGCGGCTGGTGGGCGATGATGCCCGCTATGTCGCGCGCCCCGGCCCGACCTCGCCGCCCTTCCCCGGCCATGACATGCAGCCGGGCCAGCGGCTGCGCGAGGATTGGTTCCCGGTGCTGCTCGACCGCTCGGCCTGAACCGCGGGCGGGCGATGACGGGCAGGAAACCCGACCCGGCCGAACTGGTCCCCGGCGGCGCCTTTGCCTATCCGGTGGCCGCGCCGCGCCCGACGCGCTGGTTCGCCTTCCTGCTGGTGCCCGAGTTCACGCTGCTGGCCTTCAGCGCCGCGCTGGATCCGCTGCGCATCGCCAACCAGCTGGCCCAGCAGCCGCTCTTCGGCTGGGCGGTGCTGTCGGTGGATGGCCGGCCGGTGCGCTCCTCCTCGGGGGTGGCGATCCCGCCGCATGGCGACCTGTCGCTGCTGGAGCGGGACATGCAGCTGATGGTCTGTTCCGGCAACCGCCACGTGGACAGCGCGCCCGAGCCAGCGCTGGCGGCGCTGCGCCGGCATGCACGGTTCGGCGGCGCGGTGGGCGGAATCTGCACCGGCGCCTCGACCCTGGCGCGCGCCGGGCTGCTGGAGGGGCGGCGCTTCACCCTGCACTGGGAGAACCAGCCGGGCTTCCGCGAGGCCTTCCCCGAACTCGAGCCCACGGCCCGGCGCCACGAGGTGGACGGCACGCTGATGACCTGCGGCGGCGGCGCGGCCGCGACCGAGATGATGGTGGCCGAGATGGCGCGCGACCTCGGCCGCGACTTCGCGGTGGCGGTGTCGGACATGTGCCTGAACGGGGGCGACTTCCATCCGCGCGACGCGCAGCGCTCGTCGATCGCGCGGGCGATCGGTTCGCGCAATCCCAAGGTGCTGGCCGTGCTGCGCATCATGTATGCCGAGCTGGAAGAGCCGCGCCCGCTGGAGGCACTCGCCGCCGAGGTCGGCCTGTCGCGCCGCCAGATGGAGCGGCAGTTCCGCAAACTGATGAACGAAAGCCCCGCCAGCACCTATCGAAACATCCGGCTGGACCGGGCGCGCAGCCTGCTGATGGAGACCGACCTGACCCTGATCGAGGTCGCGCTGGCCACCGGGTTCGGCTCGGTCAACCTGCTGTCGCGCCACTACAAGGCGCGCTTCGGCCTGACCCCCACCGAGCAGACGGCGCGGCGCGACCGCTAGGCGGGCGACCGTTGCGCCGCCCGCGCACGCCGCTCAGCCGACGATGTTGAACTCCGGCCCGTAGGGATAGCCGGTGATGTTCTCGTTGCCATCCTCGGTGATGATCAGGATGTCATGCTCGCGGTAGCCGCCGGCGCCGGGCTGGCCCTCGGGGAGGGTCAGCATCGGCTCCATCGAGATCACCATGCCGGGTTCCAGCACCGTGTCGATATCCTCGCGCAGCTCCAGCCCGGCCTCGCGCCCGTAGTAATGCGACAGCACGCCGAAGCTGTGGCCATAGCCGAAGGTGCGGTATTGCAGCAGGTCGCGCTCGGCGAAGAAGGCGTTGATCTTCTGCGTGACCTCGGCGCAGCTGGCCCCCGGTTTCAGCAGCGACATGCCGTATTCATGCGCCGCGACATTGGCCTCCCACACCGCGCGGCTGGCCGCGTCGACCTCGCCCACGAAAAGCGTGCGCTCCAGCGCCGTGTAATAGCCCGAGATCATCGGGAAGGTGTTCAGCGACAGGATGTCGCCGCGCTGCAGGGCCCGCGCCGTGACCGGGTTGTGCGCCCCGTCGGTGTTGATGCCGGACTGGAACCAGACCCAGGTGTCGCGATACTCGGCCTGCGGAAAACGCTTGGCAATCTCCAGCTCCATCGCGTCGCGGCCCGCCATGGCCACGTCGATCTCGCGCACGCCCTCGCGGATCGCTTCGCGGATGGCATAGCCGCCCACATCGGCCACCTGCGCGCCCTGCCGGATCAACGCCAGCTCGGCCGGCGACTTGTGCATCCGCTGCTGCATCGTGGCCGGGGCGATGTCGACGCTGTCCGCGGGCTGCAGGAATTCGTCCAGCAGCGCCTTCTGCGCGAGGCTGATATGGTCGCCCTCGTAGCCGATGACGCGGCCCGTGCCGGTGACCGAGCGGATCGCGCGCCAGTAGTTGTTCCGCGCCCAGTCCGTATAGGTGATGTTGTCGCCGTGACAGCGCCGCCAGGGCTGGGCGGCGTCGATCCCGGCGCTGATCGTCACGCTGTCCTGCGCGGTCACCACCAGCCCGTAGGGCCGCCCGAAGGCGCAGTAGAGAAAGCCCGAGTAATAGGCGATGTTGTGCATCGAGGTGAAGACGCAGGCCTCGACCCCGGCCTCTTCCATGCGCACGCGCAGACCGGCGAGGCGGGCATCATACTCGGCGGCCTCGAAGGGCAGCACCCGCGCACCCTGGTGAAAACGGTAGTATTCCGGACGGTCCATTCGCAAAATCCCTCTTCGGGTCGGTGCCCGGCGGGGGATCGGATCTCCCCTCGCCGCGGCAACGACAAGACAAGATCCCGGCGTTCAGGATATGTGACCGGGCGCGCCATCGGCGCCGGCGACGCCATCGCCTGCCCGCAGCCGCGTTTATCCAGACCACCGCGCGATCTGGCAAGCGGAATCTGCGCCCACTGGACCCGGGGCCCGCGATGCGCCACAACTCGGGCCATAACGCACAGGAACCGGGACGGAACGGATGGAGGCGCGCGACCGGCAGATCGCCGAGAACTCATTGCTGCTGACCGGGCTGAAGGGGGACGCTCTGGAGCGGCTGCTGTCGACGGCCCATGTACACCCGTATGAACGCGGCGAGACCGTGTTCCTGCAGGGCGACCCGGCGCAGGCCATCTACATCGTCGCCGATGGCTGGGTGAAGCTCTACCGGCTGGCCCCCAGTGGCGCCGAGGCGGTGGTCGGCGTTTTCACCCGCGGGCGCAGCTTCGGCGAGGCGGTGGCCTTTCGCAACGACATCTACCCGGTCTCGGCCGAGGCGGTCACCGGCTGCCGGCTGATCCGCATCGAGGCGGCGCAGTTCCTGCGCCAGATCGAGGAGACGCCGGGCATGGCCACCGCGATCCTGGCGGCCACCTTCTCGCATCTGCACGCGCTCGTGGCGCAGGTCGAGGGGCTGAAGGCGCGCACCGGCGCACAGCGCGTGGCCGAGTTCCTGCTGGAGCTGGCCGAATGCGAGGAGGGCGCCTGCGAGGTCACCCTGCCCTATGACAAGGTGCTGATCGCCGGGCGCCTGGGGATGAAGCCCGAAAGCCTCAGCCGCGCCTTCTCGCGCCTGCGCGAGCATGGCGTGACGATCCGGCAGAACCACGCCACGATCCGCGACGTGGGCGCGCTGCGCGATTATGCCGAGGACGACCCGGCCAGCCCGTGGATCCGCTGAGCCGCGCTCAGGGCAGCGGGGGGACCCCGATCACCGCCGTGTGCAGATGCCACCCGATCGCCCAGGCCGCCAGCCCGATCGCGACCCGCGCCCAGGGCAGCCGCGCATAGGGCCCGCCCCGCCAGCGCGGCGCCGCTGCCAGCGGCACCAGCGCGGTGCGCGCGGTCAGCCGCGCCCATTCGGCCCGGCTCATCATCGCGGCGCGGCGCCGTTCGACCAAACGCATCCCCAGCAGGGAAAAGCCCGCGAAACTGCCGAACAGGATGACATGGGCCAGCGCACCATTGGCCCAGAGATGCGCCAGCGACCACAGCAGCAGCGCCCAGAGCAGCGGCTGCCGCGTCAGCCCCGCCACGCCGGGCCGGTCGGGATCGAACCCGGTCGCGCGCCCCTCGAAGGCGAAGGGGTTGGGCGCACCGACCCCAAGCGCGACCAGAACGGCCACCAGCGGCATCAGCAGGTTCACGCCCCAGCGCGCCGCCGCCCCGTGATCCCAGAGCTGCACGTAGGGCGCCTGCGCCGCGGCCACGATCACCCACCACAGCAGCAGCAGCGAGACGGCGCTGAACAGCACGGTATAGCCGCGCGGTCCCAGCGCCGCGGACAGGGCGTGCTTGACACCCAGCATCGCCGGGATGCGGTGGGCGGCAAGGAACAGGATCATTGCGGCGGTGAATTCCAGCCAGGGCATGAAAGAGGTCTCCGAAAAGAACAGGGCGGCTCAGGCGCCGGTGGCGCGCGGGCCCCAGAACACGGGCCAGAGCGCAACGGTGTAGAGCGCGAAGACCGCGATCCACAGCGCCCCGGCCAGCAGCACGCCCGGGAAGTACATCTCGGGCCAGGCCGCGCCGGCAAACCGCGCCAGCGCAGACAGCGGCACCAGCGCATAGGCCAGCGCCACGGCGCGCGGCGCGACAAGGGCGCGGCCGGAATGTCCCAGTGCGGCGCGCGACATGACCGACAGCGTCATGGCGCCGATCCCGCCGATGCCCAGCACGTGCAGCGCCGCTATCTCGGAGCCGACACCCAGCCCGGCCGCGCCCACCAGCACCAGCCCCAGCGCGTTGACGCCGTAGGACAGGTGCAGCGTCCACAGGATCGGCTGGCCCAGCGTCGCGCCCGCCCGCCAGAAGACCAGCCGCGCCAGCGCGGCAAGGCCCGCAAGCCCGGCCAGCCCGGCCGAGCCGACCGGCGGCAGCCCGGCCAGCAGCGCCAGCGGCGCCGCGATGGCCGGGGCGATTGCGGCGATGGCCAGCGGTTTGGGATTGCGCGGCAGGCCGGTGGTGCGCCCGCCCTGCACCAGCGCATTGCGCGTGAAGGCCGGGGTAACGCGGCCGCCAAGGATCACGATCAGCGCCGCCAGCGCCAGCATGCCGATGCGCGCGCCCTGCCTCGGGTCGCCGGCCAGCCCGGCCCAGCCGAGATGCATCACCAGGTTGCCGCTCCACAACAGGGCGATCACGGCGAGGATCATCATCTGCGGCGGCTTGGGCCGCTTGAGCAGCAGGATCAGGATATGCGCCGCCACCACGGGCAGGAAGGCAAGGTCCACCACCGCCACCAGCAGCGCCGGCAGCCCGACCGACCACCAGATCGCCAGCCGCCCGGCGAGCCACAGCCCCGAGGCCGCGGCGAAGAACGAGACCGGCGCGGCGCGCGTGCCCGTCCAGTTGGGCGCGGCCGTCAGCAGGAAGCCCGCGATGGCCGCCGCGCCGTAGCCGAAGACCAGCTCATGCGCGTGCCACATCTGCGGCGCCATGGCGAAGGGCTGCCAGCCGATCAGGCCGCCTGCCGCCAGCACGGCCAGCCAGGCCTCCCACAGGATCATGCTGATCACGGCGAACAGCCCCGCCAGCAGGAAGAACACCCGGTATCCGGCGGACAGAAGGCGGGTCAGGGCGGGCAGCTTCATCGGGGCGCTCCATTGGCCGGGCAGGCAGGATCGGACGGCGCCGCCCCGGGACCAGCCCGGGGCGAACACCCTCTGATTGCATGGGCCGCCCGGCGCGCGCCTTGACTTCCGTCAAGCGGGGCGGCGCGACCTACTCGGCATGGTGACAGCGCACCCGCGTCTCGCCGATCATCCTTGGCTGCGGCACCTCGCTGCGGCACCGCTCGGTCGCGAGCGGGCAGCGCGGGTGATAGGGGCATCCGGGCGGCGGGTTGATCGCGTCGGGGATCTCGCCCTTGGGTGGGTCGACCTCGCGGCCGAACGCATCCATGCGCGGCGCGGCATCGAACAGCATCTGCGTGTAGGGATGCTTGGGCGCGGCGAACAGCCGGTCGCGCGGCGCCTCCTCGACCAGCGCGCCCAGATACAGCACGCCGATCCGGTCGGCCATGTGCTGCACCACGGTCAGGTCGTGGCTGATGAAGAGATAGGTCAGCCCCATCTCCTCGCGCAGGTCCGACATCAGGTTCAGCACCTGGCTCTGCACGCTGACATCCAGCGCGCTGGTCGGCTCGTCGCAAATGATGATCTTGGGGTTCGAGGCCAGCGCCCGCGCGATGCAGATCCGCTGCCGCTGCCCGCCCGAGAACTCGTGCGGGAACTTGCCCGCATCCGCCGCCGACAGGCCCACCTGTTCCAGCAGGCGCTCGGCCAGGCCCGAGACGTCGCCGCCGCGCACGGCCACCGGCTCGGCGATGATGTCGCGCACCTTCCAGCGCGGATTGAGCGAGGCGTAGGGATCCTGGAAGATCATCTGCAGCTCGCGCCGGACCTCGGCGATGCGCGCCGCATCGCCCGAGACGATGTCGACCCCGTCGATCTCGACCACCCCGTCCGAGGCCGGCACCAGCCCGGCGATGATCCGTCCGATGGTCGACTTGCCCGAGCCGCTTTCGCCCACCAGCGCGTAGACGCTGTTTTCCTCGACCTCGAGGCTGACATCGGCAACGGCGCGCAGCGTGGCCTTGGGCAGCCGCTCGATCACGCGGTTCAGCCACGGCTTCGAGACGTCGAAATCCCGGGTCAGGTGCTCCAACCGGATCAGGGCGCTCATGCGAGGACCTCCTTGGGCTGACCCAGCGGGAACCAGCAGGCCGCGCGCCCGTCGCAGGCCGACAGGGTGGGCCCGGGGGTCTGCCGGCAGCGCGGCTCGGCGCGGTCGCAGCGGGGGTGAAAAGCGCAGCCGACGGGCAGCGCATCCAGCCGCGGCATGGCGCCGGGGATCTGGCGCAACCGCCGCTGCCCGCGCGAGGCGTCGGGCGTCGAGGCCATCAGCCCGGCGGTATAGGGGTGGCGCGCCGCCGTGACCACGTCGCGCACCGGGCCCAGCTCGGCCAGCCGGCCGGCATACATCACCGCCACGCGGTCGGCCGCTTCGGCGATCACGCCCATGTCATGGGTGACCAGCATCACCGCCACGCCACGCTCGCGGCAGAGCCGCTTGAGCAGAGCCACGATCTGCGCCTGCACGCTGACATCGAGCGCCGTGGTCGGCTCGTCGGCGATGACCAGCTCGGGCTCGGCGCAGAGCGCCAGCGCGATCACCACGCGCTGCCGCATCCCGCCCGAGAACTCGTGCGGGTAGCTGCCGATGCGCTGGCGCGCGGCGGGAATGCCCACCTCGTCCAGCGCGGCGACGGCCCGCTCGCGCGCCTCGGCCGGGCTGACATCGAGATGTTCGAGGATCGTCTCGGTCAGCTGGTCGCCCACGGTCAGCAGCGGGTTCAGCGAGGTCAGCGGATCCTGGAAGATCATGCCCATCCGCCGCCCGCGCAGGCGGCGCAGCGCCTCGCCCTGCAGGCGGTGGATCGGCTGGCCGGTCAGCAGGATCTCTCCGCTCGTGATGCGCGCGGGACGGTCCAGCAGCCCGATCACGGCATTGCCGGTCATCGACTTGCCGGCGCCGGATTCGCCCACGACACCCAGGATCTCGCCCGCGGCGATGTCATAGCTGACACCGTCCACGGGGCGCAGCACGCCGCGGCGGGTGGGGATCTCGACCACAAGGTCGCGGACGGACAGGACGGGATCGCTCATGGTCTCCTCCTTCACCGCAGGCGCGGGTTCAGCGCGTCGCGCAGCCAGTCGCCCAGCAGGTTGATCGACAGCGCCAGCGCCAGCAGGGTCAGCGCCGGGAACAGCAGGATCCACCACTCGCCCGAGAACATGAAGCCCTGCCCGATGCGGATCAGCGTGCCCAGCGACGGCTTGGTCGGCGGCGCGCCGACGCCAAGGAAGGACAGCGTCGCCTCGGCGATGATGGCCAGCGCCAGGCTGATCGTGGCGATCACCAGCACCGGGTTCAGCACGTTGGGCAGGATGTGGCGGATCATGATGGAAAAGGGTCGCCGCCCCACCAGCCGCGCCGCCTGCACGTAGTCGCGGCTCTTCTCGACCAGCGTGGCGCCGCGCACGACGCGGGCGAACTGCACCCAGTCCGACAGGCCGATGGCGAGGATCAGCACCCAGATCGCCATCTGGTCGCGATAGGCGGGCGGGGTGATGCCCTTGGCGATGCCGAAGATCAGCATGGCCACGAGGATCGCCGGGAAGGTCAGCTGGATGTCGGCCACCCGCATGATCACAGATTCCACCCAGCCGCCCAGGTAGCCCGCCAGCAGCCCCAGCACCACGCCGATCACCATGGCCAGCAGCACCGCCGAGAAACCCACGAACAACGAGATGCGCATCCCGAACAGGATGGTCGAGAACACGTCCCGTCCCTGGTCGTCGGTGCCCAGCACGAAGGTCTCCTGCGTGAAGGCATTGGGCTGGCCCGGCGGGGTGAAGCCGTTCATCAGGTTGAGCGAACCGGGGTCGAACGGGTCATAGGGCGCGATCCACGGCGCCAGCAGCGCCGACAGAACGAGGATCAGCACGACCGCGGCCGAGACCATGGCCACCGGCGCATGGCGGAAGGAATATGCCAGGTCGCTGTCCCAGGCCCGGGCCAGCCGGCCGGGGGTGCGGCGCGTCTCGATTTCGGCTTGGTGGTCGGACATGTCAGTGGCCTCCGGCCTTGCCGTCGATCCGCAGCCGCGGGTCGATGGCGAAATAGAGCAGGTCGACGATCAGGTTGATGCCCACGAACATGACCGAGATCATCATCAGGTAGGCGGCCATGACCGGGATATCGACGAACTGGATGGCGTTGATGAACAAGAGCCCCACGCCCGGCCACTGGAACACCGTCTCGGTTATGATGGCAAAGGCGATGATGCTGCCCAGCTGCAGGCCGGTGATGGTGATGACCGGCACCAGCGTGTTCTTCAGCGCGTGGCGGAAATTGATCGCGCGTTCGCGCAGGCCCCGGGCGCGGGCAAAGCGGATGTAATCCATGCGCAGCACCTCCAGCATCTCGGTGCGCACCAGCCGCATGATCAGCGTCATCTGGTAGAGCCCCAGCGTGATCGCCGGCAGCACCAGCGCCTTCAGCCCGCTGGCAGTCAGGAAACCGGTGGTCCAGCCGCCGATCTCGACCACGTCGCCGCGCCCGAAGGAGGGCAGCCAGCCGAGTTCGACCGAAAAGACGTAGATCAGAAGGATCCCGATCAGGAAGGTGGGCAGCGACACCCCCACCAGCGACAGGGTCATGATGACATTGGCCCCCACCCCGCGCCGTCGGATCGCGGTGAAGATGCCGAAGCCGATGCCGCCCATCAGCGCCAGCAGCCCCGAGACGGCGGCCAGCTCCAGCGTGGCGGGCAGACGCTCGGCCAGGATGTCGCTCACCGGGCGGCCCTGACGGTAGCTCAGCCCGAAATTGCCCTGCGCGGCCTGCTGCAGGAACTTGCCGTATTGCACGACGAAGGGCTGGTCGAGCCCCAGCTGTTCGCGCAGCCGGTCCACGTCGGCCTGCGTGCGCTCCTGCCCCAGCATGTTCTCGACCGGGTCGCCGACGAAGCTGAACATGGAGAAGGCGACGAAGCCCGTCACCAGCAGGACGAGGATGGACTGCGCGACGCGGCGGATGATGTAGGCGAGCATGAGGCTGGCGTGTCCCCGGATGTGAAGGCGTCAGCGTGCGACAAGCCACGCGGCGGGATCAACCCGCCGCGTGACGTCAGTTTGTCAGGTCGGCATCACTCGGCGGTGAAATACTTGACCTTGACCTGGTCATCCGCGTCCACCGCGGCGCCCACGCCGGACTTCATCGCCCAGTTCAGCACCTGGTGGTGGATCGGCAGGTAGACCGTGTCGGACTTGGCCATCTCCCACATCTCGGCGATCATGGCGTCGCGCTTGTCCAGATCGACCTCGGCGGCGATCGCCTTGATCATCTCGTCCAGCTCGGGGTTCGAATAGCGGGTGCCGTTCCACGTGCCGTAGAGATCCTCTTTCGTGTGGTAGAGGAAGTTGAAGATGTACTCGGAATCGTAGGACGGCACGCCCCAGCCCAGCATGTAGAAATCCGACTCGAGCCCGTTGACCAGCGGGAAGTGCTGCGCCTTGGGCTGGGCGTTGAGGTTCACGGTCACGCCGATCTGCGCCATCATGCCGACCGCCGCCTGGCAGATCGCCTCGTCATTGATGTAGCGGTCGTTGGGGCAGTCCAGCTGCACGGTGAACCCGTCACCCCAGCCGGCCTCTTCCAGCTTGGCCTTGGCGGCCTCGACACCGCCCTCGGGCACGGTGTTCAGCTCTTCGTTCCAGCCGTTCACGAACGGGGGCATGATGACGCCCGCCGGGATCGACTGGCCGCGCATCACCACCTGCTGGATGGCATCGCGGTTGATCGCCATGTTCATCGCCTCGCGCACGGCCGGGTCGGCCAGCGGGTTCTCGCCCTCGCCATTGACCAGCGTGTCGCCGACGTTCAGCCCGAAAAAGATCACCCGGTTCTGCGGCGAGGAGACGATCTTGAGGTTGGGATCGGATTCGATGCGCTGGAGATCCTGCACCGGCACGTCCTGGATGAAGTCGACCTCGCCCGAGAACAGCGCCGCCATCCGGGTCGACGGGTTCTGGATCGGCGTGTAGACGATGTCGCTGTAGCCCATGGCGAAACCGTCGGCGCCCCAGTAGCCGTCGAACACGGTCATCTCGGTCTTCACGTCGGCCTCGCGGCTGACCAGCTGGTAGGGGCCGGTGCCGTTGACATTCTGCGAGGCAAAGGTCTCTTCGCCGCCTTCCACGTCCTGCACGTCGACCGTGTCATTGGCCTCGGCCCAGTCCTTGTCGATCATCAGGATGTTGGGCAGCGCCGCGGGCAGCAGCGGGTTCGGGCCCTTGGTGGTGATCTGGACCTCGTGATCGCCGGTGGCCTCGACCGAGGCGACGGACGAGATGATGCCCTTCATGTCCGAATTCTCGGTCAGCGCGCGGTTGATCGAGAAGACCACGTCCTCGGCGGTGAAGTCAGCGCCGTCATGGAATTTCACGCCCTCGCGCAGGGTGAAGGTCCAGACATCGGGATTGTCGGGGCTGACCGACCAGTCGGTGGCGAGCGCGGCCTCGAGCTCTCCGGCCGGGTTGCGCAGCACCAAGGGCTCCATCATCTGGTGCATCAGCGCCAGGGTCGGGCCCTCGTTCTGGGCATGCGGGTCCAGCGTCAGCGCGTCACCCGAGCGGGCCCATCGCAGCGTCTCGGCCTGCGCCGCGCCCAGCGTCAGCGTCAGGGCCGTGGCGGCCAGAAGCATGTGTTTCGTCATGTCAGTCTCCCTGTTGTTATCTGGTTTGCCCCGGTGGCCCGGGGCAGGATCTCAGGCGCTGTCGCCCGCGACCCGAACCGCGCGCGGCAGCGAGGACAGCACCTCGACCCCGTCGGCGCGCAGGATCACGATATCCTCCAGCCGGATCCCGAACCGGCCCGGGATGTAGATCCCCGGCTCGATCGAGAAGACCATGCCCTCTCGCAGGATCGTCTGCGAGGAGGACGTGAGGTAAGGCGGCTCGTGCACTTCCAGCCCCAGCCCGTGGCCGGTGCGGTGCACGAAATATTCACCATAGCCCGCATCCGCGATGACCTTGCGCGCGGCATCGTCGACCGCGTGGGCCTTGACGCCCGGGCGGGCCGCCGCGGCGGCCGCCTGCCAGGCACGCTCGACCACGTCATGCACCTCCTGGTAGCCCTCGGGCAGCCGGCCCACCGCCGCCATCCGCGTGATGTCGCTGGGATAACCACCGAACCCCGCGCCGATGTCGAAGACGATGGCGTCGCCCTCCTCCAGCACGCGCTCGCCCGTGGCATGGTGCGGATAGGCGCCGTTCGGCCCGCTGGCACAGAGGGTGAAGGCCACCGCGGCACCCTGCTCGGCAAAGCTGTCACGCATGGCCTGCGCCACCTGCGTCTCGGTCAGCCCGGGCCGGATCGCGGCAAAGCCCGCCTGCATGGCGCGATCGGCCACCGCCGCGCTGGCCTGCAGCGCGGCCAGTTCGGCCTTATCCTTGATCATCCGCAGCGCGCCGACCAGCTGGTCGGCAAAGACCGGCTCCGCCCCCTCGAAGGCGCCCATCAGCGGCAGCGAGAAATCGGTGCGCATGGTTTCGTCCAGCACCAGCCGCGTGACGCCACCCACTTTCTGGGCGAGGCTCTGAAGCGCGCCCGCGGGGCCGTCCTCGTCGCGCCATGTGATGAGCGGCAGCCCGGCATGGGCGCCGGCCTGCTCGGCATTGACCGAGGGCACGACGAAATGCGCGCTGTCGCGGCCGATGGCCAGCAGGGTCAGGCGCTCGTCGGGATGGGGGTGCCAGTCCAGCACCCAGTGCATGTGCGCGCCGGGGCCAAGCGCCACCAGCTCCACCCTCTGCTCGGCCATGGCCGCGCGGATCGCGGCCAGCTTGTCATCGGTTCGGCTCATCTCGTCTCCTTACGCTGCACGCGGACGGGCGTCCGGCGTCAGCGGGCTTTCATAGGGGGTCTTGCCGGTGCGCGCAGTGAAATCGGCGCGCGCCTCGTCCAGCACGGCAGGCGTGGTCAGCAGCTCGGCCGCGGCGCCGGCCAGCGCCTTGCTGATCTGCACCATCACCTTGTGCGCGGCCGGCGTCTTGCCCTGCGCGGTGATCTGCCAGGTGTGGCCCGGCGTGCCGATCGCGTAGGTCGCCCCGCCCAGCTGGGCGAAGGGCACGGTCCAGCTGATGTCGCCCAGGTCGGTCGATCCCAGCATCGGCACGCCGCGCGTCTCGTAGGGCACCACGAAATCGCAGATCGGCGTGTCGCGCGGCTCCACCCCGGCGGCCAGGTAGGCCGCCTCGATATCGGCCTCGCTCAGCGTGGCCTGCATCCGGCGCGCATAGTTAAGGTCGGCCTCGTCGAAGCTGGCCGTGCCGGCCGCCTCCATGTGGCGGTGCAGCAGCTTGTAGAGCGGCGGGTTGTCCAGCATCTCGGACATGGCCGAAATGAAATCCACCTCGACGCTGGTCTCGGTCATCATCGCCGCGCCCTTGGCCACTTTGGTCACCCGCTCGACCAGCGCCTGCATGTCGCGACGCTTGAGCGACCGGACCGAGTAACGCACCGTCGCGCGTTCCTGCACCACATTCGGCGCGATGCCGCCCGAATCCGTCACGGCATAGTGGATCCGGCTGTCCTGCGGCACGTGCTCGCGCAGGTAGTTCACGCCCACATTCATCAGCTCGACCGCGTCCAGCGCGCTGCGCCCCAGATGCGGCGAGACGGCGGCATGCGAGGTGCGGCCCTTGAAGTGGAAATCCACCATGGCCACGGCCAGGGTCAGCGGCGGGATGATGCCGTTGAAGCTCATCGGGTGCCAGGACAGCGCCGCATCCACGTCGTCGAACACGCCGGCGCGCACCATGAAGGTCTTGGCCGCGCCGCCCTCTTCCGCCGGGCAGCCGTAATAGCGCACGCGCCCGGGCAGGTTGTTGGCCGCCAGCCAGTCCTTGACCGCGGTCGCCGCCAGCAGCGCCCCGGCACCCAGCAGGTTGTGCCCGCAGCCATGGCCGCTGCCGCCCTGCTCGACCGGGGCGGGATAGTCGACGCCCGCCTGCTGGCTGAGCCCCGGCAGCGCATCATATTCGCCGAGGATGGCGATCACCGGGCCGCCCTCGCCCGCCTCGCCCATCACGGCGGTCTCGATCCCGGCCACCCCGTCAGTGATGCGGAAGCCCTGCGCCTCCAGCATCTCGCGATGTGCCGCGGCCGAGCGGTGCTCTTCATAGAGCAGCTCGGGCGTTTCCCAGACCCGGTCGGCCAGCGTGCAGAACCCGTCCTTCTTTGCCTCGACAAAGGACCAGAGGGCGTTTTCATTGCTCATTGCGACGGCTTTCCTGTCGTTAAAAAATTTTTACTTCCGGACATCTGTTCGAAGCCTGCCCGGCCTGTCAAGCGCTGTCGGCCAGCGCGGCGAGTTCGGGCAGCAGCTGGTCCACCGTGACCTGCCGGCAGTAACCGCGGATGGCGCGCAGCGAGGCGTCGTGACGCTCCTGCGTATAGGTCGCGCAGGCATCCGTGGCCTGCGTGACAAGGTATCCCAGGTCGCAGGCATCCCGAATCGCGCTCTCGACACATTGGTCGGTCACCACCCCCGCGATCACCAGCTGCGCCACGCCGAGGTTGCGCAGCACGTAGTCGATATGGGTCGAGACGAAGACCGAGGATGAGGATTTCGGCAGCACGATCTCGTCCTCGCCGGGCGCGATCTCGTCGATCACCCGCGCATCGAACGAGCCCTTGGGCACGTTGAACCCGGTGATCTTGTAGTCGAGGCTGCGGTCCCGCCCGTCCTTGGTGAGGCTCTCGATCGTGGTGTACATCACCTCGACCCCGGCGGCGCGGGCGGCCTGCTGCAGCGCCTGCATCCGCGGCACCGTCTGCGCGCGGACCCGCTCGATGAAAGGCATCAGCGTGTCGCGCCGCTCGGCCTCGGACGCGTCGCGCATCTCGCCACCCTCGGGATGCAGGCAGAAATTCTGCACATCGACAAACAGCACCGCCACCCGCCCCGTCTGCAGCGGCACGTCGCGGGTCGTGGTGGACAGGAAGGGCTGGGTCACGGGGTGAATCCTTTCAGAACGCCGGCCAGCGCGGCCGCCACGCGGGTGACGCCGGCGTCATCGGCCAGCAGGTCGTTGCGCACCTCCAGCAGAACATGCGGCAGCCCGTGCGGCTCGGCATGGACGGGGATGGTGTAGTCCGAGTCGTCCTCGATCTCGTAAGGGTCATTGGCGACGACCGGGCCGGGCCATGCCTCGGACAGGCCGGCCATCAGGTGGCGGAACAGCGCGTTGCCGTCTCGGGCCAGCACGCCGATTTCCGTGGTACGCGGGGCGCCACCCTGCTTGCGTGCCGTGAAACTGTGGACCGAGACCAGCGCGGACCGGCCCACCCGCGCCGCGGCGACCGCCGCATGGTAGGGCTGGTGGATCTGCTCCCAGCGGGCCGCGCGCGCCGCCTCGGACAGGCCATCATTGCCGGGCACGAGGCGCGCGTCCGAGATCGCGGGCATCAGGTCCGGCGCAGCGGCGGGCCGGTTGCAGTCGATCACCAGCCGCGAATAGGGCTGCGCCACGCCGCGCGCGCCCAGCCGGTCGGCCAAGGCCTCGGCCAGCGCCAGCGCGCCGGGATCCCAGCCGATATGATCCAGCAGATCGGCACGGGCCAGCCCCAGGTCGCCAAGCGCCTGCGGCACGGCATGGCCCGCATGTTCGCAGGTCAGCAGCCACGGGCCGGCGGCCTCTGTGCCGAAAAACCGGGCGGGGGACGGGTCGTTCGCGGATAAAACCAAAAGCCACCTATTGCATTATGCGAACATTTGTTCACAATTTCGAACGGACGACAAGCGCTTTGCGAGGACGAGATGCCGACACCCCTGATCATGGCCTGCACCAGCGACCTGTCCGGCCTCGTGCGTGGCAAGGGGTTCGCCCTGGCCGATCTGGAGAGGCGCATCGCCAGCGGTGTCGGCTGGACGCCGACGAACGCGCAGATCACCTGTTTCGACGGGATCGCGCCCTCGCCGTTCGGCTCGCTGGGCGACGTGGTGCTCTGGCCCGACGCCGACACGGTGATCGAGGCGCCGATCCCCGATGCCCCGCCCCTGCGCATGGTGCTGGGCGATATCCGCGAGCGCGACGGCGCCGCCTGGATGGCCTGCGCTCGCGGCCACCTGCGGGCCGCGATCGACCGGTTCCATGCCGCCACGGGGGCCGATCTGCGCGTCAGCTTCGAGCATGAGTTCACCCTGTCGGGGCTTGAAGGCGGGGCCGGTTTCTCGCTCGAGGGCTTCCACGCCGCGCAACCCTTTGCCGAGGACCTGCTGCAGGCGCTGACCGCCGCCGGCATGGAACCCGACAGCTTCCTGCGCGAATACGGACCCGGCCAGTTCGAGGTCACGCTGGCGCCGAAACCCGCCCTGCGCGCCGCGGACGAGGCCATCGCCCTGCGCGAGATCACCCGCGCCGTGGCCCGAGCACATGGCCGGCGCGCCAGCTTCGCGCCGCTTCCCGATGCCGACACCGTGGGCAATGGCGTGCATATCCATCTCAGCCTGTGGGACGGCGACACCCCGCTGACCCACGACCCCGAGGGCCCCGCAGGGCTGTCGCCCCGGGCCGCGCAGGCCGCCGCCGGGATCGTCGCGCACATGCCGGCGCTATGTGCACTGACCGCGGCCTCGGTGGCCAGCTACCACCGGCTGACCCCGCATCGCTGGAGCGCGGCCTATGCCAACCTTGCCGTGCAGGACCGCGAGGCCGGGCTGCGCATCTGCCCTGTCACCGCGACCGATCCCGCGCGCATGGCGCGGCAGTTCAATTATGAATACCGCGCCGCCGATGCCACGGCCTCGCCCTGGCTGGCGCTCTCGGCGCTGATCCATGCCGCCGCCGCGGGGGTCGAGGACGCGCTGCCCTGCCCCGCCCCGACCACCGGCGACCTGTCCGAACGCACCGATGACGCCTTGCGCGCCGAGGGGATCGACCCGCTGCCGCGCAGCCTGCCACAGGCGCTGGAGACCCTGCAGGCCAGCCCGGCGCTGGCCGCATGGTACGGCGCGCCCTTCCTGTCGCTTTATGCCGATCACAAGCGTCACGAGGCCGGCGAGGTCGCGGGGCTGGAGCTGGCCGAGATGCTCAACCGCTACGCAGATGTCTACTGACCCGGCCGCGCCCCGGGTCGATGCTTGAAAATGACCGCATTGCGCGCAATAGTTCACTATCCGAACAGGGAGATCACAAAATGAAAACCAGACCCACCTTGCCCGCATCCCTGCGCAACCCCATGGCGGGGGCGCTCAGCCGACGCCAGATGATGGGCGGCATGGCCGCCGGTCTTGCCGCGGCCGGGATGCCGATGAGCGCCCGCGCGCAGGCCGAACAGATCGCCCTGCTGACCTGGGACGCCTATGCCGACCCGCGCCTGCTCGACATGTGGCGCGAGACCACCGGCAACGGCGCGCGCTACGAGATCCACATCAGCGACCCGACCTCGGTCAACCGCCTGCGCGCGGGCGAGACGGATGTCTGGAACTTCATCAACCTCAACAACCCCTGGGCGCGGCAGGTGCTGTGGCCCGAAGGGCTGATCTACGACCTGCCCCGCGACCGGTTCGAACCGCTCTACGCACAGATGTTCGAGAAATTCGCCATGCCCTATGACTGGGCCCTGAGCCAGGACGGCGAGCACCTGCTGGGCGTCGTGCAGCGCTTCGAGACCTTCGACTTCGTGGTCAATTCCGACGTGATCGCGCCGGCCACCGCCAAGGACGAGGGCTGGGACCTGTTCAACAACCCCGACTTCGCGAACCGCTACGGCATCCTCGCCTACGAGGACTGGAACGTGATGGATATCTGCATGGGCGCGGGCATCCACCCCTACAAGCCCAAGACCGAGGCCGATTACGCCAAGTTCGAGGAAACCGCACGGCGCTGGATCAACAATGCCAAGCTCATCACCACCGATTTCGTGCAGCTGAACCTCGCCATGCTGAACGGCGAGATCGACCTCTACTTCACCGGCGGCACCTACACGGCCAGCTCGGCCCGGGCCGAGGGCGCGACCAACATCTATGCCATCACGCCGAATTCCGGCCCCGCCGACGGCAAGGGCGGGATCAACTGGATCGAGCTCAACTCGGCCGTGGCCAACCCGCAGGGCAAGGAGGCGACGCTCGACTTCCTGGAATGGATCACCACGCCCGACGCGGCCGAGATCGTGGCCCGCGGCAATGGCAACCTGCAGCCGGTCAGCCAGATGGCGCAGGACGAGGTGCTGGGCCGCTTCTCGGCGGACGAGCTGAACGCGATCCAGTGGGACGAGTTCGACGAGCGCATCGCCAACGCGGTCGAGTTCGACATCGTGCCGGATTACGACCGTCTCTACGACATCTACTCGGCGGCCATCCGTGATCGCGGCTGAACCGCAGATGACCGGAACGCCGGCCGACACGACACCCGCGCTCAGCCTTCAGAGGCTGAGCCGGCATTTCGGCGCGACCCGGGCGCTTCGCGATGTCTCGCTCGACATCGCGGAGGGCGAATTCTTCACCATTGTCGGACCCTCCGGGTCCGGCAAGACCACGCTCCTGCGCATCCTCGCCGGGCTGGACCGGCCGACCAGCGGCGCGCTGCTGCTGCGCGGGCAGGACGTCACGCTGCAACCGCCCAACAAGCGGCCCACGGCGATGGTCTTCCAGTCACTGGCGCTGTTCGACCATCGCAGCGTCGGGCAGAATGTCGAGTTCGCGCTGAAGATGCGCGGCGTGGGCGCCGAGGCGCGCAAGACCCGCGCGCTTGAGCTGCTGGAGCTGGTACGGCTGGGCGCCGATTATTACGGCCGCCCTGTCACGCAATGCTCGGGCGGCGAACGGCAGCGCGTGGCGCTGGCCCGGGCGCTGGCCTCGGATCCCGAGATCCTGTTCTTCGACGAGCCGCTCTCGGCGCTGGACTACCGCCTGCGCAAGACGCTCGAGGTCGAGCTGCGCGGACTGCAGCGCCGCACCGGGCGCACCTTCGTCTACATCACCCACAGCCTCGAAGAGGCGATGGTCATGTCCGACCGCATCGGCATCATGAAGGATGGCGCATTGGTGCAGGTGGGAACGCCCTCGCAGATCTATGACCGCCCGCGCGACCGTTTCGTGGCGCGCTTCATGGGCGAGGTGAACATCCTCGAGATCCGCGACGGCCGGCTGGTCGAGCTGGACACCCCCCTGCCCGGCCGTGCCGACGGCTATCTCGTGCTGCGCCCCGAGGCGCTGAGCCCGACCGAAAGCGGCCTGCCGATCCGCTGCACGGTGCTGGAGCGGTTCCAGCTGGGCTCGCGCGTGCAGCTGCACCTCGACACACCGGCCGGGCTGATGATCGCCGAACAGCCCGCCTCCTGCACGTTGCAGGCCGGCGACGAGGCCACCTTCTCCTTCGACCCCGACGCGGCGCACAGGGTGAGCGAATGAAACAGCGCGCGGGCTACCTGTTCATGGCGCCGGTGGCGCTGTTCCTGCTGGTGGGCTTTGCCACGCCGATCTTCATCGTCGGCTGGTATTCCCTGATCGAGCCGCGCACCTTCGAGCTGACCTCGGATCTGACACTGGCCAATTACCGCGCCGCCTTCACCGAGGGCTATGGCGGGCCGTTCTACTGGTCGATCCTCGGCGCCTTCGCTACCGTGGCGACCTGCGCGCTGCTGGCCTGGCCCACGGCCAAGATGCTGCATGCCCGCGCGGGCCGCGGCGCGGCCATCGTCACCGGTCTGATCGCCGTGCCGATCTTCGTCAGCGAATCCGTGCGCCTGTTCGGCCTGTCGCTCTTCCTGATGCCGGGCGGCGGGATCCTGGCCGGCTCGCTCAAGGCGCTGTTCGGCGTCTCGATCGGGACGGTGCTGAACACCAAGATCGCGGTCTGGCTGGGGCTCGTCTACGTGCATTTCCCCTTCATGCTGTTTCCGCTGCTGCTGGGCGTCGCGCTGATCCCGCAGGACCGCATCGACGCGGCGCGCGACCTTGGCGCCTCGCGCTGGCAGGTGCTGCGCGAGATCGAGTTGCCGCTGGCCCTGCCCGGGCTGGCCATCGGGGCGCTGCTGACCTTCGTGCTGTGCATCGGCGCCAATGCCGAGGCCGCGATCCTTGGCGGGCAGGCCGTCACCGTGGTCACCCGCGCGATCGAGCAGCGCTTTTCCTACGCGCAGGACTGGCCCATGGGCGCGGCGCTGACCATGCTGGTGACGCTGGTAACCGCGCTCGTCGTCTTCCCGGTGCTGTCACGCATCGACCTCAACCGATTGATTCGCCGATGAAGAAACAGCTGCAAGCCCTCTGGCTGACGGTGATCCTGGTGCTGCTCTACGTGCCGATCCTGTCGGTGATCCTCGCCAGCCTCGCCAATACCCGCTACATGCGCTTTCCGCATCGCAACTGGTCGATCGGCGCCTACACGGACGCGTTCTCGCAGCAGGAGACGCTGGTCCTGCATCTCGTCTCGCTCAAGGTGGCGGCTCTGGTCACGTTGCTGGCGCTGGTGCTGGCCACGCTGGGGGCGATGGCCTTTGCCCGCTACGACTGGCGCGGGCGCTCGATCTACCAGAAGGCGGTGGTGCTGCCGATCTTCTTTCCGCAGCCCGTGCTGGGGCTGGCGCTCTTGCTGTTCTTCTCGGCGCTCGGCATCACGCCCAGCTGGAAGACGGCCGTCTTCGCGCATCTGGTCTGGATCCTGCCCATCGTGACGCTGGTGATCTCGATCCGGCTGTTCGGCTACGACCCCGCGCAGGAAGATGCGGCCCGCGACCTGGGCGCCACGCGGCTCCAGACCCTGCGCGAGGTCACCCTGCCGCATCTGGCGCCGGGGCTGATCTCGGGCGGGCTGTTCGCCTTCCTGCTGTCCTGGTCGAACCTGCCGCTGTCGATCTTCACCACCGGCGCCGACACGACTCTGCCGGAATGGCTGTTCAGCCGGGTGGCGACGAATTACGCGCCGGTGGTCTCGGCCATCGCGGTGATCGGCACGCTGGCCTCGGTGCTGTTCGGGTTGGTGGTGCTGGCGGCGCTGTGGATGCAGCGCCGCGCCGCGCGTCAGTCGAGTTCCGCCTCGGCCTCGATCTCGACCGCGTAACCGCCGATCAGCTCCTTGACCACGATCAGCGTGTTGGCCGGGCGGGTCTCGCCGAAATAGCGCGCATGCACCTGCGAGACCGCCTGCCAGTCGGCCTCCTCGGTCAGGTAGATCCGGGTGCGCAGCACATCGTCCAGCGTGCCGCCCAGCGACGACACGGCCCCCGCGATCTTGTCGAGGATGTAGACCGCCTGCCCCGCCGCATCGCCCGGACAGACGGCGCCCCCGTGCGGGTCGGTCGCCGTGGTGCCGCTGACGAGGATGCGCTGGCCCTTGCGAACCGCGCGGGCAAAGCCGGCCTTCGCCTCCCAGATCGACCCACTCTCGGCGCGCCTGCGCCCCGGGCGCGGCTCGGAGACCGCAATCACCGGCGGCAGCGCGTCGAGGTGATGGGACAGGTCGCCCGAGGCGGTCAGGAAGGGCGGCTTGCGGTACTCGTCGCCGCAATCGCCGGGGATCGGATCCAGTTCCGCCACCGCCGCGTCGATCGTGGCGCGGTCCTCGGCATCCAGCGCAAAGCCCAGCATCCGCCGGTTGTCGTCGCGATGCGCGTTCTCGCCCAGCCGCGCGCCCACGATCACGCCCGCCGTGGCGCCCTGTTCCAGCACCCAGCGGCTGGCCACGTTGCTGACCGACACACCGTGCCGGTCGCCCACCGCCGCCAGCGCCTGCAGCAGGGTCTGGAAGCGGTCCCAGCCGCCCGCGGTCTCGATGAAGCGCATGTATTTCATGCGGCTCCAATCGGCGATCTCGGCCGGTTTGGCTTGGCCCAGCCACTTGTTCGACAGGAACCCGCCGCACAGCGTGCCGAAGCCCAGAAGCCCCACGCCATGCGCCTCGGCCACGGCGGTCAGCTCGCCCGCCGCGCGCCGGTCCACGACCGAGAAGCAGACCTGGTTCGTGGCGACCTCGATCCCCTGTTTCAGCACCATGCGCAGATGCGCGGCGTCGAAATTGGTCAGCCCGATATGGCCCACCAGCCCTTCCTCGCGCAGCTTCATCAGCTCGACCAGCGCGTCGAGATACTCGGGCGACTGGTACTGCCACCAGTGGAACTGCATCACGTCGACCCGGTCCATGGCCAGCCGCTCCAGCGCGGTCTCGACGCCGCGGCGCACGGTGCCGGCATCCATCACCCCGGGCTCGGGGCACCACTTGGTCAGGATGGTCGGGCGTGGCCCACCCTCGGCGGCGAGGATCTTCGCCGCGCGGCCCGCCACGATCTCGGCGCTGCCGTAATGGTCGGCCATGTCGAAGGTGGTAAACCCCTCGCGCGCGTAATCGGCCAGCGCCTCGGCCGCCGCGTCGAGGTCGAAGGCGCGGCCGTCCCGCTCCTGGTCGGCCATCTGCCAAAGACCGGTGACGATGCGGGACAGCGACAGCCCCGATGGCAGGGAAATCCGGTCCAGAGAATCTTTCATGTGTCGGGCGCCTTTCGCACAGCTGTTCGTCATGTTCATGGGGTTGCGGCACACTGGGCCGTCCCCGCAGCGGGGTCAATCCTGTGGAAAACCCCGCCAAGCCGGGCGCCGGACCCCGTCAAATGCGGGCTCAAGGCCCGAATCGCGCAGGGCAGCGCCACATGGCTTCAGAAAATCATTGACCCAAACCCGGCCCATGGACAAACATGTTTTCGGACATTTGTCCGCATAACGAACAACGTGGCAGAATACCCGCCCTTGAACGCAACAGGAGACAGACCATGAAGACCTGGCTTATCGCAGGGATCGCCGCCCTTGGACTGACGCTGACCGCGACCCCGGACGCGCAGGCGAAATCGCTCGAGGAGATCCTGTCCGACGGCACGATCCGCATCGGCATCAACCCCAACTTCCCGAACATGAGCACCCGCAACGAGGATGGCGAGTGGGAAGGTTTCGACATCGAGATCGGCACCATGCTGGCCGAAAAGCTGGGCGTCGAGGTGGAATGGGTCCCGACCGAGACCGCGCAGCGCGTGCCCTTCCTCGTCTCCGACCGGATCGACGTGTCCATGGGCGCGCTGACCCGCAACTCCGAACGCGCCAAGCTGATCGACTACACCGTACCGCTGCACACCGAGGTGCTGGCCGTGCTGGCCACCGACCAGATCGAAGGCGACAGCTGGGAGGATTTCAACAAGGACGGCGTCACCCTCGCCAACATGCGTGGCAACTGGACCGTGGGCTGGATCGAGGAGAACATGCCCAATGTCGAGCTGGAACTGGTCGACAGCATCGCCGACACCGTCCGGCTGGTGGCGCAGGGCCGCGCCGATGCCATCGTCGAGAATATCGACTTCTTCATGGGCTTCACCGGCAACCACGAAGGCGTCAACTGGCGTGTCGTGCCCGAGCCGATCTTTGTCGCCTACTGCGCGCTCGGCGTGAGCCAGGGCAATGACAACCTCGTCGAGGTGCTCAACATCCTGCTCTACGACCTGCACAGCTCCGGCACCGTCAAGGCGGTCTGGGAAGAGAACTACGGCGCGCCGATGCTGCGCGAAGTGCCCGTCTCGCCCTGGTTCTGATCCCCGCCACTCCAGGGGGCGTGGCCCACCCGCGCCCCCTGCCCTCCCCCCTCCCCCGCACACGCAGGCCCGAAGCACCCCCTCGCATGGACTACAATTTCCAATTCAACGTCGTCTGGCGCAATTTCGACGCGCTGCTCGAAGGCGCGTGGCTGACCCTGCAACTGGGCGTCTTCGCCTTCACCTGCGGGTGCCTGATCGGGCTGGTCGGCGCCGCCTGTCTCAGCTTTGCGCCGCGCCCGGTGCGCTGGCTGGTCCACGCCTTCGTGATCTTCATCACCAACACGCCCGCGCTGATCCAGATCTACTTCCTCTATTTCGGCCTGCCCGAATTCGGCATCCGCTGGTCCAACGAGGCCTGCGTGCTGATCGGGCTGACGCTGAATGCCGGCGCCTACCTGACGATGATCCTGCGCGCCGGGTTCCTGTCCGTGCGCCAGACCGAGATGGAGGCGGGCGAGACCATGGGCATGTCCCTGCCCCAGCGCATCCGCTACATCGTGGTGCCGCATATCGCCAAGTCGATCTATCCCGCACTTGCCAATTTCTTCATCGTCATCCTCGTGATGGGCACCTCGGTCGGCGCCGTGATCGGCGTGGACGAGCTGACCGGGCAGGCGATCAACCTGTCCACGGTGAATTATCGCTGGCTGGAATATTTCACCATCGTGGCGCTGATGTACGTGGTTCTGACCTTCATCGCCTCGATCGGGCTGGCGCTGCTGGGCCGCTGGGCCTTCCGCGTCAAGGCGAGGATCTTCTGATGGAGCGGATCCTCTCGCAGCTTCCCGATTTCTTCACCTGGAAGAACATCGCGCTTCTGGGCGAAAGCGCCCTGATGACCCTGTCCATGACGCTTCTGGGCTGCCTGATCGGCTTCGGCCTCGCGCTGGTGCTGGTCTACCTGCGCACCACGCCCGGGCTCTGGGCGCTGCCGCTGCGCGTGGCCTGCATCGCCTATGTCGAGGTGTTCCGCCGGATCCCCTTCCTCGTGGTGATCTACCTGGTGCTGTTCTTCATCCAGACCGTCGCCTCGGACGTGTCGCTGTTCTCGATCGCGGTGATCTCGATCTGCATCTACGCCATCGCCTATACCGCCGACATCATCCGCGGCGGCATCGAGAGCGTGCCAAAGACCCAGATCGAGGCCGCGCAGGCGATGAACCTGTCGCGCTTCCAGACCATGCGGCTCTGCGTACTGCCGCAGGCCCTGCCGGTTATCATCCCGCCCGCCATCGCCTTTGCCGTCAGCTTCATCAAGGACACCGCGCTGGTGTCCCAGATCGGCGTGTTCGAGCTGACCTTCCGCGGCAAGGAGCTCAACAACCAGGGCTATTCCGGCGTGCTGGTCTTCGGCACCATCGCGTTTTGCTACTTCCTCATGTCCTTCCCGCTGAGCCTCCTCGGCCAATACCTGGAGAAACGACTTGCCACACCTCGCGGTCAACGACATTCACGCTAACTACGGCGCGCTCGCCGTGCTGCACGGGATCGGCTTCGAGGTCGACCGCGGCGAGGTCGTGTCGCTGGTCGGCCCCTCGGGCTCGGGCAAGTCCACCGTGCTGCGCGCGCTGGTCGGGCTGACTCTTGTCACCGGCGGCAGCGTCGAGGTGGACGGCACGCGCATCGACTATGCCGCGCCGCGCGCCGTCAAGGCCGCCCGCGACCGGATGGCCATCGTGTTCCAGCAATACAACCTGTTCCAGAACATGAACGTTCTGCGCAACGTCACCCTCGCCCCGACCAAGGTGAAGGGCCGCAAGCGCGCCGAGGTCGAGGCCGAGGCGATGGAACTCTTGAAACTGGTGGGGATGGAGCACAAGGCGCAGGCCTACCCGGACGAGCTGTCGGGCGGCCAGCAGCAGCGCGTGGCCATCGCCCGCGCGCTGGCCCTGAAGCCGGAAATCCTGCTGCTGGACGAGGTGACCTCGGCGCTCGACCCCGAGCTGGTGAACGAGGTGCTCGACGCGATCCGCCGGTTGGCCGGCGAAGGCATGACCATGCTGCTGGTCAGCCACGAGATGAGCTTCGTGCGCGAGGTCTCGTCCAAAGTGGTCTTCATGGATGCCGGCCGCGTGGTCGAGGCCGGCCCGCCCGACGCGATCTTCGATGCCCCCTCCAGCGAGCGGGCGCGCGACTTCTTCGGAAAGGTCCTGCGATGAGCGCCCACGACACGCAAGCCGACAGCCCCTATCACTGGCCCGAGGCACATTGGCGCGCCCGGGTGAACACCGTGCGCGCCGGCCGCCGGCTCTGCCCGCCCTGGCCTGGGGGCGCGCGCGCCGCGCTGGCCCTGTCCTTCGATTGCGACCACGAGACCTTCGAGATGGGCGGCGGGCGCAGCGCGGTGGGCCGGCTGGCCTGGGGCGAATATGGCCGGCGCCGCGGCGTGCCGCGCATCCTCGACACGCTCGAACGGCACGCAGCCCCGGCCAGTTTCTTCATCCCCGCCGTCTCGGCCCTGATCGACCCGTCCGAGCCGCGCCGCATCGCCGCCGCCGGGCACGAGATCGGCGTGCATGGCTGGATCCACGAGGTCAACGGCACGCTGACCCCCGAGGAGGAGGCCGCCTCGCTCGCCCGCTCCCGCGATACGCTGGAAGAGATCACCGGCCAGCGCCCCGTCGGCCACCGCGCCGCGCATTGGGACCTGTCCGACGCCACGATCCGGCTGGTGGCCGAGGCCGGGTTCCTTTACGATTCCAGCATGATGGCCGATGACGACCCCTATGAGCTGATGACCGACGGCACCCCCACCGGGCTGGTCGAGCTGCCGGTGGACTGGCACCGCGACGACGCGGTCTACCTGCTCTACAACCGCACCCCGCCGACCCGCCCCACCCTGACACCCGAACAGGTGGGCGATGTCTTCGTGGCCGAACTGGACGGCGCGCGGTCCGAGGGCGGGCTCTGCCAGCTGGTCATGCACCCGTTCGTCATCGGCTACCGCTCGCGGATCGGCATTCTCGACCGGGTGCTGCGCCATGCGCGCGAAACCGGCGATGTCTGGATCGCCACGCATGAACAGATCGCGCGCCACGCAGCACAGGAGATGACATGAGCTTCGACGACCGGCTGGCCGCGGCCCGCACCCCCGATGACGCGTGGCGCGCGCTGCAGGACCTCGTGAAGGGCAGTGTCGGCGCCAAGCTCTTCACGATCATGACGGTGGACATGGAGGCGATGCAGGCGCGCCGGGCCTACAGCTCGGATCCGGAAAATTATCCCGCCGCCGGGACAAAACCCATCACACCCAATCGCTGGCTGGACCATGTGCATGGCAAAGGGCAGACCTTTGTCGCCAACACGCTGGCCGAGATCGACACGGTCTTTCCCGATGCGGAACTGATCGGCCGGCTGGGCTGCGGCTCGGTCATCAACCTGCCGATCACCGAGGGTGGCCAGCTGGTGGCGACGATGAACATCCTGCACGAGGAACAACATTACACGCCCGAGCGTGTGGCCGAGACGGAGCGCGACCTGTCCGGCCCGGCCCATGCGGCCTATGCCCGGGCGCGTTCACTCGGCCCGCTGCTCTGAGCCCCCGGCCCGGTCGCCGAACAGGTCCAGCGTCCCGGTCCACAGCACCTGCGCCACCTCGTCATGGGGATTGGCCCAGCCATGCGCGCGGGTGGAATCGTAATGCGCGCTGTCGCCCGCCTGAAGCTCCATCACCTGCCCGTCCAGGGTGAAATCCAGCCGCCCGGACAGCACGTAGAACGTCTCTTCCCCGGCATGGCCGGTCTGTTCCGAGGAATAGCCCGGCTCGATCGTCAGGATGAAGCAGGACAGCTCCGAGCCCGGAAAGACCGCGCCCAGCCGTTCATAGCGCACCTTCGAGGCCCCCAGCAGGAATTGCGGCCGCGTATCGGCCCGGGTGATGCAATCGGCCGGCTGCGGTTTGCCGACAAAGGCGTCGATCCCCACCCCCAGCGCCGCGGCGATGCGCGACAGGGTGGTCAGCGCCGGGGTGGCTTTGTCGCGTTCGATCAGGCTCAGGTAGCCGGTCGAGATGCCCGCCGCCTCCGAGACCTCCTGCAAGGTCAGCTCCAGCTTCTGCCGCCGTGCCCGGATCATGCCGCCGATCCACAGCTCGTCCTGCGTGATGCCCGTATCCAAACGCTGCCCTCCTGCCCTGCCCTTACCACGTATGGGCCGGGAAACACGTGCGAAATCGTCTTACCCCGCATCGCGCACCCGGTCTCCGGCGCCAAGGCTGGCCTGGTACAACTCTCGCGCGTAGGGCGCCCGGAATGCGCCGTCATGCAGCGCGGCAACGCCGGTCTCCTCGACCAGCTGGCCCTTGTGCAACACGCCCAGCCGGTCGCAGAGGAAGCTGACCACCGGAAGCGCATGGGTCACCAGCACATAGGTCAGCCCGCGCTCGGCGCGCAGCCGCACCAGAAGGTTCAGGATCTCGGCCTGCACGCTGACATCCAGCGCGCTGGTCGGCTCGTCCAGCAGCAGAAGCTTGGGGTCCAGCATCAGCGCGCGGGCGATGGCGACACGCTGGCGCTGCCCGCCCGAGAGCTGGTGCGGAAAGCGGAAGCGATAGCGCGGGTCCAGCCCGACACTGCGCATCATCTCGATCACCTGCGCGTCGCGATTGCCGATCCCGTGAATGCGCAGCGGCTCGGACAGGGTGGCATCCACCGTGCGGCGCGGGTGCAGGCTGGCATAGGGATCCTGGAAGACCATCTGGCAGTGCTGCGCAAAGGCCCCCTGCCCCAGCGCGCTGCGCGGCGCGCCGTCGACCTCGATCTCGCCGCGCCAGTCCGGCACCATGCCCACCACGGCGCGCAGGATCGTCGACTTGCCCGAGCCGCTCTCGCCCACCAGCGCATAGCTTTCGCCCCGGGCCACGCGGATCGACACGTCGCGCACGACATCCGTGCGCCCGTAGCGCACCGACAGGCTCCGAATGTCCAGCGCCGCGCTCATGTCCCTGCCCCCGCGCTGCGGTCCATCACCGGCAGCACCTCGCGTGTCTCGTCCATGCGCGGCACCGAGTCCAGCAGCGCCCGCGTGTAAGGGTGCCGGGCCGCATGCAGCGCGCCGGCCTGCAATTCCTCGACCACCTCGCCCTGGTTCATCACCAGCACCCGGTCGCAATAGCGCGCCACGAGGTCGAGGTCGTGCGAGATCAGGATCAGCCCCATGCCGTTCTCGGCGATCATCTCCTCGATCAGGTCCAGCACCTGCGCCTGCACGCTGACATCCAGCGCGCTGGTCGGCTCGTCGGCGATCAGGATGTCGGGCTGCGGGATCAGCATCATGGCGATCATCACCCGCTGGCCCATCCCGCCCGAGACCTCGTGAGGATACAGCCGCATGACCCGTTCGGGATCGTGGATGCGCACCTTCTCCAGCATCTCGCGCACCCGGGCCTGCACGGCCCGGCGCGGGATGCGCTCATGCACGCGCAGCGCCTCGGCAATCTGGTCGCCCACGGTGATCACCGGGTTCAGCGAGTAGCGCGGATCCTGCATCACCATGCTGATCCGGGCGCCCCGCACGCGGCGCATCTGCCGGTCGCTCAGCGCCATCAGGTCCTGCCCGTCGAAGCGCAACGCATCGACCTCGACCCGCGCCGGCGGGCGCAGCAGGCGCAGGATCGACCGCCCCGTCAGGGACTTGCCCGAGCCGCTCTCGCCCACAATGCCCAGCCGCTCGCGGCCCAGCGTGAAGGAGACGCCGCGCACCACCTCCACCCGGCCGCGCGGGCCGGGAAAGCTGACCCGCAGGTTGTCCAGTTCCAGCAGCGCGGTCATCAGCGCCCCTCCCGCTGCTTGGGGTCCAGCACGTCGCGCAAGCCATCGCCCAGGAAACAGAAGCCCAGGCTGACGATGATGATGGCAAAGCCCGGCATGGTCGCCACCCACCACTGGTCGAGGATGAAGGACCGCCCGCGCGAGATCATCGCGCCCCATTCCGGCAGCGGCGGCTGCGCGCCGAGGCCCAGAAAGCCCAGCCCGGCCGCGGTCAGGATGATGCCCGCCATGTCCAGCGTCACCCGGATGATGGTCGAGGACATGCAGAGCGGGATCACGTGCACCACGATCACCCGCAGGTGCGAGGCGCCCTGCAGCCGCACCGCCGCGATGAATTCCGAGTTGCGGAAGGTCAGCGTCTCGGCCCGGGCGATGCGCGCATAGGCGGGCCAGGCGGTGACCGCGATGGCGATGATCGCGTTCTGCAACCCCGCCCCCAGCGCGGCGACGAAGGCCAGCGCCATGATCAGCTTGGGCAGCGACAGGAACACATCGGTCAGCGCCATCAGCACCCGGTCGACCCAGCCGCCGAAATAGCCCGCCACCGCGCCGATGATCAGCCCCAGCGGCGCCGAGATCAGCGCCACCATCACCACGATCAGCAGCGTGATGCGCGCCCCGTGCAGGATGCGGCTCAGGATGTCGCGGCCCAGCTCGTCGGTGCCCAGCCAGTGCTCGGCCGAGGGTGGCAGCAGCCGCGAGCCCAGGTCCTGCCCCACCGGCGAATGCGGCGACAGCCACGGCGCGAAGATGGCCACCACGATCAGCGCCCCGATGATCACCGCGCCCAGCATGGCCAGCGGGTTGCGCCCGAAGGCCCGCGCGATGGACCACGCCCGCCCCGCCTGCGCCTGCAGCCGCGACGCCGGCGCGTCATCCGTCAACCAGTCCCGTACCGCGCCCATCACCGGCTCCTCGGATCGAAGACGCGGTAGAGCAGGTCCGACAGGCGGTTGATCACGATGAAGACCGTCCCGATCAGGATCGTCGCCCCCAGAACCGCCGCCATGTCGGCGCGCAACAGCGCCGTTGTCAGGTAATTGCCGATCCCGGGCCAGCTGAACACGATCTCGACCATGACCGAGCCTTCCAGCAGCACCGCGTAGCTCAGCCCGATCACCGTGACCAGCTGCACCCGGATCGGGTAGAAGGCATGTTTCCAGATCACCACCCGCTCGCTCACGCCCTTGACGCGGGCGGTGGTGACGAATTCCTGCGCCAGCTGGTCCAGCATGAAGCTGCGCGTCATGCGCGCGATATAGGCGAGGCTGAAGAAGCCAAGGATCGAGGCGGGCAGGATCAGGTGCGACAGCGCGTTGGCAAAGATCGTCATGTCGCCGGCGATCAGCGCATCCACCGTCAGCAGCCCCGTCACCGTGGGCACCATCCCGTCATAGAAGATGTCGATGCGCCCGGGCCCCGACACCCAGCCCAGCCCGGCATAGAACACCGCCAGCCCGACCAGCCCCATCCAGAAGGCCGGCACGGCATAGCCCAGAAGCCCCAGCACCCGGATCACCTGGTCCAGCCAGCTGCCGGCATGGGCCGCGGCGATCACCCCCATGGGCACGCCCAGGAAGACCCCGATCAGGATGCCCACCGTGGCCATCTCGACCGTGGCCGGGAAGAAGCGGGCCAGGTCCTCGACCACCGGCCGCCCGGTGGTCAGCGAGGTGCCCAGATCGCCGGTCAGCACGTCGCGCACGTAGATGGCGAATTGCACCGGCAGCGGCTTGTCCAGCCCCAGCGCCTCGCGCGTGGCCTCGTAGACCTCCTGGCTGGCGCGGTCGCCGACCACCGCCACCACCGGGTCGATTGGCACGACGCGCCCGATGAAGAAGGTGATCGCCAGGAGACCGAGGAAGGTCAGCAGGGTGACGATCGCGAATCGGCCCAGCCCCAGCGCCAGATCACTGGCGCGATGGTCCGTTTCGGCACCGGGTTCGGACAAATCTGCCGCCAAACGTGAGATCTCCTGTCATGGAACCGTCAGAATGTCCGCATTACGAACAAAAGTTCTTTCCATGTAAAGACCATTCTGCTTACAGTAAAAATATTTTACGCCACCCGGCCCCGGCCGGTCACGTGAAAACAACGGCCGCGCCTGCAACGCGGCGCATTCTGATCAACAGGAGGTCTAATCCATGAAACACTCCCTCAGGCATGTGGCGGCGGCGGTGACCGCGCTGGCCATGCTGGGCACCCCGGCGCTGGCGGATACCCCGCCCAACGTGCTGGTCGTGGCGCAGAACATCGACGACATCGTCGCGCTGGACCCGGCACAGGCCTATGAATTCACCTCCAGCGAGTACATGGCCAATGTCTATGACCGGCTGGTGCAATACGATGCCGAGGACACGACCGAGCTGGTCGGTGGCCTCGCCGAAAGCTGGGAGATCGATGCCGAGAACCGGACCATCACCTTCACCCTGCGCGACGGCGTGAGCTTCCATTCCGGCAACCCGGTCACGCCCGCGGACGTGGTCTACAGCTTCAAGCGCGTGGTCGCGCTGAACAAGAACCCCGCCTTCATCCTGACCCAGCTGGGCTGGACCCCCGAGAACATCGAGGAGATGGTCACCGGCGAAGGCAACACCGTCACGTTGAAATATGCCGGCGACTTCTCGCCCGCTTTCGTGATGAACGTGCTGGCCGCGCGCCCGGCCTCGATTGTCGACAGTCAACTCGTGATGGAGAACGCGGTCGACGGTGACATGGGCAATGCCTGGCTGAACACCAACTCCGCCGGCTCGGGCGCCTTCTCGCTCCAGATGTACCGCCCGGCCGAGATGCTGCGCCTTGTCGCCAACAAGGACTATTTCAAGGAAGGCCCCAAGCTCGACCAGATCATCATCCGCCACGTGGCCGAGGCCGCGACCCAGCAGCTGCTGCTGGAACAGGGTGACGTGGATATCGCGCGCAACATGACGCCCGAACAGGTCGCCGCCCTGCCCGAGGACGGGTTCAAGGTCTCGATCCATCCGCAGGCCGCGATCCACTTCATCTCGTTCAACCAGAAGGTTCCGGCCCTGCAGCACGAGGCGCTCTGGGAAGCCTCGCGCTACCTGATCGACTATGAAGGCCTGACCTCCACCCTGCTCAAGGGACAGATGGAAACGCACCAGGCCTTCTGGCCCAAGGGCTTCCCCGGCGCGCTTGAGGACACGCCGTTCAGCTACGATCCCGAGAAGGCCAAGCAGATCCTCGCGGATGCGGGTGTCGAACTTCCGATCAACGTGGAAATGGACGTGTTCAACTTCGCGCCCTTCACCGACGTGGCGCAGTCGATCCAGGCCAGCTTTGCCGAGGCAGGTATCAATTTCGATATCGTTCCCGGCACGACCGCCGCGATCATCACCAAGTACCGTGCCCGCGAGCACGAGGCGATCATGCTGTACTGGGGTCCCGACTTCAACGACCCGCATTCGAACGCCAAGGCCTTTGCCTACAACAAGGACAACTCGGATGACGGCTACGCCTCCACCACCACCTGGCGGAACGCGTGGGAGGTCTCGGACGAGATGAACGCCCGCACCATGGCCGCCCTGTCCGAAAGCGACCCGGCGAAGCGCGAAGAAATGTATCTCGAACTGCAGCGCGACGTGCAGGCCAAGGCGCCCTTCGTCATCATGTACCAGGCCACGCTTCAGGTCGGCATGGACGAGGACGTCACGGGCTATGTGCATGGCGCCAGCTCCGACCTCGTCTTCTACCGCCTCGTCGAGAAGAACTGAGCCCCTCACTCCCCGTCCCCGGGTTTCTTTCCGGGACCGGTCTTCTGCCGCGGCCTCCGGGTCGCGGCTTTTTTCTGCGCTCATGGCATCGCCGGGTCGGGTCGGTTGACAGCTGTCGCGGGATTGTGCCGCCAAGTGGCGTGCCCCCATCGGGTGGTCCGGTTTAATTGTTATTGCATCGTCGGCCCCTGGTCCCTTGGCACGATGCTTTCCGGCACGGGTGGGCGGTGGCCCAGAGCGCTGTGCGGCCTGATCGTGTTGTAGTGGATGCGCCATTGCTCGATCAGGATTTGGGCTTCCCGCAAGCTGTAGAAGATTTCACCGTTGAGCAACTCGTCCCGGAAGCGGGCGTTGAAGCTTTCGCAGTATCCGTTTTCCCATGGTGACCCCGGCTCTATGTAAGCCGGCTTGGCACCGACCGCCGCGACCCAGTCCCGCACCGTCTGAGCGATAAATTCTGGGCCATAGCATGTCGGGAAATTCTGGCCGCTTAGGTCAGCAGGTCATGGGGCGTCCGGTATCCCTGATACCCTGATACCCTGATACCCTGATACCCTGATACCCTGATACCCTGATACCCTGATACGGTTGCCCAGAGGGGTTCTGCCGTCAATAAATGATCTCTTCCATAGCAAACACAGGGTACGCGCGATGGCGGCCCTCACCGTCCTCAATACGAGTTTCCAGATCTCAAGCAGAAGGCCCGAACTGGACGTGTCGCGGTTTGATGCCGCTCCTTTGATAGCATTTATTGCAGAAAAGGAGACGTACTATGGGACTGAAACGAACGGACGAATTCCGCGCTGATGCGGTTCGGATCGCGCTGACGAGGGGGCTGAGCAGGAAGCAGGTGGCATCGGATTTGGACGTTGGCCTGTCGACGCTGAACAAGTGGGTGACGGCGCATCGTGACACTGACGTGGTGTCGGACAAAGACCTTGACCTTGCCCGGGAGAATGAACGGCTTCGACGCGAGAACCGCATTCTCAAGGAGGAGAGGGAGATCCTAAAAAAGGCAACGCAGTTCTTCGCGGGCCAAGAGCCATGAGGTTTCGGTTCATCCACTGCCCGGCAGTCGAAACGCAGTTTCGATGAGAGGGGAAGAGCATCGCGATGCCTTTTGCACCAAACGCATGTGTGACGTGCTGGATGTCAGTGGCCGCGGTCTGCGGGCCTATCGCAGCCGACCTGTCAGTCAAAGGCAACGGACTGACATGGTCGTTCTGGCGCATATCAAGGAGCAGTCTCGCTTCAGCCTAGGCAGTTATGGCCGTCCGCGGATGACCGAGGAGTTGAAGGAGTTGGGCCTGAACATTGGCCACCGCCGTGTCGGTCGTCTGATGCGTGAGAACGG